>NZ_JAMBOM010000009.1 GCF_023715615.1 Sporosarcina aquimarina | reverse complement strand
CTGGCATCATTTAAGATGTCTATCAGATCAACTAAGATCTGTTTGTGTTTGTTTCACCGGCAAAACCGGCTTCTCAAACGATAATTCGTTGACATTTTGCTGTTCAGTTTTCAAGGTTCATAGTGTTTCTTTTTTCTGTTCAAGTTGTTTTGGCAACTTTTATATAATACCACACTGTATAGTACGCGTCAAGCACTTTTTAAAAGTTTGTTTCGCTAAAGTTGTAGTACATAAATAGTTACGTCAAAAGCAACGTATTCAAATATACCACGCACAAGAAACTAACGCAAGTACTTTATTCTCAAATAAAAAAGAGTGCACCTCAACACGCGAGATACACTCTTCCATTCACACTTAGTCTTTTGAACGCATTTGCGGGAACAGCAATACATCACGGATTGACTGCGCATTTGTTAAGAGCATGACAAGACGGTCAATACCTATTCCTAGTCCGCCTGTTGGTGGAAGACCATACTCTAATGCTTCAATGAAGTCGTCATCCATTTCATGCGCTTCGTCGTTACCTTGTTCTTTTTCCACAAGTTGAGCTTCGAAACGTTGACGTTGGTCAATCGGATCATTGAGCTCAGTAAAAGCATTTGCGTGTTCACGGCGTACGATGAATAACTCAAAACGATCTGTAAACCGACCATCTTCTGGGTTTTTCTTCGCTAGTGGTGAAATTTCAACTGGGTGTCCGTAGACGAATGTCGGCTGAACAAGCTGTTCTTCCACTTTTTGCTCAAAGAATTCATTTAGTACATGTCCAACTTCCATCGTCGGCTGAACTTCCACGCCATGTTCCTTCGCAAGTCCATGCGCTTCGTCTTTCGTCATTTCTCTCCAGAAGTCTACGCCTGTATATTCCTTAACAGCATCCGCCATGTGGAGACGTTTCCATCCTGGAGACAAGTCAATGACGTCTTCTCCATATTGAACTCTCGAAGTACCTAACACTTCTTCAGCAATGTGGGAAATCATATTCTCGGTTAATGCCATGATGTCATTATAGTCCGCATAGGCTTCATACAGTTCAATCATCGTGAATTCAGGGTTGTGACGCGTAGAAATTCCTTCATTTCTAAACACACGACCGATTTCGTATACTTTTTCTAATCCGCCTACAATCAGACGCTTCAAGTGCAACTCAATCGCAATCCGCATATACAATGTCATATCTAATGTGTTGTGATGAGTAATAAACGGACGGGCAGACGCGCCACCTGCAATAGAGTGCAACATCGGTGTCTCTACTTCTAAGAAACCTTGTCCATCCAAATAGCGACGCATAGACTGTATGATGCGGCTACGTAAGATGAACGTCTCTTTACTACCTTCAGTAGAGATCAAATCTAAGTAGCGCTGACGGTAGCGCTGCTCAATATCTTGTAATCCATGAAACTTTTCAGGAAGTGGTCGGAGTGCTTTTGATAAAAACGTGAACTCTGTCACTTTAATAGAGAGTTCCCCAACTTTAGTTTTGAACACCGTTCCTTCGATTCCTACGATGTCTCCTAAATCAGCCATTGTGAAGAGCTTATATGCATCTTCTCCAACTGCATCTTGACGTACGTAAATTTGAATTTGGCCACCGAGATCCTGGATATGCGCAAATCCAGCCTTACCCTTACCACGCTTAGTCATTATCCGTCCGGCAATTTTAGCAACATGTGGCGCTTCGTCTAACTCTTCTTTAGATAGTTCACTATATGCTTCTGTCAACTCGTTTGATAAATGAGTCCGCTCAAACCGCGCACCAAACGGATCCAATCCTCCGCTTCGTATCTCTTCCATCTTCTGGCGTCTCACTTGACGTTGGTCGTTCAACTCTTCTACATTCGACATCCTGTTCACTCCTCTAAATTCTAATGCGCTATCCGCCTATTATAACCTTATTGTACACAATTTCATCATGTAAAAAAAGCCGCTGGGTTAGCAGCTTTAAAAACCCGTTCCCTATTGCTTCCTCATATCGCCCGCTAACACTCCAGCGTTACAACGGCAAAGATTCTAGATTATCGGCTGACCACCCTACTTATATGCCTTCAAACACGAACGTACATTCGCTTCTCGTCTGAGCCGCATTTCACAAGGTATCTTTCTAGATTATTCAGTCCTCCACTATTGCTCCCCACAAAACTACCCCGCCTTCTTGCATTGCAGGCTCATCTCGAAATTCACGCCCTGAAACCGGGTCTATACACCCTGGAGCCAGTTCTGTTAAAGGGATTAATACAAAAGCTCGCTCCCGCATCCGAGGATGAGGTACGGAAAGCTCCTCTCTTTCAATAACATCATCATTATATAGCAAAATATCAAGATCTGCCGTCCTAGGACCCCAACGAATCGTTCGCTCCCTGCCCAGCTCCTGCTCGATTCGTTGGCAGACCGTCAGCAGTTCTAACGGATCAAGCGTGGTTGCTAAACGGACAACTATATTTAGAAAGTCCGCCTGATCAGTAAGTCCCACCGGTGCAGTTTCATAGATAGAAGATGTTTCGACCGCCTCAATCCCTTCCGTCGCCCGTAGGGAAGCAATTGCCAACTTTATATACGCTTCACGATCTCCCATGTTCGTCCCAATGGACAAAAATGCTGTATTCATGAGAACCGACCTCGTTCAATCTCCACTGACACAGACGCATAATGTCCTGGAATCGGAGGATCTGGTTTTACAATCAGCACGCGAACCCCTGATACTTGGTTCTTATAATCGGAAAGCAGTTTCCCAGCAACCCGCTCCGCAACCGCTTCAATAAGTTTAACGGGTTCCCCTTCTACAATCGACTGAACAACAGTATACGCTTCCGCGTAGTTTACTGTTTTAGATAAATCATCATTCGTTCCAGCCTCCGCCAAATCGATAGCCATTGTTACTGACACCTTAAACCGTTGTCCCAAAACCGTTTCTTCCGCTAGCGCACCATGATAGCCGTAAAATTGCATTTCGTTTAAATGTATAAAATCCATTTGAATTCCCCCTAAATTGTAAGTTTTTGTTTTCTCGTAAGAACATCCATCATCCGGACCATTCGCGCAATCGCTTTCACATCGTGGACGCGCACAATGTGACAGCCATGTTCAATACCATAGCAAACGGTTGCTCCTGTTCCTTCCAATCGTTCGTCAACAGGTAAGTCTAGCACTTTTCCAATCAATGACTTTTTCGATGTCCCGAGCAGCACAGGGTAACCTAGCGCCGATAGTCGATCCAAGCTTTGCATTGCTTCAATATTTTCGTGAATATCTTTTGCAAACCCGATTCCCGGATCCAACCAAATATTATAGTCCGCTACCCCCGCATTCCTCGCAATCATTATACTCTCTTCGATATCAGCGAGTAGTTCATCACCAAAGTTGCCTTCATAGATAGCCTGTTCCTTGTTGTGCATCAAAATGATTGGAGCCCCATATTGATTCGCAACTTCTGCAATCCGTGGCTCACGCTTCGCTCCCCATACATCATTAATGATATGAGCTCCCGCTTTCATCGCCTCTTCAGCAACAGTTGCTTTATATGTATCAATCGAAATTGCGCAGTCTAGTTCCTTCGAGAGCAATTCAATAACAGGAATCGTACGTTCTAACTCCTCCTCTAACGAAACTGGCGTATGTCCAGGCCGTGTAGACTCCCCGCCAATATCGATAATTTTGGCACCATCCTTTATCATTTCTATTGCACGACGAAGCACCGCGTCCGTTTGGCTATATCGTCCGCCATCAGAAAACGAATCCGGGGTTACATTCAATATCCCCATAACGATCGTTTCTTTTGAAAAATCGAGGTCTGTCTCGCCTAACCGGTACGGTACTTTTGCATATTCCAATTCCACTGCGCACACTTCTTTCCTTGCCGTTCAATTCTAAAACAGCTTTTTGTATCAGTTTACCGGTTACTCTCTTAATTTCCTACTGGAACGATATAAAAAAGAGGAAGCAATTATGCTCCCTCTCACCTCTTCATTACTCTTCTTCAAACTGGTAGAGCGGTGTGCTCAAGTAACGCTCACCATTCGAAGCCAAAATTGCTACGACGGTTTTTCCTTTTCCCAGTTCCTTCGCGGCTTTCAGCGCTGCAAACACAGCTGCTCCTGATGAAACCCCGCCCAAGATACCTTCTTCTTTCGCCATCTTGCGGGCATATTCGTAGGATTCGTCATTTGTCACTTGTGTGATTTCATCATAGACTTCGGTGTCGAGCACTTCGGGAACGAACCCTGCGCCGATTCCCTGGATTTTATGCGGTCCTGGCTGCCCTCCTGAAAGTACCGGAGAATCTGTCGGCTCTACTGCAATGATTTTAATATCCGGGAAGCGTTCTTTTAGTACGCTGCCAACGCCAGTAATTGTTCCACCTGTGCCGACTGCAGAAACGAATGCATCTACTTTGTCTAGTGCATCTGCAATTTCAGGTCCCGTTGTGAGTCGATGAACTTCCGGATTCGCCTCATTGTTAAATTGTTGTGGGAGAAACCATCCGTTTTCCTTCGCTAATTGTTCAGCTTTCGAAATGGCTCCCTTCATTCCTTCAGAGCCTGGTGTCAAAATCAGATCGGCGCCGTATGCGCGTAACAAGTTTCTCCGTTCTAAGCTCATCGTATCCGGCATCACAAGAACCGCTTTATATCCTTTCGCAGCGGCAATCATCGCAAGCCCAATTCCTGTGTTCCCACTCGTCGGTTCAATCAGGGTACCGCCCTCTTTTAGTTCCCCTGACTTTTCAGCCGTTTCAATCATTGCGAGTGCAATACGATCCTTCACACTGGAGCCCGGGTTGAAGTATTCCAGTTTCAAATAGACGTCAGCATCATCGGGTCCTACAAGGCGATTCAGCTTTACCAACGGTGTTTGACCGACTAAATCCGCAACAGAGTTTCCAACTTTCTTCATTTCCAACACTCCAATCCTTAGTTAATAGGTAGGTTTTATAATGTATTCAGTTTACAGAAGAAATGTGCCATTTGTCAAACAAAACCAATCTATTCAAAACATCAAAAAGCTCCGCTACAAGAGCGAAGCTTTTACTTTCCATAAAACCAATGCGCATCGAATTCTTTCCAAAACGTTTCCGGTGTCACCGATTGGGAAAGTTGTTGCAGAGCCAGTTCACTGCGTATATGTTCTTTGACTTCTTTGAACTTAAACGAACGACCTTTTAGAATGTCACGCATTTGAATAATTGCATATGTGCCATCTTCAAGTTTAAATACATCACTCACACCGTCTTCTTTTAACTTCTTCGCTGTTTGTAAAATCTGCGGGTCAACTTCTTCCGTACGACTGCTAATATACCCCAGATCCCCTCCTATAGAAGCAGAGGATGAATCGACAGAACGTTCTTTGGCGAGAACATCAAAATTAGACCCGTCTTTCAGTTCCTCGAGCGCCCGATTCGCATCTGATTTCGTGGACGCGACAAGTAAAGAAGTCCGGTAAGCGGTTGGAATATCAAACTGTTCTTCATTCTTTTCATAATACGCTTTCACCGCTTTATCCTCAATGACAATATCCTTCGTTAACACACGGTTCAGAATGAGTTCAGAACGAACTTTTCTACGCATTTGATCGGCATCCATCCCTGAATAGGCTTTACCATCGAGGGATGAGAGCAGAGCCAACTCACGGTCAATGTCCTTATCAGAAACATCGATTTTGTACTCTTTCGCAGCGGTTTCCATGACCCTGTCATTTACTAGGTCAAGTAGCACTTCACGACCGACCTCCTGCTCCATCGAGGTCATCCATTCTTCTCGCGTAATTGGCTTTCCATCAACTGACGCCACTTCTTCTCCCGCTTGAAACGGACTCTCAGCTTTGTCCGGAATGAGCCAGCCGATGAACCATAAGAGGTTCCCTAGCGCCAGAATTGCAATTAGCATAACGAGTGGTTTGGCTTTTAACCGACGCTTCGGTGGTTCGTTAGTTCCCCGATTACGATCCAGACTGGATTTCATCAATAAAGCCCTTTAACTCATCTTTAGAATAGACGTACTTTTCCAGACAGAAATGACATTCCGCCTCAGCCTGGCCATCCTCGTTTATCATTGTAAGAATTTCCTCTACACCTAAACTCTTAATGGCAGTCCCAAAACGTTCTTTTGAGCAATTACAATCAAAGCTGACCTCCATCTGGTCGACGATTCGGACGTTTTCTTTCCCAAGAACCTCTTCTAAAACTTGTTCAGGCGTCAATCCACGGTCAATCATTTTAGAAATCGGTTCCATCTGACTGATGCGTTGCTCCAATTCTGTAATGGTATCGTCTGTAGCACCTGGCATCACTTGGAGGATGAATCCACCTGAAGCTTTTACTGTATTATCCGGATTAACTAGGACGCCCAGCGCAACAGCGGAAGGCACTTGTTCTGAAACAACAAAGTACTGCGTGAAATCCTCTGCAACTTCTCCAGATATAATAGGAGTTTGACCGGTAAACATATCCCGCAAACCAAGATCCTTCACAACCGTGAGCATTCCTTCTGTTCCGACCGCACGACGCACATCCAACTTTCCTTGAGCATTCAAGTCGAAATGCGTTTGCGGATTATGCGCGTATCCGCGGATATGGCCCTGAGCATCTGCATCCGTCACAATCGCCCCAAGAGGTCCGCCACCGTCCAACTTAACCGTCAGCTTGTCTTCACCTTTCATCATAGCGCCCATCATGACTGTCGCTGACATCGTACGACCAATCGCAGCAGTTGCAGTCGGCCATGAATAGTGGCGACGTTGCATTTCACCTACTGATTCTGTAGTTCTAACAGCGTATGCACGAATTGTGCCATCAAACGCTAGTGCTTTTATAAGATAATCATTCATTTACCATTCTCTCCTTGCTGATTACGTTCATAGATCAGTTTTAACCCTTTTAACGTGAGATAGTCATCCACAACATCGATAACATCCGTCTCTTTACCAATGAGAGGAGCAAGTCCTCCTGTTGCGATAACAGTAGGTACTTTTTTGCTTTCGGCCTTCATCCGCCCCACAAGTCCCTCGACTTGTCCAACATACCCGTATAAGATACCCGCCTGCATCGCAGAGACTGTATTTTTCCCAACAACGTGTTCTGGACGCGTCAATTCCACCCGTGGCAATTTAGAAGCACGGTCAAATAGCGCTTCCATGGAGATGTTAATGCCTGGAGCGATTGCACCTCCCATGTATTCTGCATGTTCGTTCACGTAGCAATACGTAGTCGCTGTACCGAAATCGACAATTATGAGCGGACTGCCATACTCATGTATCGCGGCTACTGCATTGACAATCCGGTCAGCCCCCACTTCTCGTGGGTTTTCATATTTAATGTTAAGTCCTGTTTTTACACCAGGACCCACAATGACTGGCTCCTGATTAAAATACTTTTTACACATCTGTTCAAGAGGGAACATTACAGGAGGTACGACTGAAGAAATAATAATGCCTGTTATATCCGCAAACTCGAGTCCTACGTGTGTAAATAAGGCTTTCACTTGCATTGCATATTCATCTTCTGTTTTTTGACGGTATGTCTCCATCCGCCAATGATGCTTTAATTCAGTACCTTCATAGACACCGAGCACAATATTCGTATTACCTGTATCTAAAACTAAGAGCATGACTGATTCCTCACTAACCTCAATAGTCTTTTTTCCCTCACATCATACCACATATCATTTCAAAAAAAACAGCTGACTGTCTTTTAACGGACAGTCAGCTGATTATTATTAATCTCTTCGTTTTTCGTCAATCGAATCGAGTGGCTCGTTTGTTCCTTCGTTACTCGGTAAATCAGCTACAGAAGGATCTGCCGGAGCTCCCGTAACATCAGGATTCGCTTCACTTTCAGCGCCTTCGCCAACTTCTTTACGCTCATAAGGGCGATCCGGAAGTGTACCGTGGTCTTTTAAGTGATTGATTTGTTCTGCGTCGAGCGTTTCAACTTCCAAAAGTGTCTTCGCAATCAAATCGAGCAAACTACGATTTTCAGTTAGAATTCGTTTTGCACGCTCATACTCACTTTTGATAATTGACTGCATTTCCTGGTCAATTTCATAAGCGATTGAGTCCGAATAGTTCTGTTCGGAATTGAAGTCACGACCCAAGAAGACATTTCCACCTTGCGCTTGGCCAAACTGCATTGGTCCAAGCTTATCGCTCATTCCATATTCCGTCACCATGGAGCGAGCTATGCCAGTTGCCCGTTGGAAGTCATTGTGGGCACCTGTAGATACTTCACCAAGGACGATCTCTTCAGAAACACGCCCACCTAGAAGTCCTGCAATCTTATCTAGAAGTTCCGGTTTCGTCATGAAGTAACGATCTTCTTTCGGGAGCATCACGGCATAACCGCCTGCTTGCCCGCGAGGTACGATTGTAACTTTGTGCACAATGTCTGCATCGTCAAGCATTAAACCGACGACAACGTGACCTGCCTCGTGGTTCGCAACGATATTACGTTCTTTTTCAGAAATGACCCGACTCGTTTTAGCAGTACCTGCAATAACGCGGTCTGTCGCTTCGTCGATGTCCGCCATATCAATCGTTGTTTTGTTGCGTCTAGCTGCAACGAGCGCTGCTTCGTTCAGCAAGTTCTCTAGATCTGCACCTGAGAAACCTGGTGTTCGTTGAGCTAGTGCTTTCAAGTTGACCGTTTCGTCAAGTGGCTTATTGCGAGCATGCACTTTAAGAACTGCTTCACGCCCCTTAACATCCGGACGGCCTACAGTGATTTGACGGTCAAAACGACCTGGACGTAGTAGCGCCGGATCTAGAATGTCCGGACGGTTTGTTGCTGCTACGATGATGATTCCTTCATTTTCACCAAAACCATCCATCTCAACAAGCAACTGGTTCAATGTCTGTTCACGCTCATCGTGTCCGCCACCAAGACCTGCGCCACGTTGACGTCCAACAGCATCAATCTCATCGATGAAGATGATACATGGAGCATTTTTCTTCGCATTCTCGAACAAGTCACGAACACGGGAAGCACCGACACCGACAAACATTTCAACGAAATCAGAACCTGAAATCGAGAAGAACGGGACGCCTGCTTCACCAGCTACTGCGCGAGCCAGCAAAGTTTTACCTGTACCTGGAGGTCCTACCAAGAGGATACCTTTAGGTATACGCGCACCAACGGCAGCGAATTTACGAGGATCCTTCAGGAAGTCAACGACCTCGACCAGTTCCTGTTTCTCTTCATCCGCACCTGCTACATCTGTAAAGCGAACTTTCTTGCGGTCATCGGTATGTAATTTCGCTTTGCTTTTCCCGAAATTCATAACCTTACCGCCACCACCGCCACCTTGAGCTTGGTTCAACAAGAAGAAGAACAAGATGATGATAATGATAAACGGCACTAAGCCGGTAAAGAATGAAACCCATGCGCTGGTTTCTGGCGCTGGTAAGATTTCTACTTTCGCGTTCTTTGCCTTTGCAAGATCACGAATATCGTTCATTGTCATCTCATCATTCATCGGAACATTTGTTGTGAAGGTTTCATCTTTTTTCGCGTTTTTCATCTGTCCTTTTACTTCTAATATTAGTTGGACAGGTTGAATTTCGACAGATTCCACTTTCCCTTGTTCTAATGCTGTGAGAAATTCGTCATAACGGATCTTTTCCATCTTTGGGTTTGGATTGTTCAGCGAACTGAAGATTCCCATGATCGCTAGAAAAATCAGCCCATATAATAGAAAGTATCGAAATATTCGATTCATCCCAAGCCTCCTCATTTCTTCAACAGAAAACTATTGACAATCTTATCACATATGCAATTTGAATCACAAAGAAAATGACTTAAGAAAAAAGCCTTATATCACTCTATCAAAAAGCGGCCTAAAAGCACTTACGTTGTGTAAATTTCCTTCTTCAAGACGCCGATATACGGAAGGTTACGATATTTTTCTGCATAGTCCAGTCCGTAACCGACAACAAAAGCATCTGGCACTTCAAAACCAACCATATCTGCTTTCAAGTCAACTTTTCGACCCGTTGGCTTGTCTAGAAGGGTTACAATCTTTATGGATTTTGCTTTACGATACTTAAACAGTTCTACTAGATACTTAAGCGTCTTTCCACTGTCGATAATATCTTCGACAATTAGAATGTCACGACCTTCTACACTTGCATTTAAGTCTTTAATAATTTTAACTTCACCCGAAGAGACTGTTGCATTTCCGTAGCTAGAAACATCCATGAAATCGAGTTCTATGTATGCATCGAACCGTTTAATAAGATCGCTCATGAACGGCAAAGCGCCTTTTAGCACACCAATTGCAAGCGGAAACTTGTCTTGGTACTCCTCAGTTAACTGCTTTCCAAGTTCTGCAACCTTTTCTTGTAATTGTTCCTCAGAAATCAGAACTTCTTGAATATCTTTTTCCAACATGAAAAAATTCCTCCTAAAAGTGTGTAGGTCTGTACAACTATCAGCAGTTGCTGTTTTGCTGCCAAACCATCATCAGTATGTACGCCTGATCAGCAGACGTTTGTTTAGTAAATGATTCGCTGTACCGCACGCCTGGAATTGCACAGATGTCCCCCTGCTCAGATACGACGACAGGTAGTCTATCTCGTACCGATTGTTTTACTTTCTCATCAATCAGCAGACGATTCAACCGTTTAGGATGCTCCATTCCATGTAATTGGATCCGGTCTCCAGATCGTCTAGATCGAATTCCAGAAGGTAATGCCCCTTTTTCCGATTGGAAATAACGCCAGTCGGACACACCTTCTAGCGTGGCTGGTTCAACATCCGAGGACTTGCACCAACGTAATCTCATATGTCCCCATTGAACCCATTCGTTTGGCGGAAATGGGACGATTTGGTTCATCGGTTCTTCTTCCTCACAAACAAACGTTGAAACTCCATATTCTCTTTGTAGCGACCACTTTTCCGGAAGGCTAATTGACGCACTCCCCGTGTCAGCAGACAACTGATTAATGAGCTGATTCACCAAGTCGACATTGTAGATTGCAGGTATAGTTTCCCCATTGTAAAGATACTTTAATAGTAGAGGAACTGCCCTCTTTTGTAAAGCAGGGTGCATGGTACGGAATGCAGCTGAATGGATAACTGGTACCCCTTTATCCGTAAAGGTTAAAAGGCCTTCCAGATGTTCTTTTGCCAGACCTTCCAGAAACTCATCATCTTCTTGAAGTGCTGCCGCCATGCGTACAGAATTCTCCGCAGTCATAGGATTTTCAGCTAACAATACAGGGACGATGTGATGACGATATCGATTTCGTGTATACTCATCTTTTTGATTGCTTGGATCTTCTCGAAACGGTAGCTTGTGTAATTCAGCATACTCATACAAGGCTGTTTTCATAAGCGATAAAAATGGTCGGATGAGTATTCCCTCACCAAAAGAACGGGAAATGGGCATTCCTTGTGGTCTATTTCCTTTAGCAAGTTGCATTAAAATCGTTTCTAGTTGGTCTTCTGCGTGATGAGCAACAGCAAGAACAGTAAATTCTTCATTTTGCATCGTTTCTTCAAATAACGCGTAGCGTCCAGTGCGGCAAACTTCTTGAACGTTTCCCCCTCGCGCTTTCAGTAAATCCGGTACCGGTAAGGTAGTTCCATAAAACGGTACTCGAAGACTATCACAGAGTTTCCGAACAACTTCACCATCAAGAGCAGATTCCTCTCCTCTAAGACAGTGATCGACGTGGATGGCTCCTACTTCGATTTCCAGTCTCTCTCGTTGCACGCTTAAAAAATGTAACAGGGCAACCGAGTCGACTCCTCCAGAGCACGCAATTAGCACTCGGTCACCTTTATTCAACAAACGTTCCTGGCGGATGAAGGCCAGAACCTTTTTGTATAGATGATGCTTCATCTTAACCACCTCCGCCATTTTCTTTATTCATCCTACCACTTTTTGACGAAATAGTGAGGGTGTGCGCACTTTTACACTCGACCATCTTGGAACAATATGATCAATTTTCATAACTAACACGGTACGGTCATCTGCTGTCGTTTTATATTTACGTTCCATTTCCCCCATAATCCGATCCGCTAGCGCATCACACTCGAGATTTGCATGGAGCGAAAGTGTTTGACATAACGTCTTCTCTTGCTGTTCTAATAGAACATCCCCATTAAACATTCCATCCGTCATCATTACAATAATATCTCCTGACTTTAACTCTTCGTTCTTTGCTTCTACTGTGAATGATGGTAGAAAACCAAATGGTACTGCTTTACTATCTACACGTAAGAACTCTTCTCCCCTTTTGATGTAAGTACTCATAGAGCCCGCTTTCCATGACCACAGTCTCCCGTCCTGTAAATCGACAAGCGCCAAGTCAAGCGTCGCATACATGTCATCCAAACCGTTTAACGCCATCATATAGTGGAGGGTATGCATCGCTGTCTCAGGTCCCATTTTACGGTCCAAGCATTCGCGCATCAATCGGATGACTTTCTGACTTTCATAGTAAGCATTCATATCTTGTCCCATTCCATCGGATAACAACACTGCGGTTAACCCATCATGGATCGGGAACACCTCATAGGCATCTCCTGCGTAAAACGAACCCCCTCCTGCAGTTGCAACGACACCATACTGCATTGAAAAACGAACTGCTGATGTAAAGGTTAACTGCAAATGGGCGAATGGTTGCTCTCGCATAAGCGCCTTTTCCACTTGGAATGGCTCCTGATACATCTCTTCAAGAATCGGTAGAATAAGCCTTTCTGCAACGGTGGTATCTGTTTCAAAAGAGGATCGTCTTTCTGGAATGGAACACACAATGCGCATAGCTCCTTTTTCCTCAGACAGAATGTCAATTTGAAAGAAATCGATATCTTGTGCCCGTAAATTCTTTCCGAGTTCTTCTTCAGATGGGCGATAAATCGTCACGTCTTCTTTAATTTCATTCATCATATTTTCTAAATGTGTACTCATATCCCTCAACTGTAAGGCGAGCATTTTTCTTCCGTGTTGCAATTGTCCCATTAGCAACCGGTCTGCACCACGCTCTTCCAGTTCTTCGAGCAATCCAGTGTGGCGCACACACTTGTATCTGATTTTCTCTTCAACTCTATGACGTGCTGCTTTTTTTGTAGCAGAGTACGTCGACTCCCACTCGGACAGTAAATTTGGAATGCTGTCATCCTCTGATGCCCAGCATTTAGAGTAGCGGAAACAAGATCGACACGCACTCGGCGTTTCTTGTACTTGTTCCAGTTGACGCGATTCTTGAACAGGGAACTGATCATTTACCATTGTCGACATAAAGGAGGCGAATTGTTGGAAGTCCGTAAGTTGTTCATCCAACCTTCGCGCCAGCCATTGCTGACGTTTTTCAGACAAATCCTGTTGCTCTGGAACAAGTACTTCACGGACCGAAGCGAGTCGTTTCGACGGAATAAGAAGAAATAGGAGTGTCGCGGCACCTATTGTCGCAAAATGTGTTTCATCAAGAGGCAACGTCAAGTCATATAATAGGAAAAAGACAGACGCAAACATGCCTCCTGTTGCAACACCTAGCTTTCCGAATCCCTTCATAGATCCAGCTGCGAATCCAGTCATTCCGTAAACCGTCATCATGCCGGTGAACGAAAGTTCCGCCATCCCTGTAATAGCAGCAATCAGCATGGCGATTGTCGTTGAAAATAATACGCCGCCAGCAAGAGCTGCAATCAAAATAGCTGTATACAGTAGCAACCCCGGAACTGAGATATACCCAATAATCAGATTGTTCATGCCTGTTGTCGCCATTGCAGCTACGATACACGCTGCCCCAAGTTGTTCTGCTCGCCATGGCGAATACAGTAACTTATCCACTTGAGGAAATGCGATGAAAAGAAAAACGGTCATAAGTAAAGCAAGCAATGCTTCAAATCCTATCGCAACCTGTACGGTGAGCGGTGGTTGTCCTGAATACATAATCAGTTGCCAAAACACTTGTGTGAAAATAACGGTTCCTGCGACAGTAAGTGGTATGGATTTTCGCGTAAATGGATGTCGAATGACTAAGTTAAATAAAAGCAATTGCAAAATAAAAATAATGGATTGTCCCAAACCGACGAACAAACTTCCACTGATTCCTCCAATGAAAACAGGCAACATGTACTTAGGATATCGCATTGTTGCTAGAGCCCAAACAGGTAAGAAAAATGGTACCGCCGCGTCAAACAACACGGCTTGTGATAGAAAGAACGATCCAATCGTGAATAGAAACGTTGTCAGCAAGTGTACTTTTCGTTGTAAGATTGACCCTACTACACCTTGAGCCTGTTGCCACAGTGATCTCTCTGTATTACTACTGATCATCTTCATCATCTCATTCCCCCTATGACCTATTGCCGTTAGTATACAGGCCCGTTGTCTAATAATTTGTCTGTTTCTGACACCTGGTCCTAAAAACATTTCGACGGTTTACGGGGATGTTTTCAATAGGGTAAAAATGAGTAGGTGGACATCGATGACTAAGGACAACTTTTTATGCCGCACAAAGTTTTTTAGAAACCGTTGACAAATTGATAAATAATCTGTATGATGAATAAGGTCGTGAACAACATGTTGACGCATCCTAATTCGGCGGCGTAGCTCAGCTGGCTAGAGCGTACGGTTCATACCCGTGAGGTCGGGGGTTCGATCCCCTCTGCCGCCATAAAAAATGTTTTGAAAAGGACTTGTCTAAGTAGACAAGTCCTTTTTTGTGCTTGTAGGTCATGATATGGGGGGTTTGCTTATAAAACTTGGAATGTGATCATAAACTTTGAATTTCGCTCATAACCCTCGCATTGTGATCATAACTTCTGCTTTCCATGCATAAAGAAAATTCCATCATGCACCTGGTAACTTTCTCGTTCAATCGTGAGGAATTGCCCGACACTTAGAACAATTTCTTCATCAGAAAGGAAAGTTTCTCAATCACATCTATGAATTTCTCCGACACAACATGGAATTTCTCGAAAACGGGACACAATTCAACCGATTTAGGACATGATTGGTAGCGCTTCGCTTGTTTTTCAGGAAGTCTCCTTTGCACCAACCATCGAATCCTACCAGAACTGGATCCTCCACAAACTACAGCAGTCCTCTCTTTTTAGCCAACAAAAAAAGCTGAGTGCACGCCACGCGCGCCCTCAGCTTTTATCTATAAGACATTTTTTCCTGCATTGAAACAGCTCAAAAGGGTCGTTTCCAACCGTTCTAAAGCACTTTTAGCCTCTGCGTGCTCCGCGTCCTCCGCGTTTTGACTCAGTTGCTCGCTTCAGTGTTGTTAGACGTTCCTCACTGTCCTTCATGAATTTCGCCATTTTTGTTTCGAAATTCTCTGGACGCTCAGGAGGACGTCCCCCACCCTGACGAGGGCGTGACGGTCGCTGCGGGCGCTGCGGCCGTTGTTCCGATTCCGGTTTTGCTTTCCGAATCGACAAACCAATCTTGCCATCAGAACCGACGTTCATGACTTTCACTTCAACCATGTCGCCGACTTTTAAATGGTCATTAATATCTTTGACGTAGTTGTCTGCCACTTCACTGATGTGGACGAGTCCTGTTACGCCGGTCGGCAATTCAACGAATGCCCCAAAATTTGTAATCCCTGTCACTTTACCCTCTAGCTTGCTGCCTACTTCAATTGACATAAAAAAAATGCTCCTCCTTAGAATTTAAGCGGGCTCCCGTTTCAGAAGCCTAGCAACCGTTTTTACGGGTCTTGCCTGCGCAAGATTCCTACTTTCATTATATCCAACAAAAAAAGAGTGTCAATAAGACTACTCTTTTCCGTCGTCTTTTTTGTTTAATTTTTTCTT
Source organism: Sporosarcina aquimarina (assembly GCF_023715615.1). Taxonomy (GTDB): domain Bacteria; phylum Bacillota; class Bacilli; order Bacillales_A; family Planococcaceae; genus Sporosarcina; species Sporosarcina aquimarina_A. The sequence continues at coordinate 72,066 of NZ_JAMBOM010000009.1, read as the reverse complement.
CCCTTCTGGAAGAGAGAAGATGATTTCATCCTTGTTCGATACGAAGTATTCCTTACGTGCAAGCTTTGCAATATACTCTTCGTCATCCAGTTTTAACAACTGCTTTTTCAGTTGTTCTTGCTCGCTAGTTTTTACAGCCAGCTGTTCAACCAGTTCCTGTTTTTCTTGTTGTTTTGAGGCCAACAATTTTTTCTGTTGGTGATTGTAGCTCGCAATGCCCCCGAATGTGACCACAACAATCATTGCAAATAAGAGTAGCTTCACTTTAAGCCGCTTCTTCTGCTTTCGTCGCCAGTCCTCTTTCCGTTGCATGGAGCGGACATATTCAGTTTCAATCGATGCAACCGATGAGGAAGTGAACTTCCTTCCCTTTTGCTCCATCTCCTGCACATCCCCTCAATTACAATTTTACAGATATCTTAATTATCTAGTATACGTTACTTTGGCTTTTTTTTGAAGTGATATCTGAAAAACCTATGATAGATGAATCGAAAGGGCTGGGACAGAAGCAAAACAAGTGCACGAATCACTCGCAATACATATCTGATGAACCAGAAAATTAGCTGAAAAACAAATAGGACGGGACGGATGAACAAGACAATAATAATTCTACCAAGGAGTCTAAAAGGCTTGTGGAATATTGTTGCATACAACAACAAGCCCGATAACTGGGCGAGCGGGTCGTACATCCGCCACGCCCCATCTCGAAAGACGAACAATACAGCAAATGCGAAGCATCCAGCAAGCAACCACCCAATTGTTTCAAGCCAAATGGCTCTTCTGCGAATAATGGATGCTTTCCCTGTATTGGCAATCCCTGTTCCAAGCATATCCATGAATGCACCTGCGATGATTCCTGTTCCAATCATTGCAAGCAAGCTCACAAACTGCGCGGATATGCTCATCCGAACAATTTATGGAGGAAATTACGTGAACCCGTCTCTTCTTCATCGTACTGAAGCGTGGCAACAGAGCCTTCGAGTGTGAGAAGTCCCTTGTCCACATCCAAGTGAACGATGCGTAATTCTTCCCCTTTAATGGTAAGCATCCCTTGCGATGTGCGGACTAAGAACTCTTCCTGATCAAACCGGTCGATCGTTTTAACAGATGTAAGATCCATTCGTTTACGGTTCCGCATGGTCACAACGTGATCACCGGATGGAATTGTGTAAGCTGGGCTTTCAGTTTGAGTTTGCATAGTCTGTCCCCCTGTCTGATTTGTACACTGCCATCCTATGCACGTACAACAAAAAACATGACAGGAAGTTTCCTGTCATGTCCAATTAATCTTCGTCATCCACAAACTCCGGATCCACTTTTTCAAGTTTTTCCTCTTTCACAATCGTATACATCATCGCTGCATCCTCTTTTTTTGTAGATGCCTTCAACTCGTTCACTTTGACTGTAACGATCTTTTGGCCGAAGCGAATCGCAAGTTCATTGCCCGGAGCAACGTCTGACGATGCTTTTGCTACTTTTCCATCAATTGTAATCCGACCTTGGTCAGCTACTTGTTTCGCAAGAGTTCTACGTTTGATTAACCGTGATACCTTTAGAAATTTATCGAGTCTCATTCTAGTTTCCCCCTATCCGTTTTGCTTGTTGCCAAAATTCTTCAAGTTCGTCCACCGTATAATCGTCAAACGACCCGCGACCTGCTGCTACAGAACGCTCAATATATGAAAAACGATGATTAAATTTCTGATTGGCGTGTTGCATCGCTTCTTCTGGAGACAACTTTAAGAATCGTGCAATGTTCACGAGTGTGAAAAAGACATCCCCCAACTCGTCTGTCCGTGAGTCCTGAGTTCCACCTACCACTTCGTCTTTGAATTCTTGCCATTCCTCTTCAAACTTATCAAATGCACCCTCAACATCCGGCCAGTCAAAGCCGACTCGTGCAGCAGCTTTTTGATAGTTGAACGATGTCAGCAGCGACGAACTGGACAATGCTTGTCCATCCAGCAACGAATTCCTCTTGGGCTTTTCTTCACTCTTAATGTCTTGCCAGTTTTTCAAGACTTCATCAGAATCCGTCACTTCAATTTCCCCAAAGACATGTGGGTGTCTGCGAATCATCTTATCGCCAACCGCCTGCAAAATGTCCTCTATCGTGAAGTATCCATCATCCTCGCCGATCTGCGCATGCAAGAATACTTGCAACAGCACATCGCCTAATTCTTCAATCAGATCATTATCATCTTCACGGTCAATCGCGTCCAACACTTCGTGTGCTTCTTCAATCATGTATCGCTTCAACGATTCGTGTGTCTGCTCACGATCCCATGGACACCCTTCAGGACTTCGTAGTTTTGCGATAATCTCGCGGAATGTCTGCCATTCTTTCAAACGATCCGTCTGTTCAACAACGGGTGGCACATATACCGTCGTTAAATTATCAATACGTGTTTCTCGGTCCAATTCAACAAGTGGCACGGTACGCACTTCTTCAGCAGACGTACCTGCAGCAGTTACAATCGTAACTGGATGATCCACTGCATACTTTTCAAGGAGTGTTAACTTGACATCAGATGCAACAAACGCATCATACACTTGGCCAATCAGCACGTGCTGACGCATTTGTATATCGTCTTGCCTCAATTCGGTGCCATCTACTAATTGAAACCCTTCAATCGGATCAATTCGAAGCGCTGCAAAAATAGGATCTAAAAAGCTATTCCCCCCAGCTATTTCGAGTACTGCTTGGCCGGCTTTTTCACGCTCAATCAGCAGTTGCACCGTACGCTCCGCAACAAGCGGATGACCAGGCACTGCATAAGTTACTGGCTTTTCTCCCGCCATCTGCAGTAAATTCTCTACAATTTCATCATAGACCGCTTCAAACGCATCATGAGACTCATACACACGGTCAAAACTCGTCATTTGTACGCCTTCTGCCTTCAATTCGTCCACAGCTGGATGCAGATCCGTGCGAACAAGGAGTGTTTGTGCAGTCTTTAGTTTCCGATAAACTCCCACGGACAACTGATCCAGTTCACCAGAACCAAGTCCTACAATCGTAATTGGATACATGCTATCACCTTCTCTTTTTCGTCAATAATAATTGTCCTCGTGCCAAACGCTTCCCAAAAGGTAGTAAGTACCAGTCCTTTTCTGCAAGGACGCGAGATTTCATAATAATTATAAGGAACACCATTGCCCCTAAGACCACGGCAGGAAATGCAGACAGTGCCGCAGCAATCCTCGCGCTTTCACCTTGAGTGAAGTTGCTACTAATCCATAACCACAACTCGACCACACCAACCATGGCGACCGTTGCTAGTAAAATCCAGCCGTAAAAACGTCCGGGGGCTAGCCGCTCTGGCCACTTGCGTTTAAAGTAGACGATCAACCCTGCTGCAGTCACAGCAAATCCAATGTTTCCAGCGAATGCAGCTCCTGTTATTCCAAATTGGGGAACGAGCAGGACATTCGCGATGATTTTCACAGCGAGTCCAACAAGCAGTAACCATGCTGGTACTTTTCCTAAACCCGCCCCTTGCAAAATTGCGCATAACGGCAACACTAGTGACAGCCAGAATATCTGTACGCAAAACACAGCAAGTGCAAATGATCCTTCATTTGTTTCAAATAACAACACGTTTACTTGTGGTAATAGAGCTGCGAGTCCTACTGCTGCTGCCCACCCGAACAAAATTGCAACCCGGAAGGTCAAACGAACAAACGGCCAAGCACTGCGACCGCCAGACATTGTCGTATGGTATGAAATGAGTGGAACGATTGCCATTGCAAGTGTTGTAGCAATGAGGCTACCGAGCTGAACGAGGGGTTGCCCACGATCGTAAACACCTTTTGCTGTCATAGCAATTTCTTCATGAACACCTGAATTTGATAATAAATTCAAAACCGTAAACGCATCTGCCATCTGATACAGCAGTAAAATAAGTGAGCTCGCACTGACACTTAAGCTGATCAGTGTGAGCTCTTTAATTATTTTTCGTTTATCAATAGGAAATGCGATTGCTGGTGCTTTTACCGACTTTCGGCTCCATAAAAAAAGCAGTACAACACCCGCTGTTTGACCAATGACAGCCCCCCAAACGGCTATCGTTCCAGTTTCGTATAGCGATGCGCCTGATTGAACCGCTATCCATGTGCCAATAAGAATAATCGCAACACGGATTCCTTGCTCCCCGACACCAGACACAGCTATCGGTACCATTTCTCCACGGGATTGAAAGGTTCCTTTATATACCGCTAGAAACGGCATGACGAGCAGTACATATGCGCCAGTTTGTAACAGGGGCGCTAACTCAGGATCCCCCATCAAATTAGCTATCCAGGACGCACCCGTAAAAAGAGTGATAAAAGCAATAATACTCAGCACACCTAAATATACAAAAGATAACTTTAAAATGGCACGCCGTTCTTCTGGGATTTGTGTACTCGCCAATAACTTGGAGATTACAACTGCGGCTCCATACGTTGTCCAGATGATGAATATGCCGATAAAAGGATACACTTGTTGGTAAATATAAAACCCCTTGTCCCCGACCAAGTTTTGAAAAGGTACACGATAGACAGCCCCAAGCAGTTTCACAATTAGTGCAGATATCGTTAAGATCGAAGCACCTTTCATGAATGTTTTCATATTCCATTCTGATGCTGCCATACTGAATCCTCTTTCGTCTTGTAGATGGAGTCCATTATACCATTCGAAGCCTAAAACGACAGCATGACATGATACGCACAAAAAAACCTGCACATCCCGATGTTCTCAGGTTGTGCAGGTGTGTTACTGCTCCATCTGTTTGGACAAAAATAGAGCTGCGGTTTCTGCAGTTTTCTGTTCTGCTTCACCAATGAAATGAACTTTTGAAAGGAGGTAAATGGCTCCAATCGTATCACCGTTTACGACAATCGGAGTAACACAATACGATTTTACTTGTTCCGTTTGCCCAGGAACCCATTCAACGGTTTTCTCCATCTTTTCAGTGATCATTGTACGTTTTGTTAACATTTCTTCTGCGTCGGCAGTAATTTGACGATTCATGTAGTCTTTTTTCGCAAGTCCCGCTACAGCAATCACTTCATCCCGATCACTTATAAGCGTCGGAGTACCGAGTGTTTGATATAGGGTCTCTGCATATTCTACTGCAAACTGCCCGAGCTCTGAAATCGGGGAATATTTCTTCAAAATGACTTCCCCATCACGATCCGTAAAAATTTCGAGTGGATCTCCTTCTCGTATCCGAAGTGTTCGTCTAATCTCTTTCGGGATGACCACTCTTCCTAAGTCATCGATTCTGCGGACGATACCGGTTGCCTTCATGCATGATGCCTCACTTTCCATATGAAATCCGCGCTACGGTTTCAGTATGGTTCATACATGGGCATTTTATGCAGGGGTGGCTCTATTCGGCATCAACTTCAGTTGTTTCCTTGGATGCATCTTGCAAAAGTCGCATAATTGCTTCCAATATATCAAATTCAGTTTGTTGTCCAAGTCGTCGATCATCAATCGTAATAAGCAAACTTCCATTGTCCATCGTAAAACCGACTGCACGACCGAAACTAAGCGTCTCTGATACAAGTTTTGCTCCGTCTACTTTTGCAGTTCCTTCAGGTGAAAAGCGAATCTCGATGACGGTTTGCCGTTTTTTAATCGAAACAACGCCTGCAGCTTTCCCCCAAGCTTTAATCCGACCAACTCGAAGGAGCAATTCCGCTTCAAATGGGAGATCGCCAAATCGATCCGTCATTTCATCCCACAACTCATTAAAGTCTTCTTCCACCTCAATAGCTTTGACACGTTTATACATTTGGATTTTTTGATAGCCATCTTTAATATACGTATCAGGTAAATAAGCGTTGATGGGGAGCGAGATCTCCAGATCCGGACGGTCTTCTTTGGAGATACCCGTTTGTTTCTCCTCAACCGCGTCTTGAAGCATTTGTGAGTACAAGTCAAACCCGACAGAGTCGATGAACCCATGTTGCTGGGAGCCAAGTAAATTTCCCGCTCCTCGAATAGATAAATCGCGCATCGCAATTTTAAAACCAGATCCTAGTTCCGTAAACTCCTTAATTGCTTGAAGGCGATTTTCAGCAACTTCTGTTAGGACTTTGTCTCGTTCATATAGGAAATACGCATACGCCACCCGATTCGAACGTCCAACGCGACCTCTGAGCTGATACAACTGAGAGAGACCCATTCGATCTGCGTTATGAACCAGCAACGTATTCACGTTTGGGATATCAATTCCCGTTTCAATTATCGTGGTAGTAACGAGAACATCATATTCCCCCTCGAGGAAACTAAGAATGACCTCTTCTAACGCAGCTTCTCCCATTTGACCATGAGCAAATCCAACGCGCGCTTCAGGGACAAGTTGTCGAATTTCATCCACCTTTTTCGCCATATCTTCCACACGGTTATACAAATAGAAAACCTGTCCCCCTCGAGACATCTCACGTTCTATCGCTTCACGTGTTAACGCAAGGTTATTTTCCATGACGTACGTCTGCACCGGAAAACGGTTTGCAGGTGGGGTTTCGATAATGGACAAATCTCGTACACCGATCATTGACATGTGCAATGTCCGCGGAATAGGAGTGGCGGTTAACGTTAAGACATCGACATTCGTCTTTAACTGTTTCAGTTTTTCTTTATGTGTAACACCGAAACGCTGCTCTTCATCGACAATAAGTAGTCCTAGATCTTGATAGGCCACATCTTTAGAAAGTAGTCGGTGGGTTCCAACTACTACGTCGATTGTTCCATTTTTAAGTCCTTTTTTCGTTTCGGTTTGTTGTTTCTTGGGACGGAAACGATTTAACAACGATACTTCTAGCGGGAAATCTGCAAATCTGGCCTTCATAGTCTCGTAGTGTTGTTGCGCTAAGATAGTCGTTGGTACAAGAAATGCAACTTGTTTGCCGTCTGAAACCGCTTTAAATGCGGCACGAATCGCCACTTCCGTCTTTCCATATCCTACGTCTCCACATAACAACCGATCCATCGGACGCTCTTTTTCCATATCTCGCTTTACTTCAACAATCGAGCGGAGCTGATCTTCGGTTTCCTCATAAGGAAAAGCATTTTCAAACGAACGTTGAAGGTCATCATCCTCTGAAAAGGCATACCCTTTTTGTGCTTCACGTTCGGCATACAGCTTAATGAGATCATCGGCAATATCTTTAACTGCAGCAGTGACTTTCGTTTTCGTCTTTTTCCATTCTGCGCCGCCTAGTTTATGAAGTTTCGGTTCCTTATCACCAGAGGCCACATATTTTTGGATTAAATCGATTTGATCCGCAGGGACAAACAACTTGTCTTCTCCACGGTACCGAATATCGAGGTAGTCTTTACTGATTCCACTGACTTCTAATGTGACGACTCCATAATACTTACCAATACCGTGATTGACGTGAACAATGTAGTCACCGGGTTGGATCTCCGAATAATTTTTAATACGTTCTGCATTCGATGCTTTTTGTGGACGTGTTTTCCGTTTAGGTTTTCCTTTAAATAGCTCCCCGTCCGTAAGAACTGCAAGACGATGCAACGGAAGTTCAAAGCCTGCATGCAGACTTCCGTCCACTACCGTTATCATTCCCTCTTTAGTCGCAACCCCGTTCTCTGTCGCATCTATATCATAATCGCTCAAAATAGAGTGGACCTGATCGACACGTTCTTTCCCTTCAGCAAGGATGAAAACATTAAACTGATTTTGATGCCAACGTTCCATTTCTGATTTCAACAAATTCATTTGACCATGAAATTGCTGCATCGGTTTACATGAAAAGGAGATAATTTCTTTCACCGCAATTCCAGGCAAACTTCTTGTGAATAAAGACATGTATATAGTTTTTGTGTTTAATGCTGCATGGGCTTCGATGAATGACACAGAAAGTTTGGCATCATGAACGATTTTTCCTTCTTCCAACAAAGACATGCGCCATTCTTCTTCGTCTTTTTCAAGTGTTGCTGCTGTTTCTTGTATGCGATTAATTTCATCAAATATGACAAGCGCATTTTCAGGCAAATAACTCCCAAGTTCCGCTACTTGGTCTCCAGCAAATCCAGCGTACTTCACCATATTCTCTGGCTGAATTCCAGTCCTCATCAGCTCTATATCTGCTGAGATAGAAAGCAGTAACTTCTCTTTTACAAGCTCATCTTTCACTTTCTTTAAACTTTTTGAAAGAGAACCTTCAAGCTTGTCTGCAATCTGCCGGAGATCCTCGTCAGACCAAGTGAATTCAGTCGCAGGTAAAAGAGTCAGTTTGTCCAGTTTTCCAGTAGAGCGTTGATCTTCAGCTGAAAACGTACGAATGGAATCGATATCTGTATCAAACAACTCTACACGGACGGGGTCTTCCATAGTGAGAGGATAGACGTCTAAAATCCCGCCACGGAGGGCAAATTCACCCGGCGCTGTGACCATATCCTGTCGGGAATATCCCATACTTATCAAACGTTGCAGCCAGTCTTCTGTTTGAATCGAATCACCGACTGCCGCAGATAACGTGCTGCTTTCCCACCGTTCCTTGGAAGGGACAATTTTTTTCAGACCCGCTACAGGCGTGATATAAATGCCCTCACGGTGTTTTGCCAAATGATTGAGTGTGTCAATTCGTCCTGCGCGTAGTTCAAAACTTGCAAAAGCAAAGTCAGCCGCAACTAACTCTTCTGCAGGGTATAAATGGACTTGGGTTTCGCCCAACAGCTTGACAAGGTCTTCATATGTACGCTGTGCCTGTAGCATATTCGGCGAGACGATGAGCATTGGACGGCTCGTATCTTTTTGTAGTGCTTGGAATAGAAGCGTTTTTGCACCGCCCGTCAACCCAGTCAGCAATTGACGATCTCGTCCTTGTTTGAGTTCGCTCGTCAACCGCTCAATTTCCGAAGTCGTTTCGTAATAGTTTACTAGAGAATCCATTCGAATCCGTCCCTTTCTCCCTGAAATGCATAAGCACAAAAAGCTTTGCACACCCTTGAAGAGGTGCCAAAGCCAGGCTTCTCATTGAAGCCACTTTTCAACTGTGTAATAATCTGGAGACGCATGCATCACGCGCTCACACTGTTCGCAAATACAACGAACTTCCAGCCCGCCATGATGAGATATTTCGACAAAGCGCTCCTCGTTCGTTTCATCTGCCTTTAACAAGTCGCGGATTGTTTCCTCGACGGATGCGAACGGAATCGAACCGATTTCCGTTTGGCAATGTTTACAACGATAAGAAATCACCCAGTAGACCGCCTCTCTTTTTGTACAAGTATAGGCATGGTTGGGATGACTTATGCTTAAGCTCCATTATATTCGTTCATTATTTCAAGAAACGGACGTTCTAACCATGCTCGACAGGCGGATGCGCTTCTTTCCACCGCCTTCTGAATGAGCGGCTGTTCGTCTTTGCTGAATGCGCTAAGTACATAATCTGCTACACTGATAGGTCCATCCGGTCTACCAACACCAACACGGATTCGGTTGAATTCGTTTGTTCCTATATGAGCAATCAATGATTTCATGCCGTTATGTCCGCCCGCACCGCCTTTTGCACGAAGACGTAACTTTCCAGGTGCCAGGTCTAAATCATCATAAATGACGACAATCTCGTCATCATCTATTTCGTAGTAGTCCAAAAGAGGACGCACGCATTCGCCGGATAGGTTCATATACGTTAATGGTTTTACAAGCATGACTTTTTCCGTTCCTACATGAACTGTGGTGATCATTCCATTGAATTTTGTTTGCATAGCTGGTGCATTTAGCTGCTCTGCCAATAAATCGATTGCTTGAAATCCGACATTATGACGGGTCGACGCATATTGTTTGCCCGGATTCCCGAGCCCAATTATCATTTTCATCTAATTACTCTCTTTCTTTCGATAAAATTGACAAACGAAAAAACAAGCGCACGGGTTGCCGTGCGCTCTTGGTGATTATTCTTGGTCTTCGTCTTTCTCGTTTACTACTTCAGGGTCTGCAGTTTCACTAGTAGTACCTTCATCGAGCGCCTCTAGTTCTTCAGCTGTTCGTGGAGCAGAAATGAGAACAACCGTTTCTTCGTCTTCGTTAAGGATTTCATATTTCGAGCCTGCACGTAAGTCTGAGATTTGAATAGCTTCACCGATATCCAATTTAGATACATCTACATCAATGTGCTCTGGAATTTCAGAAGGCTTCGCTTTCACTTTCACTTCCCAAAGTGGCTGCTGAACAACTCCGCCAGCTTTCTCACCAACTGACTCTCCTGAAAGGTGGATTGTAACGTCTACTTCAAGTTCTTCAGACATGTTGATTGCTAAAAAGTCAGCATGCTCGACTTTCCCTGTTAATACATCAGCCTGAAAGTCACTTAAGATGACATCTACTTTCTTACCATCAACATCCAATTTAAACGCCCCATTACGACCATGTTCTTGAATCGTTTTAATGAGGTCTCGTTCCTCCACAGTGATAGAAGTTGACTCTGTTTTAAAACCATATACGACAGAAGGAACTTTTCCTTCATGGCGTAATTGACGCAATGCTGATTGTGGTGCAGTTTCTCGTTTTTTTGACTGTAATGCTGTACTCATATGTTTAGTCCCCTTTTTATATAAAAGTTTTCCTACACAGTAAATACCCGTTACAAGACGTTCCAAAACATTTCATGCACATCCACAACTAGCTATGTTGTCGGATTAGTCGAATAGAGTGCTGACTGACTTTTCTTCAAAGACACGCACAATTGCATCAGCCATAAGTTTTGCAACAGATAGTTGCTTAATTTTTGGTGAATTTTTGTCTTCTGGAAGTTCAATCGTGTTAGTAATGACCAATTCTTTAATCTTTGAATCATTAATGCGTTGAATAGCTGGCCCAGACAATACTGGGTGTGTGCAACATGCGTACACTTCTTTAGCACCACTTTCAATAATCGCATTTGCACCTGCAGTGATTGTACCTGCTGTGTCAATGATATCATCGATCAGAATTGCAATTTTACCCTCTACTTGCCCAACAATGTTCATCACTTCACTGACATTTGGCTTCGGTCGGCGTTTGTCGATAATTGCAATTGGAGCTTTCAAACGGTCCGCCATTTTACGAGCTCGTGTCACTCCCCCATGATCTGGAGATACGATAACGATATCGTCACCCTTGAATCCCTGGTTCTTGAAGTAATCGGATAACAAAGGTACTGCAACCAAGTGATCAATAGGAATATCGAAGAATCCTTGAATCTGTGGTGCATGAAGATCCATTGCAATTACGCGATCCGCTCCAGCTTTTTCAAGCAAGTTGGCAACGAGTTTCGCTGTAATCGGCTCACGTGAACGAGCTTTACGATCCTGACGAGCGTAACCATAGTAGGGCATAACAACGTTAATCGTCCGTGCAGATGCTCGACGCAATGCGTCAATCATAATAAGGAGCTCCATTAAGTTGTCATTAACAGGATTCGATGTCGATTGAATTACGAAAACATCACAGCCCCGAATGCTTTCTTCGATATTAATTTGAACTTCTCCATCACTGAAACGCTTTACTGAGCATTCGCCGAGTGGTCGTCCAATTACATCAGCTACCTCTTTCGCTAAAGGTTCGTTTGCGTTCAACGTAAAAAGTTTCAGTTTGTGATTCGGATATTCATTGCCCATGATGGACCTCCTGTTTTATCGTTTAGAATTTAGTTTTGTTGCATATCCTTCTTTATTCTCCTGGCGAGCTCGTGCAATTGCAAGTGCATCTTGTGGTACATCCTTAGTAACCGTTGAACCTGCAGCAACAAAAGAGCCTTTTCCTACTGTGACAGGTGCTACTAAATTCGAGTTACAACCGATGAATGCTTCATCTTCAATAGTTGTTTTGTATTTGTTTTTACCATCGTAGTTTACTGTAATAGACCCGCAACCAATATTGACGGCAGAACCTACTTCAGCATCTCCGATATAGCTGAGATGGGAAACTTTACTTCCTTGTCCAAACGATGATTTCTTAATCTCGACAAAGTTACCAACTTTCACACGATCTCCAAGATCTGTATCTGGGCGAATATGGGCGAACGGGCCAACTGTCGTCTCCGATCCAATTTTGCTCAACTTGACCACAGATGAATGAATCGAAGTCCGATTACTGATTTCACTGTCGACAATGTGGCTATTCGGTCCAATGTTACATTCTTCACCGATCTTACTGTGACCTTCAATAATCGTACCTGGTTGAATGACAGTATCGCGACCAATGACCGCATCTGCACTAATCACAGTTGTTTCAGGGGCAATGATGGTCACTCCATTACGCATGTGCTTTTCAGCGATACGGTGACGCATGACAGCCTCCGCTTGCGCAAGCACCACTCGATCATTGACACCTAGAGTCTCACTGAAATCATCTGATACATGTGCGCCGATTAGTGCACCTTCAGATTGAAGTATGCCCATTACATCCGGTAAGTAGTATTCACCTTGTGCATTGTCATTCTTCACTTTCTTGAGTGCTTCAAAAAGAGCGCGGTTATCAAAACAATACGTCCCAGTATTAATCTCAGTGACTGCTTGTTCTGCAGGTGTTGCATCCTTTTGCTCCACATTGCGAAGGACTTGTCCTTGTTCGCCCCGGATAATTCGTCCATATCCGGTAGGATTATCTGCAATTGCAGTAAGAATAGTCGCTTTCGCACCAAGTTCTTTGTGTTTACTCACAAGAGCCTCCATTGTTTCAGAACGGATTAGCGGTGTATCCCCACAAATAACGAGTGTAGTGCCTTCCAACTCACCTAGTAAGTCTTCTGCTTGCTGAACTGCATGTGCCGTCCCAAGTTGCTCAGCTTGAAGCACATATTCACTTTTTTGACCTAGCGTCTCTTCAACGAGCTCCGCTCCATGGCCAACAACAGTTACTACTCGGTCTGCTCCTATACCTTTTACGTGATCAATCACGTGTTCCACCATAGGTTTACCACAGACAGGGTGAAGCACTTTATATAAATTGGACTTCATGCGTGTGCCTTGACCAGCTGCCAAAACAATTGCATATGTATGTGTCATGAGTCGTCCTCCATCTATTTTTTCATATATGACTATAGCTGAGTAGGTGTGATTTTTCAACTATTCCTACTTGACAAGTTGAGGTCAATATTCTATTATTGATGTCTTTTTCTATTTAACGTTAGCCGAAATCGCGCGGAAAGAGCCGCTACGCAAAATAGCGGCGGCTCTGTGACAATTCTTCGACAATTTGTCTTTTAAACAGGTACTTCTTCTAAAGCTGGTTCTTTCTCATCTGCAAAATATGCATTTAAAACAGCATCCTGAATCTTCGTCCGTGATGCAGGATTGATAGGGTGTGCTACATCTCGGAACTCACCGTCCGGCGTTCGTTTGCTTGGCATCGCAACAAACAAGCCGTCATTTCCTTCAATAATTCGTATGTCATGCACAACAAATTCCTCGTCAAATGTAATTGAAGCGATTGCACGCATTCTTCCATTGGTCTCTATCTTTCGTAAGCGAACATTAGTAACTTGCATACTCGTTCCCATTCCCCTTTCTTGAAAACTGTATGCTGTAACCTTTCTACAAATCTTTTAAAATCCCTTTTTTCAATTTTAAATTTTTCGGATAATTTAAAATTGATTCCAATTAAAAAAACGTCCCGTTAAAGGAACGTTTTGTGTTAATCTGCTGTAACTGCAACAACTTCAATCTCAACTTTTACATCTTTAGGAAGTCGTGCCACTTCTACTGTTGAACGCGCTGGCGTATGATCTCCAAAGTGTTTTGCATACACTTCGTTAAGTGCGCCAAACTCGTTCATGTCTTTAATGAAGACCGTAGCTTTGACCACTTGAGTTAGAGATGAGTTCGCTTCTGCAAGCACTGCTTTCAAGTTTTCAAATACTTGGTTCGTTTGCTCTTCAATCGTTGCTCCTGCGATTTCTCCATCTGTTCGCAACGGAATTTGCCCAGACGTGTACACTAAACCATTCACCTTCACTGCTTGTGCATAAGGTCCAATCGCTTTCGGAGCTTGATCAGTCGCTACATAATTCATCTTTCATCTCCACCTTCCAAAAAGTAGTTTCCTTCTTCCAGTTCAATTGTTCGATTTCGCTCGTTCACTTTACACAACTTTACGAGTGAACGATAGTTTTCGACAAGGACCTCTTCTGTGTGTTCAGACTCAACAAGAACGGCAGCACCTGCCAGTTCACAGTCAAACTCTTCAACCAAGTGGCGCATACCGAGCATCGTTCCTCCAGCCTTCATGAAATCATCCGTCAATAAGACTCGCTGCCCACTTTTCATGCTACGCTTGGACAACACCATTGTTTGAATTCTTCGGGTCGATCCAGAAACGTAATTTATACTGACGGTCGATCCTTCTGTCACTTTACTGTCTCTTCGCACTATCACAACAGGAACATTCAAATGACGGGCAATCGCTTGGGCGATTGGGATTCCCTTCGTTGCTACTGTCATAATAACGTCAATGTTGTGATTCGAGAAAGCTGAGGCAAACACTCGCCCTACCTTGTCCATCAGCTGAGGATTGCCCAGCAAATCAGTCAAATACAAGTATCCTCCGGGTAATAACCGGTCAGAGTGACTCAATTCTTCGATCATTTGTGCGATTACCTCCCGCACTGCTCGATCAGACATCAACGGTATATATTTCACCCCACCAGCAGCTCCAGAAACTGTTAACAGTTTTCCAGTTCCACTTTCTTCAAATGTCTCTTTGATAATTGTCAGGTCTTCACTAATTGACGATTTTGCGGCCTGAAAACGTTCTGAGAAAACCGTTAGCGGAATGAGTTGATGAGGGTTCTCCAACAAATGGCGTGTCATCTCAACGAGACGTTCACTCCTCTTCCATTTCATATCCAACAACTCCTAAAACCCGAATATTATAACTTCAGACTATCACAATTGTCCGTTTTCAAGCAAGGTTGATCCGTTCCCCCATCATTCGTACTGCATACACTTCAGGACAGAATCCTTTTAGTCCGTTGTAAATACGGGCAACCTGGGATTCATGTTGAACGAGTCCGAACACCGTAGGACCACTTCCACTCATCAGTACTGTGTCCGCTCCAAACTTCAACATTTGATCTTTTAGTACGCTTACTTGGGGATGCAAACGCATCGTGACCGGCTCTAATGCATTGCCTACCTTCTTGCACATCGTTTCATAATCGGCTGAATCGAGTGCCTGCATCATGCCCGCAGTATCAGGATGCTGAATACCTCGAATGTCCAGTCCTCCATAAATATCTGCAGTCGATACTGAGATAGGTGGTTTTGCTAACACAACCCAGCAGTTTGGTGGAACGGGTAAGTGTTGAATTTGTTCACCGCGTCCGGAAGCAAGTGCTGTCCCCCCATATACACAAAACGGGATGTCCGAACCAATACTTGCACCAAGCACCGCTAACTCGTCCAATGAGAGCCCAAGATTCCACAATCTATTTAATCCTCTTAAGGTGGCAGCTGCATCGGAGCTACCACCCGCTAAGCCTGCAGCGACCGGAATGTTTTTATCGAGAGTAATTTCCACACCACTCCGGATATCAAATTTTTTCCGCAAAATATCTGCCGCTTGCCACGCCAGGTTGCGTTTATCATTCGGGACAAACCGTTCAGAAGAACGGATTGTAATACCACGATCTAAAGGCTTTAACCAAATACGATCAGCAAGGTCCACTGTTGTCATGATCATTTCAACTTCGTGAAAACCATCCGGACGTTTTTGTAAGACATCGAGCGTTAAATTAATTTTAGCTGGCGCTTTTTCAGATACCATACTCATCTGGCTGCCTCCATTCAAACTTCATTGCTCACTATTTTACCATAGGAGGGTTTAAAAGTGCCTAGATTCGATAAAAAAACAATGGTTGAATACAAAAAAAGGGCTGTGCAAGGCACATAGTGTGCAGAGCAACAGCCTCTTTTGTCAGCCATACGTTGGATTTGGGTCGTACAAGGTCCAATGAACTTTATTGCGGTCGATCTTTATCCACCATTCCTTGTCCTGCCATCTCAATTGCACGCTTCACCATGTTGCCTGCATCGCGAGACTTGATGCCTCCCCAACCTTCACGTTGAACCACATCGTAAAATCCAAGTTCTTTTGCAATCTCTTCTTTAAGTTGCTCAGACATTACTCCGTTTCTTCTCGCCATTTAGGTTTCCTCCTTCTTGGCTGACAAATGTAGTATGAACATGAACCACAAAAAAACACCTCCCACTTTCAATGGAAAGTGGGAGGTGTTTTGTCTAAAAATAAATCAAAAATGATAAAAGTGCTATTTAATCTCAAACGCTGTGGTGTCTCCACCGTCCAGTATCGTTATTTCAACTGCCTCAGTTAAAATATCCGCATAGCTGTATGATACCCGTTCAAACGCATTTTCGTCCTGATCAAGTTCCACTACAAATACCGCACGATACGTGTCACGAAGGATTCCAGCTCTTTCGATCGTTTTTTTACGACCGCCGTTTGCACGAAGGTGCAGACGTTTTCCTAAGTGAGCATCCAATGACTTTTTAATGTCCGCTAATGTTTTTGGCACGTCGCTTCCACCTCACTGTGTATTATCATAACACAGTTAAAAAGTTCTGTCAATTAAAATTTAAATTTTAACAGGTTGAAATCCTCTTTGTCAATCCTTTTATAGCATTTTTTCATCTTTCGACATTCTTTTTTTCTTAAAATAGTCATAACTCCAGGATACTTTACTTTTCGATACTACAAAACTCCTCATACAAAGCATTCGACAGGTTTGCGAATTCTTCAATAGAAAGAGTTTCTCCTCTTCTGACTGGATCTATTCCTGCTTCGGTGAGCGCAGCTATAATTGCTTCCTTCTTCGCCTTTCCTTGAGGAAGAGATGTTTGTAAGTTATTTAAGATGGTCTTTCGTCTTTGCACGAACGATCCTCTTGCCACTTGAAATAGAAATTCCTCATTAATAACCGAAGCGGGTGGGTGTGCTTTCCTCGACAAACGAAGGACAGCAGACTCTACGTTTGGCTGTGGCATGAATACCGTTCTTGGGACAACCATGGAGACCTCTGCATCCATATAATATTGAATCGCAATTGAGAGGGATCCATACGCTTTGGTACCTGGAACAGCAGTGATACGGTCGGCTACCTCGTGCTGCATCATAATGACCATTCGCTCAATGGGTACCTTGCCCATCAAAAACTTCATAATAATTGGTGTCGTGACGTAGTAAGGGAGGTTTGCGACGACGGTTACTTCTTCAACATCTGAGAATTGTTCTTCCAAAGCTGCATGTAAATCGACGTCTAGTATGTCTTGATGAATGACTGTGACGTTTGAATAGGGAGAAAGAGTGTCTTCTAAAACCGGTAGCAAACGATCATCTATTTCATAGGCAACAACTTTACCTGCTGCACGTGCAATATGCTCCGTGAGTGCACCAATTCCCGGTCCAATTTCGATGACGCCCGATCGCTTATCGATATCTGCATGATGTATAATGTTTTTTAAAATATTCGGGTCGATCAAAAAGTTCTGTCCCAAACTTTTTTTAAAGGAAAACCCGTGCTTCTCCAGTATTTCCTTTGTCCTTGCGGGGGTTGCAATGTCTTTCACCATTTTTGTTCCTCCTCGTCTATCCTTAAAAGTGCCTGCATGAGCACAGTTTCACTTATTCGAAACATAGTAAGCCGTTTTTGGAGCCCTTTACCATTCACTTGACCAATTTGCAGAAGCTCACTTAAACGATCACGTCGCTTTTTAGCTTCAGGATGCCCAATTAAACGTGCTTCAATTAGTAATTCGCGCGGGGTTTCTTCTATTATAGTTGTGTCAACTGTGTAGACAGCTTGGAGAGCTTTTCTAATGTCCTCATCCGTGGCATGCTCAATACCAACTTTTTTTCCGTTTTTCGCAATCGCACGCTCCCTCGTTAAGAAGGCATGCTTAACTTCTGGAATTTGTTGTTCGATAATTGCTCGAATTCTTCTACCTGGATAGTCTGGATCCGTAAATACAATGACTCCACGTGTTTCTTGAGCATGACGAATTTTAGTTAGGGCTTCTTGACCGACTGCTGAGCCATTAGTTTCGATGGTATCTGCACCAGTTGCCCGCTTTATGGCAATCGTGTCGGACTTTCCTTCCACGACGATAACTTCTTTTATATCCACTGTACTCCTCTTTCCTGAAAATAAGTCTTCTTCAATTCTAACGGCTGTGCCCCTTATTGTACAGAATACGTAAATACCACAACAATCCGCATGGCTAGTTTCAAGCCATGCGGATTGTTGGACCTACCTCTATAGACTGTGTGGAGTACTATCACTTTAATACTTTTATCTTTACTTGCCGTCTGCCGAACTTTTTAGCAGCAGCATCATTAGGTACGTGCAAATCGATTCGATTGCCTTTTATAGCACCACCTGTATCTCCTGCAATTGCGTAACCGTAGCCCTCAACCCATACCTTTGAACCAAGTGGAATGACACTTGGATCTACCGCTATGACTTTCAAGTTGGGGTTAGCAGCTAAGTTAATGCCAGTAGCCGTAATTCCACTACAACCCGTGCAATGTGCTGTATAAGCAGTTGCATTCATATACATCACTTTGCCAGACTCGCTTCCATTTCCACGTGAAACACTTGTCTTCACAGTAGAAGATTGCGGTGTCGCACTTGCAAGCGCGACTTTAGAACCTACAGAGACTACTTGAGTTTTTGGATGCGCGACAACGTGTTCACGAATAAGCTTACGTGATACTTCTTTTCCGTTCTCTTTGACGATTTCGAATCTCTTTCTGACTTTCCCGTTTTCACCTTCTCGGACAACCTTTTTTCGTCCTTTTAGTAAATTATCGTCAGTACGTGTTTTTACGTCGAAATCCGTCGGCTCTTCCACTACATCGGTGACCTTTTCCACACGAACAATTGAGACAACAGACTTCGGTAGCAGCAACTGCTCCTTATCACTTTCCAATCGATCCAACTCACCTAGTTGAATGTTCTCGTTCTTTAAAAAGTCAGCGACCGTAGTCGAAGTAGACCACACTTTTGTAGACTTTTCACCGTCTTTAAGCGTCACTTGAAACGCTTTGTCAATCGAGATTTCACCTGAATTGCCAACTTTACTCTCTAAGCTTGGTTCAACTGAATCATGATCTGCCAGTTCTACACCCGCTTCATCCAGGATGGCTTGCACTGTAGACTTAGTTGTCCAAATCGTTGTAGAGTCGTTATTCATATTTATTGCAACGGGTTTTGCCTTTTTCCAATCAATCGTCATTCCATCTTTGATGGACGTTGTTGCTGAGGGTGAAATTACGTCGTGAGACCCAATTTCTATATCACGCTGCGCCAGTACATCTTTAACTGTTTTCGCGTGTGTTTTAAATTCTACTGTTTCGCCACCCGCTTCAAGCGTGATGTTTTTCTTCGTGCCTTCATAGAAAGCTAGAGAAAGAACAGTTATAAAAATCGCTAGTATCGCTGTGCCAGCTACGATTTTTTGTATCCTCAGTGATTGAAAGAATCCGTTTCCCATGGTACGTTTCGTCATGAAAAAAATCTCCTCCTTATTCACTCGGCTGATTATATAGGCTCAATTTCATGCTGTCAACCGTTCTAACTTTCCCGCATAGGAATGCCGGAAGTCACCTATCTTCAATGAATGGGTGATTCTCCCGGCAAATCAAGTCAGTCGATGGCAAATAATTTCATAGCATTTTGAGTGGTAATTCGAGCTACCTCTTTGAGTGATATTCCTTTTAGTTCTGCGATTTGTTCTGCAACAAGTGCGACATATGCAGGTTCGTTTCTTTTACCACGATGTGGATGGGGTGCAAGATACGGCGCGTCTGTTTCTACAAGTAAATACTCGAGTGGAATTTCAGTCGCAACTTGTTTCGGCATCTTAGCATTTTTAAATGTCACCGGGCCTCCGAGAGAAATCATAAAGTTCATATCTATGCATTGTTTGGCAGTTTCTACACTTCCACTAAAGCAGTGCATAATGCCACCCGTGGTTCCGGCTTCTTCTTCTTGCAAGATTTGTACGACATCTGCTGTTGCATCTCGATTATGAATAATAATCGGCAAATCCACTTTTTTCGCAAGTCGTATTTGCTTTCGAAACAGTTCTTGCTGAACCTCTTTCGGTGACTTATCCCAATGATAGTCGAGTCCAGTTTCTCCGATCCCAACAACTTTCGGATGTGCCGCTAACTCTTCAATCCATTTTAAATCCTCTTCGGTACAATCGATTGCATCGACCGGATGCCAACCGACCACCGCATATATAAAGCTATGTTTTTCAGTAAGCTCCATTGCTCTGATAATAGTGGGGCGGTCAAATCCGACGACCACCATTCGCTCAACACCTGCGTTAAGTGCGCGCTGAATCACTTGGTCTATGTCTGGTTCATACTGTTTATCATTTAAATGGACATGTGTGTCTATTAACATCTCATTCGCCTCACATAAGTTATAGTGTACTTTCCTGTCTTTACACAAACATCGCAGTTACATTACAAAACGATTACAAACAAAAGACAACAGCGGCTCTCCGAAGAAAGCCGCTGTCCTATATTATTTTACACGCGATCCATTTGCAAGAGATGCGTCTGCTGTAGCGAGTTTTAACACTCCGTCTGACGTACCAGCTAATATCATCCCTTGAGACAATTCGCCCCGCAATTTAACGGGCTTTAAATTAGCTACCACAATTACTTTTTGTCCAACCAATTGGTCTGGATCGTAATGTTCAGCAATACCTGAAACTACTTGTCGCTGCTCATAACCTAAGTCGACTTGCAACTTCAATAATTTGTCCGCTTTTGGTATTTTTTCACATGCAGTTACCGTTGCAATTCTCAAATCGATGGCATTGAATGCATCAATTGTAATTTCAGGGGATTCCTCCACCGTTGTTTCTTCTTTAGGCTCTTCTTTTTCTGCTTCTTTAGGAGCGGTAATCGCCATTTGTTCTTTAATGTATTGAATTTCAACTTCGTTATCCAGTCTAGGGAAAATTGGTACTCCCTTTTCAATAACTTTCGTGTTTTCTGGAATAGTATTGAAATCGCCTAACGTGTCCCATGCCAATTTGGATTCGTCTAAACCGAGCTGCTCTATAATTTTTTTCGGTGACTCGGTCATGAATGGTTGTAACATCACTGCGATATGGTGTAGTGACTGTGCTAAGTGAACCATTACAGAGGCAAGCTTTCCGCGATCTGCCTCTTCTTTTGCAAGAACCCAAGGTGACGTTTCGTCAATATATTTATTCGTTCGGGATACGAGTGACCATAGCTCGGAAAGCACAATACTGAACTGCATTTTCTCAAGAGACTCTTCATACTTTTGCACAGTAGATGTCATTGCGGATTGAAGACTTTCGTCAAACTCCGTTGGCTCTGTGAGTTCAACAGGCACCACACCATTAAAATATTTGTTTATCATAGAAACTGAACGGTTCAACAAGTTTCCTAAGTCATTCGCTAAATCATAATTCGTTCGTTCAACGAATGATTCTGGAGAAAACGTTCCATCCTGACCGAACGGTAGCTCACGTAATAGGAAGTAACGAGTCGCGTCTAGACCATAACGTTCTACAAGCATATCTGGATAGACGACATTTCCTTTAGACTTGGACATTTTACCGTCTTTCATCATGATGAATCCGTGTGCAAATACCTTCTTCGGTAGCGGTAAGTCTAATGCCATCAAGAAAATCGGCCAGTAAATCGTATGGAATCGAACGATATCTTTCCCCACCACTTGAACGTCAGCTGGCCAGTACTTATTAAATAGTGAATCGTCATCTGACAAGTATCCAAGTGACGTAATGTAGTTGGTTAACGCATCCACCCATACGTAAATAACATGCTTCGGATCTCCAGGCACTTTAATCCCCCAGTCGAAGGACACCCTGGATACGGATAAGTCTTCAAGACCCGGTTTAATGAAGTTATTAATCATTTCGTTTTTACGAGATTCCGGCTCAATGAACCCTGGGTGATCTTCATAATATTGAAGGAGACGATCGGAATACTTCTTCATATTAAAGAAATACGATTCTTCAGCTACACGTTCTACCGGACGACCACAATCTGGACAATTGCCGTCTACTAACTGAGCTTCAGTGAAATACGATTCACACGGAATACATTTCCATCCTTCGTATTCCCCCTTATAGATATCCCCATTATCGAGAAACTTTTGGAAAATCTTTTGGACGGTCTTTTTATGTCGCTCCTCCGTCGTTTGGATGAAGTCATCATACGTAATATCCATTAGCTTCCATATACGCTTGGCGTAGTCAGCGATGTCATTGACGTATTCTTGAGGAGGACGGCCTGCTTCTTCTGCTTTTTCTTGGATTTTTTGTCCATGCTCGTCCATTCCCGTTAAGAAGCGTACGTCGTATCCACGGAGTCGTTTGTAACGCGCCATTGCATCAGATGCCACGGTGGTATATGCCGTACCAATATGAAATTTACCACTTGGATAATAAATCGGTGTTGTAATATAAAATGTCTTCTTCTGTTCAGCCACTGCAATTCCTCCTGTACCCTTATCGATTACTTCATTTTATCGAACTTCTGATAATTTAGCTATGGTGAGGTGTGTAAAGATTGTATCGATTTCGCAGAAAAACTGTACTCTCATTAAAAATTTTAATGTTTTTCAAATACTATTCTTGTCAATGTAATTGCTGGACCCTGGTATATTTAAAACCTTTTTGCAAGATTGAATAGATTCCCCTCTATTAGTAACTATCCCCAATTCAAAAACAGCTTATTCTTCCACTGAATCAGGAAGAATAAGCTGTTTGTTAGTTTATGGACAATTTAGCAAACGAATTTTATATGAGCGACCTTATTGTTTTTCTTTCAAACTTTTTTCGAATTCCTTCTTAACACGATGCAGAAGCTCAGCATCTGTTAACAGTCTATATCCGGTTGATGCCAACACCTTTGCACCTTTAATGAGTGCTTCATCTCCAACAGGTGATTTGGCAGCCTCCCTAAATTCATCCGTGTGGGCAATTAGGTCATCAGGACCGATCTTTATATAAGGATGTGCTGTGGGGACTTCATAACTAATATTTCCTGCATCTGTAGAACCCTTACCGATTTTCTTTTCAGTATGAACAACTTCACCAACTGTTTCTAATTCCTCATGTAAAATTCCGTCTAATACAGAGTTCAATACAAAGTCTTTGACTTCATTTTGGAACCGTTTAATTTGAACTTCAGCCCCGGTTGCAAGAGCTGCACCTTCAGCTATCGCACGAACCTTAGTTGAAGTCTCTACGGTTTTTGACCAAGTCTCAGCACGGATGAAAAATCTTGCTGATGCGTATTCGGGAATAATATTAGGAGCTTCCCCGCCGTGTGTAATGATCCCATGTATTCTCACATCCTGTGGAAGCTGCTGACGGAGTGCGTTTATTCCATTAAAAAGTTGGATGACTGCGTCTAATGCATTAATTCCTTTCTCAGGCGAACCTGATGCATGTGCAGGCTTTCCGTAAAAATGGAAATCTAGCGGATCCACAGCTAACGTCTCACTCGTCAATGCTGTTTTACCGGATGGGTGAATCATTAAGGCTGTGTCAATCTCTTTTAAGTAGTCATGTTTTACAAAACTTCCTTTTGCACTGCCGTTTGGCCCCCCTTCTTCTGCAGGTGTCCCCAACACAACGACACGCCCTCCGCTCTCAGAAATTATTTTAGATAAAGCAATACCAGCAGCTACACTGGTAGTACCAATAATATTATGTCCGCACGCATGACCTAACCCTGGGAGTGCATCGTATTCGGCAAGAAAAGCGATTGCTGGTCCTGGAATGCCGCTGTCTTTCACCGCGTAAAACGATGTTTCATGTCCAGCAACCGCCGTTTTAACTTCAAAACCTTCATCTTTTAATAGCTTGACATGCTTCTCACTAGCAAAGAATTCTTGGTTGCCGATTTCAGGTGTGGCATGGATTTCTTGACTCGTTTGAATGTATAGATCTCGGTTAGATTCAATTGAATTTATAATAACATCGCGATTAGAAGTAATTGTGCTCATAATAGTTTTCCTCCCTTATAGTCCTTTGTAGACTTTTAGTAACTCTTCCTTTGAAATATCAACTACGACAGAACCGCCATTTGTATCTGCCTGCACCGCTTTTTTCACATCTTCTTCATGATACAATTCAATAATTCGCTGATAGGTTTCATTGTTCTTATCTGCTGACCTAGCTGCAAAGATATTTACATACGGCAATGTATTTTCGTCATCGCTGTCTTCTAGATAGATTGGATCTTTTACCGGATCAAACCCTGCTTGCCCAGCGACTCCATTATTAATGACAGAAGCGGCAACATCCGGCAGTACACGTGGAGTTTGTTGAGCTACAATTGG
The DNA here is from genome assembly GCF_023715615.1 of Sporosarcina aquimarina. Lineage (GTDB taxonomy): Bacteria > Bacillota > Bacilli > Bacillales_A > Planococcaceae > Sporosarcina > Sporosarcina aquimarina_A. Next base: position 47,685 of record NZ_JAMBOM010000009.1, on the reverse strand, counting down.
ATAAATGTCGAGTTTCTTCGGATTTTCGACAATTTTCGACGGATCTCCAAACAATCCGAAATCATCAGCTAGTTTTATCAGGCCTGCAGATTCTAGTAATTTCAAAGCACGTGCTTGGTTAGATGGATCATCCGGAATTGCGATACGTGCTCCATCTTCAATATCGTCAATTGACTTCAGCTTTTCTGAGTAAACCCCCATGGGTGCAATGATTGTTGTTCCAATTGGTGTTAAGTCTGCATCATTTTCTTTTGTGAACTGACTTAAAAATGCAATGTGTTGAAATGAGTTTAGGTCAATATCTCCATTTGCTAAAGCCTGGTTCGGTAATGTGTAATCGGCAAACTCGATGAGTTTAATTTCAATTCCTTCAGCTTTAGCTTTCTCTTTAAGAATCGGCCAAACTTCACCATCTGATCCCGTCACACCGATTTTTACTACATTTGAGTCTTTTTCTTGTCCTGATGTTTTTTGGCTGCAAGCTCCTAATGTTAATAGAAGTAAGACAGTTCCTAAGTAGATAATTGCTTTTTTCATATTATAATCTCCCCCAAGTATGTGTCTGATCAAAAACTAACGTCTCATAACCTTCCGTGATAGCGTATTTCCTAACCACTGTGCCACCTGGACCAGAACAATTAGAATGACTACCGTAACCAGCATGACACTGCCATCGAAACGCTGATATCCGTATGTCATCGCTACATGTCCCAATCCTCCTCCGCCAACAGTACCTGCCATTGCCGAGAAGTCGATTAAACTAATTGTTACAAATGTTAAACCAAGAATTAGAGGACCGAGAGCCTCTGGTATTAGAACTGTAAAAATGATTTGAAAAGGGCTTGCCCCCATCGCTTTAGCAGCTTCCACAACTCCAGGATCTATACCTACCAAGTTGTTTTCCACAATTCTAGCGATTCCAAAAGAGGCTGCAATCGTCATTGGAAAGATAGCCGCCCATGTTCCGATTGTGGAACCTACTACAGCCCTTGTAATAGGACTTAGTGCAACAAGGAATATGATGAAGGGTATCGGGCGAATGATATTGATAAGGATATTCAATGTTTGAAACACCCATTGCTTTTCTAAAATGTTCCCTTTTCTAGTTACGTAAAGCAGTAAACCGATACTTATTCCTAAAATCGAGCCAAAGATGAGCGTTGCGATGACCATGAGAACCGTTTCACCTGTTGACTCTACAATTCTTGGCCAAAATGTTGTCCAATCAACCTTCATGAACAGCAACCTCCTCGATCTCTACGGTTTCTTTCAATGCTGCAATCAGTAGGTTTACAGAATGTTCATCACCATCAAATGAAACTAACAAATTTCCAAAAAACTTCTCCTGCAGTTCACGGATGGAACCATATACAATATTGAAATTCACTCCAAATTCTTGCGTTAGCCTTGAGAGAACTGGATCACTAGCTACTTCACCTTTAAAGATCACGCGATACAATTTTTTCCCTCCCTTTGCACGCCACTCTTTAAGCAATGCATTTGAAGGTCGATCCTGTTGTACTGACTGGATGAAACGCTTTGTCGTTGGATGTTGTGGATTTGTAAACGTGTCAAAGACAGACCCTGATTCAATCACTTCTCCATCTTCCATTACTGCGACACGATCGCATATTTCTTGAATAACGTGCATCTCGTGTGTAATCAGCAAAATTGTAATCCCTAATTCCTTGTTCACTTTTTTCAGAAGTCGAAGGATATCAGCTGTTGTGTCTGGGTCTAATGCTGACGTTGCTTCATCGCAAATTAATATATCAGGTGATGTAGCGAGTGCTCTTGCGATACCAACCCGCTGTTTTTGTCCACCGGAAAGTTGTTCAGGGTAATCATTCGCTTTATCAGATAGTCCAACAAACTCCAATAGTTCTGCTACTCGTGCAGTGACTTCTTTTTTTGCCCCTCCTGCAAGCTTTAAAGGATACGCAACATTTCCAGCAACCGTTCTCGATGAAAACAAATTAAAGTTTTGAAAAATCATCCCAATTCGGCGCCGCAGCTTCCTTAAATCTTTTTGAGAAAGTGTTGCTAGGTCTACTCCTTGTACTTGAATAGAACCCGTGGTTGGTCGCTCCAGCATATTAACGAGTCGAAGCAATGTACTTTTCCCTGCACCACTAAACCCAATAATCCCGAAGATCTCTCCTTGTGCAACGGACAAACTCACGTCATTAACTGCTGTCACTTCACGCTTACCTAGTCGAAATGTCTTAACCGCCTGTTTAAATTCAATCATGCTGGCCCTCCTTTTCTTACTGTATTGATTCTGTGCAGCAATGAGCGCAGTCATCGAACTTTCTTTTGCTTGAACGAAAAAAGCCCTCTTTCTTCTCGTGGAAACGAGAAAAAAGAGGGCTTCAATATACTATGAAACCATCTCCGTTCTCATCTTCCAAATGCATAAAGCATTTGCAGGAATTGGCACAGTGTTCATGTGTAATGAACCCGCTGCCGAGATGTCATAGGGCCTGCCCCTCGATCTCTCTGGATAAGAAAGTGATGTATTGCTATTCGATTGTGCAAGAATTATTATCTACTATAATCACAAGAACCGACAAAGTCAACCTATTTTTATTTTTATAAAAATTTATTATAAAATTATCTCTAGTATGTTCTAAATCTGCAACTTTGATTCACATTTATGTGTGTTTTTTATGTATCTATTATTCATTAAATAGTTTATAGCCTTCGCTATTGACGTTAATTGGAAGACTTGGTATGATAATAGACAGACAAGAGAAAAATGTCGAAATCTGACGAATCACCATTTTACTTTAGGAGGAAACCTGATATGAAATCTACTGGAATCGTACGTAAGGTCGACGAACTTGGTCGTGTAGTTATCCCTATCGAATTACGTCGGACACTCGGCATAGCTCAAAAAGACGCACTAGAAATTTATGTGGATGACGATAAAATCATCTTGAAGAAATACATGCCTAACATGACATGTTCAGTAACTGGAGAAGTTTCAGATGACAATTTAACACTCATCGATGGTAAACTAATTCTTAGTCCTGAAGGTGCTAAGCAACTAATTGCTGAAATCGAAGACAAAATGTCTTGATTTAATGATTTTATTTCAATAACATCTGTGCCTATTCAAGTAGGCACAGGTGTTATTTTTTATTCAACGTGATATGCCTGATAAATTTCCCGTTTCGTCACACCCCGATCGGCTGCGGTTTCTCGTATTGCCTCTTTTGATGTATATCCTTTTTGTTCGATCAATTGTTCAACGTGTTCAACAGGAGTTAGAGCGTTCCACCATACTATCTCAGTTTCTGATTTCATCTCATCTGTACCTTCTACGACTAAACAAAACTCTCCGCGAATCTCTGTTGTTTCTGCCCAGTTAAGTGCCTCTTCAATTGTCCCCCTAACAAATTCCTCATACCGTTTTGTTAGTTCTCTCGCAAGTGTAATACGTCGATTCGGACCAAACTGTTCTTTCAAAGCACGCAACGTATCTTTCAGTCGATGAGGTGCTTCGTAAAAGAGTATCGTCTCTTGTCGGTTCTGTAATGCTTCCAACTGAATACGGCGCTTTTTCTTCTGTCTGTCTAAAAAACCAAAAAACAAGAAGGGCTGTGCAGGAATACCCGACGCAACTAATGCGCTAATGGCCGCATTTGGTCCAGGTATAGGAACGACTGGATAACCCTCTGAGATTGCTTTTTCTGCAATATCGGCACCTGGATCTGAAATACAAGGCATCCCTGCATCACTCACGAGTGCAACGGTTTTACCTTCTGCCAACAACTCTAAAATTTTTCTCCCTCCCACCTCTAGGTTGTGCTCATGGTAACTCATAAAAGGCGTGTCAATTTCAAAGTGATTGGATAACTTCACAGTATTTCTAGTATCTTCTGCCGCAATCATGTCGGCTTCTTTTAAAATGCGAATTGCACGATAACTCATATCTTCCAAATTCCCAATGGGTGTACCAACTAAATACAGCACACCCTTCTCATATTCCGCACTTTTTTGCGTGATCATTGTCCTGCCTCCTCTTGTTCCAAATACCGTTCTTTAGCGGGGCGCGTCAACTGTTTGAAACGATACTCCGCTTGCATCGCTTCCCGTTTCGTTTCAAACTTTTTGTGATGAATACAACGAACCGGCCTTCTTGCCCTCGTATATTTTGCTCCTTTACCTGAATTATGCATGGCAACCCTACGGTTAATATCCGTTGTGTATCCTCCGTAATAGGAACCATCCTTACATTCAAGTACATAAAACAGATGGTTATGGTTATGCTTCTGTTCCATACAACAATTTCCTCACTTCTTCAGTATACGTACCGTCTTGTTGATAAACATATAGCGGCGGAAGGATCTTCAAATCTGGCTTTCCATCTTTCGTTGCTTCGATTAGTAGCGTATTCGCTTCCTTCCCTTCTTTCGGATATACAAATTGAATACGCTTCGGCTCCAGCCGATTCGCTCTCATCGAAGTGATAATATCTAGCAATCTCCCTGGACGATGGACAAAGGCCGCCTTCCCACCTTGCTTAAGTAATTCACTTGCAGAACGAACCGCTTGATCTAGAGTCAGTTTTACTTCGTGTCGAGCAATGGTCAGCGGTTCTTTTTGATTTTGTTCACTATGCTCATACGCTTTAAAGTACGGTGGATTACAGGTCACTACATCATATTGATCAAACCCAATCTTGGAGGCAATACCAATGACGTCGTCACATCGCATTGTAATCTGCTCATTCAGCTGATTATAAGCGATACTACGACTTGCCATATCCGCTAGTTGTTCTTGCAACTCCACCGCTATAATATCTGCTGAGGTGCGTGCACTTAAAAACAATGGAATTGCGCCATTACCTGCGCACAAATCTACAATTTTACCGCGTCTAATGGGCATATAAGCAAAACGGGCTAGCAGTACAGCATCTAGTGAAAACGAAAAAACAGATGGACTCTGGATAATTCTCAAGTCTTCCGCAAGTAAGTAATCGAGGCGTTCGTCACCTCGTAATTCAATTGGTTCCATCGGATACTCCTTTTAAAAAATATAGTAACTCCATGATATAGAAAAACCGACACCTAGATAGAAATAGGGATCGGCTAAAATTCACAAATTTTGTTTACTTAGAAACGAGAGACAAAACAGGCAATCCTCACCTTTACGTGTGCTTCCATAATGGACATTGCATACGTGGAATCCCTCATTATAAATACGAGCCAAATTGTCTACACCTTCGCCAACGTCTGCCCGTTGCGAACGTTCTGCGTTTTTTTTGTCAGTAGCAGCTTGTTGATCCAACTCGTCTAGACGTGCGCGCAGATGATGATTCTCAAGTTGAAGTGAATGGTTTTCTTCCGTCATCTTAGCAACAAAACCGATGATTTCACGGAATTGCTTGTGCATAGAGTCAAGTTGTTGTTCGTATTCGATTACCTTATCGAGAAAGTTCCCTTCTTTCAACTTTATCACCTCATCACTTCATCAATTGACGGGCTGTCCCGTCTTCTTCGACAGTTCTTCCCAAGCATATTCAAGTGTTTGGTCTTGGTCGGTTAACTTCACTTTCAGCAAACGCTCCAGTAAATTTAGACCGACAACCTTCCCTGAGCCATCTGGCGTCTCAATACGTGCACCAATATCAGGCATGAGTGCTTTAGCTTGCTCGTACTCGTCATTTTCATATTTTAAACAGCACATCAATCTTCCACATAACCCTGAAATCTTTGAAGGATTTAATGATAAATTTTGATCTTTTGCCATTTTAATAGAAACCGGTTCGAAATCTCCGAGAAAAGTAGAACAGCAAAGCATTCGGCCACAAGGACCAATTCCGCCAAGCATTTTAGCTTCATCTCTTACACCGATTTGACGTAGCTCAATTCGAGTTCTGAAGATAGAAGCTAGGTCCTTCACCAAGTTTCTGAAATCGACTCGACCTTCAGCTGTAAAATAGAAAATCACTTTATTCCGATCAAATGTATATTCCACATCGACAAGTTTCATATCAAGTTTGTGCTCTTGGATTTTAGAGACACATGTAGTAAATGCTTTTTGAGCATCCACTTGGTTTTCTTCCACTTTATCCTTATCTTCTTTGCTAGCAGGACGAATCACTTTCTTTAAAGGCAGAACTAAGTCTGAACCATCCATATCCACCATCATGCTAACCACTTTCCCATACTCTGTACCACGCGCAGATTCGACGATTACATAATCATCGACTTTCAAGTCATAGTCCATTGGGTCAAAATAATGTATTTTACCCGCTTTTTTAAAGCGGATTCCTGCAACGTTATACAACGAATAACCCCTCCTGCATACTGAGCACCAATTGCTCCATTAAAAGCGTTCGGTGCATATTGCGATGCAATTGCTTTTTTGCCTGCAAAACTGATTCCAAGATTGTGGACAACTGATCATAAGTCATTTTCATTGCTAAACTTGTTATGAATTCATCTAAATCCGGGTATGCGGGTGTTGCAGACAGTCCCGCTTTCTTCGCCACAATATCACGGTACATGTACAGAAGCAAGTCCAGTCCCATCTCGGTATCTACTTTTTCTTTTAAGAATGGCGCCCATTCAGACTGGATGAGTAATAATGCGTCTGTCACATTCAGATCGATGGCTTGAACTAATTTTACCACTGTTTTTCGCAAACTTACAAACTGCTCGTCTAATGCCAGTTCAGTAGCACGGGCTGAATCTGCAGTAAGTGAAGTTACCGTAGCTGCAAGTGATGGAGAAATCCCTTCAACTTTCAAGGTTTCCAACAGCTGTTCCCGCTGTGGTGGCAGGAAAGAGATACGCTGACATCTCGATTGAATTGTAGGCAATACCATATGATAGGCATCTGTCAGCAATATTGCCGTCACATCCCCTTCGGGTTCTTCTAAAAATTTGAGGAGTGCATTGGCTGCGGCTGTATTCATTCGATGAGCATGCCCTATCATATAAATACGGCGTCCACTCTCATATCCCTTTTTCGTCATAACTGAGAGTAATCCTGCCATTTGTTCTTTTTTTATGTCTTGACCATCAGGTTCAATCGTTAAGATGTTCGGGTGATTTCCTGATTCAACGCGCTTACAAGCGCTGCATGTTCCACATGGAACATTATCGTTTGGTTGCTCACACAATAATAATTGGGCGAAGTATAATGCAGCGTCTTGTTTCCCAATCCCTTTTTCGCCATCAAAAATATAAGCATGACCAATCCGGTGATTGCGGTAGGCAGCACTGAATCTAGCAGCAACTGCCGGCTGTTCGGTAGTGATTCGACTGTTTAACTGCTTTTCCATACGGCTGCCCCCCCTTTCGTATAAAAAAGACGTTTTCTTATGTATCAGAAAACGTCCTCATGTATATAGATTGATGAGAAGTCCTTTGATTTCACCAATTTTAGCGAGAAGTTCCACGGATGACTCTTCATCTTGAAGCAATTGTTCCGCTAATTCAATTAGCTTCTGGTCAATTGTTTCAACAATTTTCAGCCTACGCCCTTCTCCGTACTGGTTCCACGTATGTGATTGCTTCAGACCTAGACCGGTTTCGACAGACTCTTTTAGAAAACGTTTGACGAGCATCTTAAATTTAGCCATGTCCCGTAAGTTACGAGACCGGGCAAGCCGGTCACCTGCGCTGGAAATGTCGCCAAGTAGACGAGTAATCTGTTCTCCATGCAGGCGTGATTCCTGTTTTTGAACCATTTGACCAAATCGCTCCCCACCTTGAGGAGACTTTAACGGGTCGTTACGCAATTTATCGAGACCCGTGCGATACTCATTATTAACTTTCATTTAAATTCACTCCGATATGAATCAGAAATGACGGAATTGTTCAATTGGCAGAACGAAAACCGTTGCGCCACCGACTTCGACTTCAACTGGGTATGGGATATAGGAGTCAGCGTTTCCGCCCATAGGTGAGACGGGAGCTACCATTTGATCACGCGAACGACAGTTATCTCGAATGAGGTCCAACGCTTTCGGAACAAGACTATCGTCTGTACCGATCAAAAACGTCGTGTTCCCTGATTTCAAAAATCCGCCTGTACTTGCCAATTTCGTTGCACGAAAGTCACCTTTCGTCAATGCCGATGAAAGTCGATTACTATCTTGGTCTTGTACTACTGCCACTATAAGTTTCACGAGGTATCTCTCCTTTTCCGCTTTCTTTTATTATATCATGAAATGGCTTAAGAAATGAATGATGCAATCGTTTTCCATACAATTTCTGTAACTTGTTCTACCGAACCACTCGCATCAATAGGTTGAATACGCTTTGGAAATCGTTGTTGTACGAGACGATAACCTTCTGCCACATCTTTATGAAACTGCAGCGTTTCATTATCCAAACGGTTTTGTTCCCGTTCACCACTTGCTGCAATTCTTGCTAAACCAGCTTCCGGGGATAAGTCAAAGTAGATTGTATGATCCGGCATGAGTCCATTGATCGCAAATTCGTTAATCGCGAACACTTCATCGATACCTAGGCCTCTTGCATACCCTTGGTAGGCTAGTGAGCTATCAACGAACCGGTCGCAAAGAACAATCGCACCCTCTTCCAGAGCAGGGATGACTTTTTCGGTTAGATGTTGTCGTCTTGCAGCAGCATATAATAATGCCTCTGTCCGGGCATCCATTTCTTCATGATCATTATCTAAAATAATTGTCCGGATTTTCTCTGCAATTCGGATTCCGCCAGGCTCCCGGGTTAAAACCGAGGAGTTTCCTTGTTGTTGCAAACGGTTATGAATTTCTTTAATAACTGTCGTCTTCCCTGCTCCTTCTGGTCCTTCGAATGTGATAAATATTCCTTTAGCCATTCAAATCTTCTCCTTGTGCACTCAACACTTCAAATTCCGTTGTTGGTCCATTTACTCGAACTGCCCCTTGAAACCTAGCCCCTGAATCCATCATATGACACACTTCTTGAATTAGTTGTGCATTCAGTTGCTCTCCACTTAAAACCAGTGGGATTCCTGGTGGGTATGGAATAATTGCTGTAGCAACTTGGTATCCATTTGCAGACTCTGCTGGAACCCATTCCGTATCTTTTTTTGAATGAGAACTTGTTGTAATTATCAACTTACGCGATTCTTCCTCATTTGATTCATCCTCTTCGGAAACCTGTTCAGTATCTCTTTGCAATCGTTGTACTGCTGACTCAACTGCTCCACAAATGGAATCTGTAGGGTATGAAATCGCTTTAGGTAACAAAGGAAGTACGAATAATACTTGGCGCTCGTCTGCGAGTTCTGTATAGATCCCCATCTCTTCCAATGAACGCTGAAATGTATAGCCGGATTCTTCTTTTTGTCGAAGTAGAATTTTCAATGGATCCTCTGTTTCGATTACTTCAAGATCTTTAATCTTACTCAGCTGATCGATAAATTCACCACGCCATACTAGAAATGCTTGCTTGTCCTCTTCTGAATAGGCAGCAATCATTGCTCGTGCATCGTCAAGAGATGCGAGCAACATATACGATGGACTACTTGTTTGTAACATAGATAGTATGCGAGCCAATCGGTCTATATCGACTAGCTGTGAGTTTACATGTAGAAAAGATGCTTGGGTCATCGCAGACAATGTTTTGTGCGCCGATTGAACAACGATATCAGCACCAAGACGAAGCGCAGATACCGGAAATGGAGAACCTATTACAAAATGCGCACCATGTGCTTCATCTACAAGTACAGGTATACCCTTTTCGTGCGCTTTTTCAACAATTGTCTGCAAGTCACTACCTGTTGTTCCGTAATACGTCGGGTATGTAACAACTATGCCTTTTGCATCTGGATACCGTTCTAACGCATCCTCCACAGTCGTCGTTGAAACTGCGCCTGCTGTGCAAGTTGCTTCGTCCCACTCCGGTGTAAGCAGAATTGCTTGTGCTCCCGACAACTCTACTGCATGAAATATAGATTTGTGTGCGTTGCGCTGTACGAGCAATGTATCACCCGGTTCACAAATCGTTCGGATCATTGCAAGATTGCCGACTGTAGAACCGTTCACCAGGAAAAAGCTTTGATCCGCTCCATATACATCCGCCAACATCATTTGTGCTTCTGCAAGCATTTCAGTAGGGGCGTGCAGATCATCCAGCCCTGTCAATTCCGTTATGTCATATCGTAGTGCAGCTTTAAAATCTTCGGGCAGTCGAGAAAGCATGCCGTGTTTATGACCGGGTACATGAAAAGATACGGGCTGTGCCCCTAGAAAGGTCTGCAGCGCTTCCACTACAGGTCTTTTGGTGTGATCCATTCGTTTCTCCTCCTTCCTCATGAGAGTTTGCTCCATCTTCTATGTAAAAAAAGTCAGCACACATTGGCTGACTTTGTGGTAGGACACCTTTCACCTATTCATCCTTACAGGAAAACTGCCAGGACTAGTAAAGACGCCAATCCCGGAATACCAAGCACTGCCAGTAAAAAGCCTGATCCAATATTAATCGGCACGTACAATCCAACAAACCCGCCTGCGATGTTGAGGATGAATAAAATTAAAAACGCAAAAGCGAGTCGAAACCATAAAATGGACAGTTTTTCAGCCGCTGTTTGCAGTTGGGGCTTGGTCAAACGCAGAACGAAGAGCAGGACAACACCGAGTGCAAGAATTATAGCAACTTTCATAGCAGAAGTTGCCCCCTTTACAATAGACTACTAGCAGTCTATGCAAAGCAATCGTTGTTTAGTTCACTCGATGCCAAGATTTCTAATTTTAGCTTCTTTGTACAAATAGAAATGATTGCTTTCAGCGATTTTTTTTCGAATCACAACTTCCTGATCGAAATCGTCTGCATACTTTTCAATCGATTTCGCCTGTTCCCACTCTTCTCGTGTATCTACCATCAATGTCCGTAATTTTTCATCGTATTCTCGTTTCAGCTTGTTTTTCCTGCGAAACAGTCCCCCGGATCGTCTCACAGTTGTCGCCGCCCTTCTAAAGCTTTAGACAGCGTCACTTCATCAGCGTATTCCAGATCTCCACCCACTGGTAACCCGTGAGCGATTCGACTCGTTGGAATGCCAGACGGTTTCACGAGGCGCGAAATGTACATAGCCGTTGCTTCGCCTTCAATCGTCGGATTGGTTGCTAGAATTAGCTCTTCAACTTCCTCATCTTGTAGACGCTTCAGCAAGTCGGGGACGTTAATGTCCTCTGGCCCAACACCATCCATAGGCGAGATGGCACCATGCAGAACATGATAAAGTCCTTTATAATCACGCATTTTCTCCATAGCAATGACGTCTTTCGGATCTTGGACTACACAAATCAGGGTGCGGTCTCGTGACTGATCCTGACAAATGTGACACGGATCGATGTCTGTAATATGACCGCATACGGAGCAAAACCTTAGATTACGTTTGGCATCAACCAACGCTTTCGCAAAATCGAGCACAGTATCTTCTTTCATACTCAACACAAAAAATGCCAGCCGGCCCGCAGTTTTCGGGCCGATGCCTGGCAGTTTCATAAAACTGTCAATCAGTTTAGATATCGGTTCAGGGTAATGCATGGTTTTGCCTCCTAGAACATCCCTGGAAGGTTCAATCCCTTCGTGAATTGTCCCATCGTAGAGTTCGTTAATTCTTCTGCTTTTTCCATCGCGTCGTTCGTGGCAATTACGATAAGGTCTTGTAACATTTCAGCATCTTCAGGATCGATGACGGATGGATCCACGATGACCTCGACAACTTTTTTGTCGCCGGAAACGATTACTTTCACCATACCGCCGCCTGCTGCTCCTTCTAAACGCTCTTCACCTAGTTTTTCTTGAGCCTCGCCCATTTGCTTTTGCATCTTTTGCATTTGCTTCATCATACCTTGCATATTTCCCATACCACGCATTTTTGTTTCCTCCTCTTTAAGTTAAGTTACTCGTCATGAACGGTAATAAATTCTTTACCAAATATTTTTTCTGCTTCCGACACGACCGGATCTTCTTGTGTCAGTTCAGCGCCGTCAAGGAACGCTGGAGGTTCTTCAGACCCTGATGCTTCGGAAGGTTCACCGCTAGTCGCGGAGTTCTCCTCTGTTTGAGATGGTTGCTTAGACATCCCACTCTTGCGGATGAAATCCTCTCTAACTTTAAGCCATCCCTCTTCAGGAACGTAAACTACGTCGTAGGCTTTACCTGTTTGTTGACGCAACGCTTCCGCAAGACCTGAACGGAGGGATGCATTTTCAGACGCCATGAGACAATGGATTTCATATTTGAATTTTAACACAAACGCGCTATCCGATGCTGCTACTGGCTCTGTTTCTTCCAGAAGTGCGGAATGCGAACGTTGCATCGTCTGCATCATGCGTGCCCATTCCTCCCGAATCACTTGAATGTCCTGCTTAGTCGCAGCACTGAGTACTTGATGGACTTTACCGGTTGGAATCTTGTAAGCACGAGCATTATTGGATGAATTTTTGCGTGCAGCTGGTGCTTTCTCGCCCGCTTGTGCAGCATGTCCGCCGCCGTTAGCAAGTTGTTGCTGCAATTCCCCAACAATCCGCTCCAGTGTAGCAATCTTTTGTTCTAGTTCAGGAGAAGCTGCTGTACCGCTTGTTCCTGAATTAGAAGTGCCACGCGTTTGTACCATCTTCAATAATGCAGATTCAATATACACTTTCGCATGATTAGAGAATCGCATTTCTTGCTGAGTTTCTCCTAGAATGTCGATATAGGCGTATAATCTATCTGGCTCAAACGCCTGTGCCAAGGCAATGAAGCGTTCATCACCCGAAACGACTTCCAGTAAGTCAGTAAGATCAGGGGCTGTCCGTAATAATAGCAAGTCACGGAAGAATGTGATTAAATCCTCGGCTAGACGTGAGACATCTTTCCCCTCTGCAATGAGTCGGTTTAATAATGTCAGTGCGCCACCAGCGTCTTTCGTGAGCAATGCTTCCGCGAGCTGATGGAAGATATCTTCTCCGACAGAGCCCGTGACAAGTAGCGCCTCTTCTGCAGTGACTCGATCACCACTGAAAGAGACAACTTGGTCTAGCATGCTGAGTGCGTCCCGCATCCCACCTGAAGCTGCTTGTGCGATTACTTTTAGTGCACTGACGTCAGCTTCAATATCCGCATCTTTTAAAACGTGCGTCATGCGCTCCACTATTTCAACGGCTGTAATAGGCTTAAAGTCGAATCTCTGACAGCGAGAAATAATTGTGAGCGGCAGTTTGTGCGGCTCTGTTGTTGCTAGGATGAACACCGCGTGAGCAGGTGGTTCTTCCAACGTTTTCAACAGCGCATTGAAGGCTGAATTGGAAAGCATATGCACTTCATCGATTATATAGACTTTAAATTTGGAAGAAGCTGGTGCATATCGGACCTTTTCAATGATATCCCGCATCTCTTCAACACGGGAATTGGAGGCTGCGTCAAATTCAATGACATCTGTATTCGATCCTTCTGTAATCGTTCGGCACGTCTCACATTCGTTACACGGTTCTTTGGCTGGTCCGTTTTCGCAATTCAATGCCTTCGCGAATATTTTAGCGGCACTCGTCTTACCAGTTCCGCGGGGCCCTGAAAACAAGTAGGCGTGGGTCGTTTTGTTATGGAGGAGAGCGTTTTGAAGTGTTTGTTTTACGTGTTGCTGTCCTGACATTTCGTGGAATGTCTGTGGCCGGTATACCCGGTAAAAAGCTTGATAACTCAACCGTCCGCTCCCCTTTCTTTTCGCTTCATTCATTCCTATAAGTATACCACAAAACAACGCATAAGACGTGATTTGAGAAAGGTATTTACAAATGATTTCTTGTAGAAAGAATTTGTATTTCCAGTGCAGTTTTTCACAGACAGGACAACTCTATTCTGAATCGCCGAGTATTTCAAGCTCATATTCTATTAAAATCTCTTTTAGTTTAACTAAATAAATTCACTGTTTTTTAACAAGTTCACAATTCGTCAACTCTTAATATCCTGTACTTAAGTATAAATACTGAAATTTAGCGCAGCGTGTACTTTTCTAAATAATAATCTAAAAATTAGTGTCCACATATTTTGGAAATAATTCGGTAAAAATAGGCGAAAAGCCACTGTTAAAATGAAATTTCTCGTGTAATCTTATCCATTGTGGTGTCCTTTTATTGGAAGATTAATAGGTTAATATCATTTTTTGCGCAAAATTAGTCAAAGCATCTTCCGCCTTCAAAAAGCTGATACCTATTTTGTTGAGGCGCTAGTGTGGATAAAAAAATACTCTTTTTCTGTACACGTTAATTATTATCCTCATCACTAAATATATAGACAAACAACTATCTTTGGGAGGAACACAATCATAATGTCTAAAAAAATCTTTGTCCGTTATCTAGCAACTTTTTTAGTTTTAGTATTACTTATTCCAGTATTTAAAACTCAAAATGTCTACGCCAGTACAACTCATCCTAAAACTGAAATGCGTGCTGCATGGATTGCAACCGTTACAAATATTGATATGAAAGCTGGAATGAATAAATCTGCGTATACTCAATGGGTAAAAACCACATTGGACAAGCTAAAAGCCGATAATTTCAATACCGTTATTTTCCAAGCTAAACCTTTAAACGATGCCTTATATCCATCCAAGCTCGCACCTTGGTCTTCCTATATTACAGGTAAGAAGCAAGGGACGAATCCTGGATACGATCCTTTACAAATCATGATAGATGAAGCACATAAACGTGGTTTAGAACTACATGCATGGGTAAATCCTTATCGCGTTACAATGCCTTCACAGAAATTATCTGATCTAGCTACTAATAATATTGCTCGCAAGAATCCTGGGTGGGTAGTGAAATATGGCAATCAATACTATTTGAATCCCGGTCTACCAGAAGTGCAAAAGTACTTAGTTTCTACTGTAAAAGAATTAGTAGCCAATTATGATATTGACGCTGTACACATGGATGATTATTTCTATCCTTATAAAATACAGGGTGAAACATTTAAAGATCAAGAAGCCTTTAAAAAATATAAGGGTTCTTTCAAGCAAGTTGAAGATTGGCGCCGTAATAATGTCAATCAATTAGTTAAGAATGTCTACAATACTATAAAAGCAACAAAACCACATGTTCAATATGGAATATCCCCGTTTGGAATTTGGAGAAACAAGGGACAAGATTCTACTGGTAGTGATACTAATGGAATGAGTAACTATGATGACATTTACGCGGATACTAGACAATGGATCAAAGATGGTAGCATTGATTACATTGCTCCTCAGATCTATTGGTCAAGAAGTTATAAAGCCGCAAATTACACTAAGTTATTAAATTGGTGGGGACATGAAGTCCAAACTTATGCAAAAGCTCATCCTGTGAACTTGTACATAGGTATGGCTGATTATAAGGTCGGAAACGATGCTGATAAAGCATGGAATGACAAAACGGAGCTTACGAATCAAGTAATTGCAAATAGAGGGAGTACTAGTGTAAATGGACAAATGCATTTCTCATTAAGGAGTATTAACAGCAATTCTCTCGGTTATGCTACATACCTTAAACAACAAATGTATCCTTCAAAAGCTTTAACGCCTTCTGTACTTTGGAAGGGTTCTTCAATACCTGCTCGCCCAACCGATGTTACGTTAAGTAAAGAGTCTTCCGAAACAAAACTGACTATTACAGACAAAAATAGTACTCTCCCAAGAAAATACGTAATCTATCGATTTGATGGAACAAAAGAAGGCTCTTATGAAGATCCTAAAAATATTTTGGACATTGTTTATCATACAAAAGGTAATACGGTTTACGTAGATACCACAGCGAATAGAAGCAAAGTATATACGTATGGCATTAAATCCGTGTCTCATACAGGCGTTGAAAGTAAAAATGCTTTCGTTTTGAGTGACGGAATAACTGAACTCCCAACTCCGGGAGTATTTAATGATATTAGTTCGAAGCATAGAGCTTATAAAGAAATCACCTACTTAGCACAAGGCAACATAGTATCGGGTGATACTAAAGGTGATTATAATCCAAGTAGACAAGTTACACGTGCGGAAGCTATGGCTATGATTGGTCGTTCTTTAAATCTCGACGGAACGAAAAGAAAAACAATCTTTAACGATGTAAATCCTAATTCATTTGCATCGGGCTATATTCAATCTGCTGTTGATAAAAAAATTATTTCTGGTTACAACAATGGTACGTTTAAACCTAATGCACCTCTTACACGCGGTGAAATGGCTCTTATGATCAGCAAAACATTTGAATATGATTATAATAATTCTACATCCGGAGCTGCTCAAGCGCTTATAACAAGAGGAATAGCAGTTGGATTGGAAGATGGAACGTTTGGCACAGATAAAAAGATTATTAGATCTGACTACGCAATCTTTTTAGCGAGAGCCATTGATTTTACTCTTCGTGTAAATAATCCTACTATCTCTTTTG
This sequence comes from Sporosarcina aquimarina, assembly GCF_023715615.1. GTDB lineage: Bacteria > Bacillota > Bacilli > Bacillales_A > Planococcaceae > Sporosarcina > Sporosarcina aquimarina_A. The sequence continues at coordinate 31,307 of NZ_JAMBOM010000009.1, read as the reverse complement.
ATAGCGAAATGACTGTAAACATCGATTCATGTGTGATCAAAAAAGGACCGTCAGATAAATTTGCCCAAGTGGGTACTTTAAAACGCAATGAAAAAGTTAGAATAGGATATAGTGTTGGAAGTTGGACACTTATTCAATCACCTACAAATGTGATAGGATTCGTTCCACATTCCTCCTTAAATTAACTTACCCTATTAATTGAAGGACATTACTTTTCATTCTCTATGAATGCTGCTCAAAGAACTATTGAGCATTTCATAAACGTTTTTGTTCAGAACTTGTTTCTAACATATAAAAATTTATCTAAAAACATGCAAAAGCCTCTCATCCACATTGGGATGAGAGGCTTTGCTATGTACGCCGTGCACCTTCCTTCGACCGCCGCACATAAGCGTTACTCTTGTCGTTGGCTCGATTTAGGCGACCCCGCGGCACATGAGAAATTCCACTTAATGCTGCTTCCTTCCGGACCTGACATGGTTCATGGGTTCCCATTGCGCGGGACCCAAATGTCAACACTACGTGCAAAAGGCAGACCCTACAATACGGACGGCCTCAGGAAAGGGATTCAGTCTTGCTAGAGCGGATTGCAAGTTATAGGGCACCGCTACCTCCCCACCTAGCACGGCAACTTTTATTATACGAGTAGCCCGTAAAAAAATCAACTTTCACCCATTTGTCTATCCCACAAAATTTTTCATTTAAAATTGTTGACTTCTTTTCTGATGCCTGATATACTATTACTTGTCTAACACGGAGGTATACCCAAGTTCGGCTGAAGGGATCGGTCTTGAAAACCGACAGGGGTGTCAAAACCCGCGGGGGTTCGAATCCCTCTACCTCCTCCATACATAATTTTTAGATCTAAACTTAGATCTATACCATAGAAAAAGCTGTCCACTGAAGGGAAACCTAATTGCGGACAGCTTTTTTGTTTATTTGATTATCCTAATTGGCCCTAACTTTTCAAGATAAACTTGCCATTCTTGCACGAGATGATAATATTTTCCTTCTTGAAAACTCCAATCAGCACACTGAGGTTACTAACCTATACTCTTTCCATCTATTTAGGATTCAGACCCCTTGTTGTTTACTACCTCGTGCTGTTCATCTGATGAAAGATTTGTGTATCAGACGGTTGTCTCCATCGTGTTATGACGAAACCGGTCTCACAAGGCAACAAAGCTACCATCTTTATCATTCCATCGCTTTGCAAAGGAGTAGCTAGGAAAATCCATGTACGCTATTCTGCATTTGCTCGTAATTATGTCCAGTTTATAGGATTAAATTTTGGAATACAGATTAATTTCAACTGTTGCCATTTGTAATAGCGCATATTCTTCTAAAACTGTTAGAAGTTCCATCCCCTTTTGAACCCACGGGAAGCCGTTTTGATTTAAACAGTTTAAACAAATACCTTTACGCACATAACAAACAGCTAATTGTAAATACGCCTTTTGCTGTTTTGAAAAAATAATAGCTGTTTCAACCTCCTTCAATGCCTCAACATAGCATTTTTCTTTTATGAGCATGAGTGAAATATTTACACAGAAGTTTATTTTTAAACGCTGTATGTTTTGAAAATCCCCATATCGTTCAATACTTTTAAATGCTAGTTTTTTTATCTCGAGCATTGTTTCCAGTGGAAAAAAGTAAAAAATCGAATTTAACAAGTATAAATCAGAAAAGTAAAACTGATTTCTAACTGAAAGTCTTTGCCATACACTTGAGACACTTGTTAGAAGTTTTGTTTTATCCGCTGTGTGTATGAGTATTAGTAAAGCCTCGGATAACGACTTAATATCACTTATTAATTGGTCCTCTTTTTTGTCTAAATAGCTCATTGCCATGTTTAACAACTCATTAATATTTTCTTCGTCATTAAAGGAAAGTGAAATAAATTTCTTAAATATTGCATCTTTTTCAGTATGCTTGAAACCATTTTGAATATATAAGACTTCTTCAAATGTTACTTCTATATTTTCGAGTATACTAGTTAAAGACGAGTAAGTAATTTCTGTTTTGTTTAACTCGAATTTCGAATAAGCACTTTGCGTCATTACTCCATCAACTACATACTTTTGTGTGAAATCTTTATCACTTCTAATCCTTTTAATAGTTGAACCTATATTTGTCTGCATCTACTAACCCCCTCAAATAGTCATTTGCGACTTTTATAAAACCTTTCTTTACTAGTAGAAGTATCATCACATTGAGTGGAACTATTTTTACAAAGATAGGAGGTGCCAACCATGTTAGATTTCATTATATCGATGTTAGACATTTGGTTTATTGGTGGTGGTTAAGTTCTTCGAAACAAAAGTACAACAACCTTGTAAATGAGTTTTAAAATGGGCACTCCTTTTTTCAAATGCTTATTTATGTTACATTGTACAATTTAAAGACTGAATATTACAATTAATCAACCTAATTTTTTCTAACTTATTTACAATGATGGATCGAACACGTAACTTAGATATCATTTGTCGGACACTTCAAAATACCACGGTTGCAGCATTTCTATTGAGTATGTACCTAAGTAATTGAAAGTTGTAAAAGAATTATTTTTATTTGTTATCAAAAACCTAGTAAAATACAAATAAATATAAGGGAGTTTTAAAAATGAAAAAAACCATTTTAGCCCTATCTTTAACAACAACTATGTTATTTAGCCAAGCTAGTTTTGCATCTGCTAGTACACAGGTAGATGAAATTCTAAAACTACAGCCGGATATCTCGAAACGAGAATTGCTACAGGATGTTCGAATGATTGCATCTAATACTGGCCAGTCAGAACAAAGTATTCTTAATCAAATTTATACGGAATTAAAAAATGATCATGATAAGGGTGTGGATGAGAAATTAGCCCGCGCTGATATGTCTACCTATGGGGGTTCTGGAGGTACTGTAAGTGTGGGTTCTAGTACAAAAGGAAACTTCTATTACACACCATCGCAAACAGCATATTTAGATCATGGTCATGTGGGTATGTACTATTCTTCAACAACAATTGTAGAATCTGTTCCTTCAGCTGGGGTTCGAACAATTTCAACTACTGCACGTAAAGTAGATAGCTCAGGTGCTAAGGTGAAGTCGGTCACAACATCTACAACAAATCGTAATAATGCTGCAAACTGGGCGAATAGTCAGGTTGGACAATCTTATTCTTATAATTTCGCTACAAATCGTTCAACTAGTCATACTGGAGCTAAAAACTGCTCCAAATTAATTTGGTCTGCTTATAAATTAAATGGCGGGTTAGACTTAGATGTAGACGGTGGATTAGGTGTTTATCCGCGTGACGTTAGGGATGCTAAAGGTACTGTTTTAGTAAGAAACATCTAATCTTTCAAACAAGACCGTCTAATTAATAGGAGACGGTCTTATTTGTTAACTTGGAGGTACTGAATATGAAAAAAAGTATTTTAATAGGTGCCGTATTATTATTGATCCCTATTTTAGTCATTAGCCTTTCAAAGGAAAAAAATATCCCTGATACTTCGTTACTCTCAGCAGACGAAATTTCTGAAAAAGAGTTACTCCAGAACACTAAAGCAATTATTTATTTATCAACAACAGCTGACCAGGATATTGATAATAAAGGAGTAAGTTATGGTGTTTTTGTACAGGATGATAATTCAGTTCAAGCCCTCCCTATGAAGGGGCTAGAACTTGGAAGTATAGCTGTAGGCAAAGATCAGATCCTATTAGAGGATAAAAATAACATTAACATTATAAGTGACAACATTAAAAAATTTAAAATGGATACTCCACAATATACAGGTGAACGGACTGGCTATCTTCCAGGAAACGAATTATTCTTTAGTATCTATAACAGTGGGTTTGTAGAAGATGGATACAGTTCAGATGTCCGATATGGTGATTCTAAAGGTTTCAATGTAGATAGTATTCCTTACTATATCGTTGCATCTGGAACAACTGAAAACTCGGTTCCTATACTCACACAAGATTTCGAAACAAATAGATTTAGTTTAAAGGAAGTAACATTCGGTGAGGAACTGAAGATTAATGATAGAACTACTATCCAATCCGAATCTACTGAAAACATGCAAGTTCTCGCACCCATCTTATCGGATGAAAACTATTATTACCTAATTTTATCTACAATTATTAGTGATACTAATGAAACAGTATCGATTTATAGAATAAATAAAGAAACATCGGAGCAAGATACATTTGAATTCATTAACTACAATAATGTAGATTTAACAGCTACTATTCCTTATAACTATAAAAACTCAGCCACACTTCATAACAATAAACTATATTATGCTAACGGATTAGGTGAAATATATTCTTTTAATTTACATTCATCTGCTATATCAAAAGAATTTAGTCTCAATAACGTCAGTACCTCTAAAGTTCGCCACAATGAAGAAACATACTTTACCGCAGGAAATCTATACGTATTGCGATATAGTCCAGATAAAAAAGAACACTACTATTTAGAATCTTATTCATTGGAGAAAGGGAATTTAACGGATTCTATTGATATCCAGGGTCTTGATACCATCATCAATGAATCCCAAAACAAAAAAGTATACTCCTATGACTTAAAAATATTAAAGTAATACATCTGCTATAGTGGCTTGCCTATAAGCTTTCTTTTGCTTCTTCTGAAGTTCCTTCTCAATATACACATATATGCTCCTCATTTATAAATCTATAACCCAAATAGCTGTCCATTGACAAGGAAATCCCAATCATGGACAGCTTTTATAGTTGGCGAGCCCTGTGTCAAAGGGTTTTTTTCTTGTTATACCCACGCTCTCCGTAAGGTTGAAGTTGGTCTAACCATTTCGTCTCCAGTTCTGATAGTGCTTCTTTCTCGTTGAAATAAGGTTCTTCTTTCTTTTTCAATTTCTCTAATATGTCGAAGGTAAATACATCTTTTCCAAATTGGTCCCACTCTTGTTGAAGCTGTTTGTTTGTGTGAGTATTAGTTGCTAATTGAAACTTTACCCCATTGAGTGTTTTGAAGTTTTTAGTACTTCCTACAAAGACTTTATTGTTCTCTGTGTTTTTAATTTGATAAATTCCAGCTTCAATCGCCGTTTCTTTGTATTGTTGCTTTAGTTCTTTTTTACGTTCCATTTCTTTTCACTCACTTTCCATCGTTAGTTCTTCAGCCAATACTCGCTTCCATCTGCAGTTCGATCCAAAAACCCATACTCGATTAAATACCTTCTGATTAAGACATAGTCGTCATGAATTTCTTTTAATAGCTCATTGAGTTCTTTTTCTGAGTAGGTTGTTTGGCTGTCAATCGAGGTTGCAATTTCTCTTAATACAACCAATCGCTGTTTTTCTTTAGGAGGAAATTTCGTTAACTTACCGCTCACACTCTCAGGTAAAAATTTCTTAAGAATTTCCGTCTGCTCCGCTTCAGTAATCGCATACCGATCATCAATCATCTTAGCTGTTTTATGTGGAGGTATGAATGCAGGTGTATGATCATCTTTTTCTTTCAACAGTTCCATCATTGTTAAAAAGATTTTTGCTTGCCGTTCCTTCTCTTTTAATGCAAATCGATGATGTCGTACCGTAGATACGCTGCCAATCCCCATTTCATGCTGAACTTCTTTATCCACTTTGCCTTCATAAAAAAGACGCAATAGCTGATTTTGGTGATCAGTGAGACCTGTTAGCCTTTTCTCCATTCCAATTAGGTAATCAAATACCGATTGATGCTCACTTTCGATATGGAGACGCATGTACCGCTCCGCTTCATAAAGCGTATTCCCGTCAGGATAGACAATTCCTTTATCAACTCGTTCACTACATAGCAAACACGTATAAGAGTGTTGGTCTTCAATATAACCATTTTTCATGTCAGTTAATGAGGCATTCCAAAATAAGTCTAAGTTTCTCATGATACAAACGCACCTCTTCATTGTTTAACTTTAAGCAAACAGACAACTAAATCGTTTGCTATGCACCTTGAATACTATTCTTTTTTCTTAGTTATGTCAAACGGAAAACAAACATTTTAATACACTATTTATTCATTGACCAACAAAATTAAATTTTGTCTGTCTTTGAAGATAAGAGGTTGACTAAAACACCAAATGAATTACATTTTTGAAAGGAAGTTGTTGAACACAAAAAAACAGAGGTCACTTATGCATAAAGCAAATGTGAACTCTGTTTTCATGATTAGTTACTTACCGTTGCACCTTCTGCAACAGGTGTGACGGCTATACATGTATAATAAGGGAATTTCTCTCCCAGTACCCGTGCTGCCTCTTCTTCACGGCCTGAATGCACAGCAACAAACAGTGATGGACCTGCGCCGCTCAGTGTCATGCCATATGCGCCATGTGCGTGACTCGCTTCACGGACTGCATCGAAATCAGGAAACATCTTCTTTCGATAGGGTTCGTGGAAGATGTCGCGATCCATCATGCGTCCGACGAGCGACCATTCTCCCTTTGCAAGGGCTGCGGCCATAAGACTACTTGCTGCGCTTCCTTCTGTTGCTTTTTTGTGCTCCAATTGATGCGGAAGAAGCCCACGAGAGTGATCGGTTTTCAACTCGACCGGAGGTACCAGTATTACGCCTCCAATAGGTGGGGAGTCGAACTTCATGACTTCCAATGACGTATGATCGTAAAAAGAGATCGTCACGCCTCCAGCAATCGCAGCAGTCACATTATCTGCGTGTCCTTCGATACCGACACCAAACCACATTTTTTCTTTCTGATTCATCTTAAGATCATATAGCTGGTCAGCGATTTCAATTCCTGCGGCAATCGCTGCAGCACTACTCCCCAATCCTTTGCCTAAAGGGATATCGGACTTCACGCGTAATGTGCATGGTATCATATCACGACCTGCGCGACGTACTACTTTTCCGATAGTCTGGACAATCAGATTCTCTTCATCTGTTGGAAGCTCCTTCATCCCTTCGTCATCATAGACGACCAACCATCGATCTGCAGGTTCTACAGTCACTGTCATATATAACGACAGCGCAATACCTATGCTATCAAAGCCTGGCCCTAGATTTGCAGTCGTCGCAGGAACCGTTACGGTAAATGGAGAATTGCCCATTTACTTCGCCTCCTTTTGCAAGTCAGCTGCGAATGCTTCAAATTCCGCACGTGTCATGAATGGCTTCCCATCATTAACTCGAATTGCAGTTTCAGGATCTTTCAATCCGTTCCCGGTTAAGACCCCTACAATCGTCGTTCCTTTCTCAATTTCTCCTGATTCTATGCGCTTTTTAAGTCCGGCAATTGTCGCACATGAAGCAGGCTCAGCAAACACACCGTCGGTTGCAGCAAGCAGGCTATACGCTTCTAGAATCTCTTCATCTGTAACCGATAAAATATGACCACCTGATTCCGACAAAGCCGTTTCTGCTAAGTGCCAGCTTGCTGGATTACCGATGCGAATGGCAGTCGCAACCGTTTCAGGCTCTTCAAAAACACGACCGTAAACAATCGGTGCTGCACCATCCGCTTGCACTCCTAATAATTGTGGCTTGTCTTCACCTTTTTTCTCTGCATACTCCGTAAAACCTTTCCAAGCAGCTGAAATATTGCCGGCGTTTCCAACGGGCAATGCAAAAATGTCTGGAACGCATCCGAGTTGTTCAATCGTTTCAAAGGCAATTGTTTTTTGACCTTCCAACCGGTACGGATTGACCGAATTTACAAGAGCGATGTCGCCTCCTCCAGCTTCTCGTACCATTTGCAACGCTTCGTCAAAGTTCCCTTCGATTTCAAGGATTTCGGCGCCATACATCTTGGCTTGTGCTAATTTCCCGAGCGCAATCCGACCTTCCGGAATTACGACTATTGTTCGCATCCCTGCGCGTGCACCGTATGCTGCTGCTGATGCAGAGGTATTGCCTGTTGATGCACAGATAAGTGTTGTTTTTCCTTCTTCTTTCGCTTTTGCGACGGCCATTACCATCCCACGATCTTTAAACGAACCTGTCGGATTGGCACCTTCCGTTTTTACATATAAATTCACGCCCCACTGCTCAGATAAGTTTTTCAAATGAATAAGTGGTGTATTACCTTCTTGTAGTGTTAGATCGGGCGTTTGCTCCGTTACAGGAAGCCATTCCCGATATTCGTCAATTAGTCCATTCCATCGTCTCATCGGTCAGTCCCCCTCTACTCGATAGTGGCTTAGTACGCAATTTACTTCTGGTGCCACTTTCAATTCTTCAATAACTTTCAAATGTTGGTCTCTGGATATCGCATGTGTAATGAAGATTAAATCCGCATTTTCGCGCTTTGGATTCGCATGTTGAATCACCGTTGCCAAGCTCGCCTTATTGTGACTGTATATAGAAGACAAACGCGACAGCACACCGACTTCATCCTGGACAGAAATCCGGTGAAAATAGCTTGCAAACTTCTGATCATCCGACTTCACTTTGCGTTCATATTGGAAAGAATGAATTCGTTTACCATTCACCCCGAGCAAAAGATTTCGGCAAGCTGCTACGATATCCGACGTGACGGACGTCGCAGTCGGCAACGAACCTGCACCAGGTCCATAAAACATCGTTTCCCCGACTGCATCGCCGTAAACGTAGACTGCGTTGAACTCGTTGTTAACAGAAGCAAGAGGATGTTCATTTTTCACGAAAACAGGTTCAACAGCCACTTCAATACCATTTTCATCCTTCCTCGCAGATCCCGCCATCTTAATGGTATATCCGAATTGCTCCGCAAGTTCCAGATCTCCATCTTCAATGACACTCATACCGCGGACGAAAACATCATCCAGTTGCACTTCAGAAGAAAACGAAAGCGATGCAAGGATGGCCATTTTACGGGCTGCGTCAATGCCGTCTACATCAGCTGAAGGATCCGCCTCTGCATAGCCAAGTGCTGTTGCTTCAGCGAGTGCATCCTCATACGTCTTCTTTTCTTCCTTCATCTTTGTGAGGATGAAGTTCGTTGTTCCGTTTACGATTCCGAGTAACGATGTAATTCGATCAGATGCAAGTCCATCTTCAAGCGTCCGAATTAGTGGAATTCCTCCCCCTACACTCGCTTCATAGAACAGATCGCAACTGTTTTTATCCGCTAACGCCAGCAACTCTTTTCCATAAACAGCCATGACGTCCTTGTTGGCCGTAACAACTCCTTTCCCCGCATTTAACGATCGCTCTATCGCCGTTTTTGCGTCATCCGTTCCACCAAACACTTCTACGATGAAATCGATTGAGTCGTCATTTAGCAAGTCGTCCAGTTGGTCTGTGAATGCCTCTTTCGGCAACTCCGTATTACGTTCTTTGTTTTTATCTTTTATCAACACACGCTTAATGCGTACAGGTACGCCTAATTTGTGCTGTAAGTCATCACGGTGATTGTGCAAAATCTTTGCAACGCCACTTCCAACAATCCCGAAACCTAGTAAGCCAATTCCGATTTCTTTTCTCATTTGACGATTCCCCTCACTATATGTACACTATGTAACAACATTCGTCCTCACCATAAAGACAGTATAAAGATAAAGTCTTCACAGGACAACCCTATCGTGGTATTGTTATTCAATATATCACACAAGTCATAATTAATTAAAGATTGGATCTGGTGACATGAAAGTTTGTAAATTTGGCGGAACGTCTGTTGCATCGGCACAACAAATCAAAAAAGTAGCAAACATTATCCATTCCGATTCATCCCGAAAAATTATTGTTGTTTCCGCACCCGGTAAACGACACAGTGAAGATACCAAAGTGACGGATCTGCTCATTCTACTGGCAGAAAAAGCACTGATAGGACAAGATGTAGAGTCTGAGCTCCGACTAGTCCTTGCACGCTATGAAGAGATTGCAAAAGAGCTAGGTCTCGATGGCACGATGAACTCTGTAATCGAAAAAGACTTGCGTGAACGACTCTCTCTCGACAAACAAGATCCAATTCTTTTTATGGATAGCCTAAAAGCGTCCGGCGAAGACAACAATGCGAAACTCATTGCTGCATATTTACAGTCGATTGGTATGGAAGCTACATATGTCTGTCCGAAAGAAGGCGGCCTGTTGGTCAACGAACGCCCTCAACGTGTGCAGGCGCTTCCTGAGGGCGAGGAGCTCCTTGCTGAATTACGAAATAGACCCGGAATTGTCGTGTTCCCAGGATTCTTCGGATATACAAAAGACGGAACACTCCGCACATTCAATCGTGGCGGTTCCGATATTACCGGTTCCCTGCTCGCTGCAGCAACTGGGGCTGAACTGTATGAAAACTTCACCGACGTCGATTCGGTGTTTTCTGCAAACCCAAACGTCGTGGATCAGCCGTGCGCGATTCATACGATGACGTACCGCGAAATGCGCGAGCTTTCATACGCTGGCTTCACAGTATTCCACGATGAAGCGTTGCGCCCTGCGTTCTTGCGCTCGATTCCGGTGTGCATTAAAAATACAAATAATCCGAGTGCTCGTGGCACAATGATTGTGAAAGAGCGAGAGTGTGGTACACAACCGGTTGTCGGAATCGCTGCGGATGATGGATTCTCAACACTCTTCGTCGATAAATACTTAATGAACGTGGAAATCGGCTTCGGTCGTCGCTTGCTTCAAATTTTGGAGGAAGAAGAAATTCCATTTGAACACACGCCTTCAGGTATCGATAACATGTCCGTCATTATTCGGGATACGTTTTTAACTGAAGAAAAAGAAGCGCGCATTTTACACCGTGTGAAAGAAGAACTTGAAGCCGACGATGCCTACTTCCGACGCGATTACTCCATGGTAGTGCTTGTAGGAGAACGTATGCGGGATACGACCGGTTTAACGGCACGTGCCGCAACAGCGATTGCGAAATCCGGCGCAAGCATTCAAATGATTAACCAAGGATCGACCGAGGTCAGCCTCGTGTTCGGGGTTCATAAAAAGGATGAAACAGCTGTACTCCGTTCGCTGTATGATGAGTTTTTTCAAACGGCTTCTGCACAAGTATAAGTGTTAAAAAGAGCGAAATCGGATTAGTAGTTAATCCAATTTCGCTCTTTTGGTATTACCAGACAGATTAATCGTCCAACCGAATCTCTTCCCCCAAATGGTTGAAAGGTTGAGTTGCTGTTGTGAATGCACCTCTTAAGAAGGCTACCAAGACCCTAAACAACTCTACAACAATTTTGAATCGTACTTGAATTATGTCAGGATCTGGTTCCTGACATTTGCTGCCGACAAATACCAACCCCTGAACAGTAACACAATCATCACCAAATCGACCGCATCCCCGCCATAATACATTAACATCGCTCCGGCACGGGATTCTTCAATTGGCACCCCGACAGGCGGATAGGCGTAGAGAAACTTTGAAAGGATTCCATGCCCTGCCAGCGTCAGAATGAAAACAACCGTGCGGTAGGGATAGCTAAACCGGCGCGATACCGGATCGATCGATAGTATAGATACCGTAAACAGATAACCCGCCGCAAACACATGGACATGGATCAGGACATACAGCCAGAAATGATGGTGCATCGCTGCAAACAATCCGGTCGTATACAACAGCCAGAGACCGCCGATATTCAGCACGGAAGCTGTAATCGGGTGGATATAGAAACCGGCCATCCGGCTCCTCAGTAAGCGGCTCAGCTGCCGTGCCCGACGAACGGGAAGCGCCCGGAACAATAATGTCACCGGCGCCCCGAGTGCCAATAAAAGCGGACCAAGCATCCCGAGGAACAAATGCCCCGCCATATGCCACGTAAAGTTTTCATGCGACAATGCAGCAAGCGGACCAACCAGCGCACTCGCTGAGAGCAGCACGCCCGATCCCCACCAAACAATCCGGATTCTCGGCCATCTCCGAAGACGTTCCTGTCGATCGGACCGATAGACGCCGAACAGATACAGCCCGATCCCTAGAAGCGCAGGAACCCCGAATAGCCAATCCGTCACCGTGAACATCGAATCATGCGACATGAGGTTTCACCTGTCCTTCACTTCGCGCATCCCTTCCAGCCGAGCGAACCAGCAGAAGACCGGCCACAATCATGATAACCGCCGTCCCGTTCCAAACTATGTCATACGGAACAATATCTACACCATAGCGAATTTGATGGATCTGCAAGACCTTATGCTGCACTGTTCCGTCATACAATTGGAACGCACCGCCCCCCATAAGTTTGCCACCCCAGAACACCTTATGCCACAGCGCATCCCGCCTGTGCAGATCTGCCACTAAAAATAAACCACCTACTGTCGCAAACCAGCTAAATGCATGAAACAGTCCATCCGACACCAGCCCCACCGCCACTGTGGATTTATCATAAAATTTATGCCAATGTAGTAGCTGATGAAACACCGTCTCATCCATAAACGCTACAAAACCGAGGCCAAATAATATTCCCGCCCACAGATTCTTTGTCCGATTCTTCTTTCGGTTTTCCCAATTTATTACTCGATTTACCGACATTCGCCATCCGCCCTCTTTTTTGATTCAGTATTTCCAAGGAGAGAGCCTGGTAAACCGAGTAGAAATGTAATAACGATCTTCCGCGTAGTCCGGGTTTGAATAGGCAGATAACATCTATGTTCGTCATACCAAAAGTGTTTATGTTAATGGAAATCGGTTAATTTGCTGGTGTCTTTTTGGGTTGCGGTAATATTGTTAGATCTGGAACGAAATTGGGGTGACATTAGCGGATATGTGAGAGAAGAAAAAGAAGCCCGTATTCTACGCCGTGTGAAAGAAGAACTTGAAACCGACGATGCCTACTTCCGACGCGACTACTCCATGGGTGGTGCTTGTAGGAGAACGTATGCGGGATACGACCGGTTTAAGGGCACATGCCGCAACATCGATTGCGAAATCCGGCACAAGCGCATTCAAACGTTCAACCAAGGGGCTACCGAGGTCAGCTTAGTATTTGGAGTGCATAAAAAAGAGCGAATTCGGATTATTAGTCAATCCGAATTCGCTCTTTTGCGTTGTTTATCAGACATAGATTTACAAGAAAGTTTCGTCCTTATAAAAATTTTGATCATTTCATCTTATAAATGTTTCACTATGTCACCCGTTTGATTGATTGGTTCTCTCTTACTGTAAATTTCATAAGCAAAATATCCAAATAATAATCCTATTCCAGCTCCTAAACAAATTATAGTTACCAGAGAGATAGAGAAAAACATGCTAAAAACCACACTGATAGCACTCCCAAAAAGCATTCCCAATGGTATTAAGCTATCTAATAAAGCTTGAGCATCCTTTGTTTTTTTCTGGCCTAGGTTACCCTGGTTGTATTTGTGTTTAAGCCTTAAAACTACAAACACTCCAATCCCACCTACTATTATAAGAGGTAGTACATTACGCATAATTTCTATGGCTAATCCCATATCGGAACCTCCTTCCGCTCTTTTAAAATTCGTATTCAACCTAATTTTTTTTACAATCTGGCCCAACTTTAAAACTGAGTCTTTTCAAGAGTATTTTCCTTAAGTTAGAATATATTTTTTAACCAAGTCAATATATAAACAAACATAAGCGGTTCAAACCAGACAAGACAGAATAAAATGATGAAAAAGGATACGCCAGATATAATTTTTGTTATGCCTTTTTCTTTTTTTAAGAAAGCGATAAAACTAAATAAAATACCTACTAATAAAAGTATGAATCCTAACAGAACAATCGGCTCAATTATCCCTGTTGTCGTCCAATTAATCACCATTGCTAGTGATCCAAAAACTATGAAGACAATTGATCCCATACTAAAAGGTATGTTCAAATTAGTACAACCTCCTTTTGATGACCGTCCACTTAACAATCCTGTCTCTAATGAAATAGCGCCCCCGCCTTACTACATAATTTTTCCACTTAATAGAAGAGTGCTTAATTTATTTCTTTGCCAAAATTGTAAATTCAAAAGGGATATTTTCATTATTCCAGCCACGGTGTTCATCAAATTGTTGCAGCGTAAAACCAGATTTGATCACGGAATTTATAATTTCACTAAGTGTAAAGAACCTAACTGAAACATCTGGGAAATCCTGCTGTTCTTGTTCATCAAAATAATTTTTATAAGCCAAATCCCCCTTTTGTAAATTCTTATCAAAGTACTCAGGGACATATTTAAAATCAGAGCTGATACATCTTTTCAAAGGATGAAAATCACTTAAAATCAATTTTCCACCCAGCTTTATAAGTGAAAAAAGAATATCCATAAACTTATTGATATCATTAAAATAGTGCAATACTCCACCTTCGAGATAGAGGATGTCGAAGTGTTCTGTGTATTTACTCAAGTCAATATCGTAAATATCGCCCACAATAAAATCAATAGATGTATTTGCGCAATCTGCCAATTCTAAAGCATACTTCTTATTCTCTTCAGAAATATCGAATACGGTAACATCTGCTCCCAGTAAAGACAATGGGACAGCTTTTCTCCCATTTGAACCACATATATTCCCTATCTTCATTTCCTCAATGCTTTCAAAGTGATGTTGATGTTTTTTCAGACTCGCTTTAGGGTCTTTTAAAATTTCTTTAGCTTTCTCCATTGGGGTACCATCCCTAATGTTCCAAAACTCATACGCACGATATTCCCAAGCCCGTTTATTGATAATACTTTGATCATTCATCAGGTTGGTACCCCCTTTGTAAACTAAACCAATACCCCGAATCCGCTTTTTTACAACAATTTGGCCGATTGAAGCACGAGCCTTATGCAACAACTGCCCCCGGTTATGGAAATCATGCTTTCGCTTTTAAATATTTGATTTTATGAATGTCCTTATGATTATTGTTTTCTGCACGATAACTGTCCTTATACGAAGCCTCATATACACGTAAATATTGCTTCGGTGTTAACAAGTAAAACTTAGCATCTTCCTCTTGATGTATTTCTAAATCCTCCAGCGATACTCCTGCAAAAGATGGTAAAGTATCAATAATACCAAACTCGACTGATAAGACATTTTTTAAAAACTCATGTTCTTGTAAGTCTACCAAACGATATTCAAGAGACTCTATAATTCCCACAATACGATTCCAATCAAAAATGGACTTTTCAGCAGGTACTTCCCAACCTCTTTCGTCACCAGGTACATGGATATCTAAATCTTGAGCATCCCAACTACTGCCTGTGACAATCTCCAAACCAACTGAACCCATCAGCAATGGTGTGATTTGAACTTCATTTAATATTTTTGCTATTTTTAAGAACTCTCGGAATTTTTGGTTGTCCATTTCTTTCTACCTCATTTGTTTAGTTTACATTTCCTTTTGACTGTTTTTTTGGTAGTCGATCTTCAACAAAATGGCCCGATTGTTGTACAGCCCTTATGCATGAATAGCCCCCGATTAGTAAATAAAATTTGTTCTTATCGAGTAAAATGTTCTTTAAAAATCTGTTTAAAGTAAGGCTTAAAATCAACTTCAATCATTTGTTGAGAGTCCTCATTAATAACTGTTAATAACACGCCTGAATGGTCTTTCTTATCTACTGTAATTTCAAATTTATCAACTCATTTTAAGTCCAAGAGTGATAACAATCTGTTTGAAGAACGTTGAGTTACTTCTATTTTCACTTCACCATATGAGGGAGAAAGTGTAACAATAAAGTCTTCCTCTCCATTAGAAAATCGATATGTTGCTTCATTATAATAAAATGGCAAGTCTTTCGAAGTCATATCTAATAACGTTGGTTCTCATTCAAATAACGAAAGAAAGTCATTTTCTCATCACCTTTTTTATCACTATTTTAACATTTTCTTGTTCAACTATTATTTAACTGCCCGTTACTTTAAGTAAATATTACATAAAATTTCCTGATTCTGACCTAAAACGTTGCCGTTAATACAACCGTTTACAGAAATCTAGATCTTAATTTATTCACCTTTATAATACATGGAAAAAATCTATCTAAGTAGATTTATTCATAACTACTTCCAAATTTCATCTAATTTATTCGAATAGAAATTAATAGCCTCTTTATAACTTAAAATATCATCGTCAACCGTTGTATCTGCTAAGCATTTAAGTAACAACTCCATAGCTTTACTATGCTCATTTAAGTTATATAAGGTCATTGAATAGAAGGTTTGAAGGGCCTTATTATTTGGAAATGATTCCATCCCTATTTCAAATACTCTTTTGGATTTTTTATATTCTCCCAATGTCCTATATGTACTGCCTAACCCCAAAAATGCCCCTTCTAGTTCCTCTGAAGACAATCCTAATTTAATTGCGTTTTCATAAAAAGCGACTGCTTTCGACTCTTCTCCTAATAAATCAAAACTCCAAGCACAATGGTAGTTAACTGACGCATTGTCAGGAAATTCTTGTACCAGTTCCATAAATAGTTCATTTGATTTTTGATAATTTCCTCGTTTCCGTATTTCAATAGCTTCATCAAATATCTTTTTCATTACTTTCACATCCAATACATTATCTACTTGTTTATATGGTCCTTATGTAGATCGGAGGCAATCCCTATGCTGAAATCGCCTCCAATTAAGGAATTAAACTTGAGCGTTATGTCTTTTAAGTCTTCTATAAAAATATATATACACCAAAGAAACTACTATGCCAGTAACTCCTAATATGTTCACCACCGTTGTTGAATAAGAACTAACCATAATAATCGCAATGAATAATAGAACCAAGAGAGCTTGGGTAGCTCTAAATAACTTTTTCATTCCCTCTCGCCCCCTTCTTGTATGAAAAACAAACTGGCCCGTTTCAAGCACAACCCTTATCCCTTTATTGCCCCGTTTTTTTAAACATTAAATTAAATCTTTTTGTTTTGCACTATTTACCTTAGCCTATAATTGTAAAAATGCTACTAACCCTTCTCCACTCTATAATAACCTCTGAAAAATATTGAATTCTTAGGCTTAATGGCAATTAATAATGAATTTATGATGTCAGAGGAAGAAATTATTAAGTTTATCCAACTTATAAACAATAAAATTGATTTAATATTTCCTGATACAAAGAATGAGGCAACAGCGGGCATTATGGATAATGAAATGAAGGGCAAGCTCATAAAGAGCCAAAATCTCATTTTAGATAAGACTGCATTTGTATGTATCCAAAAAAATGTACCGCTAAATGTTAAGCTAATATCGCCTTTCTTATTTATCACAAGTATGTGAAGGTATTCGTGAATGATGAAGACAAAGACACCTATTACGGTGAGAGAAAATGTATTGATGCGACTAACCCATGCATCAAAAAATAGAGACATCAAAAAAATAATTATCTGGAGTAAATAAACAAATTTCATATAGTGCTTTCGAAACCAATTACTTTTTATGAAAGGAGTCCATTCTACAATATCTATACTCATTTGCGGTAAGTGACGAAACCAAATTATCATAAGTATCCACGCTCTCTTTTTGTTTGTTTCAACTCAACTTCTTTACTTTGCTTTTTCATTTCCATTTGAAATGCTCTACAAAATGATCCAGTTTTTCAAATTAAGTTATTCAACAATACGATTTAATTGTATCAAACTTCCAGGCGAAATATCTCCATTTATTCCAAATAATCAATCTCGTCTAGATCATCAAAGCTCATTTCACAACCACACCAGACATTTGTGATGCATGTTCGATAACACATAGTTTTTTATTCATTACTGATTAGTGATTACTCGGTAATCCCACGCACAATCCATACAAAAAGAGCTACTTAAAGGGGCTCTCCCCCTATAAGTAACTCTTAATAACTTTACCCCTCCAACGAACGCAACACAGCGCGCACCGGACTGCCATCCGAACCTTCTAGTGCAAGTGGAAGCGCGATCAGCTCATACACTCCAGGCGTCACGTTAGACAATACGGTGTTCTCTAAAATGTTCACGCCGTTATCATAAAGAGAGTGATGCGCATCCATCGTTTTGCTGTCGACCGAATCGACGGATGGGACGTCGACGCCAATTAACCGAATTCCCCGTTCTTTCAAAAATGGGCCGATGTCTGCCTTCAACACTGGATAGTTTTCTGGAAACGTATTCGGATCAGGATGACCGCCCGTTTTAAGAAGGAGTCGCTCCACATCTTTAAAGTCAAAACTCTCGAGTTCTACACGACCGATTTCTGCATGGCCTGTGACGTCGACAACCATAGCTGGTCCGATATACAAAGACAAATCCAATTCATGCACACGCTTGCCATCATTATCATAGTGGAACGGAGAGTCAATGTGTGTCCCCGTATGGACACTCATCGAGACTTGACCGATATTTACAGAGCCTGTCTGTTCTTTCGTAAACGTCAGCTCATAATTGAACGGCTTATCCCCGGGCCATTCTGCAATCGAATTGCTGAGGGGCTGGGTGATGTCGATCCACTGTGTTAACTTCGTCATGCCCATCATCCTTTCTAGTTACACGTATCAAAGATTATTTATAAATACAGCGACAATCGTCAGTGGTACGACGACAGTCATCAAGACGAGCCATACCCGGAACAATCCCGGAGAATCCTTTGTACTCAAATTGAATTCTTGTTTCACAAGTTCACGATCCATTTTGTGTATGATAAAAATCGCAATCAGTAAATTTCCGATAGGCAGAAGTATGTTACTAACGAGGTAGTCAGTGCTATCGAAAATACTCTTGCCATTAATCATAAATGACTCCAGCAAACTGGATGACATGGCAGATGGAATCGCCGCCACGAACACGATGAGTCCTGTAAGCCAAGCTACTGTTTTCCGTGTACGTTTGCCATTTGCCGTTAGTGCAGCGACAATGATCTCGTACAAACTGAACGATGAAGTTAATGTCGCAAATAAGAATAGCAGCAAGAACAATGCTAAAAATAGTTCCCCGAATGGCATTTGCCCAAACACTTCCGGCAATACCATGAACAGCAATCCAGGTCCTTCGTCAGGCGCTAACCCGAACGCAAACACAACTGGGAAAATCGCAAGTCCTGCTAGCAACGAAACAAAGATGTTCATGCCCACGACAGATCCTGCTGATGACCGCAAGCTGACGTCTTTTTTCAAATACGAACTGTACGTCACCATACACGAAAACCCGACGGCTAACGAGAAGAACGACTGTCCAAGTGCATAGAGGATCGACTCACCTGTTATCTTAGAGAAGTCCGGCGCTAAGAAAAACTTCACGCCTTCCATTGCACCATCTAACGTTAGTGAGCGCACTACTAAGATTATGAAAAAGATGAATAACAGTGGCATCATATATTTGTTGGCACGCTCAATGCCGTTTTGAATCCCTGATGCAATGACGATGACGTTAATGACCGTAAATAGCAGTAATCCGAGCAACGTAATCCAAACAGAACCGGTGACGGAGCCGAATAGCTCTCCGTAGTTCGTTCCATCTCCAATTACCTGACCAGGGATTGCAAGTCCGCTATAGACGAGCACCCATCCGCCAACTACGCTGTAAAAGGAAAGCAGTAAGAAGCATCCTAAGACACCAAGTCGGCCGATCCACACCCACAGACTATCCGGTGCTAACTTTTTATATGCACTGATTGCTTCCTTACCTGTACCACGCCCGATGATAAATTCAGAAAGCAGCATCGGTAAACCAATGACCAAGGTGAAAACGATAAATAACAGGAAGAATGCTCCGCCCCCACTCATCCCCGTCACATAAGGGAATTTCCAGATGGCCCCGAGTCCGATCGCAGCCCCCGCAGATGATAATATAAATCCTAACTTAGAGGACCATTGTTCAGTTCGTCCCTTCTCCTCCATACAACTCCCCCTCTTTCATCTCTCTCTCGTTCTTACAATTTGGTACGCAAATCCCATAGTTCAGGGAAGAACCGATGGTCGAGCACGTGGCGTAAGTAGTTCACACCAGACGAACCGCCTGTACCTGTTTTGAATCCTATAATACGCTCAACAGTTTTCATATGACGGAACCGCCACTGCTGTAGCCAATCCTCAACGTCCACAAGCTTTTCAGCAAGCTGATACAAATTCCAGTATTTATCGACATCGCGATAGACCGCTTCCCAAGCTAATTCAACGGTTGGATCCCCTGCATACGTGACACTGAAGTCGCGGTCCAGTAATTCCGGATTAATGGCAAAACCAGCCTTTGATAATGCTCGAATTGCCACGTCATAAATACTCGGTTGGTTCAACGCGTCTTTCAGCATCGCATGCACTTCCGCGTCCTTCTCGTAAATCTTTAAAATATGAGAAGACTTATAGCCAAGCGCAAATTCAATCAGACGATACTGATAGGACTGGAATCCAGATGCTTTGCCGAGTGAATCGCGGAATTCCAAGTATTCAGCAGGCGTCATTGTCGAGAGGACGTCCCATGCTTGTATAATTTGAGACTGAATTTTCGTCACACGGGCTAGTTTTTTGAATGCCGACTGCATTTCACCCTTGTCAATTGCGTCAATGGCCGCCGTCAGCTCGTGCAACGTTAGCTTCATCCACAGTTCGCTCACTTGGTGGATGATGATGAACAACATTTCGTCGTGATGCCCTGACAGTCTCTCTTGACTCGATAAAATCTGATCGAGATGCAAGTATTCCCCGTACGTCATATCCTTTTTAAAATCAGTATGAATGTCCTCTTGATCCAAATTCAAATCTGAAATCCCTTTATTCATCACAAATACCCCCAGTTCCTGTTTACGCGACGACTTCTCGCTTATTTTCAAATTGCTTATATTGTTCTTCGTCCATAATACGCTTTAAAATGTTCACCGTCTCAAGCACTTCTTCAAACGTGTTATACAGTGCAACTGGTGCCAGACGAATTCCATTCGGCGTCCGGAAATCCGGAATAACCCCATTTGCTTTCAGCGCTTTACAAATACGTGCCGCTTCTTGATGAACGATAAATACATGCCCTCCGCGTTCCGCATCGACTTTCGGACTCGTCACCGTAAATCCGTAATCTTCCAGTTCCGTTTCAATTAACTCCTGTAAGTAACCCGTCAACGCCAGTGATCGTTCACGAATTGCGGCCATTCCGACTTCGTTCATGAGTTCAAGTGAACCGATCAACGGCGCGGAACTGAGTAAGTTAGGTGTGCCCATCTGAAGTGCTCCAGCACCCTCTGCAGGCGTAAATGTATGCTCCATATCGAACTGACGGTCTTTCGCTGAACCGAACCATCCTGCGAGTCCAGGTTGCACACCAAAATGCATTTTGTTAACGTATATCCCGCCCGTTGCACCCGGTCCTCCATTTAAGTGCTTATAATTGCACCAAAATGCGAAGTCGACATTCCACTCATCCAGTGCATGTGGAATTGCTCCTATCGAATGACACAAGTCGAAGCCAACTAAAATCCCTCGTGCATGAGCCGCTTCTGTTACCTTCTCCATGTCGAGTACTTGTCCGCTACGATAGAGAACACCGGACAAAATCACAACGGCAACGTCGTCGGTCATCGCCTCGATAATATCTTCCGTCCGCAGTGTTTGTCCATCACGGCTTTTTACTTGAATTAGGCGCTCTGCAGGATCTAGTCCATG
The DNA here is from genome assembly GCF_023715615.1 of Sporosarcina aquimarina. GTDB lineage: Bacteria > Bacillota > Bacilli > Bacillales_A > Planococcaceae > Sporosarcina > Sporosarcina aquimarina_A. The sequence goes on along the minus strand of NZ_JAMBOM010000009.1, from coordinate 9,870 downwards.
CAGCTCTAGCTGACTTTTTATTGCGTAAATATCCGTTGGAAAGTTCAATTCATCGGCTAAAATTTTTGTTCGACCGGTTGAGGGTTTGAAAAATGTTGCGAGAAGCTGATGGAGATTCGCGGTAGTCGAACCTGTCACAATCACTTCTTCCGCTTCTGCACCTATAAGCGGAGCAAGTGACGCTCCTAATTCTTCGGATAAGTTAAACCAAGGACGCTCTCCTTGCATCCATCCGTCAATACCATGGGTTTTCCATGAATCCAGAATGGCGAGTAATGAGGTTTCTGCACGTTTTGATAGTAATCCAAGAGAGTTGCCATCAAAGTAAATAATACCTTCTTGTACGTAAAACTCTTCACGCCGGCTCGCTGCCGCATAACGTTGCTCGAGTTCATTGGCATATGCAATCGTCGATTTTTCGTTCGCAGTCATAGGGAATCGCTCCTTCACAATGGAATTTTCTATAGGGTTCACTATACGTGAATCATTTTCAACGCGTCAATAACGCTTGTTCACGGATAGGAATACTCTATTCCTCCATTCGATAAAAAATGAAAAAAACCTTTCCAGACAGGTTTTCGCTGCCGGAAAAGGTCTTTTTCTTTGTTAGCTACGAAGCGGTTCTGTTTGAGACAAAATGCCGCCAATCTTCTCGACAATCAGTTCCACTTCATGAGCGTTCGTGATGAGGTCATAGTCGTTGATGTCTAGGCGAAGCACTGGGCAAGCCGTGAATGAGTCAATCCACTTCTCATACCGTGCATGCATTTCTTCCCAATACGTAATTGGTGTCTCTTGCTCCATCTCACGGCCCCGTTCATGAATCCGGCCAATAATGCTATCCAGAGGACCTTCCAAGTAGATGAGCAAATTGGGATGTGGGAAATACGGCGTCATGACCATCGCGTCGAACAAGTTCGTATACGTCTCATAATCGACAGGATCCATCGTGCCTTCTTCCATGTGCATGCGGGCAAATATTCCTGTGTCTTCATAAATAGATCGATCTTGGATGAATCCACCGCCATATTCGAAGATACGCTTCTGTTCTTTGAATCGTTCTGCGAGGAAGTAAATTTGTAAATGAAAACTCCATTTCTTGAAGTCTTCATAGAATTTATCCAAGTACGGGTTTTGGTCTACGTTTTCAAAAGAAGTGCGGAAGTCGAGCGCTTCAGCAAGTGCTGTCGTCATCGTCGATTTTCCGACACCTACTGTTCCAGCGATTGTAATGACCGCGTTTTGCGGAATTCCGTATTTTTCTCGTAAGTTCACTTAAACTACCTCTTTCTGGATGACGGCATTGACTGCGTCAAGGATGTATTGGCGGTCCCGGGAGTTCGCAACGAAGTCGAGCTCGTCTCCATTGAAACGTAAAACTGGAATTTCCGGATGCATGAGTTCGAATCGATTAATAAATGTATCGTAGTCTTCGGACAACTGGCGCAAATAGTTTGGATCCATGCCCCGCTCATAATCACGACCTCGCATTGCAATTCGCCTCATGAGTGTGTCGAGGCTTGCATGCAAGTAGACGATAACATTTGGCACTGGCATCCCTGCGGTCAAGATAGTATAGATTTGCTCGTATTTTGCATAGTCGCTTTCAGACAGACTGCGTTGTGCAAAAATGAGGTTTTTAAATATATGATAGTCTGCGACGACGGGCTTGTCTTCTGCAAGATAATGCTTTTGAATGTCGCCGAGCTGTTTATATCGGTTACAGAGGAAGAACATTTCGGTTTGAAAGCTCCACTCTTCGATGTCGTCGTAAAATTTATTGAGAAACGGATTTTCATCCACGATTTCCATGAGTAACTGGAATTGGCGGGTGTCTGAAATCGCTTTGGACAAAGTCGATTTTCCTACCCCGATCGGTCCTTCTACTGCAATGAATGGAATGGTCATGACCAACGCTCCTGTCTTTCACTTAGTGTCGTCCCTTTAGTTTATCATAGGAGTCACTCAATTGGTTGTGACAGTTTTTCCACGTGGAACATTCTGTTCAAAACCATGCTAAACTAAGGATAAGGAGCGATGAGTATGAATGTGAACGAGCAAGATCAGTACTTTATGGAGTTGGCGATAGCGGAAGCGAGAAAAGCGGAGGCGCTCGGTGAGGTCCCTATAGGAGCAGTGATTGTGTATCACGGTGAAGTGATTGCGCGTGCCCATAATTTACGAGAGACGACGCAAAATGCGGTCACTCATGCGGAGCTTTCCGCCATTCAAGATGCGTGTGAGATCATTGGTAGCTGGCGACTTGAAGAGACCGCTCTTTACGTGACACTTGAGCCTTGTCCGATGTGTGCGGGAGCTATTTTACAATCAAGAATCCCGACAGTTGTCTATGGCGCCCGAGACCCGAAAGCAGGGTGTGTTGACTCCCTCTATAGACTGTTGAACGACGAACGGTTCAATCACGAATGTGAGGTCCGTGAAGACGTCCTAGGAGAACAATGCGGTGCACTCCTCACGAACTTCTTCAGGGCGTTGCGTGAAAAAAAGAAACGGGCAAAAAAAGAAGCGACACCGGAAGCAGATTGACTTCCGATGTCGCTTTTTACGTTCACTCTTATTCAGCAGCTGTAATGTACTCTTTTCCACCCATATATGGACGCAATACTTTAGGGATCAAGACAGAACCGTCTGCTTGCTGATTGTTTTCGAGCAGCGCAGCAACCGTACGTCCAATTGCTAGACCGCTTCCGTTTAGTGTGTGTACATATTCAGGCTTCCCTTTAGCTTCACGACGGAAGCGGATGTTAGCACGACGCGCTTGGAAATCTTCAAAGTTTGAACAAGAAGAAATTTCACGGTATGCGTTTTGTGCTGGAATCCATACTTCCAAGTCATACTTTTTCGCAGCAGTGAATCCAAGATCAGCTGTACACATTTTTAACTTACGGTATGGAAGTTCAAGCATTTGCAATACTTTTTCCGCATGTCCTGTCAGTTTCTCCAACTCGTCATACGAATCCTCAGGCTTCACAAAACGTACGAGCTCCACTTTGTTGAACTGATGCTGGCGGATCAACCCCCGTGTGTCACGACCTGCAGAACCCGCTTCAGAGCGGAAGTTTGTGCTATACGCTGCAAAGCCTTTCGGAAGCATGTCAGCATTCAGAATTTCATCCCGATAAAAGTTCGTCACGGGCACTTCAGAAGTTGGAATCATGAAGTAATCTTCTTTTTCAACGAGGAATGCATCCTCTTCAAACTTCGGTAATTGCCCTGTCCCCGTCAAGCTTTCACGATTCACAAGGTACGGTGGTAACATTTCTTCATAACCATTCTCATCCTGATGCAAATCCATCATGAAATTGATAAGTGCACGTTCTAAACGCGCGCCCATTCCGCGGTAAAATACGAAACGGCTTCCCGTTACTTTTGCCGCTCGTTCAAAGTCAATAATTTTCAAGTCCGTCCCGATTTCCCAATGCGGTTTTGCTTCAAACGAAAACTCTGGCGTCTCTCCCCACTTACTAACTTCCACGTTATCATCTTCACTGTCACCAACTGGAACACTTTCGTGAGGAATGTTCGGAATGCGCATTAAGACATAATCTAATTGTTCTTCGACTTCATTCAACTCCGTGTCGTATGCTTTAATGTCTTCTCCGACTTTACGCATTCTCAAAACAAGCTCGTCAGCGTCCTCTTTGTTACGTTTTAACTCTGCTACTTTCTGAGACACTTCGTTACGCTCTGCTTTGAGCACTTCAACTTTTGCTAATAATTCACGGCGTCTCTCATCGAGCGCTGGGAACTTGTCCAGCTCAGAGATATCCTCTCCACGCATGGCAAGCTTTTCCTTCACACCTTCAAAGTCCGTACGCAACACTTTTCTGTCTAACATTACGATTCCTCCTCAATTTGTTATAACGATTTCCGAAATTCGAGCACAAAAAAAGCCCTCCATCCCCTATCAATAGGGACGAGAACTACCCGCGGTACCACCCAGCTTAATCAGCACAATGCTGATTCACTCCAGGAAGATAACGGCTCCGGTGCCGGCACAAACCTACTGCTGTTCAGTCTGGCTGCTCAAGGATGGATTCACAGTTGTTTTCACCGACTCGCACCACCCGTCGGCTCTCTTTAGAAAAACGTAGCTGCTACTACTTCCCTTCATCGTTTTACGTTTGAAATTACTTTAACTTTACTATACCCCGAAACGTTTGGCAAGCAAAGGCTGAATTTAGAAAATAGCTGTCATTTTCACTTTCATCTGCTTACGGTATACTTCACTTATAACCTTTGCAAATTTTATATACATGAGAAATCGACATGAACAGAATGGAGGATATTGATGGAAGAGTGGTTACTTTTATTGGATAAATCACATGCAATTCCTCTTTATGAACAGATTTATCGGCAAATGAAACAGGATATTACCGACCAGCGGATTCCTGTCGGTAAAAAATTACCGTCTAAGCGGAAGCTAAGTGAATTTCTATCAGTCAGCCAAACAACAATTGAACTTGCTTACGGTCAGCTGGTTTCGGAAGGATATATCTCGGCAGTCCCTCGTAGTGGCTACTACGTTCAAGACATTGAAGAACTTGCCTATACAGAGTCTGCAGAAGTAAAGGAAGTGCTCACTCCTGTAAGACCCGCAGCAGCGATCGACTTTTCACCCGGAATGGTGGATCCTGCATTGTTTCCTTTTTCGAAATGGAGGAAAGTTGCAAAGGACGTCATTGATGAACACGCCGCTCACTTATTGCAGCTAGGTGATCCCCATGGCGATGTGGAATTGCGCAATGAGATTGCCACGTATTTGTATCATTCACGAGGAGTTATTTGCACTCCTGAACAAATCATCGTCGGGTCGGGAACCGAGCAACTCATTCCACTCATTATCCGAATTCTTGGTGAAGAGGCCGTGTATGCGGTGGAAGATCCAGGTTACCCACTGACGCACCACGTATTTGACCATCATTTGAGGCCAGCGATACCCATATCCGTGGACGACGATGGTATGGACGTAGATGCACTACAGCGCTCGTTGGCAACAGTTGCATATGTAACACCTTCCCATCAGTTTCCTACAGGTACCGTGCTCTCTGCACCCCGCAGAGCCGCATTGTTAAACTGGGCATCTGCCAATCCAGAACATATTATTATTGAAGACGACTATGATGGTGAATTCCGGTATGCGGGACGACCGATTCCTTCCCTTCAAGGTATGGATCGTGGGGAAAATGTCATCTATTTAAGTACATTCTCTAAATCACTCATGCCATCGCTACGAATCGCCTACATGGTGCTCCCAAAAGCGCTCCTGAAGCGTTATAAAGGGGCGTTCATCCAATACGCATCCACTGTCCCGCGACTTGATCAGCACATGCTTGCGCGTTTCATGGGAGAAGGACAGTTTTCCAGACACTTGAATAGGATGCGCAAAGTGTATCGCAAAAAACTTCAACTGCTTAAGGAAGTTCTTACTCCTTATGAACCTGCAATTTCTTATTCAGGAGATGAAGCTGGAATGCACATCATCGTAACTGTACATAAACAGCAAACAGAACCTGTATTAGCTAACCTTGCTCTTCAAGCAGGGATACGTGTCTACAGCTTGCAAGACTACAAATCCGGACATGCTACAAGCCCACCATCCTTTTTGCTTGGCTTTGGTGGATTGAGCGAAAGCCAAATAGAGCGAGGCATTGAAAAACTCATGGACATCTGGGGCATACAAAAAGCGGAACACCGCTAGATAGCGTCTGTTCCGCTTTTTTTAGTTGAACAAGCCTTTTACGAAGCCTGTCCCACTATCCCAAAGACCTGAGAAGAAGTGACCGATGCCTCCCATTGCTAGAGAGAACCATCCTGCCTTTTCAACAGCTTCTTTTGTTACCACTTCGGACTGTACATTTTTCCCGTCGATATACCCATAATCTTCAGAGCCGTCTTTCTTCACGAGCTCCACGTGTCCTACTACTGTATCTTTTTTAATAGGCGCTAGAAGTGAGCCATCTTTCAACTTTTTCTTGTCGATAACTAACTTAGGTGTATACTGATCTTTTTCACTCGTTCTCACCATCATTTTAATCGGTTCTTTTACTTGAATGGCAACCTCTTTCTCTTTCCCTTTCAGAACCTTCATTGTCTCTTCACCTTTGAACTGGTAGCCTTCAGGAACAAACTCCACTTCAGAGAACTGTGAGAAACCATAATCGAATAGGGAACGTGTTGCGTCAAATCGTGCTTTATAGGAACCTTCGCCTTTAGCGTCTACAGCTTTCATCACAACAGCGATGACGCGCTTACCGTCACGAATTGCAGTTCCTGTAAAGCAATGACCTGCAAAGTCTGTTGTTCCTGTCTTCAAACCATCTACACCTTCATAGGCATATAAGAAACCTGGCAACATGGAGTTCCAGTTGATCATATTGATCGCGTCTGAAGTACCCTCACGAAATACCTTTGTTGGTATCTTTGTAGTATCAAGAACTTGAGGATAATCATTGATGAGCGCGTATGAAAGCTTCGCAACCGATTTAGCCGGCATTACGTTTTCATCTTCAGGACCTGATCCTTCTGGATGCATGCCTTGTAAATCTTTATTATTCAACCCTGTTGAGTTGACAAACTTATAGTCCTTCAATCCAAGCTCTTTTGCTTTTTCGTTCATGAGCTTTACGAACTCTTTTTCAGTTCCACCGATTGTTTCAGCAATCGCAATCGTTGCCGCATTTGCGGAATAAATTGCAAGAGCTTCATACAATTCTTTAATCGTATACGATCCATCTCTTCGTAGCGGCACGTTACTCAACTTACGATTTTGAGACACCTTGTATGTATAATCTGTTACTTTGTACTCCTGATCCCAAGTGATGGATCCTTCATCAATTGCTTCGAATAGAAGGTACTCGACCATCATTTTTGACATACTAGCAATTCCAAGTGGGGCGTCTGCATTTTCTTCATATAAAATCTTTCCACTATCCGCGTCAATTAGAATGGCTGCATCCACATGGAGGCCAAGCGCCGATTCCGCCTGAGCGGGTGTTGTTGCACCAAATACTGCTACGAGCAAGACTGCCGAACATAGTACAGACAGCCATCTGTTCTTCATCTTCTTCACATTTCTACCTCCGTCATCGCGATTTACTCCCATAGTTTATCATACCTAAAGGAAGGGATGGATATAAAATAAAAAAAAGCACCTTTCCGCCCATATAAGACGAGAAGAAAGGTGCTGAAGTTCCTGACGCATTGTGGTTTTAAGAAATTGTATAGTTAGGTGCTTCTTTCGTAATCTGAACTTGGTGAGGATGGCTTTCACGAAGACCTGCACCAGTCATACGGATGAATTGAGCTTCTTCACGCAATGTGTATAAATCTTTTGTTCCGCAATACCCCATACCTGACCGAATGCCTCCTACTAACTGGTGAACCGTATCAGCGAGAGACCCTTTATAAGGCATGCGCCCTTCGATTCCTTCTGGTACAAGTTTTTTCGCATCTTCTTGGAAATAACGGTCTTTGGAGCCGCGTTCCATTGAAGAAACAGAACCCATACCGCGATACACTTTAAAACGACGACCTTGGAAGATTTCAGTATCTCCAGGGCTCTCAGTCGTTCCAGCAAGTAAACTACCGAGCATGACCGCATGTCCACCTGCAGCAAGTGCTTTGACGATGTCTCCGGAGAACTTAATACCTCCGTCAGCAATAATTGTCTTGCCATGCTTCCGAGCTTCAGCTGCACAATCGTATACAGCTGTAATTTGGGGTACCCCTACACCTGCAACAACTCGAGTTGTACAGATAGAACCTGGACCAATTCCGACTTTCACTACATCGGCTCCCGCTTCATACAATTCATGAGCCGCTGCTGCAGTTGCAATGTTTCCTGCAATAATATCGAGTGACGGATATGTTTCCCGAATTTTCTTCACCATATCAATAACACCTTTAGAGTGACCGTGTGCAGTATCGATAACAATGACATCTACTTCAGCCTCTACAAGCTTCTGAACACGAACCATTGTATCCGAAGTAACACCAACAGCTGCTCCAACAAGAAGTCGGCCATGATGATCCTTTGCCGCGTTCGGGAATTCAATCACCTTTTCAATATCTTTAATGGTGATTAACCCTCGCAAGGTTCCATCTTCATCCGCAATCGGAAGCTTTTCGATTTTATGCTGTTGTAAAATCTTTTCTGCATCTTCAAGCGTCGTACCAACAGGCGCTGTAACAAGTTTTTCTTTGGTCATCACATCGGCAATTGTTAACGAGTAATCCTGGATGAAACGAAGATCACGGTTTGTAATAATTCCAACCAACTTCCGATTCTCAAGCGTGTCTACAATAGGGACACCGGAAATCCGATATTTCCCCATTAAATGTTCCGCATCAAATACTTGATGTTCAGGGGTCAGGAAGAATGGATTTGTAATGACACCATTCTCAGAACGTTTTACTGTGACAACTTGCTCAGCTTGTTCTTCAATGCCCATGTTCTTATGAATAACACCGAGACCACCCTGACGTGCCATAGAAATCGCCATTTTAGATTCTGTGACCGTGTCCATTCCTGCACTGATCAACGGGACGTTAAGCTTAATCTTTTCCGTCAATTGAACAGACAATGATACGTCTTTTGGTAACACTTCAGATGCTCCTGGTATCAGCAATACATCATCAAACGTTAACCCTTCACGTGCAAATTTAGTTTCCCACATGCCTGATGCCCCCTTATAGTTTCGGTTAAATATTAGATAATAGGTTATCAGCGGTGTTAAGGTGTGTCAAGGAAGCAACGATAAGTAAAAGTATTAGCTCTTTTCAGTCATATCAACTTTTCAATTGCATCCTTCATTTTTAAAGGACCCGTTTGTGGAGCAAAGCGATCCACTACATTGCCTTGGCGGTCTACGAGAAACTTCGTGAAGTTCCACTTGATGCCTTCCGTAAGCATTCCTTTCTTTTGTGAGGAAAGATATTGGAATAAAGGCTCTGCGCTATCACCTTTTACATCCACTTTTGCAAACATCGGGAAAGACACACCAAAGTTCATCCGACAAAACTCCTCCGCCTCTTCACCGCTATCAAATTCTTGATTGTTAAAGTTATCCGAGGGGAAACCTAGAACGGTCAGTCCCTGGTCCTTATACATCTCATAGACTTCTTGTAACTCGTCAAACTGCTTCACAAAGCCACATTTGCTTGCTGTGTTCACGATGAGCAATGGCTTTCCTTCGAACTCAGAGAGCGATTGCTCGGTTCCATCAGGTTTCTGTACAGTAAACTCATAAACGGATTCCATGTGCGCCATCTCCTCGTGGGTTAGTCCCTTAACCATAATGGAAACCTTCCTCGAGCGCAAAAAAGAAGTCTTGAATTAAAGGCACGGGATATGGAGTGGTAGTTGGATGCGATTATGAGCCCTGGATTGTGATCAGAAACACTCGGTTCCGCTCATAAACTTTGGATTGTGATCATAAACTCAGATTTCCGCTCATAAACTCCAGATTGTGATCATAAACACTTATTTCCGATCATAAACTTCGGATTGTGATCAGAAACACTCGGTTCCGCTCATAAACTTCGGATTGTGATCATAAGCCCTGGTATCCACTAATATCTCTCAGTACCTAATCGTATTTCCACCGACGTAACCCACTGTCTACAATAAGTTTCTCCCAAAAGAACACCATCCAACCAGCCTTTTAGAACATAGATACAAATAAAACACAACAAACAAAAAAGCGAGCCAAGGAATGAACTCCTTGACTCGCTTTACAAATTGCCCGGCAACGTCCTACTCTCACAGGGGGAAGCCCCCTACTACCATCGGCGCTGAAGAACTTAACTTCCGTGTTCGGTATGGGAACGGGTGTGACCTCTTCGCCA
>NZ_JAMBOM010000008.1 GCF_023715615.1 Sporosarcina aquimarina | reverse complement strand
TAGCGTACCCATGGACGTTTGAAGATTCAAATATCTAATTATTATTGTTTATCTGCGTGTCAAAAAAATATTTTTGGCACCCTAACAACGGGTCAAACCGTTGATACATCAACATTTATAGAGGGAGTGATGGTATGAGAAAAATGGGAATTCAAAAACCAAAGTTATCAGCACGACGGGAACAACTACGTGTTGAACAGATTCCTTCAGACCCGGAAACGCTTCGTGGCATTGAAGTGCAGAACGGAGATTTACGTTTTACGAGTGGCATGCAACTTGCAACTGATGATGCAGTGTTCACGGATTGCACTTTTGCAGAAATGGATTTATCCGGCGCCTCATTCGTCGATACGGTATTTGAACGGTGTGATTTCTCGAATGTGGAGGCGGGGCATGCAGACTTATTGCGCTGTGAATTCCGCAACTGCAAATTGACTGGAGCGAACTTCGATCATTCGGTGGTCAAGCATGTACGTTTCGAAGAGTGTGACGCGCGCTACGGCAGTTTTAGTTTCAGTAAGTTGCAGGCGGTTCAGCTCGAAGATTCCCAGTTTTCGGAGTCGGACTTTTTTGAGTGCGTATTAAAAGATATGAAGCTTTCCCGTAGCCAATTGGAGAATGCGAATTTTAGAGAGACAGATCTTGCAGGAGTGAATCTGGCTGGTTGTACATTCGAGCGCTTGGAAGTGACACCGTCCAAAATTGCAGCATGCACAGTTTCTAAGGAACAAGCAATCGGATTTGCACGGATGTTCGGGTTATTGATACACGAAGAATCATGATATACTGAAACGAACAATAAGAGGAGTGTGTAAACACCAATGCTTACATTTGAAGAGAAACAAACAATTATTGAATCTTACCCGGAGCTGTCACGTAAAGACGTTTCAATGAAACGAGTCAATTATCATTATGCAGCTAGTAAATTTGATAAGACAGTTGTCGTTCAGCATTTACATCCAAATGGCAACGCGTTTATTTACGTTGCGGATGTTCCTGGCTATGAGCCGGATAGCCGCGGGCTTGTGAATGTCCGCGAAGCTTCTGAAGCAGAATTACGTAAGACGATTGAAGATGCAATTGCAGGGTTGGCTGAAGAGAAGGTGGAATCAGAACCGGTTGAAGAAGTTTGGTTAGACGGACATAACTCTAAACTCGAGCTAAAAGAAGAACTTGGTGCTTGGAACATCTATCACGGTTTAAATTTGGAAGATAGTTTTGGGGATTACCAAGAAGCTGTGGATTATTTGAGAGAAGAAGGATTTAAGAAAGTGGAGGACGGAGGGATCGTCCGATGAAAGGGAAAACAATCGTGATTGCAGTGATTGTCCTGACAATAGTAGCGGTAGCTGCCATTTACTTTCTAGTCATGGCAACGTTCAAACACGACCAACAAAGTGTCGATTCATCCGTAGACACATCAGTTTCGATTGAATGGATGGAACAACAGGCAACCGTAAGTCTATAAAAAAAGACACATACTCCATGAAGGAGCGTGTGTCTTTTCGTTATTAATCAGCTTTTTTTCGGAATGGCAACCACCAGTTCCAGTCACCAAACAGTTTCATAAGACTTGGAACAAGTAACAAGCGGATAATGGTCGCATCAATTGCTACCGCAAGTGCAATCCCAACACCAATTTGCTTCACAGGCATGACATCTGTAAACGCGAATGCACCAGTCAATACAATCATGATAAGCGCAGCGGACGTAATGACTTTACTTGTCGATGCAAGTCCTTCAACCGTTGATTTGTCATTGTCACCTGTTTCCAAATAGGACTCCTGCATACGAGAAATTAGGAAAACTTCGTAATCCATACTCAGTCCGAAAACGAGGCTGAAAACGATGACCGGGATAATCAGAGCAATCGTTCCAGGATGGAGTCCGAAATGACCATATTGGAAAATGTAGACGAGCAGTCCGAATGACGCCGACAATCCGATGATGTTCATCAGAATCGCTTTAAACGGAATGAGGAGCGATCGGAATGCAATCATTAAAATGATGAACGTTGACACTATAATGATGAGTAGGGCATAGACGATATTGTCTGTAATTTCGTCAAATATTTCTTGGTTGAACTTCGCTTCTCCTCCGATTTGCAAGTTCCATGGAGTCTCTTTCTCAGACCATTTTCGTGCCCAGTCTTGGGCTTTACTTGATGCACCATCCGCTTCCAGTGTTACAGGAATCATAAGGAGGTCTTTGGAGATGAATGCATCGAGCAATGGTTGCAACTGAGCAGATTGTTCTGGGAGTTGTAACGCTTTGGCGAAGTCTTCCGGTTGTTCAATACCACTTTCTGAGAAAACGGTCGTCACTTTACTTGTGAGTGCATCTTTTTCGAGAGCCTGTTGAACGTCTTTGAGTGCATTCAATCCTTCTTCATCTTCCCAACCGCCTGAGCGTTCGGCTATAACGAAAGAAGTGGATTCGTTCCGAATACCAAATGCATCCTCCATATTCTCATAGGCAGACCTTGTGTCATATGAAAGCGGCAAGGAGTCAATCTGCGGAATCGTAAGCGTCATGTTGCGAACGGGTATAAGCGCAATTCCGAGTAGGACAAGTGCAACAATCGTGATGAGGACTGGACGTTTAATGACACCTTCGGCAAAGGAGCGCCAACGATCTGTTCCGGTTTTGACGTTAAGAATCTGTCCTTTGTCAATCAGTTCCTTCAATACAAGGAGCACAGCTGGCAATAGTGTAAGGGAAGCAAGAACTGCCATCGATACGACAATCATGCCACCAAGTGCGATATTTTGGAAGATATCCACACGAATGAGAAGCATCGCACCAAGTCCGATGAAAACACAAAACGCTGAGAAAATAATCGAGCGTCCTGCTGTTTCAATTGTGGTGCGAACCGCTCCAGGGATCGATTGTAGTTTTCGTTCTTCCCGATATCGACTGATGAACAGGAGAGCAAAATCGATACTGAGTGCTAGTCCGAGCATCGGAATAATATTTAGGACGAAGATGGACAAATCCGTGGTTTCGCCGAACAATGCTAGGATTCCGAATGACGTAACAATCGTGGCTATCCCGATTAATAGGGGAACTAGAGAAGCGACAACAGTACCAAATGCGAATAGCAAAACAATGAGTGCAATTGGGAGACCGATAGCTTCAGCCACCATTAAATCTTTTTGACTTGCCGCGTTAATATCTTTTGTAATCGGTGATTGTCCGGTAAGTGTAATACCATTATCTATTCCCACTGTATCGCGAATTTTAGTAACGAGCCCCGACTTATCGCTCTCCCTATCGTCGAAATGAAGCATCGCATAGGAAATGTCGTCTTGATACTGATCCAGTTCGTCTAATGGGGAAATGATATCTTTTGTAATATCTAGCTTTTTGATGGCGGTTAAAGCTTCTGAAATTTCATCATCGGTTTTCCCTTCGAAGACGAGAAACATGGTTTCGTCGGGCTGATCAAAATCTTGCGTTAACGTCTTAGAAACGTCTTCTTGCTCGCCATCCATACGGAATCCATCGCCTTCAAGAAGACCTGGAAGTCGGATAGCGAAAATGGCAAAACCGATGAGTAGCAAGATCCAGAACCCGATTAACCATTTATACCGAGCGGCAACGAAGCCGGAGAATGCCTTCATGTTGAGTCCCTCTTTCTTATGTAAGTTTCGTTATGTTCATCATATCGGGTAGAGTTGAAGAATGGAACTATTTCGTTGGAAGAATTCGTATCTTTGGGTGGAGGAGTGAAGATGAGTTGAATTGACAATGTGGGGGGTTGAAAAAGGAGAAAGGAATTGGAAAGAAGAAGCGAATTAGCATCAAGAAGCAATTCAAAATGAGCATAAAAAAACCGTTCCCTCAGGAGGAAACGGTTTTGAAAGGTTGAAGTTAATTAGTTCTTTTCAACGTTTGTAGCTTGAAGACCGCGTTGGCCTTGCTCGATTTCGAAAGTTACATCCTGGCCTTCTTCAAGAGTCTTGAAGCCTTCGCCTTGGATTGCTGAGAAGTGTACGAATACGTCGTCGCCATCTTCACGTTCGATGAAGCCGTAACCTTTTTCTGCGTTGAACCATTTTACTTTACCATGTTCCATGTTTGTTTCCTCCTCGTATGCGTATTTGCGCATACATTGTGTTACTATCCTTGCTCAAGTCTTGAAAGGGTCAAGTGAACTTAACCATCGCGCCGAACAAAAATAATTCTTCTTTATCATAACAGACGGCTGTTGGCAAAGCAACCCATATGTTCAAATTAAAAAAACAAGTTCAGCAATTGATACAATAGTGCAGCTACTAAAGCAGAGATCGGCATCGTGATCACCCAAGTGATGACAATCTTCTTAGCAGTCCCCCATTTAACGCCTTTTACACGTTGAGCAGAGCCTACTCCCATAATGGAGGAAGAGATCACATGAGTTGTCGATACAGGCAAGTGAAGAAGCGTTGCTCCAAAAATGATGGCAGCAGAATTCAAATCGGCTGCAGCCCCATGAATTGGACGGATTTTCATAATCTTACCACCGACTGTTTTGATGATTTTGTATCCACCGATGGATGTCCCGATACCCATGGAAGTGGCAGCGGCAATCCGTACCCACATTTGAATATCATCACCTGTTTGAAGGTTTGCAGCAATGAGGGCCATCGTAATAATCCCCATCGCTTTTTGAGCATCATTTGTACCGTGTGTAAACGACTGAATCGCAGCTGTGAGAATTTGTAAATACCGAATACGTTTGTTCGCTTTAAACAGATTTCGATTTTTCAGCACAGCACGAAGGAGCGTCATGACGATGAATCCACCGGCAATTGCAATGACTGGTGAAATGAGAAGTGCCTCCATAATCTTTATGAAACCACTGTAGTTCAGAATTCCAAGACCTGCCGCTGAAATCGCAGCGCCTGCAATCGAACCGATTAAAGCATGTGAAGAACTAGATGGAATACCGAAATACCACGTTACCAAGTTCCAGATAATCGCGGACAGGAGAGCCGCTAAAATGACGAGTGACCCGTTGTCTAGTGTGAATGGGTCCACAATATCTTTTGAAATGGTTTTTGCTACGCCAGTGAATGTTAAAGCACCCGCAAAGTTCATTGTCGCAGCGAGTAAAATCGCTGCACGAGGCTTCAGTGCACGCGTCGACACGGAAGTGGCAATCGCATTCGCTGTGTCGTGAAATCCGTTGATGAAATCAAATGCAAGTGCGAAAATGACTATCAAAATTGTCAGAAGCAATACTGTATCCATCAGTCTGCCCCCTTACGCGTTACGCATGATGATCGTCTCAATCGTGTTGGCGACATCCTGGCAGTAATCTGCAACATCTTCTAAGAGTTCGTATATATCTTTAAACTGGATGATTCGGATTGGATCCGTTTCGCGTATGAACAATTGTTTAATGGATGTACGAAGCACTTCATCACAAACTCGTTCATATTCCTTAATAGTGACGGCATGATCACGCATCTCAACAAGTTTTCTTCGTTCTAACAACTTCATCGCTTTTACGATTTCATCGGAACTTTTCACAATGTTGTCCATGAATGTCTGGACGTATTCATCGATTTCAATCAATGAAAACATTTCTAAGTTAGCAGCGAAATGTTCGACTCCGTCTAAAATGTCATCCATCTTTATAGCGAGTTGTAAAATATCTTCACGCTCGATTGGTGTCATGAATGATACGTTCAGTTTTGAGATAAGCTCGTGGATTAGGTCGTCCCCATCCGTTTCGTATTTCTTTAACCGTATACTAACTTCTTTTAAGTCAGCAACGGACGTCACTTTATAATCATTTGCATAGTGCATGGCTTCTTGCACATGTTCTGCGATTGTTAGCAAAGCAGCAAAAAAGGGATCGGTTTTTCTTGGACTGAACATGATTGACCTCCATCCGATTATCGGAAAGTGTATTGGTTAATAACTTATCTATTATAGCAAATTCAGTGTCGTAAGACGAACATATTTTGCGTTTTTTCGACAAAAAAATTGAACTCCACGAATTATTCACAAAAGAGGAGAGAAATAACCAAATTTAAAATTCAGTCACAAAATATTCATTCAAATGAATCCTTTCCAAATCTCGTACGTATAGAATAGACAAAGGGGGTGTTTGAAATGGAACTGTTCGGCATGACGACTCAAGAATTATACTTACCGATATTGATTGTCGCAGGGATTGCAACATTGCTCTACTTATTCTTCAGTGATTTAACGGATGGAGCAGGTGATCTGTTTCCTTTATTGGATCCAGCTGTCATCTTGCCATTCATTACCTTATCGGCAACGTGGGGATATGTATTAGAACTAGCTACAGGACTCGGAAGCGGAGTCATTCTTATTATTGCACTTGCTGCCGGCGCAATACTCGACTTTTTACTATACTTCTTCATTTTGTTGCCACTAAAGTCGGCAGAAGTTTCGATTGCCTATGCGGACGAATCTCTTGCAGGAAAAGTTGCTAAAGTAATTGTTCCGATACCTGCTGATGGCTTTGGTGAAATTGTCATTGAAACAGTCAATGGCGTATTGTCGAAACGAGCGTCAGGCTATGAGAATCTTCCGATTGACTATGGAAAAGAAGTGCTTATTATCGAAGTCGATTCAGGGACATTCATCGTCAAAGAATACGAACCTTTCCGTTTCAAATAATCTTACTAGTTTAAGGGGGAAACAAAATGCCAATAGAATTATCTGGAATTTGGATTGCCATTGCAGTCGCCGTATTTGTTGTGTTAGCTGTCATCCTTGTGTACGTAACCAAGTACCGAACAGTTGGTCCAGATGAGGCCTTAATAGTTACTGGTAGTTATATCGGGTCGAAAAATGTCCATACTGACGACTCTGGAAACAAAGTGAAAATCATTCGTGGTGGCGGTACGTTCGTCCTGCCCGTGTTCCAACAGGCAGCTCCACTCAGTTTGCTGTCCAGCAAACTTGAAGTTACAACTCCTGAAGTATACACGGAACAAGGGGTTCCAGTGATGGCAGACGGAACGGCAATCATCAAGATTGGCGGGTCCATTTCAGAAATTGCCACAGCTGCTGAGCAGTTCCTCGGAAAGTCAAAAGAAGACCGAGAGAACGAAGCGAAAGAAGTATTGGAAGGTCACCTACGGTCCATCTTAGGATCAATGACAGTTGAAGAGATTTATAAAAACCGAGACAAATTCTCTCAAGAAGTTCAACGCGTGGCCTCACAAGATTTAGCGAAAATGGGCTTAGTAATCGTTTCATTTACGATTAAAGACGTACGCGATAAAAACGGTTATCTCGATTCACTTGGTAAGCCGCGTATCGCACAGGTTAAACGTGACGCCGATATTGCTACCGCGATTTCAGAGAAAGAAACGCGTATTAAGAACGCAGAGGCTTCTAAAGAAGCACAGAAAGCTGAAATCGAACGCGCAACTGAAATTGCAGAAGCTGAAAAGGAAAATCAATTAAAAGTTGCAGAATATCGTCTGGAGCAAGACGCAGCTCGTGCACGTGCAGACCAAGCGTACGAACTACAAACAGCCCGCTCCAAGCAGGAAGTTATGGAGCAAGAGATGCAAATCCGCATCATCGAACGTCAGAAACAAATTGAACTCGAAGAAAAAGAGATTCAACGTCGTGAGCGACAATACGACTCTGAAGTTAAGAAAAAAGCAGACGCGGACCGTTACGCAATTGAGCAAAATGCAGCGGCTGATAAATCCCGTCAACTTGCTGAAGCCGATGCAGAGAAATACCGCATTGAAGCGCGTGCAGCTGCAGACGCTGAAAAAGTCCGTCTCGATGGTACAGCGCGTGCCGATTCCCAACGAGCTCAAGGTGAATCTGAAGCAGATATCATCCGTTTGAAAGGTCTCGCAGAAGCAGAAGCGAAGCGCAAAATCGCGGAAGCATTCGAACACTACGGTCAGGCAGCAATGCTCGATATGATCGTCGGCATGCTACCGGAATACGCGAAACAAGTTGCAAGTCCACTTGCTAACATCGATAAGATTACTGTGGTCGATACAGGTAGCGGAGAAGGTGGCGGTGCCAACAAAGTCACGGGCTATGCAACAGACCTCATGTCTACTATGCAGGAATCACTAGGTGCTACAACAGGTCTAAACATCAAAGAAATGCTAGAAAGTTACGCAGGTAAAGGGACATTGCGCCCAAGCCTCGATAACTTAGCGGAAGAACTCAAGAAACCTCGTTCACCACTAGCGGCATCTACAGAAGAATCTGCAACTGACGAAGCGTAAGGGAAAAAGTGAACTAATTGAATGAAGGAAGCTGTTCTCCTTAGATGTCTCGGGAGAATAGCTTTTTTTGTGTGTTGGGATTTTTCAGGAATCTAGTATGTAAAGTGTGGATGTTTCTAAATACTTGGAAGTGCTCATAAAACTGGAGAAACGCTCATATACTCGCAAATGTGCTCATAAATTTGTAAAAGTGATCAAAAATCTCTAGAAGTGCTCATAAGTCCTTGAAAATGATCATAAACGAAAAAAACTGCTCATAAAACTTGAAAACTGCTCATAAACCTCTCATCCAACACCGTGCGTTCCCACGGCCGCGCCAATCCCTATCCACACTATAAAAGTACCCTTCATCCATCAAGACAAAGAAGCCGAATCCACAATTCATTCTGAGAAGCACTCAAACTTCTCTCATCTTAAGAAACTCTTCATATTTCCATACACTACTTCTAAAGAATTGGCTGTCATACTCAAAGTATCAGCAAATTAGAGGAGGACAACAAAGTGATTCATGTAGAACATATACAGCATTCATTCAAAATCGGTAAAAAAGGAAAAGAGCGGCCGATCCCTGTCTTAAAAGACCTTTCTTTCGAAGTGCAAAAAGGTTCCATCATTTCTATTGTCGGAAGAAGTGGATCAGGGAAGTCGACATTACTTCATATTATGGCTGGATTCCTAAAGCCTGAGAGTGGAAAAATTACAGTTAATGGAACAGTGACATCTGATTTCAATGAAACCCAAAGTGCAGAATTCCGACTCGCCCAATTCGGGTTCATCTTCCAGAACTTTCAGCTCATGCCCGGTCTCACGACATTCGAAAACATTGAGCTCCCTTTAAAACTGAAAGGTGTCTCAAAAGCAGAACGCACACAACTCGTGAAGCAACTCATCCAACACGTCGGTTTAAAAGAAGTACAAGACCATTACCCAAATGAGTTATCGGGCGGTCAACAACAACGCGTCAGTATCGCTCGTGCCCTAATCACAAATCCCCCAATCATTTTTGCAGATGAACCAACAGGCAGTCTTGACTCAGAGACGGAACAGGAAATCCTAGCGCTCATCCGTTCATTGAACGAATCACGTGGGATTACTTTCGTCATTATTACGCATGACGATGAGGTTGCGTCAATCGCAGATGAGATTTACCAAATGCATGACGGTGTTTTAAAAGCAGGGGGTGTGCATCATGCAATTTAAGGATCAAATCGATTTTGTTAGCCAGCACATTAAAAAGAACAAACTTCGGGTCTTTATGACGATTTTAGCAGCAACGATGGGGACGGCTTTCCTGATCATATTGGCTTCTGTCGGTTTCGGCATCCAAGACACATTGAAAAAAGAAATTCTCGATAACCGACTTGTGACCCAAGTAGAAGTGTATGCAGCTGATCTAACTATTGACAAAGCAAACGAAATGAAAAAACTGGACCATGTAAAAGCCGTGGTTCTGAGACAAGAAGTGAATGCCTTTCAGGAAACCACACTAGATAAGTATAAGGGTCAAAGCGGACTTCTCGTTTCAGATTTTGAAGAGGAAAAGAAAGCCGGATTCGCTTTAGAAGAAGGACGATTACCGAATGGGAAATATGAAGTGGTGGTCGGACATGACTTCGCTAAAAATTTAATGAATGAAGAAGAGGTAGAAAAATTTCAAAATCAGCAACAAGGCAATAAATTGAATGAAGAAGAACAGGCTGAACTAGAATTGCCACACTATAAAGGAGATTTACTAGGTATGGAAATTGCCTATGAAATTGGAAGCTACGAAACGAATGAATCTTACAAAGAGCCGATTAAACTGACGATTGTAGGAATCGCAAAGGCTCCTGCGAAAGACTTTATTTTAGACGGTAAACTGTACGCAGATGCTTCGCTTATTCCAGAGTTAGAGGCCATTTACAAGAGTCATCAGGCAGAAGAAAGTGAAGACTCGCTTTTCTATCCGAATTTGAATGTATACGCCGATGAACTGCAGAATGTAAAGGGGATCACAACTTCGTTAAAAGATGACGGCTATTCTGTCTATTCCATATCAGAAGAATTGGAGCAAATCGATGTCTTTTTCTTAGCACTGAAAGCAGGTCTCATCTTCGTGGGAACCATCGCGATCTTGATCTCTTCTATTGGTATCTTTAATACGATGACGATGGCCGTGACCGAGCGTACACGTGAAATCGGTGTCATGAAAGCACTCGGAGCGAAGCCGAAATTGATTCAACGTTTATTTTTACTGGAAAGTGCATGGATTGGCATTATTGGAACTGTAATCGCAGTCCTCCTTTCTTATGCAATTAGTATTCTCGCAAACTACATTTTGCCACTCATCGTCGGAGCGGCACTTGGAGAAGAAGATTTCAATGAACTGAACGTTACGTTTTCCATCATTCCATGGCAACTTGTTGTCATTGCATCCGCAATCAGTATTGGCGTAGCGATGATTTCAGGATGGCGTCCCGCACGCAAAGCAACCCAAATCGATGTTATCGATGCGCTGCGCCGTGAATTATAAAAGGAAGATCCGCTCGTTATGGCGGATCTTTTTCTTATTATACTGATTCAAATATCTTTGATTTTACAGCTGAATTCCGGCATGATAGATAAGAAGAAAGTGAATTTATTTGCGAAAAGGGGTTTTCAGGATGGAATACCGCATTGAGCACGATACGTTTGGTGAAATTCAAGTCCCAGCGGACAAACTATGGGGTGCACAAACACAGCGTAGTAAACAAAACTTTAAAATTGGCGGAGAGCGCATTCCAACTGGCGTCATCCAGGCCTTTGCACACTTGAAAAAATCTGCAGCCATTGCGAGTCACTCGTTCGGAAATCTTTCCGAAGTGAAAATGAAAGCAATCTCAGCTGCAGCCAATGAAGTATTAGAAGGTAAATGGGACGACCATTTCCCACTAGTCGTTTGGCAAACAGGAAGTGGAACGCAGTCCAACATGAATATGAACGAAGTACTTGCTAACCGTGGCAATCAGTTGCTTGAAGAGTGGGGCGAGGAAGAGCGCTTGCACCCGAATGACGACGTGAACAAGTCGCAAAGTTCGAATGATACCTTCCCGACAGCGCTTCACGTATCAGGGGTAATCGCGGTTGAACGTGAACTCCTTCCTGCACTTGAAAAGTTAAAGAAAACACTATGCGATAAGTCTGAAGCGTTCATGGACATTATCAAAATCGGACGGACACACTTGCAGGATGCGACACCTCTAACTCTTGGTCAAGAGATGAGCGGTTGGCATCAGATGCTTGTGAAAACAGAGAAGATGCTAAAAGAAAGCGTTCAATCGATGAAAGAACTTGCAATCGGAGGTACTGCTGTTGGTACAGGTCTGAACGCACCAAAAGGATTTGGGGATAAAGTGGCGGAAGAAATTTCGAAGTCTGTCGGGATTGAATTCACGTCAGCCGAAAACAAATTCCACGCACTTACAAGCTATGACGAAGTCGTTTATACACACGGCGCGATGAAAGCACTAGCCGCAGATCTCATGAAGATTGCCAATGACGTCCGTTGGCTTGCGAGCGGGCCGCGTTCAGGTATTGGTGAAATTACGATTCCTGAAAACGAGCCGGGTAGTTCAATCATGCCTGGTAAAGTGAACCCTACACAAAGTGAAGCATTGACAATGGTCGTTGCACAAATCATGGGGAATGACGCAACAATCGGATTTGCAGCAAGCCAAGGGAACTTCGAACTCAACGTATTTAAACCGGTGATCATCTTCAACTTCTTGCAAACGGCAAAACTGTTAGCAGATGGAATGATCAGCTTCAACGACAACTGTGCAGTTGGAATTGAACCAAATCTTGAAGAAATCGATAACAAAGTGAAAAACTCACTCATGCTTGTAACTGCCCTTAATCCGCATATTGGATATGAAAATGCAGCTAAGATTGCAAAAAAGGCGCACAAAGAAGGAACAACTTTGAAGGAAGCAGCACTCAAATCAGGACTTCTAACTGAGGATCAGTTCAATGAATGGGTAGTCCCTTCAAAAATGATTGGACGGTAAGTTGCCACAATATTGTAACGGCACGACCATGTATAATCCTGTATGCTGAGAGGACAACCTTCAAGAAAAGGAGTCGACATGTCTATGAAGAAACGTCTCATGCCGATCTTAGCTGTACTTGTGATTGTTCTCGCTGCATGCAGTGGGAAAACGGCTACAGAACAGCATCATGAAGAAACACCAGCATTAGCAGTAGGGGAAGAAAAACAACTACCGAATGGTGACTTACAACAAGTCACTGCGTCTGCAGAAGAACTGCCTGCTTTCCTCGATGACAAATCAGACGATCTTCAACTTGTTTATCAAGTAGCAGGAAGCGCAGAAGACATTTTGAAATACATGCCGTGCTACTGTGGATGTGCAGATAGCGCAGATCATGGCAGCAACTTGAACTGTTTTGTGGATGAAATTCGCAAAGACGGTTCAGTCGTATGGGATGATCATGGAACACGCTGTGACGTCTGTGTTGAAATTGCAGTTAAGTCTGTCACCATGGCACAAGAAGGTAAATCGTTGAAAGAAATTCGTAAAACAATCGACACAGATTACAACAAAGGGTACGCACGTCCAACGGATACGCCAATGCCATCATAAGATAAGAAAACAGGTTCTCTTTTGAGGGCCTGTTTTTTTAATTCATTCAACCAGTATTTTCGCATAAAAAACCTCTGGAAACCCTATAACAATAGGAATAACCCATAAAGGTTGTATTCTTTTGAAAGGTAGTCTATGATCGGTGTCAGATGAGCTGCAAAAGGGTCGGGAATTTACTATTCTGACAGTTAAATTTAGGGTTCCTTTTTCAAGAATATGAGCGTATGATTCTAATATATTTCAGAGAGAATGCAGACGCGAATACTGCGTAGGAGGGGTACCATGGTTTTTGAAGGCAATAACAAAATACGCAAGAAGATTTTACAGGCAGTCCAAGGACTGACGAATGAGGAACTCAATCGGAAACCTGCCAATGGTGGCTGGTCACCGAAACAAATCCTCGAGCATCTCTCACTCATGGAAACGCTCATCGCTTCAAATGTGGCAAAGGAGTTAAAAAATCCAGAAAGCCCTAAAGCGATGAAAAAGCCAATTTCCATTTCAACCAACCGCATTATTAAAGTAGAAGCTCCAGGACGAACAGTTCCTTCGGATACATTTAAGACGCTTTGCGAGATGAAACAGGAATTACACAATTCCCGGTTATATTTGCTCGACGTATATGATAGCAGCAACAAAGAGTCACTTATGAAAAAGTCATGTAAGCATCCAATTTTTGGACAAATCCCACTGTGTCAATGGTTCCCGTTTGTCGGATTGCATGAAAAGCGCCACCTTAAACAATTGAGAGATACAATCGAATCATTACAACTGAAAAAAGCAATCTAACCAGAAGTTTGTTAACGAGCGTAGGTTATTTAGCAAATCACCCTCTAAGCCGGTTTGTGCGTAGAGGGTTTTTTCATGGGTAAATGTGCGTGCTATACTGTCTGCAAGGAAGCAAATAAGGAGAGTGGATTGTATGGATCGGAAATTCGTAGCATCCTGGAGTGGCGGTAAGGATTCAGCCATGGCTGTTTACAAAGCGTTGGAAAATGGGCGAACCCTTACACGGATATGGACAATGTTTGAAGAAGAGGCAGACCGATCGCGTTCTCATGCTTTGCCAGAGTCCGTTATTCATGCGCAAGCAGAGCGGTTGAAGGTTCCATTGATGAAACGACAAGCATCTTGGGAGACCTATGAAAAAGAATTTATCGGCGCCATGAAAGAATGTACAGATGCAGGGATTCACTACGGTGTATTTGGGGATATCGATTTAGAAGACCATCGAACTTGGGTTCAACAAGCATGTGACCAAGCAGGGATGGCTGCGTGGCATCCGTTATGGCTTATCCCCAGACGTCAGTTGCTGGAGGAATTCATTGCAGCGGGATTTGAAGCGTATATTATTGTAGTGGACACCAGTAGGATGCCAGAACGCTTTCTTGGAAAGCGTTTTACAATTGAATTAATGGATGAACTCGAAGCGCTCGGAATCGATAGTTGTGGAGAATCAGGTGAATTCCATACAGTCGTTGCAAATGGTCCGATTTTTAGTGAGCGAGTTCCACTTCTATTTGGAGAACCTGTGGAAAAAGGAAACTACATCTTTTTACCTACAGACTGCGTCGAATTACGCTAACAAACAAAGGGGATGCGTGTGAAACGATTATGTGTTGCTGGAGTATGGTTATTCGCAACATTGTTGTTAGCGGGGTGCTTTGGAGGCAAGTCCATCACGTTGACACAAAGAACGTTGACAGAAGATGAACAGCGGTTAATCTACAGTGCAGGTGGAATGGAGGCCCTACATTTTACTTCAAAAGACACCTTGGCAGATGGCAAAAGTATTCAACTCACCATTGAGCAATATGAACAAGGGGAATACGTAGGAACGCTTGCGGAAATCCCATGGAATGGTTCAGTAGAACAACAAGTACCATTAATTGGGTTTGGGGTTGAGCAAACTGATGAAAATACAATCGAACGAATCCTTTTCAGCTCACTAGGTGGACGCTTACTACCTGAACTAGAAGTGATGCCGGGAGGATCCACGTTAATGCCGGCCTTTGAAAGTGAACTCACTTTAAAACAAGGGGAAGTTGCCTATCTTGCGTACTATATCGTTTCCGCAAGTGGCAGGGTTCAAACGTTTAACATGGATGATGAAAACGCGTTGAAACAGCTTCAAGCATATGATCGCTGTCTTCTCTTAAAAGCAGAATGGAAAGAGTAACCCGAAGTGTGTTTTAGCTTCGGGTTTTATGGTGTAAAAAAACCGTTCAGAAGTATTCTGAACGGTTCGGTAAAACTGTATTATTCGTTTTTTGAAACAGTCTGTTGGTTTTTTTCTGTTTCCTGTTTATCTAATCTGTTGCTTTCAATCGCGTCCTGTTTATATTGTTTACTAAACACAATGGAAATGATGATCATAAGAAGCGCCATGAAAGCGGTTGTTAAATAGATCGGTTCATATGCGGAGTGTGAAGCTTGTTGAAAGGCTACGTGCAAAGCATCTCGCACTTCAGGAACTGGAATCTGATCGATTTTAGCTTGCAAATCCCCGTAGCTGCTACCCGACAATTCCTCCATAGAACCTTCTGGAAGCTGACTAGGATCGATTCCGTGTTCCTTCAATTTCTGAGGGATTAGCTCTCCAATTTTACTGAATCCATTTTGGATGAAGGCAGCAAATATAGTCGGAGAAATGGTCAACCCTACTTGACGTGCTACGGAAAGAGTTCCTATGGCAGAACCTTTTTGTGTACCAGCGGCGTTTGAAGTGAGTACGGTTAATGGTGCGCCTAGTACGAATCCGAATCCTGTACCTGCAATGACAGAGAACACGATGAACAGCAATTTAGTATCCGCAAAGTAACCAAGACCCCCAAATCCAATAATCCCGATGATTCCAGCAAAAATCAGCGTCTTCACGGGCCCTTTTTTATCAACAAAATATCCACCACCACCAGCTCCGATACCTGAAGCGAGCGCAAGTGGTGTCATCCAATAACCTGATTTCGCAGCGGAAATTCCGAGGATTTG
Organism: Sporosarcina aquimarina; assembly: GCF_023715615.1. Lineage (GTDB taxonomy): Bacteria > Bacillota > Bacilli > Bacillales_A > Planococcaceae > Sporosarcina > Sporosarcina aquimarina_A. The sequence continues at coordinate 85,047 of NZ_JAMBOM010000008.1, read as the reverse complement.
TTGTGCAAAGGATGGAATGAAGATAATCGCACCGATGAACGTCCCTGATAATAATCCCATCACCATCGTCATTGCATAAGTAGGTTTGCGAAGTAGGCTATATGGAAGAATCGGGTCGATTTTGTCCCCTTGCTCGTTCCGCTTTTCAACAAAGATCAACGCTGCGAAAATTAGGACGCCAAGAATAAGTAGACCGAGGACGCTCCACTTGATGAATTCGTCCGTGAAGGAACCGCCACTTCCGATGTTGTTGATGGCAAACATGACACTGAGGATAGAGAACGACAAGAGTGAAATCCCGAGGAAGTCAATTTTAGACATAACATAGGATTTTGTTTCTTCCAACGAGAAGAAACCGACTACGACGAGTACAATCCCGATAGGAACATTAATCAAAAATAGCCAATGCCAGTTTCCTGTAATGTCAATAAGGAAACTCCCGATGCTAGGTCCGACAACGGATGCGATTCCGTTCATCCCTCCTAAAAGTCCGAGCATGCTTCCTTGTTTTTCTTTCGTAATCGTACTTAATACGTGAGAGCTCGCGATAATAAAAATACCACCGCCACCAAATGATTGGAACAAACGGGCTGCGAGGAATAGTGTGAAATTTGGACTAAGCGCTACTCCGAGCGAACCGATGGTGAAGATCGCAATTTCAATGAGAAAGAGTTTTTTCCGTCCATACCGGTCGGCAAGTTTCCCGACGATGGGGGTCATCACAGCAAGACCTAGTGTGTAAAGGGTTATCCCCCAAGATCCTTGCGTAGCACTTACATCGAATGAGGTGTTAATGGTTGTAAGTGCCGCACTGATTATTCCGTTGTCTAGTGCCGCCATGAATACACCCACTAACAGAATGATAAAGCCGATGTTCACGTTAGATTTTTTTTCTACTACCATTGTTTTACCTCCGTTACAGAATGTCTTGAGCACATAAACCATTTAAACAGTGTACCTTATTTACATAAACTTTACATAAACTGCAGATTACAAATCAAGTTTCAAATCATGAGAAGTATTCCACAAGTAGTTAGTGGAACAAGTTTAGCCAACGTATGTTGTTAGTCTAGCGTCACTCGTAGCAGTCTACGTTTAAGAACGCCAATAATCCATTCGAGTGGAAACCCACTACGCCGCCCTAAACAAGATTCATCATTTAAGTAATGATACTAAAAACAGCTGCCACCCCTCTTAACGAGAGTGACAGCCATTTCTTGTTAGTTCCAATCACGCGCAAGCATACTATACATAGCCAAATCATGAAAATGATCATACAGAAACTCACCATCACGTTGAATTCCCTCAAGTTGAAAACCGAGACGCTCTGGAATTGCACGGCTTTTTACATTTTCAACTCCACAACGAATTTCAATACGATTTAGTTTGTATGTAGAAAACGCGCAGTCTACTAGTGTACGAACTGAATCTGTCATAATCCCATGACCTTGAAAACGATCCCCGATCCAATAGCCTAAACTCGTACTTCTATTTATCCAGTCAATTTTGTGAAATCCAATCATGCCTGCAATCTTACCTTCATACAGAATACCTGCTTGGAAGCCATTGTGTTCCGCAAATTGCTTCAACCACATTTCGATGACAGGGCGATAGCTTTCAGGAGAAAGCGCTCCGTCAACCCATGGAAGCCACTCCCGCAAATGCTCCCGTGATTCATTTACCAAATAGAATAGTTCTGCTGCATTCTCTTGTTCGAGTAACTTCAGTGAAACCTTTTCTGAAACAGGAAGTGTAAACATGTGAGCCCTCCATTGTGGTGATAGATTTTGTTTATTGTAGCAAAGTTGTGTGTACTTAGATACTACAAATTAGCTAGATAGGACCACCATTTGGAACGTCTAGTAATAATATTTTATAAAATACTAAAAACACCTTAAATCCTAGTTGACATATCGGAATTAAGTACATAAGATATAATGTATTAGAAAATCATAGATTAATTACAAAGGAGGACGTCGAGATGGAGACAGGATTTGTCTTATTGAATGTAGCGGGATTGCTTTTGTTAGCGAGTATTTTGTTTTGGATGAACCGTAGACACGTTTCGTTTTCAAAGCGTGTATTTACTGGATTGGGTCTTGGAATTTTATATGGAGTGATCTTGCACGTCAGTTATGGGGTTGAATCTACCGCGCTTCAGCAATCGGTTCCCTGGTTCAATATTATGGGCACAGGCTATATTAAACTCTTACAAATGATCGTCGTGCCACTTGTATTCATCTCGATTTTGACTGCTTTTACGAAAGTGGCGGCAGGGAAGAACTTCGGGAAACAAGCGGCCTTGATTTTAGGAATTCTCATTGGAACGACAGCGATTGCTGCACTGATTGGAATCGGATCCTCGCTCTTGTTTGGACTAGACGCTGAGCAAATCGTACAAGGCGATGCTGAGATTTCACGCGGAGTATCATTGGAAGAAACTGCGGCAGGCGTTTCCGATAAAGTGCTGCCTGAACAGTTAATAGATTTATTGCCTGCAAATCCATTTCTCGATTTCACGGGTGCTCGTCCGACATCGACGATCGGCGTTGTCATCTTTGCCGCATTTTTAGGATTTGCATTTTTGACAATCAGGAGGAAGGAGCCTGAACAAGCGGCTGTAGTACAAAAAGGAATCGATGCAGTTTATTCGTTGGTTATGGCAGTCGTAAAAATTGTATTACGACTCACGCCTTATGGAATCCTCGCAATCATGGCACGGACTGTTGCGTTGTCTGATTACGGGGCGATTGTGAATCTTGGTAAGTTTGTAGCTGCTTCTTATGCCGCATTGATTGCCATGTTCATCGTGCACTTAGTGATTCTTGCCGCAACAGGCTTAAACCCAATTACGTACGTGAAGAAAGCGGGAGATACGTTACTGTTCGCCTTCTCATCACGATCTAGCGCAGGTACATTACCATTGACACTCAATACACAGACGTCGCGACTTGGAGTACCTGATGGGATTGCGAACTTCGCTGGATCGTTTGGGCTATCAATTGGTCAAAACGGATGTGCGGGTATTTATCCAGCGATGCTCGCCGTTATGATTGCGCCGACAGTCGGTCAACCGATTGACGCTCAATTCATTTTGACACTGGTTGCAATTGTCGCGATTAGTTCATTCGGCGTCGCGGGTGTCGGAGGAGGCGCAACGTTTGCTGCCATTCTCGTATTGTCAGCGTTGAATCTACCGATTGCCCTTGCAGGGATTCTAATTTCTGTTGAGCCACTTATCGACATGGGCCGCACAGCGTTAAATGTCAGCGGATCCATGACAGCTGGTGTCACAACGGCACGCGTAACAGGAGAACTCGATAATTCGCAATATGATGAAGTGATGGCCCGAGATACATCTGCATCTGAATTGTAAAAAACGTCCGCACTCCATCTAGGAGCGCGGACGTTTTTATGTAAGTTTGAGTTTTAGGGTGAGTGAATTGAACGTGATCAAGCAAGAGGCGAATCCGCTCAAGCAAGCGGGAAAGTGATCAAGCGAGTAGCGAATCCGCTCAAGCAAGCGGGAAAGTGATCAAGTGGGTAGCGGATCCGCTCAAGCAAGCGGGAAAGTGATCAAGCGAGTAGCGAATCCGCTCAAGCAACCGGGAAAGTGATCAAGCGGGTGGCGAATCCGCTCAAGCAATGGAAAGTGATCAAGCGGGTAGCGAATCCGCTCAAGCAAGCGGGAAAGTGATCAAGCGAGTAGCGAATCTGCTCAAGCAAGGGGGGAAGTGATCAAGCGGGTAGCGAATTCGCTCAAGCAACCGGGAAAGTGATCAAGCGAGTAGCGAATCCGCTCAAGCAAGCGGGAAAGTGATCAAGCGGGTAGCGAATCCGCTCAAGCAATGGGGAAAGTGATCAAGCGAGTAGCGAATCCGCTCAAGCAAGCGGGAAAGTGATCAAGCGAGTAGCGAATCCGCTCAAGCAAACAGGAAAGTGATCAAGCGGGTAGCGGATCCGCTCAAGCAAGCGGGAAAGTGATCAAGCGAGTAGCGAATCCGCTCAAGCAAGCGGGAAAGTGATCAAGCGAGTAGCGAATCCGCTCAAGCAAGCGAAAAAGTGATCAAGCGATCAACAAATCCGCTCAAGTATCACCCCCATCATCCCCGCAAAAAAAGAGCACCCTCAATTGCAGGTGCTCTCCTCCCGTTCAATTAGTTACTCAATACATCCAACTTCAATTCATTCTCCAAAAACGGTTTCGCATTCAACAACTCCCTGAAAGCCCTGTACCGCTCAACAGACTCCAAAGAAGGCTGTTTTCCTGTACGATACGCGCGAATCAAAATGTTTTTAGGTGTATGCGCCATGTCGATGAATTCCAGCAACTGTGTCTCATACCCAGCGAGCGTCAACAACTCCGCACGTATCGAATCTGTAGCCAATGCAGAAAAACGTTCTTTTACGAGTCCATGTTGCAACATCACATCTAAAGCAGATGACTGGATTTGACCAAACAATTCATGCTGACAGCACGGTACACTCAAGATTACGCTCGCACCCCAACGAACCGCACGTGCGAGTGCCATATCCGTCGCAGTGTCACACGCATGCAACGTGACGACCATGTCAACAGAGGTTTCATCCTCATAGTCATTAATGTCTCCAACTAAAAACTCTAAGCGATCGTATTCAAGGTCTCGCGCAATCTCAGAGCATTCTTCGATGACTTCCTTCTTCAAATCGAGGCCGGTTACGTGGATATCGAGTCCCTTTTCAATATGAAGATAATGATACAACGCGAACGTTAAATACGATTTACCAGAGCCGAAATCCAAAATTCGGACAGTCCGATCTTTCGGGAGATGGGTCAATGCGTCATCAATATATTCAATGAACCGGTTAATTTGTCTGAACTTATCGTGCTTTTGTTTCTTAACCCGCCCATCTGCTGTCTGCACACCAAGGCGTATTAAAAATGGATAAGGGGTGCCTTCCTCGAGTAAATAATTCTTCTTACGATTGTGCGATAAATCAGCGGTCCTGGACGTTTCTGTCACACTCGACTTCCAAGACACTTTAAATTTCTTAGTCAGCTGTATTTGAATCGTTTCACCTGAAAATTCGGCCTGCACTTGTTTGAAACGCATTAATGCATTCGTCAGAAATAACTCGATGCCTTCGACTGAAATATTATGGTGTTTTAGCACACGTTCAAACTGTTCTTCAAACTGAATGTGCAACTCACCTTTCAATTCAATCGGCTTCGCTTTAATACGCAATAAGCCTTCTGATTTTGTACGGGGTTGACTGAACGTTGCGCGGACAAAAGTACCATCCTTAAGACGCTTCGCTAAGTCGGTGATCAATTTTTCAAACTCCATTAGGTTTGACTCCTTTACAAGAGAGGTAGGGATGAAAAGCGACTATTAGTCAAAGTTAAATCCTCGATCTCTCAGAAATTCTTTCATGTAGGGGCGTTGAGGAGATTGCAAGAAATCAGCCATCTGTTCAGTCCACCCTGTATGCTTACGATTGGAGCTTCGTGTTTCATAATAAGTCTCCATAGTTGCGTCGTATTCACGGAGTATTTCCTCATAGTTGCTAGCGTCATACATATTTTCATGCAACACTGCATCCACTGGTAAACGAGGCTTCACTTCATTAGATTTTGCAGGAACACCAATTGTCATGCCAAACATCGGAACTACACCATCGGGAAGTTTGAGGAGTTCGCTAATTTCTGCAGGGCTATTGCGGACACCCCCGATATAACAAATGCCGTATCCTTTGGACTCAGCAGCGATGGCAACATTTTGTGCAAAGAGTGCTACATCAATCGTTCCGACGAGCATGGCTTCCGCGTGAGAGTAGTCGATTGAACGGTTGTGCAATGCAGCAGCAACTTGTAACCGATGGAAATCCGCGCAAAAGACCAAAGCAGCACCGGCGCCATTAAACTGATGAGGATTTTTAGAATACTCACCTAGTTTTTCGCGAACTGACGCATCAGTTACGTGGATAACAGAATAGGCTTGGACAAAATGAGAACTAGCGGCGTGTTGACCAGCTGTAACAAGTTCTCGGACTGTTTCTGTGGATAAACGCTCATTCGTATAGGAACGAACAGATGCATGAGATTTCAGTAAGTCAATAACCATTGTGAATCGCCTCCAACTAGTGATTGTGATTAATGGTACACCAGTTTGAGACTATAGAAAAGGAGTGGAGCTTATGAACATTTTTGAAGGACTTTCACTAACCACTATGCTGATAGTATCCGCATTTATCGTCATTCCTATTTTGGCAATATCTTATGTATATTTATTTGATAGAAAGCAGAAGCAACATGCTATTTTACGGAATTATCCTATACTCGGTAGAATTCGATATATGATTGAAAAGGTCGGTCCCGAATTTAGGCAATACTTATTTGATAACGATAACGAAGGCAAGCCCTTCAGCCGGGAAGATTATTTGCATATGGTTTTACCGGGGAAATACTTAAAGAGCGTAATTGGATTCGGCTCAAAACGTGATTTCGATGCGCCTGGTTATTATTTACGGAATGCGATGTTTACGAAACAGAACGAAGAAATGCGTGTTGATAATGATCGTAAAGTAGATTCAATGAGGTATATAGTCGATGGTGAAGGGTTATTCTCCCGCAGAGAGCACCAAGAAGAAGTGAAGGCAGATCCGTGGTTACTTCCTGACGAAGATGCAGTTGTGATCGGTCCGAACTGTAAGCATCCTTTCCGCGTCCATAGCTTACTTGGGCAATCTGCCATGAGTTATGGTGCGCTTGGTGAAAATGCGATTACGGCATTGTCTAAAGGAATCGGTATGGCGACGGGTGCATGGATGAATACCGGAGAAGGTGGGTTATCTCCTCACCATTTAGTGGGAGAAGCGGATATTATCGCGCAAATCGGTTCCGGACTGTTTGGATTCCGAACGAGCGAAGGCGAATTTGATTGGAACCTGTTAACAGAGAAAGCGGACAATCCAAAAGTCCGAGCGTTTGAGCTGAAACTAGCACAAGGCGCTAAAATGCGTGGAGGTCACGTAGAAGGTTCAAAAGTGACGGAAGAGATTGCATTGATTCGAAATGTTACCCCGTATAAAACTATTAACAGTCCGAACCGTTTCCATCAGTTTGATGATTTTCCATCTATGTTTTCATTCATCGAGAAAATTCGGAATCATTCGGGGAAACCTGTTGGCATTAAAATTGTAATTGGCGGAATCTCGGATGCAGAAGAATTAGCCTCATTTATGAAAGAAACTGGAATGGGCCCAGACTTCATTTCTTTAGATGGCTCGGAAGGGGGATCAGGTGCGACCTATCAAGACTTGGCAGATTCAGTGGGTTTGCCAATTCGATCTGCATTGATGATTCTGGATGATGCATTAAGGAAATTTGAAGTACGGGATCGAGTAAAAATTATTGCTTCCGGAAAGATGACAACTCCAGACAAAGCAGCAATTGCACTTGCAATGGGGGCAGATCTCGTCCAAATTGCCCGTGGATTTATGATTTCAGTCGGATGTATTATGGCGCAACGCTGTCATACCAATGAATGCCCGGCAGGTGTTGCTACGACAGATAAACATTTACAGCGTGGTCTCGTGGTCGAAGAGAAGAAGTATCGGGTCACCAATTATATTTTGACAATGCGCGAGGGATTATTCAGAATTGCAGCAGCAGCCGGAGTGGACTCCCCGACAAAATTAGAGAGACAGCATGTGTTCTACAAAGACGAACGTGGTAGAGTGACACCAATCGAGTGAAAAACTACACTACTCAACAAGCAGGGGATTTTACACACTTGCTTGTTTTTTTGTCGAATATTTGTAAATATAAATTTAATAATTATTCATCACAATCAGAAAAGTGTGATAGTATAGAAGGAACTTAGAATTAGATAGGGGGATGGGGGAAATGGAGCTGCTGAACAAGACGGTCGGAGAGATTTTAAGTGAGCAAGCAATTTTGCACCCTGAAAACGAAGCATATGTGTACCCGGACCGAGAATTGAGAAAAACGTACACTGAATTCGACAAAGAAACGGATCAACTTGCTAAAGCATTTATGGGGATTGGAATTCAAAAAGGGGAACACGTTGCGATTTGGTCAGATAACAAACCGCAATGGCTGCTGAGTCAATTTGCAACCGGTAAAATGGGCGCTGTTCTCGTTACAGTCAATACAAACTATCAAGCAACCGAGTTACAGTATTTACTGCAACAGTCTGAAGCCACTACTCTCATTTTGGACGAGGGATTTAAAGATACTAGTTATTTAGAGATTTTGCGTTCCATTTGTCCGTCCCAAGAGGAAAGCGACGGGGGGCATATCGATTGTCCAAAGTTGCCGAATTTGAAACGTGTCATTCTAATGACCGAGAAAAATGAAGTAGGGATTTACAATTGGTCTGAGTTTCTAAAACACGCAGACATGGTATTGGATGAAGAGCTAGTGAAGCGCAAGAACTCTCTCAGTCCGGATGATGTCATTAACATCCAGTACACATCTGGAACAACAGGGTTTCCAAAAGGGGTTATGCTCACTCATAATAATGTCGTAAATAACGGCAATATGATCGCAGAAACGATGAAGTTGTCGAATGTGGACAGATTGTGTATTCCAGTTCCATTTTTTCATTGTTTCGGCTGTGTACTTGGAACTCTAGCAGCAGTGTCTCATGGAGCAACGATGGTTATTGTTGAACAGTTTGAAGCTGCCCGCGTTTTACGTGCAGTTCAAGAGGAAAATTGTACGGCATTGCACGGTGTCCCTACGATGTTCATAGCTGAATTGAATCATCCTGACTTTAAAACTTTCGATACTTCCAAATTGCGAACGGGGATTATGGCGGGATCAACTTGTCCTATAGAAGTGATGAAGCAAGTAATCGAAGTGATGGGTGCGGCTGAAATTACAATCTGCTATGGATTAACTGAGGCTTCACCTGTCATCTCTCAAACTAAGACGGATGATCCGATTGAAAAGCGGGTGTCTACAGTCGGCAAACCACATCCTCATGTAGAAGTGAAAATCATTAATCCAGCTACCGATGAAGAACTTCCTACAGGGGAGTCAGGAGAGCTTTGTACCCGAGGGTATCATGTGATGAAAGGCTACTATAATAACTCAGAGGCAACTCGTGAAGCTATTGACGAAGAAGGTTGGTTGCATACGGGGGATATTGCTAGGTTGGATGAAGAAGGCTATCTGGACATAACAGGTCGCATGAAAGACATGGTCATTCGAGGGGGAGAGAATATTTATCCCCGAGAAGTGGAAGAGTTTTTGTACACATACCCTGGAATTTCTGATGTCCAAGTCGTAGGAGTACCCGATGAGAAATATGGGGAAGAACTGATGGCTTGGGTCATCCCGAAAGAAGGAGTGGAACTGGATAAGGAAGAAATCCGGGCATTCTGTAAGGGAGCCATATCGCATCACAAAATCCCACGTTATATTGAATTTACGGATGCCTATCCAATCACGGCTTCAGGAAAGATTCAAAAGTTCAAGTTACGTGAAATGTCTCAAGAAAAAGCGATACATTCTTGAAAAAGACGCATGCCCAACTAGGGGCATGCGTTACTATTATTCATACAGCGTCTGCTCTTTTGTCCCGTCTTCGTGATAAACCGTTAACACACCTTCATGATCGGTTACATAAGGCTTTGCTCTTTTGAGTAGTGCACTTTTTGTGTTTTCCTTATAGATAACAGACGATGCGCTCTTTTTCTTCAGCACCCATTCATCTTCTCGTGAACGTACCTCGAAGTGAGGGCGGTCTTCTGCTTTCCCTTCAACTGAATCTCTTGCTTGCGAAAGTCCGATTGAGATCGCACGGCCCTCTTCGTAACCTTCCCGGAGTAAGGCATTCCCAATTTCAATGGCTTTGTTACGGACATCCACTCCTACATTTTTAAAAGTGTCTGGATAATCGTCTTTTGTCCAAGGCATTTGGAACTCCTCCTCTTTGAATTACATCACATGGGATTTTATTTGCTTGAAGTATTGGATTGTTGGTTGGAAGCTGCTATGAAAGGTTCCAGCCTATGATCGGTTTCCAATTGCATAAAAGGAATATCCCTCATTGCACCTGGCTTATCCTGATCACTGTAAAAGTGCTCTACTTTATCGGGTTTAGGGAGGATTTCCATCGCTTCTTTTTTGCTACAAGCGTAATAGATTTCCCCAACTCGAGCTTGATAAGACGCTGCTAAACACATCGGGCACGGCTCGCCACTCGCATAAAGAATTGTATCCGAGAGGTCTGTCGAAGCAAGGATTCGACATGCTTCCCTGATTGCGACCAATTCCGCGTGTGCAGAAGGGTCGTGATCCATTTCTACCGAATTAACGCCACTTGCAATAATTTCACCATCTCGTACGATGACAGCGCCATATGGGCCGCCACCTTGAAAGACGCTATCAGTTGCTAGATGGATAGCATCATTTAAAAAACGTTCGTGATCCAATTGAATTCCTCCTGTCGAATACTAGCTATTTCCCGGGAAATAAATCGAAAATAGGTGTGGCACAATATACCTAACTTGCCTATAATGGATTTGACCGGGCTTGCATAAGGTAATGAAAGCGGTTGCGGTTACTTATAAAAAAGAAAAAGGGGGATTGAACTATGTCAGATGATAGTTACAAACTAATTGCGATTGTGCTCTATATGGCTGCCATGGTTTTCATAGGTTGGTATGCGTTCCGCCGCACATCTAATTTAACTGATTACATGCTCGGTGGTCGTTCACTCGGACCGGCAGTTACAGCGCTCAGTGCTGGTGCTGCAGACATGTCAGGATGGCTACTACTCGGATTGCCAGGTGCAATTTATGACAAAGGGTTACCAGAGGTTTGGATAGCAATCGGGTTAACAACCGGAGCGTATCTAAACTGGTATTTTGTAGCGCCACGTCTACGAGTGTATACCCAAGTAACGAATGATTCAATCACAATTCCAAGTTTTCTCGAAAATCGATTGAAAGATAAATCGAGACTTTTAAGAATCGCTTCCGGATTTATTATTCTTGTCTTCTTTACATTTTACGTATCTTCCGGAATGGTTGCAGGAGGTAAGTTCTTCCTTAGTTCATTCGGCTTGGATTATCATGTTGGACTGATTATTGTGTCGGTTGTCGTCGTTGGGTACACCTTATTTGGTGGATTCCTTGCTGTAAGTTATACGGACTTCGTGCAAGGTCTCATCATGTTCTTAGCACTTATTCTCGTTCCAGTAGTTGCTGTGTTTGTGACGGGCGGAATTCCTGAAACAGTGGACTCAATCCATGCAGTGAATCCGGATATGCTTAGTCTTGTAAAAGGGGCTACTCTTCTCGGGGTCATTTCATCGGTTGCTTGGGGTCTAGGCTATTTCGGCCAACCACATATTATCGTACGCTTCATGGCTATTAAATCTGTTAAGGAAACAAAAAGTGCACGTCGCATCGGAATTAGTTGGATGATTTTAAGCTTACTCGGTGCAGTGGGAACTGCACTCGTCGGAATTGCTTATTTCCAACAAAATCCGGGCACGAAGTTAGTCGATTCTGAAACTGTCTTCATCGCACTTGGGCAAATTATTTTCCATCCATTCATTGCAGGGATCATGCTCGCAGCAGTTCTTGCGGCAGTTATGAGTACGATTTCTTCACAGCTTATCGTTACGTCTTCAGCATTGATTGAAGACTTATATAAGGCTGTTTACAAAACGGATGGTACAGATAAGCAATACGTATTCCTTGGACGTATGGCAGTACTTGTCGTATCACTCATTGCAATGGTGCTTGCTTGGCCAAATAACGAATCCATTTTGAAGCTCGTATCATTTGCTTGGGCTGGTTTTGGTGGAGCATTCGGACCAATCATCCTTTTGTCCCTTTACTGGCGCAAACTGACAGCCAAAGGCGCACTATTCGGAATGGTTGCTGGTGCCATCGTTGTTGGTGTATGGGGGAACATTCCAGCACTATCAGACACTTTGTATGAAATCTTCCCTGGCTTCATAGTTTGTCTGCTCGTTACGTATTTTGTTAGTCTTGCAACTTACAAAGAAAACAAAGAAATCGAGCGTGAATTTACAGAGTCATTAGACCTTTTGAAACGCGATCGATAATTAGGTGGCCGTCCATATAAATGGGCGGCTTTTTTCATGGTTTCTTTCTGCGGGTGGGGTATGATACTAGTAAAGGGGGAACTGGTTATGAAACTCGATCATGTTGTTTGGTTTACAGAACGTACACCGGAAGTAGTTGCTAAACAGTATCCGGGTGCAGTTGTGGGTGGAAGACACGAACATTGGGGGACATACAATGCACTCCTTTACTTGCAAAATGCCTATATTGAATGGCTGGCGATTGAAAACACGGATGTAGCAGATTTCTCCTCACACCCTTTAGTCGAGCTATTGAAACACGACTTAGCAACTTATGGAGAGGGCTGGGGTACGCTATGCATTTCAACCGATAATATTCAACTGCTTAATAAGAATCTTGAAAGAATGGGGATGCATACTTCTGGCGTGCTCGATGCTTCACGTCTAACCTCTTCAGGAACTCTTAAGAAATGGAAAATGCTATTCGTGAATGAAAAGGATTTAACTGACCTTCCTGCTCCGTTCTTCATTCAATGGGAAGAAAGTGAACAGAATCGTCGCCTTTCATTACGTACAGAAGGTGTAATCACTAAGAATAGTGATGCTGAACGAATTTTGGAATGTGGACTTGTTACTAAAGATCCTAAACAGGCGCTCGAACGCTGGTGTAGGATTCTCGGAGTACAGCCCGAAGACAAGGAAAGTCTTATGTTGAATGACATAAGATTACGCTTTATAGAAAATCCGAAAGAACGGAATCGTATGCATACTGTTGTGACAGGGCAAGCTGAATAATAAGGTAAATGATTGGAAGAAGGTGTTTGAATGGATGAATTGGAACAACTAAAAGAAACCGCGATACTTGTTGGGGTAGAAGAGCAGAACGATGATCATTTTGAATACGAGCTAGAGGAACTTGGTAATCTTGCGGCTGCTGTAGGAGTGAAAGTTGTCGGAAGTGTTGTCCAAAAGTTAGAGCGTAAGCATCCGACAGGTTATATCGGAAAAGGAAAGATTGATGAAGTAAGATTATTTGCAGATGAAGCAGGAGCAAATCTCATCATTTTCAATGATGAGCTGTCCCCTTCACAATTACGTAACTTGGAACGCGATTTAGAAGTGAAAATCATTGACCGTACGATGCTCATCTTGGACATATTCGCTAGAAGAGCCCGAACCCACGAAGCGCGAATGCAAGTTGAACTAGCAGAACTTCAATATTCATTACCAAGATTAGTCGGTTTACGAGCTTCCCTTGGTCGGCAAGGAGGAGGAACAGGCGGCGGCTTCCAAAACAAAGGTGCTGGTGAGACGAAATTGGAGCTTGATCGCCGTAAAATTGAAGAGCAAATTGCGAAGTTGCGTAAAGAATTAGAAGGGATGAAGCAACAGCGCGATGTCCAAAGGAAACAACGAAAACGTAGTGGCACACCGGTCGTTTCAATCGTAGGCTATACGAATGCTGGAAAATCGACGTTGATGAATAGAATTTTATCTGAAGCGAACGGTGATGAGGCGAAGACTGTAATGGAGAAAGATATGTTATTTGCCACGCTCGACACATCAGTTCGGAACGTGACACTAATTGATCGCAAACCATTCATCTTAACCGATACCGTTGGTTTTGTTGCAAAGCTTCCTCACCATCTAGTGAAAGCCTTCCGTTCTACATTAGAGGAAGCCCGTGAAGCAGATTTGCTACTCCACGTTGTAGATGTTGCAAATCCCGAGCACCGCCATATGATTGACGTCACGAACAAAACACTCCAAGAAGTCGGTGTGGAAGATATCCCGACATTGTACGTCTACAACAAAGCGGATCTTGCTAGTGATGTGGATTACCCGCGTGTACAAGATGACCAAATTTGGCTTTCAGCAAAGACGGGTATGGGCATAGATGAGTTAGTTACTCTCATTGAGCACAAAGTCTATCAAAAACATATTACGTGTAAACTACTCATTCCATTTGACCGTGGAGATTTGGTATCCTATCTGAATGAGGAAACGTATGTGAAATCTACGGAGTACGAAGAAGACGGCACTTTGATGGTTGTAGAAATGGACGAGCGCGAACGGAAGAAACTTGAGGAATACATTGTCAGTCATTAATAGAAAAAGAACGGCACCGCCAGTATTGGCAGTGCCGTTCTTTTTTTCTATAAGAGAAAGGGGGTGGGATAGTAGTAGTATGCCCGTTTTCTACTTTCTTAAACCTGTTGAAATTGATTTGCGTGTAATTTTGAAAAAATACCATTCTGCGCAACTAGTTCGGAATACCCGCCATCTTCCACAATCCCTTCAGGTGTCACAACGACAACACGATCTGCATCGCGAATTGTCGCGAGTCTGTGGGCAATGACGAGAGTCGTTCGGTTCTCAGAAAGCTCTGTAAGAGATTCTTGAATAATACGTTCTGTCTCAGTATCGAGCGCCGAAGTTGCTTCATCCAAAATTAGAATCGGTGGATTTTTTAAGAACATACGGGCAATTGCGAGACGCTGTTTTTGACCACCTGACAATTTCAAGCCGCGTTCTCCAATTTGTGTTTCGTAACCATCAGGAAGATTAGCGATGAAGTCTTCTAAATGAGCACGCTTAGCGGCTTCGTAGATTGCCTCATCGGGAGCATTCAAATCTCCGTAAGCAATGTTTTCTTTTACAGTACCGGTAAAGAGGAAAACGTCTTGTTGGACGATACCGATTTGACGGCGTAACGAACGTTGACTCATATTACGGATGTCTAACCCATCGATTGTAATCTGTCCTTCACCCACATCATAGAACCGAGGAATCAGTGAACAAATCGTCGTTTTTCCAGCTCCTGATGGCCCGACAAACGCAATGGTTTGTCCGGATTGAATCGACAAACTCAGGTTGTTGAGAACTGGCTTTCCTCCATCATAACCAAATGTAACATCGGAAAGTGTGATATCTCCGTTTAAGTGGGCGACGTCAATCGCATCTGGAGTGTCTTTGATTTCGGGTTCTTGGTTAAGTAAGTCCTGAAAACGGCTAAACCCAGCCATCCCTTTCGGATAGAGTTCTAGCAATGCACTGATTTTATCAACTGGTTTAATGAGGATGTTGACGAACAATATGAAACTAACCAATTCCCCAATAGAGAGCGTCTTTTGGATGGTAAACCACGCTCCAACAACTAAAATTACAAGTGTGAGCAGGCGCGTCATCATATAAATGGAAGATGTCGTCCAAGCCATTACATTATAAGCGACTAGTTTAGCAAGCCGGAAGTTCCCGTTGTCATACTGGAAACGAGCTAGCTCAAAACTTTCATTTGTAAATGATTTTACGACTCGTGATCCTGAGACAGAGTCTTCTACACGTCCATTCACTTCTGCAATTTTTCCATACATGTTAAGCCAGGCAGAATTCATGGCTTTGTTACAAAAAGCAACGAGGACAATTAGGAAAGGCACCATAACGATTGCAATGAGAGCGAGTTCAGGATTGATAGAGTACATCAGTACGAATGCTCCTATAATGGTCATGACTGCAATGAAAGCATCTTCTGGTCCGTGATGGGCTAGTTCACCGATGTCAAAGAGATCGGTTGTAATCCGTGTCATGATATGTCCCGTTTTTGTATTGTCAAAGAATCGGAACGACTGCTTTTGTACATGATTGAAAAGCTTCTCGCGCATATCGGTTTCGATATTAATGCCCAGTTTGTGTCCAAGGTAACTAACAATGTATTGAAGGAATGTACTAAATAGATAGATGATGAGTAACAAAATACTTATTGTAGTAATCATGCCCCAGTCTTTAGTAGGCAAGAGTTTATCGATGAACCCCTGGACGGCGATTGGAAATGCTAGTTCAAGTAAGGCGACAAATATAGCACTCGAAAAGTCAATCATGAACAGTCTTTTGTGCGGTTTATAATAGGAGAAAAATTGTTTTAGCATTATACCCGTCCTTTTTGCAATTTTAGTGCTAGTATACACGGTTTAATCAGAAAGTTCGACATAACTCACGGAATATTCTACAACCCGGGACTTTTGTTTGGAAAATGGGGTATGGACAAAAAGAAGGATTTTCAGAGTTTTTGGAAATAGTGTGAAACCGAACCTATTTCATGTCGTAGACTAATATGTAATGAAGTTTCATAAAAAGGAGAAGATTTCATGAAAAAGTGGACAAAAGGAATTGCAGCGGGCTTACTCGTACTAGCACTTGGAGCGTGTGGATCAGGTGAAGAGCCTAATGCAGAGGCAGATGCAAATACAAATACAGGCACTACAAGTAACGGTAAAGACACGAGTAAAAAAGAACTTACAGCTCAAGAAGTTTATCAAAAGTCTTTAGAAGCGTCGGAATCGATTAACAGTATGCATGCGGAATTTTCCATTCAACAAAATATGAAGACAACTGGAGAAGAAAATTTGAGCATGAAAAATGATATTGCTCTCACAATGGATATGGTAACAGAACCGTTGTCACTTCATCAGAAAATGGTAGTGGAAGGGGATGCTGAGGGATCGATGAATCTCGAGATGTATGGTGAAGGAGATGAACTATACATTCAGACGCAAGAAATGGAAGGCGATTGGATCCTCGTTCCTGCAGAAATGCAAGATGAAGTGTTAGATGGCATGAACAGTTCCAATGCAATGATGGACTTGGAAGTGTTCAAAGACTTTACAGAAGAATTTACACTTGAAGAACAAGGAGAAGAATATATTTTGAACTTATCCGTATCAGGCGATAAGTTTGGCGAACTCCTGAAAGAACTCATGGATCAAACTGCAGCGGGGAGTCAAGGATTGGAAGGTGAGGAAGAAGGGTCGATGGAAAATGTAGAAGTGAAGAAGATAGAACTCACACTTCATATTGACAAAGAAACCTACTATACGAATTCGTTTGACATGAAACTGGATGCGATTATGGATTTAGCTGGCTATCGAACAGTCGCAATCCAAAATATCAACGCTAAAATGAGCAAAGTCAATGAGCTTGAAGAAATTGTCATTCCAGACGAAGTACGAAACAACGCTTATGATATGTCCGGAAATAAGGTCGGCGAGTGAGGATAGTAAGATGAATGGAACGTCCAGTTAGTGTCGACATATAACAGGCGGGAGGAAAGCGCGTGCTATCCTTCCACCTGTTTTTTGTTTTATTTCCTCTTTTGTGATTCCTAGATTGCTCTCATTCTCACTACAAACCCATACCCATCAAGTTCACAAATTAGTGAGAATCATTGTCAATTATCTGTTGACTTCCAATATGCTTTTGCTATAATGGGAACTGCGGCTAACTGATAATTGTTTTCATTTAAACGACTTTAGCCCGCAAATATCTAGATATCGGAGTTCTTCATGAAGAAACGTTATTTGATAATCGCTCTAATTCTCCTTTCACTACTTTCTTTGTTTGTGGGAGTGAGCCATATTTCACCAAAGGACCTGCTGGATTTCCGCTCTGAAGAAACCGAAATTTTTCTCATTAGCCGGTTGCCGAGATTACTTGCGATTTTGCTCGCAGGTGCAGGAATGAGTATTACAGGTCTAATCATGCAACAACTCAGCCGCAACAAATTTGTATCCCCGACAACGGCAGGTACATTAGATGCCGCAAAGCTTGGGATTCTCGTTTCAATGTTGTTGTTTACGAACACGTCAACGATTGAGAAAATGCTCGTTGCGTTTGCATTTGCTTTAGGTGGCACCTTGTTATTCATGAAGATCTTGGACCAAGTTAAATTTAAAGATGCCATTTTTATACCGCTTGTAGGTCTCATGTTCGGTAATATTTTATCGTCGATCACTACTTTTTTCGCCTACAAAGCGAATGTGATCCAAAACATGTCCTCCTGGTTGCAGGGAGATTTCTCCCTCATTATGAAAGGCCGTTACGAATTGCTATACATAAGTATCCCCGTTCTCATCATTACCTACATCTATGCAAACCGGTTTACGGTGGCTGGAATGGGTGAAGATTTCTCCAGAAACTTGGGGCTTGCTTATCGAAGAATTGTGAACATTGGGCTGATATTGGTCGCGCTTATTACAACAACGGTTGTTTTGACTGTGGGGGTTATTCCTTTTTTAGGACTAATCATTCCCAATATTGTTTCCATCGTCAAAGGTGACAATTTGGAAAAAACATTACCACATACTGCGATGCTAGGGGCGATCTTTTTACTCGTGTGTGACATTCTCGGAAGGGTCATTATTTACCCATATGAGATTTCTATTAGCTTGATGGTTGGCGTCATCGGCAGCGCGATATTCCTCTATATGTTGTTTAGGAGGAAAGCCTATGCGTAATCGTACTAAAATGCTCATACTCACTGTTGCTGCTCTCGTTTTCTGTGGACTGTATTTGTTCGAGGGACTAAATGGAAGTTATGATTATGCGTTGCCACGTCGAGGTATTAAAGTCGTCGCCATGGCATTAACTGGTGTAGCGATTGCCTATTCAACAGTCATCTTCCAAACAATAACGCACAACCGTATTTTGACGCCAAGTATTATGGGACTCGATTCCTTATATATCTTACTACAAACCGTACTGATCTTTTTCCTTGGATCAACACACGTCACAATTGTAAATAAGCAAGTGAACTTTGTGTTATCGGTTGGGGCTATGGTTATCTTCGCCCTACTGCTTTATCAGTTCTTGTTTAAAGCAGGAAAGCGTCCGATTTACTTTTTGTTACTCGTCGGGATTATTGTGGGAACCTTTTTCCAGAGTATCTCTACGTTTCTGCAAGTACTGATAGACCCCAACGAATTTTTACGAGTACAAGACAAATCCTTTGCGAGCTTTAATAACATTAACGGGGATCTTGTCTGGTGGGCGCTCGGGATTCTGATTATTACGCTCATCATAGGATGGCGGAAGTTTAACGAATTGGATGTGCTGTCACTCGGTCGCGACACAGCCATTAACCTTGGTGTCAATCACGATAAAATCGTCAAAACGATGCTTATTCTGTCATCAGTTCTCATCGCTGTATCGACAGCGCTCGTCGGTCCGATTACATTTTTCGGCCTCATCGTTGCCAATCTGTCGTATCAGTTTTTCAAGACTTACAAGCACTCCATTTTAATTGCAGGGGCTTCAGTCATGAGTATCATCGCGCTAGTTGGTGGACAATGGATAGTCGAAAGAGTATTCACGTTCTCCACAACACTTAGCGTCATCATTAACTTCGTTGGTGGAGCGTACTTCATCTACTTACTATTAAAGGAGAGTCGATCTGCATGATCCAGGTTCGAGAATTGACAAAAGCCTATGGTAATAAAGCAGTCGTTGAGAAAGTGAGCGTGGATATTCATCCCGGTAAGATCACTTCTTTCATCGGACCGAACGGGGCGGGTAAATCGACACTTTTGTCTATGGTAAGTCGCCTGCTTGATGCGGACACAGGTGAAGTACTCGTCGATAACAACAACGTTAAAAAGATGAAGTCTAACGAGTTTTCTAAACGGGTATCCATTTTGAAGCAATCCAACTTCATGAACGTCCGGTTAACAATACGTGAACTCGTGTCGTTTGGACGCTTTCCTCACTCTAAAGGACGACTGCAAGCAGACGATATTCAAATCGTAAACCAAGCACTCGACTATATGGACTTAATGAGTATGCAACACATGTACTTAGAAGAGCTATCTGGTGGTCAAAGGCAGCGCGCGTTCATCGCAATGGTTATTGCACAAGATACCGATTATATTTTGTTGGATGAACCGCTAAATAACTTGGATATGAAGCACTCTGTCCAAATTATGAAGATTCTACGTCGCCTAGTGAATGAACTCGGTAAAACTGTTGTCATCGTTCTGCACGACATCAACTTTGCTTCTGTCTACTCAGATCGTATCGTCGCTTTAAAAGAGGGCCGCGTTGTGAAAGATGGTCCGACGAATGACATTATCAACTCTGAATCACTTCGGGAAATCTATGATATGGATATCCCGATCCAGCAGATGAACAATTGTCGCATCTGTGTGTACTTCAACTCATAAACGAAAAGGATGGTATAGAAAACATGAAAAAGCTTACCGTATTATTGATGGCGTTCGCATTGATGCTCGTACTTGCAGCATGTGGTTCTAAGGATGAAGATAAGAAACCAGAAGCAAACAATGCAGGATCAGATAACTCATCTGAAAGCAGTGAAGAAGCAAAAACGGAAGAAATGACATTCAAGCATGAGCTTGGTGAAACAACATTGGAAGGCACTCCGAAAAAAGTTGTAATATTTGACTTCGGTGTATTGGATACATTAGACGAGCTTGGTGTTGAAGTAGCAGGTCTTCCACAATCCAATGTACCTGCATACTTAGAGAAATACGCTAGTGACGACTACACAAATCTTGGTAGCTTGAAAGAGCCTGACTTCGAAGCGCTTCACGCTCTGAAGCCGGATGTGATTTTCATCTCTGGACGTCAAGCTGACTTGTACGATCAGTTTGAAGAAATTGCTCCAACGATCTATATGGGAATCGATACTGCAAACTACATGGATTCATTTAAGAAGAATATGGATACCATCGCTCAAATCTTCGACAAAGAAGATGAAATGAAATCAGAAGTCGCTGATGTGGAAAAGCAAATTGAGGACATTAACGCAAAAGCCTCTGAAACAGATAGCAAAGCATTAATTACTCTTGCAACTGAAGGAAAAGTAAGTGCATACGGTCCAAGCTCACGTTTCGGGTTGATTCACGATGTATTTGGATTTACACCGGCTGATGAAGGAATTGAAGCTTCTACACACGGACAGAACATTACGTTTGAATATATTCTTGAAACAAACCCGGATATTCTTTTCGTAATCGACCGCGATGCGGCAGTTGGTAAAGGTGCGAATGCTAAGAAGACAATTGAAAACGATCTTGTCAAGAAAACAAATGCATTCAAAAACGAGAAAATCGTTTACCTTAATGGAGAATACTGGTACCTTTCTGGTGGCGGATTGAAGTCCATGAAAGAAATGATCAAAGAAGTCGAAGCAGGACTATAATTACATGAAAAAGACCGATTCCCCCCATGGAATCGGTCTTTTGTGTCTGCCGGAGAAGTCTTTGCTATGCTACACTTTAAGCATTAGAACGAAGAGAGTGGGAGACGGTATGGGAAAAGCGATTACGGTGCGTGGAAAGTCGGTTGAACAAGCTGTAGAGACGGCACTTGACATCTTATGCCTGGACTTGTCAGATGTACATATCCATGTGAACAAAACTGCGGAATCTAGTGGATTCACCGGTGCATCCAGATTTGCGGAAGTGACCGTGACTCCAGTACGATACAACGCACCTACTACAGATTTGCTAATAAGCGAATCTGGACAAGCAGGTGTCAGGATTACAGGCGGACGAGTTGAGGTGCATGAAGCATCCGCAAATGTTCTCCCGTCAATTGAAGCGGGGACGGGTGTATTAGTAATTGTGAATGGTGAGAAAATAGATGGAAGAAGAAAAATTTCAGAATCAGATATTGTACATATTCGAACAATTGACGAGCTGACTCGAGCACAGTTATCCATTACAGTACGGGAGCAAGGAGCGCTCGCACTGTTAACTGTATCTCCAGGTAAAAAAGTAACTCGTACTGTCAAAGATTCAGGGTATGAGCATAATTTGACGGTAGTAGCGGAAGAGATTCATGAGATTGTAAATGATTGTTCTCAACAAATGATTCGGGAAGCATGCGCACAGCTGGGAATTAGCGCGCCATTAGACAAACGAGTGTTGTGGGAAGCCTGTGAGACGGTTGTACCCTATGAAGCAATTATAGCACGTGGAATTTTTCCGAAACCAGGACTTGATGGAGATGTTGAGGTCCAAATTGACGTGGATGGAATAACCCTCGCCGACGAAGGGAAAGTGAATTACCGGGAGCAAGCATCGATGCAACTCGTTCAAGATGGTCAACTTGTCGCTGCGGTCCTTCCTCCAATTCCTGGACAATCCGGAGAAGACGTTTTTGGTAATGAGATTATGGCAGAAGATGGGCAAACTGCAGCAATCCGATTAGGCAAGAATGTTACGAAAACAGGAAACCATATCTTTGCAAATTGTTCCGGAAATCTTGTCTTAGAACGCACAGATAATGTGATTTTCATAGATATCGCTGACTCATTAGAAATGGATGAAGTGAATTTTGCTAGCGGAAATATCCATTTCGATGGTGATGTAACTGTGAAAGGAAGCGTCAGCCAGGGGTGTCTATTGGAAGTAACAGGAGCCGTTGAAATTGGTGGCGAAGTTAGTAAAGCTGAGGTGTATGCGGGGAAGTCTGTCCATGTGGCAGGCCACGTTTCGTCGTCGACAATTGAAGTGGGACAACAACAATCTGCAGATGCGAAATACGCTGTTGAATTAGAGACGCTTCTTCCTATTCTCAACAAGCTTGGGGCGTTCATCCAAGACATTGGAGCTTTGCGTGAGGTTGAACTGTCTACGTTAGATGGACAAGACCTGAAGAAACTGTTCCGTATTGGATTCGGAGATAAATACTCATCATTCCAAGAACAGCTTCAAACTTTCGCGCAGCGTAGAGAACCGATTGCAACAGATCCGGACTGGAATGAGTTACAAACAATTTTGTACAGTATATTTGTGAACACGATGAATCCAGGAGTAAAAGACGGATTGGAGTTTCTTGACCTAATTTCAAAAGCCCAACAGTTGGCAGTAAGTCATCTTCCTAAGGAGACAGTAACTTCAAGTCGTTTACGAATGCCGTATGCAGTGAATAGTACTCTGAATTGTGCGGGAACTATTGAAATCATTGGGAATGGACTGGCTCAATGTAAAGTCCATGCGCAGTTGGATCTCTTAGCAGAAGGGGTTTGCCGGGGCGGGGAACTTGTTGCAGATCGACACGTATCCATTCGGGAATGTGGTTCTAAACGTGGTGGACAAACGATTGTCCGTACAAAAGAAGCAGGATCCATTGTCATCGGAATCGCACATGCAGGAACGGTCCTTATCGTGGGGGATCAATCATATCATTTGTCGGAAACGCTTATCGGAGTCACAGCTAAATTGCAAAATGGAGTGTTAACCGTCCGTTAAGAGGTACTCTAAATTATTCTTTACCCTTTTGTTAAATGATTGTATAATGACAGGTGTCATGACAGAAGTTTAGACATTGGGGGAGCATAGACAATGGCAAATACTATGGAACGCGTATCTTCAAAACCTCTGAAGAGGCGAACTATTTCACGGAACAAATTACTCGTAATATCAGGAACTGGCTGGATGTTTGATGCAATGGATGTAGGAATTCTGTCGTTTGTAATTGCGGCTATTGCAGTGGAGTGGAATTTGACTCCTGCAGCAATTGGATGGGTTGGGAGCATCAACTCATTAGGAATGATGTTCGGTGCAATTGGGTTTGGACTATTAGCAGATCGAATCGGTAGAAAGCAAGTTTTTATGATAACGCTGGTATTATTCTCGGTGGCAAGCGGATTATCTGCACTCACAACAACTCTTGCAACATTTCTAATCCTAAGATTTTTTGTTGGAGCAGGACTCGGCGGTGAGCTGCCGGTTGCTTCTACATTAGTTTCAGAAAGTGTGGAAGCGAAGGAGCGTGGAAGAATCGTTGTCCTGTTGGAGAGTTTTTGGGCAGCAGGATGGCTTATCGCTGCTTTAATCGCATATTTTGTCATTCCGACGTACGGTTGGCGAGCGGCTCTTGTCCTAACTGCGATGCCTGCATTTTATGCAATCTATTTGAGACGCAACTTGCCGGACTCACCAAGATTTGTACAAGCCGGAGAACCGAGGCAATCTGTTGGGGAAAAAATAACTGCTTTGTGGGCAAAGCCTTTTAGAAAAAGGACCTTGATGCTTTGGATTGTTTGGTTTACAGTCGTCTTCTCTTATTATGGAATGTTTTTATGGCTACCTAGTGTGATGGTCTTGAAGGGGTTTGCAATGATCAAAACCTTCGGCTACGTCTTGCTGATGACGCTAGCGCAGCTTCCAGGTTATTTCTCAGCGGCATGGTTAATTGAGCGGACAGGCCGCAAGTTCGTCCTTGCAACCTACTTGATAGGGACAGCGATAAGTGCATTTGCATTTGGAAACGCAGACACGTTAGCCCTGTTGTTATTATTCGGTGCGCTGCTATCATTCTTTAACTTAGGTGCTTGGGGTGCGCTCTATGCGTATTCACCAGAACAATATCCAACGTCAATCCGTGGAACCGGAACGGGGATGGCGGCAGGAATCGGTCGGATTGGTGGGATCTTTGGGCCTTTATTGGTCGGTACCTTGCTAACAGCTGGCTACGGATTTGGTCTGATTTTTGGGATTTTCTGTGGTGCTATATTAATAGGGGTTCTTGCTGTCCTATTTTTAGGCACAGAAACGAAACAAATAGAACTTGAATAACGTAGAAGAGACACTGTGGAATTTTCGCAGTGTTTTTTAGTGCAATGGTTTAATGGGGAGGTGTACTTTGGAGAAAGTGAAGAACACAGCATGGGCGGTAACGGGATTTCTCTTATTTCTATTTTCAACTATGATGTTTCTCGATGAAGTACGGAATTTTCAAAAGACAATCCAAAGCGAACAAACTAGCCCAGTAGAAGTTGCAATTACAGGAAAACAGGTTGAAAGAAGTTATTTAGGGAAGAACCATTATTTAGTTATGCTAAGTAAAGGCAACGAAGAAAAAGTCTCTATGAAACAGACGATCGGCACCTATTCAGAGGTAAGTAAAGAAGAATATGAAACACTTAAACCGGGTGACAAGATTCAAGGCGTTATAAAAGGTAGGGTGTTCTATACCCAACTTGATGGAAAAGAGGCTCATAAAGAACATTGGATTATGCTTGTAGTGACAGTCATTTTCCCGATAATGTACCTCATTTATCAGCTATCCAAATTGATAGTCTATTTAAGGGTGCGGAATCCGTTTTCCAAATCATTTGGAACCATTTTAAAAATCATACTGTCAGTAGGATTAGGTAGCTTGCTACTAGCTGGTTACGGATTAATGTTCAGTGATCTATTTCGATGGATTAGTGAAAACGTTGGGGACCAGACATATAGAATTGCGGAAATCACTGATAGTCGAATTGACATAGGACATGGACGATATGCAGAAACAAATTATTATTTGGCATTCAATTTCAGTGTAGACGGAGAATCCTTTCATATGACGAAAGAAGTATCGGCATATGATTACAAAAAAAACTTCAAATTAGTGCAAATCCGCTATCCGGTAGGACATCCAGATCAAGTCAGTATTGGAGGATACCACTGGAGGGATGCGTTGCATCTCATTTCGTACAGTTGGTTCGGAATTTATTTTTGTGTGATTATCATTACGGGACTACTGATATTTGCAGCAGTTAAGATAAAACAAAAAAAGAGAGCAATCGAAGAATCGAGAAAGCAATCGAGAAGAAAGTTCCGGAAACGTTAAAGCAAGTTCCCAGAGCATTAATATCGCTCGAGTTGTGGTAGGTTATATCGAAGAGCAATCACGTTTGGTACATTGTGTCTTTTGTAATGAATAAATGGAGTGATGAGGTGAGAAGCATGAATAAAATGCAGTCATTCAGGATTCCCGAGTTTGTCGCCGATCTGGGGAAGAAACGAATTGAAGGATTCCCAGTGGAAGGGTTTGTGTATGGGGAGGGACCTCGTCAACCGAAACTGATGCTAATCGGCGAAGCACCTGGTGAAACGGAAGCGCTAGGTGGTATTCCGTTTACAGGAAGAGCGGGGAAAGAGCTTATGAAATCACTTGCTTCCATCGGTCTTACGAGAGAAGATGTGTATATAACGAGTGCAGTTCGAAGCCGTCCATATCGCTTTGGTCAACGAAAAGAACGTGATGGGACGTTGACAGAACGCAAATACAATCGTCCCCCTAGTAAACTCGAAATCCTTGCACATGCACCTGTTCTCGATTTTGAAATTGCAAATGTTCAACCGGAACTCATTGTTACACTTGGTAACGTGAGTTTGCAGAGGTTGATCGGCACACAGGCTAGAGTAACGGAACTTCATGGGAAACCGTTAAACCAGCCCGTGCGTTTTTTACGTGAATTGGAGGATGTGGAATATGGGTGGACGGAAGAATCCTACACAATCATCCCTACTTTTCATCCGGCGTCCATCTTTTATCGTCCATCTCATCGACCATCGTTAGAATCGGATTGGCTTGAAATCGGACGGATTCTTCGGGAGCGGAACGAACAAAAATCCAGTAGTGAACCTAAGCAAATAATAAGTGAAAGTAGGATTGTGGATGGAAAGTAACATAGAAGTGGTTCAAGAAACAAAACAAACAAAAGGGTCATTGAAAGAGTTCTTCAGCTTGCTGAAACAGTTAGACTGGCCGAAGGGGATTACGGTAGCGGCTTTAGTATTAGCACTATTTTCAACACTAGCAAGTCTTGCAATTCCTCTAGTGACGAAGCAACTCGTTGACTCGTTGACAAGTGACTTATTTAACTGGAAAACAGCTATTTTCCTATTTACTGTTTTTGTAATCCAGGCACTGCTAGGCGGGGTCTCCTACTACATGCTTGCCTATATTGGAGAAACAATTGTTGCGGACCTAAGGACGCAACTTTGGTGCAAAGTGCTTCGTTTACCGGTTCCGTATTATGATGAAACTGAAACCGGCGAAACGATGAGCCGAATTACGCAAGATACAACGATTTTGAAGCAACTAGTTTCCGACCACTTAGTGTCACTCGTTACTGGAATCATTTCCATTATCGGAGCAATTGCGATTCTCTTGTACCTAGATTGGAAGATGACCCTCATCATGCTCGTTAGCATTCCTATTAGTATGGCGATCATTTTTCCTTTAGGCCGTGTCATGCACAAAATTGCCAAGGCAACTCAAGCAGAAATGGCGAAGTTCTCAGGGCTCTTAGGTCGCGTACTTGGGGATATACGTCTTGTAAAAGCATATCGTGCAGAACCGTATGAGCAGGAAAAAGGATCTGTGGCCATTCGTTCGTTATTTGGTTTTGGACTGCGTGAAGCGAAAATTCAGGCGGTGATTTCACCAGTCATGACACTGATTATGATGGGGATTTTAGTTGCGATCTTAGGATATGGCGGTGCCCAGGTTTCAAACGGTGCACTTTCTGCTGGAACACTTGTCGCAATAATTTTTCTCATGTTCCAGATCATTGTCCCGTTTGCACAAATGGCTCAAGTGTTTACGGTCTTCCAAAAAGCTGTCGGAGCGACAGAGCGTATCCAACAGATCTTAGGGATGGATAGTGAACGAACGGAAGGAGTAACAGGAGATTTGGAATCGGTACTTGCATTTCAAGAGGTGTCGTTTTCTTACGATAGCGATAAGCCCGTTCTGAAAAACGTGACATTCAGTGCTGTGCCTGGCACTGTTACTGCATTTGTCGGTCCGAGTGGTGGAGGGAAAACGACATTGTTTTCTCTGATTGAGCGATTTTACAAACCGATGTCAGGCACCATCTCCCTGGGAAATCGCTCTGTTGAGGAGATTGAGTTATCGGACTGGCGTGGAAGAATAGGGTATGTCTCGCAAGAAAGTCCCTTACTCAGTGGAACCATTGTCGATAATATTGCCTATGGACTGTCGGAACGCCCATCGCTGGATAAAATCCGAAACGCTGCATCTGCGGCCAACGCGCTTGGGTTCATCGAAGAGATGGAAGACGGATTCGATACACTTGTCGGAGAACGTGGTATGAAGCTTTCGGGTGGGCAACGACAGAGGATTGCCATCGCTCGAGCATTATTGCATAACCCATCTATACTATTACTTGATGAAGCGACATCGAATTTGGATAGTGGATCTGAAACACATGTCCAAGAAGCGCTTCAACGACTTATGATAGGTCGTACAACATTGATTATTGCGCACAGATTATCAACTGTAATTGATGCAGACCAATTGATCTTTTTAGAAAAAGGGGAAATTACAGGGATTGGAACGCACCAGGAATTATTGAAATCGCATAAGATGTATGAAGAATTTGCTGCTGGTCAAGGACTGGTAGAAAATCATTCATTATAAAAAAACGGACCTTTCGCTTAGGAAGGTCCTTTTGTATGTTGAGGATCCGTGTCGTGGATGGATTGTAAACAATGAAACATGGGTAGACCCTTAAATATAATGAATCCATTGTCACCTTGCAAAATGAGTCTTGTACAATTTGCAGTTGTGAATGATAGAAGGAGTGATGCTTATCCACGAGCCAGTTGAGCAACAATTTTTTGAACGCCCAGTATTGGAACTTGCCCGGGACTTGATTGGACAACTCATTGTCCATGAACTTCCGACAGGTCCTGTCGTTGTACGTATTGTAGAAACAGAGGCCTATCATGGAGCCGAAGACCAGGCTGCACATAGCTTTCAAAATCGTAGAACCAAGCGAACAGAAGTGATGTTTGGAGAGGCGGGAGGTGTGTATACCTATCAAATGCACACGCATACGTTGATGAACGTCGTCTGTGGACCGATTGGGACACCCCATGCAATTTTAATTCGTGCAGGTGAGCCAGTCGAAGGATTGGAGTTTATGCGCGAACGTAGGGGAGAAAATCTCACTATGAAAGATTGGACAAACGGACCAGGGAAATTGTCTAAGGCACTTGGAATCACGATGAATTATTATGGTCATCATTGGACCAATCGACCGTTATTTATCGCGAATTCGACAACAGTGGGAGAAATTGTTACAAGCCCTCGTATCGGCATTGCGAATGCAGGAGAAGCCGTGCACTATCCGTGGCGTTTTTATGAAAAAGACAATGCATTTGTTTCTAAGTTCCGTCCGTAGGTTTAGTTTTGGGAGAAACGTGGAAAATAATGAAGGTGAAACATAACTTAATTAACTAAAGGGAGTGCATGTAAAATGGCTAAAATTGCAACTGTACTTACAAATATGTTTGAGGACTCAGAGTACGCAGAGCCAGCAAAGGCTTTCCAAGATGCTGGACATGAAGTCGTTACGATAGAAAAAGAAGCAGGCACTGTCGTTAAAGGATTAAAAAAAGGTACCCCTGTCAGGATTGACAAAGGCATTAGCGAAGTGAAACCGGAAGAGTTTGATGCTTTGTTCATACCAGGTGGTTTTTCTCCGGATCAGCTCCGTGCAGATGACCGTTTCGTCAACTTCGCAAAAGCCTTCATGGATGCAGATAAACCTGTATTTGCGATTTGTCACGGACCGCAGTTGCTGATTACTGCAAAGGCTTTGGAAGGTCGTGACGCAACGGGGTATACGTCAATTCGTGTTGACATGGAATATGCAGGTACTAAATTCCATGACAAAGAAGTTGTGGTTTGTCAGAACCAACTTGTCACAAGCCGTCAGCCAGAAGACATTCCTGCGTTTAATCGAGAAGCACTCAAGTTACTTGATGCATAATTAGTGAAAATAGACGTACTTATGAGAAGACCCCGTTGTGGGTCTTCTTTTTGGTGAGTTGAAAACGCTTTAAAGGAGTGGTAAATTAAACGAAGCAGTATACATAACTAGAATAGCCTGAAAAGTGGCAAGACTGGAGGCTAGATCATTGGGAGAATGGTTGTTGGTGCTCGTTATCACCTTCGTTCTGTTTTCGTTTATGCTCTATTTTGTCGTGCGGAATGCAATCGACAATTCAGCTAGACTGAAAAGACTGGAAGGAATTCTCGAGAAGATTTCAGAAGATTTAAAGAGAAAGAACTAAATCGTTTGTTCCAAAGTGTATACGAATTAGGGGGAAAATGCTTGAAAGTTTTAAAGATGGGAAGCGCTTTTATTGGAATTATCGTCGGAGCTGGTTTTGCTTCGGGGAAAGAGATTGTTCAATATTTTACGAGTTTTGGATTACTTGGAATAATAGGAGCCATTATTTCCACGGTCCTGTTTGCGTATTTTGGGATGGTCTTAACGCGGATTGGAAGTCGGATGCAAACTACCTCTCATAAAGAAGCTGTCTATAAAATAAGCGGTAAATACCTCGGGATAATCGTCGATGGCGTTATTATCATCACGTTGTTTTCGGTAGGTGTTGTCATGATTGCGGGAGCGGGATCAAACTTGAATCAGCAGTTTGGACTTCCACCTTTCATAGGAAGTTTGCTTATGGTGATTCTGGTGTTTTTAACAGTATTATTAAAAGTCGATCGAGTCGTAGCCGTTATCGGGAGTATTACACCATTCCTCATACTTGCGATCATCATCGTATCGGTTTATTGTCTGACGAACATGACGGATTCCTTTTCGAGCCTGAACAGTGTGGCAACATCAGTCCAAACACCTTTGCCGAATTGGTGGATTTCGGCCATTAACTACGTTTCGTTCAATATGGCAGTGGGTGCTTCAATGGCACTCGTAATGGGTGGAGCTGAAAAAGATGAAAAAGCAGCAGCGCTCGGCGGACTTGTTGGTGGGCTTGGGCTAGGAATTATGATTTTACTTAGTCACTTAGCCATTTTCTCGAAAATCGATATAGTAAAGGATTCAGATTTGCCCATGCTTGCGATCATCAATGACATTTCACCAATTTTGGGCATTCTGATGGCAGTTGTCTTATACGGGATGATTTTCAATACGGCTGTCAGCATGTTTTATTCTTTTGGTGCACGATTTGTACACCGTGGAACTCCGCGATTCCGTGTGTTTGTGTTAATCATACTCGTAATTGGATTTGGACTCAGTTTCTTTGGGTTCTCCGCATTACTAGACTTCTTATATCCGTTCATAGGATATATTGGATTGTTCCTTATGCTGACGTTGCTCATCGCATCGTTTAGATTACCTAAAAAAGCTCTTCGAAGTTCAAAATAGAAACAAAAAACAAGCCGTCATCGCGCGAACGATGACGGCTTGTTTTTGATTATTAAGAGTGTGCAAGATCAAGTTGTACAGCAGGACCAAAGAATTCAAAGTGTACTTTTTCTTTGTCAATTCCCATTGCATACAGTTCACTAATAACAGCTTGCATGAATGGAGTTGGCCCACAAACGTAAACGTCGCTACCTTCTTTAACGTTTTTCTCAAGGAATTCACGGTTGATGAACCCGTCACCTTCTTCAGAGTAAAGCGCTGCATAGCTGGAAGTTGCAAGGGATTCGTCCATTTCGCGAACAACTTTGTCGAATGCTTGGTGACTACGAGTTCGGGCAGAGTGTAGGAATGCTACAGGACGTTCTGGTGTAGTTGTTGCAATAGTTTCGTACATGGCCATCATCGGTGTCACTCCAACACCACCGCTGATTAATGTAACTGGAGAATTACTTTCGATATCAAGATAGAAGTCTCCAGCTGGAGCGCTAAGCTCAACTATATCACCAACTTTTAACTGCTCATGAAGGAAAACGGATGCTTTCCCATTTGGGTTGTTTTCTGCTTCGCGTTTTACAGAGATACGGAATGACTCACCATTCGGTGCTTGGGAAAGACTATACTGGCGAATCAACGTATTTTTCTCACCAGGGATTTCAAGTTTGATGCTAATGTATTGACCTGGTTTGTATGTTGGCACTTTACCACCGTCGACTGGTTTGAAGTAGAAAGATGTGATCACTTCACTTTCTTTGATTTTATCAGCAAGGACAAAACCTTTGAACAATTTCCAGCCGCCTTCTTCTGCTTCCCTTTCATCGTACATGGACTTTTCTACGCCGATGAACGCGTCGGCGATAATGCCATATGCTTCTTCCCATGCTCCAAGGATTTCAGGAGTTGCTGCATCTCCAAGTACTTCTTTGATAGCTCCAAGAAGATACTTACCGACGATTGGATATTGTTCTGGAAGAATACCGAGTGATACGTGTTTGTTTGCGATTTGAACAACTGCAGGGATGATTGCTCCTAAGTTGTCGATATGTTTTGCTGCTGCGAGTACAGTATTTGCAAGTGCAGTTTGTTGGCGCCCTTGTGCTTGGTTGACGTGGTTGAACACGTTTAGTAGCTCAGGATGCGCTTCGAACATATTTTTGTAGAACACAGTTGTAATTGTTTTGCCATGTTGCTCTAGAACAGGTACAGTGGATTTAATAATATCAATTTTCTCTTGGGATAACATAATTGACACGACCTCTCGTAGTTGATGGATTTATCATAATCCTAATGAATTTAAAAAGCTATATAAAAAATACATCTTTAAAGACAGTTCGAATTTTAGTCACATTTCATTCAATGAATGGACAAAATCCAAGGATTTTATAGAAAGAATGGTGAACGAGATGCGGTTGACGCTCTATACAGACTACTCGTTGCGTGTTTTAATCTTTTTGGCAGCTAAGCCAGAAGACGAATTATCAACTGTAGCAGAAATATCCGAGGCATTCACAATTTCAAAAAATCATTTGACAAAAGTTGTGCATGAACTCGGAAAGGCGGGGTTCATTGAAACTGTCCGTGGTAGGGGCGGCGGGATCCGTTTAAAAGTCCGACCAGAACATATTAATATAGGAAACGTTGTTCGTAAGACGGAAGACGATTTTCAATTGGTGGAATGCTTCAATCGGGAATCGAATCAATGTGTGCTTGCACCTGCCTGTCGGTTGAAAGGGGTGCTACAGGAAGCCTTGCAAGCCTATTTGGCAGTATTGGACCGGTATACGATTGAAGACTTTGTACAAAATAAAGATGAAATAGGGTTGCTTCTATTTCCGCGATAGTTGTTGTGATGGTAAGATAAGAGAGTTGCAACAGGTAAAGAACTTAGGAGGTATTCATTCATGAAAAAAGTACTTGTATTTGGTCACAAAAATCCCGATACGGATTCAATCGCTTCTGCGATTACATACGCATATTTGAAACAGCAAATCGGGGTGGACGCAGAAGCTGTAAGACTTGGCAGTGTATCTGAAGAAACTGCATTTGCGTTGGAAACATTTGGTTTTGAAGCACCACGACAACTCGATCGAGTGGCAACAGAAGCGACTCAAGTTATTTTAGTCGACCATAACGAAAAGCAGCAAAGTGCGGCTGATATAGAAGACGTTCAAGTGCTTGAAGTTATTGACCACCACCGAATTGCAAATTTCCAAACGAGTGATCCGCTTTACTATCGCGCCGAACCGGTAGGATGTACAGCAACCATTTTAAACAAGTTGTTCAAAGAGCATGGTGTAGATATACCTAAAAACATTGCGGGACTCATGCTATCGGCAATCATTTCGGATTCGTTGTTGTTCAAGTCACCGACGTTTACTGAAGAAGACAGAAAAGCAGCTGAAGAACTTGCAGATATTGCAGGTGTGGACGCAAGCATTTACGGATTGGACATGCTTAAAGCAGGTGCGGATCTTAGCAGTAAAACATTGGAAGAACTCATTTCACTCGACGCGAAGACTTTTGAAGTCGGTGATGTAACGATGGAAATTGCGCAAGTGAATGCAGTCGATCTGAATGACGTGTTGAATCGTAAGGAAGAGTTAACAGAACTGTTGACGAAAGTAGTATCTGTGAAGAAGCTTGATTTATTCTTGTTTGTCATTACGGATATTATTAACAATGATTCAATTGCAATTGCAATTGGTGAGAAAGCTTTTGCTGCAATGACGGCGTTTAACGTAGTACCGGCAAATGACATGGCGATATTAAAGGGAATTGTATCGCGCAAGAAGCAGATCGTTCCGGTATTAACAGAAGCGTTTAAGTGAAAATGATGAAAAGCTGTCTGGAGAGTGACGTGTTCACTAACCAGACAGCTTTTTTAGTGGAATTATCTGTTGAATTGTGTTCGGATTCCGATTATTCCTTGAAACTTCCGATATAAGCTTTGGTATTGCCGATTACGCAACTCATAATGCCGATTCCACAATTTAACGCTAGTCCTTTTTCAAATCGAGTGGACGTGTTGCGGGACCTTCTAATACAGAACCATCTTTTCTAAAACGGGAGCCATGGCATGGACAATCCCAGGTTTCATCACCTTTGTTCCAGCGGGTGCGACATCCCATGTGCGTACAAATAGGAGCATCGGTACGAGTCAAGTGACCGCCGGTAAATTCCTTTAATACAAATCCTGTCGTTTTCAAAGCCTGTAGTAAAAGTGTACCGAACCCAGTGCGATCAGGTGCGTAAAGCGAGATGGCAGGGTTCGGTTGACCTGTAATCTGGTCAGTGACAATTTGGGCGGCTGCGAGGGAATTTGTCATTCCCCATTTACGGAATCCTGTACAAATATGAACATATGGCATCGAGGCTGTAATAGGTCCTGCATAAGGTATTAAATCCGGAGTTGAAGGATCTTGTGCGGACCAAGTATGGATCGGTTCCCCTAGATGATAGACGG
Source organism: Sporosarcina aquimarina (assembly GCF_023715615.1). GTDB lineage: Bacteria > Bacillota > Bacilli > Bacillales_A > Planococcaceae > Sporosarcina > Sporosarcina aquimarina_A. The sequence continues at coordinate 50,735 of NZ_JAMBOM010000008.1, read as the reverse complement.
ATTGTAGCTCTTCGGCAAGTCGTTTGTAATGCAGGTCTGTATCGCTTGTGACACCTGCTTTATGATCCTCACCCCCGAGTAAAAAGTGAGGACGACCGTCGATGAATACAGTTCGAATGGAACGTTTGGGTCCGTCCACAGATAAGTACTGGCTTTGCAAAGGCATATCAGCGGGTGCGGATAGCAGATAGGAGCGTTTGACTTCTAACTTCAAAATGTTCATGCCACGTAGCGCTTCAATTGGATAATGTGTACATAACAGAAGTTCATCAAAGTTAATAACAATGTCAGATGCGAGTTGGAGAGACTTCTCTTTCAGGTCCATGGAACGAACATCTGATTTCTCGCACAGTTGTGCACCTTCAGAAACAGCAAGCTTTGCAATATGCTGACCATATCGGACGGGATGGAGCTGTGCCTGATTACTTAACGTAAGTGTTTCTTTAACGGAGAGTGGTAATTCACAATTTAAACGTCGGTCAAATGGAATGCCAAGTGTTTTATAGGCATCCGCTTCTTTCCTTAAAGCAGCCACTCCACTGTCAGTACTTGCGAACAGTACAGAATTCGTTGAGCGCAGTTCGTCACCTTCAGCAATGGACTGTGCGAACCGAATCGCCGCATCGTTCGTCTTATAATAGACTGTTGCGGATTCTGTGCCGAATGTCTTCAGGAGGTCAGCATAGACTAAATCATGTTGCGTCGTTAGTTTCCCAGTTGTATTTCCGGAAGCTCCTTCAAGAATTCGATCCTTTTCAAGCAATAGCACTTTTTTACCGGCTTTCGCTAACAAATAAGCTGCTGTGAGACCGCATAATCCACCTCCTATAATGCAAACATCGCATGTCGTATCCGAAGAGGGTGGGAGATAGGTGTCACGGGGATAGGCTGTTTCTAGCCAGAGTGAGTTCAACATAGTGATTTCCCTCCGTGTTCATTAAGTTCATATAAGTCCATCTTCGCCAGAAATCAAAAGATTTAACAGAGTGGATTGAAAATACACGAATTCTCATCAATTGTTCATGGAGAACGAGTAGAATAGAACTATATAGAAAACATGTCCGTACCTCTTGTCAAATCACTCGATTCACAGCATACTGTAATAGTGGTACGTACATTCGAAAGGGTTGGGTGGAATGGCTAAGCAACAATGGCTTGCTGATTTACAAACGAAGATTACTAAGGGGCAGCTTTTGCTGGATGAATCCCTTTCAGCTTATACAAAAACTGAATTAGGCGGGCACGCAGATTTACTTGTAATTCCGCAAACAGTAGAAGAAATGCAGACGACTGTCTGTTATGCATATGAACATGATATCCCGTTATTGTTACTTGGAAACGGATCCAATATGGTCGTTCGCGATGGCGGAGTTCGTGGCATCGTATTGCATCCTGTGAAGTTGGATGTAATTACTGTCAATGGAACACACGTACACGCTGAAGCTGGTGCACATATTATCGATGTATCCAAAGCATCCGCTGCAGCTGGACTCACTGGATTTGAATTTGCTTGTGGCATTCCGGGATCTGTCGGAGGCGCGATGGCAATGAATGCTGGAGCCTATGGCGGGGAGATTAAAGACATCATCGTAAAGTCTACCCTTATGAATCGTAAAGGGGAAATTTTTGTTTTAACCAAAGAGGAACTTGGACTGGGTTATCGAAAAAGTATTATCGCTGACGAAGGATATTTCGTTGTATCTTCAGACTTCGAACTCCAGTTTGGTGATCAAGAGACGATCGATGCGAAAGTGGCAGAATTGACATTTTTGCGTGAATCGAAGCAACCTCTTGAATATCCGTCGGCAGGAAGTGTATTTAAACGACCGCCCGGGTTTTTCGCTGGGAAACTGATTCAGGACAGCGGGCTTCAAGGAAAAGGAATTGGTGGAGCAGAGGTCTCAACCAAACACGCGGGATTCATCATCAACAAAAATCATGCAACGGCAACAGACTACATTCAAACCATTGAAATGGTCCAAGCAGAAGTGAAAAAGCGTTTCGGTGTAGAGCTCGAACGCGAAGTGAAAATTGTTGGAGAATGTGCGGAGTAAGAATAGCAATAGCAACAAAAAAACAGGGAGCGCTTCGGCACTCTCTGCTTTTTCCTATGGTTATACATCGATTTTACAACTGACCAGAGATGGATCCTCAACGCGATCATCTGTAATTCTCACCTGGCACATCTTTCCGTCATGCATGAATTTAAAGATGCCATTATTGAAGTCGGTTCCGGTCTCTTTAAAGAAAATCCCTTCAAATCGAGCATCTTTTGTATAGTTGAACGTGATACGGAAGCCTTCGCCATCATCCGTCAGATAGGCTCGTAATCCCTTTTCGAACAGTCCCTCGACATCATGCTTAATAGAACGTGCGACCGATACAACGTGGAAATCGACGAACGTAATTTCACGCAACAAGACGTTCATAAACGAACCCTTCGTAATTTCTTCCCATCGGCTTTGCGCGGTTTGTCCGATAATAATTTGAGTGACATTCCGGTCGTGTGCGACTTGTTTAATCACTTTTGCGGTGGGTCTACTTTCGTTATCCCGTACAATGAATTCTTCTGCTTCAAATTCATCCGCAAGCTCACGCCATCTGTCAATGTAATCCGATTTGTCTGCATCCATATCATCTAATGGTCGTGGATCGACTGTTAAAATGTAAAGAGGGCAGTCCATTGCGCTTGCCATCTGATGACCACGACGAATAAGTCGCTCTCCGTTAGGTCCGTAATACACACAGACGAGGATGCTCTCATCCATGCGTCCTTTCACTTTTCCCATGTAGTCCTCCACCTCCATAGAATCCGAATACTAGGCCATCACACACACTTGCGCATCGTCTCAAGTGCGATTGATGTAAATATTGTGTATACTTTAGGGTGAAACCAAAAACACAAACGCCACTGTTTGAACGGTAGTCCTGAAACTAGAAGATAGTTTCGGGCTTGTTCACTGTACGCACATGGCACTCATTATCGCCGGCTTTGGCGTCCGCGTCAAGCCGTCACGGAAACTTTTCTATGGATTCTTGAAAACCCCGTACAAGTATTGCTACGATTTTACAGGCTTTCACCGTCCGTTAGAAGTCTCTGATGATAGGACCCGTGTTTTCTTTTTTGATTGGGGGTACGACGAAATGATGATTCCTATACTTATTTTGGTGCCTTTTTTGGCATCGCTTTTTGTCCCATTTCTTTATACATATGTTCGTAGTAAGAAAATCGGTTGGATGGTATTACCGGTTCCATTGATTTTATTTGTCATTCTTAGTTTTCAGATTCCAAAACTTGCTTCAGGCGAGAACCTATTCTACACCATCCGGTGGTTGAACGCTGCCGATATCCACTTTACCACGCATTTAGACGGTCTCAGTATGATTTTGGGATTGCTCATCACAGGCATGGGGACGCTCGTTGTCATGTACTCCATTTATTATCTATCTGAACGAGAAGCACTTGGTCGTTTTTATATGTATCTGTTGTTGTTCATGGGTTCCATGCTCGGTGTCGTCTTTTCAGATAACGTCTTGGTCCTCTACGTATTTTGGGAGTTAACGAGTGTTTCATCATTCCTGCTCATCGCTTTTTGGCATCAGCGGAAAAATTCTCGAGCTGGTGCGAAAAAGGCAATGCTCATTACAGTGACAGGTGGAATTGGCATGCTCGTCGGATTCCTTATGTTGCACCAAATGACGGGGACTTATAGTATCCAAGAGATGATTGGTATGGCAGAAATGTTATCGACGAACGAGCTTTTCATCCCAGCGATGCTTCTTATTCTACTTGGAGCTTTTACGAAATCTGCACAATTCCCATTCCACATCTGGCTCCCAGATGCGATGGAAGCGCCGACGCCGGTCAGTGCTTATTTACACTCGGCTACGATGGTCAAAGCTGGGATCTATCTTGTTGCGCGCTTCATTCCTGTATTCGGTGAAAGTGAAATTTGGTTCTATTCAGTGACGTTCGTTGGGCTATTGACCTTGTTATGGGGTTCGTTCAACGCAGTTCGCCAAAACGATTTAAAAGCGCTCCTGGCCTATTCAACAATCAGTCAGCTAGGATTGATCATGAGTTTACTTGGAATCGGTTCAGCTGCCATGCTGGACATCCCAGGGTCGGATAAAACCATCTATACAGCCGCGGCGTTTGCAGGACTATTCCATTTAATTAACCATTCCACATTTAAAGGTGCATTATTCATGATCATTGGAATCGTAGACCATGAACTCGGGACGCGGGATATTCGGAAACTCGGTGGTCTCGCTGTGTTCATGCCGATTACATTTACGATTGCACTTGCAGGTAGTTTTTCAATGGCGGGATTGCCTCCGTTTAATGGATTTTTAAGTAAGGAACTCTTCTTGGAAGCGAGTCTCGCTGTGCAACACTTGGCGTTACCAGGTGTCCACATTTGGATTCCGATTGTCGCATGGGTAGCGAGTGTCTTTACATTCGTATACTGCATGATTATCGTTTTTCAAACATTTTTTGGCCGCCAACAGCAACAGCCTGCATGGGTCGACCGGGGAGCGCATGATCCGCGTCCTGGAATGCTCGTTGCGCCATTCATTTTAGGGGGACTGATTGTAGGACTGTTCTTCTTCCCGAACGTACTAGGGAAATGGATTTTGAAACCAGCAATGGCGGCGATATATCCGTCGTTTGTAAATCCTGAATCACTAGTCCCGCACATTGCAGCTTGGCATGGATTGAATCCGGCACTTTGGATGACGATTGGAATTATCCTAATCGGTACGATTCTCTACATTTTCTTACGACAGTGGAGAAGGATCTATACAATTGCTCCATTCAGTTGGAAAATCGATAATATCTATGCGTTGTTGCTCATCCAGCTTGAAGGCAACTCCTATCACCTAACGAATAAGTACATGACGGGGCATTTGCATCGTTATTTTACGTACATTCTGCTGTTTTTCATCGCAATGATGGGGATTGCGTTGAGTTTTGTTTGGCGTCTAGCGTTTGACTTTTCAGAGGATTCCGTTGTGACGGTCAATGAATACATTCTCGTGATGGTCATGATGTCTGCAGCACTTGCCATTCTTTTCGTGAATTCTCGTTTGATCGCGATTCTACTGAATGGTGTCCTTGGATTTACAGTCGCATTTCTATTCGTCGTCTTGCGGGCACCCGACTTGGCACTTACCCAAATCGTTGTAGAAACGGTAACTACAGTTTTGTTCTTGTTGACATTCCGCTTTATGCCGGATTGGAAGAAAGAGCGACCACGTCGTTCAGTGAAGATTTTAAATGCGTTCATCGCGGTGGCATCAGGACTAATTGTCATCATCACAGCGCTTATGGTTCAAGGGAATCGCTTGTTCGACCCGATTTCCGAGTACTTTGAGGATGCGAAAACGCTCACGGGTGGGGGCAATATTGTTAATGCGATTTTGGGGGATTTTCGTGCGTTTGATACAATGCTCGAAATTGTTGTCTTGTTGATCGGTGGACTTGGTGTCTATGTGTTGATCAAGTTAAAACATAAAAAGGACGGTGACGGCAATGAAAATCAATGACGTCATCTTGCGCACTGTCACGAAAATTGTTGTGTTCATCATTTTAACGTTCGGTGTTGAGCTCTTCATCTCCGGGCATAATGACCCGGGCGGAGGATTCTCAGGTGGGCTCGTACTCGCTTCGGCGTTACTGTTGCTGTACATGACGTACGATATTGAGACAGTTCATAAAGGAATTCCGTTTGACTTCAAGAAAATTGCGGGACTTGGCGTGTTTCTAGCGGTCGCAAGTAGTGCAGTGCCTATGCTGTTTAACAATCAATTTTTGAACCAGGCAAAAGGGGATTTTGCGTTGCCAGTTTTTGGAGTAACAGAGCTTTCGATGGTGCTACTATTTGAAGCTGGCGTTGCACTTACCGTCGTGGGTGTCGTCGTGACAATTCTTTTGACGATTAGTGAGGATGTGAGTTGAATGGAGACCTTAATTACATTACTTGTAGGCGTTCTCGTCATGGTGGCGGTCTATTTACTGCTGTCCCGAAATTTTGTGCGGATCATTTTAGGAACTGCGATCCTTTCTCATGCCATTCATTTACTGATCCTTACAATGGGCGGATTGAAAAAAGGGGGAGCTCCTTTACTGACTGAAGAAGGTTCGACATATTCTGATGCGCTTCCGCAAGCACTCATTTTGACCGCAATCGTTATCAGTTTTGCTGTCACCGCGTTCCTCCTCGTACTCGCATACCGGATTTACAGAGAAACGGGTGCGGATAATTTGGATGATGTTAGGAGAGAATTCGATGACTAATGCACTCGTAATGCCTGTTCTCATTCCGCTGCTTACTGCGATTGTGCTGACATTCTTCCGCAATTCGTTCATCCTGCAGCGCACCCTCAGCTTCATAGCAACTGCAAGTTCTGCTGGAATCGGTGTGTACTTGTTGTTGCGAATCCAATCTGAAGGCATTCTACGATTGGATTTTGGTGGTTGGGAGCCACCATACGGCATTCTATTTGTCGGAGATTCGTTCGCACTGTTACTAGTTACGGCTGCTGCAACAGTAACAAGCATTATCTTGCTATACGCATTTTCGACGATTGGAGAAGCATTTGAGAAGATGTATGTCTATCCATTTATGCTTTTCTTGCTAGCGGGCGTCAACGGCTCATTTTTAACGGGAGATGTCTTTAACTTATTCGTCTGTTTTGAAGTGATGTTGCTTGCGTCGTATGCGCTCTTGATTCTAGGAGGACGTAAAGTCCAGCTCGTTGAAGCATTTACTTATATTACAATTAATGTCCTAGCCTCATGGTTTTTCCTCCTTGCGATTGCGTATTTGTACGGTGCAACGGGGACGCTCAACATGGCGCAATTAGCAGAGCGTGTTGCTGAAAATGGTCAAGGGCCAGTGCTAACGGTAATTAGTCTGATCTTTTTACTCGTCTTCAGTTTGAAAGCGGGGTTGTTGCTGTACTTTTGGCTCCCTGGTTCCTACAGCGCGCCTCCTGCAGCGATTGCAGCGTTGTTCGGCGCTTTGCTCACGAAAGTAGGGATTTATGCCCTAATCCGTATGTTCACACTTGTGTTTCATCATTCTCCGGAAATTACGCAGTCAATTATCGGAATCATGGCTGCATTGACGCTAATTGGCGGAAGTATCGGAGCACTTTCATCAAATGATATCCGGCAAATCATAGCCTATAACGTGGTCATTGCGGTGGGATTCATCCTCGTAGGGCTTGCTGCTGGAAACGAACTTGCGTTGCAAGGTTCAATTTATTACGTTTTACATGACATGGTCGCAAAAGCGATGCTGTTTTTAGCTGGAGGGTTGATGATTTCATTGACAGGTAAGGCGAAAATTGGAGAGCTCAGTGGATTGATACGGAACTATCCAGCATTGGGTTGGTTGTTTTTCATCGTTATGCTATCGCTCACCGGAATTCCACCATTCAGTGGATTCATCGGGAAAGTGTTGCTCGGTGAAGGTCTGATTGAAGCAGACACGTATGTGTTGCTGACGCTAGCGTTCCTGTCGAGTTTGTTCGTGTTGTATTCATTATTGCGCGTTTTCCTCAACTGTTTCATGGGGGAAGCAATCATCGGCAGCGAGGAACAAGTCGTGTTGAAGAAGCGTACGTTGCTACCTATTGTGATGCTTGGCATCTTGACGCTCGCAATCGGGTTAGGAGCTGACGCGATTGCACCATTTGTAAATGACGCGGCATCGACATTGGTCAATCCGCAAACATATATTGAAGCTGTATTAGATAAAGAAGCGTTGCTGAAACAATAACGCAGAGGAAAGGGGACGGGAGAATGCCAGGTCAACTGTTATTGAACTTATTCATTGCGTTTTTATGGATGTTGCTCATCGATGAAGACGAATTGCGTTTTTCCACGTTCTACGCAGGCTTTCTCGTAGGAATTGGTATCCTATTCTTCATGCACCGTTTTTTCGGCACACGCTTCTATTTACGTCGCGTCTACGCTGTCGTCAGGTTATTTTTCATCTTTGTCTGGGAATTGATTCAATCGAGTGCGGTCGTGTTGAAGCAGATTTTAAGTCCACGATTGAAGATTGAACCAGGAATTTTCAAGTATGAAACCATATTGCGGAGTGACGTTGAAATTACGATGCTCTCGATGCTGCTGACTTTGACGCCAGGTTCCGTCGTAATGGAAGTGACACCGGATAGTGATGCGTTGTACATCCATGCGATGGACGTCCAAGAATCACGTGATGGGTTGATCAAACAATTGAAGAACTTCGAAAAAGCGATTATGGAGGTGACTCGATAATGATTCAGATCATGCTAGGGATTTCTGTTGTGCTGTTTGCAATAACAATTGCGATAGCCGTGCTCCGACTCATTATCGGGCCTTCCATGCCGGATCGTGTAATTGCGATGGATGTTGTCGGTGTGAATCTAATTGCGATGATTGGAGTCGTATCTGTTGTTTACGGAACGAAAGCGTATTTGGAAGTCATTCTGATTCTGGGAATCTTGTCGTTCATCAGCACAATTGCCTTTTCAAAATATATTGAGAGGGGGGTTATCGTTGAACGGAAACGAGATCGGTGAATTCATCGGAGCACTGCTAATCCTGTTGGGAAGTATTTTTAGTGTCATCAGTGTGTTCGGGATTATCCGATTACCGGATGTTTATACACGATCCCACGCGGCTACGAAAAGCTCCACGCTCTCGGTATTGCTAACACTGATTGGCGTGTTCCTATACTTTCTATTCCATGATCATTTCGTCAGCGTCCGTGTGTTGCTAGGCATCGTGTTCGTCTTCCTAACAGCTCCAGTTGCGGGGCACCTGATCATTCGTGCAGCATATCGCTCAAAAGTGGGACTCGCAGACATTTCAGTAGAAGATGAACTATATGAGGTCATTCATGAAGATAAACCCATGAATGATGAGGAGACGGAAGATGAGGAGCGCTCATAAAGCGTAGGAAGTGCTCATAAAAGCTGGAAAGTGATCATAAAACATGAGAAGTGATCATAAAAGCTGGGAAGTGATCATAAAACGTGGGAAGTGCTCATAAAAGCTGGGAAGTGCTCATAAAACGTGGGAAGTGCTCATAAAAGCTGAAAAGTGCTCATAAAACATGAGAAGTGCTCATAAAAGCTGAAAAGTGCTCATAAAGCATGGAAAGTGCTCATAAAACATGAGAAGTGCTCATAAAAGCTGGAAAGTGCTCATAAAACATGAGAAGTGCTCATAAAAGCTGAAAAGTGATCATAAAGCATGGAAAGTTAACATAAAAGCTGAAAACTGCTCATAAAGCATGAGAAATGCTCATAAAGCCACCAAACTGATCATAAATCACAAAACTATTCCCTGTACTTATACAGGTGGACACGCAATCCCTTTCATTCTGGAAGGGATTTTATGGCGGTGCAACGAATATAGATTAAGTACTGTGAAAAATTAGAAATGGGGGGAAAGTAAAGTGGCAAAACATAAAAAGAAAATGGGGAAACCAATGAAAGTCCTTCTATGGTTCATTGCTACACTTGTAGTAGTAGCCACAGCTGCACTTATTTTTGTAAACGTTTACATAGGGAAGTCGAAGCCCGTGATTGAAGGAAACGCTCAGCTCACTGTATTAGATGAAAATGTAACCGTAACTCGAGATGAAAATGGCGTCCCGCATTTAGAGGCCAAGTCCGATGCCGATTTGTATCGTGCACAAGGCTACGTTCATGCTCAGGATCGTTTGTTTCAGATGGATCTTGCACGTAGACAGGCAAGTGGACGATTGTCCGAAGTTGTCGGTGCCAAAGCGATTGATACCGATAAACAGTTCCGTACATTTAGCTTGAGAAATGCAGCAGAGAAATCATTCGACACTTATAGCGATGATGCCAAACAAGTTTTGGGATGGTATGCAGATGGCGTGAATGAATTCATCAAAGAAGTAAAAGACAATGGAAAATTGTCCTATGAATTTAAGTTGCTCGGCTATGAACCTGAACCATGGACACCAATCGACTCACTGACAATTGGAAAGTATATGGCGTACGACCTTGGTGGAAAATGGACGCCTCAAGCTATGCGCCACTGGGCACTTAATAATTTCTCTGAAGAGAAAGCTCAAGATTTGTTCATTACGTATCCGGAGAATGCAGAATCCATTATGGAAGCAAATCTAAAAAATCCAGTTCAAGTCGCAGGACAGTTTGACCCTGGATTACTTCCACACGAATTCAATGGAAGTAACAACTGGGTTGTCTCAGGTGATAAAACAAAATCAGGGATGCCACTTCTCGCGGATGATCCGCACTTAGGACTGAGCACGCCTTCGATCTGGCATCAAATTCACTTGAAGTCTCCAGAGCAGAATGTTAGTGGGGTCATTTTTGCAGGGATTCCTGGCATTATCCTCGGGCATAACGAAAAAGTCGCATGGGGAGTTACAAATGTAGGGCCAGACGTCCAAGATCTCTATATTGAAATCCCGAACCCGGAGGATCCGACCCAATTCCAATATGACAACGAATGGGAGCAAGCCGAAGTGCGTGATGAGACAATTAGCGTGAAAGGGGAAAAAGACGTACCTTTCGAAGTGCTAGTCACTAGGCACGGGCCGATCATTACAGATGTCATTTATAAAGATGAAAAACCAGACGCTGTGTTTTCGATGCAATGGACGGCACTCGAGCCGAGCAATGAACTTGAAGCAATCATGGATTTAAACAAAGCCGACGATTGGGATTCGTTTGAAACGGCATTGGAAGCATTCAGTGCTCCCGCGCAAAACTTTGTCTTCGCTTCAACGGACGGTACAATTGCGTTCAAAGCAAATGGAAAAATTCCGATTCGTAAAAAAGGAGACGCTCAGCTACCGGTTCCGGGAAATTCCTCGGAATACGGATGGGACGGTTATATTCCGTATGACGAATTGCCGACTGTTGTGAATCCTAAAGAAGGGTTCATTGCCACTGCTAACAACGAAGTAGTAGATGAAAAGTATCCCTATCACATTACAAAGTTTTGGGCACAGCCGTATCGCTATGAGCGCATTGCAGAAGTGCTTCGTGATGGAGACGATTTTACAGCGGACGATATGATGAAGTTACAAATGGACCAGAAAAATTTACATGCAGAAGAGTTTCTGAATTCTCTAATTATGTCCATTGAAAAGATGGACCGAAAAGGGAGATACAAGGAAATTTTGGCTCAGATGAAAGATTGGGATCAGGTGGATTCGGTGAATGCATCGCAGCCTCTCGTATTCCATAAACTTATGAAACAATTGCCGGTGACGATGTTTGCATCAGATATGCCAGCAGATGTCTATGAGTTCATGCCCGGAAAGCCGCAGTTAACCGATCAGTTCTTGCGCAATGCGTATTCCGGGAATCCTTCTACTTGGGTGGAAGAGTATGGCGGAGTCGACCAATGGGTATATGATGCGTTTGAAAAAACGATTGCAAGCCTGAAAGAAGATTATGGGGATAAATCAGAGAAGTGGCAGTGGGGAGACTTCCATCAGCTCGTATTCCCACATCCATTATCGAGTGCTTCACCGATTTTACAGCGTTTCTTGGATCCGAAAAAGCAACCTGTCGGTGGATCAGGTATTACAGTTCAAGCAGCGTCGTTCAAAGACGATGGTAGTGCGAATCACGGAGCCTCATGGCGCTTTGTGGCGGATCTAGATGATCTTTCAAAGGCATATCATATTGTAGGTCCTGGTCAAAGTGGGCACGTGAAGTCGCAATGGTTCCACGACCAAGCTGATGATTGGGTTCGCGGAGATTTCCATGAGACTGTTTTAGACGGTGCCGTGAAAGACGGAAACGTGTTGACGTTGGAAGCAAAATAAGTAGATGAAGCAGAGGTGTAAGTTGCCTCTGTATTTTTGTTTGCTCTAATAGAGCTGCATTTTTTCTAGGGATACCCTAATACTCCGGATGCTCATAAATCTCAAAAAACGCTCATAAACCTGGGAAAGTGATCATTAATCAGTAGAAACGCTCATAACCCTAGGAATGTGCTCATAAATCTTTAAAAGTGATCATAACCACACAATTCCGCTCATAAAACTCAAAAAATGATCATAAACACCTCGCCCCCTATCGCTCGCGGCGAGCCCTTTCTTCACCAGCACCCTCAATCGCGAAAAAGTGCACTTCACCAATCAAAAACCAAGATTTATTTGGTCTGCTTCGCTTTGCGAAGCCATTTAGTACAAAAAAGTGAAGAGCGAAATCGCATTTCATTCAAATCATCGTTTGATAGTAGTTGCAAATCGTCAGAATAACGCATATACTAACTTTACAATCAAACGAACATTTGAATGATGAGGAGGCGGATGAATTTGAAAATGGTAGATATGTGTGATGAACAGATTATTCACGATGCGCTTGTCGTCGAAATTCAAGAGGAATTGCCCCGCGTTGGAAATATGGTGCAACTGTTTAAAGCACTTGCAGATGAAACGAGACTCAAAATTGCGTATTCATTAACATTAAAACAAGAGCTCTGTGTTTGTGATGTCGGTGCTATTATTGGTGCATCCAACGCGACAGCCTCTCATCACTTACGATATTTGAAAGAAAATGGATTAGCTCGCTCGGAACGAAGGGGCAAGATGGTTTATTATTCACTTGCAGATGATCACGTCTTACAACTAGTGAAAATAGCTCACGAACATACGATGGAAGGTGAAGAGAATGGCTGAAACGAACAGGACTGAATATCGTCTCGAAAACTTAAGTTGTGCCAACTGCGCCATGAAATTTGAAAAAAACGTCAGTCGACTTCCGAACGTCGAAGCGGCTACCGTCAACTTCGGTGCGAGTAAATTGTCATTTGCAGGTGACGCAACCGTCGACGAGCTGGAATCTGCAGGTGCCTTTGACGGCATCCGGGTCGTACCAGTTTCTCAGCGTAAGCCAACCAAGAAAACACCGTTCTTCAAACGGAAAGAGAACATTGTTTCGTTAATTTCGCTCATATTCCTAGCGGCAGGTCTATTCACTTCTAGCAAATATGGAGAGACCAATACCACTGCAATCATCTTATTTGCAATAGCGATTGTGGTAGGAGGAACTTCGATGTTCATCGACGGGCTCAAAAACTTAGTACGCCTTGAATTCGATATGAACACACTCATGACAATTGCGATTATTGGTGCCGCAATCATCGGGGAATGGCGCGAAGCCGCTGTTGTCGTCCTTCTGTTTGCAATCAGCGAAGCACTCGAATCCTACTCCATGAACAAAGCTCGGCAATCCATCAGTAGCTTAGTGGACATTGCACCGCCTTCAGCAACCATCAGACGAAATGATGAGATGTTCGAGCTACCGACTGAAGACATCCGAATTGGAGATGTCTTAATCGTCAAGCCGGGGCAAAAAATTGCCATGGATGGAACGGTACGCTCAGGGTTCTCAACCGTGAACCAAGCTGCGATTACAGGCGAATCTGTCCCTGTCACCAAGAAAGTAGACGACATTGTTTTTGCAGGAACGCTGAACGAAGAAGGATCTCTAGAAGTAACAGTCAACAAATTAGTAGAAGACACGACAATCGCTAAAATTATTCATCTTGTTGAAGATGCGCAGGCTGAGAAAGCACCTTCGCAACAATTCATCGACAAGTTCGCGAAATACTATACACCAGCCATTATCGCAGTTGCGGCGCTGACAGCTGTCATCCCCCCACTTCTCGGAGCAGATTGGCAAACTTGGATTTATCAAGGACTCGCTGTTCTTGTCGTCGGGTGCCCTTGTGCGCTCGTCGTATCCACACCTGTTGCAATTGTCACAGCAATCGGGAACGCAGCACGTCAAGGCGTGCTCATTAAAGGCGGCGTCCACCTGGAAGAAATGGGGCATATCAAAACCGTTGCGTTTGATAAAACCGGGACTTTAACGAAAGGCTATCCTGAAGTCACGGATATCATCACCTCAAATGGAATAGAGGAAGCGCATCTCCTTCAGTCAGTCGCAGCAGTGGAGCGCCTCTCTCAACACCCATTGGCAAGAGCGCTCGTCAATGCATCTGAAGCGCGCAACCTCGAAGTTGTACCAGCGGAAAACTTCCAATCCGTCACAGGTAAAGGGGCAGTTGCTGTTGTAGAGGGCAAAAGTGTTTCTGTCGGAAGCCTCCGATGGATGGAAGAACTCGCGGAACTGCCACAATTAGCGAAGGTCCAAGCTGCAGACATGCAGACTGAAGGGAAATCTGTGATGGGCGCTGTCATAGATGGTGCATTTGCAGGGCTCTTCGCAGTAGCGGATCCAGTTAGAGAAGAAAGCAAACTTGTTCTTGAACGATTAAAAGAAATCGGCGTAGATACTACAGTTATGCTGACAGGCGATGACCCGAAAACGGCGCAAGCGATTGCTGCTCGTTTAGGCATTGACGACGTTCGTGCTGGACTCATGCCGGAAGACAAACTCAATGCAATCCGTGAATTGAGCGAAGGCAAGAAACGAGTAGCGATGGTCGGAGATGGCATTAATGATGCACCAGCACTTGCTGCAGCCTCCGTAGGGATCGCAATGGGTGGCGCAGGGACAGACGCCGCATTAGAAACTGCTGACATCGCATTGATGGCGGACGATCTCGAACAATTGCCATATACCGTGAAATTGAGTAGAAAAACATTGCGTACTATCAAAGAAAACATTATGTTTGCAGTAGGACTAAAAATTGCTGCACTGCTTCTCGTCATCCCGGGCTGGCTGACGCTATGGATTGCAATCTTCGCGGATATGGGTGCAACACTGTTAGTTGTGTTGAATTCACTTCGATTAATGCGAATCCAAAAGTAAGGAGCGGTCGTTTGGAGGAACTTCCTAATGCAACTTAAAGAATGGACAATGGTGGAGCAAGAACAGCTGATCCACTTCATGACAACAAATACATGGCCATTTCACATGCAAGAAAATTCAGGGCGTGAGTTAATCGAAAAAGCGATCCGAGAAGGTGGATACGAGTCAGATGAAGTGAAAACATTTTGGCTCGTCAACGACAACGGAGAAAAAGTAGGCATCGCAAAAATCCATGACTTACAAGACGATGTCCCTTTGTTCGATTTACGTATCGCAGATCGCTATCGAGGCAGAGGATATGGAGCAAGTGCACTGCGACTCATGGCAGACTATGTGTTTGGATTGCCGGAGGGGAAAAACCGGCTAGCAGGTCACACGCGACATGACAATTTAGCAATGCGCAAAACTTTCGAACGGTCAGGCTTTGTAAAAGAAGGACATCTGAGGCAAGCATGGTTTTCTCCAGAAGAAGACCAATATTACGATGCTATAACGTACGGAATCACACGAGATGACTATATGGCAGGGAAGAAAACTCCAGTAATCTGGGAAGATAACGAAAGCTCACAGACGATTCAAGGAATCCCTGATTTTCCGGACCAATTTGAATCAGAACGTTTGTTGATTCGTATGCCTTCACTAAATGACGTTTCTGACGTGAATAACGCAATCCTTCAAACATTACCTACTTTGCGTCGGTGGATGCCGTGGGCGCATAAGCCACAAAATCTAGCGGACACAGAACAACGGATGCGACAGGGAATTGCGGATTTCATCACAAAAAAAGATCTCAGACTTCACTTGTTCGAAAAACAAACAGGGGAATTCATTGGCTCATCAGGATTGCATAGAATTGATTGGTCAATTCCGAAATTTGAAATTGGCTATTGGTTAGCAAGTGGTTCTGAAGGAAAAGGGTACATGACAGAGGCTGTAGAACGAATTACGGAATTTGCATTGGATGAACTAGGTGCACACCGAGTGGAGATTAGATGCGACGAACTCAACAAAAAAAGCCGTGCCGTTGCAGAACGGGCAGGCTTTGAACTAGAAGCTGTTCTGAAAAATGATGATCGGTCGGCTGATGGCACACAGTTGAGAAACACGGTCGTATATGCAAAAATTAGCCAGTAAACGTGAAAAAGGGATGTCGGTGAAAACCGACATCCCTTTATTTAAACTGACCGTCTACCAGAAATCATATTAAGAATAAATACGATTAGTGCGATGACGAGCAAGATATGAATAAGGCCACCACCGATTTTGAAAACTAGGCCGAGCACCCAGAATGCAATTAGTGCTACAATGATAATCCAAAGTAATTTACCCATGTGTCGTTCACTCCTTTCGAGATTGTGATTTAATTGGTTATGTTGTTTAGATACCCAGCAACAAAATGTGTTAAACACGTAAAAAATTATTTTAGGATATTAGGCTATAAAATGTTACCGGAGGTGCTTGGATTGGCAACACCGAGTATGGAAGACTATATTGAACAAATTTACTTGCAAATTGAAGCAAAAGGTCAGGCAAGAGTTTCGGATGTCGCAGAATCGCTCGCCGTACTTCCATCATCAGTTACGAAAATGGCGCAACGCTTGCACAAAGAAGGTTACGTCATTTATGAACGATATAAAGATATCAGCTTAACCGTACGCGGTCGTAATTTTGGTGAACGTCTGGTGCAACGACATGAATTGCTAGAACAATTTTTACGAATAATTGGAGTGAAGGAAGAAAATATATACGGAGATGTAGAAGGAATTGAACATCACTTAAGCTGGGACGCGATGGATCGAATTACAGATCTTGTACAAGCAATGAATGAAGACAAAAGCTTCGTGACTGCACTCAAACAGCGCAACGAATAAGTTTACTAACAATTATTTAAGGAAATGGGAGAATAAGATGACAAATACATTTGCAGGAACAGTTCAAAAAGTTCGGGTACTGGAGCTTGAAGGCTCGCGCTGGTCACTCGATTTAGATGGAACAGAATTGTATATGAACGCTTCTGAAGCACCGGAAACACTACAAACAGGAGACACTCCAGACGTTTTCCTATTCATGAATCGTCGTGGGGAACTCGCGGCATCGATGCAATTGCCACACATGACAATGGGAACGTACGGCTGGGCACGGGTATTACGGGTCGACGACAAGTTCGGAGCATACGTTGATATTGGTGCAGCTTTCGAAGTACTCGTGAACAAAGCGGATCTGCCTCATGTCCGAAAGTTATGGCCAAAGATTGATGATGCGCTGTATATGACACTTCGAACAGATCCAGCAGGCACGATCTTCGGACGACTCGCGACGGAAGAACGCGTACTAGATGTCATGGGAATTGCAGAACAATGGCGCATGAACGATAATTTAACCGCACGTCCTTACCGGTTGCTACCAGTAGGAGCGTTCTTGCTAAGCATTCCTGATAATTTCCGGATATTTATCCACGCTAGCGAAATGGCGTCCGAGCCACGTCTTGGAGAAGAGCTTTCAGTTCGAATTATTGATGTACAGGAAGACGGAACTCTAAATGGGTCACTACTTCCTCGTAAGCAGGAACGTTTGGACGACGATGCAGAAATGATTTACGCATATTTACAAGAGACTAACGGTAAAATGCCATTTACCGATAAGTCGACACCTGAGGAAATCGAGGAAATGTTCAACCTAAGTAAAGGCGCTTTCAAACGAGCACTCGGCAGATTGATGAAAAACGGTAAGATTGAACAGCGGGATGGTTGGACATCACTCAAAGATTGACGGGAACCTTTTAGCTAAAGATTTCGTATGTATTGGAAACGAGGAGGTAAGAAAATGAAACGAACGCTTACTGCTAGTCTTGCATTGATGCTCTCTGTGGGACTATTGTTACCGAACAGTGCATCAGCAGAATCGACCATTAATGAAAAGCTGGGAGTACCAATCGTAGTTTACGGTGCCAACCTTTCCGATGACGAACGGGCTAGTGTGAAAAAGAGCTTAAAAGTTGAAGAAGAGGCAGAAGTAGAAGAAATTGAAGTAACAGGTAAAGATCTTGTTACGTATATTAAAGACGGCGATCCGAATGCTCGTATGTATTCTTCAGCGAAAATTATGCGGCAAGATGCAGGTAAAGGGCTTGTGATTTCGATTGTTACGCAAGACAATATTACTCAAGTCACACCAGACATGTATGCGACAGCTATGCTGACTGCAGGGATTGAAGATGCTAAAGTGGAAGTAGCAGCCCCTAAGAAAGTTACTGGTCATTCTGCATTAGTCGGTATCTACAAAGCTTATGAAGTAAGTGGAGAATCACTAGATAAGGAACGTACGGATGTAGCCAATGACGAATTGGATGTTGCGACGACGCTATCTGAAAAAGGTGTAGACAAAGACAAAGTTGCTGAACTATTGACGGATATTAAACAGCAGATTTCAGACAAAAACCCTGCGACTAAAGAAGACGTCGAAAAAATTGTCAAAGAACAACTAGAAAAGCACAAAATAGAGCTAAGTGACGCTGATCGTCAATTATTAATTGACTTGATGAACCGGATTAGTAAATTAGATATAGATTTCTCTAAATTTTCTCAGCAACTGGATGATATGGCTACAAAGGTTAAGGACAAATTAGGTGAAATTGATCCCGGTTTTTGGGATAAAGTCAAAGAATTTTTCCAAGGGCTTGTGGATTCAGTGAAATCCGTGTTTCAATAACTAAGTAAGTATCGTTGGATTATCTAAATACCCGAATCATCCAATTAAAAGGGAGGCTGTTCTCATGGAATTTGAATACAAAGATCTCGGAGGAGATGCGTATGCATTTCGCAAGCAGCAAGATGGTAAAACGCTAGCTGAAATTACGTGGACACTTCTCGGAGATGTCATGGTCATGGATCATACTTTCGTTTCGGAAGAACTTCGTGGTGGAGGCGTTGCGAAGAAACTTTTAGACCGTGCTGCTGACTATGCTCGGGAAAACAACCTGAAGATGGAAGCGGTTTGTTCATATGTAGTAACCGCGTTCAACCGATACGAAGAATACAACGATGTGAAAGCATAACGAAAAGTTAAAGCGGAACGCTGTGTTTAGGCGCTCCGTTTTTTTAGGAAATACCTAAAAAATGAAACGTTTTGTGAATTCAGTCGTATAGTAGACTACAACTAGAAAAAGTGAGGCGATGTAAGTGAATCGAACGGCAGAAAAAGTATTAGGAATCATAGGATTGGTATTTACAGTATTCGGAATTATAGCATCTGTTTTTGGTGCGGTCATATTTAAAATGTTTAGCTCAAATCCTGATCTTCGCACGGAAATGGAAATGGACTTGTATTCAGATCCTGCAATGACACCGGCAGATATCGATATGTTCTTTACAATCTTCAATGCACTCGGAGGATTCCTGTGGCTAGGAGTTGTATTCCTAGTTATAAGTTTAGTACTGACAATTATCGGATTGGTCAACATTTGGAATAACAAAAATCCGAAACTTGCAGGAATCATGTTCATAATTGGAGGATTAACAGGAGGTATTCTTTCTCTTACTTCAATCTTACTTTATATCGCAGGTATTCTCTGCTTGACGAAGAAACCTAAAACAATGGTTCCTGATGAACACATCATTACTGACACACCTCCAGAAGATGGCGGTATGCGTCCATTGTAAATAATAAAAAAACGTCCTGTTCGGTAGGTTCCGAATAGGACGTTTTTGAATTAGATGCATAAAGCGGATTGCCGAATCATATAAACATATTGTGCTGTTTCAACGGGAACCCCTTCAAAGTCTTCATCGAATACTTCAAGTAACTCAAAACCTAGCTTCTCATAGAATGCTTTTGCGGGATCATTTAAATCATCTACGTATACGAATAGCTTCATAGCATCACTCAGTAGCGTCAGTGCACCAGCAAATAGCTCCATCCCTATGCCTTGTCGCTGATAGTCTGGAAGGACATAAAGTGCGGTCAGCTCGGCATCTCCATCAACATCAATTTGAGTCATGTTGAAAAATCCAACAGCACGTCCGTCGCGCTCAGCGATTAAAACCTCTGTCTTTTCCATACGCTTCAATAACATGGGCGTTGAGTAAGCGCTATCGAGAAATTTTTGTTGAACAAATTCAGGCAAAAGCTCTTTATACGTATCTTTCCAAGTGGCACGGGCAATGTGTTGGACGGCAGCAATATCTTCCTCAATCATTTGTCGAATCATTGCGCTTTCACCTCATCATTCCTTTCTCTCATCATAACAAATGCAGGTATTGAAAACTAGCGATAGTCAGACTTGTCATGAAAATGAAATGTTAGTTGCGTTTGGCAAAGTAGAAGTGGGGTATACTTGTTACATGGACCTATACTAAAAGTTAAGTAAAAATTTGGAGGTTTGATTTTCATGGCTAAAAAACGTAATGGTATTCTACTTGCAACAATTGCAGCCGGAGCATATGCGTATTTCAGTAAAAAAGAGAATCGTGACAAAGCGCAAGTAGCTGTGAACAATTTAGTTACGAAAGTCGATTCTTTTGTTCAATCTAAAAAAGCAGACTACTCGGACCAAACTAAACGTGGCATGTCCGATCCGTACGATTTCCAAGACAACAAAATGGTGAGCGAAGGAGCTCAAACTAGCGTTCATTACTACAACCAAGTGGTTGAAGATAAAGGGAAGGCCTCTAAAGAAGATGGTCTTTATCACAAAAAAGAAGACAAAGAAATTACGGACGAGCTTGAGTCTAAAGAAGCAAAATCGGATTCTGTAAAGTCTAAGTGAAACTAATGAAACGCTAACCACTATCAGATTATCTAAATAACACGTGATTCATCGCCTGATTAATTACAAAACCTGCAAAGTGTCTAAATTGTCACCAAATGCAGGTTTTTTTGTATTGTTCATAAGAAATCAGTTTTTTCATAATAGGTTTCGTTGTAATTGTGAACGGGATTAGGGTATACTTTTTGAAGAGACGACGACCGTCTGTAATTGAAAAAAACCCGTTAGTCAATCTGCGGTTTCCTATGAAAATCCGGATTGCTAATAGTTTGAAAAATAGTGAAGGTGGATTTCGTGAAAAAAAGAATTGGATTTATAACGATGTTGGCTACAGCCGCAGTGTTATTAAGTGGTTGTACGAGTGTTGAGGAAAAAAGAGGGACGTTCTATGGAATATTTGTAAAACCAATGGACTGGTTGCTTCATACTCTAGGAGAAGCATTTAACGGAAGCTATGGACTCGCAATCATCGTCATCACGATGGGGATCCGATTAATCCTAATGCCGCTCATGTTGAAGAACTACAAGTCACAGCAAGAAATGAAAGTGAAAATGGATGCGTTGAAACCTGAAATGGAAACGATCCAAAAACAGATGAAAACAGCTAAAGAAGCAGGCAACAAAGAAGAACAGATGAAGTTACAACAAGAAATGATGGGCCTCTATTCAAAACATAATGTGAATCCGTTAAACATGGGTTGTCTTCCATTAGTGATTCAAATGCCAATCATTATGGGTCTGTACTTTGCAATCTTGTATGCTGATGATGTAGTGAAAAGTCATCAATTTTTATGGTTTGAGCTAGGGAAACCTGATATGATTATGATGCTTGTTGCAGGTGCTGTGTACTTCGTTCAAGCAAGAGTTTCACTTTGGACGATGCCAGAGCAGCAAAAAGCTCAAATGAAATTATTTGTCTACATTTCACCAATTATGATTATGTTCATCTCGTATCGAGTGGCTGCTGCACTCCCTCTTTATTGGGCAGTAGGTGGTTTGTTCATGATTTTCCAAACATATCTCGGACGTAAATTCTACTATAAACACACTGCAGCAGAACTAGCTGTTGAAGCTGACGGTCAGGTCGATGTAGAAATTGTCGACCCAGAAGATAAAAAACATAACAACAGCAAGAAAAAAGGAAAGTAACTTTTATAGCTAAATCAGCCGGAGAGCTTACTCCGGCTTCTTTTTTAATTACAAAACATAAATCTGACTGTGAAATGGAGGAATATGCTGATGAACAGTAAATGGATATATGGAATCGGTATTGTCTTAGCAGGCGCATTTTCACTCTATTTTATTGTCAAGCTAGATTTGCAAAATGCATTGATTGGCATGATTGCGCTGTTTGCTCTCACAAATAGCGCTCGAGCTAAGCAATTCAAGAGTCAAGGGATGATACGTGAGTCCCGTTGGATGCAAGGGCTCTCCATGTTATTTGCGATTGCCCTCGCAGTCATCTTGTTTTTAAGATTGTTAGGATGAAAAAAGGAAACGGCCATGCGCATGGAGCGCTGCTGTTTCCTTTTTTTAGTATGAAAGCTTTCGTCGAGTAATGAGAACGATAAAGATGGCAGGGATTGTACAGGCCGCCATGCCTAAAAAAGCGAGTCCTGGCGAGATATCATATAAATACCCTGCGGGAATCGTTAAAAAAGCTGTACTCAAGCTCATAGCGAATGCTGCATACATGCCTTGCGCAGAGGCGATCTGCTGCTTTGGAAGGCGAGTGGATATATATTGGATGAATGCATAATGTGCTATACCGAAAGAAATTGCATGTAACATTTGTGTAATAACGAACACGGCTGTAATCGGAAACAGGAAAACAATTATCCAACGAACGGTTGAACCAATAGCGGCAATTAAAAACATCGTTGAAATCTTTACATTTGCTAACAATCGGTCAGAAACGCGGAAAAAAAGAATCTCGAACAACACAGCAACGTTTAAGATAACCCCAATCCAAAACCCTGAAACATTCAGATCATCCAGGTAAATAAAGCCAAAGCTATAATACGCAGCATGAGCTCCTTGGAGCAAGACAGCTAATATCGTGACGACCAGAAACCCTTTTGTTTGGAATAACGTCCTTAACTTGGTCTGAGAGACATTTGAAGAAGTACGTTCAGGTGCCATATCAAGAACTGCAGGTGCACCTCTCATGAAAAATAAGACAGCGACAGCAAGGCCAACAATCATTAAATATAAAATCGATTGCTCATTCCAAATGGACGTCGCTAGACCCACGAGCAGTAACGCGATTGTATATCCAATCGATCCAAACGAACGGCTTTTCCCATAATTGATCCGCTCAGACTGCATGAGTAGAGTCGCACCACTCTCGACAGCGGGTAAAATCATAGGATAAACTGCACTGAACAAAATCGTAATCACTGCAAGGGCCCATAATGGAGAATTAGGTAAGTATAGAATGACGAGCAACAGTGAGAGGATCGATAACCCTTGCACCACTCTTCTTAGAGAGTGTCTATGGGTTAATATAGGGAATACGAGAAAGGTAGTGAGCGCTCTTGCTGCCATTCCGATGCCCATGATGACACTGGCTGTAGAAACCGTGAGACCTTTTTCAATGGTCAACCATCCGGTCCAGTAGGGAAGAAAGATTCCCCACGTAAAGAAGAAAACAAAAAAACTGGCAGAAAGCCATCGTTGGTTAGCCAATAGAATCATCCTTCATCTAAAAAAATCAAACTGAAAAAGTAATCATAGCACACACTTTTAAAAAAGGCACAGTAGTCCTAAGCCAGAAATAATGGTAGACTATGAAATGGACTGTTTGTAATGATCCTGTAATATACAAGAAACTGAAAATAGATAGCAAGAGAAACAATGAAAGAAGGCAAATTTTTTATGAAGCGAAGACAAGAAAGAAGACGAACGAGCAAGAAACAGTCTAAAGGGCTAAAAGCGACGTTACTAATTGTCATAGCAGTTATGATTGGACTGATTATTTGGATTGGCACCAATGATTGGAACGTTGAGAAAACACTAGAACAAGCGGGTTTATCGAAGTCTGATAGTGAAAAACCACAGTCCTCCCCTGGGACAGAAGACAAGGAAGAAGAGAACGAACAAAATTTGCCTCCTGCAGAAGTAGAGCCGGCTCCTCCTGAAGAATCAGCAGAACCAGACAAGGATGGCACACCTTTTGATGGAGGTTATGTGGAGGGACAAAAATTGCCAAGTGAACCGACCTATGTGAAAAACATCTTGATTGCTAACAAAAAATATCCGCTACCGGAAACGTTTGCACCTGGTGAAAGTAAAGAAGCTCGTGCTGCATTTGAAGAAATGGCTGCGGAAGCTAAGCTCTCCAGTTTTAACTTAACAGCGTTCAGCACATACCGTTCCTACGACTATCAAGTAACACTTTACAATCGTTATGTGGATCGCGACGGAATAGAAGCAGCAGATCGCTACAGCGCACGACCTGGTTATTCAGAACATCAAACGGGTCTGGCATTTGATATTGGTGAAGTGAATCACGAAAAACACTGGGCATCCTCATCGTTCGGTACAACCGAAGCAGGCAAGTGGTTGCTGGCAAATGCACATCGCTATGGTTTCATTTTGCGCTACCCGAATCACAAAGAAGATATTACAGGGTACATGCATGAGGCGTGGCATTACCGATATGTTGGTAAACCAATATCTGAACAGATTTTCAAGAAAAATATCACACTCGAAGAATACCTTGGAATAGAATGATGAAAAGGGCTGCCAGCGCAGTCCTTTTTTCTATGGGGCGGTTGTCGCAGTTGCATTGGAGTTGTTAGTTTTTATGGAATCCGCTCAAGCGAGCCGCGAATCTGCTCAAGCGAGCCGCGAATCCGCTCAAGCGAGCCGTGAATCCGCTCAAGCCAACCAATAATCCGCTCAAGCGAGCCGCGAATCCGCTCAAGCGAGCCGCAAATCTGCTCAAGCCAACCAATAATGCGCTCAAGCGAGCCGCGAATGCGCTCAAGCCAACCAATAATCCGCTCAAGCGAGCCACGAATCAGCTCAAGCGAGCCACGAATCCGCTCAAGCAACCCAACCCCACACAAAAAAACAGGCTACCTCCAAATAGAAGGTAGCCCGACACGTGAACGCATTATAAAATAGGTGACAACAATCGCGAAATGGACTCTTTAATCTTAATCGTCCGTGATCGATTCAAATACATATCGTAAGTTAACTCGGTCGATAACTGAATGTCTTGTTCAAATAGCTCGGCGAGTTCACGAGACTTCTCGCGATCGTAGATGAACGCATTAATCTCAAAGTTGAGACGGAAGCTTCGCTCGTCAATATTGGCTGTACCAACAGTCGACAACTCATCATCCACAACAATTTGCTTCGCATGAATGAACCCATTCTCGTAAATGTAGACGCGTGCTCCAGCTTTCAGTAAGCTGCCGATATTCGAATACGTCGCCCAGTAGACAAACATGTGATCCGGCTTATTCGGAATCATAATCCGCACATCTACGCCAGACAAGCATGCGATTCGAAGCGCGTCCAAGAAACTAACGTCGGGAATGAAATACGGCGTTTGAATATATATATAATCTTTGGCAATGAAGATCATCTTTAGGTAGCCATCTTTGATTTGTTCCCATTCTGCATCTGGGCCGCTCGATACGATTTGCATTCCAACGGACCCTTTACGTGGTATGACAGGGAAGTAGCGATCGTTGTATTGAACTTCGCTCGATGCCAGTGCCTGATTCCAATCCAAAAGAAATCGGGTTTGCAACGGATGTACGGCGCTTCCTTCAATACGTAAGTGTGTATCTCGCCAATAACCGAACTTCTTACTCATTCCGAGATATTCATCGCCTACGTTGAATCCACCAACATATCCAATACGACCGTCGATCACTACAATTTTTCGGTGATTACGATAATTCAAACGTGGGTTGATGAGCGGCATTATGGCAGGGAAGAATGCTGCAGCTTCTCCACCAGCTTCTGTTAGCTCTTTTAAATGTTTGACGTGTAAGCCTCGCGAGCCGATATCGTCAAAGAGCACACGGACTTTTACGCCAGCTTGTGCCTTCCTTACAAGAACCTCCATAATTCTGCTTCCGAGTTTGTCGAGTCTCATAATGTAATACTGGAAATGGATATGATCCTTGGCACTTTCCAAGTCCTCGATAAGTGCTTCAAATTTTGCTGCACCATCATTAAAGATTTCCACATCGTTGTCTTGTGTTAACACAGCATGATTATTTCTTAAATGCAAATAAATCATATCGTGGTAATGAGCGGTATCGTCGAGTTGGAATTCGAAGGTTTCGTCTTCGATCGCTTCCATTTGGTAGTCAATTAAGGTCTCGATACCGATACGATCACGGCCGGACCAGCGAAATAAGTGTCGTTTTCGTAACTGTCTTCCAAGAAGCAGGTAGATAATAAATCCAAAAAGAGGAATGAAAAATAGAACAAGGAGCCAAGCCCAAGTAGCCGCAGCATCACGTCGTTCTAAAAAGATAAGAACTCCTGCAAGCAGGACGTTTAAAATTAGTACTGCAATCGTAAGAAAGGTGATAATTCCTGCCATTGTATGCCGCCTTTCTGGAAATGTATTGTATTTCTATAGTATACATGAACAAAGGGATTTGTCTCTGAAAACAAGAGCACGTGCACTCAAATAAAAAATGAAAGAAATGAAAATCGCTCATTTCTTTCAGTCCTTCACGAAATCAAGATTATGACCGTAACTTTTCCTCGTTGCAACCATAACTCATATAAGAAAACTGACACGGAACTGAACGACATTGTGACACCAGCTAACCAAAGGGAAATCGTGCCTGCAATGTAAACGAACTGCTGATGAGCTTCAAGAACTTCTCATTACCGAGCAACAATATCGTCTATTTTATAACGCATTCCGTGACAAGGAATGGATTCGAACTCTACAACTATTGGAATATTTTCCTAGTAATTCTCTTATTCACTCGCGCGAGAAGTGTTCCGAATCTCTTTTTGATGACGTAGCAAGTGCTATCAACGATTCCCTTTTCGGTGAATTTGAAACATAGAAATCTATCACTTCGGATGGGAACTTCTAGAGCGACACCATCACGCTCGACGGCTGCCAATTTAAAACTGGTCCATCCTAACGAACCATGTTCCCCTTTCTCTTACAGTAGCTGTGTACCTTAAGGGAGTATGTATATCAATTGCGCTTGCTCAATGAAATTTACGAAAAAAGAGCATTTGTAACATAATTGAAAGGTTAAAAACTTGACAATTGTGGTATAATGAAGTTAGACAAAGGAAAACATCAAGATTAGAGCAAAAATAGAACCTTACATCCAATTCGTGCGTCCTGCACTATAGAAAGGTTGAGGTGGAACCAGATGGCGAAAGAAATCGATTTGAAGAAGATCATCACAAACTTAGCGAAGTTAGGTGTTTCCGCTACAATGACAAAATCGCGTCTAGATATGCTGAAGGCACTTACACCGCCTGCTCAGCAAGACCCGCAAATCCAACCATAACTAAAAACACGACCTAGGAATATTCCTAGGTCGTGTTTTTTATTCTTCCTCATCCGAGTTAAACATATACGTACGGTGATGGAATTTCATGCTGAAAATTAGACCGATGGCGAGCATGTTCCCCATCAAAGAACTACCTCCATAACTGATAAACGGAAGGGGAATCCCTGTAATTGGAAGTAATTGTATGGTCATACCGATATTTTCAAATACATGGAACGTAATCATCGCGATAATTCCCGCCGCAATATACGTGCTGAATGGATCCTTTAACTCCAATGCAATTTTCGTCAAATGATAAATCAGAAAGAAATATAGGCAAATGACTACGCTTGCGCCGAAGAATCCCCATTCCTCTCCAATAACACTGAAGATGAAGTCAGTATGGCTTTCTGGAACATACACTTCGCGGTCTTTGTACCCTTTACCGAAAATCTCTCCAGAGCCAATTGCATTCAACGAAGTAATGAGATGCAAGCCTTCGTTTGACGAATATGAATAGGGATCGAGCCATGAATAGATTCGCTGAAACTGATACTGCTTAAATCCAAGTGACGCAAGAAAATCTTGGGCATATAATGCCATAAAGAGCATTGTGCCTCCTATAGAAGCAGTACCCACAAAGATTGGCAATAAGATTTTCCATGTAATGCCGGATACAATAGTTAGAGCAGCAGTAATGGCGAGGAAAACTAACGCTGTTCCTAAATCCGTCTGCATCATAATGAAAAATAGTGGCACAATTAGGACCACACCGATTTTTAAAAGTAACATGAAATCGGTTTGCAACGTCTTCTCGGTAAACTTCTCATGGTGCTTTGTAATGACGCGAGCGAGACCGATGATAAAAAATGTTTTCATGAACTCGGCAGGCTGGATACTACCCACACCAGGTAAGTGGAACCAACTTTTTGCTCCGTTACGGCGAGCGACAAGTTCCATACTTTCCGGGAGGATGAACAGCACGAAAAGGGAGAAAATGCCCGCTCCATAAATAAGCCATGCTGCTTTTTTATATTGTTCAGGTTCGAAGTACATGGTGAAAGCAATAATAATTGAACCTACGACATACCACTGAATTTGAGACGGTATAAAATTAATACCATATTGTCCTGTCGTTTGAGCTGAAGAAATAGCAATTAGACTAATTGCTCCAAACATAAGCAAGATAAAGGCTAGGGGCCAATCGAACCGGTCCGCAGATCTTTGTTGTATTTTCATAATTTGTCACCTTTGTCGTTTCATAGAGTTACAGTCACTCATTATAACCGAAAACGTACCCGAACCCACAAGAGGAAATTTTCCTGTTTTGTCCGTTTACTACTCTTCTGTTTCAAATAAGTAATTTTGCTGGTGGAACCGAATACTAAAAATCAAACCAATTGCAAACATATTACTAAATAAGGAACTACCTCCATAGCTAATAAAAGGGAGAGGGATTCCTGTTATCGGAAGCAGTTGAATATTCATGCCGATGTTTTCTAACACATGGAAAGCTAACATGGCAATTACACCTGCAGTCACATAGATGCTGAACGTATCTTTCAACGTTAATGCGATTTTAGTTAAATGATAAATGAATACGAAAAAAAGTATAATTAGTAAACTTGTCCCGACGAATCCCCACTCTTCTCCAATAACACTGATGATGAAGTCTGTGTGATTTTCAGGAATATACACAACACTTTCTTTGAAGCCTTTTCCAGTGAACTCTCCAGATCCAATCGCCGTCATTGCTTGAATCAGATTATACCCTTCTTCACCTGGATACGAATAGGGATCGAGCCACGAATAGACCCGCTTAAATTGGTAAGGGTCAAAACCAAGCTTCTGCAAAAAGTCCTGTGCATAGATAGCCATCCACAAAAGAGTGGCTCCCAGTGTTGCACCGACTGCCATGAACGGAGCAAGAATTCTCCATGAAATCCCGGATGCGATAACGACAGCAATTGTAATCGCTATGAATACAAGAGACGTCCCCAAATCTGGTTGCTTCATTATGAAAGCAAGCGGAACCAGCAACATCACGCCTACTTTTCCAAGTAGCATTAAATCCATCTTAATCGATTTTTCTGGATGACGTTCATGATGTACACTAACTGTTCGAGCTAATCCGAGGATGAAAAAAGACTTAATGAATTCTGAAGGTTGAATCGTTCCTATGATAGGAAGATGTAACCATCGCTTTGCACCAAGGCGAGTTTCTGCAATTTGATCTTCACCGCCTGGTGATAACATAAGAAATACTAAAAGAAAAATTCCAAAGCCATAAAGGGGCCACGCCAGTTTTTTGTATTGTTGAGGTTCGAGCTGTATCATAACAAAAATGATAAAAGCACCTAGGACGTACCAACGAATTTGCAGTGGGATGAAGTTTGTGTTGTATTGTCCGGAGTTTTGAGCAGAACCAATTGCAGTTAAACTGACGATAAAAAACAAGAACAGTAATAAGGCAAGTGTCCAGTCAAAGCGATCTGACCACTTGGTTGAAAGTTTCAAAGCGAAACTCCTTCCTAAGGAGATAATTGGTAAAGTATACCGTAGTTAGGTCAAAGATTCACGTGGTTCATAAGACGTGATTGTGGATTGATAAGTTTCTCTATTATAAAACTTATTACTCTAACAATAGATGAAGAGAGAGGTTTTTTCTAGCTTCACCCACGGTTCATGGTAAACTAGTGAGACGAAAACTAACCGATCGAGAGGGATTATTATGAAAAAAAAGCTAGGATTAGTCTACGGAGGAAAATCAGCTGAACATGAAGTTTCGTTATCTACAGCGCGCGCAGCTACACAAGCAATCAATTTTGAAGCATACGAAGTGATGCCGATCTACATAACTTCTGAAGGGGAGTGGCGTACGGGCACATCTCTTGCGGCACCTGTGAAAACAATCGAAGAATTGCGTTTGGGCGGAAACGGAACCAACGAGCCGGATAGTATCACTCAGTTCCTTCAACTTGAAAGTAAACCAGATGTCATCCTACCACTACTCCACGGAACAAATGGGGAAGATGGAACCGTTCAAGGTCTCTTCGAAGTGATGAATATCCCTTATGCTGGAAATGGCGTTCTTGCCTCATCAGCGGGGATGGATAAAGTCGTCATGAAACAATTGTTTGCTCAAGTTGGGCTTGCACAAGTGCCTTATGTCCATTTCATTCGTTCAGAGTGGGAAAATGATGAAACGCGTCTACTAGACGCTGCAGAGCAAACACTTGAATATCCGGTATTTGTAAAGCCAGCGAACTTAGGCTCAAGCGTAGGTATTAGCAAAGCGGATAATCGAGGAAGTTTGAAGGAAGCGATTGCGTTTGCGCTAAAATTCGACCGGAAAATCATTGTGGAACAAGGGGTCGCAGCACGTGAAGTCGAAATGGGCGTACTTGGAAACGACGAGCCTGCGTGTTCCGTACCAGGGGAAATTAAGCCTGTTGCAGCATTTTACGACTACGAAGCAAAATACCAAGACGGAAACACAGAATTGGTAATTCCTGCACAAGTATCTGATGACGTTGCAAACCGTATGAAAGACATGGCATATCGTGCATTTAAAGTACTAGACTGTGCGGGACTCGTTCGCGCTGACTTCTTTGTAACTGAAAGTGACGAAGTGCTTATCAACGAAGTGAATACAATGCCTGGATTTACACCAACGAGTATGTTCCCGCTACTTTGGCAACATACTGGCGTAAGTTATCCAGAACTAATTGACCGTCTTATTGAATTGGCGATCGCACGCCATGCAGAAAAACAAAAGATACAATACACAATGGATTGAGTGGGATGACTGATGAAACGAAAATTGACTGAACTGGCCAGCTGGTTAGAAGCCTCTGGACAGCATTTAGAAGGGATTACAGTGACAGGAGCAACCATTGACTCAAGAAATATCCAGGAAGGTGAGTTGTTCATCCCGTTCCGCGGAGAACATGCAAATGGGCATGTGTATGTCCGTTCAGCTATTGAAAATGGTGCAGTTGCTGCGCTATGGCTCGCTGATGAACCGAACCCTCCCGAAGACATTCCGCTTATCTTTGTAGAAGACGCAGAGATTGCTTTGCAGCAACTTGCTCGTAGCTATCGCGAACAGCTTACATGTAAAGTGATTGGTGTCACGGGTTCAAACGGTAAGACATCGACAAAAGATTTACTTGCAAGTGTGTTAGGCGCAAAATTTGAAGTTCGTAAAACAGAAGGGAATTTCAACAACGAACTTGGGATGCCGTTAACGATTCTTTCCCTTGAAGAAGATACCGAAGTGGCTGTTTTGGAAATGGGTATGAGTGGTTTTGGGGAAATTTCATTCCTCTCTAAATTAGCGAAGCCGGATATTGCAATTATTACGAATATCGGTGAAGCTCACATGCAGGATCTCGGCAGTCGAGAGGGGATTGCGAAAGCAAAATTCGAAATTATTGATGGGCTTTCATCAAACGGAGCGTTTTACTTTGATGGTGATGAGCCGCTACTTACAGCACTCGTGGATTCACATCCTGAGCTGGATGCACATGCATTCGGCTACGGGGATTCGTGTGACGTATTAGCGAAAGATATAAAAGTGACCGAACAAGGTAGTCAGTTTACTGTTGAAGGTCAAATCGAGGGGCAATTTGTTATCCCGGTCTACGGGGAGCACCAAGTAAAAAATGCGCTAGCGGCCATGCTGGTTGCTAAAAAACTAGGCATGACTGACGAATCGATCCGAAGTGCGCTGCTGAATGCAGTTTTAACACCGATGCGCATGCAACCTGTCACAGCAAAAAGTGGTGCGCTGTTCATCAATGATGCGTATAATTCGGCACCGACATCGTTGCGTGCTGCTTTGACGTTCATTGGTCAAACAGAACTTCGTAATGACAAGTGGGTAGTGCTGGGGGATATGCTGGAACTTGGTCAAGATGAACAACATTTCCACGAATCAGTTGCAGACCAACTTGCCAACCTAAAGTTGAAAGGAATCGCCTTATACGGACCTAGAATGCATTGGTTATACGACGAACTTCTCACACGGAATACGAATGTGGAACTGATTTGGACAGAGAATGACTATGCCCCAATCGTTGAGAAATTACTCGGATCCATCAACGATCAATCCATTATTCTGTTGAAAGGATCTCGCGGAATGGCACTTGAGAACGTGTTGAAAGGTGTACTGGAAACGGAGGCGTAATCCGTGAAAACAGGTGTAATTATTCTCCATGGATTTACGGGTGGCTCATTTGAAGTTCGCCCGTTCGTCCAGTATTTAAAGGACAATACGAACTGGAGTATTGATATCCCTATATTACCTGGGCATGAACCAGGAGGCAGACTAGCTGAAATCACCGCAGAAGCCTGGCTCATGGAAGCGGAACTCGCATACAGACGTCTGAGTAAGCGAACAGATCGAATTTTTGTAGTCGGATTTTCGATGGGAGGACTCATTGCGATGTATTTAGCGCTTCGGTATCCTGTTGAACGTCTCGTCTTACTGAGTGCTGCAGCAAAGTACATTTCACCACGTTTATTATTGGCCGATGCTGCGATTTTACTTTCCGAGCCGGTCGTTAAACACTTTCCACCAAACACGTTTTACCATTTATATCGTTACAAACTGGCCAATACGCCTATTCGATCTGCTTACCAATTCACACGGATTATCCAGCAGATTGAGCC
The DNA here is from genome assembly GCF_023715615.1 of Sporosarcina aquimarina. GTDB lineage: Bacteria > Bacillota > Bacilli > Bacillales_A > Planococcaceae > Sporosarcina > Sporosarcina aquimarina_A. The sequence continues at coordinate 17,999 of NZ_JAMBOM010000008.1, read as the reverse complement.
TTATTATGGCAGAATCACTGCGCCTGTTTGTATTGTACAAGGCATGCAAGATAGTATTGTCCCTTATTCAAGTGCAGACATGCTCTATCATTCCCTGGGTTCCTTAACGAAGCAATTGATTTTCTCTGATAACGGGAAACACCATATTTGTTACAGTGATGATTGCGCAGAGTGGTTTGATAAGGTGCTTACATTCATGCGTGAAGAAGATGGACAGAAGACTTGTTTGGCATGAGTGTATAGCTTGCGAAGCGGCCTTTATTGTGGTAAACTAACATGAGCATTGGATACATTTACGCAGAACTCTTCCTTTTGTGAAGAGTATTTTTTATTGAATAAAACGGTTTGAAGGCAATGGCCACTAAAGAGGAGAATCCTCTATCGAACCGCTCGGCAAAGACCGGGCTTTCCTTTCATCCACTACATCTAACTGTCCGAGAGGAAATCAATGTTTCCCCCGCATTAGATTTGTATACGTTCGGAAACATACCCAAAAAGCATAAGGCTCCGATTTGCCGCGCTTTCATTTGCAAATGTAACCAATTGTCAAATGGAAAACACAAAGGAGATTGAGAAGTTTGACGAAATTTTCAGAACTTAACATCAGCAAATCAACACAAGACTCTTTAAAGAGAATGGGCTTTGAAGAGGCGACTCCAATTCAAGAAGGTACGGTTACTTTTGGAATGGAAGGTAAGGACGTTATCGGTCAAGCACAGACGGGAACTGGTAAGACAGCTGCATTTGGTATCCCTATGATTGAAAAAATTGATACAAGCAACCCTGCAGTTCAGGCACTTGTCATCGCCCCAACTCGTGAGCTTGCGATTCAGGTTTCTGAAGAAATCTATAAAATCGGTCACGGAAAACGTGCTCGTATTCTGTCTGTATTTGGTGGACAAGAGATTTCACGCCAAATTCGTGCATTGAAAAATAATCCACAAATCGTTGTCGGTACACCAGGACGTATTTTGGATCATATTAAACGTAAAACATTGAAGCTTGACGGCGTTCAAACACTTGTATTGGACGAAGCGGATGAAATGTTGAACATGGGCTTCATCGAAGACATCAACTCAATTCTTGAGAATGTCCCAGCAGAGCGCCAAACATTACTCTTCTCAGCGACTATGCCTGGACCAATCCGTAAAATTGCGGAAACGTTCATGAAAAATCCTGAAATCGTTAAAATCAAGTCTAAAGAAATGACAGTTGAGAACATTGAACAGTTCTTCGTGAAGTCACAAGAACGTGAAAAGTTTGATATTCTGTCTCGTTTGTTGAACGTTCAACAGCCAGAACTGGCGATTGTTTTTGGTCGTACAAAGCGTCGTGTTGACGAACTTTCACATGCGCTTAACATCCGAGGATACCTTGCTGAAGGAATTCATGGTGACTTAACTCAAGCGAAACGTATGTCAGTATTGCGTCAGTTTAAAGAAAACAAAATCGACGTCCTTGTTGCAACAGACGTTGCTGCACGTGGGCTTGATATCTCAGGTGTAACACATGTTTACAACTTCGATATTCCACAAGACCCGGAAAGCTACGTTCACCGTATCGGCCGTACAGGTCGTGCAGGTAAGAGTGGTATGGCAATCACGTTTGTAACACCACGTGAAATGGGTTACCTACGCATCGTTGAAGAAACAACGAAAAAGCGTATGACTCCACTTCAGCCACCAACATCAGACGAGGCGCTTCTTGGCCAACAAAAGGTTGCAGTTGAGACACTTGCTGAAGCTGTTCAAAAGAATGAGTTGAATGATTACGTTCAATTCGCGACTGACCTTCTTGGCAAATACGATGCAACTGACTTGGTTGCAGCAGCATTGAAACATTTAACAAATGAGCCTGACGCTACTCCTGTACAAATTACAGAAGAACGTCCATTGCCATCACGTGGCGGCGGCCGTGGCGGATATAAAGGCAATCGTAGTGGCGGCAATCGCTCACATGGTGGCGGCCGTGGATTCAGTGGTGGCCAACGTCGTAGTGGCGGAAGCCGTGACGGACGTAGCGGTGGAAGTCGCGATGGACGTAGTGGTGGAAGCCGGGATCGCTCACGTGGCGGACGGTCTGAACGCTAATCACTAAACAAAAACAAACAAAGCTCGAGACTTGCACAGGAAAAAGTGCGGGTTTCGAGCTTTTTATTGTGGTTATTTGAAACATCTTATGCTTCCAATCGTATACACTAGTAATAGATAGGGAGGAATTGATTTGAGAAAAGAACCTGCGAACAAACTATCAAGGAAAGGCTTAACTGTATGGCGTTTATATGGCTGGTTACAAACCGCTTTAGTGCTGTTACTTGCAATAGGCGCAGGTGCGTTAACATTTTTCTTTGATTGGCCTTGGTTTATATATGTAATTGCCGTAGCGGTTGTCGTGATATACGGTTGGTTATTCATTTATCTGTTTCCAAAGATCAGATGGTCCCGGTGGCGCTATGAAGTTCGAGAGTCTGAGATAGAATTGCAACATGGGATTTTCATCGTCACCCGTACACTCATTCCGATGGTTCGCGTGCAACATGTTGATACAGCACAAGGTCCGATTTTGAAGAAATATGACTTGTCTGCGATCTCGATTTCTTCTGCTGCAACCGTTCATTCAATACCGGCACTGGCTGCTGAAGAAGCCGATGAACTGCGAAATCGAATTTCAGCGCTTGCGAAGGTGGCGGAAGATGATGTCTGAACCACGGTATAAACTCCACTGGGTGACGGTTGTGGTGGAAAGTGTAAAAGCGTTGAAAGAGGCAATCTTACCGCTCGTGGTCGTTTTTATCTCTGGAAGTAGAAATAATGAGAGTGGGAACTGGTTTCTCGATAATTGGTCGCTCATTATCGGAACGGTATTGGTCGTCTATTTATTAACAAGTGGGTTCATCAAATGGCGAAGGTTTACCTACTGGTTTGAAGACGGGGAATTACGAATCGAGTCAGGATTATTCGTGCGGAAGAAACGCTATATCCCATTTGAACGAATACAAAGTTTGAATTACACAGAAGGTATCTTCCATCGACCGCTTGGGCTGGTGAAAGTGCAAGTTGAAACGGCCGCCTCATCTGGAGGGGAAGCAGAAGCTGAATTGACAGCTGTTACTCGTGAAGATGCAGACTTGATCAAGAAGCGCATTGCCGATGGAAAAAAACGAAAAGTCGAGGAAACAGGGGAAGTCCTTGAGGATGGGATAGATCATGCGGTTCCAAATGAGGAAGAGCCCGTTGAGAAACGTGTGTTTTCATTGAATCCGAAGCAACTCATTCTTCTTGCCACAACGTCTGGGGGAATCGGGGTTATTTTTTCAGGGGTGGCTATATTTTTATCCCAGTTTGGAGAATTTTTGCCGCTTGATAAAGTGAGTAACGAGCTTGCTGGCCTTATTAAATTTGGTGTATTTATTATTGTCCTCTTAGTTCTTGTGGGTTTGCTCGTCGCATGGTTATTGTCTGTCGCAATGACGTTTTTCTCGTATTATGGGTTTACCGTTCGTGTTACGGAGGAAGAGCTGATCATTACACGTGGGCTACTCGAGAAAAAACGTACCACAATCCCGCTGAGTCGGATTCAAAGTGTCAGTTTTGTAGAAAACCCACTTCGTCAAGTATTCGGCTACGGACGCGTACTAGTGCATAGTGCAGGTGCTGCAGGAGATGGTTCTAAAATCCAGCTGTTTCCTCTTGTGAAGAAGAAAGAGCTGTACGAACCACTACAAGCTATTTTCCCTGAACTAGATTTACGGGAACCTGAAAATAAACTGCCTAAGCGAGGGCGCAGGTTCTACTATCGAATTGATTTCATGTGGATGATTCCGGGGATTGTGCTATTAGGTTGGTTCTTCTATCCCTATGGACTGTTTTCGCTTCTCATTGTGCCACTCGTGATGGCATTTGGAGTTTGGCAACATCGCTCGGCTGCATATCGGGTAAGTGGCAGTCAGGTTACCATACGCTCGCGGGGATTTAGTTTAGAAACATCCTACACGATGCGCAAGAGAATTCAATCCACGCACTTGCGGCAAACGATTTTTCAACGTCGTAAAAAGGTCGCGACCATTCATTTGAATGTGAAGTCGGGTATTGGCGTTCACGACGTTCGGCTGAGGCAGATGGATGTAGAGGAAGCGGAGTACCTACTGGAATGGTATGAACCATCACGCGAGTGCGGAGAATCTGAATTTGGCTGTTTGTGATTTTTGGAAAGATGTTCGTAGGTGTCACACGTCCAGATTGAGGAGTGTTCGTAAATGAGAGGGAATGCTCCTAAATCTGGGGAAGTGATCATAAAAGCTGGAAAATCCTCATAAAGCATGAGAAGTGATCATAAAAGCTGGAAAGTGCTCATAAAGCATGAGAAGTGATCATAAACTCAGGAAAGTGCTCATAAAACTTGTAAAGTGATCATAAAAGTTGGAAAGTGCTCATAAAGCGTGAGAAGTGATCATAAAAGCTGGAAAGTGCTCATAAACTTAGGAAAGTGATCATAAAAGTTGGAAAGTGCTCATAAAGCGTGAGAAGTGCTCATAAAAGTTGGAAAGTGCTCATAAAGCATGAGAAGTGATCATAAAAGCTAGAAAGTGCTCATAAAACTTGTAAAGTGATCATAAAAGTTGGAAAGTGCTCATAAAACTTGTAAAGTGCTCATAAACTCAGGAAAGTGCTCATAAAAGCTGGAAAATGATCATAAATTTAGAAAAGTGCTCATAAAACTTGTAAAGTGATCATAAACCCAGGAAATTGCTCATAACACTCGAAATGTGCTCATAAACCAATTAAAAATGCTCATATATCCAAGTAAGTACCCCACAAAACAAAAAGACTGTCAGAAAGTCAGCAGTACTGACTTTCTAGCAGTCTTTATCTCTTCTGGACAACTTTGATCTTCGGTTTGCGCCAGCTAATGATTCGCTTTGGATGGAAAATACTTAATCCGATTAAGAAGCCGACCACCAGACCGGCAATATGCGCTGCTGCATTAGTGTTAGGTCCAACAAAGGTCATAACAACACTGAGGCCGATAATCGGCAACATAATTTGGCGAAGCTGCGGTAACATCTTTTTTGTATAATACACAAGAGCCCCGAATGCACCGAAAATCCCGAATACCGCACCACTAGCGCCGACGTGAGAGTAACTGGAATCGTATACGAAGAATGTAGCGATGTCACCAAAGACACCTGCCAAGAAATATACAGTTAGGAATCGTGCTTTTCCAGCTACCTTTTCCAACTCTGGTCCGAAGATGAATAAGGAAAACATATTAAATAACAGATGCATGATTCCAAGATGTAAAAACATTGGTGTGACAAGACGCCAATATTCTCCCTGTTCAATCAAATAATTCGAGCCTACTCCAAGGTTCCAAATGGTATCACCTATGAAGGGCAGAAACGTGAGTAGATGAATCACGACATTAAGAGCGATAAGTGTGGACACTACAGGATATAGCCGAATGTATTGAGAAAAACTTTCAGTACGGATAAACATGACTCTCCCCCGATCTTTGTTTTAGTATACAATTTTTCGACTCTATATGGAAAGAAGGTGACTGAATGATCTCAGGAATTGGTTTGGATATTACAGAACTTGACCGGATTGCAGAACTGGACAACAAATCCGATAAATTCCGCAATCGAATTCTTACGACTGCAGAACAGCAATACTACGAGAACCTTTCCAACCACCGGCGAATCGAATTCCTGGCGGGACGTTTTGCAGCAAAAGAAGCTTTCGCAAAAGCGCTTGGAACCGGAATTGGTCCAACCTGTAGTTTTTTGGATATTGCAATCTTGCCTGACGATAAAGGTGGGCCCGTTCTATACTTTAACGGAAATCTTGTGGACGGCTTTGTATCCATTACACATACGAAGACGGTAGCTGCTGCCCAAGTAATTCTTCAAAAAATGGAACGTTTCTAACCAGCTTTGCATAAATGACTGTCCCTCCTCATAAGATGACCTACCCGATTGAAATAGGAGAGGATGACCTGAATGCGGAGCAAAATTGGATTACTGTTGATGGGTGCGGTTCTTTTGTTACTAACTGCTTGTGGAGCACCGTCGAAAGAAGATGTCGTTAAGAAATTGAGTGGGAAATGGAATGATTCGAATGGGTACGATCTTCAAGCAACAATGGAGATTAAGACGGGTGAAGAACCACGTCTCTATGACGTAACAGTTTGGCACACGAAGCCTGATTTTTACAAAGTAGACGTTTCTCAAAAAGGGAAAGATGAGTCACAGATGATTGTACGTAACGAAGAAGGGGTTTTTGTTGTCACGCCATCCTTGAACAAGACGTACAAATTCCAAAGTGATTGGCCAGCACAAAATAGCCAGGCGTACTTAATCAGCACGTTATCTGATGATATTAAAGCTGATAAGAAATCTACGATGACTGAAAAAGATAAGACGTATGTATTTGAAACGGCAACTCGCAATAATCATAAAGCAGTTTTGCCGAAGCAACAGATCCATATTGACAAAAAGACCTTGCTTCCAACGCACGTTTCCTTATTGGATGCAAACAAAGAAGAGAAAATCCGTGTATCATTTAAGAAAATTACGTTAGGTGTAAAACGTAAAGCGGATGACTATAAAGTTGAGACGGAAAATATGGACCACGAGAAAAAAGATGAAAAACCTAAGGACAAAAAAGCGCAACTTGAAACGTTCTATCCTTCTGCTTCCTTTGAAGGTGTTACGTTGTTAAGTGAAGAGCCTGTCGCAACAGAAACTGGAACGCGTGTCTTCCTATCTTATGGAGGAGCTGGAAAAGACTTCGTTGTTGTTCAAGAACCGGCAGCTGCAGTAAATAGCCAACTTCCGGTATCTATAGAGGGAGACCCTGTAGACTTAGGATTTGCAGTTGCTGCACTTTCTGGTCAAACAATTCGATGGGAACAAGATGGAATTGCATTTTATGTAGCCTCTGAGACACTTAGCAAGGGTGAACTCATTCAAGTGGCAGGTTCGATGCAACCAAATGTAGTCAAGTAAATCAAACACATCAAGCGGGTGCCAAATCACTTGGTACCCGCTTGTTATCTAGATTGACGTGCGGCGCCTTTCAGGATGATAATGAGAATACTTATTCTGAAGAGGTGATCCGTGTGACAGAAACATTTAACTATCGACCTACTCGTGCTGTCGTTAATGTAGGAGCGATACGTGCGAACGTCAGGAACTTAAGAGAATTTTTGCCTGATGAAACGGGCATTATAGCAGTTGTGAAAGCAGATGGCTATGGACATGGAGCAACTGAAAGTGCACGGGCTGCATTTCAAGAAGGGGCGATTATGGCGGCTGTTGCTACACCTGACGAAGCATTGACTTTACGCGAGGCAGGCATTCAACAACCGATTCTAGTACTCGGTCCTGTCCCCATTACTTTTTTAAAAGAAGCAATCCGCCGAGAAATCACAGTTACGATTCCAGGTGTTCAATGGGCACAGGCTGCAGCTGATGCACTCCGAGGGCTGAAAGAATCTTTGAATACTCATGTAAAAATTGACACAGGGATGGGTAGGATAGGAGTACGAAGTGAACAAGAAATAATTGAAATAATTAAAATTCTTGAAGGAACTTCGGCTATCCGAGTGGAAGGTGTATTTACGCACTTTGCTACAGCAGATGAGCAAGACATTGAAAGGACGAAGAAACAATTCCGCTCTTTCGAAAGGCTAGTTGCCTGCTTTCCGGAACGTCCGAAACTTGTTCATGCTGCGAATAGTGCAGCAGCCCTTAGAATTCCGGATTATGCGCTAGATGCGGTTCGTTTCGGAATCGGGATGTATGGGATCGCGCCTTCTGAAGTGGTTGCTTCCGAGTTACCTTTTCAACTAGAACGTGCTCTTTGTCTGCAAACAGAGATTTCTTTTGTGAAACAGGTGCAATCTAGTGAACCTATTAGCTACGGAGGTACATATATTGCACAGCCGGGTGAATGGATCGCGACATTGCCAATCGGCTATGCAGATGGATTGAAGAGGGGATTAAGGAATCAGCATGTACTTGTTCGTGGTCAGCGCGTTCCGATTATAGGAACAATCTGCATGGATCAATGTATGGTGAGATTACCTGAAAGGTATCCAGAAGGTGAACCAGTTGTATTACTAGGGAAACAAGGAAATGAAGAAATTACAATGGAAGAATGGGCAACTCGTATCGGCACGATTCCTTATGAAATTGCCGTAACGATTGCTAGACGTGTACAAAGACAGTATTTTGGGGATTAGTTGGCACCTCCTACTTCTCGCACTTTCGACAAACTACCAAACCTGACTGCGCAACTTGTCGCTATATTACCTAATTTGTCTTTTCATTGTCGAACTCCAATGGTAAGATAAACATGTATAGAAATGAGGATCGGGTTTTGTCGGAGGTGCTAGAGTTGGATGCTAACCAAAACAAAAGAGAATTACTTATGGAAATCCCCACAAAAATGCTGAAACAAAATGAACAGACGATCGTCCATCAGGAGCAGCAGGGAGATTTCGTATATTACTCGGCTACGCGGTATAAGACTGATTGTGAGTTAAATGCAATCAGAGAAAAGATGATGCGCGGATATGTGGAAATGTCCCAAATCAATCTTGGAATTGCCGCTGAATGTCTGCATGCGGAATTCGAAGCTCAGCATACGGTGGAACGAATCGTAAGCGGAGGATGAAAAGTTGGCAATTAAACGCGGAGATGTCTTTTTTGCGGATTTGTCGCCGGTCGTAGGATCTGAACAAGGCGGCACACGGCCTGTTCTCGTCATTCAGAACGACATCGGGAACCGGTTTAGCCCTACAGTGATCGTGGCGGCGATCACTGCCCAGATACAAAAAGCAAAGTTGCCGACACATGTCGAAATAGATGCGGCCCGTCATGGTTTCGAGCGGGATTCTGTAATCCTGCTCGAACAAATCCGCACTCTCGACAAATCGAGGCTCACAGATAAAATCACCCACTTAGATCACCAAGTCATGCAGAAGGTAGATGAAGCATTAGAAGTCAGTTTTGGCTTAACTAACTTATAGGCATACATAGCAAAGAAATCCATTCTGTCCTCCGACGGAATGGATTTTTTGTACAGAAAAGATGCTGAACGTCCATTAATCCGTTATACTAGAGAGCAAAGTAGTATCGCGTTTTGATCATAAGGGGGAAAATATATCATTATGAACAGTAAAATGAGGACAGTAGTAAACGAACATATGGATGCAATTATTGAAAAATGGATTGAACTGATGAAAGAAGAGAAGGGTGAGCGTTTCTTTCATTTTATGCCTCAGCACCTTGTTGAAAAGACGAGTCGTGAGTTTACAGCATTAATGACCTCCAACATAAACGAAGGCGAAAGCGCGTTGAACGACGAACGCCTAGATGATTTTACGGAGAAAGTGATCCGCTTTGGTTGGTCTATAAAATTTGTGAACAAAGCAATCGACAATTTTGCCTCTGTTGTTTTTGAAATGCTTGAAGACCAAGAAGTCATTACCGAACAGAACCTAAGAATCTTTATGGGCGTATTTACTGGATGGATCAACCCCTTACGTGAAAGTATTATAGAAGCTTATGCCGTTAAATGGGAACAAACTGACACGTTGCAAAAAGTCGCGTTGCAGGAACTTTCGGCTTCGTTAATACCAGTCGTGGACAAGGTGTCAATCATGCCGTTAGTTGGGACTATCGATACTGAGCGTGCAAAGTTGATAATGGAAAATTTACTTGAAGGTGTTGTTCAACAACGAGCGGAAGTTGTATTGCTCGACATTACAGGAGTTCCCGTTGTCGATACAATGGTTGCGCACCATATCATCCAAGCGGCAGATGCTGTACGTCTTGTGGGTGCAAAATGTATGTTAGTCGGAATTCGACCTGAAATTGCACAAACTATCGTTGCGCTAGGTATAAACTTAAGTGATTTCACGACCACTAGCACACTTCGTAGAGGAATGCAGGAAGCATTAAGCTTAACCAACAGAGAAATAGTGGAGGTAGAGTAATATGAATGTCCGTATACCTATTTTGAAATTAGATGAAGTTCTCATAGTTTCCATACAATGGGAATTAGACGACCAGACTGCGATTCAATTTCAAGAAGACTTATTGAACAAAATGCACGAAACTACTGCTAGAGGTGTCGTCATCGACTTGACCTCTATTGATTTTATCGATTCATTCATCGCAAAAGTGCTTGGTGACGTAATTAGTATGTCAAGTCTCATGGGAGCTAAAGTGGTCATTACAGGAATCCAACCTGCCGTAGCAATTACTTTGATTGAACTTGGGATTCGTTTAGAAAATGTAATGACAGCCCTGGATCTTGAAAACGGACTTACGAAGCTACGTAGAGAATTGGAGGCCTGAATATGGACAATCGGTCTTCTGTAGAGATTTTCACGGAATGGGATATTGTTGCTGCACGACAGCTTGGTCGTAATGAAGCGAAAAACTCCGGGTTCGGAACAGTGGACCAAGCAAGAATTACAACGGCTATTAGCGAACTAGCACGTAATATTTACTTGTACGCGGGTAAAGGAAAGATAGAAATCGATCGACTTTCCACAGATGGCATGAAGGGGATGACCATCATCGCATCGGATGAAGGGCCTGGTATTCCAGACTTACGTAAAGTAATGGAAGATGGATTTTCGACATCTGGTGGACTTGGCGCAGGTATGCCTGGAGTAAAACGCTTAATGGACGATTTTAAAGTCGAGTCAGAGGTTGGCAAGGGTACCATAATAACTGCAACAAAATGGCTGCGATAAGGAGAGTAACAAATGCCGCAAGAAGTAGGAAAGCAATACTCTGAATTGCTTAGGAAATATATAACCCATGAGGATGAAACTGATTTATATGCTGCCCAGCAAGTCAGTCGGAAGTTTATCGAAAAAAAGATTTCGCCTGAAGAAGTGATCAGTCTTCACAAAACATCTGTGGAGCAGATTTTTCCTGATCTCGCTTTGCGAATCGGACCCTCTTACGACTTTTTAATAGAAATAATGATTCACTACGGATTGGCGCTAATGGAGCATCAGAGTCTCGTGCGTAAACAAGAAGCGCTGCAAATCGAAATGGATGTCGCTGTAAAGGTACAAGACATGCTCCTTGAGACAACCGTTCCTAAAGTAAATGGTTTGGATATAGGTGTTGTAAGTAAGCCCGCGAAAAAGATGAGTGGGGACTATGTCTATTTTATCGAACAAGGTAACGAGGAAGCATGCGTTGCTGTGGCAGATGTGATGGGGAAGGGACTTCCTGCCGCTCTTTGCATGTCGATGATTAAATTCGGGATGGATAGTTTGCGGGAAAAGGCTACAGAGCCACATCACGTATTAGAAGTCATTAACCAAATTGTTGAGAAAAGCATGGATGATTCGATGTTCATCTCCATGTTTTACGGTAAATACGTTGGAGCGACAAGTACGTTTACGTTCGGCTCTGCCGGTCACGAACCTGCATTGCTCTATCGTGCTGAAGAGGATCGTTTTGTTGAGTTGGATGCCAAAGGTTTATTGCTTGGTATTCGCAAAGACGTAGACTTTCAACAGAAGTCAATAGAGTTGGCTACAGGCGATTTTATTGTCATGTTGACGGATGGTGTTACTGAAGGTAGAAATGCTGAAGGCTTCATCGAAGAAGACGTGATTTTGGGCATGCTACGTGATGTGAAAAACTTACCTGCACAACAAATTGTCGACCATCTTTATACAGAACTTTTTAAAATGCAAAATTACATGCTACATGATGACTTTACTCTTGTCCTCTTCAAGAAAGAATAAAAATGTTTTGTTCACACAAAAATGGGTAAACACAATTACAGAGGTCTAAACTCAGTTTACAACAGAAAATATGGGGTGTGGATAAATGAATTTACAAGTTGATGTACAAGAGAAGGACTGTGTCCATGTATTTAAAATTATTGGGGAGATTGATGCGTTTACTGCCCCGACATTAAAAGAGCAACTTGAAAAAGTTGCAGACCAACCGGAATGTCAAGCTGTGCTCGATTTTAAAGATGTGAATTATATGGATAGTACAGGATTAGGCGTTTTTGTAGCGTTTTATAAGAAAGTGAAAGCTGTGAATGGTTCAGTTAAAATTGTCGGTTTGAACAAACGACTGAAGCGACTATTTGAAATTACAGGTCTCGACGATGTGGTTGAGATTGAAATGGAAAGTGGGGACACGAATGGCACCGTTTGATTACATTGAAATAAAAGTTCCTGCTAAGCCGCAGTACGTTGGTGTGGCGAGGTTAACGATTTCAGGGCTAGCAAGCCGCCTTGGTTTTACATACGATGAAATTGAAGATTTGAAGATTGCTTCCAGCGAAGCGATTACAAATGCAGTACGGCATGCTTATGATGAGGACGAAGAAGGTGAAATTATCATAGGCTGTGCATTGTATGAAGACAAACTTGAAATCATGGTAGCAGATCACGGTCAAAGTTTCGATTTTGAAGAAACTAAAAAACAGGTTGGTCCTTATACTGAACAAGAGTCTGATGTTCAACTCATACGCGAAGGAGGACTTGGACTCTATTTAATGGAAACACTAATGGATGACGTAAAAGTCCATCATGAAGAAGGAGTCACTGTTTTCATGACCAAATACCTGGGCAGAGAGCGGGGCGAAGCAGATGTCAAGCAAACAGCCTACTCGTGATCCGCAAATTCAGGAACAGGTTTTAGAGTGGATTAAACAATATCAAGAAAATGAGGATGATGAAGCTCAAACTCGACTCGTCATGCATTATGAGCGTCTTGTCCAATCGATTGCTCGTAAATATTCTAAAGGGAAGTCGTATCACGAAGACATCGCACAAGTGGGGATGCTGGGACTACTAGGCGCTATCCGGCGATATGACCCTGAATTCGGTCGTAGTTTTGAAGCTTTTGCTGTCCCTACGATTATTGGTGAAATCAAACGATTTTTACGTGACAAAACATGGGCGGTCCATGTACCGAGACGTATTAAGGAACTCGGACCTCGTATCAAAGCGACCGTTGAAACGCTTACTACAGAACTTCAACGATCTCCGCTTGTGAGCGAAATTGCAGAGTACTTGGAAGTAGACGAAGAATCTGTATTGGAAGCTATGGAAATGGGACGTAGTTATCAAGCGCTCTCAATGGATCATACGCTTGAAGCAGACTCTGAAGGTGGGACTGTTACATTATTTGATATCATCGGGTCAAAAGATGATGGATATGAAAAAACGGACCAGAGGTTGCTCGTTGCAAATGCGTTAAATGTTTTGTCGGACAGGGAGAAACAGATTATCCAATATACATATATTGAACAACTTAGCCAAAAGGAGACCGGTGAACTTCTTGGCATCTCTCAAATGCACGTGTCCAGACTTCAACGTAAGGCAATTAAGAAATTACAGGAAGCCATTGTGGCAGCAGGCGGAGCCTCTTGATGGAAACATTCAAAAACGATCATATCGAGGCATATATTTATCAACAGGCCAAAGGTGGAAATCGTGATTCTGGGGACGTATACTTTCTTCACGCGGAAGAGGACTATTTTATATGCGCCATCGCGGATGGACTTGGCAGTGGAATTGTTGCCCGCCAGTCCGCGGAAGTCATGCCGCGTATATTAGAGGAGCATCATGAAGAATCGATTGAAGAGCTACTCAGTCGTATTAATGAGCATATGGTACAAAAACGTGGTGCAGCGGTAGCGATTGTAAAAGTTGACTACTTGAAACATACCATTCAACATAGCTGTGTTGGTAATGTTCGGCTATATATCAGACAACATGACGGAAAAATGCTGTACCCACTTCCCGTGATGGGGTACTTATCCGGTCGCCCTCAAAAAATGAAGACACAAGAATATGCCTATCAAAATGGAGATTTGTTCTTCATGCATTCAGACGGTGTCGAACTCAGAAGTCCTAAAGCTTATTTAAGCCAAAGTGATGATCCGCTTACGCTATCTGAAATGGTACGCGCAACGGTGAAACCTGGCGACGATGCGACGTTCATCGCAGGAACCCTGCTTCTATAAATTAGAAGTGGGATTTTTTGTGTGCACTTTCATGGTAAACTAAGAAGTAATGAATGGGGGAATGGAAATGTCGGAACGAATTTTAGAATTGACCGCAAAACGTGCAGCACTTCCTTTGAAACAAACTAAACAAGTCATTGCATTGTTGGATGAAGGGAATACCGTGCCATTTATTGCACGATACCGCAAAGAAGCAACCGGCTCATTGGATGAAGTTCAAATTAAAGACATTGAAGACGCATACCAATACAGCAAAGGGCTGGAACAGAGAAAAGAGGAAGTCCTCCGTCTGATTGGTGAACAAGACAAGTTAACTCCAGAACTAGAACAGCAAATAAAAGCAGCAGACGTTTTACAACGGCTTGAAGACTTATATCGTCCTTATAAACAAAAGCGTAGGACCCGTGCCATGATCGCGATTGAGAAAGGGTTAAATGGGCTTGCTGACAAACTTCTTCAATTTACAAATGAAGCTGTTGAAACGTTAGCTAAAGAGTTCATCAATGAAGAAAAAGAAGTGAACACAGTTGAGGATGCGTTAACAGGCGCACAGGATATTATTGCAGAGCGTATTGCAGATGATGCTGCACTACGCGAGAAAATCCGTAAAATCAGCTGGTCCAGAGGGACACTCGTCTCATCCAAACGCAAAGACGCTGAAGATGAAAAAAGTATTTATGAAATGTATTACGAATATGAGGAACCATTGTCTAAAGTTGTTCCACACCGCGTTCTCGCATTAAATCGGGGAGAAAAAGAAGATGTACTCCGAGTAACAGTAGGATTCCCCGCTGATAGAATTATAGGGGATTTGGAGAGAAGTGTTGTCAAACGAGAATCTTCTCCTGCTACACATTATGTAAAAGAAGCATTGGAAGATTCGTTCAAACGACTAATCGCGCCATCCGTGGAGCGTGAGATCAGAGCGTCTTTATCTGAAAAGGCAGAAGCGCAAGCGATTCATGTGTTTGCAGAAAATCTGAAGAGCTTGTTACTACAGCCACCGTTAAAAGGGCGAATGGTACTGGGAGTCGATCCGGCTTTTCGGACGGGCTGTAAATTGGCGGTAATCGATGAGACTGGTAAAAACCTAGAAATCTCGGTCATTTACCCGCACCCACCGAAACCTCAAAAAGAGGCATCGAAGCAAACAGTGCTACAACTACTGAAGAAATACGACATTAAACTAATTGCAATTGGAAACGGGACGGCTTCTAGAGAAACAGAAAAGTTCATTGCAGAAACGATTAAGGAAGTTGATTCAGATGTAGCATATGTCATTGTCAACGAAGCAGGGGCGAGTGTTTACTCTGCATCTGCACAAGCCCGTTCAGAATTCCCGGACTTGCAAGTTGAACAACGAAGTGCAATTTCGATCGCTCGTAGACTCCAAGACCCGCTGTCAGAGTTAGTGAAAATTGATCCTGAATCGATAGGAGTCGGCCAATATCAGCATGACGTTGCTAAGAAGCAATTAGCAGAGTCTCTTTCGTTTGTCGTTGAAACGGCTGTTAACCGTGTTGGTGTCAATGTTAACACGGCCTCTGCATCATTATTACAATATGTCGCGGGACTGTCTAAAACAGTTGCTGAAAACATTGTGAAAAAACGTGAAGAGGAAGGTCAATTTGAAAAAAGAACACAGTTGAAAAAAATACCACGGTTAGGTGCAAAAACATACGAACAGGCAATAGGTTTCTTACGAGTACCTAATGCAAAGGAATTATTCGACGCAACAGGCATACACCCGGAGAGTTATGCACTCGCCGAGGACATCTTACGAGAAGCGGGAGTTTCAAAGAAACAAATTGGATCCGCAGAAGCAATCGCTGCACTCAACGATTTAAACAGCGCAGAACTCGCAAGTAAGCTGGAAGTTGGAATCGTGACTGTTAATGATGTGATTGAAACATTGAAACGACCGAATCGTGACCCGCGTGATGAATATCCTCAACCTCTTTTGAAAGCGGATGTACTGGATATGAAAGATCTTCACGAAGGAATGGAAATGCAAGGAACTGTAAGAAATGTTGTAGACTTCGGGGCATTTGTCGATATCGGAGTGCACGAAGACGGACTTGTCCATATTTCTAAATTGAAAAAAGGCTTTGTGAAGCATCCTTTGGATGTCGTAGCTTCAGGGGACATTGTAACAGTTTGGGTTGAATCTGTAGATAAAGCAAAGGGCAGAATTGCCTTGACGATGTTAGCCCCTGCTGGGAAATGACAGTGAACGGTATTAATCTATCGGTTGATGAACTACAAGCACTTACTGAGAGGCTATCTATTCAGTGGTTTCAGAAACCATTTGTTCACAGAGCTGTCTACAACAGTCGTCTTCAAACGACGGGCGGTAGGTATATGCTATCGGATCATTCCATACAAGTGAATCCTAAAGTTGAAAATCTATATGGATTGGAAGAGCTAGTAGGTGTCCTAAAACACGAGTTGTGTCATTATCATCTTCATATAGAAGGAAGGGGATATAAACATGGGGATCATGATTTTAAAAACCTTCTGCTACAAACTGATTCACCAAGATATTGCAAACCACTCAGGAGCCGAGAAACCTCATCTAGAAAGATCCGTATCTATACTTGTACAAATTGCGGACTTCAATATGAACGAAAACGACGAGTAGACACAAAGCGATTCCGGTGTGGAAAATGTCACGGTATACTAAAAGAAATTCAATAACACAAGCTTATTAAAACGTTCAACCCTAGTGATATCAAGGGGTTGAACGTTTTTTTTAAAAGTTTCAAGAAAACTGTTGACGAATAGTGTAAGACTGTCTATAATAATAAAAGTCGACAAGGAACAACGACAACAAACGACAAAGCAACACACTATAAATGGCCCCTTGGTCAAGCGGTTAAGACACCGCCCTTTCACGGCGGTAACACGGGTTCGAATCCCGTAGGGGTCACCATGTTCTTTCCAAAATAATAATAGTGGGGTATAGCCAAGCGGTAAGGCAACGGACTTTGACTCCGTCACTCGTTGGTTCGAATCCAGCTACCCCAGCCAAGTTTTTCAAACTTAGTTTGAAAAACTTAGCGAGAAACAGTGCGAAGTATTTTGAATGATAATCGTGCATGCATGATCTAAATTCAAAACTGTACGAGCCATTAGCTCAGTTGGTAGAGCATCTGACTTTTAATCAGAGGGTCGCAGGTTCGAATCCTGCATGGCTCACCATTTTAACTTTTTAAAACTTAAGTGTTGACAAACTTTACTTATCATGTATAATAAAGGATGTCGCGAAAATAATAAATACGCGGTAGTGGCGGAATGGCAGACGCGCTAGGTTGAGGGCCTAGTGGGTGAATAACCCGTGGAGGTTCAAGTCCTCTTTACCGCACCAAACACATTTTAAATCTTAGCGAGCGCCCGTAGCTCAATTGGATAGAGCGTCTGACTACGGATCAGAAGGTTGTGGATTCGACTTCTGCCGGGCGCGCCATAATAATAATAATAATAATAACGCGGGTGTAGTTTAGTGGTAAAACCTCAGCCTTCCAAGCTGATGATGAGGGTTCGATTCCCTTCACCCGCTCCATAATTTATAACCATATGAACCTTGAAAACTGAACAGCAAAATGTCAACGAATTATCGTTTGGGAAGCCGGTTTTGCCGGTGAAACAAACACAAGCAGATCTTAGCTGATCTGATAGACATCTTAAATGATGCCAGTACGAATTGAGCAATCAATTCTCATACTGGTTGTCGAGCTGTAGTGTAGTACTAGGAAGCAATCGAACGAAGAAGGGAGCGTACTTTGGTACGTGACCGACTGAGAGAGTGAAGCTGACGACCTAATGCGCTGCAGATTGACTACCAGTTTTATGGAGAGTTTGATCCTGGCTCAGGACGAACGCTGGCGGCATGCCTAATACATGCAAGTCGAGCGAATCAATAGGAGCTTGCTCCTTGAGATTAGCGGCGGACGGGTGAGTAACACGTGGGCA
>NZ_JAMBOM010000007.1 GCF_023715615.1 Sporosarcina aquimarina | reverse complement strand
CCCCCTCAAGATGAGATTTCCCATTACGCAAGTAAGTAAGATCCCTCAAAGATGATGAGGTGGATAGGTCTGGTGTGGAAGCATGGCGACATGTGGAGCTGACAGATACTAATCGATCGAGGACTTAACCTAAAAAGCGGAGACGACCGTTTTGATGCGACAAGCATAAGACGAATCGACGAAGTGGCGTTCTTTGCCACGTAGACGAGTTGACTTATGATCTCGAGCATCAGGGAGTCGGAGCTGGATTGCAGCAAACGCACAAGTTAGAGAAACGCAGGATTGTCTTAAGTTTCAATGTTGGTTTTATCTAGTTTTGAGTGATTAATTAAAAAATCTTTTAAAAAGAAATTGAAATTAACGCTTGCATTTACAACTTGAGTATGGTATAATAATTCTTGTGTTGTGAAAACGTCTGGTGATGATGGCGAAGAGGTCACACCCGTTCCCATACCGAACACGGAAGTTAAGTTCTTCAGCGCCGATGGTAGTAGGGGGCTTCCCCCTGTGAGAGTAGGACGTCGCTAGGCTTTCACTACTAAGTGAAAATCCTTTAATAGTTTATCTATTCCGCAGTAGCTCAGTGGTAGAGCAATCGGCTGTTAACCGATCGGTCGTAGGTTCGAGTCCTACCTGCGGAGCCATAATGGAGAGCTGTCCGAGTGGCCGAAGGAGCACGATTGGAAATCGTGTAGACGGTTAACGCTGTCTCAAGGGTTCAAATCCCTTGCTCTCCGCCAGTTAACTTCTCTATTATAACTAGTATGGCCCCTTGGTCAAGCGGTTAAGACACCGCCCTTTCACGGCGGTAACACGGGTTCGAATCCCGTAGGGGTCACCATTTATATTCTTATGAATAAGATATGCCAGCAACACATAGTATTGTGGAGGATTAGCTCAGCTGGGAGAGCATCTGCCTTACAAGCAGAGGGTCGGCGGTTCGAGCCCGTCATCCTCCACCATTATATCTTAATAATAGTATTATCGCGGGGTGGAGCAGTGGTAGCTCGTCGGGCTCATAACCCGAAGGTCACAGGTTCAAATCCTGTCCCCGCAACCAAATGGTCCCGTGGTGTAGCGGTTAACATGCCTGCCTGTCACGCAGGAGATCGCCGGTTCGATCCCGGTCGGGACCGCCATTTTCTTTAAAATCATATGGCTCAGTAGCTCAGTCGGTAGAGCAAAGGACTGAAAATCCTTGTGTCGGCGGTTCGATTCCGTCCTGAGCCATCTTATATGCCGGTGTAGCTCAATTGGTAGAGCAACTGACTTGTAATCAGTAGGTTGAGGGTTCAATTCCTTTCGCCGGCACCATGAAATTCCCTTTGGTGGGGTAGCGAAGTGGCTAAACGCGGCGGACTGTAAATCCGCTCCCTCCGGGTTCGGCGGTTCGAATCCGTCCCCCACCACCATTTTTACAGGGGCATAGTTTAACGGTAGAATAGAGGTCTCCAAAACCTTTGGTGTGGGTTCGATTCCTACTGCCCCTGCCATTTATCTTACTTGTCTCTTGAAGTGCTACATTCTTATTATGGCGGTTGTGGCGAAGTGGTTAACGCACCGGATTGTGATTCCGGCACTCGGGGGTTCAATTCCCCTCAGCCGCCCCTTTTTATTTTTTGGGGTATAGCCAAGCGGTAAGGCAACGGACTTTGACTCCGTCACTCGTTGGTTCGAATCCAGCTACCCCAGTTATTAGCGGAAGTAGTTCAGTGGTAGAATACGACCTTGCCAAGGTCGGGGTCGCGGGTTCGAATCCCGTCTTCCGCTCCACTTATTCTACGGCGGCATAGCCAAGCGGTAAGGCACGGGTCTGCAACACCCTTACCACCGGTTCGATTCCGGTTGCCGCCTCCATTACTTGGTTTCCGTTTTATTTATTTTTAAAGTTTGCCCGAGTGGTGGAATGGCAGACACGTCGCACTCAAAATGCGATGCCGTAAGGCGTGCCGGTTCAAGTCCGGCCTCGGGTATCTCAGAAAAGGACAACTTCGGTTGTTCTTTTTTTGTTTTTACTATTATTTTATTTGGCCTGATCTTGCATACAAAAAAACCCGCTTTGAGAATATATGACGGGTTTCGATTATCGCATTAATGAAATTGTGATTGCTGTTCAAGAATTAGATTTCTCATGAGGTGTTAAGTCAGTAACCTCGATAGCAGGTGTGTCACGATCTAGAATGCTTGCTGTTGCCTCTCCTCCATTGATGCTGGTAAACATGGTACCACACGCAGTTGCTAACCTTTGTGCTTCTTCTACATCCATGTCAGGTCGAAGGAACAATACGTGAAGTATTTCTGTTGTCTCTTCCGTGATTGCACTCCGAACAGAGTCCACGTAGGGGCTGCCGAATGGACTGTATCCATCCTTCAGAATTAAAATGTTATGTAATGAATTGAATCTACCGTTTAATCCGTCGTAACCATCTTCAGCGTGTCCCGTCGTCACACGGATATCACCAAAAAGTGTTTCACAATTATACATGCCAGATGGAATTCCATATTGTAGACTGAACAAGGTATTCAAGTCGATTGCACTTGAATGGCTTTTCAGATAATCTTGTTTACTGACACGTCGATATAATGCTTCAGCAGAAGGACGATAACGACTAGGATCTGCACCAAGTGCTTTCCAAACCTTGCGCCATTCGCGGATCCCATCAATTTCATTAAACGTGCGTTCCTCAAGTTCAAAGAAGAGTTGTTCTTGAAATAACTGAAGTCTTCCTTTTAGCATTTGAGGGGAATCGGACACAGTTGTCCTGTTATAATGGATGATGGCTACTTTAAACTCAGGAACTTCATCAAATATTGCAGGTTCTATATGAAATTTCATAAAATCACCCTGTTCCTATTTTTTCTCAAGTTTATCATAAGGGAGGTGGCAGATGGTGAATATCGCTCAGTTGAAACAAGACTTGGTTGCCTATGCATCGGAAATAGGTATAGATAAAATAGGATTTACAACAGCAGCTCCGTTTTTAGAATTGAAAAACCGATTGAGACGGCAACAGGAGCTTGGTTATCAATCAGGATTTGAAGAAAGTGATGTTCAAAAAAGAACAGAGCCTACGTTGCTATTAGATCGTGCAGAGAGTATCATTTCCATAGCGGTTGCCTATCCTTCAAAGATGACTGATGCTCCTAAAGGGAAAAAAGGAGAGCGACGTGGGATGTTTTGCCGAGCCTCGTGGGGAACCGACTATCATACTGTCTTACGTGAGAAGTTAGCTTTATTGGAAGCTTTTCTGCATGAGCGATCATCTGAAGTAAAAACGCGTTCGATGGTGGATACGGGAGAACTCGCAGATCGTGCA
This sequence comes from Sporosarcina aquimarina, assembly GCF_023715615.1. Taxonomy (GTDB): domain Bacteria; phylum Bacillota; class Bacilli; order Bacillales_A; family Planococcaceae; genus Sporosarcina; species Sporosarcina aquimarina_A. The sequence continues at coordinate 173,062 of NZ_JAMBOM010000007.1, read as the reverse complement.
GTTGCAGAACGTGCAGGTATCGGATGGTCTGCGAAAAATTGTTCTATAATTACTCCAGAGTTTGGCTCGTATGTCTATCTAGGTGAAATGATTACAAATTTACCTTTTGAACCTGATGTGCCGATGGAGGATCAATGTGGGGATTGCACTCTGTGTCTGGATGCATGTCCAACAGGAGCCTTAATACAAGGAGGACAATTGAATGCGCAGCGTTGTATCGCCTTTTTGACACAAACAAAGCAGCCCATTCCTGAAGAATTCCGTAAAGAGGTGGGGAATCGTATCTATGGGTGTGATACGTGCCAAACCGTATGTCCAAAAAATAAGCGGAAATATAATTTAGAGCAAGAATCATTCGTACCTGAGGCAGAGCTCGTAAAGCCTCTTCTTCAACCAATTTTAAAGTTATCTAATCGGCAATTTAAAGAGACTTTTGGTCATATGTCGGGTTCTTGGAGAGGTAAAAATCCTATACAGCGAAATGCGATCTTAGCGTTAGCCCATTTTAAAGAAGAAACAGCAATACCAGAATTAGTGAATCTACTTGAAACAGATCCACGTCCTATGATTCGCAATACGTGCGCATGGGCTATAGGGGAAATAGGGACCGAAACTGGACGCCAAGCACTTGAACAAGTATTGGAAACAGAAACAGATGATTCGGTAATTGAAGAAATTAAAAAAGCAGTCATGAAGATGACTGTAATTGAATAGAAGGAAGTGGAATTATGCCAATACACGTAGCGCTATTTGAACCGCTTATTCCTGCCAACACTGGCAATATCGCAAGAACTTGTGCAGGCACTGGAGCAAAATTACATTTAATAGAACCCCTCGGCTTTTCAACCGATGATAAAATGTTGAAACGGGCAGGTCTGGATTATTGGGAGCATGTTGATATTACGTATCATGGTGGAATTAATCAATTGTTTGAAAAATTCCCTGAAGGAATTTTTTATTTCATCACCAAATTCGGGACACAAACATACTCCGATTTCAATTTTTCAAATGTCGATCAAGATATCTTCTTTGTATTTGGGAAAGAAACTACAGGGTTGCCTTCTGAAGTTACAGAAGCTCATTTAGATACATGTCTTCGCATTCCTATGAATGAACATATACGATCATTGAACCTTTCCAATACTGCAGCGATACTTGTATATGAAGCGTTGCGTCAACAAGGTTACCCAGGATTACACTAAAAAAGGATGCAGCTCCAATGAGCTGCATCCTTTTTGCTGTGTTATTTTTTCACTTTGCCTGGCTTGTCAGCATAACCGCCTGTGAAGATTGCGGAAAGGAATGCGAAGCAGACGCCCATGATTAGAATTAGTCTCATCAGATACCCTCCTGTTGAATCAGTTGTACTAACCATCATTATACCGGAAGAGCGACAAAAAGGAAATGACTCACGTTAAATTATGTGACATGTGCTGACAAATCCTCCAGCGTATTCGTTTTCTGTATTCACAACGAATGGTACTATTGAGATACGAAATAAGAGAAAACGAAGGAGTGGAACTTACATGTCAGCTATCTATACAGAAACGAAACAACTTGCGAACGGAGTACATATGCCAAAGTTTGGATTGGGCGTCTATAAAATGACAGACACCAAGCAAACGGTTGAAGCGATTACTTATGCATTGGAGCACGGATATCGTGCGATAGATACAGCATCGATTTATGAAAATGAGACAGAAACAGGAGAGGCGATCCGTGCTTCAGGAATTTCTCGCGATGAGCTTTTCATTACATCTAAAGTATGGAACACAGACCAAGGGTACGATCAAACCCTACGTGCGTTTGAATCTTCCTTAAAAAAGTTAGAGCTCGACTATTTGGACTTATATTTGACACATTGGCCGGTTAGCGAAACGTTTGTGGATACGTACCATGCAATTGAACGATTGTATGAAGAAAAACTAATTCGAGTACCAGGTGTCTCCAATCACCATATCCACCATCTCGAAAAACTGTCTGTTACTGCGAACATTGCGCCAATGGTTAACCAGGTTGAGTTACATCCTTTGCTAACTCAAGTCCCTTTGCGTACCTACTGTTCTCAACAGAATATTGCAGTCACGTCTTGGTCACCACTTGCACGTGGTAAGCTTTTGGATAACGCTGTTTTAGGCGAAATCGGAAAAAGTCATCATAAGACTGCAGCACAAGTAATCATTCGCTGGCATCTACAAAACGATTTGATCGTCATCCCTAAATCGGTTACACCAGAGCGGATTTTGGAAAATAGCCAAATCGGGGATTTTAGATTGTCGGAGGAAGAAATGAAAATGATTGATCAGCTAAACCGTGACGAACGAACGGGTACAGATCCAGATACAATCGGATAAATAAAAAAGCGGCATGGGGGGAACTCCCTATGCCGCTTTCGCTATTCATTAAACAGTAATCACAACTTTTTGCCCTGTAAATGGATGAATGAAAGAAGTTTCTACAGCGGTTAAACGATACGTACCGTCTGGAAGAGCCGCAGCTTCATACAAGTTATCTCCAACTACTGGATGGCCTAAGTGAGCCATATGAACACGGATTTGGTGTGTACGTCCTGTGTCGAGGGTCGCTTCAATCATCGTCGTGTGTTCTTTTCGCTCAATCACTTTGAAATGAGTTACAGCAGATTGACCAGACATTGAAATCCTGCGACGCGTTGGGTGATGTCGATCACGACCAATCGGCATATTGACGCTGCCTCTCATCCGCTTCAATCTGCCTTCCACTTCAGCATGGTAGAGTCGGGTAATCTCGTTGGAAGCAATCATTCGGTCGAACATGGCTTTGGCCATTGGATGTTTTGCAACAATGACAACTCCAGACGTGCCTTTATCAAGACGTTGAATATGCTCTGCGTACGTACCGCCTGAGGCTTGTACATGGGCAATTACGGCATTCATCATCGTTGCTTCACGGCTAGTCCCATCAGGATGAACGGCAATACCATTAGGTTTGAAAACAGCCATGAAGTGATCATCTTCTGTAAGAACTTTCACACCTGGTACATCTAATGGTGCGTATTCAGAGTGGGCTTCAGGTAACTGAAATGTTAACTCAGTTCCTGCTACTAGCGGCGTGCGCCATACTACAGGAACACCTTCGGAATCCGTTACGGCATTCGCCATCCGCAACTCGTGGATATTTTTCTTACCAGCTTGCCAGTCATCACGCAATAATTGTTCAAGTGTACCGTCAGAGTCTTTCACTGTGTACGTAAATGATGTCATGAATTCTTCCTCTTTTCTGTTGCTTACTTTCCGTAATACTCATTGAAGAATGCATGGATATTTTCTTCTGGCTGCAATCCAACAAGTCGGCCGACTTCTTTTCCATTCTCATACTGGACAAGAGCTGGCCACGCTTCAATACCATATTTCTCTTTTACTTCTTCACCATACTCGAGCATATTGTACTGATTGATTTTCACGCCTTCTTCTTTTGCAATCGGCATGAGAACAGGGGTCATTTCCATACAGTAGTGACATTCGGGGTGGAAATAGTACACAGTAGTTGGTTCACCAGATTCAATTTTCTTAAATGTTGCATCCGGCAGTGTAATGCTGTCGTAGTTTTCGTTGCCAATCAAGTCGATGGTAGACGGGTCTAAATCGTCTGTTCCATAAGGATTGTCAGCTAACTTCGATTTGTTTGAAGCTGTGGTCAATGCGATGATCGCAACAAAAAACACCACGATAATTCCGCCGATTATCAATAATTTCTTCATGGATTATTTCGTCTCCTTCAACTGTTTTAACATGATAACACTTGCAATGAATATGAGAGCAAATGCAACGAATGACATAAATGGGATGGTGATAAAACCTAAATAATTTACGTATTGTGCTGTGCAAGGTACATCTCCACATGTACCTGCATGTTCATGAAAGAAGCTCAGCTTTTGTGTTGAATAATGATAAGCAGACAAGCAAGCTCCGAGGAGGCTGAATGTAGCAGTTGTCAGCGCAATACGTCCATTTTTCTGGATAAGTGCAATACCTGCAATTAGAACTATTGGATACATTAAGATACGCTGGTACCAGCAATATAGGCATGGTGTGTATCCTTTTACTTCTGAATAATATAAGGAGCCCAAAGTTGCGACTAACGCAACGGTCCATATCAGGAGTAACAAATTTTCCAAACGCTTATTCATTTCGTGTTCTCCTCTCAGCGATTTCAATTCCTAATTATAGAGGGAAACCAACTTTTTTGCTAACGTTGGGCATAAACATTAAAAAATAGGGTATTCAAGGTAGAGAGGTGATTTGTGTTGAGTGAAGAATTTGATTTATCATCATTTGGAATAAGTATGGTTGTTCGACAAATGGAAATGTCGGACATCCCTGAAATATTAGCGATGCAGGAAGCCTGTTTCCCGGGTATGGATCCTTGGGAAACGGAACATTTAGAAAGTCATATGACTGTATTTCCAGAAGGGCAGTTTGTGGCGGAACTGGATGGACAAATAATTGGTTCATGCTCTAGTTTGATTGTAAATTTTGCAGAATATGATGATCGCCATACATGGGACGACATTTCTGATAATGGCTACATAACAAACCATAATCCTGAAGGATACAATCTTTATGGAATTGAAGTAATGGTTCATCCGGAATTTAGACGTATGAAGGTCGGCGAACGACTTTATGAGGCACGAAAAGAGCTTGCTCGTGAAATGAATTTGAAGTCCATCATAATCGGTGGGCGAATTCCGAACTACCATAAGCACTCAGATGAGATGTCGCCTAGAGAGTATGTCAATTCGGTTGCAAAACATAGAATCTATGATCCGGTGTTAACGTTTCAGCTGATGAATGACTTCACACTGATGCGTATCAATCCGAACTATTTGCCTGATGACAAGGCATCCAAGCGCTATGCAACGCTTATGGAATGGAATAATATCGATTACAAAGCCCTTTCAAAACGTCATTATAAAACGAGTTATCCCGTGCGTATTTGTGTCGTTCAATACTTGATGCGCAAAATATCTTGCTTTGACGAACTAGCTTCGCAAGTGGAATACTTTGTGAATATCGCTGCAGATGCAAACTCGGATTTTGTGGTGTTTCCAGAGATTTTCACAACTCAGCTCATGTCCTTCTTAGACGAGCGCTCTGCCAGTCAATCTGTGCGTAAAATCTCTGAGTATACAGAGGAATACATTGAACTATTCAATAGCCTGTCGGTTCGTTATAACGTCAATATTATTGGTGGGTCTCACTTTGTAGAGGAAGAGAATGAGGAGATTTACAATATCTCTTATCTCTTTAGAAGAGACGGATCAATCGATAAGCAATACAAAATCCATATTACACCGAACGAAAAGAAATATTGGGGAATCAGTGCAGGAGATTCAGTCCGTGTTTTTGACACAGACTGTGGAAAGATTGCCATTCAAGTTTGCTATGATATTGAATTTCCTGAACTTGCTCGAATCGCCACTGAAAAAGGGGCAAATATCATTTTTACGCCGTTCTGTACAGAAGATCGTCAAGGTTATTTGAGAGTACGTTACTGTGCGCAGGCCCGTGCTGTCGAAAACCAAATTTATACAGTCATTTCGGGTACAGTTGGAAACTTGCCGCAGGCAGTTAACATGGATATTCAATATGCCCAATCTGCAATTTTCGCCCCTTCGGACTTTGAATTTGCTAGAGATGGAATTGTAGGAGAAGCGAACGCAAACTTAGAAACTGTGCTTATCGGAGACGTGGACTTAGAGGTATTGAAGCGACAACGTCAAGATGGTACAGTAAAGCAGTTGAAGGATCGCCGTAGAGATATCTACAAGGTAGAGTACTTCCAAAAAAATGTAGAGCAATAAAAAAGAGACGATTCCTTTAAGGAGTCGTCTCTTTTTATTACACCATTTCTTCTTCCATGTCCGCTTCTTCATCTTCGAGCTTCTCAGCTTCTAGATAGAGGATGTGGTGGCCTTCAACATCTTTAACGGAAAATTCATAGCCTTGTTCTATAATTTTTTCTCCGGGGATGGCTTCAAAGCGTTGAGACATGAACCATCCACCAATCGTATCAATATCCTCTTCATCGAGGTCGATGCCAAGCGTATCATTGACATTGTCCAAGAGCATTTTTGCATCGAGGATGAAATGCCCTTCGCCAACTACCTGAACGTCCGGTAACTCGTCTTGGTCGAATTCATCTTGTATTTCGCCAACGATTTCTTCAAGGATATCTTCAATGGTAACCAATCCGGAAGTTCCACCATATTCATCCATGAGAATCGCCATATGAATACGTTCCCGTTGGATTTTTAACAGCAAGTCTCCAATTGCCATTGTTTCAATGACGCGGATGATAGGCTGCATATAAGCAGTGACTGGTAAGTCCCCGTTTTTCGGGTTCTTAATGTACGCTGTGAGCAAATGCTTCATATTGACGAGACCGATGACATGATCTTTGTCACCATCGATGACAGGGTAACGAGTGAATTGCTCAATCCCAGGCATGTTGAAGATTTCAGCAGAAGTCATTTCCTTTTCAATGGTCATCATTTCCGTTCGAGGAACCATAATTTCTTTTGCAATCCGATCATCGAATTCAAATATTTTGTTCACATATTTGTATTCAGATTGATTGATTTCCCCGCTTTTCAAGCTGTCGGACAAAATCATTCGCAATTCTTCTTCTGTATGGGCTACATCTGCTTCATGGATTGGTCGAAAGCCGAACAATCGGGTCACTAGCCTTGCTGAGCCATTTAAAATCTTAATGAATGGATACATCGTGCGATAAAAGATGATAAGTGGTTTCGCAAGTGCTAGTGTTAACGTTTCTGCTTTCTGAATCGCTACCGTTTTGGGAGCAAGCTCACCAATGACAACATGAAGGAATGTCACGACAATAAGCGCGATAGAAAAAGAAAGGAAGACTGTCATGCTAGTTGATAACTGCAAATAAGCAAACAGAGGCTCAAGCATTAACGCAACGGTCGGTTCTCCAAGCATACCGAGTCCAAGTGCGGTAATCGTAATTCCGAGCTGACAGGCAGACAAGTATTCATCAAGATTATCTACAACTCGTTTAGCATTTATTGCTTTTTTGTTGCCTGCTAAAGCTAGCTGATCGATTCGTGTCATTCTGACTTTCACTATTGCAAACTCAGCTGCAACAAAAAATGCAGTGAGGGCGATCAAGGCAGCAAATGCTGCCAAGCGTATGGGAATATCCAAATGGGTGCTTTGTTTCATGCCAGTGAAGGGGGAAACAAAGCGTACACCTCCTGTGATTTAAAATTAGGTAGTTGATTTTATCATAAATGGTTAATGGGAGAAATACAATGATTTTTCCTTGAGATTCGCTTGTAAGAACCTATTAAATTTTCTAAAGATTTAAAGAAAAGTGTTGACAATGTTGAAAAAAGCATGCTAATCTAAAATTATTCGAAAATCGAAAGGAAAAGGAGGGCTTGACATGAACAAACGTGTAGTGCACAAAATCACTCAACTTCAAGCTTGGCCCTTCGCACCGCGATTATAGTAGATTGAATCTAAAATCGTTAGGTTACAGGGCACCGTTCCCTATTCAGACGCACGTCTCTGAATAAGGAGCGTGTGTCTTTTTATGTTCACTAAAATTAGGTGTTTTCACGCAAAGCGTGTTGCATATACAACTAACTGGAAAGGGGAGCTATAGATGTGATGAACGAAACGATCCAACCTATCAAATTGCTTAAAAAGGAGTCTGCTGAAGGCGGCTAGCCGAAGTTGCTCCAAGAAAGGTCGTAGAAAAGTATGTTTTCGGTTTTAGGAAAATTAAGTTGGTTTTTTAAGGAAAATAAGAAGCGTTATACCATTGCTCTCCTATTATTAATCATGTCAAGTATCTTGGGGATTATCCCGCCGTGGATTATTGGAAAAGCAATCGATGGAATCCACATGAATACCATGAACGCTCAATTGCTCTGGACATATATCGGCATCATGTTACTCATTATCGTGATTGGCTATATTGGTGACTATGTCTGGCAATACCAACTCTTTGGTGGAGCTAATGTCATTGAACGGAAATTACGTGGCAATTTGATGCGTCATTTTTTAAAGATGACGCCCTCATTCTATCAACGGAACAAAACAGGGGACTTAATGGCACGATCGACGAATGATTTGCAGGCTATCTCTGAAACAGCAGGCTTTGGAATCATGACGTTGATCGACTCCACAGTTTACTTATTCACCCTAATTGTCATGATGGGGTTCCTCGTATCGTGGAAGTTGACACTCGCAGCAATTTTACCATTACCAATTTTAGCTTATTTAATGCAAGTGCTTGGAAAACGGATTCACCTGAAATTCGTAACCGCGCAAAAGGCGTTTGGTGATTTAAATGATGACGTTTTGGAAGCTGTGGCGGGCGTTCGAGTAGTACGCGCTTATGTACAGGAACGTGCTGAAGAGCAACGCTTTCAAGAAGCAACAGAGGACGTCTATCGTAAAAATATGGAAGTTGAACGAATTGACGCATTGTTCACTCCTATTTCAAAAATCATGACCTCCCTCTCGTATATGATTGGTCTCGGTTATGGAGCCTATCTAGTTTCAATTGGGGAGATGTCATTAGGCGGGCTAGTCACATTCAACGTCTATCTTGGCATGATTGTTTGGCCGATGTTTGCAATTGGTGAACTCATCAACGTCATGCAACGTGGGAATGCGTCACTCGATCGTGTTCAAGAAACATTGAATGCAGTTGAGGATGTTAGAGATCCATCGATGCCTGTGCAGATGAACCGTCCTGGAGTGATCGGTTTTGAAGACGTCAGTTTTGCATATCCGATGTCGGAACGTAAAAATTTGGATCAAATCCGTGTGAAACTATTAGCAGGTCAAACACTAGGCATTGTTGGGAAAACCGGCAGTGGAAAAACGACGTTTGTCAAGCAGTTATTGCGTGAATATCCTTCAGGAGAAGGAATGCTTTCATTTGACGGGAATCGTTTGGATGATATGACAAAAGAACAAGTTCGTAACTGGATTGGTTATGTGCCGCAGGATCATGTGTTATTTTCACGTTCGGTTCGCGACAATATCTTATTCGGTAAGCCGGATGCAGATGATCATGATATTGCAGAAGCGATTCGTCTTGCGCATTTCGAAAAGGATTTGGAACTATTGCCTGAGGGGTTACAAACCCTTGTTGGCGAAAAGGGAGTCGCTCTTTCTGGAGGACAAAAACAGCGGATTTCTATCGCTCGTGCTATTGTGAAAAATCCAGAGATTCTAGTCTTGGATGACTCATTATCCGCGGTAGATGCTAAAACAGAGACAAGAATCATTGAGAACATCCAAAACGAGCGTAGTGGAAAAACAACAATCATCACGACGCACCGCTTGTCAGCAATTCAGCATGCGGATTGGATTATTGTCCTTGAGGATGGCCATGTGACGGAAGAAGGAAATCATGAAGACTTGCTCTCGATGAACGGCTGGTACAAGGAACAGTATGATCGCCAGCAGATCGGAGGGGGAGAATGATGACGACAGGTAAACGATTAGTAAATTATGCACTGCAATTCAAAGGCTATTTCATTGGCGGCATGGCGCTCCTTGCAATAGCGGTTGGGGCAGATTTACTTGGTCCGATTATTGCAAAACAAATTATCGATAATCACATAGCTGGTGCAACAACAGGTGGGATTGACTTTGAACCAATTGCTAAACTTCTTGCAATCTTTTTCAGCCTAGCAGTTGTCACGGCGATCTTCCGCTATGGCCAGTATTTGCTTTTGCAGGCGACAGCGAATCGCATTGTCCAGAAAATGAGAAATGAACTATATCAACATATTCAGACGTTGCCAATCAGTTATTTTGATAACTTGCCTGCAGGTAAAGTTGTGGCACGGGTAACGAATGATACTGAAGCAATCCGTAATTTGTATGTAACGGTTGTGTCCCAATTTGCAATTAGTGGCATGTACATCATTGGAATCTATATCGCATTATTCAGTTTGGATCCGAAAATGGGAGCGATTTTGCTCTTTGTCTTGCCATTACTTTATATCTGGATGATTCTTTATCGGAAATTTGCTTCCAAAGTCAATCACGTCATACGCGCAAAAGTCAGTGACATGAATGGAATGATCAATGAATCCATTAACGGGATGACGATTATCCAGGCATTTGGACGCGAGAAACAAATGGAAGACGAATTTGAAGAACTGAATACGACGCATTATGACTACCAGACGAAGTTACTGAAAGTGGAAGCGGCAACTTCCCATAACTTAGTCAATGCGATACGTTCGATGACGTTCGTTATTTTCATTTGGTATTTCGCAGGAGCTTCAATTACAACAGAAAGCGCTGTATCCGTAGGTTTGTTGTACGCATTTGTTGACTACATTACACGTCTGTTTAACCCGGTAACAGGTATCGTGAATCAGTTCGCAAGACTCGAGCACTCTTTAGTTGCTGCCGAGCGGGTGTTCCAGCTGATGGATCGGTCTGGAGAACCTGTGAGTGACGAACGAATGGAACGATACGAGGGAAATGTGACATTTGAAAATGTATGGTTTGCATACAAAGAAAAAGAGTACGTTCTTAAGGACATCAAGTTCGAAGCAAAGCGTGGGGAAACTGTCGCACTCGTTGGTCATACAGGCTCAGGGAAAAGTTCCATCATGAACCTACTGTTCCGTTTCTATGATCCGGTTAAAGGCAAGATTTTAATTGATGGTCATGATATTACTTCCTTACCACGCCAGACGATCCGCAATCATATGGGGATCGTACTGCAAGATCCTTATTTGTTCACCGGAACTGTTGAATCGAACATCAGTCTTGGCGATGAACGAATCACCAGGGAAAAAGTGCGTGAATCACTGGAAGCAGTTGGTGGAGAACGAGTTCTCGAGCATTTGCCTAAAGGAATTGAAGAACCTGTAGTTGAAAAAGGAAGCACGCTCTCTAGTGGACAACGACAGCTCATCTCTTTTGCGCGGGCACTCGCATTCGACCCTGCAATTTTAATATTGGATGAAGCCACGTCCAATATTGATACGGAGACGGAGGAAATTATCCAACATGCGATGGACGTATTGAAAAAAGGACGTACGACGTTCATCATTGCCCACAGACTTTCAACCATTAAAAACGCAGACAAGATTCTAGTGTTAGATCGTGGTGAAATCGTTGAATGTGGAACGCATGACGAATTAGTGCAGCTCGATGGTCAATATGCTCAAATGTATAAGTTACAATCCGGGATATCCGTTTCAAGTTAAGAAAGTCGAAGCCACTGAGCTTCGACTTTTTTGATGGGCTTTTGGAAGAGTCTACATAATAGAAGGGAAATGAGCATAATGGGGAGTGAACCGGAAACTTACAAGCGAATCTCGGCAATGGGACGACGGAAATCGGCATTTCCATCCATTGAATCGGGAGTTTGACGGAAAGAATCGGTAGGAATGAAAAATGAACTTTAGCACAACTTTGTGCCATTTGTTTCGTAATTCGAAAAAAGATTGCGGACCTACTCGAAAAACCATATATTTAGAGTATCGAATATTTCGGATAGGAAAGTAGGTCATCTCTTGAACCTAATTCATGATTGGAGAAATACAATTTTATTGTATAATCGAAACGTAAAATTCTTTTTGTTCGCTAATGTCTTTATTCAAATCGGGCTTGGCGCTTTTATGGTTATGTATAACTTGTATATTCGTGAACTTGGCATGCCTGAAACTGTAAATGGAAAAGTGATTTCCATGACTGCACTAGCAACAGCTATCATGCTCGTTCCTGCTGGGTTTTTAAGCGACAAGTTTGGTCGGAAGTGGATGATTACAGGGGGAGCGGCCATTACAGTCGTCACTTTGTTTTGGAGAAGTGCAACAGTAATGGAGGAGCCCATTATATTTGTATCCTCCCTCACAGGAGTTTTCATGGCCTTTGTGCAAGTTTCTGGTATTCCATTCCTTGCTGAAAACTCAGCTCCGTCTGAAAGAGTCAAATTATTCAGCATCCAGTTTGCGCTCACTACTGTGTTTCAGGTGATTGGAAGTCTTGCAGGGGGTTTGTTAGCGGATGGGTTGCAACTGTTCTTCAATATGGGGGCTGTGGATGCAATCCGATGGTCGCTATACATCGGCGCCGGGGTATTTGCGCTAGGGCTTCCACCCTTGTTCGCCTTGAAAGACAAACCTGCCACTCCAGTACAAGTACGTGAAACAACTGCGAAGGAAATTGAAGTAACTTTGAAGGATCCTATGGACACAAGTTTTAAAAAGAACTTCATTCTCATTCTTCACTTTTCGTTCGCAGGATTGTTGATTGGAATCGGTTCCGGCCTCGTTGTTCCATATTTGAACTTGTATTTTGCCAATCGATTCAGTGCTTCCAACTCATATATAGGACTGATCCTATCGCTCGGATCTGCTATGACTGCAGTGGCTGTGCTTATAGGTCCTGTCCTTGTAAAAAAGGTGGGTAAAGTGAAAGCACTTATTCTTTTTCAATTGCTTTCAATCCCATTCTTATTACTTACAGGATTTACAAATTCATTAATGTTAGCGTCTGTTGGGTTTTTACTCCGGCAAGCGCTTATGAACGCGGGGAATCCGATACAAAGTGCTGTTGCGATGGAACTCGTCTCAGATAAGTATAGGGGACTCGCAAACTCGATGAACCAAACCGTTTTCCAACTAGGTTGGGCGTCCATGGCCCCAATTGCAACTGGACTCGTAGTAGCACGCGGTTTTTATTGGGGCTATGCCATCGCATTTAGTATTACAGCAGCGCTCTATGTGATTTCTTCGATTTATTACTATGTAGTGATTGGCAAACAAAAACTATCTGAGGACTAATTATGGTGGACACATTATTTAACATTCGTTAGCTAAAAGATTATCGTTGCTTGTAGTGGAAGGCTCGACTCCTGTGGGTATAGCATGAGCCTTGAGACCCCGCAGGAAGCAAAGCGACCGAGGAGGCTCAAGCCATGCCCGCCGGAAAGCGAGTCCTGTAACGAAAAGCAAAGGTTGAATGGAGTTCCTTTATTAATTCTTCTAAATAAATTTTATAATCCCCCTTGACTCGAGGTAAGAAAGCATCCGCCTGAAACGAAAGTCACCTCCGTTATATGGCTGATTTAATGAGAAAGAGGCTAGTCAAAAAGGTAGCAAATACCTTTTTGACTAACCTCTTACTATAGGTCATTATTAATCAGACCGCTACATGCGCTTAGGTTGTGTTTCCTTCCAAGCGTTTTGTTCATCAGTCATACGGCTTTTATCTTCAAATACATTTTCTGTTTTCTGGTTTTCTACTTGCAGTTGCTGCTTTTCTTTTTCCAACTGCTCAGGTGTTTTTTCCTTCATATACAGTCCCTCCAAAATTCGTTCATACAGAGAGTCTGTGCAAAAAAGAGATCGTTATTCATACACGTGAAAGGTCATAAGTTCGTGTACCATTTTTTTTACGGATTCTTCATCATTCGGTGCGGAGTTTGTCCACTTAATGGTTCCGTCAGGCATATAATCACCTGTAAATCGCTCAGAACCTAGCTGAAATGAAAACGTCCATCCAGGAAGTTGCCCGCCCTCAAACATGGGCCGTACTCGAAAATGCTGCAACATAACAATTCCCCCTTTCATGATTCAATTCACCTCTGCATATAGTTAAAGTAAACTATATAGGAGGGCGAGACGTGTTTGTCTCAAAACTAAAGCAAGCCATAGAAGATGAATACAAAGCCTATTTTTTTTACAAGTCTCTGCATGACCAATTAAAAGAACCGATGTGGAAAGATTTTGTACGCCATGCATATGAAGACGAGAAAAGTCATTACGAAATGTTTCAACAGCTCCATTATATGCTGACGGGTTCGTTTGTGCCTAATCCGAAACGTCCGATACCTTGTTATGATGCCAAACAGTGTGTGCAAAAAGCGCTTGTCGATGAATTGGAAGACATTGAAACGTATAAGGAAATGCTGTTGACCATTCCAATTGAAGAGGCATATAATCCTCTGTTCATCGCACTTCATGATGAAATGGAGCATGCAATCCGAATGTCCACAATCTACAATGCACTCTCTTGAACTGACAAAAACCACCCTTCGAAAAAATGCGGAAGGTGGTTTTTGTATGTATATGATGCTAAATGAATTCCTGAGGCCAATCAGAAATGCAAAGTTTGAGAGACAGCGTACTGTCAAAATGTCATTCGACAGAGTATCGATGGAGAGAGAAAAGTTCGTTACTAAAAGCCCTGTAAGAATTTCAGTTTCCATGATAAAAGTTATGTCGATAGGACAACTATAGCACTAAATTGGAGATGTGTAAATATGTTGCCTTGTAGTAATTAATGGGAAAATTAGAACTAATTTTTATTGTTTATAAAGAGGCTTTACTAAGCCATTCTTTGAAGTAAGACGTCGCTTCAAGCATCCTAGGACCGTACCAAAACATCTCCCCATCTATAGGTAAAATCGTAGCATGGGGCAACATTTCTTGAAATTCAGGAACATGTTTCTCTTTAAAGGGATAGGGTTCAGAAGCTAAAAGTACCAAGTCTGGATTGGCATACTTAAAATCATGAGTCGTAAGTTCTGGGTATCTTCCAGGTAATACACGGATTGGATTGGAAAAACCGAGTGTTTCAAGTAATGAATCGATATAGGTAGTACGGCCAGCTGCCATATAAGGCTTTTTCCAAATGACATACATCGCACTACCTGTGGTTAGCCCTTGTAGAGAATGGAACCCTTTTTGAATTTCAGCTATTAAGCTTTGGGCTTCCTTACGCCGATCGGTTACATCTCCCATGTCCTCAATCATCGTATACGCCTCTTCCACGCATTGTACTTCCGCTACGTAAACTGGGAGGTGGTGTTCAAGCGCTTCAACGATTTCTTTCGTATTTTCTTCTTTCTCGGCGATGATCAGGTCGGGCTTCAATTGTAAAATGGCATCTAGTTTTATATCCTTCGTACCAGCAACGGCCTTTACATCCAATACTGCTGGAGAGGGATGAATGCAAAAGCGGGTTCTTCCCACAATTTCCTCTTGTAAATCTAGTGCAAATAACGTGTCTGTAATGCCAGGACAAAGGGAAATGATTCGTTTCGGTGGATAGGTGTAAGTGACGGATCTTCCGAGTGCGTCGTGTACAGTTCGTTCCATAAAATCATCCTTTCTATCTTAGAAGCGCTTCTCTACTGTTCATCATACTGGATTTTCACATCAAATTCAGCCGATGGTTATACAGGACCGACAGCCTAATTAGTTGGTCAACCATCGTGTTCTGTTATAAGATGAAAGAAATCCAACAGGAAAAGGTGAAGCGATTGGAATTTTTATGGATTCTTTTGTTCATGGGACTCATCGGAGCAGTAATTGGAGGCTTCACGAACCACTTGGCTATCAAGATGTTATTTCGACCTCACGAAGCAAAATATATCGGCAGTTGGCGGGTTCCATTTACTCCCGGACTTATCCCGAAACGACGAGATGAACTTGCCGTACAGTTAGGACGAACTGTAACAAATTATTTACTGACACCAGATACATTTCGTAAGCGGCTATTGACACCTGAAATGGCAGCCAAAGCAGAACAATTCGTTCAAAGTCGATTGGAGAAAGAAGTCTTTAAATCGGATCGAACGATTGCAGAATGGCTTGAACTTGCAGGGGTTTCTGATTTGGATCTTGTTTTAGAGCAAAAAACTACTACGCTTATTGACACTCGTCTTAAGACAGCAAAACATGCAATTTTATCGGGAACTGTAGAAGAAAAGGTTCCAGAAAAATGGCTGTTGGAAGCAGAAACACATATTCCGACAGTGACTTCATATGTGTTGAATAGAGCGGACCAGTTCGTGGATTCGTATGAAGGGAAAGTGATGTTTCAGCGATTAATAGCAGATTTCCTGGAGTCAAAAGGGACACTAGGCGGAATGGTCAATATGTTTTTCGGGGACTCGAACTCGCTCGTTGAAAAGGTCCAACGGGAAGCAAAGAAATTTATCGCTGCACCTGGGACCACACAACTTATTGAGACGATGCTCACAAAAGAATGGGCAAAATTAAAGCAGAGACCTATGGAAGAGTTAGTAGGCGGATTTGACTGGGATGGGCTTAGCATCACGTTGCGGAACTACTTGCTCAAGGAATTGGATGTTTCAAATCGACTTGCGCAGCCGATTCACTATTACTGGTCTACTGGTGCTTCGTGGACTGCCACAAACTTAACACCTAAAGTCATCGAGTTTGCATTCACACAAGCTGAGATTCAATTGGAACAATCCTTAAAAAAGTTGAAGCTAGACCAAATTGTGAAAGAACAAGTAGACACATTCCCGGTTTCTGTACTTGAGGATCTTGTATTAGGGATTTCAAAACGTGAGTTTAAAATGATAACCGTCCTTGGCGCACTATTAGGTGGTATGATTGGAATTGTGCAAGGACTCATTGTATACTTTACAAATCTTACTTAGGGGGAATTTTACATGGCAGTCAATATTTATGATGACATTAATAAGTTGGAAACATCTCTTCGCACGACAGATGAATTTTTAGCGGTTAAAGAGGCGATTGAAAATGTCAAAGCGGACCCTGAAGCACTGGAAATGTTCCGCAATTTCCGTGAAATTCAAGTGACGTTGCAGCAGAAACAAATGGCCGGAGAAGAAATTTTGCCAGACGAACTGGAGCATGCTCAAAAGACTGCTCAACTTTCACAACAAAATCCGAAAATCATGTCCATGTTAGAAGCTGAAATGAGATTGAGCGGAGTCATCGAAGAAATCAACCGGATTTTGATGAAACCTGTTCAAGAATTATACGAGACAATGAATTGACACCAAAACCAGCCCAATGTGGCTGGTTTTTTCTTTTCGTGATTTGCTATACTGAGTATCACAGACAATCGGATCATTTAGATCCATGAGAAAGTTGGGCTAGCTATGCAAACGATCGCACTACATGGCGATTTTAAAGAGGACTGGGTAAGGATGTTCATCCACCTTTCCAATCTGTTTTTCGAAGAAACAAAAATTGTTAAAAAAGATGAAATGGGAGAGCTCAATCTGCACTTCCAAGAGAGGCAAGAAGGAGACAGACTCATTGTAACAGCAGAGCTTACGGTTCAAGGAAAAACTTATCATGCAGAATTCGCAGAAAGCGCTGAAGGCGGGAATGAGAAAGAACAGAACCGACAATGGAAACGGCTCTACTCACATGTCTTATTGGAAGTTCTGGAATCCTTCACAGGCATGGTGCAAGAGTGGGGGATATTGACGGGGATTCGTCCGACGAAGCTGTACCATAAGTATCGACAGGAAGGTCATAACGCGCGTGATGTAAAGCAATTGTTAATGGATAAACACCGTGTGTCCGAACGAAAAGTGAACTTGCTCGAGACCATCACCGACATTCAATTGAAAGCTGTACCGGATCTTTACAAAGTTCAAGAAGAAGTGAGCATCTATATCGGAATTCCGTTTTGTCCGACAAAGTGTGCCTATTGTACGTTTCCTGCATACGCAATCCATCGAAAAAGCGGTCGTGTAGAGACATTTTTAGATGGGCTACATGAAGAAATTCGACAACTTGGAGAATGGCTTACTGAACGGAATGTCAAAGTGACGACAATCTATTTTGGCGGTGGTACCCCAACTTCGATTGAAGCGGAAGAAATGGATGCCCTGTATCAAGTTATGATCGACTCCTTCCCGTTCATGAAACAAGTACGGGAAGTAACGGTGGAAGCAGGACGACCGGATACGATTACTCCTGCTAAAATCGAGGTTCTAAAAAAGTTTGGTATCGACAGGATTAGTGTGAATCCTCAATCGTATACAGACGAAACGTTGAAGGCGATTGGTCGACATCATACAGTACAAGAAACCATCGACAAATTTAAGCTGTCTCGTTCCATGGGGATGAACAACATTAACATGGATCTTATCATCGGTTTACCAAACGAAGGTATTGAAGAGTTCAATCATTCCCTTCAGGAAACCGAAAAGCTTCAGCCTGAATCGTTAACAATCCACACGCTATCGTTTAAACGTGCTTCTGAAATGACACGGAACAAAAAGAAATACGAAGTGGCTGATCGCCCGACGGCTGAGCAAATGATGAAGCTTGGCGAACAGTGGACAGAAGCAAACGGATATGTCCCCTATTATCTATATCGCCAGAAAAACATACTTGGGAATCTGGAGAACGTAGGGTATTCAAAACCAGGCGAAGAAAGCATCTATAATATTATGATCATGGAAGAAGTACAGTCCATTATCGGTATTGGGTGCGGTGCTTCTAGTAAGTTCCGAGATCCTAAAACTGGTCGGATCACTCAATTCCACAACCCAAAAGACCCAGCAGCCTATATTTTGTCATACCAAGAATCGATTGAAAAAAAGTTAGAGTTGCTGGATGAAATCTTTCCACAACCCGTTTCAAAATAAAGGACTTTACCTCTTTACCTCGAATTAGATAATGAATGACTGTTCATTTTTATTGCTAGTCAATTCAAAAAGGGAAAAGGGGAATTATCATGTATCAAACAATAGAACTTGCAAAAGATAACCGGATTGCGACGCTTACACTAAATCGTCCGAGTTCGATGAATGCGATGGACGATGTGATGATGAGGGAATTAGCGGACGCTTTTGAAGAGTTACAGTCTGATCATGGAATACAGGTAGTACTCATCAAAGGAGCAGGTCGAACGTTTTCAGCAGGTGGAGATATTAAAAAAATGATTGATCCCGAGTCACCGATGGATATGGGTGATGTCATGCAGCACATCACACGCCTTGCGAAGACGCTTTACTTGCTGCCACAAATCACAATCGCTGCCATTCACGGTTCTGCTGCTGGACTTGGTTTCAGTCTAGCACTTGGCTGCGACATTCTCGTTGCTGAGGAAGACAGTAAACTGGCAATGAACTTTATCGGAATCGGTCTCGTGCCAGATGGCGGAGGACATTTCTTCTTAAAAGAACGTATTGGTACCACAAATGCGAAGAAAATGATTTGGGGTGGAGAGGTCATCGATGGGAAGACAGCAAAAGCAGCAGGTCTTGTCGATGAACTGATTCCAAAAGGACAAGCGGAAATGGCCGCAACTCAGCTTGCCAATGGCTTGCTCAGATCACCGATTTCTGCAATGATTGCCTCTAAAAGAATTTTGCATGAAAGTAAGCGCACAGAGCTTGAGCAAGTGCTTCAGTTGGAAAGTGAATCTCAAGTGGCGATGCGAAACACGGCAGATCATTTAGAAGGCATTCGTGCATTTGTGGAAAAACGACAACCCGTCTTCTCAGGGAACTAATGAAACAAAACCGGCATCTTACGTAGAAGACTGCCGGTTTTACTTTTGCGTAAAACTCTTGTAAAAGGTTTCAATATGTAGAAATAGGGAACTAATATCAATGTTTGTATATATTTAAGTCAGTGAAGGAGGCAGTAGCATGTCTAATGACCAAGTTAGTCCTAAAGTGAAACAGTTTATGATAGACAATAGGGATAATTTCGAGCGAGAACTTTTAATGCAGGCGGCAACCGTCAATGATAGAATTGAAGAAATTCTTCGTATCGGTAATATTGACTTAATCGAAAATGCTCATAAACTAGTTGCCTTTGTCATTGAAGCAAAGAAAGAGGAACTGGAGTCTTTTGCTAAAGTCGAAGGGGTTGCGTGGGCGAGACATGCTTTAACACTTGCGTTCAAACTGGAATGGGTTTCCGCAATTCGTCGTACGTTATGGGACTTTATACAAGAGTACATACAAGCGAAAACAATAAAGTTTAAATTGAATGAATTCTTTGCGCTTGAAAAGAAGATAAATTCACGATTAGATCATTTTTTAAATGAATTTTTCATTAGCTATTCATCCTACAAAGATCAGGAAATTAAAGCTCAAAAGAATCTTGTGGAAAACTTGTCCGTTCCGATTATCCCCATTACTCCAACAACCAGTATTTTGCCGCTAATTGGAATGCTCGACTATTATAGAACGACAGTCATCCAAGAAAAAGTATTGAATGAAATTAGTATTCATCACATACAAACGCTCATACTCGATTTATCGGGAATATCAGATATGGAACATGAAGTTATAGATAATTTAAGTAAAGTCATTGAAAGCACTAAACTGATGGGCTGTCAGACAGTCATCACGGGACTCCGGCCGGATGTCGTCCGAAAAATGGCGACGCTCGGTATTCGATTAGATGGTGACACCAAAACACTTGGTACACTGCAGCGGGCTATTAAAAACTATCTATGAATTAGCAAAAGACGCTTATCCGCGGTCAAAGCGGGCAAGCGTCTTTTGTTTGTATTTATTTACAGTATCCCGCCATTGAAAGTAGCCTTTTTCAATGGAGCGAATGAGCAGTTCAGCTGTCGCAATGTTCGTTGCAAGTGGAATGCCATATACGTCACAAAGACGTAACAGTGCACTGACATCTGGCTCATGAGGTTGTGCAGTCAATGGATCTCTGAAAAAAAGAATGAGATCTAACTCTCCAGTGGCAATCATTGCCCCAATTTGCTGATCTCCACCAAGTGGTCCAGAATTCATACGATTTACTTGTAGGTTAGTTTCTTCCATAATTCTTTTTCCGGTAGTACCCGTAGCGTAAAGTGTATAGTTTTCAAATATCGATTCATAGGCAATCGTGAAATTTACCATCTCGTCTTTTTTTTCATCGTGGGCAATTAAAGCAATTTTCATGGAATGCGCCTCCTAACTGATTGTTTACAGAATAGCACATTGTATCGAATAACGCTTTAAACATGAAACAACAATAATTTACCTGCAGGTGAAGCGAGACGATGGGTTTGATCGAGCAAGTTTTGCTCTTCCAGTAACGATTGCCCTTTCACTTTCGCTGCTTCATCTGTATCTGCAGTAAAGGTTTCATCTGCAATCATTTTTCCGTTTTTTTCATACGCCGTCAATTTATACGTCCTCACAATCATCCACTCCTATCCTTTTTCTCTAGTATACACGTTTCCTACCATAAATGAATAGTGATTCATTACTGAAGGAATGCCTAGTTCAACGAATAGAGATTAGGTTGCATACTAAAGTGATGGTTAAGACAGTGCGAGTTTAAAGTAATCACTTTTAGATACACACTGTCTTTTCTAACTACCACGCAAATAGAATGTAAATGTTGCTTGACATTCATTAGTTAGTAAAGTACGCTTTACGTAAAGGTACCTTTACTACGGAATGATATCCCTTTTATTACTTATAGATTGGGAAGAGAGGGGACCCCTTGAGTGAAAAACTTGATAAGAGAGATCCGAATGGAAATGGGTCTAACGCAAGATGAACTTTCTGAAAGTTTGGAAGTATCTCGTCAGACGATTATCTCTTTAGAAAAAGGTAGGTACAATCCATCGCTTATCTTAGCGTTTAAGATTTCTAAGTTGTTCAATCGCCCCATAGAAAAGATTTTTAATCCAGATGAAACGGAAGAACAGTAGAAAGGGGGGAGTTGAGTGGATTGGTTTTCAACCGCTTCTGGTTTCATTGTAGGTTTCGGAGTCGTTTCAATTATTGCTTTGATTTATTGGCGAAAAGGTAAAAAAAGTCGATTATTTGATGAACGATATGAAAAAGTTCATGTTAAAGCAAGAACGGTATCATGGATTACTTTCATTGGACTGTCTTATCTCCTCTCAATAGTAGCTTTAATCGTAGAGGGATGGACGCTCGCATCTATGTTATTAGCAAGTTTGTATGCTGTTGGAATCACTACCTATTTTGTAGCAGTTCTTATCTATAACAGAAAACTATAAGATAAGTAGTGAAATAGTCAGAGGGATTGCGAAAAATTGAAACGAATCGGGTTCGTTAATCGTAATCTTTAATATAGAGAAATAAGGGGGAGTATAACCATGGCATTACAAATTGAACACGTGACAAAGCGATTCGGTGATTTCACAGCTGTGAATGACCTTTCGTTAACAGTTGGAGAAGGAGCGATGTATGGTTTTTTAGGGGCGAACGGTGCAGGCAAAACAACGACATTTCGAATGATTCTCGGACTGCTGACACCGAACGAAGGAACTATTACTTGGAATGGAAAACCAATCTCTTATACGACGAGCCCTCATATTGGCTATCTACCTGAGGAGCGCGGACTTTATCCAAAAATGAAAGTCGAAGAACAATTGCTCTTTTTAGCGGAGCTCCGAGGCATGAAACGTTCCGATGCAAAGCGGGAAATTGGCGGTTGGCTCGATCGTTTTGAAGTGCCGCAGTATTTGAACAAAAAAGTAGAGGAACTGTCAAAAGGGAATCAGCAGAAAATCCAAGTGATTGCAGCTCTTTTACATAAGCCGAAACTAATTATTTTGGATGAACCTTTCTCTGGCCTAGACCCGGTAAACGTTGAAATGTTAAAAAAGGCGATTCTGGATATTAGAAATAGCGGAGCAACAATTGTTTTTTCCAGTCATCGGATGGATCATGTTGAAGAATTGTGTGAGCAATTCAGCATAATTGACCACGGAAAGCAAATTGTCAGTGGGACATTGAAAGAAGTGAAACGCTCATTGGGGAAACAAAATGTGCGAATCCGTTCAGATTATAAACTGGATGCACTTGCTGGGCTTCCAGGCGTGAACTCTGTAAAGCCGACGATCGAAGGAGCAGTCTATCAAGTGGATTCTGACGAAACGGCAGAGCTACTTCTGACGGAGGCATTAAAGGCTGGACCTGTCCGTCAATTTGAAATCGAAGAACCGACACTTCAAGATATCTTCATTGCAAAGGTGGGGAAGGAACATGCGTGAATTCTGGATCATATTTAAACAAGCATTTATGACGAAAGCGAAAACGAAGTCATTTGTCATAACAACAGTACTAGTGGTAGCGGGAATCTTTTTACTCTCGAACTTACCAAGAATTCTCGATTCAATTGATGGGATTGGTGGCGACGAGCCCACAACACTGAAAGTGATCGACGCAAGTGGGCAACTTAAGGATCCACTCGCAGCAGTCCTCCAATCGAACGAGTCCGATATTACGGTAGAGGCGACAGAGGAAAGTGAAAAAGAGCTTGAGAAACAAGTACGTTCAGAAGACATTGACTCGTTTTTAACACTCTCTTTGGATGAAACCAACACAATCCAGGCGAAGTATACGACTCTCAGTAGCATAGAAACGAGTCTGCCGGAAACGTTGCGTAATGCACTGCAAACCGTACAGGCAGGAGTCAAAGCGGATGAACTTTCCTTGTCCAGTGAACAAGTAGATTCTCTTTTTACACAAGTAAACTTTGAAAAGAATAATATTTCTGCTTCAGCAAAATCTGAAGATGAGTTGAATCAGGCACGTATCTTAGTGTATGTCCTCATGTTTGTCATCTATTTTGCTGTCATCCTTTACTCAGGAATGATTGCAACCGAAGTCGCAACGGAAAAATCATCCCGCGTGATGGAAATTCTGATCTCCAGTGTATCTCCAGTAAAGCATATGTTTGCTAAAGTACTCGGTATCGGAACACTAGGTATTGTTCAGATCTTGCTTTACGGAATTGCAGGCTTCATCGCTTTTAAAACTTCTCCCTCAGAAGCAACAGAGGGAATCGGCAGCTTCTTTAACGTTACAGACATTAATCCGATGACACTTGTATATGCAGTTGTGTTCTTCTTACTCGGATACTTCTTATACGCAACGCTAGCAGCTCTTTTAGGCTCTCTCGTAAGCCGAACGGAAGACGTCCAGCAAATGATTATGCCGATGACGCTTATGATTGTTGCAGCATTCATATTAGCTGCTTCAGGGTTAGGGAATCCTGAACTCGTTTATTTGAAGTACGCATCATTCTTCCCATTCTTCACACCGCTAGTGATGTTTTTACGCGTAGGCATGCTGGATCTACCGATGTGGGAACCCCTACTTGCGATTGTAATTATGCTTGTGACCATCTTTGTACTGGGATGGTTCGGAGCGCGTGTCTATCGTGGAGGCGTTCTAATGTACGGTCCATCTCGATCATTGAAGGATATTAAGAAAGCCATTCAGTTAGGAAAAGAATAAGACAATATGAATAATTGTATGCTCAAGCAGAGGAAGGTACGAATCCTCTGCTTTTTTGTGAAGTTTTTGCAAACGAAAACTCTTGATTGCTGTCGCGCAGTAACGGAAAATATGGTAAAATTAGAACAAATATTCGTTTTGGGAGGTGTCTACTATTCATGATTAAATTCCTACATACTGCGGACTTACATTTAGACAGTCCATTTAAAGGAATTACGGACATGCCGATATCTCGACTGACGGAACTTCGTGAAAGTACATTTGCAGCCTATGAAAAACTCATCCAGTATGCGGAGAAGACCAAACCGGATTTTGTTCTCATTGTAGGCGATATTTATGACGGTGAAGATCGGAGTTTGCGCGCACAAATGAGATTTGTCAAAGGACTCGAGCGTTTGCAGCAAGCTAGTATTCCGGTATTCATTTCCTATGGAAACCATGATCATCTGGGAGGTAAGTGGACACGATTTCAATTACCGGATAACGTGACAGTATTTGGTCCGGAAGTGGAAACTTCAGAACTTGTTGTCAGGGGGCTAAATATTCGGATCCATGGGTTCAGCTATAAGGAGCGTCACATTAAAGAAGCGATGATCGGACACTACCCGAAAGCGAATCGTGAACCAGGCACAGTTGACATTGGCATGCTTCATGGCAGTATCGCAGGGGAAGAAACGCATGCCGTCTATGCCCCATTTACAAAAGAAGCATTGATAGAAAAAGGCTATCATTATTGGGCGCTTGGACATATTCATAAACGGCAACTTTTACATAATGGACCCCCAATCGTCTATCCGGGAAACTTACAAGGACGACATCGCAACGAACAGGGAGTGAAAGGGTTTTACGAAGTGGAACTTGAGGAGAATGTTTCCTCACTCAACTTCGTTCCGACATCGGTTCTCGTGTTTGATGAAATCGAGATCGATTGTACGGAAATGGGGCTTGCCAATGAGTGGTTGACTGCCTGTCAGAATGCTGCAACTGAAGTCGTTGAGCGGAATGGCGCGAGTATGTTAAGTGTCAGAAACGTTCACATTGGCTCCGAGGCATCACAGCTATTCAGCGGTTCATCAGACGAAGAATGGCTAGAAGTTCTACGTGAATCAGCGGATCGTAATGCCTGGTTCTCTGAGCTCTTCTTTGAGTCGAAGCAAAAGAGTACGCTGTTGCCAGATTCTCCACTCGTTAGATCCGTGAAAGAGCAGATGGACAATTGGGATGAAGACGATTGGAAAACGGTGTTGCAAGACGTTTATCAGCATGCGCGCTCCGGACCCTATTTGTCTCCATTATCCAATGATATGAAAGAGGAATTGAGCAGAGAAGCAGGAAAACTCATTTCAAATGAGCTCTCGACATGGAAATAGAGGTGACGAGTAATGAAAATTGAGCGGTTAACAATCTATGGATTTGGCCGCCACAGCAATGTGACGATCGAGCTAGGGGATGGAGTCACTGTAATATACGGAGAGAATGAAGCAGGAAAAACGACGATCTACCAATTCATCCTGCAAGTATTGTTTGGATTTCCACCTAAAAACAACGCGTTGTTGCGCTATGAACCCAAAACCGGTTCAAGCTATGGTGGGAAAATTGTGATCAACGATAAAAAGTATGGTGTAGTTGAAGTCGAACGGATTCGTGGGAAATCTGCTGGAGACGTAACTGTACGCTTCGAAAATGGTACGACTGGCGGGCAAGCAGAACTTAACGATCTTTTACGTCAGTATGATCGTGCAGCCTTTGAGTCGGTCTTTTCGTTTTCCTTGTTTCAACTACAAGGTTTGGAGCAAATGGATTCCGATGAGCTAAGCCGTACATTACTATCGTCCGGTACAACCGGAATCGATTCGTTGCTTCAATTAGAAAAAAAGCTAGAGAAAGAAAAGGCGGAGCTGTTTAAAAAATCGGGCAAAAATCCTCAGATGAACGTACTTTTAAAGGAACTCCGTGAGTTAGAAGAGACACTGAAAACACAAAGAGCAAAAGTGGATGAATACGAACCCGCCGTGATTCGACTGGAAGAAGTGGAGAGGCAACTAATCGTGGAAAGGAGTAAGATGCAGAACTGCCAAGCAGAGTCAAAAAAGCTTGAGAGCGCTCTCTTACGTATCCCGATTATTGCAAACAGAAATCGGTTGCTTACTGAAATTCAGGAACTCGGTCAGAATGAGTTTCCTCCGAACGGCATACGTGATCAAGAAATGTTGGAAAGTAAAAAACTTGAAGCAGAAGCGATTCACACAAGGGCTTCATTTCAATTTCAAAATGTGAAGGATAAGCTGGAAAAAGAGGGGCAAAAAGATCGGGAAGTAGCAGTTGAAGCATTACTTGCGAAAGAATCGGATTGGCAAGTACTGCAACAGGAGCTTGTAAGCGCTAAGTCAGACATTATCCGGTTAACATCGGAGCGACAGCGACTACTTGGTTTACTCGGTGCATCAGAGTCTTCTGCAGTAGAGGCTCTTGTACAACTAGATAGTTCGTTCACTCAGGAGCAACGCTTTCAGGAATTAGTGGAATATGTAAAACGCGCAGAACGTGCTGTTCAATCCACTCAGTTGGAACTGCAACGTACCGAAGAGCTGAAGCGAAGAACTGTTCAGCAACTGGATAGACTGAACGCTGATGCGCCAACTCCTGAGGAACAAGCACAAGCAGCAAAGTGGCCGTCAGTACGAGCGCGTCTTTCTGAAGCGAAAGCGTACGTGTCTTTTGCTAGAAAAGAACAGGAACCATCATCTAAAGCAATGATATGGATCTTGCTCGCTGCGGCGATAGTAGTGGCTGGCTATGGGGTATTGCAGCAACAGTGGATCATCGCTGTACTAGGCGTAATTATTGCAGCAGTTAGTGGGTATGGGCTAATGCAAAAGCAGCAAGCTCCTTCGCAATCAGATGAACGCATGAAAGAAATGAGTGCACTTGTAAAAGCTTATGAAGGAAAAGAAGTGGCCTTTGAAGAACTGTGCAAGAGGACGAATGATTTTATCCGACAAGCAGAGCAGTTGAACCTGACAATTGATGGTCATGCGATGGACATAGATTCCCTTAGAAACAATTTAGCATCCCAGACTCAAGAAGAAATGAATGCCCGTAGACAGCTTACAGAAGAACTTCTCGTTTGTAGCTTGCCTGCTTCAACGGGAATTGAAGTGATTCCTGAGTTGTTCCGTTTGGTACGTCAGTTGCAAGAAACGGATAGATTCTTAGTGGAGCGATTGAATGATCGTCAGGAAACCTATGAAAAGGTTGAGCAACATCTTGAGTCTGCACGCACAGTGCTGGAGCGTGAAGTTCCAGAAGCAGACCTGTATACTTTAATTAGGCAAGAAGCACGAAAACTGCGTGATGCCTCCCTCTCAGCCGAAAATTATAAGCGTCAAGTGAAGGAACTATCAAGAACGCTGGAAGAGAAACAGCTTGAACTGCAGGCGTATCGAGAACAAGAGCAACAATTATTCGAGCTGGCAGGCGTTTCTGACAAACAATCATTCTACGATGCATATGATCGTTGGCAACATGTTCAAACTTTACAACTAAGTTTAAACGGATTGGATGATCAGTTGAAGACGCTTCATCATGCGGAGGAGTTTGGTGATGATGAAGGATGGATCCAACAACAACTTACCCTATCGGAAGAGCAGTTGTTAGCTGCAGAGCGTGCAATTTCGGAGTTGACAGAAGAACGTGCTGCTTTACTGCATAAAACGAAAGCACTTCTATCTGACGATGCCCATCTGCATACACAACAGCTTTATGAAAACAAAAAAGCGGAATTCAACTCCCTGGCAAAATCTTGGTCCAGTCGGCAAGTAGCGGCTGAAGCGATTCGTCAAACGATGGGAGAGTTGAAAGAGAAGAAGTTACCTGCCGTACTAACGCGTGCCAATGAGATGTATCATCATCTAACAGCTGGACAGTATGCGCAATTAGAGATTCATCCAGACGGACAGTTTCAAGCAATGCGCAAAGATGGTCAATCGTTTGCGATTGCGGAGTTGAGTCAAGCAACGAAAGAACAAGCGTATTTAGCGCTTCGACTATCGCTTGCGAGTGAGTTAGAGAATCAAGCTCCGTTTCCAATTATTATGGATGATCCGTTTGTCCATTTTGATGCAAAACGGCTTTCCTACATGACTGAACTCATAGCGAAATTGGCGTCAAATCATCAATTTATCGTATTTACATGCCATGAGACGCTAGCTCCTCAGTGGCCAGAAGCAAAAATTATTAATGTTTCCGAAATTGGAAACTCACCTAAAGGAGTTGCATTATGAAAAAACTATTAGATCATAAAGTAGGAGAACCGGTAGACTTATTTTTGTTCGTCAAACAATCCACAAAGGGTGTCACTCAGCAAGGTAGTCCATTCATGTCACTTGTACTACAAGACAAAAGTGGGGACCTGGAAGCAAAGCTTTGGGATACGGGAGAAGAGCAAGAGCGATTGTACCCTGCAGCTGCCATCGTACGCGTAGGAGGGGAAGTTCACGAGTATCGTGGGAAAAACCAGCTACGCATTAAGAGCATTCGCCCTGCGAAAGCTGATGAAGGGATTACAATGTCCGATCTCGTGCCTTCTGCTGAAAAAAGTAAAGAGGAATTGATGGATGAGTTAATGCAATTCTTCTTCGAGATGAAGAACCCCCAGATTCAACGGATTACCCGTCATTTGATCAAAAAGCATCAAGAAGCATTCATGATGTATCCTGCGGCAACACGGAATCACCACGATTATGTATCAGGATTACTCGATCATGTGGTTTCCATGTTGAAGCTAGCCAAAGCGGTGGCGGATCTGTATCCAACCTTGAACAAGGACTTATTGTACTCAGGTGTGATTTTGCATGATATCGGGAAAGTCATCGAATTATCCGGACCAGTTGCAGCTCATTACACAGTAGAAGGAAATTTGCTTGGACATATTAGCATCATGGTAACGGAAATTTCGAAAGCTGCTGATGAACTAGATGTATCAGGAGAAGAAGTGATGTTGCTGCAGCACATGGTGCTCTCCCATCACGGAAAAGAAGAGTGGGGCAGCCCGAAACGTCCTATGTTACCGGAAGCAGAAATGCTGCACTACATTGATAATATCGATGCCAAAATGAACATGCTGAACCGAGCGATGAGTAAAACTGAGCCAGGAGAGTTCTCAGAACGCATTTTCCCATTGGAGAACCGTTCATTCTACAAGCCAACATTTGAATGAAAACGATGAAAAGGAGCTTCCGCGGAAGCTCCTTTTTTGTTGTGGGGAAGCGTGTTGATGAATCTTTGAACGATCGGGTAGCCGTGTGGAACGAGCGGGTTGAGCGGAGAAACGGTCGGGTTGAGCCGAGAAAAGGTCGGGTAGCCCGGGAGAACGAGCGGGTAGTCCGTGGAAACGATCGGGTTGAGCCGAGAAACGATCGGGTAGCCCGTGGGAACGAGCGGGTGCAGTGGAGAAACGATCGGGTAGCCCGTGGGAACGATCGGGTTGAGCGGAGAAAAGGTCGGGTAGCCCGTGTGGAACGATCGGGTTGAGCGGAGAAACGATCGGGTAGTCCGTGGGAACGAGCGGGTTGAGCGGAGAAAAGGTCGGGTAGCCGGGGAGAACGATCGGGTGTGGTGGAGAAACGATCGGGTAGTCTGTGGGAACGAGCGGGTTGAGCGGAGAAACGATCGGGTAGCCGTGTGGAACGAGCGGGTTGAGTGGAGAAACGATCGGGTAGCCCGTGGGAACGAGCGGGTGCAGTGGAGAAACGGTCGGGTAGCCGGGGAGAACGATCGGGTTGAGCCGAGAAACGGTCGGGTAGCCGGGGAGAACGATCGGGTGCAGTGGAGAAACGGTCGGGTAGCCGGGGGGAACGAGGCGGTTGAGCGGAGAAACGATCGGGTAGTCCGTGGGAACGAGCGGGTTCAACCGAGAAACGAGCGGGTAGCCGTGCAGAACGATGGGGTTCAGTCGAACAACAATCGGGTTGCCACGGAAATCCTAACTCATCCACTTATCAATCCCTAAATGCGCAGCGAAGCGAAGCATACCAATTAGGTTCGGTTTTGAATGAGGGAAAAGATGGATTGGTCGCGAGCTTGGATACGAATTGGAGAGGAGGCTTGCCGCGGGACGGGAGGGGTCTATCGTGAAACGAGGAAGGCATATCAATCATGAAAAGTGAACTTTACTTACAAAAACTGCTCATTAATCTTGACACCCTCTATCAAAAAAAGCTGCATGACCCGTCAGAACCTCTGACAGGACATGCAGCATATTCAAAATTACTTCTCTTCGCCTTCAGTGTCAGCCGGCTCATCTGCACCGTCTTCTTTAGCTTCAGGCTTGCTTTGGTTAAACATATCCATTGCAGATTTCAAGTCTTTGTCTTTCACTTTTACGTCTGCATCTTTCATGAGCTTCGATACTTTGTCTACGATTGTGCTTGTATCGGCTTTGGCAAGTTTCAACTCTTGCTTCGCCTTTTCTTTGTCTGCTTTAGAAGGTTCTTTGTCATCAGCTTTACGCTTATCTTCTAACTTGATGATGTGGAATCCGTACTCAGATTGAACAGGTTCGCTGATTGTGCCTTTTTCCATTTCTACAGCAGCATCCCAGAATTCTGGAACCATTTTACCTTCACCAAACCATCCAAGCTCGCCACCAGACTCGTCAGCGCCTTCTTCAGTAGAGTATTCTTTAGCTAGTTTCGCGAAATCTTCACCAGCATCAGCTTTCTTCTTCACTTCTTTAGCCTTCTCTTCATCTGCAACCAAGATGTGGCTAGCTTTTAATTCTGTATTTTTTTGCTCTAAATATTTGTTAAGTTCATCGTCGCTTACTTTAATACCATCTGTAAGCGCAGCTTCTTGCAATTTGTTGAGCTTAATCGCTTTTTTGAAACCGTCTGCTGTTTGACCCTGTTGTGCGAGGTACTGATCGAAGTTGTCGCCAAGCTGTTTTTTGACATCATCGTATTCTGCCTGCACATCTTTGTCGGATACATCATATTTTGAATCGAGGACCTTTTCAATAACCATCATTTGCAGTGCTTGCTCACCAACAGAATCTTTCATCTCTTGGTAAAATTCACTCTTTGTTATATTTCCATCTTTGGATGTAACGATTGCTTCATCATCGGAAGCATTCCCTGAGCAAGCCGAGAGTGCAAGAACAGATGCTGCCAACGTGAACGATAGTACTGTTTTTTTCATAGTTTAGATACTCCTCTGTAAAAGTAATTAACAAGTGTCACTATAACATACAAACGAATCGAGTACAAAAAGGTTCCCACTATAATCGCCCAAACATTGAAAAGGGGTTCGCATAAGATACAAAAGAAGAGAGGGGGTGCTTCGATGAGTGGATATGCTGGAGGTACTGGAGCAGGATCTGGATTCGCACTGTTGGTTGTCCTGTTCATTCTATTGATCATTGTAGGCGCGGCTTACCTGTACTAAAACATGAAAAAAGTCCATCCCAATTACGGGGTGGACTTTTCGCTAGTTAGACCTTCAAAAAGACTTCAACGTAAAGCGACAACATTAAAATAGTAATCAGTACATTTACGGTTGCATATATTTTATTTTGCTTTTCTTCAGGAATTTCTCGTGATTCGCAGAGCGCGAACGTCATTTTGTTGATTTGGAACAAGTAGAATAGTGAAAAGAGAACAGTTATTATTAAAATCACGTGCATACCCCCTTTGGACATCTCATTCCATCATAGCAGACTGAGCAGAGATATGGGAATTATTTATCCTCACCAGATACGAGTTTTAATTGACTTGGCGTCGCTGTGAGGTGACCATTTTCTTCTTCAAAAGTCTGGCCAAGACTTTCAAATCCTTTTTCGAAAATTTCCATGAAATCATCTCCATACACATTACGGATGACGGACATGACTTCCAAAAACTCCGGGAACTTTCCATAAAGATTTTTTATCGGAAGTGACCCATCTAAGATTGAATGATCAGTGACAAAGTAATTTTCGGTCATTTCTTTAATTAAGTCTTCGCCTTTCTCTGTGACGAGGACATATGTATTCCGTCGGTCATCTTCCTTTTTGAAAAACTCTAAATACCCTCGTTGCTCCAGTTTTTTGGAAAAGTTGAATGCGGTAGATACATGCATGACTCCGAACTTTGCGATATCTGAGATGGTAGCTCCTTGTAGATGATATGCAATCCAAAGTATGTGATGTTCGTTAATATTCAAATCATAAGGTTTTATCCATTGTTGCCAGTCTTTTTCTAC
Organism: Sporosarcina aquimarina; assembly: GCF_023715615.1. Taxonomy (GTDB): domain Bacteria; phylum Bacillota; class Bacilli; order Bacillales_A; family Planococcaceae; genus Sporosarcina; species Sporosarcina aquimarina_A. Next base: position 140,776 of record NZ_JAMBOM010000007.1, on the reverse strand, counting down.
AGCTTTCCACAACGCTTTGGACATCTGCGCAAGACGTTGAGTGTAAATCATTGCTTCCTTAAAGGAATACTCTTGTTCGGACATGCAAGCACCTACTTTCAATTTTCTATAGATGTTTTCATTATAGCAGGAAAGCAACAAATAAAAAAGTTAGAATTGAAAAAATAATTGAAATCGTTTCAAATGCTACAAGACAATAAAAAAAACATCCCCAAAGTGAGGATGCTTTTCGAGTCTTATCAATTATTTTGTTGGGCAGCAACAGACCGTTCAAGTTCTTCAATTGCAGATTGGATTTCTAGAATTTCGCTCTCTAACCGGTTTCGCGATCCTTCATCCGCAGTGCGCCAACCGCCTACAGAATCTTTGACCCCTTCAATCGCAGGTTGAACATTTTCGTTAGCAAAATCAGAAACAGATTCTTTTAACTCGTTGACTCTACCTTTCACGTCTTTCAGCTTTGCCTTGATATCGGCAGATGCTGTTGCGACGGAAGTTCTCATTGCACTTCCGGACTGTGGAGTTGAGTAAAGAACTGTAATGGCAGCGGCAACTGACCCAACAGCCAGTCCTGCTAAAAATGTAGATGTTTTCATTTAAAGCTCACTCCTTCCTAGTTGGTTCATTTCCTTGTGATGATTAGTTAAAACATGATTGAATTTTAAATGGTACGTTACACGTTAGTTTGGAGAGTGTTTTTTATGTCTCCAGCAAGTTGTTGAATCCGTTCACTTGGGAACTCTTCAGTTTTCTGATCCCATGTTGGACGATACCCATCGGTTTCGTCGTATCTTGGGACGAAATGCAGATGGAAGTGGAAAACTGCTTGGCCGGCTGCTGCCCCGTTATTTTGGACAAGGTTCATACCCGCGGGTTTAAACGTATCCTTAATGGCGTTTGCAATTTTAGGAGCAACTGCAAACAGATGAGAAGCCTCATCAGAAGTCAGGTCATACACATTTTCCCTATGATTTTTAGGAATGAGGAGGACATGCCCTTTTGTTACTGGCATAATGTCCATGAAAGCAATTACGTGTTCATCTTCATACAAAATTTCTCCAGGGAGTTCCCCGGCTATGATTTTACAGAAAATACAAGAGGACATTTGTACACTTCCTTTCATGAATGTCATTAGTGTAGCATATTTTCAGATAATCGGCATGAGCTGGACAAGGCATTGTTGTTTCATATTTGGTAAACTAGAAGAAGAATGGAGGATGACGCATGGCAATACTTGACTTGAAAGACGTAACAGGCGGTTATTCAAGGAAACCTGTTCTACATGAAGTATCATTTAACATTCAAAAAGGTGAATTAGTCGGGCTGATTGGACTAAATGGAGCCGGGAAAAGTACAACCATCAAACACATTATTGGGTTGATGAATCCCCAAGGAGGGACCATTGAAATTAATGGTGTCACGTTTGATGAGAATGCTGAAATGTATCGGAAGTCATTTAGTTATATTCCAGAAACACCAATTTTGTATGAAGAACTGACATTACGTGAGCATTTAGAACTTACTGCAATGGCGTACGGAATACCACAAGACATTTTTGAAGCAAGATCAGCGGCGTTACTGAAAGAGTTCCGAATGGAAAAACGTTTAAAATGGTATCCTTCTCACTTTTCGAAAGGAATGCGTCAAAAGGTTATGATTATGTGTGCATTTCTTGCTGAACCTGCACTCTATATTATTGATGAACCCTTTGTGGGACTGGATCCGCTAGGCATTCGCTCATTGCTTGCTCAACTCACACAGAGAACAGAAAATGGAGCATCCGTTTTGATGTCGACGCACGTTTTGTCGACCGCTGAAAAACATTGTGATCGAATCATCCTCTTGCACGAAGGCAGCGTGCGGGCACACGGAACGATGGATGATTTGCGAAAAGCATTCGGACGACCGGATGCATCACTCGATGACTTATACATTGCGATGACAGAGGAAGCTGATTATGAACAGCTTACGTGAAGTATGGGGGGGCCGTTTCGGTAAATATTTGATGGAGTTGCAACGCTATTTGCAATATGTGTTTACAGGACATTTGGCAATCGTGTTGCTGTTTTCGATAGGGGCAGCCGGCTATTCCTATAGTGAATGGTTAAAAGATGTACCGCCTGACTTACCTGCGGCACGATTTATCGCACTATTGCTAGCAGCTGCAACGTTTATAGCGACACCAGTGACGCTTCTGAAACCTGCTGATGCTGTCTATTTACTGCCACTTGAAAAAGAATTACCCACGTATACGAGCCGAGCGCTAAGTTGGACATTCTTTTCAAAATTACCGTTACCTATCATTGTTTTCATCGTCGCGCTTCCGATGCTAAGTGCTTATGAAATAGGAAGTAAACCGATATTTGGCTTATTATTTCTATTAATCATTGCTACTCTATGGGCAAGTGTGCGAACTGAGTTTCTTTATCGGAAAGCTAACGAAGGACAAGGAGTATGGCGGGATCGCTTCATCCGTTTTGTGCTGAACGCACTTATGTTTTATGCAGTGCTCTCTAACCAGTGGATTATCCTGGTTGTAATTGCAATTGCCTATGTGCTCTATGGTACTTTGTGGATGAAAAAAGCGAACGCACAACCATTTCCATATAATCATTTCATAGAACTCGAGCAAAATCGGATGATGAGTTTTTATCGATTTGCCAACTACTTTACTGAAGTCCCTCATTTAAAGGGGTCGGTAAGTAAGCGATCATGGCTCGGTCTATTTATGCCGGATGCAAATGTTGAACGTACAGATGCACAAAGCTTTTTGCTGCGTCGCACATTTATCCGTACGGACGAATCATTTTGGCTTTGGCTACGGCTAACCGTACTATCAATTTTAGGCGTGTTGTTCATTCCATTCCCAGTTGTGGCATTCATCTTCATTGGGGCACTAGCCTTTGCTTCGGCAATTCAGACGTTGCAAACACTTCGTGGTGGCGATGAATTTCGAATGGATTTGTTATTCCCGAACACTGAAGAGGCACGTCCAAAAGAAATTTTCCGATTGACGGAGCGGGTTCAATGGTTGCAAGCGGGACTGATTGTAATTGCAAGTTTACTCATGCATGGTCTGTCAGTAACTCCTTTTGTAATGGGGGCAATTGTGCTAATCATTTCAGAAGCAACGATTCGATTATCAAATAACAAAGAAGAAGAGTAGGAATATTCGAATAAGTACTTGCAAAATAGAGGTTAAATTAGTTACAATAATTAAAAGGGTTCCGAGGTGAGAGAGATGGAGAATAATTATTCATATGCTGAGTTCCTAAAGGCTGTGGGAAAGAATAGTTCCTCAATGCAAGCGGAAAAAATGCTGAATGACATCTACATCGATTTGTTTCTGAATCATATCCACCGTGAACAAACTCGAACACGTTTGTTGGAAGAGATTGATGCGGCCTTGGATCGTAATGATAAACCTACTTTTATGCAACTGACTAATTCGTTACGTAAATTAGACGAAAAAGAGTAATTCTAAACTGTGCGCAATCGCGTACAGTTTTTTTATGAGAAAAAACGTACGTTCGCTTTTTGCTTTGGTATGGAAAGGGAATGTGATAAAATAGACAGTAGAGGAATACTAGGGAGTGACGTTCAGTGACAAATACATTTAGCATACAAGCCCCATATACGCCGCAAGGAGATCAGCCGACTGCCATCAAAGAGTTGGTTGCTGGTATTGAAAACGGTGAAAAGCACCAAACCTTATTAGGGGCAACGGGTACAGGTAAGACATTTACGGTTTCCAACGTCGTAACGGAAGTGAATAAACCGACCTTGGTCATTGCCCATAACAAAACGCTTGCGGGTCAACTTTACAGTGAATTCAAAGAGTTCTTCCCTGATAACGCAGTTGAATACTTTGTAAGTTTTTATGACTACTATCAGCCGGAAGCTTATGTCCCACAAACAGATACGTATATTGAAAAAGACTCCAGTATAAACGATGAAATCGATAAATTACGTCACTCCGCGACAGCATCACTCTTTGAGCGAAGAGATGTCTTAATTGTTGCCTCCGTCTCATGTATTTATGGCCTAGGATCACCAGAAGAATATGGTTCCCATATGATTTCACTACGTCCAGGACTCGAGATTGACAGGAATCAGCTGTTACGTAAATTCGTGGATAACTTATATGAGCGCAATGATGTAAGTTTCACACGCGGTACGTTTCGTGTTCGAGGGGATGTCGTGGAAATCTTCCCTGCATCTCAAGACGAACGATGTATCCGTATTGAATTTTTCGGAGATGAAATCGAACGATTACGTGAAGTGGATGCATTGACAGGCGAAGTGCTAGGTGAACGAGAACACGTAGCGATTTTCCCAAATTCCCACTTCGTCACAGGTGAAGCAAAAATGGTGAAAGCGATTGAACGAATAGAAATAGAATTGGAAGAACAACTGAAAATACTTCGAGAGAATGACAAACTTCTTGAAGCACAGCGTCTTGAACAACGAACACGTTACGATTTAGAAATGATGAGAGAGATGGGCTTCTGTTCTGGAATTGAAAACTATTCTCGTCATCTATCCTTACGTGACGCTGGGGAAACTCCCTATACGTTGCTTGACTACTTCCCACATGATTTCCTCATAGTGGCGGATGAGAGCCACGTAACACTCCCTCAAATCCGTGGTATGTACAACGGGGACCAAGCGAGGAAGAAGGTTCTAGTTGAACACGGATTCCGACTTCCTTCCGCATTGGACAACCGTCCACTTATGTTTGAGGAATTTGAAAAGCACGTTAACCAAGCAATTTATGTTTCTGCAACACCGGGACCTTATGAAATCGAACATACGCCAAAAATGGTTGAACAGATCATTCGTCCGACCGGTTTGCTCGATCCCATTATTGAAATCCGTCCAATTGAAGGGCAAATTGACGATTTACTGGATGAAATCAATGAACGGGCAAAAAGAAACGAACGAGTGCTGGTTACAACGCTCACGAAAAAAATGTCTGAAGACTTGACGGATTACTTGAAAGAAGCTGGCGTGAAAGTAAACTACCTTCACTCCGAAGTCAAAACCTTAGAGCGAATAGAAATCATCCGAGAGTTAAGACTTGGTGTATACGATGTTTTAGTAGGCATTAACTTATTGCGAGAAGGACTCGATATTCCAGAGGTGTCACTCGTGACAATACTGGATGCAGATAAAGAAGGATTCCTACGTTCAGAACGGGCACTCATTCAAACAATTGGACGTGCTGCGCGAAACTCTGAAGGAAGGGTCATTATGTATGCTGACCGCTACACGGATTCCATGAACAAAGCAATCGAAGAAACACAGCGGCGGAGAGAAATACAGATGGCTTATAACGAAGAACACAATATTACGCCGAAAACGATTCAAAAGGGAATTCGTGATGTCATCCGAGCGACACAAGCTTCTGAAGACTCGATCTCATTTGTGGATAAAGTAACTGAAGGTAAGAAGTTAACAAAAGAAGAGAAAACAACTTTACTTGCATCACTAGAAAAAGAAATGAAAGAATCGGCGAAAGCGCTCGACTTTGAACGTGCCGCTGAACTTCGCGATACAATATTGGAATTGAAAGCGGAAAGGTGAGAAGTCATGAAAAATACTGAAATCTATATTCAAGGTGCGCGAGCGCACAACCTGAAAAACATAGACGTAACTATCCCAAGGGATCAGTTAGTCGTCATGACAGGTCTTTCTGGATCTGGGAAATCATCACTCGCTTTTGATACGATTTATGCAGAAGGGCAACGCAGATATGTAGAATCTCTCTCCTCTTATGCTCGGCAATTTCTTGGGCAAATGGACAAACCGGACGTAGATCTGATAGAAGGCCTGTCGCCAGCCATTTCGATAGACCAAAAAACGACGAGTAGAAATCCACGTTCCACAGTTGGTACTGTTACAGAAATATACGACTATTTAAGATTGCTTTACGCACGTGTTGGAAAGCCAATTTGTCCAAATCACGGGATTGAAATCACCTCACAAACAGTTGAGCAAATGACAGACCGTGTCCTTGAATTGGAAGAACGGACACGTATCCAAATATTAGCACCTATCATTTCGGGTCGAAAAGGAACCCACGTGAAGTTACTTGAAGACCTGAAAAAACAAGGGTATGTCCGTGTTCGAGTTGATGGCGAAACATTCGATCTGGATGACAATATCGAGTTGAATAAGAACAAAAAACATAACATAGAAGTCGTTGTTGACCGAGTCGTTATTAAAGAAGGAATTGCTGGCCGACTCAGTGATTCACTTGAAGCAGCTCTTCGTCTTTCGGAAGGAACTGCACTGGTCGATGTAATCGATGGGGAAGAACTACTATTTAGTGAGCACCATGCGTGTCCGATTTGTGGGTTCTCAATAGGGGAACTTGAACCGAGAATGTTCTCGTTCAACAGCCCATTTGGTGCATGCCCCGATTGCGATGGGCTCGGGATGAAATTAGAAGTGGATCCAGATTTAGTCATCCCAGATCCTTCACTATCCTTAAAAGAAGATGCGATAGTTCCTTGGATACCGACAAGTTCACAATACTATCCAGAATTGCTGAAGACAGTTGCGCAACATTACGAAATTTCGATGGACTGTCCTGTTAGCGAATTAGCTTCAGATGATTTGAATAAAATTCTGTACGGTTCGAAAGAAGAAAAAATACGCTTTAAATATACAAACGAGTTCGGTCAGACCCGCGACAATACCATTTACTTTGAAGGGGTTTTGTCTAACATCGAGCGCCGTTTCAAAGAGACTTCTTCGGATTATGTTCGTGAACAGATGGAGAAGTATATGGCGCAACGGCCATGCCCAACTTGCAACGGATATCGATTGAAACAGGAGTCGCTCGCTGTGAAGGTGGCTGATATCCACATTGGTCAAGTGACGGAAAAATCGATTGTCGAAGCTCAGTCGTTTTTCGATAATCTTCAGCTTTCAGAAAAGGATGCGAAAATTGCTGAACTGATTCTTCGGGAAATTAATGAGAGACTCGGTTTTCTTGTTAATGTAGGACTCGACTATTTGACGTTATCTCGCGCAGCGGGAACTCTTTCTGGTGGAGAAGCCCAAAGAATCCGGCTTGCGACTCAAATAGGCTCCCGCCTAACGGGCGTTCTTTACATCTTGGATGAGCCTTCTATTGGCCTTCATCAAAGAGACAATGATAGGCTAATCAGCACATTGAAAAGCATGAGGGATATCGGGAACACCCTAATTGTCGTGGAGCATGATGAAGACACAATGATGGAAGCTGATTACTTAATCGATATCGGTCCAGGAGCAGGTGTGGCGGGAGGCAAAATCGTCTCTGCTGGAACGCCGGAAGAAGTAATGGCAGATCCGAACTCATTGACTGGACAGTATTTGAGTGGGAAGCGATACATCGCTTTGCCGACTGAACGACGGAAATCAGATGGTAGAAAAGTGATCATAAAAGGTGCTTCTGAAAACAATCTAAAAAAAGTGAATGTCGATTTCCCACTTGGTCAGTTCATTGCAGTCACGGGTGTTTCCGGATCAGGGAAGAGTACACTTATCAACAATGTCCTTTATAAAATACTGGCACAAAAATTGAATCGTTCAAAACAACGTCCGGGTGCGTATAAAAGCGTTGAAGGATTGGAAGAATTAGAAAAGGTTATTGAAATCGACCAATCTCCAATTGGACGAACACCTCGTTCGAACCCAGCTACTTATACGGGTGTATTCGACGACGTAAGAGATGTTTTCGCCATGACAAACGAAGCGAAAGTACGTGGCTACAAAAAAGGAAGATTTAGTTTCAATGTAAAGGGTGGACGATGTGAAGCATGTCGAGGAGATGGGATTCTGAAAATCGAGATGCATTTTCTACCGGATGTCTACGTACCTTGTGATGTGTGTCATGGGAAACGATATAACCGTGAAACGCTTGAAGTGACGTATAAAGGGAAAAACATTGCGGATGTCCTAGAAATGACAGCGGAAACTGCCACTGAGTTCTTTGAAAATATCCCTAAAATTCAACGGAAACTCCAAACAATAGTTGACGTTGGCCTTGGGTATGTTCAATTAGGGCAACCTGCGACAACGCTTTCTGGTGGTGAAGCGCAACGTGTAAAACTTGCTTCGGAACTTCACAAACGATCTAATGGGAAGTCCTTCTACATTTTGGATGAACCGACTACGGGACTTCACGTACATGATATCGCGAAACTCCTTAAAGTTTTGGAACGACTTGTTGACTCTGGAAATACGGTGTTAGTCATAGAACATAATCTAGATGTCATAAAGACCGTGGATCATATTATTGACCTTGGACCTGAAGGTGGCGACAAAGGTGGACAAATTATCGCTACTGGTACACCTGAAAAAGTCGCTGAAAATAAGCAATCTTATACTGGCATGTACTTGAAACCTATCTTGGAACGGGATCGAGGACGTATGGAGGAACGACTGGAAAAGGCTGAAAATCCAGTGACATGAAACTTTTTGTGTTGCGAACCGTATAGATAAGCAAATCATATGCACCATCATTCCACTTAGGAGGCGAAAGAAATGCAAAACGAAAGAAAACGCATTTTAACTATGCTTGAAAATGGAACGATTTCAACGGACGAGGCTTTGACACTATTAGAAGCATTATCTCAAAGTGAACCTCCAAAGAAGACAGCTGGTTTTGAACCTGCTAAAACACAAGATCATGCACAGCATGAACCAAACGAAGACCCTTTTTCAACGTCAGGAAAAGAGGAACCGACTAAAGGGAAAGGCCAGTCTTCAAAATCTGGTTGGTCAGGTACTTCTGCCGAGGAATTCATGGAAGACGTTCGAAAGGATTTAACGAATGTCGGTGACCAGTTTATGCAATTCATGCAAAGTGCGGTTCAAAAAGTGAAGCAGTTCGATATGGAAAATCCGTTTGGCTCTTCAACGACGTTTGAACATAAAATGCAAAAAGAAGTAAAAGAGTTGGAAGAACTCATCGTGGATATCGATAACGGTAAGCTATCGATTGTCCCAGGTGAAGGAAACGAAATTTCAGCAGTTTTTTCTGTGAAGACCTTCACGTCAAGTTCCGAAGAAGATGCAAAGAAGGATTTCTTGGAAAAGCTTATTTGTGTAGCTGACGAGCAATCACTTAGAATTTCAAGTAATTCTAAAACGGTACAAGTAAATACAGTCCTCACCGTTCCTAAAAAAACGTATCGTAAGATTTCAGTACGATTGTTGAATGGTGGTTTCGATCTCCGTAATCTTGAAGCCGATGTACTGCGCGTTAAGACAGCTAACGGAAAAGTTAATCTCAGCTACGTCAAAGCGGGCGAAGTGGACATTGAAACCCTGAACGGTGAAATTCGTTTGCTCAGTATTGAAAGTAATCAGCTGGAGACGCAGACATTGAACGGGCTCATTTATATCGATGGGAAAGTAAAAGATACACAAGCTCGTACACTTAACGGATCCATCTCAGTGACAACTTCCCATGAATGTCCTGAAAAAATTGATGTGAAGAGTGTTGGTGGAAATATTGAGTTGTATGTCCCTAGCTCACTATCGTTAGTAGGTAGCATTACGTCAACTATCGGTAGCCTAAACCTAAAACTGCCGGATGTTGAGAATACGTCCAATCAAGATCAGCTTTTACATCGTTCTATGAACTTTAAGAAGGATGTACAAGATTCACCTGCTACGCTCCATTTGTTTGCAGAATCTAAAACAGGTTCTGTGATGGTTTGCTATTCACCTGATAACAAAGAATAATGAATAGAGTTGGCCTTCTCTCTTACTCATCGAGGGAAGGCTTTTTAATTCATGGTTAACAATTTTTTAGACTAGCAGAGTGATTGATGCGAAATACCGTTCAAAATCCTTTGTACAATGGTAGAATGATGCATAGATGACATTTGAAGATGGAGGTGGCGATCAGATGGGTGAAGTCTCGGTTAAAGATATTAAAGAACGGTTTGACTTGGAATTGCTTGCGGGAGCTAGTGGAATCGACAGAACAATTGAGTTAAGTGACATATCCCGTCCAGGACTTGAGATGGCAGGCTATTTTGATTTCTATACACGCACACGCATCCAACTGTTAGGGAAGACGGAAATTTCGTTTTTTGAATTGCTACCTGAAGAACTTCGCGTTGAACGGATGGATATGTTATGCACACCGGATACACCGGCATTCGTTTTGGCACATGGTGTGACATTGCCAGTGGAGCTTGAAATTGCTGCTGAAAGAATGGGGATCTCTGTTCTTGGTGCTGATATACCAACGACCAGACTTTCAGGCATGTTGACAAATTTCATTGCAGGTCGCTTGGCACCGATGAAAACCCTTCACGGTGTTTTAGTGGATGTCTATGGGATTGGTGTGTTAATCACAGGTAAAAGTGGTGTCGGTAAAAGTGAGACAGCTCTTGAACTTGTTAAACGTGGACATCGACTCATTGCTGATGATTCAGTTGAAATCCGTGAAGTGGCTAAAAATATTTTAATTGGAAGTCCGCCCCCTTTGCTTCGGCATATGTTGGAAATCCGAGGAGTGGGTATCATTGATATCATGACCTTATTTGGTGCAAGTTCGGTAAAAGATGATAAGCGGATTGTTCTCGTTATTGACTTGGAACTATGGGATCCAGAGAAAATGTATGATCGTCTAGGTGTCGATGAAGACAAATTGAAGATCATGGATTCTGAAGTGACAAAGCTCGTTGTACCGGTTCGTCCTGGTAGGAATCTATCGGTTATCATCGAAGTGGCTGCAATGGATTATCGACTCAAATCGTTAGGCATTAATGCAGCTGAAGAATTTACAAACAAGCTGGATGCAGTGATTAGTCAAAAGGCCACTGCGGCAGAAGAAAAGGGGATTCATCGGTAAATGAATACATTATTAGCGATCGATCCAGTTGCGTTTTCATTCGGTACTTTTGAAGTGCGTTGGTATGGAATACTAATTGCAACGGGAATTATTTTAGCGTTTTTGCTTGTTCAAAAAGAAATGGTAAAACAAAAGATGCATCCAGACTTCTTGACGGATATGCTCATTTGGGCGGTTCCAATCTCCATTATTTCTGCAAGAATTTACTATGTCATCTTTTCTTGGGAGTTCTATAAAGATCATCCTGGAGATATTATTAAAATTTGGGAAGGTGGCATCGCCATACACGGTGCTCTGATTGGAGCGATTATTACTGCGGCGATCTTCACTAAAAAACGTGGCGTTTCTTTCTGGAAAGTAGCCGATATCACTGCACCTGGTCTACTCATTGGCCAAATAATTGGGCGTTGGGGCAATTTCATGAACCAAGAAGCACATGGCGGTCCTGTGTCTCAGTCATTCCTTGAAAACAACATCATTCCTGATTGGATTATGAATCAGATGACAATTGATGGGATCACCTATCATCCTACATTTTTGTATGAATCCATCTGGAATCTCGTGGGTCTTGCGATTATCCTATTGTTAAGAAGAGTCAACTTAAAACGTGGCGAAATCTTCTTCTTCTATATCATCTGGTATTCAGTGGGACGTTTCTTCATCGAAGGAATGAGAACGGATAGCCTGTATGGAGGGGACCTCCGTGCAGCACAAGTCGTATCTATTTTGGGAGTGCTCATTGCACTTGGGCTACTTATCTACCGCAGGTTCATCATGAAAACGGATGTGAGGTATAATGACAAATAATGATAATACGGCAACGCTCAAGAATGGATTAGGAGCGGGATTAAAAACAACTTGGTCACTGGGGAAAATTATTTTCCCCATCACGATTCTTGTAGTGATTTTACAACATACTCCAATATTGCCTTGGATCGTTAAGCTGATATCTCCATTTATGAATCTTTTTGGATTGAGCGGAGAAGCGGCCATTCCACTAGTCCTCGGGAATGCATTGAACTTGTACGCCGGAATCGCCGGAATCTTATCACTCGACTTGACGGTGAAAGAAGTATTTATCATCGCGATGATGCTCAGTTTTTCACACAACTTGTTCATCGAAACAGGGGTTGCGTTGAAAGTGGGGGTTAAGTTGTGGATTGTCTTGGTCGTCCGTTTCGGTTTAGCGGCAGTTTCCGGCATTGTCATTAACCTCGTTTGGCGAGGCGGTGGTGAAATCGCGAAATATGGGATTGCTCCTGAAACAGCTATCGTTCCGGACGGCTGGTTGGAAATTTTCATATTAGGTCTACAAAAAGCATCTTACGGAGTCTTGCAACTCGCACTCATTGTCATTCCGCTGATGCTCGTTGTCCAATTCTTGAAAGACCGAAATTACTTAGAGAAGTTCTCCTCTAAATTTTCACCGGTCACCAAACTGATTGGTGTACAACCGAATGCTTCGTTAACGTTAGTGGCGGGACTTGTCATAGGTTTAGCATATGGTGCAGGTGTAATGATCCAGGCCGTTCAAGAAGACGGTGTGAGTAAGCGGGATGCTACACTCTCGTTCATATTCCTTGTCGCATGTCACGCTGTCGTCGAAGATACTTTATTGTTCATCCCATTAGGTATCGCGGTCTGGCCATTGCTTCTGATCCGTGTTATCACCGCATTCGTACTGACAATTGCAGTGGCTTTTTTCTGGAGACAAAAGCTGAACGAGAAACTGGAGAAGGAGGCTACTGTTTTCAATGGATAAGCCAATTACAACGATACTGTTCGATTTGGACGGTACGTTACTTGATACGAACGAACTGATTATGCAATCATTTGAACAATTACTCGGCAGACATTATCCGGGGAAATATACTAGGATAGATATTTTGCCTTTTTTAGGTCCTACTTTGACAGAGACATTTAATGGGATGGACCCTTCGAAGACAGAAGGAATGATTCAGGAATATCGTGAATGGAACCTAGCGAACCATGACCGATTGGTGGATGAGTTTGATGGAGTTACGGAAGTATTGACCCAATTAGCAAACAGCGGAATCCGAATGGCAATTGTGTCGACGAAAAGAAATGAAATGGTCCATAAAGGGTTAGATTTAATTGGCATCACGCACTTATTTGAAACTATAGTTGGATTAGACGACGTACAACGCCCCAAACCAGATCCTGAACCGCTTTTACTTGCAATGGACAGATTGAATGTTGTAAAAGAAGAAGTCCTAATGGTGGGCGATAACTTTCACGACATTGAAGGCGGGAAAAATGCAGGGGTCCGCACAGCTGCTGTCGCTTGGTCTGCAAAAGGACCTGAATTTCTTTCGACTTTTAACCCAGACTATATGTTGAACCACATTTCGGATCTCTATGAACTTGTAGGTGTGAAGGGCAAATGAGAAAGACGGAGCGTTTTCGTGTAAAGGGAGAAGGAAACTCACTTTGGAACTTGTACAAATCGGTATCATTTTTTAAAGTCATGAAAAACTTTATTGTCATACAGATTGCTCGCTATACACCGTCATTCAAAGTGAAGAACTGGTTATATCGAACATTTCTGCGGATGGAGGTCGGCCAGCAAACCGCGTTTGCTCTAATGGTCTTTCCGGATGTGATGTTTCCTGAACGCATTCGGGTTGGTAGAAATTCCATTATCGGGTTTAACTCCACTATCCTTGCACATGAATACTTAATAGATGAGTATCGAATTGGGGACGTGGTAATTGGTGACGAAGTTATGATCGGTGCAAACTCCACGATTTTACCAGGCGTTACGATAGGCGATGGAGCTGTAGTTTCTGCCGCATCATTGGTGAATAAAGATATCCCGGCGGGGGCATTTGCTGGAGGGAACCCTGTTCGTATTATTTACACAGCTGATCAGGTTGCAGAACGGAACGAAAACAAACTTAAGGTTTAAGATTGTACAAAAGAGTTATGGTATACTGTAGACATATTGCAAGAAGGAGCGTTTCCCTCGTTCCTTCTTGTTTTTTATCGGAGGAATCTGTTTGGATAAAAACGAGCAAAACAAAAACAATAATATTATTTCATTTGTCCCAGACGGCGATTTTTATTATGAACGAGCCCTTGCGGAAATCCAGAAAGAACAATTTTCGGAAGCCTTGAAATATTTGAAACGAGCGGTAGACCTGAATCCTGATGATCATCAAATTGTTATGCAATATGGAATTATGGTGATGGAAGAAGGACGTTTTGAAGAAGCGCTGGATTTACTAATTCAAGCGTACGAATTGGAACCGACAAATGGCGATGTGATTTTCTATCTTGCAGAAATCCATGCACATCTTGGTCTATTACGCGAAGCGAAGATATTTGCGGAAAAATACATGGACGTGGCGCCTGAAGGGGAACTTTCAGAAGAAGCAAAAGAGATTATCGAGTTTGCAGAGCAAGAAGCCGCGTTTTTATCGGAAGAAGAACCGGGGGACGAAGAAGTTCATTTGTTACAAGAAAAGGCGAGGCGATTAATGGAATCGGGAGAGTTTGACAAAGCAGTCACCGTTCTCGAAGATATTGTCGTGGACTATCCTGAGTCATGGTCTTCTTTTAATAACTTGGCTCTCGCTTATTTTTATAGAGGCGAAACTACCGATGCGAGAGAACTACTGTATGATGTGCTTCGGAAAGACCAAGGAAATGTACACGCATTGTGTAATCTTGCTGTTTTCTACTATTACGAAGGCGATCAGGAGAAACTGCTGCCGCTCGTTGATTTACTCGTGAAAATACGACCTTATCAGTTTGAAAATCGCTACAAATTGGGCGCTACTTTTGCTTTGATTGGGAATCATAAGGAAGCGTACTACTGGTTGCGTAGCATTCAGAAAAAAGGATTTGAAGGAGATGCAGGCTTCTTCTTTTGGCTAGCACATGCTGCATTTTTCTCAGGTCATCGTCATCAGGCTGAAACTGCATTTAGCCGATTGATAGAAATTGACCCTTCAAAAGCTGGACTGGAACCATGGGCAGACGCAAATGCGGAAAAGCAAATTGACACGTCGATCTATACACAGGACAAGCAATTTTTACTCGACAAAATTGGGAATGAGTATGTTAGCGAAAGAATGTTTGGCTTTTTCCTATTAGGTAAGTCAATTCACAAACAAGAAATTATAGCGCACCCGGCTTATATAGATGTTGAAAAGCTGGAGGATCTTGAGAAGCTAGTACTCGCTTCGAGTTTAGATTATCATCTCGTAGAAAAGTCAATCGCAGATCAGGCATTTAATCGTGCGATGCAAGCAAGCGAACTGTTATATGCTAAGCATAACCCGCTTGATGAAGAAGGAACGCATTTATTTCAAATGTGGTTTTCTCTGTTTGAGATTGGGATTACGAAACACTATACATTCAAAAACCCAAAAGCAATCGCTGCAGCCGCAGATTATATGTTCCATTCTTCTCGAAGCAAAGGGGTCACGAAAACAAAACTTGCTGAATCATATAAAATAAGCACACCTACACTTACTAAATATGTGAGTGAGTTGTTCGAGCTCCTTCCTAACTTCTCGTGATCACTTTTAGGAATGAAAACGTATAGCAGGCAGAAAAGTTGATGGTTAGTCAGAAACCTTATACGATTTGAACAGAAGTAGTTAATTAGAGGAGGAACTAGAATGTCAGCTGAAACAATCTATGACGTGATCATCATTGGAGCAGGACCTGCTGGAATGACAGCAGCGGTATATACGGCACGCGCTAATATGTCGACTCTTATGTTGGAACGCGGAGTCCCAGGCGGCCAAATGGCAAGTACGGAAGAAATTGAAAACTATCCGGGCTTCGAGTCCATTCTTGGGCCAGAGCTCTCAACTAAAATGTTCGATCATGCAAAACGCTTTGGTGCGGAGTATGCGTATGGTGATGTAAAAGAAATTATAGATGGAAAAGAATATAAAACAATTGTTGCTGGAGGGAAAGAGTATAAAGCTCGATCCATCATTATTACAACAGGTGCAGAATATCGTAAAATGGGAATCCCTGGTGAAACCGATTTAACAGGCCGCGGAGTTAGTTACTGTGCAGTTTGTGATGGTGCTTTCTTTAAAAACAAAGAAATTATCGTTATTGGTGGCGGAGACTCTGCAGTTGAAGAGGGGACGTACCTTACTCGTTTCGCAAGTAAGGTAACAATTATTCACCGACGCGATGAGTTGCGTGCACAAAAAATTCTTCAGGAACGTGCATTTGCAAATGATAAAATTGACTTCATCTGGAATACAACTGTTAAAGAAGTGCACGGTAAAGATGGAAAAATTGATTCGGTCACGTTAGTGTCTACAGAAGATGGTACTGAACAAAAGCTTGAAACCCAAGGTATGTTTATTTACATTGGTCTAGATCCAATCACTGCTCCATTCAAGAGCCTCGGTATTTTAGATGCGAATGGTTATATTAAAACAAATGAAGTGATGGAAACAGAAATTCCAGGAATCTTTGCTGCAGGAGATGTGCGTGAAAAACTATTACGCCAAGTCGTTACAGCTACAGGAGACGGAAGTGTCGCTGCACAATCATGTCAGAAATACGTGGAAGAATTGACCGAATCTCTTGAGACTCAAGTGTAAGGAGAATTTTTTCCTTAACGCAACTTTAACATTTTCGTAATGTTCCTGAAACACTTATTGGATATACTAAGAGTGTTGATTGACCCCCTATTTTTAAATAAACTTTTACGCTGTCGGAGCGAACTATGCCGGCAGCTTCTTTTTGTGTCGTTTTCCTGCGAAATCGATTATACTTAGTACTATGTGTATAAAAAAAGTGAGGAACGCATATGCAAAGAATTGTAAACCTACTCGTCGTGAAAGACGGGAAAACCTTATTATTGAAAAAGCCGCGTAGAGGGTGGTATGTAGCTCCCGGTGGAAAGATGGATGCAGGCGAGTCCATTTTGGAGACTGCTGTACGTGAATTTACAGAAGAGACTGGGGCAAAACCTGTCGATCCTCATCTTAAAGGTGTGTTCACTATGGTCATACGTAAGGGTGAGGAAGTAGTGAATGAATGGATGCTGTATACGTTTGTTGCGCATGATCTAACAGGCACTCCTCTCACACAGACGATAGAGGGAGAACTAGGATGGCAGCCGGTGGAAGCCTTGAATACACTACCAATGGCAGAAGGCGATCGAACAAATTTGTTATTTGCGAGTTCAAGCCCTGGTATTCAATACGGGACATTCACGTATACGGAAGATTTTGAGCTTCTGGACGAAAAAATTCAAAAGTCTATGGAAGGTGATTGAACCGATGGAGATTGAAGCACATTCTGAAGAACTCGAACTTGTCATTATTACAGGGATGTCGGGTGCGGGTAAGTCCGTAGCGATGCAAAGTTTTGAAGACATGGGCTACTATTGCATCGATAATTTACCCCCGGAACTACTTGTGACCTTCCTCGATCTGATGTTAAAATCTGCGGATAAAAAATCGAAAATCGCTGCTGTCATTGATACTCGTGGCGGTGGACTGTTCAATGCTCTACTCGATGCGATTGATAATTTGACTCGGATGGAAAATGTAACGACTCGAATTCTATTTCTAGAGGCGGATGACGAAACACTAGTAAGTCGCTATAAGGAAACCAGAAGATCGCATCCGCTTGCAAACGGAAGGCAGCCATTAACAGGTATTCAAAAAGAACGCGGTCTCTTAAGTGATGTAAAAGGTCGTGCGCGTTCCATCTTCAATACATCACGCATGAAACCGAAGCAACTTAGAGATAAAATCATTGCAGAGTTCTCAGTGGGGGAAGGTGAAAATTTCACACTGAATTTTATATCATTCGGATTTAAACATGGGATGCCAATCGACGCAGATGTCGTATTTGACGTTCGTTTTTTACCGAATCCTTATTACATTGAATCGATGCGTCCGCAGACGGGGCTCGACAAAGACGTGTATGAGTACGTTCTGAAATGGGAAGATACGCAAACCTTGATCACTAAGTTGTCCGATCTATTTCAGTTTTTAATCCCTCAATATAAGAACGAAGGCAAATCACAAGTTGTGGTTGCGTTTGGCTGTACAGGGGGGCAACACCGATCGGTGACACTAGCGGAATACTTTGGAAATCTGTTTAAAGATGACTATACAACATACGTAACACATCAGCATATCGAGAAAAGAAAGGGTTGACGCTATGACAACTTCCAATAGCCGCAAAAAGGTTGTGGTATTTGGAGGCGGTACAGGTTTGTCGACATTACTTCGAGGGTTAAAGAAGTATCCAGTCGATCTAACTGCGGTTGTTACAGTTGCAGATGATGGTGGAAGTTCAGGGAGGTTGTTGGATCAATATGATATCCCGCCTCCCGGTGATGTCAGAAAGGTGATGGCAGCGCTTTCAGATGTTGAACCACTCATCGAGCAGCTTTTCCAGTACCGTTTTACAACTCAAGATGACCTTCACGGGCATTCCCTTGGGAATTTGATGCTTGCCGCTATGACAGATATTACAGGTGATTTTGCTAGCGCTGTAAAGAAAACTGGCCAGGTGTTGAATATTAAAGGCAAAGTACTTCCAGCTGCTAACCAACGGATTAAGTTGCATGCCGAGCTGGATGACGGAACAATTGTTACGGGAGAATCTAAAATTCCAATGTACGCACGTAAAATTCGTCAAGTCTACTTATCCCCTCAAGATGCCAAGCCTTTACCAGAGACGTTGAAAGCAATTCGTCAGGCAGATTTAATCATCATTGGACCTGGAAGTTTGTATACAAGTATTTTACCGTCTTTGCTTGTACAGGACATCCGCGATGCCGTCCTAAAAAGTGAAGCAAGCAAGGTGTATGTTGGAAACTTAACAACTCAAAAAGGTGAAACCTATCGATATACGGCTTCTGAACATGTCGCTGCGCTTTATGACCATGTCGGAAAACCGTTTTTAGATGCTGTACTACTGAATAAAACGGACATTATGCCGCTTTTAACAGAAGCAGGACAGACCGTCACATCTTGGCCGGTGGAACGGGATCTGGAAGAATTACAAAAACTAGTTCCGGAAATTTGGCAAGAAGACATTGCACTCGCAGAAAATGACAGAGTGTTGCACGATGCAGAAAAAGTAGCAGATTGGTTCGTAAATTACATAACAGACGAATCCAAAACAAAACAGACGTGATCGTCACCGAGAAAGGGGAGAGTTCATGTCTTTCGCATCAGAAACAAAAAAAGAATTGACGCAAATCGAATCAGATGATTGCTGCACAAAGGCAGAAGTGGCTGCATTCATCCGTATGAATGGTGTCCTCTCATTTTCTAATAAGACGATTAGTTTAGACGTTCAAACAGAGAATGCAGCCATTGCCAGAAGACTCTATTCCAACTTGAAAAAGCTCTATAAATTCAAGGTTGAACTACTCGTACGTCGCAAAATGCGATTAAAGAAGAATAACGTTTACATTTGCAGAATCCGAGAAGGCGCACGTCAGTTACTTGATGATTTAGATATACTGACAAATACGTTCCAGTCCAATCAATCCATTTCACCATCGATTATTCCGAATGATTGTTGCAAGCGGGCGTATTTGCGTGGAGCATTTCTGGCAGGGGGATCTGTGAATAATCCCGAGACGTCTTCCTATCATCTGGAAGTCTTTTCGATGTATGCAGAACACTCGGATGCATTAGTGGATCTCATGAACGACTATCAGCTGAATGCAAAATCGATTGAACGGAAAAAAGGATTTGTTGCGTACTTGAAAGAGGCAGAAAAAATTGCGGATTTTTTAAGTATTATAGGTGCACATGTTGCACTCATGAGATTTGAGGATATCCGAATCGTCCGCGATATGCGCAACAGTGTCAATCGGTTAGTGAACTGTGAAACAGCGAATCTTAATAAAACGATTAGTGCGGCTCAGCGCCAAGTCGAGAATATTAAGCTAATCCAATCGACAATCGGCTTAGACCAATTGCCTGAAAGACTGCAAGAAATTGCACATTTACGAGTAGAGTATCAGGATATTACGTTAAAAGAGTTAGGAGAGATGGTTTCAGGGGGCCCTGTGAGTAAATCGGGTGTCAATCACCGTCTACGTAAAATTGATGAGATTGCCGAAAAAGTTCGAGTCGGCGGAATTACTTAAGGTGAAAGGAGTTTAGAAAAATGATTGAGAAAACCGCTGAAGTAAAAATTAAGCCGGGCTTACAAGCACGACAGGCAGCGTTATTCGTACAAGTAGCGAATCGATACACTTCTGACTTATACGTCAAAAGAGATGAGCGCCAAGTGAATGCCAAGAGTATCATGGGCGTTATGAGTTTAGCAATAGCACAAGGAAGCACAGTTACATTGATTGCCGAGGGGATCGATGAAGAACAAGCCGCAGAGTCGCTAGCTGCTTTTGTGCAAGGGCTAAGCTAACTA
Organism: Sporosarcina aquimarina; assembly: GCF_023715615.1. Lineage (GTDB taxonomy): Bacteria > Bacillota > Bacilli > Bacillales_A > Planococcaceae > Sporosarcina > Sporosarcina aquimarina_A. The sequence continues at coordinate 120,504 of NZ_JAMBOM010000007.1, read as the reverse complement.
AAAAACGTCCCGCAAGTTACGGGACGCCTTAGTAAATCTTATAATTATTTTCCTTCAGATTCTCTCATATCGCTACGTGTAATGATGTGGTCAATTAAACCATATTCTTTTGCACGTTCTGCGGTCATGAAGTTATCGCGGTCTGTGTCTTTCTCAATTACTTCAATTGGTTGACCTGTGCGCTCGGCAAGAATCTGATTTAATTTTTCACGGATGAAGAGGATGTGCTTCGCAGCGATTTCAATTTCAGTCGCTTGACCTTGAGCCCCTCCAAGTGGCTGGTGAATCATTACTTCAGCGTTAGGAAGCGCATAGCGTTTTCCTTTGGTACCAGCTGCAAGTAGGAACGAGCCCATTGAAGCTGCCATACCGATACAAATTGTTTGGATGTTCGGCTTAATGTATTGCATCGTATCATAGATCGCCATACCTGCAGTAATACTGCCGCCTGGGCTGTTAATGTAAATGGAGATATCTTTGTCCGGATCTTCTGATTCTAGGAATAGTAATTGAGCGACAATCGAGTTTGCGACGTTGTCGTCAATTGCACTTCCAAGCATGATAATACGGTCTTTTAGCAAGCGGGAGTAAATATCATACGCACGCTCTCCACGATTCGTTTGCTCGATAACTGTAGGAATTAAGTTCATTTCATTTCCTCCCTTTAATTGTTGAATATGTCGTATGTTGAAGCGGTCATCCGCTCAACCATGACTTTATCATACATAGTATGGTCAACTAAGGTCAAATATAACGCTTTATAAATATTTGTTGCTTTTAGATGGGGCAGCAAGTATACTATAACTTGTCCGCTGCAAAGTCAGAAGATGATGTTAAGCCCTCGTGGTGCAATGGATAGCACGCAAGCCTCCGAAGCTTGAAATGTGGGTTCGACTCCCGCCGAGGGCATATAGGTGCTTTAAGATACTCCCCCGATTGTATGATAAACATACGGTCGGAGGAGTTTTTTTGTTTGGAAAGAAACTTTTTCTACTGAAGAGCGTATATAGGATAACTAGCAAGTTTTGAGCTTCCATGTTTCAGGGTAAACTTTTGGGAGTGTAGAAACGAAGATATTATTGAGGAGGCGGGGATTTTGAAGAAGTTATTGGGACCTATAGGTGTTATTGTAGGTATTATTGTGGTGCTAGCATTAATCTTAGTACCAAGTTACAACAAATTTGTAACATCAGAAGAGAACGTAGACCAAGCGTATTCGCAAATTGAAACGCAACTGCAACGTAGAGTGGATCTCATTCCCAACTTAGTGAACACAGTAAAAGGATTTGCGAAACAAGAGAAAGAAGTCATTGGTCAAGTAACAGAGGCGCGCTCGAAATTAGCTGGTGCAAACGGACCTGAAGAACAAGCTGCAGCGGACTCTGAGCTTTCAGGTGCACTTAGTCGATTGTTAGTAGTGGTTGAGAACTATCCAGAACTGAAAAGTAATGAAAACTACAGACAGTTGATGGATGAATTAGCTGGAACTGAAAACAGACTTGCTGTAGCACGGAAAGATTACAATGGCGAGGTCGCTTCGTATAACAAACAAGTGAAGCGTTTCCCGGGCAAACTCATTGCGTCTGTTTTCGGATTTGACGAAAAGGAATATTTCAAAGCGGAAGCGGGTGCAGAAAAAGCACCTGAAGTCGACTTTGGGGCTGATGAGTAATGAGGAAGTTAGCTGTCCGAGCATTTGCCCTGCTTGGCATGCTTCTAGTCTTGTTGACGATGGTTCAACCAGTAGTCCACGCAAAAGTGGATGTAGTGCAAGATGAATCGGGTATTCTGTCCGATAGTCAAATACAAGAACTAAGGGATTATGGAACACGTCTACACAGTGCTACTGGTGCTGAATTTGCAGTATTGATTGTACCGTCAACAGAGGGAAGACCCATTGAAGAATATTCTTTAAATAAGTTACGCGAATTTCAACTTGGTAACAAAGATGATGACAATGGGGCACTTCTAGTCGTAACAACTGAAAAGGACGAATCAGACAAAAGGGAGTTTCGTTTGGAAGTTGGATACGGTCTAGAAGGCGCTTTACCCGATGGAAAGGTCGGTCGAATTATCGATGAAGTTTCGATTCCATATTTGAAAGCAGAACAGCCAGACTTAGCCATCATGGAAGCATACAAAGCATTCTATAACGAAATCGCAAAAGAATACGGGCTAGAAGGATCTGAATTACCAGTCGCAACGTATGATGGAAACAACGACGATGAAGGTGGGTTCCCAATCGTCCCAATCATCGTCATCGGGTTCATCCTCATCCAGATTTTCTTTAACTCTGGAAGAGGTGGTGGTTCCGGTGGTTCTGGCGGATCCGGTGGTAGACGTCGCGGAGGCGGCATGGTCTTCTTCCCAGGATCGTTTGGAGGCGGAGGCGGCTCTGGCGGTTCGGGTGGTGGATTTGGAGGCTTTGGCGGTGGTGGTTCCGGCGGAGGCGGAGGCGCTGGCCGAAGCTGGTAAGCTAAAACCGATCTGCACAACACTTAGTGTTGCGTAGATCGTTTTTTCATTTTACACTGATGTTAAATGGAGGGATTCTTATGCACGTATTATTTTATACCAAGCCTGGCTGTTCTTTGTGTGACGAAGCTGAACAGATGATGGAACTGATCCAAGAAGACTATCCATTGACATGGACAACTGTGAATATTGAAGAAGATGACGCGAAGCACGAACAGTACGTGTTCATGATTCCTGTAATCGAAAAAGATCATGCGGTTCTTTGTTCAGGTGTAATTAGTTATGTCGATCTTGCATTACTTTTTGAATCGGGAGTTTAAATTTGAAATTATCGGGAATAGTATGTATAGTTACATTATTAGTTAATCTATTTTTTTGACTAAAGTGGGACGAAAAACAACCAACGTGGTCAAATGTTGTCCTACTGAGGGAGGAGGAGTCTTTCTGAAATCGGTTATTGTGGAAGCACAGGAAAAGTTAGTACCTGAAATGATGGCAACCCTGCAACAACGTTATCTTGTGCTAAAACTTATCAAAACATCCGGACCCATCGGAAGACGACCTCTGGCGGATACTGCAGGATTGTCTGAGCGTGAAACACGCTCGGTTGTGGAAGCTCTTCGAGATCAGCAACTTATTCGTGTTGCGAAAGAGGGAGCGACCATCACTGCTGACGGAGATAGTGTGTTGGAGCATCTTGGTCCGTTAGTTGAGCTGCAATATGGCAAGAATGTACTTGCAAAGCGCATTAAAAGTTATTTTTCCATTCAAGATGTGCACATTGTAAAAGGGGACAGTTCTGAACCAGGTGGCTCCAACGAATTACTTGGAACTGAAGCTGCATCTGTTTTTGCAAACCGCATTGGAAATGGACGTATCGTGGCCGTGACAGGTGGAAGTACAATGGCAGCTATTCCGAAACACTTGAGTTGTTACCCAGGTGCTGAGGATACCGTATTCATCCCTGCTAGAGGTGGAGTTGGAGATAATATCGGACAGCAAGCGAATGTGATTGCTGCGACATTTGCACATACGTGTAATGCTTCGTATAAGTCATTATATTATCCAGAATCTCTTAGTGAGGAAGCACATGCCATATTCCTAAGAGAACCGACCGCTCAGAAAATGCTTGAGCTCTATGAAACAGCGGATTGTTTGCTGCATGGTATTGGCGATGCGAAAAAAATGGCGGCAATGAGAGATTCCGATGAAGAAGAACAACAGTTACTCGATTCGAGAAGTGCAAAAGGTGAAGCTTTCGGGTATTACTTTAATGACGCCGGTGAAATCGTTCATCACCTTCGAACTGTGGGGATTCAAACCGATCACCTAAAACGCATTCCATTGGTATTAGCAGTAGCAGGAGGTTCTGAAAAAGCAGAAGCGATTCTTTCGTATTTGCGCGGAGCTACAAAACAAACTGTACTCATTACGGATGAAGGCGCTGCAAGAGAAATCGTGAATTTGCTAGCGAACGACTAACACAACTTGTTTACAAACGGTCTGCTTTGGAAAATGTCCAAAGTATGCCATCTCTATATATAACAACTAAAACTTGGAGGGATTTTACATGACTGTAAAAATGGCGATTAACGGATTTGGACGTATTGGACGTATCGTAATGCGAGACACACTGGAACACGAAGAACTTGAAGTGGTAGCAGTAAACGACTTAACGGATGCGCCAATGCTTGCACACTTGTTAAAGTATGATTCAGTTCACGGAATTCTGGATGCAGATATCACATCCGATGAAAACCACATTATTGTGAACGGTAAAAAGATTCGTGTCTATGCTGAAAAAGATCCAGCTAACCTTCCATGGAAAGACCTTGGCGTCGATATCGTTGTTGAAAGTACTGGGGTATTCCGCGATGCTAAAGGCTTACAAAAACACATCGATGCTGGTGCAAAAAAAGTCATCTTGTCCGCGCCTGCTAAAGGCGATGTCAAAACACTTGTTATGGGTGTAAACGAAGAAGAATATGATGCAGCATCCGATCACTACGTATCCAATGCATCCTGTACGACAAACTGTTTAGCACCAGTCGTTAAAGTATTGAACGAAAAGTTCGGCGTTGAACGTGGCATGATGACAACAATTCACTCTTATACAAACGATCAGCGCATTCTTGACCTTCCACACGAAGACTACCGTCGTGCTCGTGCTGCAGCAGAGTCTATGATCCCAACAACTACAGGTGCAGCGTCTGCTGTAACAAAAGTAATTCCTGAATTGAAAGGGAAATTGGATGGAATGGCTGTACGTGTTCCAACACCAAACGTTTCACTTGTTGACTTCGTTGCTGAATTGAAAAAAGACGTTACTGTTGAAGACGTCAACAGTGCATTAAAAGAAGCATCTGAAAACGAACTAAAAGGGTACCTATTCTACAGCGACCTTCCACTCGTTTCAAAAGACTATAACGGCAACCATGCTTCTTCTACAGTGGATGGTCTGTCAACGATGGTACTTGGGGACAACATGGTGAAAGTGATTAGCTGGTACGACAACGAACAAGGATATGCTGCACGTTGTATCGACCTTGCGTTGTTCATGAACGAAAAAGGACTATAAGCGACAACTGTAAACACATATCGGGCACATAAAATCTGGCTTATCAGATTGTGACCGATTATACTTAATAGATGGGCAGGAGGAACGGCATTGCCCGTTTCCTCCTTTTTTATTAAAAACTTTTGTTTGTGAAGGAGTGCTTGTTCGCATGAATGCCAAAATGACGATGAAAGACTTGGATCTAAAAGGGAAACGAGTTTTCTGCAGGGTGGATTTTAACGTACCTATGGAAGATGGGAAAGTTTCAGATGATACTAGAATCCGTGCTGCCATCCCTACAATCGAGTATCTTTCTGAACAGGGGGCAAAAGTAATTCTTGCGAGTCACTTGGGTCGTCCAAAAGGTGAAGTGAAAGAAGATTCACGTTTAACGGAAGCCGGAAAGCGATTGGCTGAATTACTTGGAAAGCCCGTACTGAAATTGGACGAGTCCACGGGGCCCGCGGTTGAGAAACAAGTCTCCGAGTTGGCTGATGGTGAAATTCTTTTACTTGAAAATGTTCGATTCCATGCTGGGGAGGAAAAGAACGATCCTGAACTTGCTAAACAATTTGCTGCACTGGCAGATGTTTTCGTCAATGACGCATTTGGAGCAGCACACCGCGCACATGCAACAACTGCTGGAATTGCGGAGTACCTCCCAAGTGTTCAAGGATTTCTTCTAGAGAAGGAATTGGACGTACTCGGAAAAGCGTTATCCGATCCTGAACGCCCTTTCACTGCAATCATTGGTGGGGCAAAAGTGAAAGACAAAATTGGTGTCATTGATCACTTGCTGGATAAGGTGGATAACCTGTTAATCGGGGGAGGCTTATCGTATACATTTACACGTGCACAAGGTCATGAAACTGGTGACTCCCTTGTTGAAGAAGACAAGATTGAGTTGGCACAGTCATTCATTCAAAAAGCGAAAGAAAAAGGCGTCAACTTGTATTTACCGATTGATGCAAAAGTGGCAGATTCGTTCTCAGAATCAGCAACAACAAAAGTTGTTAGCGTAAGCGACATTGAAAAAGGTTGGATGGGCCTTGATATTGGTCCGAAAACTGCAGAACTTTACGACAGCGTGATCCGGGATTCAAAACTTGTTATTTGGAATGGACCAATGGGTGTATTTGAAATGGCACCATTTGCTGAAGGTACAAAGCGAGTTGCTCAAGCAATGGCTGAAACCGATGCATTTACAATTATCGGTGGTGGCGATTCTGCTGCTGCTGTTGAAAAGTTTGAAGTAGCTGAAAAAATGGACCACATCTCAACAGGTGGAGGTGCGTCATTGGAGTTCATGGAAGGTAAAGAACTACCAGGCGTTGCTGCATTGAAAGATCGTTCATAAGGAGGGACTACTCATGAGAAAACCGATTATCGCAGGAAACTGGAAGATGTACAAAACGCTGGATGAAGCTGTAGCGTTTATAGATTCACTTGCTGGAAAGTTGAAGGAAAGTGACCAGGTGGAAACCGTGATTTGTTCACCTGCGCTTTATCTAACAACACTTGTTGAAAAGACAAAAGACTTGCCGGTTCGTATTGGAGCACAAACGATGCATGAAGAAGTTGAAGGGGCATTCACGGGTGAAATCAGTCCGACCATGCTTTCAAGTGTAGGTGTTGAATTTGTCATCCTTGGACACTCTGAGCGTAGACAATACTATAACGAAACAGACGAATCTGTTAACCGAAAAGTGAAATCGGCTTTTGAACATAAGCTTACACCGATTGTATGTGTAGGTGAGTCACTGGAACAGCGTGAAGACAACGCGACATCAGCGATTGTTTCAGAACAAGTGAAGAAAGCGTTTGCGGGAGTGAATGAAACAGATGCTGCTTCAGCTATCGTTGCCTATGAGCCAATTTGGGCAATTGGTACTGGACGTACAGCAACTGCAGAAGATGCGAATGAAGTCTGTGCACAAATTCGTGCAGTCCTCACAGACCTTTACTCAGAATCAGTGGCACAGGCGATCCGTATTCAATACGGCGGTAGTGTAAAACCTGGAAACATTGAAGAACTCTTGTCGATGAGTGATATCGATGGAGCATTAGTCGGTGGAGCTAGTCTCGATCCGGAATCGTTCACCGCACTCGCGGAGGCTGGCGCAAATGCCTAAAGGTCCTGTTGGCCTTATCATTATGGACGGTTTTGGACTGCGCTCAGAAACTTCCGGAAACGCTGTTGCGCACGCGAAGAAACCAAACTATGAGCGATTATGGAACGCATATCCCCATTCCACGTTAACCGCGTGTGGGGAAGCGGTCGGGTTGCCTGAAGGTCAAATGGGAAACTCAGAGGTCGGTCACTTGAACATTGGAGCTGGACGGATCGTCTATCAAAGTCTTACTCGGGTCAATAAATCGATTCGTGAAAACGACTTTTTCCAAAACGAATCGTTACTTGCGGCTGTACAGCACGCAAAAGCAAATAACGGTGCACTGCATTTGATGGGATTACTATCAGATGGTGGCGTCCATAGTCATTATGAGCATTTGTTTGCGTTGTTGCGACTAGCTGAAATGAATGGCATCCAGAATGTATATGTCCATGCATTTTTAGACGGCAGAGATGTTGGACCTAAAACTGCATTAACATATATTAAACAAACAGAGGACGTCATGAAATCGGTCGGGGTCGGTCAGCTTGCGTCAATTTCGGGTCGCTATTATGCGATGGATCGTGACAAACGCTGGGAACGTATCAAGTTGGCGTATGATGTCATGGTGAATGGAGAAGGACCTGTATACGCATCAGCTGAAGAAGGTGTCCAAGCTTCTTACGACGCAGGTGTGACAGACGAATTCGTTGTGCCATTCATCGTTCAAAAAGAGGGACATGCTCCAATTCAGATTTCTGAAGGAGATTCCGCTGTATTTTTCAATTTCCGACCCGACCGCGCGATTCAATTATCACGCGCGTTTACTCAAAATGGATTTGAAGGTTTTTCAGCTAAGAAATATACAGAATTGAAATTCGTTACCTTTACGGATTACAGTGCTGAAGTTGCTTCTGAAGTTGTATTTGCTAGCCAAGATTTGAAAAATACAATTGGAGAAGTTTTATCTCAGAACAACATTCGTCAGCTTCGAATCGCGGAAACTGAAAAGTATCCTCATGTAACGTTCTTCATGAGTGGTGGACGCGAGGAAGAATTTGAAGGCGAGAAGAGAATTCTAATCCCTTCACCTAAAGTTGCTACGTACGATTTGAAACCTGAAATGAGTGCGTACGAAGTAACCGATGCGCTCATTAAAGAAATTCAAGAGGACCAAATCGATGCGTTCATCCTCAATCTTGCGAATCCTGACATGGTCGGCCATAGTGGAATGCTTGAACCGACAGTAAAAGCGGTTGAGACAACGGATGCATGTGTTGGACGCATCCTAGATGTGTTACTTGCTAAAGGTGGTACAGCAATTATTACAGCAGACCACGGTAATGCAGACGAAGTAATGACAATTGAAGGTGCACCAATGACTGCACATACGACTAATCCAGTACCAGTAATTGTGACGAAAGACGGCGTTACACTAAGAGAAGACGGTATTCTCGCTGATCTTGCGCCAACCATGTTAAAATTGCTAGGTATCAAACAGCCAGTAGAGATGACAGGAACGCCATTATTTTAACTAAAGGGAGAGATTTGCATGCCAATCATTACACTTGTTCAAGCTAGAGAAGTACTCGACTCACGAGGGAACCCAACTGTTGAAGTCGAAGTGTTTACAGAAAGTGGAGCATTTGGACGAGCAATTGTACCATCTGGTGCATCAACAGGTGAATATGAGGCTGTTGAACTTCGCGATGGCGACAAAGATCGTTACCTTGGAAAAGGCGTGCTAAAAGCGGTTGACCACGTCAACGAAATCATTGCTGATGCGCTGGAAGAAAACTATTCAGTTCTCGACCAAGTCGTGATCGACAATGCTTTGATCGAACTGGATGGAACGGATAACAAAGGCAAACTTGGAGCGAACGCAATTCTTGGCGTATCTATGGCAGTAGCTCATGCAGCAGCTGACTATTTAGATATTCCATTGTATCAATATCTTGGCGGCGTCAATGCGAAGCAACTTCCAGTGCCAATGATGAACATTGTCAACGGTGGAGAGCACGCAGACAACAACGTCGACATTCAAGAATTCATGATCATGCCTGTAGGCGCTGAATCATTCCGTCACGCACTTCGTATGGGAGCAGAAATTTTCCACGGATTAAAAGCAGTTCTTCACGATAAAGGATTGAACACTGCAGTAGGTGACGAAGGCGGATTCGCACCGAACCTATCATCTAATGAAGAAGCGCTCTCTACGATTGTAGAAGCGATTGAAAAAGCAGGTTACAAAGCTGGCGAAGATATTATGCTTGCAATGGACGTTGCGGCTTCAGAAATCTTTAACAAAGAAGACAGCAAGTACCATCTAGCAGGTGAAGGTATCGTGAAAACATCTGAAGAAATGGTTGACTGGTACGAAGAGTTAGTCAACAAGTATCCAATCATTTCAATTGAAGATGGTTTGGACGAAAACGACTGGGCAGGTCACAAGCTCTTAACAGACCGCCTTGGCAAGCGCGTACAACTTGTAGGAGACGATCTCTTCGTAACGAATACAGAGAAACTATCTCGTGGTATTCAAGAAGGCGTTGGCAACTCAATTCTTATTAAAGTGAACCAAATCGGAACACTTACAGAGACATTCGATGCGATTGAAATGGCGAAGCGTGCGGGCTATACAGCAGTTATCTCTCATCGTTCAGGTGAAACAGAAGATACGACAATCGCTGATCTTGCAGTCGCAACAAATGCAGGGCAGATTAAGACCGGTGCTCCTTCGCGTACAGATCGCGTTGCGAAGTACAACCAATTGCTACGTATCGATGACCAACTCGATGAAACAGCACAGTACCTTGGCAAACAAACATTTTACAACTTGAAGCAACAATAAGTTGCGGCTAGCGACAACTGCTTGAAACAGCTGTTGTCTCTATTGCTAGAGTTTGGTAAACTGGTAGGGTAGTTGAGTTCTGTTTCAGGAGGTGGAACATTATGCACGCGTTATTATTGACATTGCTCGTGATTGTCTCACTTTCACTAATTGTCGTTGTCTTGCTACAATCGGGGAAAAGTGCAGGCCTATCTGGAGCCATCTCCGGTGGTGCAGAACAGTTATTTGGTAAACAAAAGGCACGCGGTCTAGACTTAGTCTTGCAGCGCGTTACAATTGTACTATCCGTGCTGTTCTTCGTACTGGCGATTGCGATCGTGAAAATATAAAAAGAAGCAATTTTCGCCTGGCCATCTGTACGGCCAGGCTTTTTTATTCAAAAATGGTTTGGTAATGATTGGAGGTTAGGTCGCATGAAAGTTTCTCATGCAAAGCCTTTCTTTTTTGAACATGGAAAGCGAGCAGTGCTGTTACTGCATGGTTTTACAGGAACATCTGCTGACGTACGAATGATCGGGCGTTTTTTAGAGAAAAAGGGATATACATCCCTTGCGCCGCATTATAAAGGGCATGGTGGTCCAGCGGAAGAACTGATTCACACAGGCCCTGAAGACTGGTGGCCAGATGTTAGTGAAGCATATGACCAACTGAAAGAAGCAGGCTATGAACAGATTGCTGTAGCGGGCTTATCATTGGGTGGCGTATTTTCACTGAAATTAGGAGCCGAGTGTCCTGTTCTGGGAATAGTTACGATGAATGCTCCGATGTCGATGCGTTCGTTAGATCAGATGTATGAAGGGGTTCTTCACTACGCCCGCGAATACAAAAAACTAGAAGGTAAAGACGAGGAAACAATCGATGCGGAAGTGGCGGCACTCCGTGAAAAATCGATGCCTTCGCTGAGCGACCTTCAGAAACTGATCGAAAACGTGAGAGCTGAAGTGGATACAATCTATGCGCCGTTATTAGTTGTTCAATCTACTCGTGATGAAGTAATCGATCCGAATTCCGGACAAATTATCTATGACAATGCAGAATCTACAGACAAAAAAATTACACACTACGAGAAGTCGAAACATGTAATTACATTAGGTCCTGAGAAAAATGAACTTCACGACGAAATTTTCGAGTTTCTGGAGTCACTTGATTGGGAAGATTAATGAAACCCAAATCAGGCAATACTATTTAGATAAGGAGGGATAAGAGTTGGATACATTTGAAAAAGAATTAGAACAAAAAATACTGTCAACTATGAAAGATGATTCTTATAAGCCCTTAACCGTTCAAGAGATTCAAGAATTACTCGGAATGGAACAAGCGGCAGAATTTAAAGAGTTAGTGAAAATGCTCGTCCATCTTGAACAAAAAGGACTCATTATTCGCTCACGAACGAATCGTTATGGCGTTCCGGAGCGAATGAATTTAGTTCGTGGTAAATTCATTGGACATGCAAAAGGATTTGGTTTTGTTACACCAGAGACTGAAGGAATGGATGATATTTTCATCCCACCAACTGAAGTCAATGGTGCCATGAACGGCGATATTGTGCTAGTACGTGTAGCGAATAGCTCTTTCGGCGATCGTCGTGAAGGTGCCATCATTCGGATTGCTGAGCGGAAAACGACAAAAGTAGTCGGGACGTATCAAGACAACCGAGGATTCGGGTTTGTCATTCCAGACGATAAAAAACTGCCGATGGATATCTTCATTGCAAAAGGAAACAACTTAGGAGCAATCGAAGGCCATAAAGTGGTTGCGGAAATCACAGAGTTTCCAAGTGATATGAAATCTGCGACAGGAATGGTTGTTCAGATTCTCGGCCACAAAAATGATCCAGGTGTCGACATCCTTTCAATTATCCACAAGCATGGAATTGAAATCGAGTTTCCACCGGAAGTACTTCAGCAAACGGACAAAATCCCTGCAGAAATTCAAGAAACAGATCTGTTCAAACGCAACGACCTGCGAGATGTACTGACAATTACAATCGATGGAGCAGATGCGAAGGATTTAGATGATGCGATTTCACTCGTGAAAAACACGGATGGAACTCATACGTTATCTGTTCACATTTCAGACGTGAGTCACTATGTCGAGGAGAATACACCACTTGATGCGGAAGCCTATGACCGTGGAACGAGTGTCTACTTAACAGACCGCGTTATTCCAATGTTGCCGCATAAGTTGTCAAACGGAATCTGTTCGCTGCACCCGGATGTAGATCGTTTAACACTCACGTGTGAAATGACGATCGATGGGAACGGGAAAGTGATCCATCACGAAATCTATCCGAGTGTCATTAATTCCGATTACCGGATGACGTATCATGACGTCTATCAGATTGTAGATCAATTAGATGAAGAGTTACGCACGAAGTACTCGGAAATCGTTCCGATGTTGACCGATATGGCAGAGCTTGCAAAAATTCTCCGTCAAAAACGTGAGGACCGTGGTGCCATCGACTTCGATTTCAAAGAATCGAAAGTATTAGTGGACGAAAAAGGATGGCCAACGGAAATTAAGCTATTGGAAAGAACCGTTGCAGAACGGATGATTGAAGAATTCATGCTTGCTGCGAACGAAACGGTCGCCGAGCATTTCCACTGGATGCAAGTTCCGTTCATGTACCGAATCCACGAAGATCCAAAACCGGAAAAACTTCAAAGATTGTTCGAGTTCCTGACTAACTTCGGGATCGTGGTAAAGGGTGCTGGCAACAAAGTACATCCACGAGCGCTGCAAGAAATTACAGAGTCCATTTCAGGTCTTCCTGAGGAAACTGTTATTTCTACGATGCTATTACGCTCCATGCAACAGGCGAAGTATTATCAGGAAAGTCTCGGCCACTTTGGTTTATCCGCAGACTTCTATACACACTTCACGTCACCGATTCGTCGTTATCCAGACTTGATCGTCCATCGTCTCATTCGTACGTATTTGTTTGAAAAAGACGTTTCAGGGAAAACAATTGCACATTGGGATGCGGAATTACCGGAAATCGCTCAGCATACATCTGATATGGAGCGCCGTGCAGTCGATGCAGAACGTGATACGGATGCATTGAAAAAAGCGCAATTCATGTTGGACAAAATCGGTGAAGAGTTCGAAGGTGTCATTTCTTCTGTAACGAATTTTGGTTTGTTCGTAGAGCTTGAAAACACGATCGAAGGACTTGTTCACGTCAGCTATATGACAGACGATTATTATCGTTTTGACGACCGTCAAATGATGATGATCGGGGAGCATACCGGCAAGCAATTCCGAATTGGGGATGAAGTCACAGTAAGAGTGACCGCTGTTAAACCTGAAGAATCTTCAATTGACTTCGAAATTGCGGACATGAAGAAGACGTTCCATAGAACACGAAGAGAATCGCCAAAAGTTATTCATGCTAAGAGCAGGAATTCTGGAGATTCAAAAGGTAGTGGCCAGAAAAGCAATGGCCAGAAGAGTGGTTCTGGAAAACGTAATTCATCTGGCAAGTCTACTGGTAAAAGTTCAGGCGGCAGTCAGAAGAAGAAGTTCTATGAAGGTGTCGCAAAGAAAAACAAAAAACAAAAACCTAGAAAAAGAAAGTGAACCGGATCGCCAATTGGCCATTCGGTTTCACGGGAGGGTGAATGACGATGGCAAAAGGCCAAGGGAAAGTACTCGCAGTCAATAAGAAAGCCAATTACGACTTCGCAATAGAAGAAACAATTGAAGCCGGTATTGTTTTGCAAGGTACGGAAATCAAGTCAATTCGTAATGGGAAAGTCCAATTGAGAGACGCTTTCGTGCTCATTCGTAACAATGAAGCCTGGATCTCCAATATGCACATCAGTCCCTACGAGCAAGGGAATCAGTTTAACCATGATCCTGTCCGTTCTCGTAAACTACTCATGCATCGAAAGCAGATTAATACATTGATCGGACAGACGAAAGAAAAAGGGACTGCCATTGTTCCGTTGAAAATGTATATCAAAGACGGTTTTGCAAAAGTGCTAGTTGGAGTCGGTAAAGGGAAGAAGTTATACGACAAACGGCATGACTTGAAAGAGAAAGAAGCAAAACGAGATATGCAGCGCGCGTTCAAAGACAAACAGCAATATTGATATGTGGCGTTCGATGATGTATACTGTTTACAGCAATACAGTTCCGATAGTCTTAGCATCAGTAGGAGGCTACTGATGACTCCAGACGTTTCCCGGACATCCCTTTAACGGGGACGTTACGGATTCGACAGGGGTGGTCTAAGCGTGAGCTGCGCGTCGGAGGCTCGTCTCCGTCAGAAACGGACCTTAATAATAACAGGCAAAACAAACAACAACCTAGCATTCGCAGCGTAAGCTGTTGAATCTGCCTTGCAATACCATCGCCCATGTGGCGTTGTAAGGCTCAACCTATAGTGGGATACGCTGGATGCCGCTTCTCGAGGCTCCCCAGAAGAGATTTCCGAGATAGCGCTCAGGACGCCCTGTTTTCCGGCATAATGCAGCGCGAACTCAAATAGGAAAACTACACGCGTAGACGTTTACGTATTAGAGCCTCTGGACGTGGGTTCGACTCCCACCGTCTCCATAGAAATATGGTCAAACACCATCCCTTGTGGATGGTGTTTTTTTGGTTTGGGCGGAGTTTATAACCTGGTAGGGATGTTTGGCTACAGGCAAGCAGGCGACCGCTCATAAAACAAGAAATGTGATCATAACGGTGTGTTGCACAGGCACCCTTCGCTAAGGGAACTTATGGCACTACACCATTAGGGAGAGTGGGTACTGTATCGTGTAGTACCGACTTACGATGAATGAAAGTAGAAAAGACTAAAGGGCCATTACGAAAGTTGAGGGAGTAGCTGCTTTTTTATTTTCTGTCAGTAATTAGCACGTCGGTTAATGATTTTGTGCAGGGGGAGAATAGGAATAACAATTCGCTGACACTCCGAACATGCAGGCGGTGAGGACCTAGTGAAGTAATTTGCAAGATGGTATACTAACAGGGAGTGGGCTAACCGTAAAAAGTGCTGTTGGATTACAGCTACCAGCCCGATAAACGAAAAAGGTGAGGTACACTACATGGCTGAATTAAATTCAAAATTATTTAGTGCCGCAGACAACTTGCGAAGCAAAATGGACGCATCAGAATACAAAAACTACTTATTAGGATTGATCTTTTACAAGTATTTATCCGATAAGTTACTAGGGAAAGTAGTTGAAATAGCGGATGAATCGCTAGTAGTATACAACACACAAGAAAATCAAACTCAGTTGTACAAGGATCTATTGGCAGATGAAGAGATAAAAGAGGACTTGATAGAAACGCTAGTGGACACATTGGGCTATGATATCGAACCGGCGTATTTGTTCAATGTCCTAACCGCCCAAGCAAAACAAAACACTTTTCAGTTGAATGACTTGAATAAAGCCTTTATCAATTTGTCTACAAAATATGACCAATTCAATGGATTGTTTGATGATGTGGACTTGCAATCAAAAAAACTAGGATCAGATGATCAACAACGAAACATTACCATTACAGAAGTGTTGAAGAAATTAAATGATGTGGATGTACTGGGACATAATGGTGATGTCATTGGGGATGCTTACGAGTTCTTGATTAGCCAATTTGCTTCGGAAGCGGGCAAGAAGGCTGGAGAATTCTATACACCCCATGAAGTATCTGACATGATGGCCCGTATTGCGGCAATTGGTCAAGAAGACAAAAAACTGTTCAGCGTATTTGACCCGACGATGGGATCAGGTTCATTAATGTTAAATATTCGAAACTACATTAACCACCCAGAGAGTGTAAAGTATCACGGGCAGGAACTAAATACAACGACTTATAACCTAGCGAAGATGAACTTAATCTTGCATGGTGTGGATAAAGAAGATATGCGCTTACGCAATGGCGATACGTTAAACAAAGATTGGCCAACAGATGAGCCGTATACGTTTGATTCGGTTCTTATGAATCCCCCGTACTCTGCGAAATGGTCGTCTGATGACACATTTTTAGACGATTCCCGTTTCAATCGTTACGGGAAATTAGCGCCAAAATCAAAAGCAGACTTTGCTTTTCTTTTGCATGGATTTTATCATTTGAAAGATTCGGGCACAATGGCAATTGTTTTACCACATGGCGTGCTGTTCCGCGGGGCGGCAGAAGGTGTGATTCGTAAGAAATTATTAGAGGATGGCAGTATTGACACTGTAATAGGTATGCCAGCCAACTTATTCTTTGGAACTTCCATACCAACAACCGTCATCATCCTAAAGAAAAGTCGCAGTACACGCGATGTGTTATTTATCGATGCGAGCGGCGAGTTTACGAAAGAAAAGAACCAAAATAAACTTTCCAAAGAACACCTTCATAAAATTGTTGAAACGTATACGAAGCGAGAAAATGTAGAGAAATACGCACACGTCGCTACATTTGAGGAAATCAAAGAAAATGACTTTAACCTAAATATCCCAAGATACGTAGATACATTTGAAGGGGAAGTACCCGTTGACATGGCAGCCATTGGAGCCACTATTCAAGACATCCGAAAAGAAAAAGCAGAACTAGAATCTAACCTATATGATATGATTTCTTCCCTACAATTTGATAAAGAAAATGCCGATTGGATCAATGGTGCATTAGAGGTGTTCAATAATGGGAAATAAACAGATGCCGGACATTCGATTCCCGGGATTTACGGATTCTTGGGAACAGCGTAAGTTGGGGGGGATTGCTGAAATAAAGGACAGTGCACGGATTCCAAATACAAAATGGCAAAGTGAAGGTGTACCTTATCTTCGTTCAAGTGACTTATCCTCTGGTCATGTTAACGGCGAACTATTCCTTTGTATTGAGGATTATGAAAGGTATGCGAGTAAAACGGGTGCACCCGAAGAAGGTGATTTACTATTTGCAAGTGGTGGAGATATTGGCTTGGCGATTTATAAGGATAATGATTCACCTGTTTACGTACAAGGTGGGAGTATTCTATATGTCAAAACTTCAAAGTCAGAGAACTTAAGTGGTTTGTTTTTACAATATGCTTTTGAATCACCGAAAGTAAAATCATATATCAAAGGTGCTTCAACAGGTACAAGTTTAAAACATCTCGTACTTAAGCCGGCTAATGCCTTACCTATCTCATTTCCAACCTTGTCTGAGCAGAGGGAAATCGGCACCTTCTTTAAACAACTAGACGAAACCATCACCCTTCATCAGCGTAAGTTGGAACTACTGAAGGATACGAAAAAGAGCCTACTTCAAAAAATGTTTCCGAAAGATGGAGCGAATGTTCCTGAAATTCGATTCCCTGGATTTACGGATGCTTGGGAACAGGGGAAGTTGGGCAGTTCGGTGATGTTTATAAATGGTCGTGCATATAAACAAAAAGAATTGTTGGATAAAGGGAAATATAGAGTATTGCGGGTAGGCAATTTCAATACTAATGATAGCTGGTATTATTCGGATCTTGAGTTAGAAGACAATAAATATGCAAATACAGGTGACTTACTCTATTTGTGGGCTACTAGCTTTGGACCAGCAATCTGGAATCAAGAGCGTGTAATCTATCATTACCATATATGGAAGTTGAAAATTCAAGATGAAAATATAGATAAACAGTACCTGTATACTTGGTTAGTAACTGATAAAGAACGAATCAAGCAAACAACTAATGGGACTACTATGGTTCATGTTACCAAAGGTTCAATAGAAGAAAGAGGATTTCAGTTCCCTGTAGATGTAGTAGAACAACGAAAAATAGGTGAGTTTTTCAAACAACTCGACCACCTCATCACCCTTCATCAGCGTGAATTAGATGCTTTGAAAGAAACGAAAAAAGCTTTCTTACAAAAGATGTTTGTTTAAGCAAATGGAAGGGGGGGAGAACTATGACGAAGATACCGCATAATGATGAAGCTGAGGTGGAACGCCGCCTCATTGAGGTGCTAGGGGAAGGGCATAATCAGTGGAACTATCGCCCGGATTTAAAATCAGAAGAAGACTTATGGAAGAACCTACTCCAAAAGATTACGCAAAATAACCTATCGGAAATTGGGGAACACCCCATTTCTGATAAAGAATTTGACACCATTAAAACGGAGTTACTGTTAAAAACAAAGACACCCTTTGAGGCAGCTAGATGGCTGAAAGGGGAGAATGGAATCTCTCGAATAACGATTGAACGTGAAGAAGTTTCGCTAGGTTCAATGTCGTTAGTGCTGTATTCCAATCAAGACATTGGTGGCGGCATTTCTACATACGAAGTCGTTCATCAGATTGCGAAGAAAAAGACGAACGTGGATGACCGTGATCGTCGATTTGATGTGACGCTCCTAATCAATGGGTTGCCAATTGTTCAAATTGAGTTGAAACAGGTTGGTGCCAAAGACGGTGTATTCCAAGCCTACAATCAAATCAAGAAATACGCTGAAGAAGGGATGTTCAGAAACAATATCTTTTCTACCCTTCAGTTATTTGTCATTTCCAACGAACAAACGACTCGCTACTTCGCTAATGCGATACCAAAAGACATGCATAAGAAATTTGTCTTTAGCTGGCGGACTACAGATAATCGTAGGGTAGAAAACCTTTATGAGTTTGTGAAACAAGTCTTAAATATACCGGATGCACACCGCTTGATTGCCAATTATACGATTGTGAGTGAAGACCAAGACAACAAAGTCTTAATGGTCTTACATCCTTATCAAATTCATGCGATTGAAGCCTTGTTTACATCTGCCATGAAGCATGAATCGGGCTATGTTTGGCATGCGACGGGGTCAGGAAAAACGTTGACCAGTTTTGTGTCTACGAAGTTATTAGCCCGCAAACCTGGTGTGGATCGTACTATTATGCTCATTGACCGAAAAGACTTGGACAATCAAACGACTTCTGAATTCACCAAATTTGCGTCCGAGTTTAATACAGGTATTTCTTCTGGAAATGCCAAGTCGAATAGCTTAATTGTCGGAACTGGAAGTGCGAAAGAGTTAAGTAATACCCTACTATCTGATACCAATTCCAATACCGTCATTATTACTACCCGTCAAAAGTTAGATGCTGCCTTACGCTTTGCGGAAAGACAAGAAGAACAAAAAGGCACCCAGCGGTTTAAGAAGCTACTGGGACAACATATTGTCTTTGTTGTGGATGAATGTCATCGGGCGTTAAGTGCAGAAGGAATGAAGGCAATCAAAGACTTTTTCCCGAATTCCACATGGTTTGGATTCACGGGCACACCGATATTTGAAGAAAACAAGAAACAGGCGAAAGGTCAATTGGCTCGTACCACACATGACCTATATGGGGAAGGCTTGCACACCTATACGATTAAAAATGCTTTAGAAGACGGGTCTGTTTTAGGGTTTCAAGTAGAACACGAAGATACGATTGAATCCACATCGTTAACGAATTCTATTTTCAAACAACTACGTCAACAGGAGAAGTACGCCAGCCTTACGGACGATGAAATCAATCATGTCATCGACCAAATGGATGAAATGGAAAAGGAAGCATACCTTGATACGGATACCTTCGAAAAGGATGAACATATCCAAAAGGTTATTCATAAGATTTTCCGCCCAGATAATGCCTACATCAAATTCGATTTTCAAAATGGTCGCCCGCAAAAGTCCGCCATTTTAACAACAAGTTCCATTGATATGGCGAAGCGTTACTATCAGGCCATCAAGGAAATGACGAAAGATCCTGAGTGGTTGATCAATGAATTTGCAGGACATCCAATTCGAACGGGGCGGACGATTGAAGATCCAGATTTCCCACGGATTGCGATTACTTATTCGATGCAAGAAAACGAAGAGGATTCCAAACAAATTCAAGATGAAATGAAAGCGGTTATACAGGATTACAATGCTTATTATCACACGGCTTGGTCGATTGAAGATATTGATCGATATAATGGCGATATCAACAATCGTTTAGCCCGTAAGAAAGCAGAGTTCAAAGAGTTCGGGAAACACATTGACTTAGTTATTGTTGTAGACCGCCTATTGACTGGATTCGATGCACCAACCATCCAAACGTTATTTGTGGATCGCAATTTGAGCTATGCAAATTTGATACAAGCCTTTTCCCGCACCAATCGTACGTACCCGGGCAAATCAAAAGGGTTGATTGTGACATTTAGGAAACCCTCGACGATGGAAAAACATGTAGAGGATGCTACGAAATTATATTCACAGGAACAAGAGGAATCTAAACTAGTGTATGCGCCTTATGTTGATTCGAAAAAACGCTTTAAAAAGGCTCACAAGGCGCTAACAACAGTCGTTCCAAATCCAAATGATATCAATGAGCATTCACCCCTTGAAACCCGAATTGAATTTGTGAAAGCCTTTCAGGAGTTAAACAATGCCTATGAGGCTTTAGTTACGTATGATGATTACAACGATGATATGGAGAAATCAAAAGCACTTCAAGAGCAAGTGAAGACGCTAGAAGAATATATCGGCGTATACAACACCATTAAGGGGTCACTAGTAGATGAGGACGGCCAGGATGGAACGGTTCCTGATTTCTCGGACATTGAATTCTATGGGGAAAATGCGATTAAGATCTATGATATCGACGCCACCTATATTGACCGATTATTAGGAACGTACTCAGCCAATAATCAGGACATTCGGGAAGAGATTGAAAAAGCACTTCAAAAACTTAATAAACCAACTGTCGTAAAAAATGTATATGATGCTATTTTAAACGATATTGATGCGGGGAAAGTAGACGCAGATGAGGATATTCTTACTGTAAAGAGACGCTATTTTACGCATGCCTATGACAACACGATTGAAAAGCTATCAAAAACTTGGTTTGTGGAAGAAAGTGAACTACATTTGTCCGCAATTCAATATGCTGCTGGATCAGACTCCATTCCGAATATCAGAGGGATTCTCGATAGCAAGCAATTTGATAAGTACAAAGCCGTCAATCCAGATGCAAAGCCATTGAAGTACGGACCGGAAATGAAGCGTGAGTGGTTAAGTGTATTGAATGATGCTATTGTGCCTTATGGAGATGAGTTAAGGTGAAGTTCGGGTACCTGTGCAGCGAACTTTCATGTTTGTTTAAACATTCATGATTGTTTCGTGCACAGGTACCTTTCAATTAATAGACCTGCAATTGTTTGGATTATAGATCAATATCAATTTAAGCATGATAAAATATCTGGTTTAGTTGAGGATCCCAACTCGTATGATGATGAAAAGTATATCTTCTGTTTGTTATTAAAAGTGATAAGCATGTCTATTCAGACTGTAGAATTGATCGAAAGTTTACCTGCTATGGACATTGTAGACTAAAATAATAATATCACTGAATCCAATTATTTAAGAAAGTTTACAGACCCCAAATGCGTTTTGACAACCCTTCTAAAAATGACAAAGTAATCAATAAATAGATATAATTCCGAATAGTATATAGCAATTAAATTAATTAAGTCATAAAAGCTACCAAGTTCTTTACAAGAATTGATTTGTTTCAGAACTTGGTATCTGTCATTGGGAGGTAAAACATAATAATGTGTCTCTTGGTTAAATTTAGACAATCTATTGAGAAGAGTAGGTGGGAAATCAGTTATGGATGAATATGAAATTAGATTAGCCACAAAAGACTTTGTTGTAAATTCCGTAAACGAATATATTGAAGTATATATTTCCACGTACAAAGATAATATTGGTTTTTTATTATATTATCCATTATTTGCAATTGAATACAGGTTTAAAGAAGAAACTCCAAACTTTGAAAGGGCAGAAAATGATAGACATGCGTTGAGTTGGTTTTTAGGAGAATTAATAAAAAATAAAGGGATAAATTTTGAATTGAATTTTATTTTTAGCAGCGATGATTTTGAGTTTTTTGTCTGTAATATCTTGTCAAAAATAAAAAAATTATATTTTGATTTCCTACTTTGTGAACAGATTATGGATATGAATTCAATTGCTAAAAGTCAAATTGAAAAATTAGAAGATGAAAAGTATAAATTCACATTAGCTTTAGTAGAGGGAGGATTCAGAAAGGAGTATTTATATTTTAATGGATTAGCTAATAATGAGAGGTTTAAACAGGAGAACTTCATTAAATCCCAAGCGGCGAATAGAATTGTTACGAAGTATAAAGTTCATAATAAACAGTCTTATATGAGAATTAAGAGATTGTTAATCGATATTGACAAAGAATTGCTTGAATTATGTTATCGATGTGTGAATATAGATTTTAATAATTTAGGTGGTAATGCAAAAAGCGATATAATTAGAAATGTCGATGAAGTGAAATCACTAACTGCCTTTTTTTACTATTGTAGTCTTGTAATAAACTATTATTATAACATTGGAAAAATTATCGGCAGTACAAATTCTTTAGATTTATTATTTTTTCAAGATAGTGAGTGGATTGTACAAAAAATATCCAAGATTACAGGATTGACAAAAAATAGAGTTGAAAAATATCTTGACTATTTTTCATTTAAAGGAGAAGGAAGTTTACTTGAATTTCCTTTGTTGTTCCATAAGGGAAAGATTTTATTCGTGTCGTCTTCATGGATGTTGAATGACTTTCAATTTAGTATTGTCAATGGACATTATTATAAGAAAAAAGTGTTCAATAATCGCGACAAGACTATCTCTCATAGTGTAGTAAATGATATAACAACCAACTTACTAAAATTCTCTAATATTATATTTGGAAAAGAAGTTTATTATGAATTTGAATATAAAGGGAAAATGATAAATAGTGATATTGATGTCGCAATATATGATGAAAAATCTAATACATTCATAATCATAGAGTGCAAATGGAAAGATAATCATTATATGATTGCTGGAGAAGAAAACTATAGGAAAATCCAACAATCATTGAACGAAATTTATAATGAACAAATTTTAAAACACAAGGCTTTTATTGATGAGGATAAAAGGAATTTAAGCTTTATTTTAGAGTATAAACTTCAAGTTGAAGAAATCGCTGATGATCCAGAGATACTTTATATAGCTGTGGATAAAAGAAGTCAACTTTATATTGATGAAAATATATTGATCTCATCTTACGGACTTCAATGGTTATTTTCGTTGCATTCAGAAGGTGATGTACTTCATTTGGACGAGGTAATTAAACATCTTAGAAAACAAAGGACAACAGCTACCTATTTGAACATTGGTGAAATGAAAGAAATAAAAATTAATGATCAAATTACCATTGTAACGGATGAATTTTATTCTTTCTAAATGAAAAACATGTTTTGAAAAATCATTATGGAAAAGTTGTGCCTGTGCACCACGCAAATTAGACGCTATTTGGAATTGTTCTGGAGTTGTATCGTGCACAGGCAGGCTTTCTTGCTGAATGAGGAGATTGTGCCTTATGGGGAGGAATTGAGGTAGAACGTTTCAACAACCTATATTTTTAACAAGAGCCAACCTGCTTGTCGGGTTGGCTCTTTCTATAATTACGTCTACATATTACTATGCATAAAAAAATTGGTTATTGTGAAAACATATGTTTGATGGTAAGATGTGGATGTCGTCAAGAAACGTCATGAAGTTTTGTCGTAAAGTTAAATAGTAGCAACTTAATTAATTGCACAATACACTTTCTTATATTTAGTTAAAACAACTTGAAAAATGATAGTTATAATCGGAGGAATCGATATGAAGTATATTGGTTTTCAAATTAAAAATTTCCGGGCAATTGAATATATAGAAGTTCAAATTTCAAATTCATTAATACCAATAATAGGTATTAATGAGTCAGGAAAAACTTCAGTATTAAAAGCTATTCTTTCATTCGATAAACTGAAAGATAACTACAATAAAGGTGAACATTTGACTTACAAAAATAAATATACATACAAAAATGTTGAATCTACTATAGTCGCGAGCATATTATTTGAGACTGAAGAAGAAGTTGAAAAGATAGCTAAAAAAATGAAATTAAAAGTCGGCGACGAAGTCTATGATGCTTTGAAAAATATTTATCAAAGTAACATACCAATAAACATTGCTAGGAATTTGGAAAGCAAAAAATATTCAGTTGTTGGTTTTCCAATTGAAAATGAAAAAAATGAGGTATTGGCAAATAAAATTTTTGAGGAACTACCAATTATACTTTACTTTGATGATTTTAGTGATAGAGTCCCAGAAACAATTGAATTTCCTCTTAACTATCTTGAAAAGGGCTTACGGAGTAATAATAGTACGAAAGCCGAATGGAGAAATTTGTTAGAAGAAATATTTCTTAGGTCAACCAATGGTGAAAATGAATTAAAGGATTTTTTAAACATGACAGACGAGGATGACAAAGCTGCTTTACTTAGCGATGTAAGTGATCAGTTAAATATTGATATTATAAATGAGTGGAAAAATTTAAAGAGTAAAGGAAGTACTTCGTTAGCTAATGATGAAGACGATCTAGAATTATTAATTAATTATGTACCACCTACTGAGGATAATGAAAGTTATAGATTTCAATTCAAAGTCATAGATAAAACTTTGCAGGGGAAAAGAAGGCAATTCAATGTTGTAGAAAGAAGTAAAGGATTTCAATGGTATTTTAATTTTATTATAAAACTTAAATTCAATGCTAAATATAAAAATAATCCTGCTAACGCTATATATTTGCTTGATGAACCTGGGTCTTACTTACATTCCTCAGCACAAGAGGAATTATTGAGTGAATTAAAAGAGATATCAATCAAAAATACTTTGCTATATTGCACTCATTCGCAATATCTATTAGATCCCGATAGGATAAATGTATCTACCATAAAGATTGCGGTAAAACAAGAAGGTAAAGTTAATTTAATTTCATTTAATTCATACGGCAAGAACAATAGTCAAGGGGCTCTTAGTCCTTTATTAGATGCATTACATTTAAAAACAGGAATGGGAAATATAGATAAGAAATGTTTACTTATCACAGAGGGAATTACAGATTATTACTTAATTAGTATGTTGATTAAGTACAGAGATGATTTTAATCATGATGAATTATGCATAATACCTGGCTCGGGTGCCCAAAATCTTAAAGAGTTGATTTCCTTAAGCATAGCGAGCGCTGATAAGTATCTTGTGTTATTAGATAATGATGATGCTGGACAATTAGCCTATAGAAAATATATGTCATACTTTGATGGCGAAAACGCTAATATAAAATTTTATAATCCATTGGAGAAACCATTTGAGTTAGAAGACTTCATAATACAAGAAGATGCTGAAAGAATAAAACATATAACACAATCTAGTAACTTAAAAACTTCTATTGTAGGCTTATATTTTCTATCTGATGAACAGCTGAAAAGAAGAACGATTAGAAAGTTAAATAATGAAAAGCTCGCAAATCTAGACGAGTTATTGACAAGTCATTTCTAATATTCTTTGTAAGAAACTTATTCTGTGGCGACCTGTATGACACGCAAATTCTTTCATCGCACATATAATACGGAAATAGATTGCAGTTGACTGACCCAAAAAGAAATCACTGAAAACCATTGGAGCGAAATTGGGTGCCCCTCGGAGACTTTTATTACACCACTATATCCCATTATTCATGTGCTTCCTGTCTCGTTCGTTTTGATTTGGCAGTTTACCATAGGTATCAGTGATTACTGTTCGTCATTCTTGTATGTAAAACTAGGTCATGATCGGGCATCTGCACGATACACAATTAAATAGAATGTTGGGCATTGACAATCAAGGAGATGGTATAATTGAGAATACCTAGACATTACAAAAAAGAGCGCCAAGTTACAGTCCTTGACCTATTGGGTATGATATCTCTATATTCTCTTTGGCGTTGGGTGTTTTAGCTTTAGTTACTAGTTTTGGTACTGTTAATATACCCAAGTCTTTGGCTATTTCTTTTAAAAAGTCGTGCCTGTGCACCAAACAATTCAGAAACTATTCGGAATTGTTCTGGAGTTGTATCGTGCACAGGCAGGCTTTCTCCCTTAAATAAAACGACAAAATGACAAAAGGGATGGAAATCAAATCGATTTCCATCCCTTTTGTCTACAGTCTGAGAAGCTTTTCAGCTTCCTTTAGTAATTATTTAAATCGTCTACATCTATTGGTTTGCCAGCGTTGAATCTATCATTGTAAACCATACCAAGAAAGCGTATGCGTTGTGAACTGTCCATGCTATCAAGTAATTTTATCCACTCTTTGAAAGAATCTTCGGCAGACTGTTTTTCATTGAAATAGCTTTCAATCATTGCATCATCTGTAAAGTGATGTTTACGATTCTCTTTAATTTCTATTGTCATATCGTCAAAAATTAATGTATCGCCTTTGTTTGCATATGCAATATAATTTGGTGATATCTTCATTGCTTTTTTGAATGATGGGTGTATCAGTGATGGGTTTGGTTCATCAAAGCTACATACTAAATATTTTCCGTCAGCGTTTACGTGTATATACATTGTTTCTGCACAATCATCATCATCTTCTTCTGTTTCTTCAGTCGGTACCCCATCCAAAACCCCTTCGACTATTTCAGCATCAACCAGCAATAATCTTTCACGATTTGCACCAACTAGTGTTATCGCCTTTTCTGTTTCTTGGTCAATCGTGAATACAGTACCTTCAAATAAAGTAGCTGAAATGAACTCGAAAACTTCTTCTCGCTGCCATTGATTAAATATCATTAGAGAAGTGGCTTTTTCATCTCCATCTTCTAGTTCGGTATATTGCAATAGTTCAATGTTTAGTTTTTCAAAGTCCATTAAAACACCCTTTCCAAGGCATATGGCTGTAACACAGCAACCAACAAACCTACTTTAATTATATCTATAATCACTCAAATTCCATAGAAATAACTTTTATAGATTGTTAAGTTTTTTGTAGAAATTAAGATTCAAGAACGCTGTGAGTCAAGCTTTTATGTTTGTTTAAACATTCATGTTTGTTTCGTGTACAGGTACCTTTCATTCTTTTCCCACCATCTCCCTAGTTCGTGTCACCGCAACCTTTAAAAGGTATATGACGTCAAATAGTAAACAAAAGGAAAGTGAATCTCTGCCATCCGGCTAGGATCTGCTTTCTTTTGTTTTTGGGAAGAAGTCAGTAACGCAAAATACATTAAAATAACAACAATTTTGACGCTTTTGTCTCGTGTAGGTTTGTGTTTTATAAAATTGACAGCGGTGTAAAAGGGGAGTAAAATTCATGTGCAGCGAGAAAAGTGCTGTTATAAAGTAACATTTTTCTGACTTTTACCCTAAGTATTTAAGTAAATATAAAGCAAGAGTTAAATTCAAATAAATAAAAGGAAGGTGCAAAATTGAAAAATCTAATCAGTAAAAAAGATAATCTTTTGAACAACTTTCTAGGGATCTATCTATTAGCTGTTTTGATGTTATGGATTAAAACATATATCACTCAAACATCGCAATTTCAACTAGGTGTGGAAGGACCTCTTCAACAGTTCCTTCTATTATTAAATCCACTAGGTTCAGCATTACTCTTTCTAGGAATTTCGTTTTTATTTAAAGGAACAAGAAAATATACATCACTACTCATCGTGTACACACTTATGTCGATTCTTTTATATGCCAATGTTGTGTACTACCGATTCTTTAGTGATTTCATTACATTACCCACAATTTTCCAAACGCAGAATTTCGGTGATTTAGGTGGAAGTATTCTTACGCTGCTCAAACCTTATGATATCTTGTTCTTTGTGGATGTATTTATCGTGTTTTACTTGCGATTCTCGAGAAAAATACAAAAACAAACAACTCGTATTGGATATAAAAAACCAGTAGCCATTATTACGGTTGCATTAGCTGTGTCGATCATAAATTTAGGACTTGCTGAAGCTAGCCGTCCGCAACTATTGACTCGCGGCTTTGATAGAAACTATATTGTGAAATATCTAGGCATGTACAACTATTCGATCTATGACTCAGTAGAAACGATGAAAGCATCCTCACAGAGAGCGTTGGCGGATAGCAGTGATACGACAGAAGTGGTTAACTATACGCAATCTAACTATGCCGAGCCAAATCCAAACTACTTTGGTGCGGCAAAAGGGATGAACGTTATCTATTTACATTTAGAATCATTCCAAAACTTTATTATCGACTACAAATTGAATGGGGAAGAAGTAACACCATTTTTAAATGCATTATCAAAAGATCAAAACACCCTGTATTTTGATAATTTCTTCCACCAAACAGGTCAAGGTAAAACTTCTGATGCGGAATTCATGTTGGAGAATTCACTGTTCGGTTTACCGCAAGGGTCTGCTTTTATTACAAAAGCACAAAATACGTACCAATCAGCTCCAGGTATCTTAAAAGATTATGGGTATACATCAGCTGTATTCCACGGTAATAAGGGAAGCTTCTGGAATCGAAATGAAGTTTACAAATCATTTGGATACGATCACTTCTATGATGCAAGTTATTATGACACGAGTTCTCCAGAAGACATGGCAGAATACGGTTTGTTGGATAAACCATTCTACGAACAATCAAAGAGCTATTTGAGTTCGTTGCCGCAACCTTTTTATACGAAATTTATTACAGTCGGAAACCACTTTCCATATACTATGAATCAAGACTTAGTAACAATCGATAAAGCCGAAACTGGAGATTCAAGTGTGGATAACTATTTCCAAACGGCGCGATATACAGATGAAGCAATTGAACAAGCCTTCAATCAGTTAAAAGAACAAGGCTTATATGATAATTCGATGATTGTTCTTTATGGTGACCATTATGGCATTTCGCATAACCATAATAAGGCGATGGCACAAGTCATGGGAGAAGAAATAACACCACAAGAAGGTGCTAATTTACAACGAGTCCCATTGTTCATACATGTCCCGGGAATGAAGGGCGAAGCCAACCATACTTATGGCGGCCAAACAGACCTTCTTCCGACATTGTTACACTTACTAGGAATTGATACGAAGGATTATGTTCAATTTGGTTCAGATTTATTGTCAGATGAGCATAATGAAGTTGTTCCATTTAGAAACGGCGATTTTGTCAGCCCTGAAATCGACTCCATTAATGAAAAGTTTTATGACAATAAAACTGGTTTACCACTGGATGAAAGTCGATTAGAGGATGCGAAGGCGCTTAAAAAAGAAGTGGATCATAAGTTGCAGCTTTCTGATAAAGTCGTGAATGGTGACTTATTAAGATTCTATACACCAAAAGGATTTACTCCAGTCGATCCATCTCAATACAATTACAGCAAAGATGCAGATGAAAAATCTAACTAATCGCTATGAAAAGGCACTATCCCTTGTGGATGGTGCTTTTTTTCTGGAATAAACTTTATTGAGCTATGGGTACTTAAAGTGAACGATACAGCCTTCCTATAAAAAGGAGATGTTTAAACATGTGCGAATTCTTCTCTACTATCGACGAAAACTACCTTCATAAAAACCAGAAAGAAGTACACACTGTTTGAAAGGAGGCGAAATATAGTGCAAACCGATAAAAAGTACACAATCGTTGGTACTGATATTGAGGAAGTGAAGCGGCTGAATGCCAACTCCGGACTCACGTACAATGAACTGAACGCGTTAATTGCCAAGACAAATGGTCAGGGATCGGGCCAGTATAGGGACACAGACTCTGCGCAAGTAGAGTGAAAGGGGACTGTGCAAGAATCTTTCTTGTTTACTGAAACAATTATGATTGATCCTCACACAACAGGTTCCTTTTAATAAGTGCAAAAAAAGAGTGGACCAAGCATAATGCTTGGTCCACTCTTTATATAAAACCGTTTAAATCTGAAGAAATTATTGTTGCATTTTACCTGCAGTAAAGCCGCCATCAACCGCAAGTGTAACACCGCTAATTGAGCTTGCAAGGTCTGAACAAAGGAATACGACAGCGTTTGCTTGGTCTTCTGCTGTTGACATTCTTCCAGCTGGAAGTGATTTGAGTACACCTTCGTATTGTTCTGGTGATGTTTTTGCCCAATATTCAATTGCAGGAGTAATGGTAGCACCTGGAGCAATTGAGTTAATCGTAATGCCTTTTTGACCATATTCCAATGCAACTGATTTAGTTAAACCAGCGATTGCGTGTTTAGAAGCCGTATATGGCGCCATGTTTGGTGAACCTTCAATACCTGCACCTGATGCTGTATTGACAATTGCACCGCCGCCAGTTTTCAACATTGCATTGACTTGGTGCTTGATGGAGTAAAAAGTACCATATAGATTTACTTTTAGTGTAATATCCCAGTCTTTAGAATCCATTTCTCCAATTGGTACAAGACCTTTGTTAATACCAGCATTGTTATGTGCAAAGTCAAGCTTGCCGAATGTTTCAACCGTTTTGTTGACAAGTTCGATTACTTGTTCTTCATCACTTACATCACATTTGAAAAAGGCTGCTTCGCCGCCGTTATCTTTGATGATTTGTACAGTTTCTTGTCCCGCTTCTACGTTTACGTCAGAAATCATTACCTTTGCTCCTGCTTTTGCCAATGCAACTGCAGATGCTCTACCGATTCCTGAACCTGATGCTGTAACTAATCCTGCTTTACCTTCCATAATTCCTGTCATGAAAAACACTCCTTTTTAATAAATCTCCCTATTAGTTTACACCAAAGTTTGCATTTCACAATCAAACAGAACTCACTTATGAAATAAAAAAATCATCTGTATTATTTGATATTTTAGCATTAAATCAAAATATCAAAAGTGTTGCTATGTGCGGCGAGATTCATACACAATTCGGAATTGAAAAGTGCATAGTGCACTGACTGAGAGCAAGCCCTTCGCAACACGTCAGTTCACAGCGGAAAGCAACTTTTTACGTTGAATTCAACTGAAAAGAAAAAAGACAGTAGGCACCCCCAAGATTTCTAGAGGCTACCTACAGTTTAAATGCTATCCTTTGTGCATGGTGTTTTTTTATGCGGAATTGTATTCAGCGCATGATTCAAGCGCATTACTACTTTTTTTGATCATCTTGTGTCTTCGGATCTCTTCTCGGAGGCATCTCAATCCCAAGTTCTTTTAGTTGTTTTTGTGCTTCCTCTTCAGTAATCGTTCCTTCTCTTTGTTGGTCCATAATACTTTTTACTTTTGCACTCGTTTCCTCATCTAAATTGGGAAACATCTCTTCCTTATTTCCGTTTCCATGTGGCTCTCCACCTTCGGGCGCTCCCATACCTCCAGGACCTCCCATTCCACCAGGTCCTGAATTTTTTGCAGTGGTGATCCCAGATTCATCAAGCCATGTAACGGTGTCGGAGATTGTGAACTCCACTACTTTCGTGCCGTCTTGGTAGTCACCATCTTCAAAAAGACCATCACTTTCTTTACTAGATGTTGTCCCTCCTGAGTAAAGCGTATAGGAAGCATCTTTCGTTAGTTTTGGCGAGCTAATAACGACCGATTGATAATCTTTTGCGGGTGCAAATGTCACAATCTCATTTCCTTTGCTATCTTCTAGATGCAGCATGGTTCCTGCAGATTGGGTCTCCGGATAACTCATTAGGATCGTGTTCTGTGTGGAGTTGTCTGAAGTAGCCATTGCCATACCAGAACTACCTGCAGCAATGAGGACTCCGCCACTTATTTCAAAGTTTTCGTCATAATCCAATGCGCCATTGCCATTATTCGTTGGTCCATTAACAAGCACTGTCCCGCCTGTCATGGAGATAGAACCATTTGAATCGAGTCCATCACCGGCAGCATCGACATAGACATAGCCTCCATTTAACGAAAGCAAATGCTCTTTAGCTTCTGTTTGTTCAGTAGACGTGGCTGTCTTATCGTCACCACCGCTAATGTTTATGCCATCATCCACAGCTTTTACGTGGATTTTTCCATCTGAAATTGTAATGGTATCACTTTCTATTCCTTCATTACTCTTCGTGATGTCGATAGTTCCATCTTTAATGAGAATGGATGTATCTGCATGCATTCCATCATCACCAGTAGCCAATTTTAAATCTCCGCCAGCTATGGTGATTGAGTTGTTGCTGTGTATCGCATCGTCTAATGAATCCACTGCAAAGCTACCCCCACCAATTGTGATTTCTTCAGTTGCCTTAAGCCCTTTGCTACTAGGTGTATCTGAGCTAGCTTTCGTTGTACTTGCCTCCATTTCTCCAGGGGCAGGTGGTTTCATTTCAGAGTTCGTTATTTTTTCAGGGCTGCCCCCTCCGGATGAAATCTTAAAGTCTCCGTCTGCAATCAGAAGCGAAGTCTCAGCCTGAATGCCGTCCTCTTTCGCCTGGATATCAAAGCTTCCTCCTTCAATGGCGATAATCCCTTTGGCAGCATCTTTGTCATTCGTGGACTTCATCCCGTCACCACTTGCGGAAATACGGATAGTACCCTCTTTAACAGCGAGGAGATCACGTCCCATTAATCCATCATCAGCTGATTGAATTTGGAGTGTTCCTCCAGTAATTTTCAATTGGTCTTTACTCGTGATTCCATTGTTGTAATTGCCATTTACGACTAGTTTCCCACTCCCGTTAATGGTGAGATCATCTTTGCTGAATAACGCTGCATTCGGTTCATCTTCCTCCGAATTCTCATATACATATGTGGTTCCATCGGATAACTGATTTTCAGTTCCTTCTTCTAATGATATAACGGTTTTTTTCGCTTGTTTCACGTAGATTGCCGAACTGGTGGAAGAATTGATCTCCACACCATTCAAAACGAGTCGAACAATTCCATCGTCTTCTGCATCCACGATGATTTGCCCATCATCCAGCTTTCCTTCTATCGTATAGACTCCTGAGGATCTGATGGTGATGTTACTTTTGTCGATGACAACGTCACCATCCCCTTGAAAGCTGGCATCACTTCCATTCAACTGAATAGCCGTTGCCTTATCCCACTCCTCGTAAAAGTCTTCATCAGAATACGTTACCTTCTTGCTAATCAAACTAGCTAGTTCTTGACTGCCAGCCGTGTTTAAGTTCTCTGTAGTTGCATTAGATTCGTTCGTGGCAGTTGGATTTTCTGAATCATTGCTGCAGGCAAATAATAATGCGGTGCAAATAACAGAGGCTGATATCTTCATGTACTTAGAATTTTGTTTTTTCATCATGAGCTCCTTGTTGCAAATGTAATTTCACCTAGTTTTCAGATGATATTTTGCTGTGAACCCTATTATTCAAGATGAACCTTAAACAAACCTTAAAAAAAGAACTGTGAAACTAAAGTTTGCTTTTATGTCAATTGCTCCTATAATCTAACGTAACCGATTAAAACTTTTGAAAAAAGGTAAGAGGGGAGTCGTATATGAAATTACTAATCGTTGAGGATGACAAATACCTCTCTGAATCAATATGTGAAACAACAAAGGAAATGTTCGAAACGGAGCAGGCTTTCGATGGGGAGGAAGGGTTGTTTCTTGCACAGCAAAATATTTTCGATGTCATTATTTTAGATATTATGCTTCCGTATATGAACGGTTATGAGGTATTAGTGAATTTGAGAAAGCAAAACATTCATACACCGGTCATCATGCTGACAGCCAAAGATGGAATTGACGATAAAATTAAAGGATTTAAAGTTGGGGCAGACGACTATTTAGTGAAACCATTCCATCGAGAAGAACTATTAGTGCGACTGGAAGCAATAGTAAGACGATCAGGGGGATTGTTAAAAGAAAATGTCCTTACTTTTAAGGAGCTCCAATTGAATATAAAGAATAAAACAGCGGAAATTAATGGGGAAGTACTTAAGTTGAACGGAAAACAATTCGGGTTACTCGAGTATTTAGTGAACAATAAAAATATCATACTGACCAAGGAACAGATTTTTGATCGGATATGGGGATTTGAGTCGGATACTTCTACTACGGTTGTAGAAGTGTACGCCAGCAATTTACGGAAAAACCTCAAGAAGTTTGGATATGATCACTATATCAAAACCTTTCGTGGGCTAGGCTATATGTTGGAAGACCAAGGTGAAGATCATGTTTAACAAACAGATTTTCAAGAAACAGCAACTAAAATTTATGCTGTTCAACTTACTCGCTTTTACGGTGATTTTTACGATCTTTAGTATCATCATATTGGGACAAGTTCAAAATACTTTATTTACCAAGACAGACCAGGAACTCTTATTATTTAAAGAAATGATGACAGATACGAATTCAAAGATGTTGCGGCTCCCTCGTAAAGATGGAGACTTAAATCAACCTGATGACGAGAGACAAAAAAATAAGCCGAATCCAAGAGTGATTGTTATCCATTGGGATAGCACTGGAAATATACTCAATAAAAATGAAGTGGGAACTACATTTTATGAAAACTATTTAGAAGACTATAAACTGGATAAAACACACATAGACAAGATTACAACGACGAAGATCAGCGAATTGTATCAATTCAGATATATTCTTTTTGAAGACCCTAATGAGCAAAATGAAATTGCTTATACACAGCTAATGATCAACGTGGATGCTGAACAAACAATCATTTCCAACTTCGAGAAACTAATAATTATCTGCTCGATAATCTTCATTGTCCTCTCGATTTCCGCTAGTTACTTACTATCTAGAAAGATGATGAAACCGATTATGCATTCTTGGAATAAGCAAGCGGAGTTTGTTGAAAATGCTTCACATGAACTCAGGACGCCTTTGACAATCATTCAAAACAAACTGGAGCTTCTCCTTACCGCACCTCAAGACAGAATTTCAGATCGATTTGAAAATATAGCGCAGAGCTTGTCCGAAACAAGGAGATTGTCCAAGCTTACTTCCGATTTGTTAACCTTGGCAAGAGCCGATTCAGCGGAAACACAGATTGTGAAGCAGTCTGTTGACGTAGATACGTTTATCCAAAAAGTATGCACACCTTATAAGGAAATTGCCGAGTCGCAAGAGAAGCATTTTTCTCTAGAGTGTAAGAGTCCTTTGACTATAGAAGCAGACGATACTAGGCTTCATCAACTGGTGGTCATTTTGTTGGACAATGCTTTAAAATATACAGGTGAAGACGATAGCATTCGCGTGAAAACATATGTCGAGGACCAAAAAGTCGTTATTGAAGTCAGTGACACGGGAATTGGGATTAAAGAAGAAAGCATCCCTCACATTTTCGATCGCTTTTACCGAGGAGACAAAGCCCGAACTAGAGAAACTGGAGGGATGGGATTAGGATTGTCTATCGCCCAGTGGATTGCAACCATACACAATGGAACGATTCATGTAATAAGTAACCAACAAAAAGGAACCACCTTTAAAGTCAAACTTCCAAAGTAAGAGATCACATCTACGTGATCTCTTTAGACTGTAGACAAAAGGGATGGGAATCGATTTGATTTCCAACCCTTTTGTCTTTTTGCATCGTTGACACTGGAAATGAAGGGTAACAGGCCGTTGATCTCCGTTTCGGACGGGCGCTTTCCGGGGGCTTGCCCTCAGCCTCCTCGTCGCTTCGCTCCTGTGGGGTCTTCGCGCTGCGCTGATCCCCAGGAGTCGCCGTCCTTCACTTCAATCAACTGAATTTCTTATGAGACATTCACATCATTCAATCAAAGAAGTATATGGAAATGAAAAGAGACCGTTGAACGCGTTTTTGCCGATGCCAAGTAGAAGCATGGTATGCGATAGACAACCCTAAGATGATTTAAGGGATTAAATAAATTACATATAATAGAAAACGAAAAGCTCTATGCATGGTCTCCCGAGTAGTGAATATAAATTTACAACCAATTGATAAATGAAAGGAAAATCAATTGCTACTTCTAATTTACGGACCCGATGGTCTAGCGGAACTAACTGTTAGATTGTAACCATCTTCATCTGTTCCCGTTCTTTGATTTGATTCTTCATCATCATTTCCTTTGCCCCATTTGATTGTTGGGAGATGCTGTTGATTGTAGTGGAGAGCGGCGACTCCGGAGGGATCAGCGAAGCTCGAAGACCCTGGACTGAGCAAAGCGAGGGAGATAAGTGCTGCCTTAATTTCAGCCAAGTTCGCTAAAATACGGCAAATCGAACTCTCCGTCGTTCGATTGGCTGAGAGCAAGCCCCTCGGAAAGCGTCCGCTCACAGCGGAAATCAACTTTTTATAGTCAGTTTTATTGTGAAAAAGACTGTACGCATCTCCATGATTTCTGGAGTTTGTCTAAAGTCAGAAGAGATCACATCTACGTGATCTTTTTTTGTTGCTCAATTGTTTAAGGTTCGTTTAAGGTTGGTCTTTTAGTATGTAACTCATGGAGTGATAGCAAAAAGGAGTAGATACAAATGGCGATTGAAATCTTTAGTCGGAAAGAGCAAAAGTACTTGATCACTCACCGACAATACGAAGAAATTGTACAACGGATTGGACCTGAGATGCGTAACGATAAGTACGGTATCGACGGAAAATATTCAGTCACTAGCCTGTACTTCGATAATGCGGAGAAAGGCATTTATTTTGAAACGAAGAACAAGCTTAAGTACCGACAGAAACTGAGGTTACGTGTATACGATGATGCAAATCTAAATAGCACTGCCTTCTTCGAAGTTAAGCAAAAACATAAGAAAGTCGTCAATAAAAGGCGGATGCTTTTGCCGCTAAGGGAAGCGTATCGGTATTTAGAGGAAGATGGACAATCAGGTTTGGATACCTATGAAACGTCCAATTCACAGGTTATGAAGGAAATAGATTATTTTCGTAAATTCTATCGGTTATGTCCTGAAATGGTCGTCTCCTATAGCCGTCATGCCTTACATGGCATCCATGATTCAGAACTGCGCATCACATTCGATTTTGACTTGCGATGTCGCAAAGAAGATCTACATATCGAAAACGGTCCATACGGAGAACATTTCATTGACCCTGATCTCATTGTGCTAGAAGTGAAAGTAGATCATAGTGTACCGCTTTGGCTCGCACGTATTTTGCAGGAACTGCAATGTGAGCAGCGCAGTGCGTCAAAGTTTTGTACGAGTATGGAACTGCTGAGTGGAAATGCACTACCACGAGCTGGATATTGTGAACCGAAAGAATTGGAAAAACCACATACAGGAGGAATAGAAAATGGATCAGATCACGAATTTGTTTACATCTAATGGGTTGGAAGGGGGCGTGCCAAACATGTGGATGAGTATTGCTGCAATGGCTCTTGCGGCTGTCTTAAGTTTAATAATCACGAAAGTGTACCAAATTACATTTACAGGAGAGCGCTATTCTCAAGCGTTTGTCCACACAATTATTATGATGAGTGTGGTTGTGTCAGTCGTTATGAATGTAGTGAGTGGAAATGCCGGAGTCGCATTTGGTCTGTTCGCCGTCTTCTCCCTAATCCGTTTCAGAAGTGCTGTGACGAATGCGAAGGATATCGCATATATCTTTTTCGGTCTCTGTGTCGGGATGACCGCTGGATTGTTTCAGTTTTCTCTAGCAATTGCCTTGACGTTATTCTCCAGCCTCATTTTCTACATTCTATATAAAGTGGACTATGGTAAAGGAAAAGATACACAAATCCTGAAAGTCACTGTACCTGAAAACTTGAATCACGAAAGCTTGTTTGACGATATCTTGAAAGAGAGAACCGAATCCTACCAACTTCGACAAGTGGAAACAACAAACTTAGGAACGATGATTCTCTATACATTTGCGATTCGAAGCAAAACAGATACAAAAGATCAGGACTTGCTAAACGAAATTCGTGTGCGTAACGCGAATTTGAAAGTATCTCTATCCTACCTTAATATACTAGACTGAACTTGGTTAAATCATGGAAAATTGGTTCGAATCCCACGCTCTCTATACAAGAAAAACACCGCCCACGTGGTGGTTTCAGACTGTAGACAAACTCCAGTAATCACGGGGGTTGCCTACAGTCTTTTTCTTTTACAATAGTATTAGCTAGAAAAAGTTGATTTCCGCTGCGAGCGGACGCTTTCCGAGGGGCTTGCTCTCAGCCAATCGAACGACGGAGAGTTCGATTTGCCGTATTTTAGCGAACTTGGCTGAAATTAAGGCAGCACTTATCTCCCTCGCTTTGCTCAGTCCAGGGTCTTCGAGCTTCGCTGATCCCTCCGGAGTCGCCGCTCTCCGCTACAATCAACGGAATCTCCAAACTATCAAATGAGGTGATGGAATTGATGACGAAGAATCAAGTTAATATGGCTATAAAAATATAAAGAATAATGGACTTTATAATTAATAACAAGCGGATTGTATAAACTTATTACCTAGTTATTCAAAAATAAAGTATTGACTAAAGTAACAGAAAGGAGTAATTTAATTTAGAAGTTATGACCTGGATATAGAGAGGACGATAGTGATGGTTGATTATCATATTGAGAGCATTGAAGTGCATCACGGACGCGAAGGAATTTCACTTGCTAAAGACTATGGACAACTCATCGCTAAGTATGCGAACGAAGGATGGCGATTTGTGCAGTTGGTGAATTTTTCAGGGTTATCTCTGAGTGAGCGACGGATCGACCTCATATTTGAAAGGGAAAAAAGAGAAGGAAGTGGCATTATATGAATACGATTGCATTGAGATTATTGAAGACAGCTACATTACTGCTTGCAGGACTTTTTGGATTTTTTGTATTTGCAGGAAACTTGATGGATTATAATTCAAATTATGAATTTGTCCACCACGTACTTTCTATGGACACAACGTTTGAAGGGAACTCATTGATGTGGCGTGCGTTTGAAAGTACGACCGTACACACAATTGCTTACTGGGGATTAATCATTGCTGAAGGAATTTTTAGTGTGCTTGCTTTCATCGGTGTTTATAAAATGTTGATAAATATTAAGGCACCTGGACGGAAATTCAATCAGTCCAAGGCTTTTGGCTACTATGCATTCATTCTAGGATTTGCAATTTGGTTTTTCGGCTTTGTCGTTATCGGAAGCGAATGGTTTGCTATGTGGCAATCGCAAATCTGGAATGGCAAAGAGACCGCAATGGATATCACTTCTGTGTGGATCGGATTCGCTATTTTACTAGCGCTTAAAGACGAAGATTTAGATGCATGATTAGTTTAACTCAGACACTTACGAAGTTCTAAGTGACGGAGTTAAGACTACCCTTCGATCGAGCAATCTATCGAAGGGTTTTTGTATGAAAAGAACGTACTACAAGCCATGAGAGGACAATTGAATTTTATAAATGATGAATGATTAAACATCTAAAGAAACAAACCGATAATACATTTGAACTAATACAATAAGAGGTGAAAAGTACTATGAAAAAAATGGGAATATTTCAGCGGAATCTAATATTGACTTTGGTAATTTCAATCTCTGTTCTTGTCATTGCAATTGTTTCAATTAACTATATTCGAACACAAGAGAATCTAGAGGTTGAAAAAGAGCAATCAGAAAAGCTGATTGAGGAAAATCTGCTTAGTGTTATTGAAAGTTCAGATGTAGCCTATTCAATAATTGAAGAATCACTTTCAGGCAAAATGGAAGCATTTACAAAGATTCTTCAAGAGGAATACCAGAAGAACCCCAATGTTGAATCTTGGGATCTTGAATCATTCAAGAAGCAATTTGATGGATTTGATATCTTTATGATGAATGACCAATTTGTCGTAGAATATGCAACGAGAGAAGCAGATTTAGGTCTTGACTTAAAAGAGTTTGGGTTAAAAGATCTCTTGCAACAGCGAATGGATGAAGGTGTTTTTGTTGCGGATCGTCTGGAAATCAGCGCTGCTACGAAAGAGACGAATAAGTTCAGTTATACACCTACCCCTGATAAGAAATATATGATCCAAATCGCTGCAACAGCGGACCAGTTTTCGGATTTGATTCAATCGATGGATTTAGAAAAAGTGACGACTGATTTGAAAAAGAAACATGAATATGTGAAAGATATCGGTATCTATACGATCGACATCGATGGAGTACCTTCCTATTCCATGAATAAGAAGAACGATAAGGGAGAGGCTGCGCTTCTTCCTAAGTCTTTGATGGAAACAGGTACAAAAGCCATTGGTGACAATAAAGAAAAAGTAATCAAGAACCTGGATGGCGAATCAGGTCTGTCCCATAAATTGATTCCTCAAATCGATTTGGATGCGAGTGAAGAAAATGCATTTCGACAATCACGTTTACTATCTTTAACCTATGATGATAACTATTACAGCAAAAGATTGCAGGCGAATAACATAACTTCAATTGTGATGGTTATTGTTTCAATAATTGTGTCAGTCATATTATCCATCGTAATTGGACGCCGAGTGTCCAAGCCAGTCCACGAGTTCAGTCTCATTATTGATCAGACAGCAAAATTGAATTTTACGAAAAATGAGCATGTCGACAACTTACTTACACGAAAAGATGACTTTGGAGTCTTAGCTGAACAGTATGAAGAGATGCTTGTATCAGTACGTGGGGCTTTTGAAAAAGTCATTGACTCTTCAGACCAATTACTAGCTATGTCGAGCGAGTTCACTGCCAGTGCGGATGAGA
Source organism: Sporosarcina aquimarina (assembly GCF_023715615.1). Classification (GTDB taxonomy): domain Bacteria; phylum Bacillota; class Bacilli; order Bacillales_A; family Planococcaceae; genus Sporosarcina; species Sporosarcina aquimarina_A. The sequence goes on along the minus strand of NZ_JAMBOM010000007.1, from coordinate 80,133 downwards.
CGAAAATAGCCTCTGTTCAAATTTCTGAATCAGTCCAAGAAATGGCTTATGAAACAGAAAACCAAACGCAATCTGTCCAACATGCGGTGTCGGATATAGGAACGATTAATCAGGAAGTAGATCGACTTTCTGAGAAAATTAGTAATGTGAATGAGCTGGTACAGCACACCGTTTCGATTTCAACAAACGGAAATGCACGTGTCGAAGAGACTGAAAAGAATATGGAACAAATCAATAACTATACGAGACAGTCTAAAGAAACTGTCATCGAACTTCACGAAAAGTCTTCTAAGATTGAAAAGTTCTCAGACTTCATTACCTCGATTGCTGACCAGACCAATCTGTTGGCACTGAATGCCGCAATTGAATCTGCACGTGCAGGAGAAGCGGGTAAAGGATTTGCAGTCGTTGCGGATGAAGTTCGTAAACTTGCAGTGGAATCGAGTAGTGCAGCTAACCACATCAGTCAGCTTATCAGTGAAATTAAACAGGATATTTCACAAACTGTCGACAGCATGACAGATGGTTATGAAGCAGTGAAAAACGGAACTGCCTTAGTGAGTGAATCGGGAGAAGCCTTTAGAAGTATCTTACTTGCAGTCCAGTCCGTCTCAGAACAGACAACTGAAGCGACATCGATTTCAGCTGAAGTGGAAAATGTAATGGGGAATTTACTGAAGTCCATTGAGCAGATTTCCTCATTGTACGAAAAGTTGGCTAGCCATTCTGGAGAAATTGCAGCAACAACAGAAGAGCAAACTGCGACAGTTGAAGAAGTCGCTGCCGCTGCTAAGAACCTAGCCGACATAGCAGAAGACTTAAAAGGTGAAATTGGAAAGTTCACTGTATAACTCGTGGATGATCACCAAGTACCCTTAGAAAAAAACAATTAAAATGTTAAGAAGGCAGCCGATTGTTAAATGGCTGCCTTCTTTTTACTAGCGTTGATAAAGAGTGATGGAAGTATCAAATTTTAATTTCTTCTTCACTTAGTAGGTTGAAGAAATACTAGAATTTTACCCTCCTGAACGTCTTCAGAATAGCGTTCGGCTTCCTCATCGGGAACTCCGATTTCCATAAGTGCATGCTTCAATCCACCAGCACCTGAGCTGGCACCTACTACTGCTCCGCCAATCGTTGAAATGATAGGACCAGCAGCCAAAACGGCACCAAGTCCGGGAACCGCGATTGCAGAGATTCCTGCAATTACGCCCGCAATTCCAAGTGTTCCACCAGTTAATGCCCCAGCAATGGCCCCATCTTTAGTGGACGGTTTTACTTCCTGAGTAATTTCAGGAAGATTTTTTGTATCTTTTGCTACAACTGAAATTTCCTCAGTTGTGTAGCCTTGCTCTATTAACCGTTCCACAACTTCCACCACTTGTTGTTCGTTTTCATATACGTCAATAACATAATTCTTCATGTTGAATTACCTCCTGTTTGCTTAGACCATGCTTTCTATACCCACTCTTTAGTCTTTCTAGACACATTTCAAAATTAGGTAATACTATTTTAGGATTCCTTTAATAGTTCACCGCTCCTGAAAGAGGAGGGGAAGTTCCTTTTCTATAGAATTCATCCCCTTTATATGTGAGGAAATCCAAGAATTATATAAAAAGATATTCCAATCTTACCTGAAAATAAGTGACTAGGATCTAGTGCTATTTGTTCATGGTGTGGAACCAAAGGTGTGATAGTATTTAAACTATAAAATAACTGAATAGGCAAACCTAAAGAAATTTAGGGACGCAAAGCTATAGGGACTAAGGTGTATCACTATGTCAGCCAGTTGCCGAAGAGTACACACTACTTTTTGTTTAGTAAAGTTAACGAACTGCTACTAGTTTTTTTGACTTTATTTAATTCGAAGCTACTCTTTTTGAGTAGCTTTTTTGTGCGCTCAGTAGGAAATATATTCATGAGGAGGAAAAGCATATGAAGATGATTGCGTTCGCAACAGCAGCTGCATTGGCTCTTAACGTAGTCTGCAGTCCAATTATTGTCTTAGCAAATGAACACCCGCAAGAAGGATTAGTCACACCTACTGATGCCAAAAGTAACCAAAGTTCCGGTATCGCATCGGTTCGAAAATTTGACCTGTACGGAAGTGTGAGTTTGCCAGCTTACGATGAAGTATTCAAAATGCCTATCACGAATATCAAATCGATCACAAATAATGGCGGAAATTACTCAGGTTCTCCTATTAAGCACGCGATTGACGGAGAACTGAAGACACATTGGGAAACAAATAAACCCAATAGTGCTTCATTTACTAACGAAGTTGTCGTGAACCTTAACGAACCGACAACCTTAAATAGAATTGTCTATGCCGCTCGCCAATCCACTGTTAAGGGGAAAGGCTTTGCACAAGAGTTTGAAATCTATGGTTCGCAAACATCAGAAGGTGAGAATTTCTCATTAGTATCTTCAGGAGCTTACAAGGGATCAACAGGTGATGTTGTCGAAATCCAATTTGCCCCGACGAAATTTAAGCGAGTTAAATTTGTATTCACAAAAGCGAACCAAGACTGGGCAAGCGCTTCAGAGTTTCAATTTTACAAAGAAGATCCTGTATCTGACAAAATGGACACCCTCTTTACAGATGAATCGCTAAGTTCAGTTAGCGAACAGTTTAATACGCTGGATGCGCTAACGAGATTGGACGCTGAAGCAAAGGGGCATCCGTTCTATCCTCAATTTAAAGAAGATATCGAGAATGCAAAGGTTCTCATTAATAAAGCAGAAATTGAATCTACTGCAGCAGTAACTAAACCATTCTTGCATTATACAAATGAAGCCTATTCAAAGTTATTTAGAATGGATCGACAAAACATCAAAGGGATTCGCAACAATGGTAGTCATTATGCGAGTGCCGTAATTGAAAACGCAATTGACGGCAACCTGAACACATACTGGGAAACGAACAGAAGTAACACCAATGACTTTTCAAATGAAGTTGAAGTCGAATTTAAAGAGAACGTAACGTTAAATCGCCTTATGTATGGCGCAAGACCCTCTGATCGAAAAGGGTTTGCTGAAGAAGTTGAAATCTATACTTCCAAAACATCTAAAGGTGACACCTACCAGCTTGTAACAACTGGACAACATAATATGGTTGCAGGATTAGTAGAAGTCAAATTTGCACCAACCGAATTTAAGCGCGTAAAATTCAAATTTAAAAAATCAAACCAAAACTGGGCTACGTTATCGGAACTAGCATTTTACCGTGAAGATCCGACAGAAGAGAAAGTCAACAATCTATTCACAAATGGTCTGATGAATGAATTAAAACCGGAGTTTGCTTCTATGAATGCGATTCAACAATTGGAGATCGAAGTTGCCAAGCATCCTTTAAAAGAACAGTTACAACAATACGTAACGATGGCGAAAGACGTCCTTAACCACGTAAATGTATCTAACGAATCAATCGTAATTGCTTCTCAGCGAGGGAACTCAAGTACGGAAGCGAGCAAGCATCAAATTGCCAGAACCTCGTTTTCACTAGATACATTCGGCCGATATGTAGTGCCAGGTGAAACAATTCAAATTACAGTTGAAGCAGACGCAAAAGGCGTCATGCCAAATCTAGTTTTAGGTCAGATAGCGGATGATAAAAACGGATGGGTAAGAAGATATGCGCTCAAACAAGGATTGAACAAAATAACAGTTCCCACATTTGATAACATGAAGCCTGCCGTTGCATATGTGGAAAACAATGCGTTCACAACTGAACAAGCATTTGCTCCTAAAGTAAGACTAGTAGGAGGAACTGCATTTCCTGTCTACTATCATGGAATAACAGATCCCGTAACGTATGAAAAAGAGTTGGAAAAGTATGTGGAGAAAATCAGTGTAGACGATAACGACTTTGCAAACGGAAAACCAGGCGATGTTGTGTATAACGTTTCTGAACTAGTATCCGAAAACAATACAATTTCTACAAGTGCTGCAGGTGCTCTAAAGGGAATTAAAGAATTAAAAGGAACTGGTAAGACCGTATCAGACACGATGAAAGAATGGGAAATGATGTGGACCGAGTACCAAAGAATTAGCGGTGCTGTCGTGGATGATTCAGATCCAAGAAACCAATATTTCAATGCAAAGTTTACATCACGGGTATTCACCAAAGGGCCATATGGTTGGTCTGATTGGGGATATACAGGATTTAACGGAGGGAATTCTCCTAGAAGAGATGATGGATTCTTTAAACAAATTGTGAAGCCGTTTAGTGTACCTGGAAATGATGGATGGGCTTATTTTCATGAATGGGGCCATAACATAAATAACTCCACGATGGAACACACAGAGGTAACGAACAACATTTACTCAGTAATTATGAGAAAGAAATTCAATAACAGCACAGATGACCGTGTAGATTGGAATTCAATGTACAAAAGATTTTCAGGTGAAACGGTTCAACATGGTTTCTGGACTTACTTAGGGGTACTTGAGCAAGTGCAATATTATTACGGGGAAGATAGTTATGGTAAGGCTTCCAGAATTGCTCGGACTAACCCTGACGGTGTGATGAATGGATTAGGAAGTAATTTACAACGATTAGTTGTAGGATTATCGTTAGCAACCGAAACCGACTTAACGGCATTTTTCGAAGACTGGGGTTACGTAACGGCTACCGCTAAGATGAAAGAGAAAGTAGCCCATTTACCAAAGCCAGATGTGAAGTTGGAATACATGCATAGTTTGGGACGAGATTATGCAGGTGCCGGGTTCTCAAAAGATGCAAAAGTAACTGCTCAATCGATTACTGCGAATCCGGACAAAAAAGAAATTAACTTGTCTTATGCTATTGATATAGCAAATAAGGATGCTGCTATGGGATACGAAATTCTCAGAGATGGCAAGGTAGTAGGCTATACAACAGGAACTTCATTCATTGATAAAAACGTAGATACAACTGTTCCTTATACTTATGAAGTCGTCGCATATGACAAGAAGTTAACGCCATTAAAACCCGTGCAAGTTCACTCTCAGCAGCCGAACTTATCTGTAGAAGACTTCTTAACGTTAAAATTACATCAAGCATTTGAACCGATGGATTACGTAAAAGCATCCACATTTACCGGACAAAACATTACAAAAGATGTAGTCATTAAATCGAATACAGTAGATGTAACGAAAAAAGGATCTTATGAACTTGTTTACGAAGTGAAGAATGCGAACTTAACTGAGACCAAGACAACAAAAGTTACGGTAACAAGTGACTATGCCTATATCTCTGATATGAATACTAAATCCGTTCATACAGATTGGAATTCCTTACAAAAAGATCGAGCGATTTCTGGAGGGCTCATCACATTACGAAGACAAGGCAGTGATGCAACGTATCCTAAAGGAATTGCCATCCATGCCAATTCCGAAGTCGTATACGATATTGCTGGAAAAGGATTCAACTTCTTTGAAAGTTATATCGGTATCGACCAATCTGTCAGAGGACAGGGGTCTTCCGCAACGTTTGAAGTGTGGGTAGATGGAGAAAAGGAATTCGATAGTCGGGTATTCAAATCTGGCACGGAGCATGAATTTGTAAAAGTTCCTGTTACAGGAGCAAAAGAAGTAAAACTCATTACAACGGATGCAAAAGATAATGGGATCTCCTCAGACCATACAGTTTGGGCAGATGCAAAGTTCACAAAGGATTCTAGTGAGCCTACACTACATGTGTCTGAAGATCTCACGTTCGTTAAACTCAACAACAAAGACTTTACGATTTTAGATGGTGTAGAGGCGTTTGATAAAGAAGATGGGGACTTAATTGACGCAGTTAAAGTAACGTCTAACAACTTCACTGTTAGTAAAACAGGCACCTACAATGTTGCTTTTTCAGTAACAGATAGTGATGGAAATAAGGTAACGAAGACAAAAGAAATCTATGTTTATAGCGATACCGCATTCGTAAGTGATACGGCATGGAAGTCCGCACAAACAGCTTGGAGCACGGTTAAGAAAGATCAGGCTTCCTCAGGCGGTTCGATAAAAAACCTAGTCAATGGTGCGACTAAGGAATTTACTAAAGGAATTGGGACCCATGCAAATTCAACTATTGTGTATGATCTTGCAGGCAAAAACTACGATTACTTTGAGACCCTTGTTGGCATAGATCGAAACATCGCCGTCAATAACAATTCAAGTGTTACGTTTAAAGTGCTGGCAGACGGCCAAGAAGTCTATACTAGCGGGGTTATGAAATATAACACTGAAGCAAAATTGGTAAGGATACCATTGAAAGACGTTAAGGAATTAACGCTCATTGCCAATGATTCTAGTAATGGAAATACTTCCGACCATGCAAACTTTGCAGATGCTAAGTTTTATATTTCGAATGGCCTGCCCGAACTTACAATACCTGATTCTGTAGCAACTAAGGTTGGTACGCCAATCGATTTAAGCGAAGTTTATTCTGCCGTCGATGCTGAAGATGGTGATTTAACAGATCAGGTAAAAGTGACTGGTAACAATCAGGTGAATTTCAAGCGAGCTGGTAAGTATGAAATAACCTACACTGTGGTAGATAGTGATGGGAATGAAATATCTAAGAAGCGATTTATATCCGTAGTAAATATGGAAGACTTCAACTATCTATCTGATTTCGAATGGAAGTCTACGCAAAATAGCTATAAAACTCCTATAAAAGACAAAGCAATCAGTGGCCAACCATTGCGATTAACAGGGACGGACGGAAGTGTACAAGCCTATGAGAAAGGAATTGGGGCACACTCAAACTCAACAATCGTTTATGACTTAACAGAGAAAGACGCAGATTATTTCACTTCATATGTGGGGGTTGACCGACAGATGTATGGCTCAATCGGATCAGTCACGTTCCAAGTTTTTGTAGATGGCGTGAAACAATTCGATAGCGGAATGTTGCATTCTACAGATCCTCAGAAGTTCATTGAAGTAAAAACAGTTGGTGCAAAAGAGCTGAAATTAGTCGTGACTGATGGCGGAAATGGAAATGGTTCAGACCATGCAACATGGGGAGATGCTAAACTCCATTTCGAGAACGGAGAAAGAGTGTATACGCAAGATCTAGTAGCTGCAGTTGAAGAGGCGAAAGCTATCGATGCGGAGAAATATACAACTAAGAGTATGAGTGTACTCCAGAATAGTATTGCAAAAGCAGAAGAGATTCTTGCTAACACTCAAATGACTCAACTGGAAATCGATCAAGCTCTTGAGGCGCTATTGCAGGCGAAGTCCCAACTAGTGGAACTAGATTTAACTCAAGTTATTACGATACCAGATAAATATCTTAGAAATGTTATTCAGCAAAAACTAGGGATTACAGGGGATCTCACTCTAGGAGATCTGCATGCACTCAAGACTCTTGAAGCACCTAATGCGAGAATCCAAAGTCTTGAAGGCTTACAATATGCAAGAAACTTAGTTTCGCTAGATGTATCAGGAAATGAAATCACAGATTTTTCACCGCTGGAAAATCTGGAGAAACTGAAGACGATTGTGGCACATCCTCAAATAGTGGCGGTGAAAAGCTTAAAAGGCCCTCACCTAACTGTTGAGAACTTAGTGAAAGGGTTGGATGGTCAGTACCTAAATCCTTATCAAATTGTCCTAAGAAATACAAAAAACAATGAGATGGTAAATGTAGATGTGGATCAATTCAAGCCAAACTCGGACCAGTTTACATTAGATTTTTCACAATTAGAGAAAGGCACTTATATGTTGGTTGCGGCTTATAAGTTAAAAGAAGATACAATTATTCAATTAACATATTATGTAGATCTTCGTAATTAATAATAAGTAGGGGCTGTCCCAAAAGGTCATAATTTTGACCTTTCTGGGATAGCCCTTTAAGTTTGGTGACAAGTAGGGGGATAGTTTACGGTGATGATATTTATTGTCAGTCAGAAAGTGCTCAAAAATTTCAGGGGAAGTGCTCATAAAACTCGAAAAGTGATCATAACCCTGGGGAAGTGCTCATAAATCTCCAAAAGTGATCATAACCCTGGGAAAGTGCTCATAAATCTCGAAAAGTGATCATAACCCAAGGGAAAGTGCTCATAAATCGCAAATAGTGATCATAACCCGAGGGAAGTGCTCATAAATCGCAAAAAGTGATCATAACCCGAGGGAAGTGCTCATAAATCGCAAAAAGTGATCATAACCCTGGGAAAGTGCTCATAAATCTCGAAAAGTGATCATAACCCTAGGAAAGTGCTCATAAATCACAAAAAGTGATCATAAATCTGGGGAAGTGCTCTTAAATCTCCAAAAGTGATCATAACCCAAGGGAAGTGCTCATAAATTTCAAAAAGTGATCATAACCCTGGGGAAGTGCTCATAAATCGCAAAAAGTGAACATAACCCAAGGGAAGTGCTCATAAATCTCGAAAAGTGATCATAACCCTGGGAAAGTGATCATAAATTACAAAAAGTGATCATAAATCTGGGGAAGTGCTCATAAATCTCCAAAAGTGATCATACCTCTAGGGAAGTGCTCATAAATCGCAGAAAGTGATCATAACCCGTGGAAAGTGATCATAACCCGTGGAAAGTGATCATAACCCGTGGAAAGTGATCATAACCCAGCCAAGGTGCTCATAAATCTCAAAAAATGCTCCTACCCCAAAAATTTAAACTTCAGCCTCAATCCATTTCATCCCAAACTTCCTACCACAAACAAAAAAAGATCAGCCGCAGCTGATCTTCCTTCGTTCACCCATTCTCATCCCATTAAATACATGTAAATGCATCGATCCGATCTAAGTCAATGCCAGTAAACATCCAACGTCGCCACTGATTATTCCATTGGAATCCTGCGACCGACGTTCTGCCAACGAAGGTTGGGAAGAACCAGAATCCTCTAGTTCGAGATGTCCAGACGTACGTATAGCGGAACAAACATCCGCGAATACCACCTGGGTCCACTCTCAAGAGTTGCTGGTCAGGATACGCGGGTGTTTGGGATGGAGGAGGTGATGTTGGTGCACTTTGTTGATTTCCGCCACCGCCTCCACCAGATCCTGGAAAAGAGGGCTGACTTGGATTCCATCCGCCTTGCCACGGTGCGTTAGGTTGTTGCGGGAAACCAGGCCACCCTGGTTGCTGCGGCGAATTCGGCCACCCCGGAAAACCTGGCCATCTTTGGTTCTGTTGGGATGGAGTCTGCCAATCGTTCCAGCCGTTCACAGCCGTTAGATGAGGATCAATATGTGCTGCGGTTTGATGAGGATCTACATTTACTGCCATTTGATGAGGATTCACATTCATGGCAGTCGCATTCCAATCATCCTGACTACTAGGTTGTTGAATGTATCCTTCAGGAAGCTCGGGAAACCATTGTTCCTCGGTGTAATCATTTGGATTCATACTCTTTATACCCCTTTCAGAATTTCACTATGCTCCTCATCCTATGTCAAACGCTCAGGTTGCTCTAGACGTGTGCCCACATATGTAGTGTCAATACGGAAATGTGGGTGCCAAACTAAAAAGACGTGGTATCATAAAGAGAAGAAATTACTACATTAGCTGAAGAACTAATAAGGAGAGTGAGCACGTGAGTACTGAACGTCCACACATACTGATTATTGATGGAATGGCCCTGTTATTCCGTTCGTTTTTTGCAACAGCTGTTCGAAAACAGTTCCAATATAATGAAGACGGAATCCCTACAAATGGGGTTCAAGGATTTCTAAGACATACATTAACGGCAGCTAACCTTTTCCAGCCGACCCATCTTGCGGTTTGCTGGGATATGGGTTCGGTCACTTTCCGAAACGACATTTATGATGGCTATAAAGCCAATCGCCCTGCTCCGGCGCGGGAATTACTTCCTCAGTTTGATATGGCTCGTCAAGTTTCTGAAGCCATGGGATGGAGAAATTATGGGGTGGAAGGAATGGAAGCGGATGACCTGATCGGATCTCTCGTCAAAACGTGGAAAGAGGATGCGGATTTAACAATTGTTTCGGGGGACAAGGACTTGCTCCAATTACTCGCACCTTCCGTCCAAATCGCCTTAACTAAAAAAGGTCATTCCATCTATGACCTATACACAGAGTCACGTTTTATAGAAGATTACGGAATGACTCCTACTCAATTTATTGACTATAAAGCATTTATAGGTGACACGAGTGATGGCTATCCAGGGGTCAAAGGAATTGGACCAAAGACAGCACTAAAACTCATTCAAACGTATGGGACTGCTGAGGAAGTTGTCAATTCATTGGACAAGTTGACGACTTCAGAGAAAAGCAAAATTCAAGACAACTTGGAGATGCTACGTGTTTCAAAAGAACTGGCAACCATCCACTGTGAAGTAGATTTAGGGAAAACAATAGAGTCTCTTGAAATTCCGAGTTATACTGACCAAACATTAGAACACCTCAGGAAACACGGATTGAACGCAGTACTCAAACAACTGGCGACAGTAGAACTAGTAGCTGCTACAAGGGGGAGTCTTGATGAAAGAATTATTGATCCTTTTAAGTGAAAAGGTAACTGAGAATGCTGAGCAACTTGCAGACATGATAACCAAACAACAGAATGATCACTATCCGATTATGAAAGGGTTAGAAGAAGAACTCTTTCTAGCTCGCGTGGAATTAGTAAAGTTATATGCGAAAGCATTGAAGTTAGAGGAGTCAGAGCGAATTGAGCAATTGCGACAATGGGGGCAGGAAGCAGGGACTCACTTTGCGAAGAAAGAAAGTATTTCTTTAGACATGATGCTTCGTGAGGTTCCTCAATATCGTGCGTATATTGGTACGGTTTTAAAGCATGAAGGACTAACTCGTAACATCAGTTCAGAGGACATGTATGAACTAACGACTGTACTCGATTCGATTGTAAACGATGTCGTTTATTATTTTAGCCTTCCTTTTGTGCATCACGAAAAGGAAATGCTTAAGATTTCCCAAGCTGCGATTGCTGAATTATCCGTTCCGATTGCATCCATTAATGAGACAACTGCTATTCTTCCATTAATCGGTATCATGGATTTCAATAGAGGCGCCGTGTTGCAAGAAAAAGTTCTTCATGAAGCTGTTCGGCTCAATCTCGAGCATTTAATCATCGATCTTTCAGGACTTTTAACGACGGATACATTTGTTGCTCAACAGTTGTTCATCCTCTTTGAATCACTTTCTTTAGTAGGGACTGTTCCAGTCGTTAGTGGGGTAACACCTGCTATCGCACAAACGCTCGTCGGGTTAGGTATAGACTTCGGATCGATCAAGAGCTTTGCAACGTTAAAACAAGCAATCCACTATGTTGCATAACAAAAAGGACACTGAGCGAATCAGTGTCCTTTTTGCTTGGAACGAGGAGCTATTTTTACAAAAGTTAAAATCTCTTGGTTTTTTCGATAAGAGACATAACGCACTGTACTAGGTGAAGATGGGCTTCCATTGTCATGTATTGTGAGAATCACATCATCCACTTTTTTTGCATATCCAATAAGAGGTACCCAGTGATAATCGAATTCGTACTTTCCGCTCCACTTGAAAGTAAACCATTTATCAAATTTTGCTGCAACGGGGCGCCCGTTCTCAAGTTCGCATAACGCTTCTGATAACGAACATTTCCGAACTTCCCAATCGGCACCTAGTAACTTATGGAGCCTCTGAACAAAACGCCACGTGAATAGTCCGATTCGAGTAGTTCCTAATAGCTTGTAAAGCTTATTGACAGAAACTCTGGAAATTGGGACATTCAAATAGTGTAAGATTACAGATGCTGTTACAGGACCGCACGCAGATGACCGTAGATTTTTGTCTATGGAAGATTCGTATTGTGATTTGCCTTGTAGTTGTTTTAAGAACGGCACGACAAAACCCTCCCTTATTTACTCTCTTGAAAAGGAAAGTCCTTTCTCGTCCATAAGCGCTTGTAAAGCAGATTTGAAGTTCGCGTATGACTCCACTTCAGAGGCTACCCCCGTACTTACCATTTGACGAACAAATGGAGGAGTGAAGCCAACCATGATTGGCCGAATCCCCATCAACCGTAGTTCGGATCTCATGAGCTGTAATTCATGAGTCAGCATTTCCAAACCTTCCTCTTCAGCCAAACGGATACTCGAAAAGTCGAATACTGCTGCTTCAGTATTTCTATGGTCTCCCGCATACTCAAGAACTTTCGCGCGGATTCGCTCCATCCTCTCCTTATCTGTATAACCGACAACAGGGAGTAGAATTGTATTATCAATAATTGAGGTAATAATTGGAACAGATGTCTCACTTATGATTTCTTCATACTTGGCAATAGTGGCTTTCAATTGTGCGATTTCTTCTATCTGATTCATGCTACACCTCTTAGTTTTCTTTAACCTCTCCTAAGTATAACTGATTTTCAAAAAAATACATAAAAAAAACCGACTGCAAAGACAGTCGGAGGAATTGCTAGTATCGTTTAGATTGTTAGACCTTCAAGGAAGCTTGTCACTTGCTCAGGAGATTTTGCGTTGGCACTATGAAGGTGCGCTTTTTTCTCTCCATTTTCAAAAATGAGTAAGCTCGGAATCCCCATCACATCATACTTTTCTGCTATTTCAGGAAGAACATCGCGGTCTACGTCATACCAATCGTACTGGTCGTAATCTTCTGTAATAGGTCCGATAAACATGTCCATCACTCGACAGTCTGGGCACCAACCTGCCTGAAATTTAATAACTGAGCGTGATGGTTCGTTAATAATGTCATCGAATTGTTTTGCGGTTGTAATTGAATCCATGTATATTCGACTCCTTTCATATCTTCAGTGTACAATGAAAAGCGCTTTCAGCCCATCAACTTGTTTCAAAAGGAATGTAAAGTTGTTTTTTAGATTTAAATATTGCGAAAACGCAGGAAATAGTCTACAATTAGATTCATAGAAAAGGTTTCTATTTTTTTTACCCACAAAATGAATGAGCATTCATTCAAAAGCAAAGGGAGGATTTTCACGTGGCTTATCAAATTAAGAAAGCAGCTGTAATCGGATCTGGCGTGATGGGGTCTGGAATTGCTGCACACCTCGCCAATATTGGGATTCCTGTTCTTCTTCTGGACATCGTTCCGAACAAATTGACAGAAGACGAAGAGAAAAAAGGACTTACACTGGAGCATCATGCAGTTCGCAACCGAGTTGTATCGGGATCGATACAGAAACTACTAAAACAAAAACCAGCACCACTGACTTCTAAAAAAAACCTGGCTCTTATTGAAGCAGGGAACTTGGAAGACGACTTAGAAAAGTTGAAAGACGTGGACTGGATTATTGAAGTTATCGTTGAAAACTTAGAAGTTAAAAAGAGCTTATATGAAAAAATCGACGCTGTTCGTAAACCCGGAACAATCGTCACTTCAAATACATCAGGAATTAGTATCGATGCTATGGCGGAAGGTCTTTCAGAAGACTTTCAAAAACATTTCCTAGGTACGCATTTCTTCAATCCGCCGCGTTACTTGAAATTGCTGGAAGTGATTCCTGCGAAAACTACATCCCAAGAAGTAGTTGAGTACATGACTGCATTCGGTGAAGACCGCCTAGGTAAAGGAGTCGTAATCGCAAAAGATACACCGAACTTCATCGCCAATCGAATCGGAACTTACGGGCTTCTCGTCACACTTCGTGAAATGGAAAAACGTGGCTATACAGTCGGTGAAGTGGACTCTGTCACTGGAACTCTGATTGGTCGCCCAAAATCTGCGACATTCCGCACGTTGGATGTAGTTGGCCTGGACACATTCATGCATGTGGCGAAAAACGTCTACGACAAGACTGAAGGGGAAGAACAGGCGGTATTCGAACTCCCTGAATTCATGAAGAACATGATCGATAACGGTTGGATCGGTGCAAAAGCGAAGCAAGGATTCTTTGTGAAAAAAGGCAAAGACATTTACGAGATCGATTCGTCGACACTTGAATACGGCCCAGTCAAGAAAATGAAAACGCCTTCAATTGAAATGGCGAAACAGCAAAAAGGACTCGGCAATCGTGTGAAGTCATTAGTATATGCGGATGATCGCACGGGAGAGCTTCTCTGGAGCATCTTGGCGCCGACACTTCTTTACTCAGCTGACATGCATGGCAAAATCGCAGATACTATCGTATCCATAGATAACGCGATGAAATGGGGCTTCGGATGGCAACAGGGACCGTTTGAAGTTTGGGATGCCATTGGTGTCAGTCAATCAGTCGAGCGGATGAAGGAACAGGGAGATACGATTCCAGAATTCGCTCAAAAATTGCTCGATAAAGGATTCGAAACCTTCTATAAAGAGGAAGACAATGAACTCTTCTACTTCGACGGTGAGGGATATTCACCAGTTCCGGTCAATGAAAAAGTAATCGACTTGAAGCGTTATAAGAAAAAGCATGGCGTCATTAAGAAAAACTCAGGAGCAAGTTTGATCGATATGGGAGATGGGATTGCACTTCTTGAGTTCCATTCACAGTCTAATGCGATTGGCCTCGACATTATGCAAATGATTAACTTTGCGGTGGATGAAGTCGAGAAGAACTACAAAGGTCTCGTCATCGGTAACCAAGGAAAAAACTTCTGTGTCGGTGCGAATCTCGGAATGATTTTAATGGAAGCGCAAGATGATAATATCTTCGAACTCGATTTCGTAGTGCGTACGTTCCAAAACGCAATGATGAAAATCAAGTATTCCTCGAAACCAGTTGTTGCAGCACCATTCCAAATGACGCTGGGCGGCGGAGCAGAAGTCTGTTTGCCAGCAGCTCATATTCAAGCTTCCATGGAAACGTATATTGGCCTCGTTGAAGCTGGAGTAGGACTGATTCCTGGTGGTGGAGGAAACGTCGGTCTGTACTTGAAGCACTTAAAAGGATTGCCAAATGGCGTGCAAGTAGACTATCAAAACATCGCGAACAACGTATTCGAGTCAATTGCGATGGCAAAAGTGTCGACATCCGCTGAGGAAGCACGTGAAAACAACTTCCTCGATTTCGCAGATGGCATTAGTGTTAATGCGGATCATCTCTTATACGATGCAAAGCAAGTAGCACTTTCACTCTATGACAATGGCTACCAAGCACCAAAGCATGAGAAATTCCCGGTGGTTGGTGAAACAGGTTATGCAACATTATTACTCGGTGCGGAAGGCATGCGTTTATCTGGGTTCATCAGCGATCACGATATGAAGATCGCAAAGAAACTCGCATACGTATTGGCTGGAGGCAAACTGCCATACGGCACACTAGTCGATGAACAGTACTTACTGGATCTTGAGCGAGAAGCGTTCTTGAGCCTTGTAGCAGAACCGAAGTCACAGGCACGCATGCAACACATGCTTGTGAAAGGCAAACCATTGCGTAACTGATGAATCAGAACTTTAAGAGGAGGAAATACAATGCGTGAAGCAGTAATCGTGGCGGGTTCCCGCACACCGGTCGGAAAAGCAGGTAGAGGATCACTTGCGACAGTCCGTCCCGATGATTTAGGAGCCCTTACTATAAAAGAAACATTAAAACGCGCAGGAGGTTATGATGGTCCGATTGAAGACCTGATCATTGGTTGTGCAATGCCGGAAGCAGAACAAGGCATGAACATGGCACGGAATATCGGTGCGCTAGCCGGATTGCCAGATACGACACCTGCAATTACAATCAACCGTTTTTGTTCATCAGGACTACAGTCCATTGCTTATGCAGCTGAACGAATCATGCTGGGTCACTCTGAAGCCATCCTAGCAGGTGGCGCAGAGTCGATGAGTATGGTTCCAATGATGGGAAATACGGTGCGTCCAAATGCGAAGCTCGCAGAAGAAGCACCTGCGTATTACATGGGAATGGGGCATACTGCAGAGCAAGTTGCCGTAAAATATGGAGTTAGTCGTGAAGATCAGGATGCGTTTGCAGTTGAGTCCCACCGCCGTGCAGCAGCAGCAATTGACGCTGGAAAGTTCGATGACGAAATCGTTCCAGTCGAATTCACAAAAGGCTATGTCGACAGCAACGGTAAATTCGCAGAGAAAAAAGAGACGTTTTCTATGGATGAAGGCGTACGTCGCGGTACGACTACGGAAATCCTAGCAAAATTGCGTCCCGCCTTCTCTATTACAGGATCCGTAACAGCAGGTAACGCTTCACAAACATCTGACGGCGCAGCGTCTGTACTTGTCATGGAACGTGAAAAGGCTGTGGCGGAAGGGCTTACACCAATCGCGAAGTTCCGATCGTTTGCAGTAGCAGGAGTCCCACCTGAAATCATGGGAATTGGTCCAATCGCTGCAATTCCAAAAGCGTTGAAGATCGCTGGACTGTCCATTGAAGATATTGACGTATGGGAATTGAACGAAGCATTCGCATCGCAATCTCTGCAAGTCATTCGTGAACTGAAGTTAGATACAAGCAAAGTGAATGTCAATGGCGGCGCAATCGCCCTTGGTCATCCACTTGGTGCAACCGGAACCATTTTGACAGTGCGTATGATGAGTGAACTGAAACGTCAAGGCAAGCAATTCGGTGTCGTTACAATGTGTATCGGTGGAGGAATGGGCGCAGCTGGCGTGTTTGAGTTACTTTAAAAATTCGTGAACGAAAAATAGAGGAGGAACTAGAAATGACTGAGACTAAGACAAATGAGCTAATTAAAGGCGGGGCGTTTTTAACTGAAGACATTACACCGGATCGTGTGTTCACTCCAGAAGATTTTTCTGACGAGCAGAAGATGATTGCAAAAACTGCGGAAGACTACGTGAAAAACGAAGTGCTTCCAGTTGTGGATAAGTTGGAGAACCACGAGTTTGAACATTCTGTTCGTCTTTTGAAGTCAGCTGGAGACCTCGGTCTACTAGGTGCTGATGTTCCAGAAGAATATGAAGGATTAGGGTTGGATAAAATCTCATCTGCTTTGATTTCTGAAAAATTAGCAGTGGCAGGTGGCTTTTCTATCACTCACGGTGCACATGTTGGAATTGGTACGCTTCCAATCGTATTGTTCGGTAATGAAGAGCAAAAGAAGAAGTACTTACCGAACTCTGTAGCAGGGGACAAAATCTCCGCGTATGCACTAACTGAGCCAGGTTCAGGATCAGATGCTCTTGGAGCTAAAACGACTGCGAAGTTGAACGCAGCGGGTACTCACTACGTTTTGAATGGTGAAAAGCAGTGGATTACAAACGCTGGATTTGCTGACGTATTCGTTGTCTATGCGAAAATTGATGGCGATAAATTCTCAGCATTCATCGTAGAACGTGAATTCCCTGGTGTTTCTGTTGGTGCGGAAGAGAAAAAGATGGGCATCAAGTCTTCATCGACACGTACACTGATCTTATCTGATGCTGAAGTTCCTGTAGAAAACTTGCTTGGAGAAGTTGGCCGTGGTCACATTATCGCATTTAACATCTTGAATATAGGGCGTTATAAGCTTGGAGTCGGTACAGTTGGTGGATCGAAGCGTGCTCTTGAACTTGCGATTTCGTATTCAAACGAACGTAAGCAGTTCAATACGCCGATTTCATCGTTCAACTTAACGAAAGAAAAAATTGCAACGATGGCATCTCAGCTGTATGCGACGGAGAGCTTGATTTACCGTACAGTGGGTTACTTCGAGCAACGTCAAAGCCAAATGACTGCGGAGCAACAAAAAGACGGAAAAGCAATTGCAGCTGCGATTGCTGAGTACGCTATTGAATGTTCTATTAACAAAGTTGTTGGTTCTGAGACACTTGACTATATCGTGGACGAAGCGGTTCAATTACACGGCGGATACGGCTTCATGGCTGAATACGAAGTGGAGCGCGCATACCGTGATTCACGAATCAACCGCATCTTTGAAGGAACAAATGAAATTAACCGTATGATTGTACCAGGCACATTCATGAAGAAGGCATTAAAAGGTGAGTTGCCATTGTTGCAACAAGCGCAAGCGCTTCAAGAAGAGTTGCTTATGATGATGCCTGAAGAAATTGGGGACGCTCCTCTTGAGCAAGAAAGAGTTCTTGTGAAGAATGCGAAGAAAATCGGTTTGCTAGCTGCAGGATTAGCTGCACAACGGTACGGTACGAAACTCGAACAGGAACAAGAAGTTCTTGTGAACATTGCGGATATCGCTAATAACATCTTTGCAATGGAATCTGCGCTCCTTCGTACTGAAAAAGCAGTTGCGAAAAACGGGGCGGAAAAAGAGCAACAAAAAATCTTGTACACAGAAATCTTCTGTCAAGAAGCATTCGCAGCAATTGAAAGGGATGCAAAAGAAACACTTTACGCTGCAGTGGATGGAGACAACCAACGTATGATGGTATCTGCATTGCGTAAATTGACTCGCTCGAATCCATATAACGTGATTGCGAAGAAGCGCGAAGCATCTGTCAAGCTGATCGATGCTGCGAAATATGTAGTTTAATCCCTACACTCCTATCCAGACTGCAATTCTGTAGTCTGGATGTTTTTGTGGTAAAATGGAACTAACGAGGTGATTGAATTGGGACTGCACTATTATGGCTATCCAACATGTACAACATGTAAAAAGGCTGAAAAGTGGCTGAAAGAAAATGATATTTCTTACGAAGCATCCAACATTGCTGAACAGCCACCGAGCGAACAAGCATTGAAAGAAATGATTACTAGTTCTGAATTGCCGTTGAAGAAGTTCTTTAACACGAGTGGCATGAAGTATCGTGAACTCGGGTTAAAGGACAAACTTGCTACTATGAGTGAGGATGAACAAATCCAATTGCTGGCGTCGGACGGCATGCTCATTAAGCGTCCACTTGTGACAGATGGCAAAACAACCACAGTCGGGTTCAATGAGCAAACGTTTTCAGAAACGTGGAAGGCGTAACTTCATTTCTTGTCTTTCAAAGGTACCTGTGGCAAAATAGAATCAGATATAACAATTACTAGTTGGAGGGGAATAGAATGAGCACACCACAAGGTTTGAAGTATTCTGAAGAGCACGAATGGGTTAAAGAAGAAGACGGTAAATACCGAATTGGTATTACACACTTTGCACAATCTGAGCTTGGTGATATCGTGTTCGTTGAATTACCATCTGTTGGTGACGAATTGAAATCGGACGAGCCGTTCGGTAGCGTTGAATCTGTAAAAACGGTTTCAGAACTATATGCACCTATTAGCGGTAAAGTCGTTGAAGTGAACGAAGAGTTAGAGGACAGCCCTGAGCTTGTCAACGAATCTCCTTACGAGGGAGCTTGGATGGTCGTTGTGGAAGCAACGAAGCCAGCTGAACTCGATGAGCTTATGTCCGCTGAAGACTACGACAAAATGACTGTCGGAGAATAATATTAAAAGGCGCCGACCATACGGCGTCTTTTATATTTTTCTATTGAAATAGAGTGTAGGTGATACTTGTGGATGAGTGGACATATAGTGACTGGAAAGATGCGGCTGAACATGAAGAACTGACGGCTTTCTATTTATACACACCGCTCTGTGGGACGTGTGCAGTGGCTAGTAAAATATTGAATGTTGTTACAGAGTTGAAGCCAAGTCTTACAATTGGAAAAGCCAATTTGAACTATGTCGAAGAACTTTCGACAGAATACCAGGTTGAAAGCGTACCGTGTTTGCTCATAAAGCGAAAAGGCGAGCCTGCTGAGAAAGTCTATGCCTTTCAATCGGTACAAAATATTCTCCAAAAGCTTAGTTGACAGTGATAGATCACTATGGTATAACTAAAAGCAACCAATTGAATAACTGACTCTTATAGAGAGAGGTGGAGGGGAGAACCCTATGAAGCCCGGCAACCGTCAATTTACTTGAAATGGTGCCAAGTCACACAAAGCGTATGCTTTGAAAGATGAGAGATCGGATGAACGCCATGAATTTTTACGCGTACGCCTTTCTGTGAATCTGCAGGAAGGCGTTTTTTATTTAATTATATATGTTGAAGTGAAAATCACTATCGGTACAGACATTTTAGTTGTTTGGAACGAGAGTTGTTACGGAGAACAACTTTTGCGAGTAAAAGCGAAGCGTTAGGAGCAGCGGGCTGATGCCTTAATTTCTGCAAAGAGCCCAGAAATACGGCAAATCGAACTCTTCGGGGTTCGATTGGCTGAGATCGAGCCCCTCGGAAAGCGTCCGCCTGGAGAGGAAAACAACGACAAGTGATCGGATTGTTTAATTTAACTTATATAGCGATTAGTCTTGGACAGAATGAAACGCAGTGAGGTGGGTGTCGAATGATTCAATTAGCAAATGTCAACAAACGATTTGGGACCGCAAGCACTGTGATTACTGCAGTTGACGGAGTAAACCTGACGATTGAAGAAGGAAAGATTTACGGCATTATCGGATATAGTGGTGCTGGTAAAAGTACGTTAATCCGATTGCTCAACGGGTTGGAACAACCAACAGACGGGTCCGTCGAAGTGAACGGCCGTAAGATTTCATCAATCGGTGGAAAAGAGCTTCGTCAAGCCCGTCAAAAAATTAGTATGATCTTCCAACATTTTAACTTGCTATGGTCTCGTACCGTAAAAGAGAACATTACCTTCCCTTTAGAAATAGCAGGAGTAAAAAAGGCGGAGCGAGAACGGAAAGCAACGGAATTGATAGAGCTTGTAGGGTTGGCGGGACGTGAAAATGCATATCCCTCCCAATTGTCAGGTGGACAGAAACAGCGTGTCGGAATTGCAAGAGCACTTGCAAATGACCCTGAAGTGCTCCTATGTGACGAGGCAACGTCCGCGCTCGATCCAGAAACGACGGATGCGATTTTAGACTTGTTGACAAGCATTAACGAACGACTTGGGTTAACAATTGTCCTCATTACGCACGAAATGCACGTCATTCGAAAAATCTGTCATGAAGTCGCAGTGATGGAAGCGGGACGTGTGGTAGAAACAGGAGACGTACTCCAACTATTCCAGTCACCAAAAGAACAGATTACAAAGCGATTTGTCTCACAAGTGACTGAACCTGAAGATGCGAAGAAAGTGATGTCACTCATGCGTCAGGATTATCCGGAGGGCACACTTGTCAAGCTAGCGTTTGTAGGGGAACGAACAGAGCAACCTGTTCTCGCTAGTTTGATAAGAGAATATCCAGTGGACGTCAGTATTCTTCAAGGAAATATCTCCCAAACTCGTGGCGGCGCATACGGGACAATGATTTTACAAATAACAGGGGAACCAGAGGCAACTGCAAATGCCATTCAATATTTACATGAACAAGGTGTCCAGACGGAGGTGTTTGAGAAATGATTGAAACCTATCTTCCAAACGTAGACTGGGCAAAAATGTGGGATGCAACAGTTGAAACACTTTATATGACAGCTGTCTCAACCCTATTCACGTTCATCATTGGGCTAGCACTTGGGATCTTGCTTTTCTTAACCGGTCCTGGCCATATATGGGCAAATAAGATTGTGAATATACTCACGGGATCGATTGTTAACATTTTCAGATCAATTCCTTTCATTATATTAATCATCCTTCTTATTCCGTTTACCAAGTTTCTAATCGGAACAATTAGAGGTCCGGAAGCTGCGATGCCGGCGTTGATTATCGGAGCTGCTCCGTTTTACGCAAGAATGGTGCTAATAGCACTGCAGGAAATTGACAAAGGTGTTCTTGAAGCAGCACGCTCGATGGGTGCAAAAACATCAACAATTATTTTCAAAGTATTATTGCCGGAGTCGATGCCCGCTTTAATCTCCGGGATTACGGTGACAGCGATCGCACTTGTTGGCTACACAGCGATGGCAGGAATTATCGGTGCTGGAGGACTTGGAACACTCGCCTTCCTAGACGGATTCCAACGAAGCCGTGAAGACGTCACACTCGTTGCTACAATCTTAATCCTAATTGTGGTCTTCGTCTTACAATTCGCAGGAGACTTCGCCGTCAAAAAACTCGACAAACGATAACAATGGGAAAACCAGGCATGCCTGTCTACTATATAAGTGGTTTGATGAAATAAAAGTGGTGCCTAGCATCTACGTTGATAGGAGTGGAACGCGTCCGCTTGCAACGAAAATCAACACGGCTCGTTATCAAATCTAAAAAAACAGAAAAGGGAAGTGGAATGGATGAAAAAGTTTTTAACAGGAGTTTTACTAGCAGTACTTGTATTAGCACTTGCAGCATGTGGTTCAAAAGACGACAAAGATGGTAACACAAGCGGTTCTGATGAAGACCAAAAAGTCATTAAAGTTGGCGCATCCAACGTTCCACACGCAGAAATTCTGGAAAAAGCAAAGCCACTACTGAAAGAAAAAGGCTATGACTTGGAGATTGAAACGTACCAGGATTATGTTTTACCGAACCAAGATCTTGATTCTGACGATTTGGATGCGAACTACTTCCAAACCATTCCGTACATGGAAACCCAAATTGCCGATCATGGATACGATTTCACGAATGCCGGAAGCATCCATATTGAACCAATCGGCGTCTATTCAAAAAAGTACAAATCATTGGATGAACTGCCTGATGGTGCTACCATCCTCATCAGTAACTCTGTCTCCGATCACGGACGTGTTTTAGGGATTCTTGAAGCGGAAGGTCTCATCACGTTGAAAGATGGCATAAACAAAACAAAAGCTGAATTGAAAGATATTGTGGATAACCCGAAAAACATTAAGTTCGATGCGAATTACGAAGCAGCACTTCTTCCCCAAATGTTTAATAGTGAAGAAGGCGACGCAGTTCTTATTAATTCAAACTATGCAATAGATGCAGGTATCAACCCAATGGAAGATTCCATTGCACTTGAAGAATCTGATTCTCCATACGTGAACGTCATCGCAGTGAAGACTGGCAACGAAGACAAACCAGGCATTAAAGCACTTGTAGAAGTTCTAACTTCAAAAGAGATCCAAGACTTCATCCTTGATGAGTGGGAAGGTTCAGTCGTACCGGTTACTAAATAATATAGAAGAAACCCCTTATCTTGCCTTTACAAAGATGAGGGGTTTTTTGGATAATAAATAGGACTGCTTTTTAAAGCGTTTTCATGTATGATAGAAAGAGTTTTACTAATTCAACGCATGAAAGGGGTTTGGAAAGTGAAATTTAAAATTGGACTGATATGGAGAATTGTCATTGCCATCGGTCTCGCAGTAGGGCTTGGGTATTTGACTCCTATGATTGGTGAAGGATTTGCGAAAGGCTTCACTCGGTTCTTCGCAACATTCAACATGATCTTTGGAGGATTTCTCAACTTCGTGGTTCCTTTGATTATTTTGGGATTCATCGCACCTGGAATTGCAAAACTTGGTAAAGGCTCTGGGAAGTTGCTTGGTCTTGCGACATTATTTGCTTATGCATCTACGATTATCGCAGGGATTCTTGCTTACTTCGCTGCAACGTCATTACTACCAGGATACATAAGTGGGTTAGGAAGCACCTCAATTGAAACTGGGAAAGAAGCAGCAAGCGCTTTCTTCGAACTAGAAATGACACCCCTTATGGGCGTGATGACGGCGTTGCTTCTTGCATTCGTATTAGGAATTGGAATGGCTGCTATCGGCAGTAAAACAATGTTACACATGTTTGAAGAATTGAACACAATCATTGAAAAAGTGATTTCAGTCATTATCATACCGCTTTTACCGATACATATTTTCGGGATTTTCTTGAATATGACATACACAGGTGAAGTGGCTAAAGTGCTTTCGATTTTCATCTTCGTATTCGTTATGATTATTATTCTTCACCTAGTTATGTTGACGTTGCAATACACAGTTGCTGGAGCTGTTTCAAAACGGAATCCGTTCCGTCTGATGAAGATTATGTCGCCTGCTTATTTTACAGCGGTCGGTACACAATCTTCTGCAGCAACCATTCCAGTAACATTGCGACAAGCGAAACAAACGGGTGCGTCTGCAAGGGTGACGGACTTTACCATTCCACTGTTTGCAACCATCCACTTGTCAGGAAGTACGATAACACTCGTTTCGTGTTCAATTGGTGTGATGCTGATGAACGATATGCCAATTAGTTTTGTTGCGTATCTTGGTTTCATCTTCATGCTTGGAATTACAATGATCGCTGCACCTGGAGTACCAGGCGGAGCAGTTGTTGCGGCCACTGGTCTTCTAGCATCCATGTTAGGTTTCGACGAATCCATGGTGGCACTCATGATTGCTCTATACATGGCGCAAGATAGCTTCGGTACTGCAACGAACGTTACAGGTGATGGAGCGCTTGCAATTGTCGTCGACAGCTTTTCAAAAGACGGCACATCTGCCAAACTATCGAAATGATTGACTTATAATCAGCAGCGCGTCTATCTTCTGTTCTATTCGAAGATGGCGCGCTTTTTATTTCTATACGAGTAACAAAGAAATAGTTGAGATAACCTTAGTTTAAGGGGGGAATCCCGAAAAGAAGTTTGTGAACAGTTCGTGATAAATTCTCATTCACAAAACGGCAATTGAAAATGGGAATAGACTGTGAATATCGTAGGAAATGGGGATTTCTTTTATAATTTATAATCATTCTTAATGATTTGCATGTACTACGTATATAGGATAAGATTAGAATGATGATAAATAGAAGATGATAAAAGTTCATCTTAAGCATACTGGAGGTATTGGAATGGCTACTTTGGAAATCAAAGATCTTCATGTTTCAATCGAAGAAAAAGAAATACTTAAAGGTGTCAATTTAACGATCAACACAAATGAAATCCATGCAATCATGGGACCGAACGGAACAGGTAAATCCACGCTCGCGTCTGCAATCATGGGTCATCCAAAATACGAAGTTACATCAGGATCTGTACTTCTTGATGGAGAAGAAGTTCTTGAAATGGAAGTCGACGAACGTGCGAAAGCAGGTTTGTTCCTAGGAATGCAATATCCAAGTGAAATTACAGGCGTAACAAACGCTGACTTCCTTCGTTCAGGTATTAACGCTCGTCGCGAAGAGGGGAACGAAATTTCTCTTATGAAGTTCATCCGTGAACTCGATAGCAAAATGGAACTTCTTGAAATGGACGAAGATATGGCTACTCGCTACTTGAACGAAGGATTCTCAGGTGGAGAGAAGAAGCGTAACGAAATTCTTCAACTTATGATGTTGAAGCCTAAATTTGCAATTTTAGACGAAATTGACTCCGGTCTTGACATCGATGCTCTACGTATCGTTTCTACAGGTATTAACGAAATGCGCGGAGAAGACTTCGGTTGCCTCATCATTACTCACTATCAGCGTCTGTTGAACTACATCACACCTGACCATGTTCACGTAATGATGCAAGGTCGTGTTGTGAAATCAGGTGGCGAAGAACTTGCTCGAAAACTGGAAGAGCAAGGCTACGACTGGATTAAAGAAGAGTTAGGAATTGAAGACGAGACGGTTGAACAAGAAGCGTAAGAGGGAGGACGATTGAACATGACGGTTGAAACTAAATTGGCATTGACCGGAGAAGATGTCCGCTCTTATTCCGCAACTACGGGAGAAGCGAGCTGGTTAACCGATCTCCGCTTGGAAGCGCTGAGCAAAGTAGACTCACTTCCTATGCCGAAACCAGATAAAACTAAGATTGATAAGTGGAACTTCACGGAGTTTCCTGTACACGCTGTCGAAAGCACTGTATATGAGAACCTTAGTGAACTTCCAGACGATGCGAAATCACTTGTAGACGCAGAAAACCAAAAAAATATTTATGTACAACATAACAACACCCCTGCTTTTTTATCACTATCAGATGAATTAAAAGAGCAAGGCGTTATTTTGACAGATATTTTCACAGCTTCTCGGGAACATAGCGATCTTGTGAAGAAGTACTTCATGACGGATGGTGTGAAAGTGGACGAGCATCGTCTCACAGCTTTCCACGCAGCACTCATGAACGGTGGCGTATTTGTTTACGTACCAAAAAACGTAGAAGTCAAACAACCAATTCAAGTATTGTTCTTGCATGACGATGCACAAGCATCTCTTTTCAACCACGTTATTGTAGTGGCTGAAGCAAATAGTGCTGTCACTTACGTTGAGAACTATCTATCTACAGTCCCTCACTCTGCAGGACTTGCGAATATCATTTCAGAAGTATTCACAGGCGATAACGCCGTCGTCACTTATGGCGCAGTGGATGTTCTTGCTGAAGGGTTTACAACTTACGTAAACCGTCGTGGTATTGCTGGCCGTGATAGCCGCATTGATTGGGCACTTGGCTTGATGAACGATAGCAATACGATTTCAGACAACTTAACACATTTAGTTGGCAACGGCTCACGCTGTGATATGAAATCTGTTGTAGTAGGACGCGGAACACAAAAACAAAACTTCACTTCTGAAATTGTCCACTGGGGACTTGATACAGAAGGTCACATTTTAAAGCACGGTGTTATGAAAGAAGCTGCTTCATCTATCTTCAACGGGATTGGTAAAATCGAGAAAGGTGCAACACGTTCAAATGCGGAGCAAGAGTCAAGAGTCCTCATGCTTAGTGAAAAAGCTCGTGGAGATGCCAATCCGATTCTTTTGATTGATGAAGACGATGTAACTGCAGGACACGCCGCTTCTGTTGGACGCGTAGATCCACTTCAATTATTCTACTTGATGAGCCGCGGAATTTCGAAGCAGGAAGCAGAACGCCTTGTCATCCACGGTTTCCTTGCGCCTGTTGTTAGCAAATTGCCAATCGAAGGTGTCAAGAAACAGTTGACGGAGGTCATTGAAAGGAAAGTGCGCTAATGCTGAACAATGACATACGCAAAGATTTCCCTATACTCGACCAAGAAGTAAATGGACATCCTCTCGTATACCTTGACAGTGCGGCAACTTCTCAGAAACCTCGTCAAGTAATCGAGGCGATTGCCAACTACTATCAAAATGATAATGCAAACGTTCACCGAGGTGTCCATACACTTGGTAACAGAGCGACAGAAGGTTATGAAGGCGCACGTGAAACTGTACGTAAGTTCTTGAATGCTTCTTCAACAGAAGAAATCGTCTTCACTCGTGGAACGACAACAGCTTTGAATCTAATTGCTCAAAGTTATGGCCGTGCAAACATTAGTGAAGGGGATGAAATCCTCATCACCTATATGGAACATCACTCGAACATTATTCCTTGGCAGCAACTAGCGAAAGCTACGGGAGCTGTTTTGAAATACATCGATCTTGAGGAAGATGGCACGCTATCACTCGAAAAAGTGAGCGATGCGATGACTGATCAGACGAAGATTGTTTCGATGATGTATGTCTCGAACGTTTTAGGAACGATGAATCCCATTAAACAAATCACAGAGATTGCTCATGCACACAGTGCAATCATGGTGGTGGATGCAGCGCAAGCAGCGCCCCATCTAAAACTGGATGTCCAAGACTTAGACTGTGATTTCCTCGCGTTTTCCGGACATAAGTTGTGTGGACCTACAGGAATCGGTGCACTCTATGGAAAAAAAGCATTATTGAATGAAATGGAGCCTATTGAATTCGGTGGTGAAATGATCGACTTCGTAGGACTTTACGATTCTTCGTGGAAAGAACTGCCTTGGAAATTTGAAGGTGGAACCCCAATCATTGCGGGTGCGATTGGAATGGCTGCAGCTATCGACTATATCGAATCTATTGGACTTGGTACTATTGAGAAGCATGAGCATGAACTTGTCGCCTATGCAATGGAACAAATGAAGACTGTTGAAGGACTTGAAATTTATGGTCCACGGGATTCAAGCAAGCGTGCAGGGATTGTTACCTTCAATTTGGAAGGAGTTCATCCTCACGATTTAGCAACTGTGTTAGATATGAATGGTGTTGCAGTCCGTGCCGGACACCATTGCTGCCAGCCGCTTATGAAATGGCTGGATGTATCTGCAACAGCACGTGCCAGCTTCTATCTCTACAACACGAAAGAAGATGTGGACCGTCTTGTTGAAGGCCTTCGCATGGCAAAGGAGTATTTTCAATAATGGGAAACGAAAAACTGGATCAGCTGTATCGCTCGGTCATAATGGATCATTATAAAACTCCTCGTAACAAAGGAGTTCTTGAAAGCAGCAACGTTACCATCGATATGAATAACCCTACTTGTGGAGATGTGATTCATTTAACTCTCCAAGTAGAAGACGACATCGTTAAGGATGCTAAGTTTGAAGGAGAAGGATGTTCGATTTCAATGGCATCCGCTTCCATGATGACGCAACTAATTAAAGGAAAGAATACTGAGGATGCTGTCACAGCCGCTCACGCCTTTTCAGATATGATGTTGGGGAAAGATATCGATGATTCTATGGATTTTGGTGATATTGAAGCATTGACAGGAGTCGCTAAATTCCCAGCACGTATTAAATGTGCAACGCTTCCGTGGAAAGCCATGGAAAAAGGAATCGCGAGCGACTCTGAATAATTGAACGAAGGAGGACTATCAAATGGCTAAAAAGATGCCTGAAATTGGCGATTACAAATATGGCTTTCATGACAAAGATGTATCTGTATTCCGCTCTGAACGTGGATTGACAAAAGAGATTGTTGAAGAGATCTCACGTATGAAAGAAGAGCCTGAATGGATGCTCAACTATCGTCTGAAGTCTCTGGAGTTGTTCTACAGCAAGCCGATGCCTCAATGGGGCGGAGACTTGAATTCGTTGAACTTCGATGAAATTACGTACTACGTAAAACCATCAGAGGCAACGGAAACTTCATGGGATGAAGTACCAGAAGAAATTAAACGTACGTTTGACAAACTGGGAATTCCTGAAGCAGAACAAAAATACCTTGCAGGTGTTTCTGCACAGTATGAATCAGAAGTGGTTTACCACAACATGAAAGAAGAGTTAACAAACTTGGGGATCGTCTTTAAAGATACAGATTCCGCTCTTCGCGAAAACGAAGAACTGTTCAAGAAACACTTTGGAACAGTTATTCCGAACTCGGATAACAAATTCGCTGCCCTTAACTCAGCGGTTTGGTCTGGTGGATCGTTCATCTATGTACCACCTGGCGTGAAAGTAGATACGCCTCTACAAGCCTATTTCCGTATTAACTCAGAAAACATGGGACAATTCGAGCGTACGCTCATCATCGTAGACGAAGGCGCAAGCGTTCACTACGTAGAGGGCTGTACAGCTCCTGTTTATACAACAAACTCACTTCACAGTGCAGTTGTAGAAATTATCATCAAAAAAGATGCATATTGCCGTTACACAACGATTCAAAACTGGGCGAACAACGTGTATAACCTAGTTACGAAGCGTGCTGTCTGTGATGCAAATGCAACGATGGAATGGATCGATGGTAACATTGGTTCGAAGTTAACGATGAAATACCCTGCAGTTATCCTTAAAGGTGAAGGCGCACGCGGTATGACATTGTCAATTGCCATCGCTGGTAAAGGTCAACACCAAGATGCAGGTGCGAAAATGATGCACTTGGCTCCGAATACATCGTCTACGATTGTTTCGAAGTCCATTTCACAACATGGTGGTAAAGTAACGTATCGCGGTATCGTCCACTTCGGACGTAAAGCGGAAGGCGCTCGCTCCAACATCGAATGTGATACGCTTATCATGGATGACAAATCGACGTCAGATACGATTCCGTACAACGAAATCTTGAACGATAACATTTCACTTGAACACGAAGCAAAAGTTTCCAAAGTCTCTGAAGAGCAGCTCTTCTACTTAATGAGCCGTGGTATTTCTGAACAGGAAGCGACTGAAATGATCGTTATGGGCTTCATCGAGCCATTCACTAAAGAACTTCCAATGGAATATGCAGTTGAGATGAATCGACTCATAAAATTCGAGATGGAAGGTTCTATCGGTTAATAAGAATTTAATGGTATCAACGGTTCATAGTGAGATATTTTCGCTGTGATACCGTTTTGATACCGTTTCAATCAAAAACGCTCATTAGCTCATGCTTGCGCTCTGTATAAAGGTGGCCATAAGTGTTAGCCGTTTGTTTGATATCATCGTGGCGCATGAGCTCCTTGACCAAGTAAATATCTACACTTTTATTTATTAGGTACGAGGCATAGCTGTGACGCAAATCATGTATTCGAAGATCGGTGAAGACTGCCTTGAATTTCTTATGGTAATGACTGTAATGATAAGGCGTAGGACCACCAAACACTTAATACCTATCTTGGAATCCGCAGAATTTATCTGCGGATTCTTTTTTTATTTCTTTTAACATGTCCGCAATGAAAACAGGGAACGGTACATATCCGACACTCCCTTTAGTTTTTGGTGAAGTCGGTATCCTCGTCTTCATATCCAGTGTTTTGCAAAACATGAAGCTGGTTCTTCATTAAATCTATATCCTCCCATGTCAGAGCAAGTCCTTCGCCTACACGTAATCCGGTAAAAAAGAGTAGACGTGTTAACTCCTTATAGTGATGCAGCTCAAACTTCATGACCTTGCTTTCAAACTCTTCCTGTATAATAAAATTGATAGTTGGCCAAATCCATTCAATCAAATTTACAGCTAGTACGGGGGTATTTCGTAACCCATAAAACTTCACAGCATGATTAATTAGCACTTTATAGTTGCTTAAAACGGTTCTAGCACTGTTCAAAGATTTGAAGCGATCTTGTAAATAAGTCTTTAAAGCAATCACTTGTTGCGTATTAATACCTTTGACTTTCAAATGATCAAAACGAGGAGGCATTCTGTTGGATGGGATGCGAAAATTGAGGTTTATGAGGAGGCAGCCGTTTAATGAACTTTGTGCATTCCATCCGTGACTTTGATCAGATCGTTGAAATGAAGAAGTACTTGCGCTCACAGAGTGTAGCCTTGCAGTGATATTCCTCCTTGACTGAACCATCCGTACAGTTATTAACATCATGTGGGTGGTTTTCTTTTCCTGTCATATTGGATATGATTAGGAATAAGGGGGGGCATTATGAGAAAATACTTATTATTACCAACACTTGTTTTACTACTGGCTGCATGCGCTAATGACGAACCAAAAAATGAACCAACAAAAGATAAGCCGGCTTTAGAGAAGTCGTCCGAGAAAGAAAAACCTGCAGCAAAAGAGACTGAACCTACAGAAGAGGTAGTGAGTGATAAAGAAATCAACACTTCTATTTATGAATACGCATCTAAAGTTGATGTTACGGATGCTCGTGAGTTAAATGATCATATTACACTTATGATTGATATGAAGACAGATAACGAAAACTTGGCGTTTCAGCATGTCCTCTATCAAACATATGATTTCTTACAACAGAAAGATATAGAAGGCGCGAAAACAATTGGTGTCAATGTTAGGGTGGCAGGTAAAAAAATAGTAATGTTCACGGTTTACCCAGAGAAATTTGTACCAAACAATAAAGCTCGGATGTCAGATGTTGTACTTGCTGCTTCTGAAATTGAAATGATGTCGAAAAAAGTAGAGAAATACGGAAAGAAAATGGGAACTTGGTAATTATATCTGTTAAAGAAGAACATCCGAATAATCGGGTGTGGCTTTTTCAATCTATCCTGTGGTTTTCTTTTCCTGCTGAATTGGATACACTTTTGAAAAGAACATCGGTGGGGAAATCATGAAACGATTACTTATTTTAGCAATGGTTGCATTACTACTTGCAGCATGTAGCGACACCGAACAAAAGAAGGAAGAAACGCGTAAAGTGGAAACGCAAGGACCATCAAGTGTGGATAAAACCGAAAAATCTGAAGTAGAAAAGAAAGATGATGTCTCTCGCGAATTCAAGAATGCTTTGAAGTCTGCACAGAACTAATTGGATATCATGCCGTCCTCGGAAAAAGGTCTTTATTCACAACTGAGATCAGAAGCCGGAGACAAATATCCTGCAGACACAGCACAGTACGCGATCGATAATTTACCAGAATAAAACTAAGGCATCCGATAACTCGGGTGTCTTTTTCGATTACATAAATGGAAGGTTCTATCGGTTAACCAATATAAATCGACCCGTGCACTTGTTCAAATAAAATGATAGAGCTTTTTAATTTTGTGGCAAATAATCAAAAGTTGAAGTTTTGCATGACACGAGACAAACGACGCAAGAGCGAATTGACGCATTGTAAGCGGTGCAGAACGTGCTATTAAAAGCCTAGTGACTGGACCCAAGAATTAATTATTAAAATCAATGAAAGGTGCATTTATTAATTCAAATCTATATTTCCTGAATTTGTTGCAATTTTCATCTTATGATCACCATTACCTGAAATGCCATGTAAATTCTTTTTTGTCTTTGAATTGTCGTAAAGGGTTAAGTCAATTGATTGTCTACCACTGTTTGTAGTGATATCTAATTCTAGATTAGGTTTTTCTTCATCAAAATCCACTGATACTTTACCACTCGTCGTTGTTATCTTTACATCATTATTCAACTCTATAAAATGAAGTTTAACATTACCGCTACTTGAGGCTATTTCAATGTCATTGTTCATTAATTCCTTTCCAGTAATATTACCAGAAGATCCATCAAGAATAATTTTC
The DNA here is from genome assembly GCF_023715615.1 of Sporosarcina aquimarina. GTDB lineage: Bacteria > Bacillota > Bacilli > Bacillales_A > Planococcaceae > Sporosarcina > Sporosarcina aquimarina_A. The sequence continues at coordinate 47,796 of NZ_JAMBOM010000007.1, read as the reverse complement.
TGTTTGAATTGTTTAGGTACTTTAACTTCTAAAGTGGGTTTTTTACTAAGGTTAAATAATCGTGTGATATCATTATCCATTTCAATCGTTAACTGTTTTGTAGATTTTTCTAATATTGCACCCGGACCGTCATCATAAACCGTTAAATTTGCTTCTATTTCATTTGTTTCACTTGGAGAAATCAGAACATCAGTACTTGAAAAATTTATCATAATTTCCTCAATATCTTCTAGGGATTCTTTATTTACGATGACTTCTTCATCCTCCCCTCTTGAACAGCCTGCAAGCATTATTATTAATAAAAACAAACTAATGATTATTCTTTTAATCATTTTTCTCCCTCCTTCAATTCAATCATATTAGATGACGTAAGGTCAGTTTCAAATTTTATACGATAAGATGTTCAAATTGCTTGAAAGTGACCTTGCGTCATCTTTTATAATGGTATTAGAACTTTTAATTTAAGACTAATTTGAAGGGAGAATCCTACTATGAAGAAAGACGATATTATTATTTATGCTTGCGTTATTATTGGAGCAGGAGTGGGTTTATTTTTGGATAATGCTTTTCCTGGGGTACTGATTGGCTTAGGAATTGGTTATTTATTAAAAATCATGCTTTTTAATAATACAAATGAATAAGAAAGTAGGGTATTAACTTGTTTCATATTACTGAGTTTAAAAAACTGAGCGGTGTATCAGTTAGAACCTTTAGATATTATGACAAAATTGGACTTCTGAAACCTGTATCGAAAACTGAAGGAGGTCATCGATTATACTCAAACACTGAGTTGAAGAAACTTCAGCAAATACAATTCTTAAAAACTATAGGATTTCAATTAAGTGAGATAAAAATTATGTTAGAGTCCGAAGAATGGGATTGGTCTAACAGTCTAATGAAACAACTATCTTATGTTATAAATGAAAAGGAACGTCTATCAAAGATAGAAATTAGTTTAAGAGAACTAATAAATGGTATTGCAATTGATGGAGAAGAATTTAAGATTAAAAAAATCATGGATTTATATAATAATAAAAGTTCTAAAGAAGTATTAAATAATAATCAAGATAAATTGAATTTTAAAAATACGGAAGTACTAGAAAAAATACCGAAAATGGGTAGTAGCGATCCAGACTCTTTAGAGTGGATTGCTTTAGTAGGGCAATTAAAGAAATATATGCATTATGGTTATAGTAATACACGAATACAAAATATTATTGAGAGAATGGATGTGAAAAAAAGTGAAGATTACAATGACGAAGAAGCTTTTTTAGATAAACTTTGGGACATTAGAATGTCACCCGAGGAATCCAAAAAATATAATTTATATCCTATTGATCAGGAAACCCTTAACTTTATGGAAAAGGCTTATATATATTATCTCGGTAATCAATCATAGATATTTAAACACAATTATTGATATGGAGGGGAAAATGGGAACAGATATAATAATCTATTTGGGTGGCTTAGCATTGTTAGATACATTAAGCCCTACAATTATTGGTGTCACTTTATTTCTCGTTTTAACATACAATAAGAATTTAACATCAAGTTTAATAGTATATCTATTTACGGTTGTGCTACTGTATTTTTCATTAGGAATCATAATGATGTTAGGCCTAAATTATATTACGGAAGCATTCTCAAACATTTTTCAAAATAAAGTATTTAGCTGGGGAATCTTTATGATAGGGGTTATATTATTTACTGCTAGCTTTTTTATCCCTGCAAATAAAAAAAGTAATATACCAAAGCCTAAGACTCAAAGCATCTACTCAATTATCATTATTGGTGTTACGACTTTTATCATTGAGGCAGGTACAGCTTTACCATATTTTGCAGCTATTGGCTTATTATCGACAATAGATATACCTTTTTATCAATGGCTGTCAATTCTAGTGATATACAATATTATTATGATTCTACCAGCTCTGCTTATAATTTTAGTATATAATTTTTTTGGAAAGTTGATAAAACCTACCTTAGTTAATCTTCGAAATCAAATTTTAAGCAGTTCAAGTTCAGCCTTATCCTGGGTTATGAGTATAGTTGGGATAATATTAATAATTTACACTATAGATTATCTTTAAAAGTCGTATTCATTACTATTCAACATGCGGAATGAAAAAGACGGCTACTCTAATTTTGAGAGGTTGGGTTTTTTGTTTTCTGTATATCTTTTCTTACTAGGAGTCTATATAAATGATGATCCACAAACTAGTAGATGGAAGGAGAATGGAAAATTGTGAAAATTGTCCTTGATGCAGGGCACGGTTTACAAACAGCAGGAAAACAAACCCCTGACGGTGAGAAAGAGTGGACCTTTAACAACACGGTCCTTCTAGCGGCCCAGTCGAAACTGAAATTGTATGAAAAAGTTGAGCTGCTGCGAGTAGATAATTCAACAGGCAGAACAGACATTCCACTGAAAATACGTACACACCATGCGAATAACTGGAAAGCTGATGTCTATCTATCTTTTCATCACAATGCGAATACAGGTGTTTGGGGCGACTGGGGCGGGGTGGAGACATATACGTTTGACGGGAATGGATCGAATTCGAAGGCTGAACAACTTGCAAAACTCATCCAGCCGAGTCTCGTGCGTGCAATGGGTCTGCGAGATCGAGGCGTCCGGAAGAAAAACTTGCATGTTCTGCGCGAAACTAAGATGCCTGCTGTACTTATTGAAGGAGGCTTCATGGATTCCCGGTCAGATATCGAAGCACTCAGAAATCGTCTGAGGTTGAAAGCCCAAGGTGAAGCCATAGCAGATGCAGTGATAGAGTACTATCGGCTCAAAAAGAAACCTAGCTCAGCAACCACTCTGAACACCAGCAGGACATTTCGTTTAGTAACAGGTGTCTTTCTATCCAAAGAAGAAGCAGTCGCATCGGCAGATCGACTAAGGAAGGAACATGGATGGACCGTCTATGTAAAAGAAGAATTCTAACAGATTACATTGCCTACTTAAGTTGAGGTTATGATTTCTATGTTTTCACAGAGGAAGTAGTTGTTTGGAGTGGATAGTGGCGACTCCGAAGGGTTTAGCACGAGCTGAAGACCCTGGTCTGAGCAAAGCGAAGGAATAGAGGGGAATGCTGCTTTAATTTCTGCAGAGAGCGCAGAAACACGGCAAATCGAACATTTTGTGGTTCGATTGGCTGAGGCCGTGCCCCTCGGAAAGCGTCCACATGGAACGGAAAACAACGGCTAGTGGTCTGATTGTTTAATTGAATTTATATAGAATCAAAATTCATTTTTTCATCCATACACAGTCTCAATGGCCAGAAAAACGGATTAATTATGATATGATGAGGGTAACGGATTGGTACACGATTGGAGGGCTGTATATGATTGAAATCGGCTTAACTGGATGGGGCGACCACCCTGATGTGTATGCACCCTCATCCACAGCGAAAGAAAAATTAATGGACTACAGCGCTCATTTCCCTGTCGTCGAACTCGATGCAACGTTCTATGCGATTCAGCCAGAACGGAATATCCGTAAATGGATACGGGAAACGCCGGATCACTTTGGCTTCATTGTCAAAGCTTATCAAGGAATGACGGGACATTTGCGCGGTGAACTGCCATATGAAACAAAGGAAGAAATGTTTGAGCTCTTCCGGCGTTCAATGGAACCCTTACAAGAAGCGGACAAGATTTCGCTCATCTTAGTACAGTTCCCACCCTGGTTCGATTGTGTCAAAGAGAACGTTGAAGAAATACGATACATAAGTAAGCAATTAGAAGGATTCGATATTGGAATCGAATTTCGTCACCAGTCTTGGTATGCAGAAGAGTTACGTGAAAAGACACTTCAATTTCTGAGAGAGAATAATCTCATACATGTGGTTGCAGATGAACCCCAGGCAGGCACGGGAAGTGTTCCATTCATCCCTTCTGCCACTCGAAGTGACAAAGCGGTCATTCGTCTTCACGGTCGCAATGTGGCCGGCTGGCAGAATCCTGGTGGAAGTAGAGAACACTGGCGGAAAGTACGATATTTGTACGATTATAACGATCGAGAGTTACAGGGAATACAAACAGCCGTTGAGAAGTTAGCGCAACAAGCCGAATACGTTGCTGTTATTTTTAATAATAACTCAGGTGGGCATGCAGCAGAGAATGCCAAACGTTTTCAAAAAATGCTTCATCTCTCTTTCGATGACCTGGCTCCTAAACAGCTCGACATCTTTGAGGGGGAATAACGATGGAATATGTTTTGCTGATATTCATTGGAATGCTTTCAGGAGTGGTGGGTTCGCTGGTCGGACTAGGTGGAGGTACAATTTTTGTACCAGTCACGATACTAGTAGGAATTGACTTAGGCTGGATCCCACATGTGACACCACAGACGGTTGTAGGGATGTCAGTGATTATGATGGTGTTCAATGGACTGTCTTCGACTCTTTTTCATATGAAAGCTAAAACCGTGGATTATAAGAGTGGCTTCATCTTTTTCGCTGGTAGTGTCCCAGGAACAATCTTAGGGGCATTTTTTAACAAGAGTTTAAATTTAGGCTCTTTTAACTTATACTTTGGCATTTTACTCATATTTTTAGCGGTTCTATTGCTCGTAAAGAAATATTTGAAACCTATCAACTGGTTTGTGAATCACGGTAAAGAAATTACATTTACAGACCCGCAAGGTGAAACCCATGTGTATGGGTATCCGATTTGGTTTGCCATTCTGCTAACATTTGTGATTGGCTTAATGTCGGGCTTGTTTGGAATTGGTGGGGGCGCAATGATTGTACCCGCTATGCTTTTACTATTTCTATTTCCGCCGCACGTTGCAGTTGGGACATCGATGCTCATGGTATTTTTGTCTGCTCTCGTCAACTCAGGTACGCATATTTATCTGGGGCACGTCCCATGGCTCTATTCACTCGCAGTCATTCCTGGTGCTTATATCGGAGGCACACTTGGATCCATGTTGAACAAGAGAATGAGTTCAGAAACACTGGTTGTAGTGTTACGCGTGCTATTACTATTATTCGGGATTAATTCTATTATTGACGGGATTTGGGGATGACAATGATCACTGGAAAAGCAGAAACCATTCATATTTATCACACAAACGACATTCATAGTCATTTTGACAATTGGCCGGGAATCAGTGAATTTCTGTTGGAGAAACGAAGTGAACATGAACAAGCTGGAGAGTCTTGCTTTGTTTTCGATCTCGGTGATTTCGTGGATCGGTCTCATCCATTTACAGAAGCGACTGAAGGAAAAGGGAATATTGAGCTGTTGAATCGCGCTAAGTATGATGCAGTGACCATAGGGAATAACGAAGGAATTACCTTATCACATGAAGCACTCGAAGAATTGTATGTAGACGCTCAGTTTGAGGTAGTTGTTGCAAATTTAAAGAACAGTGATGGCAGCGAGTTGGAGTGGGCTGTTCCATATTCGTGTTACACGACGAACAGTGGGGCGAAACTTGCTGTAATAGGGGCTACTGCTGTCTACGAGTTATTCTATGACAAGCTTGAGTGGTCGATTCAAGAACCACGTCAACTGTTAGCAGAACTTGCTTCCGAGTTAAGCCGTTCAATGGATTGCATCATTTGTCTCTCTCATCTAGGAGTGAATGAAGATCGTCTTTTAGCTACAGAAACATCTGCGATCGATGTCATCTTAGGTGCACATACTCACCATTTGTTCATGCGAGGTGAGGATGTTGAAGATACATTGTTAGCCGCCACTGGGAAATATGGACAGTATGTTGGGCATGTCACGCTCACACTGGAGAATGGTCAAGTAGTCGATAAAAAGGCAACTGTTATACAAGCAGATGAACTTAAGGTAGAAAAACATGAATTCAAAGCTGTGCAGCAGATGATTACTGAGGGAACGCAATTGTTGGATGAAGAAGTTTTTGCGACGCCTATTAGTCTGGGGCAAAATCTATTTGGGCCAAGCCCGCTATCTGACATTTTTGGTCGAGCATTACTCGCTTATACGAAAGCGGATTGCGGATTGTTTAACTCAGGGATTTTCCTTGGTCGACTTGGTGAAGGAATTGTCACGAAAAGAGATTTACACCGTATTCTTCCCCATCCGATTAATGCATGTGTGATCACTGTAAAGGGTCGTGCTTTAAGGGAGTATTACGAGATCTCATGCCATCCTGATTGGCCACGCACTGAAGTGAGGGGACTTGGATTCAGAGGAACAATGATGGGTGTTATGATCCAAGTCAATCTGAAAATGAAGCAAGATATTCTCTATATAGGGGATGAAATCGTTAAACCTGATAGTGAGTATACGTTAGCAACTCTTGATATGTTTACATTTGGTTTCTTTTATCCAAACATGAAATTAGAGAAAATTGACTATCTCGTTCCGGAACTCATCCGTGATATTTTCGGTTGGTATGGTGCAAAGCATTTTGGAACAACTTTATAACTAGGAATAAGCGACTCCTCCTCTTCATATTGTTGAATAGGGAGGCGTCGCTTTTTGAAATTTTACATGCAAGTCCCTAAGAAACGAAAACCGAAAAGAAGATGGCTTAAACTTATCATCCCAGCGCTTCTTTTAACAATAATCGGAAGTTTTTACTATTTAAATATGAAGTTGAAGCCGGTTTACATGAATTATGCTGAAGTTCAAACACGTAAAATTGCTGCACACGTTATCAGTCAAGCCATCCAATCCAGGTCAACAAGTGTGTTGGATGCGAATGATGTCCTCTTGAATATCCCTAACGATTCTAATGAGACGGTTACACTAAAAGTCGATGCAGAAACCATTAATCAGGTTATGGCCGAAATGCATGAGTTAGTTGAAGAACACTTGGACCGTGCAGAGTCTGGAGACCTTGAAATGTTACCGCAAAGTGATGGGATTCAATTTGATACGGAAGAGATGGAGAAGCATGGAGGCGTCGTCTTTTTTGTTCCCATTGGTCAAGTTGCGGATATTCCGCTGCTCGGAAATCTAGGACCTAAGATTCCGATCAGGTTTCATATTGTTGGAGATGTACATGCTGACGTAGATACAAAATTAACAGAGTATGGCATCAATAATGTCTATATGGAAGTGAATATGGAATTGACGGTAAATGTCCAAATTATTATTCCAATAGCAACTAAACAAAGTACAGTTGTTCAGCAAATCCCGATTGCTATCGGGATCATTCAAGGGGTCGTTCCACAAATCTATACGAAGGGGGGGCAGAGTCCTGCAAATATTGAAGTGCCGATGGAAGATATTAAGAAACCTTAAGTGACCTTGCATGTTCTATCGATTATTGTTATGATTAGAAAGTAATAACGTAATCGATAGGGTAGAGGCTGCACTGTTTAAGAGTACCGCATGCGAGAGAGACATCGTAGACCATGCGTGAAAGGAAGCATTGCCGAAGTCTGATGGAACGTCAATTCCATGAGGCTGGGGTCATTTCGAAAAGGGATGGCACTGTCAAGGACAGCTATATTGTCCATGATGAGCTACAATCGTCAGTGAGATAACGAAAGTGATTATCAAACAAACGACATGTAGACAGCCGGTACCCGGTCCACTTGAAAAGAGTGAAACGGGCGCCGGCTTTTTTGTTTCCCCGGTTACATTAACAAATTGAAGGAGGAGATTGGAATGATTGGAACTTGGTTATCGATCCTGCCACCAGTGATTGCCATTGTGATGGTGCTCACGACAAAGCGGGTGTTGCTTTCACTCGGGGCAGGGATTTTGTCCGCTGCATTACTAGTCGCTTCCTTTGCACCAGTGGAAACATTGACGCAGTTAGGGAAAGCGCTCATCGTCTCATTTTGGGCAGATGGAGAATTGAATACGTATAATATTTTCATTATGTTATTCATACTAATGTTAGGTGTTATTACGGCACTTGTTAGTCTATCAGGAGGAAGCCGCGCCTTTGCGGAATGGGCTGTAACAAGAATCCAAACTCGCCGAAGTGCAAAACTTCTTACGATGGTATTAGGAATTGCGATCTTTGTAGATGACTATTTCAACGCACTTGCGGTCGGTCAAATTGCGAGACCAATTACAGATCGACATAAGATTTCTCGTGCAAAACTCGCGTACTTCATCGACTCGACGTCCGCGCCAATCTGCGTAATTTCACCAGTATCGAGCTGGGGAGCGTTCCTAATCGGACAACTAGCAATCATACTTGCAACTACTGCAACGGTCAATTACTCACCGTTAGCAGCGTTTCTGATGATGGCACCAATGAATTTCTATGTAATTGCTACATTAGCGATGGTATTCTTCTTCGCTTGGACGAATATCGACTTCTTCGCAATGAAAGACCATGAAAAGCGTGCAGAAGAAAAAGGGGAACTATTTGATCCTAACAAAGAGATTCCTGGTCAATTAAAAGATGAGTTCCCTGAGCACAATCATGGACGTGTAAGAGATCTAGTGGCTCCGATTGTGACACTTGTAGCTGTAACATTGGTTTCGATGGTCATTACAGGGTACAGAATTGGTGGAGAGTTGAATCTATGGACCATCTTTGAAAACACAGATGTTCCGTTATCCCTAGTCATTGGCGGCCTTGCAGGAACTGCAATTGCGATCATTCTATATGCTTCTCAATTTAAAGTGAATCAGACCGCATCTGCCGGGTTAATTGGCCAGGCATTTGTCAGCGGTGTAAAAGCGATGATGCCTGCAGTACTAATTCTAATACTAGCTTGGTCATTGACTCATTTAATCGATGTTTTAGAGACTGGACTATTCTTATCTGAAGTAGTTGGAAAGTCAAATATCCCTGTAGCCTTCCTGCCAGTTGTACTGTTTGTGTTAGCAGGATTAATGGCCTTCTCAACAGGAACGTCTTGGGGATCATTCGGAATCTTACTTCCTATTGCAGGTACTATTATGGTTAACGCAGCTCCCGAATTACTATTACCAGCATTATCAGCTGTACTTGCTGGGGCCGTATTCGGTGACCACTGTTCACCAATATCGGATACGACCATCCTTTCGTCTACAGGAGCAGGAAGTAATCACATGGATCATGTCTCAACACAGTTACCTTATGCGCTCATGGCAGCTGGAATTGCGACTGGTGGATACATTGTTCTAGGGTTAACTGGATCGATTTGGATCGGTCTAGTTGCAGTAATTATTATTCTAGCGGCATTGTTTACTGTTTGGAATGTGAAAAATTCAAAAAAAGCGGTTAGCGCAACAGCAGAATAAGCAGAAAAAGGTATTCCTACTTAGTTGTCAGGAATACCTTTTTTGTATGTAATAAATTTTGTTTCACTAGGAAATTAGCAATAGTTCCCTCTATCTAGAGGGTAGAAGTGACGGGAACCGAAACAATTTAACAATCTAGTAATAAGATTTTGAAAATTTGTATAGACTGAATTGGAAGTTTGTTTTAGAATAGGGATACAGAAAGAGAAGAAAGGGTGCGGATGTCTCCACTCGGACTAATGCAATCCTTTCTGTTGTAATTTCAGAATAGTTTAATAAGGGGGAAGAGAAATGAAGTTTAAAAGAGCATGGAGTTTACTAGCAGCAATGACACTTGGCGTTGGACTCCTAGCAGCCTGCGGTCAAGAAGGGAAGGACGGAGCGTCAGGTGGGAAGGACGGCGATGAGATTAAAATCGGGGTTAACCTCGAACTCTCAGGAGCAGTTGCTTCATATGGAACATCCGAAGCGGATGGAATTCAGCTCGCTGTTGATGAAATCAACAAAGATGGTGGAATCGATGGCAAGAAAATTAAGCTCGTTAAAATCGATAATAAGTCAGATCCAGCTGAAGCAACAAATGCAGCGATCAAACTGACGACTCAAGAGAATGTTGTAGCCATTATCGGTGCAGCAACAAGCGGAGCAACAGTTGCACAAGCTCAAATTGCAAATGACAACAAGACGCCACTCATTAGTCCATCTGGAACAAGCCCAACAGTTACAGTCAATGACAAGGGTGAAGTCAATGAGTACGTGTTCCGTACTTCATTCATCGATCCTTTCCAAGGAACGGTAGCAGCGAACTTTGCAGCAAATGATTTAGGCGTTAAAAACGTTGCAATCTTCTCGGATAACGCAAGTGATTATTCAAAAGGTCTTGCGTCTTCGTTCAAAAAGGACTTTGAAAAATCAGGTGGAAAGATTGTTGCAGAAGAATCATATGTTGCCAAAGACTCGGATTTCCGTTCAACATTGACACGCATCAAGTCAGCAAAACCAGAATTCATCTTTATCCCTGGTTACTATGAAGAAGTTGGCTTGATTGTTAAACAAGCACGTGAAATGGGGATCGACGTTCCACTTATGGGTGCTGATGGATGGGATTCTCCGATCTTGATGGATCTTGCAGGTGCAGAAGCGCTTAATAATACATTTACAACCAACCACTATTCATCTGACGATCCAGACGGTGCAGTTAAAGCATTCAATGACAAGTTTAACGACAAATACAGCAAGGCCCCGGATGCGTTCAACGCACTTGGGTACGATACAGTCTACTTGTTGAAAGATGCAATTGAACGTGCTGGCAGTGCAGATTCTACAAAAATTAAAGATGAACTTGCTAAGACAGATGGACTCGATCTTGTAACAGGTAACTATTCGGTGGATGAAAACCACCACCCAATTAAATCTGCAACCATTCTTGAATATAAGGATGGGGAGCAAGTCTTCAATACAAAGGTGAATCCTTAATTTCATGAGGGGTGGGGGGCTCTCTCCCTACCTTCTTTTTTTGGACGAATGTCAGATGTGAAAAAGGAGTGAAGCATCATGGAATGGCTACAGCAACTCATCAACGGTATTTCTTTAGGCAGTATTTATGCGCTCATTGCGCTAGGATATACGATGGTATACGGCATTATTAAGTTAATCAACTTTGCACACGGTGAAGTGTTTATGATTGGTGCGTTCATAGGATACATCTCCATTGCAGGATGGGGTCTAGGCTTTTTTCCAGCACTATTACTTTCAATGACGGTTTGTGCAGTGATTGGTGTCGTCATAGAACGCATCGCTTACAAACGTCTGAGGAATGCAACACGGATAGCTGCGCTAATTACAGCAATCGGGGTATCACTTCTCATTCAAAACGGTGTCATTTACTTAAGGGGGGCACAACCGGCGGCCTATCCTGATGTGTTTGCGAACAAATCATTTAATTTGTTTGGAGCACAAATCAGCACACAGGCAATTCTTATTTTATCAGTATCTGTAGTTCTGATGCTTATTCTGCAGTTTGTTGTACATAAGACAAAGATCGGAAAAGCGATGAGAGCTGTATCGTATGACGCTGAAGCCGCAAAACTAATGGGCATCAACGTAGATAATACAATTTCTGCCACTTTCGCAATCGGGTCTGCACTTGCTGGAGCAGCTGGCGTCATTTTTGGTATCTATTATACAAAAATTGATCCATTGATGGGCGTTATTCCGGGTCTTAAAGCGTTTGTCGCAGCTGTACTTGGTGGAATTGGAATTATTCCAGGAGCGGTTGCAGGCGGACTTGTACTTGGTGTCGTCGAAACGGTTGTAAGCGCCCTTGGATTCTCTCCGTGGCGAGATGCTGCAGCATTCATTATTTTGATCTTAATCTTAATCTTTAAACCTTCTGGCCTCTTCGGGAAAAACACAAGAGAGAAAGTGTAGGTGAATTGAAATGATGAAAAAGTCTAAGCAGTTTTGGGGCTTTACTATATTGGCAATTGCAATCTTTGTTGCCATCCAATTTATGATTAGTGGAGGATTTTTGAATAATTTCTATTCTAATACACTAATCTTTATGGCGATTAATATCATGCTGGCAGTCAGCTTGCACCTGGTCATTGGAATAACGGGACAATTTTCTCTAGGTCATGCTGGTTTTCTAGCAGTCGGTGCCTATGTATCCGCAATTATGACGATGAAACTCGATTTGCCATTCTTTGCGGCTATTCTGATTGCTGGAATCGCTGCAGCACTTGCTGGGTTAGTCGTTGGTATTCCAAGTTTGCGGTTACGTGGAGATTACCTAGCCATTGCGACACTTGGATTTGCTGAAATCATTCGCATCATTTTCATGAATATGGATTATGTGGGTGAAGCAGCCGGAATGCAAGTGACACACTTAACGACATGGACGTATACATTCATTTGCCTCTTCGTAACCATTCTAGTCATCGTGAACTTTACGAATTCGAGGCATGGTCGAGCATGTATTGCAATACGAGAAAACGAAATTGCAGCGGATGCAATGGGCATTAATACAACATACTATAAAGTGCTGGCATTTGCGATTGGTTCGTTCTTTGCAGGCGTAGCCGGTGCGTTGTATGCACACAATTTCTATATTATCCAGCCTTCCAACTTCGGTTTTCTGAAGTCAATCGATATTCTAATCTATGTGGTGCTTGGTGGTCTTGGGAGTTTGTCAGGTGCTATTGTTGCGACAATCCTACTAACTATTGTTTCTACATTCCTACAAGACTATCCTGAAACACGGATGATTATTTACAGCCTTGTCCTGATCATCGTCATGTTATACCGTCCAAAAGGGTTGATGGGCAAAATGGAGTTCACAGATTATCTGAAGATGTGGATGCGTCCAAAAGGGGGAAGCCAGCATGAGCAATAATGTTTTGTTAGATGTGCAAAGCGCAGGCATCCAATTCGGAGGGCTAAAAGCAGTTTCTGGATTCAACATGAAAATCAATAAAGGTGAATTGGTCGGATTGATCGGACCGAATGGAGCAGGGAAAACAACTAGCTTTAACTTGCTGACAGGTGTTTACGTTCCAACAGAGGGTGAAATTTTCTTTGATGGGAAGAAAATTAATGGACTGCCGCCCTTTAAAGTAACTCGTTTAGGAATGAGTCGAACGTTTCAAAACATCAGGTTATTCGACGAACTTTCTGTTTTGGATAATGTGAAGGTTGCCTATCATTCCCTAGCGAATGATTCTGTTATGAGTTCAATTTTCCGTTTGCCCTCTTATTTTAAAAATGAGCATGAGATGGAAAACAAAGCGATGGAGTTCTTGAAGATATTCGAACTTGATAAATATAAAGACGAAACTGCAAAAAATCTCCCATATGGGAAACAACGTAGACTAGAAATTGCTCGAGCACTCGCAGCAAATCCTGATCTGTTACTGTTGGATGAACCTGCAGCTGGGATGAACCCTTTTGAAACGAAAGAACTGATGGAACTAATCGCTTTTATCAGAAAGCAATTTGGATTGACGATTCTTTTGATAGAACATGATATGAACTTGGTGATGGGGATTTGTGAACGGATTTACGTTCTTGACCATGGTGTACTCTTAGCTGAAGGTTCGCCTGAAGAAATCCGGAACAATCCAAAAGTGATTGAAGCGTATTTAGGGGAGGAAATTGTATGAGCATGCTGAGCATCCAAGATTTGAACGTCTATTACGGCAGCATCCATGCATTAAAAGGGGTTTCTTTGGAAGTGAATGAAGGAGAAATCGTCACTCTTATTGGCGCTAACGGTGCAGGGAAGAGTACATTGCTGAAAACGTTATCTGGCTTGTTGAAGCCAAAAGAAGGGAAGATCCATTATCAAGACTCGTTGATAAGTGGTAAACCTGCTCAGTCTATCGTGAAAATGGGGGTTTCTCAAGTACCAGAAGGTAGACGAGTTTTCGCGGATATGACGGTAGAAGAGAATATTGAATTAGGTGCCTACTTGAGGAAAGACAAAGGTGAAATTAACAAAGATCTCAAGAAAGTCTATGGCATTTTCCCTAGATTGTATGAACGCCGCAAACAAACTGCTGGAACGCTTTCAGGAGGGGAGCAGCAAATGCTTGCGATGGGAAGGGCAATCATGGCACGTCCTAAGTTACTTCTATTAGATGAGCCATCTATGGGACTCGCTCCACTGATGGTCAAAACTATTTTTGAAACAGTTAAAGATATTAGTAATGCAGGAACGACGATACTATTGGTGGAACAAAATGCACATATCGCACTTTCGATAGCGGATCGAGGATACGTAATTGAAACGGGGCGTGTGATTTTATCGGGAACTGCAGCTGAATTACAAGCCAGTGAAGAAGTGAAAAACGCCTATTTGGGCGGTCACTAAACAACTAAAGTATCTAAGTAAAAGCGTCCGTTTTTCGGGCGCTTTTCTTGTTACAACCCTTTAGGCATCAAGTTGTTCGCTTTCTGAATATATGTTACATTAATTGAAGTGGGGGAAACAGTAAACGTTTAACTAAATTCAGCAGGAGTCTTCCTCATCTATGAATGCAAACTTTTTTTGTGGAGATAAAACGGACTGAATGAAGTAATAGGAAGGCAACCTAAGTGCGCCACATCCTGTGGCACAGGTTACATGACCGACATCGTGTTGGTCCGCGGATGTCACAGATTTTTTAGGGAGCTTTTCTGGCTCGTTGGAGAAATCTAGACGTAATTCCGCTGAGACTCAATTGATATGGAATGGAGCTGAAAACTTTGTCTTGCAAACCAGGGGTGGACAATAAAAAAGAGCATATCCGTAAACCGGATTGGCTGAAAATCAAGTTGAATACAAACGAAAACTATACCGATTTAAAAAAATTGATGCGTGAAAAAAATCTTCATACAGTTTGTGAGGAAGCACGGTGTCCGAATATTCATGAATGCTGGGGAGAGCGCCGTACAGCTACATTCATGATTCTTGGAGATACGTGTACACGTGCCTGCCGTTTTTGTGCCGTTAAAACAGGATTGCCAACTGAACTCGATTTAGCAGAACCAGAACGTGTGGCTGATTCAGTCGCATTAATGAATTTAAAGCATGTCGTTGTAACTGCAGTTGCACGGGATGACCAAAAAGATGGTGGTTCTGGTGTCTTCGCAGAAACGATTCGTGCAATTCGTAGAAAAAATCCATTTGCAACAGTCGAAGTACTTCCTTCTGATATGGGAGGAGAGTATGATAATATTAAACGGTTAATGGATGCAAAACCGGATATTTTGAATCACAATATTGAAACAGTAAGACGGTTAACACCGAGAGTTAGAGCTCGAGCTAAGTATGATCGCTCGTTAGAATTACTTCGTCGTGCAAAAGAAATGCATCCAGAAATTCCTACAAAATCATCGATTATGCTAGGTGTTGGCGAGACGTGGGAAGAGATTTTAGAAACAATGGATGATTTACGTGCAAACCAAGTGGACATTATGTCTATTGGTCAATACTTACAACCAAGTAAAAAGCATTTAACTGTACAAAAATATTACACGCCAAAGGAATTCAAAGAACTCTTTGAGATTGCGATGAGTAAAGGCTTTTCACATTGCCAATCAGGCCCACTCGTTCGTTCAAGTTATCATGCAGATGAGCAAGTGAATGCAGCGGCGAAAGAGCGTCAACGTAGAGGCGAAGAGATGCTTGAATCCTTGACTGTGAAAGGCTGAGTCGACATGACAGAACGACTAATTACGTTGGATCAGTATGAATTCGAGATTATCGAAAACTATCGTGAAGGTTTTGACAGCGAAGCACTTTTGAGTCGTTACAGTGAAATTCTGTTGAAATATGATTATATTCTCGGAGACTGGGGTTATGGACAACTCCGTCTTAAAGGCTTTTTTGAGGATCGTAACGCGAAAGCCACTTACGAAACGAAAATTAGCACATTGCAAGATTATCTATACGAATACTGCAATTTTGGCTGTGCCCATTTTATAATGAAAAAGGTAGGGAAAGTGAAGAAGGAACAAGCGAATTCTGATGAGAAACAGGAATTACCATTACCTGTTACAGAAGAAATTCCGCAAACGTCATAATCTCTTTCCATTCGGGCGTCTTGGAGAATTCTCTGTGACGTCCGTTTCAGCATGTTCTTTACACGAAGACATTTGAGGAGGAACTATCATGTATTTTATTGACCGGAAAAAAATTAGTGAGACACTCACTTATATGGAAGAACTTCTTGCGCAATTTTCAAGTGAATCTAACTGGCAAGATAGTGCGCTGAAGACGTTGGCACTTGAACGAATCGCACAAAACATCATTGAGTCAATTATTGATGTAGGGAACTCCATGATTGATGGGTTTATCATGCGCGATCCAGGCAGTTACGAAGACATTGTCGATATTATGGAAGACGAAAAAGTAATCGATAAAGAGATGGAGCAACCACTAAAAGAACTAATTAAATTACGAAAAATGCTTGTCCGTGACTTCATGAAAGTCGATTTAGGGGAAGTAGAGAAAACTATTCAGGCGAGCTTCTCTTCACTCGAAAAGTTTCCTAGCTGTGTGTTAACGTATTTGGAAAACGAATTGGGACCGGTCTCTGCATTCCTTCCAGAGGATTCACCACATGGAACGTTATAAAGCGATATGCTTGGACCTGGATGGCACTGTCTATAAAGGGAGCCAAGCAATTCCAGAGTCGATTGCTTTCATCAGAACGTTACAGCAATCAGGAATCGAACCTTATTTCATCACGAATAACTCTTCACGAACAGGGCTGGAACAACAGCAAAAACTGAAGTTGCTCGGTGTTGAAACGACAGAGAAACAGATCATGACTTCTGCGATTGCCAGTGCTAAGTATTGCGCACAACACTATGTAGGGAAGTCAGTTCAAATGATTGGTGAATCGGGATTACGGGAAGCGTTATTAAACGAGGGAATTAGACTTGTCGAAGCTGACGGTGACATTGTAATCATGGGAATTGACCACGAAATTACATACAACAAATTAGCGACGGCTTGTTTGTCTATCCGAAATGGCGCGCACTTTTTAGCAACAAATGGTGATCTTGCGCTGCCTAACGAACTTGGACTGGTACCTGGCAACGGTGCATTCATTGAACTGGTAAAAGCCTCAACTGGCGTTGCACCGATGATACTCGGTAAGCCACAATCGTACATGCTAGAATTCATCCAACAACAAAGTGGAGCAAGCAAACAAGAGATGATTATGATCGGCGACAATTATGAAACGGATATTCTATCAGGCATTCGTTTCGGCATTGATACCATCCATCTCCAAGGCGGCGTCACGGCATTAGATGAAGTGCTAGCCAAACTGGAACATCCGACGTATATGTTTAAAACGCTAGCTGAATGGAATGTTGAAAGTTAAAAGCTTCTTTTATATGGTTTTTAGTAGTATAGGGAAACATGCTCCTAGGTAGTAGAATACAACAAAAGGACTTGCCCAAAAACCGGACAAGTCCTTTCGTATTTTCTTATTTTAAAAGAGAGGATTCTCTTCTATGAACTCGTAAATCTTCTCGGTCAGCTCAGCGGGGGTATCCGCTTCGACTACTTCTCCGTTCACTAGAGCATACAGGGACTCTACACACTTGGTGCAATAACTAAGACACCCATATTCCAAAACATCCAGATTCGGATCCTTCTCAAGTGCTTCCAGTGTCTCTTGAGAACCATTGGCTAAATTACTAATGCAAAACTCAACTATCGGGTTCACACCCATCACCTCACCTTGTACGATCGTACTCTTTTTTTCTTTACTCGTCAAAGTCCTTGCCTTATTGTGAAGAACGTCACATACTGTTATACTCATACGTGAGGAAAAAACGGAAATCTCTCGGACAAAGGAGACTATCATGAAAAAATTGCTATTATTAGGTGCCGGTTACGGTAATATGCGAATTTTACTGCGCGTACTGAATAACTTACCCGCAGATGTAGAAGTGACATTAGTAGACCGCACCTCATTCCACAGTTTAAAAACAGAATTCTATGCACTCGCTTCAGGTACTGTCCCAGATAGCGAAGTGCGTGTTGCACTACCGACACATGAACGCTTGAAAGTAGTTGAAGGAGAGATTGCAGGAATTGAAGTCGGGGAAAAGTGTGTCTTACTTACAGATGGAAGACAGCTAGACTACGACCAACTTGTCATCGGCCTAGGTTGTGAAGATAATTATCACGACGTGCCAGGTGCTGACGAATTTACGTACAGCATTCAAACGATTGGTCAATCCCGTGAAACGTACAAAAAGCTTTTGAATTTAAATGGCGGTGCGACTGTTGGAATTGTCGGTGCGGGTCTAAGTGGCATCGAACTAGCAAGTGAATTGAGAGAAAGTCGCTCAGATTTGAATATCAAACTATTCGATAGAGGTCCGCGTATTTTACGTGACTTCCCGGAGCGTCTGAGTAATTACATCCAAAGTTGGTTTGCCAAAAACGATGTGGATGTCATTGCAAACTCAAATATTACTAAAGTTGAAATGAATCTACTTCATAACCATGAGGACCAAATTGCTGTGGACGCAGTAGTATGGACGGCTGGTATTCAACCGACTAAAGTAGTTCGGGAATTAGATGTAGAAAAAGACAAATCAAACCGTATTGTGTTGAATCAGTACCATCAGATTCCTGGCTATGAAGATGTATATGTCGTAGGGGACATCGCTGCACTTCCTCATGCTCCAAGCGCACAGTTGGCAGAAGGACAAGCAGAGCAGATTGTTACTGTACTCAAACATACGTGGAATGGTGAAACGCTGCCTGAGACAATGCCGGAGATCAAGCTCAAAGGTTTTATGGGGTCTCTTGGTAAAAAACAAGGATTTGCGTACTTGGCAGATCGCACGGTAACAGGAAGAATTGCACGATTGTTGAAATCTGGAGTTCTCTGGATGTACAAATGGCATAATGGTTAAGTAAATTAAACAAAAGCGTGTAAGGCAGAAATATGCTGCCATACACGCTTTTGTTTGTAAAATGGATGAGCCTAAGTTCTCAATTACAAAATAAGTATTATCACTCAACTAGCTGAAATGAAGCCATGTTTTTCAAGTTCATTGAAAATGGGTTTTAATTGAATATAGCCTTCACCAATCACTTCTTCGTTCACAAGTACAAGTGGATAGAAAAACTCCTCTTCTTTTACTTGTTCAGCCAGCTTGCGTTGCCGATCGTTTTCAATAAAGGACTCAATATCGATATAAACAATCTCAAATGGATGATTTGGATATTTTCGTTGAATGGCAGCATCTAGCCATTCATATGTATCTTTTGAAGTCGGCGCGTTCACACAACTTGCACAAACAACCTCTGCACCGTATACTTCTACTGTAACGTGTTTAGCTTTCATAGCTAACGCCTCCTGATTCTCTATTGGATTTTTTTTGCGATCCAGTTTATAATAACTATAAGGAAAGGGGAGTTTAAAACTTATGACAGAAGCAACGATGAACGAATCCGTTCAAGAAGTGTTGAATAAATTACGTCCGTTCCTCTTACGTGATGGTGGTGACTGTGAACTTATCGATGTGGAGGACGGAATTGTAAAGTTACGTCTGCTAGGCGCATGTGGTACGTGCCCAAGCTCCACAATTACATTGAAAGCCGGTATTGAGCGTGCTCTTCTTGAAGAGGTTCCCGGTGTTGTAGAAGTAGAACAAGTTTTCTAAGGGCCATTTGGCTTCGCGGGAACGGGCCAAATGTGTCCGTTCCTGTTTTATTTTTCTTCTCGTATTTCTTGCCATCGCTCTTTTGCCATTTCAATAAGCTGAGGTTCAGTGGAAGTCCTTTGCGCCTCAATTATCTTCGAGAAATATAGAACAGCTTTTTCTCGATCACCCACACGCCATGACAACTCGGCAACCATGTAGAGAACACGCAATTCTGACATTTGGGTGCCAACGTGATCATCTGCTGAATAGGCTTCTTCATACAAATTTCTTGCAAGTGTTAAGAACCGATGCTCTTCTTCCTGATTTTCCAAGATTCGATAGAGCCAAGCGGTTCTCAGCGTAATTCCAGCTGTTGTAAGTGATTTCTCTTTTTTTACTATTGCACTTAAATAGCCTAGCTTGTAAGCCGCGATAGCATCTTCAATAGTGCGCTCGCCACCTAGAGAATGGGGTTTCCATCCAGCAGTAATAACTGTAGCAATTTGTTCTTTCGCTCCTGGTGCAAAATAGGGTGCAAAATCATCGGTGAACGAGAAACCGCAAGAAGGGCATACAGCGATATTATAAAAGAGAGGATTCACATCGCTGTCCACGTAGTTGGGTTTGAAATCACTATCCGTAGAAGCAACCCTTGCAAAGCGTGAACGAACTCGAGTCGTTGTAAAAGATTCTTTACAATTCAAGCAAACTAACTTTTTGTCATAAAATGGGGTAATTTCCATACTGCACCACCCTTTCGTGCTTCCTTACCTATTATAGCAAAACTTTATAGAACAAGTGGGTTTCATTGCATTACAATTTACAACATTGATATGATTAATATTACTTAGGAGGGAAATAGATGACACAACTACTCAACTTATCTGAAGCAGCTGCCTACCGAGTTAAAGAAATGATGGAGCATAATGGGGAACAAGGATCTTTTCTACGTGTTTCTGTCAACGGTGGAGGGTGCAGTGGTCTTACGTACGGAATGGGATTTGATGCAGAACAACATGCGTCAGATCAGCTTTTGGAATTGCACGGAGTAAAGATTGTCGTGTCTTCTGAGGATACGGATATATTAGCAGGTACAGAAATCGACTATAAAGAATCATTGATGGGTGGCGGATTTACCATCGAAAATCCAAATGCCATCGCATCATGTGGGTGTGGGACGTCATTTAGAACAGCGAAGAAAGCAGGAACTCCTGCAAGCTGTGATTAATACGCCCTAGAAAATCGTTTTGTTATACTTACAACTTATGAAAGCTTAAATAAGATCTCTTGAAGGACATGGATTAGAACATGACCTTTCAAGAGATTTTTTTATGATTTCACAGAAATTAGTCTCGTCAACCAATTACTAGGGGGATCGTTCGGTTTGTTGGAATTTTTTTACGAGTTTATGGAGACACTATGACGTTATTTCATTATGTCCGATTATATTCCTAATAAGCTATTGAAATAGCAGGTCAAAAAGGCTACTATGAATGAGGAATATAAATAATAAACGCTGGATTGTAGGAATCACGTGATTTTTACAAACCGGCACATCATACAAGAAAAGGTGGAACCGATTCCCGTGAAAAAAAGACCTACAATCCTCGTTTTAGGTGCTGGTTATGGTGGATTAGCAACTATTGTGAATCTACAGAAATCCCTTGGCGTAGACGATGCTGAAATTATTCTTATTAACAAAAATGATTACCACTATGAATCTACTTGGCTTCATGAAGCGGCAGCAGGTACTTTGAAGCCTGAACAAGTTCGTTATCCGATTAGTCGTGTGATTCAGCAAGACAAAGTGAAATTTGTGAAAGCTGAAGTTGAAGCAATTGACGTTAAAGCTAAAATGGTTACTTCATCAGCTGGACAGCATACATATGATTACTTAGTCATCGGACTCGGATTCGAAGGAGAAACATTTGGAATTCCAGGTCTTGATAAGTATGCACTTTCGATTGCAAACGTAAAGGCAGCGCGTCAAATCCGTGAGCATATTGAATACCAGTTTGCAACTTGGTCTCTTGAAGAAGTGAAGGCAGACAGTCGTCTAACGATTATTGTCGGAGGCGCTGGATTTACAGGCATTGAATTCCTTGGTGAACTCGGAGATCGTATTCCGGAACTTTGTGAAGAGTTCGATGTACCTGCTGACAAAGTAAAGGTACTTTGTGTAGAAGCAGCTCCTATGGTCCTTCCAGGATTTGACCCTGAATTGGTTGATTACGCAGTTCGTCAATTGAAATCTAAAGGAATCGAATTCTCAATTGGTACGCCAGTTGTTGAAGCGACTCCCGAAGGTGTTAAACTGAAAAAAGGCGACGACGAATTTGAATTCATCGAAGCTGGTACAGTTGTATGGGCAGCAGGTGTCCGCGGTAACCGTTTGATTGAAGAGACAGGCATTGAAAACATGCGTGCTCGTGTTAAAGTAGAAAAAGATCTGCGTGCTCCAGGATTCGATGATGTCTTCATCGTAGGTGACTGTGCTTTGATGATCAACGAAGAAATCAACCGTCCATACCCTCCAACTGCTCAAATCGCGATGCAGCAAGGGGACATGTGTGCGAATAACTTGATCGCTCTTATGAAAGGTCAACCGACTCAAGCATTCGTTCCGGATTTGAAAGGAAGCATAGCTTCACTTGGTTCTAACGATGCCATTGGAGTGGCTTTCGGTAAGAAGATGACGGGGAAGAAAGCATCCTTTATGAAGAAAATGGTCGACAACCGTGCACTTTACTTAATCGGTGGTGCTGGTCTTACATTTAAAAAAGGAAAGTTTGACCTCCTTTAATACAAAACTGAAAAACACTCGTCTCCTTTTAGAGGACGAGTGTTTTTTTACTTTTCAACAACTTCATGACACTTGCGTAAGCTGTTGAAAGAAGTGCCACAATCCGGTAAAATGAACTAAGGAAAATGGAGGTCATCATTTTGGGAACAATTTCACTTACAGAGATTATTCTGTCAGTCCTCATCTTTATAGTCATGTTTTTCGGGATTGGCTTTTTGCTTAACATGTTACTGCGCATGTCGTGGGTCATGGCAATTGTCTATCCGATTGTCGTCATTTTTATTATTGATGAAGTGAAGGCTTATGAATATATTACGAAATCAGGTCATGCGTTCAGTATGCTCGGAGATAAGTTGATGGCGTTACATACAGTCGACATCGTGATTCTTTCAAGCGGTCTAGTTGGAGCGATCCTTTCAGGGATTGTGAGTAAGATTTTACGCAAACAAGGTTATCAGATGTTTTAAAAAACGCTCGGGCACAAAAGTAGCCCAAGCGTTTTTTTATACTATAAATGAATACGTAATAACAGAAATCAGGATGCCGGTTACTGCGCCTGCAAAAACTTCGCTTGGCTTGTGTCCGAGCAGGGTCTTCAGTTCTACAATCTTTTGTTCTTCGTCTTTTTTAATCCAACCTTTTGTTCCACTGACGAATGTTTGAAAATCTGCGCGGATTTGGTTGATGATCAAGGCCTGCTGACCTGCTTGGTAACGAACACCGCTTGCGTCAAACATGACGATCACTGCAAAAATTGCTGAAATTGCAAACAGGGAAGAATCCAGTCCATGTTCGAAAGCAATCGCAGTAGTAAGTGCAGTTACTGCAGCGGAGTGAGAACTTGGCATGCCTCCTGTTGAGGTCATTAGCTTCCAATCGAGCTCACGAGTGAGTAAAAAATGAATCGGAATCTTTATGAATTGTGCGAAAAAAATTCCGAATAGTGCAACCAACAGTGGCACATTGCTCAAAATTGTCATGTAGGCACTCCTCGTTAAAAATAATTATGAAAAATAGTCCGGCAACCGAAGAAATTTTTCGTTTCCTCTTCAATTGGTATATAATTAAGAATGTATGAAAATGAGGAGGTAGTCAAATGAAAACTATCATTACAAACAAACAGATTACGGAGACCAATCTTGAAGTGGTTGTGATCGGTGTTCCTGAACATCCAGAAAACAATTCGAATTGGAACGTCATAAACGATGCATTCAATGGGAAGTTAACAGATTGGGTTAAAACGGGTGATGTAAAGACGGAATTGAATGCAGTCACTAAGCTACCATCACTGGGTGACAGCACGTTCAAGCGCGTTGTTTTCATCGGACTTGGAGCCTCTAAAAAGTTAACTGACCAAGGACTGCTTGAAGTGTTTTCTAAGGTTGGTAATGAACTTCGATCGATGAAATCAGAAAGCGTTTCCATTTGGGCAGATTCATTCACAACTGAAGAATTAGAAGCGGATGATGTAGCGTTTGCTTCTCTACAAGGTCTTGTGTTAGGTAGTTATCAATTTGCGGATTATAAAACAACTTCAAACGAAAAAGACTTTGAATTCAATACAATTGAACTACTTAGCACAGCAGATGAGGATGAACTTAAAGCTGCAGTAGAAGTAGGACAAGTACATGCAGAAGCTGTCAATTCGGCACGTACACTCGTCAATACACCTCCAAATATTTTAACTGCAGTTAAGATGGCGGAGCATGGTGAAATGCTCGCTGAAAAATACGGATTTGAAATCGAAGTTCTCGGTAAAAACGAAATGGAAGAACTCGGTATGGGAGCGATTCTTGCTGTCAACAAAGGGTCAGTAGAGGAGCCACGTCTGATTGTTCTTAAATACGCTGGAGGCAACGAGGACTGGACGGATGTAGTTGGTCTCGTAGGTAAGGGAATTACGTACGATACAGGCGGATACTCATTGAAGCCACGCGAGGGCATGGTCGGCATGAAAGGGGACATGGGGGGGGCTGCAGCTGTATTCGGTGCAATGCAAATCATCGGTGAACTGCGCCCTGCCAAAAACGTAATCGCTGTCATTGCTTCTACTGATAATATGGTCTCAGGCGATGCATTTAAACCTGACGATGTCATTACTTCACTGTCAGGTAAAACGATTGAAGTCTTGAACACTGATGCTGAAGGACGCCTCGTATTGGCAGATGCTGTGACCTATGCAAAACAATCGGGTGCAACGCATCTAATTGACATTGCAACACTCACTGGTGGAGTAATTGTTGCTCTTGGTAAAGACAAGACTGGGGCATTGACGAACAACGAAGCATTCTTCGAAGAGTTTATGGAAGCTTCTGTAGAAACAGGAGAATTCGTTTGGCGTTTGCCATTAACTGAAAGTGATAAAAAGCGTCTTCGTAAGAGCGAAGTAGCTGACCTTAATAACTCACCAGGTCGTGATGGACATATGATCTTTGGAGGTGGTTTCGTGGGAGAATTCGTAGGAGATACCCCTTGGATCCACTTGGATATTGCAGGGACGTCTGAAGCGGATGCACCTCACGCACTTGGACCTAAAGGGGCAACAGGCGCCATGACAAGAACATTAGCTACGTTTATTGAGCGTTTAGCTGAAGACTCCTCTGAAGCATAATAGGTGTCAGCCTACCCCTACCTTTGCCCAATGAATAAGATAAGTGGGAAAGGGGGAGTAACATGTCACGATATAGAGGAAATAACTATGGTGGAAGAGGTTATGGAGGAGGTAGAGGTTTCGGCTTCGGCGGATTTGGAAACAGCTTTGGAGGCGGCTTCGGCGGACCTTTTCTAGGTGGATTATTCGGTAGCTTTCTCGGTAGTGCAATTTCACCTTACGGGTACGGAGGAGGCTACGGTGGCGGAGGGTATTATCCATACGGTGGATATCCCCCATATGGAGGAGGCTACTATCCATACTACCCACCTTATTACAGCCCCTATGGATATTGGTAAACAAAAAAGACGCAGCGCCCGATTGGGACACTGCGTCTTTTTGTTTACTCTTTTTCATGAGACTTTTGTTCACCGATTGCTTCTTGTAGATCATCTCCAACTGTAAGTTCGGTCGGCTTAACGCCAGACATATAAGCAGCGCGGCTCATTAGGTGTCCACCTACAGGCGAAGTAATGAATAAGAAGACACTACCAAGCAACAGTTGTACACTGAAATGCCCTTTAATCCACCAAAAGTGAAGGAACACGCCAATCAGGATTCCTAGAACACCGAGGGTCGCACTTTTTGATGCCGCATGCGCACGTGTGTAAACATCAGGTAATCGGAGAACACCGACTACCGTAACAACAGTAAAGAAGACGCCTACTATTATGAACAAAGCAATAATGATATTAGCGATGAGTATCACGGTCTATAATCGCCCCTTTCTCGATGAATTTCGAGAACGATACTGTCCCGATAAAGGACATAATCGCAATGAGCAAAATCACATCAATGAAAAATATCGTGTCAAAGACTATCGATAGAAGTGCGATGATTGAAATCAGCATCACTCCGATTCCATCTAACGCGATAAGGCGGTCTGGAGTAGAAGGTCCTTTGAATACTCGAATGAGTGTACCGAGCATGGACAAGAAAATGATGATCAAACAGACCCAAATGAAAATGTTCATGTCCGGCTCACCTCCAAGATTGCTTTTTCAAATGATTGTTTGATGGAGTTGATGGCTTCTTCAACATCATCCACATCGATTGCATGAACGTAAAGTGTCCGTTGATCATCTGAAACATGAACGACAATTGTTCCAGGTGTTAGTGTAATTAAACTGGAAAGTAACGTAATTTCCCAGTCTTTTTCAAGAACAGTGGGCATTGCAAAAATCATCGGTTGTATTTGTAATTTTGGTTTTAAGACGAGTATGGCAACCGAAATATTAGACAGGACCAATTCCTTAAAGAAGATGAACGTCAATTTCAAGCAAGCCCATACCCGCCCTAAATATAAGCGATCTTTGTAAAAACGTCTTGTCAATATGAGCAGTAGTAAGCCAATTATATAACCGATAATAAATGTGGAAGGGGTGAACGAAGCCGTGATGAGCACCCACGTAATTGCGATGAAAAAGTTTAGCAATATTTGAAATGCCACGTGATCTACTCCTTTAACACGGCGTTTATATAACTCGACGGATCGAGCAACACATGAGCTGCATCAGATACGTACGGGAAAATCCACTCAGTTCCGACTCCGTATAAAACGGACAGAGCTACTAGAATTACGGCAGGGAACATCATATGTTTATAGGTTTTACGGTTCGTTGGCTGTAATGGAACCGGTTCTCCCCAAAACGCATAAATGAAAATTCGAATGACCGACAATAAGACAACCAGACTGGAAGCGAGAATGACAATCGTTCCGAATATCTGACCGTGTTCAAAACCACCTTGTACAATCAGTAATTTCCCGACAAAGCCACTTAGCGGTGGGATACCAGCAAGTCCAAAAGCAGCAATCAGAAATAGCCAACCAAGAGATGCATGGGTTTTAATAAGTCCACCCATTTCTCGCAAGTTAGAAGTACCAGTTACATAAATCATAATCCCGATAATAAGGAACAACGCGCCTTTAATAAGCATATCGTGAATCAGATAAAAGACGGCACCTTGCATACCAGCTTCGTTCATTTGAGAAACGCCAAATAGAATGACGCCAATTGCAATTAAGATGTTGTAGATAATAATCTGTTTTAAATCGAAATAAGCGAGTGCTCCTATACAACCTGCAACAATTGTAAGCAGCGCAAGTACCATTAAAATAGTATGTGTAAACGCAAGGTCATGGACAAAGAACAGTGTATAGGTCCGTGTAATGGCGTACACCCCGACTTTTGTAAGCAATGCGCCGAACAGTGCCAGTATCGGAACTGGGGGAGCAGCATAGGATCCAGGCATCCAGAAGTAGAGTGGGAAGATTCCCGCTTTGATCCCAAATACCAGAAGCATGAGAATCCCGATGACCGAAATAATTCCAGGCTGTCCGATGTCTGCGATTTTCTGTCCGATATCCGCCATGTTAAGAGTCCCGACGATAGAGTACAAGTATGCAACTGTAATGACAAAGAAAGCAGAAGAAATGACATTGACAAGTATGTACTTTATGGACTCACGTAACTGTCTCTTCTCTCCACCAAGAACAATCAGTAAGTAAGAAGCGATCAGCAATACTTCGAAAAATACAAACATGTTGAAAATATCACCAGTTGTAAATGCACCATTCACCCCAGTAATCATGAAGAGAATGGCAGGATAATAGAAAAACCGCTCCCGTTCTTCACCAATTGAGCTGAAGCTGTAGATGACCACGAATAATGTAATGACTAATGTGGACGTTACGAGTAACACAGAAAACATATCCGAGACCATCGTTATGCCGAATGGAGCGGGCCAACTTCCAAGTGTCAGTGTTTGGATCCCATCCTGTTTCACTTTCATAATGAGTGTACATGCAAAAGCAATACTTGCACTTAGACCAATAACAGTGAGGATTCGCTGGATTCGTACTTGCTCTTTAAAAAACAGAAGTACAATCGCAAAGAAAAACGGGATGATGATCGGAAACAATAGAAGGTTAATCATGCTCATCATTTCCTTTCATCGAATTCAAATCATCAGTTTTGTGAACAGCATAGGTTCTGTAGGCGAGTACCAAGATGAACGCGGTAACCCCAAAACTAATAACAATAGCGGTCAAGATTAAAGCTTGTGGAAGTGGATCTACAAATTCAGTCACTCCGTCCAGAAGAACTGGAGGTGCACTTCCACCTAATCCCCCCATCGTTAAGATGAATAAGTGGGCACCGTGACTTAACAAGCCTGTTCCAAGGATCACTTTAATCAGACTTCTGGATAGAATTAAGTAAATTGCGGCAGTGAATAGAATGCCTGCTACAATCGCCATGAGCAATTCCATTACTCATCCCCTCCAATCGACTGAATGATTGTGATTGCGGCGCCAACGACGACGAGATATACGCCAGAGTCAAAGATCATAGCTGTATGGAGTTCAGTGTCGCCGAATAGTGGTAACTCGAAATGTGCAAATGCATGGGTGAAAAATGGAACATTAAATAATATGGAGCCTGCCGCTGTTCCTAGTGACAAGAGTAAACCGACACCAATAACTACTGTGAAATTAAATGGCAATGTTGCTTTAACAGTCTCCAAATCAAATGCAAGTAACAGCAATACGATTGCCCCTGTAGTTAGTAGACCCCCTACGAATCCTCCACCGGGAGCGAAATGACCCGCAAAGAAAATATGGATCGAGAACAAAAAAATGATGAAGAATGTGACTTTTGCAGTCGTCTGTAAAATGACATTATTCTTTTTCATCATCAGACCCCTTTCTCGACAAGCGAAGACGGATCATGCCGAGAACAGCGATTCCAGCAATTGATAGGACGGCGATTTCAAACAATGTATCGAAACCACGGTAATCGACAAGAATGACGTTCACGATATTTCCTCCGCCAGCTTCTGTATGGACGGTATCTTTATAGTACTGAGAAATACTTGCGACAAGCTTATTGGAATGTGCGGACAACGCAACGAGAGTTACGGAAAGACCAACTCCGATTGCAATAATACCGTTCACCAGTTTGTTCTGTTTGGTTTCTCCATGCGTTTTTAAAGCAGGGAGGTGACGGAAAGCTAATAAGAAGAGTGCGACTGAAATTGTCTCGATTACGAGTTGGGTTAAGGCTAAGTCTGGTGCTTTAAAGAGCACGAAGAACAATGCAACAGAGTACCCAACTGCACCTAGAGCAATAATAGCGGAGATTCTGTTCTTAGACATAATCACCATGCCAGTCCCTAATATAGCCACAATCGCATTCATTACAGCGAACAACGTAATTGGCGACAAACTGCTCATATCCAATTTAAAAGCACCTTTAGCGAACAATACAACAATTGTCATCACGGAGAAGAACGCAAACATATACAGTAAATACGTTCGGATTAACCCGTTCATATAGAAACGGGATAGCTTGTTCATTCCTTTTTCTGAAAATGTCATTACGCCATCATAAAGTGCGTTCAATGATAATTTCTCTGGCTGCAAGCCATAAACCGGCTGCCATTTTTTAATCGAAGTAAATAGCAATGCTCCAATTGCAATAACGCCAACTGTCAGCCACATTGGAATATACTCGAACCCATGCCAGGCTTGTACATGAACAGCTGCCTCTGACGGTAAACTATACAGCTGTGGTTGTGCAGCCATGACAGCTGGCGCAACAATCCACTTCCCAACAACGTTAGGGATGAAGAATAGTGCAATGACACTGATTGCTAAAATGATAGGAGAAATCAGCATGCCTATTGGTGCTTCGTGTGGCTTAAGCGGAAGCTTGTCAAACTTCTTCTCACCTGTGAATGTCTTGAAGACAAAGTAGAAGCTATAGACAAATGTGAATACGCTTGCAATCCATGCAATGACAGGGAATAGAATGCCCCACGTATCAAAGTTGAACAGTTCAAAGTGTTTCAAAGCGACCATAGAGTCTAAGAACAATTCTTTACTCAAGAATCCACCAAATGGAGGAATACCTGCCATTGAGAGACCGCCAATGAATGCAACGGTGAAACTGATTGGCATGACACTCATCAGGCCACCAAGTTTACGAATATCACGTGTTCCAGTTTCATGGTCGACAATACCTGCAATCATGAACAGACTACCTTTAAAGACTGCGTGGTTCACTAAGTGGAAGATGGCTGCAAACATTGCAAATCGGAATAGCGTATCGTCAGAATGATAAGCAATTGCGCCTGCACCAAGTAAAGACATTATCAGCCCCAACTGACTCACTGTCGAGAATGCGAGAATACCTTTTAAATCGGTTTGTTTCACAGCAAAGAACGAGCCCCACATTAATGTGAGCAATCCAATACCGGAAACGAGCCAGATCCAAACAGAAGACTCTGCGAAAATAGGAGTAAAGCGTGCAACGAGATATAATCCCGCTTTGACCATTGTCGCGGAGTGTAAGTAGGCACTGACAGGAGTCGGCGCTTCCATGGCATCCGGAAGCCAAATATAAAACGGGAATTGAGCAGACTTTGTAAATGCTCCGAATAACAATAGCACCGCTGCAAGTGTAAATAACGGATCTCCAGAGTAATTAGATAACCCGGAAATCAATTCACGTATCGAGTATGTATCTCCTAAAATCCCGAGTATTACAAAGCCCCCGAGCATCATTAATCCGCCACCAACGGTTATCATCATGGACTTTAAGGCACCGAATCGGGAGCCATCCCTTGTGTACCAATAACCGATTAGTAGAAAAGAAGAAATAGAAGTTAACTCCCAAAACAGATAGAGTGAAATGATATTATCTGACTGGACAACACCAAGCATTGCCGTCATGAAAAGCAGTAAGTATACATAGAAATTACCGAGCTTTTCTTTGTGCCTATCTAGATAGAAAATCGAATACAGAACAACCAACGCACCGATCCCTGTAATGAGAAGTGTGAATAGAAGACTGAGACCATCTAGGTAGGAGACAAACGAGATTCCTAGTGAAGGGATCCAATCAAATGAAGAGATTGCGTGTTCTCCGCTTGCTGTCAGTGGTAAGTACGTACTGTAGTAAGCAAACAGGACAATAGGGATAATCAAAACAAACCAACCTGTATGTATGCCAGTAACGCGCTTGAACAACGTCGGGATGAAAAGAGCTGCTAACGCTGGCAAGAAAATGAACCAAACAAATTCCACTAAAAATCCTCCTTCCTTGAACTAAAATGATGTAGACATTGCTTTAAAGTATAACGTAAACAAGCGCATTTTGCACTGTGTGCACTTGAAAGGGATTGCGGTAAATCAATCTCTTCCTATATTATAGAGACATGGAAAAATCCATATAAATAACCATAATAGGTGAAAGAAAGAGCATGCTTAAAAGCACCGTAGTTCTTCGCTCCAGTCGGACGCTTTCCGAGAAGGATTCTCAGCGCTTCCATCGCTTGGCTCAGTCATGGGTCTTCGAATTTTTCTTAACACAGCGGAAACGACCTTTTGCGATACAAATTACTACAGTGTAGGTTTGCATGGAAACTTTTGTTTAGCCTGTATAATCAGTCTGAGGTGCAGTATGAAAAATCCGTATTTATTCAGTTATTTGCCATTTTTTACAATTATGTTGTTCAGCTTAACGTTTGGAGTGTATACAGTCGGTTTTTCATTGAGCTTGTTTCGTGAAATCGGTTTATATAATGGTCTTTTGGAATTTCTTACAGAGACCCAGCTCAGATTGTTCTTGCTAACAGTCTATGCGCTCTTTTATTTCATGATATTCAGTGCACTCAAACTGATTGCAGCTACGATTCATGAAACGGCTATGCTGTTCTTTTACAAAGCGACCCCTACAACAGATTCTCCCGTCCATCATGGGGTAGACGATCGAGGTGGGAAACTCATTTACTTCATCGGCGCACTTGCTTCGGCATTTGCCATCCAATCGATTTACTGGTTGCTCTTTGTATTTTTGACAGTCACTTTCATTTACTTTGTCTACAGTACGTATATGTTGCATCATCAGCTACCTTTTTCGGCGATAATTGGAATTATCTTCTTTGAAATCATCGTTTGGGCAGTATTAGTTTCTGCCGTCGTTTACATTTTACTGAGACTTTATAACGGAATTGCTGCAAGTATCCCTGGAGTTGAAAAAGACCAGCTGCCATTAGGCAGCTAGTCGGAAAGTGCGGCTGAAAAAACCTTGAGATGTAATTTTTGTTCGCTTTCTTGTTGGAGTGACTGCGGTCGATCATATCCGATCCAAGTAGCTGCGGTATAATTGTCGTTTATCCCAGCAACCCATAAGTCTTTAAAGTGACTAGTTGTTCCTGTTTTTGCTCCTGTGTACTCTGTTGTGGGACGAAGACCATGAGCTGTTCCTGTTCTCACAGTCTCTTCTAGCATGGATCGGATGTTTTCCGTTGTTTTTTGAGACCATACCTCTTTACGTTCATCTTCCCATTGGTATAACACGTTCCCTTGACGATCTTTTACAGAACGGATAGCTCTGACTGGTTTAAACGTACCATCTATGAAGCTTGTATAGGCATTTGCCATTTCATAAGGCGTCATGCCATTTTCAAATCCGCCAAGAGCCGCAGTATACTGATGATCTTTTTCGGTGACATACTTGAATCCAAAAGGAGCTAGGTGAGCAAACGACTCTTCAATCCCAACACGTTGGAAGACCCGGACTGCTGTTGTATTGTAACTTCGACTAAACGCTTTTTTTACCGTTGAAACACCATACGAATACCTTCCAAAATTCTCAGGGCAGAAATTCCCGATACAAATTCCACTACCATCGATAAGAGAGTTCTCAGTATACGGTCCACTTTCTAAATACGGGGCATATACGAGCAAAGGTTTAATTATAGACCCGGGCTGTCGAACTGCTTGAAACGAGCGATTGAAATCGGTTTTTCGATAGCCAAATCCACCATACACACTAATGAGTTCACGCGATTTGTTATCCACAACAGCTGCACCGGATTGGATACCACGGCCGTCAAGTGCGTTTGAAATGCCGCTTTCGACATTACTTTGCTTAACAGGATCAAGGGAAGTATCGATACGGACTCCTGAACTGATCACTTCAGAGATGCGCTCGGATAGTAATTGTTGAATTTTTTTTCGTGCTTTCTCATTATTTGCTGATTTTAATTGAGCGAAAAAACCTTCTTTTTCACTGATCAACTGTTTTAGCTCGTCAACTACGTAGGTATGATAGGCAGGGAATTGACTGTTCTTTTGTTTAAGGTGTAGCTCGACTGGAGCGCTCTGTGCGATTTTTCCTTCTTCGATGGAAAGCACTTCATTGTTCACCAAAACTTGAAGAAGTCGTTCTTGACGCTTTTTTGTACGGTCAAAATGCTTCAATGGATCATACAGCGAAGGGTTATTCGGAATAGCTGCCAAAAACGCAGTTTCCGCTTCGTTTAAATTAGCTAATGGTTTACTAAAGTAATAGGTAGCAGCAGCACCAATTCCATAAACTTGGTTGCCGAAGTACATCTCATTCATGTACATTTCCAAGATTTCATCTTTTGTCGATTGTTTTTCTAGTTCTGCAGCATATAGAATTTCTTTGAATTTCCGTTCATAGGTTTTTTCTGGAGAGAGAAAACGCATTCTTACGACTTGTTGAGTGATGGTGGAAGCACCTTGGCTTAATCCATCCGAATTCACATTTACCGCAAATGCTCGAGCAATCGCAGCGACATCGTACCCTCTATGTTCGTAAAATCCTTTGTCTTCACTTTCAAGAAATAGCTGTTTTGCAAACAATGGGATTTCGGATAACGGAAGCGGATCCCGCCACTCCGCATATTCTTCTGCAAATAATTGTCCGTTACGATCGTAGAGTGCCATCGGAATTGTTACTTTAGGTTCTGAGAATTCGATGGTTTCTTCTACTTGTTCTTTATACGCATTCGCCTCATGCCATTCCGCTGCGACTTCTTGTTGAAGCCAGAAAAGTAGCGGGAGACTTAACAAAGCGACAGCAAATCCTGCAAGCTGTCTCACAACTGGTCCCTCCGTTCTTACAAGTACCTATACAAAATATAGCACACTCCAGTATTGGGAGTGTGCTATATTTTTAGGAGTTTTTTTGTTGTGAATCTGCCAGAAAATCTTCGAAATCTTGTGTCGGTTTACGCTGTGCATAGAAAAGGAAAGCGAAGCCAAGCAAGAACAATAAGCCGGTTATGATAAACACAGAAGAAATACCGAGGAATCCGCTAATAATTCCTCCAATCATAGGGCCAATAATGTTGCCTAAGAATCGGAAACTTGTATTGTAACCCATCACTTCGCCCTGGATATCGAGCGGTGCTTCACGGCGAACAAGAGCTGTAGTAATTGGAATCATACCACCCATGGATATACCGAATAGTAGACGCCAAATTACAAGCTGCCAAAGACTGCCTACGAAAGCTTGTGGGATGATGAAGATGAAAGAGAGGAGTAGTAAAAATCCTAGAACTTTCTCGTATCCAATGTCATCGCCAAGTTTTCCCCATTTTCGAGCGAACAATAAGTTCCCAACACCCGCTGCACTAAACGTGATTCCCGCTAAAAAGGCAACATCATTCGTGTCAGTCAAGTGGGAGACGTAAAGAGAGAGTAATGGCTGAATACTGAAGTTCCCGATCTGAATAAGCGCAGTTACAACCATGACATTCAACATGAGGCGGTGATGCAACAAACTACTTAATATCATTTTTCGGGAATAAACATTGCCACGACCACTTTTTACTTTTCGCTGTTCTTTTATCCCGAATATGATGATGAGAGCAGCAATGATAACGGAGATTGACGTAATAACAAACGTATATTTAAAACCGAAAGCGTCGGCAAGGAGTCCACCTAATACAGGACCAAACAACGTACCTGTCACACTTCCCATTTGAAGTGTGCCTAATCGTTTACCAGCTTCTTCACGTTTTGTGTTCGCGGAAATGAATGCAAGAGAAGTAGGGATGAAGCCTGTTACCACACCGTTAAGAAGACGGAGTATGAAGAACGCTTCAACAGAGTGGATGAATCCCATTAAGAATACCGAAATCGCAATTCCGAATCCGTTAATAATTAGTATGGGCTTAAATCCGTATTTATCAGCGATTCTTCCCCAAATTGGAGACATAATGAGAGCGGAGATGAATGTCGCACCGAAAACTAGACCCGACCATTTTTGAACGTATGCATCTGAGTAATCGCCAAACGTTTCAATATATAATGACAAGAATGGCATAATCATTGTCATTGTACCGGCAACTAGAAAGTTTGACACCCAGATAATGATGAAATTTCTTTTTTGAATATCCATAGGTGACCTTCCCTCTATAAAAACTGTATTTAAGTAGTATAAAACAATTCGTTTCCCGAAGGAAGTCAAGTGCTCGTAGTTCGGTTTCACTGAATCATGTGGTAAACTAATTTAGGGTGAGAGAATTGCATAAAAAACTTTATATGCTCATGCTTTCTTTAGCATTGATCCTTGTAGTTTCCGCGTGTGGAAAACAAGAAGCTAAAGAGAAAGAGTCTACACCTGAAAAAGGTGAAACGACTCAAACAGAAGAACCAGAAAAAACGATTCCTAAGGAGGACTCTCAGATGTATCCGCAATTATCTAATGAAGTAGCAGCTGGAGAAAAAGTTATTACAATGAATACCACGCTTGGTCCGATTAAAATCAAGCTATTTGAAGAAAAAGCACCAAAAACTGTTAAGAATTTTTTGACTCATGCAAAAGATGGCTATTATGACGGACTTATTTTCCACCGAGTTATTAAAGACTTCATGATCCAAGGTGGAGACCCGACTGGTACAGGCATGGGCGGAGAAAGCATCTATGGAGATTCTTTTGAAGACGAATTCACGATGGATCTATTCAACTTGAATGGTGCATTGTCAATGGCGAATGCTGGCCCGAACACAAACGGCAGCCAGTTCTTCATCGTCCAAGCTTCTAACTTAGCTGGCGCTAATGCGGACCAGTTGAAAAAAGGTGGATGGCCAGAAGAAATCGCTGATGCTTATGCTGAGCGAGGCGGCACACCGCACCTTGACCAGAAGCACACTGTTTTTGGACAAGTAATTGAAGGAATGGACGTTGTTAACAAGATTGCAACGGTTAAAACAGGTGCACAAGATAAGCCTGTTGAAGATGTGAAAATCGAGTCTATCGACATTCAAGGCGAGTAATTTCCACTAAATTTATGGTTAGGAAGTGATATCAATGGTGACAGTTCTAATGCCTTTCCTGTACTTTCCGGAAGACAAATCAGAATATATCCCAGCGGCCATTTCCTTTGCTTTTTTCATGGTGCTACTTGTGCTCACATTTATGTGGATTCAGCGTCACTCTAAAAAGCAAGAATTGGAAACGAAAGAATTAGAAGAGCGCATATTGCGAGAACGCAGAAATATACGCGAACAACAAAAAGAGCATCCTCATTTATGAGGATGCTCTTTTCTTAGTTTTCCATGCCTTTTATAAAACGTTCGACACCATCTTGAACTGTGGAAAAACAAGTAGCAACATTCATTCGTAAGAATCCGTGACCAGCTTCTCCATATTTGGTACCAGGTTCAAGGGCTAATTTTCCTTTGTTAAGTAACTTGTCCATAATTTCAACTTCAGAAAGCCCTGTCTCTCGGTAGTCTATCCAAAGTAAGTATGTTCCTTGAGGTTTAGAAATTTTCACACCTGGGATTCGAGCCGATAACGTTTCAATCACGTAATCCATATTAGAGGACACTGTTTTGAGTAACTGTTCTAGCCAAGGTTCACCATGGCGATAAGCCGCTTTCAGCGCAACGTTTGCAAGAGCATTCAACTCCATTTGGCCATGTGCCATTCCATTATCACGCAATTTCTCACGTAGTTTTTCATCTGGAATGATCATCATAGCAGCTTGAATTCCTGCTAAGTTGAAGGTTTTGGTAGGTGCTACGCAAGTGATAATACGATTTCCTTCGTCTCCTGCAATTGTATGTAGAGGAGTGTGCGTGTAAGGTGCGAACACTAGATCTGCATGAATTTCATCAGATAAAATTAGTACATCATATTTAGCGCAAAGCCGAACAATTTCTTGCAAGACCTCTTTCGACCATACAATTCCGCCTGGGTTATGGGGGTTGCAAAAAATGAATAATCTGACATCTCTTTTCAAAGAAGCCTCAAATTTAGCGAAGTCAATTTCATAGGTTCCATTTTTCTCGACAAGTGTACACTCTTCTAGAGTACGGTTCTGTAAAGTCGGGATACCGGAAAACGGCGGATAAACAGGTGGAGTGATTAAAACAACATCACCTTCATTTGTCAACGTTTCGACTACAGAAGCAATTGCTGGTACGACACCATGATGAGATAACATCCAATCGTTTTCAGTCTGCCATCCGTGTTTGTTGAACATCCATTCTCGAATTGCGTCTTTACAGTCCTCGCAAACGTAAGAATAGCCAAACACACCGTGATCCAAGCGTTCTTTCATAGCATCGATGACAGGTTGAGGTGCAGAAAAGTCCATATCTGCGATCCACATTGGTAGAATCTCTTCCGGGTTTTCTATTCCATAGATGCGATCCATGCGATCCCATTTCATGGACGACGTATTCCGTCGGTTTATTGTTGTAGTGAATTCTTTCATACATTATCCCCCTAAGTCTGTTTTCTTTTTCATACCTATGCTATCATAAATAAAACGAAAAAATCAGGTGACTTGACGTGGAAACTGTAGAAATGAATAAAAAAGCGATTCATTTACTAGAAGAATGGGATCCTTTCCTTGCTGGAACAGATGCATACAAGCTAGAAATAGCTGATGTGGTAGCAGATCTCCATCGATTGGATCATCCAACAGATCTAGCAAAACGAATTCGCGAAATTTATGAACACTCGTATGCAATGTGGATTCCTTTAGAAGATTGCATGCAGATTTCGTATAAGTTATTGGCGGTTAAATTCGAAGCTAAATGTATCATTTCATAAATTTCGTGTTCTAATGGCTCACATCCCGTCTAAATGACTATATTTTGCCCCACTAGAGTTCAAATGGTATACTGATAATGGCCGCAATGGCAATTTCAGATACTCAAAACAGAATTGGGAGCTGTTACACATGACAGGTAAATACGAAGCGGGTGAAGAACTGTCAGGTACAGTTACAGGCATTCAGCCTTATGGTGCGTTTGTAGCTCTAGATGAATCCACTCAAGGACTCGTCCACATTTCTGAAATCACTTACGGATTTGTGAAGGATATCAACGAGCATTTATCGGTTGGTCAGCAAGTAACTGTAAAAGTGTTGGAAGTGGATGAGACGGATAATAAAATCAGTTTGTCCATCCGTTCGTTACAAGACCCCCCAACACCCACGAAGAAATTCAGTCGTCCCCGTAAATCATTACAAGAACGGGTAGACGAACAAGATGAAAAAGGATTCAACTCTTTGAAAGACAAGCTTAGAGACTGGATCGACAAATCAGGTTATTAAAAAGGAGAAGAGGCGATTATCCCTCTTCTCCTTTTTTGTTTTTCCGAAGACGATACTGCAAATTTTGTCGGCTCATTGACAAGGCATTTGCTGTCCTAGTGATGTTACCGTCATGAATGGTTAACGCTTTTTGTAAATAATAGGATTCTGCCTCTCTTAAAAACTTATCAAGAGGAAGCATGTCTTTTTCGCTGGGGAAGATGAAAGAGGGTAAAGGAAGGGTTCCCTCTTCCAGAACGGAGCTTTTACTTCTAAAGTGTTGAGGAAGCATTTCATACGTAATTGTTGTTTCAGCTGAAGCAACGGAGGCCACTTCGTTAAGCAACATTTCAAGTTCACGAATATTGCCTGGCCATGTGTAAGAGAGGAATAGTTCCTCGACTTCTCCTGTAATGTCTTCCAATGCAGTGCCTAAACTTTCTTTACGCCTAGCTAAATATCTATTGACGAAAGGAAGAATGTCTTCTTTCCTCTCGCGTAAAGGTGGGAAGCGAATCGTAAAGGAAGCGAAAAAGTAATACAACTCCTTAAGCAGACTTCCTGATGCGATAAGTTCGACGGGGTCTTCACCAATACTTGCAATGAATTGTCGTTTATGATGGTCCGAACTTTCTAAAATTCTGAGAAGCTTGCGCTGTAGTTCGATGGATAAAAAGTCGATTCGTTCGCAAAATAGGGTGAATGGCGCATCGGTTTTTAATTCAGTTGCCAGACGATCAATTGATTGGTCATCAGACCGATTGCAGTAAAGTGTATAAAATGACGAATCAGCAACAGGAACTTCATGATGGATTCCTTGGGCTACAAGGTCTTTTCCAGTGCCTGCTTCTCCTACAAGGAGGACAGGAAGTTTTGCACGTACCGCTTTTTTTGCTGTAGCAATAATTTTCTTCATAGACACGGATTCGGCTACGATGTTATTCAGCAAAACTGGTTCTCGATCTTTGGTTAACGGCTGCAGTACAAACTTTTCAAGTGCTGTTACGTCATGTGAGAGTTCCACTGCACCAATGAGCACTCCGTCCTTCACAATAGGATAGGTATTATTAATTGTAGTAATCTCAGTTTCGTTTTGGTTCCAATACGTTTGTTTAATGTTTAATTGTTCTTGACCACTTTGTAACACTTCCATCAACGTACTCGGTTGTTGACGGAAATTGAATAATTCCATGATGGACAAATCTCGGATATCATCGAGGTCTAGTCCTTCGATTTCTTTCATCTTGTCGTTGTAAATAATGGTCCTGCCCTCACTGTTAACGGCATGGATTCCAACCCCTGCACGCTTTACAGCAAATTCATAAAAGGGAAAGAGTGACTCTTCAAAAGCACTCATAGAGTGACACCGCCTAACTTTTTTCTTCAGGTAAACATTAATACTTGCAATGTGCAATAATATCTTGCATTATTATAAGTGGAATTGACATTGAAGTGCAAATATTATTTGCATGACCCATCTAAAGGAGGACTATCATGATCCCGTACAAACATGAACCATTCACAGATTTTACAATCGAAGAAAATAAAAAAGCATTCCAAGAAGGTCTTAAGACAGTGGAAGCTTACCTTGGTAAAGATTATCCCCTAATCGTAGGTGGAGAGCGCATCATGACTGATGATAAGCTCGTATCTTTCAATCCTGCTAACAAAGAAGAAATTATCGGAAGCGTTTCTAAAGCAAGTAAAGATATTGCAGAAAAAGCTATGAAAGTTGCAGACGAAACTTTCAATACTTGGAGAAAGACAGATCCAGCAATGCGTGCAGATATTCTATTCAAAGCAGCAGCGATTGTTCGTCGCCGCAAAATGGAATTCTCAGCACTATTGACAAAAGAAGCTGGTAAGCCATGGAACGAAGCGGATGCAGATACTGCTGAAGCAATCGACTTCCTAGAGTACTACGGCCGTCAAATGTTGCGCTTGAAAGACGGAATGCCAGTGGAAAGTCGCCCAGGCGAGTTCAACCGTTTTGACTACATTCCTTTAGGAGTTGGCGTTGTTATCTCTCCTTGGAACTTTGCATTTGCAATCATGGCGGGTACGACAGTAGCTGCACTTGTAACAGGTAACACAGTACTATTGAAGCCAGCTTCAACTACTCCAGTTGTTGCGTATAAATTCATGGAAGTACTTGAAGAAGCAGGAATGCCTGCAGGCGTAGTCAACTATGTACCAGGTTCTGGTTCTGAAATCGGTGACTACTTAGTAGATCACGCACGTACTCGTTTCGTATCGTTCACAGGTTCACGCGAAGTTGGAACACGTATTTATGAACGTGCTTCTAAAGTGAACGAAGGACAAATTTGGTTGAAGCGTGTGATTGCTGAAATGGGTGGTAAGGATACAATCGTTGTTGACAACGAAGCGGATCTTGAACTTGCTGCAC
Source organism: Sporosarcina aquimarina (assembly GCF_023715615.1). Taxonomy (GTDB): domain Bacteria; phylum Bacillota; class Bacilli; order Bacillales_A; family Planococcaceae; genus Sporosarcina; species Sporosarcina aquimarina_A. The sequence goes on along the minus strand of NZ_JAMBOM010000007.1, from coordinate 7,215 downwards.
AATCTATCGTTAAATCAGCATTCGGTTTCAGTGGACAAAAATGTTCAGCATGTTCACGTGCGATCATTCACGAAGATGTATATGACACAGTTGTTGCTCGCGTAGAAGAACTTACTAAAGAGTTGACATACGGTGACCCAACTGACCAATCTAACTTCGCTGGACCAGTTATCGACCAAGCTGCGTTCGATAAGATCATGAGCTATGTTGAAATTGGTAAAGAAGAAGGTCGTCTTGTTGCAGGTGGGGAAGGCGATAGCTCTAAAGGATTCTTCATTGCTCCGACTGTTTTCGCAGACGTTGCACCAGAAGCTCGTATTATGAAAGAAGAAGTATTCGGTCCATTCGTAGCACTTGCAAAAGCGAAAAACTTCACAGAAGCAATCGACATGGCAAACGACACAGATTACGGTTTGACAGGCGCGGTTATCACCAATAACCGTGAGCACATCGAGCAAGCTCGTGAAGATTTCCACTGTGGTAACTTGTACTTCAACCGTGGTTGCACAGGCGCTATCGTTGGATACCAGCCATTTGGCGGATTCAACATGTCCGGAACAGATTCAAAAGCAGGTGGCCCAGACTACTTGCAACTTCACATGCAAGGTAAAACAACTTCAGAAATGCTATAAGCCTAGATTCAAACAGTCGCCTGTCAGAAGACAGGCGCTGTATCTACATACTTAACCGAGGAGGGAATTTGAATGTCAGTATCTCAACAAGTGATTGAACAAACTAATAAGTATGGTGCACCAAACTATCATCCACTACCGATTGTTATCTCAGAAGCAGAAGGTGTATGGGTAAAAGATCCAGAAGGTAACAAATACATGGATATGCTTTCTGCATACTCAGCAGTGAACCAAGGGCACCGTCATCCTAAAATTATTCAAGCACTTAAAGACCAGGCAGACAAAGTTACTCTTACTTCACGTGCGTTCCATAGCGATCAGTTAGGTCCTTGGTATGAAAAAATTACTGAACTATCTGGTAAAGAAATGGCGTTGCCAATGAACACTGGTGCTGAAGCTGTTGAGACAGCAATTAAAGCAGCTCGTCGTTGGGCGTATGATGTTAAAGGCGTTGAAGAAAACAAAGCTGAAATTATCGGTTGTGAAGGAAACTTCCACGGACGTACGATGGGCGCAGTATCCCTTTCTTCAGATCCAGAATACAAGCGTGGTTTTGGACCAATGCTTCCAGGTATCAAATTAGTTCCATATGGCGATTTTGATGCACTGGAAAAAGCAATTACACCAAATACTGCGGCATTCATCATCGAGCCAATTCAAGGGGAAGCTGGAATCATCATTCCTACAGAAGGCTACTTGAAAAAAGCACGCGATCTATGTAAAGAAAACAATGTTCTTTTCATTGCAGACGAAATCCAAGCCGGCCTATGCCGCACTGGTAAAATGTTTGCATGTGAATGGGAAGACGTGAACCCGGATATGTATATCCTTGGTAAAGCACTAGGTGGTGGAGTATTCCCGATTTCTTGTGTAGTAGCTGACAAAGAAGTACTTGAAGTATTTAACCCAGGTTCACACGGGTCTACATTTGGCGGAAACCCAATGGCGTGTGCAGTTTCAATTGCATCTTTAGATGTGCTTGAAAGCGAAAAACTTGCTGACAAGTCACTTGAACTCGGAAACTATTTTAAAGAAGAACTTCAAAAGATCGAAAATGACGTTATTACAGAAGTACGTGGACGCGGTTTGTTCATCGGAATGCAGTTGACTGTAGAGGCACGTCCATACTGTGAAAAGCTCAAAGAACTAGGATTGCTCTGTAAAGAAACACACGATACAGTAATCCGCTTTGCGCCACCACTAGTTATTACTAAAGAAGAACTTGATTGGGCACTTGAAAAAATCAAAAGCGTATTTGCTAACTAAAAATTCTTTCCAATTACGTTGTTCGATATGATACTATGAATAAGGAAAAAACATTATGAAACAAAGAGGCGAGCCATTACAATGACTGAAAACCTGAATCTGTTCACATCTACACAAGTTGTTATTAAAGAAGCACTTGACAAGCTGGGCTACGATGAAGGAATGTATGAACTTCTGAAAGAACCGATGCGCATGACAGAAGTACGTATCCCTATTAAAATGGACGATGGAAAAGTAAAAGTCTTCACTGGATACCGCGGCCAGCATAACGACGCTGTCGGACCAACAAAAGGCGGAGTACGCTTCCATCCGGATGTTACTTTAGATGAAGTGCGTGCACTTTCCATGTGGATGACACTTAAAGCTGGTATCGTAGACCTTCCATATGGCGGCGGTAAAGGCGGCATCGTTTGTGATCCGCGTGAAATGTCTATGGATGAATTGGAGCGTCTAAGCCGTGGCTACGTACGTGCGTTGTCTCAAGTTATGGGGCCAACAAAAGATATTCCAGCACCTGACGTTTTCACAAACTCACAAATTATGGCGTGGATGATGGATGAATACAGCAGAATTGATGAGTTCAACTCACCAGGCTTCATTACAGGAAAACCTATCGTTCTCGGTGGTTCACAAGGTCGTGACCGTGCGACTGCTGAAGGTGTAACGATTATTATTAATGAAGCAGCTAAACGTCGTGGTATCGATATGAAAGGCGCTCGTATTGTTATCCAAGGTTTTGGTAACGCAGGTAGCTTCCTTTCTAAATTCCTCCACGACGCAGGAGCTAAAGTAATTGGGATTTCTGATGCTTATGGAGCATTACACGACCCAGATGGTTTGGATATCGATTATTTACTTGACCGTCGTGATAGTTTTGGAACAGTAACTACTTTGTTCGAAAACACATTGACGAACCAAGAGTTGTTGGAATTGGATTGTGATATCCTAGTTCCTGCAGCAATTGAGAACCAAATTACAGAACACAATGCTGATAAAATCAAGGCTTCGATTGTTGTGGAAGCAGCAAACGGTCCAACAACAAGTGAAGCAACAAAAATATTATCAGAACGAGGCATTTTACTAGTTCCCGATGTGCTTGCTAGTGCCGGCGGTGTAACAGTTTCGTACTTTGAATGGGTTCAGAACAACATGGGCTACTACTGGTCTGAAGAAGAAGTTCGTGAAAAGATGACTGAGAAAATGGTCACAGCGTTCGAAAATGTATATTCTGTTTCAACTACGCGAGGCATTGACATGCGTCTTGCAGCGTACATGATTGGTATACGTAAAACAGCGGAAGCTTCACGTTTCCGTGGCTGGGCATAAGTAACATGAAAGAGCGCTCCTCTTATAGGGGTGCTCTTTTTAGTTCGTTGCGTACGGGCAGAACAGTTGCATCACTAACACTCCTAAAACATAATAGATATATTCTGAGGAGGCGATGAGTTTTGGATAACTTCATATTTCAAAATCCTGTAAAATTATTGTTCGGCAAAGGGCAAGTTTCAAATTTAGCTGATGAGCTTAAAAAATATGGAAACAGCGTTCTTGTTGTATACGGTGGGGGAAGTATTAAGAAGAATGGTGTCTACGATGATGTGATGTCCGTATTGAAAGAAGGGGAGTTGTCTGTCCACGAATTTGGTGGAGTGGAACCGAATCCTCGACTTTCAACTGCGATCGCGGCAGCGGAGCTTTGTAAAAGAGAGAATATTGACGTAATCGTTGCTGTCGGTGGAGGATCTGTCATTGACTGTACGAAGCTTATCGCTTGTGCTGCGAAATATGATGGCAACCCGTGGGACTTTGTTGTACGTAAAGCGGTACCTCAAGATGCATTACCGTTTGGTACAGTATTAACACTATCTGCAACAAGTTCTGAAATGAATGCAGGCTCTGTTATTACGAATGAAGAAACTCAAGAGAAGTATGGATGGGGAACACCGTTTAACTTCCCTAAATTTTCAATTCTAGATCCGACATATACAATGTCAGTTCCTAAGGATCAAACAGTCAACGGAATTGTAGATACGATGTCTCATATCTTTGAAGAATACTTCAATGAATCATCAAATACTCCTTTCCAAGATGAAATGTGTGAAAGTGCACTCCGTACTTTAATCACAACAGGTGCAGAAGTGGTAAATCATCCAGATGACTACGAGCTTAGAGCTACTATGATGCTAGCAGGTGTTTGGGGATTAAATGGTTTCTTGCGCATGGGATACATAGGTGACTGGGGAACTCATGACATAGAGCATGCGGTTTCAGCAGTCTATGACATTCCGCATGCTGGGGGACTGTCTATCCTATTCCCAGAGTGGATGCGTTATACAATGCATTTGAATCCGAAACGCTATGCACAGTTAGCTGTAAAAGCATTTGGTGTAGATCCGTCAGGTAAGACAGATGAAGAGACGGCATTAGAAGGCATTTCTAAATTAGAAGAATTCTGGGCATCAATCGGAGCGCCACGTAAACTTGCAGACTTCAATATTGATGATTCGAAAATTGAACTAATGGCTGAAAAAGCTGCAGCAAGAGGACCGCTTGGTAATTATGCAAAGCTTGCTAAAGAGGACGTCGTTCAGATTTTGACGAATTCATTGTAATAAGAAAATCGCGAGCCGACTGACTTGGATCAGTTGGGACTCGCGCTTTTTTATGATTCAGGAAGCTTATTTCGATTTTCTATAAGGTTTGAACTGTTCGAGCCTGTTCCGGTCCACGATTCAACTCCGTCATCGCCAACTAATGAAATGATGACGTCTTGAATGCCTTTCTGATTCAAAATTGTTGCTAATAACCGATCTTTAACCTTTAAAACATACTCAACTGTATTCGACGTCGCAACCTCGGCAATGATTTCTACATGAAGAAATTCTCCTTCTTTAACAACCTCAACACGTTGGATATCCGTGATGTCAGGGTCTTCTACGAGTAGATGGGCAATGTGCGCGAGCATTTCTTCATCAGTTTCACCAATAGCCCCTCGAGCATTTTCTAGGAACACTTTACCCACTACATAAAACATCATCACTCCGATAATGATTGAAGCAACACCTTCGGCTGCGAACAAGCCGAAGAAATGAGCGAGTAGAACGGCAATAAATGCTATTAGACCTCCGCTAGTCGCTACTAAGTCCTCCATAAAGACTAGCTTAGTTGGAGGTTTTGCCTTTTTGAGATATACAAAGCTTTTAGGGAATGATGACAATCCGGCATGTTCAACTCCTGCATCGTGAAAGACTTCTTTTGATGCTTTATAGAGAACGAAAGATTCTAGCGCAATTCCGATTCCAAGGACGCCTAGGTTTATCCATAAGCCTCCACTTTCTGCAGGGTGTAGGATATGATGTATCCCTCCAACAATGGTTTCGTAAGAAAGGATCGCTACAATCAAAACGGCACCAAGACAGACGAGGTTAACAATCCTACCAAAACCATTTGGATATTTAGGAGTTGGTGCTTTTTTAGAAAGTGCAGAACCAATATAAACGAACAGTTGGTTTGCAGCATCTCCGATAGAGTGCATCATTTCAGCGAACATGGCAACATTGCCTGTTAGAAAGAAAGCACCCGCTTTTAATGCGGCGATAATAACATTAACGATGGCTGCTAAAAGAGCAGGCTTGTTGCCATTTTTTAAAAGTTGAATCCAATTGGTCATGAATGTTTGCTCCTCTGCAACAAAAATGGTGGTGCGTTTAATATCGCTGTGATACTATAGCCTCCGCCCTAAATAATAGGGGATTCTGAATGCCGAATTTTTAGAACAACCTTGTCTGATATACTATATGCTATATCCATAAATAAACTATTGTAACCCTCAATAGAAGGAAAGTGATGTGTTTTTATGAACAAACCAGCTATACATCCAGCAATCCCTATCATTATAGGGGTTATCTCAGTTGCTTTATCTGCGATTTTTGTGAAATTAGTATCCGCTGAGGCGGGGGTTACTGCATTTTACAGGATGTTTTTCTCGGTCCTCTTGATGTTACCGATTTTCTTACTGAAATACAGAAAAGAAATAACGGTGCTGAAAAAACGGGATTGGATTTTTTCAACTTTTGCAGGTGTGTTTTTAGCGTTCCATTTCATCTTTTGGTTTGAATCGCTTAATTATACATCTGTTGCGAGTTCTACAGTATTAGTGACACTACAACCTATTTTTGCATTTGCGGGTACATACTTTTTCTTTAAAGAACGATTGTCGGTTAAAACGATTTTATCTGCAGTTATTGCAATATCGGGGAGTGTCATTATCAGTTTTGGTGATTTTCAACTTGGAGGAACTGCGTTTTATGGTGATATTCTTGCGCTTATCGGCTGTGCACTAATTACAGCTTACTTACTGTTTGGCCAAGATGTCCGTCAAAGATTGTCGTTAATAACGTATACGTTTGTAGTATACTCCATTAGCTCAATTACTCTTTTCTTCTATGTATTAATAAAAGGGGAGTCATTCGGTCCGCATTCACAATCAGATTGGATGTGGTTCGTGTTATTAGCGCTAATTCCGAACCTACTTGGTCATACTTTATTTAATTGGGCGATCCGGTGGGTGAGTACGAATGCGATTTCTATTGCGATATTATTTGAACCTGTTGGTGCCTCGATTCTAGCGTATTACATCTTCAAAGAGAGTTTGTCGACAGCACAAATCATAGGTGGAATCGTTGTATTACTGGGGATTTTGTTGTTTGTTGTAGATGGTCGAAAAAAAACCTCAGCATAATTTTAAAAAAAGCTTGCAAACTATATACTATCTGTTGTATATTATTACTTGTCCTTCGGAACACGCTTTATTGGTTTCAAAGGCAAGTAATAATTTTTTAAAAAAGTTGTTGACACGATGATTACACCATGTTATGATGTAAGAGTTGCTGAAACAACAGCGAACAACTAAAATTAACACTATGAACCTTGAAAACTGAACAGCAAAATGTCAACGAATTATTGTTTGGGAATCCGGTTTTGCCGGTGAAACAAACACAAACAGATCTTAGTTGATCTGATAGACATCTTAAATGATGCCAGTACGAATTGAGCAATCAATTCTCTCTGGTTGCTGAGATGTAGTGCAGTGCTAGGAAGCGAAGGTGTGAATGAGGGAGCGTACTTAGGTACGTGACCGAATGAACAACTGAAGCTGACGACGCAATGTGCTGCATATCAGCTACCAGATTTATGGAGAGTTTGATCCTGGCTCAGGACGAACGCTGGCGGCATGCCTAATACATGCAAGTCGAGCGAATCAATAGGAGCTTGCTCCTTGAGATTAGCGGCGGACGGGTGAGTAACACGTGGGCAA
>NZ_JAMBOM010000006.1 GCF_023715615.1 Sporosarcina aquimarina | reverse complement strand
TTCATTTAACAGATGAAGGATTTGTAGTTTCTCTTCAACGGAATGGTTACTTCTGGCCATAAAAAATACTCCCCTTAGGTCAACAGATTTTATTTTTTAATCTGTCTACCTTATGGGGAGCATATCAAAGCTCTCAGGGCGTACGTTTTTTTACTTTTTCTTCTTTTTAGGGGATGTCGTTTTTTGGCCGCTGACAGTTTTAGCATTCCCTTCGATCAGCTTTCCACCATGCCATACTTTTTGAACCGGCTTATATCCCTTTGCAAGCTTTCGGTAATCCCGTTCTTCTGGATAGGATAATAATGTCAGTACCTCTCCGTTAGAGCCTGCACGTCCCGTTCTGCCGGATCTGTGTACGTATTGCTCAACGGTGTGTGGAACATTGACATGGATTACGTGAGTGAGTCCATCGATGTCCAATCCACGGGCTGCTAGGTCGGTTGCAATGAGGATTCGGATATCCCCCTTACGGAACTTATCCAACGTATCTTGACGCTCAAATTTGTTCATATCTGAATAGAGTACTGCTACAGGCGCGCCTTCATATTGGAGTTTCATCTCTTTCATTCGCAACTGATCCACATTGTTAATGAATGCTAATGCTCGAAGACCTTGAATATGGGACAACCCACGTAACAAATCTGTCTTGTCCCGCGCTTCCGTTTTAACGTAGGAGTGAACGACTTTTCCTGATTCAGGCATTTCTTCTGCAGTCACCTTTAAACGCACTGGATCATTCATGAATCGGATGGCGACATCTTTAATGTCTTCTGTAATTGTTGCTGACACAACAGCTACTTGACGTGTAGAATGGGCAGATTCAATCATATTTTTCACCGCTACACGATTTTCTCGAGACAACAATTGATCGCCTTCATCGAGAACTATATGACGGATTTCTCCCATTTTCAGTTTTTTATTTTTAATCAATTCGACAAGACGCCCTGGTGTTCCAACAACAATTGTAGGCTTCTTTTTCAACTTTTCAATTTGACGTTGCATATTTGCACCGCCAATTAGTTGCGTAACCGTAATTTGAGTCCCAGCAATCCATTCCCGAATAACATTTACAATTTGCATGGATAATTCTTGAGATGGTGTCATGATAAGAACTTGAGTTTGCTGTTTCGAACTATCGACTAATTCAAGTAGTGGCAGCACATAAGCAAGTGTTTTCCCAGAACCTGTTGGAGATTCCGCAACAACATCACGACCATCCAACATTTCTGGAATCATTTGTTCCTGTATCGGCATTGCATTTTCAAATTTCCATTTTTCTTTAACTTGTTGACTCATTCCTTCTAAAAAGGACATTTTCATCCCCACTTTCGCTCTCTTCCTCTCAGTTTACCACAGTTTGTTATCTGCTTGCTTATTTCTTCTGTGCTTCTCTCAACCCACGACGTACTTGTGTCTGTTGTTCAAAAGCAAATGCGTACCCAAGTAAAGAATGTTCAGAATATGCAGGACCTGTAAATGTTAAACCGAATGGCTCACCTGTACGTGCTACTCCAGCTGGCACTGTTATAGCTGGATACCCAGCAGCTGCTTCAAAACTACAGCCATGATCTTGAGGGAACGCTAAGATATCGACACCATTTTGTTTAAGAGCTTTTCCCAGTGCTATTTTCCTTGCCAAGTGACGATTGCGCAGTAGCGCCTCGATATAAGTTTTTTCGATTAGTGTACCAGTTCGTTCATTTATTTGTTTGAGCAGTTCTTGTCCATATCGTAATGTCTCTTCAGGATGCTTGTTGTTGAAACTAATTATATCCTCGATTGATCGAATCGGATTGGTTATAGGTGTTTTGCCTAAATAATGATTAAGCGCTGCTTTACACTCATGTAAAAGAACATTGTAGCCTAAATCACTTTCTTTTGTGCCTAAATCGATATCTGGAATGATAGTTGCACCAAGTTGCTCTAATATTGTTAACGAGTCTTTAAATAATTGCATTCGTTCAGGGGATACTTCGTTTCTAAATATTGAACTTGCGATACCAATACGGATTCCTTTCAGTGATTCTTTTTTTAAGTAGTCCATCCTATTCATAGAATCATACTTTTGCGAGTAGATGGTTATCGGATCTTCTGGATCTTGTCCAAGTAATGCCTCAAAGAGGATTGCAGCATCGGTTACTGTACGTGTCATCGGCCCAGCTGTATCCTGTGTTATTGATAATGGTATTATGCCATTTCGACTGATCGCCCCAATCGTCGGCTTCAGACCTACGATACCATTTTGTGAAGAAGGGTGAATAATCGATCCCGTTGTTTCAGTGCCAATCGCAGCAACTGCTAAATTAGTCCCAACGGCTACTGCAGACCCTGAACTCGACCCCCCAACTTCGAACTGACCGTAAGGATTGATCACTTGACCTCCTCTAGAACTCCAACCGTTTGGCATATCTGCGGACATAAAATTTGCCCACTCTGTCATGTTGGTTTTTCCTAGTAAGATGGCTCCTGCTCTTCTAAGCTGTTTAACAAGAAAAGCATCCTGTGGTGCATAGTAATTTTCCAATGCTAAACTGCCTGCACTCGTATGCATAGCGTCTCCTGTATCTATATTATCTTTTAGTAAAATTGGAATTCCATGTAACATAGAACGTTTACCTGATGTCCTTCTTTCAAAATCGAGTGTCTGTGCTATTTGCAAGGCATGAGGATTTAACTCAAGTATCGCATTGGTGATTTGTCCTTCTCTAGATATACGATCCATGTAAAATAAAACTAATTCTTCAGAGCTGAGCGTCTCATCTTCAAGTGCTCGTTGAATCTCAGTAATAGTCGCTTCATTCACCCATTCAAGTCTACTACGAATTGATTGACTATCGTTCATGTCCATTCCTCTCTTCACTAATAGAGTGGTAAAACAAAGCCGGCTAAGGAATATTTCCTCAACCGGCTATTGCCATTATATGTGCTTATAATATTCTTTCATTAATATAAGTAATGGTAGCTCATAGAGCTGTTTTCCTTCAATCTTGAAAATCCCTCTCCCCACTAATCTTTGGATGATGTCCTCACGCTTCACATCCATTTTTGTTTCTTCAATTTTCAACATGGTGCTAGTTCCTCCTTGAAACGGATCTCGTATTTTATTATTCCTTTTTTCATCCAAATATAAACCTTTTCAAGCATGCTTCCTTATAGGCTATCTGTTGTATACCAAAGTGTTTTCCATGTAATATAAGGTTAGGACTATTAGGAACGACAATTCCATCGAGATTTAGGAGGATACAATGAACACAAAAAAACTTCCGTTCTTGCCAATCATAGTTGGTACAGATATGAACGCATACAACATGGCGATATCTTTTCATGAAGCCTACCATATCAATCCTGTATTGATTGGAAAAGAGCCGTTATCATTTACTCAACTTAGTACAATTCCCTATAAAATCGAGCTCAATACAGAGCTATCTGATGAAAATAAGTTTGCTGAAATTCTAATTGGAATTGCTGCAAAATATAAAGCAGCTGGGCGCGAACTATTGCTAGTAGGTACGAATGATTTATATGTCCGACTCATCATTGAACATGCCGATCAGCTAAGAGAGCATTTTACTTTCAATTATATCGACCGTGAGCTTATGGATAATTTACAGATTAAATCCCATTTTTATAAGTTGTGCAAAGAACATGGTATTGATACTCCATTAACATTCTTCTACGATTGCAAAGTAGATGGACAATTCAAGGAAGACATGAATTATCCTGTAATTGTAAAACCGAGTGATACTGTTGTTTATAACCAAAACAAGTTTGCCGGACAGCAAAAAGTGTACAAAGTGAATTCTCTAGTTGAATTAAACAAGGTCATTGAAACGATAAAGAAAAGTGGATACAACGAAGAGCTGATTATTCAAGATTTCATCCCAGGTGATGATACATATATGTGGGATTCCGTTATTTATTCAAATTCAGCTGGACAAACGCAGCTCGTTACGTTTGCACAAGTTGTTTTGCAGGAACATACTGTGACTGCAATCGGTAACTATACAGCCGTGATTACGAGATACAACGAAGAAATGATGTACAAGTTAAAAAACTTTTTAGAGGCTGTGGGCTATAAGGGCTTTGCAAACTTCGACCTAAAATACGACCCTCGTGATAAGAAATTCAAAGTATTTGAAGTGAATATTCGACAAGGACGTTCTAGTTATTATACAACTGCACTTGGACATAATATGGCGAGCTATTTTGTGGATGATTTGATTTACAACAAGCCAAAGCCACTTGTATTGCTCAACAAGCCATTCCTGTTCACGGTAGTTCCTAAGATAGTGCTGAAGAAGTTTGTAACAAACAAAGCTGTTAAAAGAGACATTAAACGTCTTTTGAAACAGAAGCAGTATGTAAATCCGCTGTTCTACAAAGGGGACAAGCATTTAAAGCGGAAGCTTTATTTGTTCCTGAGACAAGTGAATTATTATAAAAAGTATAAGAATAATAATTGGTGACAACTAAAAAAGCGACAAGAGCGTTAGACTGCTCTTGTCGCTTTTTATTGTGTTTTATTCTCCGAGGTCTACGTTGTGATAGACTTGTTGAACGTCTTCGAGGTCTTCAATTGCGTCAATCATCTTTTCGAATTGCTCTACTGAAGCCGCGTCAAGTTCCACATCATTTTGGGCAAGCATTGTCAATTCAGCGACTGTGAAATCAGTGATTCCTTCCGCTTTAAACGCTTCTTGAACTTCGTGGAAAGCTGTCGGGTCCGCGTAAACTAGTACTTGCCCGTCTTCTTCGTTAATGTCATTGACATCCACATCGTGTTCCATCATCAATTCAAGAACGTCATCTGCTGACTTCCCTTCTATTCCGAAGACAGCAGTGTGATCGAACATGTAGGCAACTGAACCACTTACACCCATGTTGCCTCCATTTTTACCGAACGCTGCACGTACTTCTGAAGCCGTACGATTGACGTTGTTCGTTAACGCATCGACGATTACCATAGAGCCATTTGGTCCGAATCCTTCATAGCGAAGCTCATCGTAGCTTTCTTCGCCGCCACCTTTAGCTTTTTCAATTGCACGTTCAATAATTGTTTTCGGAACACTATATGTTTTTGCACGTTCTAAAACGATTTTAAGAGCTTGGTTCGATTCTGGATCCGGCTCCCCTTGCTTTGCTGCTACATATATTTCGCGACCGAACTTTGCATAGATCCGGCTCGTGTTGGCATCTTTTGACGCTTTCTTCTCTTTAATATTGTTCCACTTACGGCCCATTTTGACCACTCACTTTCTGTTTGGATGAATCAGAGTAGAAAATCCTTTTCTTAGTATATCATGACTAAATTCATTGCGGAAAGGAAAAAACGTTGAACATGCAACACTTGCTAGTTTCAGATAAGTGTGGCAAAGTAATAAGTGAACTTTATACAATTTCATCACTGACAATATGTAGGGGGACCGGATATCGGTTGAGATGCATGCGAAATGCAGACCCTTTGAACCTGATCTGGGTAACGCCAGCGGAGGGAACATATTCATTTTATAATGATTATGTGACGCGCACTTCCGAAAACGGGAGTGTGCGTTTTTTGTTGCAGTGTGAAACTCCAGGAGGGGGATTTCATTGAAACGAATACTCACTATTCTATTTTCTGCATCGCTTCTTACAGCCTGCGGCGCAGACAAAGAACCAAATTCGTCAAGCGGTGTCGACAAAGAAGCCACCCAAAAAGTCCATTTCGCACTCGATTGGACGCCCAATACGAATCATACTGGTTTGTATGTAGCACAAGAAAAAGGTTATTTTAAAGATGCAGGACTCGACGTGGAAATCATGCTACCAGGTGAGGCAGGTGCCGATCAGCTCGTCGCTTCAGGTAAAGCAGATTTTGGAATTGGAGCACAGGAAGCACTCACGGAAGCACGTGCAGCAGGGATTCCACTTGTTTCGATTGCTGCGATTATCCAACACAATACGTCTGGATTTGCTTCCTTAAAAGAGGCAGGCATAGAATCACCGAAAGACTTTGAAGGAAAAAATTATGGCGGTTGGGGTGCTCCTATCGAACAAGCTGTTGTAGAATCTCTGATGGAAAAAGATAAAGGTGATAGTAGTAAAGTAAAATATATCAACATGGGCTCTTCTGATTTCTTCACGGCGATTCAACGTGATATCGATCTTGCCTGGGTATACTATGGCTGGACAGGCATTGAAGCCGAACAGCGTGGAATGGAACTGAACATGCAATATTTGAAGGACTACTCTGAGAAACTGGATTACTATACGCCCATCATCACGACCAATGAAAAACTCATTGCAAAAGATCCTGAAAAAGTGAAAGCATTTGTGGCTGCCACCGTCAAAGGATATCAGTTTGCAATTGAACATCCAGAAGAAGCTGCAGATATCTTAATAAAAGCAGTCCCTGATTTAGATCCAGAGCTTGTCAAAAAAAGTCAGCAATGGCTTTCCCCTAAATATCAGGAGGACGCACCTCGCTTTGGTGAACAACGGCTGAAAACTTGGGAAAATTACGCAGAGTGGATGGATGAGAACAACTTGCTTGAAGGCGATTTTAACGCAAAAGACGCGTTCACAAACGAGTTTTTACCAAACTAAGGAGGAACTAAAAATGGCTAATGCACTTGTTAGTATTCAAATAATCCCAAAGACCCCAAATGGCGAAGACGTCATTCCATATGTAGATGCGGCGATTGAAGTGATCGAGCAATCTGGTGTTCCTTATCGAGTCGCTCCCCTTGAAACGACGATGGAAGGCGAACTTGGGAACTTGCTTGGCATCATTGAAAAAATGAACACTCGCATGACGGAATTAGGAGCTCCCAGTGTCATTTCCCAAGTGAAAATCTACAGCAATCCTCAAGGTGCTTCTATGGAAAAGCTAACGGAGAAGTACAGATGAAATCAGCAGTAAATAAAGGATGGCGGCCGCTTCTGGTCCTCATCCTTTTACTCGTTATTTGGGAAAGTGCTGCTCGGCTTTTTAATATACCCGATTGGTTACTTCCTTTACCTAGTCAAATTGCTGCAGAGGCATTCACAGGCTATTCCTTGTATACCTCTCACATTATGTCCACAGTCACACTTTCAGCAACTGGCTATCTCGTGGGCATCATTGTAGGAATTGTTGTTGCCATTCTATTATTTCGGATTCCATTTCTTCAGCAAGCCTTTTATCCGCTCTTAATTTTATCGCAAAACATTCCAGTGATTGTACTTGCCCCACTTCTCGTCATATGGTTCGGGTTCGGAATGCTACCGAAAGTCATCGTCATCGTTCTCGTCTGTTTTTTCCCGGTGACGATTGCGGCACTGGATGGATTCAGGCAAACGGATCGAGACATGTTGTACTATTTGAAGATGATTGGCGCGAGCAATCGGCAGATTTTCTGGAAATTGCAATGGCCACATTCATTGCCTTCCCTGTTTTCAGGACTAAAAATCGCAGCAACCTACAGCGTAATGGGGGCAGTCATTTCTGAATGGCTCGGTGCTAACAAAGGAATTGGTGTGTATATGACACTCGCTTCTTCTTCGTTCAAAACAGATCGTGTCTTTGTTGCCATTGTTCTGATCATGATTTTAAGTTTACTGTATTTCGCAATCATTTTGGCAGTCGAAAAAAGCGTGCTTCGTTGGCGTAGTCAAGGAGGGAATGAATCGGATGGGTCGACTCACTCTTGAAAGCTTATCCAAATCATACGGCTCAAATCATGTGCTTCAAGACATTACATTGTCCGTGAAAGAAGGTGAATTCGTCTCTATTGTGGGACCTTCAGGTAGCGGAAAAAGTACGATTTTCCAGCTGATTGGTGGGCTTTACACGCCCGACTCTGGGACAATTTCTCTTGACGGTTCTGTTCTGAATAACTCCCGTGGACATATTAGTTATATGCCACAAAGTCCAGCACTTTTTCCTTGGAGGACCGTTTTACAAAATGTGGAGTTAAGTGCGGAAATCGCTGGCACCAAACAAAACCGTACTAAAACGCTAGAACTCATAAAAAGTGCAGGTTTGTCAGGTTACGAAGATGCCTATCCTAATGAACTTTCCGGGGGGATGAAACAACGCGTATCCTTCATCCGTAGCTTAAACGCCCCACAATCGATAATTTGTTTGGACGAACCTTTTTCGGCGCTAGATGAATTCACGCGACTTGAAATGCAGCAGTGGCTTTTATCTATTTGGGAAACGTACAAAAAGTCGATTTTGTTCATTACGCACGATATTGACGAAGCTCTGTTTCTATCAGATCGAATTATTGTCCTTTCCGACAAACCTGCCATCGTAAAAAAAGAAATCACTGTTCCGTTTGCTAGACCACGATCTGAGGAATTGTTGATGAGTGACCCATTCCTCATTCTAAAACGGGAAATTTATAATCTGTTACGTGGATAGCTCGATGGGATTCTCTTACAGGTTTAACACCCCCCTCAAGATGGGAAAAGAGGGGTATAACTTCTTTTAAGGAGCGAAGAATATGAAAATTACCAAAGTCGTAAAGACAGCTGTTAAATGGGGACCAATCATTCTACCGGTCGTTATGAAATTCGTTAATAATAAAAAACAAGGTGATAAAATTCCTAACCGAAAAAGATAAAAGAGGGAAAGCCATATGGCCTCCCCTCTTCTTTATACTGAACTTGGAACGAGTTCTTTTTTTGTACCACATACAATCGCATGTACTTCAGAGCCGTCCAATGTTTCCTTTGTATACAATTCATTGACCAAATGCTCGAACTGGCTAGCATGTCCACGGATTAATTCTTCAGTACGCTCAACCGCGACAGTAAAGAGTTCTTGCATCTTGACTTCTTTTTCAGTCTTACTGAATGTCAATGTGAACCCCTCTTGAAGTAACCCAGTGTCAACCATCCGTTCAATAATATCTTTTGCCTGTTGAACGTCCCCACTTACACCAATACTGTGTTCTCCCAAGTAGATGCGCTCTGCAATACCTCCGCCAAGAATCATACTAACTTGGTCAAGAAGTTCACTTGCAGTTTGCAAATGTAACTCTTTTTGAATGGGAGCTACATATCCAAGCGCTTGCCCTCTAGGGATAATTGTCGCTTTTCGAACTGAATGTGGTTTAGTAATGGCCGCAATTAATGCGTGACCAGATTCATGAATTGCAACACGGCGTTTTGTCAACGGATCGTTCATGCTCCTAGACGCATTGCCAAGAATGGTCCGGTCTATCGCAAAATCCATATCGCTCGTGTCGATTTCAGCTCGCCCTTCTCGAATCGCTCGTTTACTTGCCGTTGTAAAAAGTGCACTTATTTGTGCACCTGAAAAGCCGGATGTACTTTCTGCCAACATGTCCAGTGACGCAGACACGTTAGGTGCCAAAGCCTTCCCTTTCGTATGGATGTCCATAATCTCTCGACGCCCTTGTGTATCGGGAAGAGGAACTTGGAAGGAATAATCGATTCGTCCTGGGCGCAAAAAGGCTTCATCCAACATATCTTTCCGATTCGTAGCCGCAATGAAAAGTACTCCTTCATTATCAGCGCCACCGTCTAGTTGAACAAGAAGTTCAGTCAACGTCTTCTCAGACTCTTCTCCGCCATGCGCTTTCCGTTTTCCAGCAAGTGCATCCACTTCGTCAATGAAAATTACAGCCTTCTCCTGCTTTCGTGCATTTTGGAACATAGTACGAATTCGAGATGCTCCCACGCCGACAAAAAGTTCAGTGAATGCAGCACCACTTGAGGAATAGAACGAAGCACCGATTTCATGTGCAATTGCTTGAGCTAATAATGTTTTACCAGTTCCAGGAGGTCCTTCAAGCAAGATTCCTTTCGGTGCTTTCACCCCAAGTGCTTCCGATCGTTTCGGGTCTTTAATGATATCTAGTGTTTGGTGTATCTCATCTTTCATCTCTTGTGATAGTCCACCGATATCATTCAAGGTAATGTCAGGTAGAGGTGTTTCTTTCGATGCGCTATGTTTCATAGAAGCTGCGCCAACACCCAGTTTTCCTTTTTGTTGAAGGATGAGAAACGTAAGAAGCGCAGCGATCAGTAATCCCGCAATTAAGTAGCTAGATGTATTTCCACCTGAATACGTATACGAAACGTTATATGTCTTCACAAGCTGTTCTGCAAGCTCACTTTCCGGGCGTACCTTTGTTACATATAGATCATTCGCTGTTTTTAAGTACAGAGATCCTGATGAGGTTTCTTTTAACGACGCTCCATCTGCTACTGCAAGCTTTTGCTCTAACGATGGATATGACAGTGGAGTTGCGCGATGAGCATCACTCGTTATCCATAACAGAAAAGATGCTGTGCCAATGACTAGGAGGGACAGGACGATAAATGTTTTTGAAGTAAACGATTTGAATGACTTCAAATTCCCCAGCTCCTTAATTAAGATATCTCCATTATAGGGAGTCTTTTTATAAAAAGACACTAAGTTATCTTACTATTTTTTGTCTATCTCGTGAACGATATATTGCACAAATGATAGGATACAACAAAGTTTCCATACTAAATATCCTTTAACAAAAATACATAAAACTATTGGAAAAAGCCATATTAACGATGTACCCCACAACTACAACTAGGGAGGTTTTACTATCAACAAAGATGTCAAAAAAGGTGCAAACGGAAACTTACAATCACTTTCCACTGCAGAAGAAAAATCGAACAAAACCATTAAAAAAATGAAAGAAGAAATTTCACTAGAGTTATCTGAGCTCGGAAATCTAAAACCAAAACACGAACCGATGACACCCAACCAACGGGACAAATCAGAAAGGGAACGATCCTATTGATTGAGTAAGTAAAAAAGAAACCAGCGCCAGAGATTTACAGGCGCTGGTTTTATTTATGAACGCATAGGTAATCAGATGCAAAGAAATAAAGCTAACTTACTTCAACAACAGCTCCAACCTCATACTGCAGGATTCGATGAGAACTGACTATTGTAGAGGTCTGCATAGAAGCCATCTGCTTCCAACAACTCGTCGTGCGTGCCTTGTTCAATTACACGTCCTTCATCCATCACCAAAATAAGATTAGCATCTCTAATAGTTGAAAGCCTGTGCGCAATGACAAAGCTCGTACGCCCTTCCATTAACCGATTCATTGCTTGCTGGATGAGTAACTCTGTTCGCGTATCCACACTAGAGGTCGCTTCATCCAAAATCATTATCGATGGATTCGCTAGGACAGCTCGAGCAATTGTAATAAGCTGTTTTTGTCCTTGAGAAATATTGGATACCCCTTCGTTTAGAATCGTGTCATAGCCTTCAGGAAGAGTTCGGATGAAGTGATCCGCTCGCGCAGCTATCGCAGCTTCTATAATCTCTCCTTCTGTTGCTTCCTTCTTGCCATACGCGATGTTTTCTCTAATCGTACCATTAAATAGCCAAGTATCTTGCAGAACCATTCCAAACGTTGTACGTAGATCCGTTCTAGACATTTCTCGTGTATTAATCCCATCAATCTTAATAGCGCCACCATTCAACTCATAGAAACGCATCAGCAAGTTAATGAGTGTGGTTTTACCAGCACCTGTCGGACCGACAATTGCTACAGTTTGACCAGGTTGTACATGGACGTTCATGTCTTCTATTAATAGCTGATCCCCATATCCGAAATCAACATGTTCGAACTCAACTTCCCCTTTTGCTTCTTTCAAAACGGCAGTCGTAACATCGGGGATTTCTTCTTCTTCATCCAACAATTCAAACACACGCTCAGCTGCTGCCACGGTGGACTGAATGATATTAGCGATGTTAGCGGTTTGCATAATCGGTTGTGTAAACTGTCGAGTATACGTGATGAACGCTTGAATATCACCAATTGAGATGGCACGTTGTGTTACAAGAATTCCACCTACAATACATATGAGCACATATCCGAGATTCCCAATTAGTGACATCATCGGCATAATGATTCCAGAGATAAATTGTGCTCGACGCCCTGCATCATATAACTCCTCATTCACTTCAACAAATTCTTCAATCGCCTTTTTTTCGTGTCCAAACACTTTTACCACTTGATGGCCAGTATACATTTCCTCAATGTGACCATTCAGTTGCCCTAATGTGCGCTGTTGCTTTGCAAAATACGTTTGGGAACGCTTGATGAGTGGTCGAATGACAAAAATAGAAAGAGGTAGACTGACAAGAGCAATCAATGTCAACCATGGACTAATCGTTAGCATCATCACAAGTATACCGACCAACGTAATAATCGATGTGATGAATTGCGTAATACTTTGTTGTAACGTACTTCCAATCGTGTCAATATCATTTGTTACACGACTCAATGTGTCGCCGACAGGATGTCCATCGAAATATTTGAGCGGTAGCTTTTCCAGTTTTTGATTCACATCTTCCCGTAAATCATAGACTGTTTTTTGCGACACACTCGACATGATGAACTGTTGTAAGTAAGTAAACACACTACTGAAAACGTATAGGCCAACTAACAGAAGTAGGATTTTACCGAGCACATCAAAGTGAATCATCGCTCCAGGAACACCTGTCAGTTTTCCATATGCGCCTGTAAAGATTTCTGTAATAGCATTCCCCATTATTTTTGGACCTGCAATACTAAATAGCGTACTAAGGATCGCTGCGATGAACACAGCAATTAATTGATTGCTACGGGGCTTTAAATATCCGAGCAGACGGCGTAACGTTCCTTTGAAGTCCTTCGCCTTTTTCCCGGCCATCATCATGTTGCCTCCGCCTGGGCCTCCGCCATGTGCGGGTTGTTGTCTCTTCTCATTCATGCGATTTCCTCCTCTGCAAGTTGAGATTCGACGATTTCTCGATATACGTCATTCGTTTCAAGCAGCTCTTTGTGTGTCCCGACACCAGCGAGTTGTCCGCGATCCAATACAAGAATTTGATCGGCATCGATGACTGTACTTACACGTTGGGCAACAATCACAACTGTCGCTTCCTTCGTTTCCTCTTTTAAAGCTGAGCGTAATTTAGCATCCGTTTTATAGTCGAGCGCTGAGAAACTATCATCAAATATATAAATATCTGGCTTCCGAATGAGGGCTCGTGCAATGGATAACCGTTGCTTCTGTCCACCTGACACGTTCGATCCCCCTTGTGTAATTTCTGACTCGTATCCTTTTTCCATTTTCCGAACAAATTCTTCCGCCTGTGCAATACGTGCTGCATGTTCAATTTCTTCTTTTGTTGCATCCTCTTTACCGAATCGGATATTCTCTGCAATTGTTCCTGAGAACAGTGTCGCTTTTTGAGGTACAAAGCCAATCTTCGAACGAATCTCTTCTTGAGAAGATTCTTTACTATTGACTCCGTTGACATAAATCGATCCACTGGTTACATCGTAAAACCGTGGAATCAAATTGATCAATGTTGTTTTACCAGCACCGGTCCCCCCAATGATTGCTGTCACTTCTCCCGCTTTTGCTATAAAACTAATGTCCGACAATGCGGGTTCATCCGCACCTGGATAATAGAATGACACATGGTCGAATTCCAATGTTCCCGGTTCTTTATCCGCTTTCAAAACTCCTTCATCCAAGAAAGTCGGCTCCATTTCAAGTACTTCGTTAATTCGTTTCGCTGATACTGCTGCACGCGGGATCATAATGAACATCATAGAAGCTGTCACTAGTGAGAACATGATCATCATGACATATTGGATATATGCCATTAAATCACCAATTTGCATTCCCCCACTGTCAATGCGCATTCCACCGAACCAAATGATTCCTACCACAGTCAAGTTCATGACGAGCATCATCGTCGGCAGCATGAATGCCATCAATTTGTTTACCTTAATAGAGACATCCGTTAACTCCTTATTCGCTTTTTGAAGACGCTGTTGCTCTTCTTTCTCACGATTGAATGTACGAACTACGTGGATTCCCGTTAAGTTTTCCCGGAAAACCAAGTTGAGACGATCCAGTCTCTTTTGTACGGTTTGGAATAACGGAACTCCTTTTTTTAAGATCAGCACGATTGTCAAAATAAGTACTGGCATGATTGCTACGATAACAAGAGACAATTTCGCATCTTTCGAAAGGGCCATAATCAGACCACCGACTAACATTATCGGCGCACTGATGACCATCCGGAGCATCATAATGACCACTTGTTGAATTTGCGTAATATCATTCGTCGTTCTAGTAATCAAAGACGCTGTTCCGAGCTTGTCAAACTCTTGTAATGAAAAGCTTTCAACATGACGGAATACTTTCTGTCGAATGTCCCGCCCCATTCCGAGCGCCGCTTTTGATGAAAAATAACTAGCAACAATCGCTGCCAGCGCGCTTACTGCAGTGACACCGATCATAGCAGCACCGATTTTCCAAATATATGGGATATCTCCAACGACTACCCCTTTATCGATAATGTCCGCCATCAGCGTCGGAAGGAACAAATCCGCCATAGATTGAACGAAAACCATTCCAACAATTGCTACAACGAACCACTTATATACAGATAAATTTCTTAATAATTTTATCATTCTATTGACTCCTTACTTCATTTTCTAGCTGCCTATCGGGAATCGGCAAGTGAATCGTGAATACGGTTCCTTCGTCAGTCTCACTTTTCACCTCAATCCTACCTTCATGCATATCAACAATCTTTTTCACGATGGACAAACCGAGGCCGCTTCCACCGAGAGCACGGTTTCTGGATGGATCCACTTTATAAAAGCGTTCAAATATATGCTCTAAGTGCTCACAACCGATTCCGATACCAGTATCAGCAATTGTCACGATGGCTATCTCGTTCTGCTTACGCAGGTTAACTGTCAATGTTCCTCTATCTGGCGTGAATTTAATGCTATTCGTAATGAGGTTTAACCAGACTTGGTCCAAAAGCTCCTCGTCTGCATACACTTCGAATTCATCTAACGAAATGTCCAATTGAAGGGACTTCGCTAACCATTGAGGCTCACACGAAAGAAGTACTTTCCGAATTTGCTTATCCAATCGATAGGTCTTCAAGTCAAACGGATACCGATCCGACTCCATGGAGGTTAGCTTCAGCAAATTATCACTCAAATGACCAAGACGTAAGCTTTCTGTTTCAATGATATCCAAATAATGATTGCGCTCTTCCGGAGTCAATTCACTTCGCTTCAACACCCTTGCAAAACCACTAATTGAGGCGAGCGGAGATTGGATTTCATGCGAAACATTGGAAATGAATTCTTGACGCATCTCCTCCAGCTCTTTCAGTTCCTCTGCCATATCGTTAATGCCTTCCACAAACTTTTCGAAAGGATGGTTTTTCGCATGATCAAACTGGTGATTCAGTCGAACATCAAAATCACCTGTTGAGATTCGTTTCATGGCATCCATAATGGATGTGAGAAACTCCATACGGCGTGATACACCCGCCAACGAAGTGAGCCAAATTGTGAGGAAAAACAAAAAAATTGTGAGGATAGTTTTAATAAAACCCTCACTAAAATCAGTTAAGTGGAAGTTCAATGCATCTCTAGTGTATGGAAATACGAAGTTCACGACTGCTGAGTAGATAAAAACCAGTACCCAAAACGAGCAAACTACTTTTAGAATGTGAATGGCTTTTTTCATGTGATTGCCTCTAAGCGGTATCCCAAACCACGGACTGTTGTAATTTTTAAATCAGTTTCAAGTGAGGTAGGAAGTCGCTCTCGCAACCGATTAATATGAACGTCAACAGTTCGATCCGTTCCTTCATAGTCATATCCCCATATCGTTTCGATCAACTGCTCTCTCGAGAACGTTTTACCTGGATAACTTGCTAACAAAAAAAGCAATTCAAATTCTTTAAGTGGAAGCTCCAAAATTTCTCCAGCTAGTTCCGCCTCGAACGTTTTTCGATTCATGGAAAGGCTGCCCACGAATACAGTTTGGGAAATGGCGATTCGATAACGTTTTAGTAATGCCTTTACTCGCGCAACTAACTCTATAGGTTCAAAGGGCTTGACGAGGTAGTCGTCTGTTCCTAGTTCGAATCCTTTCACTTTTTGAGTCGTATCGCCTTTCGCAGTAAGCATGAGCAACGGCATGTCATAGGCTTTACGTAACTCACGACACAGCTCCCAGCCATCCATATTCGGCATCATAATGTCCAAGATGACCAAGTCCGCCTTGAATGACTCAAGCTTCGATAACGCTTCGATACCGTCGCATGCAGTGGCCACCTCAAATCCTTCAGGGAGTAAAAAAAGTTTGACGAGCTCCCTCATATGCGGATCATCGTCTACAATTAACACGTTTGCCATAGCTAGACCATCTCCTCTACACACATCGGTTACCTAAATAAGTAATCAGCCTCTGCTAACTAGGCTTATCATAATACACAATTGTAAACTCAGTATAAACTCACTCAAACTTTTCTTCCCTATTCTCGTCTGCCCCCCCACACACAAACATTTCCATTGCATTTCGCCGCATGTAGCAGTAAGATAAGTACATAAGCTGCATTGTTCGTATTCCCATAAAGTTTTAACCTTTAAGCTGTAAAAGGGAGTTTTATATAGGCTGGGAATGACACGCCAATCATTTATGGTTGGACAGGCAGGAACAGTTCTGCGAACACCCACTTTGAGGAGTGGTGGTTTAAAACTTTCTATGTATTGCAATACGGCAAAGGCGGCTTACAAACCGCTTCACACCAATGTTTGAAGCACCGCACCATCCTTCGTGGATGGTGCTTTTTCTTTGTAGTTTTCTTTTTCTCATATTTACACAAATCTACATGCTTGGATAATGAATTGTCATACTGATTCTAGTCAAATTATTGGTTGGATTGTAATACGCGTGTTTACAGTCCGCTTGGAAACGGATTGCTTGATCTCTCTCCAGCAAGTACGATTGCCCACGTACCGTCAATTCCAGTTGCCCATCAAATACAGTAATGTATTCCTCTGTCCCCTCATGATGAGGATCCGCTAATAAATAGCCACCTGGTTCGATTTCAACCATATATATTTCAAACTGCTTGTCATTTTCGAATGGAAAATATGGATACACTTTATATTTCCCATCATTACCCGGCAATTCCAGCAGGTCTTTTTTTGACGTTACCGTTACTTCATTCGTTGTTTCCTTTATCAAAGATGTAAAAGAAACCTTTAATCCATTTGCTATTTTCCACATCGTCGTTATCGATGGTATAGAGTCTCCACGTTCTATTTGACCTAACATTGTTTTACTAACTCCAGTTAATTCCGAAACTTTATCTAAGCTATAGTTGTTAGCTTTTCTATATGCCTTCATATTTTCAGCTACCACTACATGTATTTCCTTCATATTGTACCCTCACTTCCTTATTTACATTATAACGCACATAAAGTACACTATAAAGCACAATACGTTATCATGCATTTTTGTTCACTATAGCATACAAAGAAGAGGGTGGTTATAATGTCACTGTTGTCACTACTGGTTTATGCTTTTGTTGCAAGCTTCACACCAGGTCCCAATAATATTATGTCGTTGTTTTTTG
The DNA here is from genome assembly GCF_023715615.1 of Sporosarcina aquimarina. Taxonomy (GTDB): domain Bacteria; phylum Bacillota; class Bacilli; order Bacillales_A; family Planococcaceae; genus Sporosarcina; species Sporosarcina aquimarina_A. Next base: position 158,980 of record NZ_JAMBOM010000006.1, on the reverse strand, counting down.
CCAATAAATTTGGATTGAAAAGGACTTATAAATTCTGCTTAGGGGTTGGTCTTGGATTTTTCATTTTACTCATATTCGCCAATTATTTTAGTGTCGCATTAAAAACCGCTTTTCCAGAAGTCGAATTGTTTATGAAATTATTTGGTTGTCTTTATTTACTGTATTTAGCTTATAAAATCATTACGAGTAAACTTGATGAAGAACAACAATTTACTTATCGATACAATAATCTAATCTCCGGTGCTATGTTGCAATTCATCAATCCTAAAGCAACTATATATGCCCTTACAGTCACCTCAACATTCGTGACGCCTTTCTATCATAATTATTTGACTCAGTTTATCTTGGTAATTTTGTTAGCTGTAATTGGATTTTTAGGGACATTCAGCTGGAGTTTGTTTGGAGCATTATTCAAGGAATGGATTGCTACCTATCAGACGGTTTTCAATATCATCATGGCTATGTTACTTCTTTATACGGCGGTCACGATTTTGTTTCACTAAATAGTTGTTCAGCAAAAGTAATCATAAAGAAAACGCACCCCCTACATGTAGGATGCGTTTTAGAATAACAATTCTATTTTATTCACATGAACCATTTTTCTGTATCAATGAAATCTGCCCTGCGTGCATACCGGTATGGTACATGAGACGTCCTACTGCCTCTAAAGGTGAAGAAGAACCCATAGGAGATTTCACTGGTGTTCCCCATTGGTCCTCGGGTAGTTCTTGCATCGCTTGGACTAAATGTGCATTGGAAGCTGCCAGTAACTCCACAAGTTCCTGTAACGATTCTGATGACGTTTGAGCAGGATATTCAGGTTTCGTTTTGCCGAAAAACCACTCAGCAAACATATATTCAACTTCAGCCGTATGATAAAGTAGCCCACGGACGGAAGACTTACCAAGTGTCAGATTAAGATCGGATTCCGGTAATGCTGACGTCGTTTTTGTAAAGCGTTGACGCAGTGCCTCCCAAATTGGGAGTACAGTCGAATAAGACATATAGTAATTCTCCTTTAGGTTAGACTCAGACGTTTGCTTTGTTCTTTTTGTCGACAACTACGTGTGTGAAGACCTCACCTGAGATGTCCGCATCGAAAGCCATTCCAAATCCAACGACATAACGTCCCATTGACGGTGTCAGTTCGAATAGTGAGAAGTCGAGTCCGCGAAGCACATCTAGCAATTTCGAATCAAACTGTGAGTTGAACAACTCAAAAATATCATCGTGTCCTTCGTTTCCAATGTTTTTCGGTGTGCAACGCATGCGCATGCGTTCAGTTGCAAATGGATTTTTCGTCGTAGTCTCATCCGCAATCATCATTGCATCGATCCACTCGCTATTCTCCATATGGTAATAATGTTCAGCAACTTGGCTTATGTAAATGTACAATTTGCCGTCTTTTTTCACAAACGGAGCACAGCTTGTAAATGGTTTTCCTTCTCCGTCTAACATTGAAAGGATAAGACCTTTTCGTGTCTCCATAAATTCCAAATAAGATTTTTTGTATTTTTCTAGATCGATTGCTTTCGCCATGTGACATTCCTCCAGTAAATTAATTATCGTGCTGTCCGTAATAAATGAATACGTGGTTTTCGTTCTGCCTGATTGTACATCACTTCAGAATCCATTCTATACACTTCCCGAATCATCTCGGTTGTCATGACCTGATCAGGTGTCCCACACATCGCCTTCTCACCACTTTGTACGACGATAACTCGATCGCTATAATGGGCAGCTTGGTTCAAATCATGCAGTACCATGATGACAGTCATCCCCATCTCCTCATTTAGTTCACGTACAAGTTCAAGAACCTCGTGCTGATGGGAGATATCTAGGTATGTCGTTGGTTCATCCAAAAGCAGGATTTGTGGTCGCTGTGCGAGTGCCATTGCAATCCATGCGCGCTGAGACTCTCCTCCTGAAAGTGAGGCGACCGTTCGTTCTTGATAATCCGTTAAATGTGTTTTTTCGATTGCCCACTCGATAATATCCCGGTCATCGTTGGTCAGTTTTTCAAACCAACGCTTATGTGGATATCTACCATATGAAACAAGATCGTACACCGTCATATCGCTTGGTGCCTGATTTTTTTGGCTAAGCATACACAACTTACGGGCAATTTGTTTGGGATTCATCGCTTTCATGTTCATCCCATCCAGTTCCACTGAACCAGATTGGTAGGGGATTTGGCGAGAAATAGATTTGAGTAATGTTGACTTTCCTGATCCGTTTGGGCCGATAATCGATACAACTTCTCCTTCTTCTACACTAAATGAGAAATCGTTAATTACCTTTTTCTGTTCATATTGAATGGAAATTGAGTTTACCGTTAACATATTAAAATACACTCCTTCTCATCAAATAAAGAAAATAAGGTCCTCCGATTACCGCCATTAGAATCCCTGCTGGAATTTCAAGCGGTGAAAATAATGTTCGGCCCCCGGTATCCGCTACTAACAATACCAATGCGCCAAGTGCCATACTCATCGGCATCATATACTTATAGTTAGAACCTACTAGAAAACGGGCCATATGCGGAACAATGAGTCCGACAAATCCGATCATACCAATTGCCGCAACTGAAATGGCTGCTAAAAAGACAGCTAAGATTGATAGGAGAATTCGGATACGATGTACGTTTTCACCTAGGTTCGCGGCGACTTGATCGCCCATTCGAATCACATTTGCTTTTCTGATGGCAAAGAAGGATAAAATCCAACCCACGATTGCGTAAGGAAGAATCATGGTGACGACTGAAGTCCCCTTCGCCGCCAAACTACCATTCATCCATTGAACTGCTGATGGCAGACGGTCACTGTAGATAATCGACAGATACCCGACGACTCCACCACATAACGCATTGACCGCGACTCCTGCCAATATGATTGAAATCGGAGAAATTCCATTCCTTCTCCAAGCTAGTGCATAGACAATGGTTGCCGCCAACATACCTCCAATGAGCGCTGCAAGCGGCATGAACTGGGTGTATTCAGGCTTCGCCAACATAATAACTAGGACAAAAACAGCCGCTCCGCTAGTAACTCCAGTAAGACCTGGATCTGCAAGTGGATTTCCCATGACTGCTTGCAAGATTGCACCGGAGATTGCGATATTCGCCCCGATAATCAATGCCAAAATCACACGTGGCAATCGAATGTTAAAAATAATCGTGTCGTTTACGTTTCCAGCTGATGTGTGAAAGAGTGTCTCGAAAATATCAGGTACTGAGATTCGAATACTTCCTAATCCGATCGCGATCACCGCTGCCGCAATTGCTAGAAGAAACGTACTAACAACAATGAGACCGCTTCGTGATTTAGTCATGCCATGCTCGCCTCTCTTCATTCATAAAAATAAGTTGAAATATCGGTAAGCGCCTTTTCTGCGTTTTTAATCGAAGTGACACCAAATACTCCATAATCCAATACTTCTATTTTGTCGTTCTGATAAGCAGAGAGCTTCGTCCACGTATCATTGCTCTCAACTTCTTTTTTGAACGCGTCTTCAGAAGCACCATGATCTCCTGAAGCAAGTACGAGGATGATGTCTGGATCTGCGACAACGACGTCTTCCATATTAATTGGTGAATAGCGGTCTTTCACTTTCAAGACCGACGTGGCAATATTGTCTGCGCCTAATTTTTTCACTAAGCTCCCAACATATGATTCCTCATTCATGACCATGAACGAATCCGCCGTACCGATAACAAGTAATACGCTTGGCAAGTCTTTGCCTTTTCCTTGCTCTACTAATTCGTTCTCTTTTGATACTAATTGGTTAAGGACCTTGTCCATTTCAGCTTTTTTATCGAAGTATGTTCCAAGTGCCTTAAAACTAAGTTTCAAATCATCAAACGAATCCGTTGGCAGGTAAGCTGTAGGAAGATCCATGCCTTCTAAACTTTTATCCAATGTGCTTCGCAATGACTCCGCCCCTAAGATTAAATCCGGCGTTAAACTCGTCACCACTTCAAGATCTGGCTGCATAGGAGATCCGATTTGATCGATCTTTTCAAAATTCGCTGGTAATGGGTTTGTTGAAGTTGGTACGCCAACTGGTGTTACACCAAGTAAATCAAGCATCTCTGCCAAAGGCACAGATGTCGTAATAATTCGTTCTGGTGAACCTTCAGGGAACTCAGCAAGTGCATCTTTTAGTTCCTTTTCATCCACACCGTCAGCCGTTTTGGAATCTGCGTTCTCGACTTGCTCAGTATCACTCGCTACTGGTGTTTCTTTTTTAACTTCTTCTTTCTCTGTTGGACCACAGGCAGTTAATACCGCAAGCACTCCAATTGATAATCCAGTTAAGATCTTTCTCAATTCAGTTCCCCCTAAATATGTATTTGCATGAGATTATGCCATTCTCTTGAAATTTAATTGAGAATGAATTTCAATATCAATGATAACCGTTCTCATTGTTAACTGTCAAACTATTTTTAAATGGCGATTATTTATGTACTTATAGGACATATTCAAACCGTTAAGTAGCAAGAACAATGAATCTTAATTCAATGAATGAGTTACATGAATTTAACTACATAGAATATAGATTTAGTTTGAAGTGAACGCAAAAAAACTGCTATCGTTGTGGAACGATAACAGGTAAATTTCCTATGGGCATTCATCACAATGGATGATTGCGTTAGATTACATAAAGCTCTATTAGTGATTGTTGTGCAAAGACACTTCCGCTTCTTCTAACAACCCACAGGCAAGTAAGCCTTTTAAAATGCCGTCATTTGAACACGTATCAGTTACAAGATCCGCTTTTTCCTTCAACTCAGGAATTGCATTGCCCATCGCGATTCCTGTTCCAACGAATTCAAGCATTTCAAAATCATTCGGTCCATCCCCAAAAGCATAACTATTTTCAATAGGAATATCTAGGTGTTCCATCAATTTACGAATTCCAACCGCTTTTGATGCACCTTTTGGCAGCATGTCCACCGCATTTTCATCCCAGTGAATAAAGACATAGTCCTCTTGATAGCGATCTTTGTAAGACTGCAGATCATCCATATTGCCGTATAACTGAATTTGATGAACAGGTGAATGAGCGAAGATTTCTGCATCCACTTCCGGATACTTCAGCTTCAGTCGACCGAGACTTCCAACAACGAGTGGATGTTCAGCTGCATTTGCGGCGAACACTTCCGAATTGGAGTACGTAATGCCATGTCCATTTTCTTTCGCTAGTGCACTCAGTTCTGTCAGGATTTCCGTGTTCATCGGATTGGAGAATAATTCGTTACATTCATAGACAACATGTTGGCCATTCATCGAAACATAAGAATCGAATTCTAAATCGGTCAGTAATTCCTGGAACATTCTAGGAGCACGTCCTGTACAAATGACGGTAATGATTCCTTTATCACGAAGTGCGTGCAATGCTTCTTTTGTTGACGGCAAGATGGTTTTATCATGACTCATTAATGTACCATCCAAATCAAAAAACACGATTTTTTGTTTGGTCATTTCCATTCCTCCTAGCGAACATGAACTGAATATACGAGCACAATTCAGGGACATGCTTTAAATGATTCAGTCTACTTTCTTCACAATATATTTGTCCTTTAAAGCTTGTTGAAGCGAACTATGTGTTTCAATCGTTGAGAAGTCCAAGCCTAATTGGATAGATGTCTGTGCGATTTCAGGACGAATTCCAGTGATTGTAGACTTAACACCAAGCAAGTTAAGCACTTGAATGACTTCATAAATTTGGTTGGCGACCATGGTATCGATAATCGATACACCAGATAAGTCGATAAATAATTTTAAAATATCTGCTTCCATACATTTAGCAGGAACGACTTCTAAAATTGCTTTCGCACGTTCAGTATCGATATCTCCTACCAATGGTAAAATTCCGATGTTATCGTTAATTTTAATAATAGGAGAACTCAGCTCATCAATTAGACTTTGCTGGGCATTTAAGCGCGTCGTCATTAAGGCGAAGTACATGTCAGAGAAGGCTGTCAGTAATTCGTCAAACGCTAAATGGATCGTCTCTCCCCACTGCAAGACAACCGCAACAGGAACAGGTTCAGGTTGCTGTCCGACAAAACGTTCAATTTGCCGCCAAAACACTTTACGTACACGACTAATGGCATCGACCACTTCAGCTATCGATGTATTCGATGCAATTCGGCTTTTAGCGATCAGTTCCGCCCATTCCGTTTTTTGTTCCTCAAAGTTCCCACTAGGACCTAACAAACTGCTTGCAATCGTACGGTTTGTTAAATTGTTCTGCTCTCTCAACGTTTGCTCAGTGGCTGCACCCGCATCACTTGAGTAGATGGAATGTTGCCCAGAATCACGAAGTGCCAGCCATTCATCTGTTATTGTTTTAATATTGTCCATTAAGTAGATATTTAGTTCCTGATTCCAATCTATCATCGTTTGTTCTACTCCTGTCTCTTACTAGTATGTACATGCTTCCCCTCTATACATCTTACATCAGAATCACATTTTTTGCAGAAAAAACCGGAGAGTCTCCTCTCCGGACTAGTACTTAATTTAGAACTTTGACTTTGACTTTTTTAACTCCCCAGGCCATAGCTGAATCTAAACCAGGGATGAATACATCGATTTTATGTCCTTTAATCGCGCCGCCTGTATCACCAGCAATCGCCTCACCATATCCTTCTACCCATACCCGAGAGCCTAGTGGTATGACAGAAGGGTCTACTGCAATTACTTTTTGGTTCGGGTTCGCACGCAAGTTAATGCCGATTTTCGTCGTACCAGAACAGCCATTGCAATATGCGGTATATGCGGTTGCAGTCATGGTGAGCTCTCTTCCGCTCTGCGCTGAAGCAGGAACCGTGGCAGGAGCAGAAGCCGTTTTAGTCGAAGCCACTTTCTTATTAGCAGGAGCAGTATTCGATTCTTGTTTCGTTACCGGTGCTGCCGCTATAGCCTTTTTCATCTTTTTCATATTCGTTGTTGAACCTGGTGCTTCTAGAGAGACATTCAGTACATCTCCCGGATGAATGAGTTCGCTTGACAGCGCATTCCACTCTATTAATGATTGCAAAGGAACAGAGTGAGCTATCGCAATTCTGTATAGGTTATCTCCAGGTTGCACTTTGTACGTAAGAGGGATTTCCTCTTCTAAAAGCGGGTTATCTGCAATAAGTTCGGATCCAATTGCGGGTTGGAATGGATAGACATCCCGCCCCTCTGTAGCTTCAGATTCAACTACTGAATCTGATTCGTTCGACTCGGCAACAACAGGTCCTGCTAGCAGTACCATTGCCAACAGGAAAACAATTGCTTGTACAATCTTTTTCAAATGAGTTCCTCCTTCAATGATTAAAAATGTGCGCCGCTTTTATCATTCTTTCGACGCTGTTTGTAAGTATTACCACTCTTATACTTTTTAATCATTCATTTGATAAATGAAGAGTTTCTCAATTTGTAAACAAGAAAGTAGCAGACTCCCTGTATTTGGAAGCTGCTACTTTTTTAGTGATTGTTTACTACCATTTCATAGTCTGAAGGGTGCTGGATAAAACCCGCTGAGCATTACTGGTGATTGGCCACCTCGTGATTTCTTTAATCAGTTCTTGACGAGTGCCAAAACCTTTTACAAACCCATTAAGACGGGCTGCGAACGCGGAATCGTCTAACATTTCTGGGATAGGAAACAAATCTTTAATTTGTTCAAATGCCTTCGGATAGCGTTTGAGATAGTATTTTTGATGTCGTGTTTCTGCGAGAGTAAACGATTCAAACGGAGCGATTTCTGTTTCAATCGCTTCTCCTAAAACGGTTTCCATTTCCTTTTTGATGCGCTCAATGTCACGATGTTGCTCCTCACTTCGGTACCGGAGGATCGACAAATATTGTCGTCCTTTATAAGCGTCGCGATTCGGATAATGATTATTCCAGAATACGCGCAGCAACGTTTCATAGGAGACACCGGTTGGATCAAAATCAACTTCCACGGTTTCCGTATGATCTCCCATTTTCCGATACGTTGGATTTTCGGAAGTACCGCCTGCGTATCCCACACGGGTCCTGAGTACACCTGGAATTCCTCCAAACCTAGCTTCTGGTCCCCAAAAGCATCCCATACCAAATAACGCGGTTTCAAATGGGATTTCGTGTAATCCATGTTCTACTTCTACTATCGTTATGGGTTCCATAATTTCACCTCATTTGATTTATTGTACCCATCATGAAGAGTGGGGAATCTCAACATGACATGCGGAATTATTAATGTTTGTTTGTGTTCATACATTGTGTAATTCGTTCATGAACTCGGGAAGGTGCTTATAAATCTAAGTTTCCGCTCATAAACTCTAGAATGTGCTCATAAATCTCGGTTTTCGCTCATAAACTTGGGAATGTGCTCATAAATCTCGGTTTCTGCTCATAAACTTGGGAATGTGCTCATAACACTCGGTTTCCGCTCATAAACTCTGGAATGTGCTCATAAATCTCCGTTTCCGCTCATAAACTCGGCATTGTGCTCATAAATCCTGGTTTCTGCTCATAAACTCGAGATTGTGATCATAAATCTCGGTTTCCGCTCATAAACGTGGGAGTGTGATCATAGATCTCAGTTTCCGCTCATAAACGTGGGAGTGTGATCATAGATCTCAGTTTCCGCTCATAAACTCTGGAATGTGCTCATAATTCTCGGTTTCCGCTCATAAACTCTAGAATGTGCTCATAAATCTCGGTTTCTGCTCATAAACTCTGGAATGTGCTCATAATTCTCGGTTTCCGCTCATAAACTCTGGAATGTGCTCATAAATCTCGGTTTCCGCTCATAAACGTGGGAGTGTGATCATAGATCTCAGTTTCCGCTCATAACCTCTAGAATGTGCTCATAAATCTCGGTTTCCGCTCATAAACGTGGGAGTGTGATCATAGATCTCAGTTTCCGCTCATAAACTCTGGAATGTGCTCATAATTCTCGGTTTCCGCTCATAAACTCTAGAATGTGCTCATAATTCTCGGTTTCCGCTCATAAACTCTAGAATGTGCTCATAATTCTCGGTTTCCGCTCATAAACTCTGGAATGTGCTCATAAATCTTGGTTTCCGCTCATAAACTTGGGAATGTGCTCATAAATCTCGGTTTCTGCTCATAAACTTGGGAATACGCTCATAAACTCGAGATTGTGATCATAAACCCCTCGTGTCCTGATGTACCACCATCCATCAGTTTGCGTTCACGATCACTCCGCTGAGATTGTCCATCTCTCACCGATGGTTCTTAATCACTCACTCAAATTTGTCCGACACTCAGAGGCATTTCTCAGTCACAAGGAAGAGTTTGTCGATAACGGGATACAATTCAAATGAGTTAAGTGATTAATTGGTAGCGCTTCGCTTGTTTTAGGATGGGCTACCACAGCTAACTCGGCCAGATTCTGGGAAGAAACGGCCACGTGGTAGTATAAATTGGCAACCAAACAAATTTCACCATCGTTAAAAGATTACATAGTAGCGCTTCGCTAATTTCATTTCACCAAACAAAAAAACTGCAAGCACGCCAACCTTCGTTGGCACACTCGCAGTTTTTCCTCTTAAAACATTTTCGTCGTCCATGTCTCGCCGTTCCACATTTTGTTCACGACACCCTCATAAAAATCAGGCTCGTGGGAAATGAGCAGGACACTCCCTTTAAACTCGGTTAGTGCGCGCTTTAATTCGGCTTTTGCATCGACATCCAAGTGATTTGTCGGCTCATCCAGCACCAGTAAGTTCGTTTCTTGATTGACCAGTTTACATAACCGAACTTTTGCCCGTTCACCACCACTTAAGACTTTTACTTTACTTTCAATATGTTTTGTCGTCAGACCCACACGTGCAAGAGCTGCGCGCACTTCATACTGTGTAAAGTGAGGGAATTCACTCCAAATTTCTTCCAAGCAAGTCTTATCACTATCTGACTTCATTTCTTGCTCGAAATAACCGATAGCCAAGTGCTCACCACGCTCCACCGATCCTGACAATGCTGGAATTTCTCCGAGTAAACTCTTCAGCAACGTCGTTTTACCAATCCCGTTCGCCCCAGACAGAGCAATTTTTTGACCGCGTTCCATCTCAAGATCCAGTGGACTCGATAACGGTTCATCGTATCCAATTACGAGTTGATTTGTCTTAAACAAATATTTGCTCGGAGTTCGTGCCATCTTAAAGTCAAAGCGAGGTTTCGGTCTTTCAGAATCCAGCTCAATCACTTCCATACGATCCAGCTTTTTCTGCCGTGATTTCGCCATACCACTGGTCGCAGCATTCGCTTTGTTACGTGCCACAAAGTCTTTAAGCCCCGCAATCTCTTTCTGTTGTTTCTTAAATGCCGCTTCCATTTGTTGTTTCTTCATCTCATGCACACGAAGGAATTCATCATAGTCCCCTGCATAACGTGTAATTTCTTGATTTTCCATGTGATAAATTAAGTTCACAACACTATTTAAAAATGGAATATCATGCGAAATGAGGATGAACGCACTTGGATAGTTTTGCAAGTACGTACGTAACCATTCAATATGCTCCACATCCAAATAGTTCGTCGGCTCATCCAATAGCAAAATATCTGGCTTCTCCAACAGCAATTTAGCAAGCAATACTTTCGTACGTTGACCACCACTTAAATCATTTACATCACGGTCCAAACCGAATTCATCCAATCCAAGGCCATTTGCGACTTCTTCTACTTTTGAATCCAAAATATAAAAGTCTTGTCGCTCCAGATCCTCTTGAATTTGACCCGTTTCTTCCAAAATCGATTCCAGTTCGTCCGGGTCTACTTCGGCCATCTTTGCAAACAACTCATTCATTTCACTTTCCATATCGTACAAATATTGAAAAGCGGTACGCAATACATCGCGAATCGTCATCCCCTGCTTGAGTGCAGCGTGCTGATCTAAGTACCCTACTCGAGCACGTTTCGCCCAAGAGACTGTTCCCGCGTCTGGTTCAAGTTTCCGTGTAATAATATTCATAAACGTCGATTTACCTTCTCCGTTTGCACCGACTAGCCCGATATGCTCACCCGCCAACAATCTAAACGACACGTCTTCAAAAATCGCACGGTCTCCAAAACCATGACTCAAGTTTGATACAGTTAATAAACTCATGTTGAACACCTATTCTTTCTTCCCAGATTCAAGTGAAGTGGAAGTTTGGCCAATTCACATCTATTCGCTATCATACTAAAAACAGAGGTTGACCGCCACCTTCTCTATCAAAAAACGCCTCTGCAAAGGAGACGTTTTCCATTTAACCAATTTCATGCCCCGTCACAACAACATATCCGATCAGGAACACGTTCAAGATGATGATGACAACTGTACTCGTCCATGCCAGGATCTTGATCGGCAACGAATTCACGAACTCCCCCATTTTGTTCTTATCACTAGTAAACCTAACAAGCGGAACTACCGCAAAAGGAAGTGCTAAACTCAAGATGACTTGACTCCACAACAGCAACTCTCCTGTACCTTTATCACCTGCAATCCATGTGACGATAAAAGCAGGAATAACGGCGAGTAGGCGAGTAATTAGTCTTCTCAACCAAGGAGTAATCCTTAAATTAATGAACCCCTCCATAACAATCTGACCGCTAATCGTTCCTGTAATGGTAGAATTTTGGCCAGATGCGAGTAATGCCACTGCAAATAACGTACTGGCAATCCCCACTCCAAGAGTTGGACTCAACAAATTATAAGCAGCTTCAATTTCAGAGACATCCAGTTCCGTTCCGTAAAATGCGGCCGCTCCCAAAATAAGGATCGCTGAGTTTATGAGGAACGCAATCGTCAACGAGAACCCCGAATCGATCAGTGAGAACTTAATCGCTTCTTTTTTCCCTTCTTGAGTACGTTCATAATTTCGTGTTTGTACAATAGAAGAGTGCAAATATAGATTGTGCGGCATGACAGTGGCACCCAAAATTCCGAGTGCAATGAACAACATACTCGGATTCGTTACAATCTCTGTCTGCGGGATAAATCCAGCAAACAATGAAGATAATTCTGGTTTAGAGGAAATCACTTCGAACACAAATACGACAAAAATTGTGGCCATTAGCACAATGACAATCGATTCAATAATACGGAAACCTTTCCTCTGTAAATAGAGAAGGAGCAAGACATCCAATGTCGTAATGGCAATACCGACTAATAGCGGAATCCCAAATAGCAGATTCAATGCAATCGCCGAGCCAATTACTTCCGCCAAGTCCGTCGCAATTATGGCTAATTCTGTAATAAACCATAAAAATATCGACATTTTCTTACCAACAGAAGCACTTGTAGCTTGTGCTAAATCTTTTCCCGTTACAATACCGAGTTTTGCAGACAATGACTGCAGAAGCACGGCTATTAAGTTGGAAATTAGAATTACACTAAGCAATAGATAGCCAAAACGTGAACCGCCTGCAATCGAAGTCGCCCAATTACCAGGGTCCACGTATCCTACTGCTACGAGTGAACCAGGCCCAGCGAATGCAATAAGTTTACGCCAAAATCCTTTTTTGTTTCGGACATTAATCGTGCTATTGACTTCTTCCAGACTAACGCCTGTGCTTTCTCGAAGCCATCCATCTTTTTTATCGCCCATAAGTAACCTCCTAACTTTCTTTCCCTTGTGCAACTTTTTAAGTATAGGTAGACACTTCCATTGAATGTTAACTAGCATAGCATGATTTTTCGAGAAGTAAATTACTTTGCTTGAATCTTCAAAAACTGAAATCATAAAAAAACCGTTCAGCATAGTCTGAGCGGCTTCTCTACTATCTATTCCCTATTTTACTTGTTTTTCAACAATCCCCATGTTCTGCTTGTGGAGGACATGATGGGTTCCCCACTCATGCATCGCCTCTAAAATTGGGCTCAGTGTTCTTCCATAATCCGTCATCGAATATTCCACTTTAGGAGGAACTTGAGGGTACACTACGCGTTGGATTATATCTTCCTCTTCTAATTCACGCAGCTGTTTCGTCAGCATCTTTTGCGTGATCCCCGGCATGCTACGTTTCAGTTCACTGAAACGTTTTGTCCCTTCATGTAGCAAATACAAAATGATGACTGGCTTCCATTTCCCCACAACAATTCCGAGTGCTTCTTCCACGCGACATTGAGACACTTCTCCTTCCACACGTACTCCCCCTAACAGTATCTTTTTAGATACTACACCACTTTAAAGTGCGTACTTCCACATGAGCAATCGTCTGACTATACTGAAAGAGAAGTGAAGCAGCTCCTTTATGAGCCCTTTACGTAAACCCCAAGGAGGAATTCATCTTGTCACAAACATTTTTGAAGTCTGTTGAAAACCGCCGTTCCATTTATGCCATTAATAATGAACCTATCCTTTCCGATGAAAAACTGGAGGAGCTCATCCAGCATGCAGTAAAACATACGCCTTCTGCATTCAATTCACAAACGGCACGTGTCGTTGTCCTATTAGGTGAACAAAGCAAACGACTATGGGAAATTACTAGTGATACTTTAAAGAAAATCGTACCTGCAGAGAATTTCGAATCGACTGCACAGCGTATGACGATGTTCGGCAGTGGCTACGGAACAATCCTGTTCTTTGAAGATATGCAAGTTGTTGAAAACTTACAAGAACAATTCCAAGAATACAAGGATAATTTCCCGACATGGTCTCAACAATCATCCGGTATGGTCCAGCACGTTATCTGGACTGCTCTATCAGATGAAGGATATGGTGCAAGTCTCCAGCATTACAATCCATTGATCGACGATGAAGTGAAAGCTGAATGGAACCTCCCTTCTTCTTGGAAGCTTATGTCGCAAATGCCTTTTGGTAAAGTAGTGGCGCCTGCAGGAGAAAAGGAATTCCTCCCAATGGATGACCGATTGCGTGTATTCAAATAAGTCTATCATCAAAAAAACAGGGAATGCATTGACACGATGCATTCCCTATTTTTTGCATGCTATTAGTGTGCCGCTAAACGTTCAACTGTCTCACTGACAAACTGTGTATAAGGCGTATCCGGCATTTGAGCCATATTGGAATCCGCTGTTCTTGCGAGCTCTTGAGCATACTTTAAATCTCCAAGTTGCTCAGCACATAGTGCAGCATACGCATCCTTCTCATAATACATGGAAAGGTCGTACGGATGATGCACATTCTCACTGATGACAACTTGTTGCAACATGTTTAGCCCTTCCTGGTAGCGGCCAACCCCATAGAGCGCCTTTCCACGTTCCAGAACAAAGAAATTCGTGAAGAATTCATGATTTGGCATAGGACCCGTCAGTTCCGAAAGTTTTTCGAGCGCCGTTTCATGGTCATGGCGAAACGAATTCAGCTGATGGATCCGGACCAGTTTCGTAAACCAGTTCGCATGATCATCTTCTGCAAATTCCCCATACTGGAGTAGCTTCCGCTCGTAGTAATCAAGTTTTTCGTCGTCTTCATCTATTATCGCTCGATAAGCCGCCAGACGGTAAAGCTGCTCGACTTGGTAAAAAATCTTTTTGTCCTTCGAATAGCGGATTGCCTCATTCATCAGTCGGGTCGCTTCATCCGTATCATTGACCGCAAAACGGAAAATCACCTCATATGTGTATAAATCTAAACGTGTCAGCGAGTCGATATAGCCACTTCGGCTTTCCACTTCTGCTTTTTCTTCTAATAACCGCGCTAGTGCTTCTTCATACCGATGCTCAGTGAACAACACCATAGCCCAGAAAATTCCGACTGCCGCCCTCCGTGGTACAATATTAAGCTCTTCGTAAATATCTGATGCTCTTTCCGCTATTGGTTGCCAATTTGAACGGCCTAGTAAATAAGAAAGTTTGCTGTAGATTTCTAATAGACGGCCAGCAGTGTAGCCAGACAAAAGCTTCGGGACTAATGGCTCTATCATTTCCAAAGTTTCCTCATATTTATTTTTGTCTTCAGATTTAACAACTTTTTCAGCTTGGTCCAGCAGCGCTCGAAGCTCGCTACCGCTCACTTCTTCCAACAGTTCAGATACTTCGACGTCGAGACACTTCGCTAAATAATTGAGATTCTCCATAGAAGGGTTTGCTTTATTATTTTCAATCAGACTGAGCATACCTTTTGTCATTTGCTCACCCGCACAGGACTCTAACGTCATTTTTCGTTCTTTTCTCAGTGTTCTAATCCGCTCTCCTAATGTTCTCATTACGCTTCACTCCTGAATCAACCATTTAGTTTAATTATATTAAACTTTCTCTTGAAATGAAAGAGTTCACATGCTATTATTTGTTTAATATCATTAAACTTTCTGAATGGAGTGACTATTTTGGACGAAAACGTAATAAAGCTGAAGCGTGCCACTTATCATTTATGGACTTTTGCTGCGAGTAAGATGATCAGCGCATTTGGTTCACAAATCTATGCATTTGCCATCAGCTTTTATATTTTGCAGATAACTGGTTCTGCTACTAGTTTTGCAGCGAACCTCATTTGCAGCATCCTCCCTCGCACACTCATGGGACCATTTGCTGGATACGTCGCAGATACGTACTCTCGAAAAAAAATCGTCATCATAGCACAGGTTGTTTCTTCCGTGGCGATACTTGGACTGCTGACCATTAGCTTGTTGACTAATGAGTTATCGTTGCCTGCCATCTACGCGACAACCGTTGTGCTATCATTAGCGTCAACATTTTCGAGTATTGCTTTCACGTCTTCCATCACAGGTCTTGTTGATGAAGATCGGATTCAAAAAGCGATGTCGCTGAACCAGATGTCAATTTCATTTGCGGCGATCGGAAGTCCAGCAGTAGGTGGTCTGCTTTATGGAGCTGTTCCTATGCCAGTTTTTCTAGGTCTCTATGCAGGCGCTTCCATTCTTGCCGTCCTGCTAGAGTCTACGATGAATTTCAATTTGTTTGCCAAACGTACAGTGAAGGAAGATGGGATACCGAAAGAGAAAATGCTCGAAAGCATGAAAGCCGGGCTCGCGTATGCCCGTCTTCAGCCACTATTGATGGCAATGATCTGGGTTGCGTTGCTCGTCAACTTCCTGTTTGGTGCGGTCACGGTCGGCTATTCGTTCATCCTCATCGAAAAGCTGAAAATGCTTCCGGCCCATTTTGGATTAGTCGAAGGAGCGATGGCGGTCGGTATGCTCCTCATGTCCATTTACTTAGCGGCACGTAAACCGTTTGCCTCGCCGCTGCATGTATCCAAATGGGGGATCACAGTACTGGGTCTCGAGATGGGACTAATCGCGGTGCCGTTGCTGATTCTCCTTCCATATGGTGGCATGTTTGCGTTTTACGTAACGATTTCGTTTATCAGCGGAGCCTTAGGACCACTCATTAATACCCCTCTCCAAGTCTTCATGATGAAACTGATAGACGACGACTTTAAAGGTCGTGTGTTTTCCATCTTGGAGACGATGGCGATGGCGCTCATGCCACTCGGAATGGTGCTATTTGGATTTTTATACGATGTCTTGCCAGCACCTTGGATACTCATCAGTTCAAGTTTCTTGCTGATTCTTACGGTGTTCATCCTTCTACGCGCTTCCGTCATCCGACAAGTGACTGGGACGAAACCTGAAGAGGAACTGAAAACGGTATCCAATTAAAAACACGTGCCACCTGTATATTTTCAAAGCTCTATTTCAAGTCTATCTAGCATAAGCTCTCTAAAGCTTCATCGTGTTTGACTTCCTTTAGAGAGCGAGGAACCACCCTTGATTCGGAAACTATTCATCGTCCTTATCCTGATTATTATAGGAATCATTGTTTTTAAATTACTAACTCCGGATAAATCCTTACTTGGACTATGCTTTCCTACTGTTGTTGAAAAGACGGACATCACCCTGCTGGATGCTTATTTCATCGCTATGAAAAAGGCGAAGGAATTGGATCCGATACCCGAACTTGTTTTTTTAAATAGCGTAAATGATGGTGAAATGAGTGGAAAAGATGGCAAGCGCGGGAATTGGCAAGGATATATCTCCCTCACAGATACCAAAAAAAGTTTGATTTTCGCTATTGAAAAGGGGAAGTTAATTAGCTATAGGGTTGGTGATATTTCCTATGAGAAGACGATTAATGCATCCTCCATTAAAATCGATAGCACTCTGATAGTGAAATCCGCAACAAAAGAATTCCACCTGGAACCCGGACCAAAGAGTGATTCGTTCTCCAATGGCTATCATTTCCGTCTATTAAGGGATGCTGAAAACATCTTTCTTTCAGTGGATGGAATGATTAATGGCAAGCCTGCAGAGATTTTTTATCATCCTGAAACCGGCGAATATATGGGAAGAGTTGAAACCAACTAAAGAGCATAAAAAAGCAGAGACTTACACTAAATGAACGTGTGAGTCTCTGCTTTTTCAAGGTATTTTATTTACAAATTATTGCGATTCCTCCAACGATACTTCTTCCACATCGCTTCCATCGGGACTCATCCTATATAAAGAATTGTCTGGGCGCCTTCCACCAAAGTCTTTATCAACCATAAAATACACTTTTTCGTCAGCACCATATATTGGGTACTCTGCATACTCATGTAAGTGGGTGAGTTGCGTAATACTTTGTGTATCCCAATTATATGAGAACAATTCGTATTCAAAAATCCCCTCCGAATTTGCCTCTGCTACCGCTTGGTAAACAAGTTCAGAACGGTCAGGAATAAGTACGAAATCATAGAGATCCTGAGTATCTTCCGGAATACTAATCACCATTTTGTGGTCAGGGTTGGACAATGGGATTTTAAAAACACGACCTTTTGTTTCGAAGCTATCCTCAGCGGTTTCCACATCTGCATCGTCATCCATTTGAATATAGATGGAATCATCTTCGCTGGAAACTTGAAGAGAGGACATGCTATATTTTTTCAATTCCGTATGTTGAACATGCTCCCCTGTTTTCAACTGAACACTGTGGACATCAAAGTCATGGGGATACAAACTTGCAATCGGTGAATAATGGGAAAACTGATTGGCTTGCAAATAAAATATCCGCTCATCATTCTTTGGATCAATCACTAGCTCCATAACGATGGCGTCTTTTGTGAAAAGGACTTCATCTTTCCCCGATTCAATTTTAACTTTGTGTATAATACTTTTACTATGCTCATCCAACTCTTTGTCCGAGTTTACATAGAGCACTGTTTTACCGTCCGGCATTATCGCAAGATCTAAAATCGACTGATTTGAGGGAAGCTGAACGACTTGTCTCAACTGCTTAGATTTCACATATAACGTAGGCTTTCCTCTTTCATAGGTTACAAAAGCAATATCCCCTTGAGCGGAAACATCAAATTGCCCCGTCAGCCCTTGTTGTTTTTCCTCATCTGGAATGCTATAGGTGAACCCGAGCAACAAGCAAATCCCTGTCACTAGTATAATTATGCTTGCGAACAGAAAAGTTTTTCTCAAAGTCCTCCCTCCCCTGGTACTACCATCCATATTAGGAGAAGCATAACCGGCATTAGAATTTGTACGACAGCAACTGTATACACGAGACTCTTACGTTGTGTGTCTAGTACCCTCATTTGAATTGCATAAGCGATGCCATACAATACAAGTGGAACAAATAGTTTCCAGATCTCTCCGTTTCCATCTTCACTGAATAGAAAGAATATGTATATGAAATACAACGTACCCAATGTTAACACGATGCCGATTGTGATATTAAAGGCATGTAATACCTTCGCGTTTGTTGCCATTTCGTAATGAAGACTCGTTCGATAAATGCAAATGATTGCACACAATACCAGCAGATAACCGATGATTGAAAGACTTGTTGAATACGGGCGTTCTAAATTAGTTGCGAGAAGTGTCCCATAACCTAACAAGAAACCATTCACAATGAGCAAAGTATTCATCACAGCACGATGTCTGCTCATCCACTTCTTTGAATGCGTTGAGCTAAATAGAAGTGCTGAACTCATCAAAACACCGATCAGCAACCAAATCATATGCGCATCTCCCGATCTGAATAGGTGAAACAGATAGATAGTATAAATATAAAGAAGCGAGCCGATAGATAAGCTTAATGGCAACTTTTTCAGATAGCGTCCCACAGATTGATCCCCCACAATACAATGAAAGCATTTGTTTCAGATTACCATTATACTGGGCATGTGACAATGCTCTCTTTAGTGGGGAATGATGTTTAAAATAGAGTTATATAAAAGTACTTGAAAAATTCACTTAGTGACAAATAGTTACTCTACTATTAAAAAGAGATGGATCAGAACGATTTTTCTCTTTAAGTTCATTACCTTTCCCTGCACTTGTGGCGCTTTTTTACTTTTATGATGGAAATATCTCTAGCGGTTGAAGAATATTCAATGAGCACTTTTAATCTGGACTAGAGTAGTTAGACACTTGTTATCGAGAAGCAGATAATTATAGATACATCCCTTTATTTCATCGTGTGGAATAAAGGGATGTATCTATATGGTGCGAGTGTTCGATTAGCACTTCATAATCGGTAGTAAGGTATAAGACCCTTTTTATAAAGATAAGCCACGATATTCAAGAATGGAGAAGGGATTTTCTTCAAAAAGTAACGTTTGGAGTAAACTTGCCGATGGGCTTTTTTAAGATCACGCCATTGCCTGCAGTCTTTCAATTGTCTATAACGTGCAACGTCAATGAGCTTTATCTCATCAGTAGATGTGATGAAAATATTACGCAAGTGAATGTCGGAAGGGTTTAACCCCAAATCTGAAGCCAATGATAATGCGTAATCAATTTCTTTAATATGATCTGATGTAATGAGTCTCCCATGTGTCATACACTCAAATAGTGTATAACCATCGATGTAATCCATGACAATATAATTCACTCCTGCTTCATAGATAAATGGAAAATAACTAATATCTTGAAGTGATTTATAAATTTCAGCTTCTTCTTTAGCAATGTACTTAAAATCAGGAAAGAACACTTTCATAGCTTTATTTACTGACTTTACTTTGAAAACACATGCACTTCTCCCTGTCCCGATAAGTTTTAAAGATTTGTCGTAGCTAATAAGGCGATTCTTCTTATTAAAAACAACTGAATTTGCAAGTTCTAAGTAATTATTCAAAGGTTAACCTCCAATAACTTTCAAAAAATAAAAAAGAGACACTATAACCAATTCTCGGTCATAATGTCTCAAAGAAAACAAAAGACCTCACCAAATAAATGGTAAGGTCTCGCAAACAACGATTGTTGCCAATAAAGCCGAGGATCTAAATCCTGTATTGACGACTTTTACTGTATTAGCTACTCCCCTTAGCGGAAGTTGAATATATTATTATGTAAATTCACTATAAGTTTTAACAGCTAAGATGTCAAATATAACAAAGTAATTGTGTCAGAAAGCAGAAAATAGTGGCCAATTTGATAGCACATAAAATATTTGGATCATCATTCTAAGTGCTATCAAATTTCACTTAAGAAATTCAATAATTATTGTAAAACCTCCTGGAAACTTTCCGTTTTACGGAGCAAAATCCATCTGTCCCGTAAACAACAGCACAATAACACTGACCCAAAAGATAAAGAAGGACGAGGAGAAAATGAGAGCGATGATTGGAATGCCGTTTCTCTCCTCTTTCGATGCAATACCTATGATCGAGAGGATCATTCCTACCGCAGTCAGTAAAATCGTCAGATAATCCCCACCTGCATTGCCGATGTTTGCGATTCGTGTCGGAGGTATAAACACTATGAAAAAGCAAATAACTCCTATTACTAAAGATATATAGCTGATTTTTCCATACTTTTTACTAATTGGCTTGCTACTTTCCATCTCATCACAGCCCTCTCTGTTTGAACTGTTTTTCCCTGTTCAGCTTGTCATTCAAGGTACTCTTATTCAGTAAGCTGAACCTGTTCTGTTTCTCCGTCTTCCAGATTCATCCGAAATAGTTCATATTCCGGTGACCTGCCTGCAAAATTATAGTCCATCATATAATAGAGCTGACCATCATCACCGAGTAATGGCCTGGCAGCGTAGTTTTTCTGGAAGGTCAGCTGTTTAGCTTCCTTCGTCTCCCAGTTATAGGAAAACAGTTCATATTCGTATGTCCCTTTACTGTTTGTTCCGCTAACCGCCTGATAAATGAGAAGTGAGTGTGCTGGCACCAAAACAAAATCGTAGAGATCTTCCGTATCCTTTGGGATGAAGAGTTTTTTGGGCTGATCCGGTTGAGCGAGAGGAATCTGAAAAATTCGTTGTTTCGTTTCAAAAACTTCTTCCGCCGTATTGGCATCTGCATCATCATCCATCTGGATATAAACGGATTTTTCTTTACCCGATACTTGCAGGGATGTCATGTTATACTTCTTCAAATCTGTAAGCTGCTTCTGTGTTTTTTCTTTTAAATCGTAGCTATGGACGTCAAACTCATGCGGGTATGCGCTGGCAACCGGTGAGTAGTTCAAATAGATATCTGCTTGAAGATAGAACAGCTGATTTTCTAATGCCACATCCAACGCTAGTTCCGTAATAATTGCGTCTTTTTCAAATAGAACTTCATCCGAACCGGTTGAAAGATCGACTTCATGTACTATACTTTTACTCGTCTCACTGAGTGTTTTATCGGAATTCACATAGAGAACTTTTTTCTGGCCTGGCATCATAATGACATCAGAAATCTCCTGATTCGGTGGTAACTGAGCCACTTGTCTTATGCCGTTGGACTTCACATACAGCGTTGGTTTCCCATCTTCATACGTCACAAAACCAATATCCCCCGTATCAGACACGTCAAAAATTCCTGTCACTCCCTGTTGCTTTTCCTCTTCAGGCACTTGAAAAGTAAAACCAAAAAATATGCAAACAGAAGTTACGATCAAAATTCCTACGGCCAACCCTATCATTCTCTTCATCAGGATGCTCCCCCTCTAACAACCAGAATCCAAAATACGAAGAGTACGACTGGCATTAAAAGTTGAACTGCTGTAAATGAATAAGCGATTTTCTTTCGGCCATAGTTCAGCAAGATCAGTTGTACGGCATAGACAATCCCCCAAAAAGCAAGTGGCACAAACAGTTTCCAGAGCACCCAATATCCATCAGATGCAAATATGAGGAACGCATAGAGGAAAAACAACGTGCCTAGAGTCAACAGAATACCCATCGATAAGTTGAAATAATGAATAAATTTTGTTCCTGTCCTTAAATTCACTTCAGTCGCTGGCACATCGTAAATCGTCGTCCGGAAAATCAAAACAACCGCCAGCAGTACGATAAGTGTATCAAGCGTCGCAAATATCATAGAGTATGGTGAATCGAAATCAAGCAACAGCCCTGCCGCCATGACAAAACCATGGACCACGAGCAAAGTATTCATGACTGCCCTACGGTTCAGCGAAGCAACTGGACGCAGTGTCAGGAACAATATGCTAGAACTTGTGAGAACTCCAAGCAAAAGCCATCCAATATGGGAATCACCCATTACGAATAACTGACTTAAAAAGATAGCATACGTAAGAATTAAAGAGCCGATGCTGAGCGTTAGCAGCATTTCCCTACGAAACGGATACATCGCATGCTGCAGTGTTCTACCGACATACTTCCCGTCCCCGAAATTCCTCATTGCCAATTGAGCCGCCTCCTCCTCGTTATATCCGTTCCCCTTGAAATCCTCACATGCGCATTCCAGATGGATGACTAACTCTTCGAAAAGGTCTTCCCGTTCCTCCCGGCTGCAGTCCGTTTCCTGGATTACTTTTTTTACGAATCGTTCGAAGGAGTGTTTCATATGAGACCTTCCGAACTTTTATGGACCAGGGCATTCATCCATTCCCAATTCTCTTTTTTCATTTCCAGCGCACGAGTACCTTCCTCCGACAGATGATAATATTTTCTGCGGCCACTTTCCGTCTGCTGCCAGTAGGAAGTAATCCATGTCTTTTTTTCAAGACGTTTCAAGGCCGCATATAACGTCCCCTCACTCATCTCATACGTATCGTCGCTAAGCTCTTTCAGCACTTTCACCATTTCGTACCCGTACATGTCTCTCTGGGCAATCAACGACAAAATGAGCAAATCGATGCTGCCTTTCATCATTTCCTGATCCACTGTTTCCACCTCTTCTTTCTAAACTTGAATGTAGTACCTCGCAATGCAAGGTGAGTTATTTCACCATATCTTACTACTTTGTACCTCGCAATGCAAGGGCTCTATTGTTTTATTGATAATAAAAAATCCCGTTGCTCTTAAAATCTTTAAGAGTAACGAGATTATCAACTTATTACTGTGCGGCTTCTAAAATATCCACAATTTCTAAATACCCTTTGTCCTTCGCATGCTGCAAAGGAGTTATGCCATCATTATCCGTGATTGACTGATCCGCACCGTGTTTCAGCAGAACTTTAATAATTTCTTGCTGACTGACACCACCGTCACTTAGAATGACAGCTTCCATGAGAGCCGTCCAGCCAAGCTTATTCACGTGATTCACATCGACCTTGGTCTCATTCAGTAGGATTTCTACCATTTCAACATGGCCACGCTCCGAAGCCGGAATGATTGCAACCCCACCATACCGGTTAGTAATCGCGGGATCTGCTCCTGCTTCGTTTGCCAACCTTAAAATATCGATGTATCCTTCTGCGCCTGCATAAAGGAAGCAATTGTTTTGCATATTGTCCTGTATGTCGACATCTGCACCTGCATCTAATAGTGCTTTGACGGTTGGTGCATCGTTATTGTACGTTGCAATCATAAGCGCCGTTCTTCCTTCGCTATCTTGTGTGTCCAACTCTGTGTTTTGCTCTATCAGTTCTTTCACTTTCTCCGTATCTTGCTGATTGGCAGCTTTCAATAGCTCAATTGTCATTAAATCTCCTCCTAGTCTAGTATCGGTATTCCCGTCTTTTTCATCAAGCACACATGAGGACAGCAGAAAAACAGCTATGCCTACCATGAACAAATAGCGCATCAAACTACCTCCTAACTCATTCGTTTGGAGCGACTACTTCCACCTTCATGCGATCTGGATCTTCGAAATACACAGCATAATGGGATTCACCACCTGCGTATGGATGGGTATCAGGGTAAAGAATGCGCACGTTACGACCCTCCAGTTGCCTTGTAATTAAATCCACGTGCTCTCTGGATTCCGCATGGAACGCTAGATGATTTAGGCCAGTCCTACACCGATGATACGGTACATCTAGAAAACGTTCTTCCGTTTGAACAAATACTAGATACGTATCACCTAATTTCCAACTCTTCCCCTCTGGCCAGTCTTGATGCACCGTGTATCCCAACTCCTCGAGTAGCCATCCCCAAAACTCTACTGAGCTTTCCAAATCAGATACATATAATTCAATGTGATGAAGCAACCCTTTCACACATAAATCCCCCTTCTAAAAAACGTCCACTATTCATGTTGAATAGTGGACGTTTCCGATAAAATGATTATAACGCAGCTTGAACCGTTTTACGATAATACCCGACTGTCAAGAATGCGAATACTAAGTAGATTCCTATATAGACCGACATTGCAATGACGGTCGGTACCGTAACATCACTCATGAATATGAACGACGCAGATTTCAATGCGAAAATTGAATGCAGTAATCCTATCGCAAGTGGCAGTCCGAATACGAATACTTGTTTCTTAATAACGCCTTTCATAATTTCCTGACCACTGAATCCAAGCTGACGCAACGTTCTGTAACTTGCTTTCTCTTGTTCAGCTTCGGTCATCTGCTTGAAGTAGAGAATACTTCCTGTCGAGATGAGGAACACGAGACCTAGGAATCCAGCTATGAAAATTAACATACCACTAGATTGCAGTGTTTTCCGATATTCTGTGTAAAAATCGAATCTTTTAGAGACGCTTTCGATATCATTATAAAGAGCGGTGGCTTCTTCAAAGTCACTTTTATTTATTAAATTAATAACTATCGCATCATTAAGCTGAGTTTCTTCAACTGCTTTGTACTCAGACTTAATCGCCTGAAACTTCTCATCTTTCACAACAAGCGTTGAAGCGAATTCAACCATATTGAATGCATTTCCTTCTGCAAAACGTTCGATAGAAATGTTCTTATTGAATCGTTTAGGCTCAAGTGTTAAATTGAGCGGAACCTTCGCAGACTTAACAATCCAATAGGTGGGAGCATCCAAGATCACACCTGATTGCGAATCTTTCACTTCAATCTGCAGACCCGCTTCACTCAGTTGACGCTCGCTTACGATTCGGACCGTCGTATCTCTATCTGAAAACAGCGGATTTAGTTTTTTTTCATAGGTTCCAGCTAACTCGATACCTTCAATAGTGGAAGCATGATATGCGATCCCAGCATCATCCAGGGATTTAGTGAACTGATCCGCTATAGTTGCGTCTCCGTCAATCATATAATCGAATGGCTGCAGCAACCGTGTTTCTTTCTCAGTGGAATAGTAAGTAGAATACGCAGCCGCAAGCATCGTCAGCGTCATCGCCGATAATACAGTAATGATGGTCAGTGAATTCGCATTAGCTTTTATCCTGTGCATCAATGGAGCTAAAGATAAGCTATTTGACAGGCCTAGATGTCCTTTTTTAGAGCTTCGAATTTGGTAAAGCATCCATCCAATCGTCACTCGAAACAGCAGATACGTTCCGAGAATGACTGAAACCAGCACGACAATCATATTGAAAAACAGCAAACTGTTGAGCATATGGCCGGATAACCAATAACCGAATCCAATTAGGAGTATACCCAAAATCCCAAATATAGTGGAAACAATGGTTTTTGGCTTTTTGATGCGTTCACCGGACTGATCCACTTTAAACAATTCAAGCAATGTACTCCGTTTCACAGCAAACGCCATTTGTAGAGACGTTAGCGCTAGAAGCGCGACAAACACGATGACTGTTTGCAAAATTGCGGCTCCTGAAAATGACAAAGTCAGCACACCGTCTATTCCCACAAGTTTCATTAATAGGAGTAAGAACACTCTTGAAACAAGCAAACCAATTCCAATTCCAATTGCTAGTGCACCAGTTCCGAGCAAAAAGTTTTCTGTCACTAACATTCGGGTGACGGTGAATTTGGACAACCCGATCAGCTGATAGAGTCCCACCTCGCGACTTCTTCGTTTTAGGAAAATGGAGTTCGCATAGAGAACAAATACACCAGAGATGAACAGCAATAAAATTCCTGCAGCTTTGAATCCCGATGCCATTGTAAAAGAGGATTCCGTTCGTTCCAACACCGTACTATCATGTTGCAACGAAGCAAATACAAAATAAAGCACAACACTTAATATCAATGCAAAAAAGTACAAGTAGTAATGTTTCAGGTTTTTCCGCATACTGCGGACAACGAGGTCAAAGAGCGTCAACGCTGTCACCTCCAAGAATCCCTTGCACTTTCAGGATTTCTTGAAAGAACTGCTGCCTCGTCTGATCCCCTCGATACAGCTCAGAGTAAATCGTACCGTCTTTCAGGAATACAACGCGATTGCAGTAACTTGAAGCGACTGGATCATGAGTTACCATCATGATCGTAACATCCCGTTCGTCGTTGACTTTCGCTAATGTTCCGAGCAAGGACGCGGCTGATTTAGAATCGAGCGCTCCCGTCGGTTCATCCGCAAACACAATCGAAGGTTCGTTGATCAAAGCACGCGCCGCAGATGTCCGCTGCTTTTGTCCGCCTGAAATTTCACCTGGGTATTTATTTGCTAGCTCCGGAATCCCAAGAGTACGTGCAATTGATTTGAAGCGATCTTCCGCCACCACACGTTTTACGTTTCCGACTGAAATCGGAAGTAATATATTCTCTTTCACCGTCAATGTATCGAGCAAATTATAATCCTGGAAGATGAACCCAAGCTGATCGCGTCTGAACTGCGATAGTTTGCGGTCGTTCATCGAAGAAATATCTGTTCCATTTATCTTAATCGAGCCTTCCGTAGTACGGTCAATCGTCGCGAGTACATTGAGCAATGTTGTCTTTCCGGCACCAGAAGGACCCATGATCCCGACAAATTCACCTTCCATCACCCGGAAGTCGATTCCTTTTAATACGTGCTGTATTTGTCCACGTTTTCCGAACGACTTACGAAGTGAAGTAGCTTCCAACATAGTTGTTTGTTGTGACACTTAAAACGCCTCCCTGATTTCTATACACTCACTTTACTGCAGAAATACAGTGGGGTCGTTCGATTTGAATGACAATCTGCGCCGGCAATCTTACAGTTTTGTCACTTACGGGTTTCACCCAGTCATTTCCCTATTGAAATACAATCGTTGTCTGTGTTCCTGGTAAGCCCTGAGGCAAACAACACACCTGCTCTCACAAAAAATGCTTTTCACCAATCAAATCTTCCTCATGCGAAGCATTTATTACCAGTATTAGGGAGGTGAAAGCATTCTTCATAGTGAGAAACAATTCCGGACAACTCGAAGCTTTGCAATGTGCTCATAAACCAATGAAAATGATCATAAAACTCAATATGTGATCATAAACCATGGAAAATGATCATAAAACTTAATATGTGATCATAAAACTCGAATTGTGATCATAAACCAATGAAAGTGATCATAAAACTTTAAATGTGATCATAAACTCCCTACTTACGGGTTGCATCAAAGTCATTTTCTGTAGAAAACGTCATAACCATCTTTGTACCAGAAGAACCATCGGACTGCCCAAACAATTGCACTCCTATTTTTCCAGCCGTCTGTTTGGCTAAATAGAGACCCAGTCCCGTTGCAGCATGTTGGATTCGACCGGCATTCCCTGTGAATCCTCTATCGAATATGCGTGGCATTTCGTGCGCTGGAATTCCTGGTCCTTCATCTGTCACTGTTAGTGAAACGTTTCCTGTTTCATCTGATTTCGCTTGAAGGGTCACTGTTCCGCCAGCCGGACTGTATTTCACCGCATTCGTCAACAGTTGTCGGAGAATGAAACGGCACCATTTTTGGTCGGTGACAACTTCCACTTTTTCTCCTTCAATCTCGACGGCAATGTTTTTCTCCAAACACCACGGCATCAGTTGACGCACTTCTTCAGTAGCCCAACGGACAACATCGGTTTCCTCTACTACATAATCGGCTTCTAAAGAAGGAAGTCGAGAAATATACAGTTGCTGATCAATCAGTAAATGGACACGCAACCATTCTGCATCGATTTTCCGAAACAATGGTTCTTGACGATTTGCATCAATTATCAACTTCATCGCAGTAAGTGGAGCTTTCACCTCATGGACCCATGCTGCAGTATCGTTTTGCTCTGCATACACAAACTCTCTCAAACGAGACATCCGATTCCTATAAGCCCCATCGATTTGCTGGAGCATTTCAGTCAAAATCTGATCTTGATGAAAGACAGACGTCGGAAGTCCTTCTTGCCAATCATCCTGTAGTTCGTGAACAAGCTGATTGAGCGCTTGTAAATAGGCAGTCTCCTTGCGATACCGCCATATGAAAAACAGAACGAAAATTGTGAGCAACAAGAGGTTCAAATATCCGATAGAGACGCTACTGATAGCTAATCCTTTATCCAAAACTAACAACAGATCCGTTACTAGGAGTGAACCTACAAATAAGGCGATCCAGCTTTTCCGATCCGCAATATAGGCGCGTATCATCAGGATTTCCCCTGTAGAGTAACCGCCATATAGCCCATCCCTTTTTTGGTCACAATCGCTTCTTCCAATCCTAAATCACTTAACTTTTGGCGTAAACGCGTCACGTTAACAGTTAGCGTATTGTCGTTGACAAAGCGTTCATCATCCCATAACTTTCGGATTAGTTCATCCCGAGAGACAATTTTATCGTTCGACTCAACGAGAATAGAGAGGATGAAAAACTCATTTTTTGTGAGCTCGATTTCTTGGTCATTCCCTTTGATTACACACCTTTTTAAATCGATGGTCGTCCCATTCCACTTCAATTCATCACTAGATTCTTCTATCTCTGTATAGGAGTAGGCCCGTCGTAACGTCGCCTGAATTTTAGCAAGTAAGACATCCGTGTGAAACGGTTTTTGTATGTAATCATCTCCACCCATATTCATCGCCATGACTATGTCCATCGGATGATCTCTCGAAGAAAGAAAGATGATGGGTACATTGGACACCGCCCTAATTTCCCGACACCAGTGGAAGCCATCATATGCGGGAAGTTGAATGTCCATAATGACGAGTTGAGGACTAACATTTGTAAATGGAGTCATGATGTCTTGAAAACTTTTTGGTCCAACTACACGAAACGACCACTGTTCCAAATGGTCTTTTAATGACGAAAAAATTGCTCCATCGTCCTCTACGATAAAAATAGTTTCTTCCATTTCATTCTCCTTCCTCAGTGTTGCATACGACTCAACACATGCAATGTATCTAACACATGGTCTAAAAAGAGCGAGAGTTCAGTCATGTTGTCCTCAGTGAGCCTAGGTTTAAATGCAGCTTCAATGGAATTCATCAACTTGGGATTTTCTTCACCATACACGTAGCGAATCGTTTGCGTGATTTCAACATCTTGTTCCCAAATCGATGCCATTATTTGTTCAACCCCTGAACATTCAGTGTCAGGATTGACAACACTTTTTTGAAAACAGAGAGACAACGAGCAAGCGGGATTTGCGTTGGGGTCTTCCATGATTTCACCGGCAAGATCACGGACACCTGCACTCAACAAAACTTCCGCATCAATTTCAGGATGATGACGTAGGACGAACCGTAAAGCAAACTCGCGAGAAAGCACAGCAAAGTCCATCACGTCCCGGCGATTTCTTATTTCGATTTGTTCTTCTATTGTATCTAGGTCATATAAGTGATTTTCTAGAGCAACTTTCAAGTTATCAAATATCGTCGGATCGTACATGTTCAATATGCCTCCAGTGATTAACAAGTGTTATTTGAAGTAGTCTATCGATGAACCCAAAATCGTCTTACGACGGTACCATCATCCTCGGTAAAGCTTTCATCTTCTACTCCGCCATTATTTTGAATCGTTTTCGCAGATCCGATATTATCATGATTACAGGTAATGAGTACAGTCTTTATCCCCAGTGCATCAGTCACCTTCAATGCTTCAGCTAACATCCAAGTCGCATATCCTTTACGTCTGTCTGATGGACGAATACCGTATCCAATATGTCCACCTACTTGGTGCAAATACTCGTTTAAGTCATGACGGATATCGATCATTCCAACGACACGCTGCATATCGTCTACGAGAAAGTAGTTGGTGCATGGCAACCATTTATCATGACCAGCTTCCCGCATTGCTAATTCTTTTAAATAGTCTTCATAAGAGATGCCTTCTTTTAAATGAAAACTACTCGGTGTCATCCGTTCCTCATCCCATTCCTTCATATATGCTTCGTGTTCCTCT
Source organism: Sporosarcina aquimarina (assembly GCF_023715615.1). Taxonomy (GTDB): domain Bacteria; phylum Bacillota; class Bacilli; order Bacillales_A; family Planococcaceae; genus Sporosarcina; species Sporosarcina aquimarina_A. Next base: position 128,694 of record NZ_JAMBOM010000006.1, on the reverse strand, counting down.
TTCCACTCAAGAGTTGGTCTTATAAGTCGCATTACATCTCCTCCATTACCTTTGGTTTAATATCAGTGATTAACAATTCAAATGTTGGTTCTTCTTGCTGTGTATCCTCAAACCATTGCACACCTTTAAAATGAAATCCAAGCTTTTCTAAAATGCGAATAGATGCAGCGTTTCGGGAATCCGCAGATGCGGAAATACGTACAAGCGAAGAATGGTTTTTAGCGATTTCTAAGCAGAGGGAAGCCGCTTCAAATGCAAATCCAAGCCCCCATGACTTCTTTTGGAAATGGTAGATGAGTTCGATTTCCTCAGGGTTCCCGTACCAATTAAATCCAGCAGTCCCTACTAACTCCCCCATTTTCTTATCCATCACGCCATAGACGGACAAGCCGTATTTCAACTGCTGTTCGCTATAAGCCTGAATCGTTTTGTGGAACTTCGAAAAATTTGAAGCGCCACCGCAAAGATTCATGACAGATTCATCCCCCCAAATCAGTTTCAATGTTTCTATGTGGGATTCCTCAAGTTTTACAAGGCTAATCCGCTTAGTTTCTGCAATTACTGTGAATTCGTTTGATTTCTTGCACATCTCTTAGCTCTCCTTCTCGTTCAGCTAAAAAGCGTCCTGATTGTAAAAATTGTGCGGTTAGCACAGCTGTTTCTTGTTGATGATGAATATCTTTATGTCCATACGGAAGTGTTGTAAAGTCTGTAAGGTCGTCGTAAGGTACAGAGGAAACTTCAACGCGTCCGTCATTTTGTCCTTTAATCAGTTGTCCTAGCCACAAATTACTGTTTGTACCGGCAATTGCACCCACATCCACCCCTGCGACATTCGTGAGGTTTAGCTTTTGAATATAAGTTGCATGCAGTGATTTAACAGTACGGAACAAAGAGCTGTATCCTTTTAAAGTCCCTGCAAGTGCTGCAAGCTGACTGCCTTGGTTTGGTGTTGCAATTTGTACACAGCGACCGATACGAGCAGGAATGTCAGAATGAGTAAGCACCTTACGAATGAGCAAACCACCTGTACTATGACCTACAAGGTGGATTCTGTCAGGATGATTCTTCTCAATATCCTTCAATCTATCCAAAACAAAATGGACCGAATAATCGAACTCATGGCGGGTCAACGGAAGGGTGATAGAATGACAACGAAATCCTAACTTTTCAAGATGATTAGCTAGCGTCTCCATGTCTTTCGCAGTCTTATTGAATCCATGTAACAGTAAAACTTCATCCATTTTGTCACCCCCACATGCACCATCTTATTACTTCTGACGTATTTTTTGCCTTGTTGGTTCTACAATCATCAAGAATACATTTTCTTAGCTTACCTCTTCACAAACAGACAGCCGCTAATATTTTTTGAATGTCATAGATGCTAGCATCTTTTTTGAATTGCTTGTTTACAAGTGGTTCTGTCGCACTCGATATCCAAATTTTCAGTTCGGCATCCATATCAAACGTTCCAGCGGTTTCAATACTGAAATGAGATATACTCTTATAAGGGATAGAATGATACTCTGTCTTCTTCCCAGTCATCCCTTGTTTATCGACCAAAATCAAACGCTTTTCCGTAAATACCATCATATCCCGAAATAACTTAAACGCTGCTTCCACAGTCTCATCTGCCACTAAAATTGGAGCTAACTCTTTTTCCACCGTTGCCGTTTCTACCGTCGATGCATTACCAAGAAATGAATCTAAAAACCCCATTTTAATTCCTCCTATTTTTTCTTTTCTCATTTACTAACTTTTCACTCACTTGTATTATATCATGTCACTAAATAACCACTCTGAAAATTCTCCAAACAATTCCAGCTTACTTTTTCCAGCCAATTTTTCTTCATCACATGCTATACTTTAGTTATGGATGAAGGAGGTGGGATTATTGAGCGAGGTATTGCTGCAGCAGATTCTTTCTGAATTACAAGAAGTGAAAACAGGGCAACATAAAATGGAAAAACGCTTTGACAAAATCGATCAGAAGTTTGTTGCGATTGGTGAACGCTTCGATAAGATGCAAAGTCAGTTGGATCGAATTGAGAGTCGTCAAGACTCAATATTTGAGCAGACTGGACAGATAACGGAATTTCGTCAAGAGACGCTAGCTAAATTTGATGAAGTCGTCAAAAAAGAGGATATGCATTATTTTGAAGCCAAAGTGCTGGAACACGACCGTGAATTATTTAACTTAAAGAAGCGGGCATAGCTGACTCCCCTATCACAGCTTGGATAAGCCCGCCACACCTCTCCTTTATTTCTCAACGATGTATGAATTCCCTTTTTCCCAGGCATCTTACCTATAGGAGGTGAGCCTGCATGGGGAACAAAAACAATCCAAAAACGATGAATGAACGAACGCACAACCCTTTTGATACGTATCAAAACAAAGACCTAGATGCGAGCAATAGCAACAGCAACAATCCACTAGATAACGCAGATACGGAATTTGCTCCTGAATTTGATGCAAAAGTGAAGAACAAGAACAATAAGACCAATCACGACAAGAATCAGCAATCGAATAAGAAGAAGTAACTCTAAAAGCCGCAGATCTCTTCAAAGAGAAATGCGGCTTTTGCGTTCACTTTACTTCACTTCGACTTTCACATCTCCTTCGATGTACGTCGGATAAGCATGCAGTTCAAGACGAATTGGATTCGTGTAGGATGTCGTTTCAAACGTAGGACCCCAGTGAGTCGCGTCTCCTTCCCCATATAGGCTGAATGAAGAAATTGCAATTTCTTTTCCTTTAGCATCAATAGCAGTAGTAAATGGATCATGGTGAAAATCTTTCACTGAAAGCAATAGTTCAATTCCATTTCGGCTTGCATCTACTAGTTGTAATTGAGGACCATCAGGATACGAAAGCAACTCTTTTGTATCCGTATTCACTTCCAGAAATGCTTGTTCCTGTTTGACTGCTTGTGCTTTATTGATTTGCAGGTAGAGTTTTTTAGGTGTTGAGAAGTAGTTGCTCTGCAGGAAGAATGTGTGCGTCGTCTTTCCTTTTTCATTGCCAAAACCCGTGACTCCGTTCGCGATTTTACTCCATACTTCTCCTTTTTCATCTATCAGCCTCATATCTTCAAATGACAAGATTTTTTTCGTATTGTTTAGATCAAATGTAATTTGCACCCCTATTCGCAAAGGAGAAATCACTACTTTATCGACGGTGAAGTGCTGTCCATCTAATTCCACTATTTCGTTCAATACATAGGGCTTACTTGGCTTCGTTTGTTCAGGTACTTCAAATGGAATTGAAAACGAGACCTCACTGCTATCTATGTCCATTTCCGCTTCAACTGTAAAACTCAGATCAGCAAATACATTTCGTTTAGAAAAGGTGATTTCCATAACTTCCTGATAGGAAAATATATCATTCGCACTCATACCACCATACGAAATCCCTGCCTCTGGCATAGGACTTGAATTGGTGATTTCAATCGTGTTGACACTCGCTGTTTTCATTTTTTTTGACGATTCAATCGTATAGTAGACATTCATGCCGGTTTCATCCAAAATAACACCGTCAATTGTCATCGTGACATCCCCAACAGTTTGTGAGGCTCCAATTTTCTGATAGTAATCCTCTTTAAAAATCGCCTGCAGTCCTTTGTCCTGCTGAATCATGGCAACAAAAGGTTCCATTCCCGGAATAGACGCGATTGTGTTAGCAAACGCTGTTGACACTCGAATTGAAGTTACGAAGGTCAGGACCAGTATCGCTGACAAAGCAGCTGACCACATGATTCGCTTTCTACGTCGGTTCTTTTTGCTTCGATCAGCTTTAGCTTTTGCAATCCCTGAACGTATCATTTGATCGGCTTCATCTAAGGGCAGAGACTGCTGTTCCAACTGGCTTTTCAATTGACGCAGTTTCTCCTCTTCTCGTTCATACATGCTCCCGTCCTCCTTCGTCTTCAAAATAGGCTCGTAGTGTCCGCAAGGTTTTGTGCAATCTGGACTTTACCGTGCCTTCCGGAATATTCTCGAGTTTTGCAATGTCTTTAATCTTTACATCCTGAAAGTATTTGAGGTAGATAAGTTGCTGTTCTTTTTCTGGTAGTGAAGCAAGGGCTTCCTTTAGTTCTATCTGTGAGACGTCTTCCGCCCCCTGATGGTCAACCACAGTTTTCCAATGATGAATCCGTTTTTGACGTTTCAACTGATCCTGGCAATAATTTATCATGATGCGAATGAGCCACGTCTTCGCATACCCAGGCTCTTTCACAGTGTGGATTTTATTGTAGGCTCGCACCGTCACTTCTTGAAGTGCTTCTAATGCATCTTGGTCGTTTTTCAAAAATGCGAGAGCTGTTCTTAGCAAATCTTCTTTATATGTTTGCAGCAATGCTAAAAATGCACCTTCATCACCAGCAATCGCTTTTCGACTAATTTCCAATTCATCCACGCCACTACCACCTCGCTCCTGCTCTAGTTATTCATTAGACTCTGCTGCACGGAAATAGTTCATATTGAACATTAATTTTTCGAAACTCTCTTTACGCACATAAAAAAAGCACTGAACCCTACGACAAGTTCAGTGCCTTTCCCATTATTTCTTCCACGCCGTTTCATAGTGAGCAATATACTCTTCAACTGTAATTTTTCTACATAACTCAGCTATCAACTCATAAGGGATCGTGTCCATCTTTTTTAAGCGAATACAGCTTTTTCCCATATCCAGTTTTGTTTTCACGTGTTTTGGATATTCGGCAACGAACCAATCATGTACTTCAGGAAATGCGTATATCCCCATATGATAGAGACCTATGAAATTTTTTTGAGAGCCAATGCTTATAAATGGCAGCGGTTCTTCCGGTTTGCAGTGATACCCATCTGGATAAATCCGATGAGGGATGACATAACCAATCATCCCATAGGAAAGTGTTTCCTCAAATCCACTCGGCAGATTTTCTTTTATCGTCAATCGCAGCTTTTCGATTGCTTGCTGACGGTCTTCAGGAAGTTGGTGAACGTACTCTTCAATAGTATTCGCTTCAATTCTCATCTCGATCCTCATTTCTTTTTCTACTTGTTTATAGCCACTGTACCATATGTTCATTAAGTTTTTAAGCCTTGCATTTTAGTTAAAAATACTACAATGTGAATCTTTCTATCCCCCTATGTAGTACAGTAGAGAGTAGAGTTTTACAGAGAGGAGTTTTCCATTGAATCCGTTTTTATCGATTTGGGCTCGTCCTACAGAAACAATTCAGTACGTACTCGAGCATAAGACATTATCGTATAGCTATCTCATTCTCGTTATGGCTGCACTTGCGATTGCACCGCTCACCATCACACAAATGCTTTTCATAGAAGAGATTCCACTTATAGTAATCCTACCTATTGCGTTTTTCGGGTTGTTTATCCTTACAACTGCAGGTTGGTTTTTGAATAGTGCTCTTTATACGTGGATTGGCAAGTGGCTCGGTGGTACAGGAACTTATAAAAAAATGCTTGCGGTTGTACCTATAGGTTCACTTACAGCAATCTACATTCTACCTTTCTCCTGGGCCATGATGTTTGCGTTAATCATACTCAGATACGTGGAGTCAGATGCAGCTGCTACCGTGTTTGTAATCCTTTTCGCATTGTCACCGATTCTATTTTTAGGATTAATGGGCCTATCCGTATATGGGACAGTGATTATGTCAAAAGCAATTGGGATTGTCCACAACTTCTCTGCGTGGAAAGGCTTCGGAACGATTGGAATCCTGATGGGCATCGCTTTCGCCCTGAGTTTTGTTGGATGGATCAGCTTGTTTTTCATCATCTTTATGTTAGCATCCGTATAGAGAAAAATAAGCATCTGTTAGTCGTTCAACAGATGCTTATCTATATGTAGTCAGTCCCCGAACCCACCCTCGCAAGCGCTGCAAATTAGTGCATGGTAGTTACATTGACAATCTAATTGTACAGGTGTCACAGTACTGGGTATTATTTGTAGACGGTTATCACCCGCAAAGCAGACCCCACTACTTATCTTTAAATCCAACTATCCCTGTTGGCGGGTTTGCACTCACCTTTACAACGGCTCACTACCGACTGTTATGCGTTATTCTAGTAAATCAATATTCCAGTTCATTCCTTGGATCTTCGTGTCCATTTCTCGGTACGCTTTCGATAACTGATCCACTTGTTTTTGAATCGACTTCACATCTACTGTGCTGACGATACGGATTTCTGATTGGCTATATCTACCGACTTGTTGGGATGCTTCATCCACTACTTTCGCCAGTAACGATCGTTGATCAAACAACTGATCACGCTCGGTTAGCGCATCCGCGAGTGTTCGTTCCTCATCGAACTTTATCTCACAGTTCGTTCGGTTAACTTTTTTAATTAACGATGTAAGCTCTTGACGGATTTCAGCAAGTTCCGAAAGCATCTCTTTTGGATTTTCGGAAGGCTCATCACCTTCTTGAATTTTCAAGTTCATATGAATTCGTTTTTTCAACTGTTCAATGCGCTTTTGGTAATCTGCCCTCGCTATTAAAGCTTCTGCTAATTTCATTTCAAGTCCCTCCCTAGTTTTGTTATCCATACGCTATCTATTCTGCCCACCATCAAAAAAACTCAAAATACCCCAGTATTCGTCTAATTAAATTATAGAAATTCTATCTCATCTACATGTATTTCCTCTTGAAAAATCTTCCTTCTAAGGATACCCTATTTATATCTAACTTTTCAAATAATATTTAAAGGTGGAAGCAAATCATGAAGCAATTGTGCCTTTTAGCAGCTGGAGCAATCTCGACTTGGTTCGTACTAGGACTAATTACAGGCGATTTTGATGCAGAGATATTACTCATTCTAGGCATCGGAGTTTCTCTTGGATATAAAGTAGGGAAGAGAAATGGTGCTCAGGAAGTAGAAGATTCTATGGAAGAACGTGTTCAATAGCTTCTGTTAAATCCGCGCCTATTTAAGTAAGGTATACTTCGCCAGGCACAGTTATGGCCTTTTCAGGGAATCCCTCTGCTACGATTATGGAAGATTGGCTTTGAAACATTGTTTAATAATGTAGCATGAGCCAGATAGATAATCCTTTCCTATGCATCCTAGCCAAATTCGTTTGGACAAATAGCCACGATTAGCATAGTTCCACTCAGTCTGACTTGTTCTTGCCCCGGTCTATAAACCTGACAATCATGCCGGCAACGACTAGGCTAAACACCAGGTGGCTCGATGTCCAGTAGAACCAAGCCATCTGGTCATCTGCAGCGGGCGGTCGTTCTGTAAGAAGCGACAGAAAGTACAGGATCCCGCTTCCTACTGTATATACTACGAGATAAGGCCACATTCTGTATTCCCATCCGAAGAATTTTAATATGTAAAATAGCCCGATGACACTTGCAATGCAAAAAACAAAGTGAAAGACAATACCGAACCAGGCAACATCCTGCCAGACACGAATGATTGGGAAATAGTCCACATTATATAGCAGGACATATGCCTCATTTCCGGTTAACGTATAGATTAGCTGCATCAATGCCGCTAAAACTGCCGCACTAATAATACCTATACCAATCAATTGCATGAACTGCTTCATCTAATTCCTCCCTTCCTTCGCTTGATGGTCATCTATTCCCCCTACCTCAGTAGAATAAAACGATATATATTTAAGAATTCGTTCGGAAGTATCGAAATAATATTAAACGCGTTTAGCAGCATCCTCTCCCCTTCTTTGCAGGATTATCCTATTTTCCACAACCCGTTCCAATATATTGGATTTACTTAAGCTTGTTCCATTTACAAATAGAGTTTACTAGACAATAAACTTTCTCGTTTATTTAAACTCAGTCCAATCACAAAAACCGTATTCATCTCATCAGGATGAATACGGTTTTTGTATGTATTTCACCAAAGTGGCTCATTCTTCGGATCCTCCAGTTGCAATTCTAGATAATATGGCATCAAAGCAACTCCAAACAGGATGACATAGAACAGATAAACAATCATTCCATATGTTCCATTGTCAAATATATTAGCACAAATTATCATTATAGGAAGAAGTATTTGGAAGGCACTAGTCTTCTTACTGGATTTTCTTGTTTGATGATTCTCAGCACCACAATTTGGACATGCAATTTTTTCGTTTTTAAGAATCTTCCTTAAAGCAGTTTGACGAGACCATGTATCTTTACATTGCGCACATTTAGGTAATCCTTTTCCTTTCTTCTTCAGGTTCTTTTTCAACAGGAGATATACAACAAAAAATAGCATTGCAAGCAGTATGGTTTTTACTGAATCGGAAGTTAAAAGGTCGGGAAACGAAATCTTTCCACCACCTGCAGCTTGTGTTGCTACAGGGGTACTTTCTGTATTGCTATTAAAAAAAACTAAACTGATTGCAAACAAAATCACCGTCGTGAGCACTGCACGATATTTCCAAACGGGCGTATTAAATTTACTTTTCCATGATTTTTCCACATGCTGTACCATTTCTTGTTTTCGTTGCTCCGTAAAGGAAATCGTTTGCAACTCTCTTTTCAATGAATCTTTAATCGAATCCATGCAAAAACCCCTCCTGTTCTTCCAGCCGTTCTTTCAATTGAACTCGTGCACGTTGCAGCCGAGTCCGCACGGTTGCTTCTGGGCAATTTAAGATATCAGCAATCTCCACTGTCGAAGATTCCTCATAATAGTACAAAACCAAAACTTCACGGTATATGAGTTTCAGAGACAACAGAGCGGTTAACACAGATTGCGAAGTCTCCTGTTCAATCATGTGTCTTTCCGGTGTTTTTCTTGTTTTATTTCCTATAATCTTTTCTTTCAATAAAATGCGTTTGTGCGCCCAACTTCTTAAGTAATCATGACTTCGGTTGACTGTCATCTTAACCAAATACGTCTTTAACGAGCTCTCGTCTCTGAATTGGTCTGACCGTTGGTAGTACCGAATGAGTACATCTTGCACTATATCTTCTGCGGTACTTTGATTTTTTACATAGACATAAGCGACTCGAAGTAAATAATCGCCGTAGTCGTCCATCACTTTTTCGATATCCACTTCTGCCACCACCTGCCTTCCACTCTATAGACGGACGCCACTTCATTTCCGATTCATTTTCTTTAAAAATAAAAAAACTGCAGCATCCCCTTCAGGAAACTACAGGCTACACTATTAAGAACAAGAAGCGACTGCCATATTGTGTTCCCGCTCCTGAATTAGAATATTCTTTTGTGCATCGAGTTTAAACTCGATGCCTCTATCGTCCAGACAATTTATTAAATAGTCCCTGGACGTCTCACTCATGTTTTCATGGTTTCCATAGATGATAAATTCGCTTGAATCATCTGCACGTGCCCCTAAAGACATCAGTGTCACTAGAGTGACCAAAGGAATAATAAATAACTCCTTCTTTTTCATATCGTTCTTCTCCTTTCACTAGTTTTCACTGACTCTTCTAGTATGATAGTGCAGAGCACATTCTACTAATTTAAGTATACGAACAAACTAGATTTATAGCTATCTAATTTTGAGCATTTTTGACATATTTCGTGTTTATAAAATATTTAAGGGACATACTCTCGAAGGTATTATTATTAGCTTGATACCACTTGAATGGTCATGATTTCAAACGACTGATACATTACGCACATTCCTGATCCACGAGAACAATTACTCATAGCCCAAAAAAAGCGTGAATGACTTCCATTCACACTTTTCTTAAAGATTCTTCTATTATTTTTGCATGACTTCTAAGCTCTCTCGCATTTTGTTTGTGGCAGCCACCATATTTTTGAGTGCGGCTACAGTTTCTTCTTGCTTTCTTGTTTTTAATCCACAATCGGGATTGATCCAGAATTGAGTAGGTTCCAGAACGCTTAGTCCTTGTTCAATGACGTCCACCATTTCTTGCACTTCTGGTACTCGCGGACTGTGGATATCATAAACACCTAAACCAATTCCTTTGTCATAAGAGAAGTCATTGAAAGCAGACACTAAATCTCCGTGAGACCGTGACGTTTCAATTGAAATCACGTCTGCATCCAATCCGCTGATGGAATCGATGAAGTCATTGAATTCGCAGTAACACATGTGTGTGTGGATTTGAGTGGTATCTTCTACCGAACCCGTTGCCACTCTGAACGCCGTGATTGCCCACTCTAAATAGTCATTCCACGCGGATTTCTTCAACGGCAATCCTTCACGAAGTGCGGGTTCATCTACTTGAATAATCGGAATCCCCGCTGCTTCAAGCGCTTCGATTTCCTCTCGTAACGCAAGTGCAATTTGATATGTGACGTCTTTTCGGGAAAGATCATCCCGAACAAACGACCAATTCAAAATCGTCACTGGACCTGTCAGCATGCCCTTCATCGGCTTATCTGTCAGGGATGCCGCATAGACAGACGCTTCTACTGTAATTGGATTTAGGAATGTTACATCACCATAGATAATCGGTGGTTTCACACAACGTGAACCATAGGATACGACCCATGCTTTTTCAGTGAATACAAAACCGCCTAGCTTTTCTCCGAAGTATTCCACCATATCCGTCCGCTCGAATTCCCCGTGGACAAATACGTCCAAACCGATTTCTTCTTGAATGTCGATCCACTTTGAAATTTCATTTTGCACAAAGTCCGTATATTGTTTGTCAGTCGAGTCTCCCTTACGCCACTTGTTGCGAGCGCTTCGAACTTCCGGTGTTTGTGGAAAACTACCAATTGTTGTGGTGGGTAACAGCGGTAATCCTAGCGCTTGCTGTTGTTTCTCGCGTCGTTCGGGCGCAGCTGATTTTCGCTTGCTGTCTTGTACGCTAATATTATCCACAGCTTGACGCAGTTCAGGATGATTGCGTGCCGGTAATGCTGCAAGCTTTTCACGGGCAGTTGAACTTTCAGCAATCGGCTCTGAAATAGATTGCTTACCTTCACGTACTCCTTTTACAAGCGTCGTCACTTCCTCAAGTTTTTCATCTGCAAACGCTAGCGCATCTTTAATTGTCGAGTCTAATTTCACTTCAGATTTCAGCGTGACCGGTACATGAAGCAGACTGCTGGAAGGTTGTAGCCATAAGCGGTCTTCCGAAACACTCGTAAGTATTTCATCCACAAGTTCAGTTTTCGCTTGTAAGTCTGCACGCCAGATATTGCGGCCGTCAATCATCCCTGCAGCGAGTACCTTATCTTCAGGGAAGCTATGCATTTTCAATTGTTCTATGGTTTTGTCTTTTCCTGCCACAAAATCTAAGCCGATTCCTGCAACTGGCAATGCAATAACGTCTTCATAATGTTCCACAGCGTCAAAGTACGTTTGTACAAGGACATTCAATTCTGGAACTTCAGCGTTTAGTTGTTTATAGATTTCCGTCACTGCTTGCATTTCTTCCTTTGTAATCGATGTGGTTAAAATCGGTTCTTCCAGTTGTACCCACTTCGCCCCGGCTTCAGCTAACTCACGCAGAACCTGTCCATATAAAGGAATCAACTGAAGTAAAAATGCCGGAACATCTTTTTCCTCGTATCCTTTTGAAAGTTTTAAGAATGTATACGGACCGATTAAAACAGGTTTTCCATCTATCTCTAACTTTTCTTTTGCTTCTAAGTACGCAGTCAAGGGCTTATTCTCTGTCAATTTCAGTTTTCGAGTGCCATATTCCGGAACGATGTAATGATAGTTTGCGTTAAACCATTTCGTCATTTCTGAAGCAACGGCATCGTCATTTCCTCGTGCCATTGAGAAATATGTGGATAGCTGAACGTCCTCACCATCCCATTCGTAACGCTCAGGAATCATCCCGAACATGACTGCTGTATCTAGCATTCTGTCATACAATGTAAACTCACCAACTGGGATGAGAGCAATTCCTGCATCTTTTTGCTTTTGTAAACGCTCCAGTCGGATTTTTTCTACTGTTTCAAGGAACTCTGGCTCTTCAATCTTTCCTCCCCAAAACGCTTCAAGTGCTCGTTTCCACTCGCGATTTTCTCCGATATACGGATACCCGATCGAACTGCTGATAATTGACAAATGATTTCCTCTCCTCTTCTCATATGATAAGCCGTGTTTTTTTGTACAAAAAAACACTTCTAACGAGGGTCAGAAATGTGGACGCAACAAAAAAGTTGCGCGTGCGCATTCTAACACTCCCTATCGACCGTAGGGGATAGCGTCATAAGAAACTAGGCAGTTATCTGGCTTCAGCAAAAAGCTGTCACAGTGGCGGGACCGCGCCGGATTGTATTCACCGGCTTCACTTTTAAGATTTAGTTACACGTTCTACTAAATCACCTATCTCTCTTGCTTTACTATTCGGTTGTCGATTTAAACAAACCTACCATAGTTAAATTTTTCTGTCAAATAGAGTATTTCGTCAATTATTCTCATCTTAAAGATGTAGGTATTTCCCCAATATGAAACCTGACAAAGATTCAGTAAGATTAGATTTGAGAACGATTATCAATTAATCCAATAGGAGGAATTCCATTGTCACAAGTAACGCTTGACCAACACGTCTCTGATATTGTCACGGCTATTCCCCAAAGTGCAGATTTGTTCCGTAACTTACGCATCGATTATTGCTGCGGAGGTAAAATTTCATTGCGAGAAGCAGCTGTTAAACGAGAACTAAATCCTGCTGACGTCTTATCACGTGTTCAAGAAATTGAAGAGAAACGAGAATTACGTGAACAGCTGGAGCCTTCCTCCTTTGGGGAGAAAACACTTATTGCTCATATTCAAGAAAAGTATCATACAGGCTTGCGTGAAGAACTCCCATTGCTTGCTCCATATGTCACAAAAGTCGCGCGTGTGCATGGAGAACATCATCCGCATTTGTTGCGTGTTCAAGAGATTTTTATATTACTGAGGACTGAACTAATCGATCATACAGACGATGAAGACCAAAACGTCTTCCCTCTCATTCTTGAATTTTTAGCAAACCCAACACCCGAACTGAAAGAGCAGCTAAAACTTCATGTTACGGAACTAGAACAAGAGCACGATAATGCAGGACGACTTCTACATGAACTACGGGAAATCACTAACAATTTCACACCTCCCGAGGAGGCTTGCGGAACGTATCGACTTGTATATGCACGTCTTGAACAGTTCGAAAAAGATACCTTTCAGCATGTACACTTAGAAAACAATGTTCTATTTGATCGTGTTCGAAAAGCAATTTAACTACTAAAAGCCGGGCACCGCGCAGTATATAGCGCGGTGCCCGGCTTTTGTATTACTTATCTTTTCTGTCCGACAAATTGGATGACATGAGACAACCCACTATGCCCCGCTCCTTCTTCACGAACCACTTCTTTCTTTTCGAAGTGTAAATGCTCCCAATCAGAGAACACTTCAAAGTCCTCCATATCATACAAATACGTTACATCTTTCGGTCCACCTGTCCCGTAATCGATTTGCTCTTTTGCATAGACTTCCGTCACAAACAGTCCACCGGTTTTCACGGCTTGACGAATCCCTTTCAATGTCTGCTTTCGCAACTCTGGATTGAAATGACCAAACACACAAATGATTGCATCATACTCTTCTGTTGGCCAGTCCGCTTCCTGCAAATCTTGAATCTTTGTCTTCAGCTGAACCCCCTTTTCTTTCGCAAGTGCATGAGCTTTGTCTAATCCGGATTGGGCAAAATCCCAAATCGTGACGTCACACCCTTGCTCCGCTAAAAAGACCGCATTCCTTCCTTCCCCTTCAGCAACCGCTAGAACGTTCTTTCCAATAATAAACTGCTCCACCGCCTCTTGGATGAACACATTTGCCTCTTTCCCAAATACATAATCCATCTGATTAAAACGCTCTTGCCATTTATTCATCATGATTCTTCCTTTCTGTCATTCCGTTTTTCCCTTCAATAAATAAAAACAACTTATCATAATATAGTTGCTTCCAACGGTTTCATAACTGCATCGTATACTCTTGGAAACCAGGCTCACATTGACTGCCCCTCTTCTTTAACGAACAGGTTTCACAGGTATCTCAATCCAATTCTACACTCTTATGGTACCAAGAACTCCCTTCCATGCCCATTACCATCGTTTCTTCATCTCTAACTTGGCAACGTCAAATTGTAAATGATAGACTATTAAATAGAGCGATTGGAGGAGAAGACATGAATACAAGTCAAACGATGTCCATTCACCGGGCATTAGCTGAACTCAAAACATTGAACGATCGAATAGCTAAATCGATTCAGGAAGCAGACTTCATCGCAACGGATCGAAAATCCGCACAAAAAATTAATGGTCTTTCCATTGAAGATTATGAGAAAACCATTCAAGCAGGTTTTGATAAATCCGTATCTCTTATCGAACGACGCAATCTAATTAAAGAGGCTGTAGTTCAGTCCAATGCTGTCACACACGTAACCGTAGCTGGAGAAACGATGACAGTCGCTAAAGCAATCGAGCGTAAAACTTCTATACAGCATGAAGAAAGTTTACTTGCTGCCATGGTGTCTGCACGTAGAAAAGCCATTAATCGACTTTCTGTGGAAAATGACACATTGACGCAAAGACTAGAAGCGTACTTAACCGAAATCTTAGGTAAGAAAGAGAACGCTAAAAAAGAAGAGGTCGAACTCCATACGAAATCTTTCATGGAGCGAAATGAGTTTGTTCTAATCGACCCGCTGCATCTCAATAAACGAATTGACGATTTGGAAGAAAGCATCTCCAATTTCAAAACAGAAGTAGATGCAGTCCTTTCTGAATCGAATGCCGTGACACAAATTTCAATTTAAATTTTTAGATTGCATGGGTAATTGAAAACGACATCCACAAGACCCTTCTTTTCCGCGTTTTCTTTGGGACAATAAGTAAAACCGGACAACCTACTTTAATTACTTTTATCGCAAAATAGTAGACGTAACGGAAAAGCTTAACGCTCAGCGCTCAAAGCTTAAAACTTACACATTAAAGTTCTTACCGGTTAAATCTCAAAGGTTAACAGTTAAGGCTCTTTCAAATCTTGGGAGTTCAGTTACGGGATTCTTGTGTTGGCCCTTCGTTATCTGCCAAGCTGATTATGCTGTGCAATTCAGAAAAAACCGTTGAGGGGATTCAGTTTCCCTCAACGGTTTTCTTTTTATCTATAAGTTGAATGTGTTCTCCATAACTCTTAGCATAGTGCATGCCTTCAATCGAAAGTGTATCTGGCAAGTCATCGGTATTAAACAACAGGACTCGCTCGCTGTATGTTTCTCCATTTTCGCCATCTAAAAGATCCGCCCGTAGTGTAGTGTGAAGAGGTGTAGATTTCCCTTTTGTCTGGATGGAGACACCTTCTAGTAGGACATCTTGTTCAGTCGCAATCGTTACTTGAATACCTTCCATTGTTTTTTCGATTTTACGAATGATTAGCTCCTTACCATGGATTTCTTCAGATTGGTCATCGTCTCCGGATACCGCAATCGCTTCGTTTAGTGTTTGATAGCCCACAAATTTGTCCACAACGATCTCTAATGTGTCGATTTTCGCTGGTAAACGGTCAAAGTAAATTTCAATGTCTTGCCCGAAAATTGCTGATTTGGAGCTAGACCCGGTCAATTCAACCGGTTCTCCATTCGCAAGTAGTTGAACTCCTCCTCCCCCTAACTGTATACGGTCAAAGTTATTTACATTCACTTTTGCTTGAATGGTGGTGCGGCTAGGTGTCGCAGTGATCGAGTCAAAACGGATCGTTCCTTGGTCAACATGGACTTTTTTGCGAATCGACTGTTTCAGTTCAGTTTGCATGGCTAGCTTAGGGTTATAAGGGAAAGTAATTTCTTCCTGCTCAGTTCCTTCGTTGTATCTATACTCTAATGTTAGTTCTTTGGCAAACGGACTCACTGCTTCGAACGCTTGAATCCCTTTAATTTCTGTTCCCTCCTCATTCTTAGAAGATGTACCATAAGTCGCAAATGCCTTTGTCCATGAACCACGAAGCCTGTCAAAATAAGATTCTTCCACGACCCCTTTTGAATTTTTCACTGTGTAATAGAGAATGGATTGGTTTTCATCTGTCAGCAACGCGTCCAAGTACAGTTCAGTTCCATCAGAGAGAATTACTTTTTTCTCAATCGACTGCCCACCGCCTTCTTCATTCAATTGAGCGAGCGTTTCCGTCATTAATTCATCATAACCAAGCAATTTCTTGCCAAAATAAGCAAATGCATTGTAGTTGTAGCTTACAAAGGAAAGCAACATTATGGCTGCGGCGACAGCTATCCATTTTGGAGCTTTGTTTTTACGTCGCGGAGGCGTTTGTTCTAGTGCCACCCGTAAACGTTCGTTTAATTCTTCAGGAGCTTTATTATTCTTTAAACGCTCACTTTCTTTTTCTAAATACTTTTCCAACTCATTCATTCCATTCACCTCCGAATTGCTCACGCATTTTTTTCAGTCCTTGAAAAATACGGGATTTCACGGTTCCGATTGACACGTTCGTCATGTCGGCAATTGTTTGAAGGTCTAAATCATGTAAATACTTTAACTCAATCGCTTCTTGCTGGTTCGCATTAAGCGTACTCAACATATCTTTCAGATCCATACGTTGCTCGGTCTGTGTAAAAGAGTTAGTGGCATCGGTAGTTATGATTGGTTTTTCGAAACTTTCATTCGTGTTCTCCATTGGGACAATCTTATTTTTCTTCTGTAACAGCTTTTTACATCGATTCACTAGTATCGTTTTACTCCAACTATAAAATGCATCTTCTTTTTTCAGCTGAGGAATTGAATGATACAAACTCACAATCATATCTTCCATCGCATCCATCGCATCATGAGAATTCCCCATATACGTTAACGCCAATCGATAGTAAGCGTCTTGCTGCTCGCTAATTAGTTGCAGTAACGCTCCCTTATTCCCCTTTTTCGCCTTCTTGACCAACCTGACGACCCTCATTTCCTCACCTCTCCCTTATAAGAGTTTCCAGACAGGTAAAAAGTTCATTTCATACTTATGTATTTGCACGTTAGACTAAAATTACTTTGCTCACATGCTAATCGTTTACTTTTTTGGTTGTCAGACGTCTTACCCTTGCCACCGTCTAATTTTCATGATAAATTGATGAGAAGGAAAAATTTCATACTAAAAATCAATCTGTATAACCTCGATAATATGGTTCGAGGGTCTCTACCAGGATCCGTTAAGTCCTGACTACAAAAGAAATTTTGTAGTCGGGACTTTTTTATATTTTCAAATTCGATAAAGAATAATAGCAGGAGGAGATTAGTTGGACATTCGTGTATTTTTATTAGCCATATCGGCAATTACAGTAGGCTTGGTCGAACTGGTTGTAGGTGGGATTCTGCCTGTGATCGCTGAAGATTTACAAGTTTCAATTGCGACCGCTGGGCAACTCATTACCATATTTGCATTGGTCTATGCCCTCGCTGGACCTGTGTTGCTGTCACTAACAGCTAAAATCGAACGGAAAAAGTTATATTTACTAACATTATCGGTATTTTTCTTAGGAAACGTATTCACATATTTCAGCACAACCTTTGCAATGATGATGACTGCTAGGGTTTTAACTGCAGCAAGTGCAGCGTTAGTCATCGTCCTATCCTTAACCATCACCGCCCGCATTTCAAAACCAAATGTACGTGCGAAAGCATTAGGTTATATCTATATGGGAATCAGTTCTTCCCTTGTACTCGGAGTACCGATTGGAATCGTCATAACGAACGCATTCGGATGGCGAACAGTTTTCCTTGGAATCGCACTCCTAACAATCGGAAGTATCCTTTTGATCCGTAAGTTTTTCGATGAAATTCCAACTGGAGACGTGCAACCACTTCGTGAACAACTGAAAGCCTTATCCAACAAAAAGATCGTATTTGCACATTTAGCAACGATGTTTATGCTCGCAGGTCATTATACTGTGTATGCGTATTTCACACCGTTTCTTGAAACAACGATGAACCTCAGCGCTTCATCAATCAGTATCTTTTACTTTTTGTTCGGTATCGCAGCCGTTCTAGGTGGCGGTTTTGGCGGAGGGCTTGCTACACGCATTGGCTCTCAAAAGAGTATTTTAATCATTTTAGGGACATTCTCTATCAGTCTGTTCATCCTACCTTATTCAACATTTTCAATGCCTGTTTTCATCATTGTCATGATGATATGGGGTGCTCTTAGCTGGGCACTCGCTCCAGCTCAGCAAGAATATATCATTCAAACAGATCCTGTATCATCTGATATTCACCAGAGCTTTAACAATTCCGCACTTCAAGTCGGAATTGCCCTTGGTTCAGGTGTTGGTGGTATTGCCTTCAGTCATACAGGTAGCGTAACCAGTATGCCTGCCGTAGGTGGTTCTATCGTCATTATTGCGTTTGTTTGTGCAGCGATATCACTGTCGATGGCTGTCCAGAAGAAAAAATCGCACAGCAAAACGACTCCGCAAGTTTCTGAAAGAACACATTAAGCCATAGAAAAGTAACTGTCCTCAAGAAAATGGACAGTTACTTTTTTATATTCATAGGAACGTCTCAGTTTCCAATTCTGATCGAATAATCCTTATTTTTTAACGCGTCTAAAATACTCAGAGCAGCAAGGTGACTTGTCTTTGGATTATTTGGCATCGGATTGTTTTCGATTTGCAACTTCATATTCCCAAAATCACCATCTGCCTCTATTACATGGGTATTCCGCTTGACTGCAGGATCTACTACTACCTGTACTCTCGTCTTCTCAATACCAATTCCAGCGAGGGCTAGCACCAAAGCAACGTTCATATTTCTAGGAAACTTTGGAATTGCTTCCCTTGCAGAACCATCAAAAAGCAGTTCTTCTCCATGATTCGCTTGAAGTCCAAGGGAAGCAGGAGATTTCCTAGTGGTGATTTGCACATGTTTCAATCCGTTAACAGCATTCGCAGATTTTAACAAATCCAATCCACCAATCGCACCTGAAGGAAGTGAAACTTGTACCCCATTCGATTCCGCGAGTTCTTTCAGTTCATCGAGCAACTGGATATCGTTAAACACGCCAATACTACTCACAATCAAATCTTTCTTGCTAGTCACAACGGCTTTTATATAGTGATTCGCTGCTTCTATCGTTGCGGCTTCCACTACCATAGTAATAGGTGCGTCTAAAAAATCTTGAAACTCCGTATGGAAATCGATTCCATAGCGCGTCGCAAGGTTCTCCCCTACTTCGCGATTTCGACCGAATAGCGCTATGACCTCACCGTTTAACCACTTTTCGTCATTAATTTTCTCCAATAGATAGGTTGCGATATTGCCTGTCCCTATGATTCCTATTTTCATGCAATTCCTCCTGATTATATTGTTTTACTAGTAGAATTAGATACTCTCATCATACCTACTTTCACCAGCAATCCCAATACTTTTCATTTCTAAATTGAATTTTTACAAATAATCTATATAATAGAGGTCAAAAAGATATTGAGGTTTTAACTATGAAAAACTACTTGTCGTTAACAGATCATGTCTATAATTATATCGTCGAGCAAATCAATAACGGGACACTCACAGCTAACAAAAAAGTGAATGAGAACGCGATTTGCGATGCGTTGAAAGTAAGTCGGACGCCTGTACGAGAAGCACTTATTCAACTTTCGTCAGAAGGATTATTGGAAAATATCCCTCGAAAAGGATTCATCATCAAGAGCTTGACTACTGAAGAAGCAAAAGAAACGTATTTGATCATTGGCGCATTAGATGGTTTAGCCGCTTCCTTGACCACACATTTGCTGACAGACAAACACCTGAAGGAAATGGAGTTCTATATCGAAAGCATCGATTTGGCCATCAATACCGGAAATTTCTCCATGTATCACAAAATGCAAGAATCGTTTCATAATGTCTATTTATCCATCTGTCCGAATAAGAGTCTTGTCACTTTGTTATTACAGTTAGAAAAGAAGTTTTTAAAGACATTCGATTGGATGGAAGATCCGATATGGACAGCCAACAAGTTAAGAGAAACCAATCATGAACATCGCAAAATGCTTGAATTATTCAGAGAAGGCAAAACGACTGAATTAGAAAGTTACTTGAAGGAAGTCCATTGGAATGCTGAAAAAGCTGAGCTTATCCCCCTATAACTAAAAAGCAACTTGTTAAAAAATTCTGCATCTCTATGCGGAATTTTTTTATTGTAAAAAATAAAATATAATGTACAATATACAATATAATTAATTGACTAACAGTTCAGACTCATAAATCGATTGTTAGGAAGTTGAAAACTGCTAGGAGGTAGACACAGCATGAATAGTCATAATTTTAAGTTAGCAAAACAACTGCGTCATGATTTACACCAACATCCTGAGCTCTCAAACGAAGAAGTATGGACCAAACAATATTTAATGGACTTTTTGAAAACGCATACAACTCATTTTGAGATTGTAGATAAAGGAACTTGGTTCTATGCGATTTATCGAGCTGGAGAGGGAAAACCATCCATTGCCTTCCGAGCCGATTTTGATGCCCTTCCTATGGACGAATTCATCGACCTCCCCTGGGCCTCTCGATATCCTGGAAAAGCACATAAGTGCGGACATGATGGGCATTCAGCAACACTTGCAGCTTTTGCGCTGGAAGTTGATCAAAACGGGGCGGACCAAAATATTTTCTGCCTCTTCCAGCCTGCTGAGGAAACGGGAGACGGTGCGATTCAATGTGTTGAGTTCATCGAAGAACATCAAATCGATGAGATTTACGCCTATCATAATATGAGTGGTCTTCCCTTTAAAACGGTTGCTGTTAAAGATGGCACGATGTTGTGTGCATCTAAGGGGATGACTATTCAATTAACGGGTTCTCCCGCTCACGCAAGTCAACCTGAAAATGGTAAGAACCCCTCTCTAGCAATCGCATATATCGTACAAGAGATTCCGAAATTCATTTCACCAGAACTTAATGAGGGACTAGTTCTTTGCACGGTTGTCCAAATCGATTTAGGCGAGAAAGCATTTGGATTGTCTGCATCAAAAGGAACGATTCGCTTGACCATTCGTGCCCTACATGAAAAAGAGATGGACCGACTCCAAGAAAAGCTAGAAAACTTTTCAACAGCACAAGCAAAAGAACATGGTTTGCAAGTTGCATTCGAGTACCAAGATGAGTTCCCTGAAACAGCGAACGATAAAGAGTGTTCCGATAAAATCCGTCGTAGCGCAAAAGATAACAAGATGGAAATTATCGAATTAGAAGATGCATTCCGCGGTTCTGAAGACTTCGGATACTTTACAAAGTTAACCAAAGGAGCCTATTGCTTCGTTGGAAATGGCGAAAATTATCCGAACGTTCATACGAGCGAGTATGACTTTATAGATGAATTGATCGAAACTGGAGTTGCACTTTTTAAAGGAATCGCAAAAATCTAAAGTTAATCGATATGGGGAATTGGGGGAAATTGTATGTCAAAGAAGGATAAGCGTAAAGGGTTTAACTTTCCACACGTATACATCATGTTTTTACTCGTTATGCTACTAGTAGTGGTTTTGTCATGGATTGTGCCTAGTGGGCAATATGAACGTGTGGTCGACCCTAAAACAGGAATTGAAAAACTAAACACGGATGTTTTCAATTATGTCGATCAAGAAAATGCAATTGGATTTATGGATTTCTTCTCGGCTCTCCACAATGGGGTTGTGCAATCTGCTGACATCATTGTCATGTTGCTTTTTGCCAGTGGTGCGCTTTATCTTCTTGAAAAGTCTGGTGCGATTGCTGCAGGGATTCACAAACTCCTGCGTGTTGCTGCTGGAAAAGAAAAACTTATTATCTTTGTTTTACTCACTGTATTCGCGATTATGGGAACAATCGGATTCGGTGAAGGTGGAATTCCGTTCATCCCACTGGCAATGGCAGTTGTGATGGGTATGGGGTATGACCGAATGACCGCATTTGCGACATCTACAATGGGTTTAGCGATTGGATTCACAGCAGGTGCCGTGAACTTCTATACAACAGGTGTCAGTCAATCGATCGTGGGCTTGCCCATCTATTCTGGCCTTATGTTCCGGATTATCTCCCTAGTCATCTTCATTGCGATAACCATAGTGTACATTCTTCGTTATGCCAACAAAACAAAAGCAGATCCAACGAAAAGTATTGTAGCAGACGAATATTTAGCACACTTGGAAAATGCAAAATCAGCTACATATGAAGAAGAACCCTTCACATGGCCACGAAAATTTGCACTACTTGGATTAGTTGCAGTGTTAGTTGGTAGTGCGTATGGTGCGATTCAACTCGGTTGGGGAATGCCTCAATTGTCTGCAGTCTATGCAATCTATGCCGTATTCTTAGTCATCATCTTACGTTTGTCACCGAGTGAAGCAGCCGCTGATTTTGGGATTGGTGCTTCAAGACTTTTGCCAACAGCTCTGGCTATCGGGTTTGCTCGTTCTGTTATGATTTTGATGACGCAAGCTGAAATTATAGATTCAGCCGTACACGCATTGGCTGGCCTTTTAAACGACACTGGATCTGTTGTAACGTTATTCGTATTGTTTTTAGTTGTGATATTCTTCAACTTCTTTGTTGTTTCTGGAAGTGGAAAGGCATTGATTTTGATGCCAATCATGGGACCATTAGGAAAAATACTTGGCATTAACCAGCAAGTAATGGTTGTTGTGTATCAATTCGGCGATGGTTTCACGAATTACTTGTGGCCCACTTCCGGTGGATTAATGGCCGCACTCGGGATGTCGAATGTGAATTATGCGGACTGGGTAAAGTTCTCGTGGAAGTTATTCATGATTCTCCATTTCGTAGCATTCATTTTAATCGTTATTGCTCAATATATCGGACTTGGACCAAGCTAACATTGGAATCATTAGTACATAAACAAGGGAGATGTTTTCATGACGAGTACGGTAGAAAATATGAAGAGGTATGAAGAACAGATAATCCATGATAGACGATATTTGCATCAAAATCCGGAACTTGGATTTGACTTACCTAATACGCAACGCTTCATTCAACAACGGTTGGACGAAATCGGGATTGACCACAAGCCATGTGGAAAAGTTCCCGATGAAGTCCGAAAGAAGTATGCACGTGCTGGTTTTGCAGAGCAAGCGAATTGTACAGGAGTGATTGCAACAATTGGTTCAGGATCTCCTTGTATTCTACTACGTGCAGATATGGATGCATTACCTATTGAGGAAGAGGTCGAATCAGAGTTCAAGTCAACAAAACCAGGCCTTATGCATGCTTGTGGACACGATTCCCACGTTGCGATGCTGCTTGGTGCTGCTCAGATTTTGAAAGACCAGGAAGCTGAACTTCAAGGGACAGTGAAATTATTTTTCCAGCCTGGTGAAGAATGGGGATACGGTTCAAAGCTAATGATTGACGACGGCGCTCTTGAAAATCCGAAAGTGGATGCAGCGTTCGGAATTCACATCATGCCCGATCAGGAAGCCGGCACCCTATCTGTTACGAAGGGTACAATCACTCAAGCAATGGATTCGTACATTGTTGATATTAAAGGCTATGGCGGTCATAGTTCTCAGCCGCATAAGACAATTGACGCCAATATGATTATGAACCAGCTGTATACAAGCTTGAATCTGCTCATGACTCGCGAATCGGATCCGAAACAGAATGTGACGTTTTCCGTTGGTTCGATGAGTGGCGGTACTGTAACCAATGTCATTCCTGAAAGAGCTGTATTAAGTGGAAACATGCGTAGTTTCGACCAAGCCACACGTGATCATTTGTGCGAAAGGATCCCAGAAATGATTGACCACGT
Source organism: Sporosarcina aquimarina (assembly GCF_023715615.1). Lineage (GTDB taxonomy): Bacteria > Bacillota > Bacilli > Bacillales_A > Planococcaceae > Sporosarcina > Sporosarcina aquimarina_A. The sequence goes on along the minus strand of NZ_JAMBOM010000006.1, from coordinate 104,993 downwards.
CGTGAAAGCATGGCGTGGAGAGTATACAATTACTGAATTCCATACACCTACAACATATAACGATCCTACCTTTGTCGATCAAATCAGTGATTCATTGGAAACCGTAATGGGATCAGAAAACATGGTGGACTTAGGAGCCATCAATGGTTCTGAAGACTTTTCATATATTTCTCAAAATGTTCCGTCTGCATTTGTTATTTTAGGGACGGGTAAAGAAGGAGAAGCACCCGTTCACAATCCAAAAATGATTCAAGATGAAGATATCTTTAAATATGGTGCTGCATTACATGCACAGGTTGCAATGGATTGGTTGAAAGGTCAGAGTTAATTAAAAATGGAACGACAATTGCTCGTGCACGAGCAATTGTCGTTCCTTTTTATATGTTAGATGATGCAAGAAGCAAATGGTTACTTAACGACAAATTGAATCGATATGATAGATGATTGTTTTTCGAATACGCTCCGAATCTAGTCGTTCCGGATTTAAGACGGCGTGGATGGCGATTCCGTCAATTAGCCCATATAACCGCTCGATTTCCATCTCCATCTGACACGTAGATTTCAGCAACTGCTGGTCCTGCAGAAATCCGAGCAATCGTTCCGTCATTTCTAAAATTTGATCATCCGGAACGTCAATCGTATCACTTCGATGTTTGACATAGGCGATGAATGCAAACCATACTTCCATCTCAATACGAGTATCCGTATTAACAGGTACAATCTCCAAAATCATTGCAATAACCAACTCTTTGGGAGAAAGTGATTGCAGTAAAATCTTTTCAATTCGTTTTTTTGCTCGTTCTCGAACTAAATCCATCGCATATACTAGCAAGTCATCCTGGGTTTTAAAGTAATAACGAAGCGCTCCTAATGATAGTCCCGCTTCTTCCGCTATATTTCTTACTGTCGCTCCTTCCATCCCTTTATCCAAAATCACTCGCCACATAGCTTCTGCAATTGTATTTTTTCGTTCATCATGATTCACAATTTTAGGCATATCTTAGTTTAGCATAGTTAAATAAAACAGTTGTACTACAAAGAATTCTCCTGTATACTTCGTTTTAATACAGCTGTGCTAATTAGGAGGTTCTTCATGAATTTTGTTGCATATCTAATCATAGCTTGTGAAATTAGCTTTTGGGCCGTCATCGCCCTCGGCCTCACTATCCGATATGTGTTCAAACAAAAACAGCTTGGTCTTTTTATTCTTGCTCTAGTTCCTTTGATCGATGTGATTTTGTTATTGGTCACAGCAATCGACCTTTACCAGGGAGCGACAGCCACAGTTGCACACTCCATCGCACCGCTTTACATCGGTATTTCCCTGGCATTCGGAAAAAGTATGATCCAATGGGCAGACGAACGATTTCAATATTACGTAACAAAAAAAGGGCCCAAACCAATTCGAAGAACAGGATATCCACATGCCATCCATTCTATGAAAGGTTCGCTTCGCCACGTCTTCGCTTTCGCCATTGGGGCTCCCATGATCTTGTTTGTAAAATGGTATATCGATGCACCTGAGCGAACACATGAGTTCGATAACACGCTACGTCTTTGGACGATTATTTTAGTTATTGACCTTCTCATATCAGTCAGCTATTTCATCTGGCCACGCCCTAACCGTACAACTAGTAAATCTTAAAAGAATAAGCTCGTGCTTCCTTTCAAACCAGAAAGACTGTTCCTTTCACCCCATTCAATCGTCACTCTAAATATCCCTATAATCATGACCTTGTTCTATAGAAGCCATTATATTTCTATTAAAGCAAAACTCCACAGAAAATATTTTCCAACTTTTCACACAATTAAAAGGAAATAAGATATACTAGCTATAGGAGGTGCATTTACTATGAAGAAATTCATCCTTTCGTTAGTTAGTGGGAGTGCAATAGGAATCATCCTTTCTTTTCTATTCATGGATTATCAAAAAACAGGTTATGAAATTCTTGATCAGGCAGGCGTTGCCAAAAGAACGGTAAAAGATATGGATTTTGAGTTCGTTTTTAATGCCTCCCTGCTCATACTCGGATGCACACTAATTATCTACCTTATTTGGACGTATATAGAAAAGAAAAAAGACGATACATTTTACAATGAATTCAATAAAAAATAAGGAGTGGTCCTAAAAGTCAAAAATGACTTGTAGGATCACTCCTTTTCTAGTAACAGACTTCGTTATACATAGGTTGCAATTGCATCCAACACAACTGATTGATTGATTTGGTAACGGGTTGCCTGCCAGATGGCTTTTTTGCCTTTGATAATGAGCAGTTGTGGTGTTTCGTGTTTAACACTTGTATCTAATTCCACCGCATTCGATACTTTCTTATCAAGCTGTGAAATGACCACATATCTCGGAATATCCGTCACGAGAGACTCCATTTCCTTTTTGGCGGTCACACTGCTTAAACTCGTCATGCTCAATTTAAATAGAAGAAACGGTTGTTCATCAGATTTCTCTAGTAGCATCCGCCACTCTTCTATTGTTTTTAGTCGCTTCATTTTGAGGACTCCTCACTTTCAATTTAACTACTCAAATTTCGGTAGTTTGAGTTGGCTAAACAGACTTTTGATGGCAGAACTAGCTTGTAGTAAAAATAGAAATTATTTCAGGCATCATTCTACGCCAACTCCCCTATTTCCATTGGTCATGAATCCACCCCGCATTATATCTATAAAGCTTCGAAGGTCGGTAAGCACCTGTTTTGATTTCTTTTCCTGTATCTAACACCATATCTTCCACATGGCGGCGGAACTGCACTTTGTTTAAAGGTCTTCCCAAAATCACTTCATAAACCTGCTGTAAGTCGGGCAAAGTAAACTCTTCGCTCACTAGATTGAATGCGATATTGGTGTAATTTACTTTCCCCCGTAAACGATCGAGCGAATATAAAATAATTTCCGCATGGTCAAAAGCAATTCCATCCTGCTTCTTAATTTTCACTGTCGTTTTAGTATTTGTCCCTTCTGTCACTGTAATTTTTTCAATCGTTGCCGAAACGGAAATTTCTCCAGATGTTAGCTCTAGCTCAATTTCTTCGGTCCGCTGGATTGTACTACCAATCTCTTCATCACGTGATTCTACTACGTTATCTTTTACGGTGAACCATCTTACATCGTCCGCATCGTCCCCTGCCCGTAGCGCCGGTAGCTTTCCTTGGTCGACCAATGCCAAGTAACTGACACTCACAATCCTCATTCGAGGATCCCGGTCCACTGCACTCCACGTATACAATTGTTCCGCGTAAATTCCATTGACTCCAGTTTCTTCTTTCAATTCTCTCTGGACAGCGGTATCGACGTCTTCGTCAATCCCCATGAAACCACCCGCTAACGCCCAGTCTCCTTTATACGGATGTCCTCCACGCTGGATCAGTAATAACTGAAGTTCTTTCCCTGCTTTTTTTCTCTTGTCCAAAACCTGTTCTGTATCTACTGTAAAAATAACCATATCTGTCGTGATGGATGGTTTTTCATATTTATCCTTTTCCGTCTTTTGATACTGCTCGATAAATTCCTTTTCACTGAGGTTCTGCAAGTACTGCTCTTCCATTGCCTTCTTCCCCTTTCAAATACATGACTTAGTCGCATTTTAATACTATCCGTTTCATATGACAAGTCCAGGCGCTCAGTATTCGAGTCTTCTTCATACACACAAAAAAGAAGGGTCACACAGCACCCTTCTTTTGTTAGTTCGTCATGAGTTTGGTGATCTGTTCGATGGATTTGTCAAGCCGCTCCTCATAGTTACCGCTAATCGATGCGTATTGGATTTCCCGCTCATCAAACATTTCCTTCAAAACTCTATTTGTCTTTTCCCGTACTTCGGGATCATTGAACGTTCGGAATCCGTCAGCCACCCACTTTACATCGGGTTCAAGGAATAGGTACAAATCATAATCCTGAGACTGGATGACCCCTTCTATAAAGTCCAGCTCCTGACCAAGATACATTTTAGCGTAATACTGGGACACTACCGCCTCGCTATCTATGAACAATAACTTGTTTGCTTTCTTGATCTTTTGAAACTCCATATGCTTATGACCAAACACGATTTCCTTGTAGTGCTCTTCAGTCAGCAACGAACTTCCGTCCCCGATTTCCTCGCTGACCGTACGCCCGTATTCTTCTACATATTCAGTGCCAAATAGTTGAGCTAAGTTACGTGTTAATGTGGATTTTCCGCATGATTCAACTCCGACTATCGCAATTTTTTTAGTGTAGTATGGCTTCGCTACATCGGGAATCATATCCCAATTTGCAAATACTCCTTCGTTTCGTATTTTCGTTGCACTGATTGGGAATATTCTGCGTGCTTCATCAATGACGACATGTTGAATATCTTCTCCATAGATAAGTCTAAACCAATGATCGTATGCGCTTTCTGAACTGAAGATATGAGTGATTTGCTCCGGGATTGCTTCAATCATTCTCCGTCCACCTTCCAGCCACATATGCTCTTCGCTCTCCCATGGTGGGTCTTCCACCGCCAATACTTTCACGTTCGGCATTCCTTTAGTTGAAGTCATAATCCACTGTTGCCGCTGTTTGAAGTCAATGTAATCCAATCTCGCATCCTTACACAATTTCCTGTCCCGATCCTCGTCATAACTAACCACTACAAACAGCTGATCCACTTGAGCCGCCGCTTTCGTAATCGCATACAAATGACCTTTATGAAAAGGAATGAATTTCCCACCGTAGTGTCCAACTGTCAACTCTTCCATTCTAGGTTCTCCCATTTTAATCTGCTCCCTTCATAAACAAAACGCTCAGTCTTCTGCTTTTTGTACCTTCGATAATTTGACCCAGTTCACATAACCGTATATAGAATTCACTAGGAACGCCGTCCACATGATGACCATGTTCCAATCGTTCCCTCCTGTCTGTACTAACGTGATAACCCATAGCGTGATGGTCAAGATATTCACTAAAATCCAGATCACCCATTGTTCTGCATATCTCTGCACCATTAAAATTTGTGCGATTACTGAAAGAACGACCGCCATACTATCGATTCGAACTTGCTGTGCAGATAACACCGTCAATAGTTCTGCATATACCAATGCCCCTACCACGAAGGACCCGGCAACGAGTATCCAACCTTTTCGTGTCAGTCGCTTCACATATACGTTTTCCCCTTGCTCAGAATCTTCTTTTTTCTTGAAGTGATTCATCCACATCCAAATCCCGATAAATTGCGTTGGGAGGTAAAATAACCAGTTCAACATGGCTTCACCATATAAGCCATATCCGAAAGCGATATAACCATAAGTGACTGTCTGCACGATACCGAATAGATAATTTGAAACCTTTCCTTTCGCAACCAATACTACGCACAACATACCAGCTATCGAACTGATCAACCCTAGAAGCGTGTCTTGAAATGCAAAATAGAGGTACACCGTAATTGCTGTGAATAACGAAATCCACACCTTTTCAAAAACCGACCACTCTGCCAAATATCCTTTTAACTTTTCAATCATCTTCTTCACTCCTCTTCACTTAGTTTGTTTTTGTTACTAACTATTACACTTAGTATAACTATGTATCTATGTGTTGTCAACAACTCTTTTCCACACAAAAATGCCCCCACCGTTACGGTTTATCACCGCACTGTGAGGGCAACAGTAGATAAGGTTTCATTCTACTCAAGTAACTTTGAATAAATTACAAATATTTTTGCTGTTTGAACACAAGTTGTTCCATCTTAAGGACAGCTTAGACCATTTAGTACATCAAATACTTCTTCCGTACTTTCTCGAATTCTTTCAAATCTTTTTTCCAACGCGATTCCATTTCTTTTACCGTCATTCCATCTTCAATGGCCGGTCGTATCCATCCGTTTCCGATTAGATTGTCAAAGAAAGGCGTGAGTTGAACTTGTTCAGGATAAAGATCTTTTAACGTTTTCACAATATGAAGACCCGTTTCAACCGGCTCATACTCATTTCGATCTGTAATATGAATTTGAACCCCATGAGAAAGCTTACCGCTATGCTTTGAAAACGTAGGGGTAAACGAAGCAGCTCGGAATGTCACTCCTGGAAGATCCAGTTGGTTTAACCGAGTGACCAGTTCTGGACTGCTGATGAACGGAGCACCAATTAGCTCAAATGGCTTTGTCGTTCCGCGTCCTTCTGAAACATTCGTCCCTTCGATAAGCGCTGCACCTGGATAAGCGAGTGCAGTTTCCAGTGTTGGCATGTTAGGAGAAGGCATGACAAACTGAAGTCCTGTTTCATCGAAATAATCGTTTCGCTTCCAGCCTTTCATTTTCACTACTGTTAAATCGGCTCCTATGTCAAACTCCTTGTTAAACAGCCTCGCTAGTTCTCCTACGGTCATTCCGTGGCGTAGTGGAATCGCATACTGTCCAACAAATGACGCAAACTTTGGATCTAGGACTGGTCCTTCCACTTTTTTACCGCCTAAAGGATTCGGACGATCCAATACAATGAACGGAATTCCTTTTTCTTGCGCTGCTTCCATTGCTAGAGCCATCGTGTAGATATACGTATAGAAGCGAGTTCCGACATCTTGAATATCAAACACGAGAACATCGATATTTTCAAGCATTTCAGGAGTCGGTTTTCTAGTTTTTCCATACAAACTATAAACCGGCAAACCAGTGACTTCATCGATATAATAATCCACATATTGCCCAGCTTGTGCATCCCCGCGTACACCATGCTCTGGACCGTAGAGTGCTTCTAACTGAATATCCGGATCATTGTTCAAGAGATCGACCACACTGTTCAGATTTTGATCAACCCCCGTTGGATTGGTGATCAACCCAACCCGCTTACCTTTCAGCAATTTCTTCTCATCTTTCATAAGCATCTCTGCACCTAGTGCAAATTTTTGGTTTCCTTTATCATATCCCTTGGATTTCTTATTTCCGTTGGTATAGGTGTTATCGGCAAATGCCGCAGTAAATGTCGTCATGACTAGCAAAGCTGTGACTACTACCATTAACCACTTTTTCATCATCTACCCGCTCCCTTATTTGTTGTAAGTTAAACCGTGTCCAAATGGATACAACGTTCCTCCCGTAGGATTTGGAATTGTCACAGGAAGTTTACCTGTAGGTTGGATGTCTCCAAACAGTAAGGAAGCAGTTGCTTTAAAGCTTGCTGTTCTAAATCCATACTGCGCCAAATAACCATCCACATTCGGATAGGCCATGATGTCATATGGATTTCTGACTCCTACTGCGATAACAGGGACATCAGTTTGATCCATTAAATCATTTACCATCGCCATTTGAGGATTAGACGGAGATCTACCAGCCACAGTGGAGGTAGTCGTACCGACAATGATGGCTGATACATCAGACACTTGAGATAGCTGATCAGTAGTGAGTGGCTCTCCTGTTTTGACCAAGACTGTGTTTTCGTGTTTACTTTTCACAGCTTGGTACAGTTCATCGATATATGAACTCCCAATGACTGCGATTTTCTCTGTAGTATTTACCTTCAACGGTAATACATCATTGTTTTTCACTACAGTCACCGACTTCTCGGCAACCTCACGCTCAATTTGTTTATGTGTCTCAGAGCCTACAGTTTCCTTTGCAGTTGCAATCACTTCATCGATTGACTTTGGATTCTCTTCTTTCAAAACACCTCTTTTAAGCTTTAAGGACAATATTCTTTCAACTGAACTTTCGATACGTGATTCCGAAATTTCTCCAGTACGTACCGCATCCACAAGACCCGTAGCGACACTTTCCAATCCAACTGGCATGAGGACAAGATCAGTCCCTGCCTGCACAGCTCGGATTACAGAATCTACTGGTCCGAAATGATCCGCAATGGCTTTCATGTTCAATGCATCTGTTGTGATTAATCCGTCGTATCCCATTTCTTCACGCATTAGCTCTGTAAGCACTTTATAGGACAACGTAGCAGGTACATTGATTTCAGTGCCATCTTTTTTAGAAATCACAGTTGTTCCATCGATTTTCGGGAATGTAACGTGGGCTGTCATGACCGCATCTACTCCCGCTTCCATCGCTTTCTGGAACGGATACAACTCCACTTGCTTTAACCGTTCCTTATCATAAGGAACTTCTGGGAGACCCAAATGCGAATCCACTGCTGTGTCGCCGTGACCAGGGAAGTGTTTTGCTGCTCCTGACGTTCCTGTTCCTTGAAGACCATTCATATAAGCGACACCTAATTGAGCTGTTAGTTCCGGATCTTCACTAAATGACCGCACACCGATTACAGGATTATCCGGATTATTGTTAATGTCAAAGGAAGGTGCGAAGTTCATATTGATTCCCAAAGAATGCAGTTCCTCGCCAATCGCTTTCCCAACTTTGCCCGCAAGTTCTTCTGATCGTGTAGCACCTAATGCCATATTTCCTGGCATATCTGTTCCAGATTGAAGTCTTGTTACGATTCCACCCTCTTGGTCAATTGACATGAGAAGACCATATTTTTCAGACGCTTTTTGATAATCTGATACTAAACGTGCCGTTTGTTCTGTAGTGACTACGTTTTCTCTAAACAGAATCACTCCACCTAAATGATACTTTTGTACAAGTTGCTCAATTTCAGGAGTTAGTTCCGTGACATTTTTGCCATTCATATTCCTGAAATCCGGCATGAGCATTTGTCCCACTTTTTCTTCCAGCGTCATGTGACTGATTGCGTTCTCAATGAGGTTGTATCGTTTCCCTTTCATCTTCTTCACCTCATAAGTAACTGGAGGTTTCCCATGCCATTTCCCTGATGATCGATTGGGTTTGCCTAATAGTGCAACACGGTCGACTAGTTTCCCTTCGCTCACTTGAATGATTGCCATTCCGGGTTTACCAGTTGTAGTAACCAAACCGTTATTATCGACCGTAGCCACTCTTTTATTGGTCGATTTCCATTTCAAATTATTAGATGTCTTCATAAAATGTCCCTCTTTAAATACGTGAAGGGGGGTAAGTTTGATAGTTCCATTTTCAAATTGACTATCCGATTCAGGTACATTTTGTAATAGGATTAAATCTTGAATCGGTGATTTGTGTGATGTAGCCATGGCTGTCTGACTAGACATTCCAGTTGTTAGCACTAACAAGCTAATCAGTAGTGGGACAAGAAAATAGGTACGAAGTTTCTTCATCGACAGATCTCTCCTTTAATAATTTCGATTTTCCCAATCCGTTGAATCTGAAATCGGATTGACAAGTTTCCCGTTCAGTTTAATATCTCCTACGTACCATCCCCGTCCGTTGACAGACGTATCAGTCTCATAACGGAAACGGATATGCTTTGTTCCATCTGGTAGGGCTACCGTTAAATTACTCCATTTGCCGTTCGTTCCTGTTAGTCGAACTCCTACTTCATTCCATTCAATCCCATCATGAGATACTTCAATCACTCCAAAGTCAGAGTCCTTTTCTAGTTCATACCAAGTGTTAAATGATAATTCGTTGACTTCTTTTTTGGCATCCACAAGTAAGTTCCGATTCAGCTTGTCCCCGTATCCAGAAAACCAAGCGTCTGTTCGATTAGGAATAGGTGCTGGGATTGCATCTGCCACACGTCGAACGAAATCTCTTCGAACAGAGTTTAACGAGATAGTATTTCTTGTAGGATGTACGCGGTTGGTTAGTAGAATTGCAATTGTTTTATTTTTTGGATTGATAACAATACTGGTTCCTGTAAACCCGGTATGCCCTGATGATGAAGGATCCGAGAGAGCATCCATATACCACCCTTGGTTCAATTCCCAGCCAAGCCCGTGATCATTACCGGCAAACTCCGGTATCTGATTTTCACTTAACAGTTGCACCGTTTTAGGCTTAAGAATTCGTTTCCCTCCATATCGTCCTTCATTTAAAATCATATGTGCAAAAATCCCCAAGTCGTTGGCTGTGGAAAATACACCAGCGTGACCTGCAATACCGTCAAGTGACCAGGCGTTTTCGTCATGAACTTCTCCCCAAACAAGTCCTCTGCCTATTTCAGGTTGGAATTCTGTCGCAGCAATTCGTTTCTTAAGCGAAGCAGGTGGATTATACATCGTATCTTTCATACCAAGTGGTCCTGTAATTTCATCTTTTACAAACTGATCCAATCGTTTCCCGGACAGCTTTTCAACGACCGCTCCTAACGTGATCATATTCAAGTCGCTATAGGTATAGCTGCTTCCTGGTTGAGCTTTCAATGGTTGGGCATATACAAGCTGTAACCGGTCTTCCCGAGTTTCCCCCTGGGAATGGAGTGGAATCCATGCGGTAAATCCTGATGTATGTGTCATTAACTGGCGTATCGTTACACTTTCTTTTCCGTTTGCAGCGAATTCAGGAATGTATGTTGCTACAGGAGCATCCAATTGAATGGCTCCTTTTTCATACAATTTCATAGCGGCTACTGTCGTAAAGATTTTACTAATTGAAGCGACGTCAAAAATTGTATTCTTTTGCATAGCAACAGGATTTTCCATTTCAGTATAAGAGTCGTCCACATAGCGAGCAGCATCACCGTAAGCTTGCTGTTTCACAATATGTCCACTACGAGCGACAAAAACAACAGCACCTGGAGTCGTGTTCTCTTCAATCGCATCGTTAAGGACTTTGTCGATTTCCTGTAAAGGCTCCTGTCTCATTCCCGCTCCTCTCACTGAACCTGGATGTAGAATTGGCGATCCATGACCTGGATGATTCCATGACTTATTAGGAATCGAATGTGCTTGAGCCCCAGCTGTTTCAGCAAAAACTAGTCCACTTGCTAACGTACAAACGAGAAACGCAGTTAAGAACTTCTTTTTCGTTTTCACCATCTACTTCATCCTCTCCTTATTCTTGTAAGCCCTTTCACTTTATCGAAATTATTAATAAATTGCTATACTTCCTAAGGGCTTTCCTTTATAGCAAAACTGGTAATATAGTGCATAAATGAGCTGGTATTATTGACTGACTAATAAGAAATGTTGGACGTGTTTATTTGCTATATGTTGCTATAAAACGACAAAAACACACTTTCCTTAAAGTTAGAAAGTGCGTTTCTGATGCTTGTGTACTATAAATAATCTTCTTACAGATGGCCTAGCCCATTCCTGCTATACAGGAATATAAAGGAAGGGTTTTACGAGCCTATTGTTACTGTCAGTAGGTGTCTTTTAAAAAGACTTCCTGAATCCATAGAACGAGCGATATCCTTCTTTTTCGTAAAATGAACTAGATGCTTCAGTTGCTAACATTTCAATCCGTGTACTTGGATACAGAGCGTGTACATAATTCAGTAATCCTTTACCTATTCCGTGTCCTCGAAATTTCTTCTCAACTAGCATTTCACAAATAAAAGTGGTCACAAGAGTATCCGTAAAACCTCTCATACACGCAACCACTTCCTCATCATTCGTAATTGCTAGGAATGCAATGGATGAATTTTTCCACGCTACCTGAGTTTGCGTATAATTTTCAGCAAGATTCATCCAGCCTTCTTCAAGGTACATCTCATGGATCGCGGTGTAATAAGTATCGTTATAGGGGATTATTCTGATTTCACTAGTTGCTTCGTTCCTAATTGCCATGCAGCACACCGCCATTCGCTTCTATTTTTAGTGCCTCTGCGAGTTATAACATAATTCTATACGATTAAAATTGACCCACCATCATCTATCTTGTAAACAGACCTTCAAAAAAGCAATTTCATTCCTTCATGACTTGCGGTAAATCCAAGCCTTTCATAAAAACGATGAGCATCTGCGCGCTGCTTGTCTGTCGTTAATTGGACAAGGCCAGCCCCCTCATCCTTTGCAATGGAAATCGCGTGTTCAAATAAGGCTTGACCGACTCCTTGACTGCGATAACGGCGATCGACTCGCACCCCTTCGATTTGTGCACGTTTCATCCCTCTTCTAGCTAGACCGGGAATGAGCGTTAACTGGAGACAGCCAACCACTGATTGATCGTCAATCGCTAATATGAGCTGGTTTCCAGATTGCGCTTCCATTTCTGCGAATGCTTCAACATAATCGTTCACCACGCAATCTTCTATACTTTCACGTGTAGATCCTAATTCATCATCCGCTAGCAAGGTGACAATACTTGGAATATCATTTTCTGTCGCTTTTCTGAAATGCATTTACCTCAACTCCTATTATTAAAACATATAGCTAAGATGCTTCATGCAACACAATTAATCATAAAATCTATTGTCATGACTTCATCCCCTCTGCTAAGTAGTATACGTGGCGATTCTCAGGAAGTATAATCTGAAATGTCTATCATTTAAGATAAGTAAATGATATATGGAGTTTGTTGCTGCAGGAAGTGGATGATGGTGAGTAAGACCATTCAGAAACAAATTTGAACGATTCGGTTTTCCAAATCTTATGCGGAAAACAAAAAAGTCCCTTTGGGTTTGCAAATAATACACTCCCAAGGGACATTTATGCTCTTATGCTCTTTTCGTATATCTTAAAATTGGCAAGCCTTCATTAACGGAGTATTCCTCTAGTTGTAATGGAATCATACGGTCATTTTCTTCAAACAGACGAATCCCGGTTCCAAGGATCATGGGAACGATTCCGATGATGAATTCATCTACAATTCCGGCTTTCAAAAAGGCGTTTGTCAACTGGCTTCCACCGAAGAGCCATATGTCTTTTCCTTCTTCCTGCTGAAGAGCTTGAACATGTGATACAATGTCTCCTTGGACAAATTGCACATTTCCTTCGTCTTCTTTATCTAAAGAAGTCACCACGAGAATCTTGTGCTGTGCCACCATATCAAGCGTAGAATCCTCGAACGATTTCCGTCCCATGACAACCGTATCGACCTGTTCTAAAAAATCTGAGAAACTGAACTGATCCGATGTATCCAGCTCACTATGGCCGTCCCCACCAATCCAGTCGAATCCCCCGTTATCATCCGCAATATATCCATCTAGGCTCATCGCCAAATTCATAATAATTTTTCTCGTCATCCTTGCCCACTCCGTTCCGAAGACATATTTAACGTTCAGCAGTATACCACGAAATCGGTCTTATACTACTGATTGTAGACTTCAAAAAAGAAGGAAAGTAGTTCAAGAGTATTCACCGATAAAACAGCCATTACCTTGAATATATAACATTCAGAAGTTCTACCTGTAATCGCTTCATACGAAAACTCTAGTTTCAAATAAGTTTTCATTGCGTATTTTAATATTTCGATGAAAAAACCAATTACTATAAAGTAATTGGCCAGAATGTAGACAAAAGGGATAGAAATGAAAGATAACAGGCCGTTGATCTCCGTTCCGGACGGGCGCTTTCCGGGGGCTTGCCCTCAGCCTCCTCGTCGCTTCGCTCCTGTGGGGTCTTCGTGCTGCGCTGATCCCCAGGAGTCGCCGTCCTGCACTTCAATCAACTGAATTTCTCATGAATCATTCACATCATTCAAGCAAAGAATGCAATCGGGGTGCTCCATGTTCAGCTAGCAAGAATAACTAGATGTAATGGTATGCAGTGGACAACCTTATGAGGGCTTGGTGTATTGAATGAATGACATTTTATTGAGTACAACTGGATCTATGCAAGGTCTCCAAATTGGGATTATAAATTTCCAACCTCTGGAGAAATGCAGGGGAAATAAATTGCTGCCTCTGATTTACGGACCAGATGGTCTTGTGGAACTAACAAGTAGATTGTAAGCAGCTCCATCTGTTTCCGTTCTTTGATTTGATTCTTCATCATCATTTCCTTTATCTCATTTGATAGTTGGTAGATCCTGTTGATTGTAGCGGAGAGCGGCGACTCCTGAGGGATCAGCGAAAGCTGTGACGAAGAACAGCTTTTGCGAGTAAAAGCGAAGCGTTAGGAGCACGTTTTTTCGAAGACCCTGGACTGAGCAAAGCGAAGGAGATGAGTGCTGCCTTAATTTCAGCCAAGTTCGCTAAAATACTGCAAATCGAACTCTCCGTCGTTCGATTCGCTGAGAGCAAGCCCCTCGGAAAGCGTCCGCTCACAGCGAAAATCAACTTTTCATAGATAATCCTATTGTAAAAGAATAAAGACTGTAGGCACCCCCCATGATTTCTGGAGTTTATCTACAGTCTGAACCAATTACTATAAAGTAATTGGCTAAATGTTCATTTTCACTTTTAACGTTAACTTTCCGGATCTGAAAACACAGCGTCTATCTGATCACGATCCTCTTCTCTAATCCAATCATTGTAACTCTCATACAAAAATTGAATCTCTTCTTTCTTTAACGCTAAAACGTCACAGCCTGGACCATCATATAAATGATAAATAATCCCGCGCGTTAAATTTATAAAATAAAACTCTATACCACTTTGAGGCTTCTGATCTAACTGTCTCATGACTTCCCCAAAGTCTTTATAACAGATCTCGCGCAAAATGAGTTCATATCGAATATCCATTTTTCTGCAACCTAGTGTAAAGCGATGGACCACCATCTGTTCGCCTTCTTCATTGCAACCGTCCGGAATCAGTTCATGCCTCAATTTGGTTAAAACATCCTCTTGTTTAATATAACTTCGGTATACTCTTAGCGGTTCTTCAAGAAACAAATGATCCTCAGTTGTACGAACATCCGCTATAACCAATAGTTCATCCTCATCCCGAAATACCTCATCATACAATGTAATCGAACGTTGAAAAGCATGTTCCAGAGCATCGTTATGATTGATAGGAGATGAAGGAGTTAAGAGGTCGAATCGAATGGCACTATCCCATGAATTGAATAACGGGGGTTGCAACGTTACCCCGTTAAACTTCTGGTCAAAAAAAGATTCTAGATTTTGCATTGTCCTTTCCTCCCTAGACAATTAGCAACTGATTTTTTCATTTTGTCTGTACAACAAACTATACCGATTGGTTCAGCTAAAAAGAGAGTTTCCCAAACAGGCACAATTCAGAGGCTATATTTCGATTTAATTACCCGGTAGTATTCCAGGAGCAAGGACCTTACAATTTGGATCTGCACGAAGAACCATTTCGGGACCATGCGGGCTATATATCGCCATTAGTTTTAGGGGTTCCCAACCTGTATTAATTGTCGAATGGAACGCTCCCGTTGGAATGTGTACGCACATTCCTGCAGTTATTTTTGTCGGCGCACCGTCGTTTACAGTTTGCTCACCTTCACCAGAGATTACATAAAGAACTTCTTCCTCATCTGGGTGATTATGACGATCATGCCCTTTCCCCGGATGCAAAATAACAATCCCCATACTAAATTTCTCTGCATTCGTCACACGCGGTTCACTCATCCATTTAAGTGTTCCCCACTCAAATTCTTGAGTTTCCACATCCTCTGGATTTATGTACCTTAGTCCTGCATGTTCTTTTACTTCAGTCATTTTTATTCCCCCATATATTTATTTTAAAGTTATAAAACAAATTGAAATAACTTGCTGAAGGAGCACACTCAAAAACCAATTAAATTCTTTTAAATCGATAAATCCTTAAACTTACGGGCTTGTTTTTCAATGGCAACTTCAGTTGGCAGTCTCTCAATACTACTTGCTCCGAAGAACCCTGCAATGCCTTCTGTATGCTCAAAAATGTACTGTGCGTCTTCTGGTTCTGCAATTGGTCCGCCATGACACAACACGATAATATCCGGGTTAATGGCAACAGCAGCATCGCGCATTTCTTGAACTTTTTTCGCTGACTCCTCAAGAGTCAGATTACTTTGCGCACCGATACTTCCCTTAGTTGTAAGACCCATGTGCGGAACTAGAACATCTGCACCAGCTTTCGTCATCGCAACAGCTTGTTCAGGTGTAAATACATAAGGGCACGTTAGCATTCCTAATTCATGAGCTTCACGAATCATTTCAACTTCTAAATCATAGCCCATTCCAGTTTCTTCGAGATTCGTCCGGAACGTCCCATCTATCAAACCAACAGTTGGGAAGTTTTGGACTCCATGGAATCCCATATCTTTTAACTGGCGGAGGAAATTAGGCATAATTCTAAATGGATCTGTTCCACAAACACCCGCAAGTACTGGCGTATCTTTTACGATTGGAAGTACTTCAGAGCCCATGTCCATCACAATCGCATTGGCATCTCCATAAGGCATTAGACCCGCTAAACTACCACGGCCAGCCATACGGTATCTACCTGAGTTGTAGATGATGATTAAATCCGTACCACCTTTTTCTGCGAACTTTGCAGTGATTCCTGTACCCGCTCCTGAACCGATAATTGGATTCCCTTGTGCAATTTGTTTGTGAAGTTTTTCTAATGCTATTTCCCGTATTGTTTGTGTCATTTGCAAGCCCTCATTTCTCAATGTTATTTATTCAATTTGCTTAATAAATGTGAAGCCATAGCTGCTGCAAATTCTGGATCATTAATGTGTCGATCCAGCTCAATGAGTTCTACAACATTTTGATTTAGATGTTTTCTAATCGATGCGAACAAGGCCTCCGTGGCTTCAGGAGAATCGAATAATTGACCTTCTCCATCTATCGCACTGACACCTTTTAATGGTAAGAACAATGTAGTCGGTCCAGTCGTTTCGTTTAACTTTTCACTTAGAATTCTTCCTAGTTCAGCACACTCTTCAGGGGTGGTTCTCATAAGTGTAACGTTCGCGTTATGCTCATATAAAGTACGGTCAGCAAATTGGGAAGGTACGGTATTCATTGCTCCAAAGTTCACCATATCTAGCGCGCCACAAGAAACCACTTGAGGAATTCCTTCACGAGCAGCTGCTTCAAGCCGATGAGGACCTGCCGATAGTACACCACCTACTAACTCATCACATAGTTCAGTGGTTGTCACATCCGCTACAGCTTTAATGAACCCATCACTAATCAGAGACTCCATTGCTTGTCCACCACTACCAGTAGCGTGGAATACCAATAGCTCATATCCGTTTTCTTCAATATGTTTCTTGAGATGTTCTACACATGTTGTCGTAACTCCAAACATACTCGCAGCAATGATTGGCTTGTCTTCAACCTCTGGAATCTCTTGTTCAATCATACCAATGAGTGCTCCAGCAGCATTTCCTAAAATTCGTCGCGAAATTTTGTTCAAGCCAGCAACGTCTACAACGGAATACATCATTGTAATGTCTTTCGTTCCAACGTAAGGATGAACGTCACCTGAAGCAACTGTTGAAACCACTAATTTCGGCATCCCAATCGGTAGTTCTCTCATAGTATGTGTTATCAAGGCTGTACCACCAGAACCACCCATTCCCATGACACCAACCACATCACGCTCCATACATAACCGATCCACTAATATGGAAATGCCTTTTGACATTACTTTCATAGCCAAACCACGATCATGTTGATCCCGTAAAGCCGTTAAACTACTCCCACCTAACTCTGCAATCTCTTCTGCACTAAATGTAGGCGTAACCGTAGGTGAACCTACTACACCTCCATCAATTAACACTACTTCAAATCCTTTTAAAGCTATCAAATCGCGTACATACTCATATTCATCCCCTTTAGTGTCAAGGGTTCCTATCAACAAAACAGTTTTCTTCAAAACAATCTCCCCCGTAAAAAAAGTAATTGTTCAATCTGAAAAACCAAATACGAGTCGCAGTGAAAAATCCATTATTCAGAATTCAAAGAGTACACGCTCTCCAATATGCTTAAAAAACAACTTGTAATCAGCACATATACTTATGAATAAGGGTTTGAAGGACAAATTTGTCCTCGACAATAAAATAATCTGAATATTATACATCCTACTGTTAGAATACACCCGATTTTAACAACCGTATATGTTAAATGGTACTCATTTCATGTGTTATTGTAATCCTTCTACATATTCTCGGGGAGATTGTCCTGCGTACTTCTTAAAAGCCTTACTATAATGTGCGTAATCATTAAACCCTGTCATATTTGCAATTTCAGCAAGCTGAAAACAGTTTTGGCTCATAAATTCAATGGATTTATGCATTCTATACTCAGTCAAATAATTACTATATGAACAACCTACTTCTTGTTTAAATACTTTACTTAAATAGGGCCTTGAAATATGTAAGAGCTGTGCCAAATCCTCTAATGAGATTTTCGACATATAGTTTACTGCGATATATTCCTTTACAAATTCTGCATACTCATAGTGTTTTTCAGCTCCCTCTAACATCTTCACTAAAAATTCATCCGCTTCTTTTTGTCCTATGTTCTTAAACTTTCTAATAGTCGAGGACAGAGCTTGTTCTGTTGGAATTCTTTCAAAAGAAGATCCCCCGATATATCCCATTGTTTCCGTGTTGTCTTGCATATATTTCACATCTGTCGGGGTAGAAACTGGACCTCCATAAATCATTTTAATGACCTGATGTTCATTGTGATCGCAAACGCTGAAGATTTCATTGACCACTTTTGCTCCTTCTACTAAGCTAAGTGCTTTCTTTGCGCCTAGCATACCGCCTTTTGTAAAGCCTAGATGAGCACAAATAACATCCGCCCCAGCATCCAACATCAGCCTCGCTTGCTCTTTATCAAATACAAATGCAATTGTAAAAAGCTCTTTCTCATGGGCGATTTTTATCGCTTTCACTTCCGTTTCATACGAAACCCCTTGCTCCTCCAATGCCTCTCTAAAAACCCCATCTATCATTCCTACAGAAGGATAGTTATTAATACCTGTAAACCCCTTTGTTTTAATTTCTTGAATGTATTGATCTAAATTGATCAACGGGTCAGTTGCACACAGTCCAAAAACAACAGGAAACCCATTTGCGATAGGGAGTATTTCCCTTGAACCAAATTCCATAACGAGTTTGTTGCAATTTAAGTAAGGGAGATAGCCTGCTAGTGAACTAACTCCCATTTGTCTAAAGCGTCCGGAGTTTAACGCTAAAATCATATCTCCTCCACCAGCCACAGTAGATTTTGCTGATTTACCTGAACCTGAAGCCAATCCAATGATAAATTCTTTCTGATTAACCTTATTCAATAATCTTTGCTTAAGCTGTATAGTCATAAACCTGTTTCCACCTCAGCTTTTTTTCTATTTCCCGCTCTTGCAAAAAACGGGACTTTTCACCTCATGCTATTACAGTCTAGTTAACCACATTGTAGCCAATGAAGGAATTGCTTTCTACAGTGAAAAATTCTAATCAGAAAATTATTCAAAACAAAAAGAACTCAGCATATGCCGAGCCCCCCTTGGCGTTTTTTCATTTATTGGTAACCAATACCTTTATATTTGGGTTACGAGCTAGAAGTTCTTGTATGAATGCATCTTTGTTTTGCGGTGAAACTTTCACACTTCCGAGTAACGCATGTGCGTAAAACAATTCAAGAGCATCCACTGACGAAAGCAATCGGTAACCTGTATAGATGTCCCGTGTAGTATTTACAGTCGTAATGGTTTTATAAGAAATTTTACTGCGGAATGGTCCACCTTTTATCAACAAATAATCGGGATGAAAAACATAACGAATAGCAAAACTGCACCATGCAATTACACCAACACTGACCAGAAACACAACAGTAAGTGTCAAAATAACTGTCCAATCGGTTCCGCCTTCTAGAAACAGTGGCCACCATGTAGCTATGCCGATTACCAACATACAACTACCAATGAACAAAAGAAACTGTTTATCGATTTTTGGTTTAAACTCCATTAGCTTTGTCCCCCTTTTTGAGTACTCATAATCCGAAGACTTCTTACTCTTTTCTACGTTTCGTATCCTTTAAAGTTTCAACTTTCATGTGATCAACCAGTTTCTTCAATTCATCTACATCTTTTATAGAAACCATAAACCTCTCAGATTATTTCTCTATCCTGAATCAGGATGGAACGGGACAAAGTTTGTGTATAGGTTATGAAAACAGTCTTGTGCGATGACTGTTTTCATAACCTGTTGATGGAGATTGACAAGTAGTACGAAAATCTCTGTTGAATGACTTTTATTTCCTATCACCAGCTTGAATGTGCTCGAGCAATTGATAGTTTAATTATATATTAGAAAAGTGTTGATTAACTTTTCAAAATACATTGACATCACAATAGATTCAGCATATATTCTATATAACAAATTTCCTTTCAGCGGAAATACTTTCCAATGAACGGAAAAAGGAGTTGAAGTTCATTCTAGTTTTCAATGTATGTGTCGTAAATTTGTACTTGTATCTAGCAACTGACTGAGAGCTTTAAAATCCAACGTCTTTCAACACAATAAGAGGACGTCCTAGACAATCCAAGTTCCAAAAGAAGAATAGGTTTTGCTTGTCTGTATTACGCGGTGGCATCTGTAGAGCCACAGATTTGTAGAATTTCACTTGGAAGCGCTTCCACTAAAACCAACAGGAGAACAAAGGAAATACGTTCTTGTTGGGGTTCATACCTACAACTAAATTGCTCGTTATCTTGGGGTGGGATAGTCGACAACAGGTTAGTTTCACTGCATTTACATATTCGTTATCCTGGGGGGATATTATGACAAAGCCAACGAAAGACTACTTGAACCATCAAGAACAGGAAACACCGGCGAAAGGGATTAATGCATTTGCACTCATGTTCATTGTCATTGTCATTATGACCGTGCTCACGTATATCGTGCCTGCTGGGCAGTATGATCGCATTGAACAAGATGGACGAACAATTGTGGATGCGAACTCATTTGAATTTGTCGATAGAACACCAGTTGGACTCCTTCAAATGTTTAATAGTGTGCATTTAGGTTTAATGGAAGGCGCGCATATTATTTTGTTTGTGTTCCTCTTTGGTGGTGCACTTGGAATTATGCAAGCAACAGGGGCGATTGATTCATTCATCAAGGTGGTTGCAGCACGATTTGGAAAACGTGAAATCGTCCTCATACCATTATTGGTTCTGATTTTCGCGTTACTTGGTACGTTAATCGGCTCGGCTGAAGATACACTCGTCTATATTGCCATTATCGTTCCGATGACGATGGCACTAAGGATGGATGCACTAACCGGCTTCGCCATTGTCATGCTCGGTACGATGGCTACCGGATTTGTGACAGGTATCACCAATCCATTTAACGTAGCTGTTGCACAAAGCATTGCTGAACTCCCGATTTATTCGGGAATGGGATTACGCATTGCGATTTTCATTGTGTTCTATCTACTAACAGTTGTCTTCATTTATAGACATGCCATGAAAGTTAAGAAGAATCCAGCAGCAGGCATCTATGGCAAGTTCGATCCGAAAGATCAAGTTGCTATCGATATGGAGTTCAAAATGAGTAAAAGACATTTACTTGCCTTACTTGTCCTACTTGCGAACTTCATCGCCTTAGTTGTCGGAGTCATTAAATTCGGATGGTACATTAGTGAAATCGGCGGTATCTTCCTTTTCAGTGCGATTATTATGGGGATTATCGGAAAGTTATCTATGAATAAGATGGCAGATGGTTTCGTATCAGGAGCACGAGAAATGGTCGCTGGGGCTTTAATTATTGGGATCGCCCAAACGATTCTCGTCGTTACGAAAGACGGTGGCTTACTGGATACGATTTTGTATTTTTCAGCTGGATTAGTTGGTCAATTGCCCGCATCTATCAATGCGATCGGAATGTTCTTTATGCAGTTAGTCATTAACTTCATCGTCCCTTCTGGAAGCGGTCAAGCTGCTCTAACGATGCCTCTGATGACACCACTCGCTGACTTGATTGGTGTTACAAGACAAACTGCGGTGTTTGCTTTCCAGATGGGAGATGGAATCTCAAATACCGTTATTCCAACGAGCGGAGTTTTGTTAGCAGGACTCGCTATTGCTGGAATTCCGTTCACTCAATGGGTTAAATGGGTATTCCCTTATGTACTGATACAAGTCGGAATTACAATTATTTTCCTTATCATTGCACAAGCCATTAACTACGGACCATTTTAAATTAATTAGGGGGTTTTACAATTGGTTTTGAATCTAGACTCATTGCAAAAAGAAGTCATTTCATGGAGACGTCATCTACATGAAAATGCGGAACTATCCCATCACGAATATAAAACATCGGACTATATTTATAAAACTGTTTCTGAGTTTCCAGGACTCACTGTTACGAGACCGACAAAAACGAGTGTCTATGCCGTATTGAAAGGCGGAAAACCTTCTGCTGCAACATCTCGCACAATTGCTTTTCGTGCAGACATCGACGCGTTACCTATCCATGAAGAGGCAGATATCGACTTCCAATCCAAAACACCAGGAGTGATGCACGCTTGTGGTCATGATGCACATGCTTCAATGCTAATGGGTGCTGCGAAAGCGTTGTCCGAAAGACGGGATGAATTCAGCGGAGAGATCCGTTTCATCTTCCAGCATGCAGAAGAAGTGACACCAGGCGGAGCGCAAGAACTTGTTGAACACGGCGTCATGGAAGGCGTCGATTACGTCTTTGCATTGCATGTCTATCCCTATGAGAACGCAGGTAAGTTCTCGATGCGTGCTGGTAAGATGAATGCAGCAGGAGATGACTTTGAAGTGAAAATTATCGGACGAGGTGGCCATGCCTCTACTCCTGAACTCGCAATCGACCCACTCATTATCGGAGCAGAGATTGTCACGAATATTCAGCTGATCGTCTCTCGTAAATTGCCGATTTTGCAGGCTCCGGTCATCACTGTGACAAAGTTCAATTGTGGAAACTCGTTGAATGTCATTGAAGAAAGTGCATCATTCGGTGGAACCATCCGCTCGCATGATCCGGTCGTTCGCATACAAGCTAGAGAGTACTTGGACCAGGTTGTAAACGGCATCGCAAACACGCATGGTGCAAAAGCGGAAATCAAATGGGATCTCGGATGTGCCGCAGTTCATAACGACACGGAAGCAACGGAAATCACTCGCCGCGCAGCAGCTAAATTAGTCGGAGAAGAGAACGTTATCGACTTGCCAGAGCCGATGTTTGGCGCTGAGGACTTTGCGGCGTATTCAGAAGTAGTTCCTGCGTCCATGCAATTCATTGGTGTTCATAATGAAGATTTTGGCAAAGCCTATCCCCTGCATCATCCAAAATTCAAGATTGAGGAAACGGCGTTGCAGTATGGTGTGAATTATTTTGTCAATATCGCAGAAGAACTTTGTGGTGAATAAGAAAAGATAAAAAAAGGCGGACTGAACAGGTCACGAATTATGACCTGTTCAGTCCGCCTTTTTATTTGATAACAACTCTGAATATTGGTTGAGTTGTGCATCACACAGACAAAGGCCATGAAATAAAAAGGCCAGATAACCTAACACCCAAACTAAAAAGCGAACCTGAAGACAAGCTCACCACAAAATCCTTCTACGTTTCAGAGTTGTGTTTAATATATGTCTCATAAGCTCGTGGATCTAGCTCTGCAGACACTAAAAAGCCTTCTTTTCGTCTACTCTTCTTCTGCAAACTTTAATCTGCGCCACGATTTGTGGTTATGCTAATTTCAAAAATTTCGGCCGTTCATAAATAAAGACAAATTAGCCTGTATCTATCAGCGTTATACAATGCCAGGACAGCGAACCCTCTAATTCCTGTAAGGTAACTTAGAGAAAAGGAAAATAGAACAGAGAAAACATTGTTGCTGTAATTGTGGCCAGGGTGACTGCAAAGACCGACTTGTTTGCTGCGTTTCGGAAGAATAACCCACCTAAAACCACTAGGCCTGTGAGATTAAAAACAAACTGGAACAAATACATCTGATGCTCACTAAGATAAATGCCTACACCAATTGTTTCAGCGGCTAGACCACTGACAGGCAAGGCATACAAAAAACTGCTCCACTTGTTTTCTTTGTTCCAATTGTATAGCACGAAACTGATAACACTGCATACGACGGCGAGCACATTGTAGAACATGAAAAGGTTCCATTGAAATCCATCATTAAAGAATCGTGGCATATAGAAACCCAAAATGTACTGCAACAAATAAAAACTAAGATTCATGTTTAACAAGTACAATAGGACGTTGATTGCAGCGTTGCAATTTGAATCACTGAAGTAAATAACCAGCGTCACTGTAACTATCCAAAAGCCGAATAAGGTTGCAATCGAACTAAAACTCCATAAGCTATCATACGGAAAAAAGTCTGATAGTCTAGTTATGATACCCGCAGCCAATCCTAATATGGTGTAGAGCAAGTACCTATTTGCTTGCCTCGTATATTTTTCAGAAGTTGCTGCTACCGTCATCCACGATCTTCCTCTCTGTTGTTTTTTGTATGGCATACCTGCGCAGCATACAACTTCTATAAATTCCTGAAATATGTCCGAAGTGTATGTTTCCTCACTGATTAGTAATACATCTAAAGCATAGTTAGAGTCAATGGTACACAGCTATCCATTAGGTTCTAGCCACATCCCAAAATAATTCTATTCTTATCTTCACGATGGACCAACACGTCTAACTTGTAGTTGACTCGTTTGCCACATGAACGACCGAAAGCAGTGTTATTTGAAAACCTTTTTTATGAGTGTCAATACGAGAAAGTGAAGTACGCCACCGATAGCCCCTAATAAAATCATAGATATTAATGAAAAAAGATCATATAGAATAACGCTTCCCAAAAGGCCCGCCAAGCTACCAACCCCCGCATAAAGCAATGTCTTTAGGCTATTCGAATAGTTGTTAAACCTGGCTGAGAAATCGATATACAATGAAACAGGGAATGCTAATAATGCAAAGAACGGAAACGAGTAAAGAGCTACTACAAAGACCGTTGGGGCAAATCCCCAAGCATCTTGAACAGCAATCATAGAGTAACTTGCTAAGAGAATTCCAAATAATATGGGAGATAGTAGAATCGCTAAAAAGTAGAGAGCAAAACGTTCAAATGTCTCTTTGTAGCTTGTTGTCATAACGTAGCCCCACCTTCCTTCACGAGGATTCAAACATCTTTTTCGCCGCCCAAAACTGCCCTGAATAGCGTATTATCGAATCAGTCCCTGGAGAACCATCAAGATAGGGGTGTATAGGAGCAACGGAATCAGTAAAATGACTGCTCCCATTTTTCGGATTCCCTTTTTCAACATTAAAAGGACGAGCAGATAAAATAAAGGATATACGATGAAAACAATGATAAAAACACCATCTATTGCTGAATAGAGCTTATCTGGAACTATCAATAACACAGGAATCGCAACCAATTCCAGAACACTGAAAGTGATCACAGCTATCCCCAAACTTCGTAATGTCATACTACATCCCCATTCTCTGGTAGTTTCTCACAGCGTTTTCTTTCACTTGTTATGTTGCTGAACAATCAACCTAGATGTCGCGCATTTATAGTAAGAATTCATCTGAATAACAACTTTGCTTGAGAAATATTTCCTTCTCTATCTTATCATTCGATTTCGAAGAATCCAATTTCGTTTTTTCTTTCTGAGGAATCGTAGTTCATTTCAAAAGAGTTTGACTCGACTGTGTACCACATAACTTCGAATATACCTTCAACGTGTTTCTCCAAAGCAGATTTTATTAATGCAAAACACCATAAAAAAACACTTCCCACTAAATCGGAAAGTGTCTTAATCATATTCCTATGCTGCATGAGTGCGTGACCATTTGCCGTCCGACAGCACATCCTTTGCTTCCATTATACCACAACCGAAAAACCACTTATAGACTGTTATTTTAATACCTCCTGCCCTATACTGATACATACAAATCTGCAATAAAAGGAGTGTAGTTGGATGGACAACCAAACAACGTTACATGAGGAGGGCCCTTTCTTTCATGGCACAAAAGCGGAACTGCAAATCGGGGACTTCTTGAAGCCTCAGCACCCCTCGAACTACCAGGACAAAAAATCCAACCATATCTACTTCACCGCAACCTTGGATGCCGCCAAATGGGGTGCTGAATTAGCCACATCCGGACTCCAGGAACGAATTTACGTTATCGAACCTACAGGTGAATTCGAAAACGACCCAAACGTGACAGACAAACGATTCCCCGGCAACCCAACACGTTCATACCGCTCTAAATCTCCGTTGAAAATAGTAGCAGCGCTGGGCAAATGGGAACGCCATTCTGATGACGAGATCAACAGGATGCTGACAGCCTTAAACACGTTGCGCGAACAAGGGAAAGATGTCATTTATGATTAATCGTAACTAGTCCTACTCTATGTAAATGCGCATTAAGTGAGCCCAATTTTCATAGCAAATCAATACTAACGATCATCTTCAAAGGAGAATACGCCATGCAAAATTTAAATAGACAACGAAAAGTCATTTTAGACTTAGCCGTCACACTAGATGGATTTATTGAAGGAACATATGGTGAAACTGATTGGTGCATCATGAATGTTGAAATGGAGTTCAATCATTTTTTGAATTAGATCGACACGATTCTTTACGGCAGGAAAAGCTATGATTTGTGGGGACACTATCAACCGGAAAATCAGGAAGAAAGCGAACTATGGGACTTGATACATGAAAAGAAAAAGTATGTGTTTTTCACAACAAGAAACGGCATCGATCAGGGAGCTATCTTTATAAAAGAGAACATCTCTGAAGTAATCAGCCATTAAAAACACAGCCGGGTAAAGACATCTGGCTGTATGGCGGAGCTGGTCTAATTTCAACATTCATAGACCAGGGGCTCGTTGACGAATTCAGATTATCTATACACCCACTTGCGCTGGGAGAAGGAAAACCATTGTTCGAAGATCTTACGCAACGATTACCTTTGCAACTAATGGAAACAAACGTTTTTTCCTCGGGCGTTGTGCAACTAATATATCGTCCTAAGTAGTCATTATTTTTTAGACCAGACATTACCTGTGCACAAATTCGACCATTCAAGAAGAGTTAAAGTAAATGGCGGACTCAACAGGTCAAGAAACAGGACTTGTTGGAGCCGCCCTTTTTGGTCTGCTTATATACGGAACAGCTTGTACACGATATGCGATTGTTTATGAAGTAGTGCCAAAACGAGCTTCCGATCAACGAAATGATTGGAACCTCGTTTTTTGTATTCTTCGGAACTATAAGCTGTCATTTCCTCCTTAAATCGCAACTTTTTATGAGATCCCCCTCATATTTCGTTTTATTCTGCAATAAACCTTTGACTTTCAAAATAAAATGGTTTAGTTTAGTTAATATCCGAACAATTAGTTGTTAACAACCAACTAAGTTCGCATTTCAATTTCATCGTATAAACTTGGAAATAGGGTCCAAAAGTCTCTACCAAACTACCGTAAATAGTTTGACTACGAAGAATGACGAAAAAACGATCAGGTAGCCGCACTTTGTAAATGAGGTGCATGGTTTACCTTCTTTTCGTTTTCTCAGTCTGTTCACCTGTCAAACTCTAGTTGAAAAAACTAGAGTTTTTTCCATTTTCATATGCAGAATTCGAAAAAATTCACTAGAGAGGAAGAGTAAATTGGAAAGCACAGCACATCCGCAACAATCGTTATGGGGAAATTTGAAAGATAATTATCGTTTATATTTAGCAGCTATTATCATTGTCATCATCGCCGAATACATCGGCATGAAAACGTTCCATTTAGGGTCTGCTCTAATTGTTATCTACCCTATGCTCTTTGCAATCGTAATCGGCGTTTTACTTGGAAAAGATATTTTACGTTTCTTCACAAAAAAGGAAGCAAAAAAGGCCTCCTCACTAGTGCTCGTCGTGATTACCCCCTTTATGGCGAAAGTCGGTGTACTAGCCGGTGCTAACCTTCCTGAATTAGTCAATGTAGGACCGGCACTAGCATTTCAGGAAATTGGACATATCGGAACCATTTTGTTCGCCTTGCCAGTTGCATTGCTACTTGGTATTAAGAGAGAAGCGATTGGCGCAACGAGTTCAACGTGCCGGGATAAGGATTATGGTTTGATTTGTCACCTTTACGGCTCCGATTCCCCTGAAGCAAGAGGCGCCCTTTCCATCTACATCATCGGTTTTTTAATAGGGACTGTATATATCGGATTTTTAGCAAGCTTTGTCGCATCGTTTAACTTTTTCCACCCGTTGGCACTCGCGATGGCTTGCGGGATCGGCAGCGGTGTGATGATGGCGGCCGCTTCCGGTACACTTGCAACTATTTATCCTGAGTACGCTGATCAGATTGTCATGCTGGCAGGAGCAAGTGATATGTTGTCTGCCATTGTAGGAATTTATTTCACTTTGTTCATTTCTCTTCCACTTACAAAGAAATTGTATTACTTTCTGGAGCCAAAGCTTTCCGGTGGATTTCCTAGTTTCCTTAAAAGACATAAAGTAAAGGGAGGAGCTTAACATGGCTATGAATATGCGTAACTGGACTCTCTCCCTAATCCTTACCTCAGTCGTTACAACGCTCATGGCGAACCTGATCGGCAACAAAGTGTCCATTACAGAATCTATTCCAGGTGTGCTCTCATTATCTGCCATTGCGTTTGTCGGTATCTCATTAGGTAGGTTGATCCCTTTAAAAATCCCACCTATCGTCTATGTCGTGATGACAGGAATGATTGTGGCAAGCCCTATTTCACCTATCGCCCAGCCAATCATTGATGCTACAGCTAAAATTTCCTTCATGGCTCCGATTACAATTGTTGGGACTCTTGCTGGAATCGGACTCGACTTCAAGTCATTCATTAGCCAAAGTTGGAAAATGGTAATCGTCGCTATTTTGGTCTTTACAGGTACTTTCCTTATACAGGCTACGTTTGCCGAAGTTTTTTTGAATGTGACAAATACTTTTGAATGATGCACCAATAAAAAGATCATGGAGGACTACTATGAAGAAAAGAGAAGAGTATGCGGATCTGATTGTTAAAAACTGTTCCCTACTAACCCCTGACTTTCAAGTCATACATAACCAAGCAATTGTGATAAAAGATCAAACTATTGTCGATATCGGAGACACGTCAACACTTTCGAAATCCTTCACAGCGACTGAAACCGTGGATGCGAAAGGTAAATTCGCGATGCCCGGTCTCATCGATGCCCACACCCACACTTGCCAGCAACTTTTAAGAGGACGGATAGCAGATGAATTGCCAATGATATGGACACGAATCATGGTTCCTTTTGAAAGTCGTCTTCAGGAAAAGGACGTACATATCAGCTCCCAGCTAAGTTGCCTGGAGATGATCAAATCCGGAACCACCTCTTTCATCGATGCAGGTGGACGGCATATGCATAAGGTGGCTGAATCGGTCTTGGAATCCGGTTTGCGCGGCGTCATTACGTCTTCAACGATGGATAGTGGCAAAGAGATTCCCACAGATATGAAGTTATCTATCGCAGAAAACATTAATCTCAATCGCCAATTATTCAACGAGTTCAACGGATCTGGTGATGGGAGATTAGATGTATGGTTTTCCTTGCGCTCTATCATTTCTTGCTCGCCTGAACTCATCCAACAAGTATTTACCACGGCAAAGGAATGCTCTACTGGCGTGCAATCCCATATGAATGAATATACAAATGAAATCGGTTATTGTCTTGAAAACTTTAAAATGAGACCTTACGAGTATTTGGATTCTTTAGGTGTGTTGGATAATAATTTCTTAGGCGCTCACAGCATTCTTCTTTCTGCAAACGAAATGGAAATCATCAGAAACCGTCAATGTAAAGTCGCACACAGTCCTGTCAGTAATTCTGGAAAAGGGATCCCGAATACCCCGCAATTATTACAAAAAGGAATAACCGTCAGTCTAGGAACGGATGGTGCTGGGCATTCCGGCTTGAACTTGTTCGACCAGATGCGCGTGTTCAAATCACTGATGCGAGCGTCTTTCGGGGCTCCTATTTTCGACCCGGTCGTCATGCCTTCAACGTCTCTCTTGGAAATGGCAACTTTAGGAGGAGCAAAGGCGATGCTTCGTGAAGACCAATTAGGGACGCTAGAAATCGGCAAAAAAGGCGATCTCATCCTCATAGATGTCGATCAACCCCATATCCAGCCAACCCACAACTTATTAAATACGCTCATTGAAGTTGTAACGAGCAGGGATGTAACTGATGCAATCGTGGACGGAAAACTATTGATGAAAGACAGACAAGTCCTTACAATGGATGAAGAGAAAATACTGTATGAAAGCAAACTTTCAATGAAGGAACTTTCTATCCGAGCAAATATATAACCTTACTCCTATGGGTAAGAATAATCGAGGTTTAACAAATGTCTATTTTACTTTTTTGTATCGTCTTACTTGCCAACTTGGTAATTGGCATCTTTTTAGGAATATCCGGGATTGCCGGTTTCCTATTGCCACTCATTTACGTTGGTTTTTTACACATGCCTGTACATGACTCCCTTGCGCTAAGTTTTTTGGCCTTTGCCGTTTCGGGTATACTCGGAGCCTACTCTTATTGGAAGATGAAACAAATGGATTTGAAACTTGCGCTATTTTTAAGTATCGGTAGCCTCCCTGGAGCTTTTTTAGGGGTTCAAATCAATGTCTTAACTTCCGATTTCCTAGTAAAACTCTTCCTTTATCTGTTCGTTTTACTGGCGGGATTATCTATTCTGTTTAAGAAAAACAAAGGTGAGGGTGAACAAGAACGTTCATCCCTGTTGGATCATCGCCTTTTCGTTATGCTGCTTGGCTTTTTGACAGCAGTCATTTGTGCTCTAACTGGAGCTGGCGGACCGATATTATTAGTCCCGTTGTTAGCAAGTCTTGGAGTCAATATTAGAGTGGCGGTAGGCGTGGGTCTCCTGAACTCTGTCATTATCGCTATCCCTTCCATGGCGGGATACTTCTCCCGCGCCAACTTGGACTCAACTGCCATACTGATTGTCGCCAGCTTGCTTGGCACTGTTATCGGAATCATGACGGGCACACGGATTGCGAACAAAGTTCCAATACCACAGTTAAAAATATTGATCGCAATTATCACCATCGTATCGTCCGTCTATATGTTAGCCACTTTAGTGTTGGGAGCCTAACTCCTAAGTATCAACGGACAGCCTCAACTCCTGGTTAATTTACTAGGTTTGAAGGACGTAACGCTAGCTCTATCATGAAATTAGCTGAGTGTAGAGGGTTCCAGTAACTTCTGCATACTGAAGTAATTTGAGAACTGCTTCTGGCCGTAAAATGACCTTTGGCTCCACTCTCTGCAACGTTTTGAGAAAAAAAGCAACCTTCCTGCGCCTCTTTACATCGCGGGAAGGTTGCTTTTAAATGGATTTACCTATGGGATTTAGATGGCGCCTAACTGGATCTAATCCTGAATTTTTGTACATACACGTGGTTAATTGGCATGTAACTCATCATTCTAAGCCCCCAATGAACACATTCGATCCCTTTCCGTTGGAGTACTTATTGTAAATGGGCTCCTCAGACTCATCGAATCGATCTGCCGTAATACGAACATATAGAGGTCCTCCCCACAGATCTTCAAGATTACCAAAACGCTCCAAAATCGTTTCGAATTGAGTATTTGTCATTTCACCAGCGTAGTTAAAGGGTAACCACATCTCTGGTTGGTCATTATCTGAATGTCCCTTGTACTGTTCCATCCATTCTTTCGCTTCCTCTTCAGATGGATTTCCCAGTCGATTCTCTGCATACAAACGCAATAGTTCAGGAAACATTTCCTGATTATACTCCACTTGTTTAATGATAATCTTTTCACTTTCTTCCCAGCTCAATCCGGAGATTGACTTCCTTAGTTCTTCTACTTTAGGCACTGCAGATTGATGGGCTGCGGTTGAGATTTTCTCCATTAACACATCCCCGAGTGTAATAAGCCCTTCGGTACGCTCTAACCCTAGATGATCCAAACCGGCAAATCTTCTAGGCTTGGCTTCCTCATCCACATTTAAAAAAGCTCGCCCTTTGTATACGGGATCGTGTTCCGTTTCATAATCGACCACAACTCGGCTCGTGTCTGCAGACTTTCCAATATTGTCATACTGCACTTTTCCTGCTGATACAGTCAGCCCCTTATCTCGCATCGCTTCCTCGACTAGTTGCTGCGCTTCTTCCACTGTGCTTTCCTGCTTGATAAATTGCTCCGCTTCTTTTGATTGGCAGGCAGCTAATACTGACAACAAGCCTATGATTACGAGTAGATAGATGGATCTCATAGCTTCCCTTCTTTCTTCGTTCAAATAACGAATCTGTAAGAACTTCTATCTAAGCTCTCATTTCTATCCCTTCCGCATAATCTCTTCCCCAGCAGTATCATATTCACCGATGAATACAAAACCGAGTGTTTCATACAAGTGGACGGCACCTAGATTCTCTTTATAAACACTTAGGTAAATCGGTTGCTCTCCATATTCCTGAAGCACCCGTTCAATTAGAAGCTCCATAAACTTTCGGCCGTATCCCCTACTTTGAAACTGCTCATCGATCAGCATTCGATCTATCCAAAGATTGTTGCCCCCCTGGCTATCTTTTAAAGAACCATACATCGCAAAGCCAACAGGCACGTAATCGACATACAAACCGACTGGCCGAAATTCCTTCCATTGTTTGGCTTCCGCTAAGCATTCTTCTATTGTTTCGATAAACCCCCGTTGTTTTTCTGAGACACGTAAGGCTAACATCTCTCTTCTGTTTGTTTCACTTACATGTTGGATGTCGTAGTTCATAAGTGCTTCTCCTTTCCGTGTGACGGGACTGCAACTTATCTTGAACTCTCCAATAGTCATCCTCATATTCCCACGTACTGAGGACAAGTTAGTCAAACTAGTAGATATAACTCGGCTATCTAATAATAGTAACCTTACCGTTATGAATGAATGGTAGAAACTAAATTTCCATATCCACTTCCGCAAAAGTTGCCATATGTTTCATCATGCTAACAGCCGCCTCAATAATCGGGAAGGCTAAAGCTGCTCCAGAACCTTCCCCCAGACACATATCCATCGTTAACATGGGTTCAATTCCTAACAGCTCGCTTGCCAGTCGACCGCCTGGTTCTGCGGATGCATGGGAGGCGATGAAATATTGCTTGGCGTTCGGTTCAATCAACACGGCAATCAAGGCCGCCACTGTGGAGATATAACCATCTATCACAACAGGGATTCGATTCGCCGCTGCCCCCAGCATCACTCCTGCCATGCCCCCGATTTCCAACCCGCCAACCTTTTCCAGAACATCGATTCCATCATTCGGATTCGGCTTATTTTTCGTAATGGCTTTCCTAATGACCGCTACTTTGTGCTCAATTCCTCCTGGTCCCACACCTGCCCCTTTTCCGGTAATTTCTAACGGATCGCAATTTTTTAAAACAGACAAAATAGCCGTACTTGAGGTGGTGTTGCCGATCCCCATCTCGCCTGTTCCAATCAAACGGGTTCCATTTCTCGCTTCCTGATTGGCCATCTCTATGCCAACCTCGATCGATTGGATCGCTTCCTCTCTTGTCATTGCAGGACCTTTCACCATATTATCTGTTCCATGTTTAATTTTCCTTTTGATCACACCTGCATCTTTAGGGAGTTCCCCTTTTATTCCAATATCCACTGCTATAATTTTCGCTCCTGAAACTCTTCCTATTGCGCACACGCCTGTCAAACCTTTTTGAAAGAGTAACGTTTGGGCTAATGTAATCTCTTGAGGATTACTGGAAATGCCCTCATCGTATACACCATGATCAGCAGCCATCGTAATAATCGCTTTCTGATCGAGTGAAGGGGTAAGTTCTTTAGTAATGCCAGCTAATTGCACGGCAATCTCCTCGAGTCTCCCTAAGCTTGTGGGAGGCTTGATCAAACTGTCTACTCGTTTCCTCGCCCTCTCCATAATTTCCTCATCTAATTTTTCGATCTTATGTATGGTCTGTTCTAGCACTCTCATTTTCAATTCTCCTCCTTGACATTGTGAATAGTATCTGATTGATTCAAAATTAACGTTTACGGGACCATAGTAGAGCATCACATTCAATTCGTCGGATTATATCTGATTTCCCATCTATATACTTCTCGATATCATACGGATATTGCGTGGCTAGTCGTGTTTTCAACGCTCCATATTCCATCGCACGAGCAGGATGCACCCTTAAAAAATCTCGAAACACAAGATGACGAGCAATGGCAGGACTTCCTTCTTCAAAGACGTGAACGTGATGACTCCTCGCATTGCCCCCCTTTTGAAAGTAACGTCTTCCTTCAATACCGTTTTCACCTTTAGCTTCATACCCAATTCCACACATCGAATCATTCCATTCATCAATACGTGAAATCGAGCGAACAACAAGCAGAAGGTCAATCACCGGCTTTGCAGACATTCCAACTACTGATGTACTACCGATATGATGGACTTCTAATAACTCCTCACCAAAAATCGTTCGAAGTGTAGTCTCTTCTTTTTGAAATGCAGGTAGCCATGTTGATGAGTATGGAACTACTTCCACTTTCCTTCTAGTCTCCATAACATTCTTCCCTTCTATTTCAGATTGACTCGTACTCATCCCTTCTAAACTGATCCATGAACATAGAACTCTATTAACAAGTATAACTGCCCTTCTCATTATTCTGATAGTTTAGCATAGTTGGCTCCATTCTTGTCCGTACATAGAAAAAAATCCCGCAGCATAGCTCGCAACGGGATTAGACTCTGTTCAATTAAACTTGCAGGCAGAAAAAAATGATAATGGACGCCTCTCCACTTTTTTCCTTATCCACTCTATATAGAGAGTCGATGTCGATTTCATCAGGATACACTGGAACACTGTGAATAAAACGAATCGCGCGTTAATTGAAACACAAACCAATTTCAAGAGGGTAGTCATTGAGCTCTTTTACATGTTAATACCTATGTTATTACTTGAGGATGTAAATGTGCATAAGCAAAAACCCAAGAATGAACTCCTCGGGTTGTTTGCTATTGAATATAGAAATTATGCTTTTACAGGTTCTCCATTGAATACTTTAAGGTCCATTGGTGCAGCCAAGTAAGTTGGCGCTTTTTGAACAAAAGCAGTGAAATGCTCACTTGTATTATGGGTTGCAGTAGCTTCTAAATCATTCCAAATTTCAACCATTGTATAATGGCAATCTTGTTCAGTAGATTTCAACAAATCGTAGCTAATGTTCCCTTCTTCAGCTCTTGATGCTGGAAGAAGTGTTTTGACTTCTTCCAAGAATGCTTGTTCTTGATCCGGTTTTACTTGAAGGTGTGCGTGAATAATAATCATAGTTATCCATCCTTTAAATTAGATTTATTGAACTAGAAGCTTATGCATAATAATATCCAGTTCTTTTCAAAACTTTTAGTAGTTAACGATATTGTTTTGCATGCGATTAAGCATATCTGATAGGGATTCTAATTCTTCCGGTTTAAAATCATGAAGCATTTGATTTACAAAACCAACCTTTTCTTTCTTGTAACTCACAATTTGTTTACGGCCTTCCTCGGTAAGGCGAACAAATATCACTCGATTATCGCTAGGGTTTCTTCGTCTTGTCACCATGCCGTTTGCCTCAAGTTGCTTTAGATGACGAGTAATGGCACCACTATCGATATTAACAGCTTTTTGTAGGGTGGATTGATTAATTTCTTCAGTTTCATAAAGCTGGTGTAACAATTCATAGCGTGATGCACTAATGCCTGTACACCGTTCAAATTTAGGGCTGATTTGATTGTTAAGTCCATTAAGCAGACGTAAGATTTGTTCCTGATTTGATAGTGAACATCTCATAATTGACCTCCCAAATAAGTTATGAGGTCAACATATAAGAGCATCTCCAATCAATTGACTCGTCAATAATTGACCTATCAATAAATATAATACAAAATTATCGAACATACAACCAAAATGATCACTAACCCCAATTTAATTGTTTTAAAACTAAATAAAACATACCGAGTTAAATTCAATAGATTCTATCTTATCTCCATTGTGTAGTTGTTTCGACTGGCAGACGATACGATTGAAAACCTTCATTGATGGCTTTACCGATGGTGATTAGCATAACTGGCATATAACGTTCTTTCTCCAAATCAAAGGCCTCTGCAATCTGGTCTTTTTCATAACCACCAATAGGATTCGTATCATATCCGTAAGCACGGGCTACTAGCATAAGTTGCATGGAAACAAGCCCAGCATCCAGCATAATAGTATCTTTCATTTCTTCATCGGACATCTTTTCATAAATCGGTTTAAAAGCATTCAATTGAAATTCTTTTACTTCCTGAGGCATATATCCAAGTTCAACAGCTTTGCCGTAAATTTCTTCGGCATAGTCAAAATTATTTAAGTCTGCGAATACAGCGATTACTGCGGATGAGCTCAAGACCTTATCCTTGTTGAATCTGGAAAGAGGGGCTAGTTTTGCTTTTCCTTCCTCACTGTCAATCACAACAAATCTCCAAGGTTGCATATTTATTGACGATGGCGCTTTTGAAGCTTGAGTGATGATTTCACTCATTTCTTCATGGCTGATTTTAACTGTTGGATCATATTCTTTGATGGAACGACGCCCATTTAATATTTCATTGAAATCATTCGTTTTTTGATGTTTTTGCATGATGAAAAAGCTCCTCTTCTTATTTTAAATTAATTGATGAAACAATGTTTGATGCGTCAACTATTGCTTCGTCAATTAATATAATATAATTTCGAGGAATATGCAACTCCTAAGATCGATTCAGCAAATTTATTTATGAAAGTATCCAAGGTAGGCTGTGCACCAAACAATTCGGACACTATTTCGAATCGAGTTTGAGTTGTGCGTTATACAGACAACCTACATGGTTCTTGTCAGCACATACAAAAAACCCCGCAGCATAGATTGCAACGGGATTAGACTCTGTTCAATTAAAATCTGAATGTCACTTGAGTAAGTGACGCGTCAATACTTCTTATATCGAGATTTGTTTTCTGCTGCAATTTCTTCCTTCAAATCTCCAATGCTTTCTGCACGCCGTTCATTTTTCGCTTTGATTTGAGCACGCTCTTTGCCTTCTGCAAAATACATCGCTTCCTCGGCCGCTTCCATATTACCAATCGTTTTTTTCAACCGCTCTACATTATCCGAAGGATCATTCGGTTTCGGAAAGTTTTTAGCCATCAGACATCCTCCTTCATTCATAGATCATGATACAGAGGATAGTCTTCCCTAATTGTGTTGAATTATTACTACGGGGTGTCGATAGAAAACATGTGAAAGGAACGATTGAAATCGAGTCACACAAGCAACTTTAACTCCTTTAACAAACGTGAACGACATTTGCACCAGTGAGTCGCGTTAACTCCTCAGGTGTCAGTTCAAATACAGCTTTCGGATGACCGGCGGCTGCCCAAATCGTATCATACTGCAAAAGGTCTTCGTCGATCAGTGTACGAATGGGTTCGGCATGTCCCATAGGCGGAACGCCACCGATGACGTAGCCTGTGTGTGTACGAACAAATTTTGCATCCGCCTTACCTGGCGCATCTCCTGCAAGCTGCTCAATTTTCTGCTCGTCAATCCGATTGACACCACTTGCAATCACCAATAACGGATCTCCAGACTGTTGTAATTTAAAAATGATTGATTTTGCAATCTGTGCGATTTCACATCCAATCGCATCAGCCGCTTCTTGTGCTGTCCGGGCACTGTCCGGTAGCTCTTTCACTTCTCGAACGCTTCCCATTTCCTTCAGCTTTTCCTGAAATGCCTCGGCTTGTTTACTTACATCCGCCATCTCATTTCCCCCTCTATCGGTTTAGTTCCCAGTAGTACAAGCTTACAATAAAAACTGAAAACAGTCGACAGAATAGACAGATAAAACTGTTAACTCTATCTGTTAGAAACAGCTTCGGGTTTGTGCGTTCATGCACACTACAGCGATGAAAAACAAAAGCTTATTCAGGGCTTCCTCAAAATCTTTTCCATTGCTTTGCCTTTTGCTAATTCGTCGATAAGCTTATCCAAATAACGGATTTCTTGCATCAGCGGTTCTTCAATTTCCTCCACTCGAATGCCGCAGACCACACCTTTAATCAGTGTACGTGCAGTATTCATCTGTGGCGCTTCCGAAAAGAATGTCTCAAAATCGGTCTTTTTTTCTATTTGGGCTTCCAGCTCTTTCTGTTGATAGCCTGTTAGCCAGCGAATAATCTCATCGACTTCTTCTTTCGTACGTCCTTTTCTTTCCGCCTTCGTAACATAATGGGGATAGACACTTGCGAAACTCGTCGTATAAATTCTATGCTTAGTCATTCTGCACCTTCCTGTCTTGTCAGTTAGTTGTTAAAACGAGCGAATAAATGCCAGTTTCATCTTTCACTCTAATTCTTCCACTAAACGGAATCCCTTGGTCTTCAAATGGTTCATGTGGTGCTCAAAGGTTTCTATGGTTCTTGAGGAGTCCTGCAATTCAAAGAGCACCCCAGACAACTCTTCCCTTCTGATACGAACGGACACAATACACCCTTTCACCGGCGGTTCGTCCGCCTGGCTCCGGTCATAGACATGAATAAGCACCTGCTCAGCTGGCAATATTGCCAACACGTTGCGTCCTGCGCCAAGGATGCAACTGCAAACGTAATCCTGATAGAGGGAATAGTAGTTGGTTTTTCCCATCTTCTTTCGGGATAGATTGCCTTTCGCCGTAAGCGACAGCAC
Organism: Sporosarcina aquimarina; assembly: GCF_023715615.1. GTDB lineage: Bacteria > Bacillota > Bacilli > Bacillales_A > Planococcaceae > Sporosarcina > Sporosarcina aquimarina_A. The sequence goes on along the minus strand of NZ_JAMBOM010000006.1, from coordinate 66,585 downwards.
TTCTGCAGGCACGACTTCCTCATCGCCAAGCTCCACATACACCGCCAACTCACTGTTTCGGAATTGGGCATGGACCGTATTCCCGAACTGTTCGATGGTATCGAACGCGTGATGTGCGAGTAGCGCTTCCAGCCATGCGGATTCATCCCCTGCGAGCACCAGTGACGCCTGTTCGGACATCGCCCGTTTTTCAGACAGCACTATCCGATCCTGCTCAGCCGCCTTGTTCAGTTCCTCACTCAGTGCCCGCCGCTTCGCTTCCTCTCTACGACACAAACGATCAAACCAAGTCGGTTGGAACTTCTCCAACTTACGACGCGCCACCTCAGCATTTGATCCATATTCTGCGAGCTCGTCCAAGTATTCTTGGAAGATTGATTCCCAATCCACAGGCTGCACCGTCTCAACATGAATGGAGAGTAACATATCGATATAACTAGTGTACGCCTCGACTTCTTTAGCCTTCGCAGAAAAAGCGGGTTTAGTCACTGGCGCAGTTCGTGTAGCCGAACGCCGAGGACGCTTGGAAGTTAATTGTTCTGAGTACGAGATTCCCGTCCCTGGAATCCCGACATTTGCACGAACCACCCGTTTTCCAACCGTTACGGACGCGCCACGCCGACCAAGAGATGTACTGACTCCACTTTTGTTAATGTTCAACCGAACCCCAGGAGCAATTTTAATACGCTTTTGAAATCGGAATCCCATGGATTGGCCCCTTTCTATATTACTTAAGTATGGCTCCGTGCAACACTGGCTTTCAGATTTAATGAGTTAGCCTATTATAGCAATAATGAAACAGACAAGAAACACAAATAGACCTGTCTATCCGTCATATTGGACACAACAAAAGACCGCTCCTTATACAAGGTGCGATCCCAGTTATCTATCCTTATCATGAAAGGTTTCATCAATTACGTTCCGATCATAATCTAGAATCCAATCGTTATAGGTCTCATACAAAAATCGTAAATCATGTTTATCCGCAGCTAAAATATCACAGCCCCGATCGTCGTATAGATGATAGATTAGGTTCCCAGTAACATTGATGAAATACACTTCAACACCACTCGAGGGATTATTTTTCAATATCGTCGACGGATGCGCAAAGTCTTCATAACAAATTGCCTGCAACAGCTGCTGATAACGAATGTCCCCCTTTTTGCAGAGCAGTGAAAATCGATGAATGACACGTTGATTCTCTTCCTCTTCAAGGGGATCCGGGATTACTTCATGCCGCAACCCAGTTAACACATCACGCTGTTTGACATACTTCAAGTAGACATTTAACGGTTTCTTTCGAAGATAGGAGTTTGACAAAGACGTATGGACATCTGTGATCAGCATCATCTCATCCGTGCCACGAAACACTTCGTCAAACAATGTAATGGATCGATGAAATGCTTGTTTCAGCTGTATTTCTACCGGATCATTCAGGGAAATCGTGGGGTTCGTGATTTCGTAACGGATTGCAGGGTACGATGAATAGAACAATGCAGGTGCCAATGTAAGTCCTTTGAAATGGTGGTCCATGTAGGATTGTAAGGATGTCATGAAATTCTTGCTCCTTTCCTTGGACAGGTCTTGGATGGAGATAGTTGAGTTTGGTACTGGCATCCCCCTCTTGAGGTCCCCATGTGAGAACATCAATTCTTTGGCTGCTTTCATTGGCCTGGATTTGCGCAGCAGTAGTATTTTTATCAGATTGCTAGATATGTTACCGCTGAATTGACAGTGGGTTACGGACGTCACATATATGGGGCTTTCGATGTTCATGTGAATCCCGAAACGTTTCCCGACACATCTTTTCAGACCTTGGTATTGAGAAGTGCACACGATATCGTATGTCAGAAAAGGGAACACTTTTGTCCCTGATTTTGATTCGCTACCTGCGCATCATACACCTCAGAAGCAATTCATGATTACATCCAACTTTTGCAATCCATATGTACTCTAATTATTGGATACATTTTTATTTTCTACCATTCCAAGCATTTTCATCGCATGTTTTTTTAAATTCGTTTTTCCTATAGACATTCACTCATCAAATCTAGTATCTCTTGCTTTTCATTCAATGTAAATTCAACACCAATTTTAGTACCCTCGACTGCCTTTATCATAATTTCTTCTTTCAACTTGAGTTTTTCATAGATTTTTTGATCAATAGTATTTCTTCTATCGTCTTGGCCTTGCAAAAGATAGTAATAGTAGTTTGTCTCGTCAGTATCCTTCAACCCTAGGCGATGGATACGATCACGTGATTGCAACATATGTGTAAGATTGAAAGAGTACTCAAGGTAAATTGCATCATGACAAGCTTTGTGAAGTGAAACAGATTCTGCAAGTGTATGCGGGTTCGTAACCAGTACATCATACTTGCCATTTTGGAAATCTGTGATTATTTCTTCACGATCAGATGCTGGAACCTTGCCATATATCAAAGCAACTCGGTGCCCCTTATCCACAAGACTTTTAACTACTCTGTGCATAGTATCAACAAAGATACACCAGATTAATACCGTTTTACCTTCCTGTACCATACTATCCGTTTTTGAAATAGCACTCTCAAACTTGGAGGAAATAGTTAGATTATCAATTAAAGACAGCTCATCGGGTGTATAGCTCGGAATATCTTTCATCAAATCATTATATTCAAATGTTAGAGAATACCTCTTAGATTCATCATCACTTTCATCTTCAATGAAATATGACTTTTCAATGTTCTTTTTCAGCAATGAGGGATTGGATGATAATTGTATTAGTCTAGCATATAAAACAAAAGGATTATGACTGTACTTTCTCCAAAGCAAATCGATAACTGATTGTTCTGAATCCGTCGCTATAGAGAAATGCAATTTATCAGCATTGACTTTCGGCACTTTCAACTCCTCTTTATTTACACGCCAGTAGAACGGAAATAATTTGACATTAAAATCATCCACAGATTTTGTATTGATATTGGTAAGTTCGCTTTCGGAAAAACCAAAGTAAGACTTATACTCGTTGTTAAACATAATATGTAGGAAGTTCCATGTGTCTTGATATCCATTAGGAATTGGAGTACCTGTAAGCACATATCGATACTTTGCCTGTTGCGATAATCCGATAGCAATTGGTGCCCTCATTGAATGGATTCCTTTTATCTTATGAACTTCATCAAAAATCAACATCGTACGTGGTGTTACAATCTTTTTCAACTCATCCTCATACTTTTTCAACGACTCGTAGTTGAAGAGCAGTAAATTATAATTGTATATATTTTTCGTTAACATCTCCGGACGGAAGTTATCTGCATGAATATCCAAGACTCGAAGTTTTCTTTTATTTCCAAAAACAAAGGAAAATTCATCTTTCCATGCTTTAAATGAATTTTTAGGTCCAATGACAACAAGCCTATCAACCTCATCTACGGATTGAGAAGAAAGATAAGCGAAAGCTCCATATGTCATCGCAGTTTTCCCCGCTCCAGGAACAGAAAAGTTTCCTACACGCCGCATTACAGCCATATAAAAACTAACCCATACTTGAATTGTTCTTAGGTTAAGTGAAACTTCACGAGAGAGAACTTCATAGAACTGGTTGAAAGCACCTTGCATCGAAGGATCTTGATTCTTTATCATTAATCCCCTTTTAGAAATATCTTCAATCATAAAACGCTCTGCCTCAATAAAGTTAGTTACTGATTCAGAAACCAGTATCTTCACATCATTTTTGTCACCATACTTTTCAAGTAATCGGATAATCTCCAAGACATCGATATATGTTAATCCATCACGGAAGTTCCAAAGTGCTTCATCAGTCAGGTACTTGGACTTCAATTGCTTAATTTGCCTTTTAGACTCATCAATCCTTGTGCTTTTCAGATTATCTTGAATTAAAAATTGTTTGTTTTCATAGTAGAGAATTAATGCGTCCTCATTCATCAGATAAGTATCCATAATTATCTTTCCTTTGCTATATCCCATTATCGAGGACTTTATGATTTCATTAAACTCTTTAATAAAAATCATCCCATCCTCATTTTTTCCAGACCACAAATTACCAAATTTCTTATCTTCCAAATCGATTGTTTTCAATTCTTCTGTTCCTGTCCAACTCTTAATCACGGTTATCGCCTCGTAATTCTTTGTAAAAGCTGCTTTGGTCTCATTCAAAGAACCCGAAAAATAAACTTTATTGCCTTCTTTGTCAGAAACGATACCATACTTTGAATGAAAAAAACCTTCTTTAGTAAAACCAACTTTGATATCAACTACATTAATTTCAATCAAATAAGCTAGGTTCGAGAAATCTCTTCTTTGTATATTGGATAAGGAATCATAATCACTTAAACTTTTAGTTGCTGTTACTTTAGTTTTTTCTCTATTGAAGTATCCTTCTTTTATCATCATATAATCATTTTCAGAGATTTCTTGTGATATCAGCAACTTATACCTTCCGCCATTATGAACCAACTTCTCTATCCCCTTGGAAAATAGGGATAGAGCAGCAGAGCTGAAGTAACCAGAAACCCGTTTATAATCTACAGACTCAGATAGTACCGGTACATAAAAAGCATTTGCTATATCATCTCTTTCAGTTGAGTAGACCGGTTTCAGTGCAAGTTCATTCAGCATTCACTAGCTCCTTTAAGCCTTCCAATTCTTTATTGATTTTCGTCAAATAAGATGTGAACTCCATTTTCAGTTCCTCATCAAAACGTTCAACCGCCTCCTTGTCAACTTTCTCAACACGTTCGAGCGATTTCTTCAAAATTTCAATAGGTTGGTTTTTTGCAGTGGATAATTTATTAGCGTCCACATACTGTTCTGTAAGGTTGTTGAACTTATCAAGTACATCAACATTTATATTTATCATCCCTGTTTTCGATACTTCATCTACCACCGATTCATCTGTTAAATTATCATTGATATCATCAAGAAAATCCTCAGTTTCTTCAATAATTCTGTCACGCATTTCCTTTTGTTCCATTACAGGCTTCAGCGCACGAATTTTACGTGTTATATCCCCATCAAGAGAAATTATATTAGCGAATAAAAATTCTCTAGTATCTATTACATCTTCTTTATCAATTTTTTTCGATTTCAAAATTTTGAAGACTTCTCTTAGAGGTCCATCAACGCGTTGTGATCTAGCTATATGAAATTTTTCTGGTTGATTGATATACTTCAGATATTCAACAAGAAGCTTTGCAATTCCCATCTCTTCCTTAATTGTTGACTGGCTAATAAGAGTCTCTGATGCATACTCTTCTACGGAGAACGGGTGGCCTTCTTGTATCAAATCACGATATATCCCTACCAGTCGTTCGATTGGGTTATAATCCACTTTACTTTCTCTGGCGTGCTGAAGATTTAACTCCAAACGCTTGATATCTTTATCGTTGTATTGACTACGTGGTAAGATGACTGCCCGGAGGTACCCAAATTCCACTTTCCCCGTTTCTCTATATATTTGACGTAAAGCTGTGAACCGACGGTTTCCGTCTATAATGATTCCATCTGACATAACCACCGCTATTTCAGTCTGTCCGATAGCATGGATGTTGTTTTTTGTCTTCTTTAAAGCATCTGGATCACTGTTTACGATGAATTTCTCCAATATAGCATTGACTTCTTCCAACTCACCTGGAAACTCGCCAGTTTCATCCATATATTGAGTGATGAAAGTTGCTATGCGATCGTTCTTCACGTTGTATTTCAAGCTTTCTAATGGGACACGATATGCTTGAAACTCAGATGTCACTCCTTTTAACCTTAAAGTTGTCGTGCTTGTTTCTTCATAACTTTCTATATAATCCAATAAATTCATTATGCATACACCTCATTTAAATATGTCTCTTTATCAAAGTAAAGTTTGTTAAGTTCTTCAGAATAAAATGATCCATATCGTCGCAAACACGCCTTTATATTATCTAAATCAAATACGATATGGAATTCTTCATACAAGTCATCTGCAAAGTCGTAGATGTCCATTCCTTTTTCAAAGGTAGAAAGTTTATCACTATAAAACAATTCAAGTGTAACTGGAGACGATTTACCTTTCGAAAATAGCAATGGAGACTTTCGTGTGACAGGATTAAAATTGTCGGAGGTCGTAATCAAGCGCTCGTAAAAAATAGATTCGAATCCCATGTCCAAGAGCGGATGAGTGAACCCTGATTGTTCAAGACTGTAAAGTGAAAAGTACGTTACATCTGGCAAAAAGTTATAGACTTCATTCACGAAATCTTCTAATACCGTTACCATTACCCCACGGTTTTCCAGAAACTCTATTGGAGCATATAACCCTGTCCCTATAGCAACAAGCTTCCGCTCCGCTTCCATTCTAAATAAATAACTCCCCATTTCTCTACTTCGTCCAACACTATCTTCACCTCTCTTAAAAAGAGCGTCCGGTGTTACAAAACTAGAAAATGCACTTGTAACGTTTTTAAATTCTTTTTTAAAAATAACATTGCCAGTCATATAATAACCTAGCTTATCAAGTAGCGGAGTAGATAAATTCTCGCCCACTTCCTGTAAGATGACAGTAGCATCATGTTTCATGTAAATAACTTTGGTAAATAACGTTTTTAATTCCTCAATTTGTGCATCTTTCAAATCAATCAATTGAGGAATTACCAATCCCTCATTAACATGGCTTCTGAAATTGGATGAAATATAAGCAGCCATAGTATGTCTCTTATGGCCAAATTCTACAAATAGATACCCAAGACAATCATCAATCGTCTTGCCCGAAAATTTCATTACCTCATCCATGATGAAATCTTTCTTTTGGATGTTTCCAACTGTAAATTCCGGTGATCGGGTTAATGAAATCTCCGCACTTAGTAGGCTCATATTTCTCTTGTAGAGATTATGAAGTTCATATTCATCTCTGATACCGAGTTGATTCATTAGGTGTTTATTATCTTGGAAGATTTTAAGCATTGAATAGCAACCGGTTTCCAGTAAACTCATTATTTCGCTCAGAAGACTCCAATCGTCATCTGACACGTTGTAATCATAATACCTGAATTTATGTCCTCGAGTGCTAATTACATACTCGCTTCTCGATATGTTCCCCTCTATAGCTCTAGGACTACTTATTTCCAAAAGATAGCCAGAATACTTACCGGCTTCAGATTTATATACTTCAAAAAAGGTGTTCGGATTAAAAACCTGGTCCTTGTTATTGAATAATATTTCTTCGACAAGATCTACTTTGTTCATCCTTTTTATCTCTCCAAAGCGTGTCACGAAAAATCTTTGGTTCATCAAAAATTCAAACTTCAGTTTACTTGGAATATCATTGGATTCTAATACATAGTAACTTGGATCTTTAGTACCTTTTTTTAAGATTAAGTCCAGCAATTCGAATAGTTGTGGCATTTCATTAAATAGTAGTGTGAACTCAGTTTTATTGAACGTGTATGTTTCGAACAAATCTCTGTATTTTTCCACCTCGGCAATCCTGCCTAATTTCCCCAATACTTTCGCTTGGCGTTGTCTGACACGCTCTCTAGTGATTCCAAAAAGATTCCCTGTCTCTTCAAGTGTCAAACCATCTAACCTATGCTTCAGCAATTCAACATCCTTAAACTCTGTAACTAGAAGTTCTCTTAAGGGAACTTCTGGTACCACCCTTTCAATCGAGTCAAAACTACTCTTGTAATATATATTTGTCGGAAAATAGTACCTGCCTTCATAGTAATTCAGATATCCTTCTTCACTCAATGACTTGATTGTACGATTGATTTCCTGCTCCGTAAAGCTTGTATTGCTAATTTTTCCGCCAATAAACTCTTGCACACGATAATTGTTATCGACATCATCAACTTCTCGAACCGAATAAAAATAAAATAAAATGAGGTCACGCGTTAGTTGTAATTGATTCCTTTCATCTTTTAGCCACTCTTCATAAAAACGAGCTAATCCCCTCAACTTAATCATTTTGTTTGTGAAGTTACGTTTTGTAGAATTATCGATCTCATTTTCACTAATATATCCCAGTTCCTTTATAGTGGATATTCTAAAGTATTCCATGGTAATGTTTAAATCCTGTTTAGAAGCACCAAAATCAATAAGAATATACAGGCTTTCAAGTATGGAAGGAGCAAACCATTCTTCATTCTCTTCCAATGCTTTAATAACTTTTAAAGTACTGGACTTTCGATTAGTAGAATCCAGAATTTTTTGTTTTTTCTCTATAATAATTAAATCGAAGATTGTATTTAGCTGTATTCCAATCGAATTAACGATAGAATTTGAAATCCCAAGCTCTTGTAAAAATGAAAGAGTTTTATGCATAATTTTTGTGCCTTCCTTACCTCTAGTCTATTCAAAAAAGGAATCCTCATTTTATTTTATAATATCATTATTGCTTCATTATAAACAAAAGCAGCATTTTAAAAAATGGTTTCAGTGAAATTATATACAATAATAAACCTGTATTTTGGATGACAGTAGCAACAAATACACGAATAGCAACACAAAAAGCCTTAAATTAAAACTGGATTTGCACCTATTCTCACGAATTATTTAAAGAGCGGAGGAATGTCGGTCGAACAAACCACTATACAGAAAAGTTAGTGGATTAAGTTGATAATACTGATATCAAATACTTGCATATAAGGATTAGAGAGCATTTCTATATTCATCGTTCCGCATGTTACTTGAAAAGTTCCATGGAGCCTGTCTCTTAATTACAATCTTTAATTCTCAATTAGAACGACGTTATAACAAATTCCTCTGAAATTCCCACAGGCAGTCATGCTGAATTTAGAGATTCATTGAACGGGAAATTTTTTACCAATTTGAACACACTTACTGCACTTTGATAAATAGGTAAAAAAGTCAATAATTTATCCTTATTAATATAGGAATCAGATGATTCAGTTTCTAGTGGTTATGGTTGTGGTTCTGTAACAGAATTGACAACGTTGAGTGAATTCCAGACAAACGTCTGGATATCTTTTCTTTAAATTCATCCAACTTGCCCAGACGAGCTATCGCCAGATGGAGCATGGGACGTGGGGACCATGCTTATCTCGATTATTGCTGCATTCGTTCCAGCCTATCCTCCTCCGATAATCGTCACGTTTCTGCTGTCAACGCTCGGTAGGCTGGATATCAGGATTCCCTTTCTTCTCCAGGTACCTGATGTCGATTTGAGTTTCCGTCCGTCCAATGTTTGTCCAGCCGTGCACCAATCGATTCAGACCTTATTCCATAATTTGATTGAGTTATGAGTTACACATGTACCTTATTTTGATTCATAAACATTTCTAAATCGTTTCTGAGTTGAGTAGAGCACGGACATCCAACAGTTATCTTCCTAGTCTGCTCAATTCATTCCATCATCGAACTCTTCGGATATTAATTCTCCGATATACTCCCTATCAATCCAAAAACACTGTTTAGCAATCATTCTCCCATCTGGTAGTGGCACTTTATCTGAACCATCACGGCCCTTAGGTCTAATATGACAAAGGTGATTAGATTTGGCTTTAGGCAGGTTGTTCTTTACGACAGTTCTTGTCTTTTGCTGAGTAGGAGTCAATTCAATTCCATAATTAATTAAGTTCTGTACATCATGGAAAAACACTTTGAGTCTACCTTCTATTTCAGATAACGGCATATTCCATAATTTGATTCCTTTGAAATATAGCTCCCTTAATTCATTTTCTTTTTCATTCTCTTTATATTCAAAGACAACAAACAATAGCTTTGTTTCAAGAAAATACTCGTTCAGCCAACTATTTTCCCACTCATCATTCGCCCATTCTCGAAAATCTACATTCTTAAAAGACATATTCTCCTTAGGAATTCCGTTCGGTTCTAATCTCACAGTTTTCAATTGAATGTTAGCTTTTGCAAATTCATCGATATTATCCAATTTTGTTCCTCGGATGCCAAGAAGACTGCTTACGAACATCTGGAGAAAGTTTTTTGAATTCGAATTCGGTTTAATTCCAACCAATTCTGAAACTTCATCCAAAGATTTACCTTTAAATGGCTCAAACTTTTTATTAAGAATGTCTAACAAGCTCATATTTCTAAGATCGTCAGATGTGGCAATAGGTGTCAAGTCTTCTTTCGAAATAATTTTACGTATTAAGGTAGTCATATAGCTTTGTTTCAATGAATATGCACGTTGCATCGCTTGTACTGGACTATTCGGTTGAATTCTAAGAGAATTGCTAGTGGCCCCTTTGGTACTAGCTGCAAGGTAATTCGTATCTGCTTCCGATAGTTCATGTGCCAATCCTTCTCTGATTTTCTCGTTAATTAATTCCCAATCGTGCTTGATAATTTCAAGATCTTCAGTAGCATATTCGTGCAAGTACGATTTGATAATCCGGTAGTCTGAACGTTTCACCTGAGGCAACCATTCATAAAACATTATTAACAATTCCTTATTTTTTTTCCAAAAGCTAGAGTCCTCAAAAGTCTTATTAGCCTCTTCCATATAATTGATGATATTCAATACTAATCGTTCTTTTGCGGATAGTGTACCGTTTTTATTAGTCTTCACAGGAGTAACTTTGAGCTCAATCCCTAAATTTGCAAAGTCCGCTTCACTAGTGGAATTAACCTTATATTCAAAGAAACTCTCTTCCACAATTTGCCCCAATTGACCTTTTGAACGTTCGTTGCTAATCCTACCACTTTTGTCGATTTCTCCAAATGTGAGACCATCTGCTTGGCTAGCTTTATGCATAAGTTCCACTCTACTATTGTAAATCATCTGCAACATCCCCCAAAATTCTTTACCAGAATTCTACCATACACACAAAAAAACCGATACATTGGTATCGGCTAAATCGAAAAATTCATCTGTATTCCACTAGATTGCTCAATTGCTGTTTTCTCTATTTCTTCAATTCTCTTGCCCATAATTTCAATCAAACTTACAACTAAAGCGTTTCCCATACAGAAATACCTCATGCGATCTGTCATCCCTGCAGTCCAATTATCAGGGAATCCATTCAGTCGTTCACATTCAATTGGAGAAAGCAATCTTTTTCTCCCATTCACTTCAACAATGTGTGTACTCCTATTAATTGAACCTTCACTCGTTAGCATTGTGCGACCGGGTTTGTCCAGCTCATCAAAAGGAGACATTCCTCCTTCTGAGAATTGATATTTATGACCATCAACTGATGTACGTTCAATTTTCTTTGGTCCACGTAAATACTTGAACTTCGCTTCCGCTTCGGGAGTTAGATAAAATTTTTCGTCAATCAACTCTTCATCTAAAAGGATTTCAGACAGAGTGGTTGTTTTTTTAAATTTAGGCACAAGATGTGCAGTATACAGTCGGCCGTCCCTCATAACCCCTGATGTATGGAAATTAAATGAAAAGCTATCTGATATTTCAACGATATCTTTAGGAAGCTCCCCCTCTTCAATCCGATTTTTATACGGCTCTTTCTCAACCGGGAACGGTTTTGCGAAAAATCCTTCTTTAAAAAGGATACAGGATTCATCCAGTTCTCTCTGTATCTTATCAAAGGATAAGTCATTCTTATACGCGAATATGAACACCCGTCTTCGTCTTTGAGCAAAACCATATTCTGCAGCATTTATGACACGCCATTCTACGGTATAATTCAAGTCACGAAATGTAGCTAGCATAACTGCGAAATCACGGCCCCGTTGTTTTGAAGGCGATTTAAGCAATCTATCAACATTCTCCAATAAAACATATTTAGGATTACCATTTTCAAGAGCCCTTTTAATTTCCCAAAATAGGACTCCTTTTTTACCTTGGATTCCTTTTCCTCCTGACAAAGATCTCGCCACTGAATAGTCTTGACATGGAAACCCACCAACAACCATATCCGGCGCAAGTTCCTGGAACGTCCCATCAGGAACGGAGGCAATGTCATCATTGCTATGAATTCCTGTACCAAAATTACGGGTATAGCACTCAAAAGCATCTTGGGCCTTACGAGAAGGTTCCCATTGATTGCCCCAGACCACTTCGAAAAGGTCGGCATTGGCTTGTTCCAATCCCCGACGAAACCCGCCGACTCCAGCGAATAGCTCAATTACTGATAGTTTGTTGCTGTCTGACATTTCCGAACACCCTTTCGGTCTATTTATTCTATTATACACTTTCAATAAAAAAATCCAAGGGGAAAAGATTGCTTATAATAGCAAAATCATTCCTTCTTGGACATTGTTATAAACTTAATTGTCTCTTCAACTTCTTTATTTAGGTCGCCTCTGATTTAATTTTCCCAGCCAGATTTCACACTCCTTCTTTTCAAAAAGGTATAGATATCCTTGTCTCACTCCACATTCATTTCACAATTCTCGTTCTAGTATTCTTGATTACTCTTAGGTGGTTTGAAATGTTTAGGGCGATTATGCAATAAACAGGAATTCCTTCGAAACTTTTATTTCATTTTTTATTGTATGATTCGTTGTGCCCTTTAGAGATTAATTATGTCGGCGTTAACGTAGACTCTATCTCTATAGCGCACTAGCGAATAATCTTTGGGTTTTAACTAAGTCCTAATTTTACTCATGGGCTTTCTAAGTTGATTTTTGACATAATATTAGGCATGGCAATCACCCTTTTTGTTAGGTTTTCCCGTTTAACAGTCAATCAAACTTTAAAGTAAAGCTTTTAGATAGTTCAATTCCTAAGCAAATTTTCTTAATGATATAATTTGGGCACCAAACAACTTTGATGCGATTCATTTTTGTATCGGAGTTGTTTGACAACATGTATCCTTCTCTATCCGTGATGTCATGCTTCAATAGTTATTTGTTGTTTCCCTGTGCTCCACTCAATTTGAAAACAATAACGGCTTGTTTCTGTGTTGTGTAATAAAACATTCCACACAGGACTTAATATACGAAGCGAACAGGAAGTCATTAGGGCTTACGACTGCTATGTTCTTGTTTAACTGCTATTTTGATGTCCTAACTTTGTTTGACCTACCACCTCACGGCTCCTTCTCAAGAATATATCGGGATATCTAACTTTCCAATACACAGCAATATGAAATATATATATATATTGAATCATTCTGATAATTGTGTATAATTGAATTTATTATTCTAGTTGAGATGGAATTTGTTACAGATATTCGTCGAGTCAATTATTTCAAAAAAGAATCATTCGAAGGGAGCCGATTACATCTTCTCAGAGAGAGCAATGGTCTGCTTTTTTTATCAATGTCAAAAGGATTTCAAGGGGGGGATTTGAAAATGAAAGTTTTAGAGTCAATCAGTTCATTTGCAGGAAAATATTTTGCTGTATGGGTTATCATCGCTGCACTCATGGCCTTCCTATTTCCCACACCGTTCCTAGGGTTAGGAGCGTACATTTCCATTTTACTCGGGGTTGTCATGTTTGGAATGGGACTAACGTTAAAAGCGGTGGACTTCAAGATTATCGCGACGAAACCGTTGCCGGTCATTGTGGGTGTTGCTGCTCAGTTTGTGATTATGCCGCTTGTTGCGTTCGCAATTGCGTATGTACTTAAGCTCCCACCAGAATTGGCTGCTGGTTTGGTCCTTCTCGGATGTGTTCCAGGTGGGACTTCTTCCAATGTGATGGTGTATTTAGCGAAAGGGAACTTGGCATTGTCTGTTGCGATGACTTCCCTTTCCACACTTCTTGCACCGGTTGTCACGCCGCTTTTGCTGTTGTGGCTTGCGGGACAGTGGATGCCGGTTGACCCGATGTCGATGTTTAAGTCAATCGTCCAAGTCATCATTGTTCCGATTGTATTAGGTCTGTTAATTCGAAAGTTTTTCCCGAAAGCTGTGGAGAAGAGTGTCTCTGTCGTTCCGCTTATTTCGGTTTTGGCGATCCTAATCATCGTGGCTGCTGTTACATCTGCCAATGCAGGCAATGTCATTTCTTCCGGCTTTGTCGTGTTTGCAGCCGTTTTCCTTCATAACGGCTTTGGATTATTGCTTGGCTATTTGACTGCTTTGATGCTCGGATTAAATGAGTCTGATCGACGAGCTATCTCTATTGAAGTTGGTATGCAGAATTCGGGTCTTGGCGTTGCACTGGCAACTGCACACTTTGGTCCGCTCGCTGCTCTTCCAAGCGTCTGGGGGGCAATCTGGCATAATATTTCTGGCCCGATTCTCGCTACCATTTGGTCGAAAAAGCCTGCAGTTGTCGAGAATTCAGATGATGATCCCGGCGCTATTCCGGTTCAAACGAGTCAGGTTCAATAGCGTGAAACCTCACGTGCAAACTATATCTGTATAACCTAAAGGCGAAGGGACCCTCCCTTCGCCTTTAGGTACGTTTGTGAAAGTGTGCTTTCTTATTTTAATCAAGAACTTCATCAGTCAGATATCCATCCCTTCTTCAAAACGAAGCGGCGGATGCAGCGGACTGGTCGGCTTTCACGCAATCGATTGCGACAACGAGTGCGATGATGAGCTTTTCCAAGTCTTCATTGTAAATCTGCACTTGGTAGCTATCTCCCCATTGGAACCACTTCTTGTCTACGGTGCCCGCCACTTCCCCATCCTTCAGCACGTCAAAGCTCATTTCCCACCAAGTTCCGAGCACTTCGATGCCGGCTGCATCGATCGTATATTTAGGTTTTAGAAAAGAGAACTCCTTCTGGATTGTCACGGTCTCCTGTCCCTGTACCTCTACATAGAACGTCGGCAGGAAGCTGAATGACTTTTTGGTAATCCGTGCCACTTCGTTCGCCTCAAGGTCCTGGATAGTGTAGGTTTTCGGTATTTTCAGGAAGCTGCCCTCTACTTCGTAGACATCGTTACCCTCTAAATCTTTCACGTTGAACTGTCCGTTCATTCTCAACATTTTTTGCTTGATGATGAATTCTTTCATCTCCGTTCCCTCCCTCGTTTTTCTCATCCTGGCAATGCGTTACTATGTTTACGGCTTGAGTGTGAAGAAAGTTTCGTGCCCAATGTTGCCGACTCCTTTGTATCGATTTCCTTCAGTTTCATCCAGTGCAGTTGTCCGCCTGGTTCAGGCTCCTATGAGGAATCTTGCTCGAAACATCAGCAGATTCATACTCATATAGCACACTCGAATTGTCTTAAGAAAAACTTCATAATTCAACTATGCTTTTCTTCAGGGTTGTCCGTTATACTTAACATTATAAGAATAGAATTGTGCGGAATCACTGCAGGATGAAAGGTAGATGCAAGATGAGGAAGTTGTGGACAGTTTTAAAGGGATTTGTCCTTTTCATTGTCGTTCTAGTAATTGCTATGAACGTTACCG
The DNA here is from genome assembly GCF_023715615.1 of Sporosarcina aquimarina. Classification (GTDB taxonomy): domain Bacteria; phylum Bacillota; class Bacilli; order Bacillales_A; family Planococcaceae; genus Sporosarcina; species Sporosarcina aquimarina_A. The sequence goes on along the minus strand of NZ_JAMBOM010000006.1, from coordinate 51,357 downwards.
GTTGGAACGGACTGGATAGTAATAGTATTGAGTTAGCTGGCACCAACCAAACTGATGAATATGTGAGCCCGTACATCTATATGGTGGATCGGAATACTGGAAAAGCAGTTTATGAGAAGAATGCGGACGAGAAAGCATATCCAGCATCACTTACCAAAATGATGACAACGATCGTCGCGCTTGAGCATATTGACGATCTCTCTGCGAGTGCACCGGTAGATACTGCTACGTATCAGGAAATGGTAGCGCAAAATGCTTCAATGGCGGGGTTCTATGGTAGAGAGAAGGTCACATACCGCGATTTGCTGTATGGCACAATTTTACCTTCCGGCGGTGAAGCTTCTAACTCTTTGGCGATCCATGTGGCAGGGAGTACGAAGCAGTTTGTGAAACTCATGAATGATAAAGCCTCTGAGTTAGGCATGACCCGAACCCATTTTACAAATCCGGAGGGGCTGCATGATGCAAAGCAATATACAACCGCTTCTGATATGGCCAAGCTGCTAGATTACGCACTTGATAACCAAAATTTCAGAGCGATTTTTACTAAAGGGACGTTTCAAACAACATCGACTGCAGATCATCCCCAAGGCATTACTTTATCATCGACCGTCCTTTCTTCCTTAAGTGCAGAAGTACAGGACGGATTCCAGATTCTCGGCGGAAAATCCGGGACTACGTATGAAGCGGGACAATGTTGGGCTACGCTCGGTACTGCTGGAAATGGGGAGTACATTAGCATCGTCATGGGAGCCCCACTGGAAGACATCAGCCATCCCGACCATGCACAGAAAAAAGATACACTCGAACTGTTTGCAAACTTGAGCACAAATCAGTAGTACTAGATGAGTTTATATGTACACCTGTTTACAAAATTGTTTAAAAACCACTTGGAATACGAGTGACCCGAATCGGTTGAAACTATCTACCATGGCAACCTAGATGGACCCTGTTAGTTCTCGTAGCTTAGGTTACCAAACTAGCTATCCACCGATTTCAGGACTCCCTAAAAACTAGAAAACAAAAACTGCCCCAAAAAGTCATTTCTCATGACCTATTGGGGCAGTTTTTAAATCTATTAGTTGTTTTCCTTGTCGCGTACATATTTCATAATTGCTCCGGCACCTGCACGTACGAGCACACCGCCATCACAGTTAATTTCTTGTCCTGTAATATAACGTGACTCTTCAGATGCGAGGAATGATACCAACGCAGCGATGTCTTCAGGTCCGCCTACGTATGGTGTTAAGTTTCCTTCTTCCATGAGTTCCATTAATTCAGTAGAGAACTTTCTACGAGTCGCAGGTGTAACGATCAGACCTGGCAGGACTGTGTTACAGCGAATTCCTTCTTTACCGTGCTGAGTCGCAACAGAGCGAGTGAGTGACATGAGTCCAGCTTTTGAAGCGGAGTATGCTGTACGCTCATAATCGCCTACTTTTCCGTTTGCGGATGCGGTGTTGATGATCGAGCCGCCGCCTACTTTTCTCATTTCAGGGATTGCGTATTTACAGCCCATCATTGGGCCGCGCAAGTTAATGCCCATCACAGCATCCCACATGTCTACGTCCATTTCTGGAATTCCTTTATCGTTCATCGGTCCCCATGCTGCGTTGTTATGCAGGATGTCTAGTCGACCGAATGCTTCTACTGTTTTGTCGATCATTGCTTTTACTTCTTCTTCTTTCGCAACGTCGACTGTAATGGCAATCGCTTTTCCGCCATTTTTGTTAATGTCATCTGCAACTTGCTGTGCACCTTCTGCGTTTACGTCTGCAACGGCAACTGCTGCTCCGTCTTCAGCCAATCTCTGCACGGCACCTAAACCAATTCCTGATGCGCCTCCAGTTACAATCGCTACTTTTCCTTCTAGTTTCTTCATAGCCATTCTTCCTTTCGTTACTACTTGAATTATGCAGAGTTTCGTTCTACTAAATAATTTTAACACTAACTTTAGCACCAAACAATTTGAATGCATTGTAGTTACGGGTAACATGTTATTATTAGAATACTCAGAGTCCCTAAAGACCTGAGTATAGTGATTGTTCGGCAAAACTACAATTATGAGGGGGCAATTATGGGTAGAGTAATTCATTTTGAAATTCATGTGGATGATATGGATCGTGCTAAGAAGTTTTATGGGGATGTATTTGAATGGACGTTTGAAGATTGGAGTGACTACGCCGGTACCCCTTACTTTGGTGTTGTGACTGGAGATGAGGAATCGCCAGGCATCAATGGTGCTCTCATGAAACGTAAAAGTTTACCTCCCGAGCTTAACCAAGCACTAAACGGATATGCGTGTACGATAGGTGTTGGCGATTACGATGTGAGCGAGGAAAAGATCCTTCAGAACGGTGGTAAAGTAGCTTTATCCAAGTATGCTTTACCAGGTATGGCGTGGCAGGGATATTATTTGGATACAGAGGGGAATATCTTTGGGATCCATCAACCTGATAAAAACGCACAATAACCTTTGAATCATTGAAGGCTAGAGGTTTCTGTGTGACATACAGGTCGCAATACTTCTCACTTGTATGTCACTCAGGCTTGTTAAATTCGTATTCAGGAGTTCAGGATGACCCCTGAAAAATTCCCTTGTAAGACTTCTTTTCCATTCTGATTTTCACATAAAAAGGATGCCGTGATTCCTGATCTATTTTTCTCTTGTCTTTCGTATTTTTCAATTTTCACTTCACACCTTATCGTATCCCCAGTAAATACGGGTCTAAAAAATTCAAAATTCATCGTACGAGCCAATACGTTATGATCTCCACCTACTTTTGTTGGTAAAGTTGCGGTTAATAGTCCTTGTATTACACGTCTTCCTTGTTCGTCAGGAGTAACGTGATGAATTCCTTCGTCCCCTGAAATCTCTATAAATAATTCAACATCTCTCTTTGTGAAAGTCCGCTCAAATGTTATGAGGTCTCCTACTTTTAATGACATATTTCTCTTCCTTTCAAAAGATTTTCATAGATTCCTCGAATTACTGCTTCGTAATACGAATCAGGGTGAGGTACTAAATCAGATTTGCTTATCATTTTCTCGTTGAATAACTGCTCGCCATATTCAGAATGCGTAAACCCTAAGCACGGGATATTTTCCAGTTCACTACTCCACACCTTCGAAAAGTCCTGTAAAGCCACTTTGTAAATTCCCGCCACTTCTTCCGGTTGCACGTGGAAATCATTCATCTTGTGCTCTGTGTGATAGACATACACATGCGCCAGCTCATTATCAATCATATCGGAGTTTCTCATGCTGTATGGGATAATACCAAGTGAATGCAAGTCTTCAAACGCGACCGCGATTCCCGTTTCTTCTTGAATCTCTCTCACACCGTCCTCCACACTTTCAGTTGTGAGTAAATGTCCCGCTGCAGTGATGTCGAGTAAGTTCGGATAGTCTTTTTTCATCGGGCTACGTAACTGCAAGTAAAGCATGTCTTGACCATTTTCTCGTGCAACAAACCAACAGTGAAACGTTTCATGCCAGTGACCGAGACGATGTACCTCTTCGCGCGTTGCTGTCCCTATCGGCTTTTGGTGCTCATTGAAGATAGTGAGTATTTCGGTTTCCATGGTTTCGCTCCTTTACTTGTAAAGTCATATGTGGGTTGTACTTAGAATGGGGACAACCTCTTTTCATCCCATTGCTAAATTCATTGATTAGCTATATAATAGAACAAATGTTCTTTCGGATGAATATAGGTAGTACTAGGGGGATAGTGATGAATGACTTTCAAACAGCTTTTACATATGTAACTAATCTCGTATATCAGCCTAATCACTTCACGATTAGAGAAGTTCAAGAAGAGTGTCAAAACTCGGAATACGGAGCTGGCATCTTTCAGTTAGACGGTAAATCCGTTCGATTTAGAGTTGCCAAAATCACTCCTACGAAGATAGGTCAATTTGTAGCACTCTGGGAAAAAGATGAAAACAATAAAAACCGACCTTTTTTATACGATGCGTCTCCTGATTTAGTAGTCATCAATACGTTTACTGAACATCATTTTGGGCAGTTCATCTTTCCGAAAAAAATCCTCGCAAGCAAAAATATACTTAAAACAACTAGGGCAAACGGAAAAATGGCATTTAGAGTTTATCCTAGTTGGGATACGCCCACTAGTCAGCAAGCTGTTGCAACACAAAAATGGCAATTGAACTTTTTTATAGACCTGAGCGACGCACGTGTGGCAACCTCGCAAGAACTGTTAACTTTGTATACACACTAACTTCTTGAACCAAAGTCATAATGCCCCTATTAAAGGGTCATCAAGTGCTGATGCTTAGCGAGGTAGTCTTCTTTCTCTTTATATTCGGGCATGATACTTCCGACACGTCGCCAGAAGGAACGATCGTGGTTCATGTGCGTAATATGGCACAGTTCGTGAATAATGACGTAGTCGATGACCTCTACAGGAGCCATGGCGAGACGGTAGTTGAATGCGAGTTTTTTGTTCGAGTTACAGCTACCCCATTTTCCGAACGACTCGATAATTGAAATCTCTTTTGCAGAGACTTTCAGTTCCTTCTGATAGCTTTTGATGCGCGATTCAATGAGATTTTTGCATTGGTTGAAATAGAACTTCTTCAAATTGTGTTTCAGTTGGTCTTCACTGAGTCCTTGCGTTTCAATGAGTTCCTGAAGTTGGCGTTCTTCTCCTAGATAACAAAACGTCCCTTCAGGCTCGTACTGTCTGGCTAGTGGATCTACCTTTTTAGACTCTCTCTCCTTCACCCTATCGCTAATCCAGCTTCCCCAATTGTGAAGTTCCTGCTGGATGACCTGTTCACTTGTGCCATTCGGAGCTTTCACGGTGATGAATCCGAATGAGTCGATGTGCAAGGAGAGCTTCTTCCCTTTTCCATATTGCACGTTGTAATGGAAGACTTCGTTTTCGATTGTAATTTTCATATGGATTCCTCTTTCACTAACTATAGGTTTCGTTATGGTTTGTGTATAACTGTGAATTGACTTTCTTAAATTCTATCATAGGAATCCGATCCTATCAGAAACCACTCCTCTTTTATCTACACAAAAAGAGAGCTACACTCGGTAGCTCCACCAATTTCTTACATTGCGTGCTTAATGCCTTTTTTGATTAGCCAAGCATTCGCTGGATAACTCGTTAAGAATCCAAGAATCATTGCAATTTGCATCATGAACCAGTAGACAGGACTTGTCGGCTCCGGAGGGCTCTGAAAGAGTACATAATGCACAATCGCCATCCAGCCAAACATGCCGATTTCGAACGCGATCAGTGAGATTGTATCTGCTTTTAACGATTCAATAAGTGCATGCATTTTTCCTTTTTCTTTATTCATGGGATAGATCGATGCAAATTGGAACAGGATGCCGAATAGGTAGGCGAGTACAAATTCAACTATGTAGTGTGCAAACAACATCGAGCCCGCGACGGTAAGTCCGGTCAGTGCAACAATCGGTACACCCACTGCATCTCCGAATGAACAACCTGATGAACAATGCGATGTGGATGTGAAGACTTTTGCTCCTTTTCCTCTCGTGTCCTCTATCTCTGAATCCTTTGCTTGGATACGTCCCCATTTAAAGTACGTAATCAGAGCAACAGGTCCCAAGAACCATCCATTCAATGGCCAGACAACATTCATGATTGCCATGTTTTGAGGATGCCTGATGACATCTATAATCATGATCACACTGCTGAGCAATCCGATTCCAAGTGCTATCCAAGATATGATTTCGAGCATTTTAATCACCTCTACTGATTATATAGCCTGTGTTTTCGTAGATAAAACTGCATAGTTTCTGCATAACTGTCTGGGTTTACTAAAACTAGACTGATTTGATTTCAAAAAAAAAGAGCTACGCTCAGCAGCTCTCAGTTGACTATTATTTTCCCGATAATTCATCTTCCACGACCCATTTGTGGTTCTTCACTTCATCTCCACCCGTTGTCGGCACGTAATCGATCATGTAAACAGTTGTCTGCTCGGCAGATTCGATTTCTGCTTTCGCTCCTTCCATTCCTTTCATATGATCGGCAAGGGTTGTCACTTCAGTTCCTTTTTCCAAAGGAGCGGCCGATGGGTCTTTGAGTTCTTCATGGATGACCCATTTATGGTCCATCACTTTTTCACCGCCATCCGTTGGTGTGTAATTAATGGAATATGCTGTCGTATCATAAGCCCCGACAATTGTTGCAGTCGCCCCCTTCATCCCTTCCATATGATCCGTTTCAATAATCGCTTCAGTTCCGACAGGGAATGTTGGATTTTCCGCTTCTTTTAAGCCTTCAGGTATGCTGCCGTCACTTGAATGATCCATACCTTCCATATCATCGTGGGAAACTTCTTCACTTGTAGCAGGTTGGTCTTCTTTCGTTGTTGTCGCTCCACAGCCTGCCAGTACAACGGCGAATGCAGCACTCACTGCGAGTAGTTGTTTCTTCATAAATAAATCGCTCCTTTTTTTCATTTCTGTAGAGGTGTTCCCGATAATCATCACGAGATAACCAAAATACAGAAACTCCTTAAAATCTCCTTATTTCGTATACGTTTCAGTTGTTTGTGAAGACTGCACATCTTTTGCACAATTGGTGGGTATAGCTATCTTGCATAACAAAATTAGCGAAAGGAGTTTTACTATGAAGAATCGTCACAACCATATAAATCAGCATGCGAACCACTCGGACGCACAGCATTCCGAAGGTGGTCATTCAGGTCATGATCATGACAACCACCATGCTCACATGGTTCAAGATTTTAAGAAGAGGTTTTACGTGTCACTCGTTGTTACGATTCCTATCCTGATACTTTCACCTATGATTCAACAGTTTCTGAGCGTCGACTGGCGATTTACAGGAGATTTGTATATCCTGTTCGCGCTCTCTACATTTGTTTTCTTTTACGGAGGACTTCCGTTTCTAAAGGGTGCGAAAGACGAACTTAAAGACCGTACACCAGCGATGATGACGCTCATTTCTCTCGCAATTACTGTTGCATATGTTTACAGTACGGCTTCTGTATTTGGATTGGCAGAAGATAATTTCTTTTGGGAATTAGCGACGCTCGTGGATATCATGTTACTTGGCCATTGGATTGAAATGCGGTCTATCATGGGGGCTTCAAAGGCCCTTGAAGAACTTGCTAAACTCATGCCCTCTGAAGCTCACCTACTGAACGAGGATGGTTCGACAACGGAAGTAGAAGTATCGGAATTGCAGCCTGGTCAACACGTACTCGTCAAACCTGGGGAGAAAGTTCCAGTAGATGGACGTATTGTGGAAGGTAAATCTTCTGTGGATGAATCTATGCTAACAGGCGAATCTCTTCCAGTTGAAAAATCAGTGGATGAAGAAGCCATTGGCGGATCCATCAATGGAGAGGGCTCTCTTGTGCTATCCGTTACAAAAACGGGTGAAGATACATACCTATCACAAGTGATTACACTTGTAAAAGAAGCACAGGAATCCAAATCACGTGCACAAGATCTTGCAAACCGTGCAGCTAAATGGTTATTTTATGGCGCACTTGCTGCCGGACTCGTCACATTCATCATTTGGCTGGCGCTTGGTTATCCTTTGTTGTTTGCAATGGAGCGCATGGTAACGGTTCTCATTATTGCTTGTCCACACGCACTAGGGCTAGCGGCACCATTAGTCGTTGCCGTTTCCACTTCCATTGCAGCCAAAAGTGGCCTGCTCATCCGTAATCGTCCTGCGTTTGAAGAAGCACGGAAAATCGAAGCGGTAGTTTTCGACAAAACAGGTACCTTGACAAAAGGTGAATTTGGAGTAACAGATATCCTTCCATCCGATGGATATAAAGACGAAGAAGTGATTTCATATGCAGCGGCAGTCGAGTCCCAATCACAACACCCGCTGGCTCAAGGAATCGCAAAAAAAGCAGAGCAATCTGACATCAAAATACCGAAAGTCCATGATTTCCAATCGCTTACAGGAAAAGGATTACAAGGAACGGTCAATGACAAGCATGTACTAGTCGTCAGCCCCGGATATATGAAAGACACACAGCTCTCTTATCGTGAAGACATCTTCAGCAAATGGTCAGCAGAAGGGAAAACTGTTGTCTTCCTACTCGTTAATGATCAGCTCGCTGGAATGATCGCCCTTGCAGATATTGTTCGTGAGACGGCTGTTGAAGCAGTAAGCGAGCTAAAAAAATTGAACGTGAAATCGATTATGTTGACAGGAGATCATACACAAGTCGCGGAATACGTGGGCAAGGAGCTCGGACTTGAAGAAATTTTTGCCGAAGTACTCCCTCATGAAAAATCAGAAAAAATTGTCCACATTCAAGAAAAAGAAGGACTTCGAACTGCGATGACGGGAGATGGTGTCAACGACGCCCCTGCACTCGCAAAAGCAGACCTTGGGATCGCGGTTGGTGCCGGAACTGATGTCGCGATTGAAACGGCAGATGTCGTACTTGTAAAAAGTAATCCACAAGACGTCGTCACCATCATTAAGCTTTCTTCTGCTACGTACCGTAAGATGAAGCAAAACTTATGGTGGGCCGCTGGCTACAATATTGCAGCGATACCTCTTGCGGCAGGTGTCCTCTATCCTTTCGGGATTGTGATGAGCCCTGCAGTCGGTGCTATATTGATGTCTCTCAGTACCGTCATTGTGGCGATTAATGCCCGTTTACTAAAAATTTAATACGAGTAACATAACAGACTATCCAGAAGTTCAGTACACACTGAATTCTGGATAGTTTTTCATGGGGTACGTAATCCGTGCTTTCTGCATAATTTTTCGATACGTTTAACTTATACTGCTCAGTAGAGCAAAAAGGAGCGTCTGCTGTGAACAAGATTTCAACGAAGTTAGCGGCTTCATTTATCATTTCATTTCTCATCATGGATACATTACTCATGGTGTACTTGCATCAGACCATCACGAATGCACGGGTTGACGAAGAACTCGACCGACTTTTGAAAACCGGTAGCAATCATCGCAATGTTTTAGAAGATAATTACACAGAGACGACATTGAATCATATTATTCTCATGGAAAGTGGTGGTGAACGGAACGCCGTAATCCTCGATGATGCGGGAAATGTTCTTCGACATTCATTGAAAAAGGAGGAAATCCTCGCTCCTTATTTGGTCAAAATAAAAGAGGAACGACCGACAGAAGATATGATTATACCGGTCAATTGGAAAGAATCCCCCTATCTCGTCAGTGTCCATCCATATGAGGTTCAAGGGAATTCAGGTTTCCTCGTCATGTTGCAAAGTACAGCGCCTATTCGTCAGCTCGTGGGTCAGCTCAATGTCCACTTCCTGCTCGCTGGTGGCGGAAGTATCGTCATCTTGTTAGTAGTTTACATGTTGTTGTCCAAATGGCTGACGCGTCCACTCATTCGTATGAAAGAAGCCACTGAACAAATAAGCAAAGGGTTCTTCAATGTCGACTTACCAAAGCTTTCGAATGATGAGTTAGGTGAGCTGGCAGCCTCGATTCGTAAATTATCTAATGATTTAAGTCGTGTCAAACGGGAGCGCAACGAGTTCTTAGCGTCTGTTTCACACGAAATGGGGACACCTCTCACGTATTTAATTGGCTATGCAAAAGTGGCTCAACGCACAGAACTAAACAATACAGAGCGATTCAAGTACTTATCGATTATCGAAGAAGAGGCCGAGCGTTTGAAAACACTTGTGAAAAACTTGATGGATCTCGCTCAAATGGATGAAATGACGTTCACTGTGATGAAAACAGAGTTTTCTTCTGCTCAGTTTATGCGTGATATTGTCCAACTTGTACAACCAGCGTTTGATATGAAAGGAATTGTACTCCTACATGAATCCATCGAAGATTTCCCTTTAGTGGCAGATCGAATGCGTCTGGAACAAATTATCCTTAATCTACTGGACAACGCCCTTCATTATTCAGAAAGTGGTACGTCTGTAACCGTTCGTGCCTTTCAGGAAAAAAAGCAAGCCATTTTGCAAGTTGAAGATAACGGATGCGGCATACCAATTGAAAATCAGCAACAGATTTTCGAAAAACTGTATCGTGTCGAGAAATCCCGTTCGCGCTCGTTTGGAGGTGCAGGTCTAGGTCTAGCGATTGTGAAGGAATTGACAGAAGCGCACGGCGGCACAATTGACATTCAAAGTGAACCCGGGAAAGGCAGCACGTTCACGATACGACTATGACTGGAAGTGACGATGAATATGAAAACAATCCTACTAATTGATGACGAACAACGGATGCTCGATCTGCTCGAACTGTTCCTCGCACCACACGGGTATCGTTGTTTACAAGCGACAAACGGTCAAGCAGCTCTCGAACTGTTTCATGAAGAAAACATCCATCTCGTGCTGCTCGATGTCATGATGCCTGAAATAGATGGATGGGAAGTTTGCCGCAGGATCCGGGAAACTTCCGATATACCTGTGATTTTACTAACCGCCCGATCCGACAAGTCCGATGTTGTAAAAGGGCTTGAACAAGGTGCGGATGATTATATTACAAAACCATTTGACGAACGTGAACTTATAGCGAGGGTGCGAGTTGCGCTACGCCGCGTCCCTGAAAAAGACCAGGTTAAGCAGCTCCGTGAAGGGCTCTTTACACTGGACTTGGAGTCGTATTCACTCCTATATAGAGATGAAGAAGTTCGCCTTACCTTAAAAGAATTTTATATCATCGAAGCGATGATGGCCCGACCTAACCGGACGTTTACACGAGAAGACTTGCTCCAATTGGCATGGGAATACGATACCTATACCGAAGTTCGGACAGTCGATTCCCATATCCGAAACTTACGAGACAAGTTACGGAAATCGAATTTCCCGATTGACGACATCCTCCAAACGGTTTGGGGAATCGGCTACAAATGGAAATGAGGAGATTTTAAGATGAAGAAACCATTGTTGGGTATGTTGCTCGGTGGGCTTCTAATTTTAAGCGCATGCTCAAACAAAGACGAATCATTTTCGTATGAGAAAGTAACAAATCCAGAGGTTAATCATATTCACGGTACGGGCTATAGCAATGAGGGTGCTGAATTTTTTATCGCATCACATGCCGGCCTATATGCTTATGGAAAAGATGGTTGGAAAGAATCCAATCGTGAGAAAAACGACTACATGGGCTTCCTACCTACAGAAGACGGCTTTTTTGCAAGTGGTCATCCTGCAGTGAATTCCGATTTAAAGAATCCATTCGGGCTTATGAAAAGCACAGATAAAGGTGCAACGTTCGAGCAACTTGCGTTTTACGGAGAAATCGATTTTCACTATCTGGGCGCGGGATACAATTCAAATGCAGTTTATGTGTTCAATGAAACCCCTACTGCTGACCTAAAAACAGGGTTGAACTATACGCTCGATGAAGGACAATCATGGACGGCTTCAAAAATGGATGGATTTTCAGCAACTACGCTTTCTAACCTAGCGGTACATCCTTCAAGTGAAGAAATACTTGCGATTGGCAGCCAAGAAGGTCTGTTTGTGTCCACAGATTATGGCGCAACGTTCAAGAAATTGAATGACGCAACGAGTGTTACATATGTCACGCTAACTGAATATGGTGGCTATTATTCGACTATCAATAAACAGGAAGAGCCGGTGCTACAGAAATTCACAGTTGGCGAAACTGAAGAGTCCGACATTCCACTCCCCGAAGAAGTACGAAGCCCTGTGCAATTCATCGCAACGAGCCCAGAGAATCCAGAAGAACTAGTTGTGACGACATTCGATAACTCGATTTACAAGACGAGTGATGCTGGAGCAACTTGGAATCAGCTAGCGAATGCCGGAAAGTTGAATACGTCTGACTGAGATTATTAGAGAGGGAGTGGGATATGATGAAAATAATGATGAAGTGGCTTACATTAACCCTCATCAGTTCACTGATTGCAGGCTGTTCAATGGGTGGTGTCACGGAAGAATCCAAAGAGTCCTCTCCAGAGAATGTTATGAATCATGACATGAGTGGGATGGAAGGCATGATGGACGGTCATATGGGTCACAACAATCCTTTGGCATTGAAAGGTTCAAAAGGGGTAAATGAGTTGTCCATCCCTCCCTTGCTCGCAGCGAGTACGTCCGAAAACGTCGACTACACACTCACCGCACAGAAAGGCAAACGCATGCTATTGGAAGGTCAAGAAACGGAAACTTATGGCTACAATGGCGATTTCCTCGGTCCAGTTCTAAAACTCCGAAAAGGAGAATCCGTTCGTATTAAAACCGTGAATGATCTGGATGAAGATACGACGTTTCACTGGCATGGTTTGGATGTACCTGGTGATGTCGATGGTGGACCCCATAATCCCTTGAAACCTGGAGAAGAACGAATTATTCAATTCAAGGTCACACAGGAAGCCGCCACTCTTTGGTTCCATCCACATCCTCATGGAAAAACGGCTGAGCAAGTATACAAAGGACTCGCTGGTCTTCTTTATATCGAAGACGAACATTCGGACAGGTTAAACTTACCTGATGACTATGGTGTCAACGACTTCCCGGTTCTCATGCAGGATCGCGCATTCACCCCAATTGGCGAACTTGACTACGAGGCAGCATATAATTCAGACGGAACGCTTGGTGACCGCTTGCTTGTTAACGGCACGCTCGATCCGAAGCTATCCGTCCCTCAAGGTAAAGTTCGGTTGCGATTGTTGAACGGTTCGAATGCCCGAAATTATACGATATCTCTTAGTTCCGGAGATACGTTCCAGCAAATCGCCACAGATGGTGGGTTACTAAATGATCCGTTAGAAATGGATTCATTGCTGTTGACTCCTGCAGAACGTGCGGAAATCATCATCGACTTTGACCAGTTACAAGATGTGAAAGATCTTGCGCTAGTGGATGATCAGGGAACGATTCTTTTGCCATTTGAAGTCAATGAAAAGAAAACTTCCAACAAACTACCTGCTGATTTAAACTCATTTGCTGTAACGGAAGAAGAAAGAAATTTGCCCGTGACGAAGCGATTAGAATTGTTCGGCATGATGGACATGGTGACAATCAACGGAAAGAAATTCGATAAAGACCGCATTGACATGACCCAAAAAGTCGGCGAAACTGAAGTTTGGGAACTGTCCAACAAACCCGATCCGATGGGTGGTATGATCCACCCGTTCCACATTCACGGTACGCAGTTTAAGGTGTTATCGGTGAATGGTGAAGAGCCGGACGACAACTTAAAAGGCTGGAAAGATACGATTGCGTTACATCCTGGAGATCGTGTGAAGATCGCAATTTCCTTTGCAAACAAAGGGGTGTATATGTACCATTGCCACATTTTAGAGCATGAAGATAACGGCATGATGGGACAAATTGAAGTGAACTAAAAACTTGAAAAATCCGCCCTGCTCAGTTTGAGTGTGGCGGATTTTTTAGTAGCTGTATATAACCTTGTTCATTGCAGCCCACTATTCGAGGACACTTCTAATTCTAGCTCTTCTTCCGCAATGTCAGTGTTCACTCCACCACTTTGTCCTCTTCAACAATAGACGTCACCATTTATTACGATAGAAGTCATGGCGAAAAGTAACGACAGTTCTTGTAGGGACTTGCTGCGACCCTATGAAAGCATTTTTTTCAATAAATGAAATCGCCGTATTCACTAATATATTTCCTCATATGACTGGGAAGCTACTAAAGTTGGTTATGAGTTTTAATCATTACATATAAAACCGTCTCAACCCCAATACAGGATTGAGACGGTTTTAGTATGCTTTGGTCATTATACGTACAAGATTCCACGGAATCCTCTAGCTGCATAATAAGACTCGACCCCATTGTGATAGACGAACACGGTGTCGAAGCGGAAATCGCAAAAAAGTCCGCCTCCAAGTTTACGGATAGTTGACGGTGTTTGAATCCAAGTGGATGTTTTCTTATCGAACGTCTCTATTTGCTGCAACGCTCGGTATTGTTCTTCATCCAATAATTCAATTCCCATTTCTGTTGCCATCCCGACAGCGCTATGTGCTGGTTTGTTCTTTTTTCGTGATTCGAGTGATTCTGGGTCGTAACAAACACTTCTGCGACCTGATGGGCTTTCTGCTGAACAATCGCAGAACATAAACGTATTTGTTTCTTTGTCATAGCCGATAACATCAGGTTCTCCACCGGTTCGTTCCATTTCGTTCAAGGACCACAGTTTTTCCGTATTTGCATCGAGCTTTGCTTGAACCGTCGCCCATTCCAGTTCTGAATGACGGTGCATATTGTCTTCAAAACGAGATTTCAATATGCTAAGTAGTTCTTCACACTGTTCAACCGGTACCTCTTTCTTGGCAATGCTTTCACTTGGATTTGTCATAGTTACTCCCCCTTAATCAGTTCCGTTGTGTTAGTTCAAATGATACCATGCTTTGTTCAATTACGACCTTATTATTTCATCGACGGTGGATTTCTTCATTAACTTGATGGGTGTTAACTTTTTGGACGGGCGTGTCGTCAAAGTTATTTTCACATTTCTTCATTGAAGTCAATTCTCTACAGTATGCTATAATCAGCATACATTTTATAATTTAGTGGCTAGTGAACTAGATTTCTTATCTTCTTTAAGATGATTCGAGGTGATTGATATTCTGAAATTAGTAACTGTTCAACGAGTGATAGATTACATAGAACCGCATATTCAAGATGAACTAACACCTGATCTATTAGCTGACATCGCTGGGTATTCTCCATTTCACTTTAACCGGATTTTCGAAAAGCAAACAGGGTATACGTTGATGGATTACGTAGTGAAGCGTAAATTACAATATGCGTTGTACGATTTAGCTCAAGGGAAAAAGGTCATTGAGATTGCACTAACGTATGGATTTGAGACGCATGCTGGATTCACGAAGGCGTTCAAGAAGTGCTTTGGAAGTCCCCCTCGATTATATCGACAGCATTGTCCTAGCTCACTCCCTCAAAAAATCGATTTGAGTCGCCTGGAACAGAATCAGGTAGGTGGCATTGTGATGCAGCCTAAGCTAGTGCGTAGAAGTCCTTTTACCATCGCCGGGAAAACAGTTGAACGATCCACACGTAATATTTCTTATACACGCGACTCTCCAGCACTTTGGCACCAAAATCTTTTCCCTGACGAATCCATTGAACGCACTTTATACGAGACACTGACTCCTGAAACACACGGGGAGTACTGTCTCAATTTGAGAAGCGATGAACTGCTGGATGGATTCACCTATTTGTTTGCAGTGAATTATGATATGGGCACTTCTGTTCCAGACGGTTGGACTATAATGACAATCCCTTCCTCAACTTATGCCATTTTCCGCACCCCACTCGTTCCCGTAGAAGACTTTGCTAGTTCGATAGCGGGTACCTGGCAGTATATTTTAGATGATTGGCTTCCTCAATCTTCTTATGAAGTCGATGAGACCCGTTATGACTTTGAGTACTACGATGAGCACTGTCATGACTGGGAATATGAAAAAGTCTATATGGAAATTCATCTTCCAATTAAAGAAAGAAAGCAAGGAAGTTAACTATTCTTGCTTTCTTTTTAGTAGAATCCGATACAAAAACAATACAGGTGTTAATAGGATTGCACTTACAATCAGTGCTGTCTTGATGGTATAGCGGGTAGCGACCACTCCGATGATAGGCGCCCCGCCTATTTGACCGATGGCATCTGCTTGGCCTTTTACCGAAAAGAACGTCGCTCGAGTTGAAGAATCCGGAATAATTTTGTTTAGCCAAATGTCTTCTAACGGGTACATGATGGTTCGTGTAACTTGTATAATTACAAAAAAACCTAACAAGGCAATCACAGATGTGGAAGTTGCAAATCCTATCAATGAAAGGATGATTGAAACACTCGCCATGAAAAGGACAAGGTAGATTTGAGTAAGTTTTTGGTAGACCGAACTGCGATTTATTACGTGCAATGCAGCAAAGGAAACAAGAACGACAACAAATTGAATCCCCCCTGTGAGAATCACTAATTTTTCTGGAGTTACCGAAGACATATTCACCACTTCTGATAAGTGTGATACCCATAAGCGATCAAATCCTTCGCTATAGAAACCGACAAACAAGGCAATTAAGAAAAGAATTCTCATGACCGCACTAACTTTGACTTGAATGACGAGTTGTTCTAGGCTCTCCTTCATACTTCCCCAGGCTGTTAGGTGTTTCTTTCTCTTTATCGGTTTGAAATTCTCTTCAGTCATGTTTTTCATCAAATATATAGCTAGACCCACCGTGCAAACCCCACCGATAATTATCGGTAGTCTAACCATGAAATAGCCAATTGCTATACTTAAAGGAATCGCAATAACTTGCGCCATGTTTTCAATTTTTGCGCCACGAACGAATGCTTCTGAAGCACGTTCTTCTCCTATCTCATCTGCAATCCATGCTTGACGTGCTCCGCTAGTGAATGTATACCCAATCCCCCAAACGATCTGTGCCAATATAACTGCTGAAAAGTAAGGAAATAAACCTTCGATTAAAAAGCCGACGCCAATGAGGACATACCCAATGACAATCGAGAGTTTTCGGCTCTTCAAATCCGAAACAACACCTGTTGGAATTTCAAAAAGAAAGACCGTCAGTTCCAAGACTGTACCAACAAGAACCAGTTGTAATGGATCGAGTTTGACTGTATACACTTGGTACAGCAAATTCACCGTCACGATTAAGGTGAAAAATAATTGCGAAAGAAAAGCTGTATTAAGATAGACTTTATATGGATCTCTTGTGAGTGATTTTATAATATTTCCCCTCCTTACTCATGATTATATGAGGGAAGGAACGTCATTTCTTATCCAAATTTGCGATGATTTTTAAAAGTCGTCCATCTTTCTAGCTTGTAATTGAACTTTGTCTGTCTGTTCTTAACAGGAATCCATATTTCACTGTAATACTCTTCTGAATACGGATCTGCATCACTCAGGTATACTTCCATTTCAGGTCCGCCTGAATGCTCGTACTCATTATCAAGAAACATTCAGAGAAAATTCTTTGCCATACGTTTGGCATGGCTCCGTGCACTGGATATACCATCCAAGTTGCTGATGGTATTTGGACTTCATCCCACTCTTTCAGGATGTTATCACTAGTTTTTTCTATTTTAAAAATTTCCTGTAGCCTATACCTTCTGAAGATAGTTCGGTTTTTTCGCTTCAGAAATACGGAGTCCATATTCTGTTGCTGTGCGCAATACTATCCAACATTCTTTGGAGCCCTTAGATCTACTCCCGATTCTTTTCAACTTCAGTTTATCCCTTCCTTATTGGACGTTCCCATTCAATCGTGCTCAGCTGTGACTGTTCTTTTTAGTGACTTCTAGAATTTCTTTATTGAGCTTTTGGATGTCTACAAACGGAGTCGTTTCATTGTCCAGCTTATACTTCTCTTTCAGTTTGATAATCCGCATGACACTTTCGTCAATACGTTGTTCGGAAATTTCGTTGGATGCGACTGCTGCTTTCAGTGCCTCTATAACGGAGATTGCTTCCGCTGGATCATGTGCAATGAGAATAATATCACTTCCGGCTTTGACGGATTGGACAGCAGCCTGGGCAATGCCGTAGTAATTGGTGATTGCTTTCATCGTCATATCATCGGTCATGATGAGTCCATTAAAATTCATCTGTTTGCGCAACAAGTCTGTGATAATGGGTGCTGACATCGAAGCTGGATAGGTTTTATCCAACTGTGGGAGTAGGATATGGGCAATCATGACGACGTCTGCCTCTGCTTCGATTGCTTTTTTGAACGGAATCAGTTCAAGTTGTTTGAGCTGCTGTAATGTTTTGTTCACCTTGGGCAGTTCCAGATGGGAGTCGACGGATGTATCCCCGTGTCCGGGAAAGTGCTTGACGACAGGAATGACGTTTTCTTTCTCAATACCTTTCATCGTTTGGATTCCGTGCGTGCTGACAACGTTTGGGTCCGAACTGAACGAGCGGTCTCCGATGACGGGATTGTTCGGATTGCTATTCACGTCAAGGACAGGTGCAAAATCCATGTTGAAGCCAAATTGTGTGAGTTGCTTTCCGAGTATTCTACCAATACTAAAGGAATGATTTGGAGCATTCCTTTTGCCGATACTTGCATTCGTTGGTAGCTTTGCGACTTGTTTTGGCAAACGGTCGACATGCCCTCCCTCTTGGTCGATGCTTGTGAACAGGGGAAGCAGATTGTTTTGGTTGGCGATTTTCAGGCTGTTGACGAATTGAATGGTTTGATCAGGAGTACCGATGTTGTTTGCATAGAAAATGACGCCACCAATCTGGTAGTCTTCAATAAGCTGCTGAGACGTTTTGTTGATGACCTTACCATCGATTCCTGCAATTATGAGCTGACCGATTTTTTCATCGAGAGTCATGTCTGACAGCATCTTTTCCTCCTTCTTTTCGGCTGTTGACCAAACAGGCATATGATCCAAGGTTGGATTTGGTGTGTCAGCTGTCGGTTTCGTGGTCTGCTCATTTGAAGTAGATTTCCTTCCAGAATTAGTTTTAAGTGTGAAGCTCAGGAGCACGATAGCGGCAATCATTAGAACGGACACTATATAAAATACTTTTTTCATGAGGTTTCCCTTCTTTTCTAAAGGCTGTATTGGATTGGGCGGCTTGAATTTTTGAGACTCCATCTAGTATGGACAAACGCACTACTTGCTAATACGGTTCATGGATGAGACTTAGTGTTTCATCGGTGAATAGGAAAAGCAACCAAACCTGTATAGAGTGCAGGTGGTTGCTTCGTTAAGGAGATGTTATGAATGTAAGATTGGATTCCAAAATACAACTATACTTATTGTGGACTGCTCAGCTGCTGTTTCAAAAGTAGCATTTTGCAACCAATTGTAATTTTTATCATACCGTCAATCACTGCGAACACAAGGAAAGGAACACTGATTAAATATATGCCGAGGATTGAGTTTACGAGTGTTAAGGTGCCTAACAGGAGCATGATTTTTCCTTGAGAAAAGTAAAAACCATAAAAGTGAATTCCGATAACGATCAATATACATAACCAGAGTAATCTTAAGTCCTCAAAGCCGATAAGCAAACCAACAAGTGTGCATAAGATTATAGTGAATAGGATCGAAAAGTTATCCATCCGATTTTGGAATTTGGAATTTTCACCATATGAAAGTTTCTTATTTACATAAGGCAAACCAAATATCAGGAAATACCCAAAAAAATAACCAAATCCCATAATAACGGGCTGTATGAATAAGTCACCACCTAAATACGCTGAAAGAATAATAATAACACCAATATAAGTTAGCCATACTCCTACGGTTCTTTGATTATTATAGTGTCTATTACTTTTTCCTTCTTCCATCTTCCTCCCCCTGTCTTTGAAATTATATTTCCTTCCTCCATTACGGCGGATACAAGTGCTTGCCTGATTAGATTCTTTCAAGTCATTCACTTTATTCATTTTCACTATATATATTCCTTATGAATTAGATAGTATTACTCTATCCCTAAAACTTCTCTATACCAACGTTGTTGAACAACTATAATTTGCGGATATCTAAGAGAAATCCCCAATAACAAATGATCCAATTCACTTATAGAGTTCTCTTTGGATCACTCTTTCCATTTCTTAAATTCTATCTTGCTTTGTAAGAGAAATCATATCATAATTAAACTTTATTTACAGAAAATATAGATAGTTAAAAAGATCGTTACGTACGAAAATAAGAAGATGAGGTGAATTATGTACAGTACTGTGGAAAGAGAGGATTATTTCAAAAATGCCATTAGAAAAATAGAAGAGATTGAATTAGTAGAGGGAATCGTACAACTGGGATCTGGGGTGACTGGGTATAAGGATGCGTATTCTGATATCGACTTAATGGTATGCACTTCAAAAGAAGAGAATACACAGGCAACCAAAGATCAGATACACCAAGCGCTTGCTGACTTTGCCCCTATGTATATAAAGGAGAAAAAGTTCAGCGAAACGATTTTTTTACTAATTATTCTCTTGGAAAACGGATTGGAGTTTAATATTTCAATTGCCCCACGTGACTTGCTACCTGTCCGGTCCCCTCTGTGGAGGGTAGTTGTAGATAAAACTGGAGAGGTATTAAAGAAAATGAACAATGAGAACGAAAAGTTTGAAAGGAATCCCGTAAAATATGATATCTACAGTGACATTGCTTTCGAGTTTTTCTACTGCACAATCGGGCTGGTAAAGGAATTGAAACGTAACAATTTCATCTATGCGCTGAAATTATTAAATACGATGCGGGACTACATTTTACATGTCCAAGCCATGAATGAAAGTAAGAAATGTCACCAATTTAAAGCGTATGAGACCTTGGATTCGAGTTTCATTGAAAGATACCTATCTACTTTTCCTACGATGATGACGATAGAGGCGATTGCAGAATCCGCCCTTCAGGTAAAAGAATTGTTTATGACAGTTATGGAAGACAGTTCTGTGTATCACATGGATGATGCGATACGACATCTTTTGGGATAAAACAGTCGTGTAGGTGTTAATTGCGGTTCTTAAGGTGACCTCCTTCATACAAGTAAAACCGCCTGGATCCTGGTTGGATCACTGGCGGTTTAGCCGAGAGTGCGAGAATTGATCGTTCCTAAAATTATTGACCGTAGAGGGCGAACCACTGTTGCCAAATTGAAAACTTTTGCCCGTCCCATTTCAGTGTGTTAATGATATATCCAAAAGAGTCCGCATGATAAAGCCCACTAATTTGTTGATATGCCTGTATTTCATATACGCCATCCCGATCCAAATCTACTGGATAAAATCCACTAACCCCATCCGCCATCCCAGTAACCGGCTGTTCCAACTTCCCATTTTGATAATAGATTTGCGATAGATACTCTGCACCACGACCACTGATATCTAACAAATAAGATTTACCCGTTGCAGGGCTATGAACGTTAACTTTAAAGAAGTCCATATAGGTGACGGTGTACTGGTTCTGCTCATTATATTGGTCAAAATCAAATAATTTCTTCGCTTCATTGTTTACGAACGAATAGACATAGTCGAATGTAAAAGCTCCCGACCCACCTGAGTCTATGCTAATTAAAATGTCCAAAATGCCATCACCCGTAAAGTCCCCCAGAAATACAGTCGGGTTGTAACCGGAATTTCCATTTTCGTTGAGCGAAACCGTGTGTACCTTGTTCGTTGCCCCATCTTGAACGTGTAACATAATCTGACGTAAATAGGGGCTAGATGGGTCCATTGACTTGACTCCCGTCAAATACACGACATCTACTATTCCATCTCCATTGACATCTCCATATGAACTCGTAAGAATCTCCGGCTGCCTGTGCTGATCTACATGATTCCAATTCATTCTTCCTATCACTCCTACTTAAGTAAACGTTTGACTCAGTATATTCATATGCCTAGAAAAGTGACCCAAGTTTTTGGAGATTAAAGAAATAGAATTTTAAATCCCCGATTTCAAGTTTTCGTTGAATCCGCCTAATCTTACAGATGAATACCATAGTATTTTGCAGTAGTACGACCACGGTTCAAAAAACCCCTAAATTTTTAAGTCAGGGGTTTTCGGGGATATGATTTTATTACACATCAAGCGACCGCTTCAACGTGTGATGAGTGTTGATGGTGGACAAACTATAATTCAATTAGATGTAATAGAGTACACTCTGCTACTTATTAATTCGATACATTTACTACATTAAATCCTTGCTTATTAAAAAATCTAAACTCTTCTCTTATATCCGGGTGCACTGCGTTTATTGTTTGAAAACCCTTGATACCAAAGGGTTTAGAATTACTAAAATAACTCATACTATTGTCAATTTCTATTTCACTTACCAAGAACCATTCTTTTATATTTTTCATAAATAACAAACAAATTGACTTGAGATGAATTTTCTTATATTCTAAGGTTTATTTCATAAGATGAATTTGTTGTTTTTCATAATTATTGTAGGATGGGTATGATGATTGCTACGCAATGAAAAAGTAGATATCATTATCAACCCTATAACAATTTTCTCGAAAAATAAAATGCACTCTAGCATATCCGGTGCCTCTTCTTATTAATTTTAGAAGGGGCCTTTATTTGTATGTTAACGGATGCGCACTACTTAAAGGAGAGAGAAATGCGAAAAGGAAATCCATGGGCATTAATTCCGTTTGTTGTATTTTTAATTTTGTTTATAGGCTCAGGAATTGTATTAGATGATTTTTATGCATTTCCTGTAATAGTTGCCATTTCAATTGCAAGCGCTGTTGCCCTTTTCATGAACCGTAAAGAAACGATCACAAAAAAAATTGAAATCTTTACGACCGGCGCTGGGAATTCGAACGTTATGTTAATGGTGATTATTTTCTTACTCGCCGGCGCGTTCTCGGAAACCGCAAAAGGAATGGGCGCTATTGAAGCTACTGTAAACTTCGCACTATCCATTTTGCCACAAAACTTATTAGTGGTTGGCTTGTTCATAATTGCATGTTTTATATCTTTAGCAATGGGTACTTCAGTTGGAACGATTGTTGCCCTCGCCCCAATAGGTTTAGCGATTGGCGAGCAAACAGGACTTTCCATACCGCTATTAATGGCAACGGTTATTGGTGGGGCTATGTTTGGCGATAATTTATCATTTATTTCGGATACAACCATCGCATCGGTACGCTCACAAGGGGCAAAAATGAATGACAAATTTAAAGTTAACTTTTTCATCGTGTTACCAGCAGCCATTGTCACATGTGTTATTTTAGCCTTTTTGACGTTGAATTCCACAGCCCAAGTGACACATGCTAGCTTTGATTGGTACAAATTGATTCCTTATTTATTCGTCATTGTTTTTTCTTTGATAGGAATAAATGTCTTTACGGTATTAGCAAGTGGAATCATTCTCGCTGGAACTATCGGCTTACTTGATGGTAGTTATGAGGTGATGACAGTTATCGGTGCAATTGGTGACGGTATGAGCAATATGTTTGAAATGGCGTTTTTAGCGATGTTAATTGCCGGTATGGTCGAGATCATTAAGCATAATGGTGGCATTGATTTTCTCGTACATATTGCAACGCGTAAAATTAAGTCGCAAAAGGATGCCAAATTTGCAATAGCAGGTTTAGTTGGTTTAACTGATCTTTCAACTGCCAATAATACGATTGCGATTATGATTGCTGGTCCATTGTCCAAAAAAATTGCCGATCAATACGATATCGAGCCACGTAATTCAGCAAGCATCATCGATATTTTTTCATGTGTCGTTCAAGGTATAATTCCGTACGGTGCACAATTTTTAGCAGCTGCCAGTATCGCTGGCATTTCCCCGATTTTAATCATGCAATACTCGTATTACTCCATTTTAGTGGGGGTCTGCGGAGTCATTGCCATCCTCATCGGGTATCCGAAAACTAAAAATAATCCTATTCAAAAATCGTAAATGTACAATTCACATTTGCGATTTTCCACATTACTTACACTGGAAGCAAAACCAATTCCTGCAATTCAAAAAGCCGTGCTGAAAAGCCAACAAGAATCGTTTTTTCAGCACGGCAATATTTTAATTAATCATACTGATTCCAACCACGCAACAGCCTCACAATGTGTCGAATGAGGGAACATGTCCACTGGCTGTATTTCTTGTGTTTTGTAGCCACCATCTTCTAAAATTCTAAGATCGCGAGCTAATGTTGCCGGGTTGCAGGAGACATAAACGACCCGACCTGGTTTGTGCGTAAGAATCGTCTGGAGCAACTTTTCGTCGCAGCCTTTTCGTGGTGGATCGACTACTAAGACATCGAACGTTTTTCCTTCGCTGTACCATTTCGGAATGACATCCTCTGAGGCACCTGTTTCGAAATGTGCATTGTCAATTCCGTTTAGCGCAGCATTCCGTTTTGCATCTTCGATAGCTTGTGGCACGATTTCGACGCCGTATACTTCTTTTGCCTGCTTCGCAAGGAAGAGCGATATTGTACCAATGCCACAGTAAGCATCGATCACAGTTTCAGTTCCTGTTAGCTGTGCATAGTTGAGCGCTTGGTTGTATAACGTTTCGGTTTGCACAGGATTTACTTGATAGAACGAGCGTGCAGAGATTTCAAAGTCTACCCCGCCGATTGAGTCGATGATGACGTCTTTGCCGTATAGATTTAAGGTTTCATTGCCAAAAATGACGTTTGTCTTTTGTGAATTAACGTTTTGCATGATGGATGTGACGCCTGGGACAACGCGCTTGATGGCTTGGATGACTTGGTCAGCTTCCGGGAATTTGCGTCGTGCTGTGACGAGTACGACCATAAGTTCTCCAGTCGCGCGGGCTTTCCTGACGACTAAGTGGCGTAGGAAGCCTTTGTGTTTGTGTTCATCATACGCGTCGATTCCAAGAATTTGAAGTTCGCGTTTCAGCATGGCCATGAGTTCGTCGGCTTCCTCACTTTGGATGATGCAGACGTCGGTATCGACGATGTGGTGCGTTTTCGAGCGATAAAATCCGGAGACGACTTGGCCATTACGTTCGCTAAAAGGAATCTGGGATTTGTTTCGATAGCGCCATGGGTCTTCCATTCCGAGTACAGGATGCACCGGGACGTCTGGAAGTTTTGCAATACGGTCGATTGCGTCGCGGACGGTTTTCTGTTTCTGCTTCAATTGTGCTTCGTATGTTAGATGCTGGATTTGACATCCACCGCATTCCGGGTATACGTGACATGGTCCTTCAATTCGTTCAGGTGAAGGCGTGACGATGTTAAGTAACTTTGCGAATCCGTAGTTTTTCAGTGTTTTTCCTACTTTAACTTCGACTTCTTCTCCTGGCAGTGCGCCGGGGATGAAAAGCGGATAGCCTTGGACTTTTCCGACGCCTGAGCCGTCGTGTGTGAGATCTTCTATGTGAACGACGAGTCGGTCGTTTTGGTGTACTGCATAGGTCATGTGTTCGTGCCCTCCAGTTTTCGGTCTGTACTGTAGTTTACCATAGGTCGAGGCGAGTTGCTTGGGTTGATTTTGTGGAAGATGAGGAAGGATTGGTCTCTTGATTGAGCGGATTTGAGGCTTGCTTGATCACTTTTTTGATTGCTTGAGCGGATTCGTTGGTTGCTTGATCACTTTTCGGATTGCTTGAGCGGAACCACGGCTTGGTTGATCACTTTCTGAGTGACTTGATCAGATTACGTACACACTTGAGCGGAATTCAGGAAGCCTTGATCAGAATAGAGCATTTAACCAATACTTTCCACTTACAAAAAAAGAGCTGCCATCGCAGCCCCTTTTCTTATTTCTTCTTTTCCTCTTTGACCTTTTTTATGACCCAACCGTCCATTGGTGCAACGATAAAAGCGATGATGATTAATCCGATTAGTACAATGAATGGTGCATAAAACATGATGAAGTGTTCCAAACAATCGCCCCCTTATGCATGATAATCACCTTTGCCACGCACGTAGTCTTTATCAAACAAGAATAGGCGCATGACTAGAATCAGTGATGGAATGAGTAGGCAGAGTCCAAGTATGAATACGACGACGAGCGAGATTGCCATTGCTGGATTTGTGAAACTGTCGTAAATCGTCAAGTACGGATAGAGCAAGTATGGATAATGTGATGCCCCGTATCCATAGAAAGCAAATGCGAATTGACCAGCGAGCAATGTGAACGCCCAACCATATTGGCGCTTTGTATAGAGCAAAAATACTGTCCCCACAAACAGTAGGAAGGAAATTAGGAACATTGGCCAGAAGTTTTGGATGTTGCTGTAGTGTTCTGGCTGATACTTTTTAAGTTCATAAATGATTCCTCCTGCAGCAATCATCGTTGGGAATGACCAAGTGAGTGCATACCTTCGCAGTAAACTTGCTGCTTCTAGGTCACGTGCCTTGTTGGCATACCAAGTGAGAAATACTGCTGAAATATATAGCGTCGCTGAAATACTGAGCACAACGATGGACCAAGTCAGTGGGCTCGTGAACAGTTTCCAATAGTCGAGTACTGGATTGCCGTCAACGAGTTCGATGAATCCACCTTCGGAAATCGTCAACACAATGGACAGCGAGGCTGGAATAAGCAAACCTGCTAAGCCATACATGAAGGAATACCCCTTGTGCCCGCGGGATCCGTATGTTTCAAATGCGTAATAGGACCCACGAATAGCTAGCAGTATCAAACCAAAACTAACTGGAACGAGTAACGTTGTCCCGTAGTAGAACGCTGTCTTCGGAAAGAACCCGATGATGCCGACAAAGAAAAACACGAGAAAGACGTTCGTGATCTCCCATACTGGGGACAAATAACGCTGAATGACTTTCGTAAGGACGCGCTGTTTTCCAGTGATCAGACTGTATGCATTGAAAAATCCTGCACCGAAATCGATTGCTCCGACCATAATGTAGCCAAACAGAAACGTCCATAATACGGTGATTCCGAGTATCTCAAGGTTCATCGTACATCACGTCCTTTCATTGCATGACGGTCTTCCAGTTCTTTCTCTACTGGATTACGACGGAACATTCGGCGAAGCACAACCACACTTCCGACACCAAGTACGAGATAGAGCAAGCAGAACAGGATGAGCATCATGTCCACTTGACCACTTGTCGTTGCGGCTTCTGACACTTTCATGATATCTCGCAAAATCCACGGTTGCCGACCTACTTCTGCAAACCACCAACCAAATTCAATCGCGAGAATCGAAAGTGGTCCTCCAAGAACAATGAGCCAGCGGAACCATTTCGATGCGATGAACTTCCATTCTCTCCACTTCCCTAGCAGGAATATGGCAGACAAAAGTGCCATCCACATGCCAATGAAGACCATTAAGTTGAATAAGTAGTGAATGTAAAGTGGCGGCACTTCATCTTCCGGGAACTGATCAAGTCCAGTTACTTCTGCAAACGGATTGTTTGCTGCGAGAATCGAAAGTCCGTATGGAATTTTAAGTGCGTATTTGACTTCATTGTCCTCTGTAAGAACTCCCATTAAAATGAGCTCCGCTTTGTCTGTGGTTTCAAAATGCCATTCGGCTGCAGCTAACTTTTCTGGCTGATACTCCGCTAAATACTTGCCGGAAAAATCCCCGATAATTGCGGCACCAATCGAAAAGATGAACCCAAGTTTCATGGTTAGAAAAAGAGCTTTTTTGTGATATACATGGTCAGATCCCCGAAGTAATCGGAATGCTGCGATTGCCGCTAACACGAATGCTGCCGTCATGAATGCGGTCACAACAACGTGTGCTACTTTTGTTGGCATCGCCGGGTTGAACATTGCTAGCAACGGGCTGATGTTGACGAGTTCACCGTTGACGATGTCAAAACCACGTGGTGCGTTCATAAATGCATTGACAATTGTTATGAAAACAGCTGAGAACGCTGCACCGAGTGCTACTGGAATAAGTAGGAGCAAATGTTTTTTCTGGTTTTCGAATCGATCCCACGTGTATAAATATATGCCAAGGAAGATCGCTTCGAAAAAGAACGCGAACGTCTCCATAAATAGCGGTAACGCGATGACATTGCCGGCTAATTCCATGAAATTCGGCCATAATAACGATAGCTGTAACCCTATGGCAGTACCGGTTACGACACCGACAGCTACGGTAATTACGAATCCGCGTGCCCACCTTCTGGCGAGTAAAATATAATGCTCGTCATTTTTCCGAATTCCGACCCACTGAGCTATCATAATCATGAGTGGTACACCGACTCCAATGGTGGCATAAATGATATGGAAAGATAAGGTCGTTTCGGTTAAGACGCGTGAGAAAAATACAGCTTCTTCATTTCCCATGTGCGTTGCCTCCTTCACTGATTAAGTATCCCGCTAATTATTGGTTTTTATCCAAATAATCTTCCAACAATCGAGAGAAGCATTACGCCCGCGACGCCAAACGCTAACCACATGAGAACTTTTTCCTGCTTTTTGTACATCGGGACACATCCTTTCAATAAGTTTATTTTGAGTGATTCAACATGACGTACTAAGTACTTTCCCCACTTTGGATTAAAATACGCATAATTGGGTAAATAAAAGTGATAGTGTTGTGACAGCTTGTTACTTGAATACTTGAATTATTGTCAATTGTAGTGTATACTAGTACAATTAAGCGAGGTGAACGCAATGAAACTTAAACGGAAAGTACTTGCCTATATAACCAAAGGCGAAGAAGAAGACCGCCAACTTCTTGTGTTCAAGCATAGGGACTTCCCTGAAGCTGGACTCCAAGTTCCAGGTGGCACGATCGAGAGGGACGAACTACTGATCGATGCTTTATATCGTGAGATTGAGGAAGAATCCGGAATTCAACGCGATGAACTTGTATTATGTGGTAAACTTCATAAAACGAACTTTTTCCCAAAAGATAAAGATGAAGTACTCGAACGAAACGTTTTCCATTTCGACTATGTCGGAGATCACGAACGTGAATGGGATTATAAGGTGCATGGTGATGGCAAGGATGAAGGACTGGTGTTCCAATTCAAATGGATTCCTGTTGAAGATCTCCCAAAGCTTGCATCAAAGCAAGACCAGGCATTGGAGTTTATCGAATAAGATTGGGTGGTTGGCAACGAGCCTTGAGCTCGTTGCTTTTTTTGTGGAGTGTAGAGTGAATGAAGAGGCTTGCGGATGATTGGTATATTCTTGGAAACGAGCGGGTTGTCTCGAGGAACGAGCGGGTCAATCGCGGAAACGAGCGGGTTCTCTCCAGGAAACGGGCGGGTCAATCGCGGGATCGGGCGGGTTCTTTCACGGAACGGGCGGGTCAACCGTGGAAACGAGCGGGTCAATCGCGGAAACGGGCGGGTTCTCTCCTGGAACGGGCGGGTCAATCGCGGGATCGGGTGGGTTCTCTTCTGGAACGAGCGGGTCAATCGTGGAAACGAGCGGGTTCTTTCACGGAACGGGCGGGTCAATCGCGGAAACGGGCGGGTTCTTTCACGAAACGGGCAGGTCAACCGTGGAAACGAGCGGGTTCTTTCGCGGAACGGGCGGGTCAACCGCGGAAACGAGCGGGTTCTCTC
Organism: Sporosarcina aquimarina; assembly: GCF_023715615.1. GTDB lineage: Bacteria > Bacillota > Bacilli > Bacillales_A > Planococcaceae > Sporosarcina > Sporosarcina aquimarina_A. The sequence continues at coordinate 22,407 of NZ_JAMBOM010000006.1, read as the reverse complement.
CTGGAACGAGCGGGTCAACCTTGGAAACGGGCGGGTCAACCGTGGAAACGAGCGGGTTCTCTCCTGGAACGGGCGGGTCAACCGCGGAAACGAGCGGGTTCTCTCCTGGAACGAGCGGGTCGCACTCCAGAACGGGCGATTCCACTCCCGAAACGAGCAGGTTGGGTTCGTAATAGGATTTCACCCCACAAAAAAAACCCCGCACAGATCAGCGGAGTTTCAGTGGATTACCATGTACGATCTTGTTCGCGAAGCTTATCGAAGGGAACGTACATTTCGATGTGGCATGAAAGGTTTTCGAAGACAGCGGGTGCTTTCCCGCCATATTCCCCGTCCAAATTCACGAGGACTTCTTCTTCAGACGTCACTTTCACCGTCTGGGCTTTGCAAGAAATCACGAGAGGATCGTTTAAGTGCTCGCCTCGTACTGCAAGCGTCACGACGCGAATAAATTCTGCAATGTTACACTTTTTCAAGATAAGCAGCGTGAATTTCCCGTCGTTGATGCTCGATTGAGGTGCGAGTTTTTCAAAGCCCCCCACAGAATTCGTCAAGCCTACTAAAAAAAGCATGGCTTCATCGTCAAACACCTGATCATCATATTCGATCTTCACACGACTTGCATGAATGGATGGAAGCATTTCAATCCCTTTCAAGTAGTACGCGAGTTGACCGAGCATTGTCTTCAAACGACTTGGGACTTCATACGTCAGTTCCGTCATTCGACCGCCACCTGCAATGTTGATAAAGAATCGATCGTTCATCTTACCAACATCCACTGGAATTTTCTTGTCTTCTAAAATGATATCAAGTGCTTTGTGGATATCGCGTGGTATACGAAGTGCACGGGCGAAATCATTTGTCGTTCCCATGGGGATGAGACCAATCGGTGGACGCTCGTCGAACTCTGAAACACCCGCAACGACTTCGTTCAACGTTCCGTCTCCTCCAGCAGCAATGATTAAGTCAAAACCGCGGTCAACAGCCGCAGCCGCAGCTACGGTTGCATCGCCTTCACACGTTGTTGCGTGTGCAGATGCTTCGTAACCAGCCTGTTCAAGCCGCATGAGCACATCCGCTAAATTTTTGCGGAAGACTTCCCGTCCCGCAGTCGGATTATAAATTATACGAGCACGCTTCATACATCGTTTCCCTCTTTCTGTTCACTCAGCTCCAGGTGCACGAGCTTTTATTGAGCCTCTTGGACCACTGGCAAGAATGTAGTGCGAATGTCTTCGTAAACCGTCAGCCAATACTCCGGTTTCGTTGAATATTCAGCATGAATTTGTTCATACACCAATCGTTGCTTTTCTTCAAAATCTGGTGCATCTTTAGCAGGTATTTGTTGTTTCAATTCCATCACATGTTTTTGAATCGTTGACGCACGTGGACCCCATTTAGCAGCCACTTTGCCGTCTGCATCGAGTAGTAGATAGATAGGAATCGAGCGTCCCCCGTTTGTCAAATGGCGGTCAATGAGTTCTGTATCTTCATCCCGGTACACTGCTCGAACGTCTAAATCGGCTGCTTCAGCAATTCTTCGTAAAACTGGGTTGTTCATCATCGCGTCTCCACACCAATCCTCGGTAATCACGAGAATTCGTGGCTTCACTTCTTTTAAACGGGTGATGAATTCATCGTCTTTTGGCACATCAAACTTTTCATAAATTGAAAAACTGCTATCTTTCAGCTGCTTCATACGTTCCATATACTCATTCAGTGAAATCGCTCGTTCAAAATACTCCAATTCAGTAGCCAACGACCCTCACACTCCTTTTAGTGATGTAGCTGATCTAATATAAGTTCAGTTAAAACAGAAATGCAAAACAATCTTTTCCTAAGTGTACCTCTATCTACACATGGAAATCAATTTCCTTGCAATACTCACGAAAACGCCCTGTGTGGATAGCTTAAGCCAGTTCACAGGACGTTGTCGGATGTTCTACTTATCGCTTGCTGATTTCATCCAACAAGAGTTTGTTAACGAGCGGCGGGTTTGCCTGCCCTTTCGTTGCTTTCATCACTTGACCGACTAGGAATCCTACAGCACGGTCTTTTCCGTTCTTATAGTCCTCAATCGATTGCTCATTTGCATCCAAGATCTCACCGATCACTTTACGCAACGTGCCTTCGTCGGAAATTTGGACAAGTCCTTTTTCCTTTACGATTACTGCGGCATCGCCACCGTTTTCAGCAAGTTCTTTAAATACTTTCTTCGCGATTTTCGATGAAATCGTTCCATCTGAAATGAGTTTCACGAGGCTCGCAAGTCCTGCAGGAGTAATTGGTGTTTCTTTCAATTCTTTGCCTTCAGCATTTAAGTATTCTGATACTCCACCCATGAGCCAGTTCGATGCTAATTTAGCATCAGCTCCAGCTTTAACAGTTTCATCGAAGAAATCGGACATTTCTTTCGTCAAAGTCAACACGTGTGCATCGTATGCAGGTAAGTCAAGCTCATTTACATAACGATTTTTACGTGCATCGGGAAGTTCTGGAATTTCTGCACGCACGCGCTCAATCCAATCTTCGTCGATAACGATTTCCGGAAGATCTGGATCATTGATGAAGCGGTAGTCGTTCGCGCTTCCTTTAATACGCATCAGTACAGTTTGTCCTGTAGCTTCGTCATAACGACGTGTTTGCTGGACGATTTTCTCTCCTGAAAGCAACAATTTCTCTTGTCTCTCTACTTCGTTCGCAATTCCGCGACGCACAAAGTTGAACGAGTTCAAGTTTTTAAGCTCTGTTTTTGTACCAAATTCTTCTTGTCCAAATGGACGAAGTGAAATGTTGGCGTCACAACGGAGTGAGCCTTCTTCCATCCGTACGTCTGATACGCCTGTGTATTGAATAATTGCTTTCAATTTTTCAAGGAAAGCATACGCTTCGTTCGGAGTACGAATGTCCGCCTCAGTAACGATTTCGATGAGTGGTGTTCCTTGACGGTTTAGGTCAACGAGAGAATAACCGTTTTCAGAGTGCGTCAGTTTCCCTGCGTCTTCTTCCAAGTGTACACGCTCAATGCGGATTTTCTTTTTATAGCCATCTACTTCAATTTCAATCCAGCCGTTTGCGCCAACTGGGCGATCGTCTTGTGAAACTTGGTAGGCTTTTGGATTATCCGGATAGAAGTAGTGCTTGCGGTCGAAGTTCATGACACGTGCAACGTCACAGTTCAGTGCCATGGATGCTTTCATCCCGAAGTCGATTGCTTGTTTGTTCATCGTTGGCAAAGTGCCTGGATACGCAAGGTCAGTCGGGTGAATGTTCATGTTCGGTGCTGCGCCGAAGTGGGCAGGTGCCGGTGAAAAGATTTTCGTATCTGTTTTTAATTCTACGTGGACTTCAAGTCCGACAATCGTTTCGAAGTTCATAATCAGTTCCCCTCCCCAGCAGGCGGTGTCTGTTTGTGGAATTCTGTCGCTTGCTCATATGCATGCGCCACTTTATAGAGCATCGCTTCTTCGAAATGGTTTCCGATGATTTGCAAGCCGACTGGTAAGCCTTCTGCAAAGCCACACGGAACCGAGATTGCTGGAATACCAGCAAGGTTTACAGGTGTAGTTAGTAAGTCGTTTGCGTACAACGTAAGCGGATCTTTAATGGTCTCGCCAAGTTTGTATGCGTTCGTTGCACTCGTTGGTCCAACGATGACATCATATTCTTTAAAGACATTTTGGAAATCTTGAGCGATCAATGTACGCACTTTCTGCGCGCGCTCGTATAAGTCTTCGTGATGACCGGCACTCAGTGCATATGTTCCGTACAAGACACGTTTAAGGACTTCTTCTCCGAAGCCTTCAGAACGTGAACGCAAATAGATCTCGTTCAAGTTTTTAGCATCTGCCGGGTGGTAACCATAGCGAATACCGTCAAAACGAGCAAGGTTCGATGATGCTTCTGCAGAGGAGATCACGTAGTATGTTGGTGCTGCATAACGTGAGTAGTGCAAGTCCACTTCATCGACATGAGCTCCTAGAGATTCAAGAACACCAATCGCTTTTTGAACTGCTTCGCGAACTTCTGGCTGAACGCCTTCGCCTAAATAGCGTGCTGGAACTGCTATCTTCAAGCCTTTAATGTCTCCCGTTAATGCGTTACGGAAATCTGGAACTGGCTTTTCAGATGCTGAAGCATCACGGTAGTCAGCTCCCGCAATTGCGCTAAGTAGCATTGCGTTATCTTCAACCGTTGTTGTAATGGGTCCGATTTGGTCCAAAGAGGATCCGAATGCAACAAGACCCGAACGTGATACTCGACCGTATGTAGGTTTCATACCCACGACACCACAAAATGCGGCTGGCTGACGGACAGATCCACCTGTATCTGAACCAAGGGAGAAAAGAACTTCTCCAGCAGCGACTGCCGCTGCAGAACCGCCTGAGGATCCACCCGGTACACGGTCCAAGTTCCAAGGATTACGAGTAATTTGGAACGCAGAGTGCTCTGTTGTTGAGCCCATTGCGAATTCGTCCATGTTGAGCTTTCCGACTACTACCATCCCGCTATCCTTCACACGTTCTGTAGCTGTACCTTCATAGACAGGTACGAAGTTTTCCAACATTTTACTTGCACATGTTGTTTTAATGCCTTGCGTGATGATGTTATCTTTAATACCAATTGGCATGCCGAATAGGCTACCGCGCTTTTCATCAGGAAGGTTGTCCAACTGTTCGGCAGCAGCAAGGGCTTCTGGTCCAGTCACAGTTAGGAAGGCCTGAATGGTTTTATCTTTTTCTTCAATCGTTTGCAGTGTAGCTTCAGTTAGTTCTTTAACCGATAGTTCACGACTATGTAAAAGAGACTGAAGTTCAGACGCAGTTTTGTTTACTACCATAAGTCAATTCCTCCTCTATACAGGTCAATCTAGGATGTTCGGTACTTTAATAAGACCATCTTCGTGGTCTTCTACACTCTTCAACATCTCATCACGATCGAGGATGTCTTCAGGTGTGTCTTCGCGCAACACATTCACAATTGCTAGCGGATGTGTCATCGGTTCCACATTAGTCGTATCGAGTTCTTTTAGTCGATCGGAAAACTCGAGTAGTGTGTCCAAACGAGTCGCGAACTTCTCTGCTTCAGCGTCTGGCATATCAATCCGTGCGAAATTCGCATAATACTGGATATCCTCTTTAGTAAAATTGGACATGGTCTCTCCTCCTGGCTTTTGTACAATACGATTAATCATAACACCTTAGACAGATGATGAAAAGTTCCTATTATTAATATGAGTAGATGTGAACAGTTGGTTCCTTTTCCCCCGGCTTTTTCATAATTAATGACTCAGGGCCGTTATTGGAGGTAATGCTCACTTCGACTTCAATATCAGGATAGTATTTCAGCACTAATGACGTCATATATTGCGTCAACGCAACGACTTCATTTTTACCATAAAACTGGATTGGAACATTGATTTTGAGCGATTTGAGATTGTTGTCGCTGTAAAACGCCGTTCCTACAATACTAACAAAACCAGGGAAATAGTCGTTCACGTCTTCCTTCAACTTTTCAAATGTCAGATTCGCGTCGCGATAATTATTGTCGTTCGATGTCGCGGGAAGTAGGACGAAATCTTCGTTCACTTCTTTCCAGCCCGATGGTGAATCTTTACCTTTATCAACAACTGTGGTCGCAAAGTATGTCCCAGGTACAATTGAACTGCGGGGTTCCTGTTTGTATAGACCAATCATAATCGGTACATCACCGACACCCTCGATTTTGCGCATCCGCTTAACGATAGTTTCTGCCATTTTAATCCCTTGCTGTTGAATCATCTTGTCTGAAATTTTTGATTCCGTCGCATCTCGCTGATAGAAAACGGAGTTCATAGCAAGACCGATTGAAATGCCCGCTAACCCCACTTTTTTATCACCCGTTTTCACGTAGTAGTTCTGCTCGACGATATGCGCCAAATAGACTGGCGCTTTCTCGCTAATGTCTTGAGGGGTCATCTTATCGTTGATAGGCGGGTTCAATCCTTCATCAAACTTAGAGCTTCTTGATAGCCAACGGATTGCAGTTTTTTCATCGATGAATTGTCCTTCTTGGAAAAAGTGATCTTTTGGATCGAACTTTTTTGACGATAATCGAAGGAGCCCCTCCTCAACCTCGCCAATATCATACTTACTATATACTTGGTTAACAATTAATCCTCGACTTGCACTCTTTTTAAACGGCAGTAACGTTCGGTAGTATTGCTCATTCAGCTGTACTTCAGGAATGAGTACTGTCTCTTGTTCGATGTCTTCGTTTTCTTGAATGACTTCATCTTCTTCCGGTCCGATTGACGGGATACACCCGCCAAGGAACAGAACAGAAGCGATTACCGGTATTGTGAATAACCTTTTCATCTAATTGTTTACTCCTTTACTTCCAGCACTTCAATGAGCTTCGATTCGTCCCATACGTCAATGCCGAGCTCTTCCGCTTTCGCAAGCTTAGATCCTGCGTCTTCTCCTGCGATCACGAGGTCAGTCTTTTTGCTGACACTCCCGCTCACTTCACCGCCAAGCGCTTCAATCTTTTCTTTCGCTTCGCCACGTGTCAAAATCGATAGCTTTCCTGTTAAGACAACCTTTTTGCCAACGAACGGACCCTCATCAGGGATTTCTTGCTGGGTGCGTCCTTTGTATTGCATGTTGACGCCGTAGTCTTTTAATTTCTGGATGACTTCTAGCACGTCGTCATTGGAAAAGTACGTTTCAATCGCATCGGTTACTTTTTCTCCGATTTCATGGATTGCAAGCAACTGTTCCTGTTCTGCAGCCATTAATACATCTAATGAGCCGAATTCACGGGAAAGTAAAGTTGCTGCTTTTTCCCCGACATGTCGAATACCAAATCCGAATAGAAGTTTTTCTAATGAATTTTCTTTTGAAGCAGCAATGGCCGATACAAGATTGGATGCTGATTTCTCCCCCATCCGTTCAAGTTCTAGCAACTGTTCTTCTGTTAATCCGTACAAATCCGAAAAATCTTTGACGAGCTCTGCTGTATAAAGCTGATCGACAACACGTTCCCCAATACCTTCTATGTTCATCGCATTACGAGAGACAAAGTGAATAAGCGCTTCTTTTAACTGCGCTGGACATTGAGGATTCACGCAGCGTAACGCGACTTCCCCTTCAATGCGTACGAGTTCTGAATCGCAAACCGGACAGTTTTCCGGCATGTCAAACGGCTCTTCACTCCCCGTCCGTCTATCGACAAGTGGTGCTATGACTTCTGGAATGATATCGCCTGCTTTTCGAATCGTTACGTAATCTCCAATTCGGATGTCTTTTTCATGGATCAAGTCTTCGTTATGAAGCGACGCACGCCCGACTGTCGTTCCTGCAACACGTACAGGTTCCAAAATCGCAGTTGGTGTAACTGTTCCTGTTCGACCGACACTCAGTTCGATGTCGAGCAGTTTGGTCACGACTTCTTCTGCTGGAAACTTATAAGCAGTTGCCCAACGCGGACTTTTCGCGGTGTAGCCCAGCTGTTCCTGGTCTTCAAAACGATCGACTTTAATGACAATGCCGTCTATTTCATAATCGAGGTCGGCGCGTTTGTCTCCCCAGCTATTGACGTATTCGATGACTTCTTCAATTGACTCGCATCGCTTGCGTTCATGATTCGTCACAAGCTCAAGTTTGTCGAGATAGTCGAGTGCTTCTGAGTGTGTTGCCTGACCATATGCTTCACCGTCTCCACCAATCCCGTATAAGAAGACTGCAAGATTCCGGCTCCCCGCAATCTTTGGATCGAGTTGACGCAACGAGCCAGCAGCCGCATTTCGAGGATTCGCAAATGGTTCATCGCCTGCTTCGTCACGGGCTTCGTTAAGACGTACAAACGACTTTTTTGGCATATAGGCTTCACCGCGTACTTCGATCTTGATCGGCTCACTTAGTTTTAGTGGAATAGAACGAATCGTTTTCAAGTTGGCCGTGATGTCTTCTCCGACAGATCCGTCACCACGAGTAGCACCTTGAACAAATCGACCGTTTTCATATTTCAATGAGACTGCAAGTCCATCTATTTTCAACTCACAAATATAGGACACCTTATCGCCGACCGCATCTCGGACTCGGCGGTCAAATTCGCGAATGTCTTCTTCGTTAAACACATTAGACAAACTGAGCATTGGATAGTCGTGTTCGACTTTAGCAAAGCCTTCAAGCACACTTCCACCTACTCGCTGGGTAGGAGAATCCGGATAAATCAAATCGGGATTCTCCGCCTCAATTGCAAGCAGTTCCTGCATCAGTTTGTCATACTCCGCGTCTGAAGCAACCGGTTTGTCGAGCACATAATACGCTCGTCCATACTCGGTGAGCAGCTTATTCAATTCCAACACGCGTTGTTCGAGCTCGTTGCGATTGTTCACATTGCGTTCCTCCTCTTACACTTTTTCAATCGGTGCAAATTTCGCAAGCAATCGTTTAATGCCGACTTCTGGGAAGGCGATGTCGAGTTCAACGTCATCCGCTGAACCTTTGACACTAACAACCGTACCTGTACCCCATTTTTTGTGAGCGGCTTTGTCACCTGCTGACCATCCTAGCTTTTCCCCACCCGTCGTTTCGTAGACAGGCTTTTTCACAGCAGGACGCTTTGGTTCGTCGAAGCGAGATCCGCCAACAGAGAACCCACCCGAAGCGTTCTCTAGTTCGATCACTTCATCAGAGATTTCGCTGATAAAACGAGATGGATTATTGTAACTGAATTTACCGTATAGCATTCGGCTCGAGGCTGAAGACATAAATAATTTTTGTTCTGCACGCGTAATTGCTACATATGCAAGACGTCTTTCTTCTTCCATTTCCTCGTCATTTCCAATCGAACGGGCATGCGGGAAAATATTTTCTTCCATACCAATAACAAATACGACTGGGAACTCAAGACCTTTTGCAGAGTGTGTCGTCATTAAGACGATTTTTTCTGTCGATTGGTTCTCTTCTTTATCGAGAGAGTCGATATCTGCAATCAGTGCCAGATCCGTTAAGAATGCTACTAGTGATTTGTCGCCTTCGTCATCTTCTGCACGTTTTTCAAATGCTTCTGTGACGGATAAAAACTCATCGATATTCTCAAGACGGCTTTCCGATTCAATCGTTTTTTCGCGTTCAAGCATCGCTCGGTATCCGGTTTTATCCAACACTTGCTCGGTCAGTTCTTTGACAGACAAAAACTCTTGCATCTGTGTGAAGTTTTGAATCAGGTCCCGGAACTTTGCGGATTCAACAGCTGCTTTTTTCGTCAGACCCATGAAGTCCAACTCTTGCATTGCATCGAAAATGGACCGATCGTTTTCAATCGCGAATGTTGCCATACGTTCAAACGAAGTCGCACCAATACTGCGTTTCGGTTCGTTGATGATTCGTGCAAGTGCGAGGTCATCGTCGTTATTCGCGATAAGTCGCAAGTATGCGAGTAAGTCTTTGATTTCTTTCCGATCGTAGAACTTCGTACCGCCGACAATTGTATATTCTAGATTCGACTTCACTAAGTATTCCTCAATCATCCGAGATTGTGCGTTTGTCCGGTACAAGACCGCAAACTGATCGAGTGAATAGCCCTCTTCTTGCTGTAACTCAATGATTTTGCGGACAACATATTGGGACTCATCTTTCTCGTCGGTTGCTTTATAAACGGTGATAGAATCCCCTTGATCGTTCTCTGTCCGAAGTCGTTTATCGTAACGGCTTTCGTTATTTTTAATGACGTCGTTTGCTGCTTGTAAAATGTTTTGAGTCGAGCGATAGTTCTGTTCCAGTAAAATGACTTCAGCGTCTTTATAGTCTTTTTCAAACGACAAAATGTTGCCGATATCGGCGCCACGCCATTTGTAGATCGACTGGTCGGAATCACCAACGACACAAATATTACGGAATTTCTCCGCTAACATTTGAACGAGTCGATATTGCGCGTGGTTAGTATCCTGATATTCGTCGACATGGATGTACTGGAACTTGTCTTGATAAAACTCAAGCACATCTGGAACTTGCTCGAATAATCTCAATGTCAGCATGATCAAATCGTCAAAATCGAGAGACTGATTTTTACGCAGTTTTTTCGTATAGCCATCGAAAACGTCTGCGATGACCCGGTCGTATGGATTCGATTCGTTTACGCCTGCCCGGTATTCTTTTGCATCGATGCATTCGTTTTTCGCAGAACTGATAATGTTGAGTAACGTTCTTGGATCATATTGCTTTGGGTCTAAGTTTTGTTCTTTCAGGACTGATTTAATGGCAGATAGCTGATCGGAGGAGTCCAAAATGGAGAAGGTTTTGGAAAAGCCAATCCGGTCGATGTTGCGACGCAAAATCCGCACGCACATCGAGTGGAATGTGGAGACCCACATCCGATCACCTGATCCTTCACCGAGTAACCCATCGATTCGGTTCCGCATTTCCCGTGATGCTTTGTTTGTAAAGGTAATCGCAAGAATTTTAGATGGATAAACGTTTTTTTCAATGACCAAATAAGCAATCCGGTGAGTAAGTACGCGTGTTTTACCGGATCCTGCACCCGCCATAATGAGCAAAGGACCTTCTGTTTTCTTCACGGCTTGCGCCTGTTCAGGATTCATGCCCGTCAGTAAATCTTGTGCGAGTTCTTTCATAATTTATAACCGCCTTTTAGGAACGTTTGTTCTTTTAGTATACACGAAATCACTTCGGACTGGTAACTCCTTTTACCGCATCCACTGTTGCAAGTGCTTTCTTCAAATCATCATAGATGACGTTGCCAATCACGACTGTATGAGCAATTGCCGCCATTTCAGCTGCTTGTTCTGCAGTACGGATACCGCCGCCATAGACAAGCCGGGTTTCATCCAACACAGACGCAGCAGCACTGACGATTTTCGGATCACCGTACATTCCGCTATATTCCAAGTAAAAAATCGGTAGCTTGAATAAATGCTCCGCCATCCGTGCGTATCCGACGACATCGTCTTGTGTAGGAATTTCGGTTGCACCGGTCAATTGGGCTGCTTTACAATCCGGGTTCATAATACAATAGCCTTCTGTTGCAACCTCTTCCCATTTCATCATGTGACCGAATTCCTTCAATGCCTCCAGATGGATGCCGTTCATCCACTTCACGTCTTTTGCATTCAATACAGTCGGTATGAAGTAATAGTCAAATCCAAATGTAACTGCATCTACGTCAGAAACTTCGAGTGCAAGTGGCACTGCATAACGACGCAATCGTGAAAGTAGATCGAGTACACCTTCTAGAGTGATATTGTCGGTTCCTCCGATGATTAATCCATCCGTTCCTGACTCTGCGAGTTGCTCAAGCGCTTCGCCTGAAATTTCTTTTGCGGGATCTAATTTAAAGGCATGACGCCAAGTTCTAACATCCATTTTCAGTCACCTGCTTTTTCGTAATTACGTTCCTTACAGTATAGCAAAAAATACGCTCTGGTTCTCGTTGACACTCGTACAAATGAAAAAACCGGACAGCCTGTAGCTGTTACCGGTTTATCAAGCTAGTTATCTTCAGATTGTGACTCTTGTTTTTCGTTTAAACGGTCGACAATTAAGTTGTATCCACCTGTACCGTAATCGACACATCGACGTATTCTGGAGATGGTTGCGGTACTCGCACCTGTTTCACTTTGAATTTTGTCATACGTATGCTTTTTTTTCAGCATGACTGCCACGTCAAGACGTTGTGCAAGAGATTGAACTTCTCCAATTGTGCACAGATCATCGAAGAACGCATAGCATTCATCCAAATCTTTCAACTCTAATATTGCGCGAAACAACTGATCGGTCTGTTCGCCTTTTATTTTTTCTAGCATAGGAAACTACCTCCATCCTTAAGGGGTATAGGTCGTCGTGTTACCAATCTCTTGTTCATGAACGATATGGATCCACGTCTGACCCGGTACTAATTTTGCAGGTACCCCGTTCTGTACAGGTGTAATCACGCCATCGATTTGTTCCCACTCGAGTGTAAGCGCGACGCCATTCTGAAACAAAATAGCAGGTCCTCCTTTTGTTAGATCCAACGATTGTCTTCCTTCTGCGTCAATTGTTGTATAAGGGGCTTCCATGACGAAGATATTCGCAGGTGTGACTTTTTTGTCGTCTGCTTTGTCTGTCGTAATGATCCCATTGACGGAACGTTCATACGTTTTAGTTTCTGGGTCAAATGTATAGGTACTTGTGAAATTCGGGTCTGGGTGACCGACAACAATTGTCGATGCAATCTCTCCTAGTTTAGCACTATCAGCATCCGGATGGAACGAAAGCGTTGGGACTTCCCTAATTTCAGTGTCTATTGATAAATCCTCCATGGCTTGTTCAATATGCTCTTTTGAAATGTATGAGTTATGTGGCGCTTTCCGTTCATTGGACCGTACAAAATAGGATCCGTCATACTGCATTCCATTGATGTTATCCACAATACCTGCGTTCAACAACGCATGCGCATCTGGACTGTACCCATGTGCGATGTAAAACGCATCAAGTCCTTGTGCAATTTCAATGAAATAATCACGAGCGCTTCGGATTGGTCCGATTTCTTCAGGGAGTTGGCTTTGATAGAGCGCAAGCAGACGGGTGATATTCCCTTCTGCAAACACTTCATAAACGACATCCGCCTGACTTAACCCGGATTGCGGACGCGCAAGTGGGTGATTATTGACAGTCGCAAGAATTGGCCGTAGATCTGCTGATTCTACTGCCATTCCCGAAAACGGAGCGGTTGGTTGAGCGACAGTCTCTACAGTCTCTAATGATTCTCCTGCTTCGACTTCTGTTTGTGGCAGCTCATCTTTATCCTTTGAACAGCCAACGAGTAAAACCTGTCCAACGAGTAATGTCGTAAAAAGTACTTTCGTTACATTCATAGTGGCTCTCCTATCGTTCTGTCATGGGTATTAGAACTTTATCTCTCATTACATCTAAAACGCCAAGCTGTGTTACCCGTACATATGGCAAATGGGTGGACTGTAGGAAAAGTAAGCTGTAAACAGCGTCTCCTTTTTCGTAACCTCTGTCTCGTAAAGCTTGTTTGAATACACGTTCATGTTCTCGCAACGTTTCGATGGGTTGATCGGACAGACTCCCTCCTATTGATAGTGGCAATTCGCAAACAATCCCATCATTTTCAGCAAGAACGATTCCTCCACCTAGCTTTTTCAGATGGCGGAACGCAAGAAGCATTTCGTTCTTGTCCTTCCCGATTAAAATAATGTCTCCCGTGTTGGAATACGAAGAAGCGAGACCTTGCACGGAGCGTGCGAATCCTTTAATGATCGTATTCACTCGCCACTTCCCATTACGGTCAATGAGCGCAAGGAACGACTCATCATGATCTCCTTCCAATTGCTCAGCAGACAAATTGACAGTTGTCACATACGGCTTCGTAATGACATCATTCAGCATATCGATCCCGGTTGGTTCCGTTGCAGTTAACTCTTCTAACGCGAGATCGAATTCAGGTGCGAAATCCGGGAATATTGACCAGTCTGCTTTGTTGAATTTGATACACGCTTGTCCATCACGCTTCAACCAGATCCCTTTAGATAACACGTCCGAAGGGTTTGGTTTTCCGATGTCGGATAAAAAGTTCAGTGTTGCAAATCGCCCCGGTGCTATTACACTATGTAATTCGTCGATATCGTAGTACCTTGCGATGTTATATGACGCCATTTGGTAAGCATCAATCGGATCCACTCCGACTTCTAGTGCAATACGAATGCATTTATCCATCACACCATCCTCGTGGAACAGTGGCGGGGAGCCGTCCGTCGTCATCATAAGGTGATCGAACACATCGAGTCCTTTTTCGAGAATGCCTTCGAGCAACGGTTTCAAATCTGGTCGAATGGAAGATTCGCGGAGTGTCACGGCATAGCCTTGCAGCAACCGCAACTCCACTTCATCCGCTGTCATCGATTCATGATCCCCATTCACACCAAGCAGTCTCATTCGAGCAAGTGTGCGTTCAGATGCCCCTGGCAAATGCCCTTCGACTTTAATACCGAGCTGTTTCGCTTTTTGGAGCGACGCGGTCATGACAGGATCGCCTTTTAACAAACGTGGCCATCCTGTTAGCTCGCCACCCATAAGCACGTCGTCGCGCTTTAGCCATTCAGCAACTTTTTCTGGGGCAAAGATTTCGGCTTCGTTCTGCAAATCCGTTTGCGAATCCATGCGTGCCCACCAGTAGAATGAAAACGGTAAATCTTTCAATTGGTCGAGTAACGTGAATGCTTGCTGTGGGTCAATCGACATGAGCAACATTAAGTTGTCTGATAAAAACGTTGTTGTCCCATGTTGCGCAGCAAATTGAGCGAACGTTTCTGGGTTATACAATTGAAATGGATGCACGTGCGGTTCTATGTATCCCGGGACAATCCATTTTCCAGTCGCGTCGAACAGTTCAGCGCCTTCTGCCATTGTTGGCATACGCTCACCTGTGTAGAGAATCCGACCGTGTTTGACCCAGATCGTACCAGTTTTCCATTGTTTTAAGACAGAATGTAAGTACGTTGCATTCGTGATGATTAAATCCGGTGCTTCTTTTCCGTCAATAACGGCAAGTTGAGAAGCAATTTCTTCCGCATTCCACATTCAGATCGTCTCCTTTATCATCATTGCTACATTTATCCTACCATAGCTTGGAAAGTGTGAATAGATAGTGAATGAAGGAACTCACGCTGTCCGTAGCGAAAAATTAGAGTTAAGAACTTTTAGGAGTGTGATTTCATTGACTGAACGTTTAACATTTGATGCAGATACGGCAACCGAATACGATCGAGGAATCCGACGGACATTGCCGACCTATGATGGGCTCGTCCGGCTTTCAAATACAGCTCTTCGCATGCGTGCAGGAGAGAATGCCAAAGTTCTGGTGATTGGGGCAGGTGGGGGCAACGAATTACTGGAGTTTGCAGAACACAATCCGACGTGGACGTTTACTGCGGTGGACCCCTCTGAACCGATGCTGAAAGAAGCACGTGCAAAAGTGGAAGGTCAATTTGGAACGAATCGCGTGGACTATGTCGTGGGAAGTACAGAGGATGTGTCTGAAGAGAATATATTTGGCGCAGCGTCGTGTTTGCTCGTGTTGCATTTCATAGATAGCGTCGAGGAGAAATTAACGTTACTTCAGGAGGTTCGGTTGAGAATGAAAACCGGTGCACCATTTGTGATTGCCTCTATGGCAGGTGATCGGAATAATCCGACCTTCGATGAATTATTCGGTCTATGGCGGCAGAGTTGGGTTGATCGATCTTCGATGTCAGAAGCACAAGTTTTGGAGATGGAGAAAACGGTGCGTGCGTTGTCGTTTGTTCCTGGCGATGAGATAGAAGGACTATTGCGGGAAGCTGGATTCGGCCACATCACACAATTTTTCCAAACGACATTTTTTAGCGGCTGGATGTGTGTAGCGGTTTGAGGCAAGAGATGATTGCAGGAGAGTAAGTTGAGGTTTAGGAGCACTTTCTTGTAGAGGTACGCACTTTCTGTGGTTTATGAGCACTTTTCATGCTTTATGAGCAATTACCTGATTTTATGAGCACTTTTCATGCTTTATGAGCACTTTTCTGGTTTTATGATCACTTTTCATGCTTTATGAGCAATTACCTGGTTTTATGATCACTTTTCATGCTTTATGAGCACTTCTCTGGTTTTATGATCACTTTTCATGCTTTATGAGCACTTTCCTGATTTTATGATCACTTTTCATGCTTTATGAGCACTTTCCTGATTTTATGATCACTTTTCATGCTTTATGAGCATTTCTCTGGTTTTATGATCACTTTCCATGCTTTATGATCACTTTCTATGATTTATGAGCAATTTCACAGAGTTATCATGACTCCCTATAATTTATGAGCACTTCTAACACTTTGCACCCATGAATCTCCTTGTTATAACGAATCCAACGTTCACATCCCAAGCATTCCTCGCGAATAAAATTCTTCTTTTCCGGTTAGGCTAAGCACACTATATGCGTGACCGAAAAGGAGTGGATTGGGATGACAGAAAGCAAGAAACCGGAGATGCCGCCGTTTATGAAATCAATATCTGAAACACTGCCCTCCTCTTTTGACGTCTTGCACGTGCCCCTTACACTCGATGACGCGCAGGTCCATCTCCTCTATATGAAAACTGTTGTGGATGGCTTAAGCCTGCAACAATCTATCATTAAACCCTTTTATGAACTGGACGATGAACAAAAATTTGGTGCTTACATACAAAGTCTCCCGAATCGATTGGATCCTCCTCCACCCGATGAATTACTTATCATGCTCACTTCAGGGTTTGTACTCGTCTATGCGGATTCCACCTACAGTATTCTCGAAATAAGAAAGTTAGGAAATACATTACAAGGACCTACAATTGCTGAAACAACCATTCACGGTCCCCAACTCTCACTCAGTGAAGATTTAGAAACGAATGTTAGCATCGTCAGGCAACATTACCATCAGCCCAATCTTTATGTAGAAACCCAACAATTAAATGATAAAAGCAATATGTCAATAGCGCTTCTTTATGACGAAAAAGAAGTGAACGTGGATGTACTTCGTCGAGTTAAAGAGAAGCTGGATAACTTGGACGAGCCTCTCATCCAATCAGCAGGTGAACTTGCTGTTCGGCTAACTAGTAGACGTTTCACACTATTTCCTACTTCAATTCTTACGGAACGTCCTGATCGAATCGTTTATAACTTAACAGGCGGGAAGATCATATTACTCGTTGACAACTCTCCCTATGCCATTGTATTACCTGTAATCTTTTTCGATTTCATGGTTTCGATGGAGGAAAACTATCATACGTATTTGATTTCTCTTTACAACACATTGCTCGGTTGGTTTGGACTACTTAATTGTTTACTACTGCCCAGTATGTATGTAGCGTTCACCGCCTATTCACCGGAGGTATTACGTACCGAACTTACCTTGACCATGGCAGGAAGTAGAATCGGTGTTCCATATCCTTCCTTCATGGAAGTCATCATCATGCTATTCTTTGTAGAACTACTCACAGAGGCCAGTGTGCGGCTTCCTAGATCCATAAACGCAGCTGCTACGACAGTAGGTGGCTTGATTTTAGGAACCGCTGCAACAGAAGCCTCGCTCGCCTCCAATGTTCTCATCATGATCATTGCGATCGTTGCGATTTCTACATTTGTTATTCCTATGAATGAACTTGGATTCGCAGTCAGAATTGGGCGATTGGTACTGATTCTACTTACTACATTATTTGGGTTAGTTGGACTTATTTCCGGTTCGCTTTTACTCATTATCCACCTTACAAACCAAGACAGCTTTGGCGAACCCTATTTAAGAATCGGATGGCGCAGTAAGCGGAGTGAAAAGATGGTGAATAGCGAGTGAGTCGTTTTTTATATTATTTAATCTTCACAAGTATGATGGCAATTATTACGACACCAGTTCCACGTATTTTGCTGGGGCAATCTGCTGACGGCGCTATCGGCTCTATGTTGATAGGGACTGCGGCTGGAATTCTGTTTACCTACATCACTGTAAAGTTTTTCATTCAATTTCCAGGAAGGGACCTGATTGAGCTTTTACAGGCGTATACCTCTTCCTGGGTACGTATTCCAGTGACGATTTACTTCGCACTCATTTGGTTTGTTGCAGGGGTTATTACTCTCGTCATGACCGTATTTTTACTTATTACGTTCCTAACTCCAGAAATGTCTATCTATACAATTACCTTATCCATATTAGTTACTGTATTCTTTGGTGTTTTACTCAAATCTAAAAGTGTTTTGTTTACCTTAGAAATCGTTTTTATTCTTATGATTCCAATAGGAGTTATCATGTTTCTTAAGCTCTATTCCAGCAGTGAGTTGGACTGGGACCAAGTCAGTTTATCAATCATGTACATTAATCAAATGCCCAAATACCTCTCTTTGGTTGCAACTTTCTTCACGTTTTTGGGGTGTAGCAATCTCATTATCTTTAACCGGTACTTTAAGGAGAAACAGAAGGTCTCAACCCTCTCCCTCGTAGCTATTGGTGCATTTGGAGTGCTCATGTTGGTTACATCCTATTTCATTCCTATTGGTCTTTCCGGTTTCGACCAAATTGATCAATTCATCTTTCCATGGACTTCTTCTGCAGACGCCGTACGTATGAAATTCGGAATCGTAGAACGTGTCGTATTCATTTTCATGTTTCTTTTCGTGACAATAGCCTTTGTCAGCATCATTATTCATTGGCACGTTTCTTACAAATTAATTTTAAGTGTTTACCGATTGAAATCATTACAGGTTAAGCAACAGAATTTCACACCATTTTTGGTTGTACTGGTTTTTTCAATAATTGGCCTATGGTTAACTGTACAGCTCACACAATATGAGCTCTATCAATACACAAAATATTACTATTACACAATCCCAATATTTGTAGCCGTTTTCTTTTTTACTATGTTGGCTATTAAGAGAGGGGCCTCTCAATGAGTACAAAATGGCTAAAGATTATTTTTCTTTCCATTCTTTTAATCACTCTCACATCCTCAATTTCTGGATGCGCATACAAAGGTGTGGATAAGCGTTCATTCGTAGTTGGTATCGGTGTCGATCCCCCGAAAGATCCTGGTAATAAGTTTAGAGTTACTCTAAAAATTGCGAAACCCATTGCTTCTTTAAAATCCTCTACAGAAAATGAATATGCTTATTTGGTGCATGAGAGCGAATCCATAGCCCAAACCATTCGTTTTCTGGAAACACAAGACGATAAAGTGATGGATTTCAGTCAAACAAAAATCCTTGCACTAAGCGAAGACGTGCTGCACGGAGATTTATTTTCATTAATGGATTACTTCGTTCGAAGAGGCGACCTTCAACTCGTTCTCTATGTGTTAGTAGCCAAACCCAACGCGGAAGATGTGTTAAGAGTGCAGCCACCACTTGAGTCTGCTGGAGAAAATGCACTTTATAATTACTTTGATAGAACAGGGATTGAGAGCCCATTTGTTACGACGACTTTTTTGTTTGAATTCCGTCGTGACTACGATACAAAAGGACAGAGCTCCGTACTTCCGATTGTGGAAGCAAATGAAGAAGGAGACAAGTTCACGGTGAACCACTCCATTGTTTTAAAGAATAGTGTAGAACCAGTCACACTAACACCAACAGACACGAAATTATACAATTCGCTCATGCGAGAAGCAGCAGGTTATGGATATACAATTGATAATGAAGGCTATAAATTTACGCTTTCTATGGATCGCGTAAAAATGAAATTGAAAATTCATGTTAAGGATGGTGAGAAACCTCGAGCTATAGTTTCGATTAAAGCCGTAGGGGTTATTAGCGAATCCAACAAGTTATTAAAACTTAAAGAACTTGATTATTACAGCAAATTGTCCGGTGAACAGTTTAGTGAACAAGTGAAGGATTTATTTATTCATCTCCAGGAGAAGAATGTAGATCCCTTTGGTTTTGGTTTAAAATACCGGGCTACACGTCTAAACACTAAAGATACATTAGACAATTGGAAAGAAATTTACCCAGAGCTTGAATTTGATGTCAAAGTAGACATGCAGCTAAAATCAGTAGGTGCAATGGAATAAAAAAAGGTTCCGGCGTATATACCGGAACCTTTTTCATTGTTGTAAATACTATTATGCTAATCCGATTCTCTTGAAGATCAGGTCGATCTTCTGTAAATGATAGTTGTAGTCAAAACACTCATCAATTTCTTCATCACTTAAATGGCTCGTAATTGTTGAGTTGCCTTTGACTAACTCTTTAAACGAACGTTGCTCATCCCAAGACTGTGCAGTCAAAGGTTGCACCGTATCATAAGCAGATTCCCGAGACATCCCTTTATCAATCAAAGACAACAACACGCGTTGCGAGTAAATCAAGCCGTGCGTGCGATCCATGTTACGTTTCATATTTTCAGGATAAACCGTTAAGTTCTTCATGATATTTCCAAAACGATTCAACATATAATTTAATGCAATTGTCGCATCCGGCAAGATGACTCGTTCTGCGGATGAATGAGAAATATCCCGCTCGTGCCATAGTGGTACATTTTCATAAGCAGTCATCATATATCCTCGAATGAGACGTGAGAGTCCCGCCATATTTTCCGATCCAATTGGATTGCGTTTGTGAGGCATTGCCGAAGAACCTTTTTGTCCTTTGGCAAAGAACTCCTCGACTTCACGAGTTTCAGACTTTTGAAGACCACGTACTTCAACAGCAAACTTTTCAATCGATGTCGCAATCAATGCCAATGTCGAAAGGTACTGCGCATGACGATCACGCTGTAGCGTTTGTGTGGAAACAGGTGCTGGAGTCAGCCCTAACTTCTCACATACATACTGTTCTACAAATGGATCGACGTTCGCATAGGTACCCACTGCCCCAGAAATTTTACCAGCCTGAACAGATGCTGCTGCCGCGTCGAATCGCTCCAGGTTACGCTTCATCTCTTCATGCCATAGTGCAAGTTTCAGTCCGAATGTTGTTGGCTCCGCATGCACACCATGTGTACGCCCCATCATTACCGTGTATTTATGAGCTTTTGCTTTTTCAACAAGAATATCGATGAATCTCACAAGATCTGCTCGTAAAATCTGATTGGCTTGAAGCAATAGATAGGAAAGTGCAGTATCTACAACATCAGTTGATGTAAGTCCATAATGGACCCATTTACGTTCCTCACCAAGCGTTTCAGAAACCGCACGCGTGAAGGCTACAACGTCATGACGTGTTTCTTTTTCAATTTCAAGAATTCGCTCCACAGAAAAGCCTGCGTTCTGTCGGATTTTCTCTACATCTTCTTTAGGAACATCTCCAAGTTCAGCCCATGCTTCACTCGCTAAAATCTCAACTTCCAGCCACGCATTGTATTTATTTTCATCCGTCCATATTGCTCCCATTTCAGGGCGTGTATAGCGTTCGATCATCGTCTAGTTCCTCCTTGGATCCCTCAGCTCATTCACTATCTGCCAGTACACCTTTCAACTGGATCATCTGCCGAATCGGCACATACTTGCCGTCACGTTCTTCGAATAGCGGTTCTTCCTTACGTCCAGCAGGTACATAACCTGCTGCTTTCATACGGTCTATACAATCTGAGATCGTTTCATGCTCTTCAACTTGAAACCATACTGTTTTTCGTTGGCTCATTTAAACAACTTCCCTCTTTTAACAGACTTGACCCAGAATCCTCCTCGAATTGTCTTCGGTTCATAGGAGATAATAAAGGCTTTCGGATCAAGTTCAGCAATCGTAGTATAAAGTTTGAGCTCATATTTACGTGGGGTCAATATCTGCATGGCAGAACGATTCCCCCCTAATCCATGTGCTGCCCAATCTGTTACACCATACCCTTTAGAGCGTAATATCGATGCCAGCTCTTTATTAAGCTCATCTGTAATAACATTAACGGTGATATAGCCAAGTGCCATTTTCTCTTCAATTTTTGTTCCAACCACTACACCCGAACCAAAACCGAGTGCGTAGGCAACTAAGTTCTGTATTTGATCTAGACTGTCTAATACAAGCCCAAGTCCCACTACGTAAACTACCACTTCAATCATACTAACGAGGGCTGCAAAATAGCGATATCCTTTTAACGTTAAAATCATTCGCATGGTAGAAAAAGTTACATAAACAATATTAATCACAAAGATAATCAAAACCATTACCCAAGGATTCATGTGGCACCCCTCCATTCTACATGTTACATGGTACAGGGGAAACGTTGTGATTACAAGTGAATTCCATGCAATCTTATGTTTAACCAATTGCTGAGTACGGTAGTTAAGTTGTGTTTATTTATTTAAAACTTGAAGTAAAATTACTGTGACCTGAAACTGTTCTTGATGGATGCTCATAAACACTGGATTCCGCTCATAAACTCCGCATTGTGATCATAAACACTGGATTATGCTCATAAACTTCGGATTGTGATCATAAACTCAGATTTCCGCTCATAAACTCCTTATTGTGATCATAAACACTGGATTCTGCTCATAAACTTCGGATTGTGATCATAAACTCGGATTTTCGCTCATAAACTCCTAATTCTGATCATAAACACTGGATTCTGCTCATAAACTTTAGATTGTGATCATAAACCCTGGTTTTCACTAATATCTCTCAGTACCTAATCGTATTTCCACCGACGTAACCCAACATCTACAATAAGTTTCTCCCAAAAGGACACCAGCCAGTCAACCAGCCTTTAACACTTAGATTAGAATTAACTACAACAAAAAAGCGAGCCAAGGAATGAACTCCTTGGCTCGCTTTACAATTTGCCCGGCAACGTCCTACTCTCACAGGGGGAAGCCCCCTACTACCATCGGCGCTGAAGAACTTAACTTCCGTGTTCGGTATGGGAACGGGTGTGACCTCTTCGCCATCATTACCAGACAAATTGAGCTTGTT
>NZ_JAMBOM010000005.1 GCF_023715615.1 Sporosarcina aquimarina | reverse complement strand
CCCCCCTCAAGATGAGATTTCCCATTACGCAAGTAAGTAAGATCCCTCAAAGATGATGAGGTGGATAGGTCTGGTGTGGAAGCATGGTGACATGTGGAGCTGACAGATACTAATCGATCGAGGACTTTCCCAAATTATAGTTAAAGAGCCGTAAGGCTGTCTTGAGTTTTCAATGTTGGTTTTATCCAGTTTTGAGCGAACAAGCTCAATTTGTCTGGTAATGATGGCGAAGAGGTCACACCCGTTCCCATACCGAACACGGAAGTTAAGTTCTTCAGCGCCGATGGTAGTAGGGGGCTTCCCCCTGTGAGAGTAGGACGTTGCCAGGCAGTTTTACTTTTATTAATTGGTCCCGTGGTGTAGTGGTTAACATGCCTGCCTGTCACGCAGGAGATCGCCGGTTCGACCCCGGTCGGGACCGCCATTTAATTTAAACTTACAAACCGATTCAGGGATATTCCCTGGGTCGGTTTTTTTATGTTCTCTATGCGTACCGTGTGCGGTTCTGCACATTTTCCGTTACACTAAGTACATCACTTGAAAAGGATCGGATTAACTTATGAAGAAACAACTACATGTCACATCAGTTGCGCAAACCGTGCAACTTGCTGAAAA
Organism: Sporosarcina aquimarina; assembly: GCF_023715615.1. Classification (GTDB taxonomy): domain Bacteria; phylum Bacillota; class Bacilli; order Bacillales_A; family Planococcaceae; genus Sporosarcina; species Sporosarcina aquimarina_A. The sequence continues at coordinate 183,462 of NZ_JAMBOM010000005.1, read as the reverse complement.
ACTGGCCAAACTTCTTTTGCCGCCAGACGTAGTCACGCTTGAAGGTGATTTGGGCGCAGGGAAGACTACATTCACTCAAGCACTCGCTAAAGGGCTTGGGGTGGAGCGCACCGTCAGTAGCCCCACCTTTACAATTATTAAGCAATATGAAGGTACCTATCCTCTTAACCATTTGGATGTCTATCGCTTAGCAGATAGCGAAGAAGATTTAGGTTGGGATGAATTGTTTTATGGTGATGCGATTTCTATTGTAGAGTGGGCACAGTATATTGAAGAGGATTTACCGGAGAACCGCCTAGCGATCCGTATTACACGGACAGGCGATACCGCAAGAACGATTGAATTGGAACCTACAGGAAGTCATTTTATAAAGATTTGTGAGGTGATCACTCAATGATATGGTTAGGAATAGATACAGCAAATTCACCTTTATCTGTTGCACTGGTAGAAGATGGTCGGATATTGTGTGAGCAAACATCAACATTTGCACGAACCCATTCTATTCAGGCGATGCCTGCAATTGAACGCTTATTAAATGAAGCGAGTTTACGTCCTTCTGATTTGGAAGCAATTGCGGTATCTGAAGGGCCAGGATCTTATACAGGTGTCCGAATTGGTGTGACGCTTGCGAAAACACTTGCCTGGACGTTGAAAATTCCATTAGTCGGTGTTTCCAGTTTGGAAGTTATCGCAGCAAATGCGGTACCATTTGAAGGAGTTATTGTCCCGTTGTTTGATGCACGACGAGAAAATGTTTATTGTGGTCTTTACAAGTCAAAAGGTGAGCGATTACATCGTATTTGGGAAGACCGTCATGGGACTCTTGAACAGTTATTAGAGGATGTTGCATGTATCAACCAACCTGTTTTATTTGTAGGGGTAGATGTCGATATCCATAAAACGAAAATTAGTGCAATGCTTGGAGACCAGGCTGTATTTGCGCCTTTTCCTCAGCAACTGCCACGAGCTTCGCAGTTAATCAGTTTAGCTGAGCAACGAGTCCCTGCATCCGATATTCATCAGTTTGTTCCGAATTATCGTCGTATTCCTGAAGCGGAAGCGAATTGGATAAAAGAGCAAAAGCAGGTGAAATCCCATGATTGACTCGGTTGTTTATCGTCAAATGGTGGCAAAGGATATTGAAGAGGTTGTGGCAACAGAAACGGAAGTTTTTACAACTCCATGGTCGGCAGAGGTGTTTGCCCATGAGCTTACGGGTAATGATTATGCAACGTATATTGTAGCTGAGTGTGAGAATGAAGTGGTTGGACACGTAGGGATGTGGGTCGTACTTGATGAATGTCATATTACAAATGTGGCTGTACGGAAACATCGGCAAGGATTAGGAATTGGAGAAGCGCTGATGCGTCAAGCAATAGAGCTGTGCCGCAATAACGGTGTGGTAGCCATGTCTCTTGAAGTTCGAGTAAGTAATGAAGCAGCTAAGAGCTTGTATCGTAAGCTTGGATTTCAAGAAGGTGGAATTCGGAAAAACTATTATTCTGACGACCATGAAGATGCGCTCGTCATGTGGGTGGAGTTATGATGAAAAAAGACGTCTATATATTAGGGATTGAAACGAGTTGCGATGAGACTGCAGCGTCTGTCGTGAAAAATGGGAGTGAGATTGTTTCCAACGTAGTTGCTTCCCAAATCGAAAGTCAGAAGCGTTTTGGTGGGGTTGTACCGGAAATTGCTTCGCGCCATCACGTGGAGGAAATTACACTAGTCATTGAGAAGGCACTTGAGGACGCAGGATTAGATCCAGATGAGCTAGATGCTGTAGCCGTTACAGAGGGCCCTGGACTTGTAGGGGCATTACTGATTGGCATTAATGCAGCAAAAGCATTTGCGTTTGCGAACTCGTTACCGATTATAGGAGTACATCATATTGCAGGGCATATCTATGCCAACCAGCTCGTTCAACCTATGGAGTTCCCATTACTAGCACTTATTGTTTCTGGTGGACATACGGAAATGATAATTATGCGCGAGCATGGATCATTTGAGCTCATAGGTGAGACGAGAGATGATGCTGCGGGCGAAGCGTATGACAAAGTGGCACGTGTTTTAGGACTCCCTTATCCCGGCGGTCCACACGTAGATAAGCTGGCATTAGCAAGCGAAAATGCTGTAGAGTTTCCGAGAGCTTGGCTAGAGCCAGATTCCTACGACTTCAGTTTCAGTGGATTGAAATCAGCTGTCATTAACTACAAGCATAACCTGGAACAACGAGGTGGTACGCTGGATGAAGAAGCTGTTGCTGCTGGTTTCCAACAGAGTGTAGTAGAAGTCCTGACAGTGAAAGCATTAAGAGCTGCTCAAGAATATCGAGTGAAACAAGTAATTGCGGCAGGTGGGGTTTCTGCAAATAAAGGACTAAGAAACTCATTAGAGGCGACATTTGCAAAAGAGAACATTCCGTTCAGTGTTCCACCAATTGCGTTATGCACAGATAATGCAGCGATGATTGCAGCTGCAGGCACGCAAATGTTTTTAAGTGATGTGCGAGGAGAGTTATCTATGAATGGGAGACCTGGCATGCAACTGGAATCGTGGAATCACTAAAATAGAGTTATCAACATTCACATGGAATTCGTCAAATTCAGACGAATTCCATGTTTTTTTGATAAACAGAAAACAAGGTTTGTCAATAGGGAACATTCGTACTTATGCACACTTTGTGGATAAGTTGTGCATAAAGTAGTGTTTAGTTGATAAGTTAGGTTGACTGGTTGGATAACTATGTGGATTAAAAAGATTGTTTGTGTGTATAACGTGGATAACTTTGTTAATATCAATGAAATCGGTATTTCAGTTGTGGGTAAGATTGTGGAAAATGAGACTGAAGGAGTGTCGAATTGAGGTGGACATCTGTTGACTGGTGGCGGAATTTAGAGTCCACTGCGAAAAAACTGCTTTAAAGATAGTAGATAACCATAAGACAACAAAAAACAGCGGAGTAGTCCGCTGCTTCTTGGGTGATTAAACGGTTTCGAGTTCTTCTTGCATCATCAGCCATTCTTCAGCTTGTGCATCGTGAGTCTCTTGAAGAGAATCGATGTCCGCTTGCAATTCCATCAGTTTTACATGATCATCCGCATACTCGGGCTTGATCAGTTCGTTTTGGAGGGATGCAATTTGTTCATCCAGCTCAGCCATTTTCAACTCAGCTTGTTCAATTGCACGTTTCAAGCGTCGTTCTACTTTTTGACGTTCTTTATCCACCTCTTGTGAACGGCTTTTTGTAACTGTAGGTGACTGCTTTGCAGCAAGGGATTCAGCAAGGAGCTCAGCTTGTTCTGCCTTCTTTTCAACAAAATAATCATAGTCTCCTAAGTATTCCACAGCCCCGTTATCGCTTAAATCGAAAACTTTGGTTGCAATTCGATTAATGAAATAACGATCGTGCGACACAAATAAGATTGTTCCAGGGAAGTCGTCCAGTGCATTCTCAAGCACTTCTTTGCTATCCAGATCCAAATGGTTCGTCGGTTCATCCAGCACAAGTGTATTAGATTTCTCAAGCATCAGTTTCGCTAGAGAAAGACGGGCTTTTTCTCCACCAGAAAGAGATTGTACAGGCTTCCCGACATCGTCACCTGTAAAAAGGAAGCGACCAAGTAAGCTGCGTATATCTTTTTCGTTCATGAGCGGCCAGTCATCCCAAATTTCTTGCAACACGGTGCCTGAACCGACAAGCGTTGCTTGGTTTTGGTCGTAATAGCCGAACTGAACGTTGGTCCCGTACCGAATTTCTCCAGCCAGCAGATCTTGCCGACGAACGATTGTTTTTAATAGGGTCGATTTGCCGACGCCGTTTGGACCAAGGATTGCAATTCGATCCTGTTTGTAGACTCGCATGTCGATATTTGTAGAAACGGGATTTCCATTGTAGCCAACAGCAGCCTTTTCGACTGCCAGTACGTCGTTCCCACTCGGACGGTCAATTGTGAATGAGAAATTGGCGGATTTTTCGTCTCCGTCTGGGGCGTCCATCCAGTCTGTGCGTTCCAATTGTTTACGACGACTTTTCGCCATTTTACTCGTGGAAGCACGAGCGATATTTTTCTGAATGAAGTCTTCGAGCTTTGCTTTTTCACTCGATTCTTTTTCGAACAACTTGCGATCTTTCTCATAGTTCTTCGCTTTCTCATCCAAGTACGCACTGTAATTGCCTGTAAAACGAGAGACTTTGCGTCTAGAGACCTCATATACTAATGTCACAACTTGGTCTAGGAAGTATCTATCGTGCGATACGATAAGCAGCGCACCTTCATATGATTTTAAGTAACTCTCTAACCATCCTAGTGTTTCAATGTCCAGATGGTTTGTAGGCTCGTCCAAAATAAGCAGATCAGGTTTGCTCAACAGCATTTTTGCTAAGGCAAGTCGTGTTTTCTGTCCACCTGAGAGTAAATCGACGGGTTTATCATAGTCATCGGGATAAAACCGCATTCCGTGCAAAATTGAGCGTGTATCCGATTCGTATTGATAGCCTCCGAGATCTTTGAATTCGACTTGAAGAGAATCGTATTCGCCCATAATGCGTTCTGAAGTTAAAGGATCTCCATAGACTTCAGGATCTGCCATTTTGGCCTCTAACCCTCGCAGGCGACGTTCCATCGCTTGAAGTGGTTCAAAGACGGTCATCATTTCATCCCATACGGATAGTTCTGTTTCGAGTCCGCTATGTTGCTCGAGATACCCGATACGTATGCCTTTTGGGACAATGATATCCCCGGCATCCGCTGATGATTCGCCAGCGATTATTTTAAGTAATGTAGATTTCCCAGCGCCGTTTCGACCAACGAGCGCTACGCGATCACGATGTTGCACTTCCAATTTTACATTTTCCAATATATCAGTGCCCGAAAACGACTTCGTTACACCGTTCACTTGCAAGATTATCATCGTTTCACCTCTATTTTCATTCTCCTTCAGTTTACTGGAATGGGAGGATAGGTGCAATCACCGGCTTTACAACAGAACGCATCTCCTGTAGGATAGAAGCGATTCGATACAGCAGCAGGAGGTTTACGATGGCTGAAGAAACGGTTAAAATTCCCCAGGCAACGTCCAAACGCTTGCCGTTGTACTATCGATTTTTACAAAATTTCGCAAACAGCGGGAAGAAACGTGTTTCTTCAAGCGAACTGAGCGAGGCTATGAAGATCGATGCAGCGACGATTCGTCGTGATTTTTCGCACTTTGGTGCGCTCGGCCGTAAAGGTTATGGCTATGACGTGGATTATCTCGTCAGCTTTTTTAGAAAAACACTCGACCAAGACGAAGCTACGGATGTTGCTCTCATCGGTGTGGGTAGTCTTGGACATGCGTTCATGAAATACAATTTCCATAAGAATCATAATACACGCATCGTCATTGCGTTTGACCCAAAAGCGCCGCGTGACGGAAAAATCATTTCGGATATCCCTGTTTATCATCCAGACATGATTGAAGAGAAACTGACAGAGCTCGGAATAGATCTTGTAATTCTAACTGTACCTTCGCGTGCTGCTCAGCAATTGACCGATCGTCTTGCAGCAGTGGGAGTTAAAGGAATTCTCAATTTCACAACGGTCAGGCTTACGGTTCCGCCATCGATTCGGGTCCATACAATTGACTTGTCTGTAGAACTGCAATCTCTTATTTACTTCATAAAAAATGACGTAAAAGATTCACATTTATAGGGTTGCAAGAATAGTCATTTCATGCGATATGGTGTAGAATAGACATATTCAAAGGGAGGTGTCCGAAATGTCACCAGGTATTGGAAGTCTACTTATTATTGCTGTCATTGCCCTTCTCATTTTCGGACCGAAAAAGTTGCCTGAAATCGGCAAAGCATTCGGTTCATCACTACGCGAGTTCAAAAATGCGACAAAGGGTCTTGTAGAAGACGATGAAGCTAAAACAGACGTTAAAAAAGTTGAAGATAAAAAAGAAGTGCAATAAGTTAGGATGTCTGTGTAATGGAAGAACGTACGCTAACCATTATTGAGCATATAGAAGAAATTCGAAAACGGCTGATTACGATCGTCGTTTTCTTTGCAGTTTCAGTCATTGGCGGCTTTCTGCTGGCGAAACCGCTCATTAAGTTTTTACAATCGAACGGTCCAGCTGCGGATTTGCCGTTAAATGCGTTTAATGTAATCGATCCGATAGCCATCTACTTAAAAGTAGTGGTGTTTATAGGAATTATCATTATTTTACCGATTATCATGTACCAATTTTGGGCGTTCGTTTCTCCGGGGTTATTGGAAACGGAACGAAGGGTGACGCTCAGTTATATTCCTTTTGCTTTCATACTTTTCCTATCGGGGATTGCGTTTTCCTACTATGTATTGTTGCCGTATGTCATCAAATTCATGGAGTCGCTGTCAGCGGATTTAGGAATCACGCAGACCATCGGCATTAATCAGTACTTTTCGTTCTTATTCCAAATTTTATTGCCATTTGGATTTGTGTTTCAGTTACCCGTGGTCTTATTGTTCTTATCTAGGCTCGGTTTCTTGAATCCAAATGTGTTGACGAAGTTCCGGAAAATTGCTTACTTCGTATTGTTCGTCATCGCGGCGTTCATTACACCACCGGATTTGGTGTCACACTTGTTTGTGACGGTTCCGTTGTTCTTGCTGTATGAAATCAGTATTGTGATCGCTCGCATTGGGTACCGCAAGTTCTTGAAGGCGGAAGAGAAGCGCCTGGTGGAAGAAGAAGAGGCGGAACGGGTGCGGTTGTTTGCGGAGGCAAAGGCTGAGCAACAGCGGCAGATTGATGAAGTGAATGCACGGATGAACAATCAAGATTGAAAAAATTGAAAAAGACTTGCTGACCGGAAACGGTTGAGCAAGTCTTTTTTGTTTGTAAACGGTGTTGATTTGCGCGTCAGGCGGGCGCCTTCTGCTCCAATCAACGGAACTATAGAAATTAGTCTACCCTCCTACCAAAAGTAATGGAAGAAGGTGATGACGGACTGTTGGAGCTTTTGAAGCTCTAGAATTTTGTCTTGGTTGAGCATGATGACCATGACGAATCCGTTCATGAGCATATGGGAGATCATCGGTGTCCAGATGCGCTTGGATCGGTAGTAGACGTAAGAGAATACAAGTCCTGGCATCAGGTACGTAAGGATGTGCTCAAGTTCGTTGTGAACGGCGGCAAAGATAACAGCACTTACGATAGTTGCAATCCAGAAGTTCGTTTTCGTATAGATTCCACCGAATAGGACACGGCGGAAGACCGTCTCTTCTAAAATCGGGGCAAACAAGACTATACAGATAATAAGAATTGGTGCTACGGCAGCGATTTCTGTTAGCTGTGCGGTGCTTGCCGAACCTTCAGTAATGCCTATAGCTTTTTCAATGAGACCTGCAATCATTTGGCCACCGAGTGCCAAGAAGAATCCAAGAATACCCCAAAAAATAGACTTCCAAATTGATTCTTTCTTTCCTTTAAAGACGGTCCAAAACTTCTTATCAGATCGAATGACGAGGAAGATCGCAATAATCGCAAGAATGTTTACACTGAATAAGCCCCATGCAAAGCCGTTATATGCAGCTTCCTTAACGCCATAGCCATTCGAAGTGAAGAGCGCGATCATCCCTTTCGAAATCGGAACACTTGCAAACTGCATGGCAATGTATAAAAGAAGAATGGTTAAGTAGAGCATCCATGGTTTCATCGTTTTTTGCTTCAAAAGAATCGATCCTTTCCATCTAAGTATTGATAAGTGTATCGGTTTTAGAAAAGAAGCGCAAAGAGTACGGGCGACCGATTTGTTTTACTTGCAATTCAATCTTCGTTTTATTATGATAAGTAGTGTATTAGCACTCCTGTTTAGCGAGTGCTAAATTATAAGAAGAACCGTTAGAGGAGGGTGTTTCATTTGTTGAAACCATTAGGTGATCGTATTGTAATTGAACTAATCGAAGTGGAAGAGAAAACGTCAAGCGGCATCGTATTACCAGATTCCGCAAAAGAAAAGCCGCAAGAGGGTAAAGTCATTGCAGTCGGTACAGGCCGCGTTCTCGAAAACGGCCAGCGCGTCGAGCTTGAGGTAAAAGAAGGCGACCGCATCATCTTCTCAAAATATGCAGGTACTGAAGTTAAATATGAAGGTAATGATTACTTAATTTTACGTGAGAGCGATATTCTAGCAACTATCTAAGGAACCGCATCACTTTGACTATTAAACCAAAAACAGGAGGGACTCATTCATTATGGCGAAAGAAATTAAATTCAACGAAGATGCACGTAGCGCAATGTTGCGTGGTGTCGATACATTAGCAGACGCTGTAAAAGTAACACTTGGACCAAAAGGACGTAACGTTGTTCTTGAGAAAAGCTTCGGTTCACCACTAATTACGAATGACGGAGTAACGATTGCTAAAGAAATCGAACTCGAAGACGCATTCGAAAACATGGGTGCGAAACTTGTTGCTGAAGTTGCTTCAAAAACAAACGAAATTGCTGGTGACGGGACAACCACTGCAACAGTTCTTGCTCAAGCAATGATCCGTGAAGGCTTGAAGAACGTAACAGCTGGCGCAAACCCTGTCGGCATCCGTAAGGGAATCGAATCAGCAGTTGCAACAGCAGTTACAGAGCTGAAGAGCATTTCCGATGAAATCTCAAGCAAGCAAGAAATTGCACAAGTTGCTGCAATCTCTTCAGGCGATGACGAGGTCGGTAACCTGATCGCTGAAGCAATGGAACGCGTTGGAAACGACGGCGTTATTACACTTGAAGAATCTAAAGGCTTCACAACTGAACTAGACGTTGTTGAAGGTATGCAATTCGACCGTGGCTATGCATCTGCTTATATGGCAACAGATACAGATAAGATGGAAGCGGTTCTCGACAATCCATATATCTTGATCACAGATAAGAAGATTAATAACATCCAAGAAATTCTTCCGGTACTTGAGCAAGTCGTTCAACAAGGCAAGCCGTTGTTGATGATCGCTGAAGACGTAGAAGGCGAAGCACTTGCAACACTCGTTGTGAACAAGCTACGTGGTACGTTCAACGCAGTTGCAGTTAAGGCTCCTGGATTCGGAGATCGTCGTAAAGCTATGCTTGAAGACATCGCGATCCTAACTGGCGGAGAAGTGATTACTGAAGATATCGGTCTTGACCTGAAATCTACAGACATTTCACAACTCGGACGCGCTTCTAAAGTTGTTGTAACGAAAGACAACACAACAATTGTAGAAGGAACTGGCGATGCAGATACAATTTCAGCACGCGTCGGTCAAATCCGTGCACAATTGGAAGAAACAACTTCTGAGTTCGATAAAGAGAAACTCCAAGAGCGTCTAGCGAAACTTGCTGGCGGCGTTGCAGTTATCAAAGTCGGTGCAGCTACTGAAACAGAATTGAAAGAACGCAAACTACGCATCGAAGACGCTCTGAACTCGACACGCGCAGCAGTCGAAGAAGGAATCGTTTCCGGTGGTGGTACAGCGCTCGTAAACGTTTATAAAAAAGTAGAATCATTGCTTGAAGGCGTAGAAGGCGACGTCGCAACTGGCGTGAAAATCGTTCTTCGTGCACTCGAAGAGCCAGTTCGTCAAATCGCAACAAACGCAGGTCTTGAAGGTTCGATCGTCGTAGATCGCCTCAAGCGCGAAGAAGTCGGCATCGGCTTCAACGCTGCAAACGGTGAGTGGGTCAACATGGTCCAAGCTGGTATCGTGGATCCAACAAAAGTAACGCGTTCCGCACTACAAAACGCAGCATCTGTAGCAGCGATGTTCCTATCGACTGAAGCAGTAGTTGCTAACATCCCAGAGCCAGCAGGTGGCGGTATGCCTGATATGGGTGGAATGGGTGGCATGGGCGGCATGATGTAAGTCATCCCCATAAATAGAAAAACGTCAACTCCAGAAGATGGAGTTGGCGTTTTTTTTTGCGTGGGTAAAAAAAGGTGTAGTAGACGGTTGTTGATCTGCACTGCAGGTTTGGAAATGTTTTTATGGAATTTGTTTACTTATAATCTTAACAATCAGTGATAGTTATTAGCTGTTCGTAAAAGTGAACGATTACAAACGCTAATATTTCTCCTGCATTTCACTTTAATTTCATGGAAAATGTTAGGGCGAGCGTTTACTTATGCTATAATTTTTTTCGTGAAGCTTTGACACAGATGAAAGGTATGGTTTGAAGAATGAAAAAGAAAATGAATTATTTAATATTACTTTTAACAATCGTCTTTGTGGTTGGTTGTACCAACTCCGAAGATGCATCCATTGCAGATGTAGAAACAGGTTCGCAAAAAGTCACGACTGTTGAACCAAATACAAACAGTGAAAAAGAAGAAACTGTCACTACGATTGTTGAAGAACAGGAAGTCGAGGAGCCCGTAGCAGAGGAAAAATCAACTCAACCAAAGAAAGAACGGTTCTCCGGATACAAACTAATTGAAGTTGATGGTGGTGATTTATCTGGATATCATGAACCTAGCGTCGTTGTTGATATTGGTTACGGGGACCGTGAATATTGGGGATTTACTAATGAATACGGGCAACTAGTACGTGTCATAGCTGACGAGATCATTCTACAAGATGAAAGTAATGAACCTGTGTTATCGTCTGGCAGATACTATTCTGATGAGGCAAAGGTTCCTGGTGTTGAAAGTGATGATTTAGATGAAGGCCATGTAATTGCTGACTCTCTCGGAGGGGTATCGAATGCTTATAATATTACCCCACAGAATAGTACGCTCAACCGACATGGTGATCAAGCGTATATGGAAAACGAGATCCGAAGAGCAGGAGGAGCTACTAATTTCGAAGCGATTATCACCTATCCGAATACGGAAACGCAAATTCCTTCAAGTTATCAATATACCTATACAATAAAGGGAAATGTCATTACGGATTCATTTAAAAATGTGAATCCAGATGAAGTAAACGAATCTCTTGGACTAACCGAAAATAATGAGTCCGAGTCCAAATCAGAAAGTTCTTCAACAAACGAAGGCGAACTCTCTAGTATTGATACAAATGGAAATGGTATCGTGACCATAGCAGAAGCGAAAGCAGCTGGTTTCAGTATGCCAATAACTAGGGACCACTGGTTGTACCAATATATGCAGGATCGTGATAATGACGGAATGGTAGGAGAATAAAAATGATTGCCTGTGTAAGACACAATTCCAAAGCAATTCTAAATAGTGTTCGAATTGTACGGTGCACAGGCGGCGATTCTAACATAAAGGATTATAATCGTAGCCTCTCATTAGTTGTACAAACTTTTGAGAAGCTTCTTTTTTAACATGAAGATAGACAAGTTATTGTTTCATCAGTCTGGATGTTTTATTCGCTGACTATTATCGATACATCAGAAATTCAAGTTACACATAAACCTTGTATTTAGTATGACCGATGTAACGGTTATTGTATTATGGATAATAGAACCACGGATTCAATAACTATTTAAAATATAAAATTTAAGGAGAATTACATGTCCTGGAGCAAATTGAAGAAAAACTTGGAGAGTTTTCTCTGTCCTGCATTAAAAGGAAGGGTTGAATACCGCGCAAGCAGCTATCGTTATTTACCTGATAAAGCAGGAACTTGTTATATTACGGTAGATAAAAAGAATGTACTCAATATGAGTGATATAAATACCTCAATCAGATGGTATCAAACTGAGCTGGAAATTAAGAATGATTCAGATATCCAAATTCCTATCAACAATGAGGAAATTGAAGCGGTAAGAAACGAATCCAAGGGAAAAGTTCCAGAGGATCGTCTACAAGTAATTGCAAGAAGTAGAAGATTATCAGAACATGCAAAGGAGCTTTTGTCAGCGCAGTCCTCATTAAGTAAATCCAATTTTATTGTTGTAGCGAATAAGTTTTTATCCACTCCTATAGAAGAGAGCATAGAGAGCCATGATATCCTATTAAATATTCTAGCTTTGGTGGACCGGAGGGTGGGGAAAAAACGAATTTTAAACATGACTGAGAAGATGAAGTTAAAGCATCCGATCGTTCAGTACTTTTATGAACTACGGCTTAGTACGTTGTGATAATGAAAGGTACCTGAAAATAACAGCTTATCAACTGAAATACTGACATTTTGCTAAAGTAATCTCATAAAAAGCGGTAAATCCCCGTTAAAGATGTTACAGTAAGCAATTTCAAAAACGTTGATTTACCGTCCCTTTTGCATCTCGCGTTAACAATGTTACACACTTTCAACTCACAGGCGGCATGATGTAATACACTTAAGAATTAGTTATGTAAATAATAAATACAACACAAAAACCACTTTCTATGAGATATAGGAAGTGGTTTTTGTGTTGGCAAAACGTTACACTACTTTAATTTTTTCATTTAATGAAGTGTCAATTATTTGCAGTAGTGCTGATGCGGCTGTTTTAGCAAAATCTTCTAGAGTCTCCTTACTTGTTAGTTCCCACTCAACGAAGGCTCCGTATAACGCCCAACTGAACATGGATGCCTCTAAACGGTTATCAGTTTTTAACAGATGGCTAACAATCAAGGTAATGGCCTCTTTTACTTTTTCTTCTATCATTTGACCAAATGTATCATAGCCCCGTCTACAATTCGTAAACAAATTTTTGTGTATTTGACTGATGGATTGAAACATTTTTATAATCATTTTCTCATCGAGCTCTTCGAAACAGTTAAAATGTTCGTTCATTATTTCTTGGATTTTTTCTGTAAGCATCACATCGGCTAATTCATATTTATCAACAAAATGACTATAAAATGTAGCCCGATTGATGGTTGCTAAAGAAGTTATATCCTTCACAGAGATGTGGTCAAAATCTTTATATGACATCAGCTGATCGAAAGAGTCGGTAATGAGTCGCCGTGTTCGTATGGCGCGGGGGTCAATTTTTGCTGTATTCATTGTATTTTTGTCTCCTTAAAAAACAATTTGTAGTAAGTGTTGCTTAAGCAACAAATATGGAATACTGCGTATGGTTCTGAAATACCCTGCCTCGTATAATGTGATTATACAACATGTGTTGTGTAAGTTATATGGTTATGTTTAAATTTCTGGTTATGTAATTTTTGGTTAAAGGATTATACGGCCGGTTTTAAACTATATTCTATTGAGGCTCCAATACAAATGAGAGGGAGTGTTTTAAGTGTAGATCCTAAGGACTGGATTGTAAAAAGAATAAATACGAGATTTTTATAATGAAAAAAAATCACAAGATGTTGTGCTTGTAGAACCAACATTGGAGTGAATCATTTTCAAAGTAATTAATATAATTTCTAGACATGGATTATGTAAGGACAACTAATCTCAAAAGTCAGTGGTGACATTACTGATTTCACGGGGAAATTCTATTGTAATGAAATCAGATGAGATGCTATTACACCTTTCAATGCGGTGCAATCTATTTGGTTTTTTAGCGAACAAATTTTTTATGGAAGAAAGAAATTGAACTGTATATTGTGTGAAAGTGAAAACTATCGCTTATAGCATAAAAGTGTGAAAACGAATTATGAATTCGATGAAAATCATAAAGAGATACATTATTAAATTTTAGTGGGAGGAAGTATTATGAATCGTAAAAAGAACATCCACTATGCTTGGTGGATTTTACTGGGCTTAAGTATTATTGTCGGATTAGGAAAAGGCGCTTTGAATAATTCTGCGGGACTTTTTTTACCGCCCGTAACGAAAGACTTGGGTATTGGTACGGGTAACTTATCGTTGTACTTTAGTGTGTCAGCTATTGTTACTCTTATCTTTTTGCCGATAGGCGGAAAGTTAATGGCCAAATATGATCCACGTCTGCTTTTAACCGTAGCAATTATTTTACAGGCTGGGGCATTTGCTATGTTTGGATTAATGAGTTCAGTATGGGGATGGTATTTATTTGCAATCCCATTGGCAGTTGGTGGTGTATTCATTACCGTTATTGCTGGTCCAGTTTTGATCAGTCAGTGGTTTAAAAAGAACAATGGTCTAGCACTCGGTATCTTGAGTGCGGCAGGTGGGGCACTTGGAGCAATTGCACAGCCGATTGTAGGCTATTTGATCGCCAATCAAGGTTGGAGAGCATCTTATATGTTGGTGGGTATTGCTGTCATTGTCATTGTTGTACCTGTTATCTTGCTTCTTATCAAAAAAACACCGAAAGAAAAAGGTTTACTTCCTTATGGGGCTGAGGAAAGTAAAGGTGTTGGAAATCCAAATGCCGCTGAAATGAGTGTCCAAGGTGTAACTATGGCTGTAGCGAAGAAATCCTCTGCTTTTTATGCTTTAGTAATCTTTTTCTTCCTAGTAACCTCTATAGCGAGCTTTTCCATGCATATTCCTACGTTTCTCATGAACAAAGGATTCGATGTCGCTTTTGCAGGTAATGTAATGGCGACCTATATGATAGGGGTACTTGTTGGATCGCTAATTATTGGTTTCTTAAGTGATAAGATTGGAACTAAAAATACAGCCATCTTGTCTATGGTTGTGGGATTGATAGGGATTATTCTACTCTTGGTTTCAGTCTCAAGTACAATTGCTATAACAATTGCTGTGGGGATGTTTGGAACGATCTCATCCTCAATCGGAACATTGGGGCCAGCTCTTGCATCGAGTTTATTCGGAAACAAAGAATATAGCCAAATCTATTCAAATGCTTCCTTGGGGTTGGCAATCTCATCCATCGTAGCATTACCAGCGTATGGATATGTATTCGATTTTACTGGAAGTTACAATGTAGTATTAATTTCCATCATTATCATGCTGATCATTAATATTATTGCCGTAATCGTTGCGTTTAAAGGGAAAAAGAAATTAGAGCAAGCTGGACTTTGGAATAAATAAGCTAATTGGAAGTAAGGCACAAGTGATGGGGAAAACCCAAATCACTTGTGCCTTTTTCTTTGTATTATTAACAGTGGTTTTTATTCACTTTTACTGTAGAATGTAGCTAAAATTCTTATTATTTATTTGAATTAATTTCATGATTTGAAATTGTTTTCTGAGTACTTCGCAACTGAACTGGTGGTTGCAGAAGAATCTTTTCATACGTGATATGCATTATTAAAAATGAATTATTTTATAATATCCTGGTATTGATAATTGTTAATTCACATAGTTGTCAAAAGAAATATTAGATGCTTTTAAAAAATTCTTAATATGATACACTTGCATTGCATTGAAAACATGCGAACTCTAAGTGCACATGAATTCCTTGGGAGGTTCGCGCAAAAGTAGGTTAAAAAAGCAACTAAGTTAGGAGGAATTACACGACTAATGTTGGAAAATTGGTTTAGTAATACAAAATGTAGTGTTTACAAAAAAGGAAACACTACACCTAGCTGTCACTCCCTGTATAGGGAGTGTGGATTGAAATGAATAAATCGTCTACCGTGCAGTTTAAAGAGAGCGTCACTCCCTGTATAGGGAGTGTGGATTGAAATATCAAGCGCCACGCCTTTCTGATTAAGTATAACGAGTCACTCCCTGTATAGGGAGTGTGGATTGAAATAAAATTATGGACATCGCTTTGAAACACGATAGCGCGTCACTCCCTGTATAGGGAGTGTGGATTGAAATTCCTATATAGCTTTGATGACTTAGTACGAAATCCGTCACTCCCTGTATAGGGAGTGTGGATTGAAATAATCATAGTATCAGCAATGTAGCTTTTATAAACGTCACTCCCTGTAAAGGAAGTGTGGAATGAAATCTCTAACCAATTATATACTTTTGATATTGGATCTTGACTGAAAATTAATATAGCAAACGCTATCTGGCATGAGGGACTGTAGGGATTGAACCTTTTCTTAAGAACACAGTTTTTTCAATGAGAACGTGTCTTCTTTCACCTGTGGTGATTTTTTGGGGCTATAAACGTTTTTTGCATTTAATGTACATCTCTATTACGCCTTCGATATTTACCAAGTTGTATTTATAAACTTGTGTACTAAGAATGATCGATTATTAAGTGGAATGTGAAAAGTGTATAATATACTTTTGTATGTAGTTTTGTCGTTCGCTTTTAAATGACGTGGATTGAAAATAAATTTATACGCTTTGCAAGTAAGTTAAATAAGCCGACCCCAAAAGTCTATGGAACTGGACTTTTGGGGTCGGTTTTTCTAAAAGAAAAATAATAAAAATATATTTCAGATGAAAAAGTGGGAATATCAATTATTTAATTGTTTAAGCTTGCAAATCTATTCTTCTAAGATGAAATGAAAATAAGAACCATGAATTTTTAGTAACATACTTTTATAGCTATATATAGAACTTGTATTTTAGAATGTGAAAAATTGGAAGGGAAACAAAAATGCTCTGAGAAGTCGGCATGCACTGGTCCTATGACAGTAAAGGTGAGTAAGTATCGTAGAAAAGACGGAACAGTTGTATCCAGTCATAGACGAAATAACCCCAAGTGACTAGCAAGAAAATTTCTATGAATAAATAACTATTACTCTTTTATGGAGATATTGAACCTAAAAAATTCAAATATATTCCTGTTCATCTGAATAGTGTGTTATATTTGGAGTAACTAGGTTAGATGAATAATAATATTGTCGAAAGGAATGTGGAAGTTGCTAATCGCACACATACGGCAAAGTGATTTTGTCGAACAAAGTGTTCAGGAACATTTGGAAGATGTAGCTAGTTTGGCACGTGGATATGGTCAGGAAGCAAGATTTGGAGCTCTCGCTGAAATCTCTGGTTTTCTACATGATATGGGAAAGTTCACTATTCATTTCACTGATTATTTGAAAGATGCAGTGATTGATAAAAAAATTGCTAAAGAAAAAATTGACCATTCTACAGCTGGAGCTAAGTATTTATATGAACGTTTTTATAATGGTGACTTGTTGCAAAAACTTGTAGTGGAGACTGCTGGTATGGCAATTCTATCTCATCATTCTGGCATGCAAAATTTCGTACAACCTGATTTGAAACCATCGGATTACATAAGACGCATCACAAACAAAACACTGCCATTTTACGAAGAGGTCGTACATAATTTCGAAAATATCGCGGGCAACAAAGAGAAAGTAACCGTTTTAGTAAACGAAGCAAAGGTTGAAATGGAATGCTTTCTTCGACGTGTCAAACCTCTTGGTAGTTTACATACTTACTTGGCTCTAATGCAAAAGTTGGTTTTCAGTTGCCTTATTGATGCAGACCGGACAAATACTAGGAATTTCGAAGAGGATGAATCCTTTTTACCCTGGAATCACCAGGAAATATTTGAACAAGGATATGCTAGTTTGATGGAAACAGTTAAAAGTTGGAGAACTAGCAATCATCCTATCAATCAATTACGAAATAAAATGTCTGATAATTGCGATGTTTTGGCGGGTGATCCTTCATCCATAAGAACCCTTTCCATTCCCACCGGAGGAGGGAAAACGTATGCCAGTCTTAGGTATGCTTTGAAACATGCCGTCACGCACAAAAAGTCTAGGATCATTTACATCGTTCCTTACACAACCATCCTTGAGCAAAATGCGCAAGAAGTTCGAAAGATTCTACGACAGAAAGAAACTGTGCTCGAGCATCATGCAAACGTTATCGATGACACCTCTTTGGACAATTCTACCGATTATTACGATGATGAAAATCATAAAAAGCTGCAACTAAGCCGTGATAATTGGGATCACCCTATTATTTTTACAACTATGGTTCAGTTTCTAGATGCTTTTTATCAAAAGGGCACGAGGAAAAGCAGGAGACTGCACAGTTTAACAAATGCAGTCCTAATTTTTGATGAAGTGCAGTCTGTGCCTTATCAGCATCAATCGCTGTTTAGCGCAGCCGTCAATTTTCTTCATGCTGTTGGTAATAGTAGCATTCTACTTTGCACAGCCACTCAACCGGCACTCCACGAAATCGACCCTAAACTTTTGCTTTCGGAGAATGCTGAAATGGTGCCTGATCTTGATGATGTCGTGAAGGCTTTCGAGCGAGTATCTATCACGTCAAAAGTGGAACATGAAGGTTGGGAAATTGAAAGAATTGCTGATTTCACACAAGAACAGCTAGAAGCCAATGACTCGGTACTTCTCATTTTGAACACGAAAACGGTTGTCCGGAAGCTCTATCAGCTACTGAAAGATCTAGAAGATACTTTTGTTGTGCATTTAAGCACTTCTATGTGCCCTGCGCACCGTAAGGAAAAACTAGCGCAAATTAAAGAGAGACTTGGTCAAGAAAAAGTGGTTTGCATTAGTACCCAATTGATTGAAGCTGGGGTTGATATTAGTTTCGAAGCGGTTATTCGTTCACTCGCTGGTCTGGATTCCATTGCTCAAGCAGCTGGAAGATGTAATCGGAACGCAGAAAAGGAAACAGGAAGTGTTTATATCATTCGGGCAAAAGATGAAAAGTTGTCGATGCTGCCAGAAATTCGGATCGGTGCGGAAGTGACAGCAAATTATATCCTGGATGACCCGGATTTTGAGGGGGAACTTTTAAGTCCTAAGGCAATCCAAGTATATTTTTCACATTTTTTTGCTCAAGCAGAACGTGAAGTTCAGATAGCACCAGTAGGATTGGATTATCCCTTATATGAATTGCTAAAGGGAACTGTGGCGCTAAAGCAACAACCAAGCACAAAGTCTTTAAGTATGTTTAAAACTATTGAACAAAATTTCGAAGCAATTCACTCTCCGACTACAGCTGTAATCGTTCCTTATGAAGGAGGAGAAGATGTGATTGCCGACTTAAATGAGAATTCCTATGATATTAAACAGTTCAATGAAGCTATAAAAAAAGCACAGCAATTCAGCGTTAATCTTTATAGGCATGAATTGCAAGCGTTAAGTAAAGAAGGGTTGATTCAACCTCTTTTTGACGGATCTATCTACTGTTTAAAACTTAAAGCATATGATCTGTCATATGGCGTGACACTAGACGGCGAGGCAACATTTGAACCATATTCATTTTGAGGAGGTGAAACTATTGAGAAATCAAATCGAGTTTATCGTACATGGAAAGTATGCAATGTTTACTGATCCTGTTAGCCGAATTGGCGGAGAAAAGTTTACTTACCAAGTCCCTACCTATCAAGCTCTAAAAGGAATTGTTGAGTCTATTTACTGGAAGCCTACAATTGTTTGGTACATCGATGAGGTGCGCATTATGAATGCAATCCAGACAGAAGTAAAAGCAATCCGTCCAATTAAGTATCAAAGTGATGGCAACGATCTAATGTACTATACATATCTACGTGAACCTGCCTATCAAGTCCGTGCGCATTTTGAGTTTAATGAAAATCGACCGGATCTTGCCTATGACCGTAACGAAAATAAGCACCATAATATCTCTAAACGATCAGTTGAGCGCGGCGGACGCCGTGATATCTACCTTGGAACCCGGGACTGTCAAGGTTACGTTGAGGCGTGCACTTTTGGTGATGGTGACGGATTTTACGATGGCTATGGAGAGCTTCATTTTGGAAAGATGTTTCACGGATTCACATATCCAGATGAGGGAGATGGACAATCATTCCAGTCGAGACTGTGGAGTCCTATGATGAAAAACGGCATCATCCGATTCTCTCGCCCTGAGAACTGTGAGGTTGTCCGAACAATTCACAAAGACTCGATGAAAAAATTTGAACAAGGTGTCAACTTCACATCTGCGGATGAAGAATATGACTCCTTGTTTAAGGAGGTGGACTAATGAGTTGGATGAAGCAGTTGGCGGATGTATATGCTCAAAATCGTTTACAAGTCGGGGAATTTGAAGCACGACGCAATCAGCGCATTACACTACTCCCGGTTTCTCACGTCATGCAAAGTGCACAGATTGAAGTTTTGGTTGCGAAGGATGGGAATTTTAAAGATGCAAGAGTGATCAATAAGGAGAATGCACGAACTATCGTACCAGCAACGCCTGGGTCAGCCAATCGGGCGAATACAAGCGCTCCACATTACATTCATGACAAGCTTGCCTATGTCGCTGGTGATTTTGTGAAATTTGGCGGAAATCCAAAATACGAAGGCCACCATCGGCATTATATGACACAGATGAAGGAATGGATTGAATCGGATGAGTCAAGCCAGAAAGTGAAAGCAATTTATCAGTATCTTTCCAAAGGCACCCTTATTCAAGATTTAGCTAATCACAAAATTCTTCCTCTAGATGAAAAGGAAATGATACTGGAGAAATGGCCAGCAAACTCAGATCAGGAAAAGCCTGAAATCTATAAAGTCGTGACGGGTGAAGCATCCACTGCTTTTGTTCGTTTTGACGTGATTCATGAGTTGGGTAATGATCAGGTTATTTGGGAAGACAAAAACCTGTTTAATTCATTCATCAGTTTTTTTGAAAAATCTAATCAAATGGAAGTAGGTTCCTGTTATGTAACTGGAAAATTATCAAATCTTACGACTCAGCACGGATCACGTGTTAGAAATGCGGGGGATATGGCTAAGTTAATCTCCGGTAACGATAAGGATGGTTTTACATACCGGGGTCGTTTTGCAAAGCAGACGGAAGCTGTCCAGATTGGTTACGAAGTATCGCAAAAAGCTCATCACGCTTTACGATGGTTGATTCAGAGGCAAGGTACGTATGTCGATTCCCGGTATTTTGTTGCTTTTGGCTTAGAGCACGCTGAAGTTCCGCTTCCGTTTGAGAGTACCGCAGACTTGATCGGCAGTGAATGGGACAATCTTTTCTCATCGGCTTCTGAAGAGCTGCAGAGTCAAAGTGCCCATACTGAAGAACTGATTGCAAAAGAACTCAACAATGCACTTCATGGAATGAGACATTTCTTGGAGGGTGAAAAGCTAGAGAATATTATTGTGATGGCACTTGACGCAGCAACTACAGGAAGACTGGCTATTGTCTATTACCAACAGATTGATGCTGCCCGCTTTTTTGAGTCAATTAAATACTGGCATACGACTTGCAGATGGTTGCAGAGCTATAAAAATACTAATTCCAACCAAATTCACACATACATCGGAACTCCTTCTACCTACAGAATTGCAGAGGCTGTTTATGGGAGCAAGGCAGATAGCCGGATAAAAAAAGAGTTGTATACTCGATTGCTCCCCTGCATAGTGGAACAAAAACCTCTTCCAAAAGATTTAGTATCTATTATTTTTAATCGAGTTAAAAGTCCATTTAGCTTCACAAATTCTACGGAGTCGTGGAGTGCCACATTAAATATTGCTTGTGCATTAATTAGTAAACAATATGAAAGTGAGGGATATGGGGTGGCTATTCAAGAAGAAAATAATTCGAGGGATTACTTATTTGGCCGATTGCTTGGTATTTCTGAAGTCATGGAGAGAGGAATATTAAAAGATCGCGATGAGAAGCGTGCTACAAACGCTACCCGCTATTTTAATGCTTTTTCGCAGCATCCTGCTCGTACTTGGCAAGTAATCCGGAAACAGTTGACACCATATTTTGAGCGCAGTGCTTCGAACTCGGGATACTACGCAATGCTCATACAACAACTTGAAGATCGGCTAACTATCGAGCAGATGACAAATGATCCACTAGGGCCAGTCTTTTTATTGGGATACAGTAGTCAAATTCAAATGATGTATACAAAAAAGGGGGAGAAAGACCATGTCAACATTGAATCATAAAATAGACTTTGCAGTTATATTTTCAGTAGATAAGGCAAACCCGAATGGAGATCCATTGAATGGTAACAGACCACGCCAGGACTTTTATGGGCATGGAGAGGTTTCGGATGTAGCAATCAAACGGAAAATTAGGAACCGATTGCAAGATGAAGGAGTGTCAATTCTTGTTCAATCGGATGAGAGAAGATCCGACTCATTTCGTAGTATTAAGGACCGTGTCGAATCTGTAGAAGAGTTGAAGAAGTTATTAACGAAAGCAAAAGCGACTGGAACAGATGAACAATCAGCTGAAGCGATTGCGTGCAATACTTGGTACGATGTACGAGCATTTGGTCAAGTATTTGCTTTTAAAGGTATTAAAATGTCCATTGGGGTACGTGGACCTGTTTCTATCCATACGGCTACAAGTATAGAGCCGGTAGATGTGACAAGTATGCAAATTACGAAAAGCGTCAACTCGACAACGAATGAAAAAGATCCAAGTCAAAAAACATCCGATACAATGGGCATGAAACATAGAGTCGATTTTGGTGTCTATGTCTTTTATGGCAGTATAAACCCACAGCTTGCAGAAAGGACTGGATTTACCTATGAAGATGCAGAAAAATTGAAAGAAGCATTGAAGACAATGTTTGCCAACGATTCTTCTTCCGCAAGGCCAGATGGAAGTATGGAAGTAAACAAAGTTTTCTGGTGGGAGCATAACTCGAAGCTGGGGCAATATTCTTCAGCTGCGGTACATCGTTCTGTGAAGATTGAAAAAGTCGAAGACCGTTTACCAGAGACTATCGAAAATTACAAAATTACTGTTAAACCACTTGAAAGGCTTTCTGTAGAAGAGTATGACGGTCTATGATGAGGAAGAATTTCTAATGCTTTCAGGTCTGCAGCATTTTATGTTCTGCAGACGACAATGGGCGCTTATTCATATAGAGCAAGAATGGGAAGAAAATGTGTTGACGATTGAAGGAAACCATTTGCATGAAAATGTGGATAATCCATTTACTCGGGAAAAGCGTGGAGACCTGCTTTATGTAAGAGCATTGCCTGTCCACTCTAGAATGCTAGGGATAAGCGGTATTTGCGATATGGTGGAGTTTAAACAAGATGCTAAGGGCGTACCTCTTAAGGGGGAAAAAGGTTATTTTCTTCCAAAACCGATAGAGTACAAACGTGGTAAGCCTAAAAAACATGATGCTGATTTAATTCAACTTACTGCCCAAGTCATTTGTCTTGAAGAAATGCTTGGAACAGTTATTGAGGAAGCAGCCTTTTACTATAATGAAGTAAAACGTAGAGAAGCAGTTCAAATCACAGAGGAACTAAGACACCATGTAGCGAATGCGGCGAAAGAGATGCATCACTATTACACAGCACGTCATACTCCCCGTGTGAAAACTGGTAAGCATTGTTTAAATTGCTCACTTCGACACCGATGTTTGCCTGAATTACTTGAGCGTGAGAAAGTATCAGCTTATATAGATAGGATGTTGGCAGATTGAAACAATTACTAAATACTGTGTATGTTTCTGATTCTGAGATCTATTTAGCGTTAAAAGGTCAAAATTTAAATTTAGTAAAGTCGAATGAAACGGTCGCTAGAGTTCCGCTGCATAACATTGAGTCCATTTGCACGTTCGGACATCAAGGAGCCAGTCCTGCGTTAATGAGTGAATGCATGAGGCAAAATATAAGTCTGACGTTTTTCTCTGGAAGTGGTCGTTTTCGTGGCCGTGTAACGGGAGAGTCTAATGGTAATGTTACGTTGAGAAAGCAGCAATATCGCATATCGGACGACGAAGTCGAGTGCGCTCGAATTTCAAGACATATGATTATGGGGAAAATTTTCAACAGTGAACAGCTTTTAAAAAGGACAATGAGGGATCACGCATTACGTGTGAATACTGAGCGAGTCGGGGATACGGTTAAAAGACTCAAGGAATCTAGAAAAATGTTGGGCGATTGTTGCGAACTTGAAACGCTCCGAGGAATCGAAGGGCAAGCAGCAAGTGCGTATTTTAATGTCTTCGACGAATGTATTCTACAACAAAAAGAAGTATTTTCATTTCGCTCACGCAATCGAAGACCACCTCTTGATCCCGTCAATGCATTGCTCTCATTTGCATACTCGCTGTTAGCAGCAGAATGTGCCGCAGCATTGGAAGGTGTTGGATTGGATTCATACGTTGGATTTTTGCACCGTGATCGGCCTGGCCGCACGTCCCTTGCACTCGATTTAATGGAAGAGTTGCGACCAATTATTGCAGATCGATTTGTATTGAAATTGATAAATCGACAGCAAATAAATCCTGACGATTTTGTTGTGAAAGAAAACAAAGCGGTAGTGTTAAAAGATGATACACGTCGCAGCTTTTTGCAGTTATGGCAAAAGGAGAAACAAGAAACTTTTACGCATCCTTTTTTAAAGGAAAAGATACAGTGGGGTCTGGCACCGCATGCTCAATCCCTATTGTTGGCGCGGCACCTTCGAGGGGATCTCGAAGCGTATCCTCCAATTTTAATAAGGTAGGTGTAATTCATGTTGGTTCTTGTGACATATGATGTACAGACTCTCACGGATGGCGGTAAAAAACGTTTAAGAAGAATTGCAAAAAAGTGTGAAGAATATGGTGTGCGTGTGCAAAATTCTGTTTTTGAATGTGTAGTGAACACTACCCAATTACGTCAGCTGGAAATTGCGTTGGAAAAAATTATTGACCCTGAAGTGGATAGTTTGAGATATTATCGACTAGGAAAAAATTATGATACAAAAGTTAGACACGTGGGAGCAAAGCCGTCACTTAAAGTAGAAGACACTCTCATCTTCTAATACGCGAACCTCAAGTGAACATGAAAACCCAGGGGGGTTCGCGCAAAAAAATGATAATGCTACCCGCTGAAAATGAAATTTGTCTAGAGTATTCGTCAAATAAATTATTTAGAGTACAAGATGTAGTGGTGTGGTTTTTTTAAACACTATATTTTGCAGTCGCTCCCTACATTGGGAGCGTGGATTGAAATTAGTCCTCCCTCGGTCTTTAATATTGGTAGCTCTGGTCGCTCCCTACATTGGGAGCGTGGATTGAAATATGGAACGATTTGTGGATGGCTTCGCTACTGACAAAGTCGCTCCCTACATTGGGAGCGTGGATTGAAATGAAAAAGCATGAACGAGAATGCTGTAATGTATCTGTCGCTCCCTACATTGGGAGCGTGGATTGAAATGCTTCAGTTTCACTAGCATCCCATCCTCGAGTAAAGTCGCTCCCTACATTGGGAGCGTGGATTGAAATCCGCCTTCAGGTGGCATGTCTTCCAACATCCGAATGTCGCTCCCTACATTGGGAGCGTGGATTGAAATAATGCCGTTATTCGTTCGCAGGGACTACATGAGTCGCTCCCTACATTGGGAGCGTGGATTGAAATGATACAATTACTGCGAACGCAAACGTTATTGTTCGTCGCTCCCTACATTGGGAGCGTGGATTGAAATGAAAAAATGAACATGCTGAAGGCTCATTAATGCGTGGTCGCTCCCTACATTGGGAGCGTGGATTGAAATCGGTTGGTCGTCGTGGTGCAAACGAAAAGACGGTTGTCGCTCCCTACATTGGGAGCGTGGATTGAAATAATCCTACCTCTGTGTGGATCTAACTCATCTAGGTCGCTCCCTACATTGGGAGCGTGGATTGAAATCAGTCGGGACAATCGCAGATACTGGCTATGTCATTGTCGCTCCCTACATTGGGAGCGTGGATTGAAATTCTGGGTCGATAATGAATTGCTTAATGCCCTTTGGTCGCTCCCTACATTGGGAGCGTGGATTGAAATGAGGATATTGTGAGTGTGCAAGTCAGATATTAAAAGGTCGCTCCCTACATTGGGAGCGTGGATTGAAATATAATGGTCGAACCGTTAAATACCGCATTATCATGTCGCTCCCTACATTGGGAGCGTGGATTGAAATCTCTGCTTTGCGGATAAAAGCATTTATACCTTTGGTCGCTCCCTACATTGGGAGCGTGGATTGAAATCCAGTCACTCACGATTTTGGACATGCCAAGATTGGTCGCTCCCTACATTGGGAGCGTGAATGGAAATCGCCATGGTGCGGAATTGCTCGTCTACAGCAATAAGATAGAAGTACCTGAAATGCGTGAATATACCAATATTTCAACAGCTGCAATTGTTGAAACAAACCCAATAATTTCAAGCACAAATTCTTGCAGATCTCCTTTCCAGAAATAGCCCCCCTATGGTTTAAATATCCCGGGGCTAAACGTTGCCCTCAATACCTCAGAAGCACTTCAGCTCCGAATAACATAGTCTAAGCAAGAACTACATACCATTTAAAACACAATCTACCTATGCTCAGACTTAAGTCTGATTTGAATTTCAACCGAAGGGTTGGCAAATTTGTGCAGGGAATCGGATATAATAAAGTCAAAGGGAAAGGGGTGTTCTATATGCGGAAGCTTATAGGGGCATTATTAGTAGTTGGGATACTAGGTGCAGTCGGAGTTTGGGGATATAATTGGGTATTTTCGGGGAACAGGGTCAATGACATTTTAATCGAAAAGGATGACGTAAAATCACTTAACGCTAAGATACAGATTGGCTTCGGGGACGTATCTATTACGGATGGTGAGGATGCCTGGATCAAAGGCACAGTTGACACGAACAAGAAGAAACTGAAACCAACTGTTTCTTATAAGAAGAAAGGAACTGTTGGAAACGCTGAGATTAAGCAAAAAGGAAAAATATTTGCGGGACTGGGGAACGTACGAAACGATTGGGACCTCGAGCTGACAAATGAGATACCGGTCAACTTAGATATTGAGATGGGCGTCTCTGACTCGACATTAAACCTGTCAGGTATCCAACTCAGCAAGTTATCGATCGATGCGGGTGTAAGTGATGCAACTATCGATTTAAGCGGTGACTGGAAAGATAGCTTCAACGCAGACATCGATCTAGGAGTCGGAGATGCGACGATTCTGCTCCCAGCAGATACCGGTGTCAAACTGATTGTGTCGAAAGGAATCACAAGCCTGGATGCGAAAGGCTTCACTTCTCAGGGGAAAGGCGTCTATGTGAATGACGCTTATGCTAAGAGTGATGTTGTGATCGAGATGAAGATTGATGTTGGAGTAGGCGATTTGGAGTTTAAACTGGTAGATTGAATCGTAAAATGACGAAAGCTTTTCACCTCTCTTCCTTATTATATAAGAAGAGGGTTTTTTGTTTTTGTTGTACTACATATACAGGCACAAAACAGAAACAAGTCTACACGATATACTTTGTGTGTGCCTGCGTTTATATGGAGATAGTTGAAATATAAACGAAGTTCCAACTTAACGAAGTGTGGGAAAACCTGTTCGACAAACATTCACAATAATTTCATACACACGTACTCACAGTTCAAGCTCAACAAGCCCAAAAACGCATTATTAACTGACCTTTCTCCATAATAGAAAAATATGGATACGTGTTGACAGTGTGAAAGGTACCATATATCCTGTAATATGAGTTTTTGTATGAGACATGCAACACGAATTCAAATCGTGTTGCATTTTTTTTGTTTTTGCAGATGCTGTTGAAAAGTAGAGGCGAAGAAGGGAAAGCTACAACTGAGAGTGTCTCGCATAACATTATAGTTGCTGTAAGGAAAACGAAATTTGGGGGAGAATTATGATGAAAGCCCATTGGAAGCATATTCGTCAAAAGATTGATTGGCCAGTATTTCTTTGGAGTGGCGGCATATTAGTGGCATTCGTGCTGTTTTCAATTTTTAAAGTAGACCTGGTCAGTGAGTTTGTAAATAAGGGATTTGATTGGTCTATTCGCTACTTCGGGGCGTACTGGCAATTCCTATTGATGGCAACTTTTGTAGTAGGTGCGGTATTGGCGTTTTCAAAGTATGGGAAAGTCCGCCTGGGCGATGCAAAGAAGCCTGAGATGTCTTATTTTAAATGGGTAGCGGTAATTTTGACGACGGGATTAGGCGCTGGCGGCGTCTTTTGGGCAGCGGCAGAGCCTATGTATTATTTTCTGGACGTGCCTCCCATGCATAAAGGGATAGAAGGCGGAACCACTGAAGCGATTGGGCCAGCACTGGCTCAAAGTTACATGTCATGGGGCTTCACGGCATGGTCTGTATACGGTGCAATCAGTTCGATTATATTGATTTACGCACATAAACATAAGGGAATGCCGTTGAAACCTAGGACCCTTTTGTATCCTATCTTGAAAGAGAGAATTTTAACGAGCAAATGGGGCACGGCTGCCGATGTATTTTGTATCATAGGCGCTGCTGCTGGCACGATTGGTCCAATTGGTTTTCTCGGGCTGCAAGTTAGCTATGGAGTCAATTCTATCTTTGGTATACCCGATACATTCGTGACCCAACTCTCGATCATCGTTATTTTGACAGGTGTCGTACTCGTATCTACCCTTACAGGTATTGAGAAGGGGATTCAATTTTTAAGTAAGCTGAACGTGAATTTAGTGGCGGTGATTGCCGTCTTCCTGATCGTGTTCGGTCCGGGTCTGTTCATCGTCAACACGTTCATGTCTTCCTTTGGTACGTATATCAGCGATTTCGTAAGCATCAGTACTTTCCGTGGAGATGATGCATGGCTTGGAAGCTGGATGCTCTTCTTCTTCGGATGGTTTATAGGGTTCGGCCCATTGGTAGCGTTATTCGTCGCAAGAATATCCAACGGGAGAAAAATTCGTGAAATCTTTTTAGTGGTTGCTGTAATAGCGCCTGTCGTCACAAACTTTTGGTTCACGGTACTTGGAGGGACGGGCATTTTCTACGAATTAAATAACGCAGGTTCCGTCAGCGGTCCATTGAATGATGGTGGATTGCCGAGTGCAATCATCGCTATAGCGGAACAAATGCCGTTAGGATTCATCATGCCAACTGTGTTCTTGATTTTGACTACACTATTTGTAGTGACGACAGTAGACTCCATGTCGTATTCCATTTCCATGGCCGTGACTGGCGACGGGAATCCTCCAAAAGCCGTACGTGTATTTTGGGCGGTCATCATGGCCACAATCGCCACCATCCTAATCGAAATCGGGGGCGGAGGAATCGGTGCTTTGCAGTCATTTGTCGTCATAGCAGCTGTTCCAGTATCGATTCTTTTAATATTGGTCGTATGGTATGCACCGAAAGTGGCGAAAGTGCTGGCGATTGAACAGGGGATTGTTGAGAAAGAGTAGTGTGCTGCGCTTATTAAGATGAGGGTTTGTGGCACATGTCCGTACTCCACTCAAATCGTATCCAATCAAAATTTTTAAAAGTGTCAACTTCTTATTGAGGTTGACGCTTTTTGCGCATTTGGGCACTTTTTACAGCTTATCTACTCCAAAAGGAGAAACAAACTAATTGACCAGAAAAAAATGACGTGTTATTATTACTTTGAATTCAAGATAATTTATTTTCCACAATCAGCTGGAAGAGAAATTACTATGGATGAACTGCCTTCCGCATGAATGGCGAGCCATTTATGTATAACTGAGTCAAATTTAGACAGAATTAGCTTGCAAGATCGAGCTATTTATTTTTTGTTATATATCTTGAATTCAAGATAAAATCACGATGTAAGAAGGGAGATATTAATATGAACGGAATAAAAGGCATTCACCACGTGACGGCCATTACTAGCAGTGCCGAGAAAAATTATGAGTTTTTCACGTATACATTAGGTATGCGGTTAGTGAAGAAGACGGTGAATCAGGATGATATTCGGACGTATCATCTGTTCTTTGCAGACGATGCAGGGTCAGCCGGTACCGATATGACTTTTTTCGATTTCCCAGGCATTCAAAAAGGGGTTCATGGAACGAACGAGATTTACAAAACCGCATTTCGGGTACCGACAGATGCAGCGTTAGACTATTGGGTAAAACGCTTTGAAAAGTACGATGTGACACATACGGGAATCCAAGAAGTTTTCGGCAAAAAAACCATTTCCTTCACTGATTTCGACGACCAACACTATATGCTGATTTCAGATGAGCACAACACAGGTATCGTATCAGGTACTCCTTGGCAGGATGGTCCTGTGCCACTTGAATTTGCGATTACAGGATTAGGACCTATCCATATTCGGATAGCACAATTTGACTACTTCAAAGAGATGCTTGAAAAGGTCATGCTCTTTAAAGAAGTCGCAACGGATGGTTCACTGCACTTGTTCGAAGTAGGTGAAGGTGGAAACGGAGCACAAGTAATTGTGGAGCACAACACTTCTCTTCCGGATGGCCGTCAAGGGTACGGAACGGTTCACCACGCCGCCTTCCGGGTGGAAGATACAAATGTGCTAAACGAGTGGATTGAGCGCTTGCCGTCATTCGGCTTAAACACTTCAGGATATGTCGATCGATTTTTCTTTGAATCCCTATATGCTCGTGTAGCACCTGGAATTCTTTTTGAGTGGGCCACAGACGGACCTGGTTTCATGGGGGATGAACCTTATGAAACTGTAGGAGAAATCTTGTCGCTTCCACCATTCCTGGAAGGAAAACGTGAACAGATAGAGGCGATCGTGCGACCTATCAACACAGTACGCAGCTCGATTAAGATCGAAAAAGAGTACTTGTAGAAAGGGGAATCCCCATTATGCAGCATATTTTTAGAAAAGGTACTAATAGCGAGAAACCAGTATTACTATTGCTGCACGGCACAGGCGGCACGGAGCAAGACTTGCTGTCGTTAGCGGAAATAGTTGACCCTGAAGCGTCTGTGCTTAGTGTGCGTGGAAATGTATTGGAGAATGGCATGCCCCGCTTCTTTAAAAGGTTAGCAGAAGGTGTATTTGACGAAGAAGATTTAGTTTTCCGTACGAAAGAGCTAAAAGCCTTTTTAGAGCAGGCTGCTACTGATCACCAATTTGACGCGTCAAATATCGTAGCTATCGGGTATTCAAATGGCGCTAATATTGCAGCCAGTCTGCTATTTCACTACGACGATGCAGTAAAGGGAGCCATTTTGCATCACCCAATGGTGCCGATACGTAATGTCCCTATGCCTGATTTAGCAGGAATTCATGTATGGATCGGAGCGGGAGCAAACGACCCGATTTGTACGCAGGAAGAATCGACTGAGTTGCAGAAACGGCTGGAAGAAGCAGGGGCATCCGTTGGACTTCATTGGGAGAACGCGGGACATCAGTTGACCATGTCGGAAGTAAAAGCCGCAAAAGCTTGGTATGAACAATATTTTAAGTAAAGATGCCTTAGTCAGTGACAGGTGAAGTGCCAGGTTAACCTGGCGTGTAACAACGTAGATACAATAAAATTATATATAAAATGGAGGAAATTCAAATGACAAAATGGACAGTAGACCAATCGCACTCAACAGTAGGTTTCGAAGTAAAACACATGATGGTATCTAAAGTGAAAGGTCAGTTTGACGGTTACACAGCAACGGTTGAGGCAGCAGACTTAACAGATCTTACAACTGCAAACATCGCTTTCAAATTCGACGTCGCAAGCCTCAATACACATTCAGTAGATCGGGATAATCACTTGAAGTCAGCAGATTTCTTTGATGTAGAGAATTTTTCAGACATCACATTCCAATCCACTGCAATTGCAAAAAAAGGCGATGACTACAAAGTAACGGGCGACTTAACGATTAAAGACGTCACGAAACCGGTAACTTTTGACGTGGAGTTTGGCGGAAAAGGAACAAACCCATGGGGTGTTGAAGTGTACGGATTCGAAGCGGAAGCGAAGATCAACCGAGAAGAGTTCGGCCTGACTTGGAATACAACTCTTGAAACAGGCGGCGTACTCGTTGGTAAAGACATCAAGATCTTAGTCGAGATGCAAGTAAACCCAGCATCTTAATTCAGTACCACATCTGAAATTTTTGTAAACTAAATATGATTTTTTAAATAGAAGATCAAGATGTTTACACAATTACAATACAGTCCCGTCGGCTAATTCCAAAGATAGTGGAATTGGCAGGCGGGATTTTTATGTAATGAATGTCTAGAGCAAACTAGTAAAGAAATTGGCAGGGGAAGTATGGAACTTATAAGTGGTGTGTGAAAAATAATGATTTTTTAAAAACCGACACAAAATTATTACAAAAGAGCATAAATTATAGTAACTACAGGCAACACGGGGTGATTAAAGAAAGAGAAAAAAATAGTGCGTTAGAAAACCAAGGATGAACCAATAGATTATTCAAGGGACGAGTAATAGTAACATACAAATAGGGGGACGAAGAGGAGGTATAGTGTGGTCTCAATTAGTTTATGCATGATTGTTAAAAATGAAGAAGATACGATTGCTCGTTGTTTAGAATCTGTAAAAGACATAGTGGATGAAATCAATATTATTGATACAGGCTCAACCGACCAAACAAAAGAGGTATTAAAGAGGTACACCAATCGTATTTTTGACTTTGAGTGGATCAATGATTTTGCAAAGGCTCGGAATTATGCTTTTCAACAAGCAACAAAAGATTTCATTTTATGGTTGGATGCGGACGATGTGATTTTGCCAGATGATCAGAAAAAGATGAAAGAATTAAAAGAGAGTCTGGATTTAACAACAGACTCAGTCACGATGGACTATAACCTTTCTACTGATGACCATGGGAATGTCATAACACGTTTGAAACGAAATCGTTTAGTGAAACGAGCTAATCAGTTTCAATGGATAGGTGCTGTTCATGAATATTTAGAAGTATCGGGGTCCATTTTTCACAGTAATGTAGCCGTTACTCATCATAGTGTACGACATGATACGAATCGGAATTTGCTCATTTATGAACAGCAACTTGCTAATCATGTAGAGTTCACACCACGCGATTTATTTTACTTTGCAAATGAGTTGAAAGATCATCAAATGTATTTACGTGCGATTGAGTTTTATGAAAGGTTTCTTTTAACAGAACAGGGGTGGGTGGAAGATAACATTTCGGCATGTGGCAGACTAGCTGATTGTTTTTTTGAGATAAGGGATTATAAGAAAGAACTAGCGTCTATTTTACGATCATTTCAATATGATCATCCGCGACCCGAGTTTTGTTGTCGGTTAGGATTCTATTTTTTAAATAAGAAGGAGTTACACGCAGCTGTTTTTTGGTATAAGTTGGCGACTGAAATTAAGCTCTCTAGCCAGAACCTTGGTTTGCAGTCTCCGCAATTTTCGACCTGGCTCCCCAATCTGCAACTTTGTGTTTGTTACGATCAGTTAGGTCAACATAAAAAAGCCTATGAACATAATGAAAAAGCGAGACAATATAGACCGAATGATCCCAGAATTCTACAAAACAGAAAGTATTTAGAGTCTGTCCTTATAGAGGGGCATGAGCAAAATGAATAAGAAACCGCTAAGAGTCCTAGTAGGTTGTCCTGTCTACCAGAAGCCAGTTATTTTGAAAGAGTTTTTAAGATCCCTGCAACGGCTACAACAAACCCACGTACAACTATCCTTTCTATTCTTCGATGATAACCAAGATAAGCTATCTAGCCAACTACTTATTCAATTTGCAAACGAAAACCAAAATGTTACCGTTCTACCTTCTGAGTATAACGATGAGTATTTATCGGATGATACCAGTCATTATTGGAATGAGCACCTTGTTTGGAAAGTTGCAAATATGAAAGACCAAATTATTCAACATGCATTAGATGATACCTATGATTATTTGTTTCTAGTCGATTCGGATATTCTTTTATCTCCCCAAACAATTGAGCATTTGATTTATTCTGAAAAAGATATAATTTCTGAAATATTTTGGACTAAATGGCAGCCCGAAGCTCATGAACAACCACAGGTATGGATGAGTGATGAATATACACAGTGGGAACAAGTAAGGGCTGAACGATTATCGGATGAAGAAAAAACCTCCCGATACCTCGATTTTATACAGAAAATGAGAACTCCTGGCATTTACCAAGTAGGTGGTTTAGGTGCATGTACATTAATAAGTAAAAAAGCGTTGAGAGCTGGAGTGAACTTTAAAGAAATCCATAACTTATCATTTTGGGGAGAAGATCGTCATTTTTGTGTGCGAGCTGCTGCATTAGGATTTCCTTTATATGTAGATACCTATTTTCCTGCTTACCATATTTATCGTACATCTGACCTTGAAGGGATCGAGGGATTTCTTAACAAAACAGCAACTGCTCCTAAGTTAACGCTTTCGATGATTGTAAAAAACGAAAGTGAACGCTATTTAAGACAGACATTAACTGAACTTAGAAAGTATATCCATGAAGCTACTATCATCGATGATGGGAGTACGGACAATACTGCAGAACTTTGTCTAGAGTTACTAGATGGAATTCCGTTGCATCTAGTCCGGAACGAAACATCCAAGTTTTCCAATGAAGTTCAACTGCGGAAACAGCAATGGTCTGAGACACTAAAAACGAATCCGGAATGGATACTAAATTTAGATGCCGATGAAATATTTGAAGAAAAATTCATCAAAGAAATACCGCACATGATTGGTCGTAAGGACATTGATGTGTATTGTTTTCGTTTGTTTGATTTTTGGAATGATACGCATTATAGAGAAGATCCATTATGGCAAGCTCATAAGGTTTATCGTCCATTTCTAATTCGGTATCGTAAAGACTTTGAGTACGAATGGAGGGAAACACCTCAACATTGCGGAAGATTCCCAGCAAATATATTCGAACTGAACCACGAACTTTCTAACTTGCGTTTAAAACATTTAGGGTGGGCGAAAGAAGCGGATCGCATGTATAAATTCAATCGTTATCAGCAATTAGATCCAGATGGGATATATGGGGATAAAGCTCAATATCAATCCATATTAGATCCTTCTCCAAATCTCATACGATGGAAAGAATAGTATTCATAAAATATAGAAGAGATTCTTCAGCCTGGAGTAAATCAAAAATAAGAGTAAGTCGACCGAGTTACAAAGGTCGACTTACTCTTTGTGTGTTAAAGAGTGACATGCTTATTCCAAGGTGATTTTACAATTTTTTAATGATTTGAATTCTGAATTTCTATTAGTGTGATTTTTTCTTGTTTTAAAGTAAATACTTAGCTTTTTCTATTAATTTATCGCGACACCCGCGCTTGCGTAACCTGCTACAGTGTTTACTACTGACACACCAGTTGCCGTGGCGGAGAACACCATTAATAAGCGATCACGAGGTGCAACTGGAATGGATAATCCAGTAGTAAGACCATTACTTATCGAACCAAGTGCAACAGTGCCATTTAGAGGTGGAGTTAAAGTTACAGTCGCTCCGGGTATTGGACTAAAAATGTTGTTTGGAGTGGAAGATCTATATAATTGAGCCGTAATCGTTACAGATGATCCTATAAGACTTAGAGCTGCTGTAGTGCTAAAGTAGGCTGTGAGTGAGGTAATAGTACCGGCACGTGGAACTGAAAAAGCAAAGTTCAAGAGAGTGCCCGCAGCACCTGTAAGATCGATATTTCCTCCGAGAAGACTAACACTGTTGACGGAGCTTCCAAATCCTACAAGGCTAGTTGTACCAACTAAACCGCCTAGTACAGTAGTGAGTACAGAAGGGAGTCCAGATGCGAAAGGAATGATGGCACCAGATCCGGCTAAACCAGTAGCGCCAGTGGTCCCGGTTTCACCTTTAGCTCCGGTAATACCCGTTGCACCAGTGATTCCAGTAGCGCCAGTGATCCCAGCAGAACCAGTATTTCCGGTAGATCCAGTTTCACCTTTAGCTCCGGTAATACCCGTTGCACCCGTGATTCCAGTAGCGCCAGTGGTCCCAGCAGAACCGGTATTTCCGGTAGATCCAGTTTCACCTTTAGCTCCGGTAATACCTGTTGTTCCGGTAATACCTGTTGTTCCGGTGATTCCAGTAGTCCCGGTATTACCAGTAGCGCCAGTGGTCCCAGCAGCACCAGTATTTCCGGTAGATCCAGTTTCACCTTTAGCTCCGGTAATACCTGTTGTTCCGGTGATTCCAGTAGTCCCGGTATTACCAGTAGCTCCGGTTGACCCGGTAGAACCAGTATAGCCAGTCGCGCCAGTTGATCCGGTAGAGCCAGTGTCACCGGTAGCTCCAGTGGATCCAGCCGGTCCAATATCGCCAGTCGCTCCAGTAGATCCGGTAGACCCAGTATCACCGGTAGCTCCAGTGGATCCAGTAGACCCAGTATCACCAGTTGCCCCTGTTAATCCGGTAGAGCCAGTGTCACCGGTAGCTCCAGTCGCTCCAGTGGATCCAGTAGACCCAGTATCACCAGTCGCGCCGGTTGATCCAGTAGAGCCAGTATCACCAGTCGCGCCAGTTGATCCAGTAGAGCCAGTATCACCAGTCGCGCCAGTGGATCCAGTAGAGCCAATATCACCGGTAGCCCCGGTTGATCCAGCCGGTCCAGTATCGCCAGTCGCGCCGGTTGATCCAGTAGAGCCAATATCACCGGTAGCCCCGGTTGATCCAGCAGGTCCAGCAGGTCCAGTATCGCCGGTAGCTCCAGTAGATCCAGTAGAGCCAGTATCACCAGTCGCGCCGGTAGAGCCAGTAGAGCCAGTATCACCAGTCGCCCCGGTTGATCCGGTAGAGCCAGTGTCACCGGTCGCGCCGGTTAATCCGGTAGAGCCAGTATCGCCAGTCGCGCCAGTTAATCCGGTAGAGCCAGTATCGCCAGTCGCGCCAGTTAATCCGGTAGAGCCAGTGTCACCGGTAGCTCCAGTGGATCCGGTAGAGCCAGTATCACCAGTCGCGCCAGTTGATCCGGTAGAACCAGTGTCACCAGTAGCTCCAGTGGATCCAGTAGAGCCAATATCACCGGTCGCCCCGGTTGATCCAGCCGGTCCAATATCGCCAGTCGCTCCAGTCGCGCCAGTGGATCCAGTAGAGCCAATATTACCGGTAGCCCCGGTTGATCCAGCCGGTCCAGTATCGCCAGTCGCGCCGGTTAATCCGGTAGAACCAGTGTCACCGGTAGCTCCAGTGGATCCAGTAGACCCAGTATCACCAGTCGCGCCAGTGGATCCGGTAGACCCAGTATCGCCAGTCGCGCCAGTTAATCCAGTAGACCCAGTATCACCGGTAGCTCCAGTGGATCCGGTAGACCCAGTATCACCAGTCGCGCCAGTTGATCCAGCCGGTCCAATATCGCCAGTCGCTCCAGTGGATCCAGTAGACCCAGTATCACCGGTAGCGCCAGTGGACCCAGTAGACCCAGTATCACCAGTCGCGCCAGTGGATCCAGTAGAGCCAATATCACCGGTAGCCCCGGTTGATCCAGCCGGTCCAATATCGCCAGTCGCGCCAGTTAATCCGGTAGAGCCAGTATCACCGGTAGCTCCAGTGGATCCAGTGGATCCAGTATCACCAGTCGCGCCAGTGGATCCAGTAGAGCCAATATCACCGGTCGCCCCGGTTGATCCAGCCGGTCCAGTATCGCCAGTCGCGCCAGTGGATCCAGTAGAGCCAATATCACCGGTAGCTCCGGTTGATCCAGCCGGTCCAGTATCGCCGATAGCTCCGGTTGATCCAGCCGGTCCAGTATCGCCGGTCGCGCCGGTTAATCCGGTAGACCCAGTGTCACCGGTAGCTCCAGTGGTTCCAGTAGAGCCAGTATCACCAGTCGCGCCAGTGGATCCGGTAGAGCCAGTATCGCCAGTCGCGCCAGTTAGTCCGGTAGAGCCAGTATCACCGGTCGCCCCGGTTGATCCAGCCGGTCCAATATCGCCAGTCGCGCCAGTGGATCCGGTAGAGCCAGTATCACCGGTCGCCCCGGTTGATCCAGCCGGTCCAATATCGCCAGTCGCGCCAGTGGATCCGGTAGACCCAGTATCACCGGTAGCTCCAGTGGATCCAGTAGACCCGGTAGAGCCAGTATCACCGGTAGCTCCAGTGGTTCCGGTAGGCCCAGTATCACCAGTCGCGCCCGTAGCTCCTTTAATTCCTCGTCTACA
This sequence comes from Sporosarcina aquimarina, assembly GCF_023715615.1. Taxonomy (GTDB): domain Bacteria; phylum Bacillota; class Bacilli; order Bacillales_A; family Planococcaceae; genus Sporosarcina; species Sporosarcina aquimarina_A. The sequence goes on along the minus strand of NZ_JAMBOM010000005.1, from coordinate 145,957 downwards.
ACAATGAGAGGGGCTAACGCATTCGCAATGTTTACAACAATTACGGAACTTACGACAGTTAAATAATTTACAACATTTACAACATTTACAACATTTATTACACATAAAGCACTTTTTAGACCTATTATTGTTACGATTATTGTAATAATGATAATCCATGTTTTCACCTCCCTTCCGTAACATCCTATTCAAGCGATAGTTGACCGGACGGGCTATCATCTGATTGTTTTAGAACGGATTCAATTATAAAAACAATGCCTAAGTGAAAAAAGTGGAGTGTTTCAATGCTCATGAAATTTTCATATGCTGGTAGTCTTAATAATTTTTTGTAAACGGGAAAGTGAACTTAAGTTCTATTGGTGTGGACATTAATTTGGGGGTCCTGGGTGAAGAAGGGGGTGGAGATGTTATGATACGTAACCTGATAGTACAGAAGTGATTGTACAAGTAACTAATGCAAGGAGACTTTCCATCAGTTTGAAGATGCGTCTTGGATATACGGAAGTGTCAGATTTGTGTTGCTTATTGAAACACGTAATAGCCGATGTATTGTTTCATCTGCTTAATAAAAGGAAATGAGTATTGTCAATGGTGTGTAATAAACAGTTACAAAACTTTAAACAAACGTAAAAGCTTCGTACACACGCACGTAGATCATATTGTAAGCATCTATTCTTATACTGAGGATAGATGCTTTTTTGTTAGTGTAAGAAATTGTCACAATTGAATTTCGCGGATATTGAAAGAAGAGACATTTTATTCTATACTAGAATTAGTAACATTGCCCTATTCGTGATTGTCCAAAATATTATTCTAAAGACTAAACTGCTATTAGAAAATAAGTAATGGAGGCTTTTTTATGAATCAAAATACCCTTATTCGCAATAACGTGAACGTTACAGGAAAAGGCACAAAGGCAATGATCTTTGCGCATGGCTTTGGGTGCGATCAGAATATGTGGAGGTTGGTGGCGCCGGCGTTCGAAGAAAACTTCCGTGTCATTTTGTTTGACTATGTCGGATCTGGAAAGTCAGATTACAATGCTTACAGTTCGACTAAGTATCAAGACCTTCATGGATATGCACAAGATGTACTGGATATATGCGATGCTTTGGATATAAAAGATGCAATATTTGTGGGGCACTCGGTCGGCAGTATTATCGGCATCCTGGCCTCTATTCAAGATCCCTCACGATTTGAGCGCCTTGTAATGCTCGGCCCTTCTCCTTGTTTCTTGAATGACCCTCCTCATTATAAAGGAGGGTTTGAAAAAGAAGATCTTGAGGGATTGATTGGGATGATGGAGATGAATTATATTGGTTGGGCAAATTATCTCTCTCAGGTCATTATGAAAAATCCTGAGCGTCCAGAACTTTATCAAGAGTTGGAGGAGAGCTTTTGCTCTACGGATCCAACCGTCGCCCGCGAATTTGCAACAGCAACCTTTTTCTCAGACCACCGGAATGATTTACAGAATGTTACGGTGCCATCACTCATTCTCCAGTGCTCTGATGATGCAATTGCTCCGATAGAAGTCGGGAAATATATGCACAGCGTCCTAACAGAAAGTGCATACGCCTTAATGGAAGCGACGGGACATTGTCCACATTTGAGCCATCCTGAAGAGACCATCCGTTTGATTAGCGATTATTTGAAATCCGTCGCTGATCAGGATAGTTTAAATGGATGAACGTCTGGACTATGCGCCATGCGGTTACATTTCACTTAATGATGATAGCACGATACTAGAAATTAATAAGACGCTGATCAGTTTACTCGATTACGAACTTCAAGAGGTACAGGGGCAGCACATCAACCTGATTTTGACTCGTGCGAGTAAAACTTTTTACCAACTCTACTTTTTCCCGATGATCCGTCTTCAGGAAAAAGTGGAGGCAATGTATATTGCGTTAAAGGCAAAGTCCGGACAGGAAATTCCTATATTACTCAATGCCTCCCGAAATGAGCGTGAAGGAAAGTTTTTTAACGATTGTGTCTGTTTTCCTATGAAAGAGAGATATGAGTATGAGCAGGCATTGTTAACCGCTAAAAGAGAGACCGATCAGCGAAACAGGATGAAAAAGAAGCAAATAGAAGAGTTGGACCTGTTACGTAACGAATTAGAGTGCAAGCAAAATGAACTGTTGGAGTTGAATGAGAAGCTTCGGAAATTAGCCGAAACCGACGGGTTAACCGGACTCAAGAACAGACGTTGCTTGCAAGAAAGTCTGACATCCACTATCAATTTACATGCTGGAGGATCTCAGCCAGTCTCCCTGCTACTTATGGATATCGATTATTTCAAGGACATTAACGATACTTTTGGTCATATGACGGGCGATAGAGTATTACAGGAGATGGGACGGTTACTCGAAGAGGAATCTAGAAAAGAAGATGTTGCTGCCCGGTATGGAGGCGAAGAATTCGCACTAATTTTGCCAAATACCGATAAATTCGAAGCTCTGAAAATCGCTGAAAGAATCCGTTGGCATGTTGAACAGGCAGATTGGGGAAAATCAGCCATCACGATTAGTGTAGGGGCAGCTACTTTTGTACCAGGAGATACAGAAAGTTCTTTACAATCCAAAGCAGATAACGCACTCTATGCGTCCAAAAATGGTGGTCGCAACCAAGTCACACATGCTAGTGACTTGAAGTTATGAAGATTGCTTGTCGTTCCTCCTATTTTAGTTTTGGCAACTCTGTAAAATCGATAGGATTTACTATGAAAACTTCAAAGATTCCTTCACAATAATTGCCCACCTCAAATTCCAACCATAATGGAATGTACAGGAGGGCTTTTTGCGTAAAGGAAGTAGTGAGGTACAAACAACAACTAGCCATGAAAGCTTCGTATGTAGGTACATGACAATACATTGCTGAAAAAAAGGAATTGAACCCATTGTACTCGCCAGCTCCACCTAAGAGTTATCTATTTGCATCCAAGGATCTCATGTATTTTAAAGGTTAAGTTCATGAATATGACCTTATCAAAACCCGTCTCTTCCCACATACACGTTAGTCATGTAAAATAGTTAACGGTGAGAAAAAATCGAAGGATAGGCAGGACCAAAAAGTCTATTTTGATTTCCAGTATTTCGACACTGAGCTTTTTACATGAAGGGCTGACCTGGCATCCCATAATGAGAGGATTGAAATTTCAACATGAAAGAGAATTTCTGGCGTGAGTTACCACGACCGTTTTTTATATTAGCACCAATGGAAGATGTCACGAATGTTGTATTTCGTCATGTTGTGGCAGAAGCTGCAAGACCTGATGTGTTTTTCACTGAGTTTACGAATACGGAAAGTTATTGTCATCCAGAAGGGATCTTTAGTGTACGTGGGCGTTTGACGTTCACAGAAGACGAACAGCCAATGGTAGCCCACATTTGGGGGAACAAGCCTGAACACTTTAGAGATATGAGTATCGGAATGGCGGAACTAGGTTTTAAGGGTGTTGATATTAACATGGGCTGTCCCGTTCCTAACGTAGCTTCGAAAGGAAGAGGTAGTGGGCTCATCAATTATCCTGATAACGCAGCGGATATTATCCAAGCTGCAAAAGCAGGAGGATTGCCTGTTAGTGTAAAGACGAGACTGGGCTATACGGATGTAGACGAATGGCGTGGCTGGCTAACACATGTTTTGAAACAAGACATTGCTAATTTATCGATACATTTGCGTACTCGAAAGGAAATGAGTAATTTCGAAGCGCATTGGGAACTAATCCCTGAGATCAAGAAACTGCGTGATGAAATTGCTCCAGACACATTGTTAACCATTAATGGGGATATTCTAGATCGTCAAATGGGCTTAGAACTCGTCGAGAAATACGGTGTGGATGGCGTAATGATTGGACGAGGCATCTTTAAAAATCCATTCGCCTTTGAAAAAGAGCCAAGAGAGCACAGCAGTAAAGAGTTAATGGACCTCTTAAGGCTTCAGCTAGATCTCCATGATAAATACTCGAAAGAAATTGAAGAGCTTCCATTCAAACCACTTCGTCGTTTCTTTAAGATTTATGTAAAAGGAATTCGAGGAGCAGGTGAATTGAGAAATCAATTGATGTATACGGAGACGACAGAAGAAGTGCGGACGTTGCTCGATGAATTCGAAGCCGAGAACGTAGAGGAGTTGGGTGGACAGGAGAATTAAACAGTGTTTTCCTGCATAACGAGCACTTAAATTTTTGTTTCAGCAAACCATGCAAAGGGGATTCTAACTCAAGTATATTGGTATAACAATTGAGAGGGCCCCAACAATTATGAAAATCCCCATAGATGTACAAAATAAGATCCACGTTCCGCATTTAAAACTCCAATGCGGAACGTGGATCTTTTATTTTTTCCAACAATAATACGTGACAATCCTATTATTTGTTAGGAAAAAGAGAGTGTGTGCTACGTATTGGAGGATCGAAATAAGTATCAACGTATGATTCACCAAAAAGGTTTCTATCCTACTTCATCATTTCTACCCATTCGGGAATTTCCATATTGCACAATATGTGGAGTTCATCTTCTCTTTTGTCTTGATAAGAGCTAACGGATCTTAAATCTAGGTCAACGATGGCAGGATGGGTCATTATTTCAACAGAATTACTTTCAAGTTTTTTTAGGCGAGAAAAAAGATCTTCATTGGCTCCATCTTCGTAAAACTCCAACCATAGAGAATCCGTTAACAGGATATCAGGATAGTTTTTTATGGAATCCGTATAACGGACGGGGACTTGGTACTCGTTCGATAGCTTTACGATGAGTTCTTTAAAAACATCCCAGCCATGAACGTGGTGGTGACTGTCAATATGGTGAAGCGGTAAACCTGTAGCGAGAAATGCATCTAGCTGAGCGCGCCATTCTTTCTCTACCTCACCAATATTGGGTGGCTCCATTTGTAGAAAAGCATTCGTATAACGGAAGACACCTTGTTCATTGACAAGTGTTGGCACGTGTTCACTTAAGGGTTTTCCATAGGTAAGTACGAGATGGATGCCTATATGTAAGGAAGGGAACATTTTTGCTTTTTCAACGGCATATTCCGTAGCAAGTCCATTCATCATTAACGTTGTGGACTGAACCACACCATGTGTATGAGAGTGAAGTATCCCATCTGTTACACCTTTTGTTAATCCGAAATCATCTGCGTTAAATAGTACTTTCACCGCAATCCCTCCAACTATTTAATAATCACTCTTCCTCTAAGTAATTACGACTAATGACGAAATTCGTTTTGTCGCCTCTAAAATACGAGCGTGAGTATTCAAATACATTTCCATCTACATCCTCGGCCACTGTTTCAATATAGAAGCATGGCAAGCCTTCCTTATACTTTAAAATGTGAGCCACTCGATCGTCGGGAAATGCAATTTCAACATGCTCTGTTGTCTTAGCAATCTGTAAATGATAGTTTGTTTTGAGTGTTTCATATAAAGAGGACTCTGCGTGTTCTTTCGTAATGCCAGGAGCTAATTTCCACGGAATATAAGCAATTTCAAATTGTGTAGGCTCCCCATTCGCTTTTCTAACCCGCTCAATACATTGAATAGGGTCATTAATAGAGACGTGGAGAACTTTGCTTAGCAGATCAGTCGCTGGGATTACTTGAATACTGACGAGTGAGATCTCTGCTTTTTTTCCTTGGACTGCGATTTGATCACTATATCGTTTCACTGTATGGGAAAGGGTTTGTTTTACTTTATGTTCCGCAACGAAAGTCCCGTTTCCTTGTTTGCGGACCAGATATCCCTCAATCGTGAGTTGTTTAAGTGCTGTTCTTACTGTTGTTCTGCTGACATCGAAATCCTTACATAATTCCAATTCTGTAGGAATTCTGTCGCCCACTTGATAAGTGCCAGACTTTATACGATTCAGTAAGTCTTCTTTAATGTACGCATGAAGTGCTTGGTTTTTTTCCATTGCAATGCTCCTTCATTGGTGATGTCTAAAGTGTACAAGAATAAAGATACAATAACAAATTTGGAATATATGTTACTACATTTGAATAATATGAAATATTGTTATATACAACTTTTTAAATGTATGATACATTTACTTTGAAGTAACAGAAAGTAGTAACAATTTAGAGTATCTTGTTGAAAAGTGTCTTTATATATATCTACCGTAGTATATGTGAAGATTTTAACATCTAGTGATTTTATCTTTAATCGTATTTTGCAACCGCTTTCATATTTGCTGTAAAGGAGTTATTCACATGAACTTAAAAATCGTTATCATCGGTGGAGGATCGAGCTATACTCCTGAAATCATCGAGGGAATCATTCGGCGTCACGATTCTTTTCCCGTAACAGACATTGTATTAGTAGATATTGAAGAGGGGAAGGAGAAATTACGGATTGTTGGTGAGCTTTCAAAGAGAATGATTTTGAAATCTGGTAGGCCCATAAACGTATCTTGGACATTGAATAGAAAAGAAGCCCTTGTTGGAGCAGATTTTGTGTCTACACAAATACGTGTTGGCGGTTTAGAAGCAAGAGCGAAAGATGAGCGGATCCCTTTAAGTCATGGATTCATTGGCCAGGAAACGAATGGAGCAGGAGGAATCTTTAAAGCATTTAGGACGATTCCCGTCATGATGGAAATGGCGGAAGATATCCATCAAATCTGTCCCAACGCATGGATGATCAACTTTACGAATCCTGCAGGAATGATTACTGAAGCGCTGTTAAAGTATTCAGCCCATAAGAAAGTAATTGGGGTATGTAATATTCCATTTAACATGCGACATTCCAGCGCTGAGATTTTGGATGTATCACCAAGTAATGTGGAAATTGAATTCATCGGCATGAATCATTTTGTATTTGGAAGAAAGGTCACAGTCAATGGGATTGATCGGACAGAAGATGTATTGAACAAACTAAAACAGGGCTTGGATTATTCTCCAGCTAATATAGTGGATCTAGGATGGTCTAGTACGTTCATTGACGCGACAAAGCTGTTGCCTAATCCGTATCATCAGTATTATTTCCAGACAAAAGATGTCCTCAAGAAGGATATTCAAGCATTCAACGAACATGGTACACGTGCTGAAAAAGTTCAAGAGTTGGAGAAATCGCTATTTGAACTCTATAGGAATCCAGAATTAGTAGACAAACCGAAAGAACTTGAAGAGCGTGGGGGCGCTTTTTATAGTGATGTCGCATGTAGTTTAATGGATTCCATTTATAATAATCGAAAGGACATTCAAACGGTGAATACCTTTAATAATGGGGCGATTCCGGATTTGCCGAATGATGCTGTAATTGAAGTGAACAGCGTAATCACTGAAAATGGGCCAGAGCCAGTTTCAGTTGGTCCACTACCTTATGTTATTAAGGGGATCGTTTGCGAGATGAAAGCCTTCGAAGAACTGGTTATCCAAGCGGGAATCTCTGGTGATTATCATGATGCCTATGTTGCCATGCTCATGAACCCACTTATACGTGATGAGAAGGGAAGTAAGACGGTTCTTGATGAGTTATTAGTAGCACATAAAGAGTATTTACCACAATTCAAGGGGGAATTGGAATGAAAGGCAGATTCATGGAAAAGTTCATTGAAATCGCTGGACGTATTGGAGCACAGCGCCATCTCGTAGCTATCCGTGATGGATTTGTTGCGATTATGCCACTTATTATTATTGGTTCCTTTGCAATCTTACTAAATAACTTTCCACCGTTAGGTTCTTTCAGTTTTGTTGAATGGATGAATGGTATATTAGGAGAAGGGAACTGGCAAGCAGTTGGGGGCAGTATCTGGAATGGGACCTTTGCAGTCTTAGGTTTGTTAGTAGCTTTTTCAATCGCCTATAGTTTAGCAAAGTCTTACGAAGTAGATGGTTTGTCTGCAGGACTAATCTCCGCAGCATCTTATATCATGCTTGTTCCTGTAACTGAAGATTGGGGATTGAACTTTGCTTGGTTGGGTTCTCAAGGATTATTTGTAGCCATCGTCCTTGCCCTTGTGTTGACAGAATTATTCCGGGTTTTAGTGAACTCAAGATGGACGATCAAAATGCCCGAAGGTGTTCCCGAAGGGGTTGCACGTTCTTTTAAAGCATTAATCCCTGCTACAATTATTCTAATACTGGTAGGTTGTTTCCAAGCTCTTATGAGTGTATTTGCCGAAATTAGTATATTCGAAGTGATTTTCCAAGTAATTCAAGAACCCTTGCAAGGTCTTGGTAATACGTTACCAGCAGCTATTTTAATCGCATTTTTAAATCATTTACTTTGGTTCTTTGGACTACATGGTACCAATATCATTGGGTCGGTTATGGAACCATTGTATCTTCCGTTAATACAGAAAAACTTAGAGTTATTTAGCAGTGGTGTCTCTGCATATGATGTTCCTTACACGGTTACAAAACCGTTCCTAGACTCCTTTGTTTTCATGGGAGGATCAGGAACGACGATTGCTTTAATCGCTGCCATTTTCATCGTCATCCGAAGAGAGAAAAATCATCCTTATCGAGAGGTTGGTAAACTTTCTGCACCTGCATCATTGTTCAATATTAACGAACCCGTCATCTTTGGATTACCTATCGTATTGAATCCGGCTATGCTAATTCCATTCATTCTGGTTCCGGTTACTTTAACGATTACGTCATATTTTGCTTTAGCTACAGGATTAGTACCAAAGACAGTGGCAATTATTCCGTGGACTACTCCACCTATTTTAAGTGGTTACTTAGTGACGGGGGGAAGCTGGCGAGGGATTGTATTGCAATTATTTAACTTCGCAATTGCGACAATCATGTACATCCCGTTTGTTATGGTAGGGGTAAGGGCGCTAAAACAGCAAATAGGGAGAGAATAGGAATGCACACGATAGAAGAAATTCAAATGCTATCTTTTACAATTATTTTACACGCAGGGAATGCTAGATCCAGTGCAATGGAAGCCATTGCCCATGCGAAATCCTATGAATTTGAAGAGGCTCGAAAAAAGATTGAAGAAGCAGATAAAGAATTCACGGAAGCTCATCATCACCAAACGAAGCTCTTGCAAGCTGAAGCAAACGGTGTTGAAAATCCCGTGACAGTCATATTAGTGCATGCTCAAGATCATCTGATGACAGCGATGACGGTTAAAGAGTTGGCGAATGAGATGATCGAGATGTACGAACGGATGCAGAGGATTGAGGAGGGGAAAAGATGAAAATCATTCTAGTTTGTTCTGCGGGAATGTCGACTTCTATGTTAGTGAAGAAGATGAGAGATTCAGCAGAAGCAAGGAACTTAGATGTAGAGATCAGTGCAGTTGCTGAATCTCAATTGAAAAATAACTTGGAAAACCTGGATGTAGTCCTGATTGGTCCACAAGTAAGATACCTAGAAAAGAAAATAAAACAACAATTGGAACCTCAAGGTATAAAGGTAGACATCATCAATCAGTTAGCATACGGAATGATGAAAGGTGACAAAGTGTTAGACCAGGCAATCGAGTTAAAAGGGTAATATAAGAAATTGTGTACTTATTATACTAAGCAGCCGACTCATTCGGCGGCTTAGTATTTTTTAATAGAGAAGCAATGGAGTTGGGCGTACCGATTTAGGGGAATGGGGATCCGTTACGAAAGATTTAGGTGAAGTGGATATGTGATGATAAAACACCTGTGCACAAACGAATGGTGCACAGGTGCTGAAAAACGGAGTCTCTATTCTTCGTCCAGTGGACTTATCTGATGAAAGAAGTTCGGTGTCACGATATCATTTCGGTACGGCTTATGGAAAATATGCGTCGTAGCAGGAGAGACCGGAGGAATGAGCCAAGTCCAGTTACCGGTGACAGGGCGTCCTGCACTCTTCTCTTTTTTCTCAAACGCTTTAAATTGTTTGGCTGCTGTGTGATGGTCGATGAGTGTAACGCCAGACTGATGAAAAGAATGCAGGACGGCGATGTTCAGTTCCACAAGTGCTTTGTCAATCCAGAGTGAGCGATTCGAGTTTGTGGCAAGTCCCATCTGTTTCGCTATCTCTGGTAGTAGGTTGTACCGGTCTTCGTCCGCAAGATTTCGCGCGCCGATTTCAGTTCCCATGTACCAGCCGTTGAAAGGCGCCATTGGATAGTCAATGCCTCCAATTTCAAGCCTCATGTCAGAAATAATTGGTACTGCATGCCATTTGATGCCAAGCGTCTCGACGCCCGGGATTTCCGGGTGGCTGATTGGAACTTCTTTTACTAAGCCATCCGGTAACTTGTACAATTTCGGAGAGTGTCCGTCTTCTTGGATAATGAGTGGTAGGATATCATACGAAGTGAGAGCTCCTTGCCAACCGAGAGACTCGCACGTTTTTGTCATGGCACGATTCGCGGAATCCCCCACAACGTTCCCGTCGATTTCATAACCTGCATACCGAATCAGCTGGTGATTCCAGATTCGAAGCGGATCTCGCCCTTGTTTACGTGGCGGGAAGACGGTAATAGTCGATCGGATATCACCATCATTCGTTGCGAAGCGTATATGGTCCAGTAGTGCATCAAATGCTTCATCCGATGATGTTAGGTCTCGTCTATCGAACACTTCAAGTGTTTCCCAGAGCAGCCGACCGATGCAACGGTTACTGTTGCGCCATGCCATTTTCGCCCCATGTGTCAGTTCTGAAGGGGTGTGTGTGTAGGTGCCGCTTACCTTAATTTCGTTTTTAATGTCTTGCAGTCGCTTTTGTTGCTGATCCGTAGGAAGTCCTAATTCCCCATAACACCTTTCGATGAAATCGGTAGCTTTCGTGAAAAGTTCTTCGCTCTGTTCATGCACAATGATCCACTCCTTACTTTTCAGTCTACCACCGAACGGACATGTGATTGCTGAACGTTTTGTGTCGAGGTGAATCACTCTTGAAAAGCAAAGCAAAAAAAGATAGTTACGGTATACTAGTAAGATGGTGGAGTCCATGTGAGGATATTAAAAGAGAATTTCCTTGGACTTTCTGAAAGTTTACAATCCACCATGAAAACACCCTTAAAATAAGGTGGCATTGAAAGCCGTAAAAGTGAGAGTGTTCCAGGGGTAACTTAATAAAATAGAAAGAAGGAAATGGTTATGTCAGATCAAACACAGTCCGCAGTAAATAGTGTAATTCGTAATGCACAGCCTACAGATGCTGCGCGTATTGTTAATTTTTATAATGTAGTCGGTGGGGAGACGGATTATCTGTCTTTTGGTCGGAATGAATACCCACAGTCTGCAGAGGAAGTGGCGCACTCCATAGAACATATGAAAGGATCCGGTGGAAACTGTATGCTGCTCATGTTGGAAGGGGAGGAGATTGTCGGAATCGGTACGATTGATTCTAGTACGAAACACAGGTTCCTTCACGTGGGAACACTTGGGATTGTCATTTCCCAGTCGCACGCAGGAAAAGGACGTGGCCGTGTGCTGATGAATGCACTAATTGACTGGTCAAAAAATAATGGACAAACAGAAAAAATTACGCTTATCACACGAGCTGATAACGAGCGTGCCATCGCACTTTATGAAAAACTTGGATTTGAGCGGGAAGGGGTTTTCTGCAAAGACTCATATGATGGCGAGCAGTACTACGATAGCTTGTCCATGGCACTTTTCTTATAAAATCAAAGAATCTCCCACTTTCAACTGAAGTGGGAGATTTTTTAACATATAATTACGCATCCAGCGATTGTTTTTTCGATTTCGGATCACGGATAGCAAACGATAGCAACAGTCCGAACGCTGCAATACAGCCCGCCACCAAGAATGCGACATTGACGCCATGGATAGCACCTTCAATCGAACTTCCGCTAGCCGTAGTGATGGTAATCGTTACGAGTACCGCAGTTCCGACAGCGCCTGAAATCTGACGAAAGGTGTTATTCATGGCAGTACCATGGGAAATCAGGTGATGCGGTAGCTGATTCAAACCGAGCGTCGTGGATGGCATCATGACCATGGCGATACCGACCATTCGGATTGCGTTCAAGACCGCCAAATACGTAAACGTCGTATCTTGCGACAAGTTCGCAAAAAAGAACGTCGTGACCGTCAAAATGGCAAAACCAGTACGCAGTAGCCATTTGGCTCCGTATTTATCGAACAGCGTACCTGTAACAGGATTCATGACACCCATAACAATTGCACCGGGCAAGAGCATGAGCCCTGAATGCAACGCGTTGAACCCAAGTAAGTTCTGCATGAAGAGCGGCAGAATAACGGTTGTTGCAATCATCGATGCAAACACGATCATTCCAAGTCCTGTTGCTAGCGAAAAGACACCATATTTAAACACTCGGAATTCAAGGATCGGTTCTTCAAGTTTCAACTGTCTGTTGATGAACAAGAAGAGAGTAACCGCACCAACTACTAGTGAAATAACTACATTTGGACTCAGCCAACCTAAGTTACCTGCCACACTGAAACCATACAACAGTCCACCAAATCCGAAAGTGGAAAGGACAATAGACATGTAGTCCATTCTTGGATTTGTTTGTTCCGTAATATTCTTAAGTAAGAAATACGCGGCAATAATTATGACAGCGGCAATTGGTAAGACGACATAGAAGACACTGCGCCATGGGAAGTTATCAACGAGATAGCCGGACAAACTTGGTCCAATAGCGGGTGCAAATGCAATGACGAGACCAAACATTCCCATCGCTTTTCCTCGCTGTGAAACCGGGAAGATGAGAAACATGATTGTTTGCAAGAGCGGCATCATGATTCCGGCTCCGGCCCCTTGTAAAACACGACCAACTAACAAGAAGGTAAAATTAGGGGAAAATGCAGCAATGAGTGTACCAATGGCAAAGGTGCCCATAGCAGTTAGGAACAACTTGCGTGTAGTAAATTTTCCAATTAGGAAAGCAGTGATTGGAATCATGATTCCATTGACGAGCATGAAAATCGACTGTAGCCACTGAACGGTACTTTGGCTAATATTGAGATCTTTCATAATCGGAGGGAGTGCAGTCGCTAGAAGCGTCTGGTTCAGAATAGTAATGAACGCCCCAGACAATAATACAGCAAGAAGTGGAATATTCTTTTTTAAATCGAACGTCTGGGAATTACCCAGTGCTTGTGAATTGACCATTAGCTTTTCATCACCTCATTTTTTGTGTAGCAAATCCTACCATGCATTTTTAAATGAAATCCGGACCTGACATTCCTTATATGATAGAGGTTATTGGTGCAGACCTCAATTATCTTGTTTGAAGACAGAGTATCCATAAAAGTGATGACAGTTAAAATCCAGAAGGAATATGTTGAATGAATATGAAAAATTATTCTCCGAATTTCAAAAAAATCATGTTGACATCTTATATTTTGAACTATATAATTTTGAGTATATTAATGTTCTGACTAGTCAGAACGTTTTTTATTTAAATTAACTTGTACCTACAACCTAACAACACGATGTCTTGAGTTGTGTAAATGTCTCTAGGGTATCTTATTGTTATTTTCTCTTCTTGTAATCGTTTGAAAGCTCAAATACTATTGAATGAAAGCGGTTTCTATGAAAAGGGGAAATATAGTGGTGAGATTAAAAGATATTGCAGAACACGTAGGTGTATCGGTGACGACAGTTTCAAGAGTAATCAAAGATGATCCCTCCAGGAATGTGAATGCAGACATTAAGAAAAAAGTATGGCTAGCGGTTAAAGAGTTAGGTTACACGCCAAATGAGCATGCGCGCCAATTGGTAAATGCTACAAAAGTTAGGGTGAAGCGAACAAAGAGAATAGCATGGTTGGCAAGTCCAGGACTCGCAGATGATAATCCTTATTTTTCAAAAATTTTTAAAGGTATTAGCGAAACCTTTGCAAAAGAAGGCTACACATTAGAATTGCTGACTCACTCAGATTTAAAAGATGAAGCAGTCTTCCATCGCATCATCCGTGAGAAAGAAGTGGAAGGAGTTCTACTGGTCGATGCTGTTGAAGAGGGTATACTTCAAGAACTAAAGAAATTGGTTCCTGTAGTTGGAGTGGATTTCAACTACAGCGATCACTCAATCTCGACCGTTGACTATGATCGGGAAGAAGCTGTCTATAAAGGAATGCAACACCTTGTTGAAAAAGGACATTGTCAGATCGGTTTTATAGGAGGTGAAATAAACGGAGAGTTAAAGAGTGAAAAAAGATTTCGAGGTTATAGGAAAGCGTTATCTGAATTCGGATTGAAATTGAACAAGGATTATGTCATTGATTCAGGATGGTGTATGAATCAAGCGTATACAAAAACAAAAAGCTTATTAAATCGATCAGAACATGATAGACCTTCTGGAATACTCTGTGCGAGTGATTTGTTAGCAATTGCTGGAATGAGAGCTGCACATGAATTGGGTCTGAAAATTCCGGAAGACATAGCATTCGTTGGAATTGACAATAATGAAATGGCGCAATATGTGGTACCAGCATTAACGACGATTTCAATTCCCCAGTATGAAATGGGAGCTGTGGCAGCGAAAACCTTATTGAATAAGATTAAAGATGAATTACAACTAGAACTAAAAACATTATTACCTTCGACATTATTGATTCGTCAATCTACATGAAAAAGAAAAATGGTTAAGATGAATCCTTAAGGAAAACGTTTTCCCGAAAAAGGGAAAAGTCCAAACGATTAGTAATACATATTAAAAGTGGGGTGCAGATATGGAAAAGTTGAGAATCGGTGTCATAGGTGCAGGATTAAGAGGAGGGTTAGCTCTCTATTGGCATAAGCCTGAAGGGGAGTCAGAAATTGTTGCATTGGCAGATTTAGATGAAAAGCGTCAACAGAAATTCCAAGAACAATTAGGTTCACAGATTTTCATGACAAATGATTACAAAGAGTTGCTAGTTAGAGAGGATATCGATGCAATTGCGGTACTGTCTCCAGACTATTTACATGAAGAACATGTTATTGCAGCACTAGAAGCTGGGAAACATGTTTACTCCGAAAAACCGCTTGCAATAACAGTCGAAGGGTGCGACCGGATTATTGAAGCTTGGGAAAAATCGGGCAAACAATTGATGGTTGGTTTTAATATGCGCTATATGAGCATGTATCAAACCATGAAAGGATTAATCGATTCAGGGGCGATTGGAGAACTGAAAACAGTATGGGTACGTCACTTTGTTGGCTTTGGTGGATATTTCTATTATCACGATTGGCACGCAAAAAGTGATAACACAACATCCCTCCTTTTACAGAAAGGTTCACATGATCTGGATGTAATCCATTGGATATCAGGCAAATACACTAAGAAAGTATCTGCAATCGGTGGATTGGATTACTTCGGTGGCGATATGCCAAATGATTTGACATGTCCGGAATGTTCGTTGAAAGACACGTGTCCTGAGTATGTGCCTCATACGTTTACAGAATGTGCATTCCGTAAAGAAGTAGACGTTGAAGATAACAATATGCTCATCATGGAGCTAGAGGGCGGGGTGAAAGCATCGTATCTACAGTGCCATTTCACACCAGATTATGAGCGGAATTATACGTTTATAGGAACGAAAGGTCGAATTGAAAACGATGAAGTAAATGGAAAAGTATATTTGAAGACACGGAAGACAAATACATGGAATGAGTACAGTGATGTCACATATGACATGAAACCAGAAGAAGGAAGCCACGGAGGAGCAGATCCTAAAATCGCTCAAGATTTCGTAGAACTCGTACTTCGAGGCAAACAACCATTAACATCACCGTTGGCTGGAAGAATGAGTGTTGCAGTTGGTTGTGCAGCAACCGAGTCAATTAGGACAGGAGGCGGTGTAGTAGAGATTTCGCAAACCTCAAGTCTGATTAAAAACTGACAACGGTAGTAAGAAAGGGGTGTTTGCATGGCGAATGTCAGTGAAGCTACTGAGAAATTTGAAGTTATTGACAAAGTGAATAAACGACAATATCGTCGGGAAACAAAAAAGAAGGCACGTGCAAGATGGCGAAAATCTGTCACGAAGAACTGGCAGCTATATGTACTAATTTCTCCTGTCATTTTGTACTTCATAATATTTCACTATTTTCCTTTGTACGGCTTGCAAATTGCATTCAAAGATTTCATTGCCTCAAAAGGAATAATCGGAAGTCCGTGGGTAGGACTGAAGCATTTTGAACGATTCTTTGACAGTTACTACTTCTGGCGACTTATTAAAAATACGGTGGGAATAGGAGTATTTACATTAGTTGTCTCGTTCCCTATCCCAATAATTCTAGCTTTGCTATTAAATGAGGTAAAAAGCTTGCGCTATAAAAAGTTCGTGCAAACGATCATATATGCACCTCACTTCCTTTCTACAGTTGTAGTAGTAGGTATGCTCCTTCTGTTCTTGAAAACAGATGGTTTAGTCAACAATGTCATACAAATTTTCGGAGGAACTCCGATTGACTTCATTTCCGAACCGGGATGGTTCAAGAGTTTATACGTGTTTTCGGACGTATGGCAGACAATGGGATGGAGCTCTATTATCTATATCGCAGCACTAGCGGCAGTCGATCCTGCCCAACATGAAGCAGCAATGATTGATGGGGCATCTAGGTTGCAACGAATATTCCATATCAATTTACCGGCAATCATGCCTACCATCGTAATTTTATTCATCTTGAATGCAGGGTCGGTTATGGCGGTTGGTTTTGAAAAAGTATACCTTATGCAAAACTCATTAAACATGTCGACCTCAGATGTAATTTCTACATTTGTTTACCGTAGCGGTATTTTGGAAGCTCAATATAGCTTCTCAGCAGCGGTTGGTCTATTTAATTCAATTATCAACTTCATCATGCTTATCATGGTAAACCAAATTGCAAAGAAAGTGAATGAGACTAGTCTATGGTAGGGGGCCAAATGAGTGAGAGAATCTAAAACAGATCGTACATTTATTATCTTCAACTATGTATTTCTTTCGATAGTCGCCTTACTCGTCATTTACCCACTAGTATTTGTAGTAAGCGCTTCCATAAGTAATCCGCAATACGTTATTTCTGGTGAACTATGGCTATGGCCGAAGGAATTCACTCTGGACGCCTATGAAAAAGTATTCAAGAACAAGGACATTATTAATGGGTTTGTCAACACCATGAAATATACTGTTGTGGGTACAGCTTTAAATGTAGTTATGACAATCCTCGCAGCATATCCCTTATCGCGTAAGGATTTAAAGGGACGCGGGATTATTATGGCATTCATCGTCTTCACCATATTCTTCAGTGGAGGCTTAATCCCCACTTATTTGCTGATTAAGGATCTTGGCATGCTCAATACATTTTGGGTCATGATTATTCCAAATGCGGTAGCAGTCTGGAACATCATTATTATGAGAACATTTTTCCAGTCGATTCCACATGAACTTGAAGAGTCTGCAATGATAGATGGATGCGGAAACTTCCGGATTCTTTGGAATATCGTTTTACCATTGTCGTTCCCGGTTATCGCGGTTATGGTGCTTTTCTATTCGGTAGGACATTGGAACTCTTACTTCCAAGCATTAATTTACTTGCAAGACCAGGATAAATTCCCACTCCAACTGATTTTAAGACAGATTCTTATCCAAGGGCAAATGGATGACATGATTCAAACGACTTCTGAAAGTTTCCTAGCACAACAACTTAGCGTTGAAGGATTAAAATATGCAGTCCTTATCGTCGCTAACTTACCAATGTTAATGCTTTATCCGTTCTTACAAAAGTACTTCGTGAAAGGTGTAATGATAGGTTCACTAAAAGGATAATAAGGGGGAAAAAACTTGAAGAAGACAAAGTATATGGGAATGGCAGCAAGTTTATTACTCGCGGCAAATATTCTGGGGGCTTGTACGAAGACGGATGGGGAAGTTGAACGAGGTGAAAACTCCGACAAGGTGAACGTCGAAGGGATGCCAATTGTAGACGACAAGATTCAAGTGGATGGATTTGCGGCAAAGTTTTTTGCTTCACAAGATTGGAATGACCTAATGTTATGGAAAGAATACGAAAAGATGACGAACATTGAAGTTGATTGGTCTACTGTACAAACAGAGGCCTTAGCTGAAAAGAGAAACTTAACGTTAACGAGCGGGGATTATCCTGAAGTCTATTTTGCTTCTGCATTTTCTAAAACTGATCTAATCAAATACGGTCAGCAAGGAATTTTCCTCCCGCTGAACGATTATATTGATAAATATGCACCGAACTTCAAAAAGCTGCTAGATGAATACCCTTCAGTAAAACAAGGGGTAACAATGGCAGATGGAAACATTTATGGCTTCCCAACAATTTACGATCCTGAATTTGAAGCGTTGCGTGCAGAGGCACCATGGTTTAAACAAGAGTGGTTGGATAACCTTGGTCTGAAAGAACCTGAAACAACGGAAGAGTTTTATGAATTGCTAAAAGCAATCAAAAATGACGATCCAAACGGGAATGGTGTACAAGACGAAAAGGCATGGGGTGGCGGTTACGGCATTGATGAATTCATCTCATATTTACGTGGAAGTTTCGGACTAAACAAACAAGGATCCATGAACATTAACCTCGACTTTGAAGAAGGGACGGAAAACTTCCGTTTCGTGCCAACTACAGACGGTTATAAGGAGTTAGTGACATATTTAAACAAGCTTTATAGTGATGGCCTTATTAATCAAGACGTATTTACGGTAACTCCTCAAGAGTTCACAGCGGATTCTTCAAAAGGTGATTATGGCGTGTTGAACTCTATCGATCCAGCAGAGTTGTTGAAATTAGATGGGTATGTAGGAATGCCAGTACTAGAAGGTCCATCAGGAGAGCGTGCATATAATACAGTTTCCAACGGACTTGGAAACCTGGGCATGTTCGTGATAACGGATAAATCGAAAAATCCTGAAGCTATGGTTCGTTGGATGGACTATTTTTATGGAGATGAAGGAACGAAAATGTTCTTTATGGGCTTCGAAGGAACCACTTATGAAGAAGTTGCAGAGGGCAAGTTCAAGTATCTAGAGACAATTACGGATAATCCGGATGGTTTGAATATGGACCAGGCTATCAGTGAATATCTAACCTGGCCAGGTGGTTATTATCCAGGCATCGTAAAGCAGAAATTCTTCCAAGGTGCTGAATCGAAAGAGAACTCCAGGGCCAATGCTGAGAAAGTTAAACCTTACCGCATAAAAGATGAGGATATTTTGCCTGGCTTGAACTATACAGTTGAAGAGAATGACCAAGTAAGCGCAATTATGACAGATATCAATACGTATATTGAAGAATCTACGGCGGCATTCATTACTGGAAAACAAGATCTAAGTAAATGGGATGACTACAAGAAGACAATTGAAAAGATGGGCGTCGACCAATACTTGGAGATTGCTCAAGGTGCATATGATCGCATGAAAGAGAACAAATGACCAAAAGCTTGTACAGGTGGTTTCCTGTATGAGCTTGATTATTTAAGGGAGGTGACAGGAAATGCCCACACATGGATGGAAAGCTAAGCTTTATCAATTTGTAGAATTCGTAACGATGCTAGCAGTTCTACAACTGATGTGGATCGGATTGACGTTAATGGGGCTAGTTATTGTCGGGATAACACCGGCAACTGTAGGACTTTTCATCACAATGCGAAAGCGATTGAGGGGTGAAGATGATCTCAAGATGCTTGCGAAAATTTACTGGAAAGCTTACAAAGATGAATTCCTTGCGTCCAATAAAATTGGCCTCGTTCTCATTGGAATTGGGTATTTCCTCGTCGTCAACTTCCGGATTGTGACCGCGATGCCAGGTACTACAGGCTTGGCGATGCTGACGATCATGGTCATGATTATGGTTTTGTACGCACTCATTGTCATGAACATCTTCCAAGTGTTCGCACATTATGAATTGCCGTTTTCTCGGTACTTTTCGACATCCGTCTTGTTGACCATCTCTTTCCCTCTTCAAGGGGCAGGCTCCATAGTCGGTTTATATCTGCTCTATCGAGTCTTCCTAATCATTCCTGGACTTTTGCCGTTTTTTGGGATAAGTGTAACTATTCTATTCTTGACATGGATGTCCTCAAAAATGTTTAAAATGAAAGGCGAAATGGATGGAACTCTTGAAACTGAGAATGGGCGCCGATGAGTGTTGCTTAAAAGGAAGGTGTATGAGATGGATAAAATCTGCTTAATCAACGTGGAGATTGTATTTAAACATAAGATCATGCCAAATGCTTTTCTCTTAATACGTGAAGGAATCATTGACACATACGGACATATGGATGATTGTCCAAAGATGAATAATAGCTTTAAAGTGTTCGACTGTCTTGAAATGAATGTACTGCCGGGTATGATTGATATTCATGTCCATGGGGCAGGAGGCGCAGATTTTATGGACGCTACTTCTCAAGCAATCGATACAATCGCACATACTCTTGCGAAAGAAGGTACAACTTCATATCTCGCGACTACGATGACCAGTCCTGATGAACAAATCAGGGATTCGATTTTTGCGATATCAACATATATGGAAGATAGCGGGAAGGTAGCTAGTCCTGAATTACTTGGAATACATCTTGAGGGACCTTTTATTAACCTTGCTCAAAAAGGTGCACAACCTGCATCGAGTATTATTTCTTCAAATCTTGAATTATTTAATGAGTGGCAACTAGTAGCTAAGGACGCCATAAGAATCGTAACGTTTGCACCAGAACTCGACGTTGAACAAACCTTCCTTAAGGGTTTACAGGAACAAGGAGTTCTCGGATCCATGGGACATACAGATGCTACTTATGAACAAGCAAAGGTCGCAATTGACGCTGGAGTGTCACATGCAACCCACTTATTCAATGGGATGAGTGGTCTTCATCAACGTGAACCAGGAGTTCTTGGTGCCGCACTCTTAAGTGAGGAAGTTTACGTTGAATTAATTCCAGATGGATTTCATTTTCATCCTGATTTGTTGAAATTGGTTCTGCGTTTAAAAGGAATCGAGCGAATATTAGTTATTACAGATGGGATGCGTGCAAAAGGCATGCCAGATGGAAAGTATGACTTAGGTGGCAACAATGTAGTAGTGAACAGAGGTAAGTGCACATTAGAAGATGGCTCATCACTGGCAGGAAGTATTATTACGATGAATGAAGCAAGAAAGAATATGGAAAAGTGGCTCGGCCTGTCACTTATAGAACAAGCTCAAATCACTTCCTTGAATCAGGCAAAGCGCCTTGGCGTTGAGCATCGAAAAGGGAGCATTCAAAAAGGGAAAGATGCAGATCTCACGGTAATAGATGCAGATGGTAATGTGAGTTTAACAATTTGCAATGGGGAAATTGCTTATTTAAATAAGGTGTCTTTCTATGACTAACGTTTGATAGCAATCTTGAAAATTGCAAAAGATGTGAATTTCATCGAAGTGATGATATATTGGACAATAAGAACTGGAAAAAGGATGAAGCACTATGAAACCTTTAGAACAAGGAAGTATTATTCCATTATATTATCAAGTCAAGCAACGATTAGATGCGCGTATCAAATCTGGAGAATGGCGACCAGGCGATAAAATCGATTCTGAAAATCAATTGATGACGGTATTTAATGTTAGCCGGAATACCGCTAAAAAAGCAATTGAAGAGATGGTTCAGGAAGGCACACTGTTTCGTATACAAGGGAAAGGTACATTTGTATCGCATCCTAAATTCGAACAATCATTAGGAGGGTTTTATAGCTTTAGCCAAGTGCTAAAAGAAAAAGGCTTTAATCCAAGTGATATTGTAATTGAAGTGGATGAAGTAGATCCTCCAGCCGCAGTTATTGCTGGATTGCAGTTAACGACAGATGAGAAAGTGGTTATGATGAAAAGAGTCCGTTGTGCGGACGCTGAACCAATCATCTTAGAGTCGTCGTATATGCCGAAATCGATTGTGCAAAACAAAGAAGATTTATTCGAAGTTGGCGTTACATCTCTATATGGACTATTAGCTTCTCGATATGGAGTGACTGTAGTACGTGCGAAAGAAGCTTTTGAACCTGTATTGATACGTGACCAGGAGAGTAAGTATTTAAAGACAGAAGTGGGTAAACCAGCGTTACTGCTTGAAAGGACCGCTTACGATACGGATGACACACCAGTCGAATTCTGCATTTCCATCGTACGAGGAGATCGTTGTAGATTTTATACGGATTTAGTTTAAGACACATAAAATCAACTATGTGTCTCAACTTTTACTTGAACTTGTACCGACAACCCACTAACGGAAAAGAGGTAATCCAATGACATTGGTCACAACAAAAGAGATTTTAGAAGATGCATATGCGAACCAATATGCAATTGGTGCGTTCGGAGTGCATAATTTAGAAATTATGAAAGCGATTATTGCAGGAGCTGAGGCTGCAGGTGCTCCAGTAATTTTGCAGACAACTTCGAGTACATACAAGTATTTTGAGATGCCCTACCTGATTGCCTTAGCAAATGCAGCAGCGGAGCGGTCTTCTGTTCCTGTTGCACTCCATCTGGATCATGGTGAATCACTCAAACATGTAATGGAATGTCTTCGTGCAGGTTATACATCCGTTATGATTGATGGTTCAAGACTTCCATTTGAAGAAAATATTGAACTCGTCAAACGGGTTGTAGAAGTTTCAAAGTCAGTTAGTATACCAGTGGAAGCTGAGCTCGGGACAATAGGAGGAGTAGAAGATGATCAGGTGGTCGATGAAACGAAATCATTATTTACAAATCCTGAGATGGCTGAACGATTTGTCCATGAGACTGGAATTGACTCATTTGCTCCTGCTTTCGGAACCGCGCATGGAGCTTATCGGGAAGAACCTAAGCTGCAATTTGATTTACTCGATCAAATACGTCAAGCGACCAATGTTCCGCTAGTCATGCACGGTGCGTCAGGCGTCTCGGAAGAAAGTGTAAGAAAGGCAATCGGACTAGGGGTAAGCAAGGTCAATTTCTCAACTGAACTTAAGGATTTATTTGCAGAGAAGTTACGCTCCTATTTTGTAGAATATCCTGCTGAAAATGATCCGAGAAAGTATTTTTTACCTGCCCGAGAGGCATTGGCAAAGCTTGTAGAACAAAAAGTTAGGATGCTGCAAAGATGATTACGACTATAACTCTGAATGCGGCTATCGATCAAATCTATCAGATAGAATCATTGAGTGTAGGTGGAGTAAATCGTGTCGGGTCTATTGTGAAGGACGCAGGCGGTAAAGGAATGAATGTAGCAAAAGTAGTTCAAAGTTCAGGTGCTAGCGTGGACGTGGGAGGATTTGCAGGAGGAAATACCGGAGATACGATTCGTCAGTTGTTGAATTCCCGATCTATTCCAAATGAGCTGATTCAGATTACAGAAGAAAGTCGTGTTTGCTTAACGGTTTTAAATAGAGAAGATGGTATAGGTACAGAATTGCTCGAAAGTGGACCTGTTATATCCACGGATGAATGGTCATCGTTACTCGACTGGTTAACCTTGAAATCCAAAAAAGTGAAATGGTTTGTTCTATCTGGAAGTCTTCCTAAAGGTGTTCCAGCAAATGCGTATGCACAAATGATTGAGATCATTAATGCCAATGGAGCAAAAACAGTTCTCGATTCAAGTGGACCAGCGCTTGAATTAGGAATTAAAGCGGTTCCTTTTGCAATTAAGCCAAATGAAGAGGAAATTATGAATATCTTGGGAGAAAACGAGTTATCTGAATTGGACCTGCTAGAGGTTGGCAAACGATTTGTTGAAAGTGGAATTGAGCATGTCTGTTTCACATTAGGAAAAAGCGGTGCAATGATTATTAATAGATCCGGTAGTTATAAAGTCAATGCACCAGAAATTCAGCCTCTTAATGCTGTAGGGAGTGGCGATGCATTTGTTGGTGGTCTAGTATACGGCTGTGCGATGGGAGAAGACGTGTTCACTACTTATAAAAGAGCAGTCGCAAGTGGAACGTGTAACGCCATGCATAAAGATATTGGTTATGTGAAGAAAGACATCGTTGAATCGTTGATGAGTAAAATAACAGTGGAAAAAATCTAAATGGAATAGGGGCAATGAAATATGCATACGCTTAACGAAATTATGAGTCAGGCGGATCAGTTACAACAAACATATGATTCATTGGACGCAATGAGGTTCGATCAGAATTCGTTTGATCAAGTACTATTTACAGGATGCGGAACTTCCTTTTATTTAGCCTCTTCAGCAGCTAAAATCTATCAGTCAGTAACGGGGCAATTTACAGCGGCAGTTCCAGCATCAGAACTGTTTTTACACGAGTCTACTCTAATCGTATCTGGGAAAAACTATTTGATCGTTGGGATTTCAAGATCAGGTACAACGTCTGAAATTATCCTTGCACTTGAGCATTTAAAAGGTAATGGCAATATCAAGACGCTTGCGGTGACGTGTAATTTAGGTACGCCGATGGCAGAAGCAGCTGATCAAGTGATTGCTCTGGATCATATATCCGAGAAAAGTGTTGTCATGACGCAATCATTTACAAATATGCTATTTGCATTGCAATTGTATTCAGCGAAACAAGCTAATTCTGTAGAAGATTTGGAACAACTAAAACGAATTCCAGCATTCGTTAAAGAAGCTTTCCTTGATGAAAATAAGGTGAAATCTTTAGCTGATGACCATTCCAAGCAAAGATTCATCTTCCTTGGTTCAGGGTCTTATAACGGCTTGGCGAAAGAAGCGACGTTGAAATTGAAAGAAATGACACAAACAGAATGCGAAAGTTACTCCAGTCTTGAATTCAGGCATGGACCTATTTCAATCGTCGATAAATCAACAGTCGTTATTCTTTTGACTCAAAAAGAAACAGCAGAGTATGACCAAGACCTCGTCAAGGACATTCAACGTTTAGGTGGCCATGTTCTTGTTGTGGGACCAATAGTAGATGAATTCGAAGCGAATGAAAAAATTACATTGACGGATACAATCAGTGATCGTAATCGACATGCAGTTTACCTACCTGTATTGCAACTCTTAGCATATCACCGTGCCATCAGTTTAGGTTTTGATCCCGATAAACCACGTAATCTAACTCAAGTAGTAAAGCTATAAGAGATGGGAGCGTTCCTACATGAACTATTTTCTGACAGCTGATATTGGTGGGACAAAACTCGCAACTGCGCTCTTCGATGAAAACGGTATTTTAATTATGAGTCATGAAATCCCAAGTGAAAAAGAAGATGGAGAGAAGTTGTTCTACTCATTGGTAGAATCATTCGAAAAACTTTGTATAGATAGCGAAATTAGTTCTAAGGAAATCAGTGCCCTTGCTGTGGGTCTACCAGGAATTGTTGAATCGGAATTAGGAATCGCTATCTATCAGAATAACTTGCCATGGCGGAATTTCCCGCTAAAGAAAAAGTTAACTGAAGTATTTCCAAATACAACGATTATGATTGATAATGATGTCTACATGGCTACATGGGGAGAATATGTCGAGCGTGGTTCAGGAACTGGAACATTCGTCTATCTAACGTTGAGTACAGGAATTTCGTGTTGTACGATCAATGGTGGACAGTACATGCGAGGTACTGGTATGGCAGGAGAAATTGGTTTTGCTTTGACGAATGCGGATGGCTTAACGTTGGAGAAGAGTGTTTCTGGACTAGGTGCCGAGCATAAAGGATCAATCGCTTTTAATAACCCTGATATTACGTTCAAGGAAATCATGGACTACTATTACGAGGGGGATGATCGAGCTGTATCTATCGTGAGCGAAGTCGTATCGGCATTGGCAAAAGAAATCCAACATATTCTATTATTTGCAGATCCGACTACGCTCGTGCTTGGTGGCGGGATATTTAATAAGCATCCATTACTCGTTACAGCTGTTCGAAAAGAAGTAGCAAGTTATTTTACACACCCGCTTTTTAACGAAAAAGAGAAGTGTATCCAAGAGAGTAAGTTTAAAGGTGAAGCTGGCCTGCGTGGTGCATTAGCCAGATGTATTCAATAAAAGCGGAAGAACCCTACATTCTATCAGAATAGAATGTAGGGTTCTCTTGTTAGTATAAGTAGCTCTTAAATTACCTAAGTCGCTTTTCAGTCTCAGCATCAAAGAAATGCACTCGATCCATATCGATAGCGAGCGTCACGTTCTGTCCTGGTTGCAAATCTGTATCCGCACCCAAGCGTGCAACGAACGGATGTGTACCGATGGATGAATAGACCATGAGCTCTGCTCCTGTTAATTCCGCGACATCTACTTGAACGTCAATGTGGGAGTCAGGCAAGTCTTTCAGCATATCAGCTTGTCCGTAGATGTGCTCGGGTCTAATCCCTAGAATAATCTGTTTATTTAATTCGTCATGCTCTCTTAGTAATGCTATTTTTCTTTCTGGTATCTTCATAACCGTTTCTCCCACTACAAAATTCCCGTCAACAACTTGACCTTCAAAGAAATTCATCGCTGGAGAGCCTATGAACCCACCGACAAATACGTTTTCTGGATTTTCATAGACTTCCTTAGGTGTGCCAATCTGTTGGATGAATCCATCTTTCATAACAACTAAACGTGTAGCCATCGTCATCGCTTCTGTTTGGTCATGTGTTACATAGACCGTAGTGGTTTCTAACCGCTGATGCAATTTAGTAATTTCTGCACGCATTTGGACTCGTAGTTTGGCATCCAAGTTTGACAATGGTTCATCCATTAGGAACAAACCAGCATCCCGTACGATGGCACGTCCTAGGGCCACGCGCTGTCGCTGACCTCCGGATAAGGCTTTAGGCTTTCGTAATAAATGCTCTTCCAATCCTAGAATACTTGCTGCATTTTTAACACGTTTCTCAATTTCAGCTTTTGAAAACTTCCTCAATTTCAGACCGAAGGCCATATTATCGTATACGGACATGTGTGGGTAAAGTGCATAGTTTTGGAATACCATGGCGATGTCTCTATCTTTCGGTGCCACATCATTCATCACTTTTCCATCGATGCGCATCTGACCATCCGTAATTTCTTCAAGTCCTGCAATCATACGTAGTGTAGTCGATTTTCCGCAACCAGACGGACCAACAAGAACGATGAATTCTTTATCTTCAACTTTCAAATTGAAGTCAGAAACTGCGATTGCGTCGTCATCATATACTTTATAGATCCGCTCAAGAACTAACTCTCCCATTCCCTTCACCCCTAAGTTATTAGTTAATAATAGGATACCCTTCAGTGAAAGAAATGTGTACGTACAGCTTGCACAGTAATCTGCTAATTCTGATTGTGCAAAATGAACATCATTTCACTGATAGCAAGCTGGCAAAGTAAGCAACTAAGGCTCCGTCAAAATTGCGAACAGAAATACCTGTAATATCCTGAAACTTCGTCAGTCGGTAATTAAGTGTATTCCGATGAATATGGAGTTTTTCCGAAGTGATTGAACTATTGAATCCACTTTCAAAGTAATAGCGAACCGTCTTCAACAATTCCGTGTCCTTTTCAATAGGCTCCAGTATTTCATGGGAGATTGTATTTTTTGTGGTTTTTGAAAGAGAATCAATTAGTAAAAAAGGAAATACTTGCTCCGTTGTATAGATTCGCTCTTTAGGTAACTCAATTAATCCTTTTGAAAAATAAATGGATTCAGCTTTGAATTTTAAAGGGTATTCTGAATCTGAGCTATGGAACTTGCCAACAAATATTTTAGGCTTCATAAAGAAATCACTTTCAAGAACTGCAGTGAATGAAGTGAAATCTTCTATTTCGTAACGATATGTTGACTTCTTTTCTATGAGCAAAGCAAGATTATTTGTACAGCTCAGTAGAAGCATTTCTTCTCCAAAAAAAGCTTTAACTGCTTCTTTTAATGAATCTACTTCCCAATGATTATTAGGAAAAGTGAGATGAATTGTACGGACTTCTAGTTCATTTTTTGTTGGTGCATGTCCATGTCCATTTAGGTAGCGAAGCCATTCAATTTGTACAGGATTTTCGGATACGTCACGTGACTTTTCAAACTCTTTAAAGACAGTTGATAATAATGCGTAATCACGAGATGAAACCTCTTCTTTGCTAATTGATATCCAGGTGGATGAAGTTCTCTCTTGAAAAATAAATGAATCAGTTGAAATGTGATTTGGCCTTTCGGAATAAATCTGAAAGGACGGAAAGAGTGCAGAAAGATTTAAAGACATGTAAAATTTAGCTCCTTCTGGAATCTGGAATTTTTTTAAATTAAATACTATTTCAAAAACTATTATTTATCTATAGTATCAAAGTAATGATTGGGGTGAAAGAATAGAATGACATGATTAGTTAACATACTTTTTGATATTCACCACGTTTTTACAAAAAGATATATCTGGACGGATTTTGTGGTTATTTCACGGAAGTTTTAAAGGGGCAGTGTAGATTGTTGGAGAATAGTTAGTTATCTTATATGATGTTCAACGCCGTAGTAGCGAAACTAAAATAGGAGGGTATCAAATAATCTTGATAGTACAAATCTTATATTAAAGATCAAATTCTTAGGATAGAGATTTCTCGCACCTAGTTTTAATGTCGCTTTTTGAACGATCGAGCAAGGCGATGGTTTGACCTTTCATACAGAAAGAAAAAAAGATTTGAATGAACTACTTAACGTGATTAAACAATTGCAAGAAACAGAGTTGCCGATAGCACGAGTCAATCTTAAATCTGTTATTGTTGGATCAGATAAGCATAAGGAAGAGAAGTTAAAACAAATGGAAGTAACAACCATACCGGTTTCTGAAATAAGCTCAGTCACTGATATCACTTTTTAACTTGAGTTATAACAACTGATGTGGGAGTATGTTGTTTTCTAAGGTGGAGAAACTATTAAATTCAACCTATGAATGTGTGAGAATATTTTCCTCAATCAGTGTTCACGAAAACGTCGGAAACATGACTTATGACCCTAAAATACTCCAGGAATATAGGTCGTTCTATGCTATAATTATGAACATAAAGATAACTTGGGGGAGTTTAAATGTTCAGAAGTAAAAGTAGAGTAGTAGAAGAAGATAATTTCCAGGAGGAACTAACTGCTTTAAAACAAAGCCATGCGATAAAAGAGGAGCAAGATCAGATTCGTTTGATTGAGTTACGAGACGAGTTAGCGGCAGCTGTGATGCAACATGAGAAAGTGAATGGGCAACATGGTGTCTTAGGTGAAGCGGTTGGTAAAATTGAAGAGCGATTTGAGAACATTGCCCAGCTAAGTGAACAAACTACTCAAATGTCAGAAGAACTATATGAAAAGGGTCGCTCTTTAGAAGGCCAATCACATGTGATGGTCACTGAAGCCACTGAAGGCACACAAGAAGTGAACGCAACAGCTGAAGTAATTAAAAATCTTGGGGTGCAAATACAGGCTTCCGAGCAAAATATGACCAACTTAAGTGCACGATCGGATGAAATTCAATCGATTGTCGGCGTCATTGATGGCATTGCAACACAAACGAATTTACTAGCGTTAAACGCTTCAATTGAAGCAGCAAGAGCGGGTGAGTCTGGAAAAGGATTCGCAGTTGTTGCACAGGAAGTCCGTAACTTAGCAGAAAGTACTGCCAAGAGTACAGCGAGTATACAAACCCTGACTTCGTCATTGCGTGATGAGATTAAAGAGGCGTTGGATTCCACAAGAACGAGTGCTGAACTTGTGGACAAAGGTGTCCAAGTTAGTCTTGCTACAGCTGATAAGATCGAACGTATTTTAAATACGATTGAAAAGAGTCAAGGGGATATTGGTTCCATTCAGAAGATGATTGAAGAACAAAAACAATTATCAGCAGAAGTGAAGAGCGAATTATTGGGCGCTAAAACTCTTTTCTCACAAGCACACGGACTCATTATTGAGCATATCGAAGATGCCAAGGAAGTCGACAAACGTCTTGAAAATGGTATTCGTCAATTGACTGTGGAGTAACCGATAAAACGATGACACGATCCTAGAATGGAATCGTGTCTTTTTATTTGCAAAAGTTGTTTAATGTGCAACAAAAAATATATTTCGTATCGCTATTACTCTTCCACGCTATTCCGTAAATGGATTACCTCAACTGATAGAAGGGTAGACTACTTGAATACTTTATATAAAGGAGTTGTGGAGGATGGAAAAAGTATTTGTTTTAGGTGGAACTGGTTTGCTTGGACTCGAGACGATTCACGAATTACTCGCCAAAGGATATGAAGTTTCTACAATTGCACGCAACGCAGAAGTGATGGAGGATGTGTTACCCGATTCAGTAAAAGAACGGGTGGTTGGTGACATGAATGAGATGACAGATGAGCAAGTGTTGGCGATGCTGAAAGATAAGGACGCATTTGTCTATGCAGCTGGATTGGATGAGCGAACTCTTCCGGAAGCGCCAGCTATGAAATTTTATTATGAAAAGAACGTATTGCCTACACAAAGATTTGCAAGATTGGCGCGTATAGCAGGTTTAAAGAAGTTTGTTATATTCGGTTCGTATCACACTGAAACTGCTGAAATGTGGACCGATTTGAATTTGCAAGAACAACCTTATGTTAAAACAAGATTATTACAAGAGGAAGTTGCATTCATGGAAGGGGAAGGATCCATGGAAGTCATGTCGCTTCGTCTCCCATACATATTCGGAACAATGCCTCATCGTACACCGCTATGGAAAAGTTTTTTCCCTCGGGTTCAAGGTGTCGATGTAGTAAAAGTCCCAGCTGGTGGGACAGCAATGGTGACAACGAAACAAGTGGCGGAAGCGGCTGTCGGTGCATTAGAACATGGTGAACACCGAGCGACGTACGCTATCTCTGGCATTAATATGAAGTATGAAGAGTTCTATAGGATGATTGCGGAAAGTCTTGGACAAACTGCCACAATCGTTGAAACAGTTCCCATAGGTCAATTGAAGCCATCTGCTGAGAAAATGGATGAAACTGTCGCAGCAAAAGGGAAAGAACATGCGATTCACATGAGGAAACAAATCGAAATGCAGAATCGGGATGCCTTCATTGATCCGAATGCGACGATGCCGATTTTAAAGTATGAGGAAGATGATGTCCGTGCGGAAATTAGAAGAACGTTGGACGTTTGCGCGAAAGAAGTTCAGTGATTTTCTTATATTCCTTTAACTGATAAATAAAAATGACGGTCAAATATGATATTCCTTTATGCATTCATTTAAATCTGTTTGGGGTCTGGTAAAAAAATAAAAAGCCTGTGTCTCAAACCAACTAAATTGGTTTAGGCACAGGCTTTTCACTTAAATGGACGCTTCGTAAATCGATTTCACCGCTTTTTCAAGAGCGCTGTTGAACTCATTATCCGTTTGGTTGGCATTCAAGTCTTGGCTAAGAGCTCTTGAGAAACTGGCGATCAAACCTTCGTTTTCCTTCAGTTTTTCATTTGCTACAGTTGTCGAGTACCCTCCCGACAGCGCGACAACTCGTACGACTCTAGGGTGTTGAATTAGCTCCCTGTACAAGTTTGCCACAGTAGGAATCGTCACCTTTAACATGATATTTTCATAATCAGTCAACTGATCCAAGTGATTCAGAAGTTCCGTTTTCAATAATGCTTCACAAGCTGGTTTGTGTGTGCTGTTAATATCCACTTCAGGTTCAATAATTGGAACAAGACCCGCAGCGATAATTTGTTTCCCAACTTCAAATTGCTGATCGACAACCGCTTTAATGCCCTCTTCATTTGCTTCTTTAATGACAGAGCGCATTTTTGTCCCAAAAATATGACGTTCGTTTGCACGGTTCAAGGTTTCTTCCAAGTCTGTGATGGGTTTCATGAGTTGGACGCCGTTTGCTTCGTCGGCAAGGCCCTTGTCGATTTTAAGGAATGGAGCAATCCCTTTCTTTTCCGCTAAGTAATCAGCAGTGTACATACCGTCAATTTCACGATCCATCGTTTGTTCGAAAAGGATCGCACCAAGAATGTGCTCCGCATCAAACGCAGGAGAAGTGATGATTCGCGTTCTCATATCGTGTACTAGATTGAACATCTCGTCTTCGTTAGAATACGCATTTTCGTTCACTCCGTATGCTGCAAGTGCCTTAGGGGTACTGCCACCACTTTGGTCGAGCGCAGCGATAAACCCTTTCCCATTTTTCACCTTGTCCAATTGTTTTTCATTCATTCCACTCACTCCTCATTCATAGTGTGTAACTTCCTGAAAAAATCATAAAGATGGAGACTGACAGAGGTCAGTCTGAATGTCTATCACTCTAACATGAGTAGAGCCTATCACGCCATCAAACCAGATTGGGAACCCCTCTTATGTCCACTTATAAAAAAATAGTGCAAGGATTGAAAAACAGACAATCCCGAAAGCAATCCATAATATAGCCATCGGATCCCATCCACTGATAGAAGCACTAGCACCAACCCCGGCAATGAATGTGACGATGCCAATGAAAAGATGAAGCATGTCTTTTTTTGCCTGTTCATCCTTTTCAAAGAGAATCAGATACAAGCTGTTCATCATATTCCGCGCATTCCCAGTCATAATTCCATTATTGACGGAAGTCGATCCGATTTTTCTGAATGTCGTCAATGCATAGCCTGAGAGTAACCCCAATACAAAAACCATCACAGATAATTCGAGTCTTGTTTGAAACAGTGCCAGCCCCAGTAAAAGGAGTGCCTGGACATACAGGAACAGGCGATATCTCCGCAACCCAGGAAGCCTCAAGCGAGCCAAAAGAACTTCGCCTAAAAATGCACCACACATGAACCCAAAGAAAGCAATCATGTTCGCTAAGGCATCATAGGGATGACCTGTGAATAGTTTGACACCAAACGTCACCATGTTTCCAGTCTGGGCACTTACGAAAACATGGTCCAACTCCATGAATGTATAGGCATCGATAAACCCCATCAAAAAAGCGGCACAGATTGTTAGTAAACTTGTAATCCGTTTGGTATGCAATTGATCTCTATCCATTTAGCTCTCCCTTCCTGCGGTGCGATTCCTCAAGAATTACGTATACCTCTGAAATACCCTTAAACAGCGAGAGATATCCATAAAGTTTAAAGAATGTGAGGATGGCCAGAAAATGCATGACTAGTTTTGTACTGAATAGTCGATACTCAATTTGAAACCACATTCACTCTATTTTATGGATGAATAGTTGTGATGTGAAGGTGTTGGAAATTATAAACCAGTTTAACTTTTAAAAAATACGGAAAAACATAAGGTTGGGGAGGTTTTAGCATGTCAGATAATAATTATAAAAATACCGCGAGTGGAGAGCAACAAAAACAGCAAGACATGAGTCGTCGAAAATTCCTAAAGAATTCAGGCTTAGTAGCAGGAGGTCTGGTTGGGGGTTCATTATTCGGAGGTTTGTTAACAAATAGTTTTGATTCGAAAAAAGAACAAAAAATGGAAAAGCATAAGGATACGTTGATTGATGTACAAGAAGCGATGCAATTTTTCACCCGTCATCAAGACTTCTTAGTATTAATGGCTGCAACGGAACAAATCTATCCTGAAGACGAGCACGGCCCAGGGGCAATTAAATTAGGTGTTCCTTATTATATTGATAAACAACTGGCTGGCCGCTGGGGCATTAATGGAAGAGACTACAGACATGGTCCGTTTACTGCTGTTTTAGATGAAAGCGATCAATCTGCGGGTCCTGCAGGCGAACAATCCATTTTGGATCGTGGTGACATTTTCATTCAGGGATTAAGGAAGCTGGACGAAGAAAGTCAAAAGCGATTTGGCACTACATTTGATAAGGCGGAAGAAGAGCAACAAATTCAGATTTTGCAGGACTTTGACGATGATAAAGTGAAAATGAACGGACTGGCCGCTTCTGAATTCTTCGCTCTACTCATCCAATCTACATTAGAAGGCGCTTACTCCGATCCTCTTTATGGAGGAAATCGGAATATGGAAGGCTGGAAAATGAAGGAATTTCCGGGTGCGCAAACATCATATGCGGGCTACATAGATCAAGACGAATTTATAAAACTGGAACCAGTGAGTTTACGGGACTATCAAGGACACTAAACTATAATTTGAGAAGAGGAAGCACAATGGTCAAAAAGTTACCTAAAGTAGATGCTGTAATCGTAGGATCCGGCTGGGCAGGCGGGATTGCTGCGGCTGAACTTACTAAAGCTGGACATAAGGTAGTAATACTCGAGCGAGGTCGTGATAAAAAGCACGAAGATTTTATGGGGACAAAAGACGAGCTACGTTATTCTAAACGATATGATTTGATGCAAGATCTTAATAAAGAAACGATTACATCGCGGAATTCCCTAGATAAGAAAGCACTTCCAGTTAGAGATAATTCAAAAGCAAGATTAGGAAATCATACGGGAGGCGCTGGAGTCCACTGGAATGGGATGTCATTTCGATGGTTACCGTATGATTTTGAGATTTACAGTAAAACGGTGGAACGATATGGTAAAGAAAAAATACCTAAGGAGTCCACGATGCAAGACTGGGGCATTACCTATGATGAGTTAGAACCTTACTACGATAAGTATGAAAAGACAGCTGGTATTTCAGGGGAAGAAAACCCGATTGGTCCCCCTCGTTCAGATAAATACCCCAATCCACCACTGAAA
This sequence comes from Sporosarcina aquimarina, assembly GCF_023715615.1. Taxonomy (GTDB): domain Bacteria; phylum Bacillota; class Bacilli; order Bacillales_A; family Planococcaceae; genus Sporosarcina; species Sporosarcina aquimarina_A. The sequence goes on along the minus strand of NZ_JAMBOM010000005.1, from coordinate 111,530 downwards.
GAAACACCAACGATTCGCCTATTTAAGAAAGCGACTACTGATTTAGGCTATCATCCTTACCATATGCCTTCAGCAAATCTCTCACAAGCCTATGTAAACCCCGATGGAGAAAAGTTAAATGGATGTGTATATTGTGCGTTTTGTGAAGAATATGGGTGTGATTTTGGAGCAAAAGCCGATCCGATTGGTACCGTACTTGCGACTGCGAGGAAAACTGGTAACTTGGAACTGAGAAATGGCGCCAACGTCACACGAGTAGGTCATGACGGAAAGCGTGCCACAGGGTTAGTCTATACCGATACGATGACAGGAGAGGAATTTGAACAGCCAGCTGATATTGTCGTCCTTGCAGGGTTTGTATTTACAAATACGAAACTGTTGCTCGTTTCTAAAATTGGAACTCCTTATAATCCAAAAACAGGACAAGGAATCATCGGTAAAAACTTCACTGGTCACTTCAATAATTTATCCACTTATATTGGAGCACGTGGTTTCTTTGAGAATAAGAAATTCAATAATTTCATGGGAACAGGAGCATTAGGGGCGACAATTGACGACTTTAGTGGAGATAACGAAGATCATTCTAATCTTAAATTTCTACATGGATATGAAGTTCATTATGGTCAATTAGGAACACGTCCGATTGCGAATAACCAAGTACCAGAAGGAACTCCAGCTTGGGGGAAAGAGTTTAAAAAGCAATCGTTGAAATATGCAAACCGTAATTTATTCATCACAGCTCAGAGTGGATTTCTGCCAAACAAAGAAACGTATATGGATTTAGATCCAACGTACAAAGATTCGTTGGGGAATCCTCTCTTACGGGTTACCGTAAAGTATGCCGAACAAGATCGCGAACGTGCAAAGGCAGGAGTCGCTCGTTGCGCAGAAATTATGAAAGAGATGGGCGCAGATACGATGAATGTTGATGTTGTGGAAGATGACGTGGAATTTGACCATAAATTTTACACAGACCACTTCTTCGGAGGTGCGATTATGGGAGAAAGTCCCGAAAACTCTGCAGTCAATACGTATTCTCAAATGTGGGAGATGGAAAATCTCTTCGTAGTGGGGGGGTCATCTTTCCCGCATAATAGCAATTACAATCCGACAGGAACGATTGGGGCATTTGCCTATCGTGCTGCTGAAGGGATGAATAAGTATCTCAAAGATGGCGGGCTACTTACACAATCGGAGCTTAAGGAAAATGCGTAAGATTTTTTGTAACTGAATGATTGATCACGTGAGGAGGGAGAAGCCGGGATGTATAGGCTTTTCCCTTTTTTCGAGTACCCTCATCAGCCCATGCCCACCCTCTATAACAAAAATTAGACTTGAATAGCTCCGTTCAATACAAACTCTCATCATTTTCTAATGGTTCTCTAATAGAACTTTTGACCTTGTGATGATACAGTGGTAATTAGTATAAAAGGAGTGGTTGGGATGAGCGAAAGGGAACTGTTTACGACCATCAACAAGTGTGTCAATGAATTGGATTTTGTTTCTGCAAGGAAATACATGGAAGAGAATATTGAATTGCTTAACAGACATAAACATCGCTTGCAGCACAATGCACAAGAACTGTTTGAATTTGTAGCAAACCGAGATCTTAACAGCGAGATGCTGAACAGAAAAGAACTGAATATTATTCAGGCGATCAACGAATATGCCGCTAATTTTAACATTCGGGGATTTAAGCTTTTAGTAAAAGAAAGAGGAGCATTACTTAGTAAAAAAGACACACTCACTTACTTGAATGAAGATGCGAAAGCATTGTTGGAAAGCATGAACGCTCTCAGTGTATAAGTGTGTGTATTAAAAAATAGCCTACCTTATAGGTGCGAAAACTTAATTTGCACTCTGTAAACACTTTCGAAGTGATACACTTTAAGTATCTACAATCGATAGTGTTTTTCTTTTTGAAAAGTATTAAGTAAAGAGGGCGTGACACTGTATAGCGAATTTAGTATTCTTCTTATGACTAAAGAATGGGTGCTAATGTGGAAATACAGTTATGAAATGGTATATTGGTAAGGGTTGGTAATGTAAAGGGGTGGCCGTATGAATTCTCATGAATTGTTTAAAGTAATCAATCAATGTGTAGATGAATTAGACTTTATAACTGCAAGAAAGTATATGGAGGATAATATAGATGTTGTGAAAACACATAAGCATCATCTTCAGAGGAATGCACAGGATCTATTTGAATTTGTTTTAAATTCGGATGGAAGGCGGTTGACCCAATCGGAGGTTAAAGTCATTCATGCTATTAATGAGTATGCTACTCATTTTAACATCCGATCCTTTAAATTGATTGTGAAGGATCATGCGGGATTAGTGAGTAGGGAAGATACACTTACTTATTTAAATCAAGACGCGCGGGCATTGTTAGAAAGTATGCATATTATTACTAGCACTGAAGAGACTTAACACTATCTACCAATACTTGACGAATTAACTTACTAAAAGTATGCTAATGTTGTAAGGATTAATGGTTCTTTTAACCAACAGGAGGAGTTCACGTGTCTGAAACGATTTCTACCTTAATTAAAGAACGCCGTTCAGTGAGAAAATACGATCCAGACTTTACCATCGAGAGAAAAGAAATTTTGGAGATGTTAGAGCAGGCAACACGTGCACCTTCAACTAGCAATCTACAACCATGGGAGTTCCTTGTCTTCCTAGATGCGGAAGAACGCAAAGATTTGAGAAAGATTGCGTATAATCAGGAGCAAATTGAAACGGCTTCTGCCGTTATCGCTGTATTGGGAGATAAAGAGTTTTACAACAACATCGATCCAGTTTATGACAGCATGTCGGAAGCTGGTTTTGTGGATGACGCAAGCAAAGCAGTGCTCGTTGGCAATGCGCACAAAGCTTATCCACATGCGCCTGAAGAATCGCGTAAGAATATGGCAACGTTCGACTCTGGTCTTGTTGCAATGCAGTTCATGCTTATTGCAAAAGAACGTGGATTTGCGACTGGGCCAATGGGTGGGTTTGACAAAGTGCAGTTTGCTCAGCGCTTCGATATATCTGATCGTTATTTTCCAATCGTGTTAATTACTCTTGGAAAAGAAAATGCACCTGCATATTCAACAACTAGAATTGCAATTGAAGAAAAAGTAAAGTTCATATAACCTTTTTGATACGTTCGATGCAGTCATAAAACGGTGATTGCAATGCAGTGTGTACGCATTAACGAACAGTACTCAAATCAACAAATACCTGTAAACGATTGAATGGAGAATTCAAAAGTATACAGGTATTTTTACGTTTCGTTCGAAGGCGTGTTTCATTTCTTTTCTGGTACGAGTACAGTCCGCTCCAAAGGAACTCCGCCCATAGCAACATTTCTTTTTAGAACAACATAAGATAGTCCATCAACCACGTAATGTCCATCTCCGTTATACTCGGCACTTTTACCTTGTTTTCTAAGCTCTTCGATGACTGCATTGGCTTGATCGGTAAGACTTGCGTACCTGCCATCCAACTCCAATGAAATAGTGCCTTTCCGATACCCCATGAGCCTATTAAAACCAAACAGCATACCAACAAAGATAATGATAGTAATGAACCAGTTAGCCATTGCTTCTCCTCCTAATCGTTAGTTGTGCACTTGAAAACGATATTTTAAAAGCTTAGTGGATGTGGCGGATTCTATAAGAGCAGCTACTTAGAAATCGGTGCTTATATAAACACTCAACAAGTATTGAAACCAATTCAATTATGTTAACGTATAGTAATTATCAACTTATACATAAGTATATCAATGAACTAAGGCAAATAAAACCTTTTTTAACTAAATTTTCAAGTTATTATAAAAAGACCATCAAATTATGATGGCGTGCATGAAAATCTAAATAGTTGGTTTGAAATAATGGCTACAGTTATAAAGACGTTGGTTCCCTGACATCCAGCTAGATATAAGGAAATGGAAAAAATATACCCCAAACATTTAGAAGTGTTTGAGGTACAGTGTGTTAAGCACTTAATTTCTCTTGAACAAATTCCACGATATTCTCACGCTTAAACACGTCTCCGGGAGCCACGACGAACGTGTGAGTAGATCCGTCTGTAAGTTCTACAGTAAGACCATTCGAAAGGATGCCTAGGGCGTTGGATTCACTCACCTTTTCCATATCACTGATAGGAATTGCCACTTCGCCTTTTTGAATGTTGATGGCGTGCGATGAAAATAGGAATCGCTGGTCTGTAATGGTTAAGACTCCGCCTACAAATTCAATCCCATTTCTCAAGTTTGCGGACAGCTTATACTTAACTGTTTCTCCATCATGAAGTTCCATAATGTAACCTCCTCCTTAAAACCAAAGTCCAGTGGATAGGTTGCTAGTCAACAAGTACTTCTTTCAATTGGTTTCCCCTGTCTAATCTCGACTAAACAATAGAAAGTAGGCTTCAGTAAAAGAATGGTCGTCTTATGTTATAGTTTCGGTGAAGTAGAGTAATTACGTGTTTTGATTAATCTTTATTTTGTTGCATCAAAGGAGGCTGGAAAGTATCTCTACAAAAAGCTCTAATCTATTCGGTTGTCTAGGGTGTCTATTTCCGCTTGTTGGATTTGTTTTTTTAGCTCTTGCAATTTTTAAAGGAGCTGGTTGGCTGGGGTGGAGTGTTGGTGGCATACTTTTGTTTTTAGCGATTCCTTTGTTTGCCAAAGCACATAATTTAGAGATGGGTCAATTGGATAAGCAACGAGAAAGTTTGAGCTCCATACAACCACCGGTGGGTAACCTTGAAAACACGTTCACCTATGTTTCAAGTGATGCGTTGACAAGAGTTACAATAGATGAACAATCAGGTCAGATTTTTTGTTGGCGTGCAGTGGATGGTCTTGGAAAACCGTTAGATATACCGAAGGCCAAGATGTCCTACACGCTAGATAATTATGGATTTCATGAATTGGAAGCAATTGCGATTGTAGAGAATTCAGATGTAATCGATATGTCGTATACATCTACGAATATCCCGATGTTAGAGTATATTAAAAAAGAGATAGTTAGCAAACTTCCTAAAAATACTCAGTCTAAAAAAATAAACACATTAGCGTTGGTCATCCAAATTCGTAACTGGACGCAAACTTTTTATCAGGTCAATTTCGTAAAAGGAAATTACATGCAAATCGAAACGGACACTCCTGCCTATGAAAAACTAGTAAAGGAGATAAAAACGTGGTTCTCCACATTCAACAATCTATTAACTAATCAGCAACGACAAGAAACTCTGGGAACGGCAGTCTTTCAGAAAGAGAAGACTACCTCATCGATTAAAATTGAGACACCTGTAGCCACTAGTCCGACAGACATTCGAGAAATTGAAGTAACGATACCAAGTGAGCCTGCAACATCCTATCGATATTACGAACAAGAGGACATTGAGCCAATAGAATCTTCACTTGAAGATGAATCTGTTAAACCAGTGGCTACGTCTGAAAAAATTGAAGATATGGTGCCTTTCACTGAAGCAACAACTAAAGAATCTAAAGAGCTATCCTATTTCGAAAAACTAGTGGCAGAAAACAAAAGACAATTACACAGCAAAGGTCCGTCAGAAAAAGAATAAACCTCATAATCAGTGCAGCCAAGTGACTAAAACTAGCCAGTAGAAGTGTGAAGTGTAGTCTAAGAAACCTGGTGCTTAGACTATACTCATCTAATCGTGTGTGTGATGCATACACAAAAGTCCTTAAACCTATTGTGTGGTTTGAGGGCTTTTGTAGTTGGGATTATATTGTGCAAACAACGCTAATCATTGCCATCTACCTTTTTATTCAGATAATTTAAAGTTAAAAGAAGGGATGATTTTCGTTATGCAGAATAATTAGAATGTAAGAGAAAAGGAGGAATTAATGTGGGCACTTTAATGACGGACAAGGTAGGAATTGTAACAGCAGCTGGCAGTGGGCTAGGGAGAGCGAGTGCACTCGCTTTTGCAGAAGAAGGAGCAAAAGTTGTTGTTTCTGACATTAATGAAGAAGCTGGAAAGGAAACAGTGAAACAAATTACTGAGGCGGGCGGAGATGCGATTTTCGTACGCTGTAACGTTGCTGAAGAACAAGACGTTATGGAACTGGTGAAACAAACAGTTGAACATTATGGCCGACTGGATTGGGCACATAATAATGCGGGAATTGGCGCACCTTCCATGCCCATTGCAGAGACAAAAACGGAAGATTGGGACCGGTGCGTTCAAATTACTCAAACTAGCTTGTATTATTCATTGAAACATCAAATTCCGGCCATGTTGACTTCTGGAGGGGGAGCTATTGTCAACACAGCTTCTACATCTGGTCTACTTGGATCGGAAAACTTAGCCACATACAGTGCAGCTAAGTGGGCAGTTAATGGACTGACGAAATCGGTAGCACTGGAATATGCGAAAAAGGGAATACGAGTTAATTCAATTTGTCCGGGTATGACCTTAACTCCTGCTGTAGAAGCGTGGGCAAAAGAAGTTCCGGAACAAGCGAAATTTGTGGAAAATGATATTCCATTAGGACGTATGGGACGACCAGAAGAACAAGCACAGGCAGCGTTATGGCTATGTTCAGACAAGGCTTCGTACATCACGGGAGTGAACTTAGCAGTAGATGGTGGTCAGACTGCTAAATAATTTACCATAATTAATCTGAACGTCAAAAACCGTACCCCGTCGTTATAGTCGGAGTACGGTTGTTAAACATCATTTAAGCGAGGCAATCGCTTCTTTCACGGGAGTGTCGCCTGCAATTACTTGGAATTCCTTACCGATTGTCGAGTTGTCTTCTAAACAAGCCAGGAGAACTTGAGCGATGTCAGCACGCGGAACTTTGGTTGCTTCGACCTTCTCTGCGGCTTCGATTTTACCCGTCGCATCGTCGTTCGTTAGCATACCCGGGTGAACAATCGTATAATCTAGATCCGTTCTACGAAGCCAATCGTCTGCGTAATGTTTTGCTGCTACATAAGGGGCGAACGAGGAATCAGCATCTTGGATTGCCTCACGAGTCGTATCATAGGAACTGATCAATACAAAACGCTTTACGTTTGCCTGTTTTGCAGCTTCAATTGACTTCACGGCGCCATCCAAGTCAATTAGCATCGTTTTGTCTGCGCCCGTTTTCGGTCCGGAGCCTGCAACAAATACGATGGCATCTACACCTTCAGCGGCTTCTGCAATTTTCTTCGGGTCTTCTTCTAAATCCACTAAGACTGTTTCAGCTCCTAAGTCTTCAAAGTAAGAAGCTTGTTCTTGTTTCCGTATCATCGCTTTGGCTGTCAACGAATCACTCTTCTGAATTAAAGAAACAAGTTCTTTACCGATTTGTCCGTTTGCTCCAACAACTAGTACTTTCAAAATATCCAACCTTTCTATAAGTTGCGTATTTAAAATCTCCGGCAGTTCTTTAAGAACCTAGAAGAAGTTATATTTATATAATCTATACCCGATTTGGTAGATCCCTAACATTTGTTACAGTGAACTATAAAAGCGTACTAATTCGTTTCCAGATTATTCAATGGTATAGTTGTCACAATGAACAAACTACAAAAAAGGGGAGATCACACATGAAAATTGAAATTTGGTCGGATTTTGTATGCCCATTCTGCTATATCGGAAAGCGGAAATTAGAACTGGCGTTGGATGAAATCAAAGGGAGAGACCGCATAGACATCGAGTTTAAAAGTTTCCAACTGGATCCAAATTCCCCGAAATATAGCGGGCAAGACTTCTATGAAAGTATGGGCGCTAAGTTTGGAGGCGCTGAGAAAGCGAAACAAATGATGACTTCGATTACACATCAAGCGAAAGAAGTTGGACTCGAGTTCAATTTTGATACGATGAAACCAACGAATACGTTCGATGCACATCGAATGACGAAGTTTGCAAAAGCGCACGTCAAAGATGCTGTACTCGCAGAGAAATTACTCTATGCTAATTTCACACAATCCAAAGATGTAGGTAACGAAGTAACTCTTGTTGAGCTTGCAGTAGAAGCAGGTTTATCCAAAGAGGATGCACTTGCTGTAGCCAGTAACCCGGAAGCTTATGCAGACGAAGTACGTGCAGACATCGAAGAAGCAAAACAGCTAGGTGTCACAGGCGTTCCATTCTTCGTGTTCAATCGGAAGTATGCGATCTCAGGTGCACAACCACCAGAAGCATTTTTACAAGCAATGGAGCAAATCTTGGAGGAAGAAAAGCCTGTATCCGTATTTGAAAACTTGTCACCTGATAATGGGGCAGATGCAATGTGTGCAGATGGCAGTTGTGCGGTTCCTGAGGAAAAGAAGTAATTGATAGGAAACCGTCATCTTTACTAGTGGATGGCGGTATATTTTTAATCAGGGGATGTAATAAGGAATGGGGGAATGTATACATGAATATTGAGCAGGAGCGACGTCATGCAATAGGTTTACATGATTTGAGGATAAAAGAACTTCGTAGCAAATTGTCGCTTTCAGAACAAATGGAACTTGAAGAACTATTAACTGTTCAAAATGAAAAGCAGCCTGGATTTGAACAGATGCAAGTTCACAGTGAAGTCATCCTCTACGCGATCAGGAACTATACATGGAAGGATATGACCCCGGAGCCTACATTTCTTCAAAAGTTAGTAAAAGCAAAGCCCGCTCCCAAGTCCTATAAACTCTCTTTTCCGGAATTACCGGATGCTGATGAAGAAGGCTTTATGTTTTCACTCATGCTGGACTTCCGTCAAATCATGGAAGACGTAGGACTGGGGACAGAGTGGCCGAAAATGTTGCCTGCAGAGTGGGAAGTGTATTATGGGGATACGATGGATGATGGCGAGAAGGAATGGTTTGACACTCTGCCAGATCCAGCCTGGTGTCATGCGAAGCTAATCGAAGCAAAAGGATTGGAAGAAAAAGTGGCTCAGCATGGAGAGGAAATGATTGAGCTGCTCGCATGGGTAATAGAATACTGGGGGAATGGTTATCAGATTTACGCCGACATGGCGGATGTTTTCGATTACTATGGGGAAGGGATCTAATCGAACAGCTATTGCCAGAGGATTGAGAGTTCTAGAAAAAGCATTTGATGGCTCATTCATGCTATAGTGGGGCAATAAATCCAAAAGCGAGAAGGCGAATAAATGATTGAGGTAAAAACTTCAGAGATAAGTGATGGCGAGTTCAATAGAGGCGTTTTTGCCACATGTGATATTGAAAAAGGGCAGTTGCTGCATGCGGCACCGGTCATTTCCTATCCGAATGAGCAGCACCAGTATATTGAGAAAACGATTCTTGGGGATTACGCCTTTGAATACGGAGTGAAACACTCCGCAATTCTATTAGGATATGGCATGCTTTTCAACCATTCTTATGAGCCGAATGCCTGGTATGACATCAATTTCGATAACCAGACGTTTGACTTCTTCGCCCATAAAGCAATTGCGGCCGGAGAAGAAATCTTCATTAACTACAATGGTGAAGTGGATGATCAGGAGCAGTTGTGGTTCAACCAAGATTATGCACCGTCTGAAGACTAAGTACTGAATGAATAGATGAAGAAAAGCCATTTACACAACGCGTGTAAGTGGCTTTTTGCGTTCCTTCAATTTCAAAAATTGCTCCCTAATGATTTCCATATAGTGTATGATAATCATATAGTAAATTAACTGAATTGAATTATATTTTCAATCGTTAATGATTAAATATTTCATAAGAGGAGTGAACGAGATAAACGAGTATGGTCCTTTTGATTTTTTATCTAACCTTTTAACAGGTTTAGCTTGGGGAGTGATTGCTTACCTGGCGTATAGAATGTATAGGAAGAATCCTGGGCAACAGGTAGGTTGGAAAGCTTTTCTGGTTTTATTATTCGGTATATCTTCATTTTCAATTACATGGACGATGGCTAACACAATCATTCGGATTGCTGTATTGCCACTAGGTGTATGGGTTTTATATTTCGTTCTTAAAAGAAAAGAAGGGCGTTGGGAGCGGTATCGTAAATTCGCATGGTTAGGGTTCGGCGCGAATTATATTTTCTTACTCAGCATACTAGTGGCGAGTTCGATTGGGCACTTTGTTTATCCGTCAAATCATGTAGCGACATTTGTATCGGATGTGAAAGAAGCATCGATTCTATCCATTCATCCAACTGGAAATGCGAAGGTTTCTCTCAATGTGAAGGCGTTGAATTCAGAACTTCAAACACTGAAGCAATCACAAATTTTCGATGAGTCTTGGTATGAGGATACGTTTTACCAAGAAAAAGCGAGATATGAGCGTTTTCCATACTTATTAATGGATGTGAAACCGAAATGGGGAAGTGGTGTACGTTCGACGATTTATGTAGAAGAGGATGGGAAAGGGTTGCTCATCCAAACTCCGACAGAATATCTGTACTTCCGCTCTACTCAATCATTTGTTAAGGGAAGTGACGCAAGATGAGAAGACATCACATAGCGTGGATATGGGTTTCTCTAGCGAGTGTCCTTCTTTTAGTCTTCATGTGGTGGAATTATTCTCCGCCGTCCCAATTTCCGGATGAGCGCCAGCTTCTGAGGGAAATGAACGATGCGTTGAACCAATTTGGGACTAGTGACCAAGTTGCTGAAATCCAAAAGGTGATCCAAGCAGATCGTCGTCACGTCGCAGTTCCTTATATTTCGGAAGATGGTAATTATGGGATGAGCTTTTGGATTTGGGGCAAATGGAAATGGAAATTAATCAATTTAGAATCGAATGGGGAACCTAGGCTCTGGATGATTGACAGAAACGACCCGTCTTCTTATTTTCTAACGTGGAATATTGCACCTGAAACCGGCGCGAAGAAATTAAATGCGTATATGATTCGTCGAAGAGATTTTGGAATGATGGACGGGAAGAACTATTATAGCCCTCGAATTCAAATGTCTAAAGAAATCGTGTTAACTGAAGAATCGTTCGGTGCGATATCCCTTCCTCCAGCTTGGCAAGAAGTGTTGCAATCTGCTATTCGCTTAGATGAGACAGAAACATTTTCTTGGTTCGATAGTTATCCGCCATCCGCTATGCAATATGAATTTGGATGGAATGCATTGGATAGAGATGGAAAGTCGGTCTCACAAGAAGTGTTCTTCAACGGTACTCAATATTCTTTCGGCTCAAGTGATTTTCAGTACATGATGGTGATTGATGAACGTGAATTGGAGTAGGTGTGAAGGAATGATTACACAGGAGGAAATTATGAATACTGAAAGAGTTTCAGTGATTTGTAAAAACTATAATTTACAGCCGGAAAGAATAGAGATTTTACGTTCAGGCGAAAGACTATTGGCAAAAGTGACAGCTGAGTCGCTCTATTTGTTGAAAGGTGAACGTGCGGACGTTTTATATTGGGTAGCTTGCTGTGGCTATGCTCAACTACTTGTTGAACGCGATATGAATGTTGCGAGGTATGTTCAAACAACAAGCGGTTTACGTGTACATGAAGAAGATGGATTCGTTTTCACCTTAGAAAAAGAATTGTCAGGGCATGAATTAACTAATATAACAGATGAGTTGCTGTCTGAAATCGGTCGTTTATTGGGTAAGCAACATATCATATCAGCTCAATTCAAGTCGCCCTTCACTACAGGAACTTCTTGGAGCATGTTTGGCGGCAATGCGACGGAAAACCTTGGGGACTATGATGAAAACGAATTAAGTTTTTTAGAGTTTAAGAATTGCTGTGAAAGCCATCCCTTATATGAAGCAATTGAATCTTTGTATCTTGAATATCGGAGAGTGTTACAAAAAGCTTGGGCGCAACTGCCGCAAGGTGCTGTTCAAGGGGACTTTTGCTATTACAATATGGTGCGTGAAGAGAGCGGAAAACTTGGCATTTACGATTTTAATCTAGCTGGAAACGAAGTGTATTTGAATGAAGCCATTGCAGTCGCTGTTTACCATGCATGGCATGCGCCTTATACCGGGGAACTGACGGAAGAAAAGCGATTTCAACTATTATTGGAAACGTATACTTTTGAACGCCCCTTTTCTGAACAGGAGCAGGTACTTGTTCTGATCCTGAAATCAGTTATCCGGGCTTTTCGTTATGATCGGGTGGAAGCTGGGGGATCTTTAAGCGATGAACAAAAGAGAAATGAGTTCCTGCAAGAAACGCTTAATATTTTGATGGAAGCAAAGCTTGAAAATGGATTGGAGGCAAGGTGATGGATAGACGGATTCGGAATGGCGCACTTTATGGTTTAATTATTTCCTTTTCCCTGGGACTTTTCTTGGCTAATTATAAACATCTTACGTTAGAAGATGGAGTTGAGATGAAAGAATATTTGCCCGTTTATGAGTATGTGATTTCGGTATTACGCTATGGTGCGATGGGGACGTTGATTGGGATGTTCATTGGTTGGAGAATGAGTAAAGCGAAGTATGAAGGACCTAAAATATATTACGGGGAAGTGTTTCTCGGAGTGATTTTCCTTACATTAGGAATTACAGCGCTGTCTTATTTGTTGGGGGGATGAAGTATTGAGTAAAAAACTATGGATACCTTTATTGAGCGTATTCGTCCTCATTGCAGGAATCTATACTTTTCTTAAGCTGTATCCGCCATTAGAGACAGGAACAATCGCTTCAAACTTAGATCAGACCTTGTACCTTGTAGGAGTCGGGAACCGTGGGCTGAGTACGATTCAACTTGTAAATGTAACCGTGAATGTGGAGGAAGCAGTACCAACTGAAACGAAAGTTCAAACGTGTGATGCATTAACAGGATTCACGCTTACAGACGATTATAGAACCGAAGAGCTAAATGGTTGTGGAGTCCGTGATTTAAAAGATGTTGTTATTAAAAAAGGAACGTCTCCTGCTAAAACGTATGCTAAACAGGACCAGGGGACAGTTACTAAACAGGATTTGATTTATGGTGTGACCGTAAAGAATGATTTACCGATTCACACTGTGAATATTAAATACAAATACTTTGGGATTCCGTTACGTCTTGTTGTTGAGTTGGACTGATAGGTGAGTAATTTTTTTCCGGAATTTCAAATAGAGGGGTGTAGTCATGGAGAATGAGTACTTCTGTGTTTTTCATACTGATCCTTCTTCAGGAGATATAGATATTGAGTGCAAAGGAGAAGGGCAGGAGATTCACTTCACGATGATGATCAATTATTATTCTGTACCCGTATTGTTCTTTCAATTGTCCAGGCTATGGAGAGGCAAGGAAGTTGAAACGGAAATGGACGGTTATGGGATGGCCGTAGTTTATTACTTTAAGAAAGAGGAAGACCGTATGCTCATTAAGCATGAAATTCGTTCCAGTGAAGGTGATTTTGTTCATCATTTTAACTTTGACTTCAAGCGATTTGCAATCGCGCTGGATCACGGGATGAAAGAGTTGATTGAACAGCAGAAGGCACTTGGAAACTACCCTCTGCCGAAGTCTGTCTTACCTGATCTGCTGGAAGAGAAAAATATTCAAGAGTACGAGGCTTTTTCTGCATTGATTCATGGGTAACAACTATAAGCTTATAAGTGGAATTTGAGATTTATGAGCACAATCCCTAGGTTATGAGCGGAATTTGAGATTTATGAGCATAATCTCCAGTTTATGAGCGGAATCCGGGATTTATGAGCACAATCTCCAGTTTATGAGCGGAATTCGCGATTTATGAGCACAATCTCCAGTTTATGAGCGGAATCCGAGATTTATGAGCACAATCTCCAGTTTATGAGCGGAATTTGAGATTTATGAGCACAATCTCCAGTTTATGAGCGGAATACGGGATTTATGAGCACAATCCCTAGGTTATGAGCGGAATACGGGATTTATGAGCACAATCTCCAGTTTATGAGCGGAATCCGGGATTTATGAGCACAATCTCCAGTTTATGAGCGGAATTCGGGATTTATGAGCACAATCTCCAGTTTATGAGCGGAATTCAAGATTTATGAGCACAATCTCCAGGTTATGAGCGGAATACGGGATTTAAGAGCACAATCTCCAGTTTATGAGCGGAATTCGAGATTTATGAGCACAATCTCCAGTTTATGAGCGGAATTCGAGATTTAAGAGCACAATCTCCAGTTTATGAGCACAATCCCTAGGTTATGAGCGGAATTTGAGATTTATGAGCATAATCCCCAGTTTATGAGCGGAATACGGGATTTATGAGCAGAATCTCCAGTTTATGAGCGGAATTCGGGATTTATGAGCACAAACTCAAATTTATGTCTCTATGGATTCGTCTGTCATTGCAAATTGTGCTCATTTGGTGGGTACTGAAGGTTCGAAAATAATTAAATAACATTTCACATGAAAACACTCAGTTGCCCTGACAATTTGAGTGTTTTTGCATGTATTAGAAATAAGATGTTAAGAATACTATGCATTATGTTAAGAATAGTGTACATTAGAGTGAAGAGGTGTCGTGATGCTGAAAAATCGGTTAAAGGAGCTGCGAGCGCGTTACAGCTTCACGCAAATAGAATTGGCAAAGCAAGTCGGTGTTACCAGACAGACAATCGGGTTCATCGAAAAAGGTGAGTTTTCACCATCAGTTACACTGTCACTGAAACTGGCAAAGGCGCTTGACTGTGATATCAATGAAATCTTTTGGCTGGAAGGAGAGGGAGCAAGTGAAGAATGATATGAGGTTCACGTATCCGCTATGGCAGATGGCTGGAATTTTCATTATTATGGGATTCGTTTTATTGGTTGGATATGCTTCAACAATGAATACCTTCCCCGACGGTGGATTTGAGTTTGAAATTAGCTTGAATAAGAGTTCAAGTATCTTCATGATGGTGATGTTAGTAAGCACTGTTCTTTATTTACTACTGTTTTTCCTCCGAATTGTGAAGCACAATAAGATAATGCCGAAACACAAAATCTCAATGACGACATATAAGCCGCAGGAGTATCTAGAAGATGACGAACTCTTTCAAGATGTCACAAAACAGGCCACCAAAAAAGTGTACACGTATTTTGCTTGGATGTTACCGGTTATGGCTGGTGTCTACATGATGCTCCCAATCAGTAAAACATGGATGATTGTAGGGATTTTGATTGTGGCGGCGGGGCAATATTATATTTACTATCGAACAATCCGAAAATTCATGTCGTCAGTGTGATAAAAATGGAAAAAAGAGTATTCCGATTCACGGATACTCTTTTTTCATGACCAATTAAAACTCCTGCTTCCACAAGGGTGCAAACCATTTCACACCTCTGCGATTCACAGGCAACACTTTCATGTCTGTCACTAAATGACTGATATAACCTGCCAATCCTGCAAAGACTAATCCATCAATTGGCCATTCCATATAGAGATACTTTAAAATGCACGCATAAAAAACAACGCCGATAATTGAATGCGTATAAGACCGATGTGGCAGAAACGAAGCGAAGATGATATAACTTCCCGCGAGTAAAATGCCGATGGATTGATCCAATACGAAGCCTAGTAACATGACAAGAACTCCCGTGATTGTCAGCATCCGTCTTTGGGTAATAACCCGTGAGACAATCAGGAGAACAAGGCCAATCGCTGCGTATATGTAAATTTCACGGCTCATTCCTTGAGTCATCACCTGATAAATGAGCATAATTAAAATCCCGATACCGGCAACTTCCATGAGTACCTTACTCACTTTTTTTGACAATGTAATGCGATTGCTTGCAAGGCCATTTGTATCTAAATCTGGTGCGACGCCAGATACTCCGCCAATACCTGCGCAGATTGCAACGGTCATGAGGTCTGGTTGTGTGATGTACCCGGCAATTGCGCCAACGGCAATGCCAATTCCTAAATGTGAACTTCCTTTCATCTGAAACCCTCTTTAGCTGTTAGTTTTGAAAACGATTTGTTCCGATACGAACGATTGGAACGTACATTCTATAATCGCCGCTTTCCTAGTATAAACGAGAGAAGCGGAAACGGGGAATACGTTAACTAAAAGTTTATATTTATTGTGGAGAGGCGCCTACGGGTGAGGAAATACAAGCTCGTATTCTCCAGCAAGCAATATTTTTATCATGCTGATTTTTAAGGTTTATACTTAAATTGTAAGAGCTTATAAGCATTTTAGGAGTTGAGGAGATAACAAATGGATTATATCCAAAGAGGATCTCGAGAGTATAAACATACGAACTGGGCATTATTCGCTGCAGGTTTCATCACATTTGCGAACCTCTATATTACACAACCGCTTCTGCCGGAATTCTCAAAGGCGTTTAATATATCTCCAGCATTTGCAAGTTTGTCTTTATCCGTCACGACGTTAGCGCTGGCAATCAGTCTGGTGATTGTGAGTTCATTATCGGAAGCGTGGGGACGAAAACGGCTAATGACGATTTCAATTTTTGCCTCTTCTACACTAACGCTTGCGTTAGCATTTTCACCTACATTTGAAGTGTTACTGATCTTGCGAATTGCGCAGGGAATTACATTTGCAGGCCTGCCCGCGATTGCGATGGCATACTTAGGAGAAGAGATGCATCCGAAAGATTTGGGTGTCGCGATGGGGCTCTATATTAGTGGGAATTCCGTTGGTGGGTTAGCGGGTCGTATTATGATGGGAACATTGACGGACCTGTATAGCTGGCAAATTGGGATGATTGTCATCGGAGTGTTAAGTTTGATAATCAGTGCCTATTTTGTAGTTGCATTACCGAGTTCTAAACATTTTGTTGCACGGGAACTTCAACTTAAGAATTTGGGTAAATCATTGGTTTCTCATTTGAAGGACCCGGGCATGTTGAACTTGTACGGGATCGGCTTTTTTCTCATGGCCAGTTTTGTCATGCTGTACAACTACATTGGTTTTAAATTGCTGGCGCCGCCCTATTCGTTAAGTACAACGATTGTTGGATGGATTTTCATCGTCTATTTGGTCGGGACTGTTAGCTCGACGTGGTTTGGAAAGTTGGCGAATGAGTATGGCCGCCGAAATATCTTACTGATTGGTACAGCCCTAATGTTGACTGGGGCTCTCATTACACTGAACGCTAGTCTCATTTTAAAGATTGTTGGGATTGTAGTCTTTACATTCGGCTTTTTCGGTAGTCATTCGATTGCGAGCGGTTGGGTGAGTCATCGTGCGAAACATGACAAAGCTCAAGCTTCTTCTTTATATTTATTTTTCTATTATTTTGGATCTAGCGTTGGCGGGACAGCAGGTGGTTTTTTCTGGTCGCACTTCGGGTGGATAGGTGTAATCGGACTTATCACATTCTTCCTTTTGATCGCTATTGTACTGATCCGAATGCTTAGTTTGAGAGTAAAGAACTGAACGTAGCTGCATGAAAACTGAATAGATGAAGACATCCTCAATACCGAAAATTGAGGATTTTTTATGAGAAAAATATGCGAAACGATAATAAAATTCTAAAATACGATAATAATTTATTGAATATCGATAAACTTTGATGTAAGATTAAGTTTAATCTAAACGAACGAGGTGTTATTGATGAAACGCGAAACACTATTTTTAAAGGTGACGCTTGTGATTATGGCGCTTCCGATTTTAGCTCTTTGTATCTTTGTAGTTCCCTTAGTTGCAGAATTCTTAGCTGAACTTGTGCCCAACTTGGCATTTTTGCAATATCCGTTTCAGATCGGATTGTATGTGGCTGCACTTATTTACTTCGTGGCCTTGTATCAGACCCTGAAACTTTTAACGTATATTGACAGGGACACAGCGTTTTCAGATGCTTCCGTTACCGTGTTGAAGAACATCAAACTATGTGCCCTCATAATAGGAACGCTTTTTGTGGTGTTCATGCCGCTGATTTTCATGATGGGAGATGCCGATGATGCACCAGGGCTTATTGTAATCGGATTGGGAATTATTTTTGGTTGCATGGTCATCGCTGTTTTTGCCGCTGTTTTACAGAAATTATTACAAAACGCAATCGATATAAAATCTGAAAATGACTTGACGGTCTGAGGTGAATGCTATGTCAATTATTATTAATATCGATGTCATGCTCGCAAAAAGGAAAATGAGTGTTACGGAGTTGTCTGAGAAAGTGGGAATTACAATGGCGAATCTCTCCATTTTAAAAAACGGTAAGGCAAAAGCTATACGGTTTTCTACGTTAGAAGGAATATGTAAGGCACTGGACTGCCAGCCAGGTGATATTTTGGAGTATCAAAATGAGCAAGGGCAGCAAGATGGCTAAGGGATGGGAAGAGGTCACGTCTCTTGATGCTAGTCATTTGGGTCTACTAAAAAGATTTCTGACGCAACTGCTGTACTTTGGGAGGGAGCAAGCGTTGTCTTGCGTCTTTCCGGTTGTCATTTTCGGTTCATTGGCATTGACTCAGGTCATCCCTCTCCCATTACTCCCTAGGTATGATTGGTTGCTCCTCATTTTCTTACTCATGCAATGGTGGATGGTACATTCTGGGCTCGAAACGAAAGATGAACTCAAAGTGATTACATTATTTCACCTTATAGGATTGGCTTTGGAGATTTTTAAAGTGAATATGGGATCCTGGTCTTATCCTGAAGAAGGCTATATGAAAATTCTCGGAGTACCACTTTATAGTGGATTCATGTATGCCAGCGTTGCAAGTTATTTGTGCCAGGCATGGAGACGTCTGGATGTTCAACTAGTAAAGTGGCCACCGTTTCTATTGGTAGTTCCTCTTGCAGCTGCCATTTACTTAAATTTCTTTGTACATCATTTCTGGATCGACATTCGTTGGTGGCTATCTGGACTCGTACTCGTTGTCTTCTGGCGTTCGTGGGTGACCTATACAGTGAATGGAAGCCGATATAAAATGCCTATTGCCCTCTCCTTTACACTCATTGGATTTTTTATATGGGTTGCAGAGAATATTGCTACTTTTTTTGGTGCTTGGCAATACCCAAATCAGACGGATACGTGGAGTCTGGTTCATCTAGGAAAAGTGAGTTCTTGGTTACTGCTCGTGATTGTTAGTTTTCTAATTGTTGCTACGCTGAAACAAGTAAAAAGAAAGCTTCCAGTTTCTAAGAATGAGTGACTAATTGAAAAGAGGCATCGACGTTAGCCTTGTCGATGCCTCTTTACTAGTTATTTTTCTGATCCCTTTTTAGGAATCAAACGCTCAGATCCCATATAAAATACGGCGATGATTGAAATCGCCACAGGAATGAGCGCCCATAAAAATGTCGTCGAGATTGAAGAGGACATAGCGTTTGTAATCACCTCTAGAATAGTAGGTGGGATCGTTTTTCGTGTTTCAGGTAGGAAGACGTTTTGAATATTTCCGATGGATTCGACGCTACCTGCACCGTTCCCCGGCAGTTTATCAAAACCTGAAGCGAGTCCACTCGCTAACAGTTTCGTTTGAATTGCACCGAAAATCGTGATTCCGAGTGCTAGGCCGAACGAACGGAAAAAGGAGTTTGTCGAGTTGGCAGAACCACGATACTTGAAGTCCATTTTGTGAACTGAAGCCGCCGGCAATAAAGAAAAGGAAAAACCGACACCGAATCCGACAAATACCATGTAAACGGATAGGAGAGTCCTTGCCGTGTCCGGCGTAATCGTGCTCATTAGAATCATTCCGATTGAATAGGCAATCACTGAAATGACCATGATTCTACGATAAGATGTCTTCGTTTGAAGAATTCCACCAAGTGCACTACCTACAACAGTCCCAATCAGCATTGGCATTAATACAATACCTGCATTCGTTGCAGACCCTCCATATACCGCTTGGACGAATATCGGGATGAAAATCGTCAGGCATATGAATGTTGCACCGTAAAGAAATGCAAGTACTTGCGATGAAGCAAATAGCCGATTTTTAAACATCCAGAACGAAATGATCGGTTCTTTTGCTCGTGTTTCTGCCCAGATGAACACAATGAAAAAAATCACGAAAATGCTAAACAATGAAATGCTTTGCCAAGAGGACCAAGCAAATTCTTTACCACCGAATTCGAGGCCAAACATGAGGCTAACCACTGCAACGACAAGTGATATTGCCCCAAGCCAGTCAATTGTCTGCTTGACGGGTTTCGAAGCTTCTTTATAAAAACGAGCGATGAGTAATAAGGACACTAACCCGATTGGAATATTGACATAGAAGACCCAATGCCAGCTAATGGATTCCGTGATCCAAGCACCGAGCAATGGTCCAATCACACTAGATGCACCGAAAACAGCACCTAATAGACCAGTCATTTTCCCGCGTTTTTCAGGTGGGAACACATCAAATACAATGGTAAATGCGATTGGTAAAAGTGCACCGCCACCGATTCCTTGAATTGCACGGAAGATTGCTAACTGTGGAACGGATTGTGCCAGGCCACAGAGGGCAGAGCCAATCATAAAAACGATAATACCAAATATGAAAAAACGTTTCCTACCAAACATATCGGAGAGCTTACCGAAAATCGGCATCCCTGCAAGAACAGCGACTGCGTATGCCGAAGTGATCCATACATAGCTGTCGACGCCACCCAAATCTCCTAAAATCGAACCTAATGCTGTTGCGACAATCGTGTTATCCATTGCCGACATTAAAATACCGAGAAGGATTCCAGCGAGTACAAGCTGTAACGTACTTTTTTCTTCCAAACTAATTCCTCCTATATGTCATGTACTCGTAAGCATTCCTGCTTTTGAACTTTCCTATAATATCATGATTCTTAATTCTTGGCATCTGGCATGTTGGGACACAAAGTTTTGCATTTTTTAGCTCCAAAATAGTCGCTTATGAGAATTCATAAATTTGTACATCCAAGCGCATACTAGCCATATTCAATTGGTATAGGGAGCGGATGAAAGATGACTGGATTTGAAAAGGGATTATCTATCTTTGCTTTAGGTGGGATTAATGAAATCGGAAAAAACATGTATGTGGTGCAATATGAAGATGACATCTTCGTCATTGATTGTGGAGCAAAGTTTCCTGACGAGAGCTTACTTGGTATTGATTTGATCATCCAAGATATTTCTTACTTAAAGGATAACAAAGACAACGTTCGAGCATTAATTATTACCCATGGTCATGAAGATCATATTGGAGGCATTCCTTACTTTTTGAAACAGATGAATCTACCTGTGTATGCAACTGATTTGACGCTAGGGTTGATAGAAATCAAATTAAAAGAACATGGGTTGCTACGATCTACGGAAATGCATTTGATTGACGATACATCTGATTTGTCCTTTGGCAGTGTGAACATCTCGTTTTTCAGAACAAATCATAGTATTCCTGATTGTGTAGGTGTGGTCTTCCATACACCTATAGGGGTGGTTGTTCATACAGGTGACTTTAAATTCGACTTGACTCCTGTGAATAACGAGCCACCGGACATCCATAAGATGGCGAGAATTGGGGACAAGGGTGTATTAGTGTTGCTTTCAGAGAGTACCAATGCGGAGCGCCCTGGTTTTAATCCTTCTGAAATGGCGGTCGGATCCCATATTGAAGAAGCTTTTCGAAATGCACAAAGAAAAGTTTTTATCTCAACATTTGCATCAAATGTCCACCGTGTTCAGCAAGTGATCGATGCAGCGCAGAAAACGAATCGTAAGTTGGTGTTGTTAGGTAGGAGTATGTTGAATGTCGTAAAAGTTGCTTCGGAGCTTGGCCATTTAACGATTCCCGAGGGCATGATTATCGAGCCGTATGAAATTAAGAAAATGGACCCTCAAAATGTTGCTGTTCTTTGTACGGGGAGTCAAGGGGAACCGCTTGCTGCGTTATCCCGTTTAGCCAGCTCCAACTCAAGGCATACGGAAGTGCTCCCTGACGACACGGTCATCTTAGCTTCGTCTCCAATTCCTGGTAACGAAAAGAACGTTTCAAGAATTATTGATCAGTTATTCCTTCTGAAAGCTAACGTGATCTATGGTTCTGAAGAAGGACTGCATGTCTCCGGGCATGCTCGTCAGGAAG
This sequence comes from Sporosarcina aquimarina, assembly GCF_023715615.1. Lineage (GTDB taxonomy): Bacteria > Bacillota > Bacilli > Bacillales_A > Planococcaceae > Sporosarcina > Sporosarcina aquimarina_A. The sequence continues at coordinate 89,668 of NZ_JAMBOM010000005.1, read as the reverse complement.
AACTGAAGCTCATGCTTACGCTCATGAAACCTAAATACTTCATCCCCATCCATGGGGAGTACAGAATGCTTCACAAACATAGACAATTGGCTGAATCCGTTGGGGTAGAACGTGAAAACATCTTCATCGTCAACAATGGAGACGTAGTGGATTTCGACGGTGAAACCGCTTGTCAAACACGTAAAGTTCGTGCGGGTCGGGTCTTTGTCGATGGTTTAGGAGTCGGGGATGTAGGAAATGTCGTGCTACGTGATCGGAGACTGCTCTCGGAAGAAGGAATGCTCGTCATCCTGATTACTGTAAGTAAAGAGACAGGCCAACTCCTAACTGAACCCGATACCATTTCGAGAGGGTTTGTTTACAAACCGGATGCTCAAGAGTTGATAGAAGAAGTGAATGAATCGGTCAAAACGAATGTTGACAGATTCAAGACAACTAATGGTAGTGACGGGGCGGTCATGAGACAACAAATTAAGAAATCTGTAGAATCGCTACTGTTTGAAAGAACGAAAAGAAGACCGATGATCTTGGTATTTGTGATCGAAATCTAGAATAGACCATTAAATATCGTTACGAGAGACACCTATTAAGCATATAAAGGGAGGGGGGCAGATGAGCAATCATCGGGCTCTTCTTTTTTATACTAGGATAGACAACTGCTCTATACATAAAAATACTATTTTTTGGGCATGCTAATTTAAAAGACATTATTGAATGAGGGGATACGTATGCGAATTGAGCGGTCAACAGAATGGAAAGAAGGATTTACAGAACGTCTCGAGAATCGCAAAGAATGGGATAATTGGACGCTCTACCAAATGTGTTATGACATGGAACGAGCAAAAGTGATTCCAGAATTTCACGGTCTCCAATCGCCAAAACATTTACCGAATCTCACACCATATGCCCACCAATTGGAGGCTGCGGAGACAGTTATTGAGCGTATGAACGGGAAAGCCATTTTAGCAGATGAAGTGGGACTTGGAAAAACGATTGAAGCCGGGCTCGTTTTAAAAGAATACCTCATACGTGGTCTAGTAAAAAAAGCGCTCATACTAGCTCCAGCATCCTTAACCAATCAATGGATTGCCGAGCTGAATCAGAAGTTCCATATTCCTGCGATGTCTTACAATAAAAAATACAATCTAGATCACTGCCCAATTGTTGTGACGAGTATCGACATGGCGAAACGGAGTCCTCATAAAGAAATGATTATTCAACAAGAGTACGATTTGGTCATTATCGACGAAGCCCATAAACTCAAGAATCCTAAAACAAAAAACTATGAGTTTGTTCAACAACTGAAGAAAAAGTTTTGCTTATTGCTTACGGCAACCCCGATTCAGAATGATGTGTTCGAACTATTTAACTTAATCTCTCTGCTGAAGCCCGGCCATTTAGGAAATTTAGAAACGTTCCAAAGTGTGTTTTCTGCAAGTAAGCATCATGTAGAAGAAGATGAGTTTTTGAAGGAATTGATCCAACAAGTGATGGTACGGAACATTAGACACGAGACTGGAATTGAATGGACGAATCGTCTTGTACAAATTATGCCGCTAGACTTTACGGACCAAGAACGAGTTGTCTATTCGATGATTTCGAAGTTACCAGTTGCAGATTCGTTTACGTCGCTGACCCTTCAGCGTGAAATGTGCAGTAGTCAACTGGCTGCAGTGTTGACATTAGAGAAATTACATCAGGCAACAATCCAACCAGAAGTTCGATTCCAAATAGAAGAGATATTGTTGAAGCTGACAGAGCTGGACATCCATTCTAAAGCAAAAAAAGCGTTGGAGCTCATACAAAAAGCTAATGATAAAGTGATCATTTTTACAGAATATCGTGCCACCCAAGCCTATTTGCAAGCAGTTTTACATGCGAAAGGTATTACGAGTGTCCTGTTTAATGGGAAGTTCAGTAAAAACAAACGAGAGTGGATGAAGCAGTTATTCCAAGGCAATGCACAAGTGCTAATCGCAACTGAATCAGGAAGTGAAGGGATAAACCTGCAATTTTGTCACCATGTTATTAATTATGACTTACCGTGGAATCCAATGAAGCTTGAGCAACGGATTGGACGCGTTCATAGACTTGGACAAACGGAAGATGTGCATATATACAATTTAGCGGTCCAACAATCAGTAGAAGACAAAATGGTGGAATTACTTGAACGAAAAATTGGTGTGTTTGAAAAAGTGGTCGGGGAGTTGGATCATATCTTAACAGATGGCAAGAGGTCTATCTCTTGAGTAGTTTTAAGAATGGAGGCTATCTATGCGTCAGCAAGAAATTCATCAATACATCCAGCGGTTTTTCCTCGAAAACAAATGTAGTGTACTTGACGAAAGCGATGATCATGTGACGGTCCAGTTAACGATCGACATGGATAAGCGTATTATGAATCGTCCGTTTTACTGGAGTTATGTAGAAAGTGGCGGTGTAGAACCGAATCCGGCTAAGCTGACATTGATCACAAATCCAAGCCAGTTTTCAACCTCGTTGGCAGGCGAGAGAATTCACTTTGGTTCACCAAGACTTCATCAGCTGTTTCAAGTAACGAAAGAACAAGGAGCTTTTGTTCAAATGTATGAGAAACCTGGTCAAAATCAGGCGACACAAGTCACGTTAACACCATGGCTCGGAGTGAATTATAAAATAACGTATGCCAGTGATCGAACTAAAGAAATGCTGTATTCCTTAGGGATGAACTTGATGAATGGGGCTGTGATTGATGGGTTTCAAGAGTCTGTGCGTAAACTGGAGTTAGCACCATCGGTATCCGCAAATACGTACTACTTACCTTATAATATACCACCAATGCGCGCTTTAACTCGACTTGAAGATGTGATGGAAAACGTTGTGAATCAGGACGATCACACATGGGTAGATGAGGCGAAGCAACGCCAAGTCAGAGATTTACGGGTACTGGATTATTTCTACACGGGAGTAGAGGAAGTACCAGAGAGTTATGCAATGGAGAAAAAAGCGATTGAGGAACAATATGAAACAACAATTCGAATTGAAATCATTAATGGTGGATTGTTTTATTTGAAGACAGCGTTAGTATAATTTCATGGGTATCAGAAAGATATAGAATTTAATCAGAAAATACTGTATAATCATCCTTAACTAGTAAAAGGAGGGTTGACCATGACATTATTGTACTTGAATTCTTCTCTGTAAATGAAAAAACTACAGGAGGAATCTAAATGACACAATCATGGGTAAAACCCTTTTATCGGAAACAATTTGCGTGGATGAATCAGGAATTGGATACGGAAGATGCTTATACCGAGTTATCGCAGGAAGTGAAAGAGCAAGTTGGGAAACCATTTCACAACATGCTCGATATTGGAGCGGGAAAAGGAGATATGGCAAGGACATTAGCAGTTCATGGAATCGAGATGACGACCCTGGAGCTCGTCCCAGAGTTAGTGGAATTTGCTAGGGAACGGTCAAATGGGCTAGTAACGAGTTATTGCGGTGATTTCTATACGTTTAAACTGCATAAAACTTTTGATGTCGTGAGCTACTTTGACGGGTTCGGAATTGGTTCAGACGCGGATCAGATTCGACTATTGAATCGAATTCGAAGATGGATGAAGGATGATGGCTGTGCATTGATCGACATCTATCAGCCAAAGTACTGGCAGCAAGTGGATGGCCGAGAGATGAAGGTGGACGCAGCATGTCGTGTTTATCAGTATGATGAAGAAGGACATCGTATGTTGGACAGTTGGTGGCATCCCGATCATCCAGAAGATCGAGTCACACAATCTTTGCGCTGTTATTCTTTAGAGGAAATCGGTGAAATGTGTAAACAGACTGGTTTGAGTATCGTCGGCATTTTTCCGGGAGGTGCGATGGATTTTGAAAAATGGCGGTATCATGAGCGAGTGCCGTTGCATCAGTGTTTGTCGTATCGGGTGAAGGTGAAAAAAATAGTATAATCGGATGTCAAAAAGGGTGCCGTGATGGCACTCTTTTTTATTGGATGAAGAATTGATACCTGTGAGGAGTTTGAAACTTTCGAAAGAGATAATTCGTAAAAGAAGTAAGAAAAGGGGGGGGAGGGCGCTGTTGAAAAAGGGGATAGGGCTATTGCTCATAGCTTCCGAAATAATATTTGGAATTTACCTGTACAGGTCTCCTTTTTACGGACGGGTTTTCTACTTATTCTTGCTTGCTTTTCCAATATTCATGGCTGGGCAATGGCTTCGGATCGGTCACACTTTAACCAAACAGAGCTTGGTGAGATTTACTGCGGTTTTTGTGCAAGTCGCACTTTTGGTGCCTTCAATTTTCCTTGTGTTCAACAACTACTCCAAGCTGAAAAACGAAATCTTTGCACGTGCAGGATTTCTCTGATTACAACCAACATCTTCTTCCGCTATCGGTTTAATAGGAACTCTTTGACTGATTGTATTGGTTCTTTCGATTAAACCAAAAATCCTGTTTGGATGGACCCATGGAGGAAAACCATTGACGGGATTCATCCTAAGTCTGTTTGTCCTCGCTGCCGCATTTCTGTACATCACTTGGAATGCTTATCAAGCAATTCATGAGAAAGAGGGAATTGTTGTGTCCACCTGGTGGGGGAAACAACATACCTTGGATTGGGCATTGGTGGAAGCGTGGAGATTACTTCATATGTCCTGAAAAGAGTCGCTAACAAATATTCAAAGGAACCGGTATTTGCTTGGAAGTTTGAATTTAAGGAAGCGAATGGAGATCAGGTTTCTTTTAAACAAACAGATCTTTCAACCTATAATTTAGAACAGTTCCAGAGAGTGAAAGGGTAAATTCAAAATGAAAATAATCCACTAGAAGATATTTCTTTGAATTCGAGAAAAAATCAAGAACCATTACTTCCGCAATCGAGCGCGATTCACGCATAAGGCCCATGCTTAAATCATGACTGTTTAATTGGATAACGAAGAAGGAGAATTTGAATGACAGTAGCAGTATCTTCCGAAAAAGCCCAAATCCATTTGAAGTCTTACCTATTTTTTGTCGGGTTGGGGTTGACTGTTGGCACAATAACTAGACTATCTGACTTACTCCCGAATGATGACATTTGGAGTTTCAGTTCAATTGCCACTTTATTTGGCTTTTGGATGCTAACAGTAACATTAGTCATATTATTTAGTACATCAAATATAAATGCTGCTATTAATGTGTTGTTGTACTTGTTAAGTATGAACTTCGCCTTTTATTTTTTGAAATATGTACTTGGCTTCTTTATTCCTATTTTCGATAACAATGGAGAATTTCAATGGGATCTGTTTATGCTTTATAACGTTTTCGCTGTAGTATGTAGTGCTATTAGTTATGTTCTTTACTTCTGGAACAAAGAAAATAAACTAAGCAGTGTTTTGTATGCACTACCAGTGAGCGGTTTAGCTGCGGAAACAATTGCTGTTTGTATCTATTTATATTACAACCATACCTTTTTGTTTCAATTTATTTTTGATTTTTTCAGCTTCATAATATTAGTCTTCTGGTTCTATAAAAATGCAAATAATAAATTGGTTTATTCAGTAACTATTATTGCAATAACTTTGGTAGGTTATTACCTTGTTTACCGTCCTTTTCTCTAAGCAACTCAGTATTGTTAGAGATAGTTATATATGTCACAATCGATGGCAGTTGTGGTAGATGGACTACTCTTCAAACGGGCCATTTACAAGAAAACACTAAGGGGGAATATACTTTGCAATTAGGACTAAAAAACGATGAAGTCAGATTAGAAAGCTATACACCCGAATGGAAAGATGAATTTATTAAAGTCAAAAAAGAATTAATGAAGTACACAAAGCTTGAGGATTACCGCATTGAGCATATTGGAAGTACAGCGATCACAGGTATGTCTGCAAAACCATTAATAGATATCGTAGTGGGTGTTGACGATCTACAGGAGGTTGATAGACCACTGTTAAATAGTTTTAGTGAAGCAGGTTTCTTAAGATTGAAAGTTGAAAGACCAGAGGAAATTGTGCTAGCAAAGTTTGCCGATGACACTTACAAAGAAAAGACACATTTTATCCACTTAGTCGTATATCAGAAAGAACTTTGGAACAATCTACTCTTTTTTAGAGACCATTTAAATTCAAATGAAGACGCAAGGAAGCAGTATTTGGAAATAAAACTAAATTACTTAAAATCTTCTTCAACAGGAGTAAACGAATATACAGATTTCAAAGAGGTATTTGTTAAAGAAATCTTTGCAAAAAGAACTATTTAACACTATTCCAGATATGGGCGCGTTTGTAGAACAAGAGATCGTCTACTGACGGTATTTTTTATGACGCAACCGGACCATAATGGGTCGTAACAACACCTTATATAGGTGTTTTTCAATTTATCAGAATTGGTTTATTATGGTACTATGAAACAAATAGATTTTGTTCCGCAATCGGGAAATATTCTTGTATAAGGAAGTACCCATTATTTAGCGGAAATTGTTTTTAGGGGGATCCCTCAAATCCAACTTATCGGGGGATATAGCGTTCAGTTCAGGGGGGAGAGAATTTGGAAGTATTGTTATTCATCGGACTTCCGTTAGTTATTATTGCTATTGCAATAGCTTTATTTTGGGCGGCTGGATTACCGAAGATTAAAAGCAAAAAATTATCATTTGTAATGACTGGTTTAGGAGTGAATGTAATCACAACTCCATTGGCTTTATTTATAGGTGTAATGGCAACAGACTCCCCGACTAGCACTATATTTAATTTTTGGGCAGGATTTCTCTTCATCCAAGGAATACCACTACTCATACTAATGATAGGTTCCTTAAAATGGGTTATTGACAGAAGAAAAACTTTATGAACGATACATAATATTAAACGATATGATTTCTGAACTAAAGGGATTTTATAACCATACTTCGCAATCGGGCGCAATAACCCCATAAGGCTTATGCTTTAAACGGGCCATTTTGTGGGGGGAGTGTTTTGAAACGTCTTGTATTAGGTATTTTTGTGATGATGCTTATTCTTTTAGCATTGTATTTTTTCATGTATGGCGAATTATAGAATCAAGTAAATGACCATTGTCCAAATATGATTGATTGCTTTCATTGTTTGAGGAGGTGGATTAATGAAAACTAAGTCCATTATAGGCACAAGCGTTTCAGTTTTGATTATTGCCATCATGTTAATTGTTTTGGTTAAAAACAACTTTGTAGCGGAGGAATATCCAAGTGGCATGATAGAAGATCAGCCTAATAAATTGTTGTATAGCGAATCTGAACTGTCGAGAAGTGATTTAAATATAGGTCTTGAAAACAACCAAGTAGCTCCTGACTTTGAATTACAAAGTTTATCTGGTGAAAAGATTAGATTGTCTGATTACAGAGGGAAAAAAGTATTTCTTAATTTTTGGGCATCGTGGTGTGGTCCTTGTAAAGTTGAGATGCCTTACATGGAGAATTATTATAAAAAACACAAGGATTTAGAAAATGTAGAGATTATTGCAGTTAACATGACTAAGAGCGAATTAAATACCAAAAAAGTACAAGAGTTTGTGGATGCTCATGGGTTAACTTTTCCTGTGTTACTAGATAGTAACGGGGATATAGAGAGAATATATAAAGTGATTGGTCTTCCCACAACGTATTTAATTGATGAAGATGGAATTATTGTAGATGGGTTTGCAGGAGCAGTAAAAAACGCCAAAGAGATTGAAAAATTGATTAACAAGATTAAATAAGACAACATATTGCGCCTTCAGTATTGATATTATTTCAATGAATTAAGTGGCTCTAAACTATATTATCATGTTTATTATAAGAGCAATCAGAAAACGTGGTAATATTTCCTCGTAAAGCAAACGAGCGCAATAAAGGTATAAGTCCTGCGCTTACTTATGTTTAGAATGCCACTTAATTGAATTGTGTTAAGGAGGGAGATAATTGGATTTTTTAATTTCAATAGGTTTATTTGTGGGTATTGTATTTTTAATTTTGTTCTTAGCATTCGTGAAAACAATTAAAGAAAGAAATTCAGGTGATTAACCATTTAGTTATTATATTTAACGAATAGTTGGAACCAATATTTCTGAGTTAGCTTTTTGCCAGAAACGGGGGCGTTTGTTATATAAGCAGATGCCCTAATACTGCAATCGGGCCATTTTGTTAAAGAAGATTGACTGTGTGATTTGTAAATGATTAGGGATGGAGATTTAATGAATAACAATTATTACCGTATTGTTGTTCATATCGTAAATAAAATCTTATTGGTATTTATCTGTCTTTTTTTTGCTATTCGCTTTTTTTTAGTGTAAGCGCACCTATTGATGATGATCCTATCGATAAAGTATTTTGAAACTTTTCTATTGGTTTTATGTTGTTCCTGTGGGCAGTTAATTATTGGCTCCAATACAAATCCAAGAAGAAAAAAATGGTATCTGCCATTAGCTGGAACTGTCCTTTCCTTTGCCATCGTTTTGTTTGTCTTGGGGGATGTTACCCCATTCATAGGCGATTTGTTTATTAAATAATCGTTTCCATGTTTCCATAGTCGGGCGCAATTCTGTAATAAGGAATGTGTCGTTAAAGGGCCATTTTAGAGAAAAGGAGAATGATGGTTATGAAAAAGAAGTATCTAGCTATAGTTGCTGTAATGTCTTGTTCATTATTTTATTTTGGAAACGATTATATTTCCTCTGCTTCGTCAAATGAAGATGAGAAAATCGATAATCTTTTTGAAACGGATTTATATGATAATACTGAAATGAAATTTGGCATAACTAGTATGGGCGTTAGTAAGAGTGAAAAGATCTTCTCAATACGAATGGACGGAGATAACATGAGTAATAAAGAAAAAGCAAAACTATATTTTGAAAAAGAACTTGCCAGTAATGGCATTACTAATTACAAAGTTGAAATTTTAAATCTAGAAAAATGAGTTACTCTGATGAATATTCTTCAATCGGGCCAGTTTGTGTAAAAAATGTGACTGATGTTGAAAGGATTGTTTAATTAATGGATATACGGAAACCAACTGATTTGGAACTTCAAAAGATTTTAGCTCTTTCTCCAAAAGCAATTTTTGATGGTACATTGGGGGAAATAAATCCGACTGATGAAAAGATTGAACAACTAGTTAAACCACTTCTAAAGAATGGAAGCCATTACTTAATCGCAGTAGAAGAGGATACGATAATGGGCTGGATACTCTTCGGGGAAAGTAAAGACCAGTTTACTGATAAATTGAATGGATTTATCTATGAACTATATGTTATTAAAGAATTCAGAGGTAATGGAATTTCCAAAGAGTTAATGAATGCAGCTATTGATCATTTAAAACAAGATGGATATACCGAAGTACGCCTTAGTGCTTTTTCTGGTAATGAGGCGATTAAGTTGTACAAAAAGATGGGCTTTAATATTAGGACAGTTACAATGAATTTGCAGTTATAAAGAGTAATCTTCAGCTAGCGGGCGCGATTCTTGTATAAGAGATCTGCACCCTTTTCAGTAATCGTGCCATTTTCGAATAAAAGGAATGAATTATATGTGTGTAAAAGAGATGGCAGAAATGTTGAATTATCAATTTCTTAATCGTTCTAATAAAAATCGAGCTTTAGTAGTGGGGCTGGATGGATTAGGAGGGGCAGGTAAAACTACCTTTTCACAGAATGTTGAGCAAGAATTAAGAGGTTCTAATTATAAGGTTACTACGTTTCATCTTGATGACCACATTGTTGAGAAGAACAAACGTTATCAAACTGGGCACGAAGAATGGTACGAATACTATTACTTGCAATGGGATATTGAGGGAATAGTAACCAACTTACTAGAGCCCCTGAATAATTCACATCATATACTTTTACCGTTTTATGATAAATTTACTGATTCAATTTTCACGAAACGGATTGATGTATTAGCAAACAGTATTGTTCTTATTGAAGGTATATTTCTACAAAGGAAAGAATGGAAGAACTTTTTTGATTTTATTGCTTTTTTAGATTGTCCTTTTGAATTAAGACAGAAAAGGGTATTAAATCGAGATTCTTACATTGGAGATTTCCAAGTAAGATTAAAAAAGTATAGTGAAAGATACTGGCTAGGCGAAAAACATTACATTAACACAGTAAAACCCGCGAGTATTGCAGATTTAGTAATAAACGTCTAATAAACTTTACAATCGACCGTTTGCCATAGATTTAAATTACAAACATATTTTATACTCTGCTGAAATCGGGGGCTTTTCTTGATGCGAACGTTCCTCATTTAAGTGAAATGTGGTCACACAATTTCAGTAAAGATAGGAGATAACGCAAAGGCTACCACTTGTGTCGGATAGCACTTCAGGATAAGCGTGATAGAAATGATGGGATAATAGGCGGGAGATCTTACCGTAGCAATTTGACTGACGAAAGCCCATGGGATGGGGGGAATCATGATGCTTGGGTTAAAGGTCTTAATTTAATGTGACACTAGTGGCAACACCTGAATAGAAGAATTTTAAAGGAACGCATTAAGAAGGAAAACCACTTTAAAGAAAATATATTTTATAAAACCTAGGAGAACTGGGATTGCAACTACCGAATGCAATCTTAGTTCTCTTTTTTGCTACAAGCCGTATAGGGCAGAATACTAAAAGATGTCTTCTTGGACAGAAGAACATATAGGGAGAAGAGGAGTAGAGGTAAATGAATAAATTGAGCAATAAAATGTAAAGTGATTTTTTCATAAAAAAGAGAACCGGCCATGTAGTAGCAAGTTCTCTTTGTCAGATTTAGTCAATTTCGCAGGACCCGTCATCTTCTGATGATACCCATACGTGAGACCAGTTTTCGATTTCTTTTAATACAGGTTCCAAGGAGTGTCCTTTTTCAGTTAAAGAGTATTCAATAATTACTGGAGTTTCAGGGAATACTTCCCGTTTAACAACACCTTGGACTTCCAGATCCTTCAAACGATCGGACAAGACTTTTCCGCTAATTCCAACAGCTGACTGAATTTCACTAAACCTTTGAGTTCCTGATAATAGTTGATAAATTACTAACCCCGTCCATCTTTGACTAAGCAGTGAGATAGCTTTTTCGAATTTTGGACAAATCGTTGATTGTTTCATGGGATATACACCTCTTTCCATATAGTATACCATAGAAAACCTTTTAATTACAAAGTGAAATAAAAGTACTTGACGATACTGATTACCTTATGTATAGTAAGTTACATAAGGTAATCAACTTATAAAAAGAATGATGTTGCGTTGATTGGAATGACAATCAAATGCTTCGTATTCGAGAGGGAGAGGAGGAGAATGATGAGTTTCCATAAGAAGCCTACAACATTTGTTGGTCATGTCCAAATTAAAGTAGAAAACCTGAAGCGGTCGGTATCTTTCTATCAAGACATTCTTGGTTTCGATATTCTAGAGGAAACTACTTCGTCTGTAAAGCTTACAACAGATGGGAAGACTAGCATTTTGTCTCTAGAGCAACCGGCAAATATTGTACCAAAGCAGGGGAGAACAACCGGGTTGTATCATTTTGCAATTCTATTGCCAAAAAGAGCGGATTTGGCAAATCTGGTGATTCATTTATCCAAACAAGGTATTCCACTAGCATCTTCCGATCATCTTGTCAGTGAAGCGCTGTATCTCAATGACGTAGATGGAAACGGAATTGAAATCTATATCGACAGGCCCCCTGCAGAATGGATTTGGCAAGAGGAAGAAGTGGCGATGACCGTCGATCCTCTGGACTTTGAAAATCTGCTAGCGAATTCTAGTCCAGAGTCGGAATGGCGAGGAATGCCGGAAGGAACGGTGATGGGACACATCCATTTACACGTTTCGGAATTGGTGAAAACTGAAGAGTTCTATGTAAAGGGATTAGGACTCGATGTCGTCAACCGTTACGGTAGGCAGGCATTGTTCCTCTCTTCCGGGAAATACCACCATCACATAGGAGTCAACATATGGAATGGGGAAGGAGCGCCACCACCATCTCAAAATAGTGTAGGTCTCCAATCATTTACACTCGTTTTACCTGATGAAGATACCCGTATACAAGTCATTGAAAATATTAATCGGATTGGCGGAAGTGTTATAGAAGATGGCCATCACTATATCACATCCGATCCTTCAGGAAATCGAATCCTTTTAGCCGTATAAGTAGGTTGTCTTACAAAAGAAAGAATAGGTTGGTGTCCATTAAATGAGTTTTTTCTCGAAAATATTTACTAAACAATCTAAGGAGGAAGTTAAAATGAATACAATGAATATCGGAATTATTTTGGGGAGTACACGTGAAGGTCGAGTTAGCCCACAAGTAGGAGAATGGTTAAAAGAAATTGCAAACAAACGTGGCGACGCCAATTATGAAATCGTCGATATCGCAGATTTCCAATTGCCGTTTATGGGAACAACTGATGGAACTGAGCCGGGAATTACGGCTTGGAATGACAAACTTGCTAGCTTAGATGGTTTTGTATTCGTTGTCGCAGAATACAATCATAGTATTTCAGGAGCGCTGAAAAATGCATTGGATCTTGCGCGCGAAGCATGGAATAACAAAGCTGCTGGGATTGTAAGTTATGGTTCAACAGGTGGCGCTCGAGCAGCAGAACATTTACGTGGTATCATGGGAGAACTAATGATCGCAGATGTACGTACTCACCCAACACTCTCACTCTTTACTGATTTTGAAAACGGATCGGTATTAAAGCCACAAGAATTACATTTGGATAATGTGAATTTGATGCTTGACCAAGTCAATGCTTGGAGCGGAGCATTAAAAACACTTAGATAACAGCGTTAAGTCCGAAAAATGAGAAAAATTTTGTAAAGCTCTGAGCATTTAGCTTAGAGCTTTTTTGATGCTGTTCTTTTAAAAAAACACTTACACCATTCGTGAAAGTTCTGCTATAGTGAAACAGACCGGTTGGTATGCTGGAGGAAGGAAGAGGAATGTGGACACGAAAACACGGATGATTGAAACGGCGACAAAGCTTTTTCAGCAGAGAGGCTACAAAGCTGTAGGGCTGAACGAACTGCTGCAAGCATGCGGGATTACAAAGGGAGCACTTTATCACCATTTTCCCGGTGGTAAGGAGGAGCTACTTATCGCGTGTTTGCATTCGCTTAACGAGACTCTCACGAGAGATATTGAATTGGTATTTAACTGTGCATCTTCTACAGAAGATGCGGCTCGTGCCGTCATAGGAGAGATGATCAAGGATTTAGATAGGAATGGAACAATTGCTGGCTATACGTTTAGTAGCATCGTTAGTGAGATGTCTCTTCTTAGTGAACCCGCTCGTGATGCTTGCAGAGCGCTATATGAAAAAATACAGTCTATTTACCGAGCGAAATTACTAGAAGATGGTTTTTCAAGTGATCGGGCAACCTCAGTATCTTTGTTCTTGACAGCATCCATAGAAGGCGGGTTGCTCTTATGTCGTGCTCAAAACTCTTCCATCCCTTTACAAACGATATCGAACGTCATACCTGAATTGATGAAGGAGTTTTAATAAGTATGGTGAAGGAACGAGAAATTAAAAGAGGATTTATCATGTTGGCATTGTTCACGGCGGGTTTTGTTGGGTTGTTCAGTGAGACTGCCTTAAACATTGCGTTAGGTGAACTTAGCCACATCTTTCAAGTAAGTACAACCGGAATTCAATGGCTTGCTACAGGTTATTTCTTAACGCTCGGAATTCTTGTTCCGATTACTGGGAATCTGATGCAAAAGTTTACGACACGTCAGTTGTTCATCGCATCTCTGACTTTGTCGATTATAGGTACTATTACTGCGGCAATGGCACCTGTCTTCAGCGTGCTGATCATAGCACGTGTTATTCAGGCGGCGGGCCTTGCAATCGTGTTACCATTAACGCAAAATGTTATTTTCACGATTTATGCACCGAACGAACGCGGGGGTGCCATGGGAATCATGGGACTTGTAATTCTTGCTGGACCCACACTCGGGCCAACCGTTGCAGGGCTGATTCTAGACACCCTCTCGTGGCATTGGATTTTTGGGGTTACGTTGCCATTCTTAGTGTTCTCTTTACTATTCGGATACATCTTCATCCCGAATTTAAATGAAGTACGGAACACCCGAATAGACAGTCTATCCGTCATACTGTCTACACTTGGTTTCGGGGGGCTAGTGTACGGATTTAGTAGTAGCGGTGACTACGGATGGGGAAGTATACAGGTAATCGGAACAATCGTCCTTGGACTCGTTGCGCTCTTCTTATTCGTTGTCCGACAGACGAAGCTCGAGTCACCTATGCTTAACTTACACGTTTTCAAACACTCACAATTTGTATTGGGATTCACAATGAATAGCATTACATTCTTCAGTATGCTTTCTATGCTCGTTGTTTTGCCGATATACATGCAAGTTGCGCTCATCGTTTCAGCCTTTGCAACTGGACTGGTTTTGCTTCCAGGCAGTTTGCTGAATTGTATTCTTGCTCCTCCGATTGGGCGCTTATTTGATCGGTTTGGTCCGCGGGCGATAATTACACCTGGAACCCTACTTGTTGTAGTGGGATATGCGCTCTATACACAGTATGGAACAGAAACGGCTTTGTGGATGATGGTTGTTACACATATAGTGATGATGCTTGGCGTAGGGATGACCATTGGAGCCGTTCAGACGAATACGCTGAATGCATTGCCGAAAAGGCTCTATCCAGATGGAATTGCTGTTACCCAAACATCGCAGCAAGTATCGGGAGCTGTCGGAATTGCAATTATGATTTCAATCCTAACCGCCAAACAAGGAGTAGCTTTAGCGGAAGGAGCAACAATGATGGCAGCTACAGCGGCGGGTACTTCTATGGTATTTACGTTCAGTTTAGTACTGGCTGTTATTAATGTTGTGCTGTCTCTCTTCTTGAAGAAATCACAATAAGAGGTGTACAGTCATCGAATTGAATCGTTTATAAAAACTGGTTCTACCAATTAGGTGGAACCAGCTTTTATTGCGTCAATCATCTTTCATAGACTAATAATTAAATAAGATTAGAACACTTAAACCTGGGTAAATTAAGTAGTACGACTCACTTGTGTAACGTTAACTTTTTGGTTGAAGGTGGATACCAGCCCTCAATATATGATGGCTAAGTAGCCTGGACAGCCATTGTTTACGAATGCAAGAAAAAGGAGGAAACCCAGTTTGAAGAAAAACTATGATTTGATTGTAATCGGTACAGGAACAGCAGGTTCTAGTACTGCCCAAGCTTGTAAAAAAGCCGGTTGGACTGTTGCCATTATTGATAGACGTACATATGGTGGTACATGTCCTCAACGTGGATGTGACCCGAAAAAAGTATTGGTAAACGCAGCGGAATGGATGGATTGGAAGGAGCGAATGACAGGGAAAGGACTCTCTGGAGATGCACGAATCGATTGGAAAGACTTGATGGCGTTTAAGAAAACGTTCACGGAGCCGATTCCTGAGAACACCGAAAAGAAATTTAAGGACCTTGGGATTGATGCGTATCATGGAGAGGCTACGTTCGAATCTGATACGGAAATCCGAGTAGGTGATGATGTGCTCACTGGTAAGAAAATCGTCATTGCAACAGGCGCACAGCCAGTAAAGTTAGGACTAGATGGTGAGGACTTAATGATTCACAGTGATGACTTTCTTGACCTTGAAGAAATGCCGAAGAAAATCATCTTTGCGGGTGGGGGCTACATTTCAATGGAATTTGCGCATCTCGCTGCACGTGTCGGTGCGGAAGTTGAAGTCATCCATGGTGGAGAACGACCTCTTGAACAATTTGATCCAGATATAGTCGATCTTCTTGTAAACCGTTCTGAACAGGTCGGCATTAAAATTCACCTGAATACGCGCGTTAAGTCTGTAGAAAAGAACGGGAAAAAGTTTACAGTAACGGCTGAAAAAGACGGTGACAAGCAAACATTTACAGGCGACTTAGTTGTCCATGGTTTGGGGCGTGCACCTGCACTCGATATCGATCCTGAAAAAGGAAATGTTAATCTTGGGGATAAGGGTGGAGTTCAGGTCAATGAATACCTGCAAAGTGTTAGCAACCCTAATGTATACGCTGCCGGGGACGCTGCTGAGACATCAGCACCACCGCTTACTCCCATTTCTTCGAAGGATTCAGCTGCTGTCATCCAAAACTTACTTCATGGCAACCACACGCCAATTGTCTATCCAGTTGTGCCGTCTGTTGCGTTCACGGTCCCGAAAATCAGTTCCGTTGGTATGACAGAAGAGGAAGCTAAAAAAACTAATCAAAAAACCAAGGTGACGTATCAGGAAATAACTGATTGGTTTACGTTTAAACGGACGAACGAACAAGCCGCTGCATTCAAACTCATTACGGATTCTGAGAGTGGAACCGTTCTGGGTGCGCATTTTTTAGGCGACAATGCTGATGATCTCATCAATCATTTTTCCACAGCGATTCGTCTAAAGTTATCTTTTGAAGAAATGAAGAAGACGATTTTTGCTTACCCTACAGGAGCATCCGATATTGGTTCTATGTTGAATGAAGTCAATTAAAGCATCCACTCATCTTAAACTTTGGTACAGAAAAGCATTGCTACTTAGCAGTGCTTTTTTGCATTGATACAAATATGCACTCATATTAAAATCTGCAAGTCTACAATACGAAGGCTAAATATTATTTGAAAATTTCGCTTGTAACTGCAAACTGCCTCTGCTATATTATTAATGATAATGATAATCGTTATCAATTGACTAGGCCTAGTTGAATAACATACGTAGGGAGAGAATGACAGATGAACAAAAAGTATTGGCTAATGGCAGTGAGTGCACTGTTAGCATTGAGTTTAAGTGCTTGCTCAGAGAAAGATGATAATGAGGCTTCGGGAGATACAGAAAAAGCAAATGCTGAAGAAGTGAGCACTGATGCGAGTGATACTGATAAAGAAGACGCAGCAGATGAGAACACGACAGAACAAACGATAACGTATTTAGGTGAAGACTATGTATTGCCTGCTAAAGTGGATAACATTGTTGCAGCAAGTCTGGAGTCAATGGAAGACGCAGCGATTCTCGGCGTAAAGCCTGTTGGTGTCTTAGCCATCGGGGAAGCGATTCCAGAATACTTGGCAAGTGAACTTAAAGGAGCTTCACTCGTTGGTGACAAATTCGCACCAAACAACGAAGCCATCTTAGCTCTCAATCCGGATGTCATTCTAGGCTCATCGAAACATGGTGAAGATGTAGTTGCAGCTATGAATAAAATTCAAACGATGATTCCGTACTCTCATTTATCTGAGAACTGGGAAGAGAACTTACAGCTGTTAGGGAAACTTACAGGCAAGGAATCCAAAGCGGACGAAATTATCGCAGATTACAATGCTAAAGCTGCAGATGCAAAAGAGAAAATTGGAGATTCGTTGAAAGATAAGACTGTTTTAGTGTTGCGCATTCGTCAAGGAAGTCTCGCTGTGTATTCGGAAGAGACCTATTTAAATTCTGTCCTCTACACAGACTTAGGGTTGCAAGTACCTGAGATTGTAACTAACACAAAAGGTCAAGGGGAACTATCGCTTGAAGCGTTGGCAGATATCAATCCAGATTATATCTTCTTACAGTTTGAAGATAGTGAGAATGCAGATAACCTAACTGCGAAGGATGATTTACTTGCAAATCCTATCTTTAAGAGCATTACCGCTGCGAAAGAAGATCACGTATTTGTGAATACAGTTGCTCCACTTGCGCAAGGTGGAACAGCATGGTCTAAAGTTAGATTCCTAGATGCTGCTATTAAAAATCTAGTAAGTGAGTAAGGTGTGAACACATAAAATGAAAAAGACAAATTGGATAGCGATTAGTATTTTAAGTGTGTCCCCACTATTCATAGTACTAGCCATTGTCTTATCCGTTTTATATGGCGTGAAAGATATAACTGTACTCACGATATGGCAAGCGATTACGCAATTTGATGGAGATAATGTGGACCACAACATTATCATGACATCGCGATTACCGCGCGTAATCGCTGCTTTATTTGTAGGGGCATTTTTAGCGGTTTCGGGTGCTATCATGCAAGGGATCACCCGGAACTATCTTGCCTCCCCATCCATTATGGGTGTAAATGACGGATCGACATTTGCTATAACTATCGCAATCGTGTTTTTCCCCGGCTTATCAAACTACCAAATGATTCTCTTATCCATGCTGGGTTCTGCCATTGGAGCTGGTATTGTATTTGGTTTTGGAATGCTGATTCGAGATGGTCTGTCGCCAGTTCGATTGGCAATTATCGGTACAGTTATTGGTTCTTTTTTAAGCAGTGTAGCTGCAGCAATCGCTATGCGCTTTCAAGTGTCCCAGAGTATCAGCTTCTGGTATAACTCAAAAATACATAAAGTAGATCCGAGCATGCTCTTAATGGCAATTCCATTTGGATTGTTAGGGTTGCTATTGGCAATGAGTGTAGCTAAGTCAGTAACAATTGCCTCTCTTGGTGAAGAAATAGCTATCAATTTAGGGCAGCGGACAAAATGGGTGAAAATAATTAGTATGTTGTCTGTTGTGATATTGACGGGGACTGCCGTTGCATTAGTCGGGAAAATTGGATTCATTGGCTTGATCATCCCACATATGACAAGATTCATTGTTGGTGTGGATTATCGCTATGTCATTCCCTGTGCGGCCGTTATTGGGGCTGTATTTTTAGCATTGAGTGACGTAATCAGCCGGTATATTAACTTTCCTTTTGAAACGCCAGTCGGTGTCGTCACCGCCATTATCGGCGTTCCAGTCTTCCTTTACTTAATACGCACGAGAGGAGGAGAACAGCGTGACTAAAAAAGTCTTCTCCCGTTTTACTCTTATGATGTCTATCTTTATCTTGCTCACATTCGTGGCTTTCTATTTTCATGTGACAAATGGCATTTTTGACATGTCTGTTCGGGATGTTTGCAAGACAATTTTACGCATAAATCCGAACGAAAAGTATGACTTAGTTATTTTTCAATTTCGGTTGCCGCGTATTGTCATTGCAGGATTGGTGGGAATTGGTCTAGGGATTGCTGGAACTGTGATTCAAGGGGTTACCAAAAATGGCCTGGCAGATCCCGGAATATTGGGCATCAATGCCGGAGCGGGTGCTTCTATCGTGATCTTTATGTATTTTTTCCAGATGTCATCCATTACTTCTACACAATCCAATTTCACTTCCATCCTGATGATGCCGATTTTTGGATTTGTAGGTGGCGCGCTCGCTGCAACACTGATCTATTTGTTCTCATGGCGCAACGGTGTACTGGATATGCAACGACTGATTCTGTCCGGAATCGCAATTAGCAGTGGGTTTGGTGCGTTGTCGCTTTATATCTCACTTAAGATGAATGCACAAGACTATGAAATGGCTGCTGTTTGGATTTCAGGAAGTATTTACAATGCCAATTGGACATTTGTCTCTTCGATGTTGCCATGGATCGTCATTTTTGGGGCTATCATTTATAAAAAAAGTCCGTTATTGGATTACTTCCAATTAGAAGAGTCTACCGCCAAAAGCCTAGGTATTAAAGTAGAAAAGGAAAAGTCGATTCTATTGTTAAGCAGTATTGGCTTAGTAAGTGCTTGTGTTTCCGTTTCAGGTGGCATCGGGTTCATTGGCTTAATGGCTCCTCACATTGCAAAGCAACTCGTAGGCATACAGCACAAATATGTGTTGCCGATGAGTGCAGTCATTGGAATGTTTTTACTTATTATTTCGGATTACATTGCAAAAACAGTGTTTGCTCCTTCTGAATTATCCGTTGGGATTGTTGTCTCCATCATCGGAATTCCTTACTTTTTATATTTGCTCGTGAAACTGAAAGTATAAAGGTTTTAATACAAAGAAAAGAGGGCTTATAGATGATTGAAAAAGTAACATTAGACCACACGGAATATTGGAAGTTGGACTCAAAGGTGATGAAGTATGTATTTGATATTAAAGTATCCATTCCAAGTGTTGCGCCTCCTAAAGAGGGATTCCCTATTATTTATATGATGGATGGAAATTCACACTTTCAATATGGGCGAGACGTAGTACGATTACAGTCCAGAAATGCACCGAAGACCTTTGTTGCTCCTGCAATTGTCGTGGGAATTGGCCATCATGGAACTGACAAAGAGGTCTCTAAACAAAGATTTCACGACTTCACACCTTTTGCTGAGCACTATAGTTATCCGGATCGTTTGAAGGAGAAGGGGGTTGAGCTTGGGCCACATGGTGGGGCAGAGATGCTTCTTGACTTTATCGGACAAGAATTAATGCCGGAAATTTCACGAAGATATGCAGTCAATCCAGCATGTCAAACCTTATTTGGTCACTCATTGGGAGGGCTATTTGTACTTTACACATTGTTTACCCGCTCACAATTATTCACAACTTACTTAGCGTGTAGCCCGTCGATTTGGTGGAATGATCATGAAATTTTTTATTATGAGAAAGAATTTTATGAAAGAAATGCATTGGATGCACCTAAAAACTTGTTCATTATTGTGGGCGGAGAAGAAGGCTTTATGGTGGACGATGCAAAAGAATTAGTTTCTGAAATGGATTTAAAAAAAGTAGACTCCTTGCATACAGCTTTTTATATCGCGCCTGAAGAAAATCATGGTTCTGTGGTGCCGACAATTATGAGCAGAGCAATCCGTTTCAGTAATGGAGTTATCCCGAACTCAGAAGTCCCAACTAGACAGACGCAGAGATAAAGACGAAAGGACGATGAAGGATGCAAGAGTTAATCGTAGACCGTGCAGCTATTGGCTATTCCAATGCACTTATTATTGAAGAGCTAAGCCTTTCCATTCCTAAAAACAAAATCACGACGATAATAGGTCCTAATGGATGCGGGAAATCGACGTTACTGAAAGCCGTCGCTAGAATCCTAAAAATGAAAAGCGGTGCAGTATACCTAGATGGAGATGCAATTCATCGTCTGGATACAAAAGAAGTTGCGAAAAAGATGGCAATTCTCCCGCAAACCGCAAATGCACCTGGTGGGTTAAAAGTCTATGAGCTTGTTTCATATGGCCGCTTCCCCCATCAAAAGAGAATAGGCTCACTTAAAAAAGAGGATTACGCAGCGATTGATCGTGCCATAGAGGTAACGGGTTTAAACGAATTTAAAGATCGACCCATTGAAGCGTTATCTGGAGGTCAGCGTCAAAGAGTTTGGATTGCTATGGCACTTGCTCAAGAAACAGAAATTTTAGTGTTGGATGAACCAACGACTTACCTGGATATGGCGCACCAACTCGATATATTACTTCTGTTAAAGCGTCTCAATGAGGAGGAAGGACGAACAATTATTATGGTTCTCCATGACCTTAACCATGCATCTAGATTTTCTGATTATATGATTGCGATGAAAGACGGAGAGCTAATAACAGAAGGATCGCCTGAAGATGTAATGACGTGCTCAAATTTACAGCAAGTATTTAATATCGATGCAAGTATTGTAAAATGTCCATTCAGTGAGAATCCAATCTGCTTATCGTATCAACTCTCTTAAGAAAGTTCTTTGGTATCTTTCGAGATGTTGATGCAAACGCAGTGAACAAAGCGAAACAATATAGTACAACAGAAGCGTATGGGCATGGAATTGTGACATCACATAACGATATTTCTAAAGAGAGAAACCGGGAATTGGTGAAGCATTTGTATACTGTGAAGAGTTAAGCTTTTTATATGATTTAGCTATTTAAAACACCAACATTCCATTCGGGATGTTGGTGTTTTGCTAGTTAATAAGTTATTCAATTAGATTGGTTAGGTAACGTGGAATCCTGTCTTCACTCTAGGGTACTGTTTATTTCTTGGACCAATCCGTATGGAATGCCCCATCTTTATCTACTCGTTCATACGTATGTGCTCCAAAATAATCGCGCTGTGCCTGGATTAGATTAGCTGGCAGTGTCGCCGTCCGATAACTATCATAATAAGCAAGAGCGCTAGAGAATGCGGGAGTTGGGATACCTTGTTGAATCGCAAGGCTAAGTACTTCACGAAGTGCTGACTGATATTCGCCAACAATTTTCGTGAAATATGGGTCTACCAATAAGTTTGGCAACTCTGGATTCTGATCGAATGCATCTTTAATGTTTTGGAGGAACTGCGCACGGATGATGCAACCCCCGCGGAAGATCATTGCGACCTCTCCATATGGAATGTCCCACCCGTATTGTTCAGAAGCTGCACGCATTTGAGCGAAACCTTGAGCATACGAACAGATTTTGCTCATATACAATGCTTTACGAATCGCTTCGATTAGCGCTTTACGATCTCCTGTAAACGATTCAACTTCAGGCCCTATCAGTAATTGACTCGCAGCGACACGCTCTTCTTTTATAGAAGAGATGAACCGTGCAAAGACGGACTCCGTTACGATTGGAAGTGAGATTCCTAAATCCAATGCATTTTGACTTGTCCACTTACCCGTACCTTTTTGACCGGCTTTATCTAAAATCTGATCGAGTAGCGGGTTACCCGTCTCTTCATCCAATTTACCGAAAATCTCAGAAGTGATCTCAATCAGGTAACTATTTAGTTCACCCGTGTTCCACTCTGCAAAGGTGTCATGCAATTCTTTAGGCGTCATACCGAGAGCGTGTTTCATGATGAAATATGCTTCTGAAATAAGTTGCATATCGCCATATTCAATACCGTTATGGACCATTTTTACATAATGTCCAGCCCCTTCAGGACCCATATGGGCACTACATGGAGTGCCGTCAACTTTCGCAGAAATGGCATCAAGAATGGGTTTTACTTGGTCATACGCTTCCTTAGGTCCTCCTGGCATGAGTGAAGGACCGAACCGCGCGCCCTCTTCACCACCAGAGACCCCAGTTCCAATGAAATGGATACCAGACGTTTTTAACTCGGCTGTACGCCGATTCGTATCTTCAAAAAATGTGTTGCCTCCATCGATTAAAATATCACCTGACTCGAGGTAGGGGAGGAGTGATTGGATGACCGAATCCGTCGTCTCTCCGGCTTTAACCATCATCAAGATCTTGCGTGGTGTTGCAATGGATCCAACAAACTCATCAAGAGTGGAAGCCCCAATGATATTTTTTCCTTGAGCTTCATTTGTGATGAACTCTTCTGTACGGTCTGTCCAGTAGTCATAGACTGCAACAGGGAATCCCTTACTCTCCATGTTCAAGGCCAAGTTCAACCCCATGACCCCAAGTCCGATAACACCGATTTGCTGATTGCTCATAGCCATCCTCCGTTCTAGTTTGAGTAGTTAGTAATCTCTGCTAACCGTTCTTCCAACTGTTTTCGTTCTTCGTCGTATCCTTCTTTACCAAGTAGCGCAAACATATTATTTTTGTATGCCTCAACACCCGGTTGGTCAAACGGATTCACACCAAGTAGCGTTCCGCTGATTGCACAAGCTTTTTCGAAGAAATAGACAAGCTCACCAAACGTATATTCATTCAACTCATCTAACTCGATTAGCAAATTTGGCACATCTCCATCGATATGTGCAAGTGTTGTACCGAGTGCAGCCTTTTTGTTCACTTCGTCCATCGTTTTCCCTGTTAAGAAATTCAATCCATCAATATTATTGACGTCATTTTGAATCGTTCGCTCAACGGGGGATTTCTTTATTTGCAAAGCTGTTTCGATGAACAACCGACGCCCTTCTTGGACGTATTGCCCCATAGAATGCAAGTCCGTCGTGAAGTTTACCGAGGCAGGGAAGAGACCTTTTACGTCTTTACCTTCACTTTCCCCGAAAAGTTGTTTCCACCATTCAGCTACAAAATGTAGACCAGGTTCGTAGGTCACCAATAGCTCAATGGATTTTCCTTTGCTGTTGAATATATTTCGTACCGCAGCATATTGATAACTCCCGTTTGTCGCGAGGTTGGGATCATTGTATTTGTGAAAAGCGGCTTCAGCACCTGCCATCATTTGGTCAATATCAAGACCTGCAACAGCGATTGGAAGAAGTCCGACTGGTGTTAGTACCGAATAACGCCCTCCGATATCTTCAGGAATGACGAAAGTTTCGTAGCCCTCTTCCGTAGCAAGCTTACGAAGTGCGCCTTCTGTTTTGTCCGTCGTCACGTAAATTCTCTTACGTGCCTCTTCTTCTCCGTACTTTTTCTCCATAAATTCACGAAAAATACGAAACGCCAAGGCAGGTTCAGTAGTTGTCCCTGATTTGGAAATCACATTGATGGAAATATCCTTACCATCCAACACTTGAAGAAGGTGTTCGATGTAAATGGAACTAATATTTTGTCCTGCGAAGTACACTTCCGTATTACCTTCTATCTGGTTATGGAAGGTATGGGAGAGTGCTTCAATCGCAGCCTTCGAGCCAAGATACGAACCGCCGATCCCGATGACGATCAGTGCATCCGATTGTCGTTGTATGCGTGATGCAGCTGCTTTCACCCGTTCAAACTCTTCTCTGTCGTACTCGATTGGCCAGCTAACCCATCCAAGATAATCCGATCCAGGACCACGTTGACCGTGGATTTGGTTATGAGCTTGCTTTACAAATGCACTGAAGTTATCCATTTCCGTACTTTTCATGAAGGACATTGCGTTTGTATATTCAAATGTAACTGACATGTTATTGTATCTCCTTTTATGTGAAAGGCGGTCTAATTACCACCACGTAACGTGATCATTGGCAAGTAACTGTTTTGCTTCTTTAGGTCCCGTTGACCCAGCAGCGTATGAAACTAATGGTAATCGATTTTCTTCAAATGCTTCCAATAAAGGCTGAATCCATTGCCAAGATAACTCGACTTCCTTCCAATTGGCAAAGAACGTTGCGTTGCCAAGAATGGCATCATGTAAAAGTAGTTCATAAGCTTCTGGCTGATTAAATGAATTGGTGGTGAACGTAATTGTAGAAGGTTTGAATCGATTTGTAGAAGGGTCCTTCATGTTCACTTGTAACGAAATACTTTCATTCGGACTGATTTCTAGAATTAACAAGTTCGGAGCAAGACCTTCAGGATGATAGTCTTCTAAATCTGACGGACGCTCCTTGAATTCAAACACAATCCGTGTCGATTTTTTGTCCAACCGTTTACCTGTTCGAATATAGAATGGAATGCCATTCCAAAACTCGTTGTCGATAAACAAGCGTGCAGCAATATACGTATCATTCATAGAGGAATGAGGGACACCGGGTTCTTCACGATACGCAGGAACATCGATGCCTAAGATATCGCCTTTACCGTATTGAGCGCGAATTAGATTGTCTTGCAAGTCATCTTGTTGAATCGGCCGAAGCGCTTGCATGATTTCCATCTTTTTCGTACGGATTTCTTCAGGCTGTGCTTTTGTTGGAAGATGGAGCGCAGTCATCATCACGAGCTGTAACATATGATTTTGGACCATATCGCGAATCGCACCCGCCTTGTCGTAATAAGAAGCGCGCGTTTCAACGCCAACCGTTTCACTAGCGGTAATTTGTACATTAGCAATCAGTTTGTGATTAAATAACGAATCCAATACCGGATTAACGAGGATCAATGTTTCGAGATTCTGAACCATGGGCTTACCAAGGTAATGATCGATTCTATAGATTTCATCCTCATTAAAAGCGGTTCGTAATTTTTCATTCAACTCGCGTGCAGAGGCCAAATCATTTCCGAAAGGTTTTTCTACAATAAGACGTTTCCATCCAGATGTTTGACTAACACTGCTTGTAGTTAAATTCGATGTAATGACATCGATTAGACTAGGAGCGACGGACAAGTAGAATAGGCGGTTTTCAGGGATGGTCAATTCGCGTTCCCGTTGTTCAATGAGTTCGTTCAACTTCTCATAAGACCTTATTTCTGTTGCGTCAAACGGACAGTATCGGAAGGACGATAAGAATTGTTGTAATCCTTCTTCTTTAACGGTTCCTCTTGAGTATGTTCGTAGCGATTGTTCCACCTTTGTCTGAAAAATAGCATCGGTGTATGGCGTACGCCCCAGTCCAATAACCGAAAAAACTTTTGGCATTTTGTTCTCGACATACAAATTATATAATGCAGGGAATAACTTGCGCTTGGCCAAATCACCTGTTGCGCCAAACAAAACAACTGTCATTCCTTGCGTATTTCGATCACTGTGCTCCTCTGTTTGTGAAGAGAAATTATTGAATTGCATAGGTTTCCCCTCCAATGGGTTGAATAATAATTCCGATATTTAAAAGTGCACCAGTACCTAGTATAAGAGTACCGAGTGAGAAATGTAAGTACGCAGTTTTAAAACATATAGTACAAAAAAGTATACTGTGGACAATGATGGATACTCTGAACAAAACAACGTTATCATTTTTAGGTTTTTGCGTGAACTTGTCATATACCTTTGTTGAAAAAAATAACGATAATTTTAGTTTTAAAATGCAAATCCAAAGTTGCTCCACTATATGAAGGTGAAAGGAATTTATCTACATACTTAAATACCGATAGTATACTCCTTGTCAGTATGTGATTTTAAAGTGCGTACTTCTCAAAAGAAATCTCTGGATTTACACTGAGTGAGCACTGAAAAAACACATAAAAGGAGAATGAATATATGAAATTACAATTAGCATTAGACCTTGTAGACATCCCAGGGGCAATTAAAGTCGTGAAAGAAGTTGAAGAATTTATCGATATCGTCGAAATTGGCACTCCTGTCATCAACAAGGAAGGACTCGCTGCAGTGAAAGAAGTAAAAGCGGCATTTCCTAACTTGGATGTTCTTGCAGATGTAAAAATTATGGACGCAGCAGGATATGAGGTAGGGAACGCATCAGCAGCAGGCGCGGATATTATTACTATTCTTGCTCAAGCGGAAGACTCATCCATTCGCGGTGCTGTTGAAGAAGCTAAAAAGCTTGGAAAGCAAATCCTGGTCGATATGATCGCAGTAAAAGATATCAAAACACGTGCTGCTGAGCTTGATCAGTTGGGTGCAGATTATATTTGTGTTCACACTGGATATGATCTCCAAGCAGAAGGAAAAGATTCATTTGCAGACCTCCGTACCATTAAAAGTGTTGTTAAAAATGCGAAAACAGCAATCGCTGGTGGTATTAAGCTAGAAACACTTCCAGAAGTGATCAAAGCCCAACCCGATCTTATTATTGTCGGTGGCGGAATCACTGGAAAAGAAGATAAGAAATCAGCAGCACAACAAATTAAACAGATGATCCAACAAGGAGCGCTTGTGTAAGATGAACGCAACTACTTATACACAAGAAATACTGGATGAACTGAAACGGTCTCTGTCACTAATGAAAGACACTGACGCTGAAAACTTAGTTGACACGATTCTTAGCGCAAAAAAGATATTCGTCGCTGGCGGAGGACGTTCTGGTTTTATGGCCAAAGCTTTTGTGATGCGTATGATGCATATCGGCCTTGAAGCATACGTGGTAGGAGAAACCGTAACTCCTAACTTAGAAGCCGAGGATCTTTTCATTGTAGGCTCTGGTTCAGGCGAAACAGACAGTTTAGTTTCCATGACAAAGAAAGCGAAAAACATTGGTGCGACGATTGCATCCATCACAACGAATCCGACTTCAACAATTGGAACGTTGGCAGATCATACAATCGAAATTCCTGCACAAGCGAAGGCTCTTAGTGGAAGTGGGAAATCCATTCAACCGATGGGCTCCTTGTTCGAACAGTCGCTACTCTTGTTTTACGATGCCCTCATTTTGAGTGTGATGGAAAAAAACGACTCACACTCAGAGTTCATGTTCGGTCGTCATGCGAATTTAGAATAGAAGTGTTGAATTTCCTGAGTCCAGTTATTATGGTGACTCAGGCTTTTTTTATCCGAAAAGGTGCTACCTCTAGACAGAAAGATGTCGAGTGTGCAAGGATGACGGTAGAGAGTAAATAGAACCTACTACAGAATGGGTGGTTGATGATTATGAAAATGTACGATGTGACAAGTTCAATTTACGAAGGAATGACGGTCTATAAAAACAAGCCAGAAAAGCAGCCTGAATTGAAACGGGTGACCAATGGCTATGTGACAGAAACACGCTTGGAACTGGATGTGCACACAGGTACCCACATTGATGCACCCCTTCATATGGTTGTAGAAGGGGATACTTTTGAAACACTTCCTTTAACGAATCTTGTTGGACAATGTAAAGTCATCGATGTAACAACTGTCGAGTCCGGAGTTTCTAAGACAGACTTAGAAGGATTCAACCTCCAAAAGAATGATTTTGTTTTATTGAAAACCAAAAACTCCTTTGTAGAAGACTTTGACTTTGACTTTGTTTTTCTTGCTGCTGACGGAGCAGAGTATCTAGCGCAAATCGGTATTCGCGGAATCGGCATCGATGCACTTGGGGTGGAACGAAGCCAGGAGGGACATCCCACGCACAAAACGTTATTCGCGAATGACATCATTATCATTGAAGGACTTCGTTTGAAAGATGTGGAGCAGGGAGAATACTTCATGGTTGCAGCTCCTCTTAAATTAGTCGGAACAGACGCGTCACCAGCAAGGGTGTTGTTGTTTGAAGGACTTCAATAAAAATCTGACAACCCGAGCAATTCGTTAAGCGGTAAAGGAGTAGCTTTATGTACAAATTAGTAGCGATAGACCTCGACGGGACATTGTTGACCGATCAATTGGAGATTACGCCAAACACAATCACTGCGATTCAACAGGCGATTGAAAATGGCGTAGTCGTAACACTTGCAACGGGTCGCATGTTTCCGTCAGCAAAAAAGTTTGCCGAACAACTGAACTTGAATGTCCCGCTAATTACGTATCAAGGGGCAGTCATTAAAGATGTTGAAGAAAAGAAGGTTTGGTTCAAACGCCTAGTGCCACCGGAAATCTCAGAAAGGCTCATTGAGATCGCACGGGAGCATCAGGTTCACGTCCAAGTATACCAAGACGATTTTCTTTACGTAACTGAAGACAATGAAGAGATACAGGGGTACGCCAGAGAAAGCAACGTCCCCTATACCGTCGTCGACGAATTGAGCAGCCTTGCATACAAAGGATTCACAAAAGTGTTGTTCATTGGTGAGCCGATGTATTTAGATCGCTTGCAAATCGAGCTGCATGGGGAGTTCGGTTCAGACGCACATATTGCAAAATCGAAACCTCATTATTTGGAGGTCACAAATCCTGAAGCGAATAAAGGAAATGCGTTGCTTTACTTAGCCGAGCAACTTGGAATCCAACAGTCTGAAATAATCGGAATTGGCGATAACCATAATGATTTCGAACTCATTACGACAGCTGGTTTAGGTGTAGTCATGGGAAATGGGGTTGAGGCATTGAAAAGTGTCGCTGACTACATTACCAAGACAAACAATGATGAGGGCGTGCTCCATGCACTTGAAAAATTTGTGTTGGAACCCTTGGTGGAAAGTAAATAAAAGTCAGTATTCATACGACAAGGACTGGACTAATCTAACAGATTGCCCAGTCCTTGTTTTTGTTCATTAAGATCACTTGGAAATTCCAAACCGATATCTTTCCGAATGGCATCTGCCACTTTCATCGTTGTATACGAATTGAAATACGTGTTAACATCCGATTCGATTTTATCTTGTTCGATCAAATCTACAAACTCTTGCAATTCGTAGTACATCGATGGGTAAGGCATCTGTGCGGTGAGGACTTCGATGCTGCCATCGTTATACTGGATTTCAACGTTTTCAGGAGAGGACACTTTTGTAATAAGCATCGTGCCTTTTTCTCCTTGGATTTCCCATGGCAATGCCGAATTTGAAACTTTGGAGTACATTAATACCGCATCTTTGTCCACGTATTTCAACGTAACACTCCCTGAACTATCTACGCCGGATTCCAGGAGCGTGCCCGTCGCTTTTACCTCAAGGGGTTCGCCGAACAGAGCGATCAAAGGATATAAACAGTAGACTCCTAGGTCCATCAACGCACCATTCGCAAATTTCGGATTAAACGCATTTAACACGGTGCCTTTTTTATATTGATCATACCTGGATGAATATTGACAGAAGCTTGCAAAGTATTTTCGAATCGTACCAAGTTTGTATAGATTATCTTGGATCACTTTGAAATTTGGAAGGAGTGTAGACTTCATAGCTTCCATTAACAGAACGTTATGCTTCTTCGCAGTTTCGAACATCCGTTGAACTTCAATTGAATTCGCTGCGAGAGGTTTCTCGCACAATACGTGTTTACCATTTTGCAAGAAAAGAATGGATTGCTCCGCATGAAAAGAGTTAGGAGTAGCGATATACACCGCGTCAATTTTGTCACTACTTGCCATTTCCACAAGATTTGTAAACTGATGGGGAATTCCATGTTTACTAGCAAACTCTTCTGCACGTTCACTTGTTCTGGAGTAAACAGCGGATATGTTAAGTTCATCCACATGTGTCGCCCCATCTAATAATCTTTCTGTAATCCAGTTCGTACCGACTAACCCGATTCTAACCATCGTTTCACCTCTTTTTCTAATGAATGAAAACCCGTCAGTTCCTTGAATTCCTATTACGAGCTATAGAATTTGCGAACTAGGATGGTTCCATTATAATGTGTACCAGATACAAATCAAACTACGATAGTTAAGTATACATAGTGTCAAAAAGTATACTATAGAAGATTATAAGGTTCAGGAGGGATACCGTGCCGAAATTAGGTGAGAAGAATTTTAATTGTGAAAAAGAATTAACGCTTTCGATTATCGGAGGCAAGTGGAAAATGTTAGTCCTCTGGCATTTAGGAAAAGAAGGAACAAAGCGTTTTGGTGAATTAAAGAATTTGATGCCTGGGATTACGCAACGTATGCTCGTTAACCAATTACGAGAACTTGAAGAGCATTTAATCATCCACCGCGAAGTCTATCCAGTCGTTCCGCCAAAAGTGGAGTACTCCCTAACTGAACAAGGAAGAACACTCATGCCGATTTTGGATGCGATGTATGAATGGGGAAAAACCTATATTGCAACCAATCTACAACCCACTGACGAAGAAGAACAGAGCGGAAACTGAGGAGCACGTATGAAGTGGAACGCCCGTAAACGTTATAATTGTGCGCGTAAGTGAGGACTGTGCGCGCGCAATCGGTTCAGTACCGCGCGCATTTAGAGTTGCCCCGCGCGTAAAAATTAGCCCGCGCGTAAATCAGTTGCCACCGCGCGGAAATGCCATTCGTTCGCGCGCAATCGGTTCTACACCGCGCACAAATAGGGTTGGCCCGCGCGCAAAAATTAGCCCACGCGTAAACCAGTTGCTACCGCGCGGAAATGCCGTTCGTTCGCGCGCAATCGGTTCTATACAGCGCACAAATAGAGTTGCCCCGCGCGTAAAAATCAGCCTAATCGTAAACCAGTTGCCACCGCGCGGAAATGCCGTTCGTTCGCGCGCAATCGGTATTACACCGCGCACAAATAGGGTTGCCCCGCGCGCAAAAATTAGCCCGCGCGTAAACTAGTTGCCACCGCGCGGAAATGCCATTCGTTCGCGCGTAATCAGTACTATACCGCGCACAAATAGAGTTGCCCCGCGCGCAAAAATTAGCCCGCGCGTAAACCAGTTGCTACCGCGCGGAAATGCCGTTCGTTCGCGCGCAATCGGTTCTATACCGCGCACAAATAGAGTTGCTCCGCGCGTAAAAATCATCCCGCACGTAAACAAGTTGCCACCGCGCGGAAATGCCGTTCGTTCGCGCGTAATCGGTACTATACCGCGCACAAATAGGGTTTCCCCGCGCGCAAAAATCAGCCCGCGCGTAAACCAGTTGCTACCGCGCGGTAATGCCATTCGTTCGCGCGCAATCAGTTCTATACCGCGCACAAACGCTCCAAATCCACACCCACTCTCGTCAAAGAATGAATAATAAAACCACGTTATAGTGAAACAATTAATCATTTTCATTCGTAACAGACAGTATAATGACATGTACTAAAACTCTGTTTAATAATGAGGGGGAGAATAGATGACTAATTATGAAGTGGACAGCCATGTTGGATTGGAGAAGACCTTTGAAGAAACACCGATAAAAGCGGTCTTTAAAAAGTTCGGGGTTCAAAGGGATGTATCGCTTATTTATGGAGAACCAGTTGAAGTTGGTTTGAACAAAGTAATTCCTGTTGCCAAGCTGAAGTATGCTATTGGGGGTGGAGGTGAAGGTGCTGGTGGAAGTTTCTCCGTCAAACCTGTTGGTGTGTTTGAAATCACACCAGATCACGTTACTTTCAAAACTACAAACAGTTATCGGAAGGCAGCTACAATTGGTCTGATTGTTACTGGAATAATAGGCATTCTGATCTCGCGAAAGAAATAATAGGAACTACCCTTTGCAGCGACTCCATGTTGAGTCGTTGCTTTTTTGTTTTGCTCAGGAATTAGCACTCTAAACATCACGTATTTATCATAATGACAAAACAACAATCATTAATTATGAATATTTGACAGTTAACTTTCATAAATGATATAGTGCCAATAGATTGAAAACGCTTACTAGTTATTTCTCGTTCAACGTCAAACAGCAAGGAGACTATCCATGAACAGCCAAGATTTACTGAAGCAAATACAACATTCCCTCGTTGTCTCTTGCCAGGCATTAGAGGATGAGCCGTTACACAGCTCATTCATCATGAGTAAAA
The DNA here is from genome assembly GCF_023715615.1 of Sporosarcina aquimarina. Lineage (GTDB taxonomy): Bacteria > Bacillota > Bacilli > Bacillales_A > Planococcaceae > Sporosarcina > Sporosarcina aquimarina_A. Next base: position 57,100 of record NZ_JAMBOM010000005.1, on the reverse strand, counting down.
TGGCGCTCGCCGCAAAACTGGGTGGAGCGGTTGGCATCCGTGCAAATTCTGTAGAAGATATCCAAGCAATTAAACAAGAAGTCGATCTCCCTATTATTGGAATCATTAAGAAAGACTATCCGGACGAGGAAGTCTTCATAACTCCAACGTTTGCAGAAATATCTGCGCTAGCTGAAGAAGGCGTGAGTATTATTGCACTAGACGGTACCAAAAGAATGAGACCGGGTAACCAAACATTTGAAGAACTCCTCAGACAAGCGAAGGAAATGTTTCCTGAACAACTCTTTATGGCGGATGTTTCGACGCTGGAAGAAGGGGTGTATGCAGTAGAGGCAGGTGCGGACATTGTCGCTCCGACATTAGCAGGATACACGCCCTACTCAAAAGACGTGAAGCCATTAGAGCTTGTGAAGCAACTCGTTGAAAAAGTGAACGTGCCAGTCATTGCAGAAGGGAACTTTGATACTCCTGAAAAGGCAAAGTTAGCAATTGAACTCGGTGCTCATGCAGTTGTCGTAGGAAGCGCCATTACACGCCCTATGAACATCACAGAAAAATTTGTAACAGCAATTCATCATAAATAAGACATTCAAAACAATTAGTTAAAACAGAGGAGCGGATAAGCATGAAAGGTATTTTTACAGCACTAATGTGTGCATTTGACGAGCAGGGCAATATTCACGAAAAAGGATTACGTCAGTTAGTACGTCATAACATCGATGTCTCTAAAGTGGACGGATTATACGTCAACGGAAGTACAGGAGAGAATTTCCTAATCTCAACAGAAGACAAAAAGCGGATCTTTGAAATCGTCAAAGACGAAGCTGGAGACCAAGTGAAGCTCATCGCGCAAGTCGGTGCACTTAACATTGATGAAGCTGTTGAACTTGCTAAATATGCGACAGAACTTGGTTATGATTCTTTATCTGCCGTTACACCGTTCTACTATAAATTCGATTTCGAAGAGGTAAAAGATTACTACAATATGATTATTAATAGCGTTGATAATACGATGATTATCTATTCGATTCCAGCTTTAACAGGTGTCAACATGAGTTTAGAGCAATTTGGTGAGTTGTTTGAAAATGAAAAAATCATCGGTGTTAAATTTACAGCGCCTGATTTCTATTTACTTGAGCGCCTACGCCATGCGTATCCAGAGAAGCTCATCTATTCAGGATTTGACGAAATGTTATTATCTGCAGCAGTTTTAAACGTGGATGGTGCAATCGGAAGTACGTTTAACGTCAATGGTGCACGTGCACGATCAATTTTTGACCTTGCTCGAGAAGGAAAAATTGACGAAGCACGAGAAATTCAAAAAGTGACAAACGATCTCATTTCAGGCATTTTAGCAAACGGTCTTTATCAGACAATCAAGGAAATGTTGAAAACTCAAGGAGTGGAAGCGGGAGTTTGTCGCAAGCCAATGAAACAACTTTCAGCAGACAAAGTGAAAGTAGCACAAGAACTTGCAACAACGTTTTTATCTAAGTGAAGAATAAAAGACTTCTGCTGAAGTCTTTTGAAGTACAAGTAAGCGCTTACCTATAGACAAAGAAAAGTTAGGGGGAAAAGGGATGGATGGGAAGTTTGCAGTAATAGATTACGTTATTTTGGTTGCGTATTTGCTTTTAATTCTTTACATCGGAGTTGCTGTTGCAAAAAAGGAAATGAAAGGGAAAGAGTTCTTTAAAGGAGACGGCAGTATCCCGTGGTGGGTGACGTCTGTAAGTCTTTTCGCAACACTGCTCTCTCCAATTTCGTTCTTATCACTTGCTGGGAACTCATATCTTGGAAACTGGCAGCTTTGGGCAGGACAAATTGGATTGTTCATCGCTGTTCCAGTAGCGATTTACTTCTTCTTGCCGGTGTATCGCAATCTCAACATCGATACAGCATATGAATATTTAGAAAAACGATTTGGCAAAGGCTTACGAATTATGGGAAGTTCTCTTTTCATCATTTACCAAGTTGGACGAATGTCAATCATCATGTACTTGCCAGCGCTCGCATTATCAGCAGTTACTGGTATTCATACTGTGGCAATCATTCTATTCATGGGGGTCATTGCGACAATTTACTCCTCAATTGGTGGCATTAAGTCCGTTCTGTGGACAGATTTCATCCAAGGGATTGTCCTAATAGGTGGCGGGGTTTTCGCACTCATCGTACTGATTGTCTCTGTTAAAGGCGGCCTTCCTGAGATTATGAAAGTCGGTGTCCAAGACAACAAGTTCTTTAGTGAAGCAGTAATCTTTGACCCGAATATCTTCAATGATAGCTTGTTCATCATTTTCCTTGGTGCTGGCTTATCTACATTGTTCTCGTACATTTCGAGTCAAGACATGGTACAACGTTATTTAACTACGACAGATTTGAAACAAATGAATAAAATGACCATCATGAACGGTGTACTTTCTCTAGGTACAGCAACTTTGTTCTTCTTTATCGGAACGTCACTCTACGTGTTTTATAAGCAAGCAGGTGGTGACATGCCTGAAGGTGCTAAAGATCTTATCTTTGCGAATTTCATCGTCACTGAACTACCAGCAGGAATCTCGGGATTACTAATTGCAGGACTCTTTGCGGCAGGTCAATCGACGCTCTCTACAGGTTTGAACAGTGTCGCGACTAGTTGGACATTGGATATCCAAAAGGTGTTACGTCCGGATATGACCGATGAAACAGGAACGAAAATTGCTAAAGCTGTCAGCATCATCGTAGGTGTTTTGTCGATTGTTTTTGCAATCGTTCTCGCATATTCTAACGTTAGTTCTGCATATGAATGGTTCAACGGTTTGATGGGTCTTGTTCTCGGTATTATCGGTGGTACGTTCACACTTGGCGTGTTGACAAAACGTGCGAATACAAAGGGAGCTATTGCGGGCTTCATCGTAACGTCCCTTATCGCTATCTACGTATCTTATTTCACAGACACGACGCTATGGGCGTATTCACTTATTAACCTTGTTTCATCACTCGTATTTGGTTACTTGTTCAGCTTGCTGTTTAAAGGAAAGAGTAAGGCAGAGGATTCTTCAGCACAGCTCACTTATTACGATCAAAAGTAAAGTCTATAAGAATCGTACGAAAGGACAGCGCCTGTATACTAGGTGCTGTCCTTTACCGTTTCAAATGATATAGTAAATGGAAGAGATAAGGGGGAATCACCATGTACATCGGGGCGATTGATATTGGCGGAACATCCATAAAAACAGCAATTTCAGATGAGTTTGGAAAGTTGATGAATCCTAAAGCATATCCAACAGAAGCGAAGAAAGGCGGTTCGCATCTCATGGGAAAAATCCTGATGATTTGTGAAGAGATGCAAGCAATACAAAATCTGAGTGGGATTGCGATTAGTTCAGCAGGACAAGTAGATACCGAGAATGGAACGATTATCTATGCCACAGATACGATTCCAGGCTATTCAGGGATGAATGTATGTGAGCAAGTGACTACGAAGTTCAACGTACCAGCTACGATGGACAACGATGTGAACTGCACAGCACTTGGTGAGCAATGGGTAGGTGCCGCCCGGAACGTCAACGACTTCTTGACTGTCACGCTTGGGACAGGAATCGGTGGTGCGTTGTTCATCAATGGTAGTTTATATAGAGGAGCAACTTTTTCTGGCGGTGAAATTGGTCATATGATTTTGCATCCGGGGGGGATTCCCTGTACTTGTATGCAAGCAGGATGTTATGAGCGATATGCATCCAGTGCCGCGTTAGCTGTTGCAGTTCAACAACAGTTTGGTGAGTTGGAGCTTCCTGCGTTTTTTGAAATGATCCGTTTAGGGAATGATGAAGCAAATGCCGTATTTGAAAAATGGATCGACGATTTGACTACAGGATTAGCGTCACTAGTGCTGATTTTGAATCCTTCAGTAGTTGTGATTGGTGGTGGAATTTCTGCACAAGGCGAGTTGTTGCGAGAAGCGATTCAAACGTCTCTCGAGAAGAAACTGATGCCGAATCACAAAAAAGAGTTATCTGTGGTTTTAGCGGAAAAAGGGAATGACGCAAATCTGTTGGGAGCAGTACGACACTTTTTGAACAACAATCCTATTCAGAACAACTAAGTGGACGGAGGACGATTTCTATGCAAACAGGACCCCTAAAAGGAATGAAACCTTCGGTGCTTATGGAGCAATATAAGCCACAGTTTACCAAATCCGAGCATAAAATCTATACTTATTTGACAGACAATGAACCCCATGTAATCTATCTATCCCTCACAGAATTGTGTGAGGCAAGCGGTGTAGCAGAAGCGACTGTCCTTCGTTTTTTCAGGAAGCTCGGATATAAAGGGTTCCAAGATTTTAAGTATTCCTATGCTCAAGAGTTGGCGGCTGATGCAACTTTACCAGAACACGGTACTTATTTGGACAAAATCCGCAATAATATGGTGAGGGCAGTCGAAGACTCCGCAGGACTTGTGGATGAAAAGGAACTGCAGCGAACAATAGAAGTGATGAAACAAAAAGAGAACATTGTCATCTTTGGCGTAGGGTCTTCAGGGATCGCAGGACTCGATATGCAAAGCCGATTGATCCGGATTGGTCGTCAAGCGACAGCTGTCATCGATCCGCATTTTCAAGTGATGCTTGCTTCTTCCTTAAACGAAAACAGTGTTGTCGTCGCGATTAGTATATCAGGCGGTACAAAGGATATCGTCGATTCAGTTAAAATCGCAAAGGAAAAAGGTGCGACAATTATTGTGTTGACGAACTACTTGAAATCACCACTAAGCCAATATGCAGATCATATTCTCCTAGGAGCGGCGAAAGAAAGCCCACTTGATAGCGGATCATTAGTATCGAAAATCGCTCAATTGTTTTTAATCGATGTACTTTGTACTGGGTTGGCTGTAAATGATGTAGAAAAATCAGAAGAAATCCAGTCTGAGATTTCTGCAAATATCTCGACAAAACTGTATTGATTATGATTTTTCATCAATCATTCACTCGTGATCACCAATCATCATTATAAAATAGAACTTTCTTGATTCAAGTAGAATTTTAGTGAAAGTATATCTGGAAGCCTTCATTTTTTCTAAATAACTATGAAACGTTTTAGCAAGTCATCCGACTAATCCTAATAAGAACGGACATTTAGTGAATCGAGGGGATTTTATGAAAAAGTTAGCAGGAATCGCAGTGCTATTCATGGCAGTCATGATGGCAGCTTGTGGTACTCAGTCTTCAGACGAACCAAATAAGAATCAGGCACAGGAAGTGAAATTTACAGATATCCTTTCGAATATTAAAGACGAAATTTCAGCAGATTTGAAAGATGAAGGCGTAGAGGATATGAGTCAAACCCATCAAGAAGCGGATTTGAAAGATACAGACGCTGAAAATTCTGTAGCAAATATTTGGATTGAAAAAATGAAGCTGAATCCTGAAATAGTCGCAAATGGGACAGTCATAGCGGCACTAATGAACGTCAATGCAGATGAGATTATCTTACTGGAAGCGAAAGATGAAGAACAGGTTCCTGAATTGAAAAAATCGCTTGAAAACGAATTGGCTTCACAAGTTCAAACTTGGGAGCGATACTTACCTGACCAATATGAAAAAGTGAAGAACAATAAGATTGTCACAAAAGGGAAATTTCTGTTGTATGTGACATATACAGATCCGGAAGCAATCGAGAAAGCATTCAACGAAAGTTTCTAACAAAGTAAAAGGCACAGTGTGTGCCTTTTTCTAATTGGTTTGGTGAGGGAGTGTCGCGCATGGTATTCAGCAGTTTAACGTTTCTCTTTTTCTTTTTGCCTCTCGCACTTTCACTTTATTACATCAGTCCACGCGCGATGAAAAACTTCACGTTGCTTGGTGTCAGCCTGTTTTTTTATGCATGGGGCGAACCTGTCTACATAATTTTAATGATTTTTTCTGTACTAACGGATTACATACATGGTCGTATTATCGGACGGTATCGAGAAAAAAAGCCACTCTATGCTAAATTGGGACTCGTGTCCTCACTCGTTGTAAATTTAGCTGTTTTATCATTTTTTAAGTATGCTGACTTTCTAATTGGAAGTATCAACTCAATCATTGGAACAGGCATTGAACCACTGGATTTACCACTACCAATCGGTGTATCGTTTTATACGTTTCAAACGATGTCCTACGCGATCGATGTGTACCGAGGGAATGTCCGACCGCAAAAGAATATCATAATATTTGCGCTCTATGTCTCCTTATTTCCTCAACTGATTGCAGGACCTATTGTACGCTATGAAACTATAGAGAAAGAATTGATGAATCGGACGTTTCAGCTCAGTCAATTTGCTGATGGTGTTCGGATATTCATCATCGGACTCGGTAAGAAGGTGCTGATCGCCAATTCGATTGGTCAACTGTGGGCTAGTGTTGAAAGTCAGGGTGTTTCAGACCTGACTGTATTAGCTGCATGGCTCGGCATTATTGCGTTTGCGTTCCAGATTTACTTTGACTTCAGTGGGTATTCGGACATGGCAATTGGTCTTGGGAAAATGTTTGGATTTAACTTCCCTACAAATTTCAATTATCCATACATCGCTAAGAATGCTTCTGTATTTTGGCGACGTTGGCATATTACACTCGGTTCTTGGTTCAGGGATTACGTTTACATTCCACTTGGGGGGAATCGAAAGGGACAGTTAGTGCTTTATCGGAATTTGTTCATTGTCTGGGGATTGACTGGATTATGGCATGGAGCCAGTTGGAATTATGTGTTGTGGGGATTGTATTTCGGAGTGTTGATTGGGATTGAACGCGCGGGTCTAGTCAAATGGCTGGAAAAGCTCCCACGTTTTGTCCAGCATGGTTATTTACTCATCGCCATCTTGTTCAGCTGGGTGTTATTCGTCTTTGAAGATATTAACGAAGGGATTCGCTATGCGCAAGTGATGGTCGGGCTGGGAGGGCGCCCCCTCTACGATACAGCATTTTTATATGATCTTTATACAAATGGTGTTTTGTTGCTCGTTGCTGGACTTTTATCAACACCGCTATTTACGCGCCTGTGGAAGCAGCTTGTCGAACGTAATGAAATTATTCGAAACGAATGGATCCAGACAGCTTTGCAGGTGTTTTTTTTCATGGCGATTCTCTTCCTATCGACTGCCTACTTAGTCGATGACTCGTTTAATCCATTCCTGTACTTCCGTTTCTAACACAATCTGAAATTCGAACAAGACAGGAGGGGAAGAACTGTGAAACGATTAAATACAATAATGATTGTCGTATTTGCCGTTTTTATTGGTGGGATTACATGTATGAATCTGCTAGCAGAAGACCAACCGTTTTCACAAGCAGAAAATCGTCCTCTTATGGAATTTCCCAAAGTGTCTCTGGACAGAATCACATCAGGAGCGTTTACAAAAGATGTGGAAACGTACTTGAGTGATCAGTTCGTTCATAAACGTTTTTGGACAAGCATTAAAGCATCTGCTCAAAAAGCTGTTATGAAAAAGGATAACAATGGCGTTTACTTCGGGGAAGATGGTTATTTGTTTGAGAAGTTCGAAACTCCTTCAGAGCAACTCGATGCAAATAGTGAGAGTATTTCACGGTTTCTGGAGAACACAACAGGCGTTTCGGTTTACGGACTACTTGCCCCGACCTCTATCGAAATGTATCCTGAAAAGTTGCCTAAATTCGCACAAACAGCTAGTGAAGCAAATGCTATTCAACGCATTGAAGAACAAGTGAGAGGCGAAATCAGTTGGATAGATGTAGCCAGCGCATTAAAAACGGCAAAAGAACATCCGATCTATTTCCGCACAGACCATCACTGGACGACACATGGAGCGTATGTAGCTTACCAGGCGGCAATGGAGAAAATGGGAATGGAGCCGGTCCCGTCAAATGAGTTTACCGTTCGTACTGTATCTAAAAACTTCAGAGGAACGTACGACGCAAAGGCGAATGACCCCTCAGTTGCTGCAGATGAAATCGACGTGTTTGAGCCGAAGTTTCATGTATCCTATGATGTCGACATTGACGATGGTCAATCGAAAATGGATTCACTATATGCATGGGAGTTTCTTGAAAAACGTGATCAGTATTCATTGTTTTTAGGCGGCAATCATCGCGCTGTAACCATCCATTCCAATGTGAAAAACGGACGAAAACTGATGATTATCAAAGACTCATACGCCCATGCGCTCGTTCCATTTCTAGCGAATCACTTTGAAGAAATCTATATGGTCGATTTGCGATATGACCATCGGAATATGGCACAAATCGTTAAAGAGAAAGGGATTCAAGATGTGTTATTTGTGTACAATATCGCTGGTTTTGCAGAAGACGAGAACTTGATTTGGCTACGCCAATAAAAAAAGCAAAAGAAAGGCCGAGACGTCTTCAAAGCATCTCGGCCTTTCTATCATTTCATAGTGCAATCTGGAACTTATTTTGTAACATTCATCGATTCTTTTACTTCTTGAATCTGTTCAATATGTCGTAATTCATGGTAGCCCACGAACGGAATCCATTGATCTAAGCTCATCTCGCCAAAGACAGGGTGGGGATACGATCTCTCCTTCAGCTGTTCAATGGGAACAGTGTCTTCGATTTGTTGTAGCAAGGTGTGGGATGCATTTAGTTTATCCTTCAACTCTGCAGCTGTAGCAAAGGATTCACCTGGTGTTGCAAAGTCGGGCGCTTCAACTTTTGTTGACCGATCGACTGTCCGCTCAATTGGTTTGTCGGCGGTTTCATGAGTTTCTCCCTTTGTAAGTTGCGATTGAATTGCCTTTGCAACGCTGGATTCCATTAAATAAAGATGCTCTAGCACTTGACGGACGGACCACTTGTCTTCAGAGGCTTTCCAGTTCAGCTCTTCATCGCTGAGACCATTTACTGTATCAAATAGTTTTTTGCGTGCTTCCTCATTCACTTTCATCGAATCACTCCTCCTAAACTCTATACCTATTTATACCATTCATTCAGAAAATTAAACCCTTAACTAGCTCTTGGATAGATATGAAATATTTACAAACTATTGCTTTTTAGTGTCTAAATCGAATCGTTTACCGTATAATTTTCTTGATGGAGTCGCTTAACATAAACATTCTTTAGGCACTTTCAAACGCTATAAAGTATTGTAAGTTAGAGCTTACTTGCAACAACAAGACATAAAAGTGAATCAGCCATAAAGAAGGTGAAGGAATGGAAATCTTTGAAATTATTTTGCTCATGCTGAGCGCAGTTTTTCTATCTAATGTACTCAATCGTTTTTTACCTACCATAGCAATTCCGCTTATCCAGGTCGCCCTAGGAATTGTATTAGCCATTCCACTGACCAATCATTCTCTAGAATTAAGTCCAGAACTCTTTCTGCTTCTTTTCATAGCCCCGATCTTGTTCAACGATGGAGTGAATGTAGATAAAAAAGCGATATGGCGAGAGCGTAAATCAATCCTATCTCTCTCGATAGGTCTGGTGTTTGTCACTGTTGGGTTGCTTGGAGGATTCATCCACTTATTGCTACCATCCTTACCATTAGCGGCCGCGTTTGCGCTCGCTGCTGCACTTGCGCCTACAGATGCAGTTGCAGTTAGTGCACTGGCAGAAAAAGTGAAAGTTCCTCATAAAATTATGCATACGCTCGAAGGAGAATCCCTGATTAATGATGCATCAGGACTTGTATCCTTTCAATTTGCAGTAGCTGCTTTAATGACAGGTACATTTTCATTGTTCCATGCTAGTACTACATTTATCGTCATTTCTATCGGCGGAATTATACTCGGCGCGGTGTTGAGTTTCTTGGAAATTGCGTTAATGAGACGACTTCGTGAACTAGGGATTGAAAATAGCACGTCGTTTATCCTCATGGAAGTACTCTTGCCATTTCTAATTTTTGTAATCGCAGAAAAAGTGGGAGTTAATGGTATATTAGCTGTAGTGAGCGGGGGGATTGTCCACTCACTTAGTTATAAGAAGCTGAATGTCGAAGTTGCTCAATTGAATTTATTGTCTAGAAATACCTGGTCAGTCATTACATTCAGTTTGAATGGAATCGTGTTTGTATTGCTAGGGACTCAACTACCAAGTATTTTGCAAACGATTTTAAATGATCAACACCTTGAAATCATCTCGCTACTTGGCTATATTTTAGCCATTACTATTGCCCTGCTTGGCTTGCGATTCTTGTGGATTGTTCTCTTTAATAACTTCCAGAAAACGACAGAATTTGTTAGCAAAAGAAGATTATCGGATACGCTCCTTTATACAGTTTCTGGCGTGAGGGGGACGATTACATTAGTCAGTGTACTCTCCCTTCCATTATTCTTAAGCGATGGTACGCCTTTTGAGGGGCGTGATCTGTTGCTGTTCATCGCCGCAGGGGTTATATTATTGACCTTATTGCTGGCTAACTTCACATTGCATTTGTTCGCACCCAAAGTAGAGGGAACTATGCTTCAACATGACAATGAGTGGGAAATTGAAATGCTTCGAGAAGTGAAAAAAGAATTAAGAAAACATAGGACGAGTGAGAACAAGAGAGCGATTAGCAAAGTAATTCGGATGTACAACGACCGGATTTTTTCTCTCAGTAATTTAAAGGAAATGAACAACGGTGAGCGCAAACTACGCCGGCTTATTTTAGAATGGCAGTTAGAAAATACACTGGACTTAGTAAGACAGCGCCGTATCCGTATCCAACTTGCATTCCCGGTTCTAAGAAGGCTGAACAAAAGACTTTATAAACTGACGAAAGATAAAAAGTACAGAGTGAATTCCTTCTACAGCCGACTTTTAAAAAGACATCTTCAAGGAATGCGTATGACACCGCTCACTCCAGATCAGCGTAAAGAGCAGCGGATGATTCTCTTGCAAAGCAACAGTCATTTCATAACCGAAAATTTGAAATCACTAGAAGCCGGTCAATTCTCAGCAGAACTGATTGAAGCCTTCCTGTTGAATTATGAAAGAATGGGTGGCTATGGTCTTCCGAGGGAAGCAGCTCATCATTTGCATGAATGGATCGACTTTGCACTCCATACTGAACGGAGTTACATCCAGACAGCATTTGAAAAAGGAGAGATTTCGAGAAGTGAGATGAGGCAATACCGAGAAAACCTATTAGCCATCGAAAGTAGCCTCCAACTGCAAGACTGAGGTGTGGGGATGGAAAAAGGACTGTAGACAAAAGAGATGAGAATCGATTTGATTTCCATCCCTTTTGTCTTTTTGCATCGTTGACTCAGGAAATGAAGGATGACAGGCCGTTGTTCTCCGTTCCGGACGGTCGCTTTCCGGGGGCTTGCCCTCAGCCTCCTCGTCGCTTCACTCCTGTGGGGTCTTCGCGCTGCGCTGATCCCCAGGAGTCGCCGTCCTGCATCAATCAACTGAATGTCCTAGGACACATTCACATCATTCAAGCAAAGAATGTAATTGGGGGCTTCATGTCCAGCTGGCAGGAATAACTAGATGTAGCAGAAGACTTCGATATGTAGTCCAGGAAGTGTAGAGAAATGTAAAGAGACAGTTCAAAGTGTTTTTGCCGATGCTAAGGAGAAGCATGGTATGCGATGGATAACCCTAAGAAGGCTATTGTATTGAATGAATGACATTTAATGAGAACAACAGAATCTATGCGGGATCTTCCGATTAAGGAATATAGATCTGCAACCAATGGATAAATGAAGGGAAAATCAATTGCTGCCTCTAATTTACGGACTATATGGTCTTGCCGAACTAACTGTTAGATTCAAAGCATCTCCGTCTGTTTTCGTTGTTTGATTTGATTCTTCATCATCATTTCCAGTACCTCATTTGATAGTTGGGAGATCCTGTTGATTGTAGCGGAGAGCGGCGACTCCGGAGGGATAAGCGAAGCTCGAAGACCCTGGACTGAGCAAAGCGAGGGAGATGAGTGCTGCCTTAATTTCAGCCAAGTTCGCTAAAATACGGCAAATCGAACTCTCCGTCGTTCGATTGGCTGAGAGCAAGCCCCTCGGAAAGCGTCCGCTCGCAGCGGAAATCAACTATTCATTGTTAATTCTATTGTAAAAGAAAAAGGCTGTGGGCAAGCCCCATGATTTATGGAGTTTGTCTACAGTCCTTTTACTATTAGTTAATGTATTATGCCTTTGCGCCTTGTTTTTTAGGTTGTGTTAGAAGACCAGGTTCTTTCAAGTACTTGATAACCCCTTCTGAAGCGCGGTACGAAAGGGCACCGATTGTTGCAGTAGGGTGGTGACCACCGAATTGTGGGAACGCAGATCCGCCGACGACGAATAGGTTTTCCATATCCCACAGCTGCAAGTAGTTATTAATAGCAGACGTTTCGGGATCTTCACCCATACTAACGCCACCAGCGTAGTGTCCACCATCATAAATATGGTCGAACTCTTCAGGGATGCTATCTGGGTCGACAATATCCGCACCCATATTTTTCATGATTTCCGTACATTTTTCAATACCGAATTTAGCCATGGCTTTATCATGATCTGTATACTTGTTCGTGATTCGAAGCAATGGATCTCCGAACTCATCCGTATATGTTGGATCGAGAGACGTATAGTTGTGCCACCATGACATAACTGCTGGGGTATACCAAGCAACTAAGCTACGATTTGTGTAGTGGACAGATTTCTCTTTAAATTCAGGACCCCAGCCTTTTGTCCCTTTTGGAACACTGTTCGTTGCAATCGGTCCATGCCCATACTGACGTAATTCAATGCCGCCACCGTTGATGAAGTCGAGATCAGTGTGGTCGAAATTATCGCCAGCGAAGTCACTTAAAGTTCCACCGAGTGCTCCAGCGCCCATGAATAGGTTGAATTTCTTTTTATCGAAGAAGCCGCGTGCTCCTAGGAAAGTAATGTTGAATTGACCATTGAAGTTACGGCCAATAACGCCCTTACGCGTGACAGGATCATATTGCTCACCGATTTTCGAAAGCATGAGAAGTCGGTTGTTTGTGAATGAGAATGCCCCAAGCACAACGACATCTGCTGGCTGAATATATTCAAGACCTGTTCGAAGGTCGACATACATCACGCCTGTAGCTTTACCATTTTCGTGCAACACACGACGTACAAGGGAATTTGTACGGATTTCACAGTTACCTGTTTTAATCGCTGTCGGGATTACGGTTACGAGAGGATCTGATTTTGCACCAAAGTCACAACCATACTCCGTACAGTATGAGCAAAACATACATTGAGCAATGGTTTCGCCGTCTGGATTTTTATACGATTGTGAAAGGTTGGCAGAAGCTACTTGATAAGGATGATAGCCCATCTTTTTCGTTGTATCTTTAAACAAACGGACTGCTGGTGATTCCTTCATTGGAGGGTTCGGATAATCGTTTGATCTCTTGTCGCCAAGTGGATCCGGTTCTCCAGAAATCCCCGCTGTTTTTTCCCACTTATCATAATAGGGTTCCATCTCATCGTACGTAATACCCCAGTCACGAATAATCATGCCTTCAGGAATTTTCTTTTCGCCATAACGCTCAACAGTTTTTGAACGAATTTCGAAGTCGATCGGTCTCCATCGATACGTAGCTCCAGCCCAGTGGACACTACCTCCGCCTAAGTCGGTTCCTGCCATCATTTCATTTCTTGTACGAACCGGCAAAGCCTCTTCGTCCAATGTATTTCGTGATGTAATCGTTTCAGGAGCTAGGTTCTGCATCATTTCATAGCGATCTGAAAAGCGAAGTTCGTCCTTTACACCCACATAGTCCCCACGATCTACAGGTTTTCCTCGTTCGAGTGTTACGACTTTATGTCCTGCTTTTGCAGCTTCGGCAGATACAATACCGCCAGCCCAGCCACTACCTACAACAACCACGTCTACTTTTTCTAATTTTTTAGCCATTTAGTTTCCTCCTAGCCCCACATTTCTTGATAATCGCGTAGGCTTTCCTGCTTCATTACTGCGAATTCTTCATCTTCAATTTGTCCAAGATACCCCATGCGAGGTCCAGGGAATTCTTTCATCTTCCAGCCTGCCATATTACGATTTCCACCATAAACAGGGTCTGCGTACGCACCTTCAATGGTTGTTTGCAGCAACAGGTTAAAGAAAACAGTTGAATGGATACCGTTCATACGAACTTTTCCTTCTTCTAACATTGTCAGGATTTCATCCATTTGTTCACCTTCGAGTTCAAAGAATTTCTTCTTATGCTTCGACTGTGCTGTAGCTTGAAGCGTCTTGACGCCTTCTCTAAAGATTTCCCCGCGATTCATACGAGTCTGATAGCGTGGAGTGGGTGCGGCTACTTGAGTCACAGAGTTAGGTCCTTGCTTATTCTGGTCCTTGCTTTGATCCTCATAGTAGGCAGCTTCCTGATTTTGCGGGAAAGGTCCCTTCATGTATTCTTTTGCGTTAGATCCCCAGTCACTAGAGAGCTGACGGTCGATGAAATAAGGAACTCCAAGACCAATCGCTCCAGGACCTAGTTTGTCCTCAGGGAAAAGACGTTCAGTCGCAGCAGAAATCGTTTCGAAATCTTCCGTTTTACTGAAAAAGGTACGGGCTTCCATGTCCTTGTTCTCGGACGTAGCAGGCTTTTTATCAGTCGCAGGTTGCTTTTTCATCTGATTCGTAATCAAACCACCGAACAAACCACCACCGACTAAACCACCGGCAAGGAGGCCCGTATTCTTCATGAAATTACGGCGGCTCATTCCTTTTTTGTCTTGCGTATTTTTTGGACCTTGCGCTTTAGACATTACTTTCTCCTCCTTTTTTTGGTTTGTAGATATACCGTACGTCACCCCTATAGCTGATCTTCAGTGATGTAAAGTTGGATTCGTAACTTCATATGAGAAATAGATAATTAAAAAAAGAAATAAGTTCATCCATCAAAGAAGACATCCAAGGAAGTGCTAACTAAGTATAATGCTACAGCGTTTAAGTATAACCTTTCTTAAAGCGAATATCTCGGTTTACGAAATAAATTATTCAATATGCCTATGAAGATGGTGGAATGCACATTAAATGGGAAAATAAGCAAAAGTAACGGGATTTTGTAGCTGATTAGTACTATTTAGCTCTTGTGATAAACAGTATGTCCTGTAAAACGAAGAGTTAAGCAATTATTGTGGAAAAATTATGAGTTTCATACAAATTTCTGGCTAACTACAACTAAAGATCCTTTGAGGATCCGTGCAACTAGTTCACACACGTGAATGAACTAGTTGGCCTTGAACCCACACATCCCGAATATTTTCAGGTCGTACCAGGTACATCATCTTTTGAAAAATATCAAGTAGAGGTTCGTTTGGATCAAATAATGGAAGCTTTGCTGTCGAGATTGTAGGGTCCACGCATTGGACATCCCATGCATAACCTTCTTCAAGACGTCCTATAGGCAGACTCAAACTCGCTCCACCACCGGCAGTCACCAAGTGGAATGCTTCTGCAATCGTAATGCGAGAATCGTCTACACCACGTTCTTCAGCACGTACGCTAGGATTTACACCATCTTCTAACATACGGGAAGACATGACTGCTTGACGAGAATTATCGTAAAGACTTGGAGAAAAACCTCCGGAGATATCCGAACCTAGTCCGATATCCACACCCATCCGTGCAAATTTTGCAATAGGAATGACGCTATTCGCAAAGTACGCATTAGAAACCGGACAGTGGGCTATCGCACTACCTGTTTCGGCGAACAATTTTGCATCATCATCAGAAAGGAAATTACTATGGGCCATTACGGACTTATCCTGTAACAATCCAAAGTCGTTTAAAGCCTGTGCATCGTTTTTCCCAAAACGCTGTTGGACATGCTGATGAGCCCAATCGCTTTCACTACAATGTGACTGAATATGTGTATCATACTTGGCTGCAAGCGCACCAAGGCCTTCAAGGACCTCATCTGTACATGTAGGGATGAATCTTGGGGTTACAACTGGATAGACTCCTTGCTTAGTCGTCTTGGCAATCTTCTTCACTTCTAAGATAAATTCTTCAGTGTCTTGTAACGCAGACTGTGTACTTGAATCTCGATAAAATTCAGGACATTCTTGAACTAAATCCATCACAACTTTTCCAACAAGAGCACGTTGACCACGTTTTGCACAAATTTCCGCTAGTAAAACACTGGCTTCTTTGTGAACTGTCGCAAAGTAAAGAGCCGTGGTTGTACCGTTTGCGAGAAGCGTGCTGACCACATCTTCATAAACTAATTTTGCATAGTCAAGATCTGCGAATTTTGCTTCAGAAGGGAATGTATACGTGCTTAACCAATCATGGAGAGGAATGTCCAGTGCTGTTCCGGCTTGTGCCCATTGAGAAGCATGTATGTGCAAGTCGACAAAACCAGGAAGCAAATAGGACCCCTCATCAATCTTTGTGAAAACATCTGTATGTAAATACTCATTGAGCACTTCTTCGTAATCAGACTGGTCGGGGCGTACGATACGTTCGATCATACCGTGTTCGTCAATACAGAACAGGCAATCTTTTAACACCTCTACCTCTTTTGGTGACTTACTTGTAAAGGCTGTTGCTAAAAAAACGTTTGTATACATAATTGATGGTCCCCCTTCTTATTGTTTAAGACTAATATACCATTACAGATTTCCTGTTTGTAAAGTCGATGTCCTTATAATAAGCATTCTTAACAAGCAAATTAGGTCCTAGACAACGAACAGCCGGGCAATGACAGCTAACAGATTTTGCGAGCGGATGCTGTTGCCACGTTTCATACATTTCCGGTAGGTTCTCATGTTGAATATTACCGAGAGGTGGCACGTCTCCGAAATCAGTGACAATGACATCTCCAGTGAAGATATTGACGTTCAAGCGGGATCGTCCATCGGGATCATTTCGGACCGACACGTTAGGACTCGCTTTAAGTTGAGCCAATAGTTCCTGATCTGCAGCGGTTGGACTGCAAGAATAGAAAGGCAGCGTACCAAACAGCATCCAAGTGGAAGGATCACGGAATTGAAGGATTTCTTTTATAGCTGTGCGGGTTTCGTCCAATGAAAGGACTTCCAGAGTTGAAGCGAAGTCACTTGGGTACATCGGGTGTATTTCGTGTCGAGCACATTTCATTTCGTGTACAACTTGTTCGTGAATTTTTTGTAAGTGAGGAAGCGTTCTGCGATTCAACATGGTTTCTGCGGAGACCATTACCCCTAAGTCTGCCAGTGCACGGCTGTTTTCAATCATCCGCTGAAATTGTTCTGCACGACGTTCAAAAGAAGGGATGCGTTCCATATTGGCAAACCCACCTTCAGCAAAATCTTCAACGGTACCCCAGTTATGGGAAATGTGAAGAACATCGAGGTAGGGAGCGATCATTTCGTAACGCTCAAGTGGCATCGTCAAATTAGAGTTCATCTGGGTACGAACGCCACGTTCGTGTGCATATTTAAGGAGAGGCAGGACGTAACGTTCCACCGACCGTTTTGAAAACATCGGTTCGCCTCCGGTTAAGCTAATTGTACGTAAATGAGGGATTTCCTCTAATCGCTGGATAAGCAACTCTATCGGAAGCGCGTCGGGGTCTTTCGGTTGAAGCATATAGCCAACCGCACAGTGTTCGCAGCGCATATTGCACAAGTAAGTCGTCGTAAATTCAATGCTTGAAAGAACTTGGTGTCCGTGGGTATCCACGTCTAAATAAGCTTCCCAAGGATCTTGGGAAATCATGTCATTAGTTGAAATCATAAGTCAAACTCCTATCTTCTAAATGTACCTAACTAAGTATGCGCTGAATCAGAAGACGATGCAATAAGAGAACAAATTCGCAGAACAAGGTGAAAATTCTTAGTGGTAAGAATGGACCGTTTCAGTGCTTCATAGGAAACTGATTACACAAATGTATCATTCTGAACAAACTCTCTCTAAATCTCTAAAAAAAGTGATATTTCTACGAAAAACGGGTATTAGTAGGAAAGCCGTTGGCACAAATTTAGAAAGCAGGTGCACAGAATGAAGCAATTGTTTATTTCATTCGTCATCCCTTCATATAATGAAGAAGGCAATATTTTTAACATGATGAAAGCATTGAACGAAATCATGTCGTCAAGTGGGTTACCTTATGAGGTGTTATTTGTAGATGATGGAAGTGAGGATAAAACCATGGACGAAATCCGTGGGGCACTAATCGATTATCCAGAAGTGGAAT
This sequence comes from Sporosarcina aquimarina, assembly GCF_023715615.1. Lineage (GTDB taxonomy): Bacteria > Bacillota > Bacilli > Bacillales_A > Planococcaceae > Sporosarcina > Sporosarcina aquimarina_A. Next base: position 38,990 of record NZ_JAMBOM010000005.1, on the reverse strand, counting down.
ATGTATCCTTTACACGCAATTTCGGGAAAGAGGCTGCCATTTTGGCGGGCCTTGAATATGCAAAAGGGGATGCCGTGATATTAATGGATGCAGATTTGCAGCATCCTCCAGAATTGATTCCCCAATTGATCCGTGGATATGAAGAGGGGTATGACCAAGTCATTGCGAAGCGTAATCGGAAAGGGGACTCACCAATTCGTTCTTTGCTTTCTCGCGCTTACTACTGGGGAGTGAACAAAACTATCGAAGTTGAGTTACATGATGGCGAAGGGGATTTCCGTTTGCTCAGCCGCCGCGCGGTCGATTCGTTGTTGCAGCTCAGTGAAGGAAATCGTTTTTCTAAAGGGCTCTATTCATGGATTGGATTGGAACAGAAGACGATTTGTTATGACAATGTCACACGACAACATGGTGAGACGAAGTGGTCATTTAAGCAATTGCTCAACTATGCAGTCGACGGTATTGTTTCATTCAACACAAAACCGTTGCGCTTATGCTTCTATGCAGGAATATTAAGCATGTTTTTAGCTATCTCATATATTGTGTTTACATTAGCTGATATTGCAAGAAACGGCGTGGACGTACCAGGTTATTTCACGACCATATCAGCAGTACTCTTTCTTGGTGGTGTCCAATTACTATCTCTTGGAATCATCGGGGAGTATGTTGGAAGGATTTACAATGAAACAAAAAAACGCCCCCATTATCTCGTCCGTCGGACAAGCGCCGCGGTGAAAGGAAAACCAGTCTCTCATGCCAAAATTCGAAGTTCGTGAATTCATCACATTCGCCATTGTTGGCGTTATTAACACAGGAACCTATTATGCGTTCTACTTGTTTGGATTAAAAGCGCTAGGACTTGTTTATATGGTTGCGCATTTCAGCGCAGTCATTTTAAGCATGATTATTTCGTTTTTCTTGAATAGTTATGTGACATACAAAGTAAAACCGACGTTAAAAAAGTTTTTAGTCTATCCTGTGACTCAACTCGTCAATATCGTGGTGACTGCTGTGTTGCTCTACATTCTAGTGGACATATTGCATGTGAACAGTAGCATCGCACCATTAGGAGCATTGATCATTACAGTTCCTGTGACATTCGTTGTGACTGGAAAGGTGCTGAAGGCGTCATGATGACGAAAAAGAGTTGGACTGGACTTGTTGTGGTGAGTGTACTCACCGCTATAATTGCCCATGGGTTCATGCTATTGGAATGGATGCAAGGGAGCTACGTCGTAGGACCGAATGATGGTTTGTCACAAATGATTCCGTTTAAACATTTTCTGTACGAATCTATGAAAGAAGGAAATTTCTTTTACTCCGAACGCTTCGGATTAGGGGGAGGGACATTTTCCCAACTCGGTTATTATTTTTCTACATCTATAGTGTTTCTAGTAACTGCAGCGATTACCGCGTTTTTAGAATGGATTGGGTTGTTGGCAACACCTGATCTTCAATATTGGGCGGACGTTACCGTTTTTGTCAGCATCATTCGTCTGTCAGTGATTTTGATCATTACAACACTGTTCTTCCGATTAATTGGTTTAAAAAACAGGTTCTCTTATATTGCCTCAGTCATTTATGGAATCAGTATTTTGTATTTCCGACATGTAACGTATTGGGAATTCTTTGCAGATGCTATGTTGTTTTTGCCACTATTACTCATAGGTGCAGAGCGAATTATGCGCGATGGAAAACCAGGTTGGTTCATTGGAGCAGTCGCGCTTAGTATGGTGGACAACTTCTACTTTGCATATATTAACTTCCTATTAACATTCATATACATAGTTTTTCGGTGGTTCATACCTTTAGTGGACGGTGAACTGAAGCGAAAGCACCAAATCGCATTTTTTTTAGTGGGTGGAGTGCTCGGAGCCGGGATAAGTACGCCATTTTTCGTTCCAGCAGTTTATGGATATTTGAATAACTTCAGACCCCCATTTGAAGGGGAAATCCCTCTTTTCGACATGACAGAAAATATATTGTCCGATGGCAAGTTGGTTGTCATACCTGCGTTTGCGATCATTTGTTTATTTCTATTCCCGATGTATAAAAAGAATGTGTATCGGTTGTTTGCAATAATGACCGTACTGTTAGCGGTGATGCACGCATCTCCTGCCGTTGGAAGTGTGTTCAACGGATTATCCGCACCACAATTTCGCTGGGAACACATGCTCATGCTAGTTGCTGGAGGAGTAATAGCTGTTACGCTTCAAAATTGGAAGGTAATCCAACTAAAGCATGCAGGCATTGCGGCATTAGGAACGATTGGACTCTACATGTTATTTTCAGAATTAGAGTTAGAAGGAAAACCGAGTTTGTATGCAGACAGTTTAGAAATGATGGCAGTCATCACGTGCGCAATTGCGATCTTAGCTACTGTACGCCAATTTAAGCATTGGGACATAGCGTTGTGGATCGGGATTGTTGCGTCTAGTTTAATTACGGTGAATTTATTTCAAGAGGAGAAGTTGACAGGAAATCATCCAAAAGTGGAACAAGTTGAGGGGCAAGGGATTCCAAAGTCCTTTTTCACAAGTGATTCCTATAACGGGGAAGCATCACGTGAACTTGTTCAGCGGTTGACGGGACATGAAGAAGATCCACTTGCTCGTATCGATTGGATGATCGGCACACGTAATAACACACCGATTGTCCAGGATTTTTTAGGGACGAGCATTTACTCCAGTATTTTGAATCAGCACTTGTTACATTTTTACTTAAACGATTTGTCGATCGATATGGGACGGGAGAGTGTTAGTCGCTATGCCGGATTTGGAGGTCGGGCAAATCTATATAGCATACTGAACGGGGTGTATGCGGTTCGTTCAGACAAGGGGAATCCGGTTCCGTTTGGCTTTGAAGAAGTTGAGCAAAATGGTGATTTCAAAGCATTTGAAAATGAACACCGTCTTCCATTTGTTCGGACAACGAATAAGGTTTATACAGAAGAAGAGTTGGAGGAAAGTCCTGTGCTTGCACGCGAGCATGCCATGTTAAATGGAGTGATCTTAGAAGAATGGGATGTCCGATCACAAACTTCCCCAGTTGTAGAAAATTTAATGGATCAAGTTACTGTACAACCTGTACAAGCGAAGTACAAAAATGACAAGCTTGTTGTTACAGGAAAGAACGGCGGTATCGATTTGAAAGTCTCGGACGTCCATCTATTGAAAGAGGACACCTACATTTCGTTTTACTTAGAACGCTTAACTGCAGATAAAGGCTTTCACTTGAAAGTGAATGAGTATAAAACGACCCGTAAACGAGCGGATTCGATATACCGCACGCGTGTCAATGACATAACGATCCGGGTTCCGTCTGAAGAAACGATTCGAATTCGTGTTCCTAAAGGGACGTATACATTAAGTGATTTAGCACTTTACGCTGAGGATTATTCGACACTTGAGGAGGCTGAGCGAAAGAACGAACAGACTTCTCCAGCTAACGTTGAGTGGAGCGGAGGACATGCAACCGTTAAGCTCGATAATTCGAACGGAGACAGCTTGGCTGTAGTGCCAATTCCATTTGAAAAAGGGTGGACAGCGAAAGTGAATGGTGAAAAAGTGTCTGTGTTGAAAGCGAATTATGCGTTTACGGGTATCCCGATTGAAGCGGGGCTCAATACAATTGAAATGTCCTACCGGCCACCTTACTTCGTGGCATCACTGATGATCAGTTTCCTTGTGCTAACAGGATTGTTCGTCTGGATGATTAGGAAAAAGGGACACACTCCTTTCGCAGACTGATGCGGAAGGAGTGTTTTCATCATAAGCAATTATGTTGTTAATCTCTGTGTTGAGCGAGCGCTCAGTCTGCGATATAATTGAAGTATCATATGGACTGGAGCTGTTAATCTAATTATGACGAAACATTTGAGCGAGCAAGAATTCATGGCACTAATGCAACCTGGCACTGATCTCGTTATTCCCATTGCAAATGGGGAACCTCACTTGTTACTGGATCTATTAGAAGCAAATTATAAACAATTGGAAAACATAATCGTTCACCAGATGTTGGCACTCCGGGAACGTGCTTATATTCGAGGAGAAATGAAAGGCCATTTGTCGCACACGTCGTATTTTTTGAGTGGAGCAACACGCAACGCATTCCGTAGTGGAGCAGTCGATCTTGTTCCTAATGTATTTAACGAAGTCCCAAGGTTGTTACGAGAAACACTGAGACGTCCAGTGGTCATGGCAGTTGCATCTTTACCGGATGAGCACGGGTACTTCTCACTTGGAACGCAAGCCGATTATGTCTCCGAGTTCATCGGGAAAGTTCCATTCATCCTCGAAGTGAACAAGTACATGCCACGCACCTTCGGGAAAAACCAAATACACCTAAGCCAAATTGAAGGCTATGTCAAACACGACGCGTTTCTTGCAGAAGAGAAGTGTCCGGTTAGTACTGAGAAAGACAAAAAGATTGCTAGTTATATCACGTCTCAAATTCAAAATGGAGATACGTTGCAGGTGGGAATTGGAGCGGTTCCGAATGCCGTGATGAGTATGTTGAGAGACCACCGTGATTTGGGAATCCATACTGAAATGTTGACGGATGGAATTGTGGATCTCGTTTCCTCAGGTGCGGTGACAGGGATGAACAAATGCACTCATCAAGGGAAAATTGTGACGACGTTTGCCTATGGAACTCAGCGACTCTATGAGTTCCTTCACAATAATCCAAGCGTTGAATTTTTGCCTGTGAGTATGGTCAATGATCCCTATGAAATTGCAAAAGAGGACAATATTGTATCCATCAATGCAACGACAGAAGTGGACTTGTATGGCCAATGTGCATCTGAAACGATTGCTGGAAACTACTATTCGTCAACAGGCGGACAGGCAGATTTTGCGAGGGGAGCACAACTTGCGAAAAATGGGAAAGGGTTCATTTGCATGTACTCGACATTGAAAAATGATTCCATTTCACGCATTAAATTGAAGCTTACTCCTGGTTCTGTCGTAACGACGTCTAAAAACGAGGTCGATTGCATCGTAACAGAGTATGGGATTGCTAAATTACATGGTAAATCGATCCGCGAACGTGCGAAAGCTTTGATTGCAATAGCACATCCAAAATTCCGAGATGAATTGCGCAATGAGGCGATTGCCGCTGGAATCTTGCCTGCTCTAGGGAAACAATCAGCAACAAAGATGGTCGAGCGCTCATAAATTTTGGAAAGTGATCATAAATCTTGATAAATGCTCATAAATCATGGATTATGCTCATAAAATATGAAAAGTGATCATAAACCTTCAAAAGTGATCATAAATCCTGGAAAGTGCTCATAAACCTTCAAAAGTGCTCATAAATTCTAGAGAGTGCTCATAAACACAAAGTTGAGTCCCAATCAATAGCAGACGCTATGAAAATAGACGCCTACACAACTATCACACGACCAATCTAGTTTTAGAACCCTGATTAGGTAAGCTTCGCATCTGCGAAGTAATTCTAATAAAACATCCTAACAAAAACAGGAGCTCCCAATACAAGGAGGCTCCTGTTTTATTAATTCAACTCTTGAGCAAAGATTGAAACACCGAATTCCGTAAGACCTCATATGGTCAGAAAGATAAGTGACTCAAGTAAACAACCATACAAGTTATTTGGCGATCATTCAATCTCAATATAGCTTATCGACTTTAGGAGTTCGCAAGTGCTTTTTCTAAACGGTTTTCAAACTTATCATGCCAATCGTCAGCGAGTGCTTCTATTGCTAACACACGACGGATTCCATCGATATCTTTTGGATTATGGAAGTACGTTGAATTTGCTTCAAGTACTGAGACTCCATGTGAATCTTTTTTGTGTAACGTTATCTGGTCATCTGACTGAACCATTCCTTCTTTTAGAACGCGACATAAGTAGCCAGTATATCCGGTCTGAATCATGTTTTTCATCATCGGGTATCCAAGACGCTGATCGATGGTATTGCATGGAATTCTGCCTTGGGTCACTTGGATGACGGCGTCTCCTAGTGTAAAGATATCACCTATACAAATTTCAGCTTCGGTCATACCGGATGCAGTGATATTTTCTCCGAATGCTGCGGGTGGAAGTTGACATTTGAACTCTTCATTCCATTGCGCATAATGTTCATGAGGATACATACAAACTGCGCGATCTGGTCCGCCATGGTGTTTTTTATCAGCTACGTCATCGCCTTTAAAACCATCAAATGACAAGAATGCTTCTGTAATCGTTTGTTTACAAATCCCCGTGACGAGTTCTTTCCCTTTTGAAGTACTAATTTGCTTAGGTAAACCCGTAGATAGTGTCACTAGTTTCATGGTGGCCCCTCTTTTCTATTCATTCAATTATTGATTAAGTATAGCAAAGTTGACCATAGTTAACGACAGTATTCTGATAACTAAATGAATACCAGAGAATTGGTCGACCAAATGTGACTTTGCCCCTATAATGGGTACAGGAAAACTAGAACGTATTACGGAAATGGGGAACAAGTGTGAAGAAGGCAGTAATATTCGATTTTGATGGAACGATCATTGATACAGAATCAGCATGGTTTGATATTTATCAAGAAATCTTGAAGGAGCAACATGGATTCAACTTGACGTTGGAAGAATTCGTAAAAGTGGTTGGTTCAACGGATGGTGCATTATTTGACTTTATAGACCAGTCGCTAGATGTGCCAATGGATCGTACTGTTTTTCATAATCAAGTCAACTCCCGATTTGAAAAAATTCGGGAACAATTGGCATTACGGGATGGGTTTTTAGAGACTGTAAAAGAACTAAAAGAACGAGGAATCTTGCTTGCCGTTGCGAGTAGTTCAAAGCGGAATTGGATTGAAGGGTTTCTTACTCAACATGGCTTGCTGGAGTATTTCCCGATTATCGTTTCAGCAGATGATGTCGATGAAGTGAAACCAAATCCAGCGATTTACGAAGTGGCATTGGAACGACTCGGTGTTACCCCAGACGAGGCAATTGCTGTGGAAGATTCCTATAACGGATCGATTGCAGCCATAAGTGCAGGCGTTCATTGCTTAATCATCCCGAACGATGTGACGCGTTCGTTATCGTTCCACGAAAAGGGGCAACTGATTGAGTCGTTTTCTGATTTTGACTATCGTTTACTGGAGCAGTAAATAAGTAATTCGAGAGCGTTCTATCCAAAAATGGATGGAACGCTTTTATATGGTCGGATTAAGGGGAAGAGACATATAAGTGGTCTAATATTTCGAGCTTTGAAACTATAGGGATGGACATTCGTAATAGAAAGAAGGGAGTGATGGACGTGAAAAAAGCAATGTTAAGTGCTGTGATGTTGGTAGTGTTGATTGTGTTTCCGAATCCGGCATTTGCAGAAGACTTCACAATCAAGGATTTTAAGATTGATGCACAACTCGAAACGGATGGGAATGTGCAGGTGAAGGAACGGTTAACGTATGAATTCGATGGCTCTTTCAATGGAATCACCCGTGATATTTATCCAAAAGAAGATAGCAAAATCAGTGACCTTCATGCTGATGAAAACGGAAAACCCCTTAAAATCGAAGGGAATGGCGGTAGCTATAAAATCTACAGAAAAGCAAAAGATGAGAATGTCACTATTGAATTATCCTACACGATTGAAGGTGGAGTAGAAAAATACTCTGACATGGCACAATTTTACTGGCCGTTTTTTGACGATCGAAACGAAACTGACTTTGGAAATGTAATGATTACCGTTCGCCCGCCGGAAGTGACGGATGATGTAATTGCGATGGGCTATGATGCTGCTCGTGGATCAGAAAAGACGGATAAAGAGGGAACGGTTGTATTTAATCTTGGAAAAATATCAGCTGGGACGAATGCAGATGTCCGTATAGGTTTTGACGAAGCACTGTTCTCCGAGGCTGTACGCACAAGTGACAAAAAAATACGACCTGTTTTGGAAAAAGAGCAACAATCACTAATTGCAGCACAAGCTCGTTATGACAAGATGCATAAGTTGTCTGGAACAGTAGCGCCCTATCTATTTGGAGGTGCTGTACTGCTACTACTTCTCATAGGCGTATATACAATGCGATTGCAAAACAAACGTCGAGAGCAAGCTGTCTTGGATTACCCAGAAGCCTATTTTGTTCCCGAAGCGATTATGAGCCTACCTTCAACACTTCGATACACGGTGCCACACGTTGGAAGTACACAAGTCCAAACAACGGCACTCTTGGACTTACTTCGAAAAGGCTACATTAAAAAAGAAGGTGAAGATGCATTTCGTGTAGTTAGTCGTGATACGGAATATGAGCATGAGCGATTGCTTATTGAATGGTTATTCGATGGTTTTGGAGATGGCCAAACGTTTTCCTACAGTAATTTAGATGTATTGGAAGGGGACAAATTATCAGCTCAACAGGAAGTCAATAAATACAATACATTGCAAAGTGCATGGGAGAAGTCTATAAGAGAGGAAATAGATAACAATCATATGAAGGGTGGCGGTAAAGGCGTACGTGTCTTATCTGTCATAGTAGGATTTTTACTCATTGCTCCGATGATTGTATTTGGAATCTACGGTCAGACGATGTGGCTATTGTTTTTAATAATCCCAAGTCTAATTCTTGTGTTATTTGGATTGTTGTACGCTCCTAAAACAGTCAAGGGACTTGGAATCCAGTACCAATGGGATGCTTTCCGGAAGCGATTACCTGATGTTTCCGCTACTGATTTGAATGATCAACTGGATGACGAGCAAAAGCGTGCAGTGATTTTCGGAATTGGTACAAAAACATGGGATGAAAAGAAAATGGAGGATTTAAATTCAATTTACGAACGTGGATATGTTCCCCCAATCATGTACTACTTCCCAATAGGAACGCTTGCCTATTCGCAATTAAATCGGGCAGATAGTGCAGTTGCTGCATCTACTACCTCATCATCCTCATCGTCTTCAAGTGGTGGTGGAGTTGGTGGCGGTGGCGGAGGAGCTGGTGCGTTTTAACGTGCAAAGACAAAAGTTCGTCACAACCCATGAATACCTGAATACAATTGGCTAGGTTACCAACCACAACCGTGATAAAATGAAGAAATATATTATTTTAAGGACGATACTGGTTGTAGGAGCGGAACATATGAAAAAATCATCACTTACACTGTGGTTATTGTTAACAAATTTGCTCATCGCTTTCTTAGGCATAGGTCTTGTAATTCCCGTTATGCCAACGTTAATGAATGAATTGCATCTATCAGGAAAAATAGTCGGCTATCTAGTCGCTTTCTTTGCAGTCGCACAGCTTGTAGCCTCTCCGTTATCGGGGCGTTGGGTAGATTCCTTTGGACGGAAGAAAATGATCGTCATTGGATTGCTAATGTTTAGTGTATCCGAACTTTTGTTTGCTGTTGGTCAAACATTATCTGTCCTGTTTGCTTCGCGAATTGTCGGCGGTGTTAGTGCAGCTTTCATCATGCCAGCGGTCACAGCATTCATCGCAGATATCACCACAAACGATACTCGAGCTAAAGCACTTGGCTATATGTCCGCAGCAATTTCCACTGGATTTATACTAGGACCAGGAGTAGGTGGATTTCTTGCGACTCTAGGTACGCGGGTTCCATTTTTCTTCGCAGCGGGTCTTGCACTTTTTGCAGCAATCTTCTCTCTGATTATGTTGCGAGAGCCTGACCGGCAATATGAGGAAACAATGAATACAAAAAAGCCAGGATTCACACGAATTTTTGCACCCATATACTTCATCGTGTTCCTCTTGATTTTTGTATTGTCATTCGGACTTGCATCGTTTGAATCCATCTTTAGCCTATTCGTCGATCATAAGTTTGCGTTCACACCTGCAGATATTGCGATTGTTATTACAGGAAGTGGGATTGTCGGTGCAATCGCACAAGTTGTTTTGTTCGATCGACTCGCAAAACGTATGGGTGAAAAAAAACTCATATACTGGTGTTTAGTGTTATCCGCTGTCTTAGTTGCAGCCATGACGGTAGTAAGTTCTTACTTTGCAGTTTTGGCAGTTACAATTGTCGTGTTTGTCGGATTTGATTTAATCCGCCCAGCTGCGACTTCCTACTTGTCTAAAATTGCAGGGAATGAACAAGGATTTGTCGGAGGGATGAACTCCATGTTCACAAGCATCGGGAATATGATTGGCCCGATAGTAGGAGGCATTCTGTTCGACATTGATCTCGATTATCCGTTCTACTTTGCAACGATTGTACTCATCGGAGGAGCTATACTCGCATTCGTTTGGATGCGCAAGCCAGACGTAACAAAAGACCCTATCCATCAGCCTTTGTAATTGGCTGATGGACAGGGTCTTTTTCTATAAGAAGAACACAATCAATTGGGATGCAATTGCAACTAGAATTAGTGCAAATGGATATGCAGCTGCATACGCAATCGCAGGGTCTTCAGAGTCAATGAGTTGGTTCAAGGCACCAAGTGCAGGTGTACTTGTCATACCACCTGAAAGTCCGCCAAGTGAGTGGACGACACTTAGTTTTAATAGTTTGCGCGCAGCAAAATAACCGGCGAAAATAGGAATCAGTGTTATTAGAACTCCTGCAAATATGAGTTTCAAGCCTTCTGTCTGGATCACTTCTACAATTCCTGCACCGGCGGTCGTTCCGGCTCCAGCAAGGAAAAGTACTAGGCCGAGCTCACGAATTACGTGATTGGAAGGACCGTAATAACGAACGTGGATAGGTCCAAGCTTACCGAAGTGCCCAATAATCAGAGCGACAAAAAGTGGTCCCCCTGCAGTACCTAACTGTATCGTGCCAAGCCCCGGGATTGGTATCGGCACCATCCCAAGTAGTACCCCAAGAAGCAACGTGACACTAATTGAAAAGATATCCAAATTTGTGATGGCGAGTTTTTTGCGGCTGAAAAGTTCTTCGACTTCATCGAGACGCTGTTCTGTACTGACAATTGTCAAGACGTCTCCGCGGATTAACGGCAAGTTCGGATTTTGCGTCAGTTCAATCCCTTCACGTGTGATGCGAGTGACGGTAGTCCCGTGATCCTTACGTAATCTGAGGTCTTTGAGTGTTTTCCCCATTACTTCATCCGAATCGACGGTCACTTTCCGGAGATGGACATTGTCGGGATTCGCTAAATCTGTGTCGACAGGTCTCCCAACATATGCGATCAGTCCATCGAGCTTCGTTTCGTTACCGACCACAACTAGGTTGTCTCCGTTCAGCAAAATTGTATCACCTAGGGCAATCATCGTATGGCCATCACGGATGACCCGACTGACGACAGCGTCATAGGGAGCAAAATTCAATTCGCTCAAACTACTTTTGTGAAGCATCGGATTCGTCACTTCAAGAGTTGTGAGGACGGGTGAACCAACTGTTCGGATTGGATTCGCGGTTTCTTCCAGGTCCTTTTGTAAATCGATCTTCCCGATGCGGGGGAGCAATTGCACGAACAAGACAACGGCCAATACGCCGAACGGATAGGCGATCCCATAACCGACCGACGCAAGCGGATCATGCGTTGCTTGCAAGGCTGCAGCTAAACCAGGTGTACTTGTAAGAGCACCGGTCATGAGTCCAACACTGAGTGCCGGGTCCAGGTTGAGTCCTTTTGCGACCAAAATCGTCGTGACAACCGCAAATAGGATGATTAGTAACGATAAAATTCCGAAAATCAGACCACTAGATCGCAGCATGCGGAAAAACTTCGGACCTGCCTGTAATCCGATACCGACTATGAAAAGACTCAATCCAAAATTTTGGATCACTGGCGAAATGGCAAAGCCGAAATGTCCAAATACCATTGCAACTAGCAAAACTCCTGCTGCACCCAAGTTAAGACCCTTAATGGACAATGAGCCGAACCAGGAGCCAAGAAATAAGATAACGAATAATAAAATCAGTGGTTCGTCGAGTAACGAGCGCAGTAATTCCATCCAATTCACCTCTATGAAACAATCTACCCCAAGTATACTGTAATGAACCAGCTGAGTGCAGTGACAAGTCCTGAAACGCTCATTGCTTTAAACGATAGTGAATCTGTGGATTTTCTTGGACATCCCCGCTTATTTTGAGAGTTGCTGTTTAATTAAAACAAGACGCCTATTTTGCTTGGTCACTACTCTTGGTAGAGTGTTTGTAGCTGAAAGGCGTTGAAGCTTATTCTAATGTAAATTAGTAAATTGGGAAGAGAAGGTTAGCGAACTTTCACAATAGGGAAAGAACGAAATGAGGAAGTACACTAGCTACGCATGGAAAGGAGTTTTCACATGGGAATATTATTAATCATTTTCATCGCTCTCGGTGCAGCGGGGGTGCTCCTTCAAGGGTTAATGTATACGAAGCAATTCAACTTGAATTTAGGAATTCGTGTCATGAATACTGTACTCGGACTACTCATTGCATACATAACATTCACTTCGTTTCCAGAAGGGGAAACTATACGAAAGTCAATTGCTGCAGCACTGGGAATTAGCGCTATTGGTGGTTTAGCAATTAGTTTTGTAAAACGGGAGGCACTCGGGGGGAGAGTACTTCTCACCCTTTCCGTATTAGTCGGACTCGGATTTTTGTATGCTGGAATATGAATCGGAACAGGTAGGATGCTTCTAAAAATAAGCGGTCTATTTTTTCTAGTTGACTCTTACGTTACGTCAGCCTTTACACTGAAAGTATGAAAGGAGGCTGGGTATGAAAGTGAAAGAAGTAGCAGCATTATCAGGTGTGAGTGTCCGAACGTTGCATCACTATGATGAACTAGGATTACTGAAACCCGCAGAAACGACAGAAGCGGGATATCGGGTTTATTCTGACGAAAATCTTGCTGAGCTCCAACAGATTTTGTTTTACAGAGCACTTGGTTTTTCGTTAAAACAAATCAAAGAAATACTGTCCAATCCATCATTCAATCGACTTGAAGCGTTAGTTAGTCAGCGACAGATGCTTCATCAGAAGCGGTCTCAACTCGACGACATGATACGAACGATTGAACAAACCATAAAAGAAGGAAAGGGTGAAGTGACGATGACACGAGAAGAACGATTTAAAGGATTCGACTTTAGTGAAAATCCTTATGAACTGGAAGCGAGAGACCAGTGGGGGGATGGAGTTGTGGATGAAACGAACAAGAAGTTGCAACAGTTCGGTGGGGAACAACAGGAAAAGATGAATGCGATCTATCGACGTCTTGCTGAAGTGCGACATCTCCCAGCGAATTCTGAGGAAGCACAAAAAGCAATCGGTGAATGGTACCAGTTTTTGAATACGATTGGTACGTACTCAATGGAAGCATTTGAAGGCCTTGGGGAGATGTATGTTGCCGACGAACGGTTCACAACGAACATTGATCAGTTTGGCCAAGGGCTCGCGAACTTCATGCGCGATGCGATGAAAGAATACGCACAACGAAATAGCTAGAAATGAACAGGCATCCTTCAAAGGGTGCCTGTTTTAATTTGACCCCGTTTGTTCATTGTTCTATGATTAATCAAAACAGTTTGACACTAGATGAAAAGGTTGTGATCCAATGATTGTTCCTGCTAAATTACAAATTGGTGATGAGATTCGTATTGTCGCGCCGAGTCGAAGTGGTGCCATATTATCTAAAGATGGAGTGAAGAGCGCAACCGAACGATTAGAAGCACTTGGGTTCAAGGTCACGTTCGGTACGTACGCGTTTGAATCGGATCTTCATCACTCCGCTTCGATTGAACACCGAATCGAGGATGTCCATGAAGCGTTCAGAGATCCTGCCGTCAAAGGAATTCTAACAGTCATTGGCGGGTTTAATAGCAATGAATTGCTGCCGTATCTGGATTACGAACTGATCAAAAACAACCCCAAAGTATTTTGTGGATATAGTGACATTACTGCAATTGCGTCAGCGATTACGGCTAAAACAGGGATGGTCACGTATTCAGGACCTCATTTTTCAAGCTTTTCGATGGATATTGGCCGAGACTGGCAGACAGAGTTCTTTAAAAAGTGTCTTATGCAAGAGGAGCATTTTTCGCTCACACCTTCTGAACAATGGAGCGATGATTCATGGTACTTGGATCAGGAAAATCGAATGTTTGAACCGACTGAATGGAAGGTTTATAACAAAGGAACGGCCCAGGGGCGAATCTTTGGCGCAAATTTATGTACGTTGAACCTGTTGCAAGGAACGGAGTATATGCCTGATTTAAGCGATTCAATTTTATTCATAGAAGATGATGAAATGACGATACCCGAGACGTTTGCACGGGATTTGACTTCGCTGCTCCAGGTCGCAGGTGAAATCCGTGGACTGGTAATAGGGCGGTTTCAAAGGGGATCCAAGGTTTCCAATGAGCAAATCCACTATATCCTCGATAAACTCCCAATTCTCCAAAACATACCGGTGCTCTATGACGTCGATTTCGGTCATACACAACCGATGTTCACTTTCCCAATCGGTGGCGAAGTAGTTTTGAATAGTGCGGATTGTTCAATCGAATTGACAAAGTTCTAACGTGACAAACAATCTCTCAAACTGGGCACTGCTTTATGCAGTGTCTTTTTGCAATAGGTTCTCTAAAGTGAAAGTTTTTTGTATTAAGCACTTAAATAAGATATATATGCTAGTTTGTTTGATCGAATAATTCGTTCGTTAAATCTCCGTTTATGCCAATTGCCGCCGCACTTCCACTGCCTGCTGCTACAATAAGCTGTGCAGGGACGATATTTGCCGCATCACCTGCGGCGTATACGTTCCATACATTTGTACGTCCATATTCGTCCGTTTGAATTCCTCCGTATTTGTTCATTTTACAGCCGAGTAGTTCGGCAAAACGGTTAGGGTGCGACCACAGGGGAGTAACGAAACCATATGATCGGTCAATCAGCGTGCCGTCTTCTAGACGCACGCGTTCAAGTTGACCGTTTGTGCCTTCAAGCCCGGAAAGAATATCTTCCACAACTTTAATACCGCGTGTTTCCAGACTCTCCCTTTCGTCTAGTTCGAGTCGTCCTTCTCCGTTAGTGAACACAATGAGATCGCGACTCCATGTAAAAACCTCTTTTGCAAGCTTATAGACATTTTTGTCCGCAATGACGGCAAGAGGCTGATCGCGAACTTCCCAGCCATCACAGTACGGGCAGCTAAACAAGCTTGTCCCATAAAATCGTTCAATGCCCGGTACATTCGGCTGTTCATCTTTTAAGCCGGTTGCCAGTAAGATTTTAGTGCTTTTATATACGTTATTGGATTCTGTGGTTACTTCGTAATTTGATGCTGAAATGCGTTCAATAGAGAGTGCTTTTTCAGGTTTTACTTGAATGGTAGGATAGGCTTTCAATTCTTGCAATGCGAGCTGACGTAATTTTGCCGGTTGGATTCCATCACGTGTTAAAAATCCGTGCGATTCTCGGACGACATGGTTACGGGCTTCATTACTATCGAATAAAATAACATTTCTACGAGCTCTCCCTAGGACAAGTGCGGCGTTTAATCCTGCCGGTCCCCCGCCTATGATAATGCAGTCATAGTCCATCTTCTTTGCTCATCCTTTCTATATACATTCATTTTACCCATGTCTACTGTGATTAAGCTTAAAAAAGGAATTAATGTTAGATGTATGATGAACAATCATGGAAGTTTTTTGCACTTAGCAATTAAAGAGAAACCTAACAGAGCACTTGCAGAATGGCAGCAACTGCGTATATTGAGGATTATACCTAGTCCAATCCATTCTTTTTCAAAGCCATTTAGATTATAGGATTAAGAAAGTAACTCACGAATATGTAACTTTTCTGAACAGCAATTTTTGCTTGGTTATCGAGTTTGGACGGGTTTTTATAATCATCATTAAGTTTGTTGAAATATGAAAAGACAGGTCCGAAAAACTCTGGACCTGTCTTTTTTGTTTGAATATCTTTTAATACCGTTGATTCATATTCTATAGTTATGAACAAATCCCTTGCACTCTGTTCAATAAGATATCCAGTTCATGACTGCATTCGACAACACTTGGATGTGTGAATCCTAAGTGTTCTGCTTTTTTATACATGACTTTTCGTTTTACCTTAATTCTCAACAACAGTAAGTTCATTTTGCCCGCTTTATACATTTCTACGCCCCCGTAATATAGATTACGCTTCAAATCATGTAGTAAATTTCTTGTAAGTATAGAAGCAACTTGTTCATCATATCTAATGCGGAATGAAAAGTATGTCGGTTCTTGGGGAGCTTCTAATTTGCTGTTAAAATGTGACGGAAATGTGTACGATGTTTGATTATTCAGATGAATAAAGCGGTGCAAACAAACTTTTGATGGAACGAAGTTTAATTTTTAATCGGGCGATAGAGTAAAACGTAGAGGATCTAGTAGGAGTGTTGACGGAGGAATAGGTACACTAGACTTTATCGTAAGACTGTCTACGTTTCCCTTTATCTTGCTTCCTTATATTCCCTCTTTAGCGTTTGAAGATTTGTGGGGATGAATACTTAAACAAACGGGAGCTAATTATGGAAGACGAGATATTTAATTGCACATTATAAATTGAAAAATGACACCGATCCTGTAGTTGGAGAGTTGTCTTCCTTTTGACAGTAGAAAAAAATATAAGATTCTTTTCTGTTGCTGCATTGTATAATAAAATTAAAACTATGAAAATTCACAACATGACAATAAAAGGGGTTACTATGCAAAGGTTAATGGAGTTACTTAAAAAACCATGGTTTTTAGGAAGTCTAGTTGTTGTTTTTGTGGCTGTCGTTTTATGGAACATCCCGATAGAGAAAAGGAAATATGGGCTCTCACAAGGTAGTTTAGTAACAGATTATACCGGACTTCTTCCTCAACGCGTTGAACGAATCGTTAAGGCGGAAAACCGACAGGATCTGCAAAGGATTGTCAAAGAAGCAAACAAAGATGGACAGAAAATCTCGGTTGCCGGATTACAGCATTCGCAAGGTGGTCATACGTATTACAAAGATGGTGTCGTTCTGGATATGCGCACTTTTAACCGAATATTGGAGATTGATGAACAACAAAAAACAATTCGTGTAGAGGCAGGAGCCTCATGGGAAGATGTCCAAGAGGCCATACAGCCTCATGGGTTAGCCTTGAAAGTAACTCAATCCCAATCTATTTTTACAATAGGTGGTTCTCTTTCTGTAAATGCGCACGGGCGGGATATCCGTTTTGGTTCGATGGCGGAAACCGTGAAGGAAATGACCTTATTAACCCCTTCAGGAGAGATCAAGACCATAACCCGGGATGACCCAGATGACTGGATGAAGTATGTATTTGGCGGATATGGATTGTTTGGTGTGATATTAGATGTGACACTGGAATTAACGGAAAATGACATATACACGATTCATACAGAACAATTGAAAACAGATCAGTATGAGACCTATTTTAACGAATTATTGACCCATCGGAACACAGCGATGCACTATGCCAGAGTAAGTGTAGCTCCTAGTACCTTTTTAGACGAAATGGTTGTTGTCAATTACGATTACACAGAAAAACAGGATCATAAAACGGTACTCAAAAAAGAACAAGGTGTTCGGCTAAGTAAGATAGCACTTGATGTAGGGCGTCAGGGTGGGGCTTTGGAAGATTTGTTTTGGGGAACACAAAAGCTTTATATTGGTTCTCTTGATGGAAAAGAAATTACGCGGAACAATGTAATGCGCTCGGAATCCACATTTATGGAATATACGAAACCAGGGAGAGTCGAAGTGTTGCAAGAATTTTTTGTTCCAATTCATGCCTATGGAGACTACATAAATGATTTAAAGCAAATAATCCCATCGAACGACAGAAGTGAGGATTTTAAAGTTCATAATATTACGGTTCGCTACGCGGCTAAAGACGAAGTCACGACATTGAATTATGCGAAAGAGGATATGTTAGGTTTGGTTGTATTAATCCAGCATGGACTCAAGGAAGATGAGATTGCTAACGCCACGACACTCATCCAGAACTGGACCCGCCTAACGCTCGAACACGGAGGAACCTATTATTTGCCTTATTATCGGTATCAAACGAAAAAGCAATTTAGGGATTCTTACCCGGGGTGGGAAGAATTTGTGGAAGAAAAATTACGTAAAGATCCAAATAGCGTCTTCCAGAATATGTTTTATGAGCACTACCTTAAGTGAAGGAGCACAGTATGAATTCTAAAAGTGTACGGTATCTACCGCTTGTTGTTACAGTGGGGCAAGTTGTTATTTTCCCATATTATATCATTTGGCTAAAGCAAGTATCTTTGACGTTTACATTATTCGCTTGGTTTTTCGCAACATTTTCTTTTTCGGCTGCATGGGGGTACCGAATCTATCAGACAAAGAAGAATAAGGAACAATCATACGTATTTATTATTTATGCAGGTATGGGAATTGTGTACGTACTTATTGGCTTGATCAAGAACTCGTACGAATACCTTCCGTATATTGTGCTTCCGTTGCAAGTCACCCTTGGATTATTACAAGGATACTTTCGAGCATGGCATTCTGAACAGGACACGTACCACTTACATGCGGTTCATCACTATTTAATTGTCGGTTTTATGATGATCGGTTTTAGTTTTACTAGAATCATTTCCCCTGTTGTTTTTATTGCGATTTTTGGTCTATTGTTGTGTTTATGTGGCTTTTGGGATTTTATCAGAAGAGGAAAGTTGAGCGAACCTAAAAAAGTATAGAAACATGTAGAAGGCCGCTGTTAGAACCTAAAGATAGTTTCATATACTGCAACTTATCAGTGCATGAAAAGGACCGCTAATCAGTTACGGATTAGCGGTCTTTTGATAGGGATGGACAACACAGCGTCTTCTAATTTGTATTATTCACCTGGTCTGATTGAGGTATTTTTTGTTCTAATGATTTATCCACTGGAATGACCAAGTTTAGGATCACTGTCGCAATTGCACCAACTGAAATCCCAGAAGAAAGCAGGTAATTCGCCCAGTTTGGAACGGTTGCTAACACTTCTTTCGGAAGCACGGTAACCGCGATTGTCAGTAAGATTGGAACACCGATGACGATCATATTTCGGTCATCGATTATAATCGGTTGAATAATTTTCATACCATTCGTGACAATTGCCACACAAACAATTCCGAAGATCCCGTTAATGACGGATTCCGGGATGCAAATAATGATTGCGGACAATTTGGGGATGAAGCCAAGTAATACTAGGATGAAACCGCTCGCCATGATGACCATTCGGCTACCGACGCCAGTGATTGCCAAAAGTCCTGCGTTCGATGAGTAGCCAGTAAGTGGTGTGCTGCCGAATAGGGAACCTACGAAACAGCCGAGTCCTTCACCGAACGAAGCACGGTTCAGACGCTTTTCATCCAACTCTTCCTCAGTAATCGTTGAAACGACGAACCACGTTCCAGTCGTTTCAAGTAGGATAATTAAGTATACAAGCATCATCGTGAGGATAGCACCCATATCGAATACCGGTTTTCCAAATGGCAATAGTGTCGGAAGGGAGAACCATGCCGCATCTTTCACCGGAGTGAAGTCAATTGGATAAAAGAGACTAGCAGCAATCGATCCCGCAACGATTGCAAGGATGACAGAGACGAGTCGGAAAAACGAGCCAAATCGAGGTAAACGTTTGCCGAGAACCATACACGTTACCAGTACACCAGCTGAAATCGAGGCGATTGCTACGTTTTGACCGATGGTACCTTCTGCAAAGTAAATATTGTTTAAGCCAACAGGCATTAATGCAATACCGACGATTATGATAACCGTTCCTCCAACGATGGGGGGAACAATTTTACGGACGGTTTTTGCGAAAACTTTTAATGGATAGCCAAGGAGTGCAATCATGATGGCTCCAGGAATGAGACTTCCTGCAATAGCACCGAGTCCTAGCTTTCCACCAATTGCAGCAATGGCACCGATGGGTACATAAGAAGGACCTTGAACAACTGGAAGTTTTAAGCCGAAACCTGTTTGAATGAGTGTCGCAAGTCCAGTTGCAAGGAAACACATTTGAACGAAGA
Source organism: Sporosarcina aquimarina (assembly GCF_023715615.1). Taxonomy (GTDB): domain Bacteria; phylum Bacillota; class Bacilli; order Bacillales_A; family Planococcaceae; genus Sporosarcina; species Sporosarcina aquimarina_A. The sequence goes on along the minus strand of NZ_JAMBOM010000005.1, from coordinate 19,044 downwards.
ACGAAGTATTTTCGGTACTTAAAGATAGTAAGCCCGCTACAATGATGGGCGCTATGTACAAATCCATTGCGAGTACGTGCTGTAAACCGAGTGCGATAGCTTTCGGATAACTAACTTTCTCATCAACACCGATGAGCAAACCATCTGGTCGTTTCTTGGACAACATGAACACTCCTTAGTTCGTTTTTGTTGAGGTATAGATTGGAGTATAAAGAATGAAATTCGATTTGTACAGTCAAATTACGAACAATTATTTATTTTTAATAGAATTAGTTCGCATTTTTAGGTTGACCAAACTGAATTCCTTTCGTACACTTGGAGTAACTAAGAGAATGGAAGGGGATCTATCGATGTTGAAAGATACAGCGTTACAAGAAGATTGGCTCGTTGCTTGCCGATCTCAAGATGTCCAAGAAGCACCTATTCAAATTGTTTTAATGGGAGAACGACTTGCGATTTTCCGGAATAGTAAAGGGGTTCACGCATTTAAGGATTTATGTATACATAGAGGAGCTGCACTATCACTCGGTGAAGTGAAAAATGATTGTCTTGTATGTCCATATCATGGCTGGGAGTACGAAGACGAAGGGGATTGTGTGAAAATTCCACAGTTACCTGAAGGCAAATCGATTCCGAAGAAAGCAAAGGCGGTTGTCTACTCCTGTATCGAAAAATATGGATTTATTTGGGTGAACCTTGCAGGTAATGAACCTGAGTTCTTTAAGTATCCAGAAATGGAGTCAGGAGGATGGAGAAGTGTCATCTGGGGTCCCCAGGAAGCAGAAGCACTTCCACCAAGAATTGTTGAAAACTTCTTGGATGTTGGTCATCTAGCTGTTGTCCACCAAGGTTTTCTCGGTGAAGAGGCACACCGTGAAATTGAACCTTATAAAATGAATGAAGTAGATGGAAGAATGTATTCAGATGAAATCCGTATTTTCCAACCGGATGCGGATGGAACTGGAGTTGCAAAATACGTGTACTATACGTATGAAATTGTTCGTCCACTCACAGTGCGTTTTACGAAGCGAGATGCGGAGAATGATACGTTGATGACGATTTTGCTAACGGTTCGTCCGATGTCTGAAACGCATTCCGTGGCGTATGGAATATTGTCGTTCAACTACGATACAGGGCAGACAGATGAAGAAATCATAGAGTTTCAAGATATGATATTCGCTCAAGATAAACCAATTGTCCAAAACCAGAAACCAGAAGAGCTCCCACTCGATTTACAAGTGGAATTATCTCTTGTTTCGGACAGAGTCAGCATTGCGTATCGTCAGTATTTGAAAAAATGCGGTGTCGTTCTAGGTACAGCTTAATAGGTTTGCAAAAAGCTATCCGATTTGGATAGCTTTTTTGTGTTGTGTGATAAACTAATAGAAAGAATGTTCGATATGATTGGCAGCGATAAAATAGAACAGGAGGAACCTTATGTTGAAACGGAAAATAATGTTGATTTTAATGATTTGTACGGTCTTTCTTCTAGCTTCCTGCGGTGACAATGCTGGTAGACCAAGTACGGAGCCTGAACCAGAAGATGGTTATGTGTTGAAAGATGATGTGACCAATATTAACGAAGCCTTGAATTACGATGATAGTGAGATGCACAAAATTTACTTCGCGGGCGGCTGTTTCTGGGGAGTAGAAGCGTATTTTGCAAAACTTTATGGGGTGCAAGATACTGTTTCCGGATATGCGAATGGCACAGGTGAAAACCCTAGCTATGAAGACGTCATTAAAGGAGATCGGGATTTTGTGGAAACTGTAGAAGTCACGTATGATCCAGACAGAATTTCGCTGGAATCTCTCATTGATCATCTGTTTCAAGTGATTGATCCGACTTCCGTTGACAAGCAAGGAAATGATGTAGGAGTTCAATACCGTTCAGGAATTTATTATTCTGATGAATCGGATGCGGAAATTGTGAAAGAAGCAGTCAAAGACGAGCAGCAGTTTTATAAGAAAGACATTGTAACAGAAGCGGCACCCCTCGATAATTTCTATAAAGCTGAAGAGTTCCATCAAGACTATTTAGTAAAGAATCCGAACGGCTATTGTCACATTAATTTACAAGCTTTAAATGATGTTAAAATCCAACCGATTATTCGTGATGAAGAAATAGTGAAGCAGTTGAGTAAACCGAAAGAGGAAAAAGAGACGAACTAATGGAGGGAATGCTCGATGAAGACGTTGCTTATTAGGAATGCACGTATCCGGGATGATCAGGATCTGCAGGACATTTGGATTGAAGAGGGGGTCATACGGAAAATTGGACCGGGGTTATCTGAAAATCCAGACCAAGTAATAGACTGTGAAGGAAAGGTAGTTCTTCCAGGCTTAGTTGAAGGGCATATTCATCCTGATAAGGCATTTTTAGAGGATCGTAAGCCAAATGTATCGGGTACGCTTGAAGAGGCAATTAAAAATACAGGTGAACTGAAAGCACAGTATACGTATGAAGATGTGTATGCACGCTCTGAGAAAGTGCTGAAATGGGCGATTGCTAAGGGTACCACTGTGATGCGAGCTCATCCTGATGTCGATCATATTGAGAAATTACTCGGCGTGGAAGTATTGCTAGATTTAAAAGAGGTCTATAAGGACAAAATCGATTTGCAAATTGTTGTCTTCCCACAAGAAGGAATTCTGAAATCTGAGGGGACGCTAGGACGGATGGAAGAGGGCATTCAGATGGGTGCTGATGTTGTTGGAGGGTGTCCTTACAATGAAAAGACATTGGAAGATTCCATTCGTCATTTGGAATTGGTCTTTGACTTAGCGGAAACGCATGGGTTGCCACTCGACTTGCATGTGGATTTCGCGGATCATACCGGGGATCCAAGATATATGCTGACGGAACGTATTTGCGACATGACAATTGAGCGAGGGATGCAAGGACGTGTGACGCTTGGTCATGTGACGAGTCTTGGATCGCTTGAACCTGAAGAAGCATCTGCCTTATTTACGAAGATTGCGGAGGCAGGAATCACGATTATGCCCCTGCCCGCAACGGATGTCTATTTAAATGGCCGCAATGATAAGAAAAATGTGCGACGTGGCATGGCACCTGTTCTTCAGATGCTTGACCATGGTGTGAACGTAGCATTCGCATCGAATAATATTCGGAACGCCTTTACACCATTCGGCAATGCAAATTTGTTATTAATCGGGTATTTGCTAGCGGAAACGCAGTTCATGGGTTCAGCAGAACAGCAGCGAACGGTTCTCGATATGATTACGTACAATGCAGCAAAGTGTTTAGGGATTGAAGAGACGTACGGGATTGCTGAAGGAAAAAAGGCGGATTTGGTTGTGTTTGATTCGCAGAAATTGAGCGACATTATTCAGGATCAGCCAATTGCAAACTTCGTCATTAAAGCGGGTAAGGTGATTGTAGAACAGTCAATGAATCGCGCTACCGAATAAAGCGTAATATTGTTAGATTGTTTTGGAAACTTCAGGGTATGTGATAAAGTAATACCATTATAATGTTTGAATAGGAGGCGACTTGGATGACCACAGTTGGATTTGTACGCCACGGAGTGACCGCCTGGAACAAACAGGGACGAGCACAAGGGAGTACGGATATTCCGTTGGATGAAGAAGGAATTATGATGGCGGAACGAGCCGCAGAGCGTTTTTCTGCAGAGAATTGGAATGCAATTTATACAAGTCCTTGGCAGCGTGCAAAGCGAACTGCAGAACTAATCGGTAAGCAAATGACGAATACAGAAGTGATTGAAGATAAACGTTTGCGTGAACGGGCTGGCGGATTGATCGAAGGCACCACGGAAGCCGATCGTTTGGAAAAGTGGGGGCCAGATTGGAAGCAACTCGATCTTCAAGGAGAGACGCACGATAGCGTGATTGCTCGCGGGATGTCGTTCATCCAGGAGATGCAACAGAAGTATCCAGATGGACGAGTGCTTGCAGTGAGTCATGGCGGTTTCATCAAACGATTGTTGTCCGAGTTGTTGCCAGGAACGACGTATGAAGAACCACTTGGGAATACGTCGTTGACGATTGTTAAGATCAGTGAGGATGAAAATTTGTGTGAGTTGTTTAATTGTACGAATCATTTGCTTGAAATGAAATATTGAAACCGGTTGCCCTCGGGTAGCCGGTTTTTCGATGAACTCTGTCGATCAGGATCTTGGATTTGTCGGACACATTGGGTCGATTGTCCGACATTTCGGGGGATTTCTTCGACACACGATCGCGTTTCTCCATCACTAAGAGAGATTTCTCCGACACTCAGCGAAGTTTCTCGATAACGGGACACAATTCACCTGATTTAAGAGATTAATTGGAGGCGCTTCGCTTGTTCTAGAAAGGGCTAACTCACTGATAGAGATCAATCCACGTTGTCCGACACATCGAGTCGATTGTCCGACAAGCTGAGTGATTTCTTCGACACTCAGCAAAGTTTCTCGATAACGGGACACAATTCACCTGATGTAAGAGATTAATTGGAGGCGCTTCGCTTGTTTTAGAAAGGGCTAACTCACTGGGAGAGATCAATCCACGTTGTCCGACACATCGAGTCGATTGTCCGACAAGCCGAGTGATTTCTTCGACACACGATCGCGTTTCTCCATCACTAAGAGAGATTTCTCCGACACTCAGCGAAGTTTCTCGATAACGGGACACAATTCAATCGGGTTAAGAGATTAATTGGAGGCGCTTCGCTTGTTCTAGAAAGGGTTAACTCGCTGGGAGAGATCAATCCACGTTGTCCGACACATCGAGTCGATTGTCCGACAAGCCGAGTGGTTTCTCCGACAATCAATCGTGTTTCTCCATCACTAAGAGAGATTTCTCCGACACTCAGCGAAGTTTCTCGATAACGGGACACAATTCACCTGATTTAAGAGATTAATTGGGGGCGCTTCGCTTGTTTTAGAAAGGGCTAACTCGCTGGGAGAGATCAATCCACGTTGTCCGACACATCGAGTCGATTGCCCGACATTTCGGGGGATTTCTTCGACACACGATCGCGTTTCTCCATCACTAAGAGAGATTTCTCCGACACTCAGCGAAGTTTCTCGATAACGGGACACAATTCAATTGGGTTAAGAGATTAATTGGAGGCGCTGCGCTTGTTTCAGAAAGGGCTAACTCGCTGGGAGAGATCAATCCACGTTGTCCGACACATCGAGTTGATTGTCCGACAAGCTGAGTGATTTCTTCGACACACGATCGCGTTTCTCCATCACTAAGAGAGATTTCTCCGACACTCAGCAAAGTTTCTCGATAACGGGACACAATTCACTTGGGTTAAGAGATTAATTGGAGGCGCTTCGCTTGTTTTAGAAAGGTCTAACGCGCTGAGAGAGATCAATCCACGTTGTCCGACAAGCCGAGTGGTTTCTCCGACACTCAATCGTGTTTCTCCATCACTATGAGAGATTTCTCCGACACTCAGCGAAGTTTCTCGATAACGGGACACAATTCACCTGATTTAAGAGATTAATTGGGTGCGCTTCGCTTGTTTAGTGCGTGGCGTGTGACTCAGAAGATGTGCAAACAAAAGTTTGGGTGGCGGAATAATGCATGCACAGCACAAAGTGGATTACTAGCAAGTACAATAGGGTAGTACAAACAAATATGACTGTAGAAGAAGAGGTGGAAGAGATGGCAGAACATGAATTTCATTTGAAAGCGTTTTGGCCAGGCGGCCGGAATAGTGAAGGGTACATTGAAGCTGGAAATCTTCAAACTAAAATATCAATTCCTTCTGCAATGGAAGGTCCAAATGTTGGGACGAATCCCGATGAAATGTTACTCGGTGCAGCCGCTACGTGCTATATTATTACACTGGCAGCGATGATTGAGCGGACACACTTGCCGCTCGAAAACATGTCTCTTGAATCTATCGGATTTGTCGATGTGACTAGGGGAGTCTTCACCTATAAAAAGATTATTCATAAGCCAACAGTTTCATTAAAATCAGAAGCGAGTGCCACAGATTTTGAAAAGCTGAATGTACTACTAGTAGAAGCAGAAAGAAACTGCATGATATCCAAAGCGATTAAAGGTAATGTAGACGTGGAAGTTGAACCTATCGTATCTAAATCACAAGTATAACTGGCAAGATAGGGATGTTTCCTATCTTGTTTTTTATTTAGATGCATCTAATATTATTCGCAATCTTTGAAAAGTCTTGCTAGAATAGATGAAACTTAACGGAAGGATGATGAATAGTGACCAAAATGTTGTCGTGCCAGGATGTCATCTATGCATTCAGTAAAACACATCCACCAGTAGAGAGAATCGAATCAGGAACAACGATTGAAATTGAAACGTATGATTGTTATAAAAACCAGATCCAATCAGCTGATACGAAAATAAGTGGGATCGACTGGGATGCCATCAATCCTGCAACGGGACCAATTTTCGTGAATGGGGCTGCGCCTGGAGATGTGCTGAAAGTGACCATTCAAAAGCTCAACATTGGCAACCAAGGTGTTATGGTTACCGGACCTGATCTTGGCGTGATGGGGCACCGTCTGACGTACCGGGAATCGAAAATCATTCCAATTGAAAATGGTGTTGCTAAATTCAACGAACGACTGTCCATTCCGTTAAACCCAATGATTGGTGTCATTGGTGTTGCGCCTGAAGGAGAACCGATTTCGTGCGAAATACCGGGGACTCATGGTGGCAATATGGACACGCAGTTGATCACTGAAGGAGCAGTATTGTACTTTCCTGTGTATGCCGAAGGTGCGCTATTTGCACTAGGAGATTTCCATGCAGCAATGGGAGATGGAGAAGTTGGCGTTTCTGGAATTGAAGTGCCTGGAAGTGCTGTCGTTACGCTGGATGTTATTAAAGACACGTCACTCAATCACCCCTTACTTGAAAATGAAAAAGGATTTACATTCCTTGTCTCGGCTAACACATTGGACGAAGCAGTAAAAATCGCAGTCGAGGAGACAGCAGACTTATTGGTAGCCAGGACAAAACTCAGTTTGGCGGAAGTCACGATGCTGTTGAGCGCTGTTGGGCAAGTTCAAGTGAGTCAAGTCGTAGACCCACTTGTAACGGTTCGATTCTTTGTTCCGCGTTATGTATTAGAGACATATGGGGCTCCACTATTAAGCATATAGGTAGTTTAGGGGACCAGCTTCTGTAGGCAGGAAGCTGGTTCTCCTTATGCAACAGACGGTTGATAACTGAAACTTTATGCAACTACATCCCGTATAGCAGTTATAGAAAGTTTGATGAGTGGAGGAGGTATAGCATTGACTATATTTAACAAAGACATCGTGTTTTGCCATCCTTGGAGATCTTATCAGGCGCGGATTCTTTCGGACTTGGATCATCATTTGAAAAACAGGCATCTCCACTTAGTCGCACCGCCTGGATCAGGAAAAACGGTTCTGGGTCTGGAAGTGATGCTTAGATTAGATGAACCCACACTCATTGTTGCACCAACACTTGCAATCCGAAATCAGTGGATAGAACGATTTGTGGAGTCATTTTTGCACGGGACTCACCAACCTGACTGGATTTCAACAGATGTTCGAAACCCGGCTACAGTAACGGTGACGACATACCAAACTTTACATAGTGTGTTAAAAGGGGAAGACCTAGAAGTCTTCTTTGCAGAATTCGACGCTGTAAACTTCAAAACGATTATTTTGGACGAAGCTCATCACTTGCGGACGTCATGGTGGCAAAGTGCGATGATGTTCCGTGATCGTCTGGAAGAACCGAACATCGTTGCTCTTACAGCAACGCCACCATACGATGTTGGGCAAAGAGAATGGAACAACTACATACAGCTTTGCGGTCCGATTGATGAAGAAATCTACGTACCGGAACTTATTCGTGAGGGGGATCTATGTCCGCATCAGGACTATGTTTATGCATCTGTTCCCTCATCGGAAGAAGCAGGAATGATTGCACAGTTCCATCGATCGGTGGATGCGTTAGTAGTACATCTTTTATCCAATCAAGAGTTCCTTGAGTTGTTGGAAGGACACCCATGGATTCAGACGCCAGAAGAATGCATGGATGAGTTGCTTGGAAGTCCTGCATATTACTCGAGCTTGCTGTTGTTTCTAAGAAATGCAGGAAGTGAAGGGTGGCAGATGGGACTCGAAATTATCGGAGGGGATGAAAAGAATATACCCGAGTTTTCACTCGTATGGCTTGAAGAATTATTGAATGGTCTTCTGTATAAGGATTCATATTACGATGGTGATCATCCTGTTTTGAAGCCGATCCGACTGGAATTATCCAGAATTGGTGCGATTGAACGGCGAACGGTATCTCTTCGTTCTAGCCATGCCATCCAGCAAACTCTTGTCAAGAGCGTGACAAAACTAAAAAGTATCGAAGAGATTGTTTCGTTTGAGACAGGGCAGTTAGGATCATCTCTACGACAAGTGATCTTGACAGATTACATCCATAAAGAGGACCTTCCGACAAAAGTAGATGATGAAAAAACCCTCGTACGTCTAGGGGTTGCACCTATTTTTGAAAGACTGCGCAGAAAATTTGGATCAGACACACGTCTAGGTGTCTTGACGGGTTCGCTCATCATTATTCCAGCCACTGCATGGCCGACACTTGCTGAACTTGCTCTGAACACTGGGGTGGAGCTTTCTTCAGTACCATTAGTGCAGGATGATGAATATTTACAGATTGACGTAGCTTCTAATCGACAAAAAGTAACATCCTTAATGACAGAAGTGTTTACTAGAGGTGAAATCCAAGTGCTAATCGGTACAGCAGCACTTCTTGGTGAAGGTTGGGATGCACCTGCCATCAATTCACTTGTCATTGCATCGACGGTAGGAAGTTATATGTTAAGCAACCAAATGAGAGGGCGTGCCATACGGACTCAAACAGGAAATCCAGATAAAACTGCTGCTATCTGGCATTTAGTATGTATTCAACCAGTCATGGAAGCAGGAGGGCCAGACCAGATTGCCCTTGAGCGCCGATTCCAATCGTTAATAGGATTGGATGCTGAACTTCCTCGAATTTCATCGGGCATCGAGAGACTCCATTTGACGAAGAACCTGGATTCCGGGAGCCTAGTGGAGTTGCAAAATCAAACGACACTTCAGCGAGCTATGAATCGGACCTCATTGCGGAAAAGATGGCAGCAAGCGGTAGGAAATGCAGAACGTGGAGAACGGAAAGAAGAACTAGTTACAGAACGGAAGAGAGTCCCGAAACCTTTCGTCTACGCAGGGACTGTCAAGTCTCTTGTTATTGTTGGAGCAGCGGTGTTTTTTGAAACTGCTCGAGAAATTATGGGGCCAATCCCTTTCAATATATCGAAAGAACGGTTGCTGATCGCGTTTCTAGTCGGCATGGTATTAGCTTCTCCGTATCTTTGGAAATCAGGGAAAGCAATGATCCGCCATCGTTCTCTGGAACGCAGTATAATTCAAGCAGCAACTGCGGTCTACGAGACACTGTTTCATGCTGGTTTACTATCAATTCCACTGACAGAAAATCGTATTCGTACAGAGGGAGGAGAATCGGTATCCTGCAGTTTAGATCAGGGAACGATTCACGAACAGACGACTTTCCTCAAAGCGATGCAAGAGCTGCTTGACCCGATTGAGAATCCGAGGTATTTGTTAGTACGCAAGTCAAAACTTCTTTTCATCCATCGACGTGACTTCCATTCAGTTCCTGAGGAAATTGGTCGTAAAAAAGAATATGCCGAGTATTTCTTGAAAGAATGGAATCATCATGTGGATCACGCAAGCTTGACTTACACACGAACTCCTGAAGGTCGGAAAGAATTGCTGGTTGCGAGACTTGCTGCAATGTCAGCTATTTTCCTAGACAAATCAGAGCGGATGAGTGTGTGGAGGTAGAGGAACCCTACAAAAAATTGAATGATGAAAGCAAGGTCTTGTAAGTTAGGAAGGAGAAAATATGATTGAGTACATACTAGTATTTTTAGGGGCAGCAGTACCCGCGCTTGAAATTGCAATTGTCATTCCGGTCGGGATTGTCCGAGGATTGTCCCCGTTCTGGGTGATTTTTTTAGCGTTTGCGGGGAATATGTTGACTGTGCTCCTCCTGATCGTCCTATACCAGCGAATCGAACAATGGTATAGAAGTCGAAAAGGAGAATCTACTGAAGGGGAGTCCAAACGACAACTCAGAGGAAGAAAGATTATGGATAAATACGGAGTTGCCGGACTCGCATTGGCAGGGCCAATTCTCATTGGCACACACATCGCTGCCTTTTTTGCTCTTCTTTTTGGCGCCTCCAAACGGAAGACAATCATTTGGATGGCAATCAGTATTGCGTTATGGTCGCTAATTTTTGGAATCGTAACTGCAATGGGATTTACTTTTTTCGTTAAAGATTAAATAATTTAGAAACCAATGTAAGAACAGGAGCGATAATTACACCGTATACAAGAAAAATGGCCGCAAATGTCCCTAAAAGATAGAGTACCTTGTGTCTTTGATAGGCACTCACTTCGGGTGATTCAATCAGATGGAAGGAGCGCTTTTTGTGGCAGGATTCGCAGAAGAGTCGGTAAGTAACGTTTTTCCGTATTTCTGATTTGTTTAGGACAACTTTCTTCACTCTCGTTTCTTTCCTTTTGAACGAAATACCGAATGTCTCTGCGTACGGAATTGTTTTAGTATGTGGGCAGTTCACAGATTCGAACTCCAACTGAAGGCCATCGAACCAACTTTTTTGACGAAGGGTCTTCTTATACAAGATAATCCCTGCAATTCCTACAATGATTATGGTTAGTGGGAATGCGGAAATCATAAAAATTAATTTCACTAGATATTGACCACCTTTCAGACTGATTTGAATACCTTGTTTTCCAGTCTATCAATAATAGAATCATGATTCCAGAACTAGCCTAATTGGTCATATTACATATATAAATTTATAACACTATTTAACCATTTTAATTTTCATTCAATTAAATTTTGAAAATATATTGACAGGAAAAACACAATCCTATACTATTGTTTTCAGCATGAATAAAGTCATTCTTATTAGTAGCCGCGGAGACGAGGGGTCGACGATGCGGTGGCAAACCCATTCGAAAGATTTTTTTGGATAGGGCGCCCAACCTGAGCGCAGTTTCGTGATGGAACTGTGAACAATAAGAGGATAAGCAGCTGATGCAGATCGAAGCTTTCCTTAGGTTGTAGGAGAGCTTTTTTTGTGCTCCAAAACACATTTTTTGTAAGGAGCGGATTATATTGGTTGAAAAGATTTTATTTACTTCAGAGTCAGTATCAGAAGGGCATCCGGACAAAATTGCTGATCAAATTTCGGATGCAGTCTTAGATGCAGCACTTGCACAAGACCCATTTTCACGGGTAGCGTGTGAAGTGTTTACGACAACGAACACCGTAATCGTTGGTGGAGAGATCACAACAGGAGCGGTGTTGGATATAGAAAAGATCGCTCGACAAACGTTAGTTGACATAGGATATACGAACGATGAATTAGGAATCGATGGCTCTTCATGTAACGTGCAAGTACTAGTTCATACACAATCACCAGATATTGCAATGGGTGTTGACACATCTAGTGATACAAAAGAAATCGGTGCTGGAGACCAAGGCTTGATGTTCGGGTTTGCGACGGATGAAACAACAGGGTTCATGCCGTTGCCGATTGAATTGGCGCATGCGCTAGTGAAGAAAGCGTCTGTTCTACGGAAAAATGGACAGTTCCGTTGGGCACGTCCTGATATGAAATCACAAGTGACAATTGACTATACATCGAAAGAAACGCCGAAGATCGATACGATTTTAATGTCGATTCAGCATGACGGTGATTTTGACAAAGAATCATTCGAAGCGTACGTGAAAGAAGAAATTATCTTAAGCACAGTTAAGGAATTCAACTTGCAAGGGGAGTTCCGGGTGCTCATTAATCCGACAGGTCGATTTGTAACCGGCGGACCTCATGGAGACGCAGGATTAACAGGACGAAAAATCATCGTCGATACGTATGGTGGGGCAGCTCGTCATGGTGGCGGTGCGTTTTCTGGGAAAGACTGTACGAAAGTGGACCGTTCCGCGGCCTACGCAGCGCGATATGTCGCTAAAAATATTGTCGCTGCAGGGCTTGCTAAGAAATGTGAAATTCAGTTGTCCTATGCCATTGGTGTAAGCGAGCCAATTAGTATTGCAATCGATACGTTCGGAACAGGGACAGCTGCAGATGAACTATTGCTTCGTGCTGTCCGTAACGTATTCAATCTGACACCTGCAGGCATTATTGACATGCTCGATTTACGGACACCACGTTATCAAGCGACAGCTGCATATGGACATTTTGGACGTACGGAACTAGATTTACCGTGGGAGCGGACAGACAAAGTCGATGCATTAACGCAATCTGTATATGACACAGTCGGAGCCGGGTGCTGATGAACATCGTCAAAGAGACGACAGTTCCAACAAGAAACCTTCTCCAAACGGATGCTCCACTATTTGATGCACTCGTTCGATATGCGAATTCTGAAACAGTTTCGTTCGATGTACCGGGGCACAAAATGGGCACAATGAAAACCCCGTTTCGCGATGCAATCGGAGAGCAGGCACTCAAAATGGACGTCAATTCAATGGCGGAATTGGACTTGTTAAGCCATCCGAAATCGGTCATTAAAGAGGCACAAGAGTTAGCTGCACAAAGCTTCGGAGCTGATCATGCGTTTTTTCTAGTCAACGGCACAACTGTAGGCATCCACGCGATGATTCTCGCTACATGTAAACCAGGTGAGACACTTCTTGTGCCAAGAAACTGCCATAAGTCGGTCATTGACGGAATGATCTTAAGCGGAGTCATTCCTGCATTCATGCAACCGGAAGTGGATGATCATTTTGGAATTTCACATGGCGTTTCAGTTGAAAACGTCTCACAAGCATTACGTGAACATCCATCTGCCAAAGCATTGCTTATTACGTATCCTACGTATTTTGGAACGATGACCGATCTGAAGACGATTTGTGAATTAGCCCATAAATCAGACGTCATCGTATTGGTAGACGCTGCACACGGTGCACATTTAAAGGTTCTCGATGAAATGATTGATCCGATAGTAGCAGGTGCAGACCTTGTCACAACAAGTATGCATAAAACAGGTGGTTCACTTACACAGAGCTCACTATTGTTGCTCCAAGGCAATTGCATTTCTGCAGATAAAGTACGAAAAGTGACCGGCATGCTCCAAACAACGAGCGCTAACTACTTTCTTATGAGTTCATTAGACGCAGCTCGGAGAGAACTTGTGCTACACGGTGCAGATGCGTATCGACGACTGAAGCCGATTGTAGCTGAGGCAATTGAAGCAATCGAATCAGGAAAACATTATGAAGTGTTGAAAAGTGGAAATATCAACACTCGCTTTCTACAGTCACATGATTGGACAAAGTTAGTTATACGAGTGAATGGACTAGGGCGGACTGGTTTTGAAGTTTATTCACTATTAAAACAACGGTATGGCATTCAGATGGAGCTTGCTGAAGGGTACGTCGTCATGGCGATAATCACGCCGGCGGATACAGAAATATCAATCGGACGTCTTACAGCAGCTTTGCTAGATATAGAACGAACACACAAAAAATCGCACGTTCTCCACTCTGCATGGACAGTTGTGGATTCAGTCAATGAACTAGTGATGACACCACGAGACGCCTATTATGCAGAACAAGAGTCAATTGCGATTGATGATGCAATTGGTCGTATTAGTGCCGATACATTAATGATATATCCACCAGGGATTCCGTTGGTCATTCCAGGTGAACGGATTACATGTGAAGTGGTACAGCACTACACCTACTATGAACAAGAATTCGGAAGCGTGTTATCGGGGTCAAAACAAACAGGCAGTGTGACTGTCGTAAAAGGGGGATATTAACGATGAGTTTAGAATTATCGGCGCTAGGACGCCATGTGTTGATTGAATATTATGGGTGCCCGAGCGAAATTATAGAGAATAACAAAGTGATTGAGCAGTTCATGAAAGAGGCTGCAGATTACTCAGGAGCAACCATCGTAGAATCGGTGTTCCATCATTTTAATCCATACGGAGTATCTGGTGCTGTGATTATCGCGGAATCTCACCTGACGATTCACACATGGCCAGAATATGGTTTTGCTTCTGTAGATGTCTACACATGCGGAGATTCTGTTAGCCCTTGGAAAGCGGCGGATTATTTAGCTGAAAAACTTCAAGCGAAAAAAGTGGAGTCATTTGAAGTACCGCGCGGAATGGTAGAAAAAATTCGACAGTTTGCAGAAAAAGAGATTGAAGAAGTGACTGTGAAGCCAGTAATGGTAGGTGCGAACGTATGAGTTGGTATACAGAACAATGGAGCGAAGACTGCAAGTTTTCTATCGGATATGAAAAACACCTGCACAGTGAAAAGTCACCGTTCCAGCAGATTGATTTTTATGAAGGTAAGGAATTCGGTTCGTTTTTCACATTAGATGGGTTGATGATGGTCAATGAAAAAGACGAATTCATCTATCATGACATGATTGTTCACCCGGCATTTGCAACGAACCCAGATATTAAGAAAGTGCTCGTGATCGGTGGAGGAGACGGGGGGACTGCGCGTGAAGTCTTGCGCTACCCTGGAGTAGAAAAAGTCGTACTTGCTGAAATTGATGAGCAAGTGTTCCGTTTGTGCCAACAATATTTACCGATTACAGCAGCAGGTGTAGAAGAAGATTCTCGCATGGAGCTCGCTTTTGGTGACGGGCTTGCCTATGTCCAAAACGCACCGGACGCTTCGTTTGACTTGATTCTCGTTGACTCCACTGACCCAATCTCAGTAGGAGAAGGGTTGTTCACGACAGCATTCTATAAGGAATGCTATCGTGTGTTGAATGACAAAGGGATTTTGATCAACCAGCATGAGTCCCCTTATTTCTCCGAATATGCGGAGAACATGAAGAAGGCACGGACGAAGATAAAAGAAATTTTCCCTGTCGCACGGGTCTATCAATACCATATGCCGACGTATCCATCGGGTCACTGGCTATTCGGATTCGCTTCGAAGTCGCTCGATCCATTAAAGGATGCAGATGCAGACGTGTGGAACTCAATCGGTTTGAAGACGAAGTATTACAATACAGATCTTCATCACGGAGCTTTTGCATTACCGAGTTATGTAGTGGAGGCGCTTGATAGTGAAGAATAATGCATTGAGTACGAACGCATTCATCGGCTGTGAAACCGTGTACGAAGAAGCGGAAATCGTATTATTCGGTTCTCCATTTGACGGGACGACAAGTTTCAGACCTGGTACTCGTTTTGCCGGCCAAGCGATTCGTCCGGATTCCTATGGATTAGAAACGTATTCTCCTTATTTGGATAAAGACTTAGAAGATGCTCGCGTTTTCGACGGGGGAGATTTGGAATTACCTTTTGGAAATACGGAGCGTGTCCTTCAGGAAATTGGAATGTACAGCGGTCAAGTATTGGCAGATGGTAAGAAGTTTCTGATGATCGGTGGCGAGCATTTAGTGAGCTTGCCATCTATCCGAGCTGCTTATGACACGTTCCCAAATCTGCACGTAATCCATATTGATGCGCATACTGATTTGCGTGAAGACTATATGGGGGAACCGCTCTCGCATGCATCCGTCATCCGTCGCTGCCATGACTTCCTCGGTGACGGTCGGATTTTCCAGTTCGGCATCCGCTCTGGTTTAAAGAGCGAGTTTGACTGGGCAAGGACGCATACCCATTTGGAAAAGTTCACACTGGAGACATTACCAGAAGTAGTAAAATCATTGAAAGACGTTCCGGTGTATGTGACGATTGACCTGGATGTGTTGGATCCAGGGACGTTCCCTGGAACCGGTACCCCTGAGCCCGGCGGCATTACGTACCGAGAATTGCTAACGGCGATTGGACACCTTCAAACGCTTGAAAACATCGTTGCGGCGGACGTCGTAGAATTATCTCCACAATACGATCCGTCCGGTGCTTCGACAGCGGTTGCTTGTAAAACCATTCGTGAGATGCTACTGACGCTTGCAAAGTGATTTATATATAATAGAAGAAAGCCGTCCCGAGTGTTAAGGGACGGCTTTCGTTTTTGTATTAATTCAAGTCAACAGCAGGTGTACTGTTTGTAGATGGAGTCTCTTTTTTCGTGTGTGAAAGTGTCAACATGAAAATGAACGACACACAGAACAGGATTGCGAGGTAGATCATCGCGGCAGTCATATCATAGTGTTGTAAGATGTACCCGACTAGTATTGGTGAGAATCCACCGACAGCACGCCCGAAGTTGAAAATTGTATTCGTCGCAGTACTGCGGATTTCTACCGGATAGAAACTGCTAATCAAGGCACCATATCCTGCGAACATCCCGTTAGAGAAGAATCCGACGATTGCTCCGCCGATTAAAACACCAGCGCTGCCAGTTGCATAGCTGTAAAGGAACACGGCTATTGCCGACGCAATTAAGAAAAGGCCGTATGCTTTCTTCGCGCCAAGTCTGTCCATAATTTGTCCGAAGACGAGCATACCTGCAATCATCCCGACTGCTGTACTGATTGTCCAGAGAGCTGAGCTTGAAACGGAAAGTCCTTGAGATTGTTGCAACATCGATGGGAGCCAAATCATGAGTCCGTTATATCCTGCAATTTGAACAGTCGCCATCACTGCAAGTGTAAGAGTTGTGAAGGCAATCCGTGGAGAAGCGACAAGTAAACGAAGTTTCCCGGCATTCTCTTTTTTCTTTTCTGCTTTTTTTAATTTCTGAGATTCTAGCCACTCAGGAGATTCATCCAAATTACGGCGCACGATAAATGCGAAGATGACTGGGATGATTCCGACAAAGAACAAGGCTCTCCAACCGAAAGCAGGTAAAATGAGCGCGCTTAGCAAAGCTGCTAAGATTACACCGTATTGAGCCCCAACACTAACATAAGAAGATGCTCGACCTTGTTTGTTTTTTGGCCAAGCTTCAGCGACGAGGGCCATTCCGATTCCATATTCTCCACCTGCCCCAAGTCCAGCGAGGAAGCGGTAGATATAAACTTGTTCAATATTTGTAGCAAGTCCAGTAAGTGCTGTTCCAAGTGCAAAGAGCAAAATACTGTATGTGAACACTTTAACCCGTCCAAATTTATCTGCCATTATCCCGAAAAGCACGCCTCCTACGAGCATTCCAATATTCGTGACAGACGAGATCATACCTCCTGTTGCAAAGTCGATGCCAAAGTCCGCAATGATCATCGTCATTGCAAAGGAAATGAACATGATATCCATGCCTTCGAGAGTAAGACCAGCGACCGAAGCCACCACCGTTTTCTTTTGATAATTCATCGTAAGTTCCGCCTTCCTATTGTAGGGTGTTGCTCAACGTAAGAAGAATGGAACCGTTATTCACAGCGATTGCCATCCTCTTTTTGCGTCTCACAGAACGCTAATTAAAAGAGTGCGCAGTAACAAAATGTGCACAAAAATGCCCTCACCGTCTAAAGAGGACAGTAAGGGCAAAGTACAACAAATTACATGAGACGCAGCAGAGCCAGTCTCATAATCCGGTACCCTTTCCGGCCTCTCTGGACCGTGTTAAAGGAGCAATTTAATTGTTCTTATCCTACCAGAAGAAATTTAGTTGTACAAGATATTTTTACTGGAAACAGTAATGTTGGAGTTTTCGATAAATAATTTTAAAAGCATGAGGATGATATTAGTGATATAATTATTCAGTTGTTCATTTTTTACTGGAGGTTATATGATGAATAAGACAGAAGTACATCAACAAGGTCACTCTAAAAGAGTTCTTCTATATAGTGTAATCTTTTTAGCAATTGCTATCATTGGTCTTACTTACGTCAAATGGATGCCTTATTTGGACAAAAGCATCACTGCTTTTTCTACACATTCCATAGGGGATTCAATCTTAGGATCAAATCCTGGTAAAGCGGAATCCGCTTCTTTTGCAGGGGCATGGGATTATGCAGTGACGTATTTTGCTGCTGTATGGAAAGCAGCTGTCCTCGGAATTCTATTAGGCTCATTATTGCAAGTGCTTCTTCCGGCAACTTGGCTCATCCGTGTTCTTGGTAAAACGTCGTTTGCAAGTACAGCTACAGGCGGACTTGCCGCAGTACCTGGCATGATGTGCACGTGTTGCGCAGCGCCTGTAGCAGTAGGGCTCCGTAAAAAGAACGTGTCAGTTGGTGCGGCGCTCGCATTCTGGATTGGAAATCCGACGTTAAATCCAGCAGCGCTCGTTTTCATGACATTCGTGTTGTCCTGGAAATTCACGGCTCTACGGTTAGTGTTTGGTCTTATTTTGACGTTTGGTGTGAGTTATTTAGCAAACCGATTCGTGCCCGCCTTAAAACCATTGGATACGGAAAAACTACTGCAACAAGCTGTTGAAGAAGAACAAGGTTCGTTTCTTTCGCGCTGGCTGAAAAGCCTCGGTAAAATGACACTGTACATTTTGCCTGCTTACTTCCTATCTGTTTTGTTGATGGGTGCAGTGAAAGGGTGGTTATTCCCTCAATTGGGGGAAGCGACAGGTAGTTCAATTTTACTCTTGTTACTCGTTGCGATTGGTGGCATGCTATTCGTCATTCCGACAGCTGCAGAAATCCCAATTATCCAGACATTCATGGCATATGGTATGGGCGGAGGACCGGCAGCAGCGTTGTTGCTAACCTTGCCAGCAGTCAGTTTGCCGTCATTATTGCTCGTATCCAAGTCGTTCCCGAAACGGGTACTCGTCTTCGTCAGTGTATCTGTCGTTGTACTCGGCGTTGCTGCAGGAATTGTAGGGAATTATATACTGTGAAGCAAGAAGAACCGTATTCTTATAGGAAACGGTTCTTCTTTTGATGAACAACATAAATAAACCTCAATCATGCCCGTGCTCGCGGGGTATGATACACTCTTTTCAAAGACTAGTAGGAGCATTCCTGTTAGAAGCTTTTTCGGGGACTTGAATAGAAAAAGCCCTCTTGGTATGATGCGGGGTGTCAAATCTGCACGAATTGACCCCTAATTTGCATACCAAGGAGGACTCATCATGAAT
>NZ_JAMBOM010000004.1 GCF_023715615.1 Sporosarcina aquimarina | reverse complement strand
TATTCACTTCTATAATACAAGTCGTTACCAAAAACGATTAAACGGCTTAAGCCCTTTAGAATTCAGAGCTCAAGCCGCTTAACGATTTTTTATTATTTCCACTGTCTACTTGACAGGGAGCAGTTCATTATTTGAGACAACTTCCTTTTTATGAATAGTATATGCTATTTCGCATGCACTATTTACATTAACAAGTAACATCTATTAAGCTTTTGGAGGAGTTCCTTCAGCGTTTCCTACAACAGCATCAATTTGGATTAGCGCATCGTTTGGTAGAGCTGATACCCCAACTGTTCTTCGTGCAGGAACACCGCCTGGGAAGAATGTTTTGTAAGCTTCGTCCACAGCATCCATGTCTGAAATGTTTTTAACGAAGATATTTACTTTAACTACATCTTCCAAAACGTGGTCGATACTTTCTACAATTGCCTTAATATTTTTCAAGCACTGTTCAGCCTGTTCTTTTACTCCACCAGCTACCACTTCACCAGTTTTTGGATCCAATGGTAATTGAGCTGAAAGATGATTGTAGTGAGAGAACGCTACAGTTTGCGTAGAAAGAGAACTCTTTGGTGCATTCTCTGTGTTGTTTGCCCAGATTACGATTCCGTGTCTGTCGTCAATTGCTTGCGGAGGTGTACCGTCACCGTGGGAAACTACTACTTCGATTTGCACTAAAGCCCCCATAGGTAATGCTGCAGCTTCAACTGTTGTGCGTGCAGGTACATACGCAACAGCTCGAGCAATCGCTGAGTCTGGGAAGAATGTTTGATACACTTCGTTTACCGCTTCCGTATCCGATAGGTCTTTTAGGAACACATTGACCTTGACGATATCGTCAAAAGGAACATCGATACTTTCTAAAATTGCTTTGACATTTTTCAAGCATTGTCCCGTCTGCTCTTTCACACCGCCAGTAACCAATCTGCCAGTTTTCGGATCGATTGGCAACTGAGCTGAAAGATTGTTGTAATGAGAGAAAGATACGGTTTGTGTAGAAAGAGGACTTGTTGGTGCATTTGCCGTGTTATTTGTAAGCTTGATGAGATCTCCTGCTTGTGGTGCGTTAGGAATTGTTCCTTCACCGTGTGAAACAAGTGCTTCAATTTGTACCAAAGCATCCATAGGCAACGCTGCGACTGCAACTGTAGTTCGTGATGGAACATAAGTTGGGAAGAAAGTTTTATAAACTTCGTCTACAGCGTCAACATCTTGAATATCCTTAACGAATACAGTAATTCTAACAATATCGCTCATAACGTGATTGATACTGTTTACAATTGCCTCGATATTCTTAAAGCACTGTTCAGCCTGTTCTTTAATACCACCAGCTACCAAGTTACCAGTCTTAGGATCAATTGGTAATTGAGCCGAAAGATTATTGTAATGAGAAAAAGCAACAGTTTGTGAAGATAATCCGTTACCGTTTGGTGCATTCTCCGTATTTTTTGCGGATACTGCGTTAAAGTTTGTCATGTAAGTATTCCCCTTTTAGCTGATTTTTATATACATAGTTATTCACTCGTGTTTAGCATCGTATAAATGATCTTTACCAATCCCAGTGTTTGTGAAGATGTAAACCAGATTCGCATTGTGGTTTATGTTCTTACAAATCCACAAAAACGAATCAAAAAGCAGATGGTACTCAATACCGAAGAACTCTTGTGAAGATGAAATTGGGCCAATATAAGGCATGCTCTGAAGCCTTACGTTGACTTCATCTTAACTATGTCCTTGGTCGCCTTGAAAAGAGATACTATGCAACTTACAAGGTGAGCTCGTCAGGCACACCTCAAGATGAGTATAAGTTTATGTATATAATTCAACCTTATCATGAAAATTTCAATAATCTATTATCTTTATGAAATTGCAATACTATCTCTACTAATTTTAATGTTTTTAAGTCCTATTTAGTAATTTGTGTGCTGGAAATGTACTGGTGAAAGGGATGTATGTGTCTCGAGAACGTGACTATTCAGACGGAAATGGATGATTCTCGTGTAATTCCCTTTTTATGACACTTTTTTTGCGAACATTACTCAGAACTACTTACGGGAGTGAACTGTAGCAAAGCCTTCCATAGGATTGTCAAGCCATCACTCTTTTATTTGTTATAGGTATAGTTCGTCCTCTTCCTGTAAATACTCCTAACTCGCCTAAAGGCAAAGGTGACTGTAAAGGGACGGCTGATCGATAAGGATTAGCTGTCTTTTTTTTAAATGACCGAACTTATTCTTGAGCTGGCCATTTACAAGCAAAATACTACAGCAATGATTGCTATTGTTTTTAGCGCTGTAAAAACTGTCATGTTCTCATTTAATCGAGTAACTTTTAGTTGGGAATGCGAATCGATCTACGTCTTTTGTATGATATAATTTTTAAGACCTATACATACAGAAAGGAAGATTTGATGGAGAACATAACAAATATATATATTCGACCGCTTACCCTATCAGATGCTGTCGAATTATTAAGTTTAGAAAAGAGAAATCGAGCTTTTTTTGAAAATTATTCTATTGCTCATCCTGAAAATTATTGGACTTTAGAAGCTCACGAAGAATTAATTAAAAAATGGGAACAAAATACAAAGAAAGAATTAGAATATCGATTCGGGATCTTTAAAATTAGCGATGATGCTCTAATTGGTACTATCGGCTTGTTTCAAGTTTTTCGAGGGCCGCGTGAATGTGCGCTTTTGGGTTATTCCCTAGACCGAGAACATAATGGTAATGGGTATACTACCGAAGCTGCAAAGTTAGTTGTTAAATATGCATTTGAAATACTAAACTTACATCGAATTGAAGCGGGAGTAATGCCACATAACATAGGTTCCATTCGAGTATTAGAAAAAGCTGGTTTCCATAAAGAAGGAATAGCTTTGAAAAACGTTAAGATTAATGGATCATGGGAAGATCATCAGATGTTAGCTATTATAAATCCGAAAGACTAAACTTGTAATGGACTCTAACTTTAGATACGCTCTTTAACCACTCATTTTAAATTATGAGTGGTTCTTCCTAGTTAAAGACGTTTTTTTTGTTCGTATAACGTAGTATTTCTTAAATTCAAACTGTGTAGATTGATGCTATAATACTTTTATATAGGGGGTTTTTCTGATGTCAAAAAACGATGAACAATTTATTGATGTTGCCATTAAATTGGCATTGAAGGCTAGAAAAGATGGAAATGAACCATTCGGAGCCATCTTAGTAAAAAATGATGAAATTGTAATGTATGGTGAAAATAAAATACACAGTTTTTGCGATCCAACTCATCATGCTGAAATTGGACTTATACGTACTTTTTGCTCTGAAAATAACATTTTCGATCTAAGTGAATACACCTTATACACCAGCTGTGAACCTTGCGTAATGTGTACAGGAGCCATGGTATGGTCTAACTTAGGAAAAATTGTCTACAGTGTATCCCATGATCAATTAGCAAAAATTGCAGGTAGTAATATCATGATTTCGTGTAGTGAGGTAATTGAAAAAAGTCCCAATAAGCCAGTCTTAGTAGAGCAGGTATTAAATGCCGAAGGACTAAAAGTATTTGAAGAATACACATTTTCTCATTAAATTTGTAAATGTCCATTTATCCATGTTATTTAGAAGTTCTTGTATAACATGGATATTTGTAGTTTCGCTACTTCGCATTATGTTCGAAATATGTCTTACTTGAAATTTCCTACTTCTCTACTCAACTCCTTACGGCTATAACTCTTCTCCTCTCCCCAGCTATCAACGAAATATAATCGGTCGTTATGGTAGTCGATCAGTTTGCTATTGGTGACTTGACAATACTTGTCAATCGCTCTTTTAATTGCGCCCATAATATCAATACTCCTTATGACACCCTTTCCGTCTAAGTCGTCTCTTGTTCGGAATGTTCATTAACAACTCTTCTCTGTTGCCCTCTCCAAATTTTGGTATAATGAGTTTTGGAGGTGTTTCCATAATGAAAAAATATACATTTGCTGCTTTTTGTTTGGCGTTGTTACTTCTGTTCATTACTTGGTACCAAGCAGATGATTTACATCTTAAGGAAGAAGCACTTTCTCAACAAAGTCCGGACTCGGAAAATGGTGTTACTATCCAAACTGAGAAAGCTGAATACCCAACATCAGTCAAGGAAATTATTGTTAAAATTCATAACGACAGTAATCAAGAATACATAACAGGTAGTCATTTACTTCTTGAAAAAAAAGTGAAAGATACATGGTACAACGTTCCAATGAAATCAAAATCAGTGAGACTAAAAGCTGTGATTCATTCACCAAATAAATTGTCATCATTAGGTCTTGATGTAAATGATCTCAAGTACAGACTAACCCCAGGAGAATATCGGGCTACTACTGACGAACTTGCTGCTCCGTTTAAAGTTGTAGAATGATAAAGAGCCAGGTTAGGCTTTTTTCATTTATAAACAGAGCAAGTTGTTGCACAGTTTCTTTCTGGTATAACTCTTATTTGTAAAGCTCATCACGGTAATCTTTATGTCTACCAATACATCTTTCTTATGTATTATACAAAGAGTAGCTGTATATTTTTTGAAGGTTATATTCTAGCCCAAGAAAATATAGTGCTTATCACACTAAAACAAGTCCATACATATCCTGTAATTGTGCTAACTATGCGCGTTTGACATTATCAGAGAAGGGTGTGCTTATGGATTCAACTATTGATTATACTTCACCAACTACGCAGTTCACCTTTGATGTAAATGAAAGTCCTTTGTTTAGAAAAGATGGTAGAAACTATATTAATGTTTTAGGTATTCAACAGTTAAACACATTAGAAAATGTGTCCCTGCTTGATATTTTCCTAAGTACTAATAATGTGGTAGAACCTCACTATCATCAAAATGCAGCTGAGCTTGTTTACTGTATCTCTGGTGCTGCTACTGTTTCGATACTAAATCCTTTTACAAAAGAATTACTCAATTTTCCAATTACACCTGGGAAAGTCGCCAATGTTCCACAAGGTTGGTGGCATTACGAAACGGCTACTACTGATAACACACATCTTTTGGCAATTTTTGATGCACCAACTCCTGAGGTAATCTTAGGTTCTGACATCCTAAAATATACTCCTGCAAATATCATGGCTCATACGTATTGTCTCGATGAAAATCAATGGAGAAAAGTGATAGAACCAGTGAAGCCTTCAACTTATATAGGTCCATCTGTGGGGTGTGATCGAGGTAAAAATAATAGAACTGCGCAATATCATCAACAGTATTATCCGAATTACCAATCTGGGTACCGATATTACTAAGGTGAATTTCGAAAGAATGTGGAATATAGGCATGGATATTTCCATGTCTATTCTTGTTACAGGAGTAGTCTGTTCATATCTGTCAACATGCTTCATATCCTACTCATGTTTCCTATTTTCTATTTGGTGACAAACAAAAGAACGCCCCAAGAGACGTTCTTTTTCTTCGCTTAATGGATCTGCTTATTTTTTATATAGTCCATGCCTTTCTCCGTTATTGCTAAAACTAGATGATCCGAATCTCCCCCGTTGTTTGAGGCATATCCCTGTTCGATAAGATAGTCAATTGCCAATTTGCTATTAACATCGGCATTTAGCATTGCTTTTGGTAGTGTGTAGCTTTCTCCATTATAAGCAAAGTGATAATCATAAAGACTTTGCAGCAGCTTATCAGATAGCTTGTTTACGTCTTCGTTTGTCATGAGCATTCCCTCCTTATTTCTACACTTCGATATATGAGACGGGAATCCTTCCTTAATCGTATACCTACAACGTATTAAGGTATGAGTAATATACATCCTGTGCCTATGGTCGGAATTTTAAACAAACACGAAAGTTTCATGCACAGGAACCTCTTACTATCCTCGTTTCTCATCAGCTCCTTTGTAAACAATCGAATAATCAATCGTTAAAAAAGGAATCGAAAATATCCACATTTCATGTGTGGCTTTTAAATTACCCTTCTCTGTTTCCTGAATGAAAAATGTTTCTTGCAGAGGTAATGTGAATAAATCTCTATTGTTGAAAGACAAATATACTCCCGTATCTGAAGCTGGATCTGTCCGTTTACTTGTAAGCTGCAATCCTTCATCAACTGCCTGCAACTCCAAAATTCCCGTCATTGTCGAATAAGGTAAGGGCAACGCAATATTCATGTACATACGTTCATTTGTTTTATGCTGCGAATAAAGAGCAGTGAAAATCGTCTGTTCACCGACTTTTCGTTCCCACACGCGCACTTTTTCCCGTTCATCGAGTCCTTCATCCAACGTAAAGATATTCCCCGTCATCTCGACCGCGTCAGAATATAATGGTAAATTAATTTGCTGCGTGCGTTTACTGATGAACGAATAAAGAAACGCAAACGGCTTAAACCAGCGATGCCAGTGGGTCGATGCGTAAAGCCTGAAATCTAGCGTGTGCTCGTAAAAACGAATAATTAAAGGAGAGACCGAACCAGACGACACTCCGTAAACAGATAATTCATCAGATAGTCCACGATGCCCACCCACTTGGCCGATTTTTTCCGCAACTTGTCTTCCGCGAATCCCGCTCCTCGGAAAAGTGAGCGGCACAAAACTAGATGGTGGCACATCCAACGACCACCCAATTGCGCCGACTAAAGCAAATATGACACAATTCAACACCCCATGAAAACGAAGCATGAAATCAATCGTAACCGAAAATAGACCAAAACCATTACTCAGTACATACAGCATGGAGAACGTAATAGTGACCGCAAGTGCGCTAAACGCTATGCGCAACAACCACTTTTGCAAACTAGAAGCGAAAGAAAGTTGCCAAACGATCCAGATAATCGCGCAAAAGCCATAGATATAAAACAGGACTGAGAACATTTCAATCCATCGTGAAAACGTAATCCCGACCGCTACGATCATCGGTGCTGCAAGCAATGCTGCCACCGCCCACCGATACAAAATCGATCGATGCAAACGCCCTATCCACCCTATGAAAATCGGTAATATAAAAGCGGAATAATGAAAATGGATGGCAGTCAACCACGTAAGCAACGGACTAAACCCCAAATCGATTCCCGCAACAAAAGCAACATACCAACCACCACCCATGGCTAAGTATACGAGGCCAAGATCGATCGCAAACTCCTCGACATTCGTAAATCCTCGACGAAGAAACCGGGTGATTCCATAAAGAGCTATGTATACCGTAAACAATAAGTACAGTGTAGCAATCCATCCATCCCATCTGGTAGAGACTACTTGTCCAAGCACAACCGCGGTATAAGCAGGAATGGCGACATACGGATAATACTTCCAAAACCAATCGCGTTCCGTACAGACCATTCGTAATAGAACTGGAATGTACACAAGTTGCGCAACCACCAACAAGGCGTATGGCCATGGCGCATCACTGAAAACGATTGCGACCATAAACAACAGTATATGAATTATGACAAACTTACGCATCCGCTGTAAACTCTCCTTCATATGACAATACCTTACCTATCAATGGGTTCTTGACATCGACATGAATTCGAAAGACACCATGCAGCTCATCGTACGACTCTACAACTGTCGCTAATCCTTGCAGAAATTTCGGCAATGGAATCTCTATCTTCCCGAGTATCAATCGTTGATTCAATGATTCGATTTTCAATGCGTGACCATCCACTACGGTAAACCCCAAATCCGAATAAAAGATTGTAGGTTCCCCGAGGTAATCTTTCACAACCATTCGTTGTTCATCCAAACTCATCAAGGCATTGAAATAGCGTATTTTTTTTGGGAAACTAAATTCTCGTTCCCAGTGAATTTGTTCGTCGCCTGCCGAATTAGTAAAGCATGAATTGACAATCGTAAACGAAATATTCGTTCCACTTTCCGGAAAAACGAATTTTCGTCTTGTCCCCAATAGGAAGAGCGGAAAAAGCCATTTCGGGCCACCCGATATGCGATTCATCGTTCCTGCCGCTTGAAAAACCGGCTCTTCAAAGGCATATCTTTTTTGAAGCATCGGATGAAGACGGAAAAAATCGTCCCCCATAATTTTTAGATAAATCGACACTTCGCACTTCACCTCTTTCTTTTACACGATTCTGCAGTTGGAAGATCCCGGCTCACAAGCAAGCCGATTCCTGTCAGCACGAGTAATGATAAATTAAAAGTGATGGGATTGAATGGATGAATGGCAGTTTCCGGAGCGGCTACATAGGCTGCAATAGTCAACAACGGAAAGGCGACCATTTGCAAGATTAAGAGATGTCGTTTCTTGCGATAGAGCAACCAAATAACTCCAAATAGAACTTCAGCCAAACCAATCGCCCAGACGACATTCGTCGCTGAAGCATCTGAAAGCGACAGACCGCTTGCAACCATGGCCTTTTCCTGTGGATGCATCGCAAGGAGTTTAGGTACGAGACCTTGATACATCCATAGAAAGGCGAAATATAGTGTGAGAAGTTGCATTGTAAAAAAACGGCGATATTGAGTTATCGGGGCTTCCCCGTGTTCGATCCATCGTTTAAGGACATCAAAACTCAGTGCAGTTGCATATCCCATTAACGGTCGAAACAACCGATCAATCAGTTCTCCAGCCTTCCCGAAGTTTGTTTTATAATTATACTGCGTCAAAAACTTGGTACCTTCTTCCATCGGCTCATACTTCCAATAGCCGCGACCTTCACGTATCGGCGAGATTTTTTGATCCGTGCCGAAGCGTAAAGAAGAACTGCGTGAACCATCTTCCAAATAAGCAGATCCACTACTTTCACCCCACCCTTCTACTGTTATAAAGGGACCGACAGTTCGTGTATATGTAAACCGTTGCGGCTGATCGTCTTCCTTAGGTAAATAGCGAATGGAAGAAAAGCGTAAATCCCACTGCGAATGTAAGTCTGGATCTTGCGAAGCTTCCCACACCCGTTGTAACGGAACCTCTATAAGAATTTCCACATAAATTGGTTTTAACTTCATAGTTTTCACCTTCCGACGCACTTGTTGATGCACTATTTCTAATTGACTTGACTTTTTGCGCTACTCTATCTAGTTTATCATTTTTATTCACTAGATGAACCAACCTACATGAAAGAAAGAGGAACCCGACGAAGGTTCCTCTTTTTTATTCAATATTACTACTCAGAACTCCATTATTCTGAAGCAATTATTTTTTGTTTTTGTGCTCTAAAAGTATAGGAGTTATATTTAATAGTATAGATATAATCGTCAAAAGCCAAAATACTTTCGCCATACTAGGCACTACATCTAACAAAGCAGACCAATCTTCCACTTGTACCCAATCGGACACCATACTGTAATCTGCAACAATGGTTAGGGCTGTAAAGGATAATCCCATTGCCATTGCCAATTGATAATCCTTGCCTTTTCCGTACATATAAAGATTTATAGAAGTTGCTATTATTGCGATAAGTCCAAATAGTACCCACATTACTATACCTCCGTTCGCACTGAAAATTCATATAAATTAAGACGGAAAAATCTAATAAATAGTTTCATAATTGCAATAAATTTGTCCGATTGAAGTATATTTCTAAGTCAACAAATGCTCCTTTTGCAGATGATCCAGTTCTTTAATTTCTTTATTCATTAAAATCCCTTAGAATTTTTGTTATCGGTAATTTGACCGCTTCTGGTAAACCGTTGTCCTACAATCGCACATGATTCTGTAACTGTGTAGTGTCATTTCTTTCCGTTCCAGACAGACGCGTTCCGGAGGGCGTGGCTTGAGCAGCTTCCTTCGCTACACTCCGTCCAAGGTCTCAAGGCACACGCTGATCCTCCCGGAGTCGCCGTCTTGTACTCCAATCAACTTAGCGTGATATGCAAGAATAGCGCCCGATTGAAGCATAAATCTTATGAAACAACCGCACTCATTACATGAATATCTGGTAATGGTTCGTCAGGTATAAAGCGGTCAATTGCGATACTAATAAGTAATATAGTCCATAGGATCATAATAATTATGCTCCCTATTCTGATCAATTTAATTTGAATATCAGACAACTCAGGAACCTCGTTATATCTCCAACGGTCTAAAAAGAAAAAACTCTCTTTTGGTTCATAAAGACTCCAAATGCAAAACCCATAAACAGGTATTGAAAATGTTATGGAAATAAATAATATTATTAACACCTCTTCAAGCTATCGAAATTATTTATCCGAAACTTCTAAATAGAATTTTTTAATTACAAGTCTTCATTAACACGATTAAATGGCCCGATGCTTGAACACATTTTATTCAGCTAAAGCACCTGATTCCTGGACAATATAAAGCTATATAATATAATGATTTCCCTACTTTTTTAAAGATAAGTTTACTGCTTCCAGAGCGTGTATATAGGTTGTATCAAATAGAGGAACCTTAGAATCATCTGGTTTTATTAATAGTCCAATTTCTGTACAGCCTAGTATAATCCCTTGGGCTCCAGAAACTATCAGGTTTTGTATAACACTTTTATAATAATCTCTTGATTCTTGATGAATCTTACCAAGACATAATTCATCAAAAATGATTTTGTTAACAATCTCTCTTTCTTCCATGTCAGGTACAATAACATTTATTCCCTTAGATTCAATACGGGATTTATAAAATTCCTGTTCCATCGTGTATCTAGTACCTAGCAATCCTATATTTGTTATCTCTTGTTTGTTAATTTGTTCTGCCGTAGCATCAGCGATATGTAATATAGGAATATTAATTTTTGATTGTACGGCATCTACAACCTTATGCATAGTATTCGTACATATAAGAATAAATTCTGCTCCAGCTTTTTCTAGTGAACTAGCTGCCTCACCCAATTTTTCACCAGCGTTTTCCCATTCACCTTGAGTCTGAAAACGTTCAATTTCTTCAAAATCAACACTGTATAATAGACATTTTGCTGAGTGTAATCCTCCCAATCTTCTCTTAACTTCTTCGTTTATAATTCTGTAATATTCCGCTGATGACTCCCAACTCATACCACCGATCAGACCAATTATTTTCATATTCGATTCCCACCTTTTATTTTCTATTCAAGATAAATTATCTTGCTTTGTCAAAAAACTATACCTTGAAATGGCCCGATTACTGAATAAGCACAGATTCTTTATTCTAGAATCGCTCCCGTTAACGGCACTCCCTTATGCCGTAAAAGGACCTTTTGTTGAATAAGATATTTTAGGAAACCCAGCCCGACTCCATAACCATAGCGGAGTATGTACATCAATCGGTGCTAATTCGCTTCCTTCAAGAGCTTTTCCCCAAGCAGATGCAACAGTTATTCGGTCATCTACTCCACCATTAAGTACATCTTCTGAACATAATCCCAATTTCACAGTGGCTTTTAGAATATGCGTATCTGGAGCAATAGTAATTAGTTCCCGCGATCTCCAGGAAACTTGTGTATAGCTTTCCAAAACATATAACCAATAATTAAATATCTTTGGACCAGAAAGGTATGGGAATTCTGGCTTTCTTGATACTTGCATTATCTCTTTCAAGGGTGAAATGTCGAATTGAACAGACTCAATTAATCCCTGCACATTTCCTTGTTCCGATGATTTTACAATCCCTTTGGCAACACGTTGCCAAATTTCAGGATGCCGATTCGGTTGTAGTCCGACACGATGTAGTAATAACGCTTCACGAAGTTCGTCTGTATTTTTGTTTACAACAAGAATAGGATTAAATATCCACTTCGTTTGTGGATCTTGATATGCGTAAACAACGGACTCCCACAACGAATAAGAATTTCTCTGATAATTTAAGGACATGGCAAGTGTTAAAACATCCATTAGTTCATTTTCTTTAACTACATCAACCAATACATCCTCGGGCATTATTTCTCCGCCTAAAAGTCCATCTGAGTGCATTTGTATCAAAGCATTTACATTTTTTAAAAGTTCGTTATTCTCCACTATATTTCCCCCAAAAAACGATGTTATCTTAATTAATTCGCTTAGGAATGGCAAACGCCTTCTTCGTCTATGTTGCCCTTTCTTGAACAACTTTTATTCAGCTAAAGCGCCCTATTGTCGCACATTGATGTGTGGTGATGACGTCTATTATTAAATAGTGCATTTTAAATCATTAGGGATTTTTTCGTTCTCTATCCAGTTTTCTACTAGTTCATTAAAATACTTGGGGCTATGCAGAGATATACCATGACCTACACCTGGTATTACAATTCCCGAACAATTTTTATTACTTTCTATAATATTTGCTAGCGAGCTTTTAATAATTAAATTCTCTTTTTTTCCAATCAGCACTAAAATTCTGCTATTAGTTTTTTTAAATCCTTTTGGCAATGAAAATGACATATTTTCACACATCACCTTGAAAAAGGTTTCTTTTGAAATACATTTCGTTTCTTGATAATAATCGTTAAAGTATCGGTCATTTAAGTACATATATTTCGCTTGTATTTTTGAGAAGGCTTTGATTCTAGCTAGTGGAAGCATCCAAGTCGTTATTTTTGCAGTAATTTTAGAAAGAGGGAGTGGCTTAGTTGAAGCACTTATAATGACGGCTTTATCAATTAGATTATTATTTTCACTTAACATTGAAATTAAAACTTGAGCTCCCAATGAAAATCCTATCACAGTAACCTGTTGATCAGCTTTGTGTTCTTCAATAATTGTTAATATTTGTTTAGCAGTATCTCTAATAGAAAAATTATAACCACCGTTACTTTTCCCATGTCCCGGTAGATCAGGAACCAGGCATTTATAATTTTTAAAATGTTTTATCTGGTCATCCCACATCCAACTACTTACACCTCCACCATGCAAGAAGACAAGTAAAGGTTTATCGGTATCTCCGTACAAATTAAAGTTAATTGTCAAATGTCTATCTCCCCTTTAGCGAATATTATTTATTATTTTGTTTTCCAACAATCTGGCACTTTTGTGGCACACCGACAGTCCAACAATTGATTCTTCGTACAAGCCGGTTTAACTGGGTCCCCCTATTATCCAACATACACCATTAGTTAACTAAATAACTGCTTTATGTTCATTCATATCTAAACAATTTTGAAAGTAAAACGCTGTCTCCAATAAACTTCCTGAATATTGTCATAGAAAACAGCAAGATTCAGATAGATGAGCAAAAAAATGCAGCGTATCCTATACATGAGGTGATTACGATGTATCGGAATGCATTGAAAAATAAAAGTGTTCTCTATTATTTGGCTGGCGCTGGCGTTTCGCAATTAGGGAATGTCCTTGCGGGACTGGCCTTTCTGTTTATCTCCTATGAACTGACGCAAACGGCGAGTCTTACCACAGTTATTGCCATTTCACAGGCCGTCCCCTATCTACTTTTTGGGTTAATCGGTGGTTCCTTTGCGGACCGTATCAATAAAAAAAGGTTATTGGTATGGATTGATCTTATTCGTGTTCCGATCATTCTTTCCCTGGTTGTCCTCTACCAACTAGAGAATTTAGCTTTCTGGCATTTATTAGTTGTGAGTTTCATCATTCAGAGTCTGGGTTGCTTCTATAATCCAACGTATCGGGCTATTTTGCCCCTTGTTACACCTGTAGATGACCGTACAACAGTCAATAGCCTGCTGGATACCGTCACAAGAGGCATTCAGGTACTTACTCCTGTTTTCAGCATCGTTCTATTGAGTTCCGGAAACACCATCCATTTTTATTCGGTCGATGCACTTACATACATTTTAAGTACGTTTTTCATCTTTAAAATTCATTGGGTTGAACCGATCAATGAAGAAAATACAGCAGGAGAGAGCAATCAAGGAGTCTTTCAATCGATTGTGTCTTTCTTTCAGTGGATCAGAGGCGAAGGTACGATTAAAAATGTGTTTGCTGCAACATTTTTGATGGTCTTTTTCAACACCTGGGTGTGGCAGGTCGGTTTGCTTTTGATTCTTCTACAAAACTATCCGAGCCAAGGCGAAGAATTCTATAGTCTTTTATTGGGATGGTACGGAGCAGGTGTCATTCTCGTCAATGTGATGATTCCTTTCTTTTGGAAAAGGTTAACATTCATTATTTACTTATCTGGCTCAATTGTATGGGGACTAGGGATTTTCGTATTGGGTTTCGCCACAAATCTACCTCTCTACTTTCTTGGAGTTTTGATTGCGGCAGTCGGACTGCCGATTAGCAGTCTGACGCGTGTTTATTTGATACAAACGTTGGTTCCAACTCAAAAGTTGGGTCGGGCATTTAGTTTTAATGCGGTCATTCTATATGGATCTAACGTTCTCTCCATGTTGCTGTTTGGTGCCTTAGCTACTTACATCAAGATTGGGGCAATCTTTGTGATCTGCGGCAGTATGATGGTCGTTTGCGCCGTCTTTTATTTAATTCGAATTTCTTTGTCGGAAAAAGCTCGGAGGAAATCCGTACAGGCGTTTAAATAATTGATTATAAACGCCAATAGAAGAAAATCCACAACTAATGGCGATATCGGTAATCGTTCGTCCAGTATGTAAAAGTAAATCTTGGCTCCTGATCAGTCGATAGAGCTGAAGCCAAGAATAAGGAGAAACGCCGATTTTTTCTTTAAAAAGATGTGCAAACTGAAATTTACTGATATCCAAGAGCGCTGCCATTTCCTCTAAACTCCAAGCATGTTGATAATCATTTTTCAACGTCTCCATTACGTGAAAAAGTGCAGGCTGCGTTGAGCGAAACGGTTCGGTGATTAAATCAGAACTGTGATTTCCAATGATTGTCTTGACCAGTAATAGACTGAGTTGAGCAAAGCAATGTTCTAAAAATACTTCAGATGACCGATTTCTTTCTTGTCCTTCCAGCAGCATGTACTGCTGAACAAACTGAACCCATTGCGCAACGAGTGGACTTTTTTGGATTGTTTGAGCAAAAAATAAATCTTCTCGAATGACTGATACGGCTGCAGTCGCTTCGTTGAGGAATGTCGAATCCAGTTCTATCAAAAATTTGTGATTTTCTACGGCAAGCTGTCGATGTTCATCGTTTGGATTGAATACCATAAACTCATTTTCCGTAAATGATAGATCGTTTCGTCTGCTTTGGTAGTTCATTGAACCTCTTAGAGAAAACAAGAATTTATAACAAGGGTCGTTTCTCCAGTTACTTTCCGATTTTTTTTGATCAGTAGATAACAACAAACAATTAGACGCCTCCAGTAAAATAGTCATCGGTTACACCCTTTCTACTATTATCAAAAGGAAATTAGACAAATTAAAAGCGCCTATAGGAAACTGCCTCTATTGCAGTATATTTAAACGAGTTCAACTGCATTAAATATATGTATTGAAAATAAACTGTTCTCCTATCTTGCCTATTTTTCTTTTCCCCGTGTCACTGAATCCAACCCTTTTATATAAATTTTGTGCTGGTATATTTTTATGATTAACAGCTAATATAATTTCATTGTATTCAGGGAGTTCTTGATTAACAAATTGTTTTATTAACTTCATTGCCTCTTTAGCAAATCCTTTTCCCTGCTTAGAATTATCTATTGATAGTGCAGTTAACAATAATGCCCTTGGATTATCCGTAAACTCCCTTACCCTATCAGTTGATTGTAACAAGAAAAATCCAACCGGTTCATCATTACTTAAAATTACAACTGGGTATTGATTATCAGTTAACTTCTCAAGTATGACAGCTGGAAGAGCAGTATATTGTGCCTTTTCCGTAGGTAGCTTAAATTCCATTAATGCTTTTAAAAACTTGGGCTTATATTTGTCTAATTTTACTGTCTCACTTAAAATGTTCACAAAAACAGCTCCTAGTATCAATATTTTGTGTCTTGAGTATAATCATTTTTCTCAATTCCGCTTATTTGAAGAGCAGTCCTTCT
The DNA here is from genome assembly GCF_023715615.1 of Sporosarcina aquimarina. Lineage (GTDB taxonomy): Bacteria > Bacillota > Bacilli > Bacillales_A > Planococcaceae > Sporosarcina > Sporosarcina aquimarina_A. The sequence continues at coordinate 205,557 of NZ_JAMBOM010000004.1, read as the reverse complement.
ACCAAAACTGCTGCCGATTATGGAAATCATGCTTTCGCTTTTAAATATTTGATTTTACAACTGTCCTTATGATTATTGTTTTCAGCACGATAACTGTTCTTATACGAAGCCTCATATACACGTAAAAATTGCTAGGTGTTAACATGTAAAACTTAGTATCTTCGACTTGATGTATTTCTAGATCCTCCAGTGATACTCCTGCAAAAGATGGTAAGGTATCAATAATACCAAACTCGACTGATAAACCATTTTTTAAAAATTCATGTTCATGTAAGTCTACCAAAAAATATTCAAGAGACTTCATAATTCCCACAATACGATCCCAATCAAAAATGGACTTTTCTGCAGGTACTTCCCAACCTCTTTCGTCACCAGGTACATGGATATCTAAATCTTGAGCATCCCAACTACTATTTGTGACAATCTCTAATCCAACTGAACCCATCAGTAATGGTGTGATTTGAACTTCATTTAATTTTTTCGCTATTTTTAAGAGTTCAAGGAATTTATGATCGCCCATTTCTTTCTACCTCATTTGTTTAGTTAACAATTCTTTTGACTGTTTTTTGGGTGGTCGTTTTTCAACTTAATGGCTATTTAGGCGCACAATTCTTATTCTAGAATTGCCCCCAATTATGGTATAGACTTTTTTATCTTAAGCAGTGACAACTATTTAATCTAAGATGGTCTTGTTGAGGATTGAAAACATATCTTTTGTTAAACCTGGGTTCATGTTTATTTGTTTTTAATTTTCAACATTATTTAAACTTTATAAAATAGTTATATTTTCTATTTTTTTATTCAACGTTACTTTTCACAAACAATAGCGAACATCCGGTGAGGTATTTCCAGAACATCTCCTGCAAAGCTACCTTTCAAAAGAATATCTAACTCCTTATCAAATAACACAATCTCCTCCTTAGATAAACTACCACCTATTTCCGTAGAAGTTCTCATTCGACCTCTCCATTCATCTTGAGTAAGTGTAGTTAATACATCGAATGTAAAGGTTTCAATATGTGAAAAACCAACTTCGTAAATTTCCTCTATCCATTGTGGATAAAAGCCAAAGTTATTTTGAGGAATATAGTTAAAATTATGTTCAGCAACAAGGTTTTCTGTTCTAGATACTATATTATTCCCTATCGGAAGTTGGGCAAATTGGGCAACAACAAATTTCCCACCACCTTTTAAGACTCGTAAGGCTTCGCTACTGGCTTGCTCCATTGGCAAGACCTCCCAACAATGAACTGCTGTAACGAAGTCAAAGATCTCGTTATCAAAAGGTAAATTTGTGACATCACCAAGAACATACTCAATCTTCAACTTATCACTATTCTTTTTTTCTGCCTCAATTAATAGCTCAGGAGAGTTGTCTAAACCAGTAACATAGCAACCTTCGTTTGCTAAGTCTGTAGCCACCATACCATTCGAGGTAGCAATATCTAACCCCTTTTGATTTGGAGGAGTTATATTGTATTCTCTCTGAAGTTTTTCATAAAATTTTTTCGGGTATCCACCGCGATATTTGCTAAAATCTTTAGCTACATTACCAAATAAATTCACTAATAAATCCCTTCTTCCTTTAACCTATCTCATTTGATGCAACAAGTAATCTTTCTTCAGAATAACCTATACCGCCCTTAAAAATTTTATCTTTGTAGACATCCCAATCAGGAATATCTAAATAACCGACTGTATTGAAGCAAACAATTCCGAAATATCCGTCTTTTTTAAGAGTTATTTTATTATCTCTAGTTACGTTAAACGACGATGTGGCGCAAAGTGACGGAACATCGTGCAATCGTAAAAACAATTGTACGAATTCGGCTCAAATTCGAAACCTTATAAGAACACGTAATGAAAATCAAGAGTTACTCCTTTTTCATCTGCTCTCTCTTTCACCCATTCTATCGCTTTTTTTTGAAAGATTTAATACACTTACTTACTCCCTTGCTTAACCATATAAATAGATTTTTTTCCAGGTCCAGCTCCTAGTTCCAGAACCTTTTTAGGCGAAATCCATTCAACTAAATACTCATCGGGTTCTTTTACCTTAAAGAAGGGGATGTGTATTGTTCTATCTTCATAAAAGTCTTCCCAAAACTGTTTAGGTTCTCGAATTTCATCATCTAATATTTCCAATAAGTCTTCGTAATTTAAAATACTTTCCCAAACAAACCCCCCCTACAATTTGACTAGTCTATTCATTTCTTAATCTTGGCCGACTGCGATATTGGTGGGATTACATATGAAGCAATCCCCAGTTAATTTGACAAGAACTACTGCTATTATCTTTTCAAAATAAACCTTTGAGGAGGACCATACGCCTGTTCACCTTGATAGAAAGCCAGTTTAGTTGGTATACAAGAAATAATAAACGGAAGTCCTGACCAAATTAATTCCTCTAAAGCTTTTGTTAGTGATAATTCTTCTCCATCAACATCACTTTCTGCAGATGTCATTACATAGCACATATTTCCAGCTCCCTGTTTTTTTAACAACTTCTCAATCTCTTCAGGATCTGAATTTGGTTTAGGTATTTCAAACATTAACTCTGTACGAATGAAATCGTTTCGTCTTCCAAAAGCATCATAGCGTTTATGCGGTGAAAAGAGTTCAAACAGAACTCTTTGCTGAATTCTTTTAACAAAAAATGTTTTGACAATTATTTCTTCAATTTCTTTATTCATTAAAACCCCTCACGATTTTTAGTTATCGATGATTTTGCCCGCCTCTGGAAAAACAATGTCCTTCAAGTGCGCCCTTTAACTGAACGTATTAAAGAATTTTGAAAACAATTTATTCGTCTTTCTCTATCTGGTCATTGTCTTTTTTGAAATTCACTCTCAAAGTGGTGTTGATGTTAATTAAAGCTATTAATATAAAACCAAGCATTATGAAAGTGACAATTTCACCTGTAAAAAAAGATACAATACCTAGTATGATGGCATATACCCCGTACCACTTGTTATTCATATACGAAACCTCTCTTTTACTGAATGGCCCTTCAACGGCAACATCCTTTTTCAAGAATTTCTCCTTTAACAGAATAGCTTTAAATTGTTAATATTATTATTACGTTAAATCAATTATTTGTATTTCTGCATTTATATAGTCATAGACTTCCAATATTTCTTTTTCATAGTCGTTCTTGATTTCGAAATACTTAACACCTGAGCGTAAACAGTATTCTTTAAATTCTTTATGTTCAGTTATTAATTCTTTTATCGTTCTCTCTTCTGGACAACTACGTAGTTCAACAGCATTCCTATATCTCACTATTCTCGCCTCGAAATTTTCTTGTATATAATTCGAAGAAAAACCTAGGAATACTGAAATGATTTTCTTCGAATAATTGATATCAAAATCCTTCAGATAATGAGGTAATATATAGCATCCTTCAATAATTATATGTTGTTCATTCTCGATATTTGTCATAATCACCCCTTTCAATATTGGCCAAAGATAATCTCCAATGACTTCAGTATTATCTAGTGGTGTGAATTCACAATTCTTATCGCCTCTGTACAATCCCATTTTCAAATGATCTATTGAGAGATAAGGAATACCGTATCTTTCTAGCAAATTTTGAGCCATCATAGTTTTACCAGTACTTCCTACGGCACTTATTAAAATAATCATAGATTCCTCCGCTCTGATGATTCCTTAATTTATCATTGATAATTACACTAACTCGCCCGATTGCGATATAGAGCGATCGACTATTAAGCAACCGCCCTAACTCTGGAACTGTGTAACGCCGTTGATTTCCGTTCCAGACGGACGCGTTCCGGAGAGTGTGCCTTGAGCCGTTTCCTTCGCTACTCTCCATCCAGGGTCTCAAGGCACGTTGATCCTCCAGAAGTCTCTGTCTTGCACTCCAATCAATTTAGCGTGGTATGCAAGAATTGCGCCCGATTGTTGTGTATTCCTTCATGTTTATATTAAAAATCAGAGGTATCTAATTCTTCGTCAGTATTCTTATCCATTAATCTGATTTCTCCACCAGTTAATGGTTCTTCGCTTTCAAGATACCAGATAAACAAACCTTCTAATCGAAACCTTTCTATCTCATCTTGAGGCAACATCGCTAAATTTAGTATAGTGGCTTGTTCTTCATTGACTTGAACAATTCGATCATCGCCTTGCTTGATTAAACCATAGATTAAATTCTCACCCTGTCCTTGGAATCCATTCAGACTATCACTATCATAATTTCTCTCACTGGCCATTGGACTCCAAGTCAGCGTATCTGCTTTCCATCCAAACATTCTTTTTTGAACATAAACAGCACCTAAGTTTTCCTCGTTTTTTATAAAAAAGAAAAGTGCTTTGTCATTTAACTTGTATCCAGGTATTAAGGACAAATCATTATCAATTTCAAATAATGCTTCTTGAGGTTCAGAGTATGAATTTGGTTTTTCAGATAGTAACCAAATAATAGCTAAAATTACTGATACTAAAAGGGCAGTTAGTAACCACCTTTTCATTAATTCACTCTCCTTTCTACTACAAATAAAATGGCCAGACTGCGATATAGAGCGATTACCTATAAGCAATCGCCCCGATTCTGGAACTGTGTAACGCCGTTGATTTCCGTTCCAGACGGACGCGTTCCGGAGGGCGAGGCTTGAGCCGCTACCTCCGTTACACTCCGTCCACGGTCTCAAGGCACACACTGACCCTCCCAGAGTAGCTGTCTTGCAATCCAATCAACTTAGCGTGGTATGCAAGAAATGCGCCCTTTTGTGAATATGGAAAATGCAATGGAGTCTAAAATGACTTCTCCAAAAATTTTACTAAAGCACCCGTTTTGTATAAATAGAGGTTTTATATTTTAATTATATCTGTAAATAATAACCATCTACAAAATCCATAATTTACACTATAATATTAAAGGCAATACCTTATTAAACAACTGGACAAGCTGGGGGCTGTATTGATGAAAGCGTTAAAATCAATCGTATTTGGGGTATTCGGTATAATTACTGTGCTAATTTTATTCCTAGCTATTATGGCATTTATTTCATTTATCAAAGAAAAATTATTTGTTCTTGATAGTTCACTTTTGTTGATTTTTAAATCTCCTGCATCAAAGTTTATTTATATATATGAGCTTTACCTAATGTTTGCACTTTTCCTTCTTTTTAATAAAGATTTAAGAAAATGGTTTTCTGGATTCATAAAAAAACATCGAAGAATAGTATTTCCCATTTTCTGCATAGTTAACATTATGTTGTTTTATGCTATTGTCACGGATGTAGCGGTTGTTACTAAAAATAAAATTATTAACCATTCTTTCCTAGTACCTCAAGGAAAGCAATACAATTTCAATAATATTACTAAAATTACCACAGGAATTTATGGAAAAAACAATTCTTTGGTCCCTCGAAAGGTGATTTTTATTACATCATAGAATTAGATGGTAGTACAAAAATTGATTTGGGAGATAACGGAGTAAGCCCAATTATTTTCAATGAAGATGATAATGATGAAGCAGACTCCCGGTTTATTCTTGCAAAGCTTGACCGGCAATGGGTTGACATGGGGATTCCGAAAAAATCCAGTATGTCCAATTTCAAATATACATATGATTCTTTAGACGGAACCTATTCAAATAAAATTCGCAGTATTTTAGAGAATAACAAATAAATGTGCATTTTCCACAAATTGAATCTACTGCTAGAAAAACCAGGCGGCTTTGCCCGGTTTTTCTTATTTTAGTTTAGTGAAACACTTTTATAGAAAGGAAAGCCGGGACTCATCTTTTCTTCAATTTAATGTCCCTTATATGTAAAAAGGGCACTCGTTCTTATGCAAGAATTGGTCCATTAATAAAGTTAGACTAGAAAATCATTAATCAATTGATCTGTTGTAAGTACTGTAGCAAATTCATCATTTATTGTAGCTAAAGATACATTGTGTATAGTTTCAGCATCATAATATATATTATTTTGATCACTCAAGCCGAAAGCAGCTGTTGCATCAGAAATCAGATATGTTTCAAAACCTAAATTTCCACTCATTCTTGTAGTCGTTGATACACAATGTGGCGTTGTCAAACCAGTAATAACAACTTGTGATATTTCGTTTACTCTTAAAAAGTCTTCTAAATTTGTACCAATAAAACTACTGTTTACTTTCTTTTCAATGACTACTTCTTCACCAATAGGTTCTACTATTTCTTTAATGGCATAGCCTTCATTCTTCGGATAAAATAATGAGCTAGGATTATCGGAGGTGTGTTTTATATGTATCACCAACCAGTCCTTCTTCCTCCATAATTTTAGAATGCGACTGATATTTTCTTCCGCGTTGAGATTATTACGTTCACCCCACTTTTGGTTCTCAAAAGCCTTCTGTACATCAACTATAATTAATGCCTTTTTTATTCCAACCATATGATCACTCCTATATTTTTCCCCGATAATCTTGCCCGTTACTTGAATGTATCCTTCATTATTCCTACTCTCCGTTACTAGGAGCTGAAGACAGACGACTCTGAAGGGATGAGCGCCCACAGAACGCAAGATTTTAGCGACCGAGGAGGCTCAACACCCTCTGAAAGCGTTCCATCTGGAGTCCAATGTAACAACTTACATGTTAGATAATGACCCTATTCATTAATACCGGGCGAAGATCCCTATTCAAGAATTGCGCCCGTTTACTGACTATCGTTTGTATGTAGTTGAACCCCTTGATGCTTTGATTGGATTAAATAGCCGCCACCGAACTCAAAAGCAGTATCGTATCCCACATTGAATTCGCAAAGATCTATTAAACCCTTGAAAGAGATGGGAATATTAGGATTCCAATTTACGTTTTCCAATCTTACGGGGAAATTATCGTCATTAGGGTTTGGAGTATGAATAAAAACGGCATCCATACAAGCATCCTTGAGGTCTAAATAAATCCAAGATTGATAAGGTTTTTTAAATATTTTTAGCCTTTTTAATAGGTTTTTATATAAGGTTATTTGTGCCTTTATATGCTCTTTTCTTATCTTGTTACTGTAATCTCCAAGACCAAAAAAATCTAAGTGTACGTGCCAAAAGTCAAACCAAGCATCATTATCAAATTGCAAATGAATGTAACCTTCTTCAACTTCTCTCCAAAGATTACGAAAATATCGTCTCTTGCCACGGAATTTTTTCATTTCAACCTCCAATTTGGCCAATATGGCTTCTTCAGTTAGCAGATTAGTTCAAAAAAGCTTGTTCTATTAAATCGTCCTATTGCGACATAGTCGTGTTACAAAAATGCACATATTAGTTGAACGTTGTTTGGTTTCTTGTGACGGTGTCTATCAATTCATCAATTGTTCCATTACTCTTTTTGACATTTGATAAATGATAAAATGTGCTGGTTGTTTCAAGATTGTTTAGATCGTCATTTGGTGAATGAAGATATACTTCTTTTCCTTGACCGAGTGCAATTCCAAATTCAATATGACTTCCTTATCCAGCTGGCAATAAAACTATAACAAAATCGGCATCTAAAACCGCGTTTTTTTTCTTGAAATCCGATTTCCTTCAAATCTGCAATGGTTGAAGCTCCTTCGTTCTTAGTCCAATCATACGTATTAATAAATCCCTTATCTACTAATCTCGTGCTTACATGGCGAACTAAATCAATATTCTTAAAGCTAGACGCTACATAAAACTTTTTAATTTGAATTCCCCCCTAAACTTAGATAATCTGGCAAGTTAGAAGGGCAACTGCCCCCGTGGACTACTCATTTTTTATTTCTAATTGATTTATTAACTTGCAAAGATAACCAATTATATATTCTCTTTGAGCCGTTTCTTCAATGTCATTATTTTCTACAAGGTCATTAATTCCTTTATCAATTATGTCCCATAAAGGAGTTCCTTCAAATATTTCATATGGATGTGCCATATAACTATAGCCTCCCTTTTTATCTACTGATAATGGGCAGATTGTTAAATAGACGAAAGCACTTATAACGCAATCGCGCCCGATAACTTATCATCTTTATTTAGTAGTCCGTTTTCCTTTTCTTGCCACCAAAAACTTTCCAAGTAAAATAAGTCACTCACAAGGCAATGCCCAAGACCAAAAATGGAATTTATAACTAACAGGTAAATAAACGTATAACAAGAAGCTCATAATAAAATATGGAGCAATAAGTAAAAAAACGTTTATTCTAAAAATGATTAAACAATTTATAAAACTCCTTTCTTGTTCAATTCAAAGAAATGGCTATATTATGGAATCGATTATCTAATTAACAAGTTGTATATAAAGGGAAAAACAAGCAGTAAAAAAAACGAAACGATGGCAACGTAGAGGACGGTTCCAACTAATGGCAGATACCATTTTTTCTTCTTGGATTTGTATTGGAACCAATAATTAGCTGCCCACAGGATAAACATAAAAATAAACATACCGATTTGAGACAACTTTTCGATGGGGTCATTTTCGGCTGGGCTAACACTAGGAAAAAGCCAAAAAAGACAGATAAATCCTAAAAGGATCACATTGACGATATGAACGACAATATTGTAAGAATTGTTCTTCATTAAATCTTCACCCCGATCATTTACAATCTCAATATTCTCCAACAGAATGCCCCGATTGCGATATAAACGAAATCACTTATAAAGCAATCGCCCCCGTTTGCGAAATTGTATTATGGTGTATTCCAAAATAAAAACATGACTATGAAGAACAATAAATAAATGACTAAAATTATTGGGAAAGCGTAAAGTGATACTCTCCCGAATTTGTCTTTTCTGCTGAACAAGGACAATACGAATGAGAGTATTAGAAGGATAAGTCCAAGTGGCATTGTAATGAAAAACTTGCCTTGGAAAATAAAAAGACAAAGAAAAATAAGTCCTACAATTAAACTAATAAATGAAAGCAATCCTAATCTACGTTTACTTCGCAAGAGTGTGACCTCCTAAATTCTACATAAGTAATTCACCAAAGACACCCATTGTTGGGTGGGAAGTGTACTAAACAATCCCTCCAACTACTAATACTGAATGTCTTCTAAAACCGAAGGATGATCTCCGTTTTTTGAATACCTGGCGAAATACTCTATATCTTTCTCAATAAGGTTCCAAACCATCTTTTCTTGTATCACTATCTTAAACGCTTCTTCTTTGTTGTGATTGTTCGGATCATATGCCTTAATCCAATGTTCTTTATTGTCGCTTGAATCACCTTTTTCAATCACCACTAACGACGAGGCAATCGACTCTCCACCACAGGAGGCAAGTATTAATGTGAAAAGGATAATGAATAACGCTAAAGCCTTTTTCATAATTTTTCCTCCAATGTTTAAATAATGATTTTCAGCTTAACAATTTGAACAGATTGTGGAATTTATGAATTTATCCAATCTACTATATTATACCAAACTTCAAGTGAATTATCAGAATTTGTTTAATGGTATGTCAAATATCCGAAAGTGCCAAGCTACTTGTTTCTAAAACATTTTTCTATCGTAGGAACAATGACAAAAACCCACATCTAGTAAAATAGGTGTGGGTTTTCATGATGACTAATGGGGCTGAGATTTGAAACTCTCTTTCTTTACACGTAATATTTATAAGATCACAATCACGTATTAAAATTCTCACGTAAAATCATACTTAATAGCACGATGTCCAATATCACTTCTCCAAAATACGCCCTTTCTATTAATCTTCTCTAACTCCTGATAAACCAACTCGCGCGCTTCAAGAAGATCTTTTCCCTTTGCAGTTGCAAGCAAAACACGACCACCATTTGTTACATAGTCCCCATTTTCATTCCTCGAAGTACCTGCGTGGTAAATATCTACATCCTCGGCTATCGTATCCAAACCGATTAACGGAGTTCCTGTGACGTATTCCCCTGGATAACCGTCAGCTGCAACCACTACGCCCATTACCGATGCTTCGTCCCATTCTAGTTCGTAAGGCTGGCGTTCGAGAACAGCGAGCAACGTTTCAACCAAATCGTTTTTCAATCGAGGCAATACGACTTGGGTTTCTGGATCACCAAAACGCGCATTGAATTCAATCACTTTCGGTCCTTTCTGAGTCACGATTACTCCCGCATAGAGAACACCAGTAAAATAACGATCTTCTGCTACCATCGCATACGCAGCAGGTTCTAAGATTAGTTCGATGGCATCAGAAATAACTTGTTTAGGAATTTGTGGCACTGGAGAATATGCACCCATTCCACCTGTATTTGGACCAGTGTCTCCATCAAATGCCCGCTTATGGTCTTGAGAAATTACCATCGGATAGACATTCTTTCCATTCACGAATGCCATTAATGAGAACTCTTCACCTTCCAAAAATTCCTCCATGATAACGGATGCTGAAGCTGTACCGAACTTCGATTGCAAGAGCATTTCTTGAAGTGCTTTTACTGCTTCTTCTTTCGTATGGGCAACGACTACACCCTTACCAGCAGCAAGCCCATCTGCTTTTATCACAATCGGAACGTCGACTTCATCTAAAAAATTTATAGCTGATTCAAAATCTGTAAAAGTTTCATACGTAGCGGTAGGAATTCTATACGTCTTCATTAACTCTTTTGCGAAGGTTTTACTGCCTTCAATAATGGCAGCCCGTCTGTCAGGACCGAATACTTGCAGTCCTGCTGCTTTGAAATCGTCGACAATGCCATTGACCAATGGCGTTTCTGGTCCTATGATCGTTAAAGAAACATTATTTTCTTTTGCGAAAGCAATGAGTTCGTAATGATTATCTTCTGGAATCGGAACTAGTTCAGCCACATCTTCCATTCCAGGATTACCTGGAGCAACAAAAACAGTTTGGACACCTTTACTCATCGAACATTTCTTCGCCAGCGCATGCTCGCGACCGCCTCTGCCAATCACTAATACGTTCATGGAATCACCTCTAGGTTTAATGAAAATATGTACGTTGTTCTAGCATTCAAAACTTAGTGTTTAAAATGGCGAACGCCTGTAAAGACCATTGCAATACCGTATTCGTCTGCTTTTTTAATGGAATCCTCATCACGGACAGATCCGCCTGGCTGGATAATCGCAGTAATCCCAGCTTTGGCTGCCGCTTCGACTGTGTCATCCATTGGGAAAAATGCATCGGATGCGAGTGCAGCACCAGTTGCCTTGTCACCAGCTTGCGCGAGCGCGATATTTGCTGCACCGACGCGGTTCATTTGTCCTGCGCCAATTCCAAATGTCATCTGCTTTCCGCTAACGACAATTGCATTGGATTTCACATGTTTCACAACTTTCCAACCTAACTTTAATGCAGCCCACTCTTCTTCAGAAGGTTCGCGCTTTGTCGGGATGGAAATCGTTGCCTGATTGAACCCGTACGTGTCTAAATCCTGAATAAGTAATCCACCTTGGATCGACGTCACTTTTTGCTCGTTTTTACGTTCTCCTTTAAAATCGACAGTCAACAATCGAATATTCTTTTTAGCTGTTAAAACTTCTAATGCATCCTTTGTAAATGAAGGTGCAATAATGATTTCTAAGAAGATATCTTTTAGCATCATTGACGTTTTTAAATCTACCTCGCGATTCAACGCAATGATTCCTCCGAAAATCGAAGTTGAGTCTGCTTCGTAAGCTTTTCTGAATGCTTCAACAAGTGTTTTACCGACACCTACTCCACATGGGTTCATATGCTTTACTGCAACTGCCGCTGGTTGTTCAAAGTCACGGACTATGAGTAATGCTGCGTCTGCATCATTGATATTGTTGTAAGATAACTCCTTACCATGTAATTGCGTGCCATAGGCTACAGAAAACGTAGAGCCTAATGGTTTTTGATAAAACGAAGCGTTCTGATGGGGGTTTTCCCCGTAACGAAGAGATTGTTTTAAATTATACGTAAGCGTTACACTTTCAGGGTTCTCTTCTTCTGCAAGCGAAGTCATATACTCGGAGATGACTGCATCATAGGCAGCTGTATGACGGAATACTTTTGCTGCAAGCTGGCGTTTCTTCTGCCCAGAGACTTCGCCGTTTTCCGAAAACTGAGCGAGCACGATGTCATAATCTGACGGATCTACAACCACCGTCACGAATTCGTGGTTTTTCGCAGCAGAACGAAGCATTGTCGGACCGCCAATATCGATGTTTTCAATGGCTTCTTCGGGAGTAACGTCAGGTTTTGCGATTGTATGCTGGAACGGATATAAATTAACGCACACTAAATCGATTGGCTGAATATGATGCTCTGCTAATTGAGCAAGATGTGAGTCATCATTTCTTCTTGCCAATAATCCCCCATGGACGTTAGGATGCAATGTTTTCACTCTGCCATCCATAATTTCAGGGAATTTCGTTACTTCCTCAATCCCGATCACTTCAATTCCATTTTCAGCGAGTGTTTTTTTGGTCCCTCCAGTAGACACGATTTCAAATCCTAACTCTTTTAGACCCTTCGCAAACTCAACAATACCTGTTTTATCGGAAACACTAAGCAATGCACGTTTCATTCGACTTTTCCTCCCTATATATGCGCGAGTATGTCATCTAGCCTTTAATGATTAAAATACTTTCCCAAGAATTCAAGGAGAAGCATTTGTAGTTTCTTTTGTGAACAGCTCCTGAAGTACTTTTGCGTAGCAGATATGCTCTGCCTGTTGAATTCGTTTTTGTACATCATCTCTTGAATCATTTGAATGTATCTGAATTTCGGTTTGAGCAATAATAGGACCTGTATCCATACCTGAATCGACATAATGTATGGTCAACCCACTTACTTGAGCACCAGCATCCAATGCCTGCCCAATAGCATCTTTCCCTGGAAATGCTGGCAATAAGGAAGGATGAATGTTCACAATCGACTCGGGATATTCCTGTAGAATCGTAGTCCCAATTAGTCGCATATATCCTGCCAAAACGATGAATTCAACATCCCGTGATTTTAGCTGCTGGACAATTTCCATTTCAAACGCTGTTTTGTCAGCGAAATCTTTTGGAGAACTGCAAAAACTATCGATCCTAGCTTGTTGAGCTCTTAGCAAAACAGCTGCAGATGGTTGGTCACAGACTAGCAACCGAATATTTGCATCGAGTGTGCCTGCATTTACGGCTTCCACTAAAGCTTGGAAGTTACTGCCGCTCCCTGATGCAAATACGGCAATTCTCTTCATGATTCACCTATTAACGAGACACCAGGTTGATCGACAACTTTCCCAATTCGATAGGCTCTTTCGCCGTGCTTATTAAAAAAAGCAACGAGTTCACTGGCTATTTCCTCTTCAACAACAAGCGCCATTCCTATCCCCATATTAAAGATATTGTACATATCCTCTCGTGGGATATTCCCAGTCTCTTCTATAAGACTAAATATAGGATGAATTTTCCAAGCACCAGACTGGATTTCCATACCTAAATCTCCTGGCATCATTCTAGGGAGGTTTTCAATGAAACCACCACCTGTGATATGTGCCATTCCCTTGATTTCATACTCTTTCAATGCAGTTAAAATAGACTTTACGTAAATCTTCGTAGGCTTTAAGAGTTCTTCTCCGAGGTCACACCCAAGTTCAGGAATGAATTCAGATAGATTCATTGCTGCTTCTTCTAACAAAATTTTGCGGACGAGTGAATATCCGTTACTGTGAATGCCACTTGAAGCCAATCCTATAATGCAGTCGCCTGCTTGAATGTTTTCCCCAGTTATCAAATCCTGTTTTTCACAAGCACCTACTGTAAAACCTGCTATGTCATACTCTTCCTCGCTATACAGTCCAGGCATTTCAGCCGTCTCGCCCCCGATTAATGCACAACCTGCTAGGACACAACCATCCGAGACACCTTTTACGATACTTTCAATCTTTTCGGGATCTGCTTTTCCACAAGCAATGTAGTCTAAAAAATACAGGGGTTCTGCACCTTGTACGATAATATCGTTCACACACATAGCTACACAGTCGATGCCGATACTCTCGTGTTGGTCCATCATCATCGCAAGCAAAAGCTTTGTTCCTACTCCATCTGTACCTGAGACAAGTACCGGTTCGCGTAGGTTTAGCTGGGATAGATCAAACATCCCACCGAAACCACCAAGTCCACTTATTACTTGCGGCCGCATCGTTTTCTGTACATGTTTTTTCATGCGCGAGACAGCTTCGTAACCTGCTTCTATATCTACTCCCGCCGATTTGTATGCATTTGACATGAATTGAGGTCTCCTTCACTCAGCATTTTATGGAATCTATTTCTTGATCGGAATAGATTTCCGTAGGATACTTTCCGTTAAAGCAAGCGAGACACTGTCCTCGGTTCTCACCCTCAAACGGTCTTCCAATGGCTTCAACTGTGCCCTCAATACTTAAAAATGTGAGAGAGTCCGCTCCAATAAGTTCACGAATTTCTTCAGCTGATTTTTTAGCGGCAATCAATTCATCTTTATCGGATGTGTCAATCCCATAAAAACATGGATTTTTAATAGGCGGTGAGCTGATGAGAACATGGACTTCTATCGCACCAGCATCCTTCAACATTTGTACAATCCTTTTGCTGGTCGTACCGCGTACGATAGAATCGTCTACCATGACGACTCTTTTTCCTTCTACAACGCCACGGACAGGGGAAAGCTTCATTTTCACACCTTGTTCTCTTAACGATTGAGAAGGTTGTATGAAAGTCCGGCCGACATAGCGATTTTTCAGTAAGCCCATTTCATAAGGAATCCCACTAGCTTCCGCATATCCAATCGCTGCGGAATTGCCCGAATCAGGGACACCTGTAACAACGTCTGCTTCTATCAATTTTTCAACAGCGAGTTGCTTTCCAAGGTTTTTTCGAGCGGTATGAACATTAATGCCATCAATGTTACTGTCAGGACGGGAAAAGTAAATATACTCCATCGTACACATGGAACGTTGTTTGCAAACAGCGAATCGTTCACTCGTGATTCCCTTATCATTGATGATCAGCAGTTCCCCTGGTTCAATATCTCGGAGAAAATCCGCTCCTACTATATCCAGCGCACACGTTTCGGATGCGACAACATAAGCGTCACCCAGCAACCCAAGAGATAAAGGTCTAAGTCCGTTTGGGTCCATTGCGACGAACATTTCAGTATCCGTCATGATTAAGTACGCATACGCACCTTTTAATGAGTTAAGTCCATTTGTAATCCGGTTTTTCAACTCTGAAGAACCGCCTTTACGTATTAAATGTGCGAGTACTTCAGTGTCAGATGTGCTATGAAAAATACTGCCTTGTGCTTCCAATTCTGATTTCAACTGATCCGCATTCACGATATTTCCATTGTGAGCCATCGCCATGGATTCATTTTGAAAGTTAAATAACAGAGGCTGGACGTTTTCAAAACCGCCGCCACCCGCCGTTGTATAGCGGACATGGCCAATTGCTGCATTTCCAGACAAGGACTGCATTTTCTCTGTATTGAGTACTTCCGTTACTAATCCTTCCCCTTTTACACTAGACAGCTTTCCATCGTTCGCCAAAACCATCCCTGTTCCTTCTTGTCCGCGATGCTGCAGGCTATGCAATCCGTAATAAGTTACTTGCGCAGCATCCGGGTGTCCCCAGATGCCAAACAAGCCACACTCCTCATTTAATCCCTTTAGTTCAGCAAGCATGGGATCGCACCTTTCCAAGCTTTCTCTAATGATTGAACAGTTGTATCGATTAACAGTCCGTCTTGCTCATGAGAAATGGTTAAGTGATTATTATTCGTGACTGTCCCAATACACCTTGCATCTTGAACAATCCTTTCAAAAGCAACGCGTTGTTCAGGGGCAACAGAGACAACAAATCTAGATTGTGTTTCACTGAATAATTCCGTGACTGCTTCCATATGAACAATAATACGGGCTCCTAAGTTTGTTCTGAAGAGTGATTCTGACAAAGCAACTGCAAGACCACCTTCTGAGAGATCATGAGCCGAAGCAACACATCCATTTTGAATGGCTCTTAACAGCTGTTGCTGGCGTAGCTTTTCTAGTTCCAAGTTGATAGAAGGAGACTTACCAAAGATTTTTCCTTCTGTCATTTTTTGCAGCTCACTGCCTCCGAATTCTGTTTTCGCATCTCCGATAACATAAATCAGATCACCAGAATTTTTGAATTCTTGCGTTGTGATATGAGCTAGATCTTTGATAAGACCAACCATTCCGATAACAGGTGTTGGATAAATCGCCTCCCCGTTTGTCTCGTTATAAAGTGATACATTGCCACCAATAACAGGTGTACTCAAGATTTTGCATGCTTCACTAATTCCATCTGCCGCCTTTTCGATTTGCCAGAAAATCTCTGGCTTTTCAGGATTTCCAAAGTTCAGGTTATCTGTAACCGCTAATGGTTCCGCTCCAGAACACACGATATTGCGTGCAGCTTCAGCTACAGCAATCTTCCCTCCAACTTCTGGGTCCAAGTGAAGATAACGGGCATTACAATCTGTAGTCATGGCTAGCGCCTTGTTCGTGTCGCGAATTCGTACAATAGCCGCGTCGGAACCTGGAGGGACAACTGTATTCGTCCTCACCATCGTGTCGAACTGATTGTAAACCCACTCTTTACTTGCAATAGTGGGTTGTGAAAGTAAACCAACCAACGTTTCTTTATAGTCATCAATAACAGGAGCTACGTTTGTCATTACTTGAAAGTCACGGAAATATTGCGGTTCATTAGATGGTTTGTAGTAAACGGGCGCTTCTTCTACCAAAGCATCCACTGGAACGTTCGCAACAACGTCGCCTTTATGAGTAAGTTTCAGCAGTTTCTCTTCCGTAACAGATCCGACAGCTACTGCTTCCAGATCATACTTCGCAAATAAATTTGCAATTTCTTGTTCGCTACCCTTTTTAACGACAATGAGCATTCGCTCTTGAGATTCTGATAACATCATTTCATAAGCAGTCATTCCGGGTTCGCGCTGTGGGACAAGGTCAAGATTCATCTCGATTCCCATACCTGCTTTACACGCCATCTCTGCCGATGAGCTTGCGAGACCTGCTGCTCCCATATCCTGAATCCCAACAAGTGCATCATGCTGAATCAGCTCAAGGCAAGCTTCCATTAGCAGTTTCTCCATGAAAGGATCTCCAACTTGAACTGCTAGACGATTTCCTTCAGACGAATCTGTCAATTCTTCCGATGCAAAAGTTGCCCCGTGTATGCCATCGCGGCCCGTTTTAGCTCCGACATGCATGACGATATTGCCGGCTCCGTGGGCTTGTCCTTTTTGAATATCTTCATGTTTGATCAAACCCACACACATTGCATTGACGAGTGGATTCCCCTCGTAAGAAGAATCGAATTGAATTTCGCCGCCGACTGTGGGGATACCAATACAATTCCCGTATCCGCCTATTCCCGCAACCACTTCTTTGAACAGGTACTTCACTCGAGTATTTTCCAATTCACCGAAACGTAGTGAATTTAATAAGGCGATTGGACGTGCACCCATTGAAAACACATCACGGATAATCCCGCCGACTCCAGTTGCTGCACCTTGATAAGGCTCGATTGCAGATGGGTGATTGTGGCTCTCGATTTTGAAAACGACCGCTTGCCCATCTCCAATGTCAACAATTCCTGCACCTTCACCAGGTCCTTGAAGCACGTTATCCCCAGAGGTTGGGAACTTTTTTAAAATTGGCTTGGAATTTTTATAGGAACAGTGCTCTGACCACATGACAGAAAACAAACCTGTTTCGGTATAGTTCGGTGTGCGGCCTAGCATGTTTTCAACCATTGCAAACTCTTCATCTGTAAGACCCATAGCTGCATATTCACGATGTGATTTAATCATTTCCGGACTTGGCTCAAGCATTAACGACATAACTTTCCCTCCAATTTCTTACGATTGATTGAAATAGCTTTAATCCGTCTTCACTTCCAAGTAAACAATCGACGGCACGTTCCGGATGAGGCATCATTCCTAATACGTTACCGTTTTCATTTACGATTCCTGCGATATTCTCTAAGCTGCCATTTGGATTATCCATATGATACGTAAATGTAATTTGATTGTTTTCCTTTAAGTGTGATAACGTCTCTTCGTCGCAATAGTAATTGCCTTCACCGTGAGCAATTGGAAGAGTAATCGTTTCTCCCTTTTTGTAGCTAGTCGTAAACATCGTCGTATTATTTTCTACTTTTAGCTGTGTTTGTTTACAAATGAATGCTAGATCACGGTTTTTTCGCATCGCTCCCGGTAATAATCCAGCTTCCAATAAAATTTGAAAACCATTACATACGCCTAGTATTGGAACGCCTGCAGCCGACGCCTTTACCACTTCCGGCATTATTTTTGAGAAGCGAGCAATTGCGCCTGTGCGGAGATAATCTCCAAAGGAGAAACCACCAGGCAAAAGAATCCCATCGAAGCCCTTTAAGCTATCCGCTGTATGCGGTACGTATTCTACTTCTTCACCTAACTCGTCCTGAATGGCATGAAACATATCGATATCACAGTTGGAGCCCGGAAATACGATCACAGCAAATTTCACAGCGCGACAACCTCCTCGATTTCATAGCGATAATCTTCAATAACTGTATTGGCTAAAAGCCGTTCACACATTTCTTTAATTGCATCGTCGATATTTTGATTGGTCTTATCAATTGTCAACTCCATGTATTTACCAATCCGGACGTCACGAACGGACTCAAACGCCATACTGTGTAAAGCAGATTCCACGGCTGTACCTTGTGGATCCAAAACATTTTCTCTTAATGTGATAAATACCTTTACTTTATACATATTGACGCCCTCCCAGTTTTGAATAGATTGTTTGATAACCATTAACTAAATTCCCTAAATCACGACGGAATACATCCTTATCGAGCTTTTCTTCTGTTTCAGCGTCCCACAATCGACATGTATCCGGAGAAATTTCATCTGCTAAAAGAATGTCACCATCAGCAAGTTTTCCAAACTCTAACTTGAAATCTATTAAGCGGACTCCTATTTCAGCAAAAAGGCTTGATAAAATTGTATTCACTTTTAAAGCTCTTTGTTTCAAAAGTTGAACTTCCTCTACAGTTGCGAGGTCTAATTCTTGAATATGTGCTTCGGTTAACAAAGGATCTCCAAGCGCATCATCTTTGTAATAAAATTCAACGATTGGTTGCTTTAACGGCTGACCTTCTTCTACTCCAAGCCGTTTAGACAAGCTACCAGCAACTATATTACGGGTTACAACTTCAAGTGGAATAATCGTGACTCTCTTGACGAGTTGTTCAGTTTCGGAAATCTTTTTAATAAAATGACTTGGAATGCCAGCCTCGTGCAGCTTTAAAAATAGCAGGCTAGTAATACCGTTAGTCAATACACCTTTACCAACGATTTCTTCTTTTTTCTCACCATTGAGTGCTGTTGCAAAATCTTTGTATTCTGCCCATACAACGTTCTGATCATCTGTTGCATAAATTCTTTTGGCCTTGCCTTCATATAGCAATTCTCGCTTTTCCATCTGAAGAACCTCCGCAGTAAAGAATAATGTACTTTTTAAGATAGATGCTAAACGTCTTGACTCAATTAGTGATTCCAAATTCTACTTTGTTCAATCTCAGCAAGTGCTTGATCTACCGAGTTTCGTAACACATTAACATGACCCATTTTGCGTTTCGGTATCGCATCTTTCTTGCCGTATAGATGAACTTTCCAATCCTTTACTTCAGGAATCACCCTTAGAAGGTCCTCCACATGTTCGCCGAGAATATTGACCATCACAACAGGGCTCATTAAATCCGTTTTCCCTAAAGAGCAATTGCACACTGCCCGAATATGTTGTTCAAATTGCGATGTCTGACATGCTTCCATCGTGAAATGACCTGAATTATGAGGGCGTGGTGCCAATTCATTTATTAGAATCTCTTCCTGTTCGGTTACAAACATTTCAACACCTAACGTACCGACAAGATTTAGCCGCTCCGCTAATTGCTTCGCAAGCTCTGTCGCTTTGCGCGAGGTATCCCCACTAATTCGTGCAGGAACAATACTTTTGTGCAAAATGTTCTCATGATGGATATTTTCTGCAACAGGGAAGCATTTCATTTCACCAGTTGTTTTTCGAGTGACGATTACAGAGATTTCTTTTGTAAATGGAATCCACTTTTCAATGACACATGTACCGTTTTTCAGAAGGTCCGAAGCTTTTGCAATATCAGACTCTGATTGAATGATAAGCTGTCCTTTTCCATCGTATCCTCCACGAGTTGTTTTCATCACACATGGATACTTTAACGTTTTAATGTTCTCAAGAATGTCCGCTACATTTTTCACGATTCCGTATGGTGCAACCTGGGCTCCTGCTTTAGTGATTGCGTCTTTTTCTGTGATTCGATTCTGTGTAGATTTTAAAAGTTCTGCTCCTTGTGGTAAGTAACTATGCTCTTCTAACCACGCTAATGCTTCAAAACTTACATTCTCGAATTCATACGTAATGACATCGCTCAGTTCAGCAAGTTGTTGGATTGCATCTAAATCGTCATAGGCACCATTAATTTCAATATCAGCAATTTGCCCACATGGACAGTCCTTTGTCGGATCTAATACTGCAATACGAAAACCCATAGCCTTCGCAGACAAAGCCATCATTCTTCCCAGCTGGCCGCCGCCGATAATGCCAATTGTTTGTCCTGGTAAAATTACGTTAGGTAAGTTGGTCATTGCTTTTTAACACCTTTACTTTAGTTTCATTTCTCAGTATTTCTAATCTGTCTGCAATCTTGGAATCCGTGCTACCGAGAATTTGAGCAGCCAATAACCCCGCATTTGTTGAGCCGGCTATTCCAATTGCAACAGTTGCAACAGGCACTCCCCCAGGCATTTGGACAATTGAAAGCAATGAGTCCATTCCATTTAACGCTTTTGTTTGAATAGGAACACCAATAACAGGCAATGTTGTCTTGGCAGCGGTCATACCAGGTAGATGAGCAGCCCCGCCAGCTCCAGCAATAATAACCTTCAAGCCTCGTTCTCGTGCGGATTCTGCGTACTCAAACAACAATTCAGGTGTACGATGTGCGGAAACTACTTGCTTTTCATAAGGAATCCCAACTTGATCCAATGCTTCACACGCATTTTTCATCGTTTCCCAATCGGAAACACTTCCCATAATGACTCCAACTTGTGCGTTCACTGCTTTCCCTCCCACATTTCCATACGTAAATGACTCGTAGAAATAAAAAAACAGGCAGGGAACTTTCTCGAAAAAGAGAAAGTTCCCTGCCCAGATAAATAGCCTTTTACAATAAAAGGACAGACCTATCCTAAGTAAAGGGTGCACTTTCTCTCATAGTCCGACAATTTACGGTTATCGGGTAGAAACGTTCGGGCCATATTCCCGGAGATATATGAGAGATATAAGTAAGTTCGTAATTATCTTAACAATCGATTATCCTGACGTCAACCGAAAACCGAATATTTATTGATTGATAAATAAAAACGTTCGGTTTTAGGTTTTCGAAGATGGAAAAACATCAGTTTCTATTAGTGATTATCATCATTTCAACTATAAAACAAATAGTTAGTTTTTTAGGTTGCCCTACAGTTCGTAGAGAAACCAACTTCGTTAACTAAACCAATGAGTTTTTTGTTAACAAAATTGGCACCAATAAGACACTGGCTACTGCAAACTTTCTCTTAGAAAATCAGTTATTACTAGTGCTTCCTTATAAACGGACGGTGCCAAAGAGAAGCATGGTAGGCGATGGAAAACCCTGAGGGGAATTAAAAAAATATCTATGCAGGCGATGCTTACTTTTGCTGCCCAAAATCTGAAGAAACTTGTTAGCAGGATATGGAGCCCACATGTGAGGGCAAGCTCCCTGGAAAGCGTCCATCCCGAACCGATATCAACGGCTCTTAACCAGTTGCAGATTTATACGCTCAAAAATCAAAAGGGTTGGAAATCATTTCGATTTCCAACCCTTTTGTCTACAGTCTGATGAGATCGTCAATTGACGATCTCATGTTATCTAACTAACGAGCCCCTGATAAATTGAAGTCTATATTTTTTGTATTTCCTCAGCCAACTCCAAAATGATTCCTTCTGGTCCGCGAACGAAGCATAATTTATATGTGTTTTCGAAGTTTTGTATCTCGTCTATAAGCTCTGCACCATTCTTTTTCAACTTGGTAACTAGGGCTTCAAGATCTTCAACAGAAAAAGCAATATGCTGGGTACCAAAAGTATTTACCTCAGGAAGCGTTATATCATTTTCATCTGATTCCGTGTGAAATTTTACTAGTTCTATAGTTGCTTCGCCCCCGAGCGGTCGCAACATTACAATTTCCAACATTTTACATTTCTCTTTAACGTCATGAAGACGTATCATGCGTTCCAACCATTCCCCTTCTACTTCTGTTTCGCCTACCAATTCAAGGCCAAAGTCAAGAAAAAATGCTTTCATGGCGGGGAGATCCTTAACAATTATACCTACATGATCGATTCTATGGATTTTCATATTTCATATCTCCTTGCTCTTAATTTTCATTTGTGAAATTTATTAGTTCTTCTCTATTGCTTACAGGCTATTCCACTTTCTACCACAAAATGGGTGATTACAATATGGAGGAAATACCTATCTTCCGCCCTATTTTGGAAAAATAATATGATTTAAGTTAGATGGTATTGTAGAAGATTAGAGTTTGATAAAATTGGTGCGTACTTATTGAGCAAGCACTACTCTTTTATAAACAAAAGCGAATTAACGGATTCGAGCCTTTCGAAATCCATCGTATACATTGAAAGCTGCAGATAAAGTAAATATGATTATTCCGCCACCCACTATCCATGTTTTAAATTGCATAGCTGTTGTGTTAAATAACCCACTCATATACGTAATAAATTCTTGATCCATTAACTCAGGATTGCTTAACATGATAATAAATACAATGGTTGAGATAAGCTCAAGGGCAGTAGTAAAGATTGCCGTTTTCTTCGTCCATTGCCCTATGATTAGTTTGTAGAGAGATAACCCAATTTCGAGGGCAATGATAACGAGAACAATTGGCCAATAATGTAGTAATACATCTTGATTTAAAGCCGGAATCACAAATTCAAGCTTACCTTCCATGCTTTCATATACACCTACAAGATGGTTCGCATAAAAATAAAGAGTCGCCCAAATCGCTGTCCACATTAAGTAGCCAAATACTGCGAGCTTCGTAATCACTTTTTTCTTAGGAATATAAGGAATGCTTTTCAAGTCATCAGGGGTCCATTTTTTTAGACTTGCTGACAATGGATGCTGATCTTTTCCTTTATCTGCTCGTTCGATAATGGCGAAAATAAGTGTTAGCCAGAAGAAAGTCTGGATGCCTACTTCAATGACTTTCCACAAAGCAAAACCAGTAAGATCTAAAACCACATGAATTACCGCTTCTTCGCCACGATACCCAATAAAATATTCTGCAATTAGAGAGATCAGAGAAATAGTAACAGCAATGGGCAAAATCATTTTTAATAAAGAGACATATACATCAAAATAGCGCGGTCCGATTAGATGCATTGGTTGATCTCGATATCCACTAGCTAACGTTGCTGGATTCCCTAATTTTTCAAGAACTTCATTTATATCCTTCTCGTTGTAATCGTCAGGCAACATATCCTCAATGGTAGACCGTAATTCGAGAGCGATATCCTCACGATTTTTTTCAGGTAGTCTGCGAGTGACTTCATGTATATATACTTCAATCAAATTCATCATCTTCCTCCCCTTTTAATACACCATAAAGTTCTTTTGAATTTTTAATCCATTCTTTTTTCAACTGCAAAAAGATTTCGAGACCGTATTCACTTAAAACATAATACTTACGTGGCCTGCTTTCAGATGTATCCCAGCTGCTCGTCACTAATTCCTGTTTTTCTAAACGACGAAGCAACGGATATAAAGTACTTTGATCGATGCTAATGCCTGACTTCTCCAATAACTGAACAAGTGAATATCCATACTGGGGTGTTCGTAATTGACTTAAAACGGCTAATGTCAATGTTCCTCTTCTAAGCTCTGTCGTTAATGAATTCAGTAAAGTACTCATTCACTCACCTCTCCAGTTATACTATATGATTTATACTATGTATGATACACCATTGTTGTGACAGTAACAATTGAATTTATATACTCATTAAGACATAAAACGTATATTAGCTAAAAGAGTATTTAAAAACAATATTTATATAACCTGTTAAGAAAATCTAACTATAAAAAGCCCAATTTCTCGGTGTTATAAGAGAGGAATTGGGCTTTGGCAAAAAAAAAAATGTTCCTTATACTGAATAAGGACAGATTACTTAGATCAGAATCGCTTCAGTTCTTTCAACGTAATCAATTTTATAGAAGTTCTCATTCAACCTTTGCATTCATTTTGAGTAAGTATAGGGATACATCTATCAATAATTGAATAGATAACTTTGTACTTGCATAAGAACCCTTAACTTTTGATTTGCATTAAACTCGTCCATAAAAATTCTTCACCGAATAACTCTTCTGATTGTGCAGGCTTTTTCATCTTTCTAAAATTCAAAATTTCAAAGTCTTTATTAAATATCTCCTTTAATCTTTCTTCAGAGTAACCTATACCGCCCTTTAAACTTTTGTCTTTGTAGACATCCCGATCAGATGTATCTAAAGCGCCATCTGTATTAAAGCAAACAATGCCAAAGTATCCGCCTTTTTTTAGCGCTCTTTTAATAATCTCAATATAAGTCAAACGACGATGCGGCGCTAAATGATGGAACATTCCGCAATCGTAAATAAAATCGTATGAATTCGGTTCAAATTTAAAATCAAATAAGGAAACACAATGAAAATCGAGATTTACCCCTTCCTCATCTGCTCTTTCTTTCGCCCATTCAATCGCTCTGTTTGAAAGATCTAATGCACTTACATTCATCCCTTGTTTAGCCATATAAATAGAGTTTCTCCCAGGTCCCGCCCCAAGCTCCAATACCCTTTTAGGCGAAAGCCCCTTACTTAAATATTCAACTAAATTCTCGTCAGGTCCTTTTACTTTGAAGAACGGAATATTTTTTGTCCTATCTTTATAAAAGTCCTCCCAAAATTGCTTAGGTTCTCGGAGATCATCGTCCAACATTTCCAATAGATCTTCGTAATTTAAAATAGTTTCCCCCATAAATACCCCTCCAATTTGACTCGCCATTCCATTCTCTATACAGGCACTTCGTTATGCATCCATTAATTCCGATGGAAAAATTAGTCCGTTTTTACAAGTACTTCATCAAACAACTCGCACAGAAAGGTTAAAATATAATTTCATTAGGCTCGTCTCCAGGAGCGGTTAGAAGTACCTTATTAAGCTTAGGTACGTAAGAAACTGTATGTAAAGTCCCGAAGAAATGTTCGTAATCTGTATAAAAGACTGGAGATGCTTGATCACTAAACCAGTTATGAACCTCTCTAACAGGTTTTTGAGACTTAGATATTTGAGATAATGCTTCCATCCTCTCTAAAGAAGAGTAAACGTTCGCTCGATTATAGCTTTGCATCTTGTCTGTTTGAAACATATTCACACAAGAAAGTGATTCTTTTTCACGATGTGTATTCGTCTTCTCTGGAGATGCTTCAAAAACAGCGAAATTCCCATATCGGTCAGCTAATGAATAATTATAGCTAGCTGCAT
Source organism: Sporosarcina aquimarina (assembly GCF_023715615.1). Classification (GTDB taxonomy): domain Bacteria; phylum Bacillota; class Bacilli; order Bacillales_A; family Planococcaceae; genus Sporosarcina; species Sporosarcina aquimarina_A. The sequence goes on along the minus strand of NZ_JAMBOM010000004.1, from coordinate 179,953 downwards.
GCGGTAGTTCTTTCAATAAATCAAGAGCTTCTTCTACAGTTTTGCACATTTCTAATACAATTCTTACTATCGTACTTCCGATAAATCCTTTTTTGTGCAGATCATTGTTAACAAAATGCAACCCGCAAGTTAATCCATTATGGTTCATCCCGTCCAACCGACCAACCACCAGCTCCGAGTTTCCACAAGTCCAATCGTTTTCTTTATGTCTTTGAATAACGAAGCTTCCATCGTAAATTAACGGACTGAAATCATAATTACGCACGTAATAATCCGATGTTATAAAACTTGTACAACCCATTTCTAGAATAGGCATGTCGTATCCACCGAACAGTTTTAAAGCATCACTTTCTGTATACTTCAACCCTTCTTGAAGGCCATTCAATTCGTCTAATAGGTTAGGACAAAATACCTTTAACGTGTTTTTAATTTCTTTCGTGTTTTGTTCTAGGCTCAAGTTTTCTTTAAAACCAGAAAGCATACTTTGATAATGCAATGATTGGTTAATCATACGTCCATGTGCTAAGCCTACATCATAATAACTCCCTTTAAAATCCAATATATCTATTTTTCTCATGTTCTCTACCCTCTCCATGCAATATTTTGATTTTAGTTATTTAACTTCAATAATTTACTCACAAAATGGTTCGCTTGAAGGGGGATCTTAATTCAATAATAGCCTCCGATTGCTTGCTACATTGCTCATTAAAAATCTCGAATGGAATCCAATATTTTTTCAATCTCTTTTTGGGGAGTAGTCCCAACATTGTTATAGAGAAGGCGAAAATATAAAGTGTATAGAAAGTTTCGCACATTAAGTTTAAGATACAAGCCGTTAAGGTCAGATACCAGTTTCTTCTGAGTGTCCAATTGGAATTTCAACTTGTTCAGCCAATTTAAAATTTGCTGTTCACTTAATAACCCTCTATCAATTGTACTAAATGCAGAGAGTGCCAAGCGTTCATCCTCGTTATGAGTAAAAACAGAATTAGAGAAAAGAATTTTGGCACTAATTATTTCCAGTAGTTCTGTTAAATCATCTTCTTCTATGTAGCGATGCTTGGCAATATCCTCCAATGCATCAGCTGCGTGAGCCAAAGCATGTGCCCCCCCCTTACCAACGACATATCCTCTTAGGTCTTTTTCATTCCTAACATAAGCGAGAAGTCTTTTTTGTACGTACTTTATTTCACTTTCGGACAAAAAAGAGTATCGATGATCTACATTCAAAATAAGAGGCACTATCAATACTGAGAATGACCTCACAAATACGGAATCAGTTTCACTTTCTCCTAACCTATAAAATAGATGTTGATCATCAACACAAATATCTAGAAGTTGTTTTAACTGATTCTTGTTTAGTACGTTTTTTGTAACAATCATTTGCCCGAATGTTCTGTAAATCAATTCATCACGAAGTTCACTGTCTGTTGCTCCAATGTTCTTTAGCATTTCGGAAATTAACTTATCAAGATTATAACCAGTGAACTTGTAGTCATTTTTTTTAATCTCTACTAATTGGCGTTTTAGCTCTTCCATTGAAATACCTCATTTCTTATTTTGCTATGTATTTATGCGTTATTTTGGACCAATTCATTCATACACCTTATGTGACAACTGCCCCCGATGATGGAACAATAGGAAATCACTCGTGCTATTAGTAGTCAAACTAATTTACAAATGACTAAAGATTTAATTCTTTATATATAAATCATTTTATATGGCTAATGAAATAGGTTTAATAGGATTCTTAGAGCTCTTAACCAAGTTTTTATGTTTTATCAGAATTAGCTCCATCCCAACTATTCAAGCATTCTAAGAATAGAGCAGAGACTCCAATAGTTGCCTAGCCTTTTCTATAATTTTCTATGGGTTCAAACCAACTAACTAAATATTCGGTATATGAAACCGATTTAAATACACGGGGTTCTTTTTAAAATTGAATCGTAGTAATTTCTCAATAGCCTCATAAGGAACTGTTCCATCCAGTCTTTACATTCATCAGAATCAACAATAGCTATGGTGAAGTAAGAGCTTATTCAAGCTGGTTAGATTGAAGTGCAGTCCATCTACCGAAACTGCACTCGTTTGCTAATAACAGAATACAAATTGTAAACTTATTTTATTGGAATCCAGATTTCCGAGTATAAATCTAAATTATTGGGATCTTCATCCGTATATAGTTCAAATTCTGGTATACCGGCATGTTCATACCCAGTGGAAGGGAACCATTCGGAGAAAATTTGTTTCCAGGCGTTTTGCATCGCTACAGGCATTTGTCCATGCACTTCAAAAACCGCCCACTTCGAAGCTGGAATTTCTAAGCTAAGCATCCCATCTGGAACTTTCCCAGCGTACGAGGTTGCCACCCAATAATCAAACACATTAGCTTTTTTTTGCACTTCACTGACTTCCCCACAAACTCCTAAAACTCCTTTTACTACCCCGTCATTCAATTGAAACAGCAAATCGCTTGTGCCATCTAGATTGACCTCTTCCCAAAGATCCGGAATGCCTACTACGTTTTCTTCCCCTAGCACACTAGAAAATTCCCGCTTAACTCCAACAATTTGAAACGCATTCTTCTCAACCACACTGTATTTCATTGGTTCTGCCCCTTTCAAGGTTACCTGGATTATCAGGCGGTTATAGGATTGCAGCTTCCCTCTATTCTTTCGCGCTTCAGTAGGAGTAACTTTGTGCTGTCTGCGGAAAGCCTTAGAAAAAGCCTCGGGAGTTTCATAGCCATATTTATAGGCAATGTCAATAATCTTCGCATCCGTTATCAGTAATTCCTCCCCAGCCAATGTTAATCGTCGTCTTCTTATATAGTCACCCACTGTAATTTCTGTCAAAACAGCAAACGTTCGTTGGAAATGAAAAGGTGACACATTGGCTTGTTTAGCAATACTGTCTATCGTCATGTCTTCCATTAAATTTTTTTCCATGTATTCAATTGCCTTTTGTATTGACTCCACCCATGCCATGGCTTTCAACTCCTTATTCTCATCTTAGCAACTTTAAAAAAGCATATCCTGTCAATTTATGCTTTGCTGTGTCAGATTCGATTCCCTTCTTTCTGAAAGTGTAATTTAAGTGTAATGCAACAGGATTATTGCCTAATCTTGATGAATTAAAGTTGCTATAGCTATATGCAGATTTTTGTCCGGAATGCTGCCTAATTAGATTTGCCAGTGTTTATTTATTATCGCTATAAGTCGTTCTGAATTCTCCGTCGAAACATTTTCTGATAATCTCGCTCCAGCGATGACTGGAGCCCATTGGAAAACTTCCGATCTTCTAAATCCACTTTTATCACAATAAAGTCTTAAATAAACCTCAGCTAATTCAGTTGAAAATTGGGAATATAAAAGATAAGTGCGGTATACATCAGCACGAGGATCACCTGCACTTGCATCCACCCAATCTATAATAACCACTTCGTTGTCTGCCACGAGCAAATTGAACAAATGGAAGTCACCGCGACATAGTTTACTCTCAAATGTAAATGATTCCAGTTTTTTCAACAAATACAATTTTTGTCGTTCACCTATCGTAGTTACTGCTTCAATTTGGCGATATAATTTATCATGCATGGGTTCAAAGTCGTCTGGAATAATGCTATGAACTTTCAGTTGCATATCTACGGATGTGTTTAGGTAACTTTCAGCTTGGTCTTTATCCTTGAGTAATAATTCTCCTAATGATTCCCCCTTTATATATTCCATTGTAATTGCTTGTTTTCCATTTATAATGCTAACATCCAAAACCTTAGGTACAGGAAGACCACAAGAATAGGCGTATTTTTGCTTATTAGCTTCTTTTTTGGATTCATTATGCGGCAAAAAGTCATTAAAAACCTTGACTATTTTGTTTTCAGACAAATAAATCTTTGCAGTATTCCCTAGAGCTATAGGGTTATCTAAATTCATTGTGTGATTCCCCTCTACTTGTTTACTACCGCATCATGCGATTTCTCCTAGCCTGTAACAATAAAATGGGCGGGTTGAAGCACAACCCTTATACCGTTAGAGTCCCCGTTAATGGAAGAAGAAAAGCGAAGTTTATAAAGTATTTTTGAAACGATGAAATGATTTTGTTTGAGCGAATTGTTCAAAACCAATTGACTTATAAAGCTCACATGCATCTAGGGAAGTACAAACTACAACTGCCGTTTTTGCCCCCTTATCACTCAATGCATTGAGTGCAAGCTTACAGACTGAACTGGCTAACCCCAGTCTCCTAAATCTCGGATCCGTTCCAACAGGTTCTAGTAACCCCACCTTGTTATCTTCGTCAAACCAAATTAAACAAGATGCTACGAACTCGCCATTTGGGGATTCTATAACCCAATCAAGAGATGAATCATAAGGATAGGTATTCATAACGTTTAAGTAACTTTCTTCTGTGACTCTGGATTTTTGAAATGCAGCACTATGTACTCTCAAACGATTTGTTAAATCCTCAGAACCCTTGATAGGGCGACCTTTAAACTTATCAGGCAATTGAACAGGGAATGAACCACTATCCAAAGAAATTTTTGTGAGGACTTCTGGAATTTCTGCTAATGGTGTGAATAAAGAATCTTCTAAAGCTGAAATAAGATGCGACTCCGTTTCTAGGACAGTCACTTTTTGCTCATTGGTTTTAGTTATTTTATCAAACCAGTCAATGACATCCTTCGCCACCTCAGGAAAATCGGGATCAACTTGACATATTAACTCCCCAGGTTTTTGAATCCATCCCCAAGCAACGGGATTCCCATCCATTTCCCAAATTTCAGTATCCCAATCATCCTCGCGTCCAGCGTGTCGATGGCGTTGCCAAGCTAAATCGCCAATATGGTAATTAGGTTCCAGTGGCCATAAAGCTTGTGTAAGTTTCTGCATTCGTTTTAAATCACTTTTATCTTTATAAGTTCGAATTACAGGTTTACTCATTTATTTAAACACCTCAATTCTTCTTGATATTTGTACCTCTCTTTTTGATATTTTTACTATGGTCACCCTTATATTTAATCATCTTAAACTAACAGCTATGACTATCCCTAAAATTGAACTCTCCCTTTTTTCCATCAAACATTCAATTATAATCAATTGAACCTTTTCATATTCAATAAAGATTTAATTATTCCCTCGTCAACTAAACTGTTCATATTACTGAAAAAAGGATGCAATCCTTAAGCAAGAATTGCACCCGAATTTGGACTGAATTTTTGTTTTTAAGTATTAGCATCTACTTGTTCTAAACCAGGTTAGCTCCACAATGGTTATTTAATATCTGCATCATTTACTTAAAAGTCTGCAATATAGTACCTTGCCCATTATCGGATTCAACTTTTGCACATGCCCCATTTATGAGGGTGATTTGTGGTGGGACATGACCGCAATCAATATCGTATAAGATAGGAATTTGAAGCTCGTTAGAAAGCTCATTATAGACATCTTCAACCGTATAATTTTCAACAGGTGTATTAGCTGGACTTCTACCAAACATAATACCAGTACAATTCTCAAACCAACCAGCAAACTTCATTTGTACGAGGGATCTACGCAAGTCAGTGGAAGATGAATCGCAATTTTCGAAATACCAAATGATAGAATCTCCCTCAATATAATTCTTCCTGAAATTCTTTATATCGCCATAAGGTGTGCCAACTAAATGACTTATTGTGTCAATACATCCGCCGAGTAATCTCCCCTGCATGTTAACTTTTTCATTTTCAGTTGATTTCCAGTAAGTTTGTTCTGTTAGGTTGAAAATATAAGGGGTAGGGTTATCGTGTTGCCATTCTTTCTGATATTTTTCTGATGAATGCTGGAGAATCGATTCACCCGTTTTAGTGGATAAAACAGAGTGCCACATAGCTGTTGTATAATCAGAATACTCTCCTCTTAAATCCACTAGATTTGTTCCGTGAGCAGTAGCAACACCAGTTTTCAATGTGATTGCTAGCAGGAGAGTACTAATGTCGGAATAGCCCAATACCCATTTACTCTGTATATTCTCAAAGTCAATATCCTCAAGCGTCTCAATAAGTAGTTCCCCACCCCATGGAGGAATAATTAGTTGTATATCTCCATTGAGCATCATCTTATTAAACCCTTCCGCACGCTTTTTAGATGGAGCAGATTTTGCCTTATCCTGGGTCCAAACAGTTTCATCGCTGATTATGTTAAATCCTTTCCTTTCCATACTTTTAATTGCAGAGTTTAACAATTCATGTAATTCACTTGGCACTCCAGATGACGGTGCAGTTACCCCTATCGTCACATTCTTTTCTAGGGTAGGATACTTTATCATGTTGACTCATCTCCCTTAGTTTTGTATATCTCGGACTTTTTAATCTATTATGCTAATGGCATTCCTAGAATCTCAGCATAGAAAGTTTTCATGCTATTAATATCTATAGTCTTTAAAATAGCCTTTTTGATTCAATTTTCAAAATATATAAGCCCTTCTTGGGGAAAAAACAGCACATACATCTAAACTTCATACTAGTTGCTGTAATCGTACATATCCACGTTCTAAGCAACATTCTATAGAGGCCAATATTTCCAGCAGAATTGTAGAGATGCTGAACTTTTTTTCATCAAAATGAGCAGTCGCAATACTAGTAGCTCTACTCCTATGAATAGCTATTTTCCATTCTAGATCATCTACAAATAAGAGCTAGGAACAAAGATTGCTTGTGCAAAATAACACTTTAAGCAAAACTATTAAGGACATGTAAAAGATAGCCGTCTAACTGAAAAAATCAGATAGACGGCTATACCGCAGGAACGCATTCCAAATCCTTAAAACTAAAAGTTGTTTCTTTTTGAATTCACCTATATAAAATGGAGTATTAAAACGAAAAGTACATTAGATTTATAATAGTGCTTTAACATAGGCTAGCAGGTGAATCCTGGTTAATAGCAACACTTTTTCTGACGATAATTTAAAGCATATAATTTAACTTTGAACAAATTTTTATGAGAGATAGGATTGAGCTCTCCAATCTTTCGGCTTTATATTCTTATTCAACCATTGATCATGTGGTGCTTGGTATGGCGCTGAAGCGGTTAAGTAATTTTTGTGCCAGCTAGCAGCACCTGAACGAATCATTTCATCGATAAGAGGTTGAATAAACTCTTCTGGACGAAGCTGGAAAGAGTAACGTGCAAAATCTTGAAACCAACCACACTCCAGTAGATAGTTATCTATTTCTTCTTTTTCCAATCCGTTTTTGATGATTAACGTGAATGAAAAAATTCTTTTACAAGCATGCCATGAAACTTTTTCAGGCGCACTTATCCACTTCTCAAACCGTTTTCTTGCTGCATCAATGACTTCAACTGGATTATCGATAAGGGGTCCGTGACCAGAATAGGCAAGTTGGATTCTAAGTTGGGACAACCGATCCAGACTTTCTAGTGAACGTTGAATAGAAGAAACACCTTCACGAAAGATATTTATCCATCCAAGATCATTTTTGTGAAATAGATCTCCGCATATCAATACTTCCTCTTCAGGTTCATATAAAGAAATATGTCCTAACGTATGTCCTGGAGTATGTATAACTTTCAAGATTCTGCTTCCTGTATTAATTTCATCGTTGTTTGAGAGCTTAATATCTACCCGATAAGGTTCAACAGGCTGATCTAACCATTCTGCCCCGCATGCTTCAGTGTCACAAGTATTAATTAGGTCTGCTTCCCATTTATGAGCAGCAACTTGTACACCATAATTCTTTTGAAAATGAAAATTCCCTCCTACATGGTCACTGTGATAGTGCGTGTTTACAACTAAATGTAAGTCTTCAGGAGAAACACTATTTTTTTTAATCAATTGTTCCGTTTCCTTCACATCACTTCCAAAGCCACTATCAATAAGCGTTGGAAACTGATCTTTTATCATAACCATGTTGGCACTTGGAAATTTTCTTTCATAGAAAATAATACTAGATTTTTTCACATGCAACTCCTCCTTAAAGTCGATGCTCAAACAAAACACTTCAAAACAATTTTTTTATTTACATGTTAGGTTTAGATAAATATTGTCGTTCTCTAAATGATTAATGAATCCCTGTTATTACCCATCTTATAGTCTGACCTTTGTCTTCTATTCTCCATTTCACATATGAATACCTCTTTGAAACGAATCGAATGACACATTCCCATGAATATTGCGATCTATACCGCTGAATTAAAAACATCATTTATGATTTCAATGATGTATCTTGTCCGATTGAAGCCAATCTATCCTCCACCACCAGGCTCATTCAAGCAACAATCACATATCAAATTTTTTATACAAAAAATACTGATTAAAACCCTTTGGATGATCTTCGATAGTGCCGAAGACTTCATAACCATTATTTTTATAGAATTCAGGGGCTTGGAAGCTGAATGTATCTAAGAAAATGAAACGGCACCCTTTATCTAATGCATAGGATTCGATTCTTTTTAAAAGTTCACGCCCAAAACCTTTCTCTCTAACACTTTTGTCAACCCATAATGATTCGATGTGCATATGGTTCCAGAAAATATTTGCCGTAATCCCTCCAATGATTTTTCCTTCATCGTCCTTGAGAATAAAACTGACATTGTCATTAGAGGTTTTAAGGTTTTCGGGAAGCTGCTCCATATTATACTCGATTACCTTTTTTCTAATAAAATCACTATCTGTCTGATCCCATTGTTGAACTATATTCAAAAAGGTCATCTCCTTAATATTCACCAATCAACCGGATTGCAGTAAAGCTGTTAACTCACAAGTAGCCTCTCATCTAGAGTTTGTAAAGTAAAAATGCATGAATCATCATCTTCTATTCCTCAAAGTACGAAATAATAAATTCCTTTAGAGAAGAAGCCGATTCTTCATATTTCCCGGTTTCGTGATACCAAATATAGATCTTGTTTGCAAACACATTATCAACATTTTTGAAACATACTGTATCCCCGGTTCCATCTTCCCCTATGGATAAAAGCTCCGTAGGCATTCTTGGATCTCTTATCACAATATTTTGCCTGACAACGTCGTCCCACGTCCTCTTTATATTTTTGGAGTCCTTGATAGGGAATAAGGTCCATTCACCAACCTGAGCATTGTTAGTTAGCTTGAAAAGTTCTTTATATTGTTCTGGAAGGGCTACTTTTAATATTGTTTCCGTTGAATTTATATCTTGTTCAGAAACGCCAGCCTTCTTTGACTCAATTAAGTCGATTAATTCGTTCATGTAATGACTATCCCTTCTACTTCTATCACACAGACACATTTTATTCGGAAATGGCAAAGCCATTCTATACAAATTTATAGGACTTTGCTATTTGTTCAATAAGAACCCAAAAATTCTGTTTGAAGCTCTTTTTCTATAACTTTATTTTCAAAAGAAACACTGTATGCCTTAGCGTTAGGTCGTGAGCTAACTATTTTACTAATTCTTTGTCCCTTGTAATGAATTGCAACTCCATCGTCTGCCGCAATCCCTGATTGGATTTTTCTTGAATTCATCAGTCTGTGATATGCAGATTTTCTTTCTACTTCCCCATCGTAATGTGGACAATGACTCCCCTTTAAAAAACCCAGGCAATTGATTGCTTCAAGTCCCTCCCCATATGAATCAGTAACACCTTCTTCAAACCAACAATTTGCCCCTGCGCTTAAACCAGCTAAAATAATGCCTTGATTCCACGCTTTCTTTAAAATGCAGTCTAACTCCCATTCTTTCCACAAAGCTAGCAGGTTTTTAGTGTTTCCTCCACCAACATATACAATATCTTTGTTTAGTATAAAACTCTCCAAATCCCTGGTCGGGGGTTCAAACAAAGACAAATGTGAGGGTATACACTCTTGTTGGTTGAAAAAGTGATAAAATCTCGATATATAATTATCAGAATCCCCACTTGCAGTTGGGATAAAGCAAATTTTAGGACTAGGTTGTTGAGCTTGTTTTAAAATATACAAATCTAACAACGGATTATCGGGTTCCATAGAAAACCCACCACCACCAAGAGCAATTAATTGCCTCATCTCTGTCCCCCTACATGGTTGTTAAAAATTCACTTCTCTAATGTTCTGAATTTCCCATGCAAATGTGTTTAATTATCGAAGTCTATTTCATTAATATTGGATGATTCGCTTACTTCCAGGCATATCATTTTGTATGAATATAAATTATATTTAAATAATATTGGCTATTTCTAATTTAATTCGCTGTTTTACATTTTGTGATCAATACAAATTAAGCAATTAAGAGTACTACTAAAAATTATAAAAATTTAAACCAGTCTAATCACTTGTATGTAAAGATAACTCGGTAATTCCCAATACTACTAGCCCAGGATTGATAAAGAATTTCCATTTATCAATATCACGTAGCTTTCTTACTGTAAAAATTATATACAATATATCCGATTAAAAAGCCTATTCCGGCTCCTACACTAATCGCAACTAGTAAAGAGGTAGAGAAAAACATGCTAAAAGTTATCCCAATTGCACAACCAAAAAGCAATCCCAACGGCATTAAACTATCTAATAAATCTCGGGTGAATTTTGAATTTTTCTCATCCTGGTTACCGTGTTTATGCATATAGTCAATCCTATTAATTACAAATACACCAATTGCTCCTATTATTATCAGTGGTAGTATAGCACTCATAATTCCCGTGAATGAGCTCATTTGACAAACTCCTTTCCTTACTAATCTCATTGAATTTAAACTTATTTTTTATAACCATTACAATTGTAAAACAATGGCGTTCTTCACCAATACAATAATTTCAAAATTCTTAGTGATAACAAAACACCTAATATTAAAGCGTTTTATAACATGAAATGGTCCTAATGAGACATAAAAGCAAACTAATTGTTACTCTAACTTGTTAAAGTAGACTCGTTATTTCAAGAGGCCAGTTATTTTTTGTTCAAAAAAAGGATTCTCATTGGTAGTTATCGAATAATTAAAATAATAAATAGAAAGGTGGAATGAAAATGGTGAATCAGATTTGCGTTATTAGTATTTACGTACCAAATTTAAACCAAGCAATTGACTTCTATACCAATACTTTAGGTTTTGAATTAAACAAGCAGTACGGTCCTAAAATCGCTTCTCTTGCACACGGAGAGTTACCAATAGTTTTAGAAGAAAACGATAGTACAATCCAGAATCAAGATAATAAAACTACAAGAGTTGTATTAGGCTTACGAACACATGATATTTATCAAACAGTTAAATTCTTAAAAGAAATGAACGTCAATTTTATTGTAGAAGAACCAACGGATTGTCCTCCAGGAAAATATATTAGTTTCTGTGACCCCTTTGGAAATATTTTAGAATACCTTCAATTCGATAATTTATAACAACCATAAAAAGTCCGTCAACTATGCCGGACTTTTTACGTCGTCTTTTTAACTCTTCCCTTTAGTTGAACAAGAAATATGAACAGCATGATCCGAATGCTCAGCATGCAAATTATAAAAGTGCATTACACTTCTAGTTTTCCTAGGACATTTCTTACCTGTACCACTTTTTCAACCTCATCCTTGTATTCGAAAAAACCAATTCTGTTCCCCCAAGGATCGCTAAAAGTTCCCCATTTAACAGGTACTTCTTCTCTAGAGAATATTTCAAAAGGCTCTATTTTTAATTCCTTAACAATTCTACTTCGTTCCTTTTCAATATCCATCACACCTAAACGAATGGGACCACTACCTTCAGAAGGTGTGCCTTCTGCAACTTGTAGCCAGCAACCTTTAATAAGTTCCCATTCTGCAAATCCTTCATGAGGTACTGAATCTGGATTCTTATTCAATAAGGTTTCATACCATTTCTGCGCTTTATTCAGATTAGCAACTCGAACCTGAATAGTCATCTCGTATATCAAAGGAATCCCCCCAGAATTTATTCTAAGTCTCTTTCCACATAAAAGACTAAAATCCTTTTAGAGTGTAAGTTTAATTGCGCATTATAATCCAAATGCGTCGTATAAAAGTACGAAAACACAAACTCATGTTGTTAGATTAATGCGCCATTGAATTGCTCAAGTTAATGGTCATTTATTTACTATATAATGTAATTCTACAAATTGATTAAAAGTTCTAGTACCCACAAGAGAAAGATCTAGTTGATAGTTGCCTTCTTTAAACAAAGGAATTCCTTCCCCGATTATAGTTGGTGCAACTGTCAAAATAAGTTCATCGACCAACTTTTCTTTTAAAAACGTATTTAGTATGTCTCCACCTCCAACTATCCATATATTTTTCCCTTCTTGATTTTTTAAGTTACCAGTAAATTCAACAATGTCTCCGTTTATAAATTTAACTTCGTTTGTATCATCAAATGATGATCTAGAAAAAACGTAACAATCTTTATTTTGATAGGGGAATTGCCCCTTTTCTTGTTCCATAACCCAATCATAAGTCCTTTTACCAATTAAAATTGTATCTACCGTTTCTAAAAACTCCGAATAGCCATTATCACCTTCCCCCTCAACATTAAATAACCAATCAAGAGAGTCATCTTTTGTAGCGATATAACCATCCAAGCTTTGAGCAATAAACAATACTATTTTTCGTTGTTTTTTCATAATAAGCCTCCTAGCTCTTCGCATAAGAATGTATGTTCTTAATAATAGCAGCAAAGTTATGGTCCTTATTCAATTACACTGTCACGACATATTATGGTCCGGTTGCGTCATAAAAAGACAAGCTGTACATGATATCTTGTTGTTCAAATAGCGCGATCTGTTCTTGAATAAGACAAAAAGTTAGTTATTCCAATGGGAAGGTCGATGAATATAATAGGGTAATTTCGTCTTTACATTTCCCTTTGCCGAATTAATTTGCATTTGGGTCAAAAACATACTGGTGGATAGATCAGCGCCGCTGAAATTAACATCTCGCAAATCCGTTCCAATAAAATTGACTACCCTTAAATCCGTATTTCTCATATCCTCAGCAATCAAATAGGCACCCCTAAAGTCAGTTGCTCTTAAATCTTTTCCCTTTAATTTTTTGCCCATCCAATTAGCTCTTGCATGATCAAACTCTTCTAATTCTTGAACAACAGGCATTTTAACGATTGTATTTCTCCTAACAAAATCACTCGTCGAAGTAAGCAGGTCGTTTAATGAAAATCGGTACTTCACTAGATCAAGTGCCAATAAATTATCTGCGTCCAACTTCGTTAAATCCTGCAATTCATTTAACTGTTTTCTTAACTTACCAGCTAGATCATCTGGTATAGCATAAGACAGAGCTTCTGCCACGTACGTAATCATTTCATGAATTTGCTCCATGATAGGAAACACTTGAAACATTTTTTTACCAATGTCGGGGTTTTCTCGCCAACTCAAACCGTTAAAAGTAACTTGAGAAACTACTTGGCCTGCACCCAGACAATCAAATACTGTACAGCCTTTAAATCCTTGATTCCTTAACTGACTATGAATATGGCAACTGTAATCTGACTGCAAATTCATACAAGGAGTACCAGCAGGTTTGTTAATCGGAAAATCACTTGATGCTACAATATTAAGCGCTGTGCAACAAAGTCCAAAACACTTTGTACAATCAGCTGTTAAGTTTTCTCTAATTTTTCTGGCTGTTTCATTGTCCACTTTTTTAACCTCTATCTGAAAAAAAAGAATTTATTATACAAGTTCCCTAAATAATTTGGCCACTATTTCGTAACAAAATTTATTTACCTCATCGTACCATAATCACCCAATTTAGAGTAATTAAAAAAACACCTAATTTAAGGTGTTGTTACGACATGTTATGGTCCGAATGCGTCAGAAAAAGCCAACAGATCACTGTTGACTTTGATTACGCTTATGCAACAAACGCACCCAATTGCTTAATGGCAGACTTATAGCCCTGTTATAGGTAGAAAGCTTAGATTTGTTTCCGAGAGATCCTATTCTACTATGGCTTCTGTTATTTTCTTATTTAGATTTTTAATCGCCAGCATTGAATTATCCTGAACGATGCCTGTTTCAAAAAATCCAAATGAAGCGTATAATGTTTTAGCTGCGAGGTTACTTGTGTGATAAAAGAGTGCTACATATTCTGCTTCGCCATAAGGCATCGCTTCAATTTTCAGCAACATTTTTTCAAAGGCAAGCTTGCCATACCCTTTCCCCTGATAATGCTTGTCAATCATAATATGCCAAATAAAATAGCCTTTCTTTCTGTAAAAAACTTCATTTTCAAATGATTCATGATCCAATGTATCATACGTATACATCAAAAAACCCACCACAACTTCATTCGCATAAATGACGAGGGGGATGGCTGGTTCCCCGTTTGCGTTCAATACATAAGCGTCTGCAATGCTTCTGAGGTTAGTAGTTAGTATAAAATCTTTCTGATTTTCTCTAACCTCAAGTTCTACTACTTCATCTATGTTATCATCGGTTATTTTTCTCAATTCAATCATTTTTCCACCTCCCTATCGCCTATGTTCGACAGTTGCTTGGAATGTCCTTTAATTGTTGGGTAAAGAAAAACGCCCTGTGTGGGCGTCTTCTATTAGCTATTTCAGCTTTCAAAGTAAAAATTGATGAACTTGGTATCAATCGGATATGACTTATCATTTTCGACGAAAAGTAACAATGTACCGTTCGTGTTGAAAGCCCTTTCCTTAATACGGTAAGTTCTCTTTTCATGGAAAATGATGCTGCAGCTTGCAAGGATTTCGAGTTCGTCTGCTTCAACCTCTATTTCCTTTTCGCTAATGCCATTCAAATCGCTAAATTTTTCAACAAGTAATACCTTCATGACAGTCCCTCCCAGATTAGTAGTCATTTTTCTATTTCGACAAGGAACTGCCTTTCTCCTACTTATCTGACAATCTCATTCCGCACCCCGGACAGCTCCTGTTCGGAGCATGAAAAAAGGAGCATCGATATCGACGCTCCTGTACGACACATCATTGTCCAAATGCGTCATAAAAAAGACCTTTAAATGACGATCTTCGTTTTTCAATTAACACACCCGATTATGAAAACCGAGAACTAATCTTTCTACAAAAAAGTGCTCTATTCGGGAAACTTTTTCAGTTTAATCAACCTCTTTTTTGGAGTACTCTAAAAAAAGTGAATGGAACATGAGTGAAATAAAAGTAATCCAAAAAAATGTTAATATTATTTTAGCAACTACACTTGGCATATATAATTTAAAATCAAACCATATATTCGTGATTAAAACTATTGTTGATAAAATAGTGCCGAATAAAGGTAAATATTTCATCTGTGCTCTCCCATTCTATTGATGTTTCTTCAGTGCATTGAACCGTTATAGGCACAGCAATTCTACCATAACTGCACCGATTATTTAACAGTGTATTAAAAGAACACCTCGTAAAAGGTGTTCTGCTACACATTATGGTCCGGATGTGTCATAAAAAAGACCGTCTGTCACGATCTCTTGTTGTTCAAAAAACGCGCCCGTTAGTTCAAGAAGCTAGGAGTTCAACAGAACGACTTTTTAATATATTTTCAAATCATCAATCTTCTTACGGATTTGTTTAGCTTTATTAGACTTGAGAAACTCATCAACACTCCAGAAGAAAAAAGATGATACAAGAGAGAGTACTAAAAATAAGTTAAATGGCACCCAAGCCTCTCCATAATTGAATAAAATTAATACAAATACAGAGGCAAGAAGTAAATGAATTACTAATGCAATTCCACCTCTTATTACTCCTTTAATTCTTTTAGTGACAAAATCGGATAATATAGAACTTGGTAACCCATAAACCAAAAGAATAGGGAATAAATACATTCCAAGCATTATGACAAACCCTGATGGTTCTATAAGGAAATAAATAAACATTACCATTATACAGGCTACTAAGGCAGAAATTAATTTTCTAATTATCAAACCACCACTCCTACCTTCTTCTTAAACAAAATGGCCCGATTGTAGAACAAAATCTATTTATTCCAGCGTACCATATTCACCCAATTTTGAGTAATTAAAAAACACATCATATAAGGTGCTGTTGCGACATGTTATTGTCCGGATGCGTTTTTATTATGTTCGTCAATAGATGGTCTAAAGTTGTTCTACAAACGCGCCCGATTGATGAAGATAAGCGCCTGTCATTTGTAGGTACATTTCTTCAAAATCAGTTCTCAAATGCAATATCTGTACTTGGGCAAACATCAGCAAACCAACGTAATACTCCGTTGTGATGGTTTATAATTTGCTGAGCAGTAATGTCTAGTGATTCCCAAGTGCTGTGTGTATCTGAAGCTAAAGTGACCTTATATTCCAAACTAAATGCCCGCCTACAAGTTGTATCAACGCAGGCTTCCGTTTGAATTCCCACAATAACTAAATGTTCGATTTTTCGTTTTTTCAGTTCTTCATCTAGAGAAGTATTAAAAAATGTGTCAGGTGTAGTTTTTTGAATGATTGTATCTTGAGTTTTTGGAGTTATCTCAGGGTGAATCTCCCAACCATTTGTACCATACTCCAAAGGCTTACCTGCAGGTGCATTATGCTGTATAAAAAAAATGGGGGTCTCGGTAGAACGTGCTTGTTTGATTAAACCATTTAAATTTCGTAGCAGTCTTTCCCCTTTATAAACAACATTACCTTCTTGAAACATTCCATTTTGAACGTCTATGATTAGTAGTGCTTTCTTCATTACATCCCTCCGAATGAAAAGTGTGTTTGAAATTATCCGTTGTACACTTTTAAATTAAGACATGTTAAGCAATTCCACCCGACCAGTTCATTATATCTTTTTCCGTTAAATGGCCAGATTGTGGAACAAAATCTATTTGTTTCATAGTACCATAATAAACCAATTCTGATAAATTTAAAAAAACACCTATATAAGGTGTTGTTACAACACGTTATGGTCCGGTTGCGTCATAAAAAATACCATCAGTAGACGATCTCTTGTTCTACAAACGCGCCCGATTGTTAGAATTAATTAAATTTTATTTTCATCATTCTTTAATGTCTTAAAGGCTGTTTTTTCATAAGGACTTTTTGATAAACTCTAAATAGGAATATACCAATTAAACCGCCAAGCATATTTAATATAAGATCGTCAATATCTACGGCACGTATCCCACCTTCTGAATAAAGATATCCTGAAATGCTTAAATTTTCGACAAGTTGAAATGTCTCGATAAACAATGTGGTGAAAAATACAATTACAACTACCTTTTTCTTCTTTATTACAATATTTAATGCCAATAAGGAAAAGGCAAGGGGCAATAACAAAAACAAATTCCCGAAAGTCTGCATGACTGTTACTGGAGCAACAACTGTTCCAAATAAATCATTAAATATGGTTTTAAAAGGGATTAAATTTATTCGTTCCAAATTTACAAAGGGATTCCCTATATATTCTTGAGTAAAGTAATAAGGGATGTAAATATAAGTCACAAAGCGATGCAAAACGAACATATACAGGACAAAGCCAAATGAAATGATCTGTTCTATGACATTATTAACTGTTGATTTTCTAATAAGCCAGACAACTAAAGCAAGGGTAATTCCGACATTTACTATTAAAT
Organism: Sporosarcina aquimarina; assembly: GCF_023715615.1. Classification (GTDB taxonomy): domain Bacteria; phylum Bacillota; class Bacilli; order Bacillales_A; family Planococcaceae; genus Sporosarcina; species Sporosarcina aquimarina_A. Next base: position 162,431 of record NZ_JAMBOM010000004.1, on the reverse strand, counting down.
CTAAGTAATCTAAGAAACCAGCCCCAGTGTAGATTCCTCTTTTGTAAGAGTAAATAAAAAAAAGCAATGACGCAACTAGCAAACTGTACCACTTGTTGACTCTTATATTCATTTACCTCTTATCCTTCCATGTTTTAAGCAAAATGCACGTTTGCGGAACAAAATCTATCAATACCATACCATAATCACCCAGTTTCAAGTAATAAAAAAACACCTCGTATAAGGTGCTGCGACACGTTATGGTCCTGATGCGTCATTAAAAGCCACCAGTTCACTGTTGACTTTGATTTCGATTCTTCAACAATCGCACCCGATTCTTGCACAATGCTGTAAGATTAAGGAACCCCGATTGCTTATAAAAAATGTTCCTTACGTCAATTTTGACTTTTCTTATATCATGCGGACTCAATACCCATACAAAATAAACAACTTGGAAACGCAATTATGGAAATACCAAAATTGTTTTTTTATCGAAATTAATACTTTTAGAATTGATTAGTTCTGTTCTTTATTTTCAACGGGAATTATTTTTTTATTAATTCTCCAAGCAATGTATATAGCGACACCTCCAATTGGGAATTCTATGAATAAACGATAGGGAAGTTTGACACCTATAGAAACAAGCAAGTGTATTGATAAATAAAACACTGACAATGCAGCTATATTTATTAGCATCCCCCATAAATAAACAACTTTTTTACTATAAATAGACATGAGTATGCCCATTAATAATAAAACAAGTATATTGACCATTTTCAACCACCTATTCTATTTCAAATGCAGATATAAATGTCTAATCACATAAAACTTGCCCGATTGTGGAACAAAATCTTTCTTCATCATATCATAATCACCAAATTGGTAGTCATTAAAAAAAACACCTCGTATAAGGTGTTGATACGACACGTCATAGTCCGGGTGCGTCAGAAAAAGCCAACAGATCACTGTTGACTTTGTTTGTGCTTCTTCAACAATCGTACCCTTTTCTTGAACAAACTGTAGTAACCCCTGATGTATATTAATCACCAAATGCAAAAATTAATTCCAATTCACAAACTAATTCTTCATCCACAGTAGCCATCCCTTTTCCCTTTCCAATAGGACCTTTTAAGCGAGTAATTTCAACTTCAAGACGTAGTTGATCACCAGGTTTTACTTGTTCTTTAAAGCGACATTTATCTATGCCCGCTAACAGACCTAATCGACCTTGGTTTCCATCTTTAGTTAGCATTACTACTGCACTCACTTGGGCTAATGCTTCTACAATCAGTACACCCGGCATTACTGGATAATCAGGGAAGTGTCCATTAAAAAACTCCTCATTTGCTGAAACATTTTTAATGCCTATTGCTCTTTTTCCTTCTTCCAATTCCAAAATTCTATCCACTAAAAGAAAGGGGTAACGATGTCTAATAGTTTCCTTGATTTTTTGAGTATCTAACATTACCTAAGCCTCCAAATCAAAAATTCTTAATCTAATTTTATCACTTGATAATAATAGCCAATAACATAAAATCCATTCTTTTATTTCAGAAAATGGTTTGTTTGCGGAACAAATTCTATCACCACCATACCATATTCACCCATTTTGGAGTAATTAAAAAAACACCTAACTAAAGGTGTTGTTACGACACGTTATGGTCCTAATTAATAAGCTCTTTTTTCGAAAGGATTTTAAATAGGAAACAACCAAGCTCTTCATTTGTATTAAACCTAATTTCGAACGTTTGATTTTCTTTTTTAATAGACAGTTTATTACCGTTTACTGTAAACTCCGTTTTTTCATTTTCCATGAACACACCTCCTTAACTTTATGGTACTATTATCCTGGGAATGGGGGTGAAAATAGTGAGACTAAGAGATATGAAACAATTATTAATAGACAACATCGATGACTTAGACTTTAATAGCGAAAAAATACAAAACATTGACAAATACGACATTTCTGGATTTCAGAAAACTATTAGCGCTGTAAATAACCTTAGAGAACTTAACTTTCTAAAGATAGAGATACATGAATTATCACAATTGAGCAATATATATTATGATAAGTCAATTAATGATCATATTAGAGTTGACGGTACCTCTTATAACGAGTTCAAAAGATTGGTTAACATTATTAAACATAAGTGTTCAGCAACTTTAGAAGCTTTTGACCAAGCTATACCAGATCAGCAAGAATATTCTATTAGTGTTAGACTGCCCGATTATAAGGATTTGGATCAATTAAGTAAGTTCTTCTCAAAATTAAACAAATCACTAGAACAGGCCATCGTTAATGAACATGTAAAAGGGAATGTCACTATCCAAAATTTTGACTCTGGGTCACTTTGGGTAGAACTAATCCTAGGCGGTCACTTTGCACTTCAATTTGTTGGTGCATTAACACGTACAGCTGCTGCTGTCAGAAACCAAACCTATCAATTAAAAATAATTGAGCAACATGTAAGAACGCTTGAAATTAAAAATGACACTTTAGAAGACTTGCAAAAAGGGTTATCTAAGAGTGTTGATGTACTTGTTGAAGCTGAAACAAAAAACTTATTGGATCAAGAGAATATCCAATACGACTCAGAGTACTTAGGACAACTGAAATATTCCGTTAAAACCTTGGCAGAATTAATAAATGATGGAACAGAGATTCACCCATCTTACTTAGCTGAACCAGAATATACTGCAGACTTTCCGGATTTTGATAAATTAGATCAAATTGAATCAACAATAAAACAAATTGAATCTAGTACAGAAGAATGAACAAAAAGCAAAACCTCATTTTTAAGTGAGGCTTTGCTTTATTTTATGTTTATAACTATGCTTACATTCCTAACCTTTATAACGTGCTAAAAACACACAATGTTGCAGATTATAGTCCGAAGGCGACTTAAAAAAGCCAACAAATAGTATGTTGACCGCAGTAATCCTTATTTAACAAAAGCACCCGTTAGTTGAATAAGGTCATTCAGTATCACTTGAATATTTTTCTGGTAGTAATTGCATAACATTACACTTTACTAACTCACCTTTATAAGAAATGATTACATCAGTATCTTTTCCATAATCACTTATTAACTCACGACACATACCACACGGTGCAACTACCCAACATTTTTCTATATCCTCGTGTGGATGAGGATGAGCTACTGCGACAATCGTTTCAAATTCATGGTCTCCCTCAGATATAGACTTACCAATAGCGATCGCTTCGCCACATACTGTAATTCTTCCTACATTCGCTTCAACGTGTACTGCTGAGTAAATCTTTCCCGTTTTCGTCCTTACTGCTGAACCAATGTGATGTCGTTCATATCTATAATTCTTTTCAATAACTTTTTCTGCTTCCTTAATCAATTCATAATCAATATTTTCTAATGGTCTTACTTCTAACATAATAGTCTCCCTCTCTATTTTTATCACTTTTCCTTAAACTAACCTGCTTCGTTAGTTGAATAACAGTATAGATTCCATCTTACCATAATCGTCCAATTACGCTTTGGTAGGTGGAACATAATCACCTGCCAAAAACTCGACACCGCTATCTTTAAGGTTTTCGTAAACACCCGACTTGAGGGACTCTGGAACGTCGTTAAATTCTGTCTTCCCAAGAATCACACGCTGTGCAAAAAACATAGCCATCATAGTATCACCACCCTCTAATTGAAATAAAAGCCAAAACAAAAAGCGGGTAATCATTGATAAACTTGTGCTGCCATTTCGGCAACTACGTCCTCGATGAAATCCGCTCGTTCGGTTATTGCTTGGTTTTGTGATTTGAGCAAGACATTTTCCAATTTTATCTCCTCAATTTCAATATATATCGGTTTTGTGTCAGAAAAAACCAGAAAGTTTCCCTCCTGTATATTCATCTCTTCCACCAGAAACTTGTCCTTATTTTCGTTCACTAATAATTCTCTTTCTTCATTTGTTGTGTATTGTCTCTTAAAAATCACAATTAGTACCCCCTTTTCAAGATGATCTCTAATTTATAGCGCTGTAATAAGTGAAGGGTTTACGATGCCTACAGATACGCTTCTGATTTGCATAGTTATACTTGCTTCTGTTTTGGTTTTTATTTGCATCAAATCACCTTTTTTCAACATTATATCTTCAGTGTATGTCACGTCTGCATAATAATTCAGTTGCCTAGTCACACCTTTAGGCACACCATTAACGTGTATGCAGGTGTACCACCAATACGAACTACTGCCCTGCGCAAACAAATTCATGGATACTCTATATGTTCCATCTTCCACCACCCTAAATACTTTACGGTCAACGAAATCTGCTGATGGACTTACGGTCGCAACAGTATTGTTAGAGGCGATTATCGATGTTCCTGGTTTTATCTCACTAATTATACCGGTTTTGATTGTCCCGATAGCTGTAGCTAGTTGTGCGAATGTAGGATCAGATGGCACTACAACTTTAGGATCTGTGCCAGTAATGGCGTTTTTAATCGCATTTTTACCGTTACTGGCTGACGTAAAAGCCGCTTCAGCTCTGTCATAGGCTTGCTTGACCGCTTTCGGCGTAGCAGATAATGTTTCGTCTACACTGTGTACTTCGCTACTTAACTGCGTATGCCCGACTTGTGTTAACTACGCTTTTTCCGCCTAATACGTCATAAATAGACGCAGTATTTCCTTGATTTAATACACCAAATCAACTCTTTCATATCCATTGCAAAGTAGTTAGCTTATGTACTTATCTTAATCAAAAAAATATATAATTATTTGCCCTTTTTAAAAACCCTACCCTTATAAGTACAATGGTCAAATAAATTAGATCTATTCTGAATTTGATCTTGTTAAAGAGGGATTTGCTAGCTTTAGAAGAAGTAGTGCTTGATCGGGTACAAGAATGATTCTGGTTTTACAACGTTTCCTTTTTGAAACGACTTTTTCAAGATGTTAGAGGGAGGAATAGCGTTGGTCAAACTTTCTCTGTGTGCCGCACATTAATGCGAATGGAGTGTAATTCAACATGTAGCGTAACTCCACATCTCAAAAATTGGCATGAACAGGATCTATTTTGATGGTAATATGGATCAATAAAAGTATATTTGACAGGTGGGATAAAAATGAGCAAGTTATATGTAATAAGACATTGTGCAGCAAGAGGACAAGCTCCAGAAGCCCCTTTGACAGCACAAGGGACACAACAAGCTGAATGGTTAACAGAGTTTTTCTCTACTCAAAACGTCGATCACATCATTTCGAGTCCTTTTGAACGCGCGATTCAGTCCATTACCCCATTCTCACAAGTGACTGGAATCCCGATTGTCAAAGATGAACGTTTGAAAGAACGAGTGTTAAGTAATGAAAATCTTGAGGATTGGTTAGAAAAATTGAAGGTAACCTTCGAAGATATGGAACTCCGATACAATGGTGGTGAATCCAGCAAAGATGCCATGAACCGAATTATTGGGTTGTTTGCGGAAATCATCAAGAGTGACATGAAGACCTCAATCATAGTGACTCATGGTAATCTATTATCTCTAGCTTTGAAGTATTATGATTCCAGTTTTGGATTTGAGGATTGGAAGAAACTTAGTAATCCCGATATCTATCTACTCCAGTTTGATGGTGATCAAGTAATTATTAAACACCTTTTGGGAGATCTTGAACTAAAGTATTAAAGATTTAATATATAGCTAACAACATTTATTTTTTATGTAACTTATATTAAGTTGATGCATCTTTATTGAACTTATTTTAGCTGATCTAAACAAAAAAGTAACCACCGCTGCTACCTGACGTAGTAGTTGAGATGGTTACTTTTAGTACTTTTAACTTTCTGGTCAATCGCACTAGCTGCCAATAATTTTTCGAGCTCTTCACCTATTTTTGTCCAGAAATATTTTGTACCTTCGATAGCACCTTGTCGTGCTTTTGTTTCTTCGCTGAATCCTGTTTGTTCGTTCCGCCATCAAGATTTTCTTTCAATGTCCATGTAACTATAGTCACTTCACCAGCGTTGATCCAACTGTAAGAAAGAGTATGGGGTTCATTTACTATTAAACCTTCACAATCGACCTTTCCATCCCACCATTCGTTTGGCTCTGATAGGAATTGAAATATATGTCCAACTACCTGTTTAAATTCATTATTCTATATCCAATTTGCAAGCTCATCGGAATCTGTTAACACATTCCATGCTTTCTTGATCGAACTTTTATATGAAAAGTCTAAAGATACTTTAGGTTTCATCAACCTTCCTCCAATAACTTGTGAAGTGTTGCAAATCGGTCTTTCCAGAATTTCTCGTAGACTGAGATCCAAACTAGCATTTCTTCCAATGGTTCAGCGTTTAATCGGTACCTCATTTCCCTGCCAACTTTTCGTCCGCATATGAGATTTGTTTCTTTTCTATTGAATACCTTTCCAGAGTCCTTTTATTTGAAAGATGTGTTTCCCTTATCCATTATTTCACCCTAACCTAATTGCTATCTTCTTCAACAAGTTGTTTAAGGGCAGCCAGCTGATCGTCCCAGTATGGTTCAAAAAATGCTAGAAAATCTTGAATTTCAGCAAGTGGATTTGGTTCAAGGGTATAACGGGTTTCCCGTCCTACTTTACGGCTTTTTACCATACCAGCATTGTAGAGAATATGAAGGTGCTTATTGACGGCAGTCCGACTAATTGGAAATTGCTTGGCTATCTCCACAATCGACATTTCCTTTTCTATAAGTAATTTCAATAAGGTACGTCTGGTTGGATCGGAAATCGCTTGAAAAACATCATACTTCTTTTGCTCGGACATATTAAGCTTCGATATAAGCAGGTAGTTTCACTTTAACAATGCTCTCCCAGCCGCCATTCATGGTTTCGCGTACACTTGCTTGTTCTGTATTCCATCCCGAATGAGTAAGGGTGAATTCTGTTTGTTGTCCATCGAGCTCTTTCAATTCAAACAGTAAATGCCATCCTTTATCCCAGTTAAACCCTAAACGATGTGGAGGTTCAAGATCTGTAACGGAGCAAGGTGAATCACCGTAAGGTCCTGCATGAAGGACAAATTTCTTTCCTAACTTCGGCTCAAATGTGTTGGGCATCCACCATGAAGCCAGCCCTTCCGAAGTGGAAACTACCTTCCATACTTTTTCAATTGGCGCGTTAAGGACAATGGTCTTTCGAATTTCCGGTAAGTTATTTTCTGTCTTCATGTTTTCATTCCTCCTACTAATAAGTAACACCTTTTAGTGTTACGTCGGATTTTAGCACGATACAAAGCAAAGTACAAGTTTTAATTTCATCGTCCCTTTTGTTATACATATATTAGAACAGTTCTGTTATACTATTAATAGAGCAGTTAGGAGGTGACCAGTTGTTCATCCAAATTGAAGCAACATCCGATATCCCAATTTATACTCAATTAGCCAATCAGGTAATTGAACTGATTGCACGTGGACAGCTCCAAGGAGGAGATACGTTACCTTCGGTGAGAGCATTAGCTTCAGATCTGAGCGTGAATATGCATACCGTCAACAAGTCCTACCATGAACTTGAGCAAAAAGGAATTATACGTATCGTACCAAAGTCTGGTGCCATCATTAACCCAATTGTTCAGTACGGTATGAGCAGGGAAAATCGTCAAAGAATTATTGAACGAATTCGACCTATTCTTGCTGAATCACTTGTACTTGGCATGAGCCTAGAAGAGATTGAACAACTTGTTTCAGCCACTCTTAGTCTTTTGAAGGAGGATTAATCTATGTCATTAGCAATTTTTCTAGTCACGCTTGCTTTCATGATTGTCTTGCAATCCGCTATTCCGTTTTTATTGAAAAAGACGATAGTTTTCGGTGTTACCATTCCAGAAAAGAATGCAACAAATTCAGAACTTGCCACTTATAAACGAAGGTATTCTAGCATTGTTTTAATTACAGGGATAATCGCATTTGTTGCCTTTCTAGTTTGGTCAATTAACACTCATGCTTCTGAGGATCAGCTTGTTTGGATAGGATTGGTAATCCAGTTAGGTCTTCTGTTACTTTGCATGGCGCTGTATCTTTACTACCACGCAAAAACTACAGAATTAAAACGAAACAAAACCTGGGGTATCCGTACAAAACAAATACGTGTTGCCGACTTACAAAGTCATGTAAAAGATGCTATGCTCCCATCATCTATGTATGTACTGCCAATGCTTGTAACGATTGGTTTAGTCATTTACACAACAACTCAGTATAGTTTGTTACCTGATATGATCCCAACTCATTGGGATGTCAATGGTCAACCAGATGCATTCAGTCCAAAAACCCCATTTTCCTCAATTGCTCTTTTGGTTATCCTTTTGGTTATGCAAGTGATGATGCTAGGAATCAATATCGCAACAAAGCAATCAGGAATCAAATTGAATTCCAGTAAAAAGAAATCTTCCCAGATCCAACAACTTGCGTTTCGTAAATATACAAGCTGGTTTTTATTGATGACGACAATTCTTTTAACAATACTTTTCTCTTTCCTTCAACTCACTACGATACATGAAGGGTTTCAAAACGTTACGTTAATGATGGGTTTGCCGCTCGGTTTCCTATTAGTCATGTTGATAGCTTCTGCTGTCTATGCATTCAAAGTTGGACAGGGTGGATCTCGTATTGCGGTATCAATTGCTGAAGAAGAATCTACAGAGTTTGCAGATGAAGATAATGATAGGCATTGGAAGTTAGGTGTCTTTTATGTGAATAAGCAAGATCCTTCAATCTTCGTAGAAAAACGATTTGGTATCGGTTGGAGTATCAATTTTGGTAACCCGGTCGGCTATTTCATCGTATTCGTTCCTCTGCTTCTCGTTTTACTCGTTTCATTCTTTGCATAGTGTCGCATGCATGGGCTGGAATTATGACGGCATAACAAAAGATAACGGTTCTTGAATAGTTGTGTTTAACATCCTTCTTTGATAGTTGTATAAAAGAAGGGTGTTTTTTACTTGGAATCATATCCTATTCCAAGTAAACTACATGAATTTAATAATCATTGAATACTTAAAACGAAGGAAGTTGGACAGCTGGGAAAAGTGAAACATTTGGAACCCTTCAAGTTTTCAATTCCTTGATTAAAGTTGAGAGCATCTATAATACTGTTTAACAGATAAAAAAGAGGAATAAATATCCAATCTAAGAAGGACTCTTCTCCTCTTTTTTGGGTACTATTAAGTGAAACGACTTCTTAAATAGTTCATCGCCAGAAAAGATGAATACAGACAAAACAAAATTACCGAATTCTGGTTTAATTGGATAGAGTCGTGAAGTTCATTATTTCCTCAGAGAATCTCTTAGTAAGGCTTCTAAATAAGCTACATCCGTTATGTTTTTATTGCATTCATGACTATCTGTACAAATAAGATTGCCGATAGATCTGAAATAATCTGGATTGTTTTGCTGTCTCTCTTTAGTTTTTGTTGTAAAAAATGTGACATCCGCCTGACTATTACATATTGAACACATATTTTTCTTTGAGGATGGGGAAAATGCACACTCAATCCCGACTAATTGCTCATCAAGCTCATAAAGTAAGTACTTCTTATTAGATCTACTGTCAATCCAACTTAAGTATGTGACACTTTTCAAGTCAATTCCGTTCAAATCAGGCAGTTTCAATTTTTTGCTTTTTGGGAACAATTTCTTCAGCTGCTGGTCTGTCACTGTCGGAAATGGCAAACGGTATGCATCCAGCTCTTTTATGGCTTGATCGTATTCTTCTACCGTCTTTAGACTTGAAAAATCCAATATTCTTTTTTGTTCTAGAGTTAAATTTGGAATGCAGTTCATGATTTTTTCATTTGATAAATCATAAACAGAAGCGAGTACCCCAGGAGGGATATGTTGCTTCGTATTATCTTTAATGAATTCCACTTGTTTACAGATATAATTGAAATGCTCATTTTTTATAAATTTCTCCATCATTTCTCACCGCTCCTAAAATTCAGCTTATGGTTCACTACACATAGTCTATCGGATTCCCTATTGAACAACTAGAGCGAGAATCAGTTAGAAACGTTTTGTACATAAAAACCCCCGTGTTGTTTCACAATTCACACGAGGGACATTCAAAACTTATTTTTTTTGATGAGAATAGACAATCTTTTTAATGGTCTCAACAGAGAGATAATGCTCCTGAGCTAGATCCTCCAAGCAAGTTCCTTTTTTATACGAATCTCGAATCGTTGCATTGCGGAGATTTAATCGCCGCCTGCTGCCACTAGAAGCTCCCCATTTTTCATACTCATTTTCAAGTTTAGGAATATATAGCGTTTCCCCATGCACATATTTTTGGATTTCAATAATAAGCTGTTCAGGTAAAACGTGCTGTGCGTTCATATACGTCATTTTCACTCGCTCCTTATTGTAATTTCGAATAAGAGAGCAAAGCCAATTCATCAAAAAGCCAATAGCGATAAAAATTATCTTATTCGCCCCATACAAAGTATCGCCTTCCTAATTACTGGCTTTGCATGAGTGAGTGAAGTATCAGACAATCGTAGACGATTCTCCAACTATAAGCACCTCCTTTTTAGAGACTACAAGGGATTTTCTTCTCCCTACTAGTTTACATCGTACCATGTAATCCATCAGGCGGGCACAAACATTTGTGCACAAAAAAAGTTGAAAAGCAAAATAATTATAACTTAGTTTTTCGAAGTCGCATCGTTTTGACTTTGGAAAGAATAGAAAGAGTTGATCATTTCACTGTATGAGTAAGAAACTGCTGAACTTTTTGTTTGTATTCTTCAGGTTGTGACGCGTACGACTCACCATGATTGGCACCATCAACTAAAAAGAGCTCCGAACTACTGGAAGTATTTTGATACAACTCAATGGCATTTTGAAACGGTACGAAGGTGTCCGCTTTTCCATGGATGTACAATATCGGTACCTCAGTTTTCCGCACAGCTTTAAGAGAACTCGCTTCCTTGAACAAATAGCCAGCTCGCATCTTAGTTACTAGACTGGTGCTATCCAATAAAGGGAATGCAGGAAGATGAAACATGCGCTTCATTTGATATGCGAATAATTGGTAGACCGATCCATATGGGCTATCTGCCACAATTGCTTTCACTTGTGAGGGTAACTCTCTTTCCCCACTCGCCATGAGCACTGTTGCTGCACCCATTGATAATCCATGATAGACGACTTCTGTGTCAGTACCGAGTTTCTCCACTAACGCGTTTGTCCAATCAATCAAGTCCAAGCGGTCCGGCCATCCAAAACCATAATAATCCCCTTCACTCTTTCCATGACCTCGTGCATCTGGCATGAAGATGTTATATCCTAATTCTTGGTAATAGAAAATCCCGAACAACCCCATTTGCTTCGCATTCCCTAAATAGCCGTGCGTCAAAATGACAAGCTTATCTGTCGGCATCGCAGCCGGTAAAAAGTACCCTGACAATTTTAATCCATCTCGTGATTCTAGTGTTAGTTCTTCAAAGTTTTGATCGTGAACCCAGTCAATCCAATCGCCATTTACATATAAATCCATTGTTTCATCAGCGACCTCTAAGTCAGCATTATTTTGCAAGAAATCTTTCGGTCCTCTCTTAATCGCAAGGTCATAAAAAAATACCCCACCAATGACTTGGATACAGATAAACACAATGACCACTAGTAGCAAAACTCGTTTCCAATTTCTTTTCATCTTCTTCATTCAATAACCCTCAGTTCGTCATTATCTTTCTAACTATTAGTATACAGGAATCAGAATGAGAGTATGTTGACAAATCTATAGAATATATGGATATAAATCCCTGTTGAACTCGGCGGTAAAATCAGAATTACTTATGTGAGTAAAGGGAACGTATTTTTAAGAAGATAGAGAAGGCAACTACTAATGCTACTATTTGTAACTTAAATATTGAAGGATGGCATATACGAAAAAAACCACAATCAAAGAGTCTTGCGTGTAAAGAAACAGTCGTTCCCAAGTTTTCACTCTATTATAGTTTCTGTGTGGTAGTGTTCTTCAGTTCACTGCCAGTAAGAATTTCATATTCTAGTAGGCTAAGTTTATGGGAAAATCTTTTCGAGAGCGTGAACCGTTGAAATCAATCTACGCTCTGTCATGATATTATTCCCAAATGGTTGTATGAGGTCCATCATCCTATGTAATCGAGACCAATTTCCTGGTGTAAGATATCCTGTACCCATACCCCCACTCTTCATAATAGGGTCATCCTTTATCCGTAAGGTAACCAAAATTCCAATATGTTTTAGCGTATGATTCCCCTCATTTTGGTAGCAATATCAATTATCTGACAAGGGATTTGATTGATGATTTCTTTAGATTTTTCTTCTACTCCTATCTATGACAGGTCGGATTATAAAAGTAATCTTTCATTATCATTTCCTGGGAAATTGTGATAAAAGAAAACACACAATTTGTTACAATGAGTATGAGCTATCAAACTGATAATAAGCATTTGTGAAACTCCTGCAGTGTTCATGGAAAGTATATATTACATCAAGTTGAGCTGAAAACCAAAGTATTCTACGCAAAAATTATAGACTGGAAGTGGACCCGATGAAGTTTTTCTCGATGTTCGTGATGATTGCAACCGTACTGTTTTTCTTGGTGGGCTGTTCTTCCGCCTCAACAGGGAATCCAACAGCAAAAGACATTTTAAAAGGGAATAAAGAAGTGGATATTATAAAAGTCGGTAGTCTTATCTATACGAAAAACAACAATTCAGTAACCGAGTCTACGTATGACCTCTCTAAGCTGTTTAAAATTGGGGAAATAAAAAAGCAAACTACTAGTACATTGTTCTTTCAAGATTTTTATGCAAGTCAATTGCCAAAAGGCACGGAAGTATTTTCTACTGAAGAGTACAAACTTGGAAGAACTCCCTATGTACTAGTTGTAATAAATTCAGATGAATACATAGAATATTATGCTTTAATAGAAGGATAATCGTGTATTTGGTTGCAATGTGCTGTTGATCCTAGTTAGTTCCTTGCAGTGTTTCTGTTTCTACTAGTTATTATTCAAATGACGGATGTGCCCACCACTCATCCGCAACAACTGGTAAGTTTTCTTCCTTAAAATTTCTCCTGTCTTCATTTAATCGTTTTACTGTAGAAGCTGTATACTTAGATTTAATGACGTAACGATTAGAAGTATTCCCATAATTATCAACAAATGGATATTTTATATTCACTGAAATAGAATCGATATTTATACCGAGTTCTTTAATAGCATACACGGCATCACGAACTGTAAGTTGAATGCTTTTAATTGTCATTTTTTCAGAGAGATTCTCTTTTCCTTTGTATTCAATTTCCAAAGAATAGGGTTCTTTACTATTTAGCCCCTCCACGTGAACCAAATCACCAAACTTGGTGTCTTTCAAAGCGGATTCCACTATTTTTTGACGCGTTTCAAAGTTTTTCTCATTAACAACGTTCCCTGCTTTTAATTGCTCCGCCATTACCTCTTGTTTAGTCGATTTTCCATTATTTAAACCTTCGTGATTTCCACATGCCGCAAGTAGCAATGAACACATACCTATGAAAAACAATCGTCTCATGCTGATTCCCCTCCCTATTCTTACAGAATGGCTCAAGTGTCCAATCTTCATACAGCCAGTTTAAACAAATACCTGACAATCGGAATGAACCACATTCTTACATATAATAAGTAATGATCTTTTCACGACTGCTCTTCCCTATAGACAACAAAACATCCGATGCAGCACACCCTCATAATCGGTGTGCTGCATCGGATGCTCATCTAATTGCTTACTTCCATTCATTCAAAAAAACAGGATACACCAGCTGATAATTTCTTTTACTTTCACTTCCTACGAACACGACTCTTCACGTAAGAAATGATTGGGGGTAGAATCGATAACACAATGACGGCCATGATGATTGTGGAGAAATTGTCTTTAACAAATGGAATATTTCCGAATAGGTATCCGACAATTGTGAATAGCCCAACCCAAAGTGCTGCGCCTAAAATATTGTATGTGAGGAAATATCGATAATCCATTCGGCTAGAGCCAGCGATGAAAGGAATAAACGTTCGGATGAATGGCATGAATCGAGCAATTACAATTGTTTTCCCGCCATGCTTGTTAAAGAACTTTTCTGCCTGGTCGACTTTTTCCTGTTTGACCAAACGCCCGATCCATCGATTTTGCGTAATCGTGGTTCCTAGTGTTTTCCCAATATGATAATTGACAGTATCACCAATAACTGCGGCCGCAAAGAATACAAAGATTAATAAGCCGAGATTAAATGCGTTCTTAGCTGCTGCGAGAGCACCCGCTGCGAACAGAAGAGAGTCACCTGGTAGAAACGGAAAGATGACAATTCCTGTTTCTACGAAGACAATCAGAAAAAGTATGACATAGGACCAAGTTCCAAAATTCCTTATGATTTCATTTAAGTGTTCGTCGATGTGTAAGATAAAACTGATAATATTGTGAATGAATAACATGTGGATGCTCACTTTCGAAATTTATATAGTCTTACTTTTTCTCTAGCTACTTATTTCAGTAGAAACTAGTAACCTTCATTATCATACGTTAATTTTGTGGAATTGTCTTGAAAAAGTAGGTCGAGTTCCGAAAATTAAAGGAAACTACCGAAAGACCTCACATAGCTGAACTTCCTCGAAATTCATTTACTCTTATCATTTATCCAGTCACCCTTCATTCGAAAGCTATTGTCATAGAACCCCAAAAGAAACCAGTTTAGCTACCAATGAAATGTAGTCAAACTGGTTTCTTCATGATATGAAATTTTTGTGTAGTGATTTACTGTTCTCTAGTTTCCTAATTGATGAAGAGAATTTGTCCAAATTATATTGTTGCGGCACTACTAGGCAATCCCTAGTCGGAATGGGCTGAGTATTGTTTTCCACCTTCTGCCGAAAGTGCCCCTGTCGCGGGACAGAGCTGTGCCGCGCCTCTGTGATTATTAGTATATGAAATGTCTCCACGAATTATACGTTGTCATAGTAACAATTTATTATGCGTATTGTCAGTGTAAAGAAATCTAAGGAAAGGAAGGCATGGATTGATTCATACAAAAAGTACATTGCTAACAAAAGAGGAGTTAGAAACGAGGACGGACTTACCAAAGTGGTTACTTCGTGAGTACAAAACGTTTAAGAATACTGTAACAGATAAGACGTTTCCTTGCTATTTCGGTATAAATGGTCAGCTGAAAGGTGAATTGCGTTATGCATATATTACACAAAGAGATTGGAGTAATCTCCCCCAAGCACTCATTGACTTCTTGAAACTCTTTGCAGATCCGAACCATAAAAGACATGGATTATTTGTTTTCGTTGAGCCATTTTCAACAGAACGAACACTTGAAGATTATCGCAAACAGTTTTGGGAAATCCTTCAATACCTACATGAAGTTGATGAAGTCGAGTGGCCAATCGACAGTCCTCGTGATCCTGACCATCATTTGTGGGATTTCCGATTCCACGGTGAACCCATTTTCGCATTTGGTAATTCCCCCTCATACAAGCAACGAAAGACCCGTGACCTCGGGAACGCAATGGTGATTGGATTTCAGCCACGCAAAATCTTCAAAGGCTTAAAAGGAACTGAACAAGGTGGGATCATGTCACGGGAAAAAGTTCGTGAACGAGTGGAAGCTTGGGATCATTTGCCGAAACACCCCGATATTAGCCATTTTGGCGACCCAGAGCATAATGAGTGGAAACAATTCTTCATCGGTGATGATAGTGAACCCATTCAAGGGAAGTGCCCTTTCACGCATAAGGAAATTAGAAGAGAGCCGTCCTGAGGGGCGGCTTTTCTATCTCTCTACTAGCATACAGAAGTAAGGATTTTTGAATTAAGTTATCTTGCAGTAACAACAAAACTGTTCAATGAAAGTTCTTCGTGTTGAGGATCATTCATTAACTCATAATAACTTGATAAGAAGGATTCCATTTGAGAAGCAGCTTGTATGAACTCTGTTCGGATACTATTTGCATAATCCTTTTCCCACTTGGCATCAGGTAGAAATGTCGCATCCACTGTTGTTTGTTTTTCAATTTGGAATCCTGCTTGTTCAAGTAGATGCAGGATTTGGGATTTGTTAAATAGATTTTGCACATTACTCTCATTCTCTACAAATTGGGAGTAGAGGGCAAGTATCGATACAGCAACGAAGTGAGTTCGTTGTGTCATTTCTGTAAATTGAAGATCCCATTCTGCAAAACAAATTCGTTTTGTCATTCCACGAAGTCTTTTGAGAAAGCTATGAAGTTCAACGGGGTCTTTAAAGTACCAGGAGCAGTGAGAGAATACAGCAACATCGAAAGGAACTGTAACTTCAAAATCAGTAAATTCTGTATCCAAGTGAAACGTTATTCGTTCTCCTAAAGTGGAGTGCAAAATATGGTCCGTTGCTTCGCCTAAGGTGAATGGTGCTCCGTAATCTCGGCTGGCGTTGTCGATTGCGACTACTTTCCCGTTTTCGCCTATTACATGAGCAATTGCCATTGTTGTATCGCCTTGCCCACATCCTATTTCTAAGATTCTGCCACCTTTAGGAAGATTGAATGCTTTCACTAGACTCAAACGATGTTGTAATTGGATTTGCTGAATTTCATCGTCTTCGTATAGTTTATGTTCATTTAAAAAGTCCTTTGTTTTTTTATTTAATTGATATGCTGTCATTTGTTTTCCCCCAGAACCTAAGTTTGTACTGCTTGTTGTTTTGTAGAATTTGCCATTTGCACTCTATAGAACATGCTTGTACCCGAACTCACACCCAGTCATTTTATTTTCTCAAGTGATTTTCATAGTGGATTTTGATTTCTATTCCGTTTAAAGAACTTCTTGAAAGATTCATTACGTTGTAGGAGAGTAAAATAGAGAATTCGTTATAAAAAAATGAAATGCTGGCGTTTAATAGTTCACCAGCATCCCGTTTTATCTACAAGCTTTAAAATCAACTTAGTTTCATGGCTTTGCAGCAAGTTCGAATATTTTCTTTGAAAGTGTTGGATCCTTTTGGCCAAGTACGAAGTCTCCAATTTTTCCTTCTTTCGTTGAAAAAATTGCTCTTCCTTCTAGTTCGTGCTGAGAAGGTTCTTCACCAGGTGATAATAATTCAACTATAGCTGTAAATTGATACTGATTACTCGCAGTATCAATTTCACTTTGCTTCACTTCTGAATCTAAAAGTCTTATTTGGTACTCTTCATCAAAAACGAACTGGGAATGGTATTGAAAGAGCATATTTGTACTTCGAGCTCTTTCTATGCCTTCATCAGTAAAATAAGGTTGATATTTTTCTTTCACATAACTTAAAAGTTTCATTTCATTCTCTTTTTGAATTACACTCTCTGGATCTTCTCGACCACCCATCGCCGCATCGGCCAAATGAATGTATTTCTCATCCGGACTATTTAATTCTTGTTGTAACACAGCTTCTACTGTTTGGATATTCTTTTTTACACTTGAAACTGTTGTTTCAGCTTCAGCTACGACTCCACTTTTTTTTCCTTCATTTGCTTCGCCTTGTTGTGTACATCCAGTAGCAATCACACAAGCCAATGCTAAGGTTGTTACTAAAGATATTCTTTTTTTAGTGAATTGACCTTTCATCGCAAACCCTCTCTCTTGTTTGGTATGCTCTGCGAATGTAAATTAGTTCCTTTAGATATATGTACGTATTATTGTGAGATTAGTTTCAATTTTCTATGGTTCGGAACAAAAAAAACAAGCCATGCGCTAAATAGCACACGGCTTGTTTATTATAATTCAACAACCCAAGTCACAAAAATAATGACAATGGCTGCTGGAACAATATATCGCACAAGGACTTTCCATATTTTATGGAGAGTCGAATTCATATCTAATTCGTCTGCAGTGTCTTTCTGACTTAGCACATATCCTGCGAAGATTGAGACTGCAAGTGCTCCTAACGGCATAGCAATTCGACTTGTGAGAAGATCAGCGAAATCAAATACTGAACTGCCAAAGATTTTAATATCCCCGAGAATGCCAAATGATAACGCACTCGGAATTCCCACTAAGAAAATTAATCCACCAAATGTCCATGCTGCTCGTCGTCGTCGATCGTGTTTCTTACGGATTCCTGTGGAAACGACTATTTCAAGCATCGCAATTGCTGAAGTCAAGGTCGCAAACAACATTAATATGAAGAATACAATTAAGAAAAATCCGCCAAATGGAATTTGATTAAAAATTGCTGGTAGCACTACAAAAATAAGTCCCGGACCTTCAGTTGGTGACTGGCCAAGCGCAAACACTGCAGGGAAAATAACAATTCCTGCGAGCAAAGAAATGACAATATTCAATATCGACACATTTAGAGCAGATTGACCAAGGCGTTCTTCTCTATGTAAGTAGGAAGCATAGGTCATCATCGCTGTTACACCTACGCTCAGAGAGAAGAATGCTTGACCAAGTGCCATGAGAATCGTTTTCCCCGTCAAGTAGCTCCAGTCTGGTACGAACAAGAAGCGTATCCCTTCCATTGCGCCATCAAGTGTCAGTGAACGTACAGCGAGTAAAATGAAAAAGATGAACAGCAATGGCATCATCCATCGACTTGCACGCTCAATGCCACCTCTTATTCCACTCTGTACGATCCAAACCGTAATCGCCAGGAACGCTGCCTGCGCAATTAGCACTTCCATTGGATCTGCAATAATATCGTTAAATAATCCGCCATAGTCGGCCCCAGATAGTCCACCCGTCAAAGAACGAGCGAGATATGATAAGATCCAGCCTCCAACAACGCTATAAAACGATAAAATGATGAAAGATGCAATTAGCCCCATCCATCCGACCCAGTTCCAGTTCCGGCCTTTCGATAACTTCTCAAGCGACGTGACGACATCTGCCTGTCCACGTCTACCAATAACAAATTCCGCTAGTAAAATCGGTAATCCAATCAACAGTGTACTCACTATGAATAGCAGAACAAACACGCTACCGCCATTCATCCCCGCCATATAAGGGAATTTCCATATAGCACCCAGACCAATTGCGCTTCCCGCTGCTGCTAATATGAATCCAATTTTAGATGTCCATTGTTCCCGTTCCCTCATCTTTCAAACCTCGTTTCAAGCAAACCAAAAAGTTTACAATTCATTAAGTTGTTTCAGTTCGCCTGTCACGGCATCTATACATTCCTCAGAATCCAGCAATCCACATAATTTGTATGTTCCCGCGTATTGATGGTAGACATATTTAGGTTCAAGTGTAATATACGTAACCATTTTTTCAAAGGCTTCTTCCTGAGAAACCGTTTCGACACGAGGTTGTGTAAATCCTTCAAACAGTTGTGCCATTTCGCTTGAATCCATGAAATTCATCACTTCATATGTATCCTTGTTGAGCATGATCAAAAGTTTCCTGCGAAGTGGACCTGCAATTTCACCTAATTTACGGCAAACGACCTCTATATTTCCGGGCTGCTGCATAATGCGATAGGCTTCCCATTCGCCTGATTCTTCAGGAATCTGAGAAGACAAAAATTTAGTTGCAGATTGTAGACAGTGTTTAACCGCATCATCCGATAACACATTACCAGGATTGCTTAGAATTGAAAAAGCTTCTTCAGAACTCAATTCACAGCTGAATGGCTGAATACGTATTCTTTCATACTGATAGGTTGAAACAGATTCCCACCGTAAAACAATTCTTGGGAAGTACGCACTCTGTTCTTCAGAAAAGTAAGGTAAGACCGTACCATCTTGTGCGATAAACACTTCATCAATAGCATAGTAATCTGCAAAGCGTTCCTCATCCTCAATTGGCAATCGAATTGCAGTAAGCTGCTGTCTTACAAGCGGCTCTATTGCTTCAAGTGTCATGGAAAAAAAAACTTCGTCGAAATCATTAGATGCAAGAAGAGGCAACATACAATGAATGATTCTTCCCGACTCATCCCATTCAAGTTCTAAAAAACCGTCAGTTTGTACAGGAACATCATTATGTACAACGAGACCTTCGATTCCATTTCCGGTACGATTAGTCAAAACAAAATCGTTACCAGCACGTAATCCTGTATGCTGATGCGACCATTTTAAAAATGCTTCTTCACTTGAAGCAATAGGATCAGCAAAAGACTTCTCTCCTTGGGTAATCGCAAGTCGCAATTGCTGAAAACGCAGTGAATATCTAGTTGAAACCGTTCCTTCTGGAAGGATGTCGTCATCTAAAGGTGCCTCTGTTGCTGGAGGAAGCCAGTCTGCCGTCAGCAGGATATCAAATCCGCCAAAAGCAGACACTTCTTGTGAAAGTGAGTGTGTATGAAGAACAAATTGCTTAAGTCCAAGCATTACTTTCAATTCTTCTAGCACAGTTTCTATTCGTTGGTCCAAAGTGCTCGCCCCCTTGTATTACTCGAAAAAGACTTTATCTGTGTTGTATTTAGCGCGCATTGTGTTAATGATATACGTTTCGTAAATTTCTCGTTCCATTGCATCGTCTACAACGATAACAGCAATTTTATTTACTTCATCGCGATGTGGTTTTAATGGTGATACGTTGTCTTCCAAGTGCTTTTTCACTCGGGGACGTAGCTTTCGTGCTTTCCCAACAAATAGCAATTCATCTTGTTTGTTGTAGAACAAAATAATTCCGCCTTTGTCTCGTGGTATTTCGTGTAAGTCCACAAATCCACAAATCGGTTTGATTGGAACGATATTTGCAGATACTTTTTGGAGCCGTTGTTCAATTTTTACATCAATTTCAGGAATAGTTATAGAAATCATTCATGTCACGTCCTATCTAGTTTTGTTATAAATCCTACCACAGATTGGTCCAGAATGCGATTTGTCAATCTATTGCGACGAAAAAACCGTCCTTTTAACAGGACGGTTTTATGACGGGTGTTACTTTTCGAATACTTCGTGTAGCACTTTATCCGGTATCGAATTGTTCAAGTTTTTATGGATTACGCTTTTTGGTTTTTTGCTGAGAGCCGATGCAAATGATTGTGATGACTCTGCTTCTCCAACGACATGGATTTCATCCCAATTCCGTTCTTTCTTCATTTTTTCCACATCTGCTGCCATAGATTTATAAAAACGCTCTAAGTTTTCTTTCATACGCTGGTCAAAATCATCGGACTGGCTGCCACCTGTACCTCTATTTCCAGATGGATTCATATCATTTTGTTCACGCCATACATCTAATCCAGAATCAAAATTGTAAACCAGATCATCTGCCACAAATCCCATCGCTGTATCTATAATGCGAACGCTCCCTATACTCGGCATGATGATTCCTGAGTTAGGATATGCTTTTAACATGTAATACAGTTCTTCAATAACTGGATGGTTTTCCCAATGAAAACTTGTTTTGACCGCAATTTGTACGTAGTGAACGGACCATAAATCCGGGTCTTCCGCTGCAAAAATAACGACTCCCTTTTTTAAGTCGTTGTGATTTTTTTCAATTTCTTCGGTTACACGTGCTTTAGCTTTTTTAAATGCTGCAAGTTCTTTGTCATTCGAAGCTTCTAAATATTCCTCTAATCGCTTTAATCCGGATTTTAAGTGGATCTTCCAAGCCCCTTTTTGCTGATCTGGATCAGCTGGATTCGTATTTAAATAAACACTTAATACACACCGGTCCTCGCAATGGTAATCTTTCAGAGTCTGAAGTTCTTCACTTAATGTCATTAATGCTTCGACCTCCTCATGATCTGCTTCTCTATGTGTGATACCCTTATACTGAAAAATTAAACGAAATAAAAATTATGAAAAATACGGAAATTCAATTGTTTCTTTAAATATACAAGTTCCTTTAGAGAACGTGTATCTTCAGTTTGAAAGCTTGTTTTAAAACTGCGGTGAATGCTATACTTTTACATACACAAATTGCAGACAGGTGATGATTGAATGAATTACGATGTATTCCTTTTCGATTTAGATGATACACTTCTAGAGTTTGACACAAGTGAGCAAAATGCATTTCGGAACGCTTTTATTGAAGCTGGTCTTGAAGAAGGTCTCGATGCATACCGAACAGAATATAGAGCTATCAGTAAGGTACTATGGAGACAATTAGAAGAAGGCTCAACGACTATGGAAGAACTGAATGTTAGTCGTTTCAGTCAATTATTTGATAAATTTGGTATTGAGCTTGATCCTGTTAGCTTTTCAGAAACTTATTTAACGTTGCTTGGTAAAGAAGCTCATCTAATAGATGGTGTCATCGACATGTTGGACAGCTTAGGAGATGTACGGCTTGCGATTGTGACGAATGGCTTTATCAAAGCTCAAATTGCTCGCGTTGCTTGTTCTGCGTTGAATAATCGCTTTGAAACGATTGTGTCGTCTGATGAAGCGGGCTTCCAGAAACCACGTGCTGAAATTTTTCAAGAGGCCATGAATCGTCTGGGCGTAACGGATAAGTCCCGTGTTTTGATGACAGGAGATTCCCTTACTTCCGATATTCGCGGAGGTAACAACTTTGGTGTCGACACTTGTTGGTATAACCCAAATGGTTTGGAAAATACAACTGATAGCAAACCAACGCACGAAATTAGAAATTGGGCAGAATTTAGGGTTATAGAAAAAGCCACATTTTGATTGCAAAATAGCTGCTAGATGTCAGGTTTTCTGATGTCTAATGGCTATTTTTTTGTTGGGTTTTGCAGACGAATATTGGAGTTATTGCCACTTTTCGAAGTGTATGGAGTTAAGGTGATTTTTAAGTCTGGCCTGTGATTATTTAGCGGAGCGCTACCAATTAATCCTTTGCATCTTGTTGAATTGTGTCTCGTTATCGAGAAACTTTGCTAAGTGATGGAGAAATAAACAGAGGTGATCGAGTAATCCGTTGAAATGATTGAGAAACCTTCTGTAATGTCAGATAACCATCAGAATTTGTCGGAGAACGCTAGAAAACCCTGTTTCAACTGAGTAACTGTTTGAAACAAGCGAAGCGCTACCAATTATTCCCTTATATCTTTCTGGATCTTCCCCTTTTGTAGATTAATTTCCTCTTAGTGTCATTCCATTATAAATAGTTTCGATAATGACTTTTGTTAGGCCTCAATCCTATAATTATGAACTTCTACTACCATTTATGATCATTTTGAAAGTTTTATGAGCACTTTCTGAATCTTATGATCACTTTTCAAGCTTTATGAGCATTTTCTCCACTTTATGATCATTCTCCGAGATATATGAGCACTTTCTGTGTTTTATGATCACATTCCATGATTTATGAGCACAGTCAATAATTTCTGAGTAAATTACAAGCCCACGTTTGTTACAGTTAATTACCTAACGACAGACATCAAACACCTTTCATAGACAAATAACCCCCATACTCACTCGAAGTATGGGGTGGTAATATTATGCGTTCGTTTTCATTGCTGCATATTCTGTGATTCCATTGTAATAACGGTTTAGTGAAGATGGAGAAACCTCAAATTCATCGGCAATGGCTTTTACCGTAAGTTCAAGGGGTTCAAACAATGCGTTTTCTTGGCCGTAACGAATGGCACCTGCTGCTATGGCAACATCTTTACGCGCATTGGGTTGCTCCTCGACTAAGTAATCCTCAATCAATTCCATGAGTTCATCTGATTTACGATCATTGAGTTCTAGGAATGATGCAATCCTAGCGAGTACTCCCTGTTCAAAATCTGTGAACTCTTCCCCTTTATAACCATTTTCTGCTAGTTTTTCCCAAAGAGTAACTGAGTGATTCTTCATATACGTTTCCGTATCTTGATCTACATTTGCAAACTCAGTCACAAATTCATCAAATACTGAACTTTGGTCTACCGGGAAAAAGATCAGCGTCGATACTGCAAGCAACCCATCTGCACCTTCCGGAAGTGTGAAGCACCAGAGATGAACATCTTCGGGAACTGGCTTATCAGATTCTCTGCGTAATAAGACAGTCTGGTTATTTAACCGGTCATACACCGTCAAATAAGACTCTTCCGTTTTAATTACTTGTCCCAGTAACGTACGTGGTACCAGCCAACTCTCCAGGACCTTGATAACAGATGGACGGACAGCTTTTTTTAACTGCTTTTGCACAAAGCCTTCCCAAATATCGGTTCGATTATGGAAAAAGAATTCGTCTAGCGCAATTGCCTCGATCATTTCTTCCGAATATGCTGCGGAAAGTGGTAGTTTCCATTGGATGGCAAACTCGCGATAATCACCGAAGTCTTTTTGCTTTGGATATTCATCATAAAAAGATTGCAGAATTCGTTCCAATTCTTCTGCTTGTACAATTTCAACTGTTAGTTCTTCTTTGCCTGCACAACATTTCTTGTATTTCTTACCGCTTCCGCAAAGGCACGGATCATTTCTTCCAATCATCTTCAACACCTGCTTCTTTTTAAGCTGTTGTCCAGTTTACCACTTTTCTAAGATAGATGGAAGTTAGCTTTCACGTGTTAGTTCCTTTCATGCGCATTGACTACCTTGTTGTGACCAGTTTCCTTTGTATGAGACAAACATTCGTCTGCTACTTCAAGTCTATGTGCAAAATTAGTTTTCAAGGTCGTTTTCTCTAGAGTTAGTTGGTCAGCACGGCA
The DNA here is from genome assembly GCF_023715615.1 of Sporosarcina aquimarina. Classification (GTDB taxonomy): domain Bacteria; phylum Bacillota; class Bacilli; order Bacillales_A; family Planococcaceae; genus Sporosarcina; species Sporosarcina aquimarina_A. The sequence goes on along the minus strand of NZ_JAMBOM010000004.1, from coordinate 137,911 downwards.
TCCTGCATAACGACTACTAACGAGTGTTAGTGCGATAGAAAGCCATACAATTGCTAGTAGCAAATGTTTTAAGGATATCTTCACACGGAACACCGCCCTTCCAACTAACTATGAATAATTACTCAAGTCTAATATTCCATTTTAGAAAAAGAAACAACATACACATTTACTTGTTTATTCAAAAAACTTTTGTTAAAAACGCCGTCTTTCCCCACTGTTTCAAAAAGTTTGTTGCTGATACTTCTCCACTAATGACGAGTGCATCTTTTTGCTCGTCAGACAAATCGAACTGGACAGCTGAAATCCCGTCTGTCGGAATGAATAAAACGTCTTTTTCAAGTCTTTTGGAGACGTGTTTTTCATCATGTGCATCTTTCATTGTCGTAAATAACGCTTCATAAAGTCCTAATCCATTACGGATTACTGTTTTTTTCTTGTCTGCGGGATTATGGCTTAGTTTCATGCCGACAATTGGGCGTGCATTTCCATCTTCAGGTTCATTGAATACCCATAGTGGAAAATTGCTAAGGACACCACCATCTACTGTTACAGAGTTTCCAGCTAATGAATGAAGAACGACCGGTTCAAAAAAGAAAGGAATACTTGTGCTCATTCTTAGTGCACGTGCCACAGGAAAGAAGTCTGGTCTTAAACCATACTCACCTAAATCATCAGGAAGTACGATTAGTTTTCCGTTCGTTAAGTCGGATACTATAATTTTTAAAGAGCCTTCGGGTAAGTCTGTAAATGTATACACCCCTTTTTCTGCTAGGATGTCGCTAAACCAATTTTCTAGAGCAGTTCCTTGGTACAGTCCCATGCGCCAATATAGTTGAAGCCATTTCATAAATGGAATTGGTATAAATGTCTTCCTTGCATCGAGAAGTTCTGGAAAGTTTTGTTGCTGCATAATCTGTTCCATTTCATGAGCTTTGTAGCCTGCAGCTAGCATCGCAGCGACAATCGCACCTGCGCTCGTTCCTACAGTGCGCTTAAATGTGTATCCTTTTTCTTCAAATACCTTACAAGCTCCCACTAATGCTAGCCCTTTTAATCCTCCACCAGAAAAGACGCCATCAATTTCCACTCATTCTCCACCTCTCTGCAGCTTATAGCTTACTGTAAGATACACTCCTTTCTTTTAGAACTAGATTACTTACTCTAGCCTACTTTCTATGAATTCTTATTGACATTGTTTGAGCGTGGTGGTATGATAACTAGGTTATAACAAGTTAGCTGATTCTTGAATACTGGCATTCTGCTGAATGTTTACCCATAATACGTATTCAAACTGGCGCGGCTATAGGGCCGCAAGGACGCAAAAGTAGGTAGGGTTTGCGTTGCTTATGTTAGGAAACAACTGCTGAACAACGACCGCGGCAATGATCGTTGTGAGTAATTACACAATTTTTGATTATAAAAAGAAATAACTTTTTTCTCATATTCAATAATCGGCTAGACAAAAAAACAAAGGGATGCCCCAACCGGGCGTCCCTTTTCCAATTCCTCTATTCTTCTTTATCTCCTATAAAAAATGCCAATGCAATCATTCCTAAAAATAACAAACCAAACAGAACGATTGTTACTTGATGGTTTCCAATTGCATCGTACAGTACGCCAATGACTAACGGAAAAATGCCACCGATGATATATCCTCCAGTTTGCATCATCGCTGTCCAAGAATTCGTTTCTACAGCATTTATTGTCTCATCTAGCGGTAATACGAGTGCGATTGGAAACATCCCCCCTAATGGAACGCCCATAAGTAGTGCACCTACCCATAGCAACGGGAGATTATCTGTCCAGAATAGCATGACTGCAACTAACCCTATTGAAAGAATAAATAACAGCCACATTTTACGACCTGGATACCGTTCCATCATTAGCGGGATTGTAATGTTCAAGACAATTTGAACTGCGGTCATGAGACTCACCAGTGTACCTGCCTGCACAAGCGTCATCCCTTTTTCAATTGCGATTGGCGCGAGCCAGATAACAATTGAGAAAAATCCTGCAGACTGCAATCCAAAGAACAGTAAGAACAACCAGGCTTTCTTGTTTTTCCAGGGAGAACGAACCACCTTGGATGATTCTTTGAATGTGTTTACTTGGTGTTGATGAACTACCAGCTGATCTGTACCTGATACTAGCCAAGCTACAATCCCCACTAAAGCTAATACAGCCCAAATACTAAGTGCAAATGAGTAGGATCCTGTTATCTCATAAAAGTATGCAGACAAACCTGTGCTTGCTGTGGCACCTGCCCCGAGACCGAACGAATAGATTCCAATGATTGGACCAGCTCGATGTGGAAAGTTTTGTTTGATCATTGCGGAGAGTAATGGTCCAGCAACCGCAATCGCAATACCAACTGCAATAGAAGAAACTAATAGCGTTGTATAAGTCGGTATGAATTCACGGAGGGCTGTCATCACACCAATAACTGCAACCATAAAAACCATAGTGGCATTCAATCCGAACCGCCGATTCAATACTGGTGCTAGCGAAGCGAACACGCCCATACATATAACAGGCAACGCTGTTAGCAAACTAACTTGTGCATTCGTCAATGATAACTGAACTCGGATTGTATCAAGGAGTGGACCAATGGATGTGATGGCTGGTCGCATATTGATAGACACTGCAAAAATAGCGAAAATCAGGAGCATTGTTTTTTTAGTAGTTAGAGAAATAGAATTCATAAGGATTCCTTTCTAATAATATTTCATCGAACTTGCGTTTGTTTTTTTAAGGAAGTATAATTTTCTGTGAAAGGATGAAATTCATGAAAATACTTCATTGGTCCTATACACGGAAGTATCAAGTGAAAAGTGTATTTGACTCATTTCCCGACATAGTCGCCGTGTTCCGGCAAATCAATGGATACTACTTCATTTACACGATGAAAGGTATGGATTCGATTGAATTACCTTCTCGTAAACATTATGTCCAAATGGAATATTTAATCAATAAAGAACTCGGTACTTTATCGGCTTATAAAAATCGTAAAGCCTTGCAAAAGATAGAAAGTTCCTAAACAGTTTCACTTAGATCCTTTCAAAAGGCTTATGATTGTATTGTAAGCTTGAAAATCGATTTTTACTACTGTAATTTCCCCCACCCTAGCGACAATCCGTGCTATAATGGGCAAAGTGTGAATTTTAGGAGGTCAATTATGTTAGCAGTAAGTAATGTAAGTCTTCGCTTTGGAGACCGGAAACTTTTTGAAGATGTTAATATACAGTTTAACCCAGGGAATTGTTATGGGCTAATCGGTGCGAATGGTGCCGGTAAATCAACATTCATTAAAATACTTTCTGGTGAAATAGAACCACAAACAGGTAATGTCATCTTAAATAATGACGATCGCCTGGCAGTATTGAAACAGGATCACTTCGAGTTCGAGGGTGTAGAAGTTCTTGAGACTGTTATTATGGGTCACAAAAGGCTCTATGATATTATGTCCGAAAAGAATGCTATTTATATGAAGGAAGATTTTTCTGATGAGGATGGTATGCGTGCAGCCGAACTCGAAGGAGAATTTGGAGAGCTAAACGGATGGGAAGCTGAATCCGAAGCTGCAATCTTATTGCAAGGTCTTGGTATCCCAGAAAAATTGCATACGATGAAAATGTCTGAGCTTACTGGTTCTGACAAAGTAAAAGTTCTTCTTGCTCAAGCCCTATTTGGAAAACCAGATGTCTTACTACTGGATGAGCCGACGAACCACTTGGACTTAAAAGCAATTCAATGGTTAGAAGAGTTCTTGATCAGCTTCGAGAATACAGTGATCGTTGTTTCTCACGACCGTCACTTCTTGAACAAAGTTTGTACGCATATTGCGGACTTGGACTTCAGTAAAATCCAAATCTATGCGGGTAACTATGATTTCTGGTATGAGTCTAGCCAGCTAGCTCTTAAACTTTCCCAGGAACAGAATAAGAAAAAAGAAGAAAAAGTGAAAGAGTTACAAGCCTTCATCGCTCGATTTAGCGCGAACGCTTCAAAATCGAAACAAGCGACTTCACGTAAAAAGACTCTCGATAAAATCAATCTTGACGATATTAAGCCTTCTTCACGTCGCTACCCATATGTAAACTTCCAAATGGGTCGTGAAATTGGTAATGATGTATTGATGGTCCGTGATGTTTCTAAAACTCAAGATGGCGTTCAATTGTTAAAGGATGCGTCATTTACATTAAATAAGGAAGATAAAGTTATTCTTATTGGGAATCCCCTTGCGAAAACAGCTTTGCTTGAAATTTTAGCTGGAGAACAAGAAGCCGATTCTGGATCAGTTAAGTGGGGAGTTACCACTTCACAAGCATACTTCCCTATTGATAATAACGAATTCTTCCAAGGTAACGAGAAATCACTCGTTGAGTGGTTACGTCCGTACTCACCTGAAGATGAAACAGAAACGTTTTTACGTGGATTCCTCGGTAGAATGCTCTTCTCTGGTGAAGAAGTGAACAAAAAGCCTTCTGTACTTTCTGGAGGAGAAAAAGTTCGTTGTATGCTTTCTAAAATGATGCTCACTCATTCAAATGTCTTGTTATTAGATGAACCAACAAACCATTTGGATCTTGAATCGATTCAAGCACTAAACAATGGTCTCATTGCCTATAAAGGTGTAATGCTCTTTACTTCTCATGACCATCAGTTCATACAAACAATTGCAAATCGGGTCATTGAGATTAACGATGACGGAACAATTTTCGACAAAATGATGACCTATGATGAGTATTTGGAATGGAAAGAAGCACAACCATCTTCAAAATAATTTTAACGAACACAAAGGCTTTACAACAAAGGGCAACTGCTATTATAAGCAGTTGCTTTTTTGATATTCTTTACAATAAGGATAACGACTTAAACGGCACATACTTTTCTTGAAATCGGTCATACTATTTGGAAAAGGAGTGGTTGACTATGAAGAATTTTAAATTTATGCTTTTTTTACTCATTAGTCTACTCGTCGTCTCCGCTTGCTCCAAACTGAATGGCGAAGACGTTACGGCACCTGATAATTCTGGGAACAGCGGCGAACAGAGTCCTGTTGAAAAAAACGACTCGGATGCCGGTGGTGAAATAAAAGATAAGGATCATGATGATGATGGCGTGGAAGAACTGGATGATCCGAATGGCGAAGTCAAAGACCCAGCAATGCTTGACTATTTGCTACCAGACAGTTCAAAAGCGCATTATGAAGGCAAAGGAAATGAGTATGCGGAGCTGAATATTCAGGTATATCATCCATACGAGGAGTATGTAATGATATATGAGAACAATGGAGGCGCTCTATTAAGAAAGGTATACAAAGTGGAGAAAGATCGAATTCTAACATTAGAGGAAAAACATGTTGATATGGAAGAAAATGCACCGCCCGTTGCTGAACTTAAAAAGATGGAAGTGACAGGCGTTTATTTACAGAAACCTTTTAAAAAAGGGGCTACTTTTGGGAAATGGACAATTGTAGATACAGACGCTATGGTTGAAACTCCTTATAAAAAGTTCGATCATGCGATTGTAATTGAGGAAAAAGGTGATAATTATACGAATCGAAAATATTTTGTTGAAGGTTTTGGAGAAGTCAAACGGGAATCCGTCATGACTGCAAAAGGTCAAGCAGATATGCATGTCACTTCGTCGATGGAATCTGTTACAAAACCCTAAAACAAAACAAAAAAATAGAACCCACCATTTGCGCGGGTTCCCTTTTTTGTGTTATTAGAGTTTCGTAACGTTAGCAGCTTGTAGACCGCGGTTACCTTCTACGATTTCGAACTCAACCTGCTGGCCTTCGTCCAAAGATTTGAATCCTTCGCCTTGGATTGCTGAGAAGTGTACGAATACGTCGTCTTCTCCGTCAACCTCGATGAAACCGAAACCTTTTTCTGCGTTGAACCACTTAACTGTACCTTGTTTCATAAATGAAAACCTCCAAATAATAATTGCTAATACATGAACTTGCTACAAAAAAGAAAATTCACGTATTACAAAAAGTACCGACGTCGCCGATCACTTTTTGTAATACGTGAATACGTTTCTCGTCGCGAGCACTTGCTATTAACCTTAGTACTACTATACCATACCACTTTAAAATGTCAAATAAACCTTATGAAATATTCTAATTATTTTTCTGTGACAAAGGAAATAGCTTCGTTGTCCTTCAATAAAAAGACTCCGTGATACAATTGCATATCATCGTCACATCCATCACAGTACGTTCTTTCACCAGGATTCCAAAAAGCGGTAAAAGCCCCTTTACGAGTTTTTTCTTTTGAAAAACAGCCTCTCATTTCATCCATTAGTGAATGTGCAAATGCTATCGCTTCGTCCAATTCTTCAAAAGATTTTCTTAAACGAACCATCTCTTCCCATCCTTCAAACATCCACCAAGGTTCATAATCCGCTTTCATATAAATTACTGTGTACATGCTAAACCCTCTTTTCCTATACAGTTGACAATTATACAAAGCACTTAAAGTTTTTCCAAGCAAACTGTACTAATCTTCATTTCAAATGTTCGTCTGAATGAGTCTAATACGGTATACTAAAGAGAGATTAGTGGTTCGATGAAACTTTTACGCCACTCATACGTAATAAAGATATATATACTAACGATAAGGAGGGCTGACCGAAGATGAAAAAAGTCAAACAGTTTTTTATGCGGCACTTCATCGTGGCGCCCGTCAGTTTTGGAACATACCTCTTTTTACTGCTTGGAACTGGTATTCCTTTTTTTGCAGCAACAGGGATTCTCATCGCGATGTATCTTGGAGGTACTTTTGCCATTAAACAAGTCCAACTCAGCTCATCAGTGAAAGAACTCGGAATGACACGTTCTGAATATCGACATATTGAATTACAACTTTATGAAGCTAAGCAAAAAATTAAAAAGTTGAATAGTCTATATGGACAGGTTCGCTCGGTTCAGGCTTTTCGTCAAGTATATGAGCTGAGTAATCTATCTAGAAAAGTGCTCGCGATTGTACGCAACGATCCAAAGAAATTTTATCAAACCGAACAGTTCTTCTATGCACATCTTGACTCTGCAGTTGAACTGACTTCTAAATACGCACTACTAGCTAATCAGCAACTAAAAGAAAAAGAAGTTCGCATTGCGCTACAGCATACTCGAGAAACGATTACCGATGTTACCCATCAGTTGGAAAATGATTTGCAGGATGCCCTAGCAACTGATTTAGCAGCGCTGCAACTTGAACTCGACTATGTAGATATTACAATGGCACGTAAAAAAGCTTTGCCGAACACGAAAGGGGAACCGCTAGATGACCGAAAATCAGCCAATCAATAATGACGTAAAATCGTTTGATGATTTACTTAGTAGTCCGTTTGACAGAAGTGAACCGATGCTCCCTAAAGAAATGCAAACAGAGCAAACTGAAAACAATGCTTCAGTCGCACTAATAGATCGTCTATCACCTGAGGAACAGCATAAAGCTAAGGAACTCGCAGAACAAATTCCTGTGGGTGATTATGAAGCAATTTTAACCTACGGAGCTACAGCACAAAACGAACTGTCCCGTTTTTCCCATAAAATGTTGGACCACGTTCAAAGTAAGGACATTGGCCCGGTTGGAGATGTCTTAAACGATTTGATGGGAAAGCTATCTGAAATCGATCCTGATGACCTTTCAGAAAAGAAAAAGACTGGCTTGAGCCGCCTTTTCAATAAAGCATCCCGTTCTATTCAAGAAATGATGACAAAGTATCAAAAACTAAGTACACAAATTGACCGTATCGGTGTACAACTGGAACACTCGAAGCGAGGGTTAATCGAGGACGTTCAGATGCTCGATAATCTATATGAGCAGAACAAGACCTATTTTCAAGCACTGAACGTCTATATTGCCGCAGCCGAAATCAAACGTGACGAACTCGCCAACGTAACAATCCCTCAGATGCGTGCAGATGCTCAAAATTCTAATGATCAAATGGCAATTCAAGAAGTAAATGATATGAGTCAGTTTTTAGATCGCTTGGAAAAGCGATTATATGATCTACAATTATCCCGTCAATTGACGATCCAAAGTGCACCTCAGATTCGCATGATCCAGCAAACGAACCAAACACTAGCTGAAAAGATTCAATCATCGATCATGACCTCAATCCCATTATGGAAAAACCAAATTGCGATTGCACTCACTCTAAATCGCCAGAAGAAAGCTGTAGAATCTCAACGGCTTGTAACGAAGACAACAAATGATCTTCTGCTTCGTAATTCTGAGATGTTAAAATTGAATTCAATTGAAACTGCAAAAGAAAACGAACGTGGCATTATTGAAATTGATACGTTGAAAAAAACGCAAGAAAACTTAATCCAAACAATTGAGGAAACTCTTGTGATTCAGGCAGATGGACGGGTGAAGAGAAAAGAAGCAGAGCGAGAAATTGGTAGAATGGAAGAAGAGCTAAAACAACGTCTTCTCAATATTCATGAAAAAACGCAAAACCGCCCGTTATAAGGGGGTTTTGCGTTTTTTCATTGAGCTGCAATTGCAAGCAACTTTCTAAGTATACGAAGGGTCTGGCTAGCGAAATCCTCCACTGAATCTGAAGCCGCCGTTTTGTTCCCAAACATTGTAGCAAACAGCTCTTTCTGTTCTACCGTCGGTTGTTGGGAGGATAAAAATAAATGCACGACAGATATCCCCCGCTTCTCTGTTTCCCAAACAGCCTCCGCTGTATCGACAATACCGTTACGATCGTATCCGAATGCTGATGGTTCCCCGTCCGAGAATACCAGTAGAAATTTATGGTGTTCATTCCGTTCAGCAAGACGGTTCGCCATCCACCTAATCGCAAACCCGTCGCGGTTATCTTCATGTGCTTCAAAATTCATAATTGCGGGCCCGCTATCGAGATGTGTTTCCTCGAATGTATGCATGACTTCGAAAAAATTCGGTTGCTCGTCTTTCGTTGCTTCAAACGCATCTTCGTAATACGAAGTAATTTCATGGGATACATGAAGTTTGCGTAACACATCATGAAAAAGAACAACTGCTTCTTTTGTTTCCTCTACTTTGTCGATCATGGAAGCCGATCCATCTACGAGTAATCCGAATACGGCATCGATCTCGGGTGAAGGTGCTTGTTTTCGATAGAATGGTTTCGGCCGTTCATGTGTCAGCATGGTGGTTAACTTAGAAGAAAGTCGTCCTTTCGTTAAGTTCTCACGCTTTTGCTGTTTTTTTCGCTCCAATCTTTTTTGCATCTCAGTAACTAGTGCGCGAACAATTGGTAAATGATTGTTTCTCCAGTCATTTAGCAGTTTTGATGATGCCGGCTCTTCCGTTTTAGGCATTTTAGTTGTTCTAAACGTGACTTGTGTGTGTGATGGACCGTAATCGGTACCCGCATTAGAGGAAATTTTTTCTTTTTTGTCCCCGGAAAGGACGGCTTCTTGTTTCTGAAGCCTCTCCTTATCATTCCCTTCGGATTTTCCTATTCCAAACTGCTGGACTTCTACATCATCTTCTCCAGGGCTTGAATTCGAACCATCTGCAACTCCTTGTGTTCCTTGTTGGAGCTCGAATTCAAGATGAGTCCCCTTTTCATCTTTTGTCTCTTGATGCCATGTGCGAAATTCCTCTTCTATTGTTTCTTTCACTACCTGGTCCTCTAATTCTTTTGGATCTGACATAGCTCTCACATCTGTATTCATCACTCGGCCATCCTCGAAAGTCTCTCCGAATGTGTATAAGGGAAGTACTATGTCCCCAGTCAGTTGCTCTTCTACCAGTTCTATAATCCTTTTTGCTAAATATCCACTGTGTTCCGTGTTTTCTAATTCATAAGCACCTTGTACAATTTGCCGGATACGATCCATCGGAAGATGATCGAACGAATTGTGAGCTGAAGCTGTCATCCCCGTATGAATATCTAAAAATAATTGGTTAACTAACGCATCCGATTCGAATCCCCGCTGTACGTTTGACAAGAGTCGATCCCTATGGAACTCTACGTAAACTTCACTGCGCATTTTAAAAGCTTTCTGCGTCCCGACGCGTGTCTTTTGAATGGACTCCATTAATCTAAATTCTTCGAGCATCATTACTAGTTGTCCTGCTAATTTAGGATAGAGACTGGACTTCATATCCCATGTGAACGCTTTCCAAGCTGCTAAGTTAAAGTGTCGATAGAAACCTGCCGCAAGGAGATAGATATCCGAAAGACGCCCCAAATGCGTTACCTGTTCTGAACGATGTCTCCAAAACACACTCATTGCGAGAGCTGCATCCTTTGGCTGATACTCGATTAATTGACGCTCCGTTATTTTCACATAAGGTGCATTTGCTAACGACTGTGCAATTCTTTCATAAAGCAGAATTTTTCGTGTTTCAACGGATTCATCATTAAACTGTATGAATCGATTGACCTTATCCATCACGATCCCTCATTTCACCCAAGTAGCTGTCAATTCGTTCACGAGATCCCGCTCCATTTTATCTTCCAAAAGTTCAGCGATCGCATAGGTTACAGCTCGATCTACAGGCATGTGGACAGCGAGTTGAAGGGCATCGATGAGACTCCTTACAGAAGCTGCTTCGTCAGCTAGTAATCCGTTAGCCGCTTGTTTGGACAGATCCTCTGAAAGATTCATTATCGTATCTACAACTGATGCTTTCGCTTCGGGAACTGCAATTTCCAAGACAGCACGTAATTGCTCCGCCTCCAAGTACGGAATGGAGAATGATACAAATCGGTTTTTTAGCGCCTCGTTCATCGGTGATGTTCCAATATACCCTTCATTGATAGCTGAGACGATTGAAAAATCTTCATGCGCCAAGATGACTTCACCTGTAAAGGGATTCGTTAGCATACGTCGATGGTCCAGAAGACTATGTAAAATCGGCAAGGTCTCAGGTTTAGCCATGTTGATTTCATCAATATACAAAATATGACCATGCTTCATAGCAGTCACAACTGGACCATCTACAAATTCAATAACACTTTGACCGTCTTGGGTCACAATCGTTTTAAAACCTAACAGCGCTTCAGCATCCAGATCTACGGAACAGTTGACGCTTTGCATGGGCTGTTGAAACAACGCTGAGATACTCTGAGCAAGACGGGTTTTCCCACTACCAGAGGGGCCTTTCAAAAGTATTGGCTTTTTTAACGATATGGCAATTAGAATATCCTCAAACAAATTGGGAGTAGGACTAACATAGCCGCCTTCTTGAATAAGTAATTGCTCTTCTTTTGCATAGGACCTATTGATACGCAATTTCAAAGTTTGTTCGATTAACGGGTTCATGACTTTTTGTCTCCTTCTATATAAAACGACCTGATGCAATTATAGCATCAGGTCGTTTCATGGATCAGTGTTTACGTATGGCTACCTGCATGTCACTCAAAATATGTTTTGTAATAGCCGCCAACTTTACCTGTGTTGTCAACGACAAACAGAAATTCTTCTGTTTCGTTTTTTACATCATAGGTTTTGCCAGGCGTGAGAACGTTTGTTACTAAATATTTTTCAGCGTCTGCGTGTTTGCAGACGACTTGCCGGATTGCCGGTGCATGAAGCCATTCTTTGAACGAAGACATTCTTGGACCCCGCCCTTCCATTAGAAAAGTGTAAGAGTAAATCCGCCCGCAAAACGCGGACGGTTTCATTTATTTATTATGATCCGAGAAGAAGGTCTTCTGGATTTTCGATTAATTCCTTAATCATTTTCAAGAAACCAACCGAATCTTTTCCGTCAATGACACGGTGGTCATAAGAAAGCGCAACGTACATCATAGGACGAATTTCCACATTATTACCGACAGCAATCGGACGTTTTTGGATTGTGTGCATTCCAAGAATACCAACTTGAGTTCCGTTAAGGATTGGTGTAGATAGAAGTGAACCGAACACTCCACCGTTTGTGATCGTGAAAGAACCACCTGACATATCAGCAAGTGTTAATTTGTTATCACGTGCTTTTTTAGCTAGTTCCCCGATAGTAGCTTCGATTTCCGCGAAGTTTTTACGGTCTGCATCGACAACGTTTGGTACAACCAATCCGCCTTCTGTTGAAACAGCAATACCGATATCAAAGTAGTTTTTCATGATCAATTCATCACCATCAAGCTCTGAGTTGACATTTGGATACTTTTTAAGTGCTGCTACAACAGCTTTTGTGAAGAATGACATGAATCCTAGACGGACGTCGTTCTTATCAAAGAATTCGTCTTTCTTACGTGAACGAAGTTCCATCACGTTGGTCATATCGATTTCGTTAAACGTTGTAAGCATAGCAGTGTTTTGTTTCACTTCAAGCAAACGCTTCGCTATCGTTTGACGACGACGGCTCATTTTTACGCGTTCTACGCGGCCATCATCCACTTTTGTTTCCTGTTTAGCTGCCGGTGCAGCAGGCTGTGCTTTAGGAGCAGTTCCGTGTGCTTCCACGTCTTGAACACGTACGCGGCCCATTGGATCTACTGGTGAAATATCAGCCAAGTTTATTCCTTTTTCACGTGCTAGTTTACGTGCAGCAGGACTTGCAATCAAACGATCTCCTGAAGTTGTTTCTTCAATAGGTGCTTGAGCAGCAACTGGTTCAGATGCTGTTGGTGCAGGCTGTTCTTGTGCAGGTTGAGCGGGCGCAGCTGGCTGCTGTGCTGGTGCTCCAGAACCTTCTCCTACGATTGCAATGACTTGACCGACTTCGACCGTGTCGCCTTCAGCCGCCATTAGCTCTTGAACCGTTCCAGCTTCTTCAGAAATTACTTCAACGTTTACTTTGTCTGTCTCAAGTTCAACGATAAATTCACCTTTATCTACTGATTCACCTGGTTGTTTTAGCCATTTTGCAATTGTTCCTTCGGTAATCGATTCTGCCAGTTCAGGTACTCGGATCTCTGCCACAATAATTTCCTCCTCTAATATCGTTCAATCATTCTGTCATTGCTGTAGTTAGTTTTTAAGTGCTTCTTCAATAATTCGCTGCTGTTCAAGCTTATGCATTGTGCCGTTTCCTTCAGAAGGACTAGCACGATGAATACGCCCCACGTAATTCACTTTGAGACCTTGAGAAATCTCATATAGATATGGAAGTGCGAATGACCAGGAGCCCATATTCTTCGGTTCTTCTTGTACCCAAACGATTTCTTCGGCGTTTGGATATCGTTGAATGATAGCAGCTAATTTGTCAGATGGGAATGGATATAGTTGTTCCACGCGTGCAATATGCAAGTGGTCAAATCCTTCTCCACCCTTTACTTTTTCCGCTAGGTCAATTGCCATTTTACCACTAGTCATAATCACTTTCTTCACGCTTTCTACGTTTTTACCAGTATTCGGTTCTTCGAGTACTGTTTCAAAGTGACCTTCCGTCAAATCAGCAAGATCAGCACCCACGAGTGGATGACGTAGTAGTGATTTAGGTGTTGCAATGACGAGTGGACGTTCCGCTTCATCTCCCAGTATTGCCGCTTGTCTGCGAAGTACGTGGAAGTAGTTTGCGGCACTTGAAATGTTCGCCACTGTCCAATTGTTTTCAGCACATAGCTGCAAATAACGCTCGATACGGCTGCTTGAGTGTTCTGGACCTTGCCCTTCGTAACCATGCGGCAACATCATGATCAAACCAGATTGTTGGCCCCACTTTGCGTTACTAGAAGAGATAAATTGGTCATACATCACTTGAGCCATATTGGAGAAATCTCCATATTGTGCTTCCCAAATTGTAACGGTCTTCTCTTCTTCTAGATTATAGCCGAATTCATAGCCAACAACTCCCGCTTCCGTCAACGGACTGTTGTAAGCAACGAACGATGCGTTTGAATCACTGATATGATGCAGTGGAACGAATTCTTCCCCTGTTTTTTCATCATGCAAAACAAGATGACGATGTGCAAACGTACCACGCTGAATGTCTTGACCCGACATTCGGATTGGCTTGCCATCTTGAAGAATTGAACCGAATGCAAGTTGCTCTGCATGCGCCCAGTCGATTTTTCCTTTTCCATTGAACGGATCTTGGCGTCGTTTTAAAATACGATCCAACTTACCGAACACTTTGAAGCTTTCTGGGTAAGAGAGCAATTCTTCATTCATCCGACGTAGACGTTCTTCAGATACACCTGTTTGAAGATCTCGAGGATACCCTGCAAGGACTGCTTCAGGTGTTGCATTGGAACTCTTGCTTGTGTCAGAAGTAGACTCTTTCACCTTGTCATATGCACGCTGCATTTCAGCAAATACCTCTGCATCCAATGCCTCAACGTCTTGGGCAGACAAGATGCCTTCTTGTGCTAACTTTTCTCCATACAACTGTCTTACAGTCGGATGGTTGTGCACGTCATGGTACATAACAGGGTTTGTAACCATCGGTTCATCCATTTCGTTATGACCGTAACGACGGTAACCAAGAAGATCGATAAGAACGTCTTTACCGAATTTCTGTCGGTAGTTAAACGCGAATAGTGCTGCCCCGATGACATCTTCTGGACTATCTGCATTCACGTGTAGAATTGGTACTTCAAAACCTTTTGCCATATCTGAAGAATAGTGTGTAGAACGAGAATCGTAATACTCTGTCGTAAATCCAATCATATTGTTCGCAATGACATGAATGGATCCGCCAGTTTGGAATCCGCGGATACGGCTGAAGTTGAATGTTTCCTGCGTAATCCCTTCTCCAGGGAACGCAGCATCTCCATGTACCATGACTGCATAAGCAGCATTCGTATCTTGTACGGGAATTCCAGGGTGATCTGTATTCTCTTGTGCAGCTCGAGTTTGACCTGCAATCACCGGATTCACAACTTCCAAGTGGGATGGGTTGTACGCTAGGAAGCGATCCATACCTGTTTGACCTTTATATAAAGCACCAAGGTGATACTTCACATCGCCAAACCAGCCGCGAGTCACTTCAACTGAACCATCTTCAGGAAGAAACGGGCCAGATGGAACTCCCGCAAATTCTGCAAACATCATTTCATAAGGTTTGTTCAAAATGTGAGTTAGTACGTTCAAACGACCTCTGTGCGCCATTCCGATCAACATTTTCTTTGTTTCTACTTCTTCTGAACGTCTCACCAATTCATCAAGGAAGATGACAAGCGTGTCAAGGCCCTCAATCGAGAATCTCTTCGCTCCTACAAACGTTCTGTGGATGAACTTCTCGAAACCTTCAATTCTAGTTAAACGATCTAACAATTGTTTTTTATCATCGGCTGTAAGTGAAACCGCTAATTTACCAGATTCGATGTTGTCTTTAATCCATTGTTTTTCCTCAACCTCGATCAAATGAGCGAATTCGTAAGCTATTTTGCCCGTGTAAAGGGATTTTAAATAGTTCACTGCATCCAGCGCATTCTCTACTTGAACAGGCACTTCTGTTAAGAATAAAGAGGCAGGCATTGCTTCTAGATCACGTTCAGATAGGTTATAAGCTGAAAGTTCAATTCGTGAAGCGTCTTTAGGACGGTCATTCAGCGGGTAAATATCAGCGTTTAGGTGTCCGTATGCCCGAATTGCATCCATGAGTTTGTAAGCGGAAAGTACTTTACGGAAATCAGCTGGACTTCCTTGAGCTCCATCTGCTGTTGCTAAACTTGAGAAGTCATCGCTTCCCGTTTCAGGTCTACCATTTCGCTTGAAAAATTCAGCAAGTTCCGGATCGATGGATTCTGGTGCATTTTTATAAAGCTCATACATCTCCATTACATAGCCAAGGTTCGGACCTGAAAAAGCTGCATACGGTGAACGCTCGGAACCAACACTGTTCGACATGAGTTATTACCTCCACATTTGCCTTTTGGCATGTTGCACAAATTTTTATATCCATTTCTATGTTACCATGCAAATACTTGAACTGAAAGGGTTTCGTTCTAGTAACTACATGTATTATCCGCGGACTAGTTTACACCTTGTAGACTCTCTATGCAAGAATTTTAAAAAGGCAAGTGTCTATTATGTGGATAATTGGTTTTATACACTCGTTCGACAAGAGAGAATCAGATTCGCCATCTCTTCAGGCGTTTTTGTCGCATCTGTCTGTTTCATAATTGATACAATGTTCGATTTGTCATCGGCTAACCCAATAAGACCCGATAGTAACGTTGCTTCCGTGACATCTTCTTCATTAATCACGTGCGCAAAACCAAGTTTCTGAAAGTGCTTAGCATTTAATATTTGGTCTCCGCGACTTTTTTCTGCTGACAGTGGTACGAGTAGCATCGGTATACGAATTGCTAGTAATTCAAATATTGCGTTCGATCCCGCACGGGAAAGTGCTAAATCTGATGCTGCCATCAAATGGGGTAACCCTTCAGTAACATACTCAAACTGGACATAGCCTACTGTTTGGTCAAGTGACTCGTCAAGATTTCCTTTACCGCATAGATGAATGATTTGAAACTCCTTTAAAATAACTGATAAGTTTCCTCGTAATGCATCATTGAGAACTGCAGAGCCTTGACTCCCTCCCATTACAATAACAACCGGCTTCTCTTCAGATAATCCGGACATCCTTAGCCCTGTCTTCCGATCCCCTTCAAATAGTTCTGGCCGGATAATAGCACCTGTACAAGAAGATCTCTCTGAGGGCACGTAGGAAAGTGTTTCTTCAAAGACAGTAAAGATGTGCTTGACAAAAGGAAGTGCGATTTTGTTTGCTAAACCAGGAGATACGTCTGATTCGTGAGCAACGACTGGAACACGTGCAAGTTTAGCAGCAAGTACTACAGGAACTGATACAAAACCACCTTTAGAGAAAATGATTTCCGGTTTCAACTTACGCAAAATCGAAAAGGCTTGTAGAACGCCTGCACCTACTCTAAAAGGGTCTGTGAAATTTTTCATTGAAAAATAACGTCTTAGTTTTCCACTATCAATTGCATGGTAAGTCACTTCTGGATGACCTTTACCGATTAAATCTCGTTCAATTCCTTCATGGGAGCCGATGTAATGTATCTCGTATCCTCGTTCTATAAATGTCGGGATAATTGCTTCGTTAACCGAGACATGCCCCGCCGTTCCTCCACCTGTTAACACGATTACTGGCCGTTTCATTAGGGCCGTTCACCTCTACTATTCGTAAAAAATTTAAGTCATTCTCAAATGTTTCTTTTGATAGTATACCAAAATAAGCATGATACAATAAGGGTTGAAATAAAAAGGAGGGAAATCGATGGAATCTTCTCTTCCTCAGGAAAGAAAATCATTCCGTTTTGCCAAGATTGTGATGCCCATTTTAATCACACAGGTTGCGCTGTACTTAGTAACATTCTTTGATATCCTTATGACCGGGAGATACAATACATACCATTTAGCCGGGGTAACGATTGGTTCATCGTTTTGGGTACCCGTTTATACAGGTCTTGCAGGAATCCTTATGGCGCTTACTCCGATTATTGCGCAACATGTCGGAGCCCGTCGGAACGAGCATGTTCGACCGTCTGTTCAACAAGGAATCTATGTATCCGTTGCGTTAGCAGCAGTAGTTTTGGGATTAATTCTTTTCGTATTCTTCCCAATCATCCGTACCATGTCACTCGAATCAGCAGTGAGTGTTATTGCGATTGATTATTTAAAAGGGATGAGTGTCGGTCTTGTACCATTGTTTGCATATACTGTGTTGCGATCCTTCTTCGATGCGCTTGGCTCTACTCGAGTGTCGATGTTCATTATCCTTATTTCTGCTCCTATCAACGTGTTATTGAATTATTTATTAATCTACGGGCACTTTGGATTCCCTGAGCTTGGAGGAGCTGGTGCTGGTTATGCTTCAGGAATTACCTATTGGATTGTATTTGCTATCGCCGGAGTAGTCGCAATGGCAGGTAAACCTTATCAGAAATACGAGCTTTTACGTCATTGGCAGTTACCTAGTTGGTCTTATTGGAAAGAGATTTTGTCCATTGGTGTACCAATTGGAATGTCCATTTTCATTGAGACCAGTATTTTTTCAGTCGTTACGTTATTAATGAGTGCTTATTCAACTGAAGTGATTTCTGCGCACCAAGTCGCTCTAAACTTCACTTCTTTGTTGTATATGATTCCACTTAGTATATCAATGGGAGCGACTATACTAGTCGGACAATCGATTGGAGCAGGTCAAACTAACGATGCAAAGAAGTATAGCTTGCTTGGCATTAGTTTCGCCGTAATTTTCAGCTTTCTAGGCATCGCACTATTATTAGGATTCCGTGAGCCAATCGCTTCGTTGTACACGACAGACAAGTCAATCATTACATTGGCAGCACAGTTTTTTATATTTGCATCACTATTTCAGTTATCTGACGCAGTTCAAGCACCCATACAAGGGGCATTACGCGGTTATAAGGATGTCAACATTACATTCCTGATGGGCTTTATATCCCTATGGGTGATTGGACTTCCTGTCGGCTATGTATCAGCAACTTTTACTGGGCTTGGCCCATTCGGATATTGGGTAGGTTTAATTGCCGGGCTAACAGTTGGTGCCATTGCGTTAAGTATTAGACTAAGAATTGTTCAGAAAAGGCATGACCGGTTAAATGGATAAAAAAATCGCCTGCTCAGCAAATTCCTTTGCTAAGCAGGCGGTTTCTTTTATTTTTGAATGAATTGTTGTGTCCAATAGTTACCTTTTGCATCGTAACCAATTCCGATGTGAGTGAAACCAGGAGTCAAGATGTTTTGACGGTGTCCTGGAGAATTCATCCATCCTTTAACAACTTCTTCAGCACTACGTTGTCCCATTGCAATGTTTTCAGCAGCAGCACGGTACGTAATACCGTTTGCTTTCATCTGATCAAACGGTGAGCCGTATGTTGGGCTCGTATGAGAAAAGTAATTTTTAGAAGCCATGTCTGCAGATTTTGCACGAGCAGTCTTCATCAATTTATCATCCATTTGAAGTGGTTTCAAACCTGCTTTTTGACGTTCTGCATTCGTAAGCGTCAAGACCGCTTTTTCGATCTGACTTGCAGAAACTTGTCCTTGTCCGGGTGTTTGATCGGGTTTCTCTTCAGGTGTTGGATTCGTTGGTGGTGTCGGTTTTTCAACGGGTGTATCTGGCTTTTCTACTGGCGTATCCGGTTTTTCAACGGGTGTATCTGGCTTTTCTACTGGCGTATCTGGTTTTTCAACTGGTGTATCCGGCTTTTCTACTGGCGTATCTGGTTTTTCAACTGGTGTATCCGGCTTTTCTACTGGCGTATCCGGTTTTTCTACTGGCGTATCTGGCTTTTCAACTGGTGTATCCGGTTTTTCTACAGGTTTCTCTTGTGGCTTGACATAGTGTTTT
Source organism: Sporosarcina aquimarina (assembly GCF_023715615.1). Taxonomy (GTDB): domain Bacteria; phylum Bacillota; class Bacilli; order Bacillales_A; family Planococcaceae; genus Sporosarcina; species Sporosarcina aquimarina_A. The sequence continues at coordinate 118,652 of NZ_JAMBOM010000004.1, read as the reverse complement.
ATTAACCAGCTAGCTAACCCATTGTAGTAGGCTTGTAGATCCCACTTATTGTATTTGAGCTGTGTTGGGAGTTGCTGTAGATTCCCCTCCACTTGAATAGTTTTTACTACTTTGTTAACTTGAGCAGAATCTAGAGTTGAAGCTTCTGCTTGGCTACTGTTCGGCAATACGAGTGCCGAACCGAGTAAGATGACTGCAATCGATTTTTTCATCTTGTACGCCTCCCTTCGAAACTATCGTAAACGAAGAAGGCTACTGGAAAACTGGAATTCCTTGGAGACATCCCCACTCTCTATCTCGCAGACTAAGAAAAAAGAGTTCATAAGAGTGTTCATTGGATATCTATGGATTTGGGATGAATTATTGGATAACAAATCGTGTTGACAAACCATGATAAAGCGACTTATTAATCGTTCCAGGCAATCTGATCTATGCCTTCACCAATTACAACTAGACGCTCGGGCATCTTTACGTATTCGGGCATCCAATTGACCATGCCATAAGCATATTGGAATAACATCGGATTTTTAACACCTTCAATAGGAATATACCCTTTCATGCGATATACAGTGTCTGGTAGTGACGCTGTCCATGCTTCTACATCCTCTTTCATAACAGAATGCGAAAAGGAAATGACTTTCGATGAAAGTGGTAAGTTCTTACCTGAGATAATCGGATGATGAGTAGAGTTCTCTGCAGACAACGTTTTTTCAATGAATGAGAAATCTAACTTTCCTTGAACCGTCTGAACGATAGGTGCAGACGTGTTCAAGTTAGCAAGTTCCATTGATATGGTTGCTAATTGAGAATCCGTTACTAAATCAGATTTATTTAATGCGATAACATGCGCATGTCTGATTTGTTCTAACATCAAAGAGTGAATTCTAGGTGAGAGCTGTTCACGATGAAGCCAGCGTGGTGCATCCGCAACAGTAACAATCCCCTTCACTCGCAGTCGATCTGCAAACAAAGGTGAATAGACAGCGTCTAACGCCTCCACAGGGTGTGCTGCGCCCGTTGTTTCAATCAATATGACATCAATGTCTGCATAGTCTTCAAGAAGTGCTTGTAGCTGTGCTTCTGTCTTTTCAGAACCCGTACAACAAATGCAACCACTCAATAATTCTTTCAGCGGCACATCGCCGGATGCGGATACGGAATCTGAGTCCACTGGTAACTCCCCGAATTCATTCATCAATACAGCCGGATTCTTCCCTTCCGCTTTTAGTTGTGCTATTGAATGTAGAAGAAGCGAAGTTTTCCCGCTCCCTAAGAAACCACTATATAAATAAACATCTATCATCACATTCAACCCTTTCTAGTAGAGAAGGCGCCCAATCCGGTTGGATTGGGCGCCTTCAGCTCATTTACCGATTTTGTCGAGCACAACTTGTTTTGCTTTCAACAATTGTGGATCGTCTTTTTCGATTTTTTCGCGGAGTTTGTTCATGAGACCCATTGTTGTATCTCCTGTCAAAACTCCAGTTTCCTCAAGTTTAAGATCAGCTTGAAGTTTTTTTACTGCTTGAGTCATAGTTGCATCAAATAGACCGTCAACTTTCCCAACATCATACCCAACTGCTTTCAACATTTCTTTAGCAGTTTCAGTATTCTCGGATACCCGGCCTTCTTTCATCTCTTCCGAAGGGTCGAGGAAAGGCAGCATCGCATATGATGGATAGTCTACTTTTACATCCGGTTCAATTCCCTTTTTATGGATCCAATTACCTTCTGGTGTTAACCATTTTGCAGTTGTGATTTTCAAGTTGGAACCGTCTTTCATATCGAGCGGTGATTGAACGGTACCTTTACCAAATGTTTTAATACCTACAAGCGGAATGTCCGAGGATTCTTTCAAAGCACCCGCTAGAATTTCTGATGCTGATGCACTTCCATCATCGACAACAAGTGCAACAGGTACTTCTACTTTTCGACCATCAGATGCTGGATAGAGGACTGGTTTCTTCCCTTTTTCTTCGGTTTGAAGGATGTTTTTTCCTTTATCCAAGAATAGATCGGAAATTTTCAGTGCGCCGTCTAGGACACCGCCTGGGTTTTGTCGGACATCAAGTACTAACCCTTTCATTCCCTTGGCTTCCATTTCATCTAAAGCTGTTAGTAACTCGTCGTACGTATGCTCTGAGAATGTTGTCATACGAATATGCGCAATTCCCCCGTCTAGCATTTCCGCATAAACAGTTTCTACTGGAATGTCATCTCGTTTAATTTTCACTTCGAATGGTTCTGCTTTTTCTCCGCGCTTGATGGTTAATGTAACGGTTGTTCCTTTTTCACCACGGATGAGCATGACAGCTTCTGAAGAAGACATGCCTTGAATGCTTTTACCGTCGACTGCTTGAATTAGGTCGTTCGGTAACAAGCCTTCTTTTTCAGCAGGAGAGTTTTTTATTGGTGAAACAACTTTAATATACCCGTCTGCTTCTTGGATTTCAGCACCGATACCTTGGAAGCTAGATGAGATATTCTCCATTAGATGTTCTGTTTCTTCTGTATTCAAGTAATCTGAATACGGATCATCTAAAGCGTCGACCATCCCGTTTATCGCACCATCCAATACAGCTTTGTCGTCAATATCTTCAAAATAGTTTTTCTTGATTTCGTCATAGGCGTCATAAAACTTTTGGAATTCTTGACGATCGTTTTTTTGAGGACTTACGACTTCGACAACTTTATCATCACCAAACGTAAGTGCAAAAAACGTAATTCCTGCAGTAAGAATAACTAATGTGAAAATCAACATGACGAACGAGAACGGCTTGATCTTAAAATATCGATTGTGTGCAGGATGTTGTTCCGGCTCTGGTGGCCGGATCTGCTCTTTTTGTTCATTTTCGTCCATTCGCGATCCCACTTTCTACTTCTTATTACGTATATAGTCGAAAAAGGGCCGCTCACTAGCTGGCGGCCCATTTGGATTATTCCTGAATAGCAGCTTCTAGAGCAACTTCTATCATTTCATTGAACGTTGTTTGACGCTCTTCAGAAGTTGTTGCTTCACCTGTCAGAATATGATCGCTTACTGTAAGAACAGAAAGAGCTTGGCAACCGTGCTTTGCAGCAAGAGTATACAATGCAGCCGTTTCCATCTCTACAGCTAGAACTCCATAAGAAGCGAGTTTTTCGTGTTCTGCGTGCTCGTTATAGAAGAAGTCTTCAGTGAAAACATTTCCTACTTGAAGATGTAAACCTTTTTCTTTACCTGCTTGGTAAGCTTTCAAAAGCAAATCGAAGTTTGCAGTTGGGGCATAGTCCACATCGTTAAAGAACGTCCGGTTAATCGGTGAATTGGTTGTTGCACTTTGAGCAAGAATGACGTCACGGACTTTCACGTCTTTTTGGATTGCACCACAAGTACCAACGCGAATCAGTTTTTTCACGCCAAATTCTTGCATGAGTTCAGTCGTGTAGATTGAGATTGATGGAACACCCATTCCAGTTCCTTGAACAGAAATGCGCTTTCCTTTGTACGTTCCTGTGTAACCGAACATATTACGAACTTCGTTGTATTGGACAACATCTTCAAGGAATGTTTCTGCAATATACTTCGCGCGGAGAGGATCTCCAGGAAGTAGGATCGTATCGGCGACATCGCCTTTTTTCGCATTAATATGTATACTCATTTCTACATAGCACCTCTTTTTCATTTTCTGTCTTTATCATACAGTTAAACAGGCGGTATTGCAACGGTTCCACCGCCCGTTTAAAGGAATCGATCTTCAAAATGACGATACAGTTCGTCAAACAGAACTGAAGGCATTTGTGGATCAGCTTTTTCTTCGATATACCGTGATAACGTATCGAAAGAACGTTCATACCTAGGAAAACTTTGGTCATTAAACATGCTTTCTGCAAATATAGCATGAGGGTCGTTTTTTTCGCCACCACGATAGGATAAAACAAATTGATAAAAAGAGCGGTCCATCCGAGGACCCCCTTTCTTATTGGAATTGAGCTTTGTAGTCGCCCAGACCTTCTTCGTCAAATTTTTCAACAGGTACAAAACGTAACGCTGCTGAGTTAATGCAGTAACGAGTTCCCTCTTCCCCTGGACCATCCGGGAAGACATGTCCTAGGTGAGAGTCTGCTGTTTTGCTGCGTACTTCAGTTCTACGCATTCCATGTGTTGTGTCGAAATGCTCAGTCACTTCTTCTTTTACAATAGGTTTTGTAAAACTTGGCCACCCACAACCCGCATCATACTTATCTTTTGAACTAAATAGAGGTTCTCCTGAAACAACGTCTACATAGATTCCATTTTCAAAATGCTTGTCGAATTCATTGCGGAATGGAGGTTCAGTTCCTTGTTCCTGTGTGACATGATATTGCATTTCGGTTAATCGATTTCTCAAATCCTCTTTCATGATCACTCACTCCAATTCTCTGATTTAAAACGTTCTCTACCAGACCCAACTGAATAGCGTTTATAATGCACCGGATTTTTCTTATAATAATCTTGGTGCCCCTCTTCTGCCAAATAAAACGGTTTCGCCGGTAAAATTTCAGTCGCTATGGACTTCGAGAATTTTCCTGACAGTTCTAGTTGAAGCTTAGATTGTTCGGCTTCTTTCTGCTGATCAGCCGAATGATAAAAAATAGCGGTTTCGTACGACTCCCCACGATCGAAAAATTGTCCTCCACTATCAGTTGGGTCAATCTGGCGCCAAAAGATATCTAATAATTTGCGATAAGAAATGATCTCATCGTCAAATTCGATTTGAACCGCTTCTCGATGACCTGTAGTTTCTGAACAGACTAGCTCGTAAGATGGATTCGGAACATCTCCACCTGTATATCCAGAGACAACGGAAAGTACTCCGTCGTATTTGTCAAAAGGCTTCACCATACACCAAAAACACCCACCAGCAAACGTTGCAAATTGCTTCATGACGTACACCACTCCTTATTTTTTGAGGATGGATACTTCAAGTAAGATTTCATCCTTTTCTAGATTGAACGATTTTGCACGCACCGATACATCTTTTGCAACTGGTACTTTTGATAAATCGATGAAAAGCTCTTCTTCCTTCGGTCGAACTACCATCCACGAAGGTAACTTAACGGAATCTCGTAAAACTTTTAAAACAGTTGATGGTGGAATGTTTAATTGACCTAATTCCATGGAAGACTGCTTTAATATTAAGTTCCCATCTTTTTGTACGATGGGATCAAAATGCATAATAACTGGAAGCGTAAAGGAAAATACGGTTAGCTCAGAATAAAGGATAACATCATCCTTCACTTTCATTTGAACAGGTAGTTCTTCACCTTTCATAGCTTCACGGATATACGTATTTGCAATACCTTCAAAATCTTTTTTTGTCGTTCGGACTGTAAGGAGATTAGCATCTCCACTTTCGATCACTTCTGCTGAAGGTAAAGGCTCTGACGGCCCACCAGAACCTAATAAAAAGAGGACCCCTCCTAACCCTGCTGCTATCATTCCTGATAATGTGAAAAATGCGATTTTCCATCCGTTCAAGCGATCATCTCCTACCTGTCCATTTCCCCTTGGAACAGTTCTTGCAAACCACAATCCTCCAAGTATTTCACGTAGCGTTCTTCCATCATCGTATAGCCTTGAGCATTCGGATGAAAAAAGTCTGTATGATAGACAATATTTGTATTTTCTTCAAACAAATCTGCGACAGGCACAAAACAGCTATTGCCGTCCAATTCTATCCTGGTTTCAATTGCTGCATTCCAATCATCAATGATGTCGTCAAATTCTTTTACTTCATCAGTAATAAGTAATATGGGATTATATAAACCTGACATGACAATAGGTGCATCAGGATTGAGCGCACGAATCGTTCCAAAGATATTATCTAGACGTTCTTCGTATTTTCCTAGTTCTTTATAAAACGGTTTTGTCTTCAGCTTAAACAAATTGGCTTTTAATACTTTCATAATATCATTCCCACCAATAGTTATGAATATTATGTCTGCGTCTTCAATGGATGCCTGGATATCAGCGTCCTCAAGTTGTTCGGCAAGCTGATCACTTCGACGACCACGTTTCGCCAAGTTTTCCGTTTCCACGAAAGAGATTCCTTCCCATTCAGTCAGATCTGAAGCTACCCGTTCAAAATAACCGCCCTTTTTCTCTTCATCTCCTACACCTTGTGTCAATGAATCTCCCAGTCCCACAACGTGTAATGACTTTGGCACAAAGTTAGTGGGGATTTCCCAATTGGAAAACTCGATGTCCCGTCTTTCGTTAAAAGGTTCTGCATTATTTTTGAACACCTGATCACATCCCGTTAGTACCAATGAGAAGGCAAGTAAAATTATCCATGCTCTTCTTCTCATTTTTAAGTTTCCTCATTTCCATTATATTATCAGACTCCTGAATTGCTAAGAGAGTCATGTTCTCACTCAGTGTAGTACATAAAACCGATTGCTCCTGCTCCAGTGTGCGTACTGACAACCGGTGATGTGAATGAAAACCTAATATCAGTGAAACCACTTTCTTCGATTAGACGTTTCAATGGTTCTGCCATTGCTAAACCGTGTGCGTGAGAAATCCCTACACCTTTCACTATTTTCCCCGCTGTATCTTCTTTAAACGAGGCAAAAAGTTGTGTAGCCACTTGCTTATGACTTCTCGCTTTACCAACAGGTGTATAGACACCATCCTGAAGAGAAGCAATTGGCTTAATGTTAAGCAAAGATCCTATAACCGCTCTTCCTTTGCCGATGCGACCACCTTTAACGAGATTATCTAATTTGTCAACTACTACATAGAGCATCGTTTTAGACCGTACCTCGTTCAAGTGTTGAACAATTTCATCCATCTTTTTCCCTTGCTGTGCTAATTTAGCCGCTTCAATCACTTGAAAGGACAGTGCATGAGAAATGTATCGGGAATCCATGACGGTAACAGAAGTCTCGGTCATCTCAGCTGCCGCTTCCGCAGATTTTACAGTTCCACTCATACCACCTGTCATATGGATGGACAATACTTCACTACCATCTTTACCTAGTTCATCGTATAACTCATTAAAGGTACCTGATGACGGTTGTGAGCTCTTCGGCAACTCTTTTGCTGCCGCCATCTTGTCTAGAAATTCCGTAGGACTGATATCAACTTGATCTTGATAGATCTCACCGTCAATATGAATGGACAGGGGGACCACTTTAATTCCGTATTGGTTGATTTCTTCTTGTGTTAAATCTGCTGTAGAATCCGTTACAATTGTTATTTTACTCATTTCATTCTCTCCTCTGTCAGTGGAAACCGTGTTTCTATTTTAGTATAATGAACGAAAAGGAGGCTTTTCGCCAATGGAAAGCGCATTTGACTATAAAACCCGTAAAGAAGAGCGTTGGAATGCCATAACTCACGGTTTGGGAGTGCTCTTGAGTATTCCAGCTCTCGTCTTTCTAATTTTAAAAGGAGTTCAGCAAGGCGATGCACTCGCGCTCGTCAGTTATATTATTTTTGGCGTCTCCATGATATTGTTGTATTCAATGAGTACACTTCTTCATAGTTTACCGGAAAAGTTCAAAAGGCTCTTCTCGATCTTCGACCATTCTGCCATCTATTTTTTAATTGCAGGTACCTATACCCCATTTGTTTTACTCGCAATCGGTGGTGGTTTAGGATGGACGCTCTTCGGAATCGTTTGGGGGTTAGCGATTTTTGGAACGCTTTTTAAAGTATTCTTTATCCACCGTTTCGAAATTGTTTCTCTCATTCTTTATATCGTGATGGGATGGTTGATCATTATTGCGATAAAACCATTATACGCTACCCTCACTGGAACTGGGATTACGTTGCTCGTTGTGGGTGGTGTGCTGTATACACTTGGTGCTTTAGTGTATGCATGGCGTAGTCTCCCCTACAACCATGCGATTTGGCATCTGTTCGTTTTAGCTGGCAGCGCTTCCATGTATTTTAGTGTTTTGCTCTTTGTATAGGAAAGGAAGGCAGCCAAGTAACGGCTGCCTTTTTTTATGCTGCTGTTTCGCGTTCATAAATGTGATAGGCGTAAGCGAGACCGTCCTCTGTATGATGATCTTTGGATTCTGAAATGAGTTTCCATCCCATGTTGTATGGTGGGAAAAACGTATCTCCCTTATATGTACGACGAATAATCGTCGTGTAAAGTCGGTCAGCGTAAGGCATTGCCATCTCGAAGATTTGAGCCCCACCAATCACCATGACTTCGTCTGCATAGCTTTCAGCCCGTGCAATGGCTTCTTCCAACGAATGGACAATGACGACACCTTCAGCTTTGTAATCCTCATCGCGTGTAAGGATGATGTTTAGACGTCCTGGAAGTGGCCGACCAATAGATTCGAACGTTTTCCTCCCCATTATGATGCCTTTCCCCATCGTTTTTTCTTTGAAATACTTTAGTTCCTCAGGGATATGCCAAGGCATTTCGTTATCTACCCCAATAACACGGTTCTCATCATGCGCAGCCAATAATGAAATCATAGTGTGCCTCCTTTTTAAACAGCAATTGGTGCTTTGATTTTTGGATGTGGATTGTAATTCGTCAAGACAATGTCAGATGTCGATAGGTCGAATATTGACTTGCCTTCCATGTTAATAGTGACTGTTGGTAATTCTCTAGGTTCCCTGCTCAATTGTTCTTTTACTTGATTGACATGATTCGAATAAATGTGAGCATCTCCTAATGTATGGATGAATTCTCCCGGAACCAGCCCTGTTTCTAGTGCGATCAAATGTATTAGCAAAGCATACGATGCAATGTTAAACGGGACACCAATGAAGATATCTGCACTTCGCTGATACAGTTGACATGACAATTTCCCATCTGCTACATAAAATTGGAACAATGCATGACAAGGTGGTAATGCCATATCTTCCATTTCCGTCGGATTCCAAGCTGTAACAATATGTCTCCTCGAATCAGGATTTTTTTTCAACCCTTCGATCAACCGTGCGATCTGGTCGATTGGCTGTTGACTAGATTCAGCTGATCCAGACCCCCAGCTCCGCCACTGTTTTCCGTAAACAGGACCCAAATCGCCGTAAGTTTCAGCAAATGATGGATCTTCAAGTATTCGCTTTTTAAAGCGTGACATTTCAATTTCATACAGAGCTCTGAATTCCTCGTCCACAGGGGCGCGTCTTCCGAAATCCGTCATATCAGGACCCGTATACTCTTCACTGTTGGCCCATTTTTCAAATGCCCATTCATCCCAAATTGGATTATTTTCTTCCACTAACGCGTGGACATTGGTATCTCCTTTTAAAAACCATAGAAGTTCTGATACAATCAGGCGAAACGCCGTCTTTTTAGTAGTCATTAATGGAAACCCTTGTTGTAAGTCATAACGCATCTGATAACCAAATACACTCAAAGTTCCCGTACCGGTACGATCCCCTTTTTGCACTCCTGTGTCCAGTACATGCTGGCAAAGTTCTAAATATTGTTTCATTGTACACCCTCCTGTTACTCTCTAGTCTTACTATACCAAGTGAAGGTTACCTATTACAAATTCCAAGAAGTCAACAAAAAACCACCCAAGCAGCTGTTAGGACTGCCACTTCGGTGGTGTGTTTTTAGACCATTGAGTAAAATATACCTCGTAAGTCAGGTATCTCTGATAGCCATCGCGTTTATAAGATTTTCTCACGGCATTTTTTACTCTTTCTTATAATCATGCAAACTCCATGCTCATACAAAAAATACACCCTGTAAATGCAAATACCGAAATCCCCAAATTGTTTTTCCATCGGATTTTATAATTTTGAAACGAATAGTTCTATTCTATATTTTCCTCAAAAAGTATTTTAATAGTTCTCCAAGCTATGCATATTGTGACACCAGTTAATGAAATCTCAACTAATAAACGATAGGGATGTTCAACACCTTAAAAACTAATAGGTATTTTGTTAACTCAACAAAGACTGTGTGGCTATAAATATAAGCATAACCCCATAATAAACAATTTTTTACTAATAATAGACAGGAATATTCCTATTAATAATCAAACAAGTATATTGATCATTTTCAACTGCCTATTCTATTTCATATTCAGATACAACTAATTACATCGATCTTGCTCGGTTGATGAACGTTAGAGCAATTTAATTATTTATTTCCAACCAAGTTGAGAGTTCGGAATCGTCTTCTAGATCAAAATAATTACGGGCGAATCTAACGAATTCCTCAGTATTTACTTCTTTATATTTATAAATATTATAATAGGTTTTTAAAAATTTTTCTGCCTCTTCTAATCCACCTCTCTCTTTAAATAATTGCCATAACATTGTTCTGGCCTTACCGTAGAAGTGTGAATTATTTTCATATTGGTCGAGTGGTAGGTTTACAGGTAATGAGGAATCTTTGATTAGTTCAATTCTATTTAGCATGTTCTCATAAGGGACTTCGTCATCAGTTTTAGAGAAATGATACATCTCTTCGGCGAATGAGGTAAAGCCCTCATCTAACCAGGCTTCATTATATGGATCATTATTGATAACCCCGTAAAACCATTGATGTGCAATTTCGTGAATAACCATATTTTTCACAGCTTCATCATTTATTGGTTTGCTATAAATTGAACCTGCCGTAACAATACCTGGATATTCCATTCCAAGACTATCCAACACTATATCTAATTGTGTAAATGGATATAGCCCCAGTATCTGTTGAAAGTACTGTAATGAATCAGAAGCAATTTCACTAATCTCCTTATATAAATCGTCCTTCTCTTCAAATCCGAATACCCGTATGTTTACATCCCCTACTTGTTTCTCGACAACAAGTGGATCTTTCAATATTGCTATAAAAATTTCCTTAACATCCTTTACATGAAATGCACCAATTCTTTGGCTAGGATAACTTTCTTCTTCACTTGTAGAAACAAAGGTATAGCTTTCCGGAATATCATACGATACATGAAAATCACTGAATCCGGTGTGGAATGTTTCTCCCCTGAATCCATACTCCTCCTTATTCCACTTATGATCTCGATATGTAGCGAGCATGGGATAAAATTGGGCTAGATGATAGTTGTCCTTGGTCTTCGTAAATCGTAGCCCACCTACCGGCAAAATAAATTGGTAGGAAAAATCCACTGCTACATTCTCCCCTGGCTGGACCGGGGCATCTAATGGGATAGTTAATGTGTCATTTGCCAAAGTGAATCCGGAGGTTTTATCATCTACTAAAACATCATGTACCTGTATAGTCGCTGAAGCATCCAAGGTATTTCCCAACTGCTCTGAACTATCTTGCGTAAATATGTTAGGAATAAAATAAAAGACTAATTCTTGCCACGTATCTTCTGATGTATTTTTAATTTCAATTGCAGTTCCTATTTGAAACTCCCCATCTGTCTCCATTTTCAAGTGAATATCATAACGACTTTCATTACCGGATGGTAGCGTTTGAGGTGAAAAATCTTCTTTTAGCACGTTTTTTTCAACTAATACTATCTCTTTGTCTACGTTTCTTGGGGCAGGTTTCAGAAAAACAAAAACCATCAAGATTATAATTAGAACAAGCATTATAAGCGTTAATCTCTTTTTAACTTGACACGCCCCACTTCTGTAATTTTTACTTACTACATTTCTATTCTTAAAAGGATTTGTAGATTACTTCAAAACTGTTAATCCCACGCAAATCCCAAAACCGATATTTATTTTAAACACAATGGCCCTATTACGGTATTCGTACGATTACTTGTGAAGCAAACGACAGCATTAGTTTCAAAAACTCTTCATTTTATTTGATTGCTAACTGTAATGCTCTATTTTAAAACTGTCTCGGCTGGGGTAAATGCTTCCCTTTGATTATATTTCGTTGTTATTGATGAAATAAACCAATTCTCTCTATATGGTTCATTATTCTTTCATGATTACAATCTTCTGCTTACTACCAAAATCTTTATATGAAGACTCTAGATCGTATTTAACGGTATACCGTATACTGGATTCGCTAAGCATTTCTATTTTGGTAAGACGAAAGTTACTAACCCAAGGGCTTGACTGACCTGTCGCCCAATGATTTTGCTCTAATTATCTCTTTGAATGTTTTTGTAGAGAAGGGGACAACATTACATATTGAACAGCACCACTCGGATTCTTTAAGTCTAATAGCCACAATACAACGGCTGGTTTCGGTTCGTATACGTGCAAACCAGCCGTAAAAGACATTAACTGTATATCAATACAACTAGTCACCTTTCGAACATATTTATAATAAGATATTCTTCGAATGACTTTAAAACTTAAATGTTGGTATTGCGAAGGGCGGGAGGTATCTTTTGAGATTTTCTTTACTTCTAGTGTTTTGCAACGAAAAACAGTACCTCTTCTTCACCAAAAACCCATTAATTTCACCCCTCCGACACTGATGTCTAATCCAGATATGCCTACGATATAATAAAGCTATCTAATTCTCAAAACTGCTAGCATATCATCCCCATCCTCATCCAATCCCATTTCCTTAAATCCGAAACTAGCGTAAAAATTATAAGCCACGGGATTTTCTGGGTTGTAGCAAATTTCAATTACTTCAAGTTCCTTATTTTCACGCATTTCTTCTATTGCTAGGTGTAGCGCTTTCCGCCCTATACCTTGTTTTTGATATTTTTCATCTACCATAAAACGCCAGATACTAGTTTTTGTTGTAGTTTCGGGTACCCACATAAAAAAGCCTACTGGTTTATCCCCAGAATATATAGCACGAGTTTCATAGGAAGGATGGTACTTAGATTCAACGATAGACCACATATTTTCTGCAACATAGTCTTCTTGTTCTTTTGAAACTGAGAGGTCGCATACCTCTTCATAATTATCTAGATTTAAAGCTTTTAATGTTATTTCCATCTTAATCACCTTCTTACTCCTAATAATTATCTTACAAACTTACCTAATTACGGAATAGTATTAGCAGAATTTACACAGCCGGAATGTTGCAGCCATCAACTATTCTTTATGTAAATCACTTCATAATTTTAGCTCGAAAGGTATCCGTCGCTAAATTACTAAATTCTCTTAAATAGTAAAGATAATTTTCGCCACCATAGTTATATCGTTTGTTATACATTTTAGCTACAACAACATTGTATTCTGGAATCACTAAAAGAGTCGGTCCCGTTATTCCTAAAATTTGATAAGATCCTTTAGGTGTTCTATCCCCAATCTCACTGAGGTCGGCAGGATTACCTTGTACATACCAAAACAATCCATTCCGTGGAAGATTATTATCCTTTAAAATAGGGCTTTGAATTTGAGTAGCAATTTCAACCACTTCTTTTGGAATGATTTGTCTCCCATTGACAATGCCTTTGTTTAAATGAAGATTTCCCCATTGTGCAAACTCAGACGCAGTCGTATAAAGGTTTGATTCAGTGCTATTATCGGTACTACCCAACTTATAGGAACCATTTTCATATGGATTAATAATTTCTTTTACTAACGCTTCATCCTCTTTAGTTTGCCAGATTGTTTTCTTTAAACCTAAAGGTATAAACACTCTCTCTTTTAAAAGCTCAGGAAAACTCTTATTAAAAAGTCTATTTACCAACCGAGTCATCATTAATATATTTATTCCTCTATAAGCCCATCCATTACCCGGTTCAAATTCTCTAAAAATAGTTCCATCTTCTTTTTGGTGTAAACCGTGAGTATGAGTTACTAAATGACGTAATGTAGTTTTACCAAGAAGGTGTTCATCTATTTCTTCAAAGTATTTAATTGCGTAGTCATCAAGACTTTTGATTTTCCTCTCGTAAAGAGCATACGCCACAGCTAATCCGAGATAACTTTTTCTTGCAGATGCTACGTTATATTGAGAAGATGAATTGATTGGAATTGCTTCAGCAGAATTAGAATGAAAACCACTATAATGGTCCAATATCACTTTGTTATCTTGAAGTATATATAATGAACAAGCGCTACTATTATTTTTTTCTTTTATATCTTCTACCCAATCAATTAATTTTCTGACATTCTCCAATAGAATTTCCCCTTAACCAGTGCAATAGTTTAAGTTCTAATTTCCAGCCCTCTTCCTCCCTATCATGTTCTCAATTTCGCCCATTTCCAGCAATATCCTTCTTGTGTTAAAGTCTTCATTTATTTAACAAGCACCTAAGCCAAATTCAAAAAACATATACCTTGCCAAATGCTTAAAACTAAAAAGAAGGCAATTATAGCTAAAGTAAACCAAGAGAAAGGATTCTTTTTATTCCGTAAAATATGGTAAGCAAAGGTCACCATAATGCCTATTAAAGTAACGATCACAATAATAGACGTTAACATAAGAAAGAAATACATAATTACCTCCTGCATAAACCAATTGACACTACTGTTGAAACCATATTTCAGAAAAGCATCTGATAGCTTCTCTATCGAATTGATCCAAATAAACACGATCCAATAATAATTATCCCAGATGAGATAGCTATGATAGAACTTTTTTTCTGATCCTTATAATTAGGAATTCCTAGATTTATAAAATGTATACCCAGCAACACCCAAAAAAGCATAAAGTAAATTGGCTTGAACCAAGATGGAATAAGCAGTATGAAAACGCCTGTTAAGGTAAAGCGGTCTATAAACTTATACCAGTTAATTTAAATCACCTCAGAAAGAATTAGTAATGGCGAAACTGGACCTATTGTTGAAATGTAGTTTTCCAGAATCGCTTCCGATTCTGCAACTGTGTAACGCCGTTGATTTCCGTTCCAGATGGACGCGTTCCGGAGAGTGTGGCTTGAGCCGCTTCCTTCGCTACGCTCCGTCCAGGGTCTCAAGACACAAGCTGATCCTCCCGAAGTCGCCGTCTTGCACTCCAATCAACTTAGCGTGGTATGCAAGAATAGCGTCCTTTTGCTTAAATCTTTACTATTTAAAACGTCTTCTCTTTTCCTCTGAAAAGTACGGAGGGACCGTAGAAAAATACTGCACAGCAAGCTACCGTTATAGCTACATCCGAAATAGTTGATGGATAATTAATTACAGCAACTACAAGAGCTACTAAAAATGTTACAACATGAAATATTAATCTAGGTTTCTTTATTTCACTCCCCCCCAATCTGGCCATATTGATGAAAAGTGTACAAATCCATGTTAAAGAATTGCACCCTTTTATGGAATCGACTATTTAATTAACAGTTCCTTTATGAATGGATAAACATAACCCCAGACAAACAAAACGATGGCAAAGTAAAGAACAGTTCCGGCTAATGGCAGATACCATTTTTTCTTTTTGGACATGTATTGGAGCCAATAATTAAGTGCCCACAGGACGAACATAAAACCAATAAAAAAGTATGCAAATATGCTATCGATAGGGTCATCAAAGGGTGTGCTAACTAAAGAAAGGAGAACCAAAAAAAGATAGATAAATCCCAATAGGATCAAATTGACAACATGGACGACAATATTGTAAGAATTGTTCTTCATTAAATCTTCACCCAGATCATTTACAATTCATAATCACAATCTTCTCGAACAAAATGGCCCGTTCGCATTATTGTCGCGATAGCTTGTGATGCAAACACCCCCGATTGCTGATTACATAAATGCGGCTAGTATATAAATTGACAAGTAATATATGACAGGTATGAGTGTTATAACAACTCCTAAAAGCCTAGATCGCTTCTTGAACTGCAATACAAATCCAATTAACCACAAAACAACCAGCAACATGAAGTACCATCTGTAGGTTGGTGTATCCGTCTCACCAATACCTGGACCACTCATCCATAGCGATAATAACAAAACAAACATCCCTGAAATAGCATTCCAAATATGTCTTACTATTTCTTTGCCCATTTCTCCACTCCTTGTCAGCTAATCACGATTTTTAATAAATCTTATTCAAAAATTTGGGCCGTTTCTTAAATGTATATCCTCCTCTCCGTTTCTTGGAGCAGAAGACGGAAGACTCCGAAGGGATCAGCGAGAGACGTAACGAAGAACGGCTTTTGCGAACGAAATCAAAGCGTTGAGAGCATATCTTTGCACTCGTCTTGAGACTCCACAAGGCGCAAGATTTTAACAACCGAGAAGACTCGAGCCACGCCCCTCTGAAAGCGTTCAGTCTGGAGCACAAAGCAACAACTTGCATGTTAGATAATGACTCGTTTGTAGATATAAATAAATTTTAATCTTTTTCTATATTATACCAAACTCTCTAATTCATTGTCAGACTTTTTAATGAAATAACAAAAATCCGGTAACAGTTTACACAAAAAAATCCTATCCCACTTGGGACAGGAAAGTTTTCTAGATTTCTATGGATTCATACTATATGTTGAATAGCAATGACATTTACAGCGGTTATCCATTTAATCTCAAACGGATATTGTAAAACGATTGGTTGTTTGCGCACGTTGGTTTATTCCACTATGCCAATGAATCTCTTACTTTGCCATATTTCCACGCACTTACCTGAGTCATGCATTTACAGTGTCAGACACTCACATAACACCTTCTTAATAGTTATTAGTGTTAGCTGTTATGGCGATTGTTGAACGGTTAGGAAACACGTCTGAAAATGATTCACGCTTTGTATTGAATTGCATTATGAGAAATGGAAGAAAAAATTATCAATACATTTAACCGCCCAACTGAATTTATGGATAAAAGCGGGGCTATTTTTAAGTAATAGCCCTAACCCATTGCTGTTAGGAAAGCCACTTCGGAGGTGTATTCTTTGACCAGTAAACATCTCCAAGTGTGTGGTGCGTTTGATAATCGTCTTCAGGTAGATGGTAATGGAAGTTAAAGAAGTATCCATCTTGTGGTCGTTTCTCGGTTCTCACGTGGAAAAGAAGCAAATTTTTATCTGCATCTACATCTTTAATGTTAAATATTTTTTCAGCCGTACCACCAGAAGGGTGTTCTGAAATAGCTAGTTTCCGATTCATCTGGACATGTTCACCAATTTTTTCACGAATGACTTGCTCGATTTGTGGGAAAATCACTTCGTCAAATTCATCTTCAATAACCGGACCGATTTTTGAACCGAATTTTGTAAATGCGAGTGTGTGTGCACCATTTACAAGGTCTTCTTCAGTAAGAAAATTTTCAGTAGCATTCAGTCTATTAAAATACGGATCATCGAAATGAACAGCATACTGCGTTGTATGCTGAGGTTGGTCAGTTTCTTTTACATCTTCCTTATCATGAAGCGTTGACCAGATTTCATGACTTGGAGAAATGACTCCAAACGTCACGAATGCGACTGATATAATCATCAGTTGCTGTAACCATTTTTTCATATCCCATCACCTACAATTATGTATTTTTAAATAACTGCTTTCTGAACAGTACGAAAAATAACCGAAAAGGTTCCCTCTTTTCTAATTTCATTGTACAATAAACTTTAGAGTTCGTGTATGTTTTTTAAGGAGGTTACTCAGATGGATGTTCAATTAATCGCCGGAATCGGCATGCTGGTATTCGTCCTATACTTAAGTTCATTAAATTTTACGCACTAATTCAAAAAAAGCCAATCGGTTTCTAACGAGACCGATTGGCTTTTTATTTTTCTATAAACCCGAAATGGAACTTCGTATTGGGCCTTATCATTTGCGTAAAACCGAATTGTTCAAAGACGGGATCGTTAAAATGTGCTTTCACTACAACTCGTTTCCTAGCAACACGTCTCGCTTCGGAAGCCCACTCCTCTGTAAGACTCCCATGAACCCCTACATGCCGCAGTGGGGCAAAGCTAGTTGACTCAGAGATCGTTTGTGAGAACATTGGATCCAAATAGACCACATCCCATGAATGATCAGGTAGCCCCTTTAAAAACACAGGTGCTGAATCCTGTACTACAGAAATCCTACGCATCGCATCTTTCAATTCTTGGAATTTCGGTTCAAATTGAGTCAATCCTGAAGCAGTGATAAACGCGACATCAGGATCTGCCTCAATCCCCATTACGTTACCGGTAGCCCCAACTGCAAAAGATGCCACAATACTGTCTGTCGCTAAGCCAAGCGTGCAATCTAAAAATGAGTTACCTGGTTTTAACTGACACACTTCAACGAGTGGGTCTGTTTCCCCTTTTAGCAAACGCTTTAGACGAAACGTAGCCGTATCCGGATGAAAGAAAAAAGGTTCAGTCATTGACTGTCTGTACAACTCATAACGTTCTTTTCCTACTACTAGGAGATCACTCGAATTGGTGGTCATGAGATTTTTCACTGAACGTTTGTTGCGTGGAATTCGTTCGTAACCGAGTGTTTGTTGCGCAGTAAAGGCACGCGTTTCTGTTACCTTATCTGGACGTCCAGCAGTTGTAATCAGGACACGTTTCACGACACAGCGACTTGATTAAGAGCACCTGTCAAGTGATCTCTTACTTGTTCCATTTCAAATCCTTCAATCTGTTCTCGAGGTATGAAGTATGCAAGTTCTCCATTCTTTACAATTGCTATGGAAGGTGAACTTGGTGGAACTTCAGGAAAATAATTACGCATTTGCGCAGTGGCTTCTTTTTCCTGTCCTGCAAACACGGTAAATAAGTGGTCTGGTTGTTTATCCACTTGGCTTAACGCTTCACGAACAGCTGGTCTAGCAAGTCCAGCGGCACATCCACACACTGAATTGATGACAACGAGCGCAGTTCCTCTATGTTCCTCCATCGCAGTTGTCACATCTTCTTCTGTTAGTAATTCTGTAAATCCACTAGTAACTAATTCTTGGCGCATTGGTTGAACAATGCCTTGCATGTATTCCTCGTAAGCATTCATAATAAATAGCCTCCTCCATAATCTGTGGTGTTCTAGGCAATACACCGATCATTCCTATTCTACATGGAAAACTCGCGGATGAAAACGAATGGCATTTGAAACCAGAAAAGTCTCTACCTGTGATACACTACATACAGACTTTACACGCAAGGAGAATTTTCATGGACATTAAATACCAACAACTCAATGCTTATTATTTCGAACGCTTCACTCAAAGAAATTTTGACGAAAAAGATGTGCTCGGTTTTTTAACTCTAGCAGGTAATAATCCTAGGTTTGATGTGTTGTATGCATTAAAGGAACTTGTAACAACGCGCGATACAGATGCGAACTCGGTTAAATCTTATTTCGATCATGCCCATGACGTCATTAGGCGGCTTGGTTCAGGAGGGCCAAAAGAGAAAATTCAACTTCTTTTTTCCTTCAAGGAAATCCGGAATGGACTCAACCATTATTTCACAGACAGTGGTTTCGAAAAGTTGGAGATTGGCGCAGTCAGTGATATATTACTCTGCTTAATATCACTTCTTCAAGGAATCCAGATTCATAGTGGGAAAAATCGTCGTGTATCCGGAAATTTATGTTTTGGAGCCTCTCATAAAGAGCTCCTCCTAATGGGAACTATTAAGGCAACGGTTCGCGGACGCTCGGTTCCTGTCACATTCCCAATACTCGCTGTTAAAAACGATTATGAAAATGTTCAGAAGCAGGACGACGCGGACAGTCCTTACTTGTTTGAAACAACGATTGCAGAAATCGTCTCAAACGAAGGCAAACTGTTCGTTACATTCCCGGAAATACCAACCCATGCATAAAAAAGCAGTACCTACTGAATTTTCATCAGTGGGCACTGCTTTTTTATTCAGCGCATTTCACTTGCAGCTCAGAAAACTCATTAAGATGACATATTTTAGACATATTGATTTAGTCTATCTTCTTTAGCAATCATCCTTTACTTTGGAGAGCTTCTCAATTCCGTCATTTGCTTCCAAATGGAACCTTTTGCATCTTCACCCTCTTCGATGCGCTCAATTGCCATCTTGATTTGCAATTTCACTTCAAACTCAGGGTCTTCTGATGCTTCCCGGAGTGCAGGTAAAGATTCTTCTGTTCCTGTTTCATACAAGTACATGGCTGCACGCCAGCGCACGAGTTTGTTTTTGTCTTGTAACAATTTAATTGCAGCCTGCTCAAATTCAGGGAATCCCAGATCACTCATACAATCCCCTGCTGTTCGTCGTACGGCCCAACTTTTATCCTGCAATGCTTTCTCAATATATGGAACGACCTCTAATGACTCGATCATTCCTAAGTAGACCGTCGCTAGTCGTCGGATTGACATCTTTTCATCAGCAATAGCACGATCGAGCAATGGTATGTCCTCACTCGTCGGATCTTCTATTTGGTCGAGTAACCGGAAACGTGTTTCCCACTCATCCGTTTCAAAGTCAGCTAATGAAATCTTTTTGCGGGTATGACCACCCTGCGTAGTTCCTTGAAGCGAACTCTTCACTATTGCAGACAAACGTTCCTCAGAATAAGCTGCTTCCACTTCTTTCACGACAGTTTCTCCTATTTCTTCTTTACTGCCATAGCGGATCCCGTAATCCGCCCACTTGCGAAGAAGAATATAATTCTCAACTTCAGCGCTATGAACTTTCTCCATAGCTTCTACGAATCGCTCACTTAACGGAAACCGCTGTTCACTCTCGCTATCGAAAACTTTAACCTGAAGTGGGATCTGCTTATAGGTTTGGACGTGGACATAGACTTCGCCAAAATGTTCCGTAGCTTCTGACTCACCCTCAGTCTGTTCTGAAATCCCCTCACTGAAAACGTTTCGAACTTCAGCTAAGATGGTTTCCCATTGGACATTTCCAGCTCGTTCAATCGCCATGAAGTTCATGACGTGATAAATCCCTTTTATCCCTTTAATTTGTAATAATTGAGCTACTGGTTCTGGAGCAGTTGCAGCATCTACTTTTTTATAGTTGTGTGTTTCCAACATTGGGAGTTCAGTATCAAGAACAATCTTCATGGAATTTGGGCTTGGTGTCGGTTCAATCGATACAATATTCATCACTTGCTACCTCCTTTAAGGTTCCATCAATTCTTCTAAAATCGACCATCGTTCAATTAAGTATTCGTATCTTTCATTGAGCTCGTTCAATTTTTTTGTCAAACCACTTAACTTATCATAATCCGCACCACACGTACTCATTTCCGTTTCCATGGTACCAATGGCTTCCTCAGTTTCTTCTATTTCTTTTTCAATGGTTTCCCATTCACGTTTTTCTTTATAGGTCGCTTTCTTTTTAACGGGTGTTTCTTTTATGCGTTCAGTAGGTTTCACTTCAGTCACAACCGGTTCAGCAATCTGTTTTGGAGTTTCCTTGAAACGTGCGTCCTCTAAATAATCCGTGTATGACATGAATACGGTCTCAATATTTCCTTTCCCGTCAAGTACCCAAAGTTTCGTTGACGTTCGGTCTAAGAAGAACCGGTCGTGGGAAATCGTTAAAACGACCCCAGGAAAAGTATCTATGAACGTTTCAAGAACGGATAACGTTTCCAAATCCAAATCGTTGGTCGGTTCATCCAATAACAGGACATTCGGTTGTTCCATGAGCAACTTCAGTAAATACAGGCGCTTTCTTTCACCTCCTGAAAGTTTTCCAATAGGGGTCCCATGAGCATATGCTGGGAATAAAAAGCGTTCCAGCATTTGGGAAGCTGAAATCCGGTTCCCTTCTCCATCTTCGATATCATTAGAAGTCTCTCGAATGTATTCAATAATGCGTTGCTTTCCTTGCATTTCTGGTAAATGTTGTTTGAAATACGCTATTTTGACCGTCGTTCCTCGTTCGATGATCCCTTCATCAGGTTCTAGTATGCCGTCAAACATATTGACTAATGTTGTTTTCCCAGCACCATTTGGGCCAACAATTGCGACACGGTCTCCTGATTGAAGGAGTGCAGAAAACTGATGGATGACGGTTTTGCCATTAAACGATTTGGATACACCTTTCGCTTCCAGTACTTTTTTTCCTAAACGTGAAGTTTTAAGCCCTGCATCCATCTCTTCTTTCACGGTCCCGCTTTTCACTTTTTGTTCAAGTTCTTCAAATCTTCCTATCCGCGCTTTCTGTTTTGTAGAACGAGCCTTAGCGCCACGTCGAATCCATTTTAACTCGGAACGATAGCGGTTTTTAAGCTTATCTTCTGTTGCAGCGTTCATTTCGTCCCGAAGCGCTTTCGCTTCGATATAATCACCATAGTTGCCTTTATGAGCATATAACGTTTTATCTGCAAGTTCGAAGATAGAAGTTGAAATTGCATCTAAGAAATACCGATCGTGCGTGACGAATAATACCGCACCAGACAAATTCTTGATGAAGTCTTGCAACCAGGTGATTGAAGCGACATCCAAATGGTTGGTCGGCTCATCCAGAAGCAAGAGGTCCGCTGGTTCAATGAGGGTTTTTGCAAGCATCACACGTTTTCGTTGACCACCAGAGAGTTCACTGATATTTTTGTCATACGTCTCAATGCCAAGCTTAGACAAAATCATTCTTGCTTGAGTATTAATATCCCATGCATTTTGCTCGTCCATCTGTAATTGATACTTCGCAAAATGCGCTTGTTTTTCTTCGGAATCTGGATTTTCAGTAAGTGCTTGTAAAGCATGCTCATAATTCAAGTTCAACCGAATAATGGAAGCATCACTTTGGAATACAGCTTCCATTACAGTTAGGGATGGATCGATTATCGGATCTTGTGGTAGATAAGCGATTCGATAATTATTTGGATGATCTTTGGATATTGTATCAGCATCTTCGATTCCCGCGATAATCGCAAGTAACGTAGACTTTCCTGTCCCATTTATGCCAAGTAATCCCGTCTTTTCTCCTGACGTAATGGTAAAATCTATAGCACGAAATAATGTTTTCTCACCAACCGTTTTTGTGAGGTTTTCAATAATCATTTGACTCATAATAGCACTTCCATTCTATAACCTACTTTTTTCATAATACCCTATCTTCGTATTCTTTTGTAGGAAAAGCCTTATCATTCAAGTGTTAGAACTGATTCTATTTAGGGTTAACTATCTGACACGGTCTAGACAGTTGGAATTATTATCTAAAAATACCTTCAAAATCAATTCACCCTATTCAAACAAACATAAAAGTCAAGAAAATCAGCATTATAAGACTTATTTTATTTTAGAATATATTATTTTCAGACTACCACTAAAAGTGGTACTATGTTCTTCATAGATAAAAGGAGGATTTATAATGTCACAGCTGTCAAAAAATGAAATCGTTGAAAGCGTTCCTCAAAAAGGCTTCTTCGGTCATCCAAAAGGATTGTTCTCGTTGTTCTTCACCGAATTTTGGGAGCGCTTTTCTTACTACGGGATGCGAGCTATTCTCGTTTTCTATATGTATTACGAAGTATCAAAGGGTGGTTTAGGGCTTGACCAAGGAACCGCACTTGCAATTGTTTCTCTATATGGTTCCCTCGTTTACATGTCAGGGGTCATTGGTGGCTGGTTGGCGGACCGAGTATTCGGTACCTCGCGTTCTGTCTTTATAGGTGGAATTTTCATAATGCTCGGGCACATTGTCCTTTCTTTCCCAGGAAATCTTGGAATGCTCTTCATATCCATGGCTTTAATTGTTATTGGTACAGGTCTACTGAAGCCAAACGTTTCAAGCATGGTTGGAGATATTTACCCAGAAGGTGACAATCGCCAAGATGCTGGATTCAGTATCTTCTATATGGGGATCAACCTCGGTAGTTTCATTGCACCACTCACTGCCGGCACTATTGGAACGGAATACAATTTCCATTTAGGTTTCAGCGTGGCTGCAGTTGGTATGTTCCTCGGTCTTGTTATGTTTGTAATTACAAAGAAAAAGAACTTAGGTCTAGCAGGAACCTATGTCGCAAACCCACTATCTCCTGCAGAGAAGAAAAAGACGATCAAAATTGTCGGAATTGTAGTTATTATATTAGCAATTCTAGTTGCTATCGCAATTCCAACTGGATATCTAACTTTGAATTCATTTACAACGTTAGTCGGTATTCTCGGATTCGCCATTCCGGCTGCATATTTCATTATCATGTATCGCAGTCCTAAAACAACATCAGTTGAAAAATCACGCGTACTCGCTTATATTCCATTGTTCTTGGCAGCTGTTATGTTCTGGTCCATCGCTGAGCAAGGGTCTACGATTTTAGCTTTGTATGCAGATAAAAGAACAAACTTGGATTTCTTAGGAATTCACATTTCGCCTGCATGGTTCCAATCACTGAACCCATTATTCATCATCATTTTCGCACCAGTTTTTGCATGGCTTTGGGTTAAGCTTGGCGACCGCCAACCTTCAATCCCTCACAAGTTCTCGCTTGGATTGCTTTTTGCCGGTATCTCATTCATCGTCATCCTGCTTCCAGGTGTAATAAGCGGTACTGATGCATTAGTAAGTCCGATTTGGTTAGCACTTAGTATCTTTACACTTGTTCTCGGGGAATTGTGTATTTCTCCGGTCGGACTTTCCGCAACAACTAAACTTGCACCTGCTGCTTTTACTGCACAAACGATGAGCCTTTGGTTCTTGTCGAACGCTGCAGCACAGGCATTGAATGCACAGCTAGTTAAACTCTATTCCGCTGAAACTGAAATGCTGTATTTCGGAATAATCGGAGGAGTTGCCATTGTTCTTTCAATTATTGTGTTCTTCATCTCACCTATCATTTCTCGTTATATGAAGGGTGTTCATTAATCCTATCAGTAAAAGTGGTTCCCATAGAGGGGAACCGCTTTTTTTGTGCTGTTATTTAACGGAACAATCCTGCATAACTTAAATAACTAGATACGTTATTTAAAGTGAGGGATAAATAATGACCGTTTTGTTGCTAATTTTGCTTTTCGCTGTTTTGTTAGGACCGTTCCTATTTACTTTTGCAGAGCGACAGTTGGAACTCTATCTTTTCGTATTAGGGATCGCTACAGTTTTCATAGCTGGTAACTGGAACAAAACGCTGCTTCATGCTTTAGTTACTGACCCTATTGCAATCACGTGCGCGGTCCTGCTCGCAGGTTGGCTATTCCGTGTATTTCAACACCCGTTCAGTCGGCTAATAAGCTTTGCAGAGCGCCTCATGCCCTCCAGGATTTTAGTTGCGCTTATTGTAATCAGTATCGGATTAGTAGCTAGTTTCATTACAGCCATCATCGCTGCAGTTTTACTCGTGTCAATCGTCAGCTTGCTCAATTATGACAGAAGGACTCAAATTCGTTTAGTTATTCTATCTTGCTACTCGATTGGTTTAGGGGCTGTCTTGACTCCACTTGGTGAACCTCTATCGACCATTGCAACCAGTAGATTAGACGAATCATTCTTTTACTTATTCAACTTGTTAGGAAGTGATGTGATTACTGCAATTCTCCTTCTTGGAATTATCGCAGGAATTGTCATATCTCCTCCTCATATAAAACGCGGCAAGGAAAAGAAAATAGAAAAAGAATCGTGGATCGCTATCGTCATTAGAAGTGTTAAAGTATACATATTTGTCATGGCACTCTCTCTTCTTGGCACTGGATTTGAACCGTTATTAAGTCCTGCTTTAGAAGGAAGAAGTCCTACAGTCCTCTATTGGACCAACATGATATCCGCTGTCTTAGACAACGCCACACTTGCATCGATCGAACTGGGACCAACCATGAATGAACCGACTATCCGTGCTATTCTCATGGGCTTACTTATTAGTGGAGGTATGCTAATTCCAGGTAACATCCCAAATATTATTGCGGCTGGCAAATTATCCATCACGAGCAAGGAATGGGCTCGCTTCGGATTCCCCTTCGGATTACTTGCAATGATTGTGTACTTTTTTGTTGTTGTTTATTAAACACCGAGCGACTGACCTAAACATAACAACCTAACAAGTTTAAAAACAAAAAGGGCTGCTCAAGCATCAGTATTAACTGAAGTTATGAGCAGCCTTTTTATGTTTTATTTAGTTCGCTTCGTAATGCGACCTAGTGCAAATGCACCTGCAGCCAATCCGATAAATGTATTAGTCTTCTTGTTGAAAACTTGTTTTACAATCAAGTTCATATTTTGTGGACGCTCTGCAAGACGGCGCATGAAATAGCCGTACCAGTCTTCTCCGAACGGAACGTACGTCGTGAAGTTGTACCCTTCCTTCGCAAGTTCCAGTTGCATATCTTTACGGAATCCGTAAAGCATTTGGAACTCGAACTTATCATAAGAAATATCATTTTCTTTCACAAATTGCTTTACGTGATTGATCACATGGTGATCATGCGTCGCAATAGAAGTGAACTTTCCGTTTAACAAATGCCATTCAATTAATTTAACAAAGTTTTCATCGATATCCGCTTTGTCCTGATACGCAACAGTAGGAGACTCTTTATAAGCTCCTTTTACAATGCGTAGACGGAAATCTTTATGTTGCTTCATATAGTCTTCTGCTTCAAAAAAGTATGCTTGAATGACTGTACCAACATTTTTGTACGTTTTAGATAAATCATCTAGCAAGTCAAATGAAGGCTTTAATCGATCATAGTCTTCCATATCAAAGTTGACAAAAATATCGTATTCGTTAGCCTTACTCACAATCTCACGTAAATTTTCTTCACAGAAGCTCTGGTCGATATCAAGACCGAGCTGAGATGGTTTCAGTGAAATCGTGGCATCGACACCGTTTTCATGAATTGCTTCAATCACATTTAAAATTTGTTTTTTTGCTGCAGTTGCTTCTTCGCGATTGTAAACAAACTCACCAAGATTGTCGACAGTACAAGAAATACCGTGCGCATTCAATTCCTTAATACTTTCAATTGTTTCAGGAATATTTGTTCCTGCAACTACGTTTTGAGCACCCAGCTTCAGACCATATTTTTTTGCTGCGCTGTTTAATGTCTGGTTTTGCGATAGACCCATAAATAAATCTTTTAGCATGTCGATAACTCCTCAGAACTAAAATTTTTCACCAGTTCATTATATCATATATCGCAAGAATACAACATGATCTGACACGTGAAAGACGATTCATTCCACTGCTACTTCAGCTCAATTCACGCATTCATTCGTGAATTGAGCTGTCTGCTTCTTATTCAATCAAATGAAAGAGTTGAACACTCGCATCCAATTCATCTGCAAGTCGTTTCAATTCGTTGGATTGTTCTGCGACATCACTAATCGTAGCTGACGTTTCTTCACCTGATGCTGATATGTTCGAAGTCATCTCCTCCAAGGAACGAAGTGCATCTGCTAACATTTGTATATAACGCTCTGCTTCCTCTGATTTCTTCGCTTCTCGCATCAGGCTTTCAGAGATTGCCGAGACCTCAGCTACTGTATCTTCAACAGCCGTGGAAATACCACTTAATGTCTGGGCAGTTTGGCGTACTGTTTCTGATCCGGTTTCAATTAGTTCTCCACTCTCTTCTGTTGAATGCACCACATCTGCAATGCTAGAGGAAATATCCTTAATCAGTTGCCCTACTTCCTGAACGTCCTGGTTAGATTGTTCTGCAAGACGACGCACTTCATCAGCAACGACTGCAAATCCTTTGCCGTGCTCACCTGCCCTAGCCGCCTCTATGGAGGCATTTAATGCTAGTAAGTTGGTTTGGTTTGCAATATCAGAAATCGATTCAGTGATTGTCTGGATCTTTTTCGCCGAATCGATCAGTCCTTGAATCGCTAGTTTTGTACTCGAAGAAGAAACAGAAATCTTTTTCATATCATCACTTAAAGATATTGCCCGTGCTCTCCCCTCTTCCGCTAACACCATTGTGTTTGAGGAGATCGATGTTGCTTTTTTTGCACGTTCATCTGCTTGGTGAAGATCATGTGCTAAATCCTGAATTAGTTGAGCAACTTGATTCACACTTGCGTTGCCATCCACAACAGAGCTCGCAGCTTCATTAATATTTTCAGAAACCATATGAGCGGCCCCTTCCATTTCTTCTAAAGAGTCTACTGTTTGGGTCATGCTTGTTGTTAATTTGGAAGAAGTAGTTTTGACGGTACCGATCATATTCCGTAAATTCGATGCGAGTGTGTTTAAGGTTGTCGCTAGATCTCCTACCTCATCCTTACTCGAAACTTGTACATCCGCAATTCCTAAATTACCAGAAGCTAACTGTTTGGAATGATCAATAAGCTGCGAAATCGGTTTCGTTTTTTTGCGAAGTAAGAAAATCGTCAACAGCGCAGCTAGCAACAAGGGAACGATACTGATTAAAATACCGTTTCGAACAACTCCCCATGTCCGGGAAGTGACAATTCCTGCGTCGAAGTCAATGACACTTACAGCGATCACTTCTTTAGATGGATCTTGATCTTTAAAAATCGGGGCATATCCTGACAAACGTTTCATGCCTGCAAAGTTATATGCTTTAGAATAGGTGGGATGTTTCATATCAGCGAGCATTGCAATCGCTTTATCATCCACTTTAAACTTATCTCCTGGCTTGAATCCTTTAGCTTTTAGATGATCATCAACAGCCACTAAAGTTCCGTCTAACTCGACAATGTATTGCGTTTCAAAAATGTCTTTATGAGCAGTCGTCCAGTTAAGTTGTTCTCCCACTTTTTCTTGAGTCGAAGCGTCTCCTGCCAGCGCTTTGTCCATATCCTTAGGTAAAATAAGACCAGTAGTAATATTTGCACACCCATACGCTTCGATACCAGCTGCATCGAAGAGTTTGTCATATGCCGTTTTGTAAGTGGCTACAGACGTGATGGCGAGCATGACAACAAGAATACCAATTATTAAACTGCCAAGCTGAAATGTTAATGACTTTCTTAACTTCATGAGACATAATACCTCTTTCTTATTTCGATTAACAAGGACTTTTCTACCTCTGATTTTAACCTAGATTCTAGTGAAAAACTACACAAACATAATTCGTCACACAAACTTCACTCTTTACTCACATTTGTATTTCAATTTAACTTCTATCTTTTGAAGTCATTTTTCTCTGTTTTTCATCAACGTTGAGGTATGATAGAATAGTCTTTTACTTTTAACAACTTGCAATCGTTTACTTAGCAAGTTTATTACCACGGAGGTTT
Source organism: Sporosarcina aquimarina (assembly GCF_023715615.1). Taxonomy (GTDB): domain Bacteria; phylum Bacillota; class Bacilli; order Bacillales_A; family Planococcaceae; genus Sporosarcina; species Sporosarcina aquimarina_A. The sequence continues at coordinate 89,814 of NZ_JAMBOM010000004.1, read as the reverse complement.
CACACTATGACTACTACTAATGACAAAAATATTTTTGAACTGCTCCATACGATTGAAAAAGTTAGCTATCAAATGATTGTCAAATGGCAACAGCGCTCTGACAACGATCTCGGAATTTCCCATATCCTCGTTCTTCAAGAGTTATTAAATGAGGGAGAAAGCAGGCCAACAGATATTGCCAAGAAACTGAATTTCACTCCTGCCTCACTTACGCACCTCTCAATGAAGCTTACAAAACAAGGTCTCATTGAAAGAAGACAAGCTGACGAAGACAAAAGAACTAAGTATCTATCCATTACCGAAGCTGGGAAAGTGCTTGTCAAAAAAGCTTACAATGATGGAATCGAAGTACGCAGAGAGTTGTTTTCACATATTTCATCGGAAGAACAGCAAGCTATGTTAGCGATTTATAAAAAGCTTGATGAAGCACTAACAAAACCTTCGAACTAAACTTGTGGGATGAGGTGTGATTTATGTATGCAATCATTGTCAATCCTTCTTCGGGTCGAGGAAAAGCAACTCAACTATTTCAACGAGTCGAACAATTGTTCATCCAGTATAAGATGCCACACGAAGCACTCCTAAGTGATTCAAAAGAAGCATCAAATCAGTTCCTAAAAAAACTGATAGGAAGCTGCACATTAAAAGCAATTGTAGTCATTGGTGGTGACGGAACGACTGGATCTATTGTCCAACTTGCATCAGAACATTCCATCCCACTTGCCATTCTGCCAGCAGGATCCGGGAATGATGCTGCGAGAGCTTTTCACCTTACTCGTAATCCGCTTGTTTTCTTTGAGAGACTCTTAGATTTTTCTACCCAACAAATCGATTTACTCGATGTAGATGGGAAACTTGGAATCACCATTGCCGCTGCTGGAATAGATGCAGAAATCGGCGAAAAAGCTAACCGTTCTTTTTACAAATCGCTTCTAAACAAATTTGGATTAGGCGGTCTTGCCTACCCGATTGCAGCTATCCATACGATAAGCAGCTTTACACCATTTGAAGTGAATGTGTCGATTGATGATAAACCATACTTTTGGCACCGTACATGGCTGATTGCTGTCGGCAATACCCCTTCTTACGGAGGGGGTTTAAGAGTCTGTCCGGATGCACTAACAAATGATGGCCTGATGCATATCACCATTGCACATACAGCAAACAGGTCTTCCCTGCTGCTTCGTTTGTTTCCAAAACTTCTTCATGGAAATCCGATTCACAGCCCTTCAATCACTTATTTAACAGGTTCTATTGTTACGTTACAAGCTAATCGGGACATCTTGTTCATCTTAGATGGTGAACCTATTCATGCCCCTCGATTTACAATTCGATTACAATCAGAAGCACTACAACTTGTAGACACAAGTGAATAACATATATTTTTATAAAGAAAACGCTTACATATTATTATCGAACTAAAAGTTCTAACTATTTAGACAAAGTGGTTGTATATCTCCTCCAACACATGTTAGTATTGAAAAATGCTAGTGTTGAGGAGGTTCACCCATTGACAAACGTTCAAGAAGTAGAAAAGAAAAATTTAGGTATCGAAGACATTTTAATTGCTAATCAGGTATTAAAAGATATCGTGGCGCATACACCTCTTCAAAAAAACGAACGGTTGTCAGAAGAGTATGGATGTACCGTTTACATTAAACGAGAAGATTTGCAACACGTTCGGTCTTTCAAGTTGAGAGGGGCCTATTACAAAATTAAACGGATCGAATCCGACGCATTGGAAAAAGGCATTGTTTGTGCCAGTGCTGGCAATCATGCTCAAGGTGTCGCGTTTGCGTGTGCACAACTTGGAATTGACGGGAAGATTTTTATGCCCTTAACTACTCCTAAGCAAAAAGTGGACCAAGTAAAAATGTTCGGTAAAGGATTTGTTGAAATTCTGTTAACAGGAGATACATTTGACGATTCTTTTACAAGTGCCAAGCATTGTACCGATGAAGAAGATCGAATATTCATTCATCCTTTTGATGATTTCGACATTATCGCTGGTCAAGCTACGGTCGCTGTTGAAATTATGAATGATATAGAAGAACCTATTGATTTTGTTTTTTCAAGTGTTGGGGGCGGCGGTCTCCTTTCTGGTATGAGCACGTACATTAAAAACCTATCTCCGTTAACCCGGATGATTGGCGTGGAGCCCGCTGGAGCAGCCAGCATGAAAGCTTCCTTTGAAAAGGGAAAGGTAATCTCGTTACCTACAATTGATAAGTTTGTTGACGGCGCTGCTGTGAAGTGTCCCGGTCATAAGACTTTTAATATTTGTTTCGAATTGGTCGATGAAATAGTAGCAGTTCCTGAAGGTAAGGTGTGTACAGCCATTCTCGAATTGTATAATAAGCACGCAATCATCGCAGAACCGGCTGGTGCACTCCCAATTGCATCACTCGACTTTTATAAAGAAGAAATTAAAGGGAAATCGATTGTCGTCGTCATAAGTGGCGGGAATAACGATATCGGAAGGATGCAGGAAATCAAAGAAAAGTCTTTAATCCATGAAGGACTGTTGTATTATTTCATTGTAAATTTCCCACAACGTGCGGGTGCGTTACGACAATTCCTAGATAATGTTCTCGGTCCAAATGATGATATTACAACTTTCGAATATACGAAGAAAAACAATAAAGAAAACGGTCCAGGACTCGTGGGTATCGAACTGAAGCATCCTGAGGATTATGGCGGCTTGGTAGACCGTATGCGTTCGAATGGATTCTCATTTACTGAAGTGAATAATGACAGTACGCTGTTCGATTTGTTAATTTAGTGGAATAGGAAAACAGGCAGAGCCCTTTTGGCTTTGCCTGTTTTTTTTGGTTCTCACAATCCGACTGAAATGTACTTGACCTCTACAAACTCGTCGATACCGTGGTGACCGCCTTCTCGGCCTAAACCACTCTGCTTGAATCCCCCAAATGGTGCTTGTGGTGATGATGGAGAACCGTCATTCAGACCCACAATGCCATATTCAAGCTGTTCACTCATTCGGATTCCTCTGCTAAGGTTTTCGGTAAATAAATAGGCCGCTAGTCCATAGATTGTATCATTCGCCCGTTGAATCACTTCCTCCTCCGTTTTAAATATGGAAATCGGTGCAACTGGACCAAATGTTTCTTCGTTCATACACAACATATCTTCAGTCACACCTGTTAGCACAGTTGGTTCATAAATGAGACCTTCTATCCTTTGACCACCTGTCGCCAATTGCGCTCCTTTATCCAACGCATCTTTTACATGTAGCTCTACTTTTTTAACCGCTTTTTCATCGATTAATGGTCCAATTTGGGTACCATCTGCTAGACCATCTCCCGCTTTCAAGGATTTTACTTTGTCCTTAAATATTTTTGTGAACTCGTCGACAATCGTTTCCTGCACGTAGACACGGTTGGCACAGACGCATGTTTGTCCTGCATTTCTAAATTTCGTGGCAATGACACCCTCCGCTGCTTTCTCTAGGTCACTGTCTTCCATCACAATTGCTGGGGCTAAGCCTCCCAATTCAAGCGACACTTTTTTCACAGAATCTGACGCTTTCTTCATGAGCTCTCGGCCGACTTCTGTAGATCCCGTGAATGTAATCTTTTTAACACGACCATCTTCAAGCCATGCATCACTAATTGTTTTGGAGTCTCCAGTTACAATATTTACTACTCCCTGGGGAATTCCTGCTTCCAAAGCAAGTCTCCCGAGCTTAATGGCCGTGAGCGGTGTTTCTCGTGATGGCTTTATGACGACTGTACAGCCCACCGCTAGCGCTGGTGCCACTTTTCGTGTAATCATCGCAGCTGGAAAGTTCCATGGTGTTATAGCTGCAACAACCCCAACTGGTTGTTTGGTAACAAACATACGTTTATTTTGTTGAGTGGCAGGTATTGTTTCCCCATAAAGGCGCTTCCCTTCTTCTGCGTACCACTTGTTAAAGCCATTTGCATAATCGATTTCACCCACAGCTTCTTTTGTTGGCTTCCCTTGTTCTAGAGTCATCGTTTTCGCTAAGTCCTCTTTGTCGCGTTCAATTAAGTCATGCCATTTCATTAGTAGTTCGCTACGTTCATACGCAGAAAAGTTAGCCCATTCTTGAAAAGCATTAGAGGCTTCATCCACAGCTCGTATCGCTTCTTCCTTTCCTCCTTTAGGGACCTCCGCAATCTTCTCTTGCGTGAATGGATTGACTACGATGATTTTCTCTAATTTTTCACCAAAGTCCTGTTTTCCAATAATCATTTCATAGCTTTCCATTAAAAATTCCTCCTTCAAAATCGATACTATTTATCATTTCAGGGCGCCTCTCAAGAAGCCATATAAATAAGTTATGTCGGTTGTTGTCTCTTTTCGAATGCTCCACAACAGAAAACTTGGCGTTTTGTGATAAACTGAACGATAGCAAGCTTTTTCGGCTTACTGAACAAAACAAGAATTGTGAGGCGACGTATTCATGGAAACAACAGTTAAACTGACGACACTTACAAAAAAAGGCGGCTGTGGCTGCAAAATTGGACCAGCGGATTTAGCTGAGGTTTTGCGCACACTCCCTACCGCAACACCAAATCCAAACCTTTTGGTAGGATTGGATACAAGTGATGATGCGGGTGTTTACAAGTTAACAGATGAACTTGCAATCGTGCAAACACTGGATTTCTTCACACCAATCGTAGATGACCCATATGACTTTGGTCAAATTGCGGCTACAAACGCAATCAGTGATGTCTACGCAATGGGAGGGACTCCTATAACTGCCCTTAATATAGTTGCATTCCCTATTGCGGCACTAGACAAAACTATTTTGACAGAAATTCTACGCGGTGCAGCTGACAAATTAAAAGAAGCAGGCGTTACACTTGTTGGTGGACACTCCATTGACGACCAGGAACCGAAGTTCGGTCTTGCTGTGACTGGCACGGTGCACCCAGACAAAATCCGACCAAATGCTGGTGCTATTCCTGGGGATGTTCTCCTTCTTACAAAACCAATTGGAGTAGGTATCTACACGACTTCACTGAAACATGGCAAGCTATCTAATGAAGAAATTAAGCACGTTACGTCTGTCATGACTACACTGAATAAAACGGCTGCTGAGACAATGGCAGATTTTGACGTTCATGCGGTTACAGATGTGACTGGATTCGGTCTACTTGGGCATACTTCTGAAATGGCGAAAGGTAGCAATGCAGGCATCACGTTGAAGGCAGATGCTGTACCGGTTCTTCCACGCGCTAAAGAATTAGCTGAAGGTGGTCACGTTCCAGGTGGAACCAAAAATAACTTTGCGCACCTTGAAGATGATGTTACTTTTGCGAGTCACTTAGACCAAATCGACCAATGGATTTTGTGTGATGCTGTGACTTCTGGTGGATTGCTAATCGCGGTTTCTCCTAATGAAGCGGATGAATTACTAGCTTCCCTACAGAAGAATGGTGTGGACGCAAAACAAATTGGTACAGTTACGTCTGACAATCCGGGACACATTTCTGTCCAATAAGAAGGTGCATGTATGTTTCGTGATATAACACTACGGGAATTAATGGGCCTCCACGCAAAAGAGCCCCATACAATGATCGATGTCCGATCTCCTAAAGAATTTGCAGAAGCAAGTATTCCAGGAGCCTTGAATATTCCTGTTTTTAATGATGCAGAACGGGCAGAAGTTGGTACGATTTATAAGCAAGTCGGTCAGGCAGAAGCAAAAAAGCGAGGACTTGCGATATTTGCTGAAAAACTACCTGCCTTCATAGCTGAGTTTGAAAAAATAGATACGTCTATGACCGTATTTTGTTGGCGCGGAGGAATGCGTAGTAAAACAGCTGCGACAGTTCTCGATCTAATGGGAATCCATGCTCACAGGTTGACTGGTGGCATTCGTACTTATCGCCAATGGGTGGTAGAGGAGCTTGCAAATATTGAGTATACACCTGAGCTGATTGTGTTAAATGGCTATACCGGTTCAGGCAAGACAGTGATATTGCATAAGCTAGCAGAAGCGGGTGAACCTATTGTCGATTTAGAACATCTCGCAGGACACAGAGGATCAATTTTCGGTCAGATTGGTTTAGAGGGCAGTAATCAGAAAAACTTTGAATCGTTACTTTTACATGATCTTAAACGGACTAAAGATGAAAAAGTTGTGTTCATAGAAGGTGAAAGTAAACGGATTGGTAAAGTGACGATGCCTGGTTTCTTGTTCGATAAAAAGGAACATAGTCGACAGTTAATTATCCAACTACCGATTGAAGAACGCGTAAGAATTACGTTGGAAGACTATAAGCCAACAAAACGACCTGAAGAGTTCAAAGCTGCTTTCCAACAAATACGGCGCCGGATTCACGTGCCAATTGCGAAGGAAATTGAAATTGCATTGGAAACAAGCGATTTTGAGAAGGCGACCCTATTGCTCCTTGAGCATTACTATGATCCTCGCTATCAGCATTCGACTGGAAAAGTGGATGATAACTTGAAAGTGTCAATTGCAGCAGATACTGTGGACGAGGCATTTGAGAAAGTATTGGCTTGGAAACAGGAGTATATGAAGAAATAATAAAGAAAACATGCACACCTCTGAGAGTCGTTAAACTCCTTTGGCGTGCATGTTTTTTTGGGTGGCAGGATGCTGATTGTCGTGTTTATGATCATTATTGTGACGTTATGATCATTTCTTTTGTTTTTTGAGCACTTTTCAGTTTTTATGATCACTTTTGATGAGTTATGAGCACTTTCCACGTTTTATGAGCACTTTTCATATTTTATGATCAAATTCTTTCAGTTATGAGCATTCCAAGCGTTTGATGATAGACGAAAACTAAAAACCTGCCAGTAAGATGGCAGGTTGGTTATTAAGTAGACGAGAAGATACGAGTCCAATTAATCGAAGTGCACTTAACCAATCAAATCTTTTAATTCTTGACCTTCTAGTAGAAACAAACGATATCGGTCACCAATTCTCTCTTGTTAAAGGATTAATTATTGGCATCGCTTCACTTTTTTTGTACTTTAGCTTCGGTAAAGTAGCTTGTCGAATTCAATGGATTTTTTGAAAGGTGTTATGAGCAGATTTCGGGATTTATGATTACTTTTTCAGGTTTAAGATCATCTTTTTACCTTTATGATCATTTATAAAAGTTTATGATCACTTCTCAAAATTTATGATCATTTTCCTCAGTATTTGATCATATTTTACGATTTATGATCACCAGTCAACTCTCCCCCACCTTCCCTCATTTTTTTGCGTCATTCACGCGTTCCAGTGGGATATCTGCTGTGATGTCATTCAATACCCAGCTTGCACAGACAAGGCCCGCTACGGATGGGCAATAGGAATTTGATGCGGGAGGCATCTTCGCTTTCCGGATTTCAGCATCTGGCTTCCCAACCGTCTCTACGACATCTGGACGGACAATGATTGGGCTTTCATCTGAAAATACAACAGGTACTCCTTTGTGGATGCCTAGTTTACGTAGACGCGTACGAATCACTTTTGCAATTGGGTCTGTGTGTGTTTTAGAGATATCTGCAATTTGGAATCGGGTAGGATCGATTTTGTTCGCTGCCCCCATACTTGAAATGATTTTAATACCGCGCTTATGACACTGTTCGATTAAGTGAATTTTGTAACTGATTGTATCAGAGGCGTCGATTACATAATCCGGCTTTTGTTCGAAAAATCGCTCAGCAGTCTCCTCCGTATAAAACATATGAAGCGGAACAATTTCGCAATTTTCGTTAATATCTTGAATTCGCTCCACCATCACTTCCACTTTTGAGCGTCCAACAGTAGACAAATAAGCTACTAATTGACGATTAATATTGGTAATATCTACATCATCTTTATCTACTAAAATTATTTTACCTACTCCGCTACGTGCGCATGCTTCAGCAGCGAAAGATCCAACTCCGCCAACGCCTAATATCGCAACAGTTGTGTCGCTCATTCTCTTGACGCCTTCTTTGCCAATGGATAATTCGTTTCTTGAAAACTGATTCAGCATTTTTTTAACAACCTCTCTTCTCCGTAATTCACAAATAAAAACCTCTCAGCAAGACTGCCGAGAGGTGACCATTCACATAAGAAACAAATCCCGAATGTGCCGTCTTTGTAATATCGTTTTGAACCCGCACGATGCAGGTGGGTGTCCAATCTACTCACTTCTGAGGTCCCATGACAGGCATGTCATCATAAGAAGAATCTAGACTCCCGACGATTGAAGTGTTCGGTCAAAACTGTCTGGCAAATAACGAACACCTCAGGATTTGTTGTTAGGTGTATCATATCATACGACTTCTTGTGATTCAATAATTTGCATATGAAATTATCTGTTTAATTCAGAAAAGTCCTAATTTCCTATTTTTGTTCGTCCGCCAATTGGATGTGCAATTCCTTCAGTTGTTTAGGGTCAACAACGTCTGGAGCCGCTGTTAACAAATCAGTTGCACTTGCTGTTTTCGGGAATGCAATGGTGTCACGTAGGTTAGTAGAACCAGAAAGCAACATGACGAGACGGTCAAGGCCGAATGCAATTCCGCCGTGTGGAGGCGTACCGTATTCGAACGCATCGAGAAGGAATCCAAATTGTTCTCGTGCTTGTTCATCTGTAAATCCAAGTGCTTTAAACATTTTTTCTTGAACATCGCGTTCGTAAATACGGAGTGAACCACCGCCTAGTTCGTAACCATTTAGCACTAAGTCGTACGCTAATGCTTTGACTGTTTCGGGACTCGATACAAGTTCTTCTACGTCTGCTGGCATTGTGAATGGATGGTGGGCTGCATAATAACGTCCATCTTCCTCGTCGTATTCAAACAATGGCCAGTCTGTGACCCATAGGAAGTTATAAAGGGTTTCGTCGATTAGTCCTCGTTCGCGACCGAACTTCATACGAAGTGCACCAAGCGTGTCAGCCACCACTGATTTTTTATCCGCAGCGAATAATAACAAGTCACCCGGTTGTGCATCTGCCGCTGTTTTAAGTGCTTCAGCAGTTTCGCCTTCGAAGAACTTCGAAATCGGACCTTTTAGACCATCTTCCTCACATTTCAACCACGCTAATCCTTTTGCACCATAAACCGCTGCAAATTCACCGAAACCATCAATATCTTTGCGGGAATAATCTGCTGCAGCACCTTTTACATTGATCAATTTCACTTGGCCGCCAGCTTCCAAAGCACCAGTGAACACTTTAAATGCTGTTTCCTTAACAATTTCAGAAACGTCTATGAGTTCCATTGCAAAACGTGTATCCGGTTTATCCGAACCGTACCGTGCCATTGCATCCGTATACGTAATTCGTTTAAACGGTCCTTCGATAGTAAGTTCTTTCACATCATTCATGACTTTTTGCATAAGACGTTCGTTCAACTCGATGATTTCTTCGATTGACATGAAACTCATTTCCATATCAATTTGAGTGAATTCCGGCTGACGATCCGCGCGCAAGTCTTCATCACGGAAACAACGCGCAATTTGGAAATAGCGGTCAAAACCGGATACCATCAACATCTGTTTGAAGAGCTGTGGTGATTGGGGAAGTGCATAGAACTCACCTTCATGGACACGGCTTGGAACGAGATAGTCCCGTGCGCCTTCAGGTGTCGACTTTGTTAGGATTGGTGTCTCCACTTCTAGGAAGCCTTCTCCATCCAAGAAGTTACGGACTGTTTTCGTAATATCCGAACGCATTTTGAATGTACGTGCTAATTGTGGACGACGAAGATCTAGATATCGATATTTCAAACGTAACTCTTCACTGACATCAGTGTCGTCTTCAATTAAAAACGGAGGGTTTTTCGCTTCATTGATAATTGTGAGCTCTGTCACTTGAACTTCAATAGCTCCCGTTTTCAAATTCTTGTTTTTCGTCCGTTCTTCACGTTCCACTACGTTACCCGTAATTGAAATAACGAATTCGCTCCGTAACTTTTCAGCAGTTGCGAGTGCGTCTTCAGAAATTGCAGGGTTGAAAACCGCTTGTACGATTCCTGTACGGTCACGCATATCCACGAAGATTAGTCCCCCGAGGTCACGACGTTTTTGAACCCATCCCTTTAACATTACTTCTTGACCGATTTGTTGCTCATTTAGTTCTCCACAATAGTGTGTTCGCTGCATCATTCAACACTGCCTCTCTTCAATTAGCCTTTGATAAGTTCGATTAGTTCGGTGATGGTAACGGATTGCTGTGTACCTTCTGTCATGTTTTTAAGTTGGACTATTTGTTGTTCGACTTCCTCTTCCCCGATTACCGTAACCCATTTAGCTTGTAATCGGTCAGCGGACTTCATTTGCGCTTTCATCTTCCGATCGAGGTAGTCCATATCCGCTCGGATACCTGCAGAACGCAATTGCTGAAGTACTTGGAAACCTTCTTTCCTCGCCGCTTCACCAAGCGTTACAACGTAAACGTCAAGAGCATCGTCATTCGTGAGTGTCACTTGCTCTGCTTCTAGAGCTAACAGCAAGCGTTCGATACTCATTCCGAAACCGATTCCTGGAGCTGCAGGACCACCCATTTCTTCAGACAAACCATTGTAACGTCCACCGCCGCAAAGCGTCGTGATAGCACCGAAGCCTTCAGCCGTACTCATGATTTCGAAGGCAGTGTGGTTATAGTAGTCAAGGCCACGAACCAAGTTTGGATCTAGTTCATACGTAATTCCAGATTTCGTCAATAACGTTTTCAATGCTTCGAAATACGCACGAGATTCCTCATTCAAATAATCAGTTAAGGATGGAGCAGTTTTCATGAGTGGGTGCTCGTGATCCACTTTACAATCCAAAATTCGCAATGGATTTTTCTCTAACCGGTTCTGGCAATCGGAACAGAACTCGTCGATATGTGGTGTGAAATGCGCAACGAGCGCATCTCTGTGAGCGGTACGTGACTCTTTATCCCCAAGTGAATTTAAGACAAGCTTGATGTCCTTTAGACCTGCACGCTTGTAAACTTCGAGCGCGAGTGAGATCACTTCAGCATCAATTGCTGGATCAGCACTTCCGATTGCTTCTGTGCCAAATTGGACAAATTGGCGATAGCGACCTGCTTGCTGACGTTCGTATCGGAACATCGGCTCAATGTAATACAATTTAACGGGTTGATCAACCCAGCCAAACATTTTATGTTCGATGAACGAACGAACGACTGGAGCTGTTCCTTCAGGACGTAATGTCATGGAACGATCTCCACGGTCTTTGAACGTATACATCTCTTTCGATACGATATCTGTAGTATCCCCTACAGCACGTTGGAAAAGTTCCGTCTGTTCAAACATCGGTGTGCGAATTTCTGAATAGCGGTAGACTTCACAAGCTTCACGGATCAGTTGTTCAACTTTTTGCCATTTCCAAGATTCGGCTGGCAGAATGTCTTGTGTTCCTCTTGGTACTTTAAACTTCATTGGTAAGCCCCTCTCATCTGTTTCAGTTCTACGGAAATACAAAAAAGCTCCCACCCCTTGCGTATGCAAGGGACGAGAGCTTGTAATTAGCTTCCGCGGTTCCACCCAAATTGACGTCTATGACGTCCACTCGTATCCGGATAACGGCCGGCTCCGTCCTTACCTAGTAGGCCACTCAGGCGTTTCAGTAAAGAGTCTCGTTGGTGTTGTTCTTCAAGTTAGTCTGCAGGGGGATTTCAGCCACGTCCGCCCTTCTCTGTTCAGCCACAATCTTGATTACTTTCCAAGTCATCGACATGAATACTTCATGTAGTTAACAATAATAGTACCATCTGTTGCAAATGTGTCAACCTTTTTCATTTTCTCTAGTCTTTTTCGACAATCTCTTTTACAATAATGAGAAAGGAGAGTGATGTTATGACAAAACTTGCGAAACTAGTAGCCGCTATCCTATTGTTCTCGGTAACGCTGCTAGATGCACACCCCGCGACTGCGGATTCTTCAGGAAAAACGGTAGTTGTCAATTCTCCTACCCTCAATGTACGTTCTGGTCCGGGGCTCACCTATTCATTAACAGGAAAGCTAAAAAATGGGCAAAACGTGCAAGTCATCGATCGTTCAGATGATTGGCTACAAATAATGGTTGATGGTGAAACTGGATGGATTGCTTCTTGGCTTACCAAATCCTATGACAGTGGATCCAACGACGGAAAAACCATCGTATCCCGTGTCGATTCACTAAATATCCGATCGTCTCCTTCTATTGCTTCTGCAGCTATTGGAAAATTACGTTCCGGTGATCTTGCAGAACTGATTGAATACCAAGGCGAATGGGCTTCAATTATTGTAGATGGCATGGAAGGTTGGGTTCACACGACATACATAACTGAAGTAGATTCAGACCAAAAACAGACCGATTCAACATCGGATAAACCTAAAGTTACTGATGCCAATACATTTACTGTGTCAGTTGACAAATTAAATGTCCGAAAGAAGCCTGACCAGACCTCAAGACGTGTTTCGACTGTGAGCAAGAACGAAACATACCCCATTCAAAAAATAGAGGGCAACTGGGTAAGGATTACATTGGCAGGTAAAAAATCCGGATGGGTGTACTCTTTCCATGGTGAACTTTCAAACAAGAGTACAAGTACTTCAAAAAGCTCTACAAAGACCGTCTCAATCGTCACAAACGGAACAAATATCCGAGTAGAACCGACTACCTCCTCAGACGTTGCCTTACGTGCTGACGCTGGAGATGTGTTCCAAGTGATTGAAAAGAAAGACGACTGGTATGAGGTCCATCTGCCAACTGGAGGAACCGCATATGTCGCTGATTGGGTTGTCAATTCCTCCGACATCTCTACCGCATCGAAAACGACAATTCCGAAAAAACCAAAGCGAGTACCAGGGACTTTAAAAGGAATCACAATTGCCTTAGATCCTGGTCATGGGGGCAATGACCGTGGTACAACCGGTTCACATGGAACAGACGAAAAAGATTTAACGTTGCTTACTGCAGAACTACTTGCTGGGAAGTTAAAAGATGCAGGCGCTACCGTCGTCATGACACGAAATTCGGATACATATGTGTCTCTTCGTAAGCGTACGTCTATCGCTCAACAGGAAGGTGCAGATGTCTTCGTCAGTCTGCATTATGATGCGAATCCAGACCGAGCCATTACGGGGTTCACCACCTATTACACGCAGTCTACTCAACATTCTTTTGCACAAGCAATCAATGACGGGCTCTCCGGCTCCATCGATCTAAATAATCGCGGTACACAGCCTGCTAATTACTTGGTTCTGCGTGAAAATAGATTGCCTGCAGTCCTTATTGAATTAGGATTTTTATCAAATTCTTCCGAAGAACGTGTACTTACGAGTTCTTATTTTAGAGAACAGGCCTCACAAGGAATTTACAAAGGACTTCTTCATTATTTTGACGCACAATGAAAAACGTCCGCTGCAGCCTAGAGTTGGCTAGCAGCGGACGTTTTTATTTGGATTCAACAATAATTGTTACTGGACCATCGTTCACGAGCGCAACATCCATCATCGCACCGAAAATTCCGGTTTCTACATTTAAACCATAGGCACGAAGCTGTTCGTTGAAATAATCGTAAAGAGGCTCTGCAGTCTCAGGTCTGGCTGCATCGATAAAGCTCGGGCGTCTTCCTTTACGCGTGTCCCCATAAAGCGTGAATTGAGAGACCGAAAGAATGGCTCCACCCGTTTCCTCAATGGAACGATTCATCTTTCCTTCTTCATCCTCAAACAAACGAAGACCTGCAACTTTTTTCGCAACATACGCAGCATCTTCTTGTGTGTCTGTGTGCGTGAGGCCGACAAGTAGTACATACCCATGCTCGATTGCACCTGTCACGGTACCATCGACTGTTACTGAAGCCTTCTTAGAACGTTGAAGGACTACTTTCATGTCCGCCCCCCCTTTTTGTTAGTTAATAATCCGTTGAACGGAATAAATGTCTCGTACTTGCTTGATTTTATCGACAATTCGTTGCAAGTGTTGAAGATCTGTAATTTTAATGGACATACTGATGTGAGCGATTTTCACGCGATCAGCTTTTCCAGAAACCGCCACAATCGGCGTTTTTGTATCCACTACCGCCATCATCACTTCGTTTAAAAGTCCTTGTCGATCATAGCCTGTAATTTCAATATCGACCTGGAATTCTTTCTTAACGCTTTCAGTACCGGAAACTGCCCAACTCACGTCTATCAATCGATCCTCTTGCTCCCCATCCGCATGGATATTCGGACAGTCTACACGATGAACCGATACTCCTCGTCCTTTTGTGATGAACCCAACAATTTCATCCCCAGGGACTGGATTGCAACATTTAGATAAGCGAATGAGTAAGTTTTCCAGCCCTTTGACGACAACACCTGATTCCGTCATAGCTGGTGGTGGCTGAGTCTTAATCTCAGACACAATTTTATCAATTGCATCCTTCTGTTCCCGCTCTTTTCGGATCTTGTCCGTCATGCGATTCACGACTTGCTGTGCGGTAATTCCACCAGATCCTATTGCTGCATACATATCTTCTTCAGATGTAAAACTATATTTATCAATAACGCGTCGTAAACTTTCTGGTGTGACTACTTCGCGTTGAATAAATTCTTGATGCTTCACTTCTTTTTCTAGCAATTCTTTTCCACGATATATGTTCTCTTCTCGCAATTGCTTTTTAAAATACTGGCGGATCTTGTTGCGCGCTTGGGATGTATTGGCAATTTTCAACCAATCACGACTTGGCCCAAACGATTGTTTAGACGTTAACACTTCCACAATATCGCCTGTATATAATTCGGTTTCAAGAGGAACCATTTTTCCATTTACTTTCGCACCGATTGTACGATTCCCGACCTCAGAGTGAACACGATAGGCAAAATCGATGGGAATGGAACCTTTTGGAAGTTCGATGACGTCCCCTTCAGGTGTAAAAACGTATACCATGTCAGAGAATAAGTCGAATTTTAATGACTCCATGAATTCTTCTGCATTTGAAGACTCATTTTGCATTTCCAATATTTCTCTAAACCATGTTAACTTGGAGTCAATTGTATCCGGGTGATCTGCAGTGATTCCTTCTTTATACGCCCAGTGTGCAGCAACCCCGAATTCAGCGATCTTGTGCATCTCCTCAGTACGAATCTGCACTTCAAGCGGATCACCCGCAGGTCCAACAACAGTCGTATGCAACGATTGATACAAATTTTGCTTTGGCATCGCAATATAGTCTTTGAAGCGCCCAGGCATAGGCTTCCAAAGAGTGTGGATAATGCCAAGGACGGCATAACAGTCTTTAATGCTTTTGACGACAATGCGCACCGCAAGCAAATCGTAAATTTCATTGAATTCTTTTTTCTGTAACACCATTTTTCGATAAATGGAATACAAATGCTTGGGACGACCGGATAATTCAGCATGAATGTCCATCGTACCAATTTCATTATGAATCTGCTCCATGACATTCGCTAAGTAGTTTTCTCGTTCTACGCGCTTTTGTTTCATGAGGTTGACGATGCGGTAATATTGCTGGGGGTTTAAATAGCGAAGGGCGATGTCTTCAAGCTCCCATTTAATCGCAGATATTCCGAGTCGATGCGCTAGCGGTGCAAATATTTCAAGTGTTTCCGCAGAGATTCGACGTTGTTTTTCTTCTTTCACATACTTTAACGTCCTCATATTATGCAAACGATCCGCCAGTTTAATAAGAATGACTCGAATATCTTGAGCCATTGCGATAAACATCTTCCGGTGATTTTCAGCTTGTTTTTCTTCATTCGTTTTAAACTTCAACTTTTCAAGTTTGGTGACACCATCGACAAGCATTGCGACTTCTTCACCGAAGTCCCGCACGATATCACCTCTGCCAATTTCAGTATCTTCTACAACATCATGCAAAAAGCCTGCAGCTACTGTTGAAGGATCCATCTGAAGTTCTGCAAGAATCCCAGCTACTTGCACCGGATGGAGAATGTAAGGTTCTCCAGAACTCCTGAACTGACCTTCATGCGCTCTCTTTGCAGCTTCGTACGCTTTTTCGACAAATGAGACGTGTTCGTTATTCATATAGGAACCGACGAGTTCAAATATATCCTCTGCCGTTAAATCTTGATTTTTAGCCATTCTCTCACCTCTTTCAAGCAATTTCCGAAAAAATAAACATACCTCTATTGTATGGCGAAAATAGAAGATTTGTAAAGAAATGAATTCACGTTGTTTCATCACTTTGTCGAAAGCTTGTCTAAACCTGGTTTTGCTCCATTTTTCTGTAAAGAAATACAAAAACTCCCCCGCAAGAATGCAGAGGAGAAAAATATTAGTATTTCATTAATGAAAGAACGTTATGGTTTTCTAATTTCCGGCGACCATCTAGGTAAGTAAGTTCGATAAGAAACGCACATCCTGCCACAACGCCGCCTAGCTTTTCAACAAGTTCAACCGTTGCACCAACTGTACCACCTGTAGCGAGAAGGTCGTCCACAACGAGAACGCGTTGTCCTGGTTTGATGGCATCTTTATGAATCGTTAATTGGTCAACACCGTATTCTAAATCATAGTTGACTGCAATCGTTTCACGAGGTAATTTTCCTGGTTTGCGAACCGGAGCAAATCCGATTTCAAGTGCATACGCAACAGGACATCCGATGATAAATCCACGCGCTTCCGGTCCAACAATAAGTTCAGCACCCATTTCTTTTGCATACTCCACGATTTGGTCCGTCGCATACTTGTAAGCTTCTCCATTATCCATAATCGTTGTAATATCTTTAAAGCTAATGCCTTTTTTCGGATAATCGGGAACTACTGTTACGAATTGTTTCAAGTCCATACTGTTTCCTCCTTGACGGCTATCTCCTGTTGCACCTTTTGAAACCATTGCTTAAGCTCATGGTAAGGAGCATACAGCATCCGTTCTTCCATTTCAATCTGTCTTTTCCGTTCTTGATAAGCCGGTGCATCGGCAAGATCCCTCTTACCTGCTGTTGGTTCTATACTAACAACACCATTCTCTATCTTAACAAATCCTAAATCAAAAAACACTCTCGACATGAAATAAATTGTATCTAATTTCCAACCTTTGTGCTTCGCCAGTTGCTCTGCTTGTCCGGACAAATCGAATGTACTCCGCTTTTTCAAGAAACTGAAGTACCATCCAAACTCTGTTCGATCCGGAATGCCGTCAAAATATCTCGAATCTGGAGCATAGAAATGAGCATATATCCGGCCTGGATCATACTCACTCAGTAACGACTCAAGATGTTCTTGCTGTTCAGGTATATCAAGTAACACAATGTGTTCTACCGTTCCATCTTCCTGACGCTCCTCATATAAAGTGATTTCTCTACCTTGAAGAATCGGCAAGAAGTGAGTTTTTGTCTGAGATTGGAACGCAATATAGAGAACATTTTCCTTAGGTATTGTATGAATCCAGCGAAGCGGATCACGGATTCCTCTCAAATCGAACACTTGACGCTCATCAGAACGAATATCTTGAAGTAAGATTTGTGGCTTTTTAAAATTATTCCACTCGTTCACTTGCAAATCTCCTGTCACCATCAGAGACATGCCGTGTGTCATTTCATCAGCAAGATCACCAGAACCAAAGCTGATCGCATCCAATTTACTCGCTCCATCTTCTAGTTCAAGTTTTAAATGGTTTTTCGCAGATCCGATTTTCCTGATGGAACCGACTGTAATCTGTTCAATCATATACATCGGTTTCGGAAAGGCCATTCCAAAAGGACGTAACTGTTCCAATGATTCTAATATGTCCACTTCAATTTCATCGATCGTCAGTGGGACGTCAATTTCAACAGTAGCGATGAGGTGTTCATCTAATAATACTTGCCCTGCTTGTTCATTCAGCCGGTCTCGTAGAGCATCTACATCCGTTAAAGCGAGTGTCATACCTGCAGCCATGGCATGTCCACCGAAGTGCGGAAGTAGTTCTTTGTTCTTTGAGAGTTCCTGATAAAGGTCAAAGCCTTCGATACTGCGTGCAGATCCTTTTGCAGTTCCAGCAACTGGGTCAATTGATAGGACAATTGAAGGACGATGGAATTTCTCGGTCAATCGGGAAGCAACGATTCCAATCACACCCGGATTCCACCCTTCCTTAGCTAAAACAAATACATGAGGAATAGAAGATCCATAACATGCTTCAATCATTGATAGCGCTTCTTCTGTAATCCCATTGACAAGAGCTTGACGTTCTTTATTTAGTCGATCCAGTTCGTTTGCGATTCCAGTAGCTATATCACTTTCCTCTGCTTTCAATAGGTCAACAGCAGGATCTGCATCTCCTAAACGACCTGGTGCATTGAGTCGTGGACCAACCATGAAGCCAAGTGTCTCTTCCGTAAATTGTCGTTGTTCGGTTCCACCAATTTTTGCCAAAGCCTGTATCCCTGGGCGACTCGACATACGAAGACGACGGATGCCTTCTTTTACGAAATACCGGTTTTCATCCAATAATGGGACTAGGTCTGCTACAGTGCCGATTGCCGCAAATTCGAGTAAATCAAGAGGAGCCTCTCCAAGAAGAGCCGTTGCTAGTTTAAACGCAACACCAACGCCTGCCAACTCACCAAATGGGTAATTTCCTTCTGGGTGTCTTGGATGAATGACAGCATCTGCCTGAGGTAACGATTCGCCAATTTCATGGTGATCCGTGATGATGATATCGAGTCCAATCGATTTTGCAAACGAGATCTGTTCAATTCCAGAAACGCCATTATCCACTGTAATGATAAGAGTGGCGCCAAGATCCGCTATTTCTTGGAATAGGTCGCTGTTTGGTCCATAGCCGTGTTCAAATCGATTAGGGATGACGAAGGATACATCCGCTCCAATTCTTTCTAACGCTGTTGTTAGGACCGAAACACTGGTTACACCATCTGCATCGTAATCGCCGTATACGACTATATGTTCACCGTTTTCGACAGCTGTTTGAATTCTAGAGACGGCTTTGTCCATATCATACAAGAGAAATGGATCATGAAGGACGGTTGCATCTGTTGTTAAAAACTTTTTGACTGATTCAGGATCTTGAAACCCTCGAGATACCAAAATTTTTGCATGTAGTGACGGCAATTTCAATTCCGTCATTAACCTATCTACAAGAGCTTCATCAGGTCTATTTATCTTCCAATTTTTGTTTGATTTAATCAATGAATTCACTTCCTTATGGCTATTATACCGGCTGTAGGAAATTTCCGAAAGGATTGTATCCAAAAGAAAAACGTCCTTGCGATCATCGCAAAGACGTTTGATGTATTACTTATTGGCACCATACTGATCACCCATGACTTCATTTGCAAGTTCTGGTGATTTTTGAAGCATTGCAATTTCGTTTTGTTGATTGGCAATTATACTTTCCTTCTCGGTGATTTGTCGTTGCAGTACCTTTACTTCACGTCGGGTCCTAACTGATCTAAAGACCGCAAAGAGGCCGCTTGCTAGGGCACCGAGTAATGCAGAACCAAGAATGACGAGGACGAGTGGCCAGTGGGCTTCTCCAAATACATAATCGACTGGAACTTTATCGACATTGAATACTGCGAAAACTGCAATGATGATTGCAAATAATAAACCGATTACGAGCATCCATTGAGATTTCATCGGGTTTCCTCCTTTAGGTAAAAGCTGGATTAAGGATAAAGTAGATTTCTCTCACCAGCGATGCATGTGAATAAACATAAAAAAAACAGGTATACCTGAGTATACCTGTTAAAGGAATCGTTGAAACGTATTAAACGATGGGTTCGTCTGATCCCCATTGTTTCTTTTCTTTCACGGTTTTAAGTTTACCGTGTTTCTTAATTTCCCGCTTTTTCAGGTCGTACCAGATTTGAGCGGAAATGTAGATGGATGAATACGTACCTGCGATAAGACCGATCAGCAATGCGATTGAGAATGGTCGAATCGCTTCTGCACCTAATGCAATAAGTGCAACGACAACAATAAGCACTGTTAATACAGTATTCACAGAACGGCCGAGTGTTTGGCGAAGTGACTTGTTGATGATATTTGCCAAGTCATGCTCGTTGTCTAAGTGACCGATCTTATGAAGGTTTTCACGAATCCGGTCAAAAGTAACGATGGTGTCATTGATGGAATAACCGACAATTGTCAGTACCGCTGCGATGAATGTAATGTCTACTTCCAATCGCAAAATACTGAAGATCGCAATCATGAAGAATGCGTCATGCAGCAAACCTATAATCGCGGATACACCCATTCGCCATTCAAACCGGAATGCAACGTAGATAATGATTCCAAGCGCCGCAAGTAACAATGCCTTAATAGCATTTTTCGCTAATTCTTTACCGACTTTATCAGATACAGTTGAAATGTTCGGTTCAGAACCATATTTTTTTGCAACCTGAGCCTTAATATCATTTACTTCTTCTTGACTAAATTCATCTTTGAACCGAGCAACACCGATATTGCTCTTATCTCCAGAGATGACAATATCTTCTGTAGGATAACCAATGTCTTCCAAGTACGTACTGATTTCGTCTTTCGTTATTGAACTGTCTGAAAGAATTTCAGCACGTGTACCACTAGAGAAGTCGATTCCTAAGTTCAACTTGAAGATACCTAGGAAAATTGCTCCTACAATTAGTAAGACAATTGAAATCGTGTAAAATCGCTTACGGCTATGAACGAAGTCAAAACGGTCGAACTTTGTAGTCAGCTCAAGTGTATCAATGTTTTCTTCTACGGCATGAACTCTTTTCGGAGAAATTCCAAACCAGCTAGTTTTTCCATCGAATGCTCCGCTATGAACAAGCAATCCGAGAAGTAAGCGAGAACCCCATACAGCTGTAATGAAGCTGACAGCAATACTGATAATCAGCATCGTTGCAAAACCTTTAACAGAGCTTGTCCCGAAGATGAACAAAACAACTGCTGCAAGAAGTGTTGTAACGTTGGCATCTAATATCGCGGTGAAGGCTTCTTTGGCGCCTGTTGTAAACGCCGCTTTTATGGAACGTCCGACTCGGAGCTCCTCTTTAATACGCTCGTATGTCAAAATATTTGCATCGACAGCCATACCGACCCCGAGTAACAAGGCAGCTATACCAGGCAACGTTAAGACACCATTAATGAGAGTAAACACTACCATGATTAGGAAAATGTAAACAGAGAGTGTGATAACTGCTACAAGTCCAGGAATACGATAGTACAAAAGCATAAAGATGAAAATCAGTGAAACACCGATAATACCGGCTGTCACCGTTTGGTCCAATGCCTGTTCCCCAAATTGTGCGCCGACAGATGTCGAATACACTTCTTCAAGATGTACTGGAAGTGCTCCAGCGTTCAAAATACCAGCAAGATCTTTTGTCTCTTCAACTGTGAAACTACCGGAAATCTCAACATTCGAAGAGTTGATAGTTTGACGGACGGAAGGCGCAGAGATGAAACGCGGATCCGGTTTTTTCATTTCTTCTTTGTACGAGTCTTTACCTTCTTCGAAGTCCAACCAAATGACCATTACGTTTTCAGGAGCTTTTGCAGCGACTTCTGACGTAACTTGAGCAAACTTCGAAGGATCTTTCATCTCTAGTGTAACGACGGGATTACCGCCTTCACCAAAGTTGTCTTTAGCTTTACCTGCTTTTAAATCGTCCCCGTCTAGCAATAATTTATCATCCGCATCACGGAACGTTAAATTCGCTTGTGTCGAAAGTAATTCACGTGCCTTCTTCTGGTCGTCAACACCAGCTAGTTGAACACGGATTCGATTGTTCGATTCAATTTGAATACTTGGTTCACTGACACCGAGTACGTCAATCCGGTTGCGAAGTGCTTTCGCAGTATCAGCAACGACGTCTTCAGTAATTTTCTGTTTGTTCGATCCTGTTTTCAATGGCTGAACTTCATACAAGACCTCAAATCCACCTTGTAAGTCTAAACCTAATTTAACATTCTTTAAGATTGGGTTCGCTGTACTGCCGATTGTAGCCGCAAAAATGACGAGCAACAATAAAAAGGCGACCAGCCGTCCTCTTTTTTTCATGATCCATTTTCCCCCTCTATATGTGAAGCGGTATTACTTTGTTATGTACGAAAGAAACATCAACACAATAATTATGAGACAGAGAGTCTTTTGTGTCAAATGCTATTCGTTTCACAACCTAATTTTCCGAATTTTTTTTAGGGGATAGTAAGAGTTGTAACTCCTCGCTATTCAAATCTGAAAACCAGTCTGACCCCCGCTGTTCTTCAATTTGTGTGTAGGTCATGTATTCTGCTGGGGTAAGCTCCAAAACATCATTGATCAGCGCATACGTCCTCATTTCAGTAATATTTCGCTTACGCCACTTTTTTTGAACGCAGTATTTCCAAATATCTTTTTCTGTCACAGTTGAATATCCATAAAAATGGAACTCATTCATCTTACTTTCAATCGCAGGGCGGACATGGTCAAACAATTGCTCGTATTTGTTATCCACACACGTTCATCCCTTCTTTAATAGAGAGTTGTAAATGTACATGTTTCCGCATACTAATAGTGTATATGAATTGGTTGGAATTGAGAAGGAGTTGTTTTCATTGTCATCATTTATTCGCGGTACAGTAATCTTGATGATTGCCGTTTTCATGACAAAACTACTCGGTTTTGTCTATCGTATTCAATTTATGCGGGTTGCTGGTGAAGAAGCAGTAGGCATTTATATGACTGCATTCCCGGCATTCATCTTTTTCTTATCGCTCGTACAGCTAGGGATACCAATAGCAATTGCAAAAGTCATAGCTGAACTGAAAGCAAAAGGTGAAACTGCCCGTTTTTCTCAAGTAATGCGAACGTCCACATTCATAACCATGTGTACGGGTTTAATTTTCATTCCTCTTTCAGTATTATTCGTTCCTTTTCTATCAGGAACGTTACTTGGCAATTCTGCCACATCTACGACACTTTATGTTGGAATTGCAATTATACCGATAGCTGCTATTGGTGGCATGATTCGTGGTTTTTTTCAGGGAATCGCTCGTTTGGAAGAGACAGCATGGTCTCAAATCATTGAACAATTTATCCGCATTTTGCTTATCACTTGGCTACTTCCTTACTTCCTAATCGATGGAAATGCACCACTAAATGCCGCCATCGCTATGGTAATTACATTACTCGCAGAGGCGGGTTCCGTATTCTATTTGTGGCTGAAATATAAAAAGCACAAAAAAAACATCCCAGCTACACGAGACAGGGATGGTCATTATCCGCTTAAGCCCTTGTTTTCAGTTGCATTACCGTCCTCAGGAAGTAGACTATTCGGGACGTTTACATGGTTTTTAGAACCCATCATCTTTTTACGAGCTCTTGCTGTATCAGGAATTACAGCCGCGGCTGCCACTTCTCTCTATGGGGTAATATCGGGAGTGCTCATTCCATTACTGCTGTTTCCATCCTTTATCTCGTACGCACTGTCTGTCGTTCTTATTCCTGCAGTAAGCGGGGCTTCTGCATCAGGTAATATTAGTAAGCTTCGGGAACGCATACATTTATCTCTTCGGCTTTCTGCCCTAACAGGTGCGTTTGCAGCCGCAGTATTTTTCATTCACGGTAAAGAAATGGCACAATCCCTCTTTCATATTACGCAAGGGGCATCCTATATGGTAATACTCGCCCCAATTTTTTTCTTTTATTACATTCAGAGTCCTTTGTTTTCCATTTTGCAAGCTACAAATGAAGCGAAAGCGGCGATGATGAACTCGGTCTATGGAGGAATTGCTAAGTTGGTTGTCATGTTTGTACTTGCTTCACAGCCAGGTCTTCAAGAAACTGGGGCTATTTTAGCAATTGGATTTGGTGTTCTCATCACCTCATTCCTACATATTGCAACGTTAAGGAAAAACCGAAAGACCGACACCGGTTTTACCATGTTTGCACTTCCTTATGCCTCATTCATCATGACTGCGATCATGCGTCCCATCTTTATACCAACCGGCAATTACGGCCTTTGGGTCGATTGTGGGATTACTGTGATTTTTCTAACTGTCGTTCTATTTTTCACTGGACAGTTGCAGCGCGATGATATCCGCCATTTCAAAAAATTATTTGCTCGTCACAAATAAGCTTGCTTCAATTGAACTTTTAGCTCTCCATTTTCATACGAACAGTAAAAAACTTGCTTCAGATCTTCTATCCCTTTTTTACGAAGTTCTCCTATCAGCCATTCTTCAGATTTGTTCTGGATATCCAAGTGTCGAGTATCGATATCCCCATCTGAAATAAGCGGCAGAACCGGTGCAGTGTCCCCATATTTGAATACAGATAAGTTACCAGACGGTTCTAGATACGCATATGCTACTTCAAATACAGAACCGATTTCTTTTTCACGTAGTTGCTGGAACAAGTCATCTAAATTATAGCGTTGTTTTCGCATCTCTTCTTCTATTATTTTCCCATCTCTAATAATTACACTCGTATCTCCATCAACAATGTCTCTAAATTTTTTATTTTTCAATGAAATATAGGACGACACAAACTGAATGACGAGTAAAATGAGCATGGGAAGAATGGAGTTAATGAGCTTTTCGTCTGGAGAGTCGAGTGCAAATGCTGCCACTTCTGCGATAATGACAAAAACGACAATATCAATCACACTTAATTCACCAACTTCTCTCTTTCCCATCAGTCGAAGGATGAGAACAATAAGCGCATACAGAAGTAATGTGCGAAATCCGATAATAACTAAATCATTCATGACTACATCCTCCTTTATCCTTCGTAGCTTGCCCACAAATAGTGTCGCTTAAACGGATAAAGGCATAAAAAAGACCTGCCCATAAACCAGGCAGGTCTCTTCAATTTCAGTATTAAATAGCGGTTGAGCTATCTGTAACTCGACCGACAGCTTGACGATCGAATTGCAATACAGCGCCGTCTGCAGTTTTCAAAAATACAGAACTTTCGTCGACTGCGTCGATTGTCCCGTGTAATCCACCGATTGTTACGACACGATCTCCACGCTTCAAGCTTGTCTGCATTTCTTTTGTTGCTTTCTGACGTTTTTGTGCTGGTCGAATCAGCAAAAACCACATAATTGCGATCATCGCCACGAACGGCAGCAAATTCACTAAAGTTGCACTCATCTAAAATCCCCCCCTACTTAAACTAGTATACAAGAATTAAAAGTTTTTTGCATTTGGTTTGTTGAAACCATATTGTTCGAAAAACTCTTCTCGGAAATCGCCGAGACGATCGTTCCGGATTGCATCCCGTACTTGCTCCATTAAATTGAGCAAAAAGTACAGGTTGTGATATGACGCGAGTCGCAGACCAAAAGTTTCATTACATTTAATTAGGTGCCGTACGTATGCCCGACTATAGTTTTTACATGTATGACACTCGCAATTTTCATCGATTGGACCAAAGTCTTTTTCATATTTTGCGTTCTTAATGACAACGCGTCCGTTACTAGTCATTAGCGTACCATTGCGGGCAATTCGTGTTGGTAAGACACAGTCAAACATATCCACGCCACGGATTGCTCCGTCAATGAGTGAATCGGGGGAGCCGACTCCCATTAAGTAACGCGGCTTGTCAGTAGGCAGTAACGGTGTTGTGAACTCAAGAACCCGGTTCATAATATCCTTTGGTTCACCAACAGAAAGGCCACCAATCGCATAACCTGGGAAATCAAGTGACGTCAGATCTTTAGCACTTTGTTTACGTAACTCTTCGAATTCTCCACCTTGCACGATTCCAAATAAGCCTTGATCGTTAGGACGCTGATGTGCAGTGAGGCAGCGTTCTGCCCAACGGGAAGTCCTCTCGACGCTCGCTTTCATATACTCATAAGTCGCTGGGAATGGTGGACATTCATCGAATGCCATCATGATGTCGGAACCAAGTGCGTTTTGGATGTCCATCGCTTTTTCAGGACTTAGGAATAGCTTACTCCCGTTCAAATGATGTCTGAAGTGAACGCCCTCTTCTTCGATTTTACGCATATCGCTTAACGAAAACACTTGAAATCCGCCTGAATCCGTTAGAATCGGTCGATCCCAGTTCATGAATTTATGAAGTCCGCCTGCTTCACGGATAATCTCATGTCCCGGACGAAGCCATAAGTGATACGTATTACTCAAAATGATTCCAGCACCGATTTCTTTCAATTCTTCAGGAGACATGGTTTTCACAGTCGCCATCGTTCCAACTGGCATGAACGCCGGTGTTTCGAATGAGCCGTGTGGCGTGTGGACAATTCCTAGACGTGCACCTGTTTGCTTACATGTTTTAATATGTTCGTACGTAACTGCTGGCATTATTCGTTCTCCTTCTTTCTTGACGGTCGGATGAACATCGCATCTCCAAAACTGAAGAATCGATACTCTTCTTTGATCGCCTGGTGATAGGCATTTAATATATATTCTCGAGTAGAAAGGGCGGAAACGAGCATGACGAGTGTCGATTTCGGCAAGTGGAAATTCGTAATGAGCCCATCTACCCCTTTAAATTCGTAGCCCGGGAAAATGAAGATGGACGTCCATCCCGAACCAGCAACAATCTTGCCGTCATTTTCGCTGGCAATCGTTTCTAGCGTACGCGTAGACGTGGTACCAACTGCAATCACACGTCCACCAGCTTCTTTCGTACGATTTATAGCAGTAGCCGTTTCTTCGGTCACTTGGTAGTACTCGGCATGCATTTCGTGATCTTCTATTGAATCGACACTAACAGGACGGAATGTTCCAAGACCCACGTGTAGGGTGATAAATTCTACCCCAACACCTTTATCACGGAGTTCATCTAAAATCTCTTCTGTGAAATGCAATCCTGCGGTTGGGGCTGCAGCTGATCCTCGTTCCTTAGCGAATACGGTTTGGTAGCGTGATTGATCATCTAGCGATTCCGTAATATACGGAGGTAGTGGCATTTTACCAAGAGCATCTAGAAGCTCGTAGAAAATACCTTCATACGTAAACTTAAACGTGCGACCGCCTTGAGCGGCAACCCCAATACATTCTGCAGTCAAACGACCGTCACCAAACGTAATAATCGTCCCTGGCTTTACTCGCTTTGCAGGCTTAACGAGCGTTTCCCACTCATTGTCACCGGTTTCTTTCAGTAATAGTACTTCGATGGAAGCACCGGTTTCTTCTTTCACGCCAATCAACCGAGCTGGTAATACCTTCGTGTCATTTAACACGAGCATATCTCCTGCTTCTAATTCATCGACAATTGCACGAAAGTGTTTATGTGCAACTTCTCCTGTTTCACTATTCAACACAAGCATCCGACTTGCAGTTCGATCAGCAAGTGGGGTTTGTGCGATTAACCGTTGTGGTAAGTCAAAGTCAAAATCATGTACATCCATTCCATCTAATCTCCTTAATGTCGTAAAGTCAGCGTTGCTCGGGCAGTGGATACCCAAAGTGTTCATACGCCAAATGTGTCGCAATTCTTCCTCGTGGGGTCCGTTGAATGAATCCGATTTGTAATAGATACGGTTCGTAAACATCTTCAAGTGTGACCGACTCTTCACCAATACTTGCCGCAAGAGTTTCCAATCCGACGGGACCACCTCGGAACCGTTCAATCATACCAGTCAATAACTTATGATCGATGTGGTCAAGGCCATGGGAATCTACCTGAAGCATTTCCAGTGCTTCTTTTGCGATGTCGAGAGAAATTGTACCATTGCCACGCACTTGCGCATAGTCTCGCACCCTACGAAGTAGACGATTTGAAATACGTGGGGTCCCTCTTGACCTGCGTGCAATTTCTACAGCGGCCTGGTCGTCAATTTTCACATCAAACAACCCAGAACTTCTGATAACAATTTCCTGTAACGGTTCAATGTCATAGTATTCTAGACGTAAAGGAACGCCGAACCGATCCCGAAGCGGTGCAGAAAGTGACCCTGCACGTGTCGTTGCCCCAATCAAGGTAAACGGTGGCAAGTCGAGACGTATCGATTTGGCAGAAGGTCCTTTTCCAACGACGATATCGAGACAAAAGTCTTCCATAGCAGGATACAAGACTTCCTCAATCGATCGATTTAACCGATGAATTTCATCGATAAATAATACATCCCCTGGCTCCAATGACGAAACGACCGCAGCCAAATCTCCGGGACGTTCAATCGCTGGACCGCTCGTCATGCGAAGGTTGACACCCATCTCATTAGCAATAACAGCAGCGAGCGTCGTCTTCCCTAGCCCTGGTGGTCCATATAATAGCACGTGGTCCAAACTTTCGCTTCGTCCCCGCGCGGCCTCGATGAAAATTGACAAATTGTCCTTTACTTGCTCTTGTCCTATATAATGCGCTAACCGTTGAGGGCGCAGTGATTGCTCAAATCCTTCATCAAAATCCGAAAGTTCACTTGAAAGTACGCGTGAATCCATTGTTCCCCCTCCTTTTTAACCGCGCGCAAAAATCCAAGGACTTCTTACTGCTGTTTAAGCAATAATTGCAGTGCGCGCTTCATATATCCTTCTGTCGCTAACTCTTCTTTCTCGAGTTCTTTTTTTACTTTCGCTATTTCCCTTGCTGAATAGCCAAGCGCTTCCAGTGCGAGCATCGCTTCTTCAAGTGCACCATTTTCTGTGAGCGTGAAGAGTGTAGTGCCATCATCTTCTGGCATGTCCAACTCCGTGAAGAGATCCACTAATTTGCCTTTCAAATCCAAAATCATTTGGCGAGCCGTCTTTTTACCGACTCCTGGGAACTGAACAAGGAACGCCTCGTCTTCACGCTCGATAGCGCTGATCACTTGTGAAGGAATACCACTTGAAAGTATGGCAAGCGCGCCCTTAGGACCGATTCCAGACACCGTAATTAGTTTCCGGAATAGTTCTCGTTGCTCTAGTGATAGGAACCCCATGAACAACTGTGCATCTTCCCGTACATGGTGATGAATGAAGATCTGTTGCTCTGTTTCCGTTACATGAAATGCGTAGGGATTCGGTGTTAACACTTGATAACCGATTCCTCCATTTTCGATCGTAATATATTCTGGTGTCACTCGGGTAACGAACCCTTTTATGTAATCATACAATGCCACTTACCCCCTAGAGTCTTATCTTCAAGTATACCACATCAATGTGAAATACAGCTCAGTCTAATCACCAAAAAGAACTGCCAGACGTATTAAATACGACTTGGGCAGCCCTTATGGAGAATAGCGATCGTGTTCAATTAAGTTGTTTGAAAACCGACAGAGTTCTGGCCATCGATTCAATGCGTGTTCAGTAAATGGAATGAGCAGCTTGGCTAAGGTCTGTTGACGTTTCTCAGGAAGTGTCGTCAAATACGACCATTCACGCAGCATTTCATTTGGATACTGTAGCATGGCAATCGCCTGCTGCCCCAGAACATGCAATCGAGGTTCTTCCTCAAACAATAACGCCGCATTATAATTGACCTTTGGAAGAACTCGATGCAGCCATAATCCAATTTCTACATCCGGATGACCAGTGCATGCTAAATCAAAGTCGATTAAAGAGACGGTTCCCTCCGAGGTTTTCAATAGATTGTGATGAACGACATCTCCGTGAAGCAGTGTATGGGGCGCTTCTCGAGCAGTGGACGTAAGTAAGCGTTCAAGAGCTTGCTCGCTATACCGTTCAATACTATCAAAGGCATCTTCCCCTAAAAATGAAACGATTGTATGGCGTTTGTTGAGGAACCTCTCCAGTCGCCAACTCCATTTATCCAATAAGTGGTACTTTTGTAAAAACGGAAGCGATTCCCAGTCCACAAAAGATTCAGTCTCGTGGAGGGCATCCAATGCTGTCAAGGAAGCCCTCCGATCAGATTGTTTTGTAAAATCCACAGGGATGGCATCCGTTAACCAAGGCTGAACAACAATGTGCTCATTTCCTTTTGTCGTAACTGATGCACAAAATGGATACTCTACCGTTTCCAGCAATTCATGTATTTTCCTGATTTTAATTGCATCTCGTACGTCCGCATAGCGTTTTACCGAATATTCTTTTCCCTCTTCTTCTAAACGCCATACATTCTCTTTAATGCGAGAAAATTTCTTTTCGACTTCCACGGTCGCTCAATATGAACCCGTTTGGTTTTGCCCATAGTTTCCTTGCGGCGGATAACTCATTTGAGGATAGCCACCATAATAAGGATGTATCCCCATCATTGGCATCCCATAATACGGAGTGGGCGCCATGCTTGAACCACAAGACGAGCATAAGTGCATGTATTGCGGATGTTGTGCAGCTTGAATGCCTTGCATTGGAACTTGCTGATTGCTCGGATACTGCTGTGTATATCCTTGTTGCGGCAACTGTTGCGGCACATACCCCTGTTCAGGCGGACAGTACGCAGGCGGTGATAAGTCAAACGTGGATGACTCAATATTCGGCATTTGAACGTTTTGAGGTTCCCACATTTTCATACTGTCGCAGTGATTAGGCGACACTCCTGGTCCTTGACCAGCCATAATCGGTGATTCATCTTTACAATCCGATGTCTCTGGTTGCATGTTCCATACTGGTGGTTGTACCGGTACTTGCGGCATCATTGGTGGTGCCATCGGTTGATGCATATGATGTTGCATCGGATGTGCACATGGATGACAATCCGCATCATAAATCGGCATCCAGCCACATGGAATGCCAATGAACATTGGGTGAACCATCGGTTGCGGCTGCATTGGCGGCGCTGGTGGCGCTTCGCAGATTGGAGATTCCGGTTTCGGCATTGGTTTCACTTCTGGCTTAGGTGGTGCTGGTGGTGGTTTCGGCATCGGTTGTGGCTTCACTTCTGGCTTTGGCTGTGGTTTTGGCTGTGGTTTTACCTCTGGCTTTGGTGTCGGTTTTGGTGGTGGCGGTGGCGTCGGTTTCTGTGAAGGTGGCTTCGGCACTGGCTTCTGCGCAGGTGGTGTCGGCTTTGGTATTGGAGGTACTGGTGGTGCTGGTGGTGCTGGCGGTGCTGGTTTCATTGGCTTTTCATAGTGTTGAGGCTGTTTTTCCTTCCCTCCGTGTTTTTCAGGATGTTTAGTCCCCTTTCCCTCAGGAAGAAAAATTTTCATACCGGGCACAATATAGTCAGGATTGGCTAAATGTGCATTCACCTTTTTCAGTTCTTCAAACGAAATTCCATATTGACGCGCTATTTTCCAAAGCGTGTCACCTTTTACAACGATATGGACATTCACTCTGTAAAGTCCCCCTTCCATCGACTCATCATATGAACGGGTGCCCGGATATGTGACCATTCACATTGTCCGTCACCTTCTCTTTCAACTATACGAATTAGGAAAGGTAAATAGTACTTCTACAAAAAAATACCTGCCAATTACTTTCCGGCAGGTGTTTGTTGGTTATATGTGCTATACGATCCGAACGACGACACATCGCAACGAAGTGCTTTTAGTTCTTCCATAGCACCTTTCATCATTGGATGGTCTTCCGTTTCTGCAACGTCTATTATAAAAAAGTAATTTCCGAGACCCGTTTTCAAAGGACGGGACTCAATTTTACTTAAATTCAACCTACGCCATGAAAATACTGACAAAATTTGATGGAGCATACCAGGCTGATCATCTTCCGGCAACTTAATCATAAGCGTAGTTTTCGGAATTCCTGCACCTTCATAAGCTAACGTTTCTTTCCGTAATGATAAGACAACAAACCGGGTGTGATTAAAATGAAAATCATGAATCGAATCTTCAGCAATATGAAGTCCATATGTATCTGCAGCAAGCTGGTTTCCAATCGCAGCTATCGGAAGTTCCGGATGCTCAGACACGTACTTGGCAGCTGCAGCAGTTGAAGTCGTCTGTATGAGCGGAACTCTTCTAAAGTGATATTGCAAGTATTTATGACATTGCGCCAACGCATGAGGATGGGAGTGAATCGAAGCAAGCGATTCTACTGCATCAGCATGTGTTGGATGCACCATGAGATGCTGTTGGATAGGTGTGGAGAGTTCAGCATTAATGAACAAATCACTCCCATGAAACAAGTAGTCAATCGTTAACGGAACAGATCCTTCCAACGCATTTTCGAGCGGTACAATCGCATAGGCTACCCGTCCATCGGTTACCGCTTCTATGCAATCTGGAATCGACGAAAACGGGATCAGTCCATCCTTACCAAAAAAGTCTGTAGCTGCAATATGTGTAAATGACGCTTCAGGTCCTAGATAAGCAACACTCGGTTTTAAAGATTCATGTTTCATCGACTAGTTCTCCTCTCACAATGCGCCTGAACTAACCAAGTGGACAGAATCGACAAAACTTGGCCCATTCAACTTGTGAATGAACGCCTCCATCGAAAGGTTCATCTCAGTTACGTCCAGCGACAACGTAATGTTTGCCCGCCCTTGAACGGGTATCGTTTGGTGAATCGTCAACACATTACAGTGCGATGTTGAAATAAGTTCCAACAGGACTGCAAGTGAACCTTTCAAGTCTTCCAATTGGATGAATACTGTCAATACCCGTTCGCGCGCGATCGCTTCAAATGGGTAAACTGCATCTTTATATTTATAAAATGCGCTTCGTGATAATCCAACTCGTGAAGTCGCTTCTTGAATCGTTCCAGCTTCCCCTGATACGAGAAGACGTTTCGCTTCAAGCATTTTTTGCATCGACTCTGTCAGAACATCTTCCCGCACTAAATAGAATTGGTCTTCACCCAACTGCTTCATTGTTAATCCCCCTGCAGCCTTCTGCCGGCTATTCTTTACTCAATAAATTCAAACTCAAAATCAAGTAGACGGACGATATCGCCGTTTTCAGCACCACGTTCACGCAAAGCATCGTCAACGCCCATGCCTCGCATTTGACGACCAAATTTACGTACAGACTGGTCAAAGTTGAAATCGGTCATCTTGAATAAGCGCTCAATTGCATATCCAGATAATACATAAGCCCCATCATCATCTCGTGTGATTTTGAAATCAGGTGTTTCCGGTTCATATTTGTAAAGAACTGAGTGTTCTTCTTCTGTTTCTTCCAATTCATGCATAGGGAATTCAGATGTCACTTCTAGTAGGTCTGCAATCGCAAACAATAGTGAATCTAATCCACTTCGTGTAATTGCTGAAATTGGGAAGATCTTATGGTCAGTTTCCCCAAGTTTTTCTTTGAAAGCTCGAAGGTTTTCTTCAGAATCTGGCATGTCCATTTTGTTCGCTACAATAATTTGAGGACGTTCCATTAGACGCAAATTGTATTGCTCAAGCTCTGCGTTAATGGTTTCGAAATCTTCAAATGGGTCCCGACCTTCCAAACCTGACATATCGATCACGTGCACGATGACCCGTGTCCGTTCAATATGACGTAGAAACTGATGTCCCAGTCCTACCCCTTCGTGAGCACCTTGGATAAGCCCTGGCAAATCTGCCATGACAAACGTCCGGTGGTCTTCTGTTTCAACAAGCCCCAAGTTAGGAACGAGTGTTGTAAAGTGATAATCAGCGATTTTAGGCTTGGCTGCAGAAAGTACAGATAGAAGAGTGGATTTCCCGACACTCGGGTAGCCGACAAGTCCTACGTCTGCAAGCACTTTCAGTTCAAGCATGATTTCACGCTCAACACCAGGTTCTCCCTTTTCAGAGAGCTCAGGAGCCGTGTTTTGAGGCGTAACAAAGCGACTGTTACCACGTCCTCCACGTCCTCCACGTGCAATGACCGCAGTTTGCCCATCTTCCACCAAATCTGCAATAATCTCTTTTGTCTCCACATCTGTCACCACTGTACCTGGTGGAACTTTAACTATCAGACTCGTACCACGAGCACCATGCTGGTTTTTGTTGGCACCATGTTCTCCACGTGGCGCTTTAAAATGACGCTGATAACGAAAATCCATCAATGTCCGTAACCCTTCGTCTACGATGAATGTGACGTCTCCACCATTCCCACCGTCTCCACCCGAGGGCCCACCGAATGCAATATATTTTTCACGGCGGAATGCAACAATTCCATCGCCACCGTTACCGCCTTTAACATAAACTTTTACCTGATCGACAAACATGTAATTTCCTCCTATTGTCCACTGATCGTGAACGTCCAATACTCATGATCTATAGACAGTTTTGCTGTCCAGTCTTTCTCTTGTACATCATTCCATACAATCGGCGCAGTTTGTCCGGGAAGCGAAAGGGAAACTTCCCACTCGTCACTAGTAGTCGTCACTAAAATATTGACCATGCAGTCAGCGTAAGGATCTGCACCTTTTATAAGTTGCTGGAAAACGTCGTCCAATACATCAACGATTTGCTGATCGTCTGCTTTACGTGCAGACTTTTTAGGTACAAGTATCGTTTTTATTTGTTTGGAGAACACCGAATAGTTCCAGTCAAAAGTTAACATCCACGTTTCTAGTGCTGGCATGTCTAGTCCACTTAGTTGGGATTCGTTACGCATCCGTTCTGTTGCTTCCAGAAGTTTGCGTCGTGCTTCGGGGACATTATTGAGGTCCATATGCATGAGGATGAGCTGCAACTCATTTAAAAAGTCATGTCGGGCAAATTTCATCGCATCCCGGACAGTCAACTCCGATTTCTTCATTCTCTTCACCGCCTGCAGATTCGTTCTTTACAGTATAGCATTTTGAAGGTGTTATTCGTCAAAAAGTTTGGATGAATCTTTGTTGATTGTCTTTATAAATGGATGTGTAGTTGAGGGTGCTGCGTTTCAGTCGGACGCTTTCCAAGGGGCATCGTCTCAGATGTTACCTTTGCGTTGCTCGGTCCGGGCGTTCACTTCGGAGTGGAAGCCTTGCGTTCCAAACGACGAAACTTTTAGATTAAATCATTCATTCAAATATGGATTTAAAGAATAAAAAAAGGACTGCACACTTGGCGCGTGCAGTCCTTTTCGGATTCAATTCTTATGCTTCCTGCACTGCAGGGTATACACTTACTTTTTTCTTGTCGCGACCAAAACGCTCAAAGCGTACAACGCCGTCAACTTTAGCGAAAAGAGTATCGTCGCCTCCGCGACCTACGTTTTCACCTGGGTGAATTTTCGTTCCGCGCTGGCGGTAAAGAATAGAACCACCAGAAACGAATTGTCCATCGGCACGCTTAGCGCCAAGACGTTTCGATTCGGAGTCACGACCGTTCTTTGTAGAACCTACCCCTTTTTTCGATGCGAAAAACTGAAGATCCAAACGTAACATGTGTTCCACCTCCTACTTGGTAAAGGTTATTTTAATATACTGCGCATAGTCTTGTTCAATCGTCTGCAACGAAACAATCATCGCACGCACGATTACTTGCTGATCATGATCATCTTCCGTCTCCGGTAAAACGACTTTCAGATATCCACCATCTTCTCCTTGTTGGATCGCTGGTGTAATCCCAGTGAGTGAAATGATTGCATTCACAGCGCCAAATGACACGGCAGATGCAGCTGCACACACTAAGTCTTTCCCATGTTCCGCATAATCGGCATGTCCGCTCATCTCAAAAGAGTTGATACGACCAGATGCTTGTTCCTGTACGGTGATTTGAATCATAACAGCTTACAGGTTGATGCCTTCGATAACAACCTTAGTATAAGGCTGACGATGACCCTGTTTTCTGCTGTAGTTCTTTTTCGGCTTGTATTTGAAGACAGTGATTTTTTTGCCTTTGCCCTGTTTAACGATTTTCGCTGTTACAGAAGCACCTTCCACGAATGGAGCGCCAACTTTCACGTCATCTCCACCTACAAAAAGAACTTTGTCAAATGTTACAGCCTCATCAGCTTCTCCCACCAATTTCTCGATGAAGATCTCCTGACCTTGCTCAACTTTGATTTGCTTTCCACCAGTTTCAATAATTGCGTACATACTTGCACCTCCTCAAATAGTCTTAGACTCGCCTTCCCAGGTGATCCATTACAGATGCTTGTACCTGGTTCAGTGCGGTTGCAGCACGGGTGCGCTACAAACATAACATTAAAATAATAACATGGACACATTATTACGTCAAGTTGTTTCTTTTCAATTGCTCATAGATTCTTTGATATCGTCTAAATCGAAAAACGCTAATGTTTTGCAAACATAAAAAAACTGCAAGACTTATTAAAAGTGCAGTTTCAGGCAATCCTGTCACTAACACTGAAATTCCTACGATCAGAAATCCTATGGAGAACAAAAGAAATGCAGTGTGATCAAAATAACGGCTTTCTTCACGTTCTGTCAAAGCAAGTAATGCCTGTCCACCATCTAACGGCAATATTGGAAGTAAATTTACGAGTAGGATCAGTAGTTGGATGCGTATCACGTCCATTGAACCTGGAAACGTCACTATCATGGCTGCTAAAAGTAACAAAGTCGTTGCAATCGGACCGCCAAGTGCTAGCAAGAAACGTGCCCGACGTGAATGGTCTGCGCGACCAGCGATTTCTAATTCCCCCCCGTAAGGCAGAATTGTTATCGAACGGACACGCATTCGATACGCTTTTGCCGCCACTAAATGTCCCGCTTCGTGAATGAGTAACGAACCGAAAACAATGGCGTAAGCAGCGAGTCCGCCCATTACAGCAAGTAAAATGAAGACCGGCAGCAAAATCGGATGCAGCCGGAACTTCAAGGGCTTACTTCCGAGAAGAACGCGGGCAACAGCGTTGAGTCAAGCACAAGCCCATCCCTCTTTACTTTTAAATACATCGTACCTTCTTCCATAACTGCAAGCGTGTCCCCTTTGTTGACAGCAGTATAGGGCAACTTAGCAAACGATCCAACGAACCCGTAAGTTACTTCATCACCATTGTCATATTGTACAGTGAGCGTCTTTCCCGATTGTCTCGTAAATCCTGTAAATACAATGAGACCACTTCCACGAGCCGCAATAGGAAGCGCTTCTGGATAGGACAAAATCACACCTGATTTATATGGTTGCATCGATTCATATGCTGCAAAGGGATCCACTGCTTCCACCTCGCCACTCACTTGGATCATTCCGGATTCCTCCGAGTCAATCATCGAAGCCACCCATTTTTTCACTGCAACAAAATCTTGACCCGTTGATAGATATTGGGTGACAGGACGCTCCATAACGCCAAGTTGCTCTAATTTAGCCACCCCCAAAATCGCAATTGTGAATACGAGAGCAAACATCCATTTTGTCTTTCTCCTCACACGTATCCCCCCTTTTTTTCAGTATATGAACCATGACACCTGAATAGTCGGGACCACTCCTCTTTTGTATGCAAAACGGAAAAATCTCAAACCTATAAAATTGCATAAAAAAGTCCTCTGCACCAATTAGGTACAGAGGACTTTGGATTTCATTTTGAAAATAGTGATTTCAACTTACCAAAAAATCCTGGTTTACCGGTATCCACTGACATGAGCGGAACAGATTCACCGAGTATTCTTCGAGCAATGTTACGATAACCTAGCGCAGCTGGATTATTCGGATCCATGACAACTGGCTCCCCTTTGTTGGAAGACGAAATGACGTTTTCATCATCTAGCACGATACCTAGCAAATCAATCGACAGATGTGAAGTAATATCATTCACGTCAAGCGTATCTCCCGAATTAATGAGATTTCTTCTAATCCGGTTAATAATGAGTTTTGGAGGCTCAATCTCTTCTGCCTCAAGCAAACCAATTATCCGGTCCGCATCCCGCACTGCTGAAATTTCCGGTGTTGTCACGACAATCGCACGATCTGCTCCTGCTATTGCGTTCTTGTAACCTTGCTCAATACCTGCAGGACAATCAATCAAAATATAATCATAGTCCCGTTTTAACTCAGTGATCAAGTCTTTCATCTGTTCTGGAGTGACTGCATTTTTATCGGTCGTCTGTGCAGCTGGTAGTAAGAACAAACGATCCTCGAACCGCTTGTCCTTTACGAGCGCTTGCTGAATTCGACAGCGACCTTCAATGACATCCACTAAATCGTAAATAATACGATTCTCAAGGCCAAGAATGACGTCTAAATTTCTCAATCCAATATCTGTATCGACTAGACAAACTTTCTTACCTTGAAGGGCCAATGCAGTACCGAGGTTTGCCGACGAAGTCGTTTTCCCGACTCCGCCTTTCCCAGATGTTATAACAATTGCTTCTCCCACATTAGCTCCCCCCTTTAAATGTTGACAAACCAGGCCGCAAAAGTCGTAGATCCTGCAAACGGTCAATAGCGATAAACCCATTCGTATGCAAGTACGCGCATTCCATTTCAGGATGCTCAGACAAAATTGCGAGCTCGTCCGTCATTGTTTCCATTTGGTCCGCAATCATGAGGTGTGTCGCTTCCAACCATGAAGCTGCAATAACCGCTTCACGGTTGCCAGCATTTCCTGCATGCGCTTTCCCTTTCAACCTACCAAGTATATAAATGCTTCCTGCCGCAGAGACATGTCCGTTTGGATTAACATCACCAATGACAACGAGATCCCCTTTGGCACGTACTTCCTGACCAGAACGGACAATACCGATATACGTCTCGGACTGTTGTTCTTGTACGCGACGATTGCATTCTTCCATCGTAATTACATCGCTTTGAATCTTTGAAACACGTAAATGCCCAGCAGACTGGACAATCTGAATAATTTCTTTTGCTGCCTGGTCACTACAATAGCGTGAGCCTGTATGGATTTGCACCTCTACAGCGCCTTCTAGACCAGGATCCTGCGCTTTCTTGCCTAACTCTTCCAATAGATCTGAATAAGCGCATTGATCGTCCAACCGCAGGATGAGTCCATCTTTAGTACCTTTAATCGTTACGACTTGCTGTTTCGACACTTGCGTCACCCCGCCCTATGCGAAAATTACATACCGGCTTGCTTCTCTACGACTCGTTTGTAGATCAGGTTTTTGAACAACCATCCAAACAAGATTATGAATATCACGTTAGCGATCACTGTCGGTACGAGTCTCGCTGTCATAAACACTTCAAAATTGATTGACGTAAGGGCAATCAGACTAGCGAACAAATATGACATCATTTCTAGCAACACGACCATAAACAGAGACAAGAGCATAACAGTCCCGGTAGACCGATGAACTTGACGGATGATCACAAAAGCTAAGAAACAAATTAGCGGATAGAGAAACGTATATATCCCAATAATATCAATGTGATACATATCATACAAGAGGCCAAAGGATAAACCATAGAGAACCGCCTTGCGAAGATCATAATAGGAAGCGATGAATACTAAGTAAACAATGACAAATCTCGGAACGAGTGTATAACGAACGTCGCCCAGTTCGATTGGTGAAAACAAACTGAAAACCGGCTCCAGAAAAAACAGAACGACAGCAATAAGAGGGATGATGAACCGAGTCATGATCCATCCTCCCCCTCCGTTGCCGACGTTCCAGGGTCATCTGTCCCTTTTACAGTTGCAGACTGTCTTTTTGCAATCATGACATGATCGAGCATTGAGAATTCAGCAGCCGGACGCACATAGGCCAACTTCGTGAGACCATAATCATCCGTCGAAACCTCAGTGACTTCTCCAATTAAAAGACCCTTCGGAAAAATCCCGCCAAGCCCTGAAGACATTACTTTTTGACCCACTTTCACTTCAAAACCGGAATCGATCCGTTTCATAATCAATTCGCCACGTTCAGGATCGTATCCTTCCATCAGACCAAAAATATCTTTCTCCCCGGGAATCATTGCAGATACACGGAAATTCTGGTTTTCGGTCGACAACAATTCGACAGTGGACTTAAACTTCGTCACAAGGACGACTTTTCCGACAAGCCCATTTGCAGTCATTACAGCCATGTTGAGTTTCACACCCTGATTTTCACCTTTATCGACGATGATTTTCTCTTCCCATTGATCGGGATTCCGTGAAATGACAGTTGCTTGAATAGGATCATACGCTCGCAAATCATCTTTTTTATCGATAATCTTACGTAAACGCTCATTCTCTTCTTTAATATCTGCTAATTCCACTTCAGTTGAAGCATATTCGGTCAGACGAGCCTTCAATGTCTTGTTTTCTTCATATGTATTCAAAATTCCATCAATGTCATCGAAAAAACCGGTAATGGAATGTGCCGGCTTGGAAAATAGAGATTGTCCAAAACCGACGACATCCTTCACCATCTTTTCAGGGAGGTTGGCGCTTTGCCGGTCTTTAAGAGAAAAAGCTATCAATGCTACCAGAACAATTACGCCCACGAGCAGTAAAATCAATCGTTTGTTCGAAAAAAATCGCGGCATTGCCGATATCCTCCCTCAATTATTTCGCTTGCATTTTTTTTATAACGTCAAAATTATCAAGTGCTTTACCTGTTCCAATTGCTACACAATCCAATGGATCTTCAGCAATGAACACAGGCATATTCGTTTCATCAGAAATAACTTTGTCCAAATTACGTAATAGCGCACCACCGCCAGTTAAGACGATTCCGCGCTCCATCACGTCAGCAGACAATTCTGGAGGTGTTGTTTCCAATGTCTTTTTGACACCATCGACAATTTGTAACAATGATTCCCGCAACGCTTCGACAATTTCATCTTGAGAGATTTCGAGTGTTTTCGGCAAACCTGTCAACAAGTCGCGTCCACGAATCTCCATCTTCTCAGATGTCTCTAGCACGCTAGCAGAGCCAATCTCGATTTTAATTGCTTCAGCTGTACGTTCCCCGATTGTTAAGTTATACGTTTTACGAATATAGCTAATAATAGCTGTATCCATCGTATCACCACCGACACGAATCGACTCACTCGTTACGATTCCTCCAAGGGAAATTACCGCAACTTCTGTCGTTCCTCCACCAATATCGACAACCATACTACCAGTAGGTTCCCAAACAGGTAGATTGGCACCAATTGCAGCAGCAAAAGGCTCTTCAATCGTGTAGGCATCTTTTGCTCCAGCTTGACGTGCTGCGTCAATGACTGCACGCTGTTCAACTGAAGTAATTCCGTATGGTACACAAACCATGACGTTCGGTTTTTTCCATGCGCCACCGGAAGCTTTTGTCGCTTCTTTCATGTAGTGCTCGATCATTGCTGTTGTAATATCGAAATCAGCAATCACTCCATCTTTCATTGGGCGTGTTGCAACGATCGAACCTGGCGTACGGCCGATCATATTTTTCGCAGCACTACCTACAGCCACGATTTCACTAGTCATCGTATTTTTCGCAACTACGGATGGTTCCCGTAGAACAATTCCTTTTCCTTTGATGAATACCAACGTATTGGCGGTGCCGAGGTCAATCCCGACATCTCTCGCTCCTAGTCCAAACAAATTCGTTCTTCCTTTCTGCAGTACCGTTTTATGAGGCTTCTTAAAAGCATACACCATAGTATAACGGAAAGGCGAACAAATTCACAGTGTCACATGTATCCCTTTTCTTTAAGTGAGATAAAGCGCTGGTCTCCAATGATAATATGATCCAAAAGATCGATACCCATTAGGTCTCCCGCTTCTGCAAGTCGTTTCGTCACTTCAATGTCTTCAGGAGACGGCGTTGCATTGCCTGAAGGATGATTATGCGCAACGACGAGAGACGCAGCAGAGCGTTTCACAGCTTCCCTAAAAATTTCCCTTGGATGCACAATGGAAGAATTCAAACTGCCTATGAAAATAGTTTGTTTGTGCAACACTTCATTTTTTACATTCAGGAATAGCACAACAAAATGTTCTTGCGTCAATTTCGACATATCCGTCATTAAGTAGGCCGCAGCATCTTCAGGTGATTTAATGGCATAGCGTCCGTCTTGCGCAACTGAATAGATTCGTTTACCGAGTTCAGCAGCCGCCAAGATTTGAACCGCTTTAGCGTCTCCCACACCTTTCACGGCGGTCAACTCTTCAATCGTAACATCCCGTAAATCTTGGATTTTATCAAATTCAGACAAGAGCTTATTTGCAAGAACGAGCACGGATTCTTCACGCGAACCTGTCCGAAGTAAAATCGCTACAAGTTCCTGGTTCGACAAGCTGGAAGCCCCTTGGCGAGTCATCCGCTCGCGAGGTCTGTCTGCGAAATGGATATCACGAATCATGAGCGCATCTTTATAATCCGCCGGCATCAGTGCTCGTCTCCTTTCAACCAGATCAAACCTCTTGAACGCAATGCATCCGCAAGTTCTGAAATCGGTAGACCTACGACGTTATCGTAATCGCCAGTAATTTCTGAGACGAGCAAACCGCCCGCTGTTTGAATGCCGTAGCCACCTGCTTTGTCTAATGGGTCACCAGTTGCTGCATATGCTTGAATAAGTGCGTGATCTAATTCCCGAAATGTCACTTCGGTACTGGATGAAAAACTGGTGACCGCACCATCACTTAAGAGTGTGACGCCGGTTATGACACTATGAGTTTGTCCCGACAGCTCTTGTAAAAACTCCACCGCTTGAACAGCGGATTTTGGCTTCGGGAACACCTTTCCGTCTAACGCGACCACCGTATCGGCTCCAATCACTAGAGTCCCAGGATGGTCTTCGTATATAGCGGACGCCTTAATAGACGACAGAGCTCGCGCATAAGTTTCCGGCTTTTCACCATTTTCTATCGGACGTTCATCCGCGTTGCTCGCGTGTATTGTAAACGGAAGCCCTAATCTTGCTAGTAACTCTTTTCTTCGTGGTGAAGCAGAAGCTAAAATAATGGTTTCATTGGTTTCAAAAAACATTCGTAAACGCCCCCTTTGCCACATCATACGACAATGTGATTCAGAAGAAAATTGTGTAGAAAACAGGACAATATGACTTTGGTACCTTTTTAGCGATTAAAATTCAAGTTTGACACACTTACCTGTCTCGGAGTAATGCGCTAACACATGCATTTTGATGACATTAATATCGTCCGTAAATGCAGTGATGGCGGTGATATTACTCGCAAACGTATCTTTTTTCCCTTCACCGACACTCTGTTTACGTGAAGTGACCAAATCCTGAATTTCAGAAATTTTAGTAGCACCTAACACACTCCTCAATAATTCCCCTTCTCCACTATCGCATGCGAGCGGAGAGACGTTCACTTGTTTACGGAACACACCCTCTTCTCCAGCAGGATCTGCATCCATTTCAGATAATCCCAATGCACTCCATACATAAAATTGCCCATTGGCTTGAACTGCTGCAGCTTTTGCTAAGTTTTCATCCGCTATAAACGAAGTTGCAGACGCTTTAGATGAAAACACCCCATGTTGTTTCGCATACATAGGGATTGGAGCTCCCGCAGCTGCAGTGTCAGGCTTAGTTTCCCCTTTTTTATCAGTCGCCTTCTCGGACGCAGGTCCACTCGCTGGAACATTAACGTTAACATTAGGTGAAGCAGCACTTTCAGGTTTTTCTGTTTTTAAAAGGATGAATCCGACAATGGCCACTGCCGCAATTCCAAGCAGCACGCCTTGTCCGAGTGCCAACATAATTGTCATTTTTGTATACTTTTTCTTGAAGTTCATAACAATCCCCCCAGTTTCATTAACCGTACCAAACCGGACATGAAAAAGAACAAGACTGGTGTCGTCTTGTTCAAGAAAATTGTTCGACTTAAGTTAACAGCGACAGATACCATCCGACAAGTGAGTTTCCGTAAAAGTAACTGATGACAGCAGCCGCAGCGATGGAAGGTCCAAAAGGAATAGGTGTTTTCCTACCTTGCCGTGTACTACGAAGGTGGATAATCCCAACAATTGAACCAATTAAAGCCGCAAGAAACAAAGTAAACAACGTCAGCTTTGTTCCAAGCGCAAGTCCGATGACGAAAAATAGCTTAATATCGCCACCTCCCATGCCACCTTTCGACACGATAGCGATCAGCAAGAGTACCAGGAAACCGACTGTTGCGCCTAGAAAACTATCCCACCACGTGTCAACCGGGCTAACCATGCGCAGAAGAGCGATTGCGATACCAAAGGGCAACAAAATTTTATTTGGAATCAACATGTATGCGATGTCTGACACTGTAATGATGACGAGCATTGAGATGAAAAGAAGTGCGACTGCGAGTTCAATCGAAAACCCTAAATAATAGAATGAGAGAGCAAATAAAACACCGGTAACGAGCTCCATTAACGGGTATATTACACTAATTTTCGTTCCGCACCCTCGGCATTTTCCACGTAAAAATACATAAGAAAATACAGGAATCAAATCGATAGCAGTCAGACGTCTATCGCAAACTGTACAATGAGACGGTGGTGATATGATCGATTCCTTTTTGGGCACTCGTAACCCGACTACGTTATAAAATGAACCAAATACAAGTCCGTAAATGAAGAAAAAGCCTGTCCAGATGTCCGTCATTCGTCTTCACCTAATCGAGTTGTGGGGTCTTCTTTCCCCGCTGGCATTGGTGCGTCCAGTTTCGGGACTTCAGGAATTAGTTCTTGGAGATCAGGACGATAGAACGCATGGAATGAAACGGTTAGTTCAATTGGCTCTTTTTCGGCTGCTGCTTCCC
Source organism: Sporosarcina aquimarina (assembly GCF_023715615.1). Classification (GTDB taxonomy): domain Bacteria; phylum Bacillota; class Bacilli; order Bacillales_A; family Planococcaceae; genus Sporosarcina; species Sporosarcina aquimarina_A. Next base: position 45,564 of record NZ_JAMBOM010000004.1, on the reverse strand, counting down.
GAATCTCTTCAGGCGTATCCAATTCGATAGATTGTACGACAAAGATACGTTCCGTAGCTTCCACTTCACGAATGAATTTATCAACCTCTTCATAAGAAGACGCAGTGAGTTCAACGTCAATTGTCAATTGTTTAAGGGCAAGTGCAGGATTTTCTGTCCCGGCATCCAGCTGGTCAGAAGATTCTATTGGTACCTCATTGAGTTCATCTTGAACAAACGTCACATTGTTAATTAATGCCTTCGATTTCACTTCAGCTTTTTCTAGTTGGACAAGCAGCAAATCCTCAAGCGGGAGAACCGGGACTTTCCGTTGCAACGGACGGGAACTGTTCGACTGTTCAATCGGTTTTGCAGCTACTTGTCGTTGCAACTCGAAGATCACTTCTCGCTGATCTACGAGTGAATTAACCACCCCTGTATTTTCTTCTTTTGCAGGTGCATAGAGCTGGAACCAGCTATAACTGACGAGCAATACAAAGAAAATAACCGCTAGTACAAGAAGGGCAATGTCTTTTTGACGTTTAGTTAGACTCCGCATCAGATCCCTCCTCTTCCGGAACAGGTGATTCACTGTCATCTGTGCTTTCTGACGGTGGAGCGGTTTCTTCAGATGAAGATTCACTATTTTCCGCAGAATCACCTGGAACTGGTGGCGCAGCTCCATCAATTAGTTGGCGTCCATCCGTAAAGAAAATCGTATACGTCGCAAGGTACCGTGGCAACCAATTGTTATCGACGCCCTCTTCCTGATCGATTTCTTCCGCTTCAATCGATTCAATCGAAGCAGTCTCAACAAATTCAGAAGACAATATACGAGTTAAATAGTATGCAGCTTCCGTTTTATCATCAAATTGGATTTCCACAGTCGCTTGGTGAGGTGCTGCAAATGCAAATGATCGAAAAAAACCACGTTTCGGAAGTTGTGCGACCAAGTCTTCCAACAATGGAGCTGTTTCATAACGATAGTCTTCAACCCATTGAACACTTGTAGCAAGCTGGTCATGCGATTGGGCAGTATCAGATCGGTTCAACCGCTCTGTCAATTCAGATTGCTTCACTTGAAGTTTCACTAATTGGTTGTCCAAACGCCCAGTGTCCGAGGTGATACTACGAGTGAGTAAAAAGAAAATTAGCCAAAAAAGAAGCGCTGCGCCGAGAACCGCAAGCGCGACGTAAAGGAGGACAGAGTGCTCCTTCTCCTTTTCTGGCAATAGATTAATGTCTACTAGCATGGTGCACCTCTTTCAGCGCCAATCCGATCGTCCGATTGAACGACGCAGGAACTATCCCGCCATCCGTAAATGTAAGTGGTTCTGACAACAAAGGTCCCGCGACTACATTTAAACGATCTGTTACTTGCAACAGCAATTCATCCAACTCCGCGTACTCCCCATTTATAAGTAAATGGGTAATCGTCGCGCCGCCATTCCACATATTGTAGCGATAGAAGTTGACGAGTTTTTCAAGCTCCTGAACAATTGCTCGAGGAGACAAAATTTGAGAGTCTGTCGACAGCTCAGTTGCCGAAACATCGAGGTCCGTAGCATTTTCTAAATCCACAGGACGCATAAACTGCGGATAATGTTGATGAAAAATTGAAACGACAAGCTTCCCCGCCGTAAGATCAGCAAGGAGGACATGCTCGTCCCCTGTAAAGTGATGCTGTTCATGGGCCAAACGGTAAAGTGCAAGTGGCGCAATATCAGCCACGAGAGGTTCGAATTTAGCATCCGTTAACGCCGTTTCGTATCCAGTGAGGACACTTTCTTTGGAGGCAATCAAAATCGCTTCATGGGCATCTTCATTCGGCAAGTATGGCACAACGTCAAAAACCGGATCATCGAACGGCAAATAGATCGACGACCCGATTTCTATGAAAAAGTGCCCTTTTAATTCGTCTTCCATCACATCTTCCGGGTAAGGCACTTTCCGGATCATTACATATGTATCGGGCGCAAGAAACTGGACACTGCGTTTCGCAATGCCCCATTCCTTCGCAAGCCCATCGAGCACAGTTGCCAACCCAGCGGAATCGACCACTCTCCCGTCATGGACAGTGTTAGCGAGTAGTGGGATTTCTACGGCTTCTTCCACTGTTAACGGTTCTCCCGCTTTTAGTTTTACGTAGCGAACGGCGTCTTCTTCAATTGTAAGTGAGATGGGCCGCTTTGGGCGGGAGAATGGAAATGGCATGGGTTGGCTCCTTAAAAGTTAATCAGTTATGTTGTTTCTTTATTAAAAGTTACATTGGATTTATCTTTAAGTTGATCCTTAGTAATTCCTGTTGTAACAGAAGCGGTTGTTTTACCAGTTTTTGCAGTAAACACAATTTTCATTGGAGTTTTTGTTGTTGTTCCATTTGACGTAGTTTCAGTAGATTGAGTGACAGTTACTGTGAGCAAACTGCCAGCAGAATCTAAAAATCCCTTTTTAAGTTCAGCAAGGTCCACAGTTGACTTTTCAGGATTCTCAACAAAGTATAAATTTGCTGCTTCCATTGCATTTGAAGCATCCGCAAGAATTGCTTTTTGTCTTGAATTCTCAATAATATTCCCAATCGACGGCACAGCGATCGCTGCAATAATACCCAAAATAACAATAACTGCGAGTAGCTCGACAAGTGTCAAGCCTTTTTCATTTTTCAACTTCTTCTGTAAAAACTTTTTCATTTGTTCTCCTCCTTAGTGTACGTGCTTTTCAACATACTGTCAGTATACCAAAAGTTCTGGTTGTGTGGAACTATTTTTCTAGTAATTTATGAAAATTTAACGGACGTTAAGATTTACTTGTTACAAATTATCTATCTCGTTAAATAGACTGAACATCGGCAATAAAATTGCGAGGACAATAGTCCCGACTAGTCCTGCCAGCAGTACAATCATTAGTGGCTCGATGAGTGCCTTCAATCTTTCAGTAGAAGCATCGACTTCACTTTCATAGAAATCCGCGACTTTCGCAAGCATGGCATCCAAAGAGCCTGTTTGTTCACCAATTGCGATCATGTGCGGAATAAGAGGCGGAAACGCCCAGTGACCTTCCATAGGCTCGGTAAGTGAACCGCCACGTTCCAATGATTCCCGAGACTTTACGAGTACTTTCTTAACGACTTCATTTTCAATTACTTTTTCAGTCATCGAAATCGATTGCAGAATCGGTACTGAACTCGAAAATAGCGAACTAAGCGTGCGAGTTAACGTAGCCAGAACTGATTTCTTCACAATGTCTCCGAATATCGGTAGTCGAAGTAAAATCGTATCCAACATCATCTTTCCTGCTGGGTTATTCCGGATTAGATAAAACGCAATTGCAACCGCCACAATGGTCATAACAATCACATACCAATAAGACAAGGCAAAATCACTAGCGCTCATAACAAAGCGTGTGAGCAACGGTAATTCTCCACCTACACTGGCGAACAGATCCACGAACATCGGGACGACGAATGTCAGTAAGAAAATGACAACTCCGACCGCTACAATTCCCACTACAACAGGATATGAAAGTGCGGACAACACTTTTTGACGTGTCTTATATGCTTTTTCATAGTGAATCGCAAGCCGATCCAGTGCGTCATCTAATGTACCTGATAGCTCACCTGCCTTAATCATATTCACCACAAGTGGTTCAAACGCCTTCGGATGTTTTGCAAATGAATCCGACAACGCTCCACCAGTCCGTAAGTCTTCGTTGACTTCCGTTAAAATCTTTTTGAACTGTTTCCCTTCCACTTGTAGCGCCAAAATTCGGATTGCCTCAACGATCGTCACCCCAGCACGAAGGAGTGTAGAAAACTGACGCAAAAACATAATGAAGTGCTGGCGTTTCACTGGTTTTCCGATATGAATCTCTTTTGTTAGCGTAGTTTCCGCCTGCTCCGTTAAATTTTTCACACGAATTCCTTCGCGTTTTAATTTCAACGCAGCCTCTCTTTTATTATCAGCGACTACGACGCCTGATCGGACAGACTTCGCGTCTCGTCCATCATATTTAAAACGAGCCACAATTATGATTCCTCCTGCAAGTAAGGCTCAGCGGTATCATAACTAATGATTCCACCATCCAATAACTCTTTAACAGATGCATTCATCATGTGCATCCCCATGGCCCGATTTGTTTGAATGACGTTGGGGATCTGATGTACTTTCTCCGAGCGAATTAAATTGGCGATGGCTGCATTTTTTATCATTAGTTCCGTCGCAGCACGTCTACCTGAACGATCTTTAGTCGGCAACAATCTTTGAGATAAAACCGCTGTCAACACTCCTGCAAGCTGAACGCGAATTTGAGCTTGTTGACCATGTGGGAACACGTCGATGATCCGGTCGATAGTCGATGCAGCACTCCACGTATGGAGCGTGGCAAGAACAAGGTGTCCAGTTTCAGCAGCAGTAATCGCAGTTGAAATCGTCTCCAAATCTCGCATTTCCCCAACTAAAATGACATCAGGATCTTGACGCAATGCAGCCCGTAAACCATCTGCGAATGAATCTGTGTCAAAACCGACTTCCCGTTGATCGATGATGCTCGAACCATGACTATGCATATACTCGATCGGGTCTTCCAGTGTCAAAATGTGCTTCCTTGAAGTCTGATTCAAATAATCAATCATCGACGCTAACGTTGTGGACTTACCCGATCCCGTCGGTCCAGTTACAAGGATCAATCCTTGTTTTGTGTCTGCCAGAGATTTTAAAATCCCTGGCATTTGTAGAGACTCAATTGTCGGGATGGCTGTCGGTATTGTACGAAACGCTAGAGACATAACCCCACGCTGTTGAAACGCATTGACTCGGAATCGAGCGACATTTGGAACTTCATACGAATAGTCAATCTGACCTTGCTCCTTAAACGCAGTAAACAATTTATCAGGGACCGTCGCTTCAGCAACCCCCATCGTAAACTGCTCGTCTAAGTTTTCACTTCCAAAACGCTTCAAATCACCGTGAATACGTAGAACCGGTGGAGAGCCAATCGTCATGTGAATGTCAGAAGCATGAAGTTCAACCGCCTTCTTCAGTAAATCATCGATCTGTTGTTTCATCATGATATCTCCTCCTTATTCAGGCAACGCCACACGGAGTACTTCTTCCGTCGTTGTCAGTCCTTGTTTCACTTTATCCAGTCCATCATCGATTAAAAAGATTGTTCCACTGTTGACCGCAGCTTCACGCATTTTAGCAGGCGTCGAATGACTGTTAATCAATTCTCGCATCGCATCATCGATCAGCAACACTTCGTGAATCGCAACACGTCCTCGATAGCCGGTCATGTTACAAGCTGCACACCCTGACCCACGGTTAATTTCCTCAATCGTCAATCCGCGTTTTGCAAAAATCTCATGCTCGCGAGTAGACGCTGGCATCCTCTGCCCGCAGTCTCTGCACACTTTTCGAATAAGCCGTTGCGCAACTACTGCGTTGAGTGACGCGGTCACAAGAAATGGTTCTACACCCATATCGAGTAATCGAGTAATAGAAGCTACAGAATCGTTCGTGTGTATTGTACTGAGAACTAGGTGTCCTGTTAATGAAGCACGAATGGCAATTTCAACAGTATCCCGATCTCGTATTTCCCCGACCATGACAATATCAGGATCTTGACGCAAAATTGACCTTAGACCTGTCGCGAAGGTCAGTCCTACATTTTGATTTACTTGAATTTGATTGACACCCGAAAGCTGGTACTCGACGGGATCTTCAACTGTAATAATATTGACTTCTTCGCTATTCAATTTGTTGAGAGCCGCATACAACGTCGAGGACTTACCAGATCCCGTTGGTCCAGAAATCAAAACGATGCCGTTCGGCCGTTTAATTTCCGCCAAAAAGCGTTCCAAGTTGAGTGGATTGAAGCCTAGTTTTTTTAAGTCACTAAGTGAACTACTCAAATCTAAAATCCGCATCACAATTTTTTCGCCGAAAATAGTCGGTAATGTTGACACCCGTAAGTCAATTGGACGAAAATCGATGGTCGTCTTAATACGTCCATCTTGAGGCAAACGCTGTTCGGTAATATCCAGATTAGCAAGAATCTTAATCCTAGCCGTTAACATCCCTTGCATGTGCTTCGGTAGGACTCGTTCCGTTTTCAACAAACCGTCTAATCGGTAGCGGATTACGAGTTCGTTTTCTTGGGGATCTAAATGGATATCGCTCGCTTTTTGAGCAACAGCAGACACCATCAACTGGTTCACCAATCGAACAACCGGTGAATCGAGATCCGTCAGTTCTTCCTGTTGTTTCGTTTCTTCTGGTTGATCGATGAAAATATCTTCGAATGATTCGTCTTCGTAATATTTAGAAATCGTCCGTAAAATATCATCTTTAGAAGCGATTGCTGTTTCAATATGAAATCCAGTCGACAAGCGCAGATCCTCAATCGTCAAATAGTCCATCGGATCACTCATCGCAACAAATAACCGATCGCCGTCCGCTTTTAATGGAACAAGTAAGTTTCGCTTAGCAAAATCCTTAGGTACAATATTAAACAATTTCGGATCAAACGGATAACGGAACAAGTTGATATGAGGAATTCCAAGTTGAAATTCCAACACTTCAATAAGTTGTTGTTCTGTAATGTAGCCTCGCGCTAGCAATGCATCACCGAGACGCTGGTCCCTAGGCTTTTCCGCTAATGCCATGTCAAGCTGAGCATCTGTAATCAATCCAGACTCAACCAATAAATCCCCTAACCGTTTTCTTGGTGCTGCCATTGAAAATCCCCCTCCAAACCGGGTGTTACTTGATCAAATTTCCGCCTTTGTCATACAAATAGTCATCGTCTCCAGGCATCGGTATAGCGTTTTCATCATCTTGAGCCCAGCCACCGTTAGGATTTTTAGATGGTTTGTTAGATCCAGAAGGTTTATCTCCACTCGAATCGGGCTTATTACTTGAATTACCGTTGTTTGATGAGGAGTCGTTCCCACTTCCATTGTTCTGAGAAGAATCTGCCCCGGGTTCATTATCCAAATTCGTGTCTGCTTCAATTAAAGGATGCTGTTCGACACGGGAAACAGGTGGATAAAAATCTTCTGATATAGGTTCAGTAGTTAGTAAAGATCCATCTTCTGTGATTTTACGCTGCACAATAATCTCGAATCCTTCTATACCAGGCTCTGCAATATGGACTTGTCCCCGTGATAGATCCTCACTATATTGAACAACAGTTTTAGGATCAAATGTATTTGTTTCCGCAACGTATGGCTCATATTCATAACGAAGAGGCATTCCTTCAATAGAAATGTTCAATGATCCACTTTCCCACTTTGCATGCACTGTATAGGAAGTGTAATTCGGGTTCGTCATCACATAGTCCAGACCTAGCTGTGTATTAATCGCCGCTTCGAATCCAGGTTTCACGCCCTGCGTCAGCTCACGACGGATTGTACGATCTTCAATCCAGAAGTTTGTCTGTAACGAAGCTTTATAGAGGGTAGACGCTAGAATAGTAAGTTCTTCTTCGTCTAGTAGTCCAGGTTGTGTATTTTCGATGAATTCAAGAATTGAAAATGAAGCTTTCGGCTCGATTTCGTTTCCGTCTAACTCACTGATTAGCTCAAGCATCGGAGCTGTCAAACCGTCAACTTTTATAGATGCAGATGCAATTTCAGAAGTTATCTGTGTCGATTTAAGAAAGTCCGTCAAAATAATGGATTGCGGCATAATTCCTGATTCTAACTTCTCACTAATCCCTTTAGCGATAGATTGGATTTCCGAATCACTGAAAGACAACATCGGTAATTGTTGCTGCAACAACGTTCGAAGTCCTTCCTCGGATACTGTCGCTATGAGCGAGTTTTCCTCCTCCGACTTTGCTTGTTCGATAGTCGCGGAAGGACTATACTCTACTAATTCTGCTGGTATGGGTATGATCGTATCTTGATAGAGTAAATCCGCTTGCAACTTGTCTTGCATTCCTAACAATTCTGAGGTTAGTTTGATTTCCGCTTCCTTGTCCGTCTGTTTTGATAAGTTGAAAGGACCTGCATATGTATGATCCCCGAATCGTTTACCGAAGAACAAGTTTTCCACAGCAAGTGAACCTGCAGACGCAATTCCAAAAAACAATAAAGAAGCGCCCAAGATGCTTATAAAATACGTTATAATAGTTCGATTACCCATGGTCCGGACGCCTCCCATTCAATTTTTCTCGTAGGATCATATTATTTTGCTTCCTGCTGCTTTGCTAGCAATACTGCTGTTGCAAAGGACATTCCAAGAATGACGAGCAATGCGTACCAGAATGACATTGTTTTTGAGACGAGCATTGCTAGGAATGCTGTGGATGTACCGAGTAAGATAATCCAGTATGTGATAGAAGACACGCGACCGAATCTAACAAGTAAAAATACAGCTGCATAAGTTATCAAAGCTATTATGAGTAATACGAAATATGGTGTCATGCGGTACCCCCAATTTATTGATACGAAACGTCGATAGATGGTGACGGCCATTTAAGACCAGTCTCTGGAGTTGGTGCAGCGGCATTTGGACATTTTTTATTGAATTCCTCAAGACCAAGTTGCTTAATTTGCAAACTCGGTGTCCCTCCTCCGAAGTACGCAAAAGCCCCCACATGATATATAAAGCTTGAAGAAGAAATATTTACCTTATTATCAATTTGTAAAGAACCTGCAACACATACTTTAGATTTATCTTTAACTTGAATTTCACTCCCACTCATGTGCAATGCACCACCTACATAAAGCATTGAATCTTCTATCTCAACTTCTCCTCTAAGTGCGGCACTACCTTTAACAATCATGTTTGAATTATCAAGCTCAAACTCATTTGTTACAGTAAGAGCCCCACCTATTTCCACATTGGAATCTTCCACCTCCAAATCGTCTTGAGCAGTCAAAGACCCACCAATTTTCAGAATAGAATCCTCTACTTCAATTTCTTCCATTGCTTCTAAATCACCTTTAATAAATACTTGAGATTCTTCAATCTCCAGTTCATCTCTAACGTAAACCAATCCCTCAACAGCTAAAAATGAATCTTCTACTTCAAGCTCCCCTTTTTCAAGTCTCAAATTTCCTTTTACGTACACTTTAGAGTCTTCGATTTCGAAGTCTTGCTCTTTCGTGTACGTATATCCATTTGGGAAATAGACAGTGGAGTCTTCAATTTCCTTTACCTTCTTGTTCTTATTCTCTACAAAACAATCATCGCCTTCAATTTTAGTACTTTCAGGACAAGTTTTTGTAGGAGTATTGGTAGGATAAGTCCAATCACCGGATGCCGCGCCCCCACCACCTATATCAGCAGGATTAAAAGAAGGAACTAAGAAAATCTGTTCAAATGTTAACGATTTTGTTTTATTAGCAGTAATATCTTTTCCTATAATGTCACCGGATACCTTTACAGAAAAACTTTCTTGCTGCGCAATAATAGAAATAGGCTTTGCCTTGCTGGTTTCGAATGAAAATAGATTTTTAGAAGTGGACAATTGGACAGGCATACTGGGAACCGCAGTCTGATTTAAATAAAATGCTAGTCTCCGAGCTGCATATCTACGACCATCGGTATAATCTGCAGTATTCAATGTTTTTTTGTCATTATTTTTCTTTGCTTCTAAGTAAATTTTTGTTTCACTCTCTACTAAGGCTGTTGTATTAAAATATTTATTACTATATAAAGTCTTGTAAAAGTCTACACCTGTTTCCGCAGTCACTACTGTTAAATGACTATTATCAATCAATTTTTCTTGTTTTGCATTACTAATACTCCCTCTTAGAAACACTGCAGCAAGAATGGTGATGAAAACAATCAGAAGCAACACTACTAATAATGCATATCCCCGCTCGTTTTTCATGTGAGTCATAATCTTATCACCTTTCTTACTCACTTTTATACCTCGTTATTTCAGTTGGAACGGTTACAGTTAACTTTGAGTTATTTACGTCTGTCACTTGAAGATTTAAGCGAGAAACGTTATCTCTCTTTGGTTTAAACTCCTTACTCATAAAGGGGCCATATTTGTATTCGTTTCCCAATATCTCCTTAAAAGCTTCTTGATCCTCACAGTTAGTGATAGCAACTTCATGCACCTCAATATTAAGCTTATAGCATTCGCGAACACGATGTTCTTGTTGAAGTTTGGTTATAATAACATTCGCTTCTTGCTGGAGATGTAATTTTGTAGTTTCTACTGAATTATGTTTAACGCTAATACTCATTGTGGTCCATATGATTCCGGTCACCAGGGAGATTAAGACCAAAACAGCAAGTATTTCTACAAGCGTTATACCTGACTGATTGTCTTTCATAATTACCTCCCCCTTATAGTCACTTCACCTGGATGTATCCAAACGATTCGCTGATGGCCCTGTCATCTTTCATCAACTTTACGTGTAATTTATGTAATCTTACAACGCCTGATTTTAGTTCTGTGTTTAAAGGCGGTCCTTCGTCAGGTAATTTTTTTATTTTTATAATCGTATTTGGTTTTGCATCCAATGTCTCTGTCCACCATTCCCCGTCACTCTTAAATCTTGGTTCAGATAAATCGGTCGCTTTCCATTTCATCTTCTTATATTCCTCAAGCACAATCCGAGCCTCATTCATCGTCTCCAACTTCGTCTCAGTCCTACTATTGAAAAGCGTCATCTGAGGGAAAATTGTCATGAAGGCGATGAAAACTATGCCTAATATCACAAGTGAGGCAAGAATTTCAACTAAGGTCAGTCCAGACTCTTCAGTGGTTTTCCTTTTACCCACCAAATCCACACCTCTTTTCATACCTTTTTCCTACCTCTAGCATAACGGAGTGAACCTTTGAGTTCAATAGGCTTGTGAGCATTATTGTTACAAAAAAAGACTGCGAATGCAGTCTTTTGCGTAAAGCCCTATTCCCTTCAAATTTCTATTGGATCGGTTGTCTCCGCTTCATAAACTCCAACGCGATTGCGACCTGCCTGTTTTCCGCCAATATAGAGTGCTCTGTCTGCATTCCGAAGCAAGCTGTTTTCTGATTGCGTATCCTCTGGAATTGATGAGACACCCAGACTAACAGTAAGCTTGATACCAATCGATTCGATTTCATCCGATAAGTCCGGTTTGATGGTAAATGTGTGCTGCTCAATTTCAAGACGAATTCTTTCAGCAAGTGAAACTGCTTCCTCTTTTGTGAAATCAGGAAGCAATAAAACAAATTCCTCTCCGCCATAACGAGCCAGCGTACGACCATCCGTCTCGTACATTTTAAGAATTTGAGCAAATTCACATAGAATATCATTTCCACTTTGATGTCCATAATTATCATTGATGGATTTGAAATGATCGATATCTAATATGATTGCAGATAAACTAGCAATTTCTTGTTCGTGAAAAAGACTAAGCCCATCACTTAGTTTCTTTGTTAGATAGCGAAAGTTATACAGTTTTGTAAGACCGCACTTTTCACTTTTTTCAATCGTGCGTTCGTAATGAAATGCTTTCACAATAGAGGTTTCGAAATACCCCGTTAACAAATCAACCATTTTTTTATCTAAATCCTCAAAAAAGTTTTTTCTGAACGACGTCATGATAAGATAACCTTCAAGTTTTCCTGCTCGAATAATAGGTGCAATCATGACACTTTGTACAGCAGTGCTGAACTGGAGATGTTCGAGCTTCTCGATTTCCTTATTTGAACTATATACCTTTATTTTGTCAGTTGATAATAAAGGAATCGCTTCATTTTCAAAGTCAAAAAACTGCGCTTCCTTTGAAAATGTACCTGCTTCTGAACAAGCCAATAATTGAAATTGACTTCCCTGAAGTACATCGAGAATATATGCTTGATCATAATTTACGACACCGCGAATTTTCTCGGTGAAAATTTCTATAACCTCATCTCTGCTTAGACTTTCGGTTAGTTCATGACCTATTTCAACGGCGGAAGATAGCTTCTTGTTAAGCTCTCCAGAAAAAGCGTACCTTCGAATAATTAAGAGAACGAGTAGAAAAGGTGCACCAAGCAATAAAACAGAAAAAACGCCCAACTTATAAGTAAGTAGACTATATGCGACCGCCAAGGGTAACACAACTATAGTTATAGCAAAGTCCCATAATGCCACTTGCTTAAACTTATCAAAGGATGCTCGCTCAATTTTCATAATACAATATAGGACGAAACTATTTATAAGTGAATACGAAACCGCATAAACCGTTGCTGCTAAAAGAAAAGCCCACGGTGACATTTCCGTAATTCTTCCACCAGCGAAATGAAAGCAGAACGCACTTGCGATTGACACAATCGCAAACATAAATGAATTCGTTGTAAACCGATAGAATGCCGGTAAACTCGACTTGCGCACGAATTGTAAAATCGTGAGAGCAAGTTGCATGAAAACCATTTCCGCAAAAAGACCATATTGAAAAAAGATCACAAAAATAATCCATCGTTCAAGTGAAATACTAATAGAAAATACTTGGAACGATGCACTCATGGCGATAATTAGCATGACGAAATTTAGTAAAACAAAACCCATATCAATTTCGTTAAACGGAAACATCGTATAAACAAGATATAACGAGGTGGGTACTACTAATAGCCATACTAAAAAAGCTGTCCACTGCTTACTTGGCATCTTAAGCATTCTATATCCTCCGTTCTGACATGCCTTACTTTACATAGCTACCTACTCGATTCCGGCCAGCCTTCTTCGCTCCAAGATACAATGCTCGATCCGCATTTCTCAACAGCGTCATTGCTTCATCTGTATCATCAGGTGCGACTGATACGCCCATACTAGCAGTAATCCGAATTTCTTCTGTATGCAACAAACATGATAGGTCATTCTCAATTCGCATGTTTGTTTGCTGAATTTCATTTCGTAGCTCTTCCGCAAACTCAAGTGCTGCCCCCATAGAAAACTCAGGCAAAACATAGACGAACTCTTCGCCACCATATCTAGCAACTATTCCTTTTTCAGGACATTTGTTTTGCAAGAGTTTTGCAAACTGTTTCAATATGAGATTTCCACTTTCATGCCCATAGGAATCATTGACCTTTTTAAAATGATCAATATCCAGCATTAAAACTGCAAGTTGTTTATGAGTTCCATGGGCTAGAAAATCCATTTCTCGCTCCAATCGTTGCTCTAGAAACCTATAGTTATAGAGTCCCGTCAGTGCACAACGGTTACTTTCCTGTTCTGCAAGTTCGATATAAGCAGCTTTTTCAACGGCAACTATAAAATACGAACTGAGTAAATCTAATACATTCAGATGGAAATCTTTAAAGGCATCTTTCTTTTTACTCCCCAATATAGAGACTCCGACAATTTCCTGATGACGGATTAAAGGGATACATAAGAGACTTTCAATTTCATCAGGTACAGGGGTGATTGTTTGTTGAATCCACTGCTCCCGCCTTGAAAATAGAAAACTATTCTTCTCAGAAAGGATCTTACCGGCAATCCCTTGACCTTTCGCCAATCTAACTTGAGGCACTTCTGCTTTTCTGCCCTTCATATAAAAATGGGAAGGTTCCAACCACCCATCATAGTGATCAAATAAATACACATAGTCCGTCTCAAATAGCGTTGCCGTTTTTGTCATAAATTCATCAATTACTGAATCTTCAGTAGTCATTTTAGCAAGTTGTTGACCTATTTTTCCAGCCGCTTGAATATAGGAATTTAAATCGTCTGTCTGACGATTAATCCTAAGAACAAGTGTCATGAAAAAGAACGGAATTCCTACTAATACATAACCAATGACCCCATAATGGATAAGGATAAAATATAAAGATAAGGCAAGAGGAACGGCAATGACCATCCGGAAATAATGAAGGAGCGTTTCTTTTAAGGAATCGAGTCTCATCCGATTGGTAAGTACACCATAAAGTTTGAAAATCCAATCATACAGTACTGAATAGACAATTTGATAGACGAACACGCCTATAACTAGAATGCTAAAGGTCAGTTCACCAATCTGAGCTCCTGTCATGAAAAAAGCAACAGCCGAACTGACCGACAGAACAAAATAAGCTAACGAGTTGTACAGCAAGCGGTATAGAACATCACCTGTTTTTAAACGCGCTAAAACCGCACATGCAATTATCAATTGAGTCATAATTAACTCTATCGTTAATCCATACATTAGAAAAATCGGTAATGTAAACCATACAAAAAGCACGATAGGTTTACGATTGTAGATAATAGGATAGAAAATACTTAAAAAACCAAGTAATAAAGAAACACCTACCCATAACCAATTCACAGAAGGTATGGGCTGGGTATAAAGAAGATAAACGATGCCGGTCGGCACAACAAGTATCCACAGTGAAAGCAATAGTAACAATGGCCGGCCATTCAAGTTCATCCTCTTCATCCTTCCGATCAACCGCTAAGCACGCGGAATTTTCTTTCTATTCCTAATTATAGTATATGAGACCTTAGACTGTTTAGCAAGTACAAAGAACCTGAGACTATTTTCTTTTTGTGTAGGTCTTTAGATAGTATTATAGACGCATAATCTCTATCTGTCACCTTTTTATTTCCAAATTCACATTGTTCGTATAGGGATTGTGCTGACGCAGCTCCGACCACATCAAAATTAATGAAGGTAAAAGAATGCGCAACTGGGATTAATTCATCAAGCGTCTCTTTAATTTCTTTATTGGCCATCATTCCTATGACAAAGTCTACCTTTTCTTCAGGGAGTTGTTCTTGTATTGTGCGTCTAAGCATCGCAGCTGCGGCAGGATTGTGTGCACCATCAAAAAATACGCCTGGTGCGATTTCTTCGAATCGATAAGAGAGCTGAGCCGTCGCAATACCTGTTTGTATCGCTTCTATTGGAAGTTGTAGACCGGCTTTAAGAAGTGATTCTATCGCTACTGCTGCATTGATTGCTTGGTGGGGGCCTTTCATCCTTCTTTGTGGTAATGTGAGTTGCTCACTCCCATCAAACTGTTCTGGATGTCCTTTTTTAATATAGAAATCTTGTCCATAGAGCAATAATGGATTGCCGACTTCAATAGCTACTTTTTCTGCTACCTTTACAGCTTCCACTGGTAATTTTCCGCATACTGCTGGAATTCCTTTTTTGAATATCCCTGTTTTATGCCACGTGATTTCTTCTATTGAGTCACCAAGAAATCCGATATGATCTTTAGCGATTGATGGAATTACAGAAACCACTGGTGTGATTACATTTGTGCTGTCAAATCGTCCTCCCATTCCGCATTCAATGAGGACAACATCAGGCTGCAGGCGGTTAAATGTGACAAATGCTGCCGCCGTCAATAGTTCAAAGTCTGTCAACATCCCGTCAAGTCCAGCATCTTTCAGTGTTTGAAAAGATGTTGTTAGTTGCTCTTCGGTACTATTTTCTCCATTAATTCTGATTTGATCATGTAGATCGATCATTGCAGGCGAAGCGAAAACGCCTGTACTTATTCCTGCTTCACGAAGGATAGATTCCATCAAGCAAATTGTAGATCCCTTGCCGTTCGTGCCTGCAACGTGGATTGCTCGTAAGTTGACTTGTGGTGATCCTAGGCGTTCCATCGCGTTTTCAATTGCAGCTAGTCCAGGTTTAATCTCATTATCACTAGTAATACTTACTCGCTTCTTATATTCCTCCAACTTCGGTATCATACCTTTTCCCCACCTTATGCTAAACTTAGAGTTAATAGCCTTTGAAAGGCTTTTCTTAAGAGTATAGCACGAGAAAGAAGGGTTTCATTTGAAGAACTGCTGGATTATTTATAATGGAAGTTTAGTGAATGACAAATTCCGGGATCAGGCGGAACTCGTCCAGGAAGCAGCGCAAAGAGCTGGTGTTTCCTCAACAATTTTGAAAAATTATGAGGTCATGATGGATGTGACTAGCACGGTTGCATCACTCCCTGATTTTGTCGTGTTTTTAGATAAAGATATTGTCCTCGCTACTTATTTAAAATCCCTCGGTATCCCAATATTCAATGATCCCGAAGTGATTGAGCGTTGTGACAATAAAACGAAACAAGCGATAAGACTCGCACTTGATGGTGTACCCATGCCGCGGACAATTGTTGCGCCGAAAGTGTATCCAAATTTCACAATCCGAGAAAGTGGTTATTATGAACATGTCTTGCAAGAACTAGGTCTTCCAATGATTATCAAGGAGGCTCGTGGTTCTTTCGGGATGAATGTCTATCTAATTGAAACCGAGGAACAGTTTTACGAGAAAACAGAGTCATTGCGTGGAATTGATTACTTATTTCAAGAGTTCATCTCTTCGAGTCGTGGACGGGATATACGAGTGAATGTCGTTGGCGGACAGGTTGTTGCTGCGATGTATCGACATTCTGAAACTGATTTTCGTGCCAACATTACGAATGGTGGAAAAGCAGAGATTGTTGAGTTAACGGATGATCAGATCAATATCGCGCTACGCGCTGCGAAATCGGTAAGTGCGGATTTTGCAGGAGTAGACCTGTTGTTCGGCGAGAATGAAGAACCGCTTGTTTGTGAAGTTAATGCCGCTGCACATATTCGAAATATTTATCATGTAACAGGAATTAACGTAGCGGATGCAATGATTGCATATATTTTAGAGGTGATTGCATGAAGGGCTATATCTATTATGATGAGGAAGATGCGATACGCAATCGATGGTTTATCGATGAGCTTATTAAACAGGGTGCTTCAAACCAGCTAGATGTGGAATTGCTGGCAGCTGATGCCGAACTACCTGATGATGGGAAGTTCGTCGTTTATCGAGGGCGCGATTTTGAAAAGAGTCAATGCTGGGAACAAAACGGTATTGTTGTTGTCAATCGAAGCGAAGTGAACCGTGTTGCGAATGATAAGCTTCAAACGTTCCAGCTTGGTGCACTTTTAGGCATTCCTTCGATTCCTACAAGGCGGTTGTGTTCTGCTCTGGATGTTCGTGAATATCCTATTGTGATAAAAACGACGGATGGACACGGTGGTGAAGAAGTCCATTTATGTGAGACGAATGCGGAAGTGGAGCAAGTGATGTCGCGATATCCAAATCGACAACTTGTGATGCAACCTTACATTCCGCACAACTCTTCTGATGTACGACTTTATTTAATAGGCGAGGATGTTGTGGGTGCGGTTAAGCGGACAGGAGTGGAATCATTTAAGGCAAACGTTAGCTTAGGTGGTACAAGTGAGCGATTCGAAGTCCCCTCTCCTTTACGCAAGTTCGCATTAAAGATTGCTAAAGCCGTGAAGAGTGACTATATCGGAGTAGATTTCCTTCAGAATGAGGAAGGTGTCTGGTTGTTGAATGAAATTGAGGATCCTGTAGGTGCGAGGTCGCTTTATGAGACGAGTGAATTAAATGTTGCGCGAGAAGTTATGCGACATATCCATAAAAAACTTTTTAAATCCTTATGAGGTGCTGAGTTAGCACTTTGTAAGGATTTTTTGTTGATTGCGAAGATTATTCTCCGTCAGTTTTATGACTATGTCCATCACTCCAGTTAGTTTCTCTATCACAATGCCGTTTTTCTCCGACAATTAGCTGAATTTCTCGATAACAAGACACAATTCACGTGCTTTTAGGGATTAATTGGTAGCGCTTCGCTTATTTTTGAGATTTTCGTGTTGCGGGAATGATCTTCGGTAAGAGTTATGATCATTTTCCAGGATTTATGATCACTCTCTATGTTTTATGAGCACATTTTGAGGTTTATGAGCACTTTCCTTTGTTTATGATCACATTTCAAGGTTTATGAGCACTTTTCAAGATTTATGATCATTTTCCCGAGTTTATGAGCACATCATCAGCTCTAAGATGCACTCACATGGATTCATGACCTTGCCCTTTACCAAAATAAAAAGAGGGCTTTCGTTAGAAAGCCCTCCCCTACTTAAATCTCTTTCAATTCCTCGATGCGTCGCTGCACGGCAGCTTGTTTTTCGAGATAATCTTGTTCTTTTGCACGTTCTTCGTCTACGACCGACTGTGGTGCTTTGGAAACGAAGCGTTCGTTGGATAATTTGCCTTGAACGCGTTTCACTTCTCCAGCCCACTTATCGAGTTCTTTACCAAGGCGTGCAATTTCCTCGTCAATGTTGAGTAAGCCTTCAAGTGGCATGAAGAGCTCGGCTCCTGTAACTACTGCAGACATCGACTTCCCTGGTGCTTGAACATCTACGCCGATTTCAAGAGTTTCTGGGTTACAGAACTTCTCAATGTATTGGCTGTTTGCTTTCAAGACAGCTGCTGTCGCTTCGTCTTTCGCAGTGATGTACAACGGCACTTGGCGACTCATAGGCGCATTCACTTCCGCACGGATTGTGCGAACTGCTTTAATGACATCTGTCAATAGCTTCATGTGAGTGGACCGTTCTACATTTGTCAAACTTGCATCCACCACTGGCCATGCAGCAACAGTAATGGATTCTCCTTCATGCGGCAAGTTCTGCCAGATTTCTTCCGTGATGAACGGCATGAGTGGGTGAAGCAAACGCATCGTATTGTCGAGCACATAAGCAAGAACCGAACGCGTCATATGCTTCGCTTTTTCGTTTTCGCCATACAATGGCAACTTCGCCATCTCGATATACCAGTCACAGAAATCATCCCAAATGAAGTTATAAAGCGCGCGGCCAACTTCACCGAATTCATAACGATCGGATAGCTTTGTTACGGATTCAATCGTTTCGTTAAGACGAGTTAAGATCCAGTCATCTGCAACGGAACGTTCCCCTGACAAATCGATTTCTTCGTATTTCAAACCTTCCATGTTCATTAATGCGAAGCGGGAAGCGTTCCAGATTTTATTGGCAAAGTTCCAGATTGCTTCAACTTTTTCAGTAGAATAACGAAGGTCTTGACCTGGTGATGAACCTGTAGCTAGGAAGTAACGTAATGCATCGGCACCATACTGATCGATGACATCCATCGGATCTACACCGTTACCAAGTGATTTCGACATTTTACGTCCGTCTTCTGCACGGACCAATCCGTGTATCAATACATCCTTGAATGGACGCTGATCTGTAAACTCAATGCCTTGGAAAATCATACGAGACACCCAGAAGAAGATAATGTCATACCCTGTAACGAGGGCGTCTGTTGGATAATAACGTTTAAACTCTGGGTCTTCCGTATCCGGCCAACCCATTGTCGAGAACGGCCATAATGCAGATGAGAACCACGTATCGAGTACGTCCTCTTCCTGGTGCCAGTTTTCAATGTCTGCAGGTTCTTCTTCACCAACGTACACTTCACCAGTTTCGTTGTGATACCATGCAGGAATCCGATGTCCCCACCAAAGCTGACGGGAAATACACCAATCGTGAATGTTTTCCATCCATGTCAAGTATGTTTTCTCAAAACGTTCAGGGACGAATGTCACTTTACCTTCCGCTTTTTGCAACTCGATTGCTTCTTCAGCAAGTGGTTGCATCTTAACAAACCATTGTGTCGACAAATAAGGCTCAACAACTGCACCGCTTCGCTCTGAGTGCCCCACAGAGTGATTATGCTCTTCAATTTTGAATAGAACATTCATGTCTTGCAAATCTTTAACGATTGCTTTACGACAGTCAAAGCGGTCCATACCTTCATATTTACCAGCCAACTTGTTCATCGAACCATCTTCGTTCATTACAAGAACGCGCGGTAAGTCATGACGATTTCCGATTTCAAAGTCGTTCGGGTCATGAGCAGGTGTAATCTTAACCGCACCACTTCCGAAGTCCATTTCTACGTAATCATCCGCTACGATAGGAATTTCACGGCCAACGATTGGCAACTTAACAGTTTTTCCGATTAAGTGTTGATAGCGCGCGTCTTCCGGATGAACGGCTACTGCTGTGTCACCGAGCATCGTTTCAGGGCGTGTTGTTGCAATTTCGATACTTCCAGTTCCATCTGTGAGTGGGTAACGCATATGATAGAAAGCACCCGCTACATCTTTATGGATAACTTCGATATCGGACAATGCTGTTTTCGTCGCAGGGTCCCAGTTGATAATATATTCTCCGCGGTAAATTAAACCTTTGTTGTACAACTTTACGAACACTTCGCGGACAGCACGTGAAAGGCCTTCATCCAATGTGAAACGTTCACGTGAGTAATCCAATCCGAGACCTAGCTTAGACCACTGCTCACGAATATGACCTGCATACTCATCTTTCCACTTCCATGTTTCTTCTAGGAATTTCTCTCGCCCTAGGTCATAACGTGTCTGGCCGTTAGCACGGAGCTTCTCTTCCACTTTCGCTTGGGTTGCAATTCCAGCGTGGTCCATTCCTGGTAGCCACAATGCATCATAACCCTGCATGCGTTTCATGCGAGTCAAGATATCTTGAAGTGTCGTATCCCAAGCATGACCCAAGTGCAGTCTACCCGTTACGTTCGGTGGTGGAATTACTATCGTATAGGGCTCTTTCCCACTCTCCGGTTGAGCTTTAAAATACTCACCCTTTAACCACCATTCATAGCGATCTCTTTCAATCGTCTGCGGATCATACTTTGTCGGCATCTCCAACTGATCTTTTTCTGTCATAACATTTCCTCCTCATACTAAATAAAATAATTCAATGTTGTTTTTAATCGAACACTTTGTGCCTATACTTTCTGCTGATTTGAACGTATGGTAGGACTCCTTAGCGAGCATCGAAGAACGAAGACCCCGCAGAAGCGTATCGAGGTGACTAAGATCAGTCACTAGGAAATCCTATACCTGAAGTATCAATCAACATTGTGCCCAATTTTTGAAACACAAAAAACCCCTTCGTCGTTAAAGGACGAAGGAGTCAGTTCGCGGTACCACCTTTATTCGCAACTATGCAAAATTCGCACGTTGCCTCAATGGAAATAACGGCTTCTAACCGGCTCTCGCTACTTGTAAAAAACGTTCACGAAAACTGCTGACGGGTGACTTTCAAACTGTCGACAATAGGTCCTTGCACCACCCGGACCCTCTCTACAATAGCCGACCGATTTACTCTCCCGATAAACGCATCACTATACTGTTTCCAATAGTTTACCGGATGTATAGCGTACCCGTCAAGCCTGCTGCGAAAGGATGGTGTTATGAGAAGAGGCTACAACCCCTATTTGCTTCCGCCATGGCTAAGAAAATGCAGATTTTACGGTAAAATGATCATTATCCCGATCTCTTGTTTTCAGCTCATCCGACTATTGATCATTCCGACGACAGGAGACTTTTTACTCTTCTGTATCCTTTGCGGATGTTGCTTCCTATTCCACAAAAACATCATTTAGTCGGAAAGAAGTCACCGTCACATCATCTTCTAAATCATTGATGAACGCGAGCATTTCATTGTGATCCACATAACCAATAACCTGTTCAACTTGTGAACTTTCGAGGTCTGCAGTAGCTGTTTCAGCAGTTACCTGTGCAACTGCTTGCTTGGATTCTACAACTGCTTCATCAGTCGCACGCGCAGTTGTGGTTACCTCTTCCTCTACATTTTGTGCAACAGCTTCAACATCTGCCAACTTAGCCTCGACAGTCCACATAACGGCTAAGCTCCCATCATCTGTTGCAGTTGCAGAAGCATCGATTACAGTCGCTGTAAGTTGTCCGTCCGCGCTAGTAGGTAAATCTACAAGCAAGGGAACCGCATACTCAAAATAACCAGATTGGTCTTGTACGTCCACATCATCGATTAGTATTGCATCAGAATCTAAAGCTTCTTCTTGAACTTCACCGTCAAATCCAACATTCGCAGCTACATGATAAATCCCAGAAAGTCGAACAGCATCTTCTGTCTGATGCTCTGTATATCCTGCGGTCACTTTCACTTCTTGTGCAGAAACTGCTTTCCCGTATTCTGCAGGAAACTGAAACGTCTCCGTTAACGTCCACTGTGTTGGCTCCATTGTTCTGCCGCCTCCTTTTATCGTTAGAGTATATGATGCAGCATCCACTATCAGAACATAAGACAAAGAAAAACAGCCTTTCAAAAGTATTACTCTTGAAAAGGCTGTTTAACTTTTATTTTTTTAACTGACTAAATACTTTATGGAAAGCGTCTACCGTTTTCGCAATATGAGCTTCTGTATGTGCAGCCGAGAGGAACATACCTTCAAACTGTGAAGGCGGCAAGAAAATGCCTTCTGCAGCCATAAGCCGGTAGTATTCTGCAAATAACGCTAAATCGGATGATTTTGCAGATTCATAATCGACCACATCTTCGTTCGTGAAGAAGAATCCAATCATCGATCCTGCACGGTTCACTGTGTGTGGGATCCCATTGGCAGTCGCCGCTTCGCGGAACCCTTTTTCAAGCTGATCCCCAAGTTTCATGAAATGCTCATATGATGATGGGTTTAACCGTTTTAGAGTCTCAATTCCCGCAGTCATCGCGAGTGGATTTCCAGACAGAGTGCCGGCTTGATAAACAGTTCCTGCAGGCGCAATGTGCTCCATGATTTCTCGTTTACCACCATAGGCACCAACTGGCAGTCCGCCACCGATTACTTTACCAAGACACGTCAAATCCGGTGTAATTCCAAAATGACCTTGGGCACAATTATAGTCGACACGGAAGCCAGTCATCACTTCATCAAAAATGAGAAGCGTCCCGTTTTCTTCCGTCAACTTACGCAATTCTTCCAAGAAACCTGGCTGTGGAGGAACCACTCCCATGTTTCCTGCAACAGGCTCCACAATCACTCCCGCGAGATCGTTTCCATACTCCTTGAATGCAACCTTCAAACTCTCCAAGTCATTATAAGGAACAGTGATCGTGTTTTTCGCAACTCCTTCAGGAACCCCAGGGCTATCTGGGAGACCCAACGTCGCTACACCTGATCCTGCTTTGATTAGCAACGAATCACCGTGACCGTGATAGCACCCTTCAAATTTCAAAATGAGATTACGCTTAGTGTAACCACGTGCTAGACGCAATACACTCATCGTCGCTTCCGTACCTGAAGACACCATACGAACCATTTCAATCGATGGAACACGGTCGATCACGATTTCAGCGAGTTCATTTTCAAGTAATGTCGGAGCACCGAAACTGGAACCTTTTACGGCAGCTTGTTGAATCGCTGAGACAACACCTTCTTCAGCATGTCCTAAAATTAGTGGTCCCCATGACAACACATAATCAATGTATTCGTTGCCATCTATGTCTGTTATGATTGCACCTTTTCCACTTTCCATGAAAATCGGATCCATATTGACCGATTTAAATGCACGTACAGGTGAGTTCACGCCACCAGGCATTAGGTCTACGGCTTTGCTAAATGCTTGTTTCGATTTTGTATAGTCTCTCATTTCGTCTCCTCCAACCAACGAGCGGCGTCTTTCGCATGATAGGTCATGATTAGATCAGCACCCGCACGTTTCATACTTGTCAATGTCTCGAGAACGATACGCTTTTCATCCACCCATCCATTAAGTGAAGCAGCTTTCACCATCGCGTACTCTCCACTTACGTTGTATGCGACCATTGGCAGTAATGTATGGTTTTTCACATCACGTAAAATATCCAAGTACGACAAAGCAGGTTTTACGATTAAGAAGTCGGCACCTTCAGCTATATCAGATTCTGCTTCTCGCAAAGCTTCCATACGATTTGCAGGATCCATCTGGTACGCTTTACGATCGCCAAATTGAGGTGTGGAATCTGCTGCATCACGGAATGGACCATAGTAAGCAGATGCATACTTAACTGCATAGGACATTATTGGAATTTCTTCGAAACCAGCTTCGTCCAGCCCTTGACGGATTGCAACGACGAACCCATCCATCATATTGGACGGTGCAATGATGTCTGCTCCAGCTTGAGCCTGAGACTCAGCCGTTTTGACGAGTAAATCTAAAGAAGGGTCATTCAGCACACGTTCCCCTTCGATGACACCACAATGACCGTGATCAGTATATTCACACAGACAGGTATCCGCCACTACGATGAGCTCGGGGTGACGTTGTTTGGCCAAACGGATCGCTTCCTGAATGATACCGTGGTCATGGTAAGCTCCACTACCAACAGCATCTTTTTCGGTAACAACTCCAAAGAAAATAACAGATGGAATTCCTAGTGCAACTGCTTCGTCTAACTCCTCACCGAGTCGATCCATTGAATGCTGATAGATCCCCGGCATAGAAGGTATTTCGTTTTTCACATTCTCGCCTTCGATGACGAAAATCGGATAAATGAAGTCCGTTGCTTGAAGGTGTGTTTCGCGAACCATTGCACGCATTCCAGCTGTGCTACGAAGTCGGCGATGCCGACGGAAATTTAAGTTGTTCATCAGTTAGTACTTCCTTTCGACTCGGCAAGTGTTCGCACGAGATCAGGTAATGTATACGTTTCAGGCATAGCATGGACAGGCGCCCCGACTTCATGTAGTGCCCTCTCTGTAATATGTCCGATTGCACCAATTGTAAAGCTTGTCCACCCAATTTCAGGCGCTACATGTTCTGTAAAAACAGTGACCGCTGAAGGGCTTGCAAATAATATCGAAACTGACGCTTCATCTTTCACTAATTCTACGATTCGATCAGCTGAAGTTACTTCAGGAAGCGTGTCATATACAGTCCATTCATTGACAGTTAACGAAAGTTCTGTAGAAATGAGTGTCCCTGCCAAATTTCCTTTGATGAATAGCGCCCGAAGTGAATCACCTTCAGGGTTGAATTGCTGAACGAATACATCTGCACTGAAAACTTCAGGAATAAAATCCACCCTAAATCCAATCTTTTCGAGTGCATGTGCGGTTTTATCCCCAACAGCTGCAACATTCAGTCGGAAATTAGTTGAGTTCATTCCGTAACGCTGAAGCTTTTGCTTAAACGAAGCTACGGCACTTTGGCTAGTAAAAATCAGCCAGTCGTAGGACTGAGCTTGAAGCAATCGCTCATGATCTTCTGCAGATATCCGTTCATCTGTACGAATGAGAGGATACGAAACCGGAGTGCCACCAAGCTGTTTCACAAGCTCATAAGGCTCCTCTGATTTTTTAGTACTCGTGAAAATTACGGTCTCTCCTGACAATGGGTACTTATTGACCATCCATCTCAGCCTTCACTCGTTGAATGACTTCTGCTGCCCCTTCTTTACGTAAAACTTCTGAAACGACTTTACCCACTTCGACTGGAGTTTGGGCTTTTCCAGTATGACGATAGACTTCTGAACCATCTGGTGATGCGATGAACCCCGTTAATTCAATCCCATCCTCTTTCTGTTGTGCAAAGCCACCAATTGGAACTTGGCAAGACCCGTCCATCTCACGTAGGAATGTACGCTCCGCTTCCACTTCTTTAAACGTTTGTTCGTCGTTCATCTTAGCGAGTTCTGCAAGGAGTTCAGCGTCATCTGAACGACACTCAATGGATAATGCCCCTTGACCTACTGCTGGGATACAATCTTCAAGGCTCATGTATTCGGTAACAATGTCTACACTCCAACCCATTCGCTTAAGACCGGATGCAGCAAGAATAATCGCATCGTATTCACCATCTTGCATTTTCTTTAAACGGGTATCGATGTTGCCACGGATCCATTTAATTTCAAGATCAGGTCGCAGCAATAGTAGTTGTGAACTTCTACGTAAACTAGATGTACCGACCACGGCTCCTGCTGGAAGATCTTCAAAAGAAACGTTACCATTTGAGATAAACGCATCACGTGGATCGACCCGTTTCGGGATACAACCAACAATCAATCCTTCAGGTAAAACGGAAGGCATATCTTTCATACTATGTACGGCAAAGTCGATTTCTTTGTCGAACAATGCTTGTTGAATTTCTTTTACAAATAGTCCCTTACCACCAACCTTAGAAAGCTGTACGTCAATTATGCGGTCTCCTTTTGTTACGATTTCTTTCACTTCAAAGTCAAATGGAACACCCACAGCTTTCATTTGATCGATGAACCAATTTGTTTGTGTTAACGCAAGCTTACTTCTCCGTGAACCGACAATAATTTTTCTCAATGTTATCTTCCTTCCCTATGTGAATGATGCGTATTAGATGAATACCGACCTGTTCTACCTTATAACCAAAAATGGAATTGCGATAGTTTACTGCCTAAAA
This sequence comes from Sporosarcina aquimarina, assembly GCF_023715615.1. Classification (GTDB taxonomy): domain Bacteria; phylum Bacillota; class Bacilli; order Bacillales_A; family Planococcaceae; genus Sporosarcina; species Sporosarcina aquimarina_A. Next base: position 19,581 of record NZ_JAMBOM010000004.1, on the reverse strand, counting down.
AGAAATTAATGATAATCAAAACAAAGGAAAAAATCGTTGCCCATGCAAAATCAGTAGCTTTGACCTTCCCATTTCTATTGAGAAACAACAAAGCACTGTAAACGATAATTAACAAGAAAGAACCAATAATTTTCATATCGAATAATGTCCAATCAGATAGTGCTGTATACGCCCATTGGATGCCCAAAATCAAACTTACAAGTAGTACAGGTATACCCGTATAGATTGCGGATTTCATGCCCGTCATTGCATGTTGTAGCGAGGGTAACCGATTAAATTGTGAAGTGAATTTCTTCTTTTTCAACAAATTATACACAAGCAAATACAGAATCGCGAAAACAAATGCCATCGTAAACGCTGCGTAAGAAAGAATAGCGAATGTAATATGGATGAACAACAGTTCCGAAATGAGAGAATCCCCCACGCCTGAATTGACCACTTGGGTTGGCGCAAAAATATGAATGGTCATAAAACAAAACGCAACGATATTCAAAAGGAAGCCAGCATAGCTGGATCGATATTTGAGTTGAATTCCAAGTGATAAAGTAATGAGGATCCATGCAAAGAAATAGACCCCTTCATAAAGGGACAAGACAGGTATTTGTTTCGTCATGATGAATGCTTGCAACAAAAAACCAGTTTGCATAACAAAAACAATCACAGTCAGCCAAAATGCGCTTCGTTGTGCACGTGTATCTTTGTTTAAAAAGTCCACAAAATAAAAAATCAGGCTGACGGCATACAGAATGAGCATAGCTTCCTGAAGCCGTGCCATCGTCAACTCAACCATTGGCCAACATCTGCCTTTCTGTCAAAAAAGCCACTCCCGCATCGACCGTTGAGAAAAGCGGGATGGGAAATGACTTGTAGGAACGCACTCAATATGTCAAATCAGGTTGCAAACCGGCCGTTTGGGAAGCTCCGGCTCCCTGTTCCGCTTTTTGCTGTTGTGCCTGAAGATTTTTTTCTCGTTCAACTTCTTCTTCAATGCCAAAAATCGATTGAAACAGCTCTAGTTTTTCTGTCGATTTGGAATCCGTTGCAAATTCTTTTGCCTGTAAAATCGGTTCTTTTAACAATTGGTTAATAATCGATTTTGTATGTTTACTCAACACTTTTTTCTCGCGTTCTGTTAGATCCGGCATTTTGTTTTCAATACTTGCCATTGTTTCTGCTTGAATAGTAAGTGCTTTTTTGCGTAATGCAGTAATTACAGGAACTACACCAAGCGTTGCAATCCATTCTTTAAACATGATGACCTCGCCATGAATGATTGATCGAATTTCCTCAGCTGCCTCTTTGCGTTGAGCTAAGTTCGCTTCAACTATGCCTTGCATATCGTCAATGTCATATAAGAACATATTGGGTAAATCTCCAATACGTGGATCCATATCACGTGGGACTGCGATGTCGACTAGAAAAAGTGGACGTCCTTTTCGTAAACGTTCCACAAATTGCATGAGTTCAAAGTCAATGACATAATCTTTTGCCCCTGTACTGCTGATTAAAATATCTACATCTAGAAGAGTACATTGTAATTCTTTTAGCGACTTTGCATTTCCTTTGAATTGCGCTGCTAATTCTTCCGCTTTTGAAAAAGTGCGATTAAGAACCGTAATTTTACCGACTCCGCTACCTTGCAAGTTTTTAATCGTCAATTCTCCCATTTCACCAGCACCTAAAATTGCAATATGCTTATGCTTCAAAGAACCGAATATCTTTTTCCCTAATTCGACAGCAGCATACGAAACTGAAACTGCATTTTCTCCTATAGCTGTCTCTGCATGTGCACGCTTTGCGACAGTAATGGCTTGTTTAAACAACTCATTGAAAATCGTACCTGTTGTACCGATTTCTTGAGCTTTTAGAAAGCTCGTTCTTACTTGACCGAGAATTTGGGTTTCGCCAAGCACCATCGAATCGATTCCTGAAGCCACCGACATCAAGTGTTCAATCGCTTCGTCTTCTTCTTTAATAATCAAGTGATTCGTAAACGATTCTAACGGAAGTTCAAACCATTCCGCTAAAAAATTTTTCAAATAATAGCGTCCTGTGTGAAGCTGGTCAACAACGGCGTAGATTTCAGTACGGTTACACGTCGAGACGATAATATTTTCTAATATACTTTTAGTTGATTGTAGTACTTCCATAGCGTGCGGCAAATCAGATTCATTAAACGAAAGTTTTTCTCTGATTTCTACCGGCGCTGTCCTGTGATTGACCCCAATAGCGAGAAGTTTCACTAGGTGCTCACACCTTTCGCGTCTATTTCCTGCTCATAAGTATAACATACCCTATAATGCGTGAAGCATTTATTTATGAACAACCTATGAACGAGTAGGCATTTCCGCCTCTCTTTATAATGATTATAATGTAAATGCACCGGATAATCCACTAGTGTGATTTGCAAACAACGATACTTGCAACAATTTATAAAACGACACAACAAGAAGCAGAGAAATAACTAGAGCCTCTGCTTCTACTATACAGCTTATATTGAAAATCTGTTACATTCTGCCTTCAATTTCAGCCCAAACTGCATCTACGCCAATTCCTTTTTCGGATGAAAAGACGAACAGCGGATCGTCTCCGAGCATATTCAATGTTTCTCGAACAATTTTTTTATGTTTGTCCCATTTTCCCTTGGGAATTTTATCTGCTTTCGTTGCGATAACAATTGTTGGGATATTGTAATGGACAAAGAAATTGTACATGTTGATGTCATCTGCAGACGGTGCATGGCGAATATCGACGATTTGAATCGCTGCAACTAGCGGTTCGCGACCCGTTAAATATTTCTCGATCATTCCGCCCCATTTTTCTTTCTCTGTTTTTGAAACTCGTGCGTATCCATATCCAGGAACGTCAACAAAGAAGAGTTGTTCTTCAATTTTATAGAAATTCAGCGTTTGCGTTTTCCCGGGTTTCGAAGATGTTCTTGCAATATTCTTACGTCCTAACATCTTATTGATAAATGATGACTTTCCAACATTAGAACGTCCGGCAAGTGCAAATTCAGGAAAGCCGTCATCCGGGTATTGTTCCGGTCTTACAGCACTCATTACCATTTCAACGTTATGCACTTTCATAATTACTGCTCCTCCAATGCGATCGCCAATACTTCCGCGGCGTCGTCAACCAATTTAAATGATAACTCTTGACGAATCTCTTCAGGGACGTCTTCGATATCACGTTCATTTTCCTTAGGTAAAATAATAACACGTAATCCAGCACGGTGTGCACTCAATGTCTTTTCTTTAAGACCGCCAATCGGTAAGACGCGACCTCTAAGTGTAATTTCACCAGTCATTCCCACTTCACGACGGATAGGACGATTTGTCAAAGCAGAAACTAACGCTGTTGCGATTGTTACACCTGCTGACGGACCATCTTTTGGGACAGCCCCTTGAGGGACGTGAATATGAATGTCCTTTGCTTCATAGAACGAAGAATCAATACCAAGATGTTCCGCTTTTGAACGAACATAAGACAGAGCTGTTTGTGCGGATTCTTTCATGACATCGCCCAGTTTTCCGGTTAAAATCAGCTTACCCTTACCCGGGGAGAGAGATACTTCAATTTGCAAGGTATCCCCACCAACAGCAGTGTATGCCAGTCCCGTCGCAACTCCGATTTGGTTCGTTGTTTCCGCTTGACCATGGCTAAATTTCTTTTTCCCAAGGAAGTTCTCTAGCGTTTTTGAACTAATGGTAACGCTCTTCTTTTTTCCACTGGCAATTAATCGAGCAGACTTCCGACAAACGCGCGCAAGTTCACGCTCCAGAGAACGTACTCCGGCTTCTCTTGTATAGTAACGTACGATATCCAAAATAGCTGGTTGTTGGAATTTGACTTGGTTCTTCGTCAAACCATGTTCTTTCAATTGTTTCGGAATCAGATGATTGGATGCTATTGCTTGCTTTTCAAGCTCCGTATAGCCAGCAATCGAAATAATCTCCATTCGATCTCGCAGTGGACCTGGAATTGCACTCAAATCATTTGCAGTTGCGATGAACAACACATTGGAAAGATCATATGGCTCTTCTATGTAGTGATCACTAAACGTGCTATTTTGCTCAGGATCTAAAACTTCCAACATTGCAGAAGAAGGGTCACCTCTAAAATCATTCGACATTTTATCGATTTCATCCAGTAAGAAAACTGGATTCACAGTGCCAGCTTTTTTCATTCCTTGTATGATTCGACCCGGCATTGCACCTACGTATGTTCTCCGGTGACCTCGAATTTCAGATTCATCCCGAACGCCGCCCAACGAAATACGAACGAATTTTCTATCCAATGATTCAGCTATCGATTTTGCAAGTGAAGTTTTCCCGACTCCGGGAGGACCTTCGATACAAAGAATCGGACCACGAAGTGAACGTGTCAACCGACGTACAGATAGGTACTCTAGAATCCTTTCTTTAACTGACTCCAACCCTTCGTGATCTCGATTTAAAATTGTCTCGGACCGGTCAAGATCCAATTGATCTTTTGAAGCATCCTGCCACGGCAGAGCAACAAGCCACTCAATATATGAACGGATAATACCACTTTCTGCTGCAGCAGAAGGAATCTTCTCATAACGACCTAATTCGCGTACTGCTGTTTGCATCACGTCCTCAGGCATTCCGGACTTAGTAATTCGTTCACGCAACGACTCCACTTCAAGCCCTTTTCCGTCCTTATCTCCAAGCTCAGTTTGAATCGCTTTCATCTGTTCACGTAAGTAGAATTCTTTCTGAGTACGTTCCATCGCCTCCCTGACGCGCTCGACAATTTTCTGTTCGAGGTCCATAACTTCTTGCTCGTTATATAGACGGCTAATGAGCCATTCAAGACGATTTTTAATGTTACGCATTTCCAAAATTTCTTGTTTGACTTTAATTTTTAGTGGAAGATGTGAAGCGATGGTATCCGCGAGACGGCCTGGTTCAGTAATTTCAGCAACTGAATGGTAGGCATCTTCTGTTATCCGTTTCGAAATTTTCGTATATTTTTCAAAGTAGGTAAGCAAGGTTCGCATAAGCGCTTCAGACTCTGCATCCACTTCCGTTAAATCAGGGAACCCATTCACTGTGACGACGGGATATAAATCCGCTTCCTCGTAATCTGTCCATTCTGCACGTTCAATTCCTTCAATTAACACTCGGTAGGTACCATTTGGCAACTGCGTCATCGATTTCACGAAAGCCAGCGTACCGAGATGATACAAATCCTCTGGTTGAGGGTCCTCTTCTTTTAAATCAATTTGAGCAGCCAGGAAAATTAAATTGCTATTAGCAATCGCATGCTCAATTGCGAAAATGGAACGTTCTCTACCTACATCAATATGTAATGTCATCGTCGGATATATCAAAATGCCTCTAAGTGGAAGAAGCGGTATATTATGTCGTAATGCCATCGAACAAACACCTCCATCATCATTTTAACTCATTAACTATGTATGGTATACAAGGTGAAAAATGAGGGAAAAAGCTGACTCATTCAGCACAAATGCGCTTTCTCAAAGTCAGCTTTCTCCTTCAATTATGCAGTATGTTTTTCTGAATCAAGTTTAACTTCCGAGCCATCTTCAAGATAAAGAATTGGGGAGCCTTCTCCCAAAACCGAATCTTTAGTAATGACACATTTTTTAACTTCTTCTAACGAAGGTAGTTCATACATCACATCAAGCATGATATTTTCAATAATCGAACGCAAACCACGAGCACCTGTCTTTCGCTCAATTGACTCTTTTGCAATTTCGATAAGGGCTTCGTCTTCAAATTGCAATTCAACATCATCTAGACCAAGCATCTTCTGATATTGTTTAACGATTGCATTTTTCGGAAGTGTCAAAATCTGATAGAGCGTATCTTCACTTAGCTGTTCCAATGTCGCGATGACTGGTAAACGGCCGATAAACTCCGGGATGAGACCAAATTGCTGAAGATCTTCAGGAATCATTCTTGATAGTAAAGAACGATCCTCTTCTGCAGCGTTCGGATCCGATCCAAAACCAATAACTTTTTGGCCGACACGACGTTTAATAATCTCGTCAATCCCATCAAATGCTCCACCGACAATGAATAAAATATTCGTTGTATCGATTTGGATGAACTCTTGATGAGGATGTTTACGACCACCTTGAGGCGGTACACTCGCTACCGTGCCTTCAAGGATTTTAAGAAGGGCTTGTTGGACACCTTCCCCTGAAACATCACGTGTAATCGAAGCATTTTCTGATTTACGAGCTACTTTATCGATTTCATCGATATAAATAATCCCTTTTTCAGCACGTTCCACATCAAAATCTGAGGCTTGAATAAGCTTAAGAAGGATATTTTCAACATCTTCGCCTACATAACCTGCTTCAGTTAACGAAGTCGCGTCTGCGATTGCAAATGGAACGTCCAAAATACGTGCAAGCGTTTGCGCGAGTAAAGTTTTACCACTACCAGTTGGTCCAATGAGAACGATGTTCGATTTTGCAAGTTCTACATCGTCAACTTTACTTCCTGAGTTTACACGCTTGTAATGGTTATAGACCGCTACTGAAAGTGATTTCTTTGCGCGATCCTGTCCAATAATATACTCGTCAAGAATGGATTGGATTTCTTTTGGCTTTGGAACTTCTTTGAATTCGAAACCTTCTTCGAGTCCAACTTCTTCTTCAACGATTTCTGCACAAAGTTCAACACATTCGTCACATATATAAACCCCTTGTCCTGCAACAAGTTTGCGGACTTGGTCCTGCGTCTTGCCACAGAACGAACAGCTCAAATTGTCTTTTTCGTCGTTAAATTTGAACAAATTGCTCACCCCTATTCAGTGAAATCTTACAAGATTCTAACTGGTTTATCAACTATTTCGTTCTTTTGATGTATGTACACGGGTTTTACCCGCGCTTGGTGCATTGACAGGTTCAAAGTAGACAGTCATGATTTCCGCTTCAGATGGACACTTTCCGAGGGGCTTGATTTCAGTCTCCTCGGTCGCTTTGCTCCCTGTGGGGTCTTCAATCTTATTCCTCCGGAGTCGCCACCTTACGCTTCAATCATTAGCATATCCTTAGTTACAGAACTTATCACTGTTCTTTAATTAGTAAAGCTAACACTGTCTCTTATATACAAAAACAAGGCACGGGGTTCCGTGCCTTGCCCAGAGCGCTTTGGATTATTCTGCAGCTGCTTCTGTGATTTTTGCATTATCAACAAGAAGTTGAACTGTTTTGTTGAAACGAAGGTCGTTTTCGAGCATTTCAGTACCACCAAGGGCAGTTTTAATTTGTTCGATGTCCATGTTGAATTGTCCAGACATTTTGTTGAGTTCTTCGTTAATTTCTTCTTCAGTAACTTCAACATTCTCTTCTTTACCGATTGCTTCAAGAGTAAGTGATACACGTACGCGGCTTACAGCGTCGTCGTGCATTTGCTTACGAAGTGATGCTTCGTCTTGTCCAGAGAACTGGTAGTACAAGTCAAGGTTCATACCTTGCATTTGAAGACGTTGACCGAACTCATCAACCATACGGTTAGTTTCAGATTCAACCATTTCTTCAGGTACTTCAAATTCAGCGTTACGTGCAGCTGCTTCTACAAGGTCGTCGCGAAGTGCTGTTTCAGAAGCTGAGCTCTTTTCAGTTTCAAGGTTTTCTTTCATTTTCTTACGAAGCTCGTCCACTGTTTCAACGTCTTCGTCCATTTCTTTAGCAAGTTCGTCGTTCAACTCAGGAACTTCTTTTGCTTTTACTTCGTTGATTTTCACTTTGAATACTGCTGGTTTACCTGCAAGTTCAGCTGCATGGTATTCTTCAGGGAATGTCAATTCAACGTCTTTTTCTTCACCAGTTTTCAAACCGATTAGTTGCTCTTCAAAACCTGGGATGAATGAACCTGAACCAATTGCAAGGTCATAGTTCTCAGCTTTTCCGCCTTCGAAAGCTTCTCCTTCAGAGTAACCATCGAAGTTGATGTTCGCTGTGTCGCCTTCTTCGATTGCGCCGTCTTCTTTAACGACCATCTCAGCCATTGACTCACGACGCGTTTGAAGTTCCATGTCGATTTCTTCGTCTGTAACTTTTGTCTCTTGGCGTGTTGCTTCAAGGCCTTTATACTCGCCTAATTTCACTTCTGGCTTAAGTGGAACGATTGCTGTGAATACAACCGGCTCGCCCTTTTCAAGCTTTTCGATGTCGATTTCTGGTGATGCAATCGGCTCAAGACCTTCTGCACGTACAGCTGCATCGTATGCTACTGGAAGTACGATATCGATTGCATCGTTGTAAAGTGCTTCTTCTCCGTACATTTGGTTGAACATTTTGCGTGGCATTTTCCCTTTACGGAAACCAGGTGTGTTAACTTGCTTAACGACCTTTTTGAATGCTTTGTCCAATCCTTCGTTAAAAGCCTCTGCTGAAACTTCAAACGTTAACTTTCCTTTGTTACCTTCTTGTTTTTCCCATTTAACTGACATTTCCACATACCTCCGAATCATAGTGACGAATATATTTTGTACCGTTTATACGCCATTGACAACCATCTCAGTATATCATAGTCTCTTTATCTTTCAAGAAATTTCATTCAACAGCTCCACTGGAGTCCTGATCGATCTCAAAGATCAGCTTATGTAAAGCTGTTTGAGGAAGGGGAGCCCCTTCAAATAGGAACATAGAATAATTTTCATAGGCACATGCAACGGCTTTCGCTGGAGCACCCCAATCAAGAGGATAACTGATTAAAGTGAACTTTTTTACAGCCTCTTCAATTAGAGAAAGTCGAGAGGGATCTTTGTCCATTGCTTGTTGGAGCAGTATACGAATTTCTTTTGTAAGTGGGTCTTCGCCTGGTAGTGGGAGCTGAGATGGTATGACACTAAGTCCTCTCCCAAACTTTCGTATAACTAGCGAGTCTTTAAACCCTGAATTCCGCAACAAAACCAACGCAACAGTTCTTAACACAGGTGGGAGGTTGTCATAAACTGCAATTTCAGCGAGTAACTTCTGAAAATCCTTGGATACATCACTTTCCATTTGGTCAAGTAACTGGTGCTGTTGAAAACGATCCATTTGTAAAAAAGCTTCAAATGAGACTACTTCTTTTGGTTGCGCGACAAAGTCGTCCGCAAACCTATTTAATAATCTCCCGTTCAACTCACGCAGATACATAAACTTTTGTTTAAGTTCACTAGGGATAATTTCTTCATCCAGAAGAGCTCCAATGGTGTCTTCCACTTCCTCATAATCCTGAAGTTGCATACAAATCGCAAGGTAAAGCTCCATTGTTTCAAAGTATTCACTCATATCACTTTGTAACCACTTCGCTGCGTAAGGTTTGGCTTTAGCGAATTCCTTCGTTTCATAGAGTGCTACTGCAAGTATTCCCGGTATTTCAGGTAAATTGGGGGCAATTTCAAGAAGCTGTTCTGACAACCTGACAGCTTTTTCAAATTCCTCTGCTTGCATTGCATCTTCGGCTTGGTCTAGCAATCGCTCCACCGTTCCGGGAAAGACAATCATATTCCCTTTTTTATGCAGTCTTTTCCGATTGCGTTTCAAGTCCTTCACCTGCTTTCACTGATACTATAGCACAGCATTTCATATGAACGCATGTTAAACGGGCAGTCGCAGGTTTATTCTTTTTTAGGGATTAATATTTTTTCCACCTCGACACCTTCATGAGCTAGTCGATTTTCAATAGGTGGAAGAAATTTCATAAACAATCGATTCATATTGAGTGTTAACTTAATATCATCACTAAACTTAAAATCAAACTCTGATTTCCCATCATCTGCAGGTACCGACCTGAACACCGCTTCATCCACATCACTCCACGTATACGAATGAGTTTGAAAAGATAACAGCGGACGATACGTTATTCCATCATCCGATAACATTGTATAGTTCAGTGAAGCTATGTAAAAACTTAAGCCTGCCAATATCGTTAACCCTATACTTATTAATATGGATTTTTTGCTCATATACATTGCATATAGAACAAATGATGCCGCAATTAGAAAAACGAAAGCTACTGCATATACCGTGTAAACACCTCCAGAAACAAAAATGAACCAACTCCCCGATTCGAAATAGATCGAATTCGCTATGAAATTAGGCAGCAAAAAGACGAAAAACGGTGTCAGTAATAATAAGGAAATCCCAATAACCATTGGGATATGTCTCCGTTCTGTGTGAATAGCAATCCACATCCTTGTTCACTTATTTCCAATTCGCTTTCAACTTCTTCATCTGTTTAGCATCATCTTCCGATTCGATTAATCGGATTCCTAAATTCCGGATGTCTTCATCCTGAGTCGCTTCAAACAATTTATGAAGTCCTATTATTATATCGCTTCGGATCATCGTAGGATGGACGCCATTCATAGCATTATAGAAACGATTCGATAGATAATCCTCAACCAGCTTCTTCTGCTCAACACCGCCAAGTGCTATTTTCCAAAATGATTGTAACGCATGTCGGGACGTAACAAATTTCTCATCCTCTGCAACAGTACAGAGAGATGAGAAATTATTTATAATACGATTATCCGGATCACTTTTAGCAAGACCAGCCAGGAATTGCGCTCCTCGTGCACGTTTATGGGGATCTTTATCGTGCAGCCATTCAGCAAAAAGCCCCCATACCTCATATGCCCAATCCACAGGTTCTTCGATTTCCTTTTGAATCGTTAGGAATGCTTCATACTGATTCGTCTTGTCTGAATCACTGAGTTGCTTTAAATAGTGTTGGATAGAATATTCCATGTTTACTAATCTGACTCCTTATTAATTGAATGCCATTCGATGTGTTGTTTCGGAAGCCGAATCATCAAATTCAAACCCATTATGACGATAAAAAGCATCCGCTTTAGATGACTCTGTTTTAACAGTCAATTCGTGAAACACGTTGCGTGCATGCTCTACAATCTCTTTCAGTAACAACGATCCCGCACCGTTTCTGCGTTCACTTGCTTCTACGTAAAAACGTTGAAGTCGCCCAGTGTTCGGATCTCCTCCTGGAACCGTAAAACGATTCACGCCTCCAATTGCTACTACTTTCCCTTGCTCATCTTTTACACAATACAATGCCTCGCCTGGATCGGAAAAGGTATTAATACCTTCTTTATAATCTTCTGCAAGTCGTGTTAAAAAACGATATCCTTCTTCTTCGCTTTCAGAAATAAGTGATTCGATATTAAGTTTCGTCAAGTCTTGAACTGTTTCCACTACGTATGTCACTTCACTCGCTCCTCTACTATTATATTAGATACACGTTCAGCTCTTTTGTCATTCTATAAAACGAGTGAAAATTCCTTCTTTTTAGAAAAAAGATGGACAATTCGCCTTGATGGATAGGGAGCCATTTATCAGGGTTATGCAAGTACAGCAGCCTTATTCAACGCCTCCGCGGATGATGCAACTTCAGTTGTAGACGTTTTAATCTCCAGGACACCATTAATTACTTCGTTCATTTGTTGTTGCACAGTCAACACAAGGGACCCACTACTTTCAATAGCATTCACGACATCATGAAACGTTGAATTCGTTAGCTCAGACGCAGTTGCTCCTTCACGTACTGCATGATTAACGGCGTGCAAATCATCAAGTACCTGACCTTTAATATCATTTGAATTCGAAATGAGTTTTTGAATTTCAGTAACTGACCGCTTCGTTTGCTCAGCAAGCTTTCGCACTTCTTGGGATACAACCGCAAATCCTTTACCGTGCTCACCCGCACGCGACGCTTCAATCGCAGAGTTTAACGATAGCAAGTTCGTTTGGTCAGCAATCTTCTGAACTATACCAATAACAGCTGCAATCTTATCGGAAGCCTCTCCTAAGTGTTCGATACTCTCCATCATTCTCTCTGTATACGATTCAATTGCTTCAATTTTCTCCAATAAATTAGTGAGACGAACTTGACCTTCACTGACAGATATTTTTACAAACTCTGCCTGCTCATTACTGTCTTTTGTAGTTACGTTCACCTGACGAATCGTCGTACTCAACATTTCAGCGGATGCTTGAGTCTCTTCTGCCAAAGCTACCAACCCTTCACTAACTTCTAACATCGTGTTTTTAAGGTCAGCTTTCCCATTTTGAAATTGTTCATTTAATTTCTTTTGAGTTTCATTGTCATATCCTTCTAAAACAAGCTGTTGCTCCAAGCTAATCATCTTATTAATTGCTGAAAGTAGTAAATGGATTTCTTTTGAATTGTCTACCTCTCTGCAGACGATTCCCAGCAAAGTATTTTGAAGGTTCTGGAACGCACTCATGTAGGATGAAGGAGGTAATCCAATTGAGTAATGAGCTTTCGCTACACGAAGTTGTTTTTGGATGAATGCATCATTGATTACTCCATCAAACATTTCGATAATATGCTTTTTCAATGTATCTCGTAACCATTCTTTTGTCGTATGTTGTTCGATCATTTCTTTTAATTCTCTCACTTGCAAAATTGTACCGTAAAAATTATCGACCAACTCATCTCCATGCATTAAAATTATCGGCTGAAGAGCCTTAATTAATCTTAAATCCTCTTCCGTTAACTGTATCATGTTTATTTTCTTACTAATTTCCTTATCTTCTATTCGAATTTCAACATTCATGGTTCTTGCCATTTCAATGAACTTTGGCTTCATTTTGGTTCTATTCGTATTAAAAAATACCATTACGTTCTCCTCCAGATTACTCAGTGACAGAGGCAAGCTGTCATAACCAAGTTTACAAAACGGGCTGACAGTGATGCTTTTTTGTCTAATCATTAAAAGTATGGGACACTTCTAGCGATAAAAGACCACTTTATTGCTTTTATTTCCCATCTACTATTAATAATTCTCTATCGATTTGCAAAACCCTTTAAGCGATAGGTCAATTTACATAACCTTAACACAGTAAAAGGATATACTGGTTCCACACCAAATAGAGAGAAACCAATACCCTTTGCATGATATTGGTTCCTCTCTATTTAATTATCTTTAGCTGTCCTCTCATCGATATGCAAGTCTCCATTTCCTTGGATTTCCGCATAGAAGACTTGATCGACTCGATTAATTCCTTTCTTTTTTAACTGGTCATACACCCATTGCTCCGTTAGGTTAAGCTCCGATAAATTTTCCAAAACGAGTTCTCCATCTGAAATAATTTCAGTCGGAATGTATTTGGGGTCTTTTGTAGAAGCCTTTACATCAGCTTTGGTTGCATTCTCTTGACTTGTCCGTTTCATGACACTTAAATTCCCGTTGACTTCAAAGATCGCAAAATACACATCTTTTATCGAAAAAATGCTTTGTTCACGTAGTAGCATATTGAGGTCATTAAGATCGAGACGTGCTTTTTTTAATGATCCTTCTTCAATTTTCCCATCCCGAATAATAATTATTGGTTTATCGTCTAACAAGATACGTGCTTTTTTGGATTTCATCGCAATATAATTCATCGCAATCGTCAATACTGCCCACCAGATCATTGCAACTAACCCGTCTGTGAATGGCGTCTCAGATTCACCAGCGATGTCAGCGGCAATGGATCCAATCGTGATGCCAGTCACGTAATGGAAAAATGTTAACTGGGAAATTTGTTTTTTCCCCATGAAACGAGCCAATAATAGGAGCACCAGAAACGCTAGCGTGGTGCGCAAGATCATTTCCCAGAAATCAACTTTAAAGAAATCTGTATGTTCCATAGTACAATTGCACCTCCGTCTTAAAGGGAGTATGCGCTTTTTCAATAGAACCAATACGTTAAATAATTGCTAATGGAAGATTTAAGGTGCTATAAAAGATTGTATCCCTGCCGATAAGACATTTCTATGCAAGTCTTGTCCTTACATGCTGTTAGGGAGTCCCTCTACTGATGATAGTTTATTTGGTAATCATTGATTTGATGGTTGTTATCACTTCTGGGTTGATTGGAAAACGAAAACTCCCGTGTTCCCGGACTGCAGATCCAAAATGAACTTCTGTAATCCCTGTGGCTTCTATAAATTCTGTCAATCCTTCAGGTGTCATACCATTCCCAGCTAAAATGGTTACTGATGTATTTTGGGTCTTCTCCACCAATTTCCTGATTTTTTCTAACGATTGGGGGGCTGGCGCTTGTCCGCCTGAAGTTAAGATTCGCTGGATTTGAGGGAAGTCGCCAATCATATCAACCGCTTCTAGCTGATCTTCAATTGCATCGAATGCCCGATGGAATGTTATCTTTAAGTCTCCTGCTGCATCTAAAAAACGCTTCAAATTGACAGTATCCACCCGATTGTTTTCATCTAATATGCCGATAACAATTCCTGCAGCTTTTGTCTGTTGAATGTGATGGATATCCGCAAGCATCACTAGAATGTCTTCCTCCGTATAATTGAACGTTCTGCTATGAGGACGGACAATGACGTGGACTGGAATCGATACTCCCTCAACCACCGCTTCAATCAACCCTAAACTTGGTGTCAATCCACCTTCAGTTAGTGCTGAACATAATTCCAATCGGTCTGCTCCTGCTTGTTCAGCTAGAAGAGCATCTTGTAGGCTTGTTGCAATAATTTCTAGTTTCATAGTCGAATACCTCCTTGTAAAGTCAAAAAGTAACCGCCCATTTCCTGAAGTAAAGGAACTGAATGAGGGTTACTTGTTAGGTTAACAGTATACGCTAATCTACAACTTGTTCAATCATCTAGAAGACGTGATTCAAGGAGTAGGTTGAGCAGCTTTTAGTTTCTTAAATTCACGGTATAACTCAAACACACTAATCGCCAGAACTATCCAAAGAGCAGGGCTGGATAAGGACAGACCAACTTGTGAATTTCCTCCCAACAGGCTAAACACAATAATCAGCCCCATCAGATAAATCACCGTTGCAGCCCCCCAAAGGAAATTAAATCTCAATGTATTATTTTTTAGAAGAGGAGTTGTATAGCAGCCAACAAACAACATCAGGAGTAAGAATACACTGACTATCGGTTTAGGAATAGACAACACCTCGTTTAACTTAGGAAAGAAATCACATGCCATTAACAGGGTAATGGAAATTACAATAACTCCAATCGAGATCCAATTTTTATTAATCATATAACAATCCCCCATCATTGTTCATCGCCGTTGGTTACTCTCAATACGTAAAATTATTAGTAATGATGTCGCTAAAATTCGTAGTGAAATCTACATTTTCTCACCCGAGAAGGTGCTGTAATTCATTCGTCATCTCTACAACTAACTCCGGTCTACCATGAAACTGAGCAGGGGTATTTTGAAAAAGCTCAACTCGCCAAAATCCATCTTTTTTAACAGCAACTAAAGTTTGAATGGCATTTACTTTAGGCTCAATATCCGTCTTTCCTGGGGGAATCATACCCGCTATTGCATGTATAATTGCGACTTCTGTTCCTAAAAGCCTAATCTCTTTAACCTTAGTTATAAAACGTGCAGTTGGATGTTGTTCAAATATAGGCTCTAGGTGCAATAGAATTTCTTTTTTTCCGATAACTTTACTTCCATCAAATCCTATTTGCACTCCTTGCTCTTCGAATTAATCAGCCATTCTTTGTGCATCACGATTATTCCAAGCAGCTATTAGGTTTTGATAAAGATTTTCGATTTCATGTTGGTATGAAGTGTTCAAGTTCTTCGCCACCCTAAATATTGTATTTTAAATCGCTGTTCATTTTATGTTTAGGAAACCATTCACAAGGTCAACATCATACGAACGGATTGCATCATATGTCCATCGAAATCTTCCTCAAACTGGTCAATCAAAGTGAATCCTTTTGCATCGTAGAACGCCTTTCCGATCAAGTTCTCTTTTTCAACAGTTATGTAAATCTTTTTAACATTTTTAATTTGAACGATTCCCTCTTGTAACAACGCTGTTCCAATCCCACTTCCTTGATAATCTGGATGAAGATAAATCGCAGCTAATTCGGATTCGCCGTCATCGTTCACAGGAGAAAAATTTGCAAAGCCCACGAGGATTCCACCCTGTTCTGCAACAAGCATCATCGAGTGGTTCAAGCGACGCGCCAACATCTCATTACTATAGGCGCTGGATAAAAATCGTTCTTGAACTTCATATGGAATGATGCCTTCGTAGGTTGCATTCCAACTGATTTTTGCCACCTCTTGTAGTTGTTGAGTGTCTTCTGCCTTCATATTCCGGATTGTATGCTGCATGTAAACCACTCCTATTTTAAAAGTACTTCCATCTGTTGCGACTACCAACATATAGTAGTGAATTATTCCAAACGTTCACTTAGATACTGTTCATAAGCTTTTTGTACTTTGTCTTTTTTGGGAGAGGATACATGGATTGTTTTATGGATGTCACGGAGCATGTACAACCCCCAGAATAGACATCCTACAACGATTCCAAACGCAAGAACTCCCCAAACACCGGACCGGCGATAACCAGTAAAAGCGCTCCTAAAATTGTTGCTACTACAATAAAACCAAATAGCGCCATTAATTTTCTCCTTTTATTTCAAATTTCCGCACTTTTTTAAAAGTATACAATCTACTTTTAGATGAGCACGTACAGAACTAACATGAATATCCAAATAAAGGCATAACCAATTTCAAGTACTACTACGTTTTTGTCGGCTTTATTGATAAGACTTACAATTATATCAACTAGAGACAGAACTGCTGCTAGTAGAAAAACCCACATTAAGTAGTACAAATCGAGATGATTAAAGATCGCCATGAACAAAAAGAATGTCATTCCGATTATCATGAACACTCGAATAAATGTTAGGATTTTGGAGTTGGACTTGTGTTCCACCTTTTGAAAAAATACATTCATTATACTACACCTTCATTCAATTGAAGTGGCCAAAATCTATTTCTGGAATGCCTATGATTTTTAGTTTTTTAAATTGTAAGAGCGCATCTCTCTGTCCTATTAATTGAGTGGACCATAGATTTCTATGAATTCTCCAGTATATGCATTTATCACAACTGTGGCTTGCCTTCCCTCGTATTCCATTGTGATCTCCCATTTCCGCTCATTCATCAGTTCACTCCAAAAACCTTTACGTTCCACTAACTCAACACGCTTCAGTTCCCAAGGAAAAACTTGTTCTGTTACTTTCGGAAATGATGCTTGGCATTCCTCCGGTGGCGTAACTAGATGTTTTTTGGCTTCTTCGATTGCCTGGTTCGTTTCAAGAACAGGTGTTTGGTGCATATATGTGATTCCAAGTAAAGCGATGGCACATATTGCTAACAAGATACTTTCATTTAATATCTCCTTAAGTTGATTACCTCAGAGGAAACCAAAACCCCATAACATTGACTGCTTTGATTGATTTATCATTGAGCTCGATTTCTCCTGTAGAAAAAACAGAGTACCAGTTATAGGAGTAGCCTTGTATGGTGTACTCGTTCGTTTGTAATTCCATCGTATCCTCACTAACTATTTTTACGACTTCCACACATTCAGTTACCAAACATTCGATTCCATAAGTAGCTTTTAGATAGTCATCAAATTCTTCAGTTGATAAAGGGACACGATAGACATTGACTACAATTCCAGCTACTAAAATTAGAATGAACTTGTTGATAGTAGGTAACTTCGCATTTAAAACAAGTCCGACTGTACATATTAGCGTTACATACAGCGCTGACTGTTCATGAAAAATTTTAAAGAAGAAAAAAGAACTGATGAGAATAACCAATAAATATCTAGTTAAAAACTCCGTTTCTATTTTATTAGCCATTACAAAATAGGTTATTACAAGCACACTAATAAAAAATGTATATGAAAGAATAAGCAACTGTCCCACGCCCTTCAAATGTTACTTATTTAAATAAATACAATCGGGAAAAATGAAATACTTCCTAAAACTATTAACCATCCAAACGCCGTTAAAAGAATTAATCTTTTTTTCATCAAAGTTTCAGCAACCTGATCAAGATTCTTTGTATAGTTACGTATTCCAAGACCAAGCCCCCAAGCACCAACACTAAGAAAACACATGCTTAAAATGAACAACGTGTTGGGAAGCGAACCTCTCATACTACTCGATATCAAACCACTCAAACCTAAATACAGAAGTGAAATCAGTGCAATCGTATATCCGCACAGGATCCACCTAGGCGATACTTTTCTAATCATCTCTTCACTCCTAACAAAAAAGAACCTCTTTAGACAATTCTATCCAAAGAGGTTCTGTATAGCAATTCAATTTTTTAACTATTCTTATCAATTCATACGGACAAGGATTTCATTGCATCTTTGATTTGTTTTGCAGCTTTTTCGATGATAGAACGAGAGCATGCGAGGTTCATACGGACGAACCCTTCTCCCCCAGGACCGAATGCTTTTCCCTGATTCAACGCGACGTGCGCTTTCGATAGGAAGAATGTTTCCAATTCTTCAGAAGTCATTCCGAGCTCTGTACAGTCAATCCAAGCTAGGTACGTTGCTTCTAATGGGAGAACTTTCAATGCAGGAACGTTCTCTGCAAAATAATTTGTTACAAATTTCAAGTTCCCTTCAACGTATTCCAACACGTCTTCAAGCCATGGAACGCCATGGGTATATGCAGCCTCTGTAGCGACAGGTCCAAACGAGTTTGGCATGCCGATTGAATTCCGCTCGGTTTCCGTTGTGAATATCTCACGTAGTCCTTCATTTGGAATAATGATATTGGATGTTTGTAATCCTGCTAGGTTAAAGGTTTTACTTGGTGCGGTGCACGTTATACTATTTTGTGCGAATTGCTCTGAAAGCGATGCAAACGGGATGTGACTTCCTTTTTTGAACACTAGATCCGAATGGATTTCATCCGAAATGACTAAAATTCCATGTTCCATACAGATTTCCCCGAGTCGTAGCAAGTCTTCTTTCTTCCAAACGAATCCACCTGGGTTATGCGGATTACATAGCATGAATAGCTTCACTGACTCGTCGATTTTCGAAATGAGATCCTCGAAATCCATTTCATAAGATCCATTGTTATTGACGAGTGGGTTATATACGACTTCGCGATCATTTGTTTCTGTCACTTTCATGAAAGGATAGTAGACAGGTGGTTGCACAATAACTTTATCACCAGGTTTGGTAAAGGCTTGCACCGCTAAGCTCAATGCTGTGACGACACCTGGACTGTGGCAAATCCATTCTTTTTCAATTGTCCAGCTATGGCGAGTTTTCATCCAATCAATGATTGACTGGTAATAGCTCTCTTCCCTGATTGTATAGCCGAAAATTCCATGAGATGCCTTATCTGCGACAGCTTTTGACACTTCGTCTGGCACTTTGAAATCCATGTCAGCTACCCAAAGGGGCAATAAGTCTTTTTCACCAAACAATGCTTCTGCCCCATCCCATTTAACGCTCGATGATTTCATGCGATCCACAACCGTATCAAAATTGTATTTCATGTGTCATTCTCCCTTCTATTCATTAAAATTCCAACTCTACTTACCCTCTCATCGTATCTTTAACTAGAGGTGGTGTACAAAAATCAGCTTAAGTAGCTCTCCCTCTATAAATGTTGATGTATCAACGGTTTGACCCGTTGTTAGGGTGCCAAAAATATTTTTTTGACACGCAGATAAACAATAATAATTAGATATTTGAATCTTCAAACGTCCATGGGTACGCTA
>NZ_JAMBOM010000003.1 GCF_023715615.1 Sporosarcina aquimarina | reverse complement strand
TTGCCCACGTGTTACTCACCCGTCCGCCGCTAATCTCAAGGAGCAAGCTCCTATTGATTCGCTCGACTTGCATGTATTAGGCATGCCGCCAGCGTTCGTCCTGAGCCAGGATCAAACTCTCCATAAAAGAGAATTGATTGCTCAATTCGTACTGGCATCATTTAAGATGTCTATCAGATCAACTAAGATCTGTTTGTGTTTGTTTCACCGGCAAAACCGGCTTCTCAAACGATAATTCGTTGACATTTTGCTGTTCAGTTTTCAAGGTTCATAGTGTTGAATTTAGTTATTCGTTGTTGTTTCAGCAACTCTTACATCATAACATGGTGTAAGCATCGTGTCAACAACTTTATTTAACTTCTTTTTTAACCGTTGCAACTCACTGAAATACTTCTTGTAAGAGCAACGTGTTCTATAATATCATGCCTAGTTTAATAGTGCAACCCCTTTTTAAAATCCCTCCAAATATCACTAGCGTCGCGTTAAATTAAGATGTCCAACCTCTGAAAACTGAAATTTCTACTATTAATAGTTTGCACAAAAAAATCCTTTATAATGGGTTGGCGGTGGTAACCTATCCAAATCCAAAATAAAGGACCCTACAATGGATAAGATTACACGAAAAACTTCATTTGAACAATGGCTTTCACCTATTTCTACCGTATTATTTGAAGAACAGGTGAACGCACATCGTCTAGACTACTATACAAAGAAGCTATACATGGCTTCGTTTACGAAACTGTTACTGTACGCCCAGCTTCATGGAACGGAAAGCTTGCGGGCTATCAGTGATTGCACCTTCTCGGAAGAACTACAAGAGGCTTCTAACCTGAAATCGATTAGCTTTTCTCAATTAGGGAGACGTTTACATCAAGTTCCTACGGAATTCTTTCAGGAGATTTTTTTAGACTTAGTGGCTCAAATCAATGAAGCCACTCATCTCCAAATCAGAAGAAAAACAACGACACCATTAAAAATTATCGATTCCAGCACGCTTCCTTTGAACTTGAATAACCATCGATGGGCGGAATTTCGACACACCAAGTCCGGTATCAAACTTCATCTCCGTCTAGCATTCATGGAAAAGGGTTGTTCCTATCCCGACAAAGCAGTTCTAACCAACGCCAAAGAACACGATCGAGGTCAGCTGGAAGTACTTGTCGACGATAAAGAGTGCATGTATGTGTTTGACCGCGGCTACCTGGATTACGAACGATTCGATCGCATGACGGATGAAGGCTATTTCTTCGTCTCTCGCTTACGAAAAAACGCGATTGTTCGACCTATCGAACGCTTTCAGCTGCCAGAGAATTCACTGGTACACTCTGACGACATGGTAGTGATTGGGACGGCGCAAAACCGTACTGAAAACACATTCCGCCTTCTCAACGTGTTAGATTCCAAAGGGAATTAGCTGAATCTCCTAACAAATCGTTTTGACTTATCTGCGGATGAAATCGCAGAGCTGTACAAATCTCGATGGGCGATTGAACTGTTTTTCAAATGGATGAAACAGCATTTGAATATCAAAAAGTTCTACGGTCAGAGTCAACAAAGCGTGCATAACCAAGTCTTTCTAGCCATGATCGTCTATTGCTTGAATGTGTTAGCACAGCTAACGACCAAAAGTAAACGAACCTATCTTCAGATCAGTCGCTATTTAAAAGCAGCTTTATGGAAGCCAGCTCATATATGGATTCGAAAAATCCAAGGAAAAAGCTTTCCGTAACAGTAAGAAATCGCCTCTGGTAAGCTTGTCAACGACTATAGTAAAAAAATGGATGTTCACTACCGTTATTCTAGTGTTTTCGTTTTTTCTCTTAAACCAGAAATAATATAAACAGAACATTCTTACATTATTTAAGCGACACTAGTGTCCAAATATATCTCAAAAAAACAAATAAAAGCCCGCCATTTCAACGTTTATTGTGAAACGGCAAGCTTGGATAAAGATTCATGATCTTCTACTATTCATTTAGTTTATTAACTTCTCAATCGCAATTGAACGATTCATACTTAGATCTACTATTTCTGCTCTGCCATTTAATCTCACGTTTGGTCGCAAGGGATGGTCATGATTTGATGAGAGAACTTCTCCCACATCACCATTTGTTAAAAGAACTTTATCACCCATACAAGGCATACCTATTATTTCATACAATGCATCTAGAATAGTTGGATCGAATTTTCCGAAGTCCTCTTCTTTCATCATTTCTGCCACTCTATAAGGAGATTCTTTTGCGCGATACACTCGTTCGCACGTCATGGCATGGAAAACGTCGGCAACGGCAAGTATTTGAGAAAGCTGTGAAATTTTTCCCCCCTGATCTCCACGAGGGTATCCACTTCCATCCAATCTCTCATGATGTTGCAAAACCGCTAGCTTCATTTCTTGGCGTAATAAAGGTGATTCCTGCATCATTTGATAACTAAACACAGGGTGTTTTTTTACTTCAGCAAACTCTTCCTTTGTTAAAAATGCTGCTTTTTCTAATAAGATTGGATTGATTTTTGCCATACCGCAGTCGGCAAGCGTTCCCGCAAGCCCTAATTGAAGTGTTGTTCCTTTTGGATAGTCAAGCTCACTCGCGAGTGCTGCAGTCAAAACACCTACTGAGACCGCATGATGGTAGAGATATTCTTTCCTATTCGAATACTCATTCAATAATACAAGCATCTTCTTATGTTCCATATACGACTCTAACAACGGCATAATGAGTAAACGTACTTTAGCAATGTCTAGCTTCACACCAGATCTCCATGATGTAAATTCCCTTTTATATTCATTCACCGCTTTTTTGTACATCGTATGCAAATCTGAAGTCCGACTGATTTTGTTTTGAAGCAACTGTTCTATATTGCTCGAAATAACATCTGTCTTCCCAATTTCAGGCTGATCAGTCTGAACGCGATTAATAATACGCTCTTCTACTTTCACTCTTTTAATAGAAAAGAGATCTAGCACTTCGAGATGTTCAATTTCAAGTGTTGTTCCTTTTCGAATGATGGGAAATGCTGTATTTGCGTAAATGTCTTCGGCAATAACTGTACCTGGTCGAAGTTCACTTAAGTTTTTGTAGTTTTCCATTTTTATTCACCGCATTCCTTTTCCAGATGATTGTTCTCTCCTCATCATACTCTATTCTATACATCAAAAAAATACCGGTTTGGAATTTTATCCAAACCGGTATTACTTGAATTACTCTTCAGCGTCAGCTTCTGATGATTTTTCTGGAAGTTCTTCAATCTCATCTGTATGAGGTTCCGAGTCAGATATGCTGGATTGATCAGTTTCCATAGATTCGACTTCAGTCTCATCTAGTTCTTCTAATGATTCCTTTTCGACCTTGGCAACAGTCGCGACGAATTCTTCATCCCCTAAGCGGATTAACCGAACACCTTGTGTGCTTCGACCAATTATAGAAATGTCGTGAATATCCATACGTATCAAAATCCCATGGAGGGTGATCAGCATGAGGTCTTCAGTGCCATCTACAGCTTTCATCGCAACCATCTTACCGTTACGTTCCGTAATATTTAGTGTCTTTAACCCGAACCCGCCACGTGACTGTAGGCGATACTCAGCGACAGGAGTCCGTTTTCCGAATCCATTTTCCGTCACCACAAGAATTTCATCATCTTCTTTGACGATATCCATACCGACGACATGGTCGCCATCACGTAAACGAATTCCAATCACACCGCTTGCTGTACGACTCAATGGGCGAATCGACTCTTCAGTGAATTGAATGAGCATACCATCTTTTGTACCGATAGCAATCGTCTCGCTACCGTCCGTCAACTTCACGTTAATGAGTTCATCCTCTTCACGAAGACGTAGGGCAATTAATCCGTTAGAACGGATGTTAGCAAATGCCATGACAGACGTTCGTTTAACGAGGCCATCGCGTGTTGTGAAGAACAAGTATTGGTCTTCTTCAAACTTTTCGATTGGGATCATCGTTGTTACTTTTTCATCTTTCTCAACATCTAACAAATTCACTAACGGCAAGCCTTTAGCTGTTCTGCTAAATTCAGGAACTTCGTAACCTTTTTTCCGGAATACTCGACCTTTGCTCGTAAAGAACAAAATCGTGTCATGAGTGGATGTATTTAACAAGTGCTCGACAAAGTCATCATCGTTTGTACCCATTCCTTGAATTCCTCGACCGCCACGACGCTGGCTACGGTATGTGCTTGCTGGTAAACGTTTCACATATCCATGGTGTGTAAGCGTTAAGACAGAGTTCTCTTCAGGAATCAGATCTTCATCTTCAAGCATATCCGTACCACCCAGTGTAATTTCTGTACGGCGTTTGTCTGCAAATCGATGCTTGACTTCAAGTAATTCTTCTTTAATAATCTCAATCACTTTAAGTTCGTCTGCCAAAATGGCACGCAATTCATTGATTAGCAGTACCAATTGCTGATACTCTTCTTCAATTTTGTCTCGTTCCAATCCTGTTAGACGCTGCAAGCGCATATCCAAAATAGCTTGTGCTTGACGGTCTGATAGACTGAAACGTTCCATTAGCCCACTTTTAGCTTCATCTGCTGTTTTAGAACCGCGTATGAGTGCAATAATTTCGTCGATGTGATCAAGTGCAATTCGTAATCCTTCAAGGATGTGTGCGCGATCTTCTGCTTTTTTTAGTTCGTATTGTGTTCTGCGACGAATCACAACTTTTTGGTGCTCCAAATAATGATACAAAATCTCTTTCAATGCGAGAACTTTAGGTTGCCCATCGACAAGCGCAAGCATGTTAATACCAAAACTGGATTGAAGTGCCGTTTGTTTGTATAAGTTATTTAACAATACGTGGGCATTTGCGTCTCTACGTACTTCGATGACAATCCGCATACCAGTGCGGTCAGATTCGTCCGCAAGGTGTGTGATTCCCTCAATTTTCTTTTCTCGTACGAGTTCTGCAATTTTCTCAATCAATCGAGCTTTGTTTACCTGGTAAGGCAACTCATGAACAATAATCGTTTCTTTTCCATTCGTTGCTTGCTCAATCTCAACTTTACCACGTACCAACAAAGAGCCACGGCCAGTTTCATAAGCTCTACGGATCCCGCTACGACCTAAAATAATTCCACCCGTTGGGAAGTCCGGGCCCGGAATGATTTCCATCAGTTCCTCCGTCGTAACTGCTGGGTTATCTGCAAGTGCAAGAACACCATCAATTGTTTCACCTAAATGATGAGGAGGAATATTCGTTGCCATTCCTACCGCGATTCCGGATGTACCGTTGACGAGAAGGTTTGGAAAACGGCTTGGTAAGACAATTGGTTCTCTTTCTTGACCATCATAGTTATCCTTGTAGTCAATTGTGTCTTTATTAATATCACGTAATAGTTCCATAGCGATTCTGGACATACGAGACTCTGTATAACGCATCGCTGCGGCGGAGTCCCCATCCACTGAACCGAAGTTTCCGTGACCATCGACAAGCATGTGACGATAGTTGAAGTCTTGTGCCATCCGTACCATCGTATCGTAAACAGCAGTATCGCCGTGTGGGTGATACTTACCGATAACGTCTCCTACAATACGAGCTGACTTTTTATGCGCCTTATCTGCTGTATTTCCGAGATCCTGCATTGCATACAAAATACGACGGTGAACTGGTTTTAGTCCATCGCGCACATCAGGAAGTGCCCGCGAGACGATAACACTCATTGCATAGTCAAGGAATGACGTCTCCATCTCTTTGCTAATATTGATTTCCTGCACACCGCGTTTTGGCAAATCTGCCATGTTGTCATACTCCTTTCAACCTGACCCTTATTTATGAGTAAACAAGGGTAGCTCTCCATAACAGTCACACTGCTTGGCAATCAAGCATCTAGATTCTTCACGTAAATTGCATTATCTTCAATGAACTTTCGTCTCGGAGCTACTTCATCACCCATAAGTCGGTTAAAAATTGCATCCGCTTCGATTGCGTTTTCAAGATGTACTTGAAGTAAAGTTCGCTGATCTGGATTCATTGTCGTTTCCCACAGTTGTGTAGCATCCATCTCACCAAGACCCTTATATCGAGTAATGATTGGTTTAGGTGTCGATGACAATCGGCTTAGGATTTCCTGCAATGCTTCTTCGTCATAACAATACTCTTCGTTCTTACCTTGTTTGACCCGGTAAAGTGGTGGCTGTGCAATATATACATACCCTGCCTCGATTAATGGGCGCATAAATCGGAAGAAGAATGTCAAAAGTAATGTACGAATGTGTGCACCGTCAACGTCGGCATCGGTCATGATCACAATTTTGTGATACCTAGCTTTTTCTAAGTTAAACTCTTCTCCAATACCTGTACCGAGTGCTGTAATCATCATACGAATTTCTTCGTTACTTAAAATTCTATCTAAACGAGCTTTTTCAACGTTCAGGATTTTACCGCGTAACGGTAAAATTGCTTGGAAGTGACGATCTCGTCCTCCTTTTGCAGATCCTCCCGCAGAGTCACCCTCTACGATGTACAATTCACTAATTGCTGGATTACGTGATGAGCAATCGGAAAGTTTACCTGGCAAACTCGAAACTTCCAATGCAGATTTCCTGCGAGTAAACTCACGTGCATTTTTTGCAGCCAGACGTGCACGAGCCGCCATCAAGCTTTTGTCAATTACTTTTCTAGCAACTTGTGGATTTTCCAGCATGAATCGTTGGAATCCTTCTGAGAACAATGAATTCACAATTGTGCTCACTTCAGAGTTTCCAAGTTTCGTCTTCGTCTGTCCCTCAAACTGTGGATCTGGGTGTTTAACGGAGACGATTGCTGTCAATCCTTCACGTACATCATCCCCTGTTAGGTTCTGATCGGCATCCCGTAACAAACCATTTTTACGCGCATAATCGTTAATCACACGAGTTAGTGCTGTTTTATAACCGGACTCATGTGTACCGCCCTCGTACGTATTAATATTATTTGCAAATGAGAGCAGGTTATCAGCATAGCCGCTGTTATGTTGCATAGCGATTTCCACTGAAATTCCGTCCTTTTCTCCTTCGATGAAAATCGGCTCAGGATAAATCGGCTCTTTGTTTTCGTTTAAGTGCTCAACATAGGACTTGATGCCGCCTTCATAATGAAACGTATCTTTACGCGCTTCTTCCCCGCGGTCATCAGTAATCGTAATTCGAAGACCTCGATTCAAGTAAGCAAGTTCTTGAAGGCGATGTGCTAAAACACTGTATTCGTAAACAGTTGTTTCCGTAAAGATTTCAGGGTCAGCTTTAAATCGAGTCGTAGTCCCTGTTTCATCAGATACACCGATTTCTTCCAATTCCTGGACTACTTTCCCCTGACTGAACTTAATCGAGTATAGTTTGCCATTTCGTTTCACAAATGCTTCTGTCTCTATAGACAAGGCATTCACGACAGATGCACCTACACCGTGTAATCCACCAGAAACTTTGTATCCGCCACCGCCAAATTTACCACCAGCGTGTAGCACAGTCATAATTACTTCAACTGCCGGTCGTCCAGTAGAACTTTGTATATCTACAGGAATGCCTCGACCATTGTCGTCGACTCGGATCCAGTCTCCTTTTTCAATTGTCACTTCGATGTGGTCACAATAACCTGCTAATGCCTCATCGATACTATTATCAACAATTTCCCAGACCAAATGGTGGAGCCCTTTACCGCTCGTTGTCCCGATGTACATACCAGGTCGTTTACGAACTGCTTCTAACCCTTCCAGCACTTGAATCTGATTGGCATCATATGCGTTTTGCAACTCTTTTTCTTCCATGGCCAAACTGTTCACCTTTCCTTTCCGAACATGCCGGCATCCCGGTCTTATTTTTCCGGTATCTATCCATAAACAGGTCTCACACGTTGTCTCGTCTTGACACGGTTCCATCTTCAACTTCATAGATGGCAGCTTGACGAAGAGTTTCGTGTTCGATTCCTGCAACGGTTGTTGTTGTAACGAACGTTTGCACTTGTCCTTGAATCGTATTCAGTAAATGGGATTGACGATAATCATCTAACTCACTTAACACATCATCGAGAAGCAAAATAGGTGCTTCCCCTACTTCTTGACGCACTAACTCAATTTCCGCAAGTTTTAATGACAAGGCTGTCGTGCGTTGTTGTCCTTGAGATCCATAGGTTTGTATATCATAACCATTCACCATAAACGTCAAATCATCGCGATGTGGTCCAATGAGAGTAATCCCCCGATCAAGTTCACGTGTTTTGACTTCCGCAAGCTTTTTCATCAAGATATCCTTCATCTCATCATCGGATTGCGCAGGTGATAATTCTTTTAGAGTGCTATAAGAGACTTCCAGGTTCTCTAGTCCACGAGAAATCCCGTTATGAATCGGTCCAGCCCACTTTTGTAATAACTCCAAAAAGTAGTATCGCTTTTTTATAATTTGTACCGCTTTATCGACAAACTGTTCGGTATAGACATCAAACATGACATCTTCGAATTGACGTTTTCCGCGGTTATCTTTTAAAATCGCATTCCTCTGTTTCAAGAGTTTCTGATAATGCAGTAAGTCATGCAGATAAACCGGCGAAATTTGTCCAATCTCCATATCAAGGAATCGCCGTCTTACTTGAGGGCTACCTTTTACGAGATTAAGATCTTCAGGCGCAAACATAACGACGTTCACTTGCCCGATATACAAACTCAGCCGGTTTTGCTCAATATGATTCACACGAGCTTTTTTTCCCTTTTTGGAAATTACTAGCTCGATGGGAAGATGTCCATACTTGCGTTCTACATCACCTTCTATTTTACCATACTCCTGGCCCCAGCGGATAAGTTCACGATCATTTGACGTTCGATGTGATTTTGCCATAGCTAACACATAAATTGCTTCCATGACATTGGTTTTCCCTTGTGCGTTTTCGCCAATGAATACGTTAATGTGCGGAGAAAATGATAAATCGAGGGAGGCGTAATTTCTGTAGTCCGTTAACGCGAGGCGATCAATGTGCATCCCGAGTTCCATATGGGTCAGCGATCAGCTTATACTTACCAGCACCTGGTACCATAACAAGATCTCCATCATACAGTTTTCGACCTCTTCGCTGTTCTTCTTCACCGTTAACGTAAATTACGTTCTCACTGAGAAACCACTTTGCCATTCCTCCTGAGCTGATCACATTGGCCATTTTCAAGAGTTGTCCTAGCGTTACATATTCCGTATTGAAATGTATCTCTTCCATTTGCATTCAATCCCTCACAAAGTTAGTTTGTATTTCTATTTTACCGGACTTTTGACTATAAGTAAAAAGGATAGCCGCTTTACGGCCATCCTTTTTTGTTCAATATGTGCGAACTGGCAAAATGAGTTGGAGAATAGAATCATTGTCTGTTGCTTTTAGGATGAATGGACGCATCGTTCCAGTGAAATGGACTTCGATATTTTGTCCATCGATTGCTTTCAAAGCATCCATCATATATTTAGCACTAAACGAAATTTTCAACTCTTCGCCTGTTACTTCTTGTGCCTCGATTAATTCCTCAACCTTTCCGACTTCTGGTGAGTTCGAAGAAACTTCGAGTGTGTTACCACCTTCAGCTGAAAAACGAACGATATTGTTTCGGTCTTCACGAGCCAATAACGATGCACGGTCAATTGCTTGTAGAAGTTGTTTCCCGTTTACCGTTACAGATGTTTTGTATTCAGAAGGAATGAGACGGGATGTATCTGGATAATTGCCCTCTAACAATCTTGAATAGAATAAAACATTACGTGTTTTAAACAATACTTGTTGATCGGCAAAAATGATTTCTACCGGTTCTTGTGTATCTGGAAGAATCTTATTCAGTTCTTGTAGACTCTTTCCTGGAATTACAATGCTAAATGGCTGCTCGGGAACTTGTTCAGGTCTTGTTTTTCGACTAGCTAAACGATGACTATCTGTAGCCACACAAACGAGCTCTCCATCTTTCAACTCCCAATGAACACCAGTAAGTATAGGACGAGTCTCATGTTGAGAGACTGCAAATACGGTTTCTCGAATAACAGACTTTATGAGATCAGATGGTAAAGACATCCGGTGTTCATCTGAGACTTCAGGTAGTATCGGGTATTCGTAAGGATCAGAACCAATGAGATGGAATTCAGACTTTCCAGAACGGATATGTGTGTGCATGCCTTCAGTTACTTCAATCACAACTTCATTAGTCGGTAGCTTACGTACGATTTCACTAAAGAACTTTGCTTGAAGAACAATCATGCCACTTTCCATAACTTGAATAATTTGTTCTCCATCTTGTTCTACGGGAATGGATGTACAGATTGTAATATCCGAATCACTACCTGTCATCGTTAATCCTTTTTCATTTACTTCGATTTTGATACCCGTAAGAATCGGGATCGTCACTTTCTGACTAATCGCTTTCATGACATCGCTCAAACCTTCGAGCAATTTATCTCTCATGATTTCAAATTTCATGTGAACCCCTCGCTTATATAATGAATTAAAGTACTTAAAAGAATAGTAGTAATAGTAGTAGGGGCTGTGGATATGTGGAAAAGCCCTTTGAACGAATAACAAGCAAGGTTTTCCACATGTGTATAACTTGTGTGTGAACGTGCACTAGTTATTCTAGGATATCCACAGTCTCGTTAACTTCTACCTAGCGCTGCCCGAATGTCTTGTATGTCTTGTTGGAGCGATTTATCCTCTTTGATCATTTTAGAAATCTTCTCATGCGCATGGATGACTGTAGAATGGTCCCTTCCCCCAAACTCCGAACCAATCTTAGGTAAAGAAGCATCTGTCAGTTCACGAGAAAGGTACATTGCAACTTGACGTGGAAATGCAATGGCACGAGTTCGTTTTTTAGCTGAGAAATCCTCCAAGCGTACGCTAAAGTGTTCCCCAACGGTCTTTTGAATATCAACAATAGTAACCATTCGTGGACGGGCATTCGGAATAATATCCTTTAATGCTTCTGCAGCAAGATCTGGTGTGATATCCATATTGACCAGTGATGAATAGGCAACAACACGAATAAGTGCCCCCTCAAGCTCGCGGATATTCGTGTAAATTTGATTGGCGATGTATAGCATTACTTCATTTGGGATATCAATAAGACCGTCTGCTCTAGCTTTCTTTCGTAAAATTGCAATCCGCGTTTCTAAGTCAGGCGGTGCAATATCGGTGATCAATCCCCATTCAAAGCGAGATCTTAGCCGATCTTCCAGTGTAGGAATCTCTTTCGGAGGTCGATCGCTGGAAATGACAATTTGCTTGGATTCTTCATGCAACGTATTAAAAGTATGGAAGAATTCTTCTTGCGTTTGTTCTTTTCCCGCAAGAAATTGAATATCATCAATTAGCAGCACATCTACGCTTCGGTATTGGTCACGAAACTCTCCCGCTTTGTTGTCACGAATCGAGTTGATGAACTCATTTGTAAACTTTTCACTCGATAAGTAAACCACTTTAAGGGCAGGGTTTTGTTCCAATACGTAATGTCCAATTGCATGCATAAGGTGAGTTTTCCCAAGTCCTACACCACCGTATATGAACAACGGATTGTAGGATTTTGCGGGCGCTTCTGCTACCGCTAGTGATGCCGCATGTGCAAAGCGATTTCCTGATCCGATGACAAACGTGTCAAACGTATACTTGGGATTCAGCATTGCAGCCGTCGTAGCAACAGCAGATTTCTCTACTTTTTTAACGACTGGTTTAGGCACAGCAAAGTCTTTCTCAGCCATGTCTTCAGGAACTACAAATTGAATTAACCGGTCTTCGCCAGTCAACTCTGAGAGAATTCCCGTTATTAAATGTACGTAATGGGTCTCCAACCACTCTTTTGAAAATGAATTTGGCACAGCAATTGTTACATTTTCAGATCCGTACGATAAAAGTTTTGTCGATTTCAGCCACGTTTCAAAACTGGGCCGGGAGATTTTTTCCTCTACTTTCGACAGAACATCCTGCCAAAGGTTTTCTAAATGCTCCACAAGTGAACCTCCTTTTCGCGAACTAAACCCGGAAGTATGTATTATACACAGTTTCCACGCTTGTGGGTAACTATTATTCAAAGTTGTTGAAAAAATTATCCACAACTTATTAACAATTGTGGATAAGGGAAGATGTATGAAATTATATGCACAACAAAATCTTTCTCATTGTATCAGCAATGTTCTTATATCGCAAGGGATTGTATGAGTTATACACATTGCCGGCAAATGTGGACAGAAATGTTATCCACAAGCAGGGATATGTGAAAAAGCTGTCGACAAATGTTAGTTTTTGAAAAAATCTAAATGACACTGATGCACAGAACAAAATTTTGTCTAGGGAAAAAAATGTGGATAACTATACGTGCTCAAATTTGAAGAGGATGAACCAGATCACGAGAAAGAACTCAAGTGATACTGGAAAAACCGTTTGACAATGACTCTTCAGACAGCTATACTTGTCAAGACTGTTATATGTAACATGTAATTGAGTCAGTAAAGCAGGAGGTGTCTTCTAACATGAAACGTACATTCCAACCAAATACACGTAAACGCGCAAAAGTCCACGGCTTCCGTGCACGCATGAGCTCGAAAAACGGACGCAGAGTCCTTGCAGCCCGTCGCAGAAAAGGAAGAAAAGTTCTTTCAGCGTAAGCCACTGACACATTCAGTGGTTTTTTTTTATGCCAAAGTCACAAAATACTACTACCACGCGATGGAGCAGGTGCCTAATGAAAAAGAGTCAACGAATTAAAAAGAACGAAGAATTTCAACGAGTTTTTAAAACCGGCAAATCATTTGCGAACCGACAATTCGTTGTGTACGTATGTAAAGCAGAAGTTCAGCGTGAATTTCGAATTGGACTTTCTGTAGGCAAAAAGATTGGGAACGCCGTCATGCGTAATCGTATAAAACGATGCATTCGCCAATCCTTCTTAGAGATGAAGGAAGATCTTCAGCAAGAGTATGATTATGTCATTATCGCCAGACATCCGGCGGCCACTTTAGATTTTCATGAAACAAAAAAGAGCTTACAGCATGTGCTACGAATCGCACGGGTCTTAAAGAAGAAGTAGAACTAAAATCAGCGTTCGTGATACACTGACACTAAGACTGTCTAGAAAAAAGATTGAGATTTGGGGGAACTATATTGAAGAAAAAAGCAGGGTTGCTGTTCATGCTAACAGCAATGTCCGTTTTTTTGGCGGGCTGTTCAGATTTTAAGGAGCCGATTTCTGCTTCTAGTGAAGGGTTTTGGAGCAAATATATTGTTTGGCCACTCGTTTCTTTAATCGAAACGTTTAAAGAATTACTTGGCACATATGGGCTCGGAATTATCGCAGTAACGATTATCATTCGTCTCATCTTACTGCCACTAACATTGAAGCAAACTCAAAGTTCAAAACAAATGCAAGCAATCCAACCAAAACTTCAGGCATTAAAAGAGAAGTACAAGTCAAAAGATGCAGTTACTCAACAAAAGTATCGTGAAGAAATGCAAGCTGTCATGTCGGAAAACAAAGTCAATCCAGTAGCAGGTTGTCTACCTGTACTTGTTCAAATGCCGATATTAATTGGTTTCTATCATGCAATTAGTCGTATGAATGCAACACCAGAAATTCCACTAGGTAAATTCCTTGTGTTTGATTTAGCAGCACCAAGTATTGCATTAGCTGTTTTTGCAGGAATTATGCAATTCCTCGTATTGCGTACAGGTCCAGCAATGGATAACCCTCAAATGAAGATCATGATGTACATCATGCCGTTTTTCATTATGATTTTCGGTTCGTTTTTGCCAGCAGCCCTCGCGTTATATTGGGTTGTCGGAAATACATTTTCTATCATTCAAAACTTCTTCATCTATAAACCGTTTAAGAAAAAAGAAGTGGTGGTTGAGCAACCCAAGAGTAAAGGGGGAACTAAACGGAAATGAGTGAGATCAGACAGACCGGCAAAACCGTTGAAGACGCAATCGCCTCTGCGTTAGAGAAATTGAATACTTTGCGGGACCAAGTCGATGTCCAAGTGATCACCGAAGGAAGGAAAGGTTTTCTCGGCTTCGGTGCAGTACTTGCCGAAGTGCTAGTTAAACGTCTTCCTGAAGAACCGGTTCTAAGTACTTCACCAACTTCCGATTTAAAGGAGGAAGTTGGTGTTGAAGAACTTGTACAAGAACCGCCTTCCGTTCAAGTTTCTACTATAGAAATAGTCGAAGAACGAACTGAAAAGTTAGATTCCGAAGCAGAAACTGACACAATAGTATTGTCGGAACCCACCTTAACGGACGATGAAATTATCGCAGAAACGAGTGCGTATCTCTCTCAGATTGCAAACGACATGGGTGTGGAAGATCTACAACTTACCCATAGAACAGATGGGAAAGTCATTTACTTTCAATTAGAAAGTGAAAAAGCAGCATTTCTAATAGGTAAAAGAGGAAGTACACTAAATGCGTTACAGCAATTAGCGCAACTAGTAGCGAACAAAGGAACCGGGACTTACAAAGTAGTACGTGTTGATGTTGGAGATTACCGAGTTCGTCGTGAACAGGCACTCATGCAACTTGCAGAACGAATGGCCGATAAAGCCATTCGTAGCGGGCGAAAGGTTCAGCTGGAACCGATGCCCTCAAACGAGCGAAAAGTCTTGCATCATGCATTAGCAGACCGACTTGACGTTGAAACGTACTCCGAAGGTAAAGATCCCCGTCGTTATTTAGTAATAGAACCAATTGTGTAAAAAGGGCTGAAAAAGCCCTTTTTTTTATGCCTTTTTTAGCTTTAGAAGTATAAAAAGACTGCCAAACCTCTAAAATCTTTACATTCATTTCATTGAACTATCTCCGTATTAAGTCACCATAACTAGAACAATTGTTACTTGATTTGACACGTAAAATTTCCAGTTTTCACGAACCATTTCATGTAGAGAAACGACATTCTTATACAATTTCCTTTTACGAAAAAAGCTGTTGTATCGACACTAAATTGGAGACAGCCACAAAACTTTCAAGTTATCCACATTTTTTCGTACCACATGCTAGGACAACAGACCGATTTATGATAAAATTTACTGTTAGATAGTTACGCCCGAAAAATGGTTGTGCACATGTGGATAACGAAAAACAGGAAGGTGAGTCAGCGTGCAATTTGATACAATAGCGGCAATTTCGACGCCGATGGGAGAAGGAGCAATTGCGATAGTCCGAATCAGTGGAGATGAAGCTGTTGTAATTGCGGATAGATTGTTCCGTTCACCGTCTGGGAAGCGATTAATAGATTCATCGTCCCATACGATTCATTATGGTCACTTGGTGGATCCATCGACTGACGAAACTGTGGAAGAGATTATGGTGTCTCTCATGAAAGCGCCGAAAACGTTCACTCGTGAAGACGTAATCGAATTAAATTGTCACGGTGGTTTGGTGTCCGTGAATCGAGTTCTTCGACTAGTACTCCAATATGGTGCACGTTTAGCTGAACCAGGTGAGTTTACAAAGCGTGCCTTTTTAAATGGGCGGATTGACCTGTCTCAGTCAGAAGCTGTAATGGATTTAATACGAGCAAAAACTGATCGAGCTATGAATGTTGCATTAAATCAGATGGACGGGAAATTGTCCCGTCTGATAGGCGAGTTACGTCAGGCCCTTCTTGAGACACTTGCACAAGTCGAAGTGAATATCGACTATCCTGAGTATGATGATGTAGAAGAAATGACGATTCCGCTCATGATCAAGAAGGGGGAATGGGTGCGAAGTGAAATTATTAAGCTTCTCTCAACTTCTTCTCAAGGTAGAATTCTTCGAGAAGGGCTTTCGACAGTTATTATTGGACGTCCGAATGTAGGGAAATCTTCCTTACTTAACAGCCTTGTCCAGGAAAATAAAGCAATTGTAACTGACATAGCGGGGACAACTCGTGATATTATTGAAGAGTACGTAAATGTTAAAGGCGTCCCGTTAAAACTGGTCGATACAGCGGGGATTCGTGAAACTGAAGATTTAGTGGAACGAATTGGTGTAGAACGCTCGCGACAAGTACTAAAAGAAGCAGACCTCGTGATATTGTTGTTGAATGGTTCTGAAGCACTGTCTCCTGAAGACGAACGATTACTTGAAACGATTCGTCCAATGGATGCGATTATTGTCGTTAACAAGACGGACCTACCTCAGCAAATCGATATAGAGACCGTCATCCAACTGGCAGGTCAAAAGCACGTTATAACTACATCTATCCTTCAAGATGAAGGCGTAGATGAGCTGGAAGAAACTATTGCGGGCCTATTTTTTGGCGGCGGCATCGAAGCAGAGGATCCGACGTATGTTTCAAACGAGCGACATATCGCACTGTTGCACCAAGCGAAAACATCTATTGAAGATGCGATTCAAGCAGCAGAAGCGCGCGTTCCTATCGATATGATCCAAATTGATATTACACGGACTTGGGAACTGCTCGGTGAAATTGTAGGAGATACCGTTCAAGATAGTCTCATTAACCAGCTATTCTCTCAGTTTTGCCTCGGGAAATAACCAATTGAACACGCGGCTACAGCTGCGTGATTCACATACAGGAAGGATGAACGAGCATGCCACAATTTGAAGCAGGCACGTTCGATGTTATCGTAATCGGCGCCGGTCATGCAGGCGTAGAAGCAGCATATGCATCAGCAAAAATGGGAGCGAGCACACTCGTACTTACCATGAACCTGGATATGATTGCCTTCATGCCTTGTAATCCATCACTCGGAGGTCCTGCAAAAGGAATTGTTGTCCGAGAGATTGACGCATTAGGCGGCGCGATGGGTAAAGTAATCGACAAAACACACATCCAAATGCGGATGTTAAATACAGGAAAAGGACCTGCAGTTCGTGCACTTCGAGCACAAGCAGACAAAGTCCTTTACCAACAAGAAATGAAACGCATGCTTGAAGACGAAGAACATTTATCTCTTCACCAAGGTGTCGTTGAAGAACTGATTGTGGAAGACGGTGAAGTAAAAGGTGTGCTCACGCAAATTGGAGCCATCTATCGTGCAAAAACGGTCATTGTTACAACAGGAACGTTTTTACGAGGAGAAGTCATCATCGGGGATTTGAAATACTCGAGCGGTCCAAACAACCAGATGCCTTCTATTAAATTGGCGGATAGCCTCCGTGAACTAGGTTTCGACACAGTCAGATTTAAGACCGGGACACCTCCACGTGTGAATAGTAACACGGTCGATTATAGCAAAACTGAAATTCAACCAGGCGATGACACCCCACGTGCATTCAGTTTTGAAACGACTGAATTCATTACAGATCAGCTGCCTTGCTGGTTAACATATACATCACCGTTAACGCATCAGCTTATTAACGATAATCTTCACTTATCGCCAATGTATTCAGGTGTCATTAAAGGCAAAGGACCAAGTTATTGTCCATCGATTGAGGATAAAATTGTCCGTTTTGCGGACAAATCAAGGCATCAAATCTTCCTTGAGCCTGAAGGTCGGAATACACGTGAAATGTACGTTCAAGGATTGTCTACAAGTTTACCTGAACACGTACAACGTAAAATGATTGAAAGTGTTCCAGGGTTAGAGAAGGCTCAAATGCTACGTGCAGGGTATGCAATTGAGTATGATGCAATTGTCCCAACACAGCTATGGCCAACACTGGAGACTAAAAAAATTAAGAATTTGTATACTGCAGGTCAACTAAACGGAACATCCGGTTATGAAGAAGCCGCTGCACAGGGAATCATGGCGGGAATCAATGCAGCAAGTCGTGTTCTCGGAAAAGAAGAAGTGGTTCTTGGACGTGCGGATGCTTACATTGGAGTCTTAATCGATGACCTTGTAACAAAAGGAACGAGCGAGCCATACCGTCTACTTACTTCCCGTGCAGAATACCGCTTATTGTTGCGTCATGACAATGCGGATTTACGTCTCACTGAAATTGGACATACACTTGGTATGATTTCTGATGAACGCTATGAAAAATTTGTAGTGAAAAAACAACAAATTGAAGAAGAAATTGAACGGTTACGCAAAGTATCGGTGAAACCTGAAGAAGCTGTTCAGGCAATCATCGAAGCGGCAGGTGGAACAGCACTTCGTGAGCCAATGAAAGCCGCAGATTTGTTGAAGCGTCCAGAGATGAAATACGATGAAATTAGTAAAGTTATTCCTCCGGAAACAGCTTGTACACCAGACGTAGCCGAGCAAGTTGAGATTTCTATAAAGTACGAAGGATACATTGAAAAAGCGATGCAACAAGTGAATCGTATGAAGAAGATGGAGAACAAAAAGATTCCAGAGGGCATTGATTATCATGCAATTTCGGGTCTTGCTAAAGAAGCAAGAGCGAATTTAAGTGATGTGCGTCC
This sequence comes from Sporosarcina aquimarina, assembly GCF_023715615.1. GTDB lineage: Bacteria > Bacillota > Bacilli > Bacillales_A > Planococcaceae > Sporosarcina > Sporosarcina aquimarina_A. The sequence continues at coordinate 353,141 of NZ_JAMBOM010000003.1, read as the reverse complement.
GTTATCAATTGCACAAGCTTCCCGAATTTCAGGTGTGAATCCAGCAGACATTTCCATCCTTCTTGTCTACATTGAACAAGGTAAAATCGCTAAAATATCCGGCTAACCCCAGCTAATACGGATATGAAGTCCGTATTAGCTTTTTTGAAAGGTGGATTTCAGTGAACGAAGAACAATTTATTGAAGCTTTGCAAGAAAAGGGGATATCCCTTAATGATCAACAAATCTCTCAGTTTCATCTGTATTTTACAATGCTCGTAGAGTGGAACGAAAAGATGAACTTGACTGCAATTACTGATGCGCCTTCCGTTTATCTTAAACACTTTTATGATTCAATTTCAGCAGCGTTTTTTGCAGATTTGACGCAAGAGCTAACACTTTGTGATGTAGGAGCAGGTGCCGGTTTCCCAAGTATTCCGTTGAAGATTTGCTTCCCGAATCTGCACGTTACAATTGTGGATTCATTAAACAAACGTATAAATTTCCTTAATGAACTTGCAGAAAAGCTGGAATTGGAAAATGTACGATTTGTTCATGCGCGCGCTGAGGATTTTGGACAAAATCCAATGTACCGAGAACAATTTGACATCGTAACTGCACGTGCTGTTGCACGACTAAGTGTCCTATCAGAATTATGCGTTCCTGCACTTAAAGTTGATGGACGTTTCATTGCGATGAAAGGTGCTGCAGCAGCTGAAGAAATGGTTGATGCAAAAAAAGCACTTGAAACTCTCGGCGTTGTGTTAGAAGATAAGCATACATTCTCTCTTCCACTAGAAGAGAGTGAACGGACTGTATTTGTTTTCTCAAAAGTTAAAAAAACGCCTAAAAAGTATCCACGAAAACCGGGCATGCCAAATAAGACGCCAATCTGTTGAACTGTTTCACGTGGAACATTGTAGGCCATATAGAAGGGGAGTGAATGTGTTGCTCTTTTTCTTACATAGGTTTTCAGTCCAATCCAAGGGAAGTGGACTGCCGTCAAAACGTTTCAATGGGATTAAGTTGAACGAATGATGGATGAAAATCATCCTCTCTGCAGCGACTGTTCGTGTTCACAATAGAGGATAGTCTTAAAAAGGTGGTGTCTGGAATGAAAAATACGTTCTCACGTTTTTTTGGGAATGGAGAAAAAGAACTCCCCCCGATAGAAGAGGCGGAACCTATGGTGAATGAATCCGTAGAACAAATTCAAATTGATCGTATTAAGCCGAATCGTTTTCAACCGCGCACCATCTTCTCTGAAGAGAAAATTGAGGAGCTGGCTCGAACGATTCATACGCACGGGATCATCCAGCCAATCGTCATACGACAGACTGAAGAAGACGCATATGAAATCATCGCAGGGGAGCGACGTTACCGGGCAATGAAAAAACTCGGGTGGGAAGAAGTTCCTGCTATAGTACGTAACTTGGATGATAAAGAAACAGCTTCTATTGCTTTAATCGAAAACTTACAACGAGAAGAACTTACAGCAATTGAAGAGGCATATGCTTATGAGAAGTTATTAGAGCTACATGCGCTAACTCAAGAAGCGTTAGCACAACGTTTAGGAAAAGGTCAGTCAACAATTGCAAATAAAATGAGATTGCTAAAATTACCAGAAGAAATTAAACAAGCAATTCTGACAAAAGAGTTATCAGAGCGTCATGCTCGAGCACTCATTGCGTTGAAAGATCCAGAACTGCAGAAACAAGTGTTTCAGGAAGCAATAGAAAATGGTCTCAACGTAAAACAATTAGAAGCAAGAATCAAAGAAGTGTTAACACCTCCTGAGCCTAAAGAAAAAAAGAAAGCTCCACGGAGGAAGTCAGTGAGTAAAGACGTCCGCATTGCAGTCAATACGATTCGCCAATCGTTAACGATGGTAACTAAGAGTGGAATTGACCTAACTACGGAAGAGGAAGACTCAGAGGACTATTACACATTTACGGTGAAAATCCCAAAATCGAAATGAAAATAGTGTGAATTGACTCTTGCTTTCAGGTAGCAAGAGTTTTTGCTCTGTTATTCATACCATTTACAACACTTTTTTGGTAAACTGATAGATAGAACAAATATGCAAGGATCGAACAGCATGTAAGGAAGAAAGCAGGTGCTCGTTTGGGAAGAATTATCGCAATAGCCAATCAAAAAGGCGGCGTTGGCAAGACAACTACCTCGGTAAACCTCAGCGCCTGTCTTGCACATATTGGGAAAAAAGTATTGTTAATTGATACAGATCCACAGGGAAATGCAACAAGTGGGGTAGGCATTAACAAAGGGGACGTCCAAAATTGTATTTATGACATTCTTATAGATGATGTTCCAATGAAAGACGTTATTTTGCCGACAAAAGTACCTCAATTGGATTGTATTCCCGCAACGATTTCTTTGGCTGGAGCCGAAATTGAATTAGTATCAACGATTTCCAGAGAAGTTCGTATGAAACATGCCATTCAAGAAGTGAAAGCAGATTACGATTACATTATTATTGACTGTCCTCCATCACTAGGTTTATTAACGATTAACGCACTGACTGCATCCGATTCCATTATCATTCCAGTGCAATGTGAATATTACGCACTGGAAGGATTAAGTCAATTGCTCAGCACGATTCGTCTTGTACAAAAGCATTTGAACGAAAATCTTGTCATTGATGGTGTGTTACTTACGATGTTTGATGCGCGTACAAACTTAGGGATTCAAGTGATTGACGAAGTAAAGAAATACTTCCAAGACAAAGTATATAAAACGATTATTCCACGGAATGTAAGGTTGAGTGAGGCACCGAGTCATGGTGAACCGATTATTTTATATGATGCTCGGTCACGTGGAGCGGAAGTTTACTTAGAGCTGGCAAAGGAAGTGGTTCACAATGGCTAAAGGTCTTGGTAAGGGGATTAATGCATTGTTTCCAGGAGAGTCTCTTGTAAAGGCAGAATCAGTGGAGCAAATTAATCTAAAAAGTATTACTGTAAATCCGTATCAACCGAGAAAACGTTTTGATGAGGCTGCAATTCAAGAACTCAGTGCTTCCATTAAAGAACACGGTGTCTTGCAACCCATTATTTTACGGAAAGTCGGATCTGCACATGAAATCGTTGTAGGTGAGCGCCGTTTCCGTGCTGCAAAATTGGCGGGACTAAGAGAAATTCCAGCAGTCGTTCGTCAACTAACAGATGCAGAGTCAATGGAACTTGCAATTCTGGAAAATCTTCAACGTGAAGACTTATCACCAATTGAAGAAGCCGAAGCCTACCAGAACCTAATGGATAGTTTAGGGCTTACCCAAGAACAACTTGCGTTTCGTTTAGGAAAAAGCCGTCCACATATTGCAAATCATATTCGATTACTCGCACTTCCCGAAAAGGTCCGTAAAGATATTACGGAAGGGAAGTTATCGATGGGGCACGGTCGTACATTACTCGGCTTGCGCAAAAAAGAACAAATTAATATTATCGCTGAAAAGACAATGAAAGAGGGCTTAAATGTTCGTCAATTGGAAGCGTTAGTTCAAAAACTAAATGAACATGTTTCACGTGAAACAAATAAGAAGAAAGAAAAGAAAGATTTGTTTCTCGTAGAGCAGGAAACATCGTTACGCGAACACTTTGGAACAAACGTATCTATTAAGAAAACAAAAAACAAAGGCAAAATTGAAATTGAGTTTTTCTCTGAAGAAGATTTTGAACGTATATTAGATTTGCTGAATGATTGAACGTGTACCTATTTCGCACTAGCGGAATAGGTACTATTTTTTAATGGTCGGGAAGTGGTTAACGTGGTGTTTTACGGTACGTTAGTGAACGTAGCACTAATTATCGCAGGTGCCTTGATTGGTAGGGTTTTTAAAAATATCCCTGATCGTATGAAACAAACAGTTATGTATGGAATTGCACTAGCCGTTATGGCAATCGGAATTCAAATGACATTCGAAAGCACACAATTGCTCATTGTAATTATTAGTATCGTGATTGGATCTGTAATAGGGGAATGGATAAACGTTGATAAAATGATGGAACAGGCAGGAAAATGGCTGGAATCAAAAATGCCTGCCCAAAAAAGTGGACAAGGCATTTCTCAAGGGTTCATCACAGCAACAATGATTTTTGTTATTGGGTCTATGTCAATAATAGGTGCTATCGATAGCGGGTTACGAAACGATCACGATGTGTTGGTGATGAAAGGGATTATCGATGGGTTCACAGCGATTATCCTTAGTTCGACACTCGGAATCGGAGTCGTTTTTTCAGCAGTACCCGTATTGCTTTATCAAGGACTTATCACATTGTTTTCTACACAAATTAGTCGCTTTGTTCCGGATGAACTTCTGGAGCTTTTTATATCAGAAATGACGGCAACCGGGGGGCTTATGATTTTGGCGATTGGACTCAACTTAATCGGCTTGACTAAGATCCGAGTAGCTAATTTCATTCCCGCTATTCCGGTAGTGGCTTTGATTGTAAGTATCATATACGCGTTTTGACTGTAGCCGACCATGAGCAAGTTGCAGTGCTCTTGAAATGGTTCGTCCCATTTCATAAGATAGATGAAGCCGGGTGCTCTGAAGGACGGAGTGCTCCATAAAACCACCGATATTGACGACCCCTTTTATAGCAATATCTCCAACGGAAGGGAGTTCTTTTCCGACAGCTTTTCCTGGTTGTAATGGACCATCTTGTATAAGGAGATGCCCCACGGAATCACTTTTACCCAGGCAAGCGTCAATGGCAACGAGGTATGCATCGGGATGCGTAAACGCAAGCTCAGTTATTGTCTGTTCAATGTTCAGTGCATGAAGCGGTTCTTCTAGTGTACCCAGGACACGATAAGGAAAAGATCGAGTTTCTGTAAGGAGTGAGCCAATAAGTGGACCAAGTGCATCACCTGTTGAACGATCTGTTCCAATACATAGGAATAAGATTTCACGTGTTGTAAAAGGGATATTCTCCAGGAATAATGTGCTCAATTTCCAAACGGCTCCGGTTTCTTTGTAGTGAATACGTGAATTCAATTCAGCTTGTTCAAGTTTTTGCATAATCAGGCTCCTGTCTAGGAATAGTAGTAGGAATGTGTGGTGTCCTGCAGTATACTCAAAACAAAGCTGGATTATACGTAAATAACTAATCTCAAGCGAAATTATAAGAATGGATGATCGGAGTGAATAGATTGGAAGCAAAGCAATTTGGTATCAATGATGTGGTGGAGATGAAAAAACAACATCCATGTGGAACAAATTCTTGGAAAGTCATTCGAATGGGTGCAGACATTCGCATTAAATGCTTAGGGTGTGGACATAGTATAATGATTCCACGTAACGAATTTACTAAAAAAATGAAGCGTGTTATCCAGCAAGGACAAACGGAAAACTAAATGGACAGAAAGACGTTCTCTCCTTATAATGGAAGAGCTGCATTAAATAATTGAACATAATAAATTGGTATAGATGAAAGGTTGGGAAAGTTATGGCATTGACAGCCGGTATCGTCGGACTTCCAAACGTAGGAAAGTCCACGTTGTTCAACGCAATTACAAAAGCTGGTGCGGAAGCTGCAAACTATCCGTTCTGTACAATCGATCCAAACGTCGGCATCGTAGAAGTACCAGATGAGCGACTTCAAAAGCTAACGGAACTTGTCACACCTAAAAAAACAGTACCTACAGCGTTTGAGTTTACAGATATTGCTGGGATTGTAGAAGGAGCAAGCAAAGGGGAAGGACTTGGAAACAAGTTTTTGTCTCACATCAGAGAAACGGATGCAATCTGTCAGGTGGTTCGTTGTTTCGCCGATGACAATATTACACACGTAAGTGGTAAAGTGGACCCTTTGTCTGATATCGAAGTCATCAATCTTGAATTGATTCTCGCAGATATGGAAAGCGTGGATAAGCGTCTTCAACGTGTTACAAAAATGGCAAAGCAGAAAGACAAAGAAGCAATGATTGAAGAACCGGTATTACTGAAATTGAAAGATGCGTTTGAAGCAGGGGAGTCTGCTCGTTCTGTAGAACTCACGCCAGAAGAAACGGCAGTTGTAAAAGGCATGCATTTGTTGACCATTAAACCCATGCTTTACGTAGCAAACGTTTCAGAAGATGAAATTGCAGATGCTGCAAACAACGAGTATGTACAAGCCGTTCGTGACTTCGCGGAAAAAGACAATGCTGAAGTCATTGTGGTCTGTGCGAAGATCGAAGAAGAGATGGCGGAGCTGGATGATGAAGAGAAGCAAATGTTCCTAGATGAGTTAAGCATTGAAGAATCTGGTCTTGATCAGTTGATTCGTGCAGCATATCAGTTGCTTGGATTGGCAACGTACTTTACGGCAGGCGTGCAGGAAGTTCGTGCATGGACATTCCGTAAAGGCATGAAGGCGCCTCAATGTGCAGGTGTCATCCACACGGACTTTGAGCGTGGATTCATCCGTGCTGAAACAGTTGCCTACGATGACCTAATGACGGCAGGTTCAATGGCTGCTGCAAAAGAAGCTGGAAAGGTACGTCTTGAAGGTAAAGAATATATCGTTAAAGATGGCGACGTTATGTTATTCCGTTTTAACGTATAAGTAGAATTGAAAAAAGCCAGGCATGCCGAGGACGCGAAATCCTCCATGACTGGCTTTTTTATTGAAACGAATAGCATTCTTTATCCCCTGTTTAAAAAAGGACTGAACGCTTCATTCTACAGACCGAACAGGTTCATGCAAATAGAGACGTGGACGTTCTGGATCATCTTTTACAAGCCATTCATCTGGATATTGTTTAAGTTCTTTGTACATCGTAAAATCTCCGGCAGCCCCTCCAATGAGTAGGCCACCGAGCAAAAGCCACACACCATCAGAAAGGTACAAGCCGACAGCTGCTGGAATCACCCCAGTTGTCCAGAAGGGCAGAAGCAACGACTTGCGGATGGCAGCGTTGGTCATCCATTCATCCGTCGTGGCATATGCGATGCCAAACTTCAAATTTACTCCGACAATCATTTTCCTCCAGGGAATCCCCGAAAAGATACGAAACCCTAGTAAATGAAACAATTCATGGACTACAATCAACACCATATATCCAATGACTACAAAAAGGATTTTCCAAAAAGAGAACGAAAACGCTAGCTCGTGTTGGATAATGAGTTGAAATAGGATATCGAGTGCAACTAATCCAACTGTTGTCCATAAGGTAACCCATACTCCTGTTTTTGCTACTCTTTGTAAGTCCAAGTCAATAATGTGTGCAGGTTCACTAGACACAAGCATCGAATCACCTCTTTCTAAAATCAATCACTTTATTGACTCACTTTTCTTTACTATACAGGAGAAACACTTGAATTACGATGGAAGCTATGATAGTATGTATTGATGTGAGTAAACAAATTTACTTACTCCTTGCCCGCTGCGTGCAGCAGGGCCCAAGTCCATAAGGAGGTGACTACAGATGAGAAAGTATGAAATTATGTACATCATTCGCCCAAGTCTAGATGACGACGCGAAAAAAGCATTGATCGAACGTTTCGACGGAGTTTTGACTTCGAACGGTGCGGAGATCATCGAGTCGAAAGAGTGGGGCAAGCGCCGTCTTGCATACGAAATCGACGATTTGCGTGAAGGTTTCTACCAGTTGGTAACTCTTAACGCAGGTACAGAAGCAATCAACGAATTTACACGTCTTGCGAACATCAACGAAGGAATCCTTCGTCATATGGCTGTTCGTCTTGACGCATAATCCATAAAACACAATGTGAAAAACGATGAGGGAGGCTGAATTCTGATGATTAACCGTGTCGTATTGGTCGGTCGATTGACAAAAGATCCTGAACTCAAATATACACAAAGTGGAATCGCGGTCACTCGTTTTACACTGGCTGTGAACAGACCGTTCTCAAACCAGTCAGGCGATCGTGAAGCGGACTTCATTAACTGTGTAGCTTGGAGAAAACAGGCGGAAAACACTGCGAATTTCTTACGCAAAGGTAGTCTAGCTGGTGTAGACGGGCGTATTCAGACAAGTAATTTTGAGGGACAAGATGGCAAGCGTGTATTCATGACGGAAGTTGTGGCAGATAGCGTTCAATTCTTGGAACCTCGTAATGCGAACTCTGACCGACCTGGCTCACAAGGTGGTGCACCTGCGTACGGAAACCAACAGGACCGTCCGTATAATCAGAATCAGCAACAGAATCAGCCATCTTATCAGCCTAACCAGCAAAACTATACACGTACTGATGAGGATCCGTTCCAATCAGGTGGCGGACCGATTGAAGTATCGGACGATGACTTGCCGTTCTGATTCGGATTTCACTTATACGGATAAAAAGGAGGAGAAACGATTATGGCACCACGTCGTGGAGGAAAAAGACGTCGTAAAGTATGTTATTTCACGTCTAACAACATTACACACATTGACTATAAAGATGCAGACTTGCTCAAGAAATTCATTTCTGAGCGTGGAAAGATCTTGCCACGTCGCGTTACAGGTACAAGCGCGAAGTATCAGCGTAAGCTGACTTCCGCTATCAAACGCGCACGTATTATGTCACTTCTACCATTCGTAGCAGAAGAAAGATAATTACACAAGCCACCTTGTCAGCCTGGGATCTCCAGGGTGAGGGGTGGCTTTTTTATTCCCAGTAAAAAAACAGAGAACAGTTGTGTGGTTTTGGTGTCTACACTCTAATCGTGATACAATCAGAGGAGGACATCTGTATGAATCTTATAGAGCTTTTCACATGGATGATGTACTACGAACCGGAGGAATCCAAATTATGCAAGACAATGCAAGAAAACTGACATACGGAGCGATGATGATTGCGCTGTTTGCAGTCCTGTTTGCGGTCAGTCTTTATATACCACTAGTTGGCAGTGTATCGTTGTTTTTTATACCGCTCCCCATTTTGCTTTACCGACTTCGCTATGATCGAAGTGCAAGTCTAATTGTCGCTGTAGCGGCTATTTTAGTTTCTTCATTATTAGGGGGTCTATTTTCGATTCCAATTGCATTTGTGTTCGTATTCCTCGGCTTTGTGATGGGGGAAACCATACAGGCAGGTAAATCAAAGTTTTACACAGTGATGACGGTTGGATTGACTATTCTCATTTCATTGGTGGCGGCGTACGTAGGCGCAGTGTTGTTCTTCCAATTCAACGCGATGGAAGTAATCATGGAGATCTTAAAAAAGGCACAACAAGAAATGATAGAATATTCGTCTGATCTCAAATTACTTCCTCAAGACTATGAAAAAACAATTGCAGACACTTTTTTATTTTATCGATTAACTATCCCTGCCTTGGTGATTTTAGGCTCCCTTCTTACGGGGTACCTTTTTGTTATTGCAAGTTTTTATACGGCTGAACGGATAGGGGCAAAGGTTCCGAAATTCACTCAATTTAGAGAAATGAAATTGCCATTCATGACAATCGTCATTTATGCGCTTGTTATCTTGTCATCGTTTCTCATTGGAAACGATACAACTTCTACAGGCTTTCTGATTTACATTAACGCGATGGTTATTTTGAGATTTGCATTTTTACTACAAGGGCTCTCCTTGATTTACTACTTTTTACATGAACGGAAGCCACCGGGTTTCATCACTGTGCTTGCGACAGTGTTTGCGGTGGTGTTGAATCCGATGACGATACTGCTTGGGACACTGGACACGGCCATTGACATTCGGGCTTGGATAGGAAAAGACAAGGTGAACTAGGAGGATGAGACAATGACATCTTTTTTTAGAAGGAGAGCGATTCGTTATCCACTTGCTGCCGTCTCACTCCTCGGCGTCCTAGCGGCAGTATTTTTGTTCATGTTTAACTTTTGGATCGGGCTGATCTATACAGTGATTTTCTTTGCGCTGATTGGCTCTTCATGGAAGATTGAAGAACAAACGTATATGGATACTGAAAAACATATCGAGACGATGTCGTATCGGATGAAAAAAGTAGGAGAAGAAGCGCTACTTGAACTACCAATAGGAATTATTCTTCTCAATGATAAGCAAATTATTGAATGGGCCAATCCTTATGCTGCGCAAATCTTTGAAGAGGATTCCTTAATTGGTGAAGAGCTTTTTGAGCTAGCTGAACAATTTCGTTCTTTCTTAAAAGACGATGTACCTGATGATTTGACGTTGACGGTGGGAGAACGTTCCTTCAGACTTGCATACAAGCCAGAGGATCGCCTGATTTACTTGTTTGATGTAACGAAAAGACAGAGGATTGAATCGCTGTATTATGCAGATCGAACAGTGATCGGTATATTACTTGTCGACAATTATGACGAACTCGCACAGACGATGGATGACCAAACACGAAGTCAGCTGAATTCTCTTGTTACCTCACTTATTAATAGCTGGGGGGCGGACAACGGAATCTTTGTGAAGCGTGTAGCTTCGGATCGCTTCCTGGCGGTGTTCAATGAATCAATGCTAAATGAGTTAGAAAAGAGTAAGTTTGCAATTTTAGATGATGTTCGGGAAAAAACTGCGAAACAAAGTAATGGTCTTACATTAAGTATCGGGGTGGGCGCAGGCTCTCCATCCTTAATTGAATTAGGTGAGCTGGCTCAATCCAGTTTGGACCTTGTGCTCGGACGTGGAGGAGATCAAGTTGCCATTAAACGTTCAGACGGAAAGTTGAAGTTCTTCGGTGGGAAAACAAATCCAGTGGAGAAGCGGACAAGAGTACGAGCACGAGTCATCTCGCATGCATTACGTGACTTAATCCAAGGTAGTGATCAAATCTTTGTGATGGGACACAAGATGCCGGATATGGATGCGATAGGTGCAGCGATTGGTGTACGGAAGATGGCACGGATGAATAACGTTCCAGGATATGTCGTCGTGAATTTCGAAGAATTGGATGCAAGTGTTAATCGACTAATTGACGAGATTGAACAAGATCCTGATTTGTATGACCATTTCATCCATCCCGATGAGGTTTTATCAAAAATGACAGACAAATCACTAGTGGTCATAGTGGATACACATAAACCAAGCATGGTCATCGATGAACGAGTGATTGACAAGGCAGAAAAATTGGTTGTCATCGATCACCATCGTCGAGGGGAAGAGTTTGTACAAAATACAATGCTTGTTTACATGGAGCCGTATGCGTCATCGACAGCTGAACTGGTGACAGAGCTTATTGAGTATCAACCGAAAAACGAGAAATTGACGATGCTTGAGTCCACGGCGATGCTTGCGGGTATCGTGGTCGATACGAAGAGCTTTACATTACGGACAGGTTCCCGTACGTTTGAAGCAGCCTCTTACTTACGTACGAATGGTGCAGATACCGTACTCGTACAGCGTTTGTTGAAAGAGAACATTGAAACGTATGTAGAACGTTCGAGGCTAATTGAAACGGTTGAAATCATGGATGGCGGTGTTGCCATTGCGAAAGGTGAAAATGGTGAACCGTACAATTCCGTACTAATTGCACAAACCGCTGACATCCTGCTAACGATGCAAGGAGTATCTGCATCCTTTGTCATTGCACCACGGTCAGATGGTAAAATTGGTATTAGTGCTCGTTCACTCGGTGAATTAAATGTACAACGCGTGATGGAACAGCTTGGTGGCGGAGGTCATTTGACGAACGCCGCAGCACAGCTTACTTTAGATACAGTAGAAGAGGCTGAAGAACAATTAAAACAAGTAATTATGGATGATCAGGAAAGGGGAGATTGAACATGAAAGTTATTTTTCTACAAGATGTAAAAGGTAAGGGTAAAAAAGGTGATGTAAAAGAGGTTTCTGTAGGATATGCTCAAAACTTCTTACTCAAAAATAACGTGGCTGTTGAGGCGACACCAGCGGCCCTCAGCAAGTTAGAAGGGCAAAAGAATCGCCAAGCAAAAGATGCTGCCGAAGAGTTGGAAGATGCGAAGAAGCTAAAAGCACGTATCGAAGAGCTCACAGTAGAATTGACAGCAAAGTCTGGTGAAGACGGTCGGTTATTTGGATCGGTTACTTCTAAACAAATCGCATCAGCTCTAGAGAAACAACACGGCATTAAGCTTGATAAGCGTAAGATGGATTTACCCGATGCCATTCGTGCACTCGGCTATACAAATGTACCTGTGAAATTACATCACGATGTTAACGCTGTATTGAAAGTCCACGTAACAGAAGAATGATAAGGAGATAGTCTGATGGATCAAATGATAGATCGTATTCCCCCTCATAATAACGAAGCCGAGCAGTCCGTCATCGGGGCAATTTTCTTGGATCCTCAAGCACTTATTACAGCGGCTGAGATTTTGATTCCCGAGGATTTCTACCGTACTGCACATCACAAGATTTTTCTAACGATGATTGGCTTAAGTGATAAGGGGCAGGCGATCGATGTTGTCACTGTCACGGAAGAACTATCTGCAAAGAAGGAATTAGAAGACGTTGGGGGTCTTTCTTATTTAACGGAGATCGCAAATAGCGTTCCAACTGCAGCGAACATTGAACACTATGCTCGCATCGTTGAGGAAAAGTCTTTACTGAGACGTCTAATTTCAGTGGCTTCGACAATAATGGAAGATGGCTATACGCGAGAAGACGAAGTGGAAGCACTCCTATCTGAAGCCGAAAAGAAAATGATGGAAGTTGCGAACCGTAAAAATGCCGGAGACTTCCGTCATATCAAGGACGTACTTGTGGATACGTATGACAACATAGAGATTTTACATACGCGCAGGGGAGACGTCACCGGTGTTCCAACGGGCTTTGCCGATCTTGACAAAATAACCGCGGGCTTCCAACCAAATGACTTGATCATTGTGGCGGCGAGACCTTCCGTGGGTAAGACAGCATTTGCGTTGAATGTCGCACAGAACGTTGCAACTAAGACAGATGAAAACGTTGCGATTTTTAGTCTGGAGATGGGTGCTGAACAGCTCGTCATGCGTATGTTATGTGCAGAAGGCAATATTGATGCGTCTGTGCTAAGAACAGGGAATCTCGAGGCAGAGGATTGGCGTAAGCTAACGATGGCGATGGGCAGTCTGTCTAACGCGGGAATCTTCATTGATGACTCTCCTGGTATACGCATTAACGAAATCCGGTCAAAATGTAGACGTCTGCAGCAAGAGCACGGACTCGGGATGATTATGATTGATTACTTACAACTCATTATGGGCAGTGGCAGATCGGGTGAAAACCGACAACAGGAAGTATCGGATATCTCCCGTTCTTTGAAAGCTCTTGCCCGTGAATTGAAAGTACCAGTAATCGCCTTATCCCAGCTATCCCGTGGTGTTGAGCAGCGACAAGACAAACGTCCAATGATGTCTGACTTACGAGAGTCTGGAAGTATCGAGCAAGATGCGGATATCGTTTCGTTCTTGTATCGTGAAGACTATTACGACAAAGAGACTGAAAACCAGAATATGATTGAGATTATCATTGCAAAGCAACGTAACGGCCCAACCGGAACGGTGACGTTAGCATTTGCAAAGGAATATAATAAGTTCTTAAATATTGATTGGTCGCAACATGAGTCCTTTGGTGCTTAAACACGAATGTAGGAGAATAGTAGTTCTCTAACGTTCGTGTTTTTTCTTGACGTAGCACACAAAGCTTGATACAATAAAAGCCGTTTGAATGAGGATGCTTATGCATCCAACGGAGGTGCTTATAATGCCATCAGTAGTAGTTGTTGGAACACAGTGGGGAGACGAAGGGAAAGGAAAGATTACAGATTTCCTTTCAGAAAATGCAGAAGTAATTGCTCGCTATCAAGGCGGGAACAACGCGGGTCATACGATTATCTTCGGCGGGGAAACATACAAACTTCACCTCGTGCCATCCGGCATTTTTTATAAAGAGAAGACGTCTGTTATTGGGAACGGCATGGTTGTCGATCCAAAAGCACTCGTCAGCGAATTGAGAGGCCTTCAAGACCGAGGCGTCAACACAGACAACTTACGTATTTCTAATCGTGCCCATGTCATTTTACCTTACCACTTGAAGCAAGATCTTGTGGAAGAAGAGAGCCGCGGGGAAAACAAGATCGGGACAACGGGTAAAGGAATTGGTCCAGCGTACATGGACAAGGCTGCAAGAATCGGAATTCGTGTGGCAGACTTGCTTGACCACGAAGTGTTTGAGATGAAGTTACGCATGAACTTGAAAGAAAAGAACCGTCTGTTTGAAAAGATGTACGATACAGAAGGTTTCAAGATCGAAGACATCTTAGAAGAGTACTACGGTTACGGTCAAGAACTTTCGAAGTATGTTACAGATACATCTAAAGTGTTAAATGATGCACTTGACCAAGCACGTCGTGTCCTATTTGAAGGTGCACAAGGCGTTATGCTTGATATCGACCAAGGAACATATCCGTTTGTCACATCATCCAACCCAGTTGCGGGTGGCGTAACAATTGGTTCTGGTGTCGGACCGACTAAGATTGATCACGTCGTAGGTGTGTGTAAAGCCTATACATCTCGTGTCGGTGACGGTCCGTTCCCAACTGAACTATTTGATGAAGTTGGCGATCAGATCCGTACAGTCGGTAAAGAATTTGGTACAACAACAGGTCGTCCACGTCGAATCGGTTGGTTTGATAGTGTTGTCGTTCGTCACGCGCGTCGCGTGAGTGGATTGACAGACCTATCGGTAAACTCAATTGATGTATTGACTGGTTTGGATACCGTTAAAATCTGTACGGCTTATGAGTACAAAGGTGAAATAATTACAGAGTATCCTGCAAATTTACGGATGCTAGCTGAATGTACACCAATTTATGAAGAACTACCAGGCTGGACAGAAGACATAACAAAATGTAAATCACTTGATGAGCTACCAGCTAACGCGCGTCACTATTTAGAGCGTATTGCGCAGCTCACAGATGTAACGATTTCCATCTTCTCAGTAGGTCCGGATCGTACACAAACAAACGTTGTAAAAAGCGTTTGGCGTGCATAATTTAAACTTGCAAAACGCTTCCTCAGTTTCTGCCAATTTGGTGGACGGAGGAAGCGTTTTTACTTACGGGAAAATCCGACAAAAATCGGGAAATATTCCCCGGGAAATAAATTAGCAACGCCGGATAAAAGCTCTTTCTAAGCGGTTTCGGAAACGATTGGAACGTGCGAAAATGCATGAAGAATGGTAGAGTAAAAGGATACCAAGTAAATGCGCCGACTCGGCCGGAAAGGGTAGAACTCATGCAAAACAAAACAATACTCGTTGTAGATGACGAGAAACCCATTGCGGATATATTGGAGTTTAATTTAAAAAAAGAAGGCTTTACCGTTTATACAGCCTATGATGGAGACGATGCATTAGCGAAAGTCGAAGAGGTCAAGCCGGATATCATGTTGCTCGACATCATGCTGCCAAAACAAGACGGGATGGAAGTGTGTCGTGAAGTTCGTAAAAAGTATGATTTTCCGATTATCATGCTGACTGCAAAAGACTCTGAAATCGATAAAGTTCTTGGATTGGAGCTCGGTGCAGACGATTATGTTACGAAACCATTTGGTACCAGGGAGCTGATTGCCCGCGTCAAAGCGAACCTGCGGAGACACCAGAAAGCTGCAGCTGAGGACGCGGAAGAAGCTACAAATGATATTACGGTCGGCAGTCTTGTTATCCAGCCAGATGCGTATCTTGCACAAAAGCGAGGGGAAACTATCGAACTTACTCATCGTGAGTTTGAACTGTTGCATTACTTAGCTAATCATATTGGACAAGTAATGACACGTGAGCACTTGTTGCAAACTGTCTGGGGCTATGATTATTTCGGTGATGTTCGAACAGTTGATGTTACCATCCGTAGACTTCGAGAGAAGATTGAAGATACACCAAGCCATCCAACATGGATTGTGACACGCCGAGGGGTTGGCTATTACTTGCGAGATCCGGAACAGGAGTAACCAAATGAGAAAAGTGGGGATCTTCAATTCCATCCATGTTAAGATTGTGCTGATTTACGTCATGCTCATTCTACTAGCCTTGCAGATTATAGGCCTGTACTTTTCACAGCAGTTGGAAGAAACCTTAAAACTAAACTTCACAAACTCGATTAAAGATCGTATAAACCTCGTTGAATTTAGCGTGCGTGAAGAAATGCTGAAAGAACGAACCTCGGACGATCCGTCAACCGAAACGAGTTTGCGGACCGTCCTTTCAGGTTTTAGTTCGGATGATATCATTGAAGTACGAGTAATCGATTCAAAATATCGAATTTTAGCATCCTCTATACCGGATCATCAGAAAACGATGGTTGGACAGAGATCCATCGATGATATCGTCAAAAGGGCCATTGTTTCTGAAAGTCCTCAAAGTGTCATTAACTTCAATAAGAAAACAAATAAAAGAGTGCAAAAGCGGACTCAACCGATTATGAATGGCAGTGAAGTCATCGGAGCACTCTACGTGGAGTCCAACATAGATAAAGTCTTTAAGCAGATCGATGAAATCAATCGAATCCTTGCAGGAGCGGCTGCGGTCTCGCTTACGATTACGATCATCATAGGAATATTCATTGCACAGACGTTCACCCGTCCCATTTCTGACATGCGCAGACAAGCACAAGCGATGGCAAAGGGGAATTACTCCAGAAAAGTCCGGGTTTATGGAAACGATGAGTTGGGGCAGCTGGCCATTGCGTTCAACCATTTAACCAATCAGCTCTTGGAGTCTCAATCTACGACAGAGGCGGAGAGACGGAAATTGGCATCTGTGTTGGAGAATATGACAGATGGAGTAATTTCAACAGATCGGAAAGGACGTGTAAGTCTCATTAATGACTCGGCACTTGGCATGCTTCGGATGACTAGTGATCTCGTGTTGAATCGGCCGATTAATACGATTCTCGGAATTGAGAAAGAGTACTCCTTTGAAGATTTAATAGAGATGCGTGAATCGATCCCGCTGGACTTTAGTACGGAAGAAGAACCGTCTATTTTGCGTGCAACGTTTTCTGTAACTCAACGGGAGACAGGTTTTGTGAATGGACTCATAGTTGTTTTGCACGATAATACTGAGCAAGAAAAAATTGAAATGGAACGTCGTGAGTTTGTGTCAAACGTATCACACGAACTAAGGACGCCACTCACTACGATGCGCAGTTACTTGGAGGCCCTCGCTGAAGGGGCATGGAAAAACGAAGACATTGCCCCGGCCTTCTTGAATGTGACACAAACGGAAACGGAACGGATGATCCGACTTGTGAACGATTTGCTCAAACTTTCTAGAATGGATAGTAATGAATACGAGCTCAACACAGAGTGGGTAGACTTCAATACGTTCTTCAACTCGATCATAGATCGATTCGAGTTTTCTAAATCACAAGAAGTGAGCTTCCGTAGAATTGTACCACCAGTAGATCTGTTTGTTGAAATTGATACGGACAAAATGACACAAGTAATTGATAATATTATTTCGAACGCGCTGAAGTATTCGCCTGACGGTGGAATTGTCCGTTTCAATGTAGCGGTATTGGAAGACTCGATTCGCGTAAGTATTTCAGATGAAGGTCTTGGCATCCCAGCTGCAAATGTAAATCGGATCTTTGATCGTTTCTTCCGCTCAGACAAAGCACGATCCCGTGCAATGGGGGGGACTGGTCTCGGTCTCGCAATTGCGAAAGAAATGATTAGTGCACATGGCGGCAAGATTTGGGCGCATAGTGTCGAAGGCGAAGGAACATCGATTTTCTTCACATTGCCTTATGAACAACACGATGATGGGGAGTGGGATGTGTGAGACATATTGAGACAATCAAATCGGTCGTCCTGCTACTACTCGTCCTCCTGAGCATCACATTTACGTTTTCAATTTGGTCATATGCACCACAGCTGGCTTCAATTGATCAAAACCAGTCAGTGGATGGATCTATTACGAGCATACAAAATAAGAAACCAATATCCGATATTGTTCTTCCATACAAATGGGTGTTTAAGTTTAATGATGAAGAATTATATGGAACAACAGATACTACAGTAATACAGCCTGTACTTGAGGAAATGATGCGCTGGAAAGTGTTCGGATTCACTGCAGTGAACCTGGATCTAACGAAAGATGAGATGCATGACTTACTCACAAAAGGAAATCAGTATGTCCTCTATTATCCAGGAGAAGTACCAGTTTCCGTCTATAAGGATGTCCTAGAAATTGAAGATAAAACTGTACCTGAAGTTTTATTCAATAAACTTATTGTCAATTGGGATCCAGATGACAGTCTTCCTGAGGTGCACTTTGTCAGTACGGTTAGCAGAACGCATTATAAAGCAAAAGTGAAAATGGAGGATACACAACGGTTCCAAAAGTCGATTATTGATAAAGGGAAAAAATTGTCTCAATATAAAGAAGTTCACGTGAATGAAACCAACACGTTAACGATTTCGAGTGAGCCCATTACTGTGATTCACTCGACCTATATTGAAGAGGAGATCAACCCTTCGTTATTTAAAGATGCGTTGTTTAATGATCCAAATGCTGTTCGAAGGAATTTGGTCGATACCAATAAAGAAGAGTATGGCGACGACCATGCACTGATGAAAGTAAACACGAAAACTAAATTCTTAAACTTTGTGTATCCACCTGAAAGTCAGGAATTAGCAATTCCTTCTGAACTGATGACAACTGCAATTGAATTTGTAAATGATCACGGCGGTTGGACAGATGATTACCGCTATTCTTATATGAATCCAGTTTCGCGTTACATTCAGTTTCAGCTTCATGACAACGGACTTCCAGTCTTTAGTGAACTCGGGGAAAGTGCTGAGATAATGGAAAAACTGGGAGATAACCGAGTATCGAGCTATACCCGACCTTACTTCACACTCAACTCGCCTATCAAAAGTTATGAAGTGACACTCCCTCCAGCAACGGAGGTCGCCCGTCACCTAGAAGAATCAGATGATCTCGATTTCACAGCAATCGAAGAAATAAAGCCAGGCTATTCACTTGTTCATGATACGGATGTTGGTATCTTGAAATTCGAACCCCATTGGTTCTATTACATCAACGGAAATTGGGAAGTGTATGAGGAAGATCTAACTCGGAAGGGAGGCGGCCTTCTTGGATTGGAGTAAAACCAAAACAATTTTCATCATAGTGTTCTCGATACTGAATGTATTCCTGTGTTTCCTGTATTTGAACCGGAACGCTAATATTGAAAATCTTGAAGTGGCGGGGAAAACTTCTATGGAAGATGTCCTAAAGCAAGAAAACATCACCTACAAGTTGCCTCCATTTGTCGACAAAGAAGCGTCATTTGTTTCTGCAGATGTCGTTGACTTTAACAAAGAATCACTGAAAGATTTAAAGGGGCAAAAAACCTCCATCTTGAATGATAATCTTTTAAGGTCAACACTCACCGATAAAATAACACTTGAAGAAGCAAAGAAAGATGATTTCAAATCATTCCTTTCCCAATATGTATTGAACGGAACAGAATACGTACTGTGGGAGGTGGCGGAAGAACAAAAAAAAGCATTCTTCTTCCAACAATTCGAGGGACGTCCGATCTATTATAGTCCGAGTGCCATGCTCGTGGTCTCATGGGATGATGATGAAAAAATTCAATCTTATGAGCAACATATGTTGAAGAAATTTTCGAATTTCAATAAGAAAGACTTGCTTTCACCACTAGAAATTATTGGATCTCTGGCTTCACGAGGTTTGTTAAAACAGAACTCTGAGGTAACAAATGTCAAAATGGGCTATTCTACGCTTGTTCGCTTAACGGAAACCCAAGTGTTTGCCCCGACGTGGGATGTTCAAGTAAAATTAGAGAGTGGGGAAGAAGAACACCACTTCCTCAGTGCTAACGAAGGTAAAGTGATTGAGTTCACACTTGAAAAGGATCCAGAAGAAGAGGAAGAGCAATCCGAATAAGGAGTTTTTACGATGCGATTCAGCATACTTGCCAGTGGCAGTACTGGTAATTCAATTTATATAGAAAATGATTCAGGGGCCTATCTCGTGGACGCAGGCTTAACGGCAAAACGTATCGAAGCACAGCTTGCGAAAATCGGTCGATCCATGAAAGATGTTAACGCCATTTTCGTCACGCATGAGCATAGTGATCATATTAAAGGTGTCGGTGTTTTAGCAAGAAAGCATGGGGTTCCTATATACGCGAATCAGAAAACATGGCAAGCGATGGATGGGTTAGTTGGTGACATCTCACTCGAACAACGGTTTCAGTTCGATATGGAAACGGTCCATTCTTTCGGTTCGATCTCGATTGAATCGTTCGCTGTTTCCCATGACTCTGTGGATCCGATGTTCTACGTGTTTCATGAAGATGATCGTAAACTTGCGATCATTACAGACACCGGATACGTGAGCGATCGCATGAAAGGAATCATTAAGAGTGCGGATTCTTTTGTGTTTGAATCGAATCATGATGTTGGTATGCTCCAAATGGGGCGTTACCCATGGAGTGTCAAGCGACGTATTTTGAGCGATGTCGGTCACGTATCGAACGAAGATGCAGCGATTGCCATGAATGATGTCATCGAGCAAAAAGAGACTCAGATCTATTTGTCTCACTTAAGCCGTGACAATAACATGAAAGACCTTGCGCGCATGAGCGTTGAACAGACGTTACAAACGTGCGGCATTATAGCAGGAGAGTTTGTGCATTTGCATGACACCGATGCAGAAGAACCAACTGAACTAATCACTGTTTGAGGAGAAAACCGTATCGCTTAAGGCGATGCGGTTTTTTGTGTGGGATGAAATTGATTGGGCTAGTAAACGAGCTCGATTCGAGGGACAACCCGCCCGTTCTGCTGGTGAACCCGCTCGTTTTCTCGTACAACCCGCCCGTTTCGCGGCAGAACCCGATCATTCTCTCGTACAACCCGCTCGTTCCGCGGGTGAACCCGATCATTCTCTCGTACAACCCGCCCGTTCCGCGGGTGAACCCGATCATTCTCTCGTACAACCCGCCCGTTCCGCGGCTGAACCCGCTCGTTCTCTCGTACAACCCGCCCGTTCAGCGGCAGAACCCGCTCGTTCTCTCGTACGACCCGCCCGTTCCGCGGCAGAACCCGATCATTCTCTCGTACAACCCGCCCGTTCCGCGGCTGAACCCGCTCGTTCTCTCGTACAACCCGCCCGTTCCGCGGCAGAACCCGCTCGTTCTCTCGTACAACCCGCCCGTTCCGCGGGTGAACCCGCTCGTTCTCTCGTACAACCCGCCCGTTCCGCGGCAGAACCCGCTCGTTCTCTCGTACAACCCGCCCGTTTCGCGGCAGAACCCGCTCGTTCTCTCGTACAACCCGTCCGTTCCGCGGCAGAACCCGCTCGTTCCCTCGTACAACCCGTCCGTTCCGCAACTGAACCCGGACACTCCCTCTTAGAAGACACTTCACAAAAATATAATAGTTACAAAACTCGAGTTATCCATTCGTTATAACTTCCTAAATGGGAACGATTCACTCCATTCCATCGTCTTTTTTATAGAAGTCCCCATATTTCTTTTAAAATTATCAGAATGGGGTAAAGTGTAAAGAGAGAATGGAATCGAAAGGACGAGAGCCATGGACGACTACAACAGGGATCGGGAAGAGGAACAATCGAGGTCATCATTGGACCCGCTGAGTGAACCACAACAAGAGAAGAATTATGAAACACCACAGAGCGAGACCATGTACCGAGCACAAAATACGACTCCACCGCCACCTCCAGAGCCACCAAAACGACGAGGTGGATTTTTGCCTGCATTATTTGGAGCCATCATAGGAGGTCTGCTCGTCTGGTTGCTCATGTTTACCGTAGGTGGATCGGATGATAATGACAATAAGACGAAGGGAACAGTAAAGGACTCGGGAAGCTCCAAGCAAGTGAGTGTAGACATCGACAGTGATTTAACAGGAGTCGTGGAAAAATCAACCGACGCAGTTGTTGGGATTACAAATTTACAACGTGGTCAAGATTTCTGGACCCAATCTGACACACCACAAGCAATTGGAACAGGATCTGGTGTCCTGTACAAGAAAGCAAATGGGAAAGCCTATATCGTGACCAATCATCATGTTGTCGAAGATGCAGAAGTATTAGAAGTAACACTTGATGATGGAACGAAGATGGCAGGTAAGTTAATTGGAAGTGACGTATGGACAGATCTTGCGGTTGTTGAAATTGACGACAAAGATATAACGTCAACTATGGAGTTCGGAGATTCTGATGCGTTAAAACGTGGCGAAACGGTTATTGCGATTGGGAATCCGTTAGGTCTTGGTTTTTCTGGTTCCGTCACAGTAGGTGTGGTCTCAGGTAAAGACCGTTCGATTCCTATCGACATTAACTCAGATGGCGCCGTTGACTGGCAAGCGGACGTTCTCCAAACCGATGCAGCCATTAACCCTGGAAACTCAGGTGGAGCTCTTATCAATATGGCGGGCCAGCTGATTGGCATTAATTCCATGAAAATTACGGAGGAGACGGTAGAAGGAATTGGTCTAGCAATCCCTATCAACTTAGCCTTACCAGTCATTGAGCAACTTGAACAGACAGGTGAAGTGAATCGTCCTACAATGGGTGTATCACTACTTGACTTAAGAAATATCCCTGTTCAACAGCAGAGCGTGCTGAAGTTACCCAAAGACGTTAAAAATGGGGTTGTGGTTACAGAAGTCTTCCGCAATACACCAGCACAAACTGCAGGAGTCCAAAAATATGATACAATTGTAGAAATGGACGGAGAGCCGATTGAAGACATGGTGACGTTGCGCAAGCACTTGTACAACGAAAAGAAAGTCGGCGATAGTATGACGATGAAAGTCTATCGCGATGGGAAACCTGTCACAATTGAAATGGTTTTGAAAGATGGAAACTCGTTCTAGTGCACATGTGCATAAAATAACTATTTAGTTATCCACAGCAGACACGATAGCAGAAAAATAGCTATTGTGTCTGCTTTTTTTATCAACAAATCTACGTTTGTGGATAAAACTGAAAATTTGTGCATAACTCTGTGGGGAAATAAAAATGAAAAAGAGGTGAATAATATGAAAATTCATAGCTGTGAAACCCATATAAACCGGGCACTTGATGAATTTGTTGCGAAAGAGGAGACATTTCCGAGTATGGAACCAATAACAGAAGGTGAGAAGTTATCCACAACATGTGATTACTGTGAAGTACCACCTGTCTATCTTGTGACGAACATATAATCGGGCACAACATCTAGAAGCGGTTGTGGATATGTGTATAACTTCGGTGTATAACTTTTCAAAAAAGGTGGACAAGGCTGTGAATATTACAATTGTAACGGTAGGAAAACTGAAAGAGAAGTATTTGAAAATGGGCATCGAGGAATATACAAAGCGACTCGGTGCATATGCCAAAATCGAGTTGATCGAAGTGGCGGATGAAAAAGCACCCGAGCAACTCAGCGAGGCCGACATGGAAATTGTGAAGAAAAAAGAAGCAGACCGCATTCTTTCGAAAGTTTCACCAGATACCCACGTCATTGCACTAGCGATTGAAGGAAAACAGAAAACATCCGAGCAGCTAGCAGAAAATCTGCAATCACTCATGACATATGGTAAAAGCAAAATCACCTTTGTGATTGGCGGTTCCTTGGGATTACATGCAGATGTCTACAAGAGAGCAGATGAGCTGCTGTCGTTTTCGAAAATGACATTCCCGCATCAGTTGATGAAGCTGATTTTGTTGGAGCAGGTATATCGAGGGTTTAGAATTATGAGGAATGAACCGTATCATAAGTAAGTGCAGTTTATGAAAAGGACCACCTAAAACGTTGAAGCGTCAGCGTTTTAGGTGGTCCTTTTCATGTAGTTAAATTCAATAACGGCAGTTTTAGTTAATGAGCGTAGTATCTTTTGTACATCTTCCCATGTAAAAAGCGATTTTCGTTATAAAAAAATTGGCAGGGTCAATTTAAAACAGACACTTAGTCAATTTTTATTTTCCTCTTTATAAAAGCGTTCGCCGGATTGTGGATTAAAATAAACGACGAGTCTTTTATTTGTAATTGGATCAATAGAAATCTCATTTGTCCGTATAAATCCTTTTGGTACTTGGTTGCCATGTTTTGTTTTGAAACGACGATCCCATATGAACCAGGATCCAAATATTAAGACAATCAGAATGAGAAACTGGATACCGTAAAATCCTATAATCCATTTCATTCGTTATTTCTTTTCTACAATAACTGCTGTTCCATAGGCTACAATTTCACTCATATTTTGACCGATTTCTCCAGAGTCAAAACGCATCATAATAATAGCGTTTGCTCCCATTGCTGTAGCATTTTGAACCATACGATCCATTGCTTGCTTTCTGGCATCTTCCAGCATTTCTGTATATTGATTGATTTCTCCACCTACTAGTCCTTTTAGAGAAGCGACGATGTCTTTGCCAATTCCTCTTGCTCTTACGGTTAAACCAAATACGGGACCTAGCACTTCTGTGATTTGATGATTAGCAATATTCTCGGTCGTAACGATTATCATAGGTATCCACTCCATATCAAAAATAATAAGTACATCGTTATAGTATATTCTATCTTTAGAAAAAATAGAAGCATTTACCAGTGAAGAGCACAAAGTTTTAGATTAAAACCTCATTAAGATAGACAATGGTGAACTTTACCATAAGTAGGTCTGTTTTTTCTACCAACCACTTAATTTATAGTGGTCCAATTTGAAGATAATTAAGATTTATACATGAGGTTAATTTGATCAGCGATGTAATCCGAGCTTAGATGCAAGCCATTTTTTAACCACCACATGATGATACCTACTAAAGAAGCTGTTCTAATGTCAATATCGACATAGAATTCGGTAGGGATTATGCTGGTGTTCATTCTACGTTTTTCAATTAGTTTTTTGATCAAACTAAACAAATGCTTTTCAAATTGCTCGAGTTGAAAAAGTATGAGTAGATGATGTCTTTGTGTATAAAGATAATCTAGTAATTGAACCAATTGTATTTGTTTATTGTTGTCCTTCAATTGAATGAGCCCTTCAATTTGGTTGGTTAGCTCATGTAAAACATCCTGCATTAATTGAGAAACCAGATCGTCTATATCTCGATAATGCAAATAAAAGGTAGTTCGATTTAACAACGCTCTGTGCGTTACCTTTTGCACGGATAATTGAGAAATGAGCACTCCTTCATTTAAAAGTGTTAATGCAGCATTTTTTAACATTTCTTGGGTCCGAATGGATCGGGGATCTTCTTTTTTAGTCATTTTTCACATTCCTGTCTATCATAGTTGATTTTATCTACACTTCATTTTTGATTGTTGATTAGTCGACAGTTGGTGCTATATTGTTTATGGTCAATCTTGTGAGTTTCTTGCTATTATACTTTATAGACATTGTGTCGTAAAACTATAATTGAGTTAGGAGTTTGATCATGCAAAACGAAATATCTAAAGAAACAAGGAAGCTACTGCTAATTGTCATGATTGCAGGATGCTTTTTTTCTACTTTAAATCAAACATTGCTCAATGTTGCGTTGAGTGATTTAATGGTTATTTTTGATGTGAAACCGACAACCATCCAGTGGCTGGCTACCGGTTTTATGCTTGTGAATGGTGTATTAGTTCCGATTACTGCTTATTTAATGAAACGCTTTTCAACACGTCAATTATTTATTAGCTCGATGGTATTTTTATTAGTGGGTTCTATTGTTGCTGCGTGTGCTATGAATTTTGGGGTGTTATTAGCGGGACGTATGATTCAAGCTGTCGGTGCAGGAATTATTATTCCGTTAATGATGACAGTTATTGTTTTCTTATATTCAGTAGATGAACGCGGTAAAGTTATGGGGAAAGTGGGATTTGCGATTATTTTTGCTCCAGCCATTGCCCCTACAGTTGCAGGATTTATCGTTGAATATATGTCATGGAGATGGCTTTTTATTGGGTTAATTCCATTTGTGGCAATCATTATTTTAGTGGCTTATAAGTATTTATTGAACGTAGCAGAGGCGACGAAGGTAAAAATGGATGGGCTGAGTGTCATTTACTCCACTGTAGGCTTTGGCTTTTTATTATTTGGCTTTAGTAGTGCAGGTAGCCGAGGATGGGGGGACTGGCTTATTGTAACGATAATTGTTTTAGGATTGTTGGTTACAATGCTATTTTGTCAGCGTCAAATGTCTTCGAGTGATCCATTGCTAAACTTATCGGTATTTAGATACAAAATGTTTTCGATGACGACCATTGTAAATATTGCGATTACGATTTTAATGTATGCGGACCTAATTTTATTACCGATGTATTTACAGGACGGCCGTGGTTTTACCGCATTTGAAGCAGGGTTATTATTGTTACCTGGTGCTATTATTAATGCTATGTTATCGCCGGTAACAGGAAAATTGTTTGATAAATACGGTGCAAAACCTTTATTTATTGTGGGAATGAGCTTCATTGCATTGTCGATGTGGGCAGTCATTGATTTATCATCTTCTACTTCGTATGCTTATATACTTGTTCGTACGATTATTCTACGCATTGGATTAGCATTTATCACAATGCCATTAAATACAGCAGCTCTAAATGCTTTACCTAGAGAATTAGTCTCCCATGGCTCTGCTATTAACAATACGACGCGTCAATTAGCTGGAGCAATTGGTACGGCGGTCATTGTGACGATTTACTCGATGCAATTAACCAAGATTTCAATTGAAACAAGTGAGGGCTATGTAGCAGCAGTAAATACGACTTATCTCTTTATGTTTGTTGTAGCGCTTCTTGCATTTATTGTGGTTTGGTTTGTTCCTAGAAATAAAAAAGAGGCAAATAAGAAATTAAGTAACTAGTACTTCATAAGTAAATGCGTTTTAAATAAGCAGTATTTGCAATAGCAAAGTAGATGACCAACTAACGTGAGATGGATAGTGGATCCGTAACATAAGAAAAAGTAAAAGGATGTCTCGACTAAAGAGACATCCTTTTATGATGAGTTTATTTTGTAAAGTTATCGAAGTAACCTTGAATATAGACAATTGGAGTACCTTTATCTCCACTTCCTGAAGTTAAATCGGATAAAGATCCAATTAGGTCAGTTAGTTTACGAGGTGTAGTGCCTTGTGCTTCCATTGAACCTACGAGGTCTTCTTTTTTATTCTGGATGAATTCAGTAATAGCTTGATTTAACTCTTCACCTTGAAGATGAGAGAAGTTATTATCTGCCAAGTATTTTAGTTTCACTTCGTTTGGAGTACCATCAAGTCCTTTTGTATAAGCAGGTGATACTACTGGATCCGCAAGCTCCCAAATCTTACCCACAGGATCTTTAAATGCTCCATCGCCATAAACCATTACTTCAATAGTTTTACCAGTTAATTCTTTAATTTTTGCTTGAATTCCATCAACAACTGGTTGGCAGTTGTTCGGAAATAGTTTGACACTGTCTTCCGTTGCTTTATTTGAACCAAGTAGACCATAGGCTTCATTAAAGCCGCTACCGTTAATTGGTTTTGAAAGAACATCATCTAGGCCATATACTTTTTCAGCACCATTGTTTGTTAATATACGTTTTGTCCTTACGCGTGAGTGAATATCACAAGTTAACACGTTCTTTGTATAGTCCAGAATTGTTTTTGGATTATTAGAGAAGATTACTTCACAAGTTGCACCTTCAGCTTCAATCAAGGATTTATAGTATTCAATGTAATCAACACCTGTGAAAGTGTGTTTGCCATAACCGAAATGTTCACGGAACTGGGCTTCAGTTAATACATCTGTCCATGGATTGATGCCTTTCGCATCCAGCTCATCGATGTCTACCAGGTGATTGCCCACTTCATCAGAAGGATAGCTTAACATTAAGACTATTTTTTTTGCTCCTTTTGCAATCCCTCTCAAGCAGTTTGCAAATCGGTTACGACTAAGAATTGGGAAGATGACACCAATTGTATCATCACCGAATTTAGTTTTTATATCTGATGCAATATGATCAATGGTTGCATAGTTTCCTTGCGCACGAGCGACAATGGATTCAGTAATTGTAACAATATCGCGATCCTCTATCGAAAAACCTTCGACCTTTGCTGCATTTAATACTGTTTCAACAGTGATTTGTTCCATATTATCACCTTGGTTGATGATGGGACTACGAAGCCCACGAACTACTGTTCCAACGGCTCTTGTCAATTTAATCTCTCCTCTAAGTGAGTATGTTTTATATAATTATGTCCATATATATAAACATTATATGTTTACTATACCCTTATAACGTGATATAAGTAAAATTAATATTCATTATATCAGATATAAGGAGAGCTTATATGATAGGGAAATTGGATTTATACAGAATATTTAACGTTGTTAGCTCTAATCAAAGTTTTTCAAAAGCAGCACAAGAACTATACATGACGCAACCAGCTGTTAGTCAAGCAATATCGAAATTGGAGAAAGAATTAGATATTCTGCTTTTCCATCGAACCTCAAAGGGAGTAGTATTAACAAATGAAGGAAACCTGTTAAATGAGCATATTAAGTCAGCATTGGGAATCATAAACGCCGCAGAAGACAAACTTTTAGAATTTAAATCATTAAAGACCGGACAATTACGTATTGGAGTTGGAGACACCATCTCTCGCTATTTCTTATTACCTTATTTGGAAAAATTCCATAAGGGGTATCCTGGGATCAAATTAAATATATTAAATGGAACTACAACAGAAATTTGTGACTTAATTAAATCAGGAAAGGTAGATATTGGTGTGTGTAATTTACCAATCGATGAAGAAAATCTACAAGTCATACCCTGTAAGGAAATTCAAGATATCTTTGTTTGCGGAGAAAAATATAAAACTCTTACTGAAAAACCCGTTAGTTTTGAGTATTTAATGAGAATGCCACTCATTTTTTTGGAAAAGAAGTCGAATTCACGATTGTTTGTAGAGCAATTCTTTGAAAAGAAGGGTTTTCAATTTTCACCTGTATTTGAATTAGGCTCTTTTGATTTGGTTTTAGAATTCGCAAAAATAAATTTAGGGATTTCGTGTGTGATCAAGGAGTTCTCAAAGAACTATTTAGAAAGTGGAGAATTATATGAGATACAGCTAGTAGAGGAAATTCCAAAGAGGATTATTGGCCTATGCTATTTAGAGAATGTTCCATTAACACGTGCTGCAAAATCATTTATAGAACTTATAAAATAATACCTGAAGTTGAAAAAACTCATTTACAAGTAGTACGGAGAATCGGACCATAAGTAAGTGAGGGTAATGTAGAATTCATAATTTTTTCTGATATTTCTTTTACTAAAACGGTATGTAAGATAAAACTAGTTCTTTTAAGCCTAAAAGGAGATGTGTAAATGAATGAAATTATTCAAAAGAAATTGTTAGAAATAGAAGAGAGATACGGGGTGAAAATCTTGTATGCTGTTGAATCTGGAAGCAGAGCATGGGGCTTTCCTTCAAAAGACAGTGATTACGATGTTCGTTTTATTTATATTCATCCACCAGAATGGTATCTCTCAATTGATCCCCAAGGAATTGGAGTAAAGAGAGATGTAATTGAAGAACCAATTAGTGATTTGTTAGATATAAGCGGTTGGGAGATCACAAAAGCGCTCCGTCTTTTTAGAAAAAATAATCCGCCACTTTTAGAATGGTTAAGAAGCAATATCATTTATTATCAAAAATACTCGTTTGTTGATAACATACGGTCTTTGGAATCGGATGTATTTCATCCGAATTCGATGCTGCACCACTATTTAAACATGGCAAAAAATAATTATCGTGAGTACCTGCAGGGATCAGAAGTGAGAATAAAAAAGTATTTTTATGTACTACGACCGATATTGGCGTGTATGTGGATTGAGAAATATAATATGACACCTCCAATTAGCTTCCATGAATTATTGAAAGACATCATTCCAGAAGGTGAATTAAAAAATGCGGTTGAACATCTTTTAAAAAGAAAGCTAATAGGTGATGAGTTAGATATTGAACCCCGTATTCATGTGATTAACAGATTCGTGGAAAACGAAATGGAACGACTCGAGGAATATGTAAAATCGCTCAAAGTTGAAGCGAAGGATCCGACGAAACTATTAGATGAATTGTTTAGAAATACATTGCAAGAAGTTTGGAAGTAATATTTTTAATTCGCGCATAATCTTGTAATTTTGATAAACAAAGAAATCTTCCGAACTGCCTTAAGACAAGGTACGGTGAAGCCTATCATAAGTAAATGCAGTTTTGAAAAAAATCACTTAGTGTGTTGATATATCAACACGCTAGGTGATTTTTTTAGTTAAATTTTATATATTTCTATCTCAATAATTATAAATCATTACTCAAAATGACAAAAACTTAGAGTTAGCAGCATTGAAGTGGCTTTTATTTGTCATCAAACTTTTATGTGAGAACGATATTTTTATTTGACGTGAATAATATCAACAAATGGAACTATCCATTTCAAACTTCAATTTATAAATTAATAACACAATTCATAAAAGATATACATGTGGATTATTTGAATGGTTCGTATTATTCCAACGAAGTTCATAGCATTGACACAATATAAATTGCAGGTTATTATTGTTACTAAAAGTAACTTAGTTATTTAAAGTCACTATAATTATGAATGTTGTTTGTATTTTAAATAAAGTAATTTATTTAATGAACTAGGCAGAAAGGAAAAAGTATAGTAGGGAGAATCCATAAATTTAATGATGGATATATCAAACTAAAAAATTCTCATTAATTAACGGCATGTTAATTATAAAACTTCTTTCAAAGTAGAAAGAGATGTTAGTCGTTTACTTTAAAAATAGAAATTAAATATGGAATAGGGGATAACATCATGAGTCAGTCAAAGAAAAAAATCCACTATGCATGGTGGGTATTATTAGGGTTAGTTGTAATGGTCGGAGCTGCAAAAGGTGGCATTTTGACCACAGGTGGACTATTTTTAACTCCGATTACAGAGGATTTAGGTATTGGAATGGGAAGTTTAACTTTGTACTTTAGTATTTCATCAATTGTAACCATGATATCATTACCAATTGCAGGTAAGATGATAGCAAAATATAATATTAGATTAATTTTAGTGACAGCTGTTATTTTGGAGGCAGGCTCCTTTGCCATGTTTGGATTAATGAACTCCGTATGGGGATGGTATCTGTTTGCTATACCTATGGCAATGGGATCTGTATTTGTAACACAATTGGCGGGTCCTGTACTTATTAATAATTGGTTTGAAAAGCACAAAGGCGTGGCTATAGGTATTATGGTGGGAGCTGGTGGTTTAATAGGAGCTTTTCTTCAACCGGTAGCAGGTAACTTAATCGCAAGTGAAGGTTGGAGAAACACGTATATGATTTTAGGATTAGGTGTAATGACGGTTGTTATACCTGTTGTGCTATTAACGATTAGAAAGGCCCCTCACCATAAAGGTTTAGAGCCATATGGTAAGGTTGTAGTTCAGCCAAATGAAGAGATTAAAGTTCAAACGACAACAAATAGCGGGGTTACTGCTGCCATAGCAAAAAAATCAAGTGTATTTTATTATCTATTATTTTTCTTCTTCTTTGAAACATCAATAGCTGCTTTTAACCAACATGTTGCGCCATTCGCAATGGGTTTGGGATATGACATCAAGTTTGCAGGGAATGCAATGGGCGCATGGTCGGTAGGTATTGTAATTGGAGCGATCTTCTTCGGTTTTCTCAGTGATAGAATAGGAGTGAAGAATACAGCCATTTCGGCTATGCTTCTAGGCTTAGTCCCAGTAGGAATTCTTATAATAGTTCCTGAAAATCCAATGATGTTTACACTAGCTACTGGCCTATATGGATTTGTTGTTGCATCTCTTGGGACATTGGGGCCGCTTTTAACAACAGCTCTATTTGGCAATAAGGAGTTCAGTCAAATTTATGGACTTGCAATAACGGGATTGGCAGTTGCAGGTATTGTTGCGTTACCTGGATACGGCTTTATATTTGAAATTACAGGTAGTTACACATATGTGCTATATGGAATTTTTATAATGTTTCTCTTGAATGTGGGAGCCATTATCCTCGCATTTAAAGGAAAAAAGAAATTTAAAAAAGCCGGATTGTGGAATGAATAATAGGTTAAAGAGTTTTAAAGCAACATATACGCATGAGCCATACGATGTTTACGTGAGTAATAATCCTCGTGCATTCCTATAAAGTTGCCTAAATAGAATAAGAATGATCTATGAGAAGTTATCACTAACTTCTTTTTTTTATTCTTTAAATAGACAACAATTCAAAAAGCGCGATTGGACGTATACAGTAGCTGATTGGGCATGTCATGAATAGATGAGGGGAATAATACCATTACTAACTGAATTAGCAGTTCAACTACTCTTATATTAGTTGGAATGCCGAAATAAATTCGGTAATGGGATGGCAAGGGGAAGCAATGAATAAGAAAAAGCATTATACTAATACTTACTGTACGAATTAGAAAAGGTTAGGTGAATAACATGAATGCAAATGACATATTAACTCGACTAAGATACGCACTCGACATAAAAGACGCAGAAATGGTTGAGATTTTCGCACTAGGCGGAATCGAAACAACAAAGACAGAAGTCCAAGACATGCTATCAAAGTCAAAAAACAGTACGGATGGTGAGGCTCCGGAAGAAGAATATATTAACATGATCGACAACACGACGTTAGAGTCATTCTTAAACGGGTGTATAACATTAAAAAGAGGACCGCAAGAGGAAACTCCCGAGACTCTCAAAAACCAATTCTTGATGACCGCCGACAATAGAAACATGAATAATATCTTACTTAAGAAAATGAAAATTGCACTTTCCTTAACGAGTGAGGAAATGATCGATATCTTAAATGACGCAGGGGTTACGGTGTCAAAAAGTGAATTGAGTGCGGTTCTTCGAAAAGAAGGTCATCGAAACTATAAGGAGTGCGGTGATCGTTACGCTAGAAATTTCCTAAAAGGGTTAGCCCACATCTATCGACCATGATGACTTATAGAACAATCCACGCAGGATCCGGTAAAACAAGGAGCCTGCTTTTTCTTGTTGCCTTGCAGATAGTATGACAGCGTATACGGGATAAGCTATAATCATGAAGGTCGCAGCCACCTTTCAACTAGAGAGGGGAGTATCTTTGATTTCACTACATAATGTTAGTAAAAGTTTTACCGGTGTTCCAGTCATTCAATCCATTTCACTCTCGATTGCACAAGGTGATATCCACGGCATCATTGGAGCGAGTGGTGCTGGAAAATCGACATTGTTACGACTCATGAATTTGTTGGAAACACCAGACGATGGAGTAGTTGAGGTGAACTGTCAAAAGCTAACATCTCTCAACATTAAACAACTTCGACAAGCTCGTAAATCCATAGGGATGATCTTTCAACACTTCAATTTAGTGGCCAATAAAACCGTGTATGAAAATGTAGTAGTCGCGCTTGAGCTTGCAAAGTATCCTAAAGATGAACGTCGGAACCGAGCCTTGGAGTGTCTGCGATTTGTTGGACTTGAAAGCTTTCAGCCCAAGTATCCAGCTCAGCTAAGTGGCGGTCAAAAGCAACGAGTTGCGATTGCAAGAGCGCTTGCGAACCATCCGCACGTGCTGTTATGTGATGAACCCACGTCATCTCTAGACCCTCATACAACTGCTGAAATCCTCACAGTCTTAGCAGATATCAATCAAAGACTTGGGGTTACCATTGTCCTTGTGAGTCATGAGATGGAGGTCATTAAAAGCATCTGTAACCGTGTAACTGTGCTCACGGAAGGAACTGTCTATGATACGTTATCCATTACACCTAAAGGTATTCAGGCGACGGAAAGCTCTGCGAATCACTTTGTAGAACAGCTCACGAAAGACGGTGGTCGCGATGCCTGAAGTACTCGTTCAATACCAAGCTGAAATTTGGCAGGCGATTGGAGAAACGTTCATCATGGTGGGAGTTTCTATCCTTGCAGCTATTCTAATTGGGCTACCTGTGGGAACGTTGTTATTTCTGTGTCGAAAGGGACAAGTTTTTGAAAATCAGGTTGTTTTTTCGATCGTCAATTTATTCGTGAATGTGGTCCGTTCTTTTCCATTTCTTTTGTTAGTCGTCTTTTTAATCCCTTTTACAAGATTTTTAATTGGAACAGCAATCGGGACCGCAGCTGCGACTGTGCCTCTGTCAATTATTGCAATTGCCCATTACGCTCGTTTAGTGGAACAAGCATTGTTGGATGTGCCAAAAGGCGTGATGGAAGCGGGTATTTCTATGGGCGCTTCTTTGAAAGAGCTCATCTTTAAATTTCTTTATGTGGAAGCACGGTCCGGACTCGTCCTTGGATTAACCACATCTATTATTAGCTTCATCTCGTACTCCACCATTATGGGAGTTGTAGGAGGCGGGGGAATCGGTGATTTTGCCATCCGCTATGGCTATCAGCAGTTTAAGACAGATTTGATGATTTATATGATTGTGATCATGATCATTCTGGTACAGCTCATCCAATTTACGGGGACGACTGTATCTAGATGGTTAGACAAAAGATAAAGAACAGGAGAAAACAATGAAAAAACTTCTTTTATTTTTAACGTTGAGTATGATTCTTGTAGTAGCAGCAGGCTGTAGTAAATCGGATTCTGCCAGTGAACCTGAAAAGGCTCCGGCAAAAGAAGACGAAGTTGTTACATTGAAAGTCGCATCATTAATTCCACCAATGACCGAGATTCTTGAACTGGTTAAACCGACACTAGCGGAAGAAGGCGTGGACCTTGAAATCGTCGTGTTGGGGGATAACATTCAACCGAACAGCGCTCTTGCTGCAAAAGAAGTAGACGCAAACTTCTTCCAACACGTACCGTACATGGAAGAATTCAATCGCAATAATGATGCCAACCTAGTTCCGATAACCCCAATCTATTTTGCTAATTATGGTGTCTACTCAAAAGACTACGACTCCATGGACAAACTGCCGAAGGGTGCGAACATTGCGATTGCGAATGATGTTTCAAATATTGACCGCTCATTAGCGTTACTAGCTCAACATGACATTATTACATTAAAAGAAAAAAATGGACCTTACTATACTAAAGCAGACATCTTAGAGAATCCGAAGAACTATGAATTTAAAGAGGTGGATTTGCTAATGCTTGCGAGAATGTATGATGACGCAGATGCAGTCATTATGACACCAGCTTATGCAGCACCACTGGACTTGACGCCGAAAAGTGATGCACTCTTAACTGAAGGTGTTGAAAATGACTTCGCGATCACACTTATTGCCCGGGAAGACAATGCAGATTCGGAACCGATTCAAAAGTTATCGAAAGCAATGACTTCTGATGAGGTCCGTAAGTTTCTAAAAGACAACTACGACGAAACGGCAATTCCAGCATTTTAATTAACAAAAAAAGGCTTTGAGAGCGGGGGACCCCTGTCTCTTAAAGTCTTTTTCAATGAAGTCACGCATTTAATGAAATTAACTCCAAATCACCTGTCCCCACATTTTTCATCTGAACAAAAAAGAACTCTCCCAGAAACCAGTTTTCACTGGCTTTCTGGAGGGTTCTTTTATAAATTGTCCTGTTCAATTTGTCTAATAGCTTCTTCGAGCCAATAATTTGAATGATCTGACTTAGTTGTAAAGTATCCAATAAGCAACTCATGGAGGTTTTCACTTTTTTTGTCTTTTTGAGATGTGTTTTCAAACTTCATAATGTGTTCCCAATGAGCTTTATGACTCGTTAACTTTTCTTTTAACAGTGTCACTACTTTTTCAGAATCCACATATTTGATATTTGCTAAAGCGATTACCATGTCATTGATGTCATTTGCGCTTTTAAATAACTTATAGATTTTATTAGGGAGCTCTTCACGGCCTTTATCCGTAATCGCAAATACTTGTTTGTCAGGTCGATGTTCTTCTTTTATGATTTCAACGGGTTCTATTAAACCATGTTTTGCCAATGAGTCGAAGTGATAGTACAGTTTGCTCTCTGTGATTCCACCTAATTCGTCCAATGGAATGGGTTCAGACATTTGTTTTTTCAGCTCATAAGGATAGGTTTTTCCTATCATTAATTTGCTTAATATAAACACTTGAATGCTCATTCGCAATGCCCCTTTAAGAATAATAATTATTCTTATTATAACATGATTAAGACAACACTTTAGTGATTTCTTCGATTTCAGTCCTTGTTGCGGACTTGTCAGCTGGTTTGGATTTGTGAACGGTCGCAACGATGATGATATTTATGACCATTGCCCCTAAACCAACAGCAGCTAGTGACCAAAGGAAGGGACTTGGACTAATGCTTCCGTATAGATCCGCTAAGTAGCCTTGTACAGAATAATACATAGGAGTAATGTGGCTAGCCCATTCATATGGCTTGTACATCATATCCCTTGAGATTACTGCCCCATTTGCTAAGGTTTGGACGAAGATAAGAGGTATGTTGAGAATCATACCAGCGGGTCCCAGTAAGAAAATAAGGATCGCCGTAAAATTGAAACTAGCCATATAGATAAGAGTTTGATGGCCAACGATACTTAAGAACAAGCTTCCGTCAGGTTGGTTCACTAAAAAGGTAATTCCTGTAGCCGCTAATGAAGATAACAACGCAATTAAAAGAGCCGTCAATTGTAAATAGATGAATAGCCGCGTTTTGCTAGCTCTTCCTCGGTTCTCTTTAAAGGTATCTACTAGTTGCATAGATCCAATCATAGCCCCAATGTAACTCGCCATTGTTAGGAACATAGGAAGCATATTGTTATGCATACCATCGGGTATTTTGTTGACGGTGACGATGTTACCTACATAAGCGGTTTCAATCTTTTCCGCTAATTCAGTAGCCTGTTTTTCGGGTACATTAAAGTTCATTAATACACTTTGTGCTGTTTGTTGAGAGAATTGCTGGCTAAGTTGATTATTAATTTCTGCAACAACTGACTTCATGGAAGAAGAAATGACTGTCGCTCCTGCGTCATTAATTGTAAAGTCGATACTAGAAGAAGTCTCACCGTTTTGCATATCCGATGAGAATGATTCGGGAATGTGAACGACTAAGGCTAAATCATTTTTCTCCAACTCTTTTAAAGCCTGTTTATTTTTAATATCTGTTTCTATATCTTTAAAAGGTAAATTTTCTTGTAGTTGATCTGCAATCTTTGCTCCATATTCCCCGGCATCATCGTTAACGATTGCAATCGGTAATTTGTCAATATTCCCCGGAATTGCCGTATAACCTGGTAAGAAGATTCCTAGCATGGCAATCGCATAGAATACTCCCATAATGATGGCGGCAATAGAACCTCTCGATTTTAGAAACTGTGTGAATTTCATAAGTTTTTCCTCTTTCCAATTGAATATACACTTTAACGAACGAACTTTAAAGAAAGTACTTTGTTTAAAGTATATCATCATTTTATTCTTTTTTAGTAGGAAGTCAACTGATCTGATTGGAGGAGAAGTAGGTGGGTTTTGAATCAGGTGAGATGAGAAATTTCTAAAATGAAAGAGCAAATCCACGGCAAGATTGTTTCGCCTTTTCTAAATAGACCGATTATCGAACAGCACAACAACTATCATATGATGAAACTAGCTACAGCTTATACTGTTATTCAGGAGTGATGAAATTGAATGAGTACATCCAGCAAATGATTGATTGGATAGAGAACAAATTACAAGGGGAGTTTTCATTGGACGAGTTAGCAAATCATATGGGGTATTCTCCATACTACTGCTCTTTTAAGTTTCATCAGGCAACCGGTATTAGTATGAGGCGCTACATTTTGCTTCGAAGATTATATTTGTCTACAGGAGATTTAGTAATGAATCGCAAAATCATCGATGTCGCTGTTGACTACAACTATTCATCCCAAGAAGCTTATAGCAGAGCTTTTAACTCAGTGTTTGGAGTAAGTCCAAGAGATTTTCAACGACACCAAATGCCAGTTCAATCGATTGGCAAGTTAAGAATTCATCCAGCAGAGGGAGTGGATAGTATGAATACGTGTAGAGAAGAAGAAGTAGCACACTTGCAAAGTGAAAAGAGCGAATTATTTGACTGGGATGTATTGAATATCTTAAATGGTGAAGTTATGTATGAAGAGTTTAATAATAAACAACTGATGGGGAATTCCGATTATGCCCCATTTAATGAAGCGATGTGTGTCCATGAAACAACAATTCCAATTTTCGATTCTACATTTATTGAAACACGTGCGTTAGGTCATCATGTCTCAATTGAAAGTTACACCTCTAAAGTGTTGCAGCCATTAAAACGTCTTAATCAGAAAAACTATAATTATATAGTTTTATGGTTTGGTGAAGATATGTTTTGTCAGATGAATCTCCTAACCATTCTTGCTTATCTTGAGCAATCAGAGTATGAAGGTATGGTGTATTTAAATAGTTTTAAGGAGGACGAATTTAAAGTAACTCAAACTGAACTTGTTTTAGGCAACTATTATTCCGTCTATGAAGACGTACTCGTGAATCACAAGAAGCCGAAACGTAAAGTGCTACCTATTATGTTCCAAGCAATCGGGTTGTATCTAGAAATGCAGACAGAAACCAATCCAGTGACTAAATACATTACGAGAAATAAACAATTGTCTCAATCCGAATTGCTCAAGCGGTTATTTGAGGTTTTCCCGATGATCGGGTATGGAGATACACAGTATATAGAGCTGATAAATAGAGTACGGTAGAGGAGTATGACCGATCTTGTTTAGACAAAGTAGTCAGAAGCAGTGGTAGCGTAGATTATTTAAACTGTAAGATTATACAAACAACAATACGTAGAGCTGTTTCACTCACACTAACAACTCATAAAAGGAACCGTATCAAAAGTAAACCAAAAGACCTTAAAGAACCGGTCTTTTGGTTTTAAAATTGTCAGATCAACCTAATCTCATTCAAGACTACCCTCAAGAACTAGATACACACCGATACAAATCCAGTTCCTCAATAAGAAGTCCAGCCTCCATCAACACCGATTACTTGTCCATTCACAAAACTTGCAGCATCCGATCCTAGAAGGATAGCCAATTCTGCTACTTCTTCAGGCTGTCCGACACGTGGGTTCAAGGACATTCCAAGTGATTGGCGACGTGCGCCAAATTCGCTTATATTTTTCATGGAAGCACTGATATTTGTCGCGACGGCTCCAGGCGCAATCCCGTTGCAACGGATGTTTTTGTCAGCATACATGAATGCCGTATTTTTTGTTAGACCGACGACTGCGTGCTTCGAAGCTGTATATGCAGCTCCTGCGCGACCACCGTAAAGACCGCCTGCAGAGATGTTATTAACGATAGCGCCGTGTCCTTGTTCCATAAATAGGTTGACGGCAATACGCATTGATCTCATGACGGCAGTTGTATTCACAGAGAACACTCTTTCCCATAGTTCTTCTGAAACTTCTCCAACAGGCTCCATGCCATCCATGATACCGGCGTTGTTTACAAGGATGTCCAGTTTACCAAAAGCTTCTTTTGTTTCATCGAATAGTCGCTGCACATCCTCCTCGGATACCACATTTGTTTGAACTGCAATGGCTTCTGCACCTAAAGCTTTAATTTCTTCTACTACAGCTTGAGCACCTTCCAGGTGGATGTCGGACACCACGACTTTCGCGCCTTCCTTTGCGTACCCTACAGCAATCGCCTTTCCCATGCCAGATGCTGCTCCAGTGACAATCGCTACTTTTTCTTTTAATCTCATTTCAACCAGCCTCCTTTGACTTTACTGTACACCTGTTCAATAAAATTATAGTATTGGGTGTAAGTTCTTACAATAATCAAATAGTTGATAGTTGTTCATTAAGGAACAGATCTATCAAAACTGTTCAATAAGAGGTGGAAAGGGATGCGGACAGATTTACGTGTGATAAAAACAAAAGAGGCGTTGCACAACGCTTTGTTGGAAGTACTAGATGAAAAGAGTTTGAATGCCATTTCTATATCAGAGATTTGCAGAAGGGCAAAAGTGAACCGGGGTACTTTCTATTTACACTATGCTCAAGTCGAGGATCTATTTGAAGAGTATTTTAAAGAAATTACTGCTGATTTGGCGAGATCCTATCAAGAACCGTATCGCTATGTGACTGTATTGAAAACAGAAGAATTAAATCCTGATACAATACGTATTTTCCATCATATTGAAAATTATAAGCGCTTCTACCGTATTGTGTTTTCAAAGAAAGTCCCAATACTGTATTATTATTTATTGTTCGAGGAAATTAAGCAATTGTTGCTTAAGGATCAAGAAGCTATCTTGCATGAAGATATTGACCATGAGTTACATTGCTCTTATCAGGCGAACGCCATCATTGGAATCATCATCGATTGGTATCATAAGGATTTTAGCTATAGTGCGGAATATTTAAACCGTCAACTCGTACAAATTGTAAATATACAATCAGGTAATTCAAAAGGTATTTGATTAATAATTATATATTTTAATGAAGAACTACATAAGCAGGTGAGAACTCATGAACCGAAAAATAATTGACGCACACATTCACTTAGATATGTATGAAGATAATGAACGTGTCCAAATTCTAGATGAATTAGAAGCAACATCTGTTGAATCATTAATTGCAGTCTCAAACAATTTAGCTTCTTCACTTAGGCAACTGGAGTTTGCCCGAATGGATAGTCGGGTTAAACCTGCTATAGGTTATCATCCGGAACAGTCGCTGCCGAGTAAAGGGGAGCTTGATGGAATTATGGAGCTCATTGATGAGAATCGTGAAGGTCTCATTGCAATAGGAGAAGTCGGTCTTCCATATTATTTGCGTCAGGAGGAGCCGAAGATAGATATAGCGCCTTATGTGAAGTTACTTGAGCACTTTATGCAAAAGGCGGTAAACTGTGAGTTACCTATCGTGTTACATGCTATTTACGAAGACGCTGAGCTTGTATGTGACATGTTGGAAAGCTATCACATCAAACACGCACATTTCCATTGGTTTAAAGGAGATGACGCAGTTCTAGACCGTGTTCTTCGGAATGGGTATGTTCTATCGATTACTCCGGATGTCACGTATGAACAAGAAATTCAACATATAGTTAAACAAACCCCACTATCGCAACTAATGGTGGAAACAGATGGGCCGTGGCCATTTAAAGGTCATTTTACCGAGAAGATGACTCATCCATCTATGATGCATCGTAGTATAAAAACAATTTCAGATATTAAGGGAATGAGAGTAGAAGAAACCTATCGTCAAATCTACGAGACAACCTTGAAATTTTATCGGGTGTAAAGCGAACCCTTTTTATGATGTGTTCGGTATACCCCATAGTAAATGATTGAAAAGGCGTAACCTCAAAATGGTGCGTCTCTTTTTTTGTTGTAAAATATGGAGAAAATCGACTATTTATAATATAAGTTACCTGAATACAAGATATAATGGGACTTTTTAATAAGAATAAAAAACCATAAAAGACGTAAATCATTGCTTTACATAGTTCATTGGTATGTATATATTTAATTTTAGAGGATGGTTATTATTTACTATATTTACCCAATAGTACATAGTATATCCTGAAAAATATATAAGAGGTGTACAGGTTGAGGAAATTTATGCAGTTAAATAGTCTTAGAAAGAAAATTTTATTTGGGTTTGCTATCGCAATTGTTTTAACGTCCGTATACAGTGGCTTTACCTATCTAATGAATAAAAAAACGAGTGCTTCTATGGATCAAGTCATTAATGAAGAATTACAGCTATTGTCTGCATATGATCAAATGTCTTCTTCTATCTCAGTTAGGATATCAGCGGTGAGAGGATATTTACTTTCAGGAAACCCATCCTATATAGATGATTTTCAGAAGTACACTGAAATTGGTCTTGAAAGTGAAAGTGTTATTAGGAGTATAGAAGTAAACAGTGAGTTTGATGCATTGATAAAGAGAACGGTCAATTGGCGTAAACAGGTTGATGCAGATGTTTTTAACGAATATGACGAGGGGAACAAAGAGTTAGCTATTCAAAATGCTACCAAGCTAAGTGCAGAGAGTACTGAGATTCGTCTGGGATATGAAGAGTTGGCGGAAAAAAACCATGAAAAAATGGAGGAAATGGGTAAAGAAATACAACGATCAGAAAAACGGGCTGCACAAATGGGTTCTCTATTTGCCTCTTTAATCACAATTATTTCCATTTTAATTGCCGTTGTTACAGCGAGAGTGATCTCGAATCCTATAAATAACGTTGCAGAACGAATGAAGTTAATTGCTAGCGGAGATATTAGCCAGGAGCATCTTGTTACAAATGCACGAGATGAAATCGGTCACCTTGTGACAGCGACAAATGAAATGCAAACAAAAATGAATACAATCCTACGTCAAATCAATGGCGTTTCGAATACCGTGTTATCCCATAGTGAAGAGTTAACGCAGTCTGCTAGTGAAGTAAAGGCTGGCTCTACTCAGACCGCAATGACAATGCAGGAGCTGGCAACAGGGGCTGAAACTCAAGCGAATAGTGCTAGCAACCTAGTATCTATCATGGATTCGTTTGCCACAAAGATTTTTGAAACCAATGAGAATGGGACCGATGTTCAGAAGTATTCTCAAGAAGTGATTGGTATGACCCAAGAAGGTGTAGAGATGATGGAGTTTTCTACAAAACATATGGAGAAAATTAATGAGCTTGTTGAGGAATCGGTTCAAAAAGTTGAAGGATTGGATAGTCAATCTCAGGAGATTTCTAAGCTAGTTACAGTAATTAATGATATTGCAGCACAAACAAATCTACTGGCATTAAATGCAGCAATCGAAGCAGCTAGAGCAGGAGAGCATGGGCGTGGATTTGCAGTAGTTGCTGATGAGGTGCGTAAGTTGGCAGAGCAAGTTTCTCATTCTGTAACCGATATTTCAGGCATTGTGGAACGAATACAAGGCGAAACGAAAAGCGTTTCGAATGCACTTGCTAAAG
The DNA here is from genome assembly GCF_023715615.1 of Sporosarcina aquimarina. GTDB lineage: Bacteria > Bacillota > Bacilli > Bacillales_A > Planococcaceae > Sporosarcina > Sporosarcina aquimarina_A. The sequence goes on along the minus strand of NZ_JAMBOM010000003.1, from coordinate 310,307 downwards.
GTTATAAAGAGGTAGAGCAAGGAACCGAACAGCTGCAATTGACAAAAGGGACATTCAATAAGATTAGTAAAGCAGTACTAAAAATGGATGAAAATATAAAAACAGTTGGCAACAATTTGAATGACATTGTTGACAATACTAAAGAGATTAACAATACAGTCGACGATATCGCTGCCGTATCTGAAGAAGCGGCGGCGGGTGTAGAACAGACCTCGGCTTCTGTACAGCAAACTGCAAGTTCTATGGAAGAAGTGGCCAGTAGTTCAGCTGAACTCGCGCAACTCTCTGAAGAGCTGAATAGATTGGCACATCAATTTAAACTGTAATTACACAAAACACGAGACCATTTCACTTTGATGATCTCGTGCTTTTTTGTGGGGATAGATTATTTTTATCCTATATTCTTACGTGGTGTAACGTAAACAAACGGTATGAAATGGCTTTTCATGAGCTTCTTTAATTATTCACCAGCCAATGATACGATAATGTTATGAGAAAGCATGGAGGTGCAGAAACTTTATGTTCTTGGAGGATTGGAAGAAACAACTAAATGACAATAAGTCATTGTTCATTGGGGAAGATACAGCGTTTCGCGCCGCGGTATTGGTGCCTCTCGTTCAAGAATCAGGCGAGTGGCATGTAGTTTTTGAGAGGCGTTCCCTGACAATGCGAAAACAGCCGGGAGATAGTAGTTTTCCAGGAGGTCGAATTGACTCGACAGACGCTTCCCCGATGGATGCGGCATTGCGAGAAACACATGAAGAATTAGGAATCGATCCAGATACCGTCACCGTTATTGGAAAGTTGAGTCCATATATTGCATCTCCTTCGTTTGTGGTCTATCCATTTGTTGCGGTATGTGACTACCATGAAATTATCCATTCTTTTAATAAGGACGAAGTCGAGGAAGTCTTTGCAATTCCGTTGAAGTGGTTACTTGACCACGAACCTGTTCTACACAGAGTCCCGGTTCAACCAATACCCTTGCCAGACTTCCCGTTCGATAAAATCTACAATGGTGAGCAGTACCAATGGGGAAATCGTTCACAGGAAGAGTGGTTTTATGAGTATGAAGAGTATATTGTTTGGGGATTGACTGCTCGGATATTAAAACACTTTATCGATCTGATTAAATAAAATGGTATCTCACATAAAGGAGTCATGAAAATGAGAGAAAAGAAACCATGGGCAGTAAAGATCCTTATGGGAATTGCAGTGTTATTGATAATTACGTTAGCTGGATTTTTCATCTTCGTCAGCACTTCCTATGAAGCAATTCCATCTTCAAAGAACAGCTTACAATCAGATGATCAGGTGATCGTTAAAGAAGAAGGGGATATTCTATTTGAACCGGTATCTGAAGCACGCGATATCGGATTTATTTTCTATCCTGGCGCCAAAGTAGAAGCACCCGCTTACGCAACGATGGCAAAAGAAATTGCAGCGCAAGGATATCCTGTCATTCTTGCCGACTTGAGATTTAACTTAGCGATCCTGTCTCCAAATCGTGCGGGTGAGATTATAAATGACCATCCTGAGATTAAAAGATGGGTCATTGGTGGTCACTCGTTGGGTGGTGTGATGGCGTCCAATTATGCGCTAGATCATGAGAATGTAGAAGGGCTTGTATTACTTGCATCCTATCCTCAAAGTAAAACTGATTTGAGTAAGTCCTCGTTAAACGTATTATCCCTTTGGGGAAGCAATGATGAGGTGGCAGATCTGGACAAAGTGAAAAACGCTAAGGAAATCATGCCCAATGATGCAGAATTCATTGAAATAAAAGGCGGAAATCACGGTGGTTTTGGAGAGTATGGTCATCAAAAAGGTGATGGAGACTCTTCGTTGTCAGGGAATCAGCAGGTACAAGATACCGTTAAATACATTGTAGAATTTTTGGAAGAACTGAGCGAGTGAAAAGAATCTTTCTGACAGTAACGTAAAAAAACGCATGCAGAAAGTTTCTCCACATGCAAGGTACACTCAAATCATGAGCATAACACAACGATTTGATATGGCGTCGTCTGAGCAGGGATACTCCGAGTTGTTGCACCATACACGACAAGTAGATCTCGATTGGCCAGGTTTCCAGTGAAAGGCTGCCCGTTCTGCAGGACGACTTTAGTAGCTGGATTCATATTCAGCTGTAACGTGTGATCACTGCTCACTAACTGGTCATCAAAATGGTCGACTTTCACAAATTGTCCTCGTACATTTTTGCTTACAATGAGCGCATTGAATTGGGGTGGAAAGATAAGAGGTGCAGGTGCATTTCCATCGTAAAATCCTGTTACTTGATCCCCAACGGATACGACTTCGTGATCGACAAAGTAAGTGGTCGGAGCCACTACAAAATTCACTACGTTTCCATAACCATTATCAACTGACATTTGCTTATAACAACCCACTTCGTTGTACTGTCCAATTGAAAAGTCATTAATGGCAGTTACGATGCCCGCAAAGGCTTGATAGTTTATCATTCCGATTCCTCCTGTTTGTTAAGCAGTATCTCCTGTCTATATAGCCTATGTCGCTCTCGCTTCATGGTGACAGTTTAAAGGCATCTTATTTAATAACTCATTGAGTTGCAGTATTTTACTGGTCTTCTCGCTACTTAAAATCTTTCAATGAAGAATGCCAAAACCCCAACGCCTGTAAACGTTGGGGTTTTCCTACTTTTAACGTTTTCAAAATTAAAGGGTTTCTAACTCAACTTCTATGTTGTCTCGCGTTGCTTTTGAGTATGGGCAGACCTGGTGAGCTTTTTCAACTAACTCTTGCAACTGGTCTTTTTCAATACCTGAACCTTTTACTTGAAGTTTCACGGCTAATTTAAAGCCTTGATCCGATTCGTCTTTCTGAAGGCTGACATTTGCAGTGACTTCAGAGTCGAATTTCACTTTTGCTTTGCCAGCGACCAATTGCAGTGCACTGTCAAAACATGCCGCATAGCCTGCAGCAAACAATTGCTCAGGGTTGGTTGAGCTTTCTAGTTTTTTAGCTCTAGGAGTTCCAGGCATCGCCGTATCAAAGCTCACGACATTATCGGAGGATTGAACGTGTCCTTCACGTCCACCTTTTGCAGTTGCAGTTGCTGTGAATAGTGTTTCTGACATACTATCACTTCTCCTTATTTTCTATTTAGTACGATAGATAGTGTTTACCCTAAGCTCATGTTTTTAAGCATAAGAAACAGATAGGTAGTGTTGATGCCTAATTCAAGTCTTCTATAACCCTCAAAATTTCTTTCATGTACACAACTATTGCTATAATGTAAGAGTGTCAAAAGCGAGTGCTGAACTTTGAATAGTCTAAGTTGGATGTGAGCTAAGTCAGATCCAAAACAATCGATCTTAAAGATAGAAAGCAGGGACTTTATATGAACAAGAAAGACATTGCTGATATTCGCAAGCAATTTAAAGTAGATACGGATTTGCTTATGATTACAGACATTTATAATGTATACGTTCGCCAGGAAAGTGATGAAATCTATCACGAGGAGAGTCAAGCATTCGGGTTAATGGAGCGGGAGCAACAAGAATTATTTTTAGCGAACTTTAAAAAGGTGTTAGGCGGAAAACTCGCCATGAAACTATTCGAGGTTCGATTTGCGGAAGTAAAAGAAGGACAGACAGACAATACCCAACAGCTCTTATACGCAGGACTCCATACAAAAGAAGTGAATGATTGGAAAGAAAGCATGCAGTTGATCGCACAGAAAATGGTCAAGGATACTCAGTATGAAAAAGACTTGGTCATTACGTTCATTCGTGGGAAGTATTATAAACCGACGAAAAAGAACTTGGAAGAGTTGGAAATGGCTGAAGGGGACGAGGCGTACACCACACCTTTCATTCTTTGTAGCATGAATCACACCGAACTGCCGAAAAGTTCACTCGTGTTCGACTTTATCGAACGTGAGTTTAAGTCCAGTGAGATGACTGATCCTGTCGTCAAATTAGCTTCGCCTATTGGTGGGTTTTTGTTCCCTTGTTTTACTGACAATGCAGCGGATGTGAATCACATTTTGTATGCTGCGGGTAAGGCAAACAAACCGGATTATCAATTTATCGAAAATGTGTTAGATGGTGAGGAAATCATGACGGCTGAAGATGACAAAGCAGTGTTTGAAGAAATTGTTAAGCACGTTGTGGGAGATGAAGTCAACACCAAAATGCTGGCCAACGTTTATGATGAACTCAACCGAATGACGACCGTGGAAGACGAAGGTGAAGATGAGGATTATGTGCCGACATTGAATACAAAAGAACTGGAACGTGTATTGAAATTGAGTGGGGCAGAAGACGTCGATACCGAAAAAGTACAACAGGCATTCCAATCTGTCGTTGAAGATGAATCCTATGAGCTGAAAGCGAGCCATGTCGTTCCAAGTTACACATCAAAATCTATAAAAATCAGCACGAAAGTCGCAAATATTTCAATCAGCCCCCAAGATTTAAAATATGTGAAACAAGTCAATTACAATGGCAAACGCTGTCTCCTAATTGAGGTAGAAGAAGATACGATGATTGAAGGATTTACGTTGATGGAAGAAGAGCTGTTTGAATCGTAAGTTAGCATCTTACAGCTAACAAATGAGCGTAGTAAATTCGAAATGAAAGATTCAAAAGACTGATTGCTCGTATGCAATCAGCCTTTTTTGTTGTGGACTATTGAATACAAAAAACTAGTAATATAAAGTAAAGGTATCGGTAGTGATGCGAAATCGAATTCAAAGGAATGAGCGTAATGAGAGAAACGGTAACTGCAAAGGATGTAGCTAAACTGGCGGGAGTCTCCCAATCCTCAGTTTCGAGGGTATATTTTGAAGGAGCTTCTGTTTCAGAAAAGACGAAGAAGCGGGTTCTTGAGGCTGCGGAAGAACTTGGCTATCGTCCTAACGTATACGCGAGAAGCCTCATAACGAATCAGTCGAATATTATTGGCCTTGTCATGAAAGGCGTTCAAAACCCTTTTTATGCGCAAGTGCTGAAACGGTTTAGTTCCATATTTAAGCAACATGGATATAGTATTTTGTTTGTCTATACCAACAATGATGAAATTCAAAAAGAGGATGTCGAAACGTTATTGAACTATAATGTTGCGGGTGTGGTAGTCACGGATGCAACCATGTCGTTTTCAGTAGGGGAAGAGTTTAAGAAAAATCATATTCCACTCGTCTTCTTTAATAGAAAGCTAGGAACAGGAGAGTTCCACTCGGTATGCTGCAATAATTTAAGTGCGAGTCGTTCGATTGCGCAGTACTTACTATCAAAAGGTGCATCAGAGCTGGTGTTGATTACTGGAAATGAACACACATCTACGAGCATGGAGCGTGAAAAAGGTTTTTGTGAAGTTCTCGATCAACAGAAAATCGCATACCGGAAATATAACTCAGATTACACATATGAGGGAGGCCATCAGACAGCTATGACTGTCCTGGAAGGAAAACGTTTGCCGTCAGCATTTTTTGTCGCTAATGACATAATGGCATTAGGAGTAATTGACGCACTTCGTAAAAATGATATTCGTATTCCACAAGACACAAAAGTTGTAGGATTCGATAATATTGATATGGCTTCTTGGCCAGCTTATGAATTGACGACCTGGGAACAGCCGATTGAAGAAATGATAGAGGAAACTGTGAATTATTTATTGGCAGAAATCACGTCTTATACCGGTTTAGCGCAAATTATAGAGGTGGATGGAAAATTCGTTGAAAGAAAAACTACATAAAAGTGTTGACTAAAATGAATAATAGGAATAATCTTTTCTCATAGAGTTTCTTGCATACGTATGCAAGTGTGAGAACTCTCCGTGTAATGAGAATAGGTCTGTAACTAATTTTTTTATAAATCGGAATGTAAGCGGTTTAAAAATAGGAGGCGTAATTATGGTGAAAGTGATTAAAGCAGGTAAGTCACAAGAAGAAGTAGTTGCAAATGATACTAAGGTATCGGAAATTGTTGCAGGTGCATTAAAAGATGTAGAGACTCGTGGTGATCAAGCGGTACGAGAGCTATCGGCGAAGTTCGATAAATGGGCTCCTGAATCATTCCGTTTGAGTGATGCTCAAATTCAGGAAATCGTTGAACAAGTGCCATCTAGTGTCATTGAAGACATTAAGTTTGCTCAAAAAAACATTCAGGCGTTTGCACAAGCACAACTAGATTCTTTGAATGATGTAGAAGTTGAAAACATCCCAGGAGTTATTTTGGGACACAAAAACATCCCTGTAAACAGTGTAGGCTGCTATATCCCTGGTGGCCGTTATCCGATGGTAGCTTCTGCACACATGAGTGTTTTGACTGCAAAAGTTGCTGGAGTGAAACGAGTAATTGCATGTACTCCGCCGATCAATGGCGAAATTCCAAACGCAACAATCGCTGCTATGCATTTAGCTGGGGCAGATGAAATCTACTTGCTTGGTGGCATTCAAGCAATGGCGGCAATGGCAATCGGTACAGAATCTATTGAATCCGTAGACATGATCGTTGGACCGGGTAATGCATTCGTCGCAGAGGCAAAGCGTCAATTATACGGTCGGGTTGGAATTGACCTATTTGCAGGTCCTACAGAAACGTTAGTGGTTGCAGACCATACAGCGGACGCTGAAATGATCGCAACCGATCTTCTCGGTCAAGGTGAACACGGACCGACTTCTCCAGGAGCATTAATCACGACTTCTGAAAAACTCGCCTACGAAACGATTGAAGAAATCGCACGTCAGTTGGAAACATTGTCGACTGCAGATGTTGCAAGTGTTTCATGGGAAGATTATGGCCAAGTATTGGTCGTGGATTCCATTGAAGAAGCACGTGTTGAAGCTGATCGTCTTGCATTTGAGCACGTAGAGATTTTAACGGAAGATCCAGATTACTTCCTAGAAAACATGACGAACTATGGTTGCTTGTTCTTAGGACCTGAAACGAACGTTGCTTACGGGGACAAAGTAATCGGCACGAACCACACGCTACCGACAAAAGGGGCAGCACGTTATACAGGTGGACTGTGGGTAGGGAAATTCATTAAAACCGTGACGTATCAAAAAGTGAAGCCGGAAGCTAGTGCTTATATCGGAGAATACGCAGCACGTCTTTGTAAGCTGGAAAACTTTGAAGGACATGCGAAACAAGCACTCCTTAGAGTAGAACGGTACGGTAAAAAGTAAATCGTACACTTGGGGAAATTGGGGGTTTTACTATGTTAGGATTCATTGGTCTTTTTGGGGGACTAGCAATATTAATCTTTTTGACAATGAAGGGGATGAATCTCCTCATTGCAGCACCAATAACTGCACTGTTTATCGCAGTGTTAAACGGCATTCCTCTCTTCCCGCAGTTAGCGGAAGAGGGAGCAGTAAATTTCTTAACGAACTATATGGGCGGATTTACGGGGTTCATCGCATCCTGGTACTTGATGTTCTTGACGGGAGCCATATTCGGTAAAGTCATGGAAGACAGTGGGGCCGCAGATAGTATTTCGCAATGGATTGTCAGCAAAATCGGTATGAAACGAGCAGCTTTAGCAGTAGTCATCGCCTGTGCTGTTTTAACATACGGTGGTGTCAGTTTGTTCGTTGTCGCATTCTCTGTCTATCCGATGGCGTTGAGTCTATTCAGACAAGCCAATCTACCAAGACGATTCATACCAGCTGCATTAGCATTTGGATCCACGACGTTTACAATGACGTCCGCGGGATCACCTGAAATACAAAACTGGATTCCAATCGAGTTCCTAGGCACAACTCCATATGCGGGTTGGGAAGTGAGCTTTTTCGTAGCAATCTTCATGTTCTTGTTTGGATACTGGTGGCTGAAACGAATGATTTCTAAAGCTGTCGCTAAAGGTGAAAGCTTTGTTGTGAGAGAAACGGATCAGGAAGCGGATACACGAACAGAACTTCCGAATCCATTGCTCAGCATGATTCCTTTAGTAGTTGTCCTTGGTATTACATTGATTTTGCACAAACCACTCGGAACGTCAGCGTTAATTATTTCTTTGAGCGGTGGTATTTTAGCAACGTATTTGATCAATAAAAAGTACTTTCAGAACTTCGGGCATGCGGTTGGTGAAGGTGCAATGGGGGCAGTTATTGCAATCGCCAACACAGCCGCAGTCGTTGGTTTTGGGGGTGTGGTAAAAGCGACACCTGCTTTTGATGCAGCGGTTGGCGTAATGACAGACATCCCGGGGAGCCCGCTTATTGGGGGGGCACTGGCGGTTGCCGTTATCGCTGGACTTACGGGTTCGTCATCAGGGGGACAGGCGATTGCCTTGCCACTACTTGCACCACATTATATGGATTTAGGAGTCGATCCAGAGGCGTTACACCGTACAGTAGCCATATCTTCAGGGTCATTGGATTCACTGCCACAAGGAGGATACGTTGTGACAACTATTCGTTCCATTGCGGGTGAAACGCATAAAGACGCGTATCCAGCATTTGGAGCCTTGTCTGTTGTCGTACCAATCATTGGTGCCGCTTTGGCTGTTATCTTATTCTCGATAGGCTTGTAAGAGTTCAATACCCAACAAACCATCTGATGGTTTGTTGGGTATCTTTCGTTTGCTAGACAAAAATAAGGGGTGGTATAGATGGAGAAGATTTCAATAATTGGTTGTGGAACAATGGGGCATTCTATCGGATTAGCAGCCGCATGGGCAGGATTTCCGGTTAAACTTATTGGAATGAATGAAGCTGATCTTGAAACAGCCAAAACAGGATTACAAAACAAGTTAACCGTGATGATGGAAAACGAACTAATCGATTTGAATGAAATAAAAAGCATTCGTGGGAACATCGAGTTATCGACGTCGTTAGAAGAGAGTGTTTCGTCTTCTGATTTTATCTTTGAAGTGATACCTGAACAAATCGAACTGAAATGGGTATTGTATAAAAAGCTAGAAGCATTAGTGAGTGACACATGTCTTATTGCTAGCAATACATCTGGATTTAAACCGAGTGAGCTTGCAAAAGAGATGAAGCATCCGAACCGCTTCATTGTCACACACTTTTGGAACCCTGCTCACTTAATTCCTCTCGTAGAAGTGGTAACGGGTGAGCATACAGACGAGCGAACCATTGAGCAAGTGATGAAAATTCTTGAAAAGATGAATAAGAAACCGGTTCTACTAAAGAAAGAAATCCCTGGTTTCATAGGTAATCGTCTTCAATATGCATTGTTCCGGGAAGCCCAGTATTTATTAGATATTGGAGCTGCAACGAAAGAAGACATTGACGCTGCAGTTACCTATAGCATAGGGCGCCGTTTACCAATTACAGGTCCATTGATGACCGCAGATATGGGCGGACTGGATGTATTTTCAGCAATATCGAATTACTTATTCAGCGAACTAAGTACAGCTCAACAATCTGGTGAAACGCTCACTCGTCTTGTGGATGAGAAACATTTAGGTGATAAAAATGGACAGGGTTTTTATGAATGGGACGAGAAGACATCTAAAGAGGTCAATGAAGAGCGTGAACGCACACTCATCCATTTCTTGAAATATGATCGAAATAACCGAGAGGAGGAGAACGAATGAGTTCTTATTTCTCTGAACTTGAGGGGAAAACCGTTGTCGTTACAGGTGGTAGTAAGGGAATAGGAAAAGATATTGCACGCACATTTGCAGAGTTGAATGCCAATGTAATTATTACAGGCCGTGATGAAAAAGCACTCAATGAAACTGTAAGTGAACTTCGAGTATTTAACCCAAAATGCATCGGGATCTCTGGGGATTTGAGTGGTCTATCTGTGATCCAGCATTTGATTGAAACAGTTATAGCTACCTTCGGAACGATTGATGTGTTAGTGAATAATGCAGGAGTAAACATTGCGAAGCCAGCAATGGACGTGACAGAATCGGATTGGGACACTGTACTCGATTTAAACTTGAAGTCGGTCTTCTTTAGTAGCCAGGAAGCAGCTCGTCATATGCTTGCTCAAAAAAGTGGTAAGATTATTAACATTGCTTCGCAAATGGCGTTTGTTGGGTATTATAAGCGTGCGGCGTATTGTGCAAGTAAGGGAGGGCTCGTTCAATTAACGAAGGCATTGGCAGTTGAATGGGCAGAGCATGGCATTACGGTAAATGCAGTTGCCCCAACGTTCATTGAAACGGAGTTGACCGCAAAAATGTTTACAGATGAAGCCTTTAAACAAGATGTAGAAAAGCGGATCTTGTTAAATGGATTGGCCAAGCCTAAGGATATATCAGGAGCTGTACTCTATCTAGCTTCCGATATGGCTAGCTTTGTAACAGGAGAAACCATTAAAGTAGATGGCGGATGGACAGCAATTTAACTTAAGGGGATGAAGAAATGGTAGAAGGCAACGTTTTGTTCATTACAGGAGCCGCTCGAGGAATCGGCTTTGATATTGCAAAAGCCTTTTCAGAATCCGGAGCAAAAGTGGTTCTTTCAGATCTTAGTCAACAAGCGATCGATGAAGCAGTTTCTCAGTTAAGTGGAGATGTTTCGGGAATTGTTTGTGACGTCACGAAAGAAGAAGACATTCAAGCTGCAATTGAATTCACTGTAAAAACCTACGGAAAAATAGATATCTTGGTGAATAACGCAGGTATGCAACATGTGTCGTTCATTGAAGAATTCCCAACCGAAAAGTTTGAGCTACTAGTTAAAATTATGCTAACGGCACCATTTATCGCTATTAAACACGCAATGCCATATATGAAGAAGCAGAAGTTTGGCCGTATCATTAACATGGCATCGATTAATGGGGTTATAGGTTTTGCAGGGAAAGCTGCCTACAACTCTGCGAAACATGGCGTAATTGGATTAACAAAAGTAGCTGCCTTGGAATCTGCAACAGATGGTGTTACCGTGAATGCAATTTGTCCGGGATATGCAGATACGAAACTGGTACGTGACCAATTCAATGATCTTGCAAAAACCCGCAACGTTGAAGTAGAGCAAGTATTGGAAGAAGTTTTATATCCACTTGTGCCACAGAAAAGGTTGATTGACGTCAAAGAAATCACCGATTTGGCATTGTACATGTCGAGTGAATCAGCAAAAGGGATTACTGGACAGGCGATCGTTTTAGATGGTGGGTATACGGCTCAGTAATCGGGTGTAACTCGTTTCGAATTCTTGTAAACGAAAGAGTATCCTTAAAGTATATATCAAAGTAAAAAACCGCACGCCAACCTGGAAAATGAGGTTGGCGTGCGGTTTTCTTTTATTCTCTGTGATAGGCTTTCAAGAAATCTTTTACCTTATCAGAATCAGCTACGAGCTCGTTTCCTGTGTCTACCAGTGGGCTAACTGTCGAATAGGCTTTTTTCTTGTTGCCTTGGTAATAGTTCAAAAATTCATCTTGATTGATGGAGAAGAGTACCGCTTTACGTAAGTTTTCACTCTCTGAAACTTCTCGGCCGGCCGTGTTGAACTGCAAATAAGTAACGGCGTTGCTGTCACTTTTTTGTAGTAGCAAGTTATCGTCTGCTTCAACAAGGTCGTACTTCGTTTCCGGAACGCCATTAAATAGATGAATTTCACCGTTACGTAATGCCGACAGAGCACTATCAGAGTCATCGATGAAGCGTACAGTTATGTTTGAAATCTTAGGTTCAAAATCACTTCCCTTACGATACCCAGGATTTTTTACGAAATCTGCTTGGTAATCGTTTTTCTTCACAAGAATATAAGGTCCACTTGCATACAGATGGTTGTTATAAGTTGCACCTTCAGTTACTGTGCGCTGATCTCCATATGGAATATCCTTATCTAAGTTGAAGGATGCAACATCGTATGTGTTGATACTCTTCACTTGTTTCTCTGAGACTATCCCTGCGGATTGATGGGCCAAGTAATTTAATACTTGGGGGAATGGTTCAGTTGTTGTTACTTTAACCACTTGATAGTTTCCTTTACTATTGTCAGCTTTTGTTTTACTTTCAACGACTCCGGATAGTTTCGTATCAAGCCCTTTTTCCAGTGACTCTAGAATGGTTTTTTCACTACCGGATTGTTTTGCATTCTTCAATTCTGTTAAATCGGTAACAATTTCAGCGCTTTTTATACGCTCGTGTAAGCTATACGTTCGGTGATCAGGTACAGAGTCTTTGTCTTTTGCACGTTCCAGAGAGAACACAACATCTTCTGCGCCGACACGTTCTCCCGTGTCAATCGCTTTCTCATTGGAAATGGAAGCAAAGTTAATGTCATCGCGAAGAAGGAAGTAGTAGTCTGAATTTCCTTCAGCCATCGCATAGTTATAAGAGAGTGAACCATCTGATACGACCTCATCTTCATCTGTTAAGTTGACAAGTCGTACGTACATATTTGTGTTGAGTGTATTAATAGAACCATCGTTCCCTTTAATTGGATCCAGAGAAGTCAAATCGCCTATTGCTTGTTGCGTCACCAGTGGTTCAGTTGTGCGTTTTGCTGCATCTTTGAAGTCAATAGTTTCCCATGGAATCGCACGGGATTTTGCAAGTCTAACTGTATCTGAATTCAGCACTTCTTTGTTTACGCCTTGTGCTTTAAAAGAGTTATAAAGGGGTGCGATGAATGCTTTTTCTGTAACGAGTTGCTGTTCAAGCTGCTTGTAAGTTTTAATATATTCGTCAGCAGTTTCTGAGCTTGCTTTATCGATCAGTTCATCCACTTTAGAGTCCTTAACCAGACTATTCGCGCCATCAGATTTGAATAACGCACGTACGGCATAGTCAGGGTTACCAGTTACTGTCGTCCAACTTGAAAGTGCAAGGTCGAAGTTTCCAGCATCTTTTTGTGCTGAAAAGGTTCCGTAATCCGGTTGAATGTTCAGTTTGACGTCAAAACCATTTTTGATGAGCTGGTCACGCACAATATTTAAGTCTTCTTAGCCTGATCCCATTCCAAGGACTTCAATCTGCACTTTCTCATTCAAGCCACCCTTGCTGTCCTCTTCTTTACCTTCACTTTCGACTTCGGATTTAGTTTTGACACACCCTGCAAGCACAAGAACGAGCAGTATGGTTAGTGTTAACAGTTTCTTTTTCATAGATGAATCCCTCCAAGTTTTTGTTAGTTGTCAGTCAAGCTTAGGATCTAGGGCATCTCGCAACCCATCACCCAAGAAATTGAAGGAGAGAACGAGCAATATAATTGCAAGTCCAGGGAAAATTGCGAGATACGAATTCGACTCAAGATACGTACTACCGACTTTCAAAATATTTCCCCATTCTGGAATATGTGGCTCGACTCCAAGTCCTAAGTAACTTAGACTACTTGTCGCGATGACTGCACCACCAATTGTTAAAGTCGATTTTACAATCATCGGAGCAAGTGAATTAGGTACAACTTGTTTAAACAGTATTGAAAAGTCTGATGCGCCTAATGCCTTTGCAGAATCGACGAAATCGTAGTTAGAAACCATAAGGACATTCGCTCGCATCGTACGTGCATACGTTGGTATGCCACCAACGCTTAGCGCAATAATTAGATTGACTGTATTGGCTCCAAATGCAGCAATTATGGCGATTGCAAGTAAGATACCAGGAATCGAATATAGGATATCGAGCAAGCGCATAATCCAGTTGTCGATGCGATTACTGTAATATCCCGCAATTGCACCAAGGAATCCTCCAATTAGGCCTGGAAGAATCGTAGATGCAAAACCCACGAGCAATGAAATCCTGGCACCGAACACAATTCTTGAAAACACATCGCGTCCAAAGTTATCCGTTCCAAACGGATACACGATACTGGGAGCTTGTAATATAGCACTGTAATTATTTTCTACAGCAAGTGCATAGTCGAACGTGAATCGGCTCGTGATAGAAATGGTAAGCATGAGTAGAATGAAAAACATGCCTAGGACCGCAGTAGAATTCCGAGTGATTTTCTCCCACATCACATTCCATTTCAGCAGTCGGGAAGAATCGAAGCGCCTAGACTTCATGAAAAGGCTCCAACCTAGAAGTAAAGCAAATAAGTTACCTGTAACGGCTGTTGCCATTAAAACAACAGCAAGGATAGACATCCAACGTGGGGCTGTATACTCTCTTACGTAATGGACTGTCAGTATGAGCGCTACTAGGTGAAACAGAGCAATAACAAGAAGGCTTGCCATAGCGATAAGAAACGTATCGCTGACATAAGGTTTAAATAGATTCACTGAGCTTATAGCGATGACAGCTAGTTGAGTCAGGAGCGTATACACCGCAAACGTGTATTCAGGAGTCTTTCTTTTATTGATTAAGTTAAAAGCGAAAGCAGCTGCAAAAATATTACCTGTCAGTAAACTTGCTAGTTGGAAATAACCTAAACGTCTTGTTGTTTTGTGAATTCCCCCCGTATTGAGCAGATCCTTTTTCATCTTTCTAGTGATGAATAGCTGGAATATGGACGTTAACATGTAGGCGCAGAACAGGGCGAACACAAACGGATTCAGCTCATCTGTTTTAGTTGGAAAACTGTTCCACCAGAAGAGTGCAGCGAGTGCTAACGAGAGAATCCATGTGAAATTAGCTTGAGGATAATCTTTTGATATCACTAACGCATGTCGATTGTTTGAGGAATCTTTCATGCTTTCACCTACTTTACGATTGGTTTATCTTAGAGCGAATTCGTGGATCTAGGAATGCATACAAAATATCAATTAGTAAATTGACTAAGGATATTGTAATTGCAATATAGACAACTCCGCCCATGATGGCGGGGATATCAGGGATGAATTGCTTATCAACAATATAACTTCCTATTCCTCTAATATTGAAGACCTTTTCCGTTACGGCAGCACCTCCAAGCATCCCTCCGAACAATAGTCCGATGACAGTGATGACAGGGATCATAGCGTTTCCGACAGCATGTTTCCATAACATCTGACTCTTAGAAAGTCCTTTCGCTCGTGCTGTGATGATGTAGTCTTCGTGAATAATTTCAAGTAACGATGAGCGCATCATTCTTGCAATAGAGGCTGTAAGCGCAGTTCCAAGAACGACGATAGGCATAATCATGGATAGGTGATTACTAGGACTATACGTAGCTGGCAACCAATTGAGCTTAATCGAGAAATTTAGAATGAAGATTAGTCCTTGCCAAAAGTTCGGAATGGACAAGCCGATTAATGCAATGAACATGAACGAGTAATCCAGAAACGAATTCGGTCGAGTTGCAGAAAGGATGCCGACCGGAATTGCTATGACAACTGCCATAATGACCGAGAACAGTGCAATCGTTAACGTAACCGGGAATTTGTTGGCGATGCTCGTTGCGACATCTTCATTACCTGCAAATGAAGATCCTAGATCGAAGGTGGCGATACCTTTTAACGCATTCAATAGTTGTTGCCAATAGGGTAGGTCGAGTCCGTGTAATTGGTTGAACGCTGCAATCTGCTCCTGTGTCGCCGATTCCCCAAGAATGTTGGAGGCTGGATCGAATGGTGAGATATAGAGAATTGTAAACACCAAAATCGCGACTCCTACAATGACAAGCACACTTTGGATAAGTCTCTCTGCGATATAGGTTAGAAAAGGATTGCTGATTAGCAATAGGATTGCGTACATAAGAACCCCGGGAAGTAAGGTGCAAAGTAAAAAATGGCGGCGTTCTAAGAGGGATTGAAAGTAAACCGAATACGTAGTTCTCTGTATTCCATTCTGATTAAAATAATCAACAGTACGCCGTGTAATTTCTTCTTTCTTCCTTTCTTCCACTAGCTTTTCAGCTACTTCGTGTAGCTCTTTATCGCTAACATTCTCCTGAAAGAAAGTTCGTTTTCGAGATAGCTGATCTACATAATCAGCATGCCATTGATCAGATAATTGTTCCTTTGACAGTTCCAACGCTATGTCTTTCAACACAGTATCGCGGCTTTGGTCTTTTTTTCTAATCAAGTAAATAAAATATATGACTAGATGAACGGGAAGTCCGGCCAGAACTAACAGAACTTGAACTACTGTTTTTCCTTGTGCTTCTTTGTATGACTTTTGAAGAAGTGAAGTAATAGTGTACGCCAAATTAATCCACCACCTTTTTATATTGTTTAATTCCTATCGGTATACTAGACTATAATCAAGTAGTTATTAGTTGTCAATTCTATTCTTGACATTCACCAATGATGACAAAAGGGGGAGGATTTCCTGTGGAACCCATATTAAAAGTAAAAGATCTACACGTTTCCTTTACGATGAGGGATGAAGATTTCCACGCTGTTCGTGGTGTGAGTTTTGAGGTTAATAAAGGAGAAACACTTGGTATTGTAGGAGAATCAGGCAGTGGAAAAAGCGTGACCGCGCGTTCTATCATGCGTTTATTGCCTTCCCCACCTTCGTATATGAAAGAGGGAATTATCGAATTTCAAGGAGAAAATCTGACCTTGAAGACAGAGAAGGAAATGGAACGTATTAGGGGTAATGGGATTGGGATGATTTTTCAAGATCCTATGACTTCTTTAAATCCGACTAAAATAATAGGAAAACAAATATGTGAAAGCATTATGAAACATATGAACGTTTCCAAGAGAGAAGCAAAAAGGGAAACAATTGAACTTTTAAATTTGGTTGGCATTAAAGATAGTGAAGTTCGGTATAACCAATACCCTCATGAGTTTTCAGGAGGAATGCGTCAACGGGTCATGATTGCAATTGCGCTCGCTTGTAAGCCCGCATTGCTAATTGCAGATGAGCCTACGACCGCACTAGATGTAACCATTCAGGCACAAATTCTCGATCTCATGAAAACTATTCAACAACGTTTTGGCACTTCTATAATATTGATCACTCATGATTTGGGAGTAGTTGCGGAAATGTGTGATCATGTCGCAGTTATGAAGAAAGGTGAAATTGTGGAAACCGGAACAACGTTTGAGGTGTTTGAAAGTCCAAAACATCCATACACGAAAAATTTATTAAATGCACTACCTCGACTCGATGAGAAGAAAAAGGAGAAACGTGTATCCCAATTACCAGAGGGAATTGACAAGACGATTCCCCTTATTCAAGTGACGTCCCTTAAGCAACATTTCGATAGTGGAAAAAAAGGATTAACTAAAGCGGTTGACGATATTAGTTTTCACATTCGACCCGGTGAAACACTTGGTCTTGTAGGGGAATCTGGATCTGGCAAGTCTACAACGGGACGTGCAATTTTGAGGTTGGACGAACCGACGGGTGGGGAAGTGTTATACCAAGGGATGGCCATCAACCGTTTTACTTCAAAAGAGATGAAGAGAATGAGAAAACATATGCAAATGATTTTTCAAGACCCATATTCCTCTTTGAATCCACGCTTTAAAGTACTTGATATTATCGGGCAAGCACTAGATATTCATCAGATGAGCAAAAGCAAAACTGAACGGAAGAAAAGGGTGGAAGAGTTGCTGATGATGGTTGGTTTGGAACCTGAGCATGCGATGCGTTATCCCCATGAATTCTCTGGTGGTCAACGTCAAAGAATTGGAATTGCACGAGCTTTGGCAGTGGAGCCAGATTTCATCGTATGTGATGAACCACTATCTGCACTTGATGTATCCATCCAAACACAGATTGTTCAACTTCTGGAGGATTTACAACATAAGCTGGGTCTTACGTATTTATTCATAGCTCATGACTTGTCAATGGTGAAGCACATCAGCGATCGGGTAGCAGTTATGTACGCAGGGAAGATTGTCGAGTTGGCAGAGAGCGAAGAGTTATATAATAACCCGCTCCATCCATATACAAAGTCCTTATTAGCTGCTATTCCGATTCCAGACCCTAAATTGGGAGCAAACAAACATCGACAACTCAACAAAGATGATGAAACAAGTAGGAAGTTCAATGTGGAAAATACAAAACTGGTAGAAGTAACGGATGGGCATTGGGTAGCTCATGAAATAGGGTGAAATCTAAAAAACAATTGAAAGACCAGTTAAGTGATGATTAGGTGACAAAGCCTCATTCAGCCTAAGTATGAGGCTGAATGAGGCTTTTCATTTCATTAAGTTTCTGTTTTCGTTTTGCTAACAGTAAACACTCGATACACCGAAGGAATCAGCAACAATGTAATGACGGTCGCAAATAGTAATCCCGAAATGAGTACTGTTGCAAGAGGTGCTTGGTAGTTCCCTGAGACACCAGATGCGAGTGCAAGGGGCAACATGCCACCCACTGTCGTTAACGTTGTCATGAGAATGGGGCGTATTCGTTGAATACCTGCTGCAACGAGTGCTTCTTCAACAGAACTTCCTTCTGTACGCAGCTGATTTGTCCGGTCAATGAGTAATATTGCATTGTTCAAGACGATACCAATGAGCATGATGATTCCCATACCCGACAAGAGATTCAGTTCTCTTTGAGTGACGGCCAACCCAATTATGACACCGATTATTGCCATTGGGATGATAGACATGACGATGAAGGGGTGCCCTAAGTGGTTAAACTGGACTGCCATTACAAAATACACAAGGAATAATGCAATAGCCAATACAATTATCATTTCCATCATCAGATTTTGTTGCTGCTCGATATCGCCCGCGACTCCAACGGAATATCCTTTAGGCGTTTGGAAAGACTTCAAAGCCTTTTGAACATCACGATTGATGGCTCCTAAATCCCGCCCTTCAATATCAGCAGATATCGTAATATAACGCTCACCGTCTTTATGCATAATTTCGTTTGGAGTTTGAACCGTTTTTAAATCTATGAAAGTGGACAATTTCTTTTCGCCATTTGTTGTCGGGATCTTTAATTGGAGCAATTTTTCTGGAGTAGTTGTTTTTGAATCCCAACTTGCGATTAATGGAACTGACTGTTCCGCAACAGTGATTTGTCCGATAGGTGTAGTAACGAAGGCCTCTTCAAGGAATTGTTTCACTTGTAACGTAGACAAGCCCGCATCCTGAATCGCTTTCTCCTTCAATACAATGAGTTGCTCAGGTGAAGCATGCTGTAGGGTATCCGTAATTCCTACGACTCCTTCAACACCATCAAGTTTTTGTTTAAACTCATTGGATAGGGTTTGTAATGTGCCAAACTCCTCTCCTTTAATAATCACTTGAACGGGGGATCCCGCCAACCCATCCATAGCACTTTGAACACTATTGACTGGCGTAGAAGGCACCAATTCACGTATGCTTTTCAAAATCTGTTCGTTCACTTCTTTTTGTCCTTTGTGAATTTTATCGCCTTTCGTCATGTTAATAATCCCAACGAGCACCCCATTTGAATCCAATATATAATTAGATTCAATATCTTGAATAGCATTCAGGCGTTCATTCACAGTAGCGATTACTTCTTCTTTTTCTTGAGCATCAATACCGGATTCGAGCTCAATCACGATTTCTGTATATCTGTTGAAAATGTCCGGCATCACGGTCATCGGGATTTTAGATACGAAGAAAAGAGAGCCGACGAAGAGTGCAAAAAACAGAGCAATGACGAGCATACTGCGTTTCTTTTTTCGGACAATCCATGAAATGATGGCACTGTACCTTTTCGTAATGAACCCTTCCTTAGAGGCCGTATCTCTCTTTTTGAACCGTAAAAACTTTTCCGATAAAGTCGGTATTACCGTAAAAGCGACAATGACGGAACTGATTAAGGTAACGGCAACGACGATTGATAAGATAATCATGAGCCGACCCAGATCGCCACCTATGAATCCGATAGGTAAGAACACTACGATTGTCGTCAACATGGATGCAAAAACCGCACCAGCGACTTCCTTCGTTCCAGTAAGAACCGATTCCATATTTCCGAGTCCGAGTTCTCTCTGCCGGTAAATCGATTCCAGGATCACAATAGACGAATCCACCATCATTCCGATTCCTAAACCTAACCCAATAAGGGTCAACATATTAAGACTATAACCTAATAGGTGGACGGTTAAAAAAGTGAGAAGAACAGAAGTGGGGATAGATACCCCAATAATGAGTGTTGCACGAACGTTGCGCAGAAACACCAGTAGAATAGCAATCGCAACAATACTTCCTATTAAAATATTGACCGAAACACCTGTAATCGACTCCTGAACAAAGTCTGCCTGGGCAACCATTTCATTTAAGGTGAAGCCTTCGATAAGCCCCTCTTCTCGGATCTTTTCGACTTCCGATCGAACAGCTTTTGCCATGTCGATTTGGTTTACATTAGCAGCGCGACTGATCTGCACGAACACTAAATCTCGCGTGCCATTTTTCCAAACGAATGATGAGCCTTCAAGAGGTACTAAGGAAACCTTAGCAATGTCATCTAAAAGGATTGTTCCGGTGGATGTCGGAATTTCTAGTTGTTCAATGGACGCCACGCTATCCAACTTTGTATCCCATCTAACCGTTACTTGGTCTTTCCCGTCCCTCAATTCTCCGAGTGTCGCGTCTGTATTCGCTTCAGCTATCATGCTAATTACCTGCGAAATATCCAACTTGTGTTTCGCCAGTTCATCGCGCTTAAACTGAATGGCTACTTCAGACTCGGGCATTCCTGACAAATTCACATCAGCGACTTCACTCAAGCTATCAAGTCGCGGCTTTAAAACCTCTTTTGCGAAATCAGACATTGAGTTCATATCTCCGCCGGTCACATCCATATAGAACTCATAGCCTTGGTTCACACCATACTGACTTGAAGAGATTTCTTTAATTTCCGGATGAGCCGCTTTTAGTTCGGTTACAACTTGATGGACTTCTTTGGATAATTCTTCTCCCTGTCCGCGCTCAAATGTAATCTGTAAAGTGCTATCGCCTCGTTGGGTTTTAGATTGAATTTCTTTTACACCTTCAATTGCCTGGATCTTTTGTTCAAGTGGAGTGGTAATCATCTTCTCAACATCAACCGCGGATAGTTCACCAGCGTCGACATTGACATAAGCACCATCCATTCCAATAGAAGGCATTATCTCCTTATCCAATTGAAAAACAGCAAGTCCTCCAAGAGCGATAACCAAAACAGATAGAAGACCCACTAATACTTTTTTTCTAACGATATATTCTAAAATATGCACCGCCAGACCTCCTTTAACTTTTTACTATCTATACAATAGCGTAGATTTTAGAAATTTCAGACGTCTATAAGTCTGAATCTGTCTCAGCCTTTAGATGTATATGAGGGGTGACTCGTCTCATTCTCAAGACTATTCTTTCGTGTCTTCAATCATTCCTATTCAGGGTTAAGCTGTTTTTGCGCAGACTTAAAAAAATCAAGAAAACCGCACGCCACCTTATAATACAAAGGGAGACGTACAGTTTTTATTCAAAATAAATAACCTACAATAAGTTCTCTATCACACTCTAAGTAAGTAAATGTCGAGTACAGAATGTTTTCTACTTGTATAAATTTCTGTGGATTTTGCATTTGAATTTTTGCGTATAGGGAATTCTATTGATATTCCAAACATCTCTCTTTTGTATCTCTTTGAATTAGTCTATAATTGGGAAGGTATATCATGTGTATTTATTAATCAATCCAATCGAATAGATTTAAACAAGGAACAACTAGACAAAAAAGGTGCCGGTAAGTATTCTGTCATTTTTTTTGCAAATTCAGTGTGTAAGGATGGGTCAAATGAGCAACAGAGATACGCATACAGACGTTATTTTAATTGGCGCTGGCATTATGAGTGCCACGCTCGGAGCGATGCTGAAAGAGGTGGCTCCAGAGTGGAATATCACAGTGTTTGAAAAGCTTAACCGTGCAGGGGAAGAGAGTTCGAATGAATGGAATAATGCCGGTACAGGTCACGCAGCATTATGTGAACTGAACTATACAACGGAAAAGGCAGATGGTTCCATTGATATTAGCAAAGCGATTAAAATCAACGAACAGTTTCAAGTCTCTAAGCAGTTCTGGTCATTTTTAGTAGAGAACGGAAAAATTCAAAACCCTGAAGACTTCATCCGTCCACTTCCACACATGAGTTATGTGCAAGGTAAGGACAACGTAACGTTTTTAAAGAAACGCTATGAAACGATGAAGCAAAATCCGCTGTTCCAAGATATGGAGTACACAGAAAATCGTGAAACGTTAAAAGAATGGGTTCCTGTGATGATGGAAGACCGGACATCTACGGAGCCAATGGCTATTTCTAAAATCGATGATGGAACAGATGTTAACTTCGGCGCGCTCACAAATATGCTATTTGATCATCTTCAACGTGAAAATGTTGATATTCAATACCGACGTAGCGTAGAGGATTTGAAACGGAAGAGTGATGGGCGTTGGGAGCTGAAAGTTCGCAATTTGGTGAGCGGGGAAATCGAACGCCACACGGCTAAGTTTGTGTTCATCGGCGGCGGCGGTGGAAGCCTTCATTTGTTGCAGAAGTCCGGGATTCCTGAAGGTAAAGGAATCGGCGGCTTCCCGGTTAGCGGTCTGTTTTTAGTATGTAACAACCCGGAAGTTGCAGAAAAGCATTACGCGAAAGTATATGGGAAGGCTTCTGTCGGTGCACCACCGATGTCAGTCCCTCACTTGGACACACGTTATATTGACAACCAAAAGTCTCTGCTGTTCGGACCGTTTGCTGGCTTCTCACCGAAGTTTTTGAAAACCGGTTCGATGATGGACTTACTATCGTCTGTCAAACCGAACAACGTCGTCAATATGTTATCTGCAGGTATGAAAGAGATGTCGCTGACGAAGTATCTTGTTCAACAGCTTATGCTTTCGAAAGAGCAGCAAGTTGAAGAGTTACGTGCGTTCATTCCCAATGCTAAGGTGGATGAGTGGGATGTCGTCGTTGCGGGTCAGCGCGTACAAGTCATCAAAGAAACAGAGGCTGGCGGAAAAGGAACACTACAATTCGGAACTGAATTGGTCAACGCAGCCGATGGCTCGATCGCTGCATTGCTCGGAGCGTCTCCTGGAGCTTCAACAGCAGTTCACGTCATGATCAATCTCCTGAACACGTGTTTCCCAGAACGTAAAGCTGAATGGGAAGCGAAATTTAAAGAGATGATTCCTTCATACAGTGTGGCATTGGTAGAGAATCCAGAAATGCTACGTGATGTGAAAGAAGCAACTGCGAAGTCATTGAAACTTAACAATGCACTTCCAGTTGTAGAGATAGTTGAAACAGAAGAGCAAACTAAAATCGAAGAATAATCATCAGTGATCCAATAAAAAACTCTTGCAGGGTTTCTTCTAGAAGCCTCCCTGCAAGAGTTTTTCCTTTTTAGAAATACTGCATCCAGTGTATTCAATTGCTGACAGGCTATAGCGATTAACAGCTCTATCAAGGCTCTAGACGGGGAAAATAAGATGTACAGAAAGAAGAATTGAAATGGATTTAAAGTAGTGTTTGCACGTTTGTATACAATTGTATACAAAAAGTGATATAATTTATTTATCGTAGTGGAAGGAGTGAGCGTGGTGAAAGAAGAATTATCTTCTGATTTTCATAAAGAGGGAAGACAACGAGGGGGACGTCATAGAGGAGGACATCATGGCGGTGCTAAGACATTTCGTCGCGGAAAAGCAATTGCATATGCTGAAATGCTGAAAAGGAAACGAGCAACGATTAAGCAACAATTGGATCAGCCAGAGTTCCAATCAATCCAGCAAGTACTTATCGGAGAACTGAAGGCAATTGATATGATGACGGACGAATTCACTCAACTGTTTGAAATTCAAGAGGACGAAACGATGGTCATTGCTAAAGAAGTTACAAGAGGGGGGAATTCAAGTGAAATAGATTAATCACTACATTGACTCCGTATTTACTAAGGAGGATCCGTTGCTTGAAAATGTAATTACTTCTATACAAGAAAACGGAATGCCATCTATTTCAGTTTCCCCTTCGTCCGGCAAGCTTTTGACAATGCTTGTGTCTATTTCCGGTGCAAAACAAGTTTTGGAAATAGGAGCATTAGGCGGCTATAGTGGCATCTGTCTTGCTAGAGGATTCAATGATGAAGGTTCTTTAATGTCACTTGAATTAGAAGAAAAGTATGCAAACCTCGCTCATGAGAATTTAACCAAAGCAGGTTTTGGTCATCAAGTTTCTTACCGGACTGGTCCAGCCCTAAACACGTTAGAAGAACTTATTAACGAACAAAAACGCTTTGACTTCTTCTTCATTGACGCGGACAAAGAAAACTACGAAAATTACTTGAACAGCTGCCTTCAATTAGCAGAACCAGGTGCATTGGTTGTAATGGATAACGTACTTGCAGGAGGTAGTATTGCGGATTCGAATGCAAAACCAAAACGTTATACGGAATTCATGAAGTACTTCAATGAAACAGTAGCAAGTCACCCTCAGATGGAATCGCTCCTAATTCCAATTGGTGATGGGATGACTGTAGCGAGAGTCATTGGGTAGACCTGCTTCATAAACAAGAAAACTGCAAAAGTGTCAAAATCAATAGAGCAAATGAATTCAATTGCCAAAGAAATTCATTCCGTCTGACTTCATCCGGGCGGTATAATCTCGTGAAACTTCACAGTCTCCAGTTTTTCAGTTTCCGTTACATACGTCACTCGAACGACGACGCCGTATTCCCGTTCCCCTTCACGCAACCAGAGGCGGAATGTGGCAACAGTGGAACCATTATTCGCGGCGCTTCCCATATACAAGTAGTCAACAATACTGGCTTTCGGATACTTCGATTGGGTTTGCTTAATGGCTAGTCTCGACCACTTCGCATAGGCGGGAGCGTCTTCCTGTACCACCTTAGCAATTGGTGCATGAGGTGAATAAGAGACGATGAAAAGTCCGATAGCCATCGCAATTTTAATCATCAAAACGTATCACTCCTTTTGGGTAGGGTACGTTTTTTTGTTTGTTTTATACAAAACGTAAATGTGTGAAGTAGCACCATGTTTCCTTTTTCGTTACACTATAGAAAATGAAGTACGAGGAGGATTTCGTCAGAATGCAAGCTTCAATCAATCAAGAAGATGTTAAGACAGACACGTCGAAAGTGGAGTATCAATCACCAATTGGTGTAATTGAAATAGTGGGAACTGAGGAAGCGATTGTCTCGATTTTATTTACGGATTCCGACGTAGTCAGGACAACGCTAACTGATTTAACCTTTCAAGTAGTCAAAGACTGCTACAACGAGCTGGATGAATACTTTAATGGAACACGTAAAGAATTTACGGTTCCTTATACGAATGAGGGAACCGAATTCAGACGAAATGTATGGCAAGCACTAACGGATATTCCTTACTCACAAACCGCGTCTTATCGAGATATCGCGTGTTCAATCGGCAACGAAAAAGCAGTGCGCGCTGTCGGTACGGCTAATGGGAAAAACAAACTGAGCATCATCATTCCTTGCCACCGGATTATCGGATCGAATGGAACGTTGACTGGATACGCAGGTGGCTTGTGGCGGAAAGAATGGCTGCTTGCCCATGAGCAAAAATATAAGCAGTGAATTTAGCATGCCGTGAGATGTGCGTGTTTAATGGGATTCGTGCGATTGTCAGTTTTGTGGTCAAGCGCATATCATTAAGTTAAAAGGAAATACTACCTCTAAAAATGAGGTGGTGTAATTTGATGAAAGCTAGCCACTTGGTGTTTTTGAAGCTGATGTTCAGTTTAATGGCTATTTCCGTTGTAACTTTTGAAAAACCATCAGAGGTACAAGCAGTAATTGGAGAAAAAGACAAGTCATTGAATGGAATTAAAGAGCCATGCAGTCTGGTTTTGGAGCCAGTTGATAAAAAACTTAAGAACGCGAAAGGTGTAGCATTAGTATACAAAGTGCAATTAAATCCACCGAGTTTTGCACGAACGAATATTAGTGTCCTTGCTGTACATCCTCCTGAACCTTCTTCTTATGGCGATTACGATAGCTATGAAGGATTTGCGTATATACCGGAAGAAATCAGCTGGCGGTTCAAGCTTTATCCCACCCCGGAGGAGTATGGTCCAAGTTGGGCTGGCCGATTTGACTTGATCACAGCGGACATGAAAAACGCGGTAGTACAAGTACGTCTCTCAAATACCAAAACAGATAAGCTTGGTCCTAGTGTTCTAACTAACACTATTAGTAACTGTAACTAATTTATTTAATTGGATACCTGACCGGCTCATTTTAGAGGCGAACCCGCCCGTTTCGGGGGGCAACTCGCTCGTTTTGGAGGACAACCCGCCCGTTCCCGTGAGCAACCCGCTCGTTTCGGAGGACAACCCGCCACTTTCGGGGGGGCAACTGGCTCGTTTCGGAGGACAACCCGCCCATTTCCGCGAGCAACCCGCTCGTTTCGGAGGACGACCCGCCCGTTTCCGTGAGCAACCCGCTCGTTTCGAGGGGCAACCCGCCCGTTCCCGTGAGCAACCCGCTCGTTTCGGAGGGCAACCCGCCCGTTCCCGTGAGCAACCCGCTCGTTTCGGAGGACAACCCGCCCATTTCCGTGAGCAACCCGCTCGTTTCGGGAGGCAACCCGCCCATTTCCGCGAGCAACCCGCTCGTTTCGGAGGACGACCCGCCCGTTCCCGTGAGCAACCCGCTCGTTTCGGAGGGCAACTCGCCCGTTTCCGTGAGCAACCCGCTCGTTTCGGGAGGCAACCCGCCCGTTTCGGAGGACAACCCGCTCGTTTCGAGGAGCAACCCGCTCGTTTCGGAGGACAACCCGCCCGTTTCCGTGAGCAACCCGCTCGTTTCGGGGTAGGCAACCCGCCCATTTCCGCGAGCAACCCGCCCATTCCTACCAAACTCCCCTTGAAACTATCTATATATTCCCTATTATTCAAAAAACAATTGGAATTTCCCTGGAATCTTGTTACGCTTAAACAAACAAAGAGAGCTGGGGGAAATGCCAGATGCAAACAGAACCAATTATTTCACTGAGAGACCTTACAATGGAATACCCTGGGAAACGTGTTTTGGACGGAATTTCACTGGATGTCTTTAGAGGGCAGATCATCGGTTACATCGGACCAAATGGTGCTGGGAAAAGTACGACACTGAAAATTTTGCTTGGACTGATTCAAGACTACAAAGGAACGGTCGAGATTTTCGGAAACGATTTACGAAACGAAGACCAGGACGTTAAACGCAGGATAGGCTACGTGCCGGAGAATGCGGAGATCTACGATACTCTGACACCAATGGAATATTTGACGTTCGTGGGAGAACTATATGGGATGAAAAGAGCAGCCGTGGAACACAAAGCCATGCAGCTGATGACAGAACTTGGACTCGAAGAAGTCCTACATACTCGGATATCATCCTTCTCTAAAGGTATGAAGCAGAAGGTGCTGATCATTTCAAGTTTACTTCATGACCCTGATATTTTATTTTTAGATGAACCCTTGAGTGGGCTCGACGCCAATAGCGTCATGGTCGTTAAAGATATTTTAGCGATGCTTGCAGCGAGTGGAAAAACAATTTTTTACTCCTCGCACATAATGGATGTAGTTGAGAAAATCAGTAATCGAATTGTGCTCTTATACAACGGGAAAATTGCAGCTGATGGGTCATTTGATGAGTTAAAATGTCAAGGTGAAGCAGGATCTCTGGAAATGCTATTTAATCAGCTAACAGGTTTTAATGAACATCAGCAAACGGCGAAGCGTTTTGTAGAACTCGTAACGGGTGGTGATGTGGATGGATAACTTCCGTTCGTTGCGTGTAATGGACGTGTTTAAAGGTCTATTCCAAACGGTTGGGATTGACTATCCTTCAATGCGAACTATTGTCGGGCTGAAACTGACAATGGATGAACGGCGCATCCCTGTGGTATTTTCACAAACGAAACTGAAAGAAGGCAACCAGTTTCTAAAATCACTTGGATTGTATGTGCTATACGGGCTAGCAACAATACCTTTCCTGTACTTTGGTGACAGTGTGATGCTCCAGATGGGAATTGTATTCGGAATTGCGATGTTCATGATTATGACGTCACTTATTGCGGACTTTTCTAGTGTGCTACTGGATGTAAGGGACCGTATTCTGCTCGCTGCTGTTCCGGTAGATGATCGAACGCTGAATGCCGCCAAGCTTGTTCACGTCAGTATTTACATGACACTGATTGCGTTA
Source organism: Sporosarcina aquimarina (assembly GCF_023715615.1). GTDB lineage: Bacteria > Bacillota > Bacilli > Bacillales_A > Planococcaceae > Sporosarcina > Sporosarcina aquimarina_A. Next base: position 282,375 of record NZ_JAMBOM010000003.1, on the reverse strand, counting down.
TCATTACTCGGTATTCCTTCAATCGTAATCCTTGTATCTAAAGGCATTTCTTTCTTCTTATTGTTCCTTGTGATGATGATTTTTCTAATGCTTCTCATCATTGCACTTACTGCGATCACATACATGGTGATGCTACGCGTTTTCGATGGTGAACGACTGAAAGATATGATCAATTACGTACAAATCCTATTGTCAGTCGGTGTTTTTGTAGGGTATCAAGTTTTGGTTCGCTCGTTTGAGTTCGTAGGTTTAACCATTTCGTATGAGTTTAGCTGGTGGCATTTCCTGATTCCGCCACTATGGTTTGCAGCACCTTTTGAATGGTTGCTAGGGGGCAATACAAGCAAACCGCTTATTGTGCTCTCAATAGTTGCCTTAATCATTCCCATTATTGCGATTTGGATGTACATCCGTAAAATGCCACTGTTTGAACGTGACCTTCAGAAGCTAATGTCAGAAGCAAGAGTCGGCAAGCAACAACACCCTGTGATGATGAAATTCTGGGAGTGGGTGCTCTGCAAAAATAGTGAAGAGCGTGCTAGCTTCAGGTTTTCGTGGCAACTGATGAAGCGTGAACGCGATTTTAAACTGAAAGTGTATCCCTCGTTAGGTATTGGCTTTGTCGCACCGTTCCTATTTTTATATATCTTTTTATCAGATGGAACGTGGGAGGACATGATAACCTCCAATACGTATTTCATGATTTACTTCGGATTTCTCATCATCGGACCTCTTGCAATGATGCTGAGTTATTCAAGTAAATTTAAAGGGGCGTGGATCTATGCAGTTGCTCCGTTAACAAGCGTGTCATATGTGAAGCGAGCGGCTTTAAAAGCCAGTCTAGCTCAGTTGTTTTTACCAGTGTATCTCCTACAGGCGGTTATATTTACGGTTTTCTTCGGCTGGCGCATTGTTCCCGATCTCGTTGTCGTACTGTTTTCCGCTGTCCTGTACGCAGTCATCTGTTATGCAATCGGGGCTAAGGGTACATTCCCGTTTTCACTTCCAATGGGTGAGTCCGTTCAATCGGGAACAGCCAAGCAGATTATCCTTATGCTGCTCATAGGAGTTTTTGTAGGGGTCCATATCCTGATGTCAAAGATTCCATATGGAACTCCTATTTATTTAGTCGTGATTGTAGTTGGATGTCTAGTCGGCTGGAATGTGTTGCTTCCGGTTAAGCGCAAATACGTATGAAATTAGTAAGGACTTACTTGGCAAATTATGCTGAGTAGGTCCTTTTAAAATTTTTTAACTTCAGTATGACTAAGGACAACCGATATAATTTATAGGTAACTTGTTGGGTAATGAATAGTATATTATTACTATTTTATAAATTAACTTAGAAGAGGTGCATGGACGTGACATCTTTAAGATTTAGAAGAATTAAATGGAAAATAATGATGGGATTTTTGAGTATCATCCTACTAGTGACTGCATTAGGAATCTATAATTATCAATCCGTGAAGGAGGTTAACAAAGAAACTGAAAATATCATTGAAGAACAAGTTCAGTTGTTAATTTCTAATACACAAATTGCGAATTCAATGGCGAATGGACTTCGAGTTGCGAATAGCTATTTGTTGACAGGAAATCCGAAATATAAAGAGCAGTTTGATGAATTCGGAGAACACGGAGTGCATTATGCGGATCATATGAAAGGCGTATTAGGGGAAGCAGAGTTTGATTCAACGGGTGTGGATTTAGCCGCTGAGTGGCGTGCTAGTATCATTCAGGATGTATTCGGTGAATACGATAAAGGAAATGTGGAAAAAGCATTAGCCAATTTGGCGGAATTGGATCCCGTAGGGGAAGAATCGATTGAAACGTTCAGCCATTGGGCACTGGTCGGTGAAGATCTGATCAATGAGTTGGGACAAAAAGTCTTAAAAAGAGGACAGTCAACGTTAATGATCATCGTGATTGTTACTGTAATTGTAATCATTCTTAGTGTGGTTGCTTCGTTAATTACATCGAGAACTATAACAAATCCTTTAAATGCTGTGAAAGGCAGAATGCAATCGATAGCGGAAGGTGATTTAAGTATGGATCCTCTTGTGACGCGTTCAAAGGATGAAATCGGTACACTCATTGCTGCGACGAACGACATGCAAGAAACGACGCGGGGATTGCTTCATAATATTAATCGTCTTTCTAAAATAGTTTCCACACAAAGTGAAGAGCTGATGAACACCGCAAATGAAGTAAGGGAAGGTTCCGGTCAGATGGCATCTACCATGCAAGAACTATCTTCAGGGTCTGAAAACCAAGCAAACAGTGCTAGCAACTTGTCTGAGATGATGAATATGTTCACAACAAAAATCCAGGATGCTAATGATAGTGGGCAACATATTCAAGAAACGTCTACTGGTGTCCTTGAAATGACGGATGAAGGAAGTCTGTTAATGGCTTCATCAACTTCTCAAATGACGAGAATTGACGAGATAGTGTTGGATGCAGTGCAAAAAGTGGAGGGATTGGATGTGCATTCGCAGAAGATTTCTGAATTAGTATCTGTCATTCAGGGTCTTGCTAATCAGACCAATCTACTTGCGTTAAATGCAGCAATAGAAGCAGCTCGTGCTGGTGAACACGGAAAAGGGTTCGCTGTTGTTGCTGACGAGGTTCGTAAACTTGCCGAACAATCCTCTCAATCAGTCACGAACATAACAGAAATTGTTCAACAAATTCAGAGTGAATCCTCAAAGGTCGTGGAATCTCTGCAGAGTGGCTACCAGGAAGTGGAACAGGGTACTGAACAAATCATTACGACAGGGAATACTTTCAACCAAATTAGTCAGGCATTGACGGAAATGGTCAATAACATTGGAAACGTCTCTGAAAATCTTTCTGAAATTGTTACGCACAGCCAAGGTATGACAGATTCAATTCAAGAAATTGCTGCTATTTCTGAGGAATCAGCTGCAGGAATCGAACAGACATCTACGGCCTCACAACAAATCGGTGAAACGATGGATGAAGTTGCAGACAAATCGAAAGACCTTTCCCAATTAGCGGTAGAGTTGAATGAGTTGGTAGGACAATTTAGGCTTTAATGATGCTAATCATGAACATAAAAAACAAGCATGCATGGTGTAAAGTCATGGCATGCTTGTTTTTTATGTTAAGAAAGGTTTTACGTCTACCGAAACTTTTCCGATTTTCTTTCGTAATAAGGGGGAAAGAGGTGCATCATATGTCAAAGTGGTCAGGCTATCAATTAGGAGTAATGTGTGCGGTGATTGCATGCTTGGTAAGCAAGCATTTTTACATAATTTCAATTCATGAGTGGCTTGAAAGTCTACCCAGCTGGATGAACCCTTCCATTGCGATTACATTTGTCTGCATCATTGTTACGGTTTGGAGTACGGCAGCTGTATTGTACTGGCAAGACCGTAAGAATACGCAGTTTTTCACGCATAAGATCTGGAGGGTTCTTCCTGCTATCTTAGGAGTAGTATTTGTACTTTCGTTAATTGGATTTGTTGTTTTAGGAGTCACGGTATTTTCATCGATCACTCAAAATCAGCAATGGCAGATTGACGTAGTCCTATTATACTTTTTAACTCTAATATATCTATTTGTCTTATCGGTAGTTCAGCGCTACGGTAAGGTGAGAACGTCGGAAGACTTAATCGTCTATTCTGCGAACTGCACCGTGCTTGTCCTGCTCATTATCTTGTTTTTTGTTCCAGGTATTTTATAAGGCTATCACCAAATGAAGGGAGTGCTTGTGTGTTCTTAAACAAGATTACGCTTCTACATGAAAAACGGATATCCTTTCTCCATACCGATTGTGCAGACCTTGAATTAACGAATCCAATCACATATTTTGTTGGAGAAAATAGATCCGGAAAGTCAACGTTGCTTGAAGGGATTGCGGATTATCCAGGAGCATCCGTTCTAAGTTTCGAAGAAGGGGCAATCCACTCCATTGACTATAAACGGACTCATCATCATTAAGTGACGAAATACTTCTTAGATCATAGAAAAAGGTTTAAAAGAGCTAGTTAATGAATGATGTATGGTGAGGTGTGACTCAGCTTAGAATTCATTTTTATGCAATTAGCGTTTATCTACTACTTGAAATTCAAATTCCTTTTCACTGAACTCTTTTAATTTGATGACTTTCGTATTCTCTACGAGGGGATCATCAACGGCGTGGGTGACGGTGGCTGTAATAATCGGTTGACTGAACCTTTTATGTGCTTTGAGTTGGAGGGTGCTGTATGCGTTTGGCTCATTCAAGTGATACACGATGTATGTATGGTCCCCATGTTGATATGTGCTGAATGCCTCATGATTTGGAGACTCCTTTAGACCGCGTTGCACGTGATTAGGCAAGTCAGAAGGATCTACGAGTTCAAAGTCCATAGGGTGATGCATTGCGCTAACAATACCGAGTCCAGTTAATAAAATGAGTACAACATACATGAGGTCCCACCTATACATTTTCTTCAAATAGAAAACCTTCCTTCACAAATTGTTTCTACTTATACGTTAGTGAGGACAGAAGGTTCCCCCTGGGATTGAGGCGAGTTGAACGGCCCAGCTTTTGAAGAGAATACGTTCGCCAATATACTAAACTATAAGCATTACAAGCCCCGAAACGGTCATAGCGATTACGTTCAACGTTGTACTGCCTCTCTTACGTCCATTCGACCACGCAATCTTTTTCTACAACGTATCCTTGCAAACCAATAGCAATCAGGCTGATTGGCGTCCATAGAGTCCATCCTGAGACTAAGTCGAACAGAGACCCATTCCGAACGCTCGCAAGTGCAATTCCCATAGCAAATAAAATCATATCAAACGTATTAGACTTCGTTTTAGTAATTGGAGCAACAGATCTCATTGTTCATGACCCCCTCATCATTTCTGTGTATGTTGCAGTATTGCTAAAATTTAGAAAACGGCTGATCTAATGAAAAGGTTCGGATTATAGAAGGGGGAACATTTGGATGAACGAACTGCTTTAGTCTACTCTCTTTACATTCGATTAGTGGTAAGAAATGTCGGAGTATTCTATCATTGATTCCAAGATAAGTATTAAGACAGACAGCTCTAATAGGAGGTAATGAGATGAGCTACAAATGGTTGGAATGGGCACAACGAATACAATCGATTTCACAGGCAGGACTGACTTTTTCGAGCGATGCATTCGATCGGGAACGCTATGAGGAATTAAGGACAATTAGTGCAGAAATTATGGCGTCTCATTCAAAATTGGAAATGCAAAAAATTCAAGAACTTTTTGTGGAGGAGAAGGGATATCCGACTCCGAAGATAGATGTTAGAGGAGTTGTGTTTCAGGACGATCAAATCTTACTAGTGAAAGAAACACACGACAACAAATGGGCATTGCCAGGTGGTTTTTGTGAGATAGGATTATCTGCAGCAGAAAATGTTGTGAAAGAAATACAAGAAGAGTCAGGGTATGTAGTTCAACCCAAAAAATTAGTGGCGTTGATGGATATGAACCGCTACTCATCGATCCCCCAGGCGTTTCATTATTATAAAGTTTTCATCCAATGCGAGATTGTTGGAGGACAACCAATCACAGGAATTGAGACAGCAGAAATCGGGTTCTTCGCTGAAAATGATCTTCCGGAACTCTCTGTGAAACGTAATACAGAAGAACAGATTCAAATTCTTTTCGAATTCCAGCGTAATCCTTATAAAGAAGCATGGATTGACTAGTACATGAAAACAGGTTTAGTAGAAAGAAGGGGCAGAGATGAAACTGTTCAGCACTATTAAGAAAGAAAAAGAGTATTGGTTGGTAGACCAGGTGAAACAAGCCAATGTAAGTGAACATGACTATGAAGTAGCGTTTAATGATCTTTTGGAAGACTGGAATCACCAAGAAGTGGACTATCTATCATTGTTGATGGATGAGACGTATGAGACATGGTTGCTGAAACAAGGCTTTCATAAGGTATCAGTAATTGTCGAATATACCACTGATTTAAATACAATTGATATTCAAGGGTCAGATATTTCTTCAATTGTCTTAGCAACTAGTGAAATAAGTGATGAGACGTTTGCAAACTTATATGAGCAATGTCGTAGTGGCTCTGCCAATAAAAACAAGCTGTTTACAATCGAACAAATCATGGAGTCTTTTGAATTGGAACTGGGTCCGGATTGGAGATCGCATTGCCTAATCTTTCAAAAAGAAGGCGGGCCAGTTGGCATCAGCATCCCGCATATTGAATCGGGTACGATGGAGGAAGGTAGGCTGTTTTACTTTGGTATTTTACCTGAATGGCGAGGCAAAGGGATGGGAACAGTCTGTCACCAACATACACTGGATGCTTTAAAAGGGTTTGGGGCAACGTACTATGTAGGGAGTACCGATGCTGCGAATGATGCAATGATACGTGTATTTGAGAAAAACGGCTGTGTGTTGAGAGATCGCAAAGGAATTTATCGGATCAATCGACTGAAGACTGTTTGAAAAATTGGTTGAGCAAGAAGAAAATTTTATAACACAAGATATGTCTGTCGGTGAACTTGTTTTCCTCAACGGGTAAGAGTGCAATACTTGAAAAAGCTTAATGAGTAGGTATAATGAGACTTAATTGTATATCAATGTTTTCTAGGGTTCCGTAACGAACTGTTAGTCTGGACCGAGAGAAAACTCACAGCACTGCTGTGTCACGGAAGGATAAAAGCCTGGGAGATTACTGTTTTCAGTATCTCTCGGGCTTTTGTCTGTTAAAAAATATGGAGGTGTGAGTGGCTTGAATGCAAATTGGATTAAAGTTGTCATTGCAGCGGTATTTGAAGTGTTTTGGGTAATTGGGTTAAAACATGCGGATGGTGTTTTAGAGTGGACTGGGACAGTTTTTGCCATCGTCATCAGCTTTTATATGATGATCATGGCAGGAAAAAAACTACCTGTTGGAACGGTCTATGCCGTTTTTGTTGGACTTGGTACTGCAGGAACAGTCTTTTCAGATATCGTATTTTTTGGAGAACCTTTTAAAATTGTGAAGATGCTTTTAATTATGGTGTTATTAGCAGGAGTGATCGGTTTGAAAGTAGTAACTCCCGACACTGAACCAGAAGGAGTGGAATCGTAATGGCATGGGTTTCATTGGTAGTGGCAGGGTTGTTTGAAATGTTTGGTGTGTTAATGATCAGTAAGCTACACAAGGATCGGAATTGGCAGGCAGTCGTTCTGTTAGTAGCAGGATTTGGTGCAAGTTTTCTATTTTTAGCACATGCCATGGAAACGTTGCCGATGGGTACTGCCTACGCCGTTTGGACAGGAATCGGAGCATCTGGTGGGGCGTTATTAGGAATGCTCGTCTACGGGGAGTCGAAAGAGTGGAAGCGTCTATTGTTCATCGGAATGGTTTTAGGGGCGGCAGTGGGATTAAAGCTGGTGTGTTGATAGAGTAGGGTTATACAGGCGAAGTCTATCATCTGCTAGCTGAATTAACGGAAAGGAGAGACCTGCATGAAGCTACCAATGGAGTTCGAACAGAGAGTACGGAATAGTTTTGGAACAGAGGGAGATGTGTGGCTTGCATCTCTAGAAGAGCAAGTGAACTACTTTGCGAAACACTGGGGATTGACGATTGAGCAACCGGTTCACAATCTCTCTTATAATTATGTGACGAATGTGGTAGACTCCCGACAAACTCCTTACATGTTAAAACTAGGGGTGCCAGATATGGACTACTGTAACGAGATGGAAACACTCAGGATCTACAATGGCCATGGATGTGCACGATTGGTGAATGAGAATCGGGAAAGTGGAGCTATGTTATTGGAAAAGCTTATTCCTGGGCAGATGCTATGTGATCTTTCTGACGAAGAGGTAGTTATCCAGGAATTCATAAGTGTCTGGCAGAAACTTCGCTGTGATTTGCCAGAGGACTGTGATGTGCCGCTCATTACGGATTGGGTAGTCTCCCTAGAAGAATACCAAAAGCTCCATTGGGAGAAAGATGGAGACCTGCCGAACGAGAAGGTCCAGCAGGCACTTCGTTACTTCCACGAATTGAATGAGACCACTGAAACTCTCGGTTTACTGCATGGTGATTTACATCACGAGAATATTTTATACAGTCAAGAGAGAGGTTGGCTCGCGATTGACCCAAAGGGGGTTGGCGGTGATCCTTGCTTTGACCTCGTGCAATTCATGTTAAATCATTTGATGGAAAAGCCTAATCCAAAAGCGCTCCTACGTTACCGGGTTGAACGAATCTGCAAATTACTTGAACTCGATAAGAAACATGTATTAAAGGCGGCCATCGCAATGTCTATGCTCTATGCTTGCTGGTTCGTAGAAGATAAGCATCCTGCTTGGATCGAAAGGGTGCAGTGTGCTCAGTGGTTTAATGAGTTTTTGGAAGAAACCGTTCGATGACGCGTGTTTTATGAAAATACTTCTTCTTGAACAAATCTCTCAAATTCCTTTTCTTCTTCTATGAAGGGAAAGTGATTACTATATTCGAACGTGGTCATCGTGGCATTGGGCATTAGTTCTGCCGCTTCTTTAGAAAAATGGTGAGGACATTGCGCATCATGAAGGCCGGAATAGATGTGTGCCTCCACGTAAACATCCGTAAGTGACCCTCTGATATCATACGTTGGCAGTTCTTCATAGGAGAAGTAATCTAAGCGTGCAGGTACCGTCTTTCCGCTATTTGGTCTTCTAAGCATTTCATCATAGGTGTCCTCGTTATAAAGGGACATCAGGGACCACTCTTTCCCAGCAGCACGTCGCTGTTCTACTGTGGAGGTAGGGTTTTTTAGGAGGGCTAATATTTCTAGTAAACGGGTGTTGTTCGGATTTTGCGAACAATATATGCTCCCCTTGTCTTTCATATAGTCTGACGAAGCGCATAAGCCACCTGCAATGATTTTCACTAAACTATCGGGAAATCGTGTGGCATACTTTAATGCGAGCATACCGCCAGTAGAGTGACCTGCGAAAATCCATTTTTGAATGGAAAGAGACTTACGAATTGCTTCCAAGTCTTTTACGGCATCCTCCATCCCTAACGTATAGTCTTCACTTTGTGGGGAAGAGTTTCTACACCCCCGCAAATTCACAAGATAGACTGTCGCATTCTTTGTGAAGATATTTGCAAAAAGGTTGCCATTATTATTGAACTCGCTATATAAGTGAGTGACGCAAAGGGGCTGACCGCTTCCTTTTGTAAATAGCTCGAAATCTCCACGTTCTGTCGTAATAATTTGTTGCTTCCACATAGTTCTCAATCCTTTCTCCTGAGTACTTACATCACTTTACACGACGACTGCATATCTTCTCTTTGTTGCCTATATCGAAATTCTTTATTTAACCCAATACAGTGTGCAGTCAGAAGTTCTGTCCATAAATCCATACTCAATGAGATATCTTCGAATGGATACATAGTCACCGTAAATTGGTTTTAGGAGTTCGTTTACCTGTTTTTCGGTATAGTTTATACCCTTTTCGAAACGAGTCATAATCTGTTGTAGTAGAATGATTTTACGCTTTTCTTTGCTTGGAAAGGTCTGAATGGGTTGGTCGAATCCATCTTTAAAATAGCTCGCCAATACTTTTTCTTTCTCCTCTGACGTGATGCCATATCGTTTATCCACTTCAACAATTCTCCTTTACTTCAAACCCTAACTGCACAGAGTCTGCAATCTTCCGGTATCCTATTTCTTGATAAATCTTGTTAGATGTTGGGTTCAACATATCTGTGTAGAGCATGCAAAATTGGTATTTGTTTAACAAATCTGCAGAAAAGTCGGCAACGAGTGTTCGAGCATAGCCGTTTCTACGGTGTTCAGGTGGAGTGTAAACGAATGATACGGAGACGCTGTTCTGAGAAGGCCTTGCTTGTTTTGCACAAGCCACAGGAATTCCATGGTCTTCCCACAGGACAATTTCCTGTCGTTGAACAGTACGCTCTACCCATTCCGCTGCTTGTTCAGAGGTCACTTCGGGCATCCTGGTATCTGCTATAAATCCTTGATGCCATTTTTCAAGCAATGGTTTGTCGGACTCTTGGGCAAGCCTGCGTATACCAGGACTTTTCTCGAGTGTTTCATCCACCTTATCCAATCGATATAGACCTTGGTCCATAATGATTTTGGAGGAGTGATGGGTCTTGGCAGTCCATCTATCGGCGAATCGCTCCGCCCATGGTTTCAAACTGATGATGGAAGGAATGGGAATATTATGAGACAGTAAGTAATCAGCTAGTCCATCGATTGCCGAATCCATATGCTGTTCATCCGTAAAAATCATGTTGAGCGGAAAAGGTGGCGTCATTTGGAACAACGCAATCACGTTGCCTTCCAGTTCTGCGGTTGCCATGAATGGTTCTTCCATCATGCCTGCTTTGATGGACTGTAAGACACCATTGAATAGGCTAAAAACATCTTCATTTTCTGATAAAATCGGTTCCACTTTGGCGGAAAAAGCGAATGGATCGTCAAAGTTCACTATTTTCATAGAGACACCCCTTCTCGTAATGAATTGAGTATACGCATAGAAGGGAGAATTTTCAATCACTTAATATGAAAATTCTTGCAAATTAGATAGAAGTGCGATGAGGGCTTAGGGAAGCGAGTGCAAGGGTACAGAAAGCATAAAAGGAACGACCAAGGAGGCGGATTGTATGGCGGAAAGAAAGCCAGTGGTTGCGATAGCGGGAGCAAGCGGGTATATCGGGCATAACTTGCTAGAGTGTTTAAAAGGGAAAGCGACGGTTATTGGATTATCCCGAAATGGTGGACGACTCAAGGATACTGAGGATGTGAAGTGGCGCTCGTGTGATTTGTTTTCAATGAAGGATGCAGAAAAAGGATTAGAGGGCGCAGACATTGCAGTATATCTAGTTCACTCGATGATGAAATCTGCAAAACTGACGCAAGGAAACTTTGAAGATATGGATGTGATTTTGGCGGATAATTTTGCGCAAGCTGCAAAGCGTCAAGGCATTCAGCAAATCGTCTATTTGAGCGGAATGATTCCAGAGGAGCACGAGTCGAAACTGTCCCAGCACTTGAGGAGTCGATTAGAAGTAGAACGTATATTACGTGCATATGATGTTCCAGTGACTGCACTCCGAGCGGGTTTAATTGTCGGGCCAAAAGGTTCTTCGTTTCCAATCCTATCCAAGCTGGTGAAACGATTGCCAATCATGATCCTACCGAAGTGGACGAACACAAAAACACAGCCTGTCGCTTTGAAAGACGTATTGACAGCATTGACCTCTATAATTATGGACTTTGACTTGAAAGATCGTTCAATTGATGTGGGTGGACCAGATGTGATGACGTATCGAACGATGATGAAAGCGACTGCAGGTGTGATGGGGAAGAATCCTAAGATGCTTAATGTTCCATTTTTCTCATTAACCCTTTCGAGATTATGGCTTAGACTTATAACAAATACTCCAAAAGAGATGGTTTATCCACTTGTGGAAAGCTTGAAGCATCCGATGGTTATCCACAAGAATCATACTGTAGAAGGGATTAGTGCGGGACAAACTGCGTTTAGAGAAGCTGCTCAAATCGCGATGGATGCAGAGGCTAAGAAAGACAAACGATCCACAGCTCTTTTACCTTCATTAGGTACACTGAAGCGAGACGTCCGTTCTGTCCAGCGGATTGAATTGCCAAATGGATGGACGGCGGATGAAGTTGCGCGTTATTACGTAAAATGGTTAGAGACGTTCTTGAATCCATGGGTCCAAACGACGGTAGATAGCGATTTGAATTGTAGAATTGGCCTTGTTGGAAATCGCACACTCCTAGAATTATCGTATTCGGGAGAACGTAGTACCGAAGATCGCGCGCTGTACTACATAACAGGTGGATTCTTGCTGGATGATCAAGCGAATGAGCGAGGGCGGATGGAGTTCCGTAAAATACCTGGGGCGAGTGAAGCGATAATTGCAATTCACGATTACTTGCCATCGCTTCCTTGGTTTGTGTACTACTTCACGCAAGCGAATATGCACGCGTTTGTCATGAGTGCATTCAGAAAACATATGCACTGGTTGAGCGTCAGTGAACGTGATCGTCAGTACGTTAGAAACTTAACAGTTGAAGATACTCAATAAATTCCTACTGCCCACATCGTCTATTGATGGAGTGGGTCGTTTTAGTGTGGATGGAAATGATGAATCGGTAATATGGGTGCTAGAATCGGCAAAGACCCGTGAGTAATCGGAAATATGGAAAGAACAATTGGCAGGATCAAGACACTAATCAGTAATATGGAGGAATTAATCGGAAACGGGACACAATTCAACTGGTTTAAAACTATAAAGGGAAGTACTTTAGCTGCTATCTAAGTCAAATAGCCGCAAATTCACAGTAAAACAAAAAACGCACCCAGAGTGAGGATGCGTTTTGTCTAACACTTATACAAATGTTGTGATTTTCTCAAGTGGCAGACGCGTCGAGCCATATGCAGGCGCAGCTGCTTTTCCAAGTGCAATTAGCACGAGTGGAACGTAACGATCTTCCAAGTTAAATTCTTTAGCAAATTGAGCTTTATCGAAACCACCCATTGGGACCGTGTCATAGCCTTTCGCTTTTGCAATTAACATCAATTGCATCGAAACGAGTCCAGCGTCAAACGCGGCAATCGTCAAACGAGCGTCTGTTGGAGCGCTCGGGTAAAGGGCTTTGGCATTATCGATTAGTCGTTGGACATTCACTTCATCGATATTGCCCGCTTTCAAATTTGATAAATAGATCTCATCGATATTGTGATACATTTCTGTATCACCGATCACAGCGATGATGGCAGAAGACGTTTCCATTTGCTCTTGGTTGAATGAGAACTCTTTAATTTTCTTTTTAGCTTGGTCGTCTTGGATGACGATGAAACGCCAAGGCTGTAAGTTGCTTGAAGAAGGGGCAAGTGTTGCTTCTTGTAGCATTTCCTTAATTACTTCAGGTGCGATCTGATATTCCGAGTCGAATTTCCGGACGGATTTACGTGCGTGAATGACTTCTGATAGTGGTGCGAATAGTTCTGTCAAATGAAAAACTCCTTTGTGGAAAAATGTGAATTAAGCTTACCAATAGTAAGTAAGAAACTCAGCTTACTATTGGTAATCTTGTTTGTCAACTATGACTGTGGTAAAGTGGAATTAACTTAAGAATAGGGGTTTTGATGATGAAAAAAACCGACGAACTTATTCAATCTACACAACAAAACGGCCAAGTAGCTTGTGATAGTTTTCACGCGACTATAGAATTTATCGGAAAACGATGGATGGGAATCATCATTTATCATCTATTGGACGGACCGAAACGTTACCATGAATTAGCAACGGAAATTGAAGGCATTTCAGACCGTCTGCTGACAGAGCGATTGAAAGAATTGGAAGCCCACGGTTTTGCAGTGAAGAGAACGCTACCGTCGTCCCGTAAAGTTGAATATGAGCTAACGGAACAAGGAATTGCATTCGATCCAATCATCCGCACGATTTTGACGTGGGTGAAAGCGAATGGCAAGTGTACGCAGTTGAAAGCAGAAAACGAATCTTAAAGTTGGAAGGATGTATGAATGATGACATTTGAAGATATTTTACCGCGACTAAAAGCAGGCGACAAAGTTATTCGGAATGGATGGGGCGGCGTAGAGCTTTATGTGAAACTGGTTGAAGCTGAATCGTTGGATGGGGAAAAGATGAATCCCTATTTCGTTATTAATGTAACAGGTGAGGGCTACACGATGTTTACACCGACAGTATGCGATTTGTTAGCGGAAGACTGGGCAATCGTAGAATAAGTACATACAAAAGCTCATGAGCAATCATGGGCTTTTTGAATGGAGGAATTCAAAATGGTACAAAGAGAATTTGCGGGGAAAACGGTGTTCATCACAGGTGCGGCTTCAGGGATCGGCTATGCTCAAGCACTTGCATTTCTAGAGCGAGGGGCATCAGTCTACGCATTAGATATGGATGAAAAAGGGCTGAAAAAGTTAGCAAGCGCACATACAGAACACTTCCGATATAGCAAAGGAAGTGTGAGTAATCAAACTGATGTTACAGAGGCGGTAAGTCAGGCAATCGATTCTTTCAATCACGTCGATATTCTGTGCAATACAGCAGGTGTGCTCGATGGATTTGCTAAAACGTTAGATACGGATGAAGCATTGTGGGATCGAATCATGAGCACGAATGTAAAAGGGATGTTCTTCGTAACGAATGCAGTTTTGCCACATATGCTCGAGAAAAAATCAGGAGTGCTGGTGAATATGGCTTCCATCGCAGGACTCGTTGGCGGTGGTGGCGGTGCAGCGTATACCGCTTCCAAACATGCGGTGGTGGGGTATACAAAACAAGTTGATCTCGACTATTGTCGGGAAGGAATTCGGGCGAATGCAATTGCACCAGGTGCGATTCAAACGGCCATGACCGCGGCTGATTTTGATGGGGATGGAAAAATAGCTGAATGGGTTGCAGAGGAAACACCTGCAGGTCGCTGGGCGCAACCAGAAGAAGTTGCCAAGTTGACGCTCTACTTAGCAGGAGATGCTTCCGATTATATTCATGGAACGGTCATTCCGATTGATGGTGGCTGGACGGCGAAGTAACCATTTTCAGGATGAATGAATTCTGCTATACTAGGCAAGCAGGTTTTCAGCTTGCACTGCGACACTTTTTGACGAAGCATTCGGCTTCTTCTTCCTTTGGTCGCAGTTATTACTAAAACAGCACTTTTGCTGTTTTACAAAGGAGGACTATACATGACCTTACTCGCAAAAGAGCGTCCGCGGATTGCGGTCGGAGAGCTTGCGAAAATGGCGGTAGTGGCGGGACTATATGTCGCTGTCACGCTTACGCTTGCAGTCATCAGTTTCGGTGCAGTCCAGTTAAGGCTTTCGGAGATGTTCAACTACTTGGCGTTGTTTCACAAGCGATATATTATCGCTGTGACAGCAGGAGTGGTACTCGCGAACTTCTTCTCGCCAACTTGGTTTCTAGACGTACCGATTGGCGGAGTGGCCACGTTTCTCGTGCTGCTCGTTAGCCGGGCTGCTACAAAAAAGCTGAAGTCAGACAAAATGAAGTTTGTCTGGACTGCCGTAATTTTCGCTGTTTCCATGTTCACCGTTGCAGGACAGTTGACCATATTGTACGGTGCGCCGTTTTGGATCACATGGTTCACGGTAGGCGCTGGCGAACTGTTGTCAATGACCGTCGGCGGCAGTATCATGCTCGCTTTAGCGAAAAAAATAGATTTCACAAAATGAAAGAACGCATCCCGATTCTACAGGGATGCGTTCTTTATTAATTAATTTTGAATAGAACTAGTTTGTAAATACATACATGGGTGTACTGGTTTCTTCTGGTTCAAAGCCAAGAGACTCATAAAATCCAACCGCTTTTGGATAAGAAACGAGTACTTTCGTGTGCATATCGTGATACTTCTCCAACATCATTTTCATAATCTCTTTACCTACACCTTGCCCTTGATAGTCTGGGTCTGTAAGAACGTAATGGAAATAGACTGCCATCGATCCATCAGACATTGCATTCGCAAGTCCAATCAGACGGCCGCTATCCCATGCAGTTGCAACAGAGTGAGAGTTAATAATGGCGTTGTATAAGTCATTTGGATGGGAAGCAGACTCCCATTCAACAGACAGAAATAATTGTTGGATATTTTCTTTCGTTAGCAAATCTGTTTTATATGTATATGTGATCGACATCAGTGAATTCCTCCTTCAGCAAGTATCGAATAAGTACCTCGTATTCCAGAAGCACCTATCCCGCTAGTTATTCCTATATCCTACTTCAGAACAACTTAACCCACCTTTAAAAGAAACTAGCAGATGTTCTTAAGAAAATTGCTTGTTCAAGTTAGCCATTTCAATTGCAGAGACCGCTGCATCCCAGCCTTTGTTGCCAGCTTTCGTACCTGCGCGTTCGATCGATTGCTCAATAGAGTCCGTTGTCAGCACGCCAAAGATAACGGGAATCCCAGATTGCATTCCAGCTGCTGCGACACCTTTAGCAGTTTCGTTGCAAACATAGTCAAAGTGAGGGGTTGCTCCACGAATAACAGTTCCAAGTGTGATGACCGCATCGTATTTACCGGAGTCAGCCATCTTTTTAGCGATCATCGGTATTTCAAAAGCACCTGGTACCCATGCTAGATCGATGTCTTCTTCAGAAACACCATGGCGTCTGCATGCATCTTGTGCTGCGGAAAGTAGCTTGCTTGTGATGAATTCATTAAACCGACCGACTACAATTCCAATTTTTAATCCTGTACCAACTAAATGACCTTCATATACAGTTCCCATTTTAACTGCCTCCTATAGGGTCAATAAATGACCGAGTTTTTCTACTTTCGTTTCCATATATCGTTTGTTTTCAGGAAGCGCAGGGAGCTCGATTGGAACACGTTCCGTGATCGTGAGCCCATACTCCACTAATCCATCCAACTTTCTAGGGTTATTCGTCAGCAATCTCACTTCTGTAATCCCTAAGTCTTGCAAGATCTGTGCGCTGAGTCCGTAGTCGCGCAAGTCGTCAGGGAAACCGAGTGCTGCATTTGCTTCGACGGTGTCCAACCCTTGCTCCTGCAATTCGTAAGCTTTCAACTTGTTAATGAGTCCGATTCCGCGCCCTTCTTGCCGCATGTAAAGCAGGACGCCGCGCCCCGCGTCTTCAATCTGTTGCAAAGCTGCGTGAAGTTGTGGGCCACAGTCACATCTAGTAGAACCGAAAATATCCCCAGTCAAGCATTCAGAATGGACTCTGACTAGTACAGGTTCATCACCCGTTAGATCTCCTTTAATAAGAGCGACGTGCTCATTACCTGTCATTTTTTCGGTATAGCCAATCATCTTAAATAAACCGCTTGACGTCGGTAATCTGACTTGAGCTTCACGAGTGATCAGTGTTTCATTCGCAAGGCGGTAATGCACAAGATCTTCGATACTGATCAATTTCAACCCTTCTGAATCTGCTAGCTCACGCAATTCAGGAACCCTAGCCATTGAACCATCTTCACTCATAATTTCGCAAATGACCGCAGCAGGTGCACTTTCTGCAAGTCTAGCTAAATCGACGGCAGCCTCGGTGTGGCCGACTCGGCTGAGCACTCCATTATTTTGTGCGATTAGCGGAAAGACGTGACCTGGTTGCTTAAAGTCACTTGGTATTGCTTGTAGCTCAAGCATTTTTAAAATCGTTTCCGAACGTTCGACGGCACTAATACCAGTATGGGATTCTGCGTGATCGATACTCACTGTGAATGCCGTTCCGTGTGCATCCGTATTGTGTACAGTCATCATCGGTAGGCCGAGTTGGGCCGCTTTCGATTCAGTAATCGGCGTACAGATGAGTCCGCGTCCTTTTGTTGCCATGAAGTTGATCATCTCAGGGCTTGCGTGTTCTGCTAGGCAGATGAAGTCGCCTTCGTTTTCGCGGTTTTCATCATCCACAACAATAATCGGTTTCCCGACTTTTAAGTCTTGAATCGCTTCTTCGATCGTATCAAACATTAGGAAACACCCTTTCTTTACAAAAATCCGTTTTGCTGTAAAAAGTCCTTGTTCAAAGGTTGTTTAGCAGAAGGAGTTTGTTTCTGTAGCATGTTAAACATGTATTTTGCGAGCATGTCAAACTCCACATTGACGCGGTCTCCCGGTTTACGCTGCGCAAGAACCGTTGTTTTTTGAGTGTGTGGGATGAGCGAAATCGAGATGCTTTCATCACCCACGTCAAAAATTGTTAAAGACGTCCCGTCAAGAGCAATCGAGCCTTTCGGAAGCACGTAGTTTAATCCGCCAGGCGGGAGTGATAACTGCATGACAAGCGAATTCTCGATGTGCTGACATTTTTGGACAATCGCAGTTTCGTCGACATGACCGGAAACAAAATGACCGCCCAAACGACTATCAGCGCGAAGAGCACGTTCCAAATTTACTAAAGTACCAGCTTTCGCGTTATGTAACGACGTCGTTCGAAACGTTTCGGGCATCACGTCTGCGGTAAACTGGCCATTCGTAAATGATGTAACGGTCAGACATGTGCCGTTAACGGCGATACTGTCTCCTAAACAGACATCCTTCAGTATTTCTGCAGCTGCCACAGTAAGTTCTAACGATTGACCTGACGAACGGACTGTTCTTACAGTCCCGATTTCCTCAATGATCCCTGTAAACATTAGAATCACTTCCTTTTGGTACAGCCGTTACCTTTAAATCTGGACCGAGCTGTTCCGTTTTTACAAAAACAAAATCTTTTGCATCACTCATCAAGGCAGGACTTTCCCCGCCTATTGGAGTGAGGGAATCTGCACCGCCTAGTAATCTTGGAGCAATGTACGAAATGATCCGATCGACAGTATCCGCTTGTAAAAAAGAAGCATTTATCGAGGATCCTCCTTCTACAAGAAGGGTCATGATGCCACGCGCGCCCAGTTTATCTAATACAGCAGATACTGCAATGGCAGGCTCATTCATACGAAAGACTTCGACGTGATCATACGGCAAGAAATTCACTTCGCGTTTTTTTGAAGCCGCGCAGCCGCAAAAAATCCAGGTAGGGGCGTCGGTGTTTTGAATGACCTGACTAGAAACAGGTATAGATAAATGTGTATCTAAAATAACTCGAATAGGGTGAAGTCCACCTTGGGGCAATCTGGTGGTGAGAAGGGGATTGTCGTGAAGAATCGTTTTGCTTCCGGTTAAAATGGCATCATGGACATGGCGAAGACGATGGACGTCAAGTCGAGATTGCTCGCTTGTCACCCATTTGCTATGTCCTGAAAATGCTGCGATTTTACCGTCTAATGTCATAGCTGTTTTTAACGTTACATGAGGTTGTTTGGTTTGTATAAAGTGAAAAAAAGGTTGATATAATTCTTGTGCGAAATCCCGACAAATACCGGTTTGCACATCGATCCCTGCTTTTTGAAGCCGCTTGATTCCAGAACCTGCAACTAGTGGGTTTGGATCTAAAGCCGAAACGTAGACACGAGAGATGCTTGCTTGCAAAATTGCATCTGTGCATGGCGTCGTTTTTCCGGTATGCGAACAAGGTTCAAGCGTGACGTACAAATCGGCGCCAACAGATTCTTTGCCTGCCATATCTATTGCAACCCGCTCTGCATGGCGTTCACCTGCACGCAAATGAGCACCCATTCCGACAATCCTTCCATGGTTCACAACAACGGAACCGACTGGTGGATTCGGCGAGGTTTGACCTACCGCACCTTGCGCAAGTGAAAAAGCGATTTGCATATAGTGTTCAATTTCCAACGATAACAACACTCCTGAATTATAGATTCCTCATGTAACAAAAAAAGCTCCGCAACAGATGTGCGGGGCTGGGTAAGCATGACAAAATAAGCGTCTGTCAAACGAAAAATTTGAAAAACGCACCATTCCTTCTCCCATCCAGACTTTAACTGTCGGCCTTGGAGTTTCACCAAATCCACCGTCTACAAAAAATGCAGCCGGGTCACGGACTAAGAGCAATAGTAGCTCATCACCGCCGGTAGGGAATTTCACCCTGCCCCGAAGGAATATTATTCGATTGTCTCAAAGTCTAGCACAGCTATTAGTAAGCGTGCAACTCACAAGTTAGAGATTATACGAGCAAGTCTTTCCATCCACCAGAGAAGAAATCTACTGCTACAAGGGATCCAAGACACAGTACATACACTCCGATTGGAAGAACTAGTGCCGTTACGATTTGCTTACCCGTAACATGCATTTTTCTATTCGCGATCACACGGTCTACAGAAAAAAATAGTAGCGATGCGACAAGTCCATATGCTGAAAACACTAATCCAAAACTTGCATGGAGTAATCCAGAAAGAACAAATTCTGCATGATCGAATTTTACTTTTTTACAAACGAAAACGGAAATATTCTCGCTGATAATTGAACAGATAATACCGTAAAGAAGTACGACGGGGATGCCGTATAGGAGATAGCCTGAAATACTAACAAACACGGATTCGAAGTAATTAGAGACGGACGTGATGGGTTCTCCGAAAGGATTGGGCATGAAGAAGCCAATCAATATGAAAAACAGCACTCCTGATATAGAAGCGGATAGGATTTTTCTTGTTAACATGATGAGTCCTCCCTGATTGGACACTGAGACAGGCACGAAGTTCAAAATGATCTTAACAAAACGCTTTAGCTGTGGAGATTATTGAATACTATCCATCGCTTGTCGAATGCTTGAGAATGTTAAAAGTTGCTGATCCGAAAGGCGCTCACTTACTAATGACTGAGCCACTTTGGGAGATATACCAGTGACATATAATTGAGTTCCCATTAGTTTCAAGACATCCTGAATGGCTAATAAACTTGTTAGTGGGGACTCGTGATTCCAGACTAATCCTGTAATGTCGATGATGATATGATCTACTTCATGGTGTTGAACAAATTCACTAAGTTTTTGTGTTAATAAGTTGAATCGTTGAGGACTCATTTCCCCAATAAGGGAAACAGCAGCAAGATTGTCTTGAATCATCATGATGGGAAGCATCAATTGTTCGATTTCACTGTCTTTATTAGATAGTTCATCTCGTTGTTTATATTCAACTGATACGTTCGTTTGGGTACCGATGAAGAACAAATGATCTTCAATTTGAAGGGGAGTCACAGAAAGCCGGTTCCAGAAATCAGTACCATCTTTTTTATAGTTTTTTAGGGTGATGGTAATTGGCTTTTGGTCCTGGATGGCATCACGGAGTTGTTTGACTGCTAGTGGATTGGTATCTTCGCCTTGAAGAAATCGACAATTCCGACCTAGTGTCTCAGTTAATGGATAACCTGTCATCGATTCGAAAGTGCGATTAGCATAGATAATCGGATTGTCTGGTTGAGAAGGGTCTGTGACTAAAGTAGCCACTCGACTGCCATCTAACATAGCTTCTAATAGTTGGTTCTGTACAGATTGATCCAATTTTTTCATTTGCTACACGTCCTGTCCTATTTAGAATTCTGTCTATCATTAATTTAGCATAAGATAGGAAGTAATCTATCAAAAAAATCATGTTTTTACCGCTTCATATTGGTAACCTAACAACTTATAGTTTTGCCTTTGGTACATTTCTCTTGGAGTATCTTCACCGTCAGCGACCAAAACGACTAGTTTATTTGGGAACCGATCCATCAACCATCGCTGTAATTGACTTCCGACACCTTTATGTCTCATTTTTTCTAACACGTGTAGCCCATCTATCTCCACGGTCTGTGCTTGAATGATTAAATCAACTGAACCAGCTACTTCCTCATCGAAGTATGCAATAAGCTGCAGAAAATCAGGATTCGAGAAGTTCTTTTTATGTTGCAATTGTTTTTGTGCTGCAAACTCTTTCCCGAATTGCTCATCAATTGTTCGCTGTAAGTGAAGGAATTCTTCGAGATTGGATGCAGTCACTGGTAGAACTTTAATTGCTGAAGATAGAGACGTTACAGGAAAATCCTTTGGAGAGAGTGCATATAATTCTAGAAAACCGATTTCATAGTCCTCGCGGTTTAAATAGGCCGTCAATTCTTTTGAAATGGGTTCATCCTGAGGAAATGTGAATTTCAGATGGTGCTGACCGCGTGCTGAGTGATAGTTTTTCAATTCATGTTCTGCCTTTTTAAACTCACTAACAATGGGCATCTTTTTAAATTCTATAAAATTACTATCATAATAGAGTGGCATATCGGGTAGATGAAAATGGTTATATGTATCTGTAATTATCGCTATAACACCAGCGTTATAAATATCTTCGAATGTAACACGATTCATAGGTAATCCCTCCTTCTGTTATCCTATCATACATTTAAGAGATGGGATTTACTTTTCTGAACATTGAGATTGACGTATTTATTAGACAAGAATATACTAACATTATTACTACTTTGTAACGCAAGGTAGTTATTTTTTACGTAGCTACCTTGCAAGGCAACATACTGGATGGAGAGTGGTCGTATGTCAGTTAGAAGTGAGTTATTAAAAGGAATTCTAGATGGTTGTGTGCTTGCGGTTATTGAAAAAGAGACAGTTTATGGCTACGAGCTCTCCGCCAAGTTGCAACAACTCGGACTCGATGATGTGAGTGAAGGCACCATTTACCCCGTGTTGTTGAGGTTACAGAAAAATAATTGGATCACAGGGGAAATGCGTGCATCTGAGTCTGGCCCGCGCAGAAAATACTACACATTGACGGAAGAGGGCAAGGAGGCATTGGCGTTCATTCGAAGTGAGTGGGGGAAACTTGCGATGCCAGTAAACGCATTATTGAAAGGAGAGACTGACGGTGGTGACGACTAAGGAATTGATCCAAGAAAACAATGAAAAGCGGGAACAGTTGACCGAGGAAAACGAACAGTACTATACCAATATGCTCGTATACATCCGATCTAAATTCTTACTGTCAGAACGGGCAACGGAAGAGTTACTGATGGAAATGCTTGAGCATCTTTTGGAGGGTCAAAAGGATGGTAAGAGTGCAGAAAATATATTTGGTGGAGATCCAAGAGCTTATGCAGACGAAGTGATTGCACAAATGCCAAAAGAGAAGAAGAAAAACCAACTGTTGTTTGGAATCCAGCTGATATTCAGCGTATTAGGCTGGATGGTCATCGCTCGTGGTGCTATTTTAGGCGTACTGTCGTTTATCAAACCAGTGGATGAGCATCTATATCTTGCTTCAACAGCAGCTATGGTAGCAGCAGTACTCATGATGACTGCAGTCGGGGTGCTACTTCTTATAAACGTGGTGAACAAAACGGCATTTGAAGAGAAGAAAAGCACTTGGAAAGTGGCTATTGTTGGAGGAGTATCTGGAGTACTGGTTTTCGGACTCTTCATGGGGATTGCATTCTTCTTTAAAGAGAGAGGTCCTGCAATTGAATTTCCATGGGTAGCTTCTTTACTAGTAGGTTTTGTGATGTTATTACTGAGTCAATGGATTGCTCGGAAAAATGAAGCAACTGCTTGATGGAAACGAAACCGTATAGACTTGCAATCCGTAGTATAGATAGAATTCCAGAACGGATTAGGGGGTTTTTAATATGGATGAAAGCTATTTTGTTGGGTGGGGCACGCTCGCGCTGATCAATGCAGTATTGGCACAAGGAAAAAACCGATCGGGGTTCAATTGGTTCTTGCTTTCACTAGTACTTGGTCCAGTGGCCACATTCTTTTTAGCTCTATCGGAGAAGAGATAACCTATACCAAACGCAGGCCATTGGGTGCTGAGTTTTTTATATGGGTAAATTCATTGCTTTAAAATACCCTTGTAGGTATATTAAAAGAAATAGAAAACAACAGGAGGCGTTTCAGATGAGTTGGATTATAATCTTACTAATTGTGGCATTCTTTGTATGGCGTATGAAACCAGCAAAAGGAATTCGTACGCTATCCACAACTGAAGTTAAGGCTTTAACGAAAGATAAGTCGAAGCAATTTGTAGATGTTCGAACACCTGGAGAATACAAAGGTCGCCACGTCAAAGAATTTAAAAATATTCCCCTTAACGATTTAGGAAAGCGTATGAGTGAGTTGGACAAAAGCAAAGAAACGTATGTGATTTGCCAAAGTGGAATGCGTAGCGCCCGCGCAGCAGGAATGCTGAAAAAAGCAGGATTTACTGATGTCATCAATGTCAAAGGCGGAATGTCCGCTTGGCAGTAACAGAAGAAATATGATACCCAATCACAAACCGACATATTTTGTAGTGGAGTTTTCTTTTTAGGTAAAGAAGCGCTACAAAATGTCGGATTAAAGATTATTTCCCCGGAAATAATAGAATGTTGGAAATAAATACGATCAACTTTAAACTTGCGAACAATTCTAAATTTGATATACTAGATAGACTAACTGACAGAAAGGGTTGAGGGTGGCTGATGGATAACTAATTCCTATTTTCTCAAAACGAATGATTCGTTGTGTGGAAAAACGGGATTGGTCTGTCCATTTATACGAGCCACTTTCATCCTTTGCTGAGTCGATATTACGTTGCTCACCAATAGAGTTGAGGCTTTTTGAGATGCTGACAGAACCGGTCCTTCCGATTATTTTACGGAGGGATCTTTTTTGTGTTCCCTTCCAACTGGAGGAATGTAGATGCTACGAGGAATAGTGAACAAAGTATCAGCGGGATATGGGGATGTGTATATTTTTACCGAACTCAGCGCGGAAATCCCGCAAGGAGCGAGAATAGCAATAGTCGGACCGAACGGAGCAGGAAAAACAACACTTTTGTCCATTCTATCAGGTGAACGAGAACCTTCTTCTGGAGGAATAGATTGGATTGGTCGAACCCCTTCCATTTCGTATTACAAACAAGAGGCTGAAACAGAAAAGCCAGTAGATTGGACACGAGCAGAGCTCTTTCAAAAACGCAGTCATTGGCACGTGCCGAAAGAGGCAGAATATGCTCATGCGAGCGGGGGAGAGCGAGTCAAACTACGGCTTATAACTACGCTAGCTGAAAACCGTGAAATATTACTACTGGATGAACCGACTAATCACTTGGATGCATCAAGCGTGGAACGGCTCATTGAGTCGCTTCAAGAACGTGAGGGTACATTACTGTTCGTCTCCCACGATAGGTATTTCATCGACCACTTGGCGGATCATGTTTTTGAAATTGAGAACGGGAAATTGACGGTCTATGAAGGCAATTACACGGATTATCGCAAGCAGAAAGAGCATGAACGATTCGTCCAACAGAAACATTATGATGAGCAGCAACAGTACATCGCTGAAATAGAAGGGCAAATCGAGCAGCTGGATAAATGGTCTGCGAAAGGGCACGCAGAGTCAACGAAAAAAGGTGGCGCTAAAGAATACTACCGAAAAAAGGTAAAGAAACGGAACGTGCAAATTCGTTCGAAGAAAAATCGATTAGAAGCAGAGCTAAAGAAAAACCGAATTGAGGCGCCAATTGCAGAAACATCGGTTTCGTTTGAACTAGAAGGACTACGGAAGAAAGGCAAGCGTGTTCTGGAACTGAAAAATGCAGGCAAAGCATTCCGAGACAGACAACTCTTTCAGCATGCTGCATTTACTGTGCAAGCAGGTGAGCGACTTGCGCTGCTCGGGCCAAATGGTTCTGGGAAAACGACGCTGTTTCGCATGCTTTTAGGCGAACTCGATTACGATGGGGACGTCTGGCTATCTGAAGGCATGACGCTCGGATACTTGCGTCAGACCGCATTCGATTTACCGGATGAACAGACGATGGCAGAGTATTTTTATTCTCCGTCTTACGAAGAACAAGGTCTCCTGCGTATCCAATTGACGAATTTAGGGTTTACAGCTGAACAATGGCAGCTGCCGCTCGGTGTCCTGAGTCAGGGGGAGCGTTTGAAGGTGAAACTGCTCGATTTCATCCGCAGGAAAACGGATGTGTTATTACTGGATGAACCAACGAATCACCTGGATCTTCCATCGCGTGAAGAGCTGGAGCGCACGTTGGATACGTATCCAGGCACATTGTTGTTTGCGTCGCACGATCGATATTTTACGGAGCGTATGGCAGATGGATTGCTGTTATTTGAAAAAGGGACTGTTCGTAAAGTACCGTATAGTTTGGTGGACTGGGAAAGTCGGAAATCTTCTGCTCCAGTCCCATCTTCCGAACAAGAAAAACTTCGACTTGAAACGGAGTTGCAGGCGGTATTAGGAAAGCTGAGTCTGCTGACCCCTGGAAATCCAGCATACAGCAAACTAGATCAGCAATTTTTTGAGTTGTCCCGACAGTTACGGGAATTGAATAAATGACTAAAAACCGGTGGATTGAACGGAGAGCAAAGACATTTCCGTATCGATCCACTGGTTTTCTTTATTTACTGAATCGGCATGAATGCAACTTGCCAAATGCCGTCTTCGTTTTTAATCAGTTGAAATCCAGAAGGAGATTCCTGTTTACCATTTGGATAATATTCAATGTATCCTTCAATTTTACTAGTCTGAAGAAAACGCCCCTCTTCAAAGTTTCTATACTGCTGAGTTAATTGTTCCGGTGTACCGCGGTCGGATTCAGGAATCGCTTGATCTTCCTCGCGACTCCATTGGATGAATTCTTCTTGATCGGTATAGAGTGCATATTCGACTTCTCGATCACCTAGGTACGATGCGTGAATATAAAGCTTTGCGACGCTCATAGGGGATAAACCTGCTAAATGTTGTGTATCCAAACCTTGCTCAAATGCAGTATATACATTTTGTTCTGCTGTATTCAATTCAATGGGACCACTTTCGTTCGTTGTGTTTTCAGGTAAGGTCGCTAAGCCTTGTAGCACACCTACCACAAGTAGTTGCTCCATTTCTTCTTCATTTACAGAATATCCGATTTTAATCGAACGAGATTTGTCGGGCACAGCGTTTTTCAATGAGACTTCTATTACTAAACTGCTTTCATCCTCAATTTGAAATCCATGAACATCAGAAATCTCTCCAACCTGATCCCGTCCATAAACACCGGGCTTTTTCTTCGCATCAGCAAGATAGAATGAATAAGAAATTCCATCGGTTGTGTGAAGGGGTTGCTGGTTCTCTTTGACTATTTCAATGGAATGAATGGTCGCTGTGCTTTTCCCGTTCCATGTAATTGGCAGGGCAATGTAGTAGGTTTCATTAGCGAGGAAGGGTCCATCTGAAATGTCCTCAATAGTAAATGACCCTGAGATACTCGTTCCTTTACCTGATAGATCATCTGGTTTTGTAGAATTCAACAGATCTCCTTTTATAAAAAAAATCCCTATGAATAACAAGGATACCGCAACAATTGATCCAACAATCGCAGGAACGAATTGGGCAGGGCGTTGGGTACGTTGTATTTTTCGTCTGACAGCTTGTTTGTTTTTTTGTGTAAATGACTCTTTATGAAAAACAGTCTTGTCAAAAGCGGAACGAATTTTTTTCTTCTCATCCTTCATCTTGATCCCCTCCTTCCAGCAGTTGTGCTAATTTTTCGCGTCCTCTTTTGAGTCGAGTCCGAAGTGTATTTTGGTTTACGTTTAGCAGTTCGCTGATTTCAGGTACTGTCAGGTCTTCGTAATAATAGAGCAAAATGACTTCTCGATAAGTGATCGGTAGTTCTAGCACGCATTGTACCAACTGTTCGTCCTCACTGTTCTGAAGCATGTGCTCATGTGGAATCGGCTCTTTAGATCGAAGAAACTGAAAAAGTGGACTCCCAACAATCACACGCTTGAACCATGAACTTTTTAAGACATCTTTACATCTGTTTATCGTAATCCGATACAGCCATGCTTCAACAGAACGAATTTCCTCTAGCTGATGAGCTCGATGAAAACATGTTACAAAAACATCCTGAACAACTTCTTGCGCCCGTCCCCAGTCTTTGAGGTAGCTGAACGCAAGATTCGTTAACTGGTTTCCGTACTGATCCATCAATTGTTCAAGCCATTCATCCTGTTTCCAATCTGGAACGAACTTGTTCTCGCGAGGCATGCCAACCCATCCTTTCTCATTGCGCTCCACCCTGGTGTACCTTAAAGACGAGTGAAAAAGCACGGCCGTTTCATTTATCATGGAAAGAATTCTTTTTTCTATCGTTTTTCGTGAATCTAAGGGTAGTATACAGGTAAAGGGAGTGATCACGTGTGTTCAGATGCAGGGTGGAAAATGGACAATAGCTACAGTCAATTGCCGGAAGTGTTTTTTGCAGAAGCGACTCCGGAAGAGGCAACTTCTCCAAAAGTGGTTTTGCTGAATAAAGGCCTCGCAGAATTGCTTGGTCTGGAAGTTGAGAAGTTGAATTCTGAAGTGCTTTCTGGTAATGAACTACCAGAAGGCGCTACGCCAATAGCACAAGCGTATGCCGGTCATCAGTTTCGGAATTTTACGATGCTTGGGGATGGACGGGCCCTACTTTTGGGAGAGCAATTGACCCCGTTAGGAAATCGAGTGGATATCGGCTTAAAAGGCTCGGGTCCTACGGCATTTTCACGTGGGGGTGATGGTCTCGCAGCACTTGGTCCCATGTTACGTGAGTATATCATTAGCGAAGCGATGCACGCATTAGGCATTCCTACGTCGCGAAGTCTTTCTGTTACGTTGACAGGCAACGAAGTGTTCCGTGAAACCGTTTTGCCTGGTGCTATTCTTGTCCGGACAGCGAGCAGTTATTTACGGGTAGGAACGTTCCAATACGCAGCTGCCCGTCAAGTACCTGAAGATCTGAAGACGCTGGCGGATTACGCCATAGAGCGGCATTATCCAGATGTTGCTTCAAGGGACAATCGGTATGAACTGCTTCTCGAAAATGTCATTGAGAGACAGGCAGCATTGATTGCCAAGTGGCAGCTTGTCGGCTTCATCCACGGAGTCATGAACACCGATAATATGACGATTAGCGGGGAAACGATCGATTATGGGCCATGTGCGTTTATGGACGTATACGATCCAGCGACGGTATTCAGTTCTATTGATGTAAATGGACGGTATAAATATGGCAACCAGCCGGGAATTGCATCGTGGAACTTGGCACGTTTTGCGGAAACCTTACTACCGCTACTAGATGAGAATCAGGATGAGTCCATTCAGATTGCGGAGAAGCAACTTGCGCGATTTGGTAAGGTCTTTGAGAGAGAATGGCTAAACGGGATGCGAGCGAAGCTAGGTTTGTTGGATGAACAACCGGTAGACGAGGCTCTTTCGAAAGAATTATTACTTATCATGAAAGACGCTCAAGCAGACTTTACGAATACGTTCAGGGCATTAACAGATGAATGCATAGAGCAACCAGATTGGTTTAGTAATGATGCTTTTTGCGAATGGAAGAAGAAGTGGGAGACGCGACGAAAGCAACAGAATATTACTGTTGAAGAATCTTATGAAGTCATGCGACGTAACAACCCTTCAGTGATTCCGAGAAACCATAAAGTAGAAGAGGCTATCGAGGCAGCCGGCAATGGCGATTTCAGTGTGTTGCACAAGCTGAATCAAGTTCTTGCTTCTCCTTATTCTTATTCCACAGAGCAGGATGCCTATACGACTCCATCTGATTCATCAGTGCCGTATCAAACGTATTGTGGAACATAATGATGCAATGGAAAATGCGGACGCTTATGAGGCATTCGTCTTTTTTGCGGTTACTCGTAAGGGTGAGGAATTATTTGCCCTATTCTTGTGATATGCAACATAGTAACTAAGATCTAAAGAAATCCTAGTAATCTGGTAGAAAATAATTATTTTATAGAAATCACAGTACATTAAATTGATTATAATCTGAGTAGTCGCTATAGTGAGGGAGTTGAAAAATTATAGACAGGGGTTGAAAACATATGTTAAAGAAATGGACTGGCGTATTCCTAGGTGCACTATTAGTGCTTGCACTCGCTGCGTGTGGTGAGGATAAACCAAATGAGACAAGCAAATCGGATGTGGAAAAGCCGAAAGTCTCTGCTGAAGAAGGAACAGGGTCAGAGGATTCATCAGAGGAAGCTGATGCTGTAGACGAAAATGGGGAAGCATCAGATATGCAAATCGGTGTGACCGCTAAAGACTTTCAAACCAACTTCAATAAGTCCGCTGAAGAAGTGGGAGTTCCTGAGCGCGTCGACAATTTAGATTGGAGAGCGTCAGGTTCCGAAGGGGATCACGAAATTATAGACATGACATACGATGAGAACCGACGTATGCAACTGCTTGCCAAAAAAGGCGAAGAAGAAGTCCGTGCGGTTATGTTCAGTATGTTTGGTGACCGAAAAGAAGCGTTTGGAGTCGTGCGTTCCATTATTCGTGGCGCTGACCCAACTGCTTCTGATGAGGAAGTAGACGGTTGGATGAAGGAACTCCATTTTTCTAATCCTGACGAAGAAAGTAGCGATGAGTATCATTTTGTAAAAACTGATAAGTTTAACTTGCTAGCAGAAGACTCTGATACTTACATCGAATTTGTCATTAGTAATGTAAACGATCCAGAAATCAATGCCGAGAACTTTGAAGCTGGTGAATTGTAAGCGATTCTTCATACCTGCCCCATCCTAAGATTGGATGGGGCAGGTGTTTTGATGTCCAGCTAAATTCGCTAGATACTACACCCCGCTCGTTCCAGCAGAGAACCCGCTCGTTCCAGCAAAGAACCCGCTCGTTCCAGCAGAGAACCCGCTCGTTCCAGCAGAGAACCCGCTCATTCCGTCAGAGAACCCGCTCGTTCCAGCAAAGAACCCGCTCGTTCCGTCAGAGAACCCGCTCGTTCCAGCAGAGAACCCGCTCGTTCCGTCAGAGAACCCGCCCATTTCACCAGAGAACCCGCTCGTTCCAGCAGAGAACCCGCTCGTTCCAGCAAAGAACCCGCTCGTTCCGTCAGAGAACCCGCTCGTTCCCACAAAACTTCCCCCTTAATCTCAATACAATTCCTATCCGACAACACATACCACATGCAGTGTGGTATACTCCACCGTAGAATTTCATAGAAAAGGATTTGGGGAAATGACAAAAGCAATAACCATAAAGAAACCGTTGCCGACACTTTGGCTCGTCGTACTGCTCGGCTCATTGACGGCATTTGGCCCGTTATCAATGGATATGTACTTACCTGGACTGCCGGCTGTAGCAGAGGACATGAACGCCTCTACCTCGCTTGTTCAGCTAAGTTTGACGGCTTGTCTAATTGGACTTGGAGCGGGACAGCTCATATTTGGTCCGCTAAGTGATATCTACGGGAGACGTAAACCACTCGTACTGACTCTCTTGGTCTATGCAATTGCCTCAGTACTTTGTGCGTTCACGACGTCCATTTGGCCGTTCATTATTCTGCGTTTTGTTCAGGGGTTAACAGGTGCTGCGGGAATCGTGATTGCGAGAGCCTGTGCGAGGGATCTGTACGCAGGACACGAACTTACCAAATTCATGGCATTGCTCTCAATAGTCAATGGGGCTGCACCCATACTTGCACCCATCGCGGGTGGCGCCATTTTAAGTTTTGCCTCGTGGCCCGTTGTTTTTTTCGTACTGGGTGGAATTGGATTACTGATGTTTGTAGGAACTGCAAGTTTTTTACCGGATACACTTTTGCTTGAAAATCGTGCAGAAAGGGGAATTCTTTCGGTATTCAAGACATTTGGTCGGTTGCTGAAGGACCGTCAATTCATGGGGATTGCGCTTACGCAAGCGTTTGTCATGGCTTCCATGTTTGCCTATATCGCAGGTTCTCCTTTTGTGCTACAAAACATGTATGGCGTCTCACCACAACAGTTTTCTCTTTTCTTCGCGTTGAACGGTATTGGGATCATTGCAGCTGCGCAAATTACTGGCCGTTTATCACATAAAATATCTGAACTGAATTTCATGATGACGGGCGTACTCATTTCGTTAACAGGTAGTGTACTGTTATTGCTTGTCATATGGCTACAAGGTCCACTATTTGTCGTCGCAACTGCTTTCTTATTAGTAGTAGCCAGTGTTGGAATGGTCTCGACCTCTTCATTTTCACTCGCGATGCATCGACAAAGTCAGGCGGCTGGGAGTGCTTCTGCATTCCTCGGTTTATTGCCATTTATCGGGGGAGCAATCGTCTCACCTCTTGTCGGAATTGCAGGTGACCATACCGCATGGCCATTAGGGATTGTTATTATAAGCTGTAGTTTAATGGCGTTCATCCTATACATGGGACTTGTTCGAA
The DNA here is from genome assembly GCF_023715615.1 of Sporosarcina aquimarina. Lineage (GTDB taxonomy): Bacteria > Bacillota > Bacilli > Bacillales_A > Planococcaceae > Sporosarcina > Sporosarcina aquimarina_A. The sequence goes on along the minus strand of NZ_JAMBOM010000003.1, from coordinate 250,758 downwards.
AGTCATTACGTTAACGAAATTACAGGGAACTTACAAAATTTTAATTCCAATCTTGAACAGATTCATCATGAAATCAGTCTTTCGAAATAAGACCACTAGCAGACAGTAAGGAGCAATTAGCTCTTTGCGGTCTGCTTTTTTAATACTATTTTACGAATGGATAAAATTGTGATAATCTATTTGTGTTAACCTATTTATTAATTAGGTTAACACAAATGAAGTCCATTCTAATAAATGAAGAAGGTATTTACGATGAAACACTTTTGGGTAGTTGGGACAGACACGGACGTAGGGAAAACATTTGTGACAACGTTATTCTTGAGAGAACTTCAGAAAACTGGGCTGGCCGTCACGCCTTACAAACCAGTTCAAACAGGTCTTGTTGCTGACACAGAACAAGGGCATTATCAGGACACGTCGAGTTATAAAGATTATAGTTTGTATTCCTTGGACAACGATTCACTCAATACATATTCATTTCCAATAGCGGCGTCTCCGCATTATGCTGCTGAGTTAGCTGGCAAGCAAATTGACGAAAACCTGTTGCTACAAACAATTGAGCGTTTAAAAACAAAATTCGAAACGGTTATTTGTGAAGGTGCAGGCGGCTTATACGTACCGCTCCATTCAAATACGACAAAGACATTATTGGACGTGGTGGAACAATCGAAATTGCCGGTTGTCCTTGTCGCTTCTACGAAACTAGGCACCATCAATCACACACTGTTGTCGATTGAAGCGTTGCATACGCGTGGAATCAGTGTGCAAGGAATTGTATTCAATCAATTCAACCAAACCCCGATAGAGCAAAATAACATAGACACAATCCGTCGATTTACAGGGCTACCATTCGCGGTTATTGAGGCAAATCGTACAATTGAAAGTTTTACGGACGTGCCGGTCTTGGAAAGGTTGATGTCCAATGAAGTATGAAGAACTACAAGCAAGGGATGTTGAACATATTTGGCATCCATGCGCGCAGATGAAAGACTATGAGACCTTCCCACCAATTGTTATTGAGAGAGGGGAAGGGGTCTGGTTGACAGACAAACAAGGCAATCGATACTTGGATGCCGTATCTTCTTGGTGGGTCAACTTGTTCGGTCATACAAATCCGCGTATTAGCAAGGCAATTGCGGATCAGGCACAAAGACTTGAGCATGTGATTTTTGCAAACTTCACCCATGAGCCTGCTATTCATGTTGCAGAAAAACTTGTGGAGTTAACTCCACAAGGGCTAGAAAAAGTGTTTTTCGCAGATAACGGGTCCGCTGCCATTGAAGTCGCACTCAAAATGAGTTTTCAATACCGCGCCCAAACTAGTCAACCTGAGAAAAAACAATTTTTAGCATTTTCGAATGCCTATCATGGCGAGACACTTGGAGCACTGTCTATGGGAGGCGTTGGATTATATAACGATGTATATGCGCCACTATTACTTAATGTAGTTCACGCACAAGGCCCCGATTGCTTCCGGTGTCCATTTGGGGAATCTCCTGAAACGTGCCAGGCACAATGTATTCAAGATACTGAAAAGCAATTCAAGAAACATGCGGATACCATTTCCGCTGCCATTATCGAACCACTAATTCAAGCAGCAGCTGGAATGAAAATGTATCCCCCGATATTCCTGAAAAAGTTACGGGATTTGTGTGACGCATATGACGTACATCTGATTGCAGATGAGGTGGCGGTTGGTTTTGGACGAACGGGTACACTTTTTGCGTGTGAGCAAGCACAAATCACACCGGACTTTCTATGTTTGTCCAAAGGGATTACGGGAGGGTATTTACCGTTGTCTGCTGTATTGACGACGGAGAATGTATATCGAGCATTTTACGATGATTACGGCACGATGAAGGCATTTTTGCATTCGCATAGTTACACCGGCAACCCGCTAGCACTTCGCGCAGCACAAGAAGTCCTCGCCATTTTTGAAGAAGAACAGGTAATGGAAACGTTGGTTCCGAAACAACAGCTATTACAAGAACTCGCCCATGCCGTATTTGACGAGTTACCGTATGTCGGAGAATACCGTCAAACTGGTTTTGTTGGTGCAATAGAACTGGTGGCGGATCGTAAAACGAAGGAACCTTTTCCAAGTGATGAAAGAATCGGCTATGAAATTTATCAACGTGCTCTTAAAAAAGGGCTTTTGATACGTCCGCTTGGTAACATCATTTATTTCATGCCGCCTTATGTAATCTCTGGAGAAGAAATCGAGTGGATGGTGAATACGACGAAAGAAGTGATGGAGCAATTTTTCATTGAGCGAGAACAACTTGTATGAAGAGAACAAATAGCATAAATTCAATGGCCCTTATTGCAGTTTTTGCATCATTAACAGCAATAGGTGCATTCGTTAAAATTACGCTACCGGTTGTCCCGTTTACATTACAAATTGTTATTGTTTTTTTAGCAGGAACGTTATTAGGAAGTAGTCGAGGTCTACAAAGTCAGCTTGTGTATTTGTTCGTCGGGTTAGCAGGACTTCCGGTTTTCACAAAAGGTGGAGGAATTACGTATCTCCTTCAACCTACATTTGGCTACTTAGTAGGATTTGCTGCGGCTGCGTATGTCATAGGTTTCATAATTGAGCGAGTTCCTGTACCTAATAGAAAGCATTTCATTGTGGCAAATTTGGCGGGAACCGCGGTTACTTATGCAATTGGAGTACCTTATTTGTATGTCGCACTGAATAGTTGGATGGATACACCTACCAACGTTATGCACGTCTTGGTGGCAGGCTTCTTGAGCACGATTGTTATAGATATTGCTCTTGCTGTAGGTACGGGATTACTCGCTGCAAGATTATATCCGATTTTGAAAAAATTCATTCACACAAAAAGGGGCATACGTCATGAACTGGAAAACACTCGCACAGGAAGTCATTGATGGAAAAGAGCTATCAAATGAAGAAGCGTTATCGATTTTAAACACAAATGACGAAGAGGTTTTAGCATTGTTAGATGGGGCCTATATGATTCGACGTCATTATTTCGGGAAAAAGGTAAAGCTGAATATGATTATGAACGCAAAGAGTGGCTTTTGTCCGGAGGATTGTGGATATTGCTCTCAATCTTCTAAATCCACAGCGCCCATTGATAAGTATCCATTCATATCGAAAGAGGAAATTTTAGAAGGAGCGAAACGGGCGTTTGAAAATAATATCGGAACGTATTGTATCGTGGCAAGTGGGCGAGGTCCGACACGAAAAGACGTCCGAGTTGTCAGTGAGGCTGTTGAGGAAATAAAAGAAAAGTATGGGTTAACCGTGTGTGCGTGTCTGGGTATTTTAAAAGAAGAACAAGCAGAGCAGCTAAAAACAGCAGGCGTCGATCGGTATAACCATAACTTGAACACTTCCGAACGTCATCATGATTTTATCACGACATCGCATACGTACAAGGATCGTGTGGACACCGTTGAAATTGCGAAAAAGTACGGAATCTCTCCATGCTCAGGAGCCATAATCGGGATGAAAGAGACAAAAGAAGATGTTGTCGATATTACCCGTGCCCTTCGTAGGTTAAATGCAGACTCTATTCCAGTGAACTTCTTGCACGCGATTGACGGTACGAAACTAGAAGGGACAAACGAACTGAATCCACGCTATTGCTTAAAGGTATTAGCATTATTCCGGTACATGAATCCATCTAAGGAAATCAGAATTTCTGGCGGTCGTGAAGTCAACTTACGATCCCTTCAACCAATGGGGTTGTATGCTGCCAACAGTATATTTGTTGGGGATTACTTAACGACGGATGGGCAAGAGGACAATTCAGACTTTCGTATGTTGGAAGACCTTGGATTCGAAGTAGAGCTCACTGAAAAACAAGCATTACTTGCTCACTCATAAAACACAAAAACCAGCTTCTAATCGGCATTTCTAACTGTCGGAGAGCTGGTTTTCTATGGCAATCCCAAAGTTGTGAGTCGGGTATTTGAATGACTTTGTTGGCTTCCGGGATAAATGGTCAAGAAAAACTTACATCGGTGGGGAAGTATTAGCTTTCAAAAGGTCGAGGGCATCTTCAATCAGGCGGATATCAGTGAGGATTATCGATTTCAATTGAGTGGGCGCAAGTTGATATTCTTCGTTTAGGTGATGTAACTCACGAACCATCACATAACTTTCACACTCTGTCTGCATATTTTGTCCCTCCTCTTACTAAGAAATTTTACCCGGTAGATGCTCTGTATAAACTAATTTTCAAGATTTCAGGAAAATTTATGTAACACTTATTACTAGTCAATGATGTGAATTCAGACAGAATATAATGAATTGCTGCAGCTTCAAATAAAAAAATTCTATTCCATACAAAAATACCGACTCACTTTACTAGAAGTGTAGCCGGTTTTTTCCACGTTTAATCACTTTGAAACTTTCACCTCGTATGGATCTTGACGAGAGTCGATAAAATGCTTAAGTTACAGCTTTCCATACCGCGCTTTGTGGCCTTTAATTTAATAAAACATGTCACTCCACATCCTAGATAATTACAATTCTCAAATATATAGATACGTACTTGAAAAGACAAAACACCAGTTATTTTGGAGGATGGCCCGTAATAACTGGTGAATATAAATTATGCCGTAATATCCCGCTTGGTAAATACCGTGTAGCTCACTATTAAGAATGCTATGAGGTAGACAGTTAAAACGACGAGAGAGAAGGACAGTGTAATTTCATCATTCAAAATGTAATTGGACTCGTACATCGTCAAGTCCATATGTGTGAATATCAAGTACTTCACGATTTCGAATCTGCTCAAAAGACCAACGATAACACTTCCCGTGAAGTAGATAAACAAGGATAGCCCAATTGCCATTCCGCTTGAGCGGAAGACGCTTCCAATCATAAACGCAAACGTTGCGGTAATGATTACGTTAACAAATGAGAGCAGTAACATGTATAGTCCATGGCCCCATATGGAAACTTCCACGACGTTGCCGCCTGAGATGGAGAGAGCTTGCCCGCCCTCTGATGGGAAGAATATAAAGGCGCTTAAAATAGTCGTTATAAAACCGATTAGCATTAGTAAAACGCCAAATAGTAAGATCGCTAGGTACTTGGACGTCATGATTTTCCAACGTTTCACAGGACGCGTTAGTAGCATTTTAATCGTCCCTTGTGAGAACTCAGATGCGACAATGCCCGCAGCTACAATGACAGTGAGCAACAGTGCAATACTGCCGACTGATGGATTGTAAATCATACCTTCCCGGCTAAAATCTTTCAGTGGTGCGACATCATTTGCAAGTCGATATTCGGAGATTTGAACGTTCTCTTCTGCAAGCCGTTTACTTTCTCCTTTTAGGATTCCCACTTCTAATGAGTTTTTATTATTTTCCAGTTCACTTTGGGTGCTAAGTTTCCAGTCGGATTCAACATCCATTAAACTGCCAGACCATTTCATTATCCCCGCCATGGCGATAATGAGTACGACCATCAGGCCAGCCATTATCCAAGTGCCTTTTTTAGACCATAGTTTCATCCATTCATTTTGCAGCAGTTTCAGCAAGTTGGCCACCTCCTGTCAATTCTAGGAATTGGTCTTCTAGTGTTTTTCGATGAGGTTGGATTGCGTATAGTTCTAGTCCAGCTGATGACATCGCTTTGACGAGTTCTGGAATTTGCGTTTTTTCCGCTTGAATTACGAACCCTTCGTTGACACTTTCCGATCTGAATCCAAGAGATCCAAGGAGTTCAAAGGTTTGATCAGCAGGAAAAGCTTCTAGATAATAATGGGCTTCCTGTGTTTCACGCATATCACGAAGGTCGACGAGTTTCCCGTTTTGAATGACGGCAATCCGGTCACACATGAGTTCAATTTCTGAAAGCATGTGACTGGATACGAAAACAGAAACGTTTTCAGTTTGAGCAATGAGTCGTAGGTATTCCCGGAACTCGCGAATTCCTGCAGGATCCAGTCCGTTTGTCGGTTCGTCTAGAATTAAGAATTTTGGTCTGTGTAGCAGGGCTTGAGCAAGACCAAGGCGCTGACGCATTCCGAGTGAATAGGTCGAAACTTTTTCATGGATACGATTTTGCATCCCAACCTGTTTGACGACTTCGTTAATGCGTTCTTTTGTTACCCCTTTCTGCATGCGGGCAAAGTGTAACAAATTTTTGTAACCGGACATGAATTTGTACATTTCCGGATTTTCTACGATGACGCCTACTTTAGATAGAGCTTCTTCAAAGTCTGCAGAAAGCGTTTGTCCGTCAATCACGACTTCTCCTCCACTTTTTTTCATGAGCCCGACCATCATTCGAATGGTGGTCGTTTTACCTGCACCGTTCGGACCGAGAAAGCCTGTAATTTCTCCAGGATATAGCTGCAAACTTAAATCATCGATAATTTTCTTTCCACGAATCGTTTTGGATAAATTCTTCAATTCAACGATAGGAGTGGGTTCCATGGTGTTTCCTCCTTTGTTTTGTACTAGATTGTTAAGATGAAGTCCATAGTAACGTATACGTAAAGAAGAGCATATAGTTTCGTATTTTTGGAAAATGCTAATAATCAGTTGTTTGTTTCCCCATTTTTAGTCATGGACGAGTACAATAAAGAAATTAACAATGCACTTAGGAGGAAGAAACGATGGAGATAGGAATTAGTACGTTCGTGGAGACAACACCAGATCCAGAAACTGGAGAATTGAAAAGTCACGCAGAACGACTGCGGGAAGTGGTCGAGGAGATTGTTCTGGCGGATAGGGTTGGCCTTGATGTATTTGGTGTCGGTGAACACCATCGGGCGGATTATGCAGCATCTTCACCAGCGATATTGCTTGCTGCAGCGGCTTCGCAAACTTTTAATATTCGTCTGACAAGTGCGGTTACAGTATTATCTTCTGCGGATCCAGTTCGCGTTTTTCAAGACTTTGCGACACTGGATGGAATCTCTAACGGACGAGCTGAAATTATGGCGGGGCGGGGATCGTTCATCGAATCGTTCCCGTTATTTGGACAGGATTTATCGGACTATAATGAGTTGTTCAATGAAAAACTGGATTTGTTATTGAAGTTACGTGACTCGGAAGTGGTTTCCTGGGATGGAAAACATCGGCCGTCAATCGATCGTAGAGGCGTATATCCACGCCCTGTGCAAGAGCCATTGCCAGTCTGGATTGGCAGTGGGGGCAACCCGGAGTCCGTCGTACGAGCAGGAAAGTTAGGACTACCACTTGTACTTGCGATAATTGGGGGGCGTCCTACGCAATTTGCGCCCCTTGTTCAATTGTATAAGCGAGCTGCAGCTGCAGCAGGTCATGATCTGTCAAAATTGAAGATTGCATCTCATTCACATGGATTTGTCGGAGAAACGACTCGAGGCGCAGCAGATGCATTTTTCCCATCTACTCAATACGCCATGAACGTAATTGGAAAAGAGCGTGGTTGGGCGCCTTATGATCGAGGAGCATATGACGATGCACGAAGTCTGGAAGGGGCGCTGTATGTAGGTGATCCGGATTATGTGGCGAAAAAGATTATTAAGTTGCGGAAAGAGGTTGGAATCACAAGGTTCCTACTTCACGTTCCGGTAGGTTCTATGCCACACGACGAAGTGATGAGTGCAATCCGGTTGTTGGGTGCAGAAGTAGCACCGAGGGTACGTGAAGCGATTGCTGAGTGGGAAACAGAATCGTGAGATGAATTGAGAGAGGGAAGCCGTGTTTTGTAGATATGGCTTCCCTCTCTTTTTGCGAATTACAAAGGGATTAAGGCAAATAGCCACCTTTGAATAATCCAGAGAATGAGTAAGATACCTGCGAATTTCACTAATTTGCCCACACTTTTTTTATCAACAAATAGGAAGATGATTGCAAAATAGGCTGTCTCGATTCCAGTGATGACCCAATCGGATATATGCAGCCAGCCACCGATGGTAGCGATGACAAGTATTACGACAAGGTGAATCCCATCGTTCGGTTCGTTGACGGTTTCGTCTTGAGTGGTTTCTCTCATAATAAATGCCCCTTTCATAGAACCCGCCCGATTAGAGCCAGCACCCGCTCGTTTTGGAGGAGAACTCGCCCGATTAGAGCCGGAACCCGCTCGTTCTGTAGGAGAACCCGCCCGATTAGAGCCGGAACCTGCTCGTTTTGGAGGAGAACTCGCCCGATTAGAGCCGGAACCCGCTCGTTCTGTAGGAGAACCCGCCCGATTAGAGCCAGCACCCGCTCGTTCTGTAGGAGAACCCGCTCGATTAGAGCCGGAACCCGCTCGTTCTGTAGGAGAACCCGCCCGATTAAAGCCAGCACCCGCTCGGTTCTGTAGGAGAACTCGCCCGATTAGAGCCAGCACCCGCTCGTTCCAGAGGAGAACCCGCCCGATTAAAGCCAGCACCCGCTCGTTCTGTAGGAGAACTCGCCCGATTAGAGCCGAAACCCGCTCGTTCCAGAGGAGAACCCGCCCGATTAGAGCCAGCACCCGCTCGTTCCAGAGGAGAACCCACCCGATTAGAGCTGAAACCCGCTCATTCCAGAGGGGAACCCGCCCGATTAGAGCCGAAACCCGCACGTTCCAGAGGAGAACCCGCCCGATTAGAGTTGTGACTTGCTCCCTCCGATACATACACCACCACTAACACACATAAACTATACCAGTAGACGATGAATGGGACAGGCGAACTAGGCCAGTGTTCTGCAACTAACTCATTAAAATCTGATTATTCTTTATTATAGCAGTTTATTCTACCATATAATTGATATACTAAAGAAAAATTGAAGGGAATTGGTGTTGAATGTTAAAAAAACAAAAGGGAAAACAACTTCTTTTATTTGCACTATTAGTTGCGGTCGCATATCTTCCAATCGCTTATGAGCAAACGATTCCTGCACTTGCTGCCTCTGCTGCTTTAATTACACCACCTGCGAATGCATCAATTACGTTATCCAAGAAGTTAGATGTGATACTAACTGATCCGAAATTACAGGGCGGGATAACGGGGGTGAGTGTCCGAAACGCAACTACTGGCCATTCGATCTATTCGCATATGAGCGATATTCGATTGCGACCTGCTTCCAATATGAAATTACTGACAGGTGCTGCGGCATTAGATGTGCTTGGACCGGACTATCGATTCGTAACGGAAGTGGCTACGACGGGTAAACAGAAAGGATCTACTCTTCAAGGGGACGTGTATTTAGTAGGAAAAGGAGATCCGACACTACTTCAAAGCGATCTCGTGAAGTTCGCAGATCAGTTGAAACAACAAGGTATCAAAACCATAAAAGGAAATTTGTTTGCAGATGATAGTTGGTATGACGATGATCGCTATTCCCAAGACTTGAATTGGTCAGATGAATTCAACTATGTGGGCGCACAGGTATCGGCTCTCACGCTCTCACCAAACGAAGATTACGATACAGGGACAGTCATTGTAGAAGTGAAGCCTGGGGCAAAAGCAGGAGAGCTACCTTCCGTTTCGTTAACACCAAAAACGGAAACGTCAGTCATTGTGAATGAGGCGACTACTGTTGGTAAAGGTGGAAAAAAGACGATTTCCATCCATCGTGAACATGGCACAAATCGAATAATTGTGGAAGGTTCCATTCCAGTCGAAGCCACCAGTTCACGTTCGTGGACGGCGGTTTGGGAACCATCAGAGCTTGTGCTCGATGTCTTCCGAAGTGCGTTGCAAAAAGAAGGAATTCAAGTAAGTGGAAAAAAAGGACTTCAGCGCGCTGTAGCACCTGAGAACGCGAAAATCCTTGCAACTAAGAAGTCTATGCCGCTGAACGAAATCTACATTCCCTTCATGAAGCTGAGTAATAACGGGCATGCAGAAATGCTCGTGAAGGAAATGGGAAGAGTCGAGAAGGGAGAAGGTAGTTGGAAAGCTGGTCTTGAGGTAATGTCTGAAACACTTGCAGGACTCGGTATCGCAAAAGATACGGTTCTACTACGTGATGGTTCCGGTATGTCACACAAAAATCTAGTCTCCTCTGAAACGTTGACGACACTTCTAGTTCGAGCTCAGGAAGAATCTTGGTATCCGGCTTTCAGAGAGTCGCTACCACTAGCAGGTGAAGCGGATCGCATGGTTGGTGGAACACTTCGCAATCGTATGAAAGAGGAGTCGACAAAAGGGAATGTAGCTGCGAAAACCGGTTCGATCACAGGCGTATCCACATTGTCAGGGTATGTGACGACAAAAAAAGGAACGTCCCTTGCTTTTTCTATTATGATAAATAATTACATTATGGGTCCTGTAACACCAATTGAAGATGCCATTGCTACAATACTTGCGGAAGCGGATATATAATCAAAAAGCAGATCCCCCAGGAGTAACTCCCGTGGGGAACTGCTTTTTCAGTGCGCGCGATTCACTTTGTTTTCAAGATCGAAAATACGTGATTTGATAACGAGGAATTCGTCAGCAACTCTCTCATCATGTTCCAACCGCTGTTCGGTTTGGTGTTCAAATTGACCACCAATTCCTTGTAGTAAGTTATCCACTCGATCAAACCGTGTGTTCATCTCCGTATGCAAATTTTCCAGTCCGGACTTCAAAGTGCCGACATCCGACTTCAGAGTACCAACATCCGATTTCAAATCACCTATATCCGTCTTCATATCCCGTACATCTGCCGTAAGCCCTACTAACAACTGTAAGATTTTTTCTTCCAAGCTGCGTAGCTCCCTTCGACTGCTTGTTTTTATAAGTATACAACGGTATCTTATAAAAGTCCAGTTAAAACAGAACCTACGTTCGCTTTTAAGCGAACGACTTTATACGAGTATTAACCACAGTATCATCGTAAATACAATTGTTGTGAGACCCATCAATAAAGTCGCCATTGTTTGTGCTTTATAAGCATCTGTCACGTTCATGCCACTGAATTCTGTCACGACCCAGAAGAAACTGTCGTTCACATGACTCACTGTCATTGCGCCAGCTCCAACTGCCATAACGACAAGAGCAAGTGGAATTGCCCCTTCAATACCCATGGCAGGAAGTAAAGGTGCCACTAATGTCGATGCAATGACCAAAGCTGCAGTAGAAGACCCTTGTGCGGTTTTCAAAGCTGCAGATATGAGGAACGGAACTAGTAGAAATAGTGCACCACCTGCAAGTGCAGTGAAATTCATTTCCCCGATTAATTCAGCGACACCAGAAGTAGAAATCACTTTACCAAATGCACCCCCAGCTCCAGTAATCAGTAAAATTGGAGCCGCTTCTTTAAGGCCCTCACCAATCCAGCCTGACAGTGTCTCTTCGTTCCATTTTGGAAGTAATAAGAATGCTGCAAGGACTCCGAAAAGTAGAGCAACGGTAGGCGAACCGATGAACTGTAACAACGAGCTTAATCCACTTTCTCCCATTGTTAGCTTAGCAACTGAACCAGCCCCGATTAAAATAATAGGTAAGACAATAGGTAGGAATGCTTTAAACGCAGAAGGCATCTTTCCAAAAGATTTGACGATTTCATCATAATCGAATGTAATGGATTCCTCATCTTCTGGAACAGTAATTTTGGTGCCGACTTTTACAGCCCATAAATATCCGACCACAGTTGCTGGAATTGCAATGATTAGTCCGATTAGGATAATCACACCTAAATAGCCTTCAGCTCCGATATTTCCTGCAGCTGCAATCGGTCCAGGAGTAGGTGGCACCAGTGTGTGTGTCGCAAACAATCCAGTTGCCAATGCGACAGACATGGATGCGATTGTAACACCAGCCCGCTTTGCGAGCGCTTTCTTTAAACTAGATAAAATAACAAATCCTGAGTCACAAAATACGGGGATGGAAACAATGTAACCGATGAGTGACATTGCGAGTTGAGGTCGTTTTTCACCAATTACGCGTAAGACAACTTCCGCCATACGATAAGCAGCCCCGGATTTTTCAAGGATGACGCCGATGATGGTACCGGAGACAATGACAATCCCGATGCCTTTCATGAGTCCGCCGAACCCTTCGTTAACTGTGTCTACGACGGTTAGTAGAGGCATTCCGGATGTGATTCCGATGAAAAATGCCCCTGCAAGTAGTGATAAAAACGGATGGACCTTCAAGACGGCTGTTAAAAAGATAATGAGAACAACACTTAAAATGATCATGGCAAACAACATTTAACAGTCCTCCTTATTTTTATAGTGCATAATAGCTAGTTTCGTAGTTTCTTTAAGCATTTTAAATGGATTCAACATAGCATCCGCTACCGTGATGCTATCAGAAGTGATTGCGTGTACACCTGCGAATAAGTCAGCAAGTGCTAACCGACACTCTGGTGTAATCGTTCCTGATACAAGTATGACAGGGACGTTTTTTTGACGTGCTGCTTGTGCAATTCCGTAAGGGGTTTTTCCTGAAAAGGTTTGACTGTCAGAACGACCTTCCCCTGTGATGACAAGATCTGCAGTTTCCAAATGTTCATCAAAATGGAGTGTTTCCAGCACGATATTTATACCGGATTGGAAGTTACCGGGGAAAAACACTTGAAACACACCACCAGCACCGCCAGCGGCACCTGCTCCTGGTGTATGGTGTAGAGAAACTCCTGTATGTTTCTCTATAATGTCTGCGAAATTTGAAAGACTTCTATCGAGTAGTTCAACATCCCCGTTCGATGCCCCTTTTTGAGGCCCGAAAACTGCTGAAGCCCCATTTGGCCCGATAAATGGATTAGTAACATCTGCTGCAATTAGAAACGTACTATCAGCGATTCGGGGGTCAAAAAAGAAGGGGTTAATGGTGTGCAACTGCTGCAGTGCAGCTCCGCCTCGAGGAAGTTCATCTCCAGCTGAGTTGAGCAAGCTCATCCCAAGCGCCTGTAAGATGCCAGCTCCTCCATCATTTGTAGCACTTCCTCCGAGTCCTATTATGAAATCTCGGTAACCTTCATTGAGCGCGTGGAGGATTAACTGCCCAGTTCCGAATGATGACGTAATGAGTGGGTTTCGCTCCTGGCATGTAAGATGCATAAGACCGGAAGCTTCTGCTAATTCGATTACACAAGTCGAACGATCGCCAAGTATTCCGTATCTTGCTGGGATGAGATGGCCAAGTGGTCCTTCCACGTGAACAGATATGAATTTCCCATTTGTTGCGTCGACTAAGCTTTGCATCGTCCCTTCACCACCATCAGCTGCAGGCAGTAAGACGGGCATACTAGTAGGGTCAGCTTCTCGGATCCCTTCTGCCATCGCTTCAGCCGCGTGTAGTGCAGATAAACTTCCTTTGAAGGAGTCTGGTGCAACGAGTATTTTCATACAAGCATCATTCCTATCGAATAGTAGTTGGTGTCTATCATTATATGTACAGAATAATCTAATTACATTAGACTGTGTGTATATGTATTACTAAAATTAAAAGACTATTTTTATACGTAGAGGTGAAAGATGCTGACTAAGCGACTTGCTGAGGAAATTGTGGAACAAACGATGCTTAGATTAACCCGTAATTTGAATGTGATGGATACGAATGGAATGATTTTAGCTTCAGGGGAAAGGGAACGGGTGGATAGAATTCATGAGGGGGCAGCTCATGTTGCGGAAACGGGAAAGTCATTGTGGATAGACAATGAGAATCTAGCGGAATGGCCAGGTTCAAAACCTGGGGTGAATTTACCGATTCACTATAAATCTCGACTAGTTGGCATTATTGGGATAACGGGATCTGTAGAAGAGTTACGAGATGTTGCACCCCTTGTCCAGTTAACGACGGAAATGATGGTTCATCAGTCATTATTGACATCTGAATCAGAGTGGAAGAGAACTGCAGGGGAATTGGTGTTTAAAGAACTAATAAGCGGCAATCCTATTTCAGGAGTTACATTGGATCGGATGAAGATGTTATCCATTTCTTTGGAAGGCCCGTTTACGGTGCTGATCGTTCACCAAAACGAGGCGACCCGTACACCGAATCATCTTACGGATTGGCTAGCGGAGGCTATGGGGATTCGTACTGTGTTGTCAGGAGCTGATTGTGGACATGCCATGCCGTTTCTAATATGGGGCGTGGACCGGGAACTGGTGAAAAAAAGAGTGGAGCATGTTTGTAAACAGAAAGGTGTTTCACTCTTAAAGATGGGGATTGGTAAAACGGTGTTTGTAGAAGAGGATATCGTATTGGGCTACGAATCCGCCTGTCACGCAATTCAATTTGGGATGATAAATGAAATCATCAATGATTTTGAAACAATTGAAATGCGCGCCTTGATGGGGGCGTATCAACAACCTTTGCATACACAATACGTTGAAAGGATATTAGGCCATCTTGATGAGAATTTGATAGCAACACTTCAAGCGTATTTGGAACATGAACTTCATGCCCAAAATACGTCCAATGAGCTTAGGATTCACCGACATACACTCTCGTACCGCCTTAAACGTATTGCAGATATAACAGGATTGGATCCTACACGATTTAGCTCGGCTGTTCAATTGTTTTATGCGTTGTTGTTAAAGGAAGGAGCACAAACTTAAAAAACCGAGCGTTTTCCGCCCGGTTACTTTAATCCGATGAATGCGAGATGTCTTCCCGCCTGTTTGTCTTGACGATATGAAAATCCATCTTCACTTTGAAACGTACATATGGGTTCGATTGTAATATTAGCACTTGGGATGCCTGCCAGTTCACATTGAGTTTTTACAGTCTTTTGGTTATCAATCTGGTATTTGCCGGACCTTTCGTTGAACGAAATCCATGGTTCCGCATAGCCGAGTGCATGAAATTTCTCGAAGACATCACTGTCCACTTCGAACTTATCTTGGCTAAGTGCAGGTCCAATCACTATCTCGAAGTCTTCTGGACGACATCCTTCATGTTCAATAAGATGCTGGAGCAATTTCGGTGTGATTTCTTTGACGGTGCCTTGCCAGCCCGAGTGAATAACGCCAACAATACCAGCACGTTCGTTTGAAAGAAGCACGGGCACGCAATCCGCCATGAACCCCGCGAGAACGATACCTTGCTCATTTGTAAAAAGAGCATCCGTATTAGGAATTGCAGTGGTTTGGTCAGTCGCACCACGCCCACAATCCGCACGAGTGACTTTGTGGAAATTGGCGCTATGAGTTTGGTCTGCAAAGACAAAATCATCTGTTGAACATCCGAGAGTAAATGCGAGCGCTTGTCGATTTTTTAGCACAGCTGTTGAATCCAGACAAGCGTGTAACGCCAAGTTATTCTCTTCAAGAGCAGTGGGGTCTTTCATAGTAATTCCTGAAATCGAGCTCCCTTTCATGTCGTATCGCTTTGTTTTCATTTCATTCACCTCTAGTTATCAAAATGTTTGCTGATTATTGTACCATGTCGTGGGGTTACATGTGCATCAGATAGGGAAGTAATGAATACACCCTGCCGTATTGAGCAGAGACATTGACAACCTTTTTTCTGTGCATTATTGTAGACTATTATATTCCCTAGTAAGCAGATAGGAATTAATCAGAAATATAGAGAAAAGGAGATGCCGTCATACATGAAAGCACTCTGGAACCGATATGCGAATGCATCTTTAATTCTTAAAATAACGATAGCTTTAATCCTCGGAATTGTGGTTGGATTGCTGATGGGTGATCAAGCGAATGTATTTGCGCCACTTGGTGATTTACTGATCCGTCTTTTGACCTTCTTAATAATTCCTCTTATCCTTTTTACGCTAATCGTCGGCGTGAATCAGACAACGATTACGAATCTCGGCCGAATGGGTGGAAAAGTGTTCATCTATTATACGCTCAGTTCTGCGGTTGCAATTGTGGTAGGACTCGCAGTTGCAACATTGTTCCAGCCTGGATCTGGCATGAAGTTAGACGGAAGTGAGTCGTTTGACGTACCGGATAATCCCGGCATCGTCAACGTGTTACTCAATATTGTTCCGTCAAATATTGTTACTGCGTTCACGGAGATGAATTTGCTAGGAATCATTTTTACAGCACTCGTTTTCGGAATTGCAATCTCTGCTATGCGCAGTTCAGAAGGTATGAGTGAACTTGGCAATCATTTGTTGAAAACCATTAGTGCGCTGAACGAAGCCTCATTATTCATCCTCAAAGGGATTTTGCAATACGTTCCGATTGGTGTATTTGCAATCATGGCGAAGACGGTGGGGAGCCAAGGAGCCGACACGCTTCTTTCGCTAGGAGGGATGATTGGCGTGCTATATGCAGCATTGCTTGCGCAAATCGTATTGTATATTGTCGTAATGCTGCTATTTAAAGTGAACCCGCTAACATTTTTCAAGCACGCACGAACTCCGATTGCGACAGCTTTTGTTACGCAAAGTAGTGCCGGCACGTTGCCATTAGCTTTAACTGCTGCACGTGATTTAGGGTTGCCGCGCAGTTTGTATGGATTTAGTTTGCCGTTAGGCGCAACGATCAATATGGATGGAGCGGCAATACGGATCGCAGTGTCTGCAGTTTTTGCTGCAAACATTTCAGGTAACCCGCTGTCTTTGACGGATATGTTAATGGTAGTCTTAATCGGAACGCTTGCCTCAATTGGAACAGCAGGTGTCCCTGGTGCAGGAATAGTAATGATTGCAACGGTTTTTGTGCAGTTGGGTTTACCGATTGAAGCGGTGGCTTTACTTACATCGATTGATGCATTGATTGGAATGGGAGCAACGGCCCTGAATGTTACAGGTGACCTTGTAGGTACGACGCTCATTAGTCGTACGGAAAAACGAAAAGAGGATATAAAAGAAGGAGAAGAAACCCCGGCACATTCGTAAAAAGTGATTTTCTAAAAGCTAGCTCTTAGAGATGTAATGTAAATCTCTTGGAGATGGCTTTTTTAGAGGGAGGATTGCTGAAGAACGGGTTTGAATAAATGGGGAGTTCCTGGTGATCTTCACTTCTTGCGATATATGGAAGAATATTGTTAGAACCCTCAGTTGGAGACATTTTACACTGCAAAGCACCCTATTACAGTGAATCATCATTTTTAAGAAGGAGGACGATTGTTTTAGAAGAGCGTTCTGAAGAGAGCTGATAGGTTGAAATAATACCTTTAGGGGTATATGATAAAAGAAATCAAATCAGAAGGAGTGTGTGATATGACACCACAAGCAACTGTTTACGTATCTTCTACGTGCCCTTATTGCACGATGATGACGAATTATCTGGACGAACAGAAAATCACTTATGAAACTGTAAACGTATCATTAGATCAAGAAGCAGGAAAACGTCTCGTAAAAACAACTGGACAGATGGGTGTTCCTCAGACCAAATTGAATGACGTTTGGATTTTAGGTTTTGATCCTGAAGGTGTTCAAAATGCTCTTCATGGAGAAGCTCAGTGAAGCGTATTGTTGACAAGTTCCGCTGTATGACGTGTTCTATTGAAACCGATGTGGAAAAGGAAGTGACGAGGAAGTTATTTCCTAAGTTTTGCATCGGACACGTTGCGCTATTTGGCACCGGTATTTTTCTCTTAATTATGGAATGGATGAACTGAAAACCGGCTATCCCTAAATTCAAATGGGAGAGCCGGTTTGATTTTTTTCTATGAACTTGCGATACTTTACAGTAGGAGTGAAGGAATTACTGTGAATTCATTTGCATCAGGGTGCCTATATGAAAAGGGGAATTGCTATGAAGCTGGAGCGATTGCGTCAGTCATTTGAAGAGCTAGCGAAGTTTACAGACGAAGGAGAAGGCATTAATCGTCTTGCTTATACCGAAACAGAGCGCAATGCGAGGGAGTATATGATTCGACAGTTTGAAGAGGCTGGACTCACGGTCCGCACAGATTACGCGGGAAACGTCATCGCACGACGTGAAGGCGGAACAGCTGAATTGCCTGTAGTAGCAACGGGTTCACACATCGACTCGGTCTATGCAGCTGGAGAATTTGATGGAACCGCGGGTGTGCTCGTTGCACTTGAAGTGATGCGTTCGCTTGCGGATGACAACATTGAAACAGAGCATCCGCTGGAAGTCATTATCTTCGCGTGCGAGGAATCGTCGCGTTTCGGAGCCTCCACACTCGGTAGTAAAGCGATGTCAGGACGATTGGATCCGGCATATACCCGATCGTTGACAGACAGAAATGGCATTACTCTTATGCAAGCGTTTGAAGAGAATGGACTCGATCTGGAAGAAGTCCATTTAGCGATGCGTTTTCAAGATGAGTTCAAAGCATTTGTGGAGCTACATATAGAGCAAGGTCCTGTGCTAGAGAAGCAACAAGTATCTATTGGAGTCGTCTCTGCCATTGCTGCGCCTGTTCGATTCCATGTTCACGTCGGAGGAACGGCAGATCACTCAGGGACAACCCCTATGGATTACCGTCATGATGCGCTGCTTGGTGGTGCTGAAATTGCATTGGCTGTGGAACGGGCAGCTATTGCGGAACTTGCGTATGGTACTGTTGGTACAGTAGGCGTTTTTTCAATAAAACCCGGAGCGATGAATGTCGTACCAAGTACAACGGAAATGGACGTCGATATCCGAGGAACGAACACAGAGTCGCGACAACGTGTCGTGGATGCACTTGAAACGGCGGTCAAAGATGTTGCCGAAGCGCGTGGATTAGACGTTTGGATGGAGGCAATCTCCAGTGAAGAGCCAGTTCAAATGGATGCAGACGTTGTGAATGGGTTCAAAGCGGTTTGTGAAGAACGAGGAGTGAAGTGGCTGGAAATGCCAAGTGGGGCGGGGCATGATGCTATGAATATGGCGGCGTTCTGTCCGACTGGAATGATCTTCGTTCCGTCCAAAGATGGGCTTAGCCATAACCCAGCTGAATACACTTCCATGGAAGAATTGTTGGAAGGTGCAGAAGTGCTAAGAGCATTCATGTTAAGACAGGCCAACATTGTGTAATGATCCAAACGGTATGGCGGGACAGTAGTTGTCTCGCTATGCTGTTTTTTTTTGTGGGTTAAACTTAGAAATGGTGATTTTGCCAATTCTCTCTAAACTGCATGCACCTATGAGTTAGGATATTCAAAAACAGGGCGAGTGCTAGCAATTAAATCCTTAAACACACTTGAATTGTGTCCCGTTATCGAGAAACTTTCGCAAGTGTCGGAGAAATCACTCCAAGTGTCGGAGAAACGCACACATGTGATCGAGAATTCCCTGCAAGTGAACGGCAACCACTCCAAACTGATCGATAACGAGAAAAATCATAATAAAAAGATGGCCCACACAATGCGGGCCATCTAAGTTATTTTGCAAAAGGATCCTTATGATCATATTGGTTATTGTGTACAACGTCACTACGCAAATACTCAAGAATTTCATCTACAATCTCCACACCATTCTTCAAGGACTCTTGTTCTTGAAGTGTTGTGTTCTGACCAGGATACAGCACTTGGTCAAACCCTGGAGCTGGCTTCACCTCATTCAATTCTTTCATCATTCCGGAAATATTGGCACGGAACAGATCAGAACTTGTGAACGCACCTGGGTCAATCACGATATGGAGTTGTCCGAGTTCACGCCCCGCCGTCAAATCATGATACATCGACGACACGTGCTTACCGAATGGAAGACCTAGCAAAACCCCTGACAAGATATCTACCATCATCATAAGACCATAGCCTTTTGGTCCAGCAATCGGAAGCAATCCTGTCACCTTAAATGGATTCGTCGTCGGTACGCCGTCTTTATCTACTGCCCACGTATCGGGAATCGATTCGCCTTTTGACCGAGCATGCAAAATTTTCCCCCATGCTTGAATGCTTGTTGCCATATCGAAGATGATCTTATCATCACCTTCACCAGGAGCCGCGAACGCGATTGGGTTTGTCCCAAAATACGGTTCAGCTCCGCCAAAAGGAACGACCATTGGATCGGACTGGCACATGGAGATTCCAATCATTCCAGCTTCAGCTGCTTGTTGGACAAAGTACGACATGGCACCACTATGACTCATACGGCGAATGCCGACAATGGCCGTTCCGTTTTCCCGAGCCATTTCAATTGCTCGAGTCATAGCATCTTTTGCAGCTACGTGTCCGACCCCGTTATCAGCATCCAGCACAGCAGTACCAGGTCCTGTTTGCTTAAATTGTTTGTCTGGATTTACGGTAATGCCGCCTTTAGCAATTCGTTCGGCATAGTATTCAGTACGCATCGCCCCGTGAGAAAAAATACCGCGAGCATCTGCGTGTGCAAGTACGTCTGCAACTATCTCCGCATCATCCCGTTGTAGCCCTGCTTGTGTGAGTTTGTTTGCCATTAGCTCTTTCAATTCCTCAATCGATACCTTCATCTCCAACACTCCTTTTGGCTATAGCCACTTTTTAGTTCGTCTTCATAGAAAATCGTTGTTGTAAAAAAGTAATCGTATGCTGAATAGTACGCGCAGAATCAGGGTCGTTCATGTTTGCGTCAAAATTATGTTTCCCTTGGGAAATCGTCAGAAGCTCATTTGGAATACGTAACGAATCGAGCTTTTCTTTCATTGCGACAGACTCTGCGTATGGCACATCCTCATCCTGATCGCCATGGATAAGAAGCGTTGCTGGATATCGTGTATCTGCTAACTCAACAGGTGCGAAATGTGCCAGCTTACTAATATCCTTAGCATCCGAGCCCGTCACCCAATCGAGCCACGTGCCTTGCTGACGGCAATATAAGTAAATGGCATATCGCCGTTCGATTGGTGCCGATGAAATTGGATTTGGCTGAACCAGTTGCTTCGCTAACATTTCAGGTACAGACGTCATCGATGTAAAATGCGCGCTAGGATTTCGATACCATTCGCCAGTGACTTGTCCGTATCCATAAAACGACACTATCGCATCTGGCTTCACATCAAATGTCCCTGATAACAGAGCGAGATAACCTCCAGCTGAACTACCAATCACAGCCACTCGTTCTCGATCGAAATCGAAATGAGCAGGTGCTTCAGTCTTTATCCAAACTAGTAAATCCTGAATATCATCTCGGATTTCAGGAAGTTTGGATTCAGGAGCAAGTCGATAATCTACAGAAAATACGTTGAATCCAGCCTCATTATATAGACGGATTTGTTCGCGATTCATGTCATCGCGTGTCCCCCAGATTAGTCCGCCTCCATGTATGTAGACAATCAAAGGGGCCAGAGTTTTGGTTGTTGGATGAAGTACCCCTCCAATCTCACACTCCTCCACACATTTATAAACAAATGCATCTGCCATAATCGAACCCTCTTTTCTAACTCTCTATCTTTCTTATTAAATTTCGAATGCAATGGTTAGTTTTTATACAATTCAGATCCTTTTTAAAGGTATGAATAGTACTCGGCAAAACCATTTCTCCTCCTATTTTACGACACGAAACACCAAGAAAACAGCTATTGATTAACAATTTTATGTTTTTGTAATGTTACGCTCTAGTATTTTATTCGTCTGCAATGCAAATTGCGTTACAATTAACTTGGATAAACAATAACAGCTTTCACCTTTGTTTTGTGCTTCATAATTAGGGAAACACATCCAAAGGTAGGCACGCTGATTTTAAAAAATACTTACAGGGGTGATTTTTGTGCTTCATACGATTATCAAGAAGAACTCGTACCAAGACTCCATTAACCTCATGTTGCTCACGAACTCAATCGCAACTATGGAAGGTCTCAACAAAGTACAAATCATGATGGCAACACCAGCTAACAAAGACATCTTTAAAGATGCAGGGTTGCATACATCAGAACTCGAAGCAGCAGAATCGAACGACATGGCAATTGTTGTCGACACAGACAATGCAGACATGATAGACACAGTTCTTGAAAAAGTGGAACAATACTTAAATGACCAATCTATCAGCAACAAAAAGCAAGGATTTGAAACCGTACGGACATGGGACAAAGCAGTGGATGCACTTCCAAATGCAAACGTTGCTATGATTTCAGTACCTGGTGAATATGCAGCAGATGAAGCGGACAAGGCACTGGATCGTGGTCTTCACGTGTTCATGTTTAGTGATAACGTGTCTGTAGAAGACGAATTGAGATTGAAACAAAAAGCTCACGACAAGGGATTGCTTGTCATGGGACCAGACTGCGGTACAGGAATTCTTGACGGAGTACCTTTGGCATTCGCAAACGTTGTGAACAAAGGCCGTATCGGCCTTGTCGGTGCATCAGGAACAGGAATCCAGGAAGTATCCACAATTATTGATCGCTTAGGAGAAGGCGTCAGCCACGCTATCGGTACTGGTGGACGTGACCTGAAAGATCCAATTGGTGCGATTACTATGATGGATGGAATTCGTGCTCTAGAAAACCACAGCGCGACAGAAATTATCACGATCATTTCTAAGCCACCTGCAGAACACGTTCGTAACGAAGTAATGGAACTTCTTCAAAGCTTGACGAAGCCAGTCGTTGCTGTATTCCTTGGTGAAAAGCCAGAGCAATATGAAGGCAATGTCTACCAAGCTTATACACTTGCGGAAACTGCACATATTGCAGTGGACTTAGCACGCGGAAACGAAGTGAAGGCAGATTATAACTCAGGCGACTTCTCTGTAGAGAATGCAAGCTTGAAAGAAGGTCAGAAGACGCTAAAAGGATTGTACTCAGGTGGTACACTCGCTTCTGAAGCAGCTGTACTGATCTCTGATGCATTGGGCCTTGGCACGCATATTAAAAACGAAGAAGGCTACGTCTTGAAACACGAAGGTCAGGAAATTGTTGACCTTGGAGACGATAAATATACACAAGGTAAGCCACACCCGATGATCGATCCTGAAACTCGTTCGAAGTTTATCGAGCAAGCTGGGGATGATGAAACAACTGCTGTTATCTTGCTAGACTTCGTACTTGGTTATGGTTCGCATGACGACATGGCAAGCGCGTTACTTCCGTCTATCAACAAAGCAGTAGCAAAAGCAAAAGAAGGCGGCCGTACATTGCACGTCGTCGCAACTGTTTGTGGAACGAAAAACGATCCGCAAAGCTATGACAATCACGTAAAACAGTTGAAAGAAGCAGGGGTCATTGTAAAAGAAACAAACAACGAAGCAGTCCGCACTGCGCTAAGCATTGTTGGACTCCAAGTTGAAGATAACCAGAAGAAACATGTAGAGGGCACTAAGTCAGATAAGAAATTCGATCTTTCTGTCTCAGAAGACATCGCGTCACTCGTTTCAGAACGTCCACGCGTCATTAACGTCGGTTTGAAAGGCTTTACAGGTGCGCTTGCAGATACAGGTACACAGTTTGTCCAATACGACTGGCGTCCAGTTGCTGGCGGTAATGCACGTATGGCTAAAATCTTAAGCTTGCTGAAATAATTTCAGAATGATAAAGATAAAAGGTCCAGATCCGCTCTGGACTGGACCTTTCCAATGCAGGTGGAAACATCTGTAAATATGACGAATGAGGTGTGTACGCTATGAACTATAAGTCAATGGATGAAGCAAACAAAGCGGTTGTCGATAAAATTACCGGATCTGCTCCGTTTCTAGTGAATGTTGTTCCCGCTAAAGAAAAAATTAAAGAACTAAATGACGGAAAAGTGTTACTCCATGCAGGTCCACCTATTGTGTGGAACGACATGACAGGTCCTATGCAAGGTTCTTGTATTGGTGCGTCTATCTATGAAGGTTGGGCATCGACCGAAGAAGAAGCGGAAAAGCAACTAGCAAGCGGTGAAGTGAAATTTATTCCATGTCACCATGTGAATGCAGTTGGCCCAATGGGTGGAATTACATCTGCTAATATGCCTGTTTTTGTTGTAGAAAACCGTACAGACGGCAACGAAGCATACTGCATCATGAACGAAGGAATCGGAAAAGTGCTTCGTTTTGGTGCTAATTCACAAGAGGTAATCGATCGTTTGAAGTGGATGCAAGATATTCTTGGACCAACAATTGCAAAAGCTCTTGCTCTCACTGAAGATGGTTTGAATTTGAATGTTATCATCGCAAAAGCGATTACGATGGGTGATGAATTCCACCAGCGTAACATTGCGTCGTCCTTAATCTTCTTGAAAGAGATCAGCCCATACATCGTTCAGTTGGACATGGATGATAATGATCGTAAGGATGTTATTCAATTCTTGGCGGATACAGATCAGTTCTTCCTTAACATTGCTATGGCTACAGGAAAAGCTGTAATGGATGGAGCTCGTACTATTCAAGACGGAACTGTCGTTACAGCAATGTGCCGTAATGGTAAAGATTTCGGAATTCGCATTAGTGGAATGGGAGACGAGTGGTTCACAGCGCCAGTAAACACGCCTCAAGGACTATTCTTTACAGGGTATTCACAAGATGATGCTAACCCTGATATCGGTGACAGCGCGATCACTGAAACATTCGGTGTCGGCGGTATGGCAATGATTGCAGCACCTGGGGTAACACGTTTTGTTGGCGCTGGCGGATTTGATGACGCACTTGCAACAAGTAATGAAATGACAGAAATCTGTGTCTCTCAAAATAGTAACTTCACAATTCCTACATGGGACTTCCAAGGTGCTTGTCTTGGAATCGATGCACGTAAAGTAGTTGAGACCGGTATTGAGCCAGTCATCAATACAGGAATTGCACACAAAAAAGCAGGTATGGGTCAAGTTGGCGCGGGAACCGTTCGTGCTCCTAAGGAATGTTTTGAAAAGGCATTAGAAGCATATGCTGTGAAGCTAGGCTTGATCTAATGGAGATGCTGTCAGCGAAGGGTTCAGTCTTGTATGCAGAGGAATACGAACAACGCATTCCTCTGTTGCTTTCTGAGCACCCAGGAGGTAAAGTACACAGCATTTTTCAGAATGGTGTTAATGTCCAAATGGGCAAGCATTTGTTTTTCATCGGCACGACGAAAAACGGACAGTTGCCATTTGGTATTCACCTATCCCACCAGCACTTACAAGAATTGCTAGGAACCATCAACAACAATTGCTCTGTGTCTTGGCATTCCGCAAAGCGGGAGTTGGAGTTTGGAGAGGGAGTACCTGCTGTTTGCCTCGCTGGCGCAGTGCCGTTTGACTGGCAGATTTCTCGCAAAATGTTTACAGATGATGAGCTAATGGACAACTTAGCTATGCTTATATCCATATTGCTCATTGAACCACGTATAACTGGATTGGGCACAGAAATTGAATCATTTTTAGCCGCTTATTTAGAGGGATCCCCTGCAAGTGGAATAAATGAGCAGCATATTTATGAACTACTTTCCCTATTGGAATCATCTGACCGGGAGAAAATAGAGACAGAACTTCGCTTTTTCATCGGTCGGGGGCAGGGGTTAACCCCTTCAGGTGATGATCATTTGGTCGGCTTACTCGCTATCCATGCAGCGACTGGAATACTATCTACTCCTTTTGTTGAAACCGTAAAAGGACTTGTTCTGAACGAGTCACTGACAACTGATATCGGACGTGAGTATTTGTTGTATGCGTTGGAAGGAAAGTTTAGCTCGACTGTGGCTGAAACGGCTTCAGCATTGACAGAGAAGACAGATATTTATATGCTAAAACCACTGCTTTCGGAATTGCTCGATATGGGGCATAGTTCCGGAACAGATACGGTTTTTGGCATGTTACTCGGCCTATTGGCGCTAAGGAGGAAACAAGAATGGCAGAAAAAGTAGTAATTGCACTTGGCGGGAACGCAATCCTGCAACCGAAGCAGGAAGCGACTTATGAGAATCAGCGTGAAAATGTACGAATTAGTACTGAAATTATTGCGAAAATCGTCAAAAACGGTCACGAAGTCGTCGTTACACACGGCAACGGTCCGCAAGTAGGCAACATCCTTCGCCAGAACGAAGAAGCGAAAGATGTCGTTCCTGCACTTCCACTTGACGTTTGTAGCGCAGAATCACAAGGATTCATCGGGTATATGATGGAACAAACATTGAAGAACGAACTAAATAAATTGGGTCTGAACAACCAAGTGGTTAGTATGCTGACGCAAACAGAAGTGGATCGTAATGATCCGGCTTTCAAAGATCCATCTAAGCCTATTGGTGTGTTCTACTCTGAAGAAGAAGCCAAGCAGTTGGCTGAAGAAAAAGGATGGGACGTAAAAGAGGACGCTGGACGTGGATGGAGACGTGTGGTTGCTTCTCCAAACCCGAAGTCAATTCTTAGCTCTCAAACTATTAAAATGCTAACAGATAACGAAGTTATAGTAATCGCTTCTGGCGGTGGCGGTATTCCTGTTGTCCGTGAAGAAGATGGTAGCTTGACAGGTATTGAAGCTGTTATTGACAAAGACCGTAGTGCATTTCGTCTTGCAGAAGAAGCGAAGGCAGACGTTCTTATGATTTTGACTGACGTTGACAACGTATTTGTAAACTATGGCAAGCCTGATCAAAAAGCACTTGGTACGATTACTCTTGAAGAAGCTCAAGGCTATGCGGATGAAGGACAATTTTCTGCCGGCAGTATGGGACCTAAGATGGAAGCGGCTATGAAGTTCGCTGAACTCGGTGGACGTGCGATTATCTGCTCACTTGGACAGGCAGACCTAGCAGTTGAAGGTAAGGCTGGTACACAGATTAAAAAATAAGTATATCAATGGTATTGGCTATGGTCATTTTGACACTGGCCAATACCCTTTTGGTATTTACATAGGTTTTAGTTTTTTACATAATTCATGAAATCAGACGGAAGGAGAGAGTGTGGATGAAAAATAGACAATCCCGTTCTTTTAAAAAGGAACTCATTTACTCGTTTCTTACAATAGGACTGACTGCAATTATTGTCCTCGGGATTTTTCAATTCTTCCAGCTCTCCTCGCTAATCGAAGGCAATCAGGATAGCCAAAAGAAAGTAACCGGGTTTTTAGAAGATAATATTGAAAGTTATATGGATCAACATGGTAGAATCATTGAAACGATGGCCTCTAATATTGCTCCTCTTTTAGAGGAAGGACGAACATCAAAGATAGAAGAAAAGCTGCGTGATATTAAGATTAACTATCCGGGGTTTGTAAACTTGTACGTAGGAGATAAAAATGGTGAATCTCTTGTATTTTACCCTTCAGTATACACGGACGGTGTGAAACGGGAGCACTTGAATTATAGCGACCGGTCTTATTACAAAGATCTTCTCGATAAAAACAAACAAGTGGTGTCTCCTGTTTTTTATGGTAGAGGGGGGACAGACATTCTTTTGGTAGCGATTGTCTCACCGATATTTGACAGTAAGGGGAAGATGCAAGGGTATATTTTAGGTGCGATTGATTTAAACGCTTTGGAGAAGTACGTGTCTACACGAATTTCCGGTGAAGCAAGCTATGCGGTGCTACTTGACCAAGATAATAATGTAATTGTGCATCCTGATGTTGATACGCGGACAGAAATGGTGAATTTAACGAATTCTAAAATTGTTCAAACCATCAATAAACAGTCTGACCAATCTTTAAATAGCTTGACTGTGAAAGAAGAGGGTAGTGAAAAAGAATTTATCACCTATGCGAAAATTAAAAATCTTGATTGGACAGTATGGATTGCTAATCCATCCACACTGATCACAAAGCCACTTAGAAGTGCTGCAAACACCATTTTGTGGTTCATCCCCATTACGGCGTTATTTGTTGTGCTAGCAAGTCTGTTTCTAACGAATCGACTCGAACGAACGATTCGTAATCTGCTCGATACCATTAAGCGATATTCTGTAAGTTATAAAACAAACCAGCCCGTTCAATTATCAGAACGCATTCAAGGCCCGCAAGAGATGACGGATTTGCTAACTCACTTCAATGACATGATATCTGAAATTGAAGAAAACCGAAATGAACTCATAGACTTGAATACACAACTTGAAGGCCGCGTACAAGAACGAACTGCAAATTTGGAACAGCGCAACGCTGAGTTACAGGCAGTAAACAAACTGATTACTCCGGTGTCTTCGAAAATGGACTTACCGCATTTCATCCAACTGTGTCTTCAAAATATTGAAAAATCCATACCGTTCAATGTGCACATTTGGTTCAGAGAGATTGCCGTAACGAGCCAAGCAATTTACGTCAACAAAAGTTTACAGAGCTATTTAGAGAAAAATGTGCTGGGCACTAATCATCACATGGAACCGATTGTACTAGATGGGTTGCCTAATGGCTATCTCATTATCGATTTGCTGGATGGGCAAACAATTGAACCAAGAGGACAGGAATTCCTTCAAACGTTCTCACGCTCCCTGGCAGTTATGTTACAAAACAAATTGTTATTTGAGCGATATCGGAATAAGCACGCTGAACTGGATGCCGTTCTTGAAAGTATGTCAGAAGGGATAATGCTCCTCAATAATAATCAACAGGTTGACTATGTGAACGAATTCTTTTTGAATGTGACGGATGGAGATGGCACGAATGGACCACTTGTGCACTTGTCTGACGTTATGAAACGTATTAATATCCTGTTTGAGACTTCTACAGAAGATCTTGTTTCATTTTTTGAAAATGAAGCAAGTGAACTTAAGTTAGAATACAAAACGAAATCAGGCAATGCTGATTTTTATATGCTTCATAAATTCTCCGTCATATCGGATGAGAAAAAAATCGGCGAAGGACTACTCATTCGTGATATAACAAAAGAGGAGGAAATCGATACTCTGAAAAACAACCTGATTTCGTTGACGTCTCATGAATTTAAGACCCCCATTACAAATATTCGAGGAAGCGTTGAAACGTTATTACGAAGAGATGTGGAATGGGACCCTGAATTTCAGTACGAACTGTTAGAAGGAGTCCATGAAGACATAGAGAGAATTCAACATCTTGTGGATGACTGGATGGATATATCAAAGATTGAATCTGGCTCGATGTATATTGAACGAAATATGGTTCGTGCAGATCATGTCATTGAGAAGTCAATTGAACTGGTACCACTTACGTTAAAAGAAGGGGCAACGCTCACTTTCCACAACAAAGCGGAAGATTACTTATTCTTCTATGCTGACAAAACACGAGTCCAGCAGGTGTTAGTCAATCTCTTTACAAATGCTCTGCGCTATAACGATAATCAGCAAAAACGGATTGATATCACGCTTGAAAAAAAGAGTGATTATTTAACCATTGCGGTATCGGATAATGGCATCGGTATTTCGAAAGAGCATTTACAGAAAATCTTTAATCGATTTTACCAAGTCGACGTGACTGCTACACGTCGCTCAGGTGGAACTGGATTAGGGTTATCCATTTGTGAAGGGATTATGGAAGCACATGAAGGTAGGATCGAAGTGGATAGCAAACCAGGGGAAGGAAGCACGTTTACACTTTACTTTCCGATAAGAGAGGGGTCTTAAGGGATGAAACAAAAAATATGTGTCGTAGATGATGAAGCGAAGATTTTACGTTTCATCTCTGCGAATTTGAGATCGGTTGGGTATGAGGTAGTGACCGCTGATTCAGGTGAGGAACTGCTGGAAAAGTATGATCTTATTTCCCCAGACTTAATATTACTCGATATTATGATGCCAGGAAAAGATGGTTTTTATGTACTTGAGGAGTTGCGTAAGTTTTCCCACACCCCGATTATTATGCTAACAGCGAGAAGTAATCCAAAAGACAAAGTGAATGGATTGAATCTTGGAGCTGACGACTACTTAACAAAGCCTTTTTCGTTGGACGAGTTGTTCGCGCGGGTTAATGCGGTACTGCGTAGAAGCCAACCACATCTCACGGATTCTGCAACAGGTGCCACATCTGTAATTGAGACAGGATTATTGCAAGTGGATGTCGGAAGCAAGCGGATCTGGATTGATAACGAAGAGTTAAAACTTACGCAAACAGAGTTTTCCTTGCTCGAAATTTTAGCACTAAATTTAGACAAAGTAGTCCAACACGAAACGTTGCTGTCAGAAGTGTGGGGACCCCAATATCGTGATGACGTTGAGTATTTACGTGTAGGCATTGCAAGAATTCGTCGCAAAATTAAAGAGCGACTTAAAGAGCCAGAAGAGTACATCATTACATACCCAGGACTAGGATATATGCTGAAGAGCGTTTCGCTTTAGAATGATAATTGTATAAAGGAATCATTCGAAATGGTTGAAAGGAAACTATCGTTTAAAAAGCAGATGGTATGTTTAACAAAAATGCCATGACAAGTTCTCTTGTAAACATTAGTTTCAGAAATTTAATGTTTTGGCAAGGTTACCTGATTTGATTTTATTCGTCTGCAATGCTGTATAAAGTATTATACTGGTGTAAGGTAAATGATCATTTACTTGAATAACAAACTATAAAAAATTAGGAGGAACAAACGATGGCGAAACAAATACAAGATAATGGCCAGAAAAAAGAACTCATTCCATATTGGATAAAAGCCGTTATCGTCTTCTTCTTAGGTTGGGTTGCAATTTATGGAACACGTGCAATCTTGAACCCTGTCATGGATGATATTCAAAACGAATTTAGTTTGTCTGCTGGTCAGCTCGGTATGATTAGTAGTATCTTCTTCATCGGTTATGCGGGATTAAACATTCCATCCGGTATACTTGGTGATAAAATTGGTAAAAAGAAAGTACTTGTACCAGGGATTATTTTGTTCGGTATCTTTGCAGCAATTGCAGGAACTATGCCGACATTCTTCTTATTTGTACTTATGTGGTTAATGGTTGGTGTGTTCCAAGGATTCTATTATGGACCTCAATACGGATTATCTTCTGAAGCGATTCCTAAGAAACACATTACAGTAGGATCAGCGATTATCAACAGTGGTATGGCGTTTGGTCTTTCTGCAGGTTACTTCCTATCCAGTTGGACTATTGAAGCTGGCATGTCATGGAGAGCACCATTTTATATCGTTGCGATTCCAGTTGTTCTCATTGGTTTGCTAATGTGGTGGCTTGTTAAAGAAAACCCTTATGGCAAGAAAGCTAAAGCTGAACTTGATAAAGAAGAACCATTTAAGCTCAGTGCGTTGTTCAAGAATCATAACTTGCTTATGTCTTACATCGTAATCTTCTGTGCGATTTACGGATTCTTCGTAGTCGTAACTTGGATGCCTTATTACTTGCAGCACGCACGTGGAATTGAAGGTAGTGCAGTTGCGACTGTTTCTTCACTAGTACCATGGGCAGCTATTCCAGGTTCGATTTTCTTCAGTTGGATTGCTGACCGTATGGGAAAACGACGTCCAGTGCTACTCGTCATGCTCCCACTTTCATTGATATCACTCATCTCCATCGTTGCATTTGACAATATGTACGTTCTTTATGCAGCACTCATTGGTTACGGTATCTTTGGTAAAATCAGTACTAACCCTGTACTAGTTGCTGTTGTAGCAGACAACGCTCCTAAAAACGCATATGGTACATCATTCGGTATATACAACTTCATCGGTATGTTAGGATCCATCCTTGCGCCTTACGTAACAGGTTTCTTGGCTGACGTAACAGGTAACCTGGATATGGGCTTCTACTTTGCAGGTTTCCTACTTGTCATCGGTACAATTGCAGCATCGTTGATTAGAGAAGATAAAAACCCAAAATTAACAAACAAAGAAGCTGTAACTGAATAAGTAAACTAGACAGGCTGTCCTCTTAACAGGGCAGCTTGTTTTTTAGATTCTGCTCTTTCTTGGTATTACGAGAACGTTTTTTTTACGGTTCTAAACAAATAATTTGGGAGGGCGAGAAGCTTATCATTTCTCTTTAAGAAGTAACAGGAGGTGTCAAAGAAGGCGGAATCTTTGCTATAATGAATGCATGACAACACTTACAGCGAACCAAATCAGCCAACTTCATAGCAATGGAGTCTATACAACATCTCCTGAACATCCGCTTTTTACGTTAGAAACTTTATCTATTCCAGCCAATGGAACAGAGCTACTACATATTCTTCAAACCGTAAGTCAAAGCCCCAATACGACTGTGGCAGCTTCATTTTTCATGCGGCGTTACGGCATGTTTACGGCAATGCAACTTGTTCAATTCATCCAATATGAGGAACTTTGGCAAGGGGAGCCAGATGAATTGCAGTTTGGGGTTGTTCGTGAGTATGGCAATATGACTGTCAGTACATATCCAGCTGTTAGTGGTTGGTTAGAAACCTCTATCGAAGACGTTTCAAGAGTCGTTAGAAATCTTCTTATCCAAATCCAAACAGTGATCAATGCGCTACGAGCCGTGGCGTCTGTCTCTCCAAATGTTTTGTGGGAAAATGTATTCGGCTTCTGGCTTTGGCAGTTTCACGTTATGTTGAATGATCCAATCTGTTCAGACGAAGCAAGAATCGTTTTCGATCACCTTCAAGACGATTCGGTCTGGGAAGGTGTCTCTTCGCTATCTCGCTTTGCATCCTATTTAAATGGATATGAGCCAACAGACTTGTTGAACACAACAGTAAGGAAAACATGTTGTCTTTCAAAAGACGTCCCAGGATTAATGCAATGTGGGTTTTGTCCATTGAAGGAGTAGCAGGACATTCATTTTGCCCGAAACGCTAGATAGGATTGCTTCATTGAATAGAGCACTCCCATGGCGGCGCCGCTATAGAAAAAACCCATGAAGATGCCTGCAGAAAGATTATGCGGATGACTGATGAAAATGGATAAAATGAGGGCGATGACCGTTGAAACGGTAGAAAGCCATGTGGGGCGAACTCGAAATACCCATTTCGCAATGACGACGACTATAAATGTCACGGGGACTGCCCAAATGGCATCCCATATATTTGTATGAATCGTTGGAAATTCCGTTAGCATAAAGACCACTCCTTTTACTACTTAGTGTGGAAACATTTGTGAAAGACTATACATAGATTGGAGCCATGTAAATGCAGAAACAACAACCAATGAAAATAAGAGCGAGAGGTATTCAGATTGGCACTCTTTTGACAGGGGAAAACAACTGTATTACAGACGTCCGGAATGTAAGAGTGGGCCACGTAACGCTTGATGAACCGTTAGAAAATGGGGAGTATATAGCAACAGGGGTGACTGCCATCCTACCTCACCCGGGAAATCCATTCAGGGAAAAGGTTGCAGCGGCAAGTTATGTCATTAATGGATTTGGAAAGACGACAGGACTCATTCAGTTAGATGAACTTGGCGTTCTGGAGTCACCAATCATGTTAACGAATACATTTGGCGTTCCAGCAGCAACTGAAGGAGCCCTAAGATGGTTGCTGGATGAGACACCGGAAATTGGAGACACGACAGGGACTGTTAATATCGTGACAGGGGAGTGCAATGACAGTCGCCTTAACTCCATTAGAGCGCTGTCCATAACACCTGATCATGCCAAGCAAGCAATTGAAATGGCATCCACTGAACCATCAGAAGAGGGGGCAGTCGGTGCAGGAAAAGGAATGGTTTGCTTCGGGTATAAAGGAGGAATCGGCACGTCTTCCCGTGTTGTCCACTCAGAAGTGTCTACCGAATCATTTACAATAGGGAGTCTCGTATTAAGTAATTTTGGCAAACGGGAAGAGTTTACGAGTGAAAGATATATGAAAGTTGAACCCGTCATACAACCAGATGCACCAAGACCTGCAGACGGATCGATTATGATTGTCCTAGCAACGGATGCTCCACTCGATAGTCGGCAGTTAAAAAGAATTGCGAAACGAGCAGGAATTGGTCTTGCTCGAACTGGGAGTCATTATAGTAATGGCAGTGGGGATATTGTGATTGCATTTTCAACTGCACACAAATTCCTACATGATCAGCGGGATGCAATTGAAGAAGTACACTTACTTCGCGATAGTCATCCTATCATGAACCAACTATTTCAAGCTGCTGCAGAAGTTACGGAAGAAGCGATTTTGAATTCGTTGTCTCAAGCGGTTGAAACGACAGGCCGAAATGGTTTAACTGTATACCCAACACCGTTTTCCTAACTGTTCCATGTGAAACAATTTACGACTAAATTCGACATGTAAGAAATCTTGGCCATCAAAAAAGCTGTTTCAAAACCAGGTTTACTGGTGCTGAAACAGCTTTTGTTATTTATGAAATTAGTTCCAGTGACCTTGTTTTAAAAGTTTTTTCTTACCTTCAAACGCTAAAGTTACAAGAACAATATTAATAATTAGCAAAGCAAGCACGATATACAACGCGGGTGTATAACTTTTCGTGAAATCATAAATATATCCGTAAGCTGGAAGTGCAATAATACCAGCGATTGCAAGTCCTAGTGAAGCAGTGGAGTAAATTTGTGCGTACTCCCTACTACCAAATAGGCTAGTTGTTAACGCTGGTGCTAGAGTTCCAACAGAGTTGGATACAGTAAATCCGTACAATGAAGTTGCTAAAACGACAACAATTTTACTATCAGCAGCAAATAGAAGTGCAATAACAGCTGCAGCTGCTAAAACCATTGCTACATAAACAGTGTTTCGTGAACCGATTTTGTCTACAAGATAACCTAGTGCAAGTGCCCCTAAGAGGACACCAATCATATATCCTGCCATGGCATTTCCAGCAAATATGGCATCATATCCGATGGATTGGATGTATGAAGGAATATGAATTGAGAAACTGGCGATCGATGTAATCAAAAGGAAGAAGAAAAATAGTGAGTAAAAAGCAGATGATTTTCGGGCAATCGCTAATGTAACCCCTTTGTCTACTTCATCTGTTTTTGTTTCGTCGGTAACGCCTGTAACTTCTTGTGCTCCATAAGGCAATAAACCGATGGATTGTGGTGATTTACGAATGATTAAGAGAACTGTTGGGACAACAATAATGATAACTGCTAAGCCAAGTCCAATGTAGCCTGTACGCCAAGTATGTTCAGCTGTAGCAATTGTATATCCGATAATTGGTTGAGCAATGGCGCCTAGTAAACCACCAGATGCTCCAATCAATCCAAGTGCCATACCGTTTTTCTTCTTAAACCATTGATTAACGAGGACAGGTCCAACGATAACCGTTGTAAACACGCCGCCAACAGCCAATGGAACAGCAAAAATGTACCAACCCCATACGGAGTTACTGAAACCAAATCCGACATAAGAGCCGGCTTGTAAGATAATTGCGATGACTAGCACCATGCGAATATTATACTTTGCTAGGATTTTACCGCCGATTGGAAGGAAAATCATCGTAACGATAGAAGAAATACTGAAATATAAAGTTAAGTTGCCAGTTAGAATACCTAAATCTTTTGTAGCACCTGGAATGAATAGACCTGATGATGTATTTAACGCACCTTTTGCAAGTCCGACAATAATACAGAGTGCTGCAAGTGTCCACCAAGCATAGTGGATTTTCTTCTTAGCTGTCGCCATTATTTCCCACTGCTTTCTCTATTAGATTTTTGCAATCAATATCTTGTGGGTCTCTGTTATGACGATTTATCTTTGTCTATATGATCTCTTCAATTTAAAAGAACCACCTATATACAGGAGGTTTTCGTGAAGAGCAGTTAATATGGGTAATCGAATAGCAGAGTCCTTAGAGAAAATCAACCACCAATCGAGCATACATAAATGACAGTTGTGTGTCAATAGAAATTATTTAAGATTAAACCTTCTGATTTGATTGTACAATTATTTGACATTTAAAAGGTAGTCACATAGCACGTAATAGCTAGTCAAATGATTTAATGGAAGAAAGTGACCGATCTGGGTCAGCAGCGAGGCAGTAAAATTTTTCGTTTCGGCATAGCTGGTAATAGCGATTCATTGCGTAACGGCCTTTAATATAGTCTACTGAAAATACGGGCTTATTGGCCTTGGAAAACTGTGAAAGCCACTTAAGACGTTCTTCAATTTCATCTAAATTGTTCTTTTTACTCCCATTGAACCAAATGTCTTCTACCCCTATTCCATCTACTGATTTTAGATACGAGCCATTGTCGAACTGCAATAGTTCCTCACCATTTTGAGGGATAATTAGAAAATCGGGATCCCTTTCTTTAGCAAGGGCAGACAGAGTTCGGACGAAAGCAATCATTCGCTCAGCTGCGTCTCTTTTGGAGGTGGGATCTGAGAATAAGGAGTGCTCACCATCTTCTTTGTACGTACTAGAATCTCCCCAATAAAGGTATGCGTCAATAATGTCTAAGTACACTCCGTTAAATCCTGCGTCTTGAACTTTTTTCAGTTCCTCAAACATATATTGTTGCCATTCTGAATTCCAATAACGAACTTTTACACTTTCCGGCCAATCAGGATTTGCGATGTGACCCACCCATTCTGGAGCAGAATTGCTGATGGTCAACACTCCGTTTTGTTGGGTACCCCACTCTGGTTTCCAATAGGGGAGGTAACTGCTTGCCTCACCGATACTCAAATAGGAAACAGGGCGTATTCCCTTTTCGCGAAGAGTCGCAATGTCCTTTTTGCTATATCTTTCACTCCCATCTTTTGTAGCGTCAATCACTGCATATTTAACAGGAAGCAGGGCAATTTTCTCAATAGAGGCATCTTGAAGTTGATAAACCCATGTAGGTTGTCCTTTATCTAGAAGAAAGTAAGCAGCGAATAGAAGCAAACTTGTGAGTGCGAGCGTACCTCCTACTAATAACCATTTGTTCACGGAATACCAACTCCTTCGTAAAGTGTATCTAGTATACTATTTGATTTTAGAATTCTCACTTTTGGCACAATAGTATTGCTAAAACATAAAAAACTAGTAAACATAATTTCATTATACTAAATTATCTTGTTATTTCGAAAATATTTTGGTATTGTTAATTAACAATAAAATCAGACAGATTATATTTTCTGTTGGAGGTTTGGAGGTCCGTATGAAATTATTTGTTTCCGTTGATATGGAAGGCATAACTGGGTTACCGGATGAGACGTTTGTCGATGCGCATCGTCATAATTATGAGCGAGCACGGCGTATCATGACCGAGGAAGCGAATGCAATTGCATCATCTGCATTTGAAAAAGGTGTACAAGAAGTGCTTGTGAATGATAGTCATTCAAAAATGAATAACTTGCTAGTAGAAGAGATGCATCCAGATGTGGAGTTAATAACCGGCGAAGTGAAACCGCTTTCAATGGTTCAGTCGTTGGATGACACGTATACAGGAGCTGTGTTCGCAGGATATCATGCTCGGGCCGGACAACCTGGAGTTATGAGCCATACGATGATTTTTGGCGTGCGTAACATTTTTATCAATGACGTTGTAGTTGGAGAACTTGGATTTAATGCTTATGTTGCAGGACATTTCGGCGTTCCGGTCTTAATGGTAGCAGGTGATAATGGGGCATGCCAGGAAGCAGAAGAACTCATCCCAGGTGTCGTAACAGCTGCAGTAAAACAATCCATTTCCCGTTCATCTGTACGGACGTTGCATCCTAAAAAAGCACAGGCATTGCTGAAAGAAAAAATGGCAGAAGCGCTCGAAAAACGTAGTGAGATTAAACCACTGAAAGCACCTGATAACCCCGTCATGCGTATTGAATTTACGAATTATGGAGAAGCAGAGTGGGCCGCGATGATGCCAGGATGTGTGATAGAAGAAGGAACTACCATCGTTCGCTATGAAGCAAAAGATATTGTTGAAGCCTATCGTGCGATGCTCGTTATGACAGAGCTCGCGATGCAAACGAAGTTTTGTTAAGGAGGAAGTAGAGTGCCGCTATACATATTGAAGCGTTTCATCATGATGATTGTCACCGTTCTAATTATTGCCACGCTTACATTTGTACTCATGCGGGCGATTCCAGGTTCACCGTTTGACGAAGAACGCACGTCCAATCCAACCATCCAAGCGAACTTGGAGAAGTTTTATAAGTTAGATCAGCCAATGCCCATTCAATACTTGAATTACTTGAAATCTATTGTGACATTCGACTATGGTCCGTCGATAAAAAAGCCGAATGAATCTGTGAATACTTTACTAGCACGAGGATTCCCTATTTCCTTTGAACTGGGAATGGCGACAATTATCGTTGCGGTCATTTCAGGAATTATTCTAGGTACGTTTGCTGCACTTCGCCATAATGGAATTATCGATTATGGGGCCATGACTTTCGCGGTTGTGGGAATATCGATTCCAAACTTTGTTCTTGCCACGCTTCTGATTCAGCAAGTTGCGGTGAATTGGCATCTATTACCGCCCGCTACGTGGAGCAGTCCGAAACATATGATTTTGCCCGTTATTGCACTAGCTACCGGACCGACTGCCATTATTGCACGCCTTACTCGTGCCAGTATGCTGGAAGTGTTGACGCAAGACTATATTAAAATGGCACGCGCAAAAGGCTTAAGCCCTTTTCGCATTGTAGCAAGGCACGCGTTACGAAATGCCCTCATGCCGGTTGTTACCATCATGGGGACAATGCTTGCAGGAATTTTGACTGGAACATTTGTTATTGAAAAGATTTTTGCAATCCCTGGTATGGGAAAGTACTTTGTCGAGAGCATTAACAATCGCGACTATCCCGTTATTATGGGATCTACTGTATTTTACAGTGCGTTCCTAGTATTTATGCTGTTTTTAGTAGATATCGTATATGGATTCTTGGATCCTCGCATTAAGCTTCACAAAAAGGAAGGTGAAGTGTAATGGTTACTAAAGACCCGAGAGTCTCAATTCCTGATGAGTGGTTCCGGAAAAAAGGAGAGGACCATGAGCGGGCGGAAGCTGTCGTTCGTCCGTCACTTTCTTACTGGAAAGATGCTTGGAGACGATTACGAAAGAATAAGCTTGCAATGGCGGGATTAGTGTTTTTAGTTATCCTCACGTTACTCGCCATATTTGGACCAGTGTTTTCTCCATATGAAGTAACTGCAACGGATTTACGAAACCAAAACATGGCTCCGAGTGCAGCCCATTGGTTTGGAACTGACGAGATGGGCAGGGATGTATTCACAAGGACCTGGTATGGGGCTCGAATTTCGTTATTCGTAGGTGTGATGGCTGCGCTTATCGACTTTTTCATTGGCATTATTTACGGAGGTGTTAGTGGATATAAGGGTGGTCGCACGGATTCCATTATGATGCGGATTATTGAAATCCTTTACGGACTGCCTCATTTGCTCGTAGTCATTTTGTTAATGGTCGTGATGGGTCCAAGTCTAACAACAATCATTGTAGCACTGACGATTACAGGCTGGGTAGGAATGGCCCGAATCGTTCGCGGGCAAGTCCTGCAAATAAAAAACTTTGAGTTCGTGACCGCATCGAAGTCATTTGGTGCAAGAACACCACGTATTATCCGTAAAAACCTGCTTCCGAACACAATGGGTCCGATTATTGTTCAAATGACACTCACTGTACCGAGTGCGATATTTGCGGAAGCTTTTCTAAGCTTTCTCGGCCTTGGGATACAGGCTCCGTATGCAAGTTGGGGCGTAATGGCGAATGATGCCCTCCCAGTAATTCTATCTGGTGACTGGTGGCGCTTATTCTTCCCGGCGTTCTTCATTTCCATTACGATGTTTGCCTTTAACGTACTAGGAGATGGTATGCAGGATGCGCTCGATCCGAAATTGAGGGGGTAATGGATTTGATAGGACAACAGTTGGCATATGCGTCCAGCTTGGAAAATGCCCCTACCAAAAAGGAGCATCGACCTAGTTCAGGCATTGCTACAGAAGAAAATAGAAAACAGAAGAAAATAAATTCACAAGAAATAATGCTCTCCGTACGGGACTTGGAAGTTTCTTTTAAGACGTTTGGCGGCGAAGTACAAGCAATCCGTGGTGTTTCATTCGACTTGTACAAAGGGGAGACTCTTGCAGTCGTTGGAGAATCTGGCTGTGGGAAAAGCGTGACGGCAAATACGATTATGGGACTTATTCCACAACCACCAGGCAGGATTAGGAATGGAGAGGTACTTTTCAAAAATCAGGACTTGACCAAACTGAACAAGAAAGCCCTTCGTGAAATCCAAGGTGTAGATATCTCGATGATCTTTCAAGATCCGATGACAGCACTGAATCCAACATTGAAAATCGGAGAACAATTAATGGAAGGATTACGAACACATCACAAGGTATCACGCGAAGAAGCAAAAAGGAAAGCTATTGAGATGTTAACCCTTGTCGGGATTTCGAACCCGGAAGAGCGACTCAAACAATACCCTCACCAGTTCTCTGGGGGGATGCGCCAACGAATCGTCATTGCAATCGCTTTAATCTGCGAACCTGAATTGCTCATCGCAGACGAACCGACTACTGCGTTGGATGTTACGATACAAGCGCAAATACTAGAATTATTCGAAGAAATCCAACGTAAAACGGGTGTGGGAATTATTCTGATCACTCACGACCTCGGTGTTGTCGCGAAAATTGCAGATCGTATCGCAGTCATGTATGCAGGGAAAATCATTGAAATCGGGAATAAGCGGGAGATTTTTTACGACCCGCAGCATCCATACACGCAAGGTCTACTGAACTCAGTACCTCGGCTTGACTTGCAAGAAGAAGAGTTGAAGCCAATCGAAGGTACACCTCCAGATTTATTCGCACCACCCGAAGGTTGTCCCTTCGCTGCTAGATGTCCCTTCGCCATGGAAGTATGCGAACGTGTTTACCCGGCAACAACACAACTCACCACCCAGCACACCGTAGACTGCTGGCTCCAAGACCCAAGGGCGAAAGCTGTATTGTCTTGATCGCTAGTCTTTGATAAATACCTGTAGTTACTGTGATATTCGTTGAGTGAAGCGAAAGGTGGCGACTCCGGAGGGGATCAGCGCAGATTGAAGCCCCTGGACTGAACAAAGCAAGGGAAGCTGCTGAAATCAAGCACCTCGGAAAGCGCCCACCTGTAGCGGAAGTCAACACTGTTCATCTCTAGAGTGTGTTTATGGTTTCATCATATAAAAGGGGGAAGTCACATTGAAGAAGTGGATCAAGTTTGTATTATTTACTGCACTAATCGTAGTACTCGCAGCCTGTACAGCAAATGAAGAAGCAGGCAAGAAGCCAGAAGCCGAAACGGGAGGAAAAGACAGCAAGGACAACAAGCCTGCCGAAGAAAAAGTACTCTACTTGAACAACGGCGAAGAACCTACTTCGTTTGACCCGTCCGTGGGCTTTAACGCAGTTTCTTGGAGTGCTCTTAACAACTTGATGGAAGGACTCACTCGCTTGTCAGAAGATCACTTGGCAGAAGAAGCTTCCGCAGAAAAGATTGAGGTATCTGAAGATGGATTGACGTATACATTCACTATCCGCGATGGTGCAAAATGGTCAAATGGCGATCCACTTACTGCAAACGATTTCTTATTCGCTTGGCAGCATATGCTTGACCCTGAAACAGCATCTCCTGCAGCATTCCTTGCCTATTTTATTGAAGGAGCAGAAGACTACAACAACGGTGAAGGTGCTGTTGAAGACATTGGAATTGAAGCACCTGATGAGAAAACATTCGTCGTGAAGCTGACAGCTCCAAACGAAGCCTTCTTAAACATCATTACGAACCCAAGCTTTTTCCCAATCAATGAAAAAGTAGCGACAGACAACCCGAAATGGTTTACAGAAGCAGATTCTTTCGTTTCAAACGGTCCGTTTAAATTAGCTTCATGGGATCACGACGTGAAATTCGTCTTTGAAAAGAACGAAAACTATTGGGATGCAGACAAAGTGAAACTCGACAAAGTGAATTGGGAAATGGTGAGTGATTCTACAACTGCTTACCAAATGTACCAGTCTGATGAGTTGGATAGTACAGATGTCCCGTCTGAAATTGCTGAGGACTTGAAAGATAATCCAGAGGTTAAATTGGAAGACCAAGCAGGATTGTACTTCTTCCGATTCAACACATCTATGGAGCCATTCACGAACAAGAAAATCCGTAAAGCTTTCGGTGAAGCCGTTAATCAGGAAGACATTGTAGAGTTCGTCACGAAAAATGGAGAAAAGCCAGCACATGGTTTCGTATCTTACGGATTCATCGGACCGGATGGCAAAGAGTTCCGTGAGTCTGCAGGAGATCTAGTTTCGTTTAATCCTGAACAAGCGAAGAAATTACTTGAAGAAGGCATGAAGGAAGAAGGATATACAGAATTACCTAAAGTAACATTAACGTATTCTACAAGTGAAGACCACCAAAAAATTGCGGTTGCGTTGCAATCGATGTTTAAAGAAAATCTTGGCGTAGACATTGAGTTACAAAACGTAGAAGCTGGAGTATTCCTTGCAGATCAGAAAGAGTTCAAATACCAGTTCTCTCGTTCCTCTTTCTTGCACGACTATGCTGACCCAGTCAATGCGTTGGAAAGCTTCATTTCAGAATCATCGATGAACCGTACGACTTGGTCAAATCCTGATTATGACAAGTTGATTGAAGCTATTAAAAATGAAACAGACGAGAACAAACGTTGGACATTGTTGCAACAGGCAGACACGATGCTCATGGACGAAATGCCGGTAATTCCACTTTACTATTACAATCAGTCAACATTAGAAAAGCCTGGTGTTACAGGGATTCTCCGTCACCCAGTCGGCTATCTCGACCTAAAATACGCTGACAAAGAATAAGTAGGGGGAGACTGTGTGCGCCGAGAGTTCGACGCACACAGTTTTGTTCGTTTTAGGTGAGAAAGGAGAACGTATATATGAAGATTCATTCGATTGAACTGGCGACAGTTGCTGTTCCATTAAGTAAGCCGTTTAAAACAGCATTGCGCACCGTCCATACTGCCTACTCAACTTATGTAAAGGTCACGACAGAAGATGGGGAATCCGGGTGGGGGGAAGCTCCGCCAACTCATGTAATTACAGGCGACTCCATGGCGAGCATTACGTACGCAATAGAA
This sequence comes from Sporosarcina aquimarina, assembly GCF_023715615.1. Taxonomy (GTDB): domain Bacteria; phylum Bacillota; class Bacilli; order Bacillales_A; family Planococcaceae; genus Sporosarcina; species Sporosarcina aquimarina_A. The sequence continues at coordinate 208,241 of NZ_JAMBOM010000003.1, read as the reverse complement.
GAAGTATTGGCTCCCAAACTGATTGGGATGGATGTTCGTAACCGAACCGAACTTTTCGCCGTTTTACATAAAACTATTGTGAGAAACACCAGCGCTAAAGCTGCAGTCGACATGGCGATACATGATCTCCTTGGTCAACTTGCAGGACTCCCTCTGTATCAATTCTTAGGGGGGCACAGGACAAAGTTGGATTCAAATTTTACAGTAAGTGTGAATGATCCAATGGAGATGGGAGACGATGCACATCGGTATGTAGAAGACGGATTCACTACATTGAAAGTGAAGGTAGGAATCGGTTCTTCAGAGCTCGATATTGAACGTGTTAAAGAAATCCGGAATCGCGTGGGTCATACTGTCAAGATTCGCTTGGATGCCAACCAAGGTTGGAAGCCTAAAGAAGCGATTCGAACAATTACCGCGATGGAAGATGCGGGTCTTGAGATTGAACTCGTAGAACAACCTGTCCATGCTGAAGATATAGATGGACTGTTGTATGTGACTCAAAATACATTGACGCCAATCATGGCAGACGAAAGCGTTTTTTCACCAAAAGATGCGTTGCGTGTCTTGCAATGTGGAGCAGCAGATTTGATCAACATCAAGTTGATGAAGTCAGGTGGAATCCATGAAGCATTGAAAATCAATGCGCTTGCTGAAAGTTACGGAGTCCAATGTATGACAGGCAGTATGATTGAAACGAAATTGGGGATCACCGCAGCAGCTCACTTTGCTGCCAGTCAGCCGAATATTACGCGTTGCGATTTTGATGCGCCTCTGATGTTAAATGGTGATCCTGTAATTGGAGGCGTTACCTATACAAAACAACTGGTTCATCTACCGAACGAGCCAGGGCTCGGCGTACAGATTGACTCAACTTGGCTATCACATCACAGAACGTCTGGAAACGAGGAGGAACAATGATGACAGATTCCCAATCAGTATTACTATCTGTAAAAGATATGAAAAGACATTTTGATGTTGGTAAAGGGAAAACATTAAAAGCGGTAGATGGCATTAGTTTTGATATTTACAAGGGGGAGACGTTTGGTCTTGTAGGAGAGTCAGGTTGTGGAAAGTCGACAGCGGGACGTACAATTTTAGGACTTTATAACAAAACAGACGGGGATGTTGTATTTGAAGGGCAAAATGTCCACGATATGAACGACAAAGAACGTCAACAGTTTCTTAAGAAGATGCAAATGGTTTTCCAAGACCCTTATGCGTCTCTTAACCCACGCTCAACTGTTTATGAAATCATTGCAGAGCCGATGGAAATCCATAATATGTACAAGTCTAAAAAGGAATTGCGTGCACGCGTAAATGAGCTGCTAGAAGACGTCGGGTTAAATCGCGACCATGCGAACCGATATCCTCACGAATTTTCTGGAGGACAACGACAAAGAATCGGTATTGCAAGAGCGCTCGCACTCGACCCTGAATTTATCATTGCTGACGAACCCATTTCTGCATTAGACGTGTCAGTCCAGGCGCAGGTTGTTATGTTGTTTCAACGGTTGCAACGTGAGAAAGGGCTGACTTATCTATTCATTGCACATGATCTATCGATGGTGAAATACCTCTCTGATCGAATTGGCGTTATGTATTTAGGTCATTTAGTAGAGTTGACGACAAGCGATCAGCTCTATGGCAAGCCTTTACACCCTTATACAGAAGCCTTACTATCAGCAATTCCAATACCAGACCCAGATATAGAGGAATCGAGAGAACGTATTTTATTGGAAGGGGAGTTGCCAAGTCCGATTGACCCACCTTCGGGATGCGTGTTCAGAACTAGATGTCCTTATGCGATGGAGGTTTGTGCCGCACAGAAACCACAGTGGCTGGAAAAGGATGAGGGCCACTTTGTTGCGTGTCATTTACATGACGACGTTTTAATGAAAGAAGTTAGTGAACAGTCAAAGCAATTGCACGTATAAAGGAGATTTTTAAAAATGAAGAAACTACTATTAACTGGGTTTGAACCATTTCTCTCATTCCCTGTGAATCCAACGATGCAAATCATTGAAAAATTGGATGGCTCGGTTATTGGTGACTATATCATTTGCGGGAAAATCTTAACTGTAGATTTTAATGCATCCGGTGCAGAGTTACTCAATTATGTTGAGAAAGAAATTCCGGATGCAGTTTTATCACTTGGGCTCGCGGGTGGACGTTATAAAATGACCCCAGAACGGGTTGCCCTGAATGTTAAAGACGGCGAACCTGACAACGAAGGGCATCAGCCAATCGATGAAACCATTGAATTAGAAGGACCGCCTGCTTATTTTTCCACTCTGCCGATCAGCAAAATGGTGAACCGATTATCTGATGCGGGATTGCCAGCAGCAATATCCAATTCTGCTGGAACTTATTTATGTAATAACGTAATGTATGCAGGACTCCATTGGGCAGCCAAACACAAACCGGATATGCCTTCAGGCTTTTTGCATATTCCAGCTTCGTTTGAGTTGGCTATGCAACATGGTAAAATACCGGGATGGTCGCTAGATGAATTAATTAAAGGAGTCATAATTTGTATTCAAACCCTTTCTGATGAAAAACAACTCGATTTATTATAGTGAAGTGGATTTTCGTGTCGCGAAATGTCGTAAAACATCGAACGATTGAACTGAGTGAAATAGGATTGTTGGGGAGCTGTTTCTAAACTAATGGGGGATTTCTCGGTATCGTAGGATCAACCAATAAGGAGGTTGCTGAAATCCAAACTAGTGAGTTAAAGGGGTTTGTATCCGCAATTAAAAAATATTCAAAAAAATTAAAAGGGATAATATTATCTAAGTTCGCTTTGTTACAGAGTTTGTCATTGATTTGCCATACATGAAATATTCTATATATTTGGTATTCTGAAAAAATAGTATTGCCAACATAAAAGTTGTGTAGTATAGTTGAAAAAAACTTATAAAGTCTGAAAATTAAATCAACCTTTTTTTGTACATATTACCAAGGGCAAGGAGGAACTACTTTGGCTGAGACGGTTTTGGAAATTGAGAATCTGCGAACATCATTCAACATCAAAGGGAATTATTACGCAGCTGTGGACGGTGTTTCACTAACGGTCCATAAAAATGAAGTCGTGGCGATTGTCGGTGAATCTGGATGCGGCAAGAGTGCCTTGGCACTCTCCATCATAGGTCTTCACAATGCGAAGACTACAAAACTGGAAGGTCAAGTGAATTTGAAAGAACAGAATCTTCTAAGCTTGCCGGTAGAAAAGTTGAACAAAATTCGTGGGAAAGACTTGGGCATGATCTTCCAAGATCCAATGACAGCTCTGAACCCACTCGCAACAATTGGCCGACAAATTGCAGAGCCGATGGATTACCATATGAAACTATCTAGTGCTGCAAAAAAGAAACGAGTGCTGGAGTTGCTTGGGCAGGTCGGTATAAAAGATGCCAACCGAATCTACAAACAATATCCTCATGAACTATCAGGTGGAATGAGACAACGTGTCGTAATTGCAATTGCACTTGCTTGTAATCCAGTGATGCTGATTGCAGACGAGCCCACAACTGCGTTGGACGTAACGATTCAAGCTCAAATTATGGATTTAATGAAAGAGCTCCAACGCATTACAGATTCTGGTATTATCCTCATCACACATGATCTTGGAGTAGTTGCAGAGATGGCAAATCGAGTAGCGGTAATGTATGCAGGTGAGTTTGTAGAGATTGCAGACGTAAATACACTATTTTCGAATCCACTACATCCATATACACGCTCACTCTTGAGCTCGATTCCTTCTAACATGACAGATAAAGAAGAACTACATGTTATTGAAGGTATTGTGCCATCGATTCAAAAACTAGATCGCAAAGGATGCCGATTTGCTCCTCGAATCCCATGGATTTCTGAGGATGCGCATGAAGACAATCCGACGCTTCATGAAGTGGAGCCTGGTCACTTTGTACGGTGTACGTGTTACAAGGAATTCCACTTCCCGGAAGACCAAGTGGAGGATGAAAACTATGTCACTACTTAACGTAAAAGACTTGCAAGTACACTTTCCGATAAGAGGTGGTTTCTTCCGCCGCGTGGTCGATCATGTACGTGCAGTTGACGGCGTCAGCTTCAATTTGGAACCCGGGGAAACATACGGACTTGTGGGGGAGTCTGGTTGCGGAAAGACAACAACAGGTCGTGCAATTATTGGACTGAACAAAGCAACCGGTGGCGAAGTTTTGTTTAATGGTGATAATCTCGCCAATATGAACGGACATGATCGTAGAAAGCATATCCGTGATATCCAAATGATTTTTCAGGATCCCTATTCTTCATTAAACGGAAGAAAAAACGTCTTGAATATAATTGCTGAACCGCTGCGTAACTTTGAGCGGCTTTCTCCTAAAGAGGAGCTAACTCGCGTACAAAACATGATTGAGCGTGTTGGCTTAAGCCCAGAATCGATTTACAAATATCCACACCAGTTCTCTGGTGGCCAAAGGCAGAGGATCGGGATTGCCCGAGCACTGATGCTCAATCCAAAACTAATTATTGCAGACGAACCTGTTTCAGCGTTGGATGTTTCCGTACAGGCTCAGGTCTTGAACTTCATGCAAGAAATTCAAAAAGACTTCGGATTGACTTACTTATTCATATCCCACGATCTTGGAGTTATTAAACATATTTGCGACAGAATTGGAATTATGTATAAAGGTCGTTTTGTTGAAGAAGGAACTGCTGAAGATGTCTACAATAATCCCCAGCACCTTTACACTAAGCGTCTAATTGCCGCAATTCCAGAAATGGATCCTGCAAAACGTTTCGAGAAAATGGAATTACGTAAGGAAATCAACAATGCATATCGGAAAGAATATGATAGTTATTTCGATAAAGACGGTCGGATGTTCGACTTGAAACCGCTTACTCCTACACATTCAGTTGCAGTTCAAAAAGGGGGTATGTGACGCATGATTAAATTCATTCTTCGCCGGACACTCATTATGATCCCCCAGCTACTTTTACTAAGTTTAATTATCTTTGTATTGGCAAAACAAATGCCTGGGGATGCTGTCACAGGAGCATTTATGGGGAATCCCAATGCAACACCTGAACAAATGGAAAGCATTCGTGAGCATTATGGGCTCAATGATCCGTGGTATGTACAATATGGAAATTGGATTGGAAAAGCAGTGAAAGGTGATTTAGGACAGTCTTACACGCATAAGCAACCCGTAACACATTTGCTTGCCGGCCGAGTCGCTAACACCGTGACGTTATCACTTTTCGTTCTTATTGTTACCTATGCTATCGCCATTCCACTTGGCATTATAGCGGGTAGGTGGACAGATACCTGGGCCGATAAATTGATAGTCACCTATAACTACTTTTCGTTCGCGACACCTTTGTTTGTATTTGCTTTACTCATGCTCTTTCTATTCAGTTTTGTACTCGGTTGGTTCCCGTCGGGTGGCAGTGTCGATGTACGGATTGAAACAGGAACGTGGGCGTATTATGTCAGCAAACTAAAACATTTAGTATTACCAGGAATGTCCGGGGCATTGCTTGCAACCTTCGGAACAATCCAATACTTACGGAATGATATTATCGATACCAAACTGAAAGACTTCGTGAAAACGGCTCGTGCCAAAGGGGTACCAGAAGGCAAAGTATACACACGCCACATTTTGCGGAATTCCATGCTTCCGATCGCCGCATTTCTGGGCTATGAAGTAACAGGGTTGATTGCCGGATCAATATTTTTGGAAATGATCTTTAGTTATCCTGGCCTTGGGCAGCTCTTCATTCAATCCATCACAGGACGTGATTTTACTGTGACAACAGCAATCGTTATGATTTCAGGAACTGCTGTTATTGTAGGTACAATGCTCTCAGACATCATATTGAGTGCCATAGATCCACGTATCCGGATTGAATAGGAAAAGCGAATGAGGAGGAAAACTAAATGGTCACAATTGATGAAAAAAAGATGATTGCTAAAGAAAAAGTGAACAATCCATCTCTTGCGAAAACGATATGGCGAGAGATTAGACATGACAAGATGGCGTTGATTTCCTTAGTTCTGCTGATTGCAATTTTAATTACCGCTTATAGTTCACCGCTGTTTATTAATCAGGAACAACTTAAAAGAGTCAATTTTCTTGAAACGTGGGAGGCTCCTTCCGAGACCCACTGGCTCGGTACGGATGATGGTGGACGGGATGTATTCGGTCAGCTACTGTTAGGCGCGCGTAACTCATTTACAATCGGACTCAGTGTGACGTTGATTGCAGGCTTATTCGGATTAACAGTCGGTCTAATTGCCGGATTTTTCGGTGGTATGGTTGATAATGTCATTATGAGAATAATAGATTTCCTGATGGTTTTACCAAGTACTATGTTCATTATTGTGTTTATCGTCATTGTCCCGGATTATTCCATTTTTGCGTTCGTTCTCATGATGAGTGCGTTTGCCTGGTTCAATAAAGCTAGGTTGATTCGATCCAGAGGACTTGCAGAACGGGAATTGGATTATATTAACGCATCCAAAACACTTGGCACGCCAAGTTGGAAAATCATGTTTTTCGAAATGTTCCCGAATTTAAGTTCACTTGTCATTGTTAATATGACTCTAACTCTCGCAGGGAACATCGGTCTTGAGACCGGCTTGACATTTTTAGGATTTGGATTACCGGCAAGCACACCATCCCTCGGGAAACTGATTTCATTTGCTACCAATCCGGATATCGTCCAAAACAAATCATGGGTTTGGTTACCTGCAGCATTACTGATTTTAGTAATGATGCTGTGTATAAATTACATCGGGCAAGCAGTGAAACGTGCGTCCGATGCAAGACAAAGATTGGCTTAAAAAAAGGGGAGGTAAGGCAATTGAAGAAAAGAAGTTTTTTGTTGCTAGCTAGTTTGATGCTTGTGCTCAGTGTATTCCTGGCTGCTTGTAGTGGCAACGATAACGCGAGTGGAGACGGTAAAGACAAAGGCAAAGATAAGGACACAGACAACGGTACTACAGAAAAGGGAGACGATGATAATAAAGCGGAGCTTGATTTCCCTCTGGCCGTAAGTAACGATAAGGAAGCTATGGAAGATGGCGAAATGACAGTCGCATTGGTTGCAGATGAGCCATTCGAAGGCACATTGAGCACTGTCTTCTACTCAGTTCAGTATGATGCGGAGATCATGGAGTACTTTGATGAAGCATTACTGGATGTTGATGGAGATTACTTGATTACAAATGAAGGTGCAGCGACGTATGAACTCTCGGAAGACAATAAAACGTTGAAATTAAAGATTAAAGATAACGTAAACTGGTCTGATGGGGAGCCTGTAAAAACAAGTGACCTTCTTTACTCGTACCAGTTACTTGGGCATCCTGATTACGTAGGAGACCGTTATGGCTTTATGATTGAAAATATTGAAGGCATGCCTGCTTACCACGAAGGTAAAACAAAAGAAATCTCAGGTATTAAAATTATTGACGAAAAGAACATGGAATTCAAATTCACAGAGGCAACGCCATCCATCCTATCCGGGTTCTGGTCGAATGCAACACCACGTCATCATGTTGGTGATGTCATGACTGGAGAAGTCACTATGAAAGATCTGGAGTCATCAGACAAGATTCGTGTAAATCCAATTGGGTTCGGGCCTTATAAAGTTGACAAAATCGTACCAGGAGAGTCTATACTTTTCTCACGTAACGATGACTATTGGAGAGGCAAACCAGCTCTTAAATCAATTGTACAAAAAGTGGTTAGTTCTGCAACAATCGTTGAATCTATGAAAAATGGCGATGTGGATCTAGCTACTATTCCAGCTGATCAATATCTAACAGTGAAAGACGTTGACACTCTGGAACTTTTAGCTAAAGTAGATCTTTCATACACGTACATTGGTTTTAAACAAGGTAAGTGGGATGCAAAAAAGAAGGAAAACATAACAGATCCCAATGCTAAAATGGCAAGCAAAGAGCTTCGCCAAGCAATGTGGTATGCAATGGACAACGCCACTATTGGTGAAAAACTTTACCATGGTCTTCGCTTCCCAGGTACTACTTTGATCATTCCTGTGTTTGAAAGTTTCCATAACAAGGAAATTGAAGGACGTCCATATGATCCCGAGAAAGCAAAAGAACTTCTAGAAGAAGCTGGCTTCAAAGATACAGACGGAGACGGTATCCGTGAAGACCAAAATGGTGAAAAGCTGGTCATCAACTTTGCTTCAATGTCAGGGGGCGAAACAGCGGAGCCAATCGCAAAAGCGTATATGCAAAACTGGGCAGATGTTGGGTTGAAAGTTGAACTAGTTGACGGTCGTCTCCATGACATCAATGCGTTCTATGACATGGTCGAAAATGATGACCCGAAAATTGATATCTACCAAGGAGCTTGGGGAACTGGTTCAGACCCAGATCCATCAGGTACGTATGGCCGCACAGATTCATTCAACATGACTCGCTGGACGAGTGAAAAGAACGATGAGCTGCTGAAACAAGGTACCTCTGAAAAAGCATTTGACTTGGAATACCGAAAGAAGGTCTATGATGAGTGGCAAGAGTATATGTTCGAAGAAGTTCCAGCAATTCCGACCGTATACCGATATAAGCTTAAAGGGGTTAATAAGCGTGTAGTAAATTACGATATTGATCCGGCATCTGAAACGCGTCTATATGAAGTGGGCGTAAGCGAATAAGTATGTCAATAGGCTCCACCTTCTTTTCTAGGAGGTGGAGTTTGCTTGTCTTCCATTAATAACATTTGGGTACACTAAGTGAAAGGAGTGGAGCCTCACTAATGACTGCTAAAAATTCAGATCGTTTCATCATCGCCTATAATCGTATTGAAAAAGCACTTGGGAAGAAAGTGGATGAGACGGGTTTTTTGCCATTTTATCGATTGATTGAGAAGGCTAAAATTAAAAATTCTGTTGTTCGTAATCATGAAGAAGACTTACGCGAATTTGGTGACTTGAGAAACGCAATTATTCACCATCGGACAGGAGTCGATTATGTTATTGCCGAACCTCATGATGATATTGTGGAACGTATCGAAATGATTGAACGCAAAGTGAGCAATCCGCTCAATGTGGGTGCATTGTTCGGTTGTAAGGTACATACTTTACAAGCGTCAGATCCCCTTACATCTGCCCTTAGGCTAATGCGTGATAATAAGTTTGGACAGGTTCCGATTTACGAAGATGGAAAATTCAAAGGACTTATTACAGCGGCAGGGATTACTTATTGGTTAGCAGGCCAATCGCCAGAAGATTCTATTTCCCGGGAAATACCGACACTGTCTGACATCTACAATTATGAAAAACGTAAAGAATCGTTTGAATTTGTCAGAAGAGATCTATCTGTGTACGAAGCTGAGGACTATTTCAAACGGGCAATCTCCAGAGGAACGCGTCTCGAAGCCCTTTTAATTACAGATACCGCTGAGCACAATGATAAGTTAATTGGGATTATTACGCCTTACGATTTATTGAAAATTGACTAGCTATGAAAGGACTTTGTAAAAGGTATGTATAGTTGAATACTAACTGCCTATAAACTCAGCGAAACACTTAATAAAAGAGGGAAATGCTCATAATCTGGTAAGAGTGATCATAAACCCGAGAAGAGTGTTCATAAATCCGTGAAAGTGATCATAACCCCGCGAAAAGAGCTCATAAATATGGAGAAGTGCTCATAACACTATAAAGATGCTCCTCTACAATTCCTTGTAGAACCGATGTTGACTACAGAACAAAAAGATACCACCATACATCTGCATAAGCAGGCATATGGTGGTATCTTTTTATCATCCTGTATGAATGCGATCGTATGAATACTTAAAAGTTTCCTTTTTAGGGCGAATGAGCAGGAAAAATAGTGTCAACGGTCCGATTCTTCCTAAAAACATCACCACGCAGAGAATCCATTCGCCTGCAGGAGTCAAGTCCCCCGTGATCCCAACGGACAGTCCTACAGTTCCGAACGCCGACACCGTTTCAATTAACAATGGGAGGAATGGTAACGATTCTGTAACAGTTAACAAGAAAAATGATATAAATACGAGCATGGAACTCACCGCAGCAATTGCGAGAGAGCGAAAAATGATTGCTGATTTGATTGTTCTTTTGAATAGGTGAGGTTCTGTCATCCCTTTAAAATACGCCAGGGTTGCGACTACAATGACGATGAACGTCGTCAGTTTAATACCGGATGCCGTAGAAGCGCTCCCTCCGCCGATGAACATTAACAACAATGTTAGCAAGAGAGAACTGTCCTCCATATCGCCGATAGGTACCATGTTGAAACCAGCAGTCCTTGGCGTGACTGCTTGAAAATAAGAGGTCAACGCTTTATCCCCGAAAGACATGTTTCCGATTGTTTCCGTGTTGTGATATTCCAGTGCGAAAAATAAGAATGTAGCGATGAGATTGACGATAAGCGTTCCGGCGAGCATCATTTTCGTATGAAGTGACCAATGCTTAAATGACCGTTTTGAAACTACATCCATGACAACAGTAAAACCAAGGCCACCGATGATGAAGAGTGAAGATAGTATAAGTGTGACGGAAAGATTACCGGCAAACCCTACTAAGTTGTCAGGAAACAAGGAGAATCCTGCGTTATTAAAAGCAGAGACGACATGGAATAGACTGTAATAAAGACCGGATTTCCAGCCGAAATCGGGAACCCAAATGAGAGATAACAAAATAAAAGCAATCCCTTCAGTTATGAATACAAACCTCAAAATGCTTCTCAGAAATTTGACGGTTCCTCCTATCGATTGTTGACTAAATGTTTCTTGGAGAAATATGCGGTTTTTCATGCCCACTTTTCGTCCGAGAATCATTAAAAGCGCAACCGCGAAAGCCATTAACCCAACTCCACCAATTTGAATAAGAACAAGGAGCACGATTTCACCGAAAAGGGTAAGCGTAGTAGCGACGTCGAAGACGCTTAGTCCCGTTACGGTTGTTGCTGATGTCGCAGTAAATAGTGCGTCGGTCCAAGTTATCGGCGCAGTTGTCGCAAAGGGAAGTTTGAGCAAAGCAGTCCCTATGAGTATCGTAACTAAAAAACTACTTGCTATGAGAACTGGAGGAGTGACTCGTCTTTTCCTAAGAACTAAAGATTTTTGCATTGTAAGACCTCCTTGTTAAAAGGGATATGGTATGGTTTGATTATTGATCGAAATGGTAGAATTACAATAGGTCATTGGATGGAATAAACCGGAAAATTAAAGTTGGAAGAAAAATAAGTTCAATACGATAGGAGTCTGAATGAATTGAACCTAGAAACTAGTAATACCTCAACTCCATCATGCGCGCTTGTGCTAGATTGTGTGAGTTATGGTGTGAATCACACCGATATTATTAAAAAAGTGAGTGGTCAATTTCCAACAGGGAAGATTACTGCATTGATCGGACCTTCTGGAGCGGGGAAAACGACATTGTTGAAATTATGCAATGGCCTCATCAGTCCAATAGAAGGTGAAATTTACATAGATGGGAAGCGGATTGAAGAGCAATCCCCAATGTCAGTTAGGAGACATGTAGGAATTGTGCTTCAAAATTCTCCAATGGTACAAGGCACGGTGCAGGATAATTTAGCACTTCCATTACAGCTGCGTGGTAAAACTTTATCCGATGAACAAGCAATTGCCACCATGGATCGTGTTGGACTTCCATCATCTCTTCTCACAAGAGATGCTCGTGAACTCTCCGGGGGGCAAAAGCAAAAAGTATCCATTGCCCGTACGTTATTAAATCAATCAAAAATCTTGTTGCTAGATGAAATCACAGCATCACTTGATCCCTCTTCCCGTCAAGAAATTGAAGACTTAATCGTCAAATTGAATGAGACTGAAAAGATTACTATCGTTTGGATTACTCATAATTTGGAACAGGCAAATCGAATAGGGGAGTACTTCTGGGTCATGGTTGATGGAGAGTTGCGTGAAGAAGGGAACAAAGAAGATGTTAATGCATCAGAAGATGAAGATGTAAAACGGTTTGTGAAAGGGGTGTTGTCATGAGTTGGATGACCTTAAGTTTAACGTTGATATTTGTTTTCATCCCTTTATTGCTATCAAAAACGCTGAATCTGGGACTGGAACGAGATACGATTGTCGCAGCACTTCGTTCAACTGTGCAACTTATTGCGGTAGGATTTGTGTTGAAATTTGTGTTCGATTCCGAACATGCGGTTTTCATTATGTTAATGGTACTGTTGATGATTGTTGCTGCTGTACAAAATGCCCGGCACAAAGGAAAAGCCATTAAAGGGATCACGTGGAAGTTGTTTGTAACATTTGTGGTGATTGAAGTATTGACGCAAACTGTCTTGCTCGGATTACATATTGTTCCTGCGACCGCTCAATACATTATTTCGCTAAGTGGTATGGTGATCGGGAATTCAATGGTTCTCGCGATCTTGTTTATAAACCGTTTCACTGCTGAAGTGGAAACGCATCGTGATGAAAGCGAACTGATTTTATCTCTTGGTGGAACCCCAAAGCAGTCCATCAATCGGCAGTTAATGAAATCGATTCAGGCAAGCATGATACCAACGATTGAAAGCCAGAAGACGATTGGACTTGTACAACTTCCAGGAATGATGAGTGGACAAATCATCGCAGGAGCGGACCCGGTCCAGGCAGTTCAATTTCAATTACTCGTTGTGTTTTTGTTACTCTCAACCGCCGCGATGACGAGTGTGTTGCTTGGCTTTTTATCCTATCGAAGTTTGTTTACAGAAAGGATGCAATTGATGAAGATAGACGTGGAGTAAAAGTAAGCTAGTGATGTTCCCACCGTTTCAATCGCGGTTAAATTTTGGGAGGAAATTAGATTTTGGATTTTTGGCCATTATATAGGAGCTTTTGAGAAGGGGTGCTTTTAAAGCCTGAAAAGCGCTCATAATCCTGAGGAAGTGATCATAAAGCATACAAAGCGCTCATAATCCTGAGGAAGTGATCATAAAGCCTGAAGAGCGCTCATAATCCTGAGGAAGTGATCATAAAGCATACAAAGCGCTCATAATCCTGAGGAAGTGATCATAAAACATGAAAAGTGCTCATAATCCTGAGGAAGTGATCATAAAGCCTGAAAAGTGCTCATAATCCTGAGGAAGTGATCATAAAGCCTGAAAAGTGCTCATAATCCTGAGGAAGTGATCATAAAACATGAAAAGTGCTCATAATCCTGAGGAAGTGATCATAAAGCCTGAAAAGTGCTCATAATCCTGAGGAAGTGATCATAAGTCCAGAAAAGTGCTCATAAACCTGAGGAAGTGATCATAAAGCCTGAAAAGCAATCATAAAGAAAAAATAATGCCTATAAACATCCTCTAAGCGCACATCCCCATTTCCACAGACTCAAAAAGCTACCTAACCAACAACCAAAACGGTGTTTACTAGGTAGCTACTCCTGTTACTTTTGAAATTGTTGAAACATCCCATTCAAGCAAGTAACCGTCCGACTCATCACGGCACCACTTCCTAATGCAGCTGCGACACTGCACGCTTCTAGCACTTCTTGTTCCGTGCAACCGGCGTCTACACAACCCTTTGCATGAAAGGTCATGCAGATTTTGTCGTCCGCATAGACACTGAGAGCGAGTGCAATCAGTTGCTTCTGCTTTTCATCGAGAGCTCCATCTGCAAAACAACTCTCCGTAAAGGAGTGGAACCCACTGCCGATGTCTGGTAATTGTTCAGTAAACTGCCCCATTCCTTCTTTATATCCTTGTAATACGCTGTCTGCTGAATAATCATCCATGTTTATGACGCCCTCCTGTTCAATTCAAAAGTAGCATATGTATATTCACGCCAATCATGCAGTCCAAGATATTAAGATTTGTCTTGAAAGAGAATAAGCTCGGGACGAATTTCATTCCCGATTTCTAAAGTGATAAACGAGTAAAATGGTAATTTACGCTTGTCCGTAGGTGAACCTGGGTTCATGAGAAGTACCCCTTTGAAATACTTAATTACTGGAATGTGTGAGTGACCAAACACAATGACATCTACTTGTTCTTCAGCAAATGCTTCAATAGCACGCTGCTCAGTAGTTTTCTTGTCCCCGTGACCGTGGACTAATCCAATGCGTAGTCCTCCGATATCAATCAGCTGCCGGGCAGGAACAAGAGCACGCATGTCTTCGCCATCGACATTTCCATAGACACCTTTCACTTCTGCTAAAGAAGAAAGCGTTTCAAATACTTCAGGAGAGCACCAATCACCTGTATGGATAATGAAGTCTGCGTCGCTGCATGCATTTAGTAACCGTTTAGGTAATTTACTACCTCTGCCTGGAATATGAGTGTCTCCCGTAATAATTATTTTCAATTGAATCCATCCTTTCTTGTTTAACTAAACACAACGTTTTGGATAATCGTCATTGTAGATTTTATTCGCAACTTTTGTAAAAGGACTTTTGCAAGAAGATGGATTTTGCAGCGAACTCGTCATGCGGGAAGAGTTGGAAAGCAAGTTGCGAAGGGATTCGATTTCTAGAAGCAGTATGCGCACATTTCGTTCCAGTTTTTTCGCTCTTCATCATGGCATCTGGTTATTGGAACAGTATGGAGGTAAAGCAACGAAGGTATCCTTGTTTGTTGTGCGTTCACAAGTGTTTCGAGATCAGTTGCTCTGTAATTCTTTCATTACTCGTAACGTACCTTGAATGGAAGGAAAAGAAAAGCGCGCTAGCTATCAATGAAACTTTTCCATCATACTATCGTAAGAGAAGGTATACAATAAAATCTCATATGAAAAATCGCTCTCCTGATCGGAAGAGCGATTCGGTAATCAATCGAGTACTTTGTCAAGAAACTGAGATAGCTTTTCTTCGTACTCACCTGTAATATTGTCAAATGCTTTTGTATGTCCTGCATCTGGAACAATCCATAACTCGTTTTCACCACTGGCCGCATCGTATAATTCAGTCGCCATTTCGGTAGGAACTAAGTCATCTGCATCGCCGTGAATGAGAAGTAAAGGTACTTTATTCTTCCTTACTTGGTCCACTGCGGATGCTTCTTGAAGCGTATATCCTGCCCGGATATTAGCGATGACACTCGTAACTTCAAGTAATGGGAATGCTGGTAAACCATAAATGGACTTCAGCTGATGCGCCAGTTCCTTTTTAACTGTACTATATGAACTGTCTGCTACAATGCCCTTCACTTGCTTCGGCAATTGTTCACCGCTTGTCATTAAAACAGTTGCAGCGCCCATGGAATTCCCTTGCAAAATGATTTGTTCAGCGTCATGCTGTTGTATGAGGTACTTAATCCAATCTTTGTAATCGAGGCGTTCGTGCCATCCATAGCCAATGTAATCTCCTTCGCTATCTCCATGACCCCGGGCATCAGGGAGCAGAACGTCAAATCCTTGGTCGTAGTAGAACTTTGCGTATTTCCCCATGTCTTCTCCAGTATTGCGGAAGCCATGGGCAAGAATGATGGCTTTGTGTGAATCATTTTTATTGTTTTTGATAAATTGAGCTTTCAGCTTTAAGTTATCGTAGGATTGCATAGTAATCGTGTTTTTTGGCTGCTCGGCATACCAGACTTTAGCTTCTTTTAGCAACGCTTGGTCCGCCTCACTCGCGGCATCATTAACGGCTTCAGATTCACTATGAAGTTTTACTTCAGTACCGCGCTTAATTCCTTGTTCATAAAAGTAATTGCCAGCAAATACGAGCGCAACAAGCAGTAAGACAACTAGTGTACTGAGTGTAATTACAATTTTTCTTTTCAAAAAATTCCACCCCCTAAAAATCAGTGTACCATCTTTTCGATCCGAGGGGAGTGACAAGTTTAAAGGAGGACGATTCATGAATTTAAAACCATTGCTTACGATTTGGAGCAGACCGACTGAAACCTTGCAGTATTTGAAGAATGAGACTTCTGTTCGCTATGCCATTCTTATATTCGCCATTGCGGCACTTGCTTCAGGGGGATATCAGGCGGGGAGTTCGGGGCTATTCAGCAATTTACCACTTGGCGCACTCATTCCGCTGTTCATCGTTTTTACATTTGTGGGAGCACTCATATCTTGGGTGATTGGTGCAGCACTCTATCAGTGGATTGGAAAAGGAGTGTTCGGGGGAACTGGTACGTTCTCTGAAATGCTTCGTGTGACACCGGCTGCGACCTTACCGTCTATCTGGTTAGCCCCTGTCAACTACTTAGTTATCTTAGGATATGGGAAATTAGCATTCGAAGCGCCCCCTGCGGAAACGTTTGCGATTACGAACTTACCAATCGGTGTGTATCTGGTCTCTATGTTCCTGACATTTGCATTAGGAATTTATAGCATTGTCATCTCATGCAAAGCAGTCGGCATCGTCCATGGATTCTCGGCATGGCGTGGTCTTGGAGTACTTCTCGTCGTGTTTGTAATTGGGTTCATCGCAGCTATAGTGATCTCACTAACAATTGGAATCATGTTGATTTCCATATTTTCTCTATAACCGTAACAAAACCGGAATCCCATCAAAGGGACTCCGGTTTTGTCAGTTGTTTTAATTAGGAATTAATAAACTTTATCTCCATTGAAAATGGAGTTCTTGACGATTGCATAATCCACTGTACGGATCGCATCCAACTTCTTACCACCAGCATAAGAAATAGATGACTGCAAGTCTTGTTCCATCTCAGTCAACGTATCTTGGAGAGGCCCTTTGTACTCGACATACATTTTCTTACCCTCAACGTTTTTCTTCTCACCCTTTTGGAACTCTGAAGCAGAACCAAAGTATTCCTTGAACTGTTCGCCGTCGCGTTCAACTGTTTGACCAGGTGACTCTTCGTGGCCGGCAAATAGTGATCCAATCATGACCATGCTTGCGCCGAAACGTACAGATTTAGCGATGTCGCCGTGAGTACGGATACCGCCATCTGCGATAATTGGCTTCGATGCAGCTTTTGCACACCAGCGAAGTGCTGCGAGCTGCCAGCCACCAGTACCGAAACCAGTTTTAATTTTCGTGATACATACTTTACCAGGACCAATTCCAACCTTCGTTGCATCAGCACCAGCGTTTTCGAGTTCTCGAACGGCTTCTGGTGTTCCGACGTTACCTGCAATAACGAAACTCTCAGGCAAGTGTTTCTTAATATGTTGAATCATACGAATCACTGCATTTGAATGACCATGCGCGATATCAATTGTAATGTAATCTGGAACAAGTCCATCAGTAGCGAGCTGTTCTACAAACCCATACTCATCTTCTTTAACGCCGACACTAATCGAAGCAATCAGTCCACGGCTATGCATATCACGGATGAATGCAGGGCGTGATGCAGGGTCAAAGCGGTGCATAATATAGAAGTAACCGCCTTCAGCGAGTTGAATAGCAATCTTTTCGTCAATGATTGTTTGCATATTAGCAGGGACAACTGGTAAGCGGAACGTATGCTTTCCTAGTTTGACAGAAGTATCACACTCAGATCGGCTGTCAACGATACATTTTGCGGGAATTAGTTGAATATCTTCATAATCGAATACTACATCCATTATTGAACACTCCTAAAAGCGAATAATTTGTTTGGCACGAGATATAATTGTTCGTCCTTATGTAATGTACAAGATTTGAAAGGAATTGTCAAACAATTATTATGCTTTTTTTAAGTTTCCAAAATTGAGATTGGTAGGTCGATGTGGCATGATTTAGTATAGAAGTAATATTGCGTTGGAAGTGCTATTAGAAAGAGAGAGGAAGGACACTTATGGTCTATCTATTAAAGCGCAGTAAATTATTTATTTTCCTTATATTCATTCTTATGCTAGTTGGTGTTTATACGTTTTTAACGCTCCCAAAACGTGAAATTCCTGAAACCCCTGTCAATCTAGTGATGGTTTCTGCCATTCTACCAGGTGCTGAACCGTCGGAGGTAGAAAGGACAATAACGAATCCACTAGAGCGGGCGGTTAAAAGAGTAGAAGGCATCGATACGATGAATTCCGTTTCTGCAAATTCTGCATCCATCATTACATTATCGTTGAAAGATGGAGTTGACTCGGATCAGACAATCAGTAAGTTACAGCAAGAAGTGCAGAGCTCTGCTAGTGAGTTGCCAGAGAATGCTCAAACACCTGAAGTGAAAAAACTCGATCTAGCATTTCCACTCGTTTCGTACATGTTTACTGGAGACGAAGCAGCCCTTGCAGACTTGGAGACTTCGTTTGAAACCCTTTCAGATGATCTTCAGTCTATAGAAGGAGTTGCAGGAACAACCGTCAAAGGGTTCAACGAAAAGCAACTAATGATTACACTCAATCCTGACAAGTTGGCAGAAAATCGCCTGCAACCGTTTGATGTACTCAATGTGTTGCAAAAAGCAAATCAGCCACTCTCACTCGGAACGCACGATGACGGAAAAGAACGTGTTGTTTTAACAGTAAAACAAGATGAGGGAATTGAAAAACTAAAGCAATTACAAATCGGTGATGCTGCTGTGCCATTGGATAAAGTAGCGGATATCGGAGAAGTAGCAAAAGAAGCAAAAGACATTGTCACATTTGACGGACAATCTGCAATTTCTTATACAATTTTCCTTCAGCCAGGGCAAGATATCCCTTCCATGGATAAAACCATCGCAAAGAAAATGGATCGATATATTGAAGACCTTCCTAAAGAAGTAACGGCTCACACCTATGAATCTCAAGCAGATAATGTGAACTCAATCTTCAATAGTTTATATGTTTCACTACTCATCGCAGTCATTGCAGTACTAGTTGTGACAACAGCTGGACTGACATTATACGGCTCGTTTGCGGTTGCATTGACCGTTCTTGCTTCCGTGCTCGTGGGTCTCATCCCAATTCCATACATGGGAGTAGACTTGAACCAGATATCCGTCATTGGCCTCATTATCGCAATTGGGATTCTTGTCGATGATAGTATCGTCGTGAATGACAACATTCAGCGTAGATATAAACTAGGGGACTCACCTCTGGATGGAGCTGTAAATGGTGTTAAAGAAGTCTATACATCTATTATCTCATCCAGTTTAGCCATTGTTGTGACGTTTTCGCCGTTACTATTACTTTCTGGAGGAAATGGCGCATTTATCAAAGCACTCCCTAGTATCTTAATCACAACAATTATTGCATCGACAGTATTATCGGTTACGCTCGTTCCGATGCTTCAATTCATCAAAACGAAAAGACGCAATAAAAAAATCTCAGATACTCCGGGATTCTTAGGTAAACCTTTGGAGAAAATTGCCGTATTTTATTCTGAAAAAGTATTGCGTACCGTATTGAAGAAACCGTTACTTGTAGGAATCGGCGGGTTGGTCATCGCAACAGGACTGCTATTCCTAGCACTGCTAACACCATTCGAATTCTTCCCGGCAGCAGACAAAGAAGAAGTGACCATGGACGTCCGCCTCTCAGCGGGGACAACGATTGACGAAACCAATAACGAAATCCAAAAGATCATTGACGAAGTTTCAGATGAAGATGAAAACGTAAAAGAAACTGCTATTTTCTCAGGTAGCGGGTTACCAAATCTGTTTGCTTCCTCAATGGATAACACGGGTGAAAACACAGGGCAAGCGGTGTTCCGTATTAAAAAAGACAACACGAGTGCATCTGAATTCATCGACAAATGGGAACCGGAATTGCGGAAGCGTTACAGCGACGCGGAAATCTTCCTCGATACAATTGTCCAAGGACCGCCTGTTGGAGCACCAGTAACTGTTACGATTAAAGGCGATGATATCGACCAACTTGCTCAACTGCGCGATGACTTGAAAGAACGTTTGCTTAAAAAGGGCGCAGACATTGTAACGGATAACTTAGGAGAACCTGTTCCAGCTGTCCAATATGTTCCGAATCGACAAGCACTTGAGGAGAATGGAATTTCGTTAAGTTTAGTAACGAACCAATTACAGTTGTTAACGCAAGGGGTCCCTTTGTTCAAGTTGTATGAAGGAGATATTTCAAAGCAAGTCGTATTAAAGGAAGACGGTGTGAATGAGGGGGAACCTGTAGACTTCTCAGATAGCGTAGTGCCTTCCATGACGACTCAAGGTCCACCGAAACTCATCCCATTGGATGAATTGCTCACATCAGAAAAAACATCGTTACTCGCTCAAGTCCCTCATGAAAAAGGAGAGCGCGCGATTACGTTAAAAGCGTATGGGGATGCTTATGGATTTAAAGATGACATGTTAGATGCTGCTGAAGCAGAAAAGAAAGGTCTACCTGAAGGCTATACAATTTCAACGGGTGGGGAGAATTCGGATCAGCAAGCATTCTTTGCTGAAATTGGAATTCTATTCTTAGTCGTCTTGCTACTTGTATACTTGGTCATTGCGTTCCAATTTAAGTCGTTCAGTTTACCGTTCCTCGTACTATTCGCGGTGTATCTCGGTATTTCGGGTGCCATACTTGGATTGTTCATCACACAGACGCCTCTCAGCTTCCTTGGTGTCATGGGGATTGTTTCATTGACCGGTATTGTAGTAAGGAACGCAGTTGTGTTAATCGACTTCGTGGAAGCACGCCGACTTCTAGGCAATATGGATGTTATTGAGGCAATTGTCGAATCCGGCTACGCGCGTATCAAACCAATTATTTTGACATCACTTACGTCGATTGTTGCATTGATTCCAGTTGCAGTATCGGGTGATCCATTGTTTGAAGCACTTGCCATTACAATTATCGCAGGTCTTGCCTTCTCGAGTTTGTTTACATTGGTCATGATTCCATCATTGTATCTTGTGTACTACAAACTTATTGGTCGTAAGGCAGAACTTGTCTAATAAAACGAAAAACCACAGCGATTCGGCTGTGGTTTTTTCATGTGCATTATGAATAGTTAACATTGGGGCGTTTGTCGCTGTGCAATGCGTTTTTCATGAATTCATCACTAAGCGGCAAGTGTTCTTTAAGAAGTTCTGGAGGTGTTTGTGACATCCACTGGTTGAGAGAAACATCTGCAAAGTGGTCGCTACGGAACATTTCCAAGAAACGTAGAGGTGTGTCACCCGTATTCTGGATATAGTGCCCCATTGCAAACGGAACGTATCCTACATCGCCTGCTTGATAATCATACGTACGAGCCTTGCCACCAGAGGCGAAAACTGTCATGCGACCCTGTCCTTCAAGATAGTATTGCCATTCTGCTTCGTTTGGATGCCAGTGTAGTTCCCGGACACCCCCGGGTTCTACTTCTACTAAAGCAGCAGCAATTGTTTTAGATGCTTTGAAGTTACTAGAATCTGCAATCCAAGCTTTACCCCCGCTCGTTTCAACTGGTTCGACATCCATCAATTTAAAGCTAAACGGACATTCCACAAATTCATTTGTTTCCGGGGGCAAGTCTTCAGCAATCGGACCAGGCACAGCACCTTGATACATATAGACTTCACCACTTGGAATGTTATCAAATTCCTCTTCGGATACTCCGAAGTTTGCTGCAAGCACTTCTTTTGGAGTGTGTGCAAACCAGTCCGTAATTGAAAATGTACTGTTCTCTGAGAAACTACCATCGTCAAATGCGAGGATGAATTCAGCACCCTCACTCAGTCCTTTAATGGAATGAGGAACGCCAGAAGGAAAATACCATAAGTCTCCAGCTTCTACATCATCGACAAATTCACGTCCGTCTGGGGATATGGCTGTAATACGTGCCTTTCCTTTAATCATATAAGACCATTCAGCTTCTTTGTGCCAATGTAGCTCACGGACACCACCAGGTTCAAGGTGCATATTAACACCCGCAATTGTTTCAGCAGCTGGCATTTCACGTATCGTAACCTCACGGGACCAACCCCCATGTTCGACACGCATATGGGAGTGAGCAAAAGGGAATTTCAAGTTAGGCATCGTACCGCTGTCTGTGTCAGGGGGCACTATAATATCCGGGTTCTGACGGTCAATTTCAGGGTTATTCGCGCCCCAAATGTGTCCACCTCGATCTTTTTTGATAGGCTGAGGGTTTGTTTGTGTCTCATTATCAGTGTTAATGTTCATCGTAAAATCTCCCTTCAAATATTCGTTATAGTTGAAATTCATTCGTGTTGATCAATTCCCGATGGCCAGTCCGCCTGCACGGGGGTCAGCACCTGCTTCAATACGGTCCGGCCAAATACGGATTGCCTGGGCATGGCCCATCAGGTCGCTGAAGTTTTCGATCATGGTGACATTTACGTGACCTAGGTCTTTCAGTTTTTCAGCGATTTGCTTATCATAACGTCCTTCCAGACGTAAGCCCCGTATGTTTTCACCCCATGTCCGACCGAGCAACCACCTTGGAGCATCGATTGCTTCTTGCACGGAGTATCCTTGGTTCAATAAACGCATAATGATTAAAGCCTGTGTCTGTGGCTCACCATCACCACCCATGGCTCCCACGATGAGTTCAGGTTTGTCCTCATGGAAGACCATGGAGCAGGTGAGTGTGTGTGCGGGTCGTTTGTTAGGCTCTAATTTGTTGCGTGCTTTTGAGTCAAGTGAGAAATAGCTTCCTCGGTTTTGAAGCATCATTCCAGTTCCTTCGGCAACAACACCAGAACCCCATTCCCAATACAGACTTTGAATAACGCCGACAGCATTACCTTCCTCATCCACTGCACAACTAAAGGTTGTATCTCCTTTATTGGCATAGCCGTTTTCGGGTGGTCCTAGTGCCGGATCGTGCATCTTTTTCACGCGTTCCTTGAAGTACTCTTTGCTTAGGAGTACATCTGTCGGAACTTTATTGAAATTAGGATCATCGAGGAACTCATCACGATCCATGAACGAGAATGCTGTTGCACGGGTAAATGCATCGATGAACTGTTCCTCATGACCTTTCATGCTAGTAATATCCAGGTGATCCATCATTCCGAGAATTTGAAGGGTCACCATACCTGCAGAGTTAGGCGGGGGGGCAATTACTGTCCGATCCCCATATTGGACTTCAATTGGCTCTTCCCAAGTGGCCTGATGGCGGGCAAAATCATCTTTTTTCAGTAGGCCGCCATGCTGTTGTAGGAAGTCGGTTACCTTATCTGCAATCTCACCTTTGTAAAAAGCATCCATGCCATGTTCAGCTATTCGCTCAAGTGTTCTCCCTAAGTCTGGATTTTTCATTGTATCGCCTTTCATGTAGGGAGCAACGCCGTGTTTGAGAAAAACTTTTGCGGTGGATGGGTAGGTGCGTAGTAAAGTGAGTGCAACTTCTGAGAATTTTGCTAGAGATCGTCCTACGGGGAAGCCTTCCTTTGCATATTCAATTGCAGGCTCCAGACATTCTTTCATTGTCAGCTTTCCAAATCGTTCGTGAGCTTCGATCCATCCGCTCACGGCTCCAGGTACTGTAGTGACGGCTTTAGGCCCACGGATATCCATACCTTCTTCTTTATCGAACTTGTCGATTGTCACCTCTTCACCGGAATGTCCTGTAGCATTCAGTGAATATCTTTTACCTGTTTTTGCGTCATAGATAAGCCAGAAAGAATCTCCTCCTGCACCTGTCATGTGGGGGAAGACAACTCCGAGTACAGAATTGGCAGTTACCATGGCATCGATCGCATTCCCGCCTTTGTTGAGGATTCGATTAGCTGCCATAGAGGCGAGTTTGTTAGGGGTGGCGACAGCATTTTTCTTTGCCATGAAAGAGCTGCCATACCGAGGGTCAATGTCTTCTCCGATTCTGCTAGATTCGTAATTCATTGGTTCACCTTCCTCTTTTTTGTTTTTCTAGTAAATTGGTTCTACTCTTGTGCATACCCAGTAAAATTCCAGTAAAACTTGTATTCTGAGTTTTCGAATTGATTTTATGAATTTTTAATGTGATCCCATTTAATGGTATTCTCCAGAATGAGAGCAATTAGAATGCCCATTAAGAGCCCATTTCCAATAATCGGTTGGACAAACCCCGGTAAGGATGAGAAATACGAATCAGGCATTACCATAATGACAACGGCAACGAACACTGGGATTGCGGAGCGATAGACATTCCGGCTGTTGAGCCGGATTTCCTCAAAGAAACCAAAAGACGAGTTAAGCAGTTGCAAGTAAGCAACAAACAGTACAGTGCTCCCTATACTAAGAGGTATGTTCGAGAAAAAATGCGAGACTGGAGGAATGATACCCATCAAAAGAAACAGCGCACTGCCGATGATGAACGGAAGCCGTCTGACGATCCCGGACTGTTCGAGAAAACCAATTGAAGACACGAAAGGTGCGTAGGGGACAAGACCGAATAGTCCGCTCACTGCTGTAAGTCCACCCGAAATGGTCAAACTACGATTATATTGTTTTTTGCTCGTTTCTTCGTCATATAAATCTTTAGACTCTGTACCTTTTAAAGCTCCGAATGTATTTGCCAGATTCATAAGGCCAGTAATAACGGCCATCACAATAATCCCGATATTCCAAGCAGGTTTTCCTAAATGGAATAACTCAAATTGAAATGAAGCATCAGATTTCACCGTATGCTCTGGCCCAAATAGGAGTGCATAAGCAACCCAGCCTACTACTATTCCACTAAGCAAAGTGTATTTACTCACTTTTTTCGGGGCTTTAATGTTAATGACAATCATAATGGCAGCAACCACGAACGTGAGCGATGCAACAGATAGTTGAATTTTTGCATCATCTGGTGGATTCCCCATTGGAATGCCTAGCATCCCTTCGAGGAAGATTTTAATAAGTTGAAATCCGAACAGTAGCATGAAGACACCCATAACCGCCGGGTTAAACAGCTTAGCAAGTGCGGGGCCCCATCCGAACAGCCCGACCGCGATAGTCATCACAGCAGAAATCAGGACACCGACAGTAAGACTGCCTCCTAATTCACTCATAGAAATTCCTTGTGAACTTGCGAGACTCACAGTGGAGAGAATCATCCCCCACCACAGTCCTGATTGACCTTCAAGGATTGCGCGTTTGTGACCTAAAAACGCCTGCAGTAAACAGGCAATTCCTGTCACTATGAAAGACAGCTGGAGCGTAGAAATAATACTGTCTTGATGAAGATTGAACGCTTTTCCTACAGTTATCGGGATAATGACAATGTTGGCGAAAATGAAGAAAAACCATTCCAGACCGGCAATCCAGTCGGATGGACTCTTCAACTCATCCGCTTCCTTCTTAATATCCATAATGTAATTCCTCCATTTTCAGAGTTGTGCATGTTATTCGAATTTCCCTTATAAAATTGGTTTAAACTAGTAAAGATCGGTTTACCTAGTAATAGAAAGTTGGTGAATGGAACACAAAAAAAGAGCACTTCTCGAAGGAAGTACTCTTTTGAAAGGATTGTTATTTAGTTTTGCTTAATGCCACAGCAATCTTAGCTCCTACGACTGCGTTGTGTTTCACGAGAGCAATGTTAGCTACTAGGCTCTTGCCATCTGTGAGATCTTTCACTTTACCGAGCATGAATGGTGTAACGTCTTTCCCTTTAATTCCTTTTTCTTTTGCTTCAGCAAGGGCTTGATCGATGATTCCATTGATCATTTCAGGGTCGAGTTCGTCTGCTTCAGGAATCGGATTGGCAATCACAGCTCCACCTGCAAGTCCAAGATGCCATTTAACAGCAAGTGTTTCAGCAACAACTTCTGGATTGTCTGCACGGAAGTTCACAGGGAATCCACTCTTGCGCGTATAGAATGCAGGTAGTTCATCAGTTTCATATCCGATGACTGGAACGCCTTTTGTTTCTAGGTATTCCATAGAAAGACCAATATCGAGAATCGATTTTGCACCTGCACAAACGACAGCGACATCTGTTTTTGCCAGCTCTTCCAAGTCTGCAGAGATATCCATAGTTGTTTCAGCGCCACGGTGTACGCCACCAATTCCACCTGTTACGAACATGCGGATTTCAGCGAGGTCTGCACAAATCATCGTCGCTGCAACTGTAGTCGCACCAAGTTGCTTAGTTGCTAGCAAGTATCCGATATCACGACGGGAAACTTTTGCTACGTTATCGCTTTTACCGAACATTTCAAGCTCATCATAAGACAATCCGATTTTAATTTGCCCGTCGATCAATGCAATTGTTGCAGGAACTGCACCGTTGTCACGGATGATTTGTTCTACTGCACGAGCAGTTTCCACGTTTTGTGGATACGGCATGCCGTGAGAGATGATAGTCGATTCAAGTGCCACGATTGGTTGTCCAGCGGCTTTTGCGTTTAAGACTTCTTCTGAGTAGACGATATAGGATTTCATTTGTATTCCTCCAGTTCATTTTCTAGTCCATTGGCGGTCAGTTCAGGTCTGACCGTATAGGTGGATGCTAATGTTTTTGCTGCGTTCACAAGGCCATAGGAAATCGCGTCATTGAGTGTACGTTCCATTACTGCGGCATGAAGTACTCCCGACACGAATGCATCGCCAGCTCCCGTTACGTCTTCTACAGAGACTCCAGGTATCGCGGCATGATGATGGATCGTCCGCGTTGTGCGGTCTCCTGCCATAATCCCTTTTTTCCCGCTAGTAATGATGGCATGTTCTGCTCCTAAGTCAAGGAGTGCGGAAACGGCTGATTTCCAGTCATCATCATTTTGAATCGTGATGCCCGTTAAGGTTTCGGCTTCATCCTCATTGCAGATGAACCACGTTAATCCCTCGAGTGTGTCTGGCAAGTGCGCCATTTTGGGGCCAGAAACCGGGATGATTGCAAGAGGAACTTGATGACGGATTGCTGCTACCCGAATTGCTTCTGCCGTTTCTTTTGCTACATTAAGATCTATAACAATCATCCTTGCGCGAGCTAAGTGTCGTTCGAGAGAAGCAATGTAGTCGGCGTTTAGTGATTCATACACATCCATCACTGCCATCGCAATTACGAGCTCGCCGTGTTTGTCTAACACCGCAGAATATGAGCCAGTCGAAGCATCGGGTAATAACCGTACCGATGTCAAGTCCATATAGGGAGATGAATGCGTTGCAATCAAGTCCCAGTCTGCGTCTTTGCCAGCTGTAGTTATCAATCGAACAGGATGGTCAAGCCGACCAAGGTTTTCAGCAATGTTGCGAGCGACACCGCCAATTGTAACTGACATTTCGGCAGGGTTTGACGTACCAGACGCTACCGACCCGGTGACATGAAACTTACGGTCGACGTTTGCACCACCGATACAAATGATTTCATCTTCCGGAGCTAACACATATGCTCTACCTGTGATATATCCACGTTTCGTCAGTGCGGATATCAAGTTAGCGACAGCGGGGCGGGAAAGTCCAAGACCCTCTGCGAGCTCTTGCTGGGAACAGTATGGATTTTGTCGGATTAAAGAAATCAGTTGCTGTTCTTTTTCGTTCACCATAAACACCTCCCGTTCGTAGTGCATATTTCAAACTTATGTTTATATAATAAACAAAAGTTTTGATGGATGCAAGACAAACAATCAACCTGTAAGGGATGACTCTTTTCGACAAAAAGCGTACACTCAAAAGCAGACAGGTTCATGCTGTCAGGATGCCAGCACGTATTAAAAGAGGAGGGTTTTTAATGGCAAACCACCATACTGGAACAGAACTGCAATGGAATACACCAGAATCATTACGAGCTTTGTTGTGCGAGCTTGTGAATTGGGAAAGTCGGACCACCACAGAAGGAGAAAAAGCTTTCCCACATAGACTCGCTGAAAAGTTGAAAAGTGTCCCTTATTTCGAAGCACATCCCGAACAGTTGGAGTTGCATGATGCAGGTCTTGGCCGTAATTCAGTCACTGCGTTGTATAAAAATCATGAAGCGCAAGATACTATTGTGCTTATCAGCCACTTTGACACAGTTTGGACAGAAGAATATGGTGCACTAGAGCCATTCGCGTTCCATCCTGAAGAGCTAACCGTAAAATTACATGAATATACAGAAGAACTTCCTGAAGAAGCTTTGGCTGATTTGGAATCAGGGGAGTATTTGTTTGGGCGGGGAACGATGGATATGAAGATGGGGCTCGCATTACATATGTCCTTAATCGAAAAGGCAGCATCGGAACAATGGCCGTTAAACTTAGTGTTACTCGCTGTCCCTGATGAAGAAGTGAGTTCTGCGGGTATGCGTACGGCAGTAAAGTCGCTCGTTCGGATAAAACAGGAACATGATTTAACGTATACGCTGTTTTTAAATGGCGAACCCGTTTTCTCTCAAGAACCGGGTGACCCAAGAGAATACATTTACTCGGGAACCATCGGTAAAATTATGCCGGCCGCATTGTTTTATGGCAAAGAAACGCATGTTGGGGAACCGTTAAAAGGAATTACCTCGACATTTATGGCTTCTTTCTTAACACAACGTATGGAGTGGAATAATATATTTGAAGAAACCGATCATGGGGAAACCACACCGCTACCAGTAACATTGCAGCAAAAAGATCTAAAAGCGCATTATTCTGTGCAAACGCCATATCGCTCCACTGCCCTGTATAACGTGTTCACTATGAGACGGACTGCAGCGGAAGTGATGGAACTATTCGAAGGCATCGCTAAAGATTCTGTTCAGGCATGTGAAACGACGTACAGTGAGATCTGTGAGCGCGAAGGGGTTCCTAAAGTTGGGGAAATCAAGCTACTCAAGTTTGAAGAGTTGATGGATTACGCTAACAATAAATTGGGCGAAGCTGAAGTAAAGAGAATTATTACGGAAGTTTCAGGTGACTGGGAACTCGACGATCGCGACAAATCATTTAAAATCGTTGATATCCTCATGATTGAGTGTCAAGAGTTAGCACCGGCAACGGTTCTGCTTTTTGCTCCGCCGTACTATCCGGCAGTGAATACTTCAGACGACGCACTCGTTCAGGAGCTTGTCACACTCATGCAAGACAAAGCAAGCTCACTTGGTACAGAAGTGTCACAAATTCACTACTTTAATGGAATTAGTGATTTGAGCTATGTCCATTATGAAGATGAAGGGACAGGCTGGAAATCGTTTGAGCGGAATACTCCGGTATGGGGCTCAACCTATTGGATGCCATTTGAAGAAATGAAGGCACTTGACGCACCTGTTTTAAATGTCGGTCCATTCGGTAAGGATGCTCACCAACGTACAGAGAGGCTACATATCGAAAGTGCTTTCGTTCGTCTCCCTCAAATGCTGGAGACGCTTGCCAAGCACTTTTGTGGAAAGTAACGAATAGCTTTGGGATAGTGAAGCGACGTTTAGTTAACAATAGACATGAAAAGGTAGAAGGAGAGTGAAAGAAATGGCTAATTTCTTTAAAAAGATGGCTCAATCGTTAAAAGGGGACAATTCAGCTGAAGTGCAACAGACGCCTGCAGCACAAACGTCCGTAGAAAAGGGGATTGGTGAAGATTCTTTTGTCATGCCAATGGATGGAACTGTTATTCCATTGTCTGAAGTGCCGGATCCCGTATTTGCACAGGAAATGATGGGGCCAGGATTTGCGATTGATCCAACGGGAGGTACCGTTTGCTCGCCTATAGATGGAAAGGTAGTCAGCGTGTTCCCGACTAAACATGCGATTGGACTGGAATCGTCATCCGGTGTTGAAATCTTGATTCACGTGGGATTAGATACGGTGAAGTTAAATGGTGAAGGTTTTGAGCTGTTGGTGGAGAACGAGCAGCTAATCAGTCGCGGAGATGCGCTATTAAAAATTGATGTCGCCCATATTAAAGCCAACGCGCCATCAGCTGTAACACCTGTTATTTTCACAAACACCGAAAAAGAGAAGATCCATTTGTTGAAAGAGGGGAAACAAACTCAAGGCACAAGTGGTATCGTACGTGTAGATGCTTAAAATGAAGCAGTAAAGTAAAACAAAAAAGTGATTGCAGATCCCTCTGCAATCACTTTTTTTGGCATACTTTTAAACTTTTAAACATAAATTCGTAAAAACGCTTACATTCTTTCTAGTTTTTTGGTTTAATTGGTATAGACAACTAGACCGGTAAACCGGTATAGTGAATAGTAAGATAACTAAAAAGGAGTGAGAAGAAGATGATGAACTTTATTCAGCGCATCGGTAAATCTTTAATGTTTCCGATTGCGACCTTGCCGGCAGCTGCATTGCTTTTGCGACTTGGGCAAGATGACTTGTTTGACCTTCCATTCATAGCTGCCGCAGGTGCAGGAATCATTGATAACCTGGCAATCATATTTGCTATCGGAATTGCGATGGGCTTGGCACATGATAACAGTGGAGGCTCTGCTTTAGCAGGTGCAGTAGGATATTTGGTGCTCACGAATTCCATGAGTGTTGTCCTTGGCGATGATTTTACAATGGGCGTATTTGGAGGAATTATTTCAGGTATTGTGGCAGGACTTCTCTATAACCGCTTTTATAATATTAAACTTCCTGATTTTCTTGCCTTCTTTGGAGGTAAACGTTTTGTGCCTATTGTCACCTCGGCAACAATGACCATACTTGCAGGAATATTGATTTTCGCATGGCCACCTGTGCAAAACGTTATTGACAGTATTGGTAACTGGGTACTTAATGCAGGTGCACTTGGTGTAGGAACTTACGGATTCTTGAACCGTCTACTAATTCCTACGGGTCTTCACCACGTTATTAACACGGTGGTTTGGTTCGACTTCGGAACGTTCACGGATGCTAGTGGTACGGTAGTGAAAGGTGAAATCAACCGTTTCCTTAAGGGAGATCCAACTGCAGGACCATTCTTGTCTGGTTTCTTCCCGATTATGATGTTTGGTCTACCAGCAGCTTGTCTTGCGATGTATGCGGCAGCTAAAAAGGAAAAGAAAGCAATTGTCGGCGGTATGTTATTCAGTATCGCGTTCACTTCTTTCCTTACAGGTATTACAGAGCCAATCGAATTTGCGTTCATGTTCCTTTCACCAGTTCTTTACGTAATGCACGCATTGCTAACTGGAGCGTCCATGATCGTATCGTATATGTTTGACGTCCATCACGGATTTGGATTCTCAGCAGGTGCGATTGACTATGTCTTGAATTATGGATTGGCACAAAATCCATTGACTCTCTTAGTCATCGGGCTCGTGTTCGGGGTCATTTACTTTGTCGTGTTCTACTTCCTGATTGTGAAACTCGACTTGAAAACACCAGGTCGTGAAGACGATGATGATATGGTAGAAGATACAGCAGTCTACAGTGATGACATCGTTGAAGTGAAGGCGTATCATACAATTGAAGCACTCGGTGGTATTGATAATATTCAAGCCATTGATTACTGTACAACTCGCTTACGCTTAACTGTTAAAGATTCAGATGTTGTTGATGAAAAAGAATTGAAGCGTTATGGCGCAATGGGCTACATGAAAATTAGTAAAACAAACGTTCAAGTTGTCATCGGAACAGCTGTTGAATTCTTAGGTGAAGCGATGAAGCGTCGTATCAAGAACGGTAACCCGGCTCCAAAGACTGAAGAGTCCATGGAACTGGACACGCAACCGCACACTGTGAAAGTATTACCAGCATCTGATTTCCATATGCCAATCGACGGTGACGTCATTGACTTGTCAGAAGTTCCGGATGAAGTATTTGCAAAAGAGATGATGGGACCGGGTTTCGGAATTATGCCGAAAGGGAAAACGATTCATTCACCAATTGACGGTAAAGTCGTTAGCGTATTCCCAACGAATCATGCAATCGGACTTGAAACAGACACAGGCGTGGAAGTACTTATTCACGTAGGTCTAGATACAGTGAAGTTAAACGGAAAAGGCTTTGAATTGCTTGTAGAAAATGGTCAGCTCATTCAACGAGGAGATGCATTGTTGAATATTGACCTGGACTATATCAAAGCAAATGCACCATCCGTTGTGACACCGGTTATTTTTACAAACGTGGAAAAAACCAACTTGCACATCTTGAAAAAAGGGTTCCAACGTAGAGGAACTGATTCAATCGTTAAGGTTGATGAATAATAACTGATTACGCCGGCGGGAGAGACAACAGTCACTCTTCCGGCGTGTTTTCTTAAGGAGTGGACAACAATGACACAGACAATTTTACTGACAAATGGAACCGTTGTGACACCTGATGGAATACTCGAGAAAGGTGAACTGTTCATAGAAGATGGCGTGATTCGAGAAGTTGGTACTTCCATACAGCGTGTAGCCGATCAACAGATTGATGCTCATGGCGGATACGTATTACCAGGTTTCATCGACATGCACATCCATGGAGCAGCTGGAGCAGACGTGATGGACGCGACGGAAGAAGCACTACAAACAATGGCAGATGTTCTTCCGAAAGAAGGAACTACATCATTTCTAGCGACCTCTATGACGCAAGCGCCTGAAGCGATTGAAACAGCTCTGAAAAATGCGGCGGCATTCACTACGAAAGCTGGACAAGCTCAAATGCTAGGCGTTCACTTGGAAGGACCCTTTGTATCGCAGAAACGTGCTGGTGCACAGCCTCTTGAATACATTTGTCCTCCTGACGCAGAACAGTTTGATGCGTGGCAGCAAGCGGCTCAAGGTAAAATTCGCATGGTCACACTCGCACCAGAAGTGCCGAACGGGTTGGCATTCATCCGAAAACTTGCAGCTGAAGGAATTGTAGCTTCCATGGGCCATACGGATGCGACAATCGCTCAGATGGAAGAGGCTGCACAAGCAGGTGCTGTTCAAGCCACTCATTTATACAACCAGATGTCACCGTTCCATCATCGCGAGCCTGGTGCCATTGGCGGGGCACTACTTATAGATGAACTATGCGCAGAAGTGATTCCGGACTTCATCCACAGCCATCCAAAAGCAGTTGAACTAGCCTATCGGGTCAAGGGAGTGGACAGACTCATTCTCATCACGGATGCAATGCGTGCCAAGGGACTCGAACCGGGCGAATATGAGCTTGGTGGACAGCCAGTCCATGTATCAGAAACAGATGCACGTCTCTCGGATGGGACACTAGCGGGAAGTATTTTGACGATGGAACATGCCGTCAAAAATGTCGTCCGTACATTAGGAATTAGTCCTCTTGATGTTGCGAAGATTACGTCTGGGAACGCAGCTCGTCAACTGGGTCTGACGAAAAAGGGGAGTCTGGTGGTTGGAAAGGATGCCGATGTCGTCATTCTAGACAAAGAGTGGACGGTTAAGCATACGATTTGTGGTGGTGTAGTTGGGTATGAAAATAATGAGGAGTAAAAACTCGACTGGCGGTGGCGATCATGCTAGATAAGCAATCAGCCATCCCGATCTATGTTCAGATTGAAGATTTTTTGAAAGAACAAATTGCTCAAGGCGTGTACCCCGTAAAATCCCTTATTCCGTCGGAGCGAGAATTAACGGACATGTTTGGTGTAAGCCGTATGACAGTTCGACAGTCGTTGACCAATTTAGTGAAAGACGGGTTGCTATACCGAGAAAAAGGCCGTGGTACGTTTGTTGCAGAAGAAAAGATGGAACAGCCACTAAACGGATTAACAAGCTTCACAGAGGACATGAAAGAAAGAGGATTCATACCGGGAACGAAGCTGATCAGCTTTAGCCAAGTCCATCCAGACCCTCAACTGTCTAATCGACTTGGGATTTCTTCAGACGCGCTCGTGCATAAAGTGGTCCGAATCCGATATGCTGACGATACACCAATGGCAATAGAACGATCGTATTTGCCCGTGGAATTGTTTCCGACGCTCTCGGAAGAAGCGCTAGAAGGCTCCTTATACGCGTTCATTGAAAAACAGGAGAAACTTGTAATCGGGCAAGCAACGCAACGGATGGAAGCGGCTCTTGCAAAAACTGAAGATGCCGGATACTTGCATATTTCACTTCCCGCTGCAGTTGTGCTCATCGAACGTGTTAGTACACTTGACGATGGTCGCATTTTTGAAGTCGTTCGCAGCACGTATCGGGCAGACCGATATAAATTTATTAGTGAAATTGGGAGGTGACTGTCATGAATTCCTACTTCAGCGAAATTACCAAACTTTTAACAGAAGCAGGGCGTGAAGCAAAAGAGTCAGTGGATCGAGCTGCTACAATACTGGCTGATCGAATTGCAAAAGGTGGAATCATTCATCTCTTCGGGTCTGGGCATTCCCAATTGCTTGCACAGGAAGGTTTTTTCCGGGCTGGAAGTCTTGCCTGTGTCCAACCCATTTCCGTTGGACCGCTCATGTTGCATGAAGGTGCGCTGCTTTCATCCGAAAACGAGAAAGATCCCGACTTCAGCAAAACCTTTCTAACAAGCCTCGACATTCGACCAGAAGATGTCGTCATCATCATTTCGAATTCAGGGCGGAACCCAGTGCCAATTGATGTGGCGCAATATGCGAATTTGCAAGGCTCTTATACGGTTTCAATTCAGTCTTTATTGTATACTGAAAAAGAACAACCTTCTCGACATTCTTCGGGTAAACGACTGGAAGCATCAGTATCAACAGTGCTGAATACGAAAGTCCCACCAGGCGACGGAATCATGAACATCGATGGGATCCAATGCGGTCCTGCGTCGTCAGTAATTGGGAACGCCTTACTTCATGGTTTGTTCTGTGAGGTTGTCGTGCGAATGAGAGAGAATGGTATGGAGCCGCCTGTTTTTAAAAGCGGTAATATAGAGGGCAACGAAACACATAACCATGCACTCGTCGCCCACTACAGCGACCGCATCAAGTTTTGACTATAAAGGAGAGAGTTAGTTATGGAAAAGAAAACGTACAAAATTACAAGTAGCGAAGGGTTGCACGCACGACCGTGCTCCATGCTCGTATCAGCCGTAACACCATTCAAGTCGGAAGTAACAATTACGTACAATGAGCGAACTGCTAACTTGAAATCCATTATGGGTGTCATGGGCATGGGAATTGAATCCGGTGCGCAAGTTGAAATTACAGCAGACGGCGCTGATGAGTCAGAGGCGATCGCAAAAGTGGATGAAATTATGAAAAAAGAAAGTATCGGCGAGTGAAACAAACTATTACAGGTATCGGTGTATCTGACGGAATAGCGATCGCCAAAGCATATCGTTTGGAAACGCCAGACCTTACAGTCGAAAAACTAACTATCGAGCAGCCTGAACTGGAAATTGCCCGATTTGAAGCTGCTAAAGCTGAAGCGGCACTTGAACTAGAAGCAATCCGAGAAAAAGCCGCTGAAAACTTTGGAGAGGACAAAGCGGCAATTTTTAGCGCACACTTACTCGTATTGAACGATCCTGAGCTTGAGAGTAGCGTTAAAGGGAGCATTGAACAAGGCATTAACGCAGAGTTTGCCTTGCAACAAGCTGCGGATACCTTTACAGCAATGTTCGAAGCAATGGACAACGAATACATGAGAGAACGTGCTGCAGACGTTCGCGACGTGACGAAGCGCCTCTTGGCTAAACTGTTAGGTGTTCATGTATCCGATCCGTCTACCATCGATGAAGAAGTAATTATTATCGCAGATGATTTAACACCTTCTGCAACGGCCCAATTAAATAAGCAATTCGTCAAAGGATTCGTAACTGATATTGGAGGGCGTACATCGCACTCAGCAATCCTCGGTAGAATGCTGGAGATTCCAGCGGTTGTCGGAACGAAAACTGCTATGGCGTCAATTGAACAGGGAACTTCTCTAATTGTCGATGGTACAGACGGAACGGTGTTACTGGAGCCGACGGATGAGGACACGAGAGCTTATGAAACGAAGAAAGTGGCGTTCGAGCAAGATAAGGAATTGTTGAAGCGCTTTGTTTCTGAATCGACTGTTACTCGTGACGGACATCACGTGGAAGTGGGCGCAAATATTGCGTCAACTGAAGACTTGCCATTAGCGGATAAAAACGGAGCGGAAGGTGTTGGATTGTTCCGTACAGAGTTCCTATATATGGGGAAAAGTGATTTCCCAACTGAAGAGGAACAGTACGATGCTTACAAAACTGTTCTGACTTCCATGGGAGAACGCCCAACGGTTGTCCGCACACTAGATATTGGCGGCGACAAGGAGTTAAGTTATTTCAGCACGCCTGAAGAGATGAACCCATTCCTTGGAGTGCGCGCCATTCGTCTTTGTTTTGAACATCCAGAAATGTTCCGTACTCAGTTACGTGCATTGTTACGCGCGAGCGTTCACGGCAACTTGAAAATCATGTTCCCAATGATTGCAACGCTGGAGGAATTCCGTCGTGCAAAAGGCATGTTACTAGAAGAACAAGAGAAACTACAGGCTGATGGCATCGAAGTCAGCGATACGTATGAGGTAGGGATGATGCTTGAAATCCCTGCAGCTGCAGTCATCGCAGATTTGTTTGCAAAAGAAGTCGACTTCTTCTCCATCGGTACGAATGATCTGATTCAATATACGATGGCGGCAGATCGCATGAACGAAACGGTTTCGTATTTGTATCAGCCGAATCATCCATCTGTGTTGCGTCTCATTCACAACGTGATTCAAGCCGCTCACAAAGAAGGCAAGTGGGTAGGCATGTGCGGTGAAGTGGCGGGTGATCCATTGTCCATTCCTATTCTACTCGGTATGGGGCTTGATGAGTTCTCAATGAGCCCATCTAGCATTTTGAAAGCACGTGCACAATTTGCAAATCTTTCTAAAACAGAATGGGAAGGGTATATCCCGGAAATTCTGCAGATGGAAACGTCAGAAAAAATTATTGAATTTGTACGAGCACATAGCTAAAAAAGAAAAGCGGAACCGAATTGACGGTTCCGCTTTTACTTATTTTTTGTCTTCAAATTGAATTTTTTGACCATCAGGCATTGTGAGTTCAATATCAAATTTAACGTAATCGTCTTTCAAATTGAACGCGTCCAATGCTTGCTGAATGGCTTGTTCTTTTGATGTAGTTTCTGTAATCTCTAGCTTTTCTAATTTCGGGTAAATTTCATCGAACGCTTCCCGACCGTGCAAATTGGAATTGGAAAGCTCATCCTCAACAGTCGATTCCACCGTGCCGTTGTCTTGTTCGATTTCGATTTCATATTCTTTGTCTTTTCCATAATCGACTTCCAATTCAAATTCGTCGTAAGTTAGCTTGTCCATTTTCTCTTTCATGTAGTCCTGATCGCTGTCTGACGCTGTTGAGTCATTGGTCGTCGAGGAATCATTTGTGCCTGAAGAAGTGTTCGACTCATCAGTAACGGTTCCAGAATCAGTTGTCGTATCTTCCGTACTGGTTGTGTCCTTTTCTGTGTTTGTGTCATTGGTTCCACATGCGCCTAGAAGTAGGGCTGTCGCAAGAACGCTTCCTGCAATAGATGCTGATTTTCTCATGATGAAGGCCTCCTATAATTTCTGCATTACTTCTAGTATTCCCTGCGTAATGAATTACAAACGAGTTCTGAATGAGTTATAATTGTTTAAATTATATAAATTAGGTAAGAAAGGAATGATTTGAATGACTACTTCAGTCGACCAACTTTTTTGGGAATTAACTAATTTTTTGGAACAGGAGCAAGTGACGCAAAACGTGACAGTTCGCGACTTACATAGCAAAGACGAATCTTACCATACACCAAGCCTTCCAGATCTTGTGGTGTTCCCTAGATCTACTGAAGAGGTGAGCCGAATTATGAAAGCAGCAGGGAATTTAAACGTCCCTGTAATTCCATTTGGCGTTGGCTCCAGTCTGGAAGGGCATGTAATTCCTTATGAACATGGAATTACAATCGATTTCACTGAGATGAATCAAATACTCGAAGTGAATCCTTCAGACATGCTCGTGACTGTGCAACCTGGAGTGACTCGTTCTATATTGAACAAAGAGTTAAAAAAACATGGGTTATTCTTCTCTGTCGACCCAGGAGCAGATGCCACACTCGGTGGTATGGCGGCGACAAACGCAAGTGGTACGACATCCGTGAAATACGGCGTCATGCGTGATCAGGTGAGAGATCTCGAAGTGGTTTTAGCGGATGGAACTGTGATTCACACAGGGAGCAAAGCAGCGAAGTCGTCATCAGGCTATCATTTGAATGGATTATTTGTCGGTTCAGAAGGAACTCTCGGGTGTTTTACTGAATTGACACTCCGTGTGTTTGGGATTCCGGAAGTGACAACTGCAGCACGCGCAACATTCAATTCCATTACAAATGCCATTGAAGCAGTTCCTGCAATTTTGCAAGCGGGCATTCCCATTGCACGTGTAGAACTGGTGGATACGGAGTCCATCCGACAAGTGAATGCGTATAGTGAAACAGACTACGTAGAACTGCCGACCCTCTTTTTAGAGTTCCATGGAAACGAAGCCGGTCTTGCGCAGGATGTAGCCTTTACAGAAGAAATTGTTGTAGATTTTGGCTGCAAAGAGATTTTGTTC
Organism: Sporosarcina aquimarina; assembly: GCF_023715615.1. Classification (GTDB taxonomy): domain Bacteria; phylum Bacillota; class Bacilli; order Bacillales_A; family Planococcaceae; genus Sporosarcina; species Sporosarcina aquimarina_A. The sequence continues at coordinate 170,095 of NZ_JAMBOM010000003.1, read as the reverse complement.
GAAACGGAAACGGCAAGTCGCAATCGTCTATGGGAAGCACGACACAATGCAGCATATGCCTATACACATGGATTCCCAGGCAAACAGATGATGCTGACGGATGTATGTGTACCGATTTCCAAACTAGCAGAGGCTGTGGTCTTTGCACGCGAAGAACTCGACAGAACAGGGCTCGAAGGCGGAATCGTCGGACACGTCGGAGATGGCAATTTCCACGTGCTGTTAATGATCGACCATGAAAATCTTGAAGAACTCAAAACCGCAGATGAATACAATGAAACCATCGTCCGTCGTGCGCTCGCATGTGGTGGAACGTGTACGGGAGAGCATGGTGTCGGTGTTGGAAAACAGAAATACCAACGAGATGAGCATGGTGCTGCGTATGACGTCATGTTGAAAATCAAGCAAGTGCTCGACCCCGAGAATTTATTGAACCCAGGGAAATTAATCAAGTGATTTAAGTGGAAGGGCTTTTGCAAAGCCCTTTTTTACATGAAGTGAAACAGCATGATGACGAGGAGATCTGAATGTGCTCATAAACCTCGGAAAGTGATTATAAACCAGGGAATCCGCTCATAAACTCAGAAAAGTGATCATAAACCAGGAGAAACGCTCATAAACACAGAAAAGTGATCATAAACCAGGGAATCCGCTCATAAACACAGAAAAGTGCTCATAAACCTCGAAAAAAGCTCATAAACTAAAAATAATGATCATAAAATTTATATTCCGCTCATAAGTCCTCCTTGCACCATTATATAACCTCAAAATCCAAAGAGTTTCTACTAATAACGAATTTCCATCCTTCAACAAGCGTAGCGCTACCGATTAATCCCTAAATGGACTAGAATTGTGTCCCGTTAACGACAAGGATGCGTCGGAAAAATCACGAGCTGTGACGGACGACCTCGAAAAACAAATCTACACCACAATAGTAGAAAGTTTTTTCCTTAGCACTCCCGAAACAACGTTAACTCGCGATTATTGAGCAACAGCTCTAAAAAGACATTTAGCGCCTTTGTCTGGTACTGCGAACTGGTTACAATCGAAAATTGGCGGACAAATGGTAAGTCTTTTACGGGTAATTGTACTAAATCACCATAACGGATTTCTTTTTGTACAGCCCACTCTGACAACAAACTAATTCCTAGCCCGGCTTCAACAGCTTCCTTAATGGGCTGGGTACTACTGAACAGCATCGTACGTACAGGAGTTAAGGCATGTCTTTCAAACACAGTTTCTACAGCCTCACGTGTACCGGAACCCTCTTCTCGGATGATCCACGTCTGTTCTCTCAACTCTTTCCATTCGACTTCATATGATTTTAACGAAAGTGGATGGTCTGCTGACGCTACAAGAATCATCCGATCTTCTGCGAAAGCTTGTGTTGTCAGTTGGCGATTTTCTTTGAACCGACCTTCAACGATGCCTACATCAAGTTGCCGACTCATGATGAGGTCTGCAATTTCTGCAGTATTGCCAATTGTCACATCTGGTTGGATGCGTGGATAATTCTCGAGCAATCGAGCCAATATATGAGGAAGCACGTATTCACCGAATGTATAACTGGCACCAATCGAGAGCTGTCCGCTAGCTTCATGTGACAAGTCATTAACCAGATGGTGCATGCGACCATATAATCCAACAATTTCTTTGGCGTGGTGATATACGATTTCACCAGCTTTTGTCAGTCGGACATACTTGTTAGTCCTTTCCAGCAACCGCACATTCATCGTTTCTTCCAAAGAGCGAATGTACTGACTTACCGCGGGTTGTGTCATATGAAGTTCCTCAGCTGCACGTGAAAAGCTTTTCTTTTCAGCGACCTTCACAAAGACGTTTAAACCTTGGTCCACTTACTCATCCCTTTCTCACATATGGATTTACTTATGATATCTATTATATATTGTTATTTTCCTTATGGATACTACAAGCGTATACTAAATGACAGGAGGTGTTCAACATGAATTCATCATCAAAAGTGCCTTCACCCAAAAAGCTATCGAAGCCAGCTGCTTACATCGGTGGAGTTGCATTTACATTTTTTATTGCATTTTTAGGCTATTTACTAGCGAAGCTACCAGGTTTTGACCATATTGGACAACTAGCTTCTGCCATTATCATTGCAGTCGCATTTCGCCAGTTTTTTGGCTATCCTGAAGCGATTCGGTCAGGCATTGCCTTTTCGTCTAAACGCTTATTGCGGACAGCGATCATTTTGTACGGTCTTAAACTAAACATCGATACCGTACTTAGCGATGGTCTTGGCTTACTGGCACGTGACGTTGGCGTTATCATCTTTGCCATCTTCATGACACTATGGCTAGCTAAAATGTTTAAGGCGGATAAAAACATTTCACTCTTATTAGGTGTTGGAACGGGAGTTTGTGGAGCGGCAGCGATAGCAGCAATTGCACCTATTGTGAAAGCTAAGGACGAAGATACTGCAATTGGTGTAGGAATTATAGCGTTGATGGGAACGGTCTTCGCCATCGGATATACCGTATTACGTCCATTTTTACCCCTCGATGCAATTCAATACGGCATGTGGTCTGGAATTAGCTTGCATGAAGTTGCCCACGTTGCGCTAGCTGGAGCTCCTGCAGGTGAAGAGGGTCTTGCCATCGCACTGCTTGCAAAGCTCGGTCGCGTGTTCTTGCTTGTTCCGTTATGCTTCATCTTCATCGCCATTATGAAACGTAAAAGTAAGGGAACAGACGAATCGGATGCAAAAATCGAGTTTCCATGGTTCCTGGTCGGTTTCATCATTTTAAGTGTTTTAGGAAGTTATGTATTCGGGCCAATCATTCCAGTATCTGATGGTGTCTATGAATTCATTTCCGTATTAACAACTTGGCTCTTAACGGCAGCAATGGTCGGCCTTGGATTGAACGTAAGCTTACGCGATTTGCGCTCGCGAGCACTTCGCCCGCTTGCAGCAATGACCGTTACTTCAATCTTACTGTCAGTCATTGCGTACTTCATCGTTTGACCATTCGATTTTACATAAAAGCCACGTAAAAAGGATTTCCCTTTTTACGTGGCTTTTTATGTTTTAGTCGATTAAGCCCTCTTCTTTCAAAAAGTCGACAGCAACGGTTTCATATTCCTCTTTGTCAATATCGACACGTGCGTTTAATTCTTGCATTCGTTCATCGTTGATTCGTCCAGATAGCATATTTAGAACTTCTTCCAACTCCGGATGTTTGTCCAGCACATCTTGACGGATGAGTGGAGCTGCATAATAAGGAGGGAATAGGTTTTTATCATCTTCCAGCACTTTTAAGTTGAAAGCGGGGATGCGTCCATCTGTACCGAAAGCATCGATGACATCGACATCTCCGTTCTTAATGGCACTATACATGATCCCCGTATCCATTGTTTTTGCGTCTTTAAATGAGAAGCCGTAAAGTTCTTGGAAGCCAGGGTATCCATCTTTTCTTTCTTGGAACTCCGGTTCTGTACCCAGCACCATGGAGTCGGCAGTCCGCGCCAAGTCAGACATTTTTTCAAGTCCGTATTTATCTGCATCTTCCTGACGCACAGTTAGTGTATAAGTGTTATTAAAACCGATCGGATCCAACCAGACGAGGTCGTATTTTTCTTTGAATACTTTTTTTACATAATTATACGCTTCGTCTGGATCCTTAATAGCATCTTCTTTCAAGTAGTTCATTAACCCTGTTCCTGTATATTCTACATAGACATCATAACTACCTTGCTGGAGCCCTTCAAAAGCGAGGGTGGATCCGCCGAGGAATGATTCATATTTTACATCCAAGTCTGTTTTCTCTTCAATCAAGTGACCAAGTACATACACCATAATCTCTTGCTCGGTGAAGTTTTTACCGGTAATCGTTATAGTATCTTTACTGTTACCTGTGAATGAGGTAATGGCAAACACTAGGACAACGGCTGCTACAACAGCAATCGCACCTCGTGTTATATTCTTTTTCGTTTTGCGGGAAAGTTTACCTGGTTGCGCCATGCCTTCTACCTTTTTCAAGATGAAGTCGAGCACGATAGCTAGCAAAGCAGATGGAATTGCGCCTGCCAGGATCAGTCCGGAATTGTAAGTTTGGAGACCTCGGAAAATGAGATCCCCTAATCCGCCAGCCCCTATTAAACCGGCAATAGTAGCGACCCCAACGATTAAAACGGTTGCAGTTCGTACACCCGCCATGATGACACCTAACGAAAGCGGTAATTCAACCATCGTAAGGACCTGTCGGCTGGTCATTCCCATACCTATACCCGCTTCAACTGTAGCACGGTCAACCCCGCGAATACCGATGTAGGTATTGCGCAAAATTGGCAGCAAGCCATAAATGGTGAGCGCAATAATTGCAGGTACTTTTCCTGTTCCCATAAATGGAACAAGGAACACAAGCAAGGCCAGGCTTGGGATTGTCTGTAGAACAGAAGCAACCCCGATAATTGGCTCAGCTATTTTTGTGTTGCGTGTCAAAAGGATTCCTAGAGGAACAGAAATGAGGATTGCAATCCCGATAGAAATTAAAGAGAGAGTTGCGTGTTCAAGAAATAGGCTCCAAATAGTGGGCCATCGATTTGTAAAGACATCTACTGTATCATTCCATATTTCGTTAATAGTAAAGACCTCCTGTCAAAATATATCCTGTTTTTGCCTTTAGAGTAGTTCGTCAACGACATACTCGACGAGACTCGATCGACTGACGAGACCTAGTAGCTTTTCATCGCGATTGACAACAGGGACAAACCAATAGCCTGATTCGTTTAGCTTCTTAAAAATTTCTGCGACGGGTTCATCGTTATAGAATTTAGCGTGATCTGTTTTTTTGATGTCGTTTACCGTAAGCGTTTCGTCATTGAAATGCTTTTGTACATCCCAAATAGATGCCACACCAAGATAATGTTCGTTTTCGTCAACGACAATCAAGGTGTCGACTCGTTTTTTATGCATTGTTTTCAGTGCTTCTGCAAGACCTCTTTTATAAAGAGTGGAGATGGGTTTGATAAGAAGAGATTCGAGTGAGGGAAGTACAACTGCCTCGTTTAAGCGTTCTTCTCCGATGAAATTACGTACAAATTCATTAGCTGGACGACGTAAAATTGCCTCAGGAGAGTCGACTTGTACAATTTCTCCATCTTTCATAATACAGACACGATCCGCAATTTTAAGGGCTTCATCCATATCATGTGTTACGAATACAATCGTCTTTTTCACATCACGCTGAAGTTTGACTAATTCATCTTGGAGCTGTTCACGGCTTATGGGATCTAGCGCACTGAACGGCTCATCCATTAAAATAATTTGCGGTTCTGCGGCCATAGCTCGAATCACACCGATTCGCTGTTGCTGTCCTCCGCTTAGTTCTTGAGGATACCGATCTGCGTATGTAACTGGATCCAATCCAACCATAGTCATCAGTTCGTCCACTTTATGGTGATAGTCTTTTTCCTCCATCTTTTTTAGTTGGGGGACGAGCCCGACATTTTCCCGGATCGTCATATGTGGCAACAAACCGATATGTTGAATCACATATCCGATACTTCTGCGTAGCTCTACGGGATTGACAGACGAAACACTTTTTTCATCAATCTTGATATCTCCGCCTGTAGGCTCAATTAACCGATTAATCATTTTCATCGTAGTCGTTTTCCCACTACCACTTGGCCCAATTAATACAAATAATTCCCCTTCATGAATATCAAAGGTTAAATTTTTTAGTGCTTCAAATCCATCTGGATATTTTTTAGACACGTTTTTAAATGTTATCAAGCGTCTTCCTCCTTTATCTTTTTTCTGGATTTCCCCATTAACAACCCTAGACGAACTATGCTGAAATTACAAAAATACTTCCTGTTACCTAGTAAAAATGGTTACTTGCTAGCGCGTGTAAAAAAAGCGACTAAATCTCTAAAGACTAGACTAGACGCTACATTCTACCAGACTTGAAAATGGAAAAGAGAAGAAATACAAACATTAAAAATGCGACAATTGCACCGATCTCAATAACAGGAAGGTTAAGTAACATATTATTTTCACCCGCTATAGCAGAACCAATGATCAGTCCGGTCATTAGAATACTGAAAGCAAGAAGAATGACACTGAATGCGAGTCGATTGCTAATGATATCCATTCTTCGAAGAATGAAATTGGTCTGTCGCAAATTGATATCCAGTTTCAACTTCCCTTTTTTTGCAGCTGTACTAATATCTTTGAAATCTCGCGGGATATTTACGAGAATCTCTGCATTTTCACTCATTCTCTCCCAAGCAGATTTAAGTAGGGAACTTGGACTGTAATACTCCTTGATAAGTTTCTTTCCAAAGGGTTCTACGCCATCCATGATGCTCATATCGGGATCTAGTTTTGAAATCAGTCCTTCAAGTGTTAATATCGTTTTGCCTAAAACGGTAATTTCGCTCGGAATTTTAATTTGATGACGATAGGCAACCCCAAACAAGTCCATGAAGATGTCTCCCAAACTCATATTTTGTAAAGGAACGTCATAATACTTCGTTTTCAGCATGCCTAAATCTTTTTGCAGGCTTTTGACATCTGTTTCGTCTTGTAATATCCCCATCGCATCCAATACTTTGATGATGCCCTTTGTATTGCCGCGTTCCAATTCCATAATTAGCTTTGCGAACTGGAGTTTGAGCTGATCATCCATGACCCCAATCATTCCAAAGTCAATAAAAGAAATAACATTACCAGGCATTACGTATAGATTTCCCGGATGGGGATCGCCATGGAAGAAGCCATGGTCAAGCACTTGACTAAACATAGAATTCACTAGGTTTCTGGCAAGTAGTTTCCGGTCATAGCCTTGTTCATCTAGCAATTCGATGTGATTAGACTTAATTCCCTCGATCATCTCCATCGTCAATACTTTTTTGGAGGTAAGCTCCCAATGTATTTTTGGAATGTACACAGAAGAATCTTTTTTCACTTGTCGAGAGATCCGTTCAGCATTTCTCCCTTCAGTTTCGTAATCGAGCTCACTGAGTAAGGAATCTGCAAACTCATTAATAATGGCACGAATACCATATAACTTTCCCCAATCGGTGTTGTTTTCAATGATGGACGCTATTTCTTTTAGAATGGATAAATCCGTATCCACGGTTTGTCGGATGTCGGGACGTTGAACTTTTACAGCTACTTTCTCACCGTTATATAAGTAGGCAGCGTGGACTTGACCGATTGATGCAGTTGCGAGTGGTTTGTCGTTGAAGGATTCAAATAGTTCATTGAGTGGATTTCCTAGCTCTTTTTCAATGATTTGCTGGACTTCCTCAAACGAAAAGGGCTCGGCGTGGTCTTGGAGTTTTTCAAGTTCTCGTATAATTTCAGTGGGTACCAAATCGCGCCGTGTACTTGCAATCTGACCTAATTTTATGAAGGTAGGACCGAGCTCTTGTAAAGTCCGATTCAATTTTTGCCCGATATTCTGAAGGTTCATATCCAAAGGTTCATTCTTCATCTTTGCTGCAGCTCTACGTTCTGTTATCCCTAGACGAAAGAGTACGTGGCTAAACCCATTTTTCAAAAAAGTATTCACTATTTCCTGAAATCTATACGTTCTTCGGATGGAAATCTTAATCACACCAACGCCTCCATTCAACTACTACCTGTACCCGATATGAAACAAAGTTAAACCGTTATTACAGAAGTAAATCTGTCCTATTAACAGTAGCAACTGTGGTACTGTTAAAATGCTCATGAAGTTTAGCGAATAGGATAACAAACATGAAAAAGGACACAACGCAAAAAAGCGAGGTGTCCTTTTACTGATTAAATTTGTCTTTCAAGACGTTCCATCTGAAGAATGCGGAAACCGGATTTCTCTAATTTCGCACGAAGTGCTTCGACTTCATCATCTGTTTTTTCCCCTTCGAGTGTTAGAACAACACGTCTTACAAGCACGGAACCATTATCGAGGGTAAGCATGCCTTCAATGTTTTCACCGCGAAGTGTACGAGCAAGTTTTTCAATCATTCCACGTGCTTCCGTAGAGGAGATGGTTAAATTCAACCCACCCGTGTTGACCCCAAATGCATCTTGAAACACGCCTTCAATTTTGTTGTGTGTCAGAATACCGACAAGCTTGCCATGATCGGTAACCGAAATGAAAGGAAGTGCTTTGATTTTTAAAAGTGCATCCAAGAATGATGATGTCTCTTCAATAGAATCTTCGTGGTGCTTTATAATCGTATCCAGTGTCGCATCTGCGTTACCATTCTGCTCATACAAATATTCAATCAGATGGATTTTGTAGATCATTCCTTTATAGTTGTCATTCGCATCTACGACAGGAACGGAACGAAAGCCACTTTTTCGAATTTTATCAAGTGCTTCGGTTACAGTATCTTTGTCATTAACAGTAGTTACATAATTTCTAGAAACAAGTAAGTCACGTACGCGCATTCATAATCCCTCCAGTTGTTTTCGATCATTTCAAAATGTTTTGTAAAAACCATTATAAGTGAAACAGAAAGCATAGAGCAAGGTATTTTCAGTCGCGTTGTTCACCTTCTATTGTATAGTACGGACCTGGAAAAGTCTTGCTAATGGCTAAGTTGTCACACGATATCTATTTCTTCCCGTATCCTTTAGATGCAAATCCTCTTTCACAAGTTTGCTTCAGTAGAAAGAACAGGTAAACTAGAGAAAAGAACCGCATGAAAGAGAGGAATCGGTGTGTATTTTTCTTTCAAACATGACAACTGGGAATGGATTGAAGTAGAGGAGAAAACAGACTTGAAGGCAGAACTTTCCCATCAGTCCCATATGAGTAGTAAGTGGCTTGAAACCCTTGAAAAGAACAAACAGGATGTCATCGGTAACTTAACGGCAGTTCCAGATGAGGAGGCACTTTGGGGCCGTCTTACGTACGAACAAAGCATGCATAGTAAAGACGAAAACAAAACCTTTTCATTTTTCCTAACAAAAGATACGTTGTTGACGTCACAGTTAAATCAGGACCTGTTCCCGAAAGAAGCGCGTGAAGAAATGGAATCAAAACTGGAGGGTTCGGAAAATGCAGTTCAGGCATTTATCGTCCTTCTAAATGCGGTTCTGCACAAATTCCTTGAGCAAATTGATCAGTTTGAATATCGACTAAGGGAAATGATTTGGGACATAAAAGAAAATAATAATATGGAGTTGCTAGAACGTATTGCACAAAGCAGACATGAATTGATTATTTGGAATAACCTAGTCATACCATTAGTTGAGGTTCAATTGACGATTGAAGAGACTTTTGAAGAAAAACAACTTGGAACACTTGAGTATAAGAGGCTATGCACTAGAATAAAACGAATCAAGATGCTGATAAGAGAATACAGCCAAGAAGTGGAGGCTCTGACGGACATGGAGAGTCTTGTATCAAATCAGCGTGGAAACGAAATCATAAAAACGCTCACAGTGATCACGACAATCTTTACCCCGGCTGCAGTTTTCGGGGCAATTTGGGGAATGAACTTCAAGTCAATTCCGGAGTTTGAGTGGGCGCACGGGTATGCCTTTGCACTCACCGTCATTCTGTCCTCTACATTCGGTCTTTATTTCTATTTGAAAAAGAAAGGCTGGATGGGAGAAATTTTGAAAACCAAATCGAATCGGTCCATGTTTAAGTGAATGAAAGGGAGGGTGAGGAATGACCGATCAAGAAATGGACAAAATCCTTCGTATCCGTACAGAAGGCACAATTGAGATCTTACAAAGTTCAGCGCATTATAACCGCTATGAAGCGACGCCGTATAGCGTATTGGACGCCTTGTTTGAAATCTATCCTCTACGTTCCACGGATCATCTTGTAGATTTCGGATGCGGCAAAGGAAGGGTCCCTATCTATAGCGCGTATCGCTTTGGAAGCATCGTTACGGGAGTCGACTTGAATGGACGTTTGCTGCAAGAAGCGTTTGTCAATCTCGCGGATTTTCGAGCTTCACAGAAACGATTTCGCGGCTCTATTGAATTTGAACAAACTACTGCAGAGACGTATCCCATTCAAGCTAGACAAAACGTCTTCTACTTTTTCAATCCGTTTTCAGTGGAGGTTTTCCAGACAGTCATTCGCAATGTATTAGATTCTGTTGACCGTTATGAGCGACAGGTAGATATCGTCCTTTATTATCCTACGAATGCCTTCGTGTACTTTTTGGAAGAACAAACTCCTTTTGAACGAATCGAAGAAATACCCATCCCTATACTGTCAATGGACAATGAGGATGAACGTATATTGATTTATCGCTATGAATGAAGAAAAGCCAGCCCGCATAGTGGGCTGGCTTTTTAAGCAGAGACTGTTTGTAGAAGTTTCTCAATTTCCAGCTTCGGCAAAGGGCGGGAGTAAAGAAATCCTTGGACCTCATCACAGCGAAGCGTACTTAGGAATGAGGCCTGCTCATCTGTTTCAACTCCTTCAGCGATAACATCGATGTTCAAGTTTTTTGCAAGTTCAATAATGGTTTTGATAATCGCAGTGTTGCTACTACTGAGATCTTGCAAGAAAATTTGATCGATCTTTAAATGGGTAATCGGAAATTTACTTAAATAACTTAACGATGAATACCCTGTCCCAAAATCATCAATACTGACGTGGATTCCCTCGGTATGCAGTCGCTGCAAAATCTTTTGTGAATAGTCCACATCCGTCGTCATGCTTTCAGTAATCTCAATGTTTAAATAAGAAGGGTCTAATCCAGTCTTTTTTAGCACTCGGAGAACATTGTTGATGAAAGTAGGCTGTTTGAATTGGCGAATCGAAACGTTTACACTCATGCGTATGTTTGGAAATCCCCGTTCTTGCCACTGCTTTGCTTGAGCACATGCAGTTTCCAACACCCATAATCCAATCGGTAGAATTAGGCCGCTTTCTTCAGCAATAGGAATGAATTGTCCCGGGGAGATCAATCCTTTCTGAGAGTGATTCCATCGCGATAACGCTTCAACGCCTGTCAGGGTTCCTGTTTTCATATCGTATTGTGGTTGATAATGGAGTTCTATTTCATTTCGACTGATTGCTTGACGTAAATCCATCTCGAGTAATGTTTTCTCAATCATGTCATTGTTCAATTCTTGAGTGAAGAATCGATGAGTGCTCTTTCCTTGTTCTTTTGCAAGAAATAATGCTGTATCTGCATTGCGAAGGAGAGTGTCATAATCCTCACCATCAAATGGAAAACGACTAATTCCTATGCTTGGAGTGATGTACACTTCAATCGATTTAAATGTATAGGAATTCGAAATCTCTTCGATGATACGCAGCGCCATGTCGTTTACTAAGTCTTTATCAGTTTCTCTAATCATGAGGACGAATTCATCACCAGCGAGACGACAAGCTAAATCATTCGGTCCAAGACAAAGGGAAAGTCGATCGGCAACGGCTTTCAGCACTTCGTCGCCAATGAAATGACCTAGAGAATCGTTTATGTTTTTGAAGCGATCCAAATCTAGATACATGATGGAAAAGTCGTCCGCAGACAATTTGATGGTTTCGTTGACTTGCGACTTAAACAATCTTCGATTCGGGAGGCCAGTCAAGGCGTCATAGAAAGCCATATGTTCAACAAGTTTTTCTGCCTTTTTCCGCTCTGTAATCTCCACACACGTTCCTACAACTTCGATTACAGCACCATCTTCGCGTACAGGAGACAAATAAATGATAAATGAATGGTTTAAGTAATCGAGTTCAAATTGGCAAGGGTTCCCATTTAGGGCTTCATATGCGTAGGGACGTAGTTGTTGGAGTACCTCTTTTCCAAAAGGATTGGAATCGTCTCTAGCATTTATCAACTTGCGCGTTAGCCCTAATTTTTCACAAATTTGCCCTTCCAATAGAGTGATGAAAATCCGTCCATTATCATCAGCTTCATATTTGAAAATTGCATTCTGTAAATTTTTAACGGTCGTCCGAAAATCATTTTTTAGTGCAGTTTCCAGCGCTTGCTCCGCCTCAATCCGTGCAGTGATATCAGTTCGGATGGAGATATATTCATAGGGTTTTCCGCCATCGTTTGAAAAAGGAACGATTGTTGTGTTCATCCAGTAATAGGATCCATCCTTAGCTTTGTTTTTTACTTCACCCCTCCAAACTTCACCCCCTTGAATCGTTTTCCACATGTTTTCGAAAAATTCTTTAGGGTGAAAGTTAGAGTTGATGATTCGGTGTGTCTTTCCTAACAACTCTTCTTCTGCATACTTGGAGAGTTCACAAAATTTAGGGTTTACATACTTGATTACACCCGCAGCATCAGTAACTGCAATGACGGAGGCATGATCCAGTGCAGACTCTAAATTATGTAACACTTTCAATGTTTCATCATATTTTTGGGAAGTCAGGTGTTCTTCCGTAATGTCCGAATCAATGGAAATATAGTGGGTAGTCTCTTGCTCTTCGTTGATGACAGGTACTACTATAGCTCTGACCCAATAAGGAGTTAAGTCCTTTGCAACACCCTTTACGATTAGTTGCTTAATGGGCTCTTCATCATCGTTAAGGTTCATCTCCTCAAATACCATTTGAGGATCATGACTCGGAGACAATACCTCATACGTGTACCCAATCAGCTCTTCTGGATTAAACTGAGTCAGTTCGCAGAAATGTTTGTTGACATACGTAATCTTGCCGTTCGTATCTGTTATGGACACACAGAATTTTTCATCGAGAAGTCTTGTTAGTGAGGGTATATTTTGAGCATCTGTTAACACCATAGTCACGGAATCCTTTCTTGTACTAGGTGAATTTCACTTAGGACGGGTAATGGTTTTTGAATATGAGATATATGTTAATGATTGAGTAAAAGTGCCTAGTACTTATGATACGATTATAGCACTGCACCTTTGGACCTTCTAGCCATTTCGAGATAAACTTATCTGTTACATTGGAATTTACAAATAGTTCTCGTTTTTTAGACACATCTTTAGACAGGTTGCAGTGAATTGGTGGCGAAGGTATCATATAAGATGAACAGATATGCAATGATTATATCGGCTTACATATAACTATTTACACTGAAAGATCAGAAATCATCTAAGACTATAACATTAAGGAGCTGTCGGAAATGGATGGACAGTTGGACAGAATTAGACGGGAATCATTAAAACAGAAAGTGGTATCGGCAGAAGAGGCTGCATCTTGGATTCTGGACGGAATGACACTTGGCTTAAGCGGTTTTACACGTGCAGGTGACGCAAAAGCCATTCCAGAAGCACTCGTAAAGCGAGCTCAAACAGAGACTTTTAAAGTAAATGTATTTACAGGTGCTTCGTTAGGTCATGATATTGATAAACTTTTTACAGAAGCGGGAATTGTGAATAAGAGGCTACCTTTTCAGGCAGATGCTACGATGCGTAAAGGGATTAATAATGGGGATTTGTTATTTGTCGATCATCATTTGTCTAATACATCTGAGCTGATCCGGGGCGGTGTGTTACCTGAAGTAGATATTGCAGTTCTGGAAGCGGTTGCAATTACGGAAGATGGTTCAATTATACCTTCCACTTCAATTGGGAATTCTTTGGTCTTTGCAGAACATGCGAAGTCTATAATAGTAGAAATCAACGTTGCCCATTCTGAAGAGTGGGAGGGTGTACATGATATTTACGATCCAGGTGTGTTAGGGGATCGTGAGCCGATTCCATTGACTCATCCAGATGAGCGGATTGGAACTTATGGAATTCCTGTTGACCCTGATAAGATAATCGGAATTGTGTTAACGAAAGAATATGATTCGTTTTCGACAATCGATGAACCAGACGAAGAGACGGAAGTGATGGCTGGACATTTGCTTCAATTTTTACGATCTGAGATTACTGCAGGCAGGTTGACGAAAGAATTAGCGCCTTTGCAATCAGGAATTGGTTCGCAAGCGAATGCAGTCCTTCATGGTTTGTTAGATTCTGAATTTGAAAATTTAGAGGTCTATTCCGAAGTCCTGCAAGACTCTGTGTTTGAACTCATTGACGCTGGAAAAGTGAAATCTGCATCGTGCACGTCGATTACTGTAACTGAAGAACGTATGGATATTTTAAGAAATAACCTACCTTTTTATAAAGAGAAAATTGTTATGCGTCCTCAAGAAATTTCGAATCACCCGGAACTCATTCGCCGACTCGGAACAATTTCCATTAACACAGCTCTCGAATTTGATATTTATGGGAACGTCAACTCTACACATGTGACTGGAACTAAAATGATGAATGGGATTGGCGGGTCAGGAGATTTTGCACGGAATGCTCGTTTGGCTATTTTTGTGACTAAGTCTCTAGCGAAAAAGGGTGCAATTTCAAGTTGTGTACCATTTGTTTCCCATGTCGATCATACGGAGCACGACGTGGATATTCTAGTCACGGAACAAGGTTATGCAGATTTACGTGGGCTTGCACCAAAAGAGCGTGTGGAACTAATTATTAACCGTTGTGCACATCCTTCGTATCGCAAGGAGCTTTGGGCATACTATGAAGAAGCAGCACTTCGAGGTGGACATACCCCCCATATTCTTGAGAAAGCGTTGAGCTGGCATATTCGTTTATCGGAAACAGGCACAATGCGGAGTTCGAAGGAAGAAGTGGCTAAATCATGAGAATTGCTTTATTCGGTGGAACGGGCCGTGTAGGGACGCTTTTGTTACATAGGTTGCTAGATGGCGGACATCACGTAACTGCCCTAGCACGAAACCCTGAGAAGCTACCTGTTCACCCTAACTTGACTGTGATTCAAGGTGATGCAAAAGAACAACCTGCAATTGCTACGACTATCCTTGGTAGTGAGGCTGTGGTGAGTGCCCTGGGTACAGATAAAACAACTACACTGAGCGAAGCGACTCCTCACATGATTGAGGCTATGAGAAATGAACAGATAAAGAGGATTCTAACGATTGGTACCGCTGGCATTTTGCAAAGCCGGATAGACCCCGAACGACTTCGTTATGAAGCGGGAGATTCCAATCGGAAACTGACAACAGCTGCAGAGGAGCATCATGCTGCGTATCGAGCGCTGTCAGTTTCCGACTTGCACTGGACCATCGTTTGCCCAACCTATTTACCGGATGGAGAAATTACAGGAACCTACCGGACATTGGACAACTGGTTGCCTGTGGATGGAAAACAAATTTCTACCGGAGACACCGCACACTTCGCAGAGAATGAGTTAGTTGCATGCAATCATCTCCGTGTTCGAGTAGGAATCGCATACTAATATTCTTTTAAAAGTCCACACATCCTTTATATATGGGATGCGTGGACTTTTGCCGTTAACTCAATTGCGTTAGAAACATTGTTGCGATACCGAAGTAAATAAGTAAGGATAATATATCATTTAAAGTAGTAATCAGAGGCCCAGAAGCAACGGCCGGATCGACATTGAATCTATTAAGGAGCAGTGGGATTATCGTGCCGGCGATGGTTCCGATAATGAGTGTCGAAAGAAGGGAAACACCGACAACAAAGCCAAGGACCATACTTCCTTGCCAAAAGAATGCGATGATTGCAATGAGCAAGCCGCAGGTGATCCCGATGACAATTCCTACAACAATTTCCCGCATCACTAACTTAAGTGTTTTTTTCCATGACATTTCTTCAGATGCCAATCCACGTACAACCACAGCTAACGACTGCGTACCTGTATTACCTGTCATTCCAGCAATCATAGGCATGAAAAATGCGAGGGCGACAACCGCGTTTAATGTCTCTTCAAACTTCGAAATGATACTGCCAGATACTAGTCCTATGAATAATAGTAAAATCAGCCAGGGCAATCTGCGACGAGCGGCAACTAAGGGTTTTGTATGGAAGTCTATGGACTTACCTGAAGCCAGCAACATTTCAATATCTTCGTCTGCTTCACGGACAACGATGTCAAGCACTTGATCACCAGAGATGGTTCCGACTAATACATGATCACCTGTTGTGACAGGGATAGCATCGAAATCGTATCTTCCAATCAGTTTGGCAACGTCTTCCTGTTTAGTGAGCACATCCACTTGGATGGGCTCTGTCCTCATAATATCAGCTATACGCTGATCATCATCAGCAAGCAATAAATCTCTGAAGGTGACTAGCCCAATCAGTCGCTGGTCTTCATCTACTACGTACAAGTAATTGATAAAGTGAGCTAGGTTTTCGAACGTTTTAAGTTTTTGTTCAGCATCGATAACGGAGAGTTGCGGAGAAATGGATATAAAACGGTTAGTCATGACGCGCCCCGCCGTTTTAGGTGGATAGTCCATAATATGGAGAATGGAGTCCAATTCTTCACGCCGCATTTTAGCAATTAATTCATCAATTTTCCCCTTAGAAAGTCCGGTCAATAAAAAGGCTAAATCGTTATTTTGCATCTTATGTAAAATTTCAGTAGAGCGATCAGGTCCAATCCTTTCTAGTACAGAGAGTTGTTCATCTTTACTAAGATAGCGCAGTAATTCGGTGAGCTCTTGAATAGAAAGCCATTCCAAAAATAATGATTTTCGCTTTTTAGGTAGTTCCTTATACTGGGAAGCAATCTCGTACTTTTCTAATGCATTAATGATTTCATGAAATGTATCTTTCTTTCCTTCGTTAAGAACCCTGATTATGGCTCTCTCCAACTGTACTTTGTCTAAAGTCCCTTTCTTTTTCTCTTTATGTAGCAACGCCAAGTCAATCACCTCATATTTGCTCATGCCATCATTCAGATTTACTAATGCTTATGCCCGTTCTAGGTGAAAAGGAAACAAATTAACTACTATCCAAATAGGCGGTTATTCAAAAAACGGAATAAAAATTCATTTATCAGTCAATTTGTGTTTTAATAGAACAACCTACATTTTCAAAGGAGGATTATCTAACGTGAATAAGTAATCGATTACTAGAACACTATTTCCACTGTATTGGATTTATGAATACAAGCCAAGGGGGGAAAGGAGAGAAACTATGCAATTATGAATTAATATTACAGTTTCATTACGGATTTTGTAATTTTCATGTTTAAATGAATTTTACTAGGGAAAGTGCAATAGAGAGCACAAAAAATAGCCAATAGGCTAACACAAAAGGGGAGTTTCATAGAATGGGAAAATTGAAGATGATGTTATGGATGCTTGCTGTAACGGTTTTGTTACTTGCAGCATGCGGGAAAGAGGACGATGATAAGTCGTCTGGAAGTGCTGGCGATTCTGGGGATGCCGGCTACGACTTAGTTAAAAAAGGGAAGTTTACATTTGCGGCAAGTGGTGTATATAAGCCGTTTAGTTTTGAAGAAGGCGGAGAACTGACAGGTTTTGATATTGAAATCGGAAATGCGCTTGCTGAAAAGATGGACCTGGAACCGAATCCGGTAACAAATCCATTTGAAACAATCTTACAGGGGCTAGTTGGTAAGAAGTTTGATGCTATTATCGGTTCGATGGCATATACGAAAGAACGTGCAAAACAAGCAGACTTCACAGAACCCTACTACTATTCAGGCGGAATGATTTTTGTTGCAAAAGATAATGATGAGGTCAAAGGTCCGGACGATCTTGATGGCAAGAAAATTGGTGTCGTTGCACAGTCCACGTACGAAGCGCCTGCAAAAGAATTATCCGATAACGTCCAGTACTATAGTAGTGACGTAGTAGCGCTTAAAGATTTGACAGTAAAAGGACGTCTAGATGCAGTTATCACTGCGGATATCGTTGGGTATGAAGCAATCGATAATGGTTTTGAAGTGAAGGAAGTCGGAAAACCGATGTGGGTAGAACAACCATCGATTGCTGTGAACAAGGACAATCCTGAATTGACAAAAGCATTGGATGAAGCACTTCAAGCACTTATTGATGATGGAACGTACAAAGAGATTTCAGATAAGTGGTTTGGTCGTGACCTTCTTGACATTGACTTGGAAGGTGTCGAGTTATTAGAATGAATGAACTTCGCGCCTATATAATGGAAAGTTGGTGTGCCGGTGCCTGAGTTATTCGTAACCTTCTATGAAGTATTCATGCAAACTTATAAAGGTTTTTTAGAAGCAGGGCTTTTGACCATTGAAATTACAGCGATCGCAGTAGTTATAGGAACGATTCTTGGGATTATTTTCGCACTAATGAAGATTTCTCACTCAAAAATTTTGCAAACCATCGCAAACTTATATATCACCCTGATTAGAGGAACTCCATTGATTGTACAGATCATGTTCCTCTATTTTGGAATTACTTCAATCATCGTACTAGAAAACTTTTGGGCAGGAGCAATTGCCCTAGGTGTCCATAATGGTGCGTATATTGCGGAAATCTTCCGCGGATCGATTCAAGGAATTGACCGAGGTCAGCGAGAAGCAAGTCTTGCATTAGGGATGAATCGCTCTCAAACAATGAGACGTATTGTATTTCCACAAGCATTGCGACGCGCCATTCCGCCACTAGGTAATCAGTTCATCATTACATTGAAAGACTCTTCGTTAGTCTACGTAATCGGTGTATCTGAGTTGTTCGGTGTTGCCAATCGTGTCGCAGCCTCTAACTTCAAGCAATTTGAAACGTTTCTCGTAGTCGGTCTTTACTATCTTATTCTCGTCCTAATTTTCACTGCGTTACTGAAGTGGTACGAAAACAAATTGGATGTGGATAAATAATGGGGGCAGATACGATGATTAAAGCTGAAAACGTTCATAAATCATTTGGAAAACTTGAAGTTTTAAAAGGAATCGATATGGAAGTTCATCCAGGTGAAGTTGTTGTTCTAGTAGGTGTCAGTGGATCAGGGAAAAGTACATTCCTTAGGTGCTTGAATTTCTTGGAATTGACCAATGAAGGTGTCATTACGATTGACGGAAAACGGGTGAATCAGAAAAAAGACGATCTTTCAAAAGTCAGGGCAGAAGTGGGAATGGTGTTTCAGCATTTCAACTTGTTCCCTCATAAGACGGTGCTTGAAAATGTGATGGAAGCGCCAATCATGGTCAAAAAAGTAGCCAAATCGAAGGCTAAAACAACAGCCCTTGAAATTCTGGGTAAAGTGGGTCTGTCTGATAAGGCAGATGTCTATCCTAATAAGCTATCAGGTGGACAAAAGCAACGTGTTGCGATTGCACGAGCACTTGCAATGGAGCCGAAAGCGTTGCTGTTTGACGAGCCGACGTCTGCACTGGATCCTGAGTTGGTAGGGGAAGTCCTGCAAGTAATGAAAGACTTGGCAGACGAAGGAATGACGATGGTTGTTGTTACCCATGAGATGAAGTTTGCCAAAGAAGTCGCAGATCGCGTCATCATGTTGAACGAAGGGGTCATCATTGAAGACGCAGACCCTGATACATTCTTTAACCACTCTACCAATGAAAGAACTCGACAGTTCTTAGAAATGGTAAATGTCTAGTGACGTAACAACCTCAATCCCGACTTTACGGGATTGAGGTTGTTTCATCGTTTGGGTGTATAGTTCAGTTCCTTGAACAGGTCTTTTCGCTCCGAGTCTGTTAAATCACGCCACTGTCCGACAGGCAGATTTCCAAGCGTCAGGTTCATAATACGCATTCTGCGTAAGCTGACGACGTTATAGCCGAGTGCCGTACACATACGACGGATTTGGCGGTTCAACCCTTGTGTTAACGTAATGTTAAACTTTCGGGAGCCTAGCTTTCGAACTTTACAAGGCTTAGTTACTGTATCGAGAATGGGTACTCCTTGTTCCATCTCACGTATGAATTGATCTGTAATCGGACGATCCACTGTTACAATGTACTCTTTTTCGTGACCGTGTTCTTCACGCAAGATTTCATTCACAATGTCGCCATCATTCGTGAGGAGTAGCAAGCCGTCCGAATCTTTATCTAACCGACCAATGTGAAAGATTCGCAAAGGGTGATTCACAAAATCGACGACATTTCCATGGACATGACGTTCCGTTGTACTTGTGATTCCAACAGGTTTGTTCAACATCAGATAGACGAGTTGTTCTTCAACTGATACAGGTTTACCATCTACTTCCACGAGATCACCAGCTTCGACCTTACTGCCAAGTTCAGCGGTTTTCCCGTTAATGACGACACGTCCTGCTTCTATCCATTTGTCAGCACCACGCCGTGAAGTAATTCCTGCTTCACTTAGAAATTTGTTAATACGCATGAGGTCCCACCTTGTCTGATTACCGTTTTTCTTATTGTAGCTCCTTTTCAGCTGCCAATCAAAGCTTCTAAAATAAAATATAGTTTTCAGAAAATATAATGATTGACATGAGGAATGATTGGTTGTAAGATTGGATACAACTTTCAGATGGGTAGTTGGTGTCGGGAGCGACACCGCCCACGGAGAGCAGAGATGAGACGAGAAGAGCATAGCTGAGAAATCATTGAAATAAGAAGAGTAGCATCACATAAGACAGATTTAGAGAGTCGGTGGCTGGTGAGAATCGACCTGTCTTGTGATGTGAATGGACTTATGAGAGCCTATTGAAAAAACTTCTACAGGTTTTTTCAAGGACGCCATTCCCGCGTTATGGGAAGTGCTAATTAACGCACACGAAGTGGGGATACATCTGTATTCCAATTGAGGTGGCAACGCGGATTTTTCCGTCCTCTGCAACTGGACTTAACTGTCTGGATGCAGGGGACTTTTTGTCGTCTTAAAAACATACTAGAGATGGGAGAGAGTCAGATGACAATCGAGAAAATGGGATTACGAGTAACCGCTAAACGGTTTAGTGGAGATACCTTAACACCAACTTTACTTTTTCAAAGAATACAAGGCACACATAAATTCTTGTTGGAAAGTTCTTCAGGGCCAACACAAAATGGCCGGTATTCCTTCATAGGCGCCAATCCTTTGAAAGCGTACAAAGAACATCGGGGCGGTGTAGAAGAAACCAATTACATGGATGGTTCTTCGTTTGTTCATGAAGGAGAGTTGTTCACACTACTGAAGCGGCTTATGCCGAGGGTGACCGACGATAGTGAATTCCCGTTTACTGGGGGGGCTGTCGGTTATTTTGGATATGACGCAGGCAGAACAAAGAAGTATGGTTCAAACCCGGATTTTCCGAATGCAACCTTTAATATTTACGACACGATCGTCATATATGATCACCAGATAGAGGAAGTCACATTGTTGCATACAGAAATTCACCCCACCCATCAAGCACCAGATTTGGATCAACTAGTTGCAACACTTGTAGCAGGTGTTGCAGATGTTGAAACAGACGTGAAGGTATCTGATTATCGAAGCGATGTATCCCAACAAGAATTTGAAGCGCATGTCCAACAAGTAATCGACGACATACAGCAAGGAAACTCAGAGCAAGTCGTCCTATCTCGTAAATTAGTAGCCGATATTGAAGGAAATCCTTTCCAGCTGTATCGACTATTACGTGAACGGAATCCATCACCTTATATGTATTATATGGAATTCGATGATCACCTTGTTATTGGTGCATCCCCTGAAAGTCTAGTGCGCGTCCAAGAGGTCCACGTCCAAACGAATCCGATTGCAGGTACGCGTAAACGGGGGCTGAATCGGGCAGAAGATGTGAAGCTAGAAGAATCGCTGCGAGCAGATCCAAAAGAGTTATCGGAACATGACATGCTAGTTGAACTGAGTCAACGTGAAATGAAACTGTTCTGTGATCCTGAAAGTGTTGAAGTAACGTCATATCAAGAAACGGTTAGATATGAACACGTGATGCACCTTGTATCAGAAGTGGCTGGCAAGCTTGCGCCGGGATTGCATGCGTTGGATGCACTGGAAACGAGTTTGCCAGCAGGAACAGTCACTGGCAGTCCAAAGCCAGTAGCGATGGCGATGATTGATAAACTGGAGCCGCAGCCTAGGGGAATCTACGGCGGAGCAATCGGATACATTGGTTTGAACGGTAATATCGATTTTGCCCTGACAATCCGAACAATGGTCGTGAAAGATGGTGTTGTAAGTGTCCAGTCAGGTGCTGGAATTGTTGAAGCATCAACTCCGCATGCAGAATTCATGGAAACCGTCAATAAAGCAAAATCACTGACAAGTCTAATGCAGAAAAAACATTAGAATCGTAAGGAAACAAAAGAGACCAGAACAGTAGAGAAGAGGAGAGAATAGTTATGAAGAGCTACATACAAGCCGTTCAAGCAAATCAGAATTTAACGTTTCAGGAGATGGAGGGTGCGGCAGGTCTGTTGTTTAATGATGGGACAGATGAAAAGGAGATTGCCACTTTTCTTAAATCACTCGCACAAAAGGGAGAAACCGCAGATGAAGTAGCGGCATTAGCATCTGTAATAGCAGTCAATGCAATTCGTCCAGAATTTCCTGAAGGACCTTATATTGATAATTGCGGAACAGGAGGAGACGGTTCAAACAGTTTCAATATCAGTACTGTGTCAGCGTTCGTCATGGCAGCATCCGGAATACGTGTTGCGAAACACGGGAACCGAAAGATTTCGAGTGCTGCTGGAAGTCATGATGTACTCGAAGAGCTGGGAATACGAAATGACCTTACAGTAGGAGAAACGACTGCCATGATGGAGCAGTGTGGCATTGCATTCCTGTTCGCGCCGAACGTGCATCCTAAGATGAAACGGATTGGAGCGATCCGTAAACAAATTGGCAGTCCGACCATCTTTAACCTAATCGGTCCATTAACAAACCCCATTCCGCTTCGTGCACAATATACGGGCATTAATCGTAAGGAATTCGTTATGGAGTATGCCTCTGTATTAAATATGCTGGGCAGAAAGCGGGCTGTCGTTGTGGCGGGTGCAGGAGGTCCTGACGAAGCAACGCTTGCAGGGAGAAATACACTCGTCCTTGCAGATCGCGGCGACCTGATTCCGTTTACATTAACAGCCGAAGATGTCGGGCTACAACCAGCTAGTTTAGAAGCAATACGAGGAGGCGATGCAACGCATAATGCTGAGATAATTCGCTCAATTATGGAAGGGCAGCGTGGGCCGCAGTTCGATACGGTAGCCCTCAACGCAGGCATTGGGTTATTTACAGAAGGAATCGTTAGAACCGTTCAAGAAGGAGTTCGACTCGCAGAAGATAGCATACTTACAGGGAGGGCGAAGCGGAAATTAGAAGAAGTGATTGCCTTTTGTGAACAGTGTTCCAATAAGGTGGTGACGTCATGACCATTCTAGATGATATTTTGCGAGAGAAAGAAAAAGAAGTATCCTTAATGTTAGCAGAACCGACTGTCAGGGCCACTCAAGCAAGCGTAGCGCGCCCTTTGTTACGTGAATCCATTAGGAAATCGAATCAGCTACAAGTCATCGCGGAAATAAAACGAGCATCGCCATCGAAAGGGATGATTCAAGAAACTGTAAACCCTGTACAACAAGCTCTGATATATGAGCAAGCAGGCGCTGCGTGTGTTTCTGTATTGACAGATACGACATTTTTTAATGGTACATTTGAGGATTTAAAGGCAGTGGCTGAGGCGATTCGTATCCCTGTGCTATGTAAAGATTTCATCATTCATCCTGTTCAAATCGAACGTGCACTAGCAGCTGGTGCCTCCGTTATTTTGCTTATTGTTGCGGCCTTACCTGACGCAGATTTGAAAGCTTTGCAAGTCTATGCAACCGCGCTTGGATTGGAAGTGTTGGTCGAAGTCCATGATGCAGATGAGTTAAACCGTGCATTAGAAGCAGGTGCACAGCTGATTGGAGTGAACAACCGGGATTTACGGACGTTTCAGGTCGATTTGGCAAAGACCGAAGAAGTAGCTATGGTTTTCCCATTTGAATCAGGCCGGGTTCTTATTAGTGAAAGTGGAATCGGTGGGACAGCTGATGCACATCGTGTGTCTAAAGTGGGTGCAGGAGCTGTATTGGTCGGTGAAACCCTTATGAGAAGTGAGTCACCCGATCAAACAATTCGCTCCATACAAGTGGATCTTGAGGTGAGTGGACAATGACAAAGGTGAAAATATGCGGACTCATCGAAGCACAACATGTGAGAGCGGCAGTGGATGCAGGCGCTGATGCTATTGGCTTTGTTTTCGCTCCGTCGCGCAGACAAGTGTCTGTAGACCAGGCTGCAGAACTGGCAAAACACATCCCACAATCCGTGCTGAAAGTAGGCGTGTTTGTCAATGCTGAAAAGTTTGAGATTCAAACAATCTACGAAGCAGTACCATTAGACATTGTGCAATATCATGGAGATGAAACCCCGGAATTTATCGAAAAAGTTGGTTTGCCTGCTTTTAAGGCATTTTCAATTAAGGATTCGGACGATGTCCAGAGAGCGTCCGCCTTTAACGTAACGCCATTATTTGACGCACCTGGCGTTGAATTTAAAGGGGGGAGTGGAAAAACTTTTAACTGGGACATCTTGAGTGAAGCGGGATTCCAAGAGCGTCCATTCATTTTAGCGGGAGGCTTGAATGCTGAAAATATAGGTGAAGCGATTCGTCGAGTAAACCCGGTAATGGTGGATATTTCGAGTGGTGTTGAGATTGAGAAGAGAAAAGATGAGCAGCTGATCCGCGAATTCATCGAAACGGTTAAGCTGAAAAGAGAGGAGAGATGAGCATGATTCAGACAGTAGAGGGTAAAGGAAGGTATGGAAGATTTGGTGGACAGTACGTGCCTGAGACATTGATGGGTGCGTTGTCTGAACTGGAGGAAGCACATAATTCTGCACGAGCAGACTCTGAGTTTATAGAACAACTGAATGGTTATTTGAAAGATTTCGTGGGAAGAGAAAATCCACTATATTTTGCTGAACGTCTTACAGAAGCTGCAGGCGGTGCGAAAATTTACTTGAAGCGTGAAGACTTGAACCATACAGGTGCACATAAAATTAACAACGCACTCGGCCAAGCATTACTAGCAAAGCGAATGGGAAAACGTAAAATAGTGGCGGAGACAGGAGCAGGTCAGCACGGAGTTGCAACCGCTACAGCGTGTGCATTGCTCGGCTTGGAATGTGTAGTCTTCATGGGTAAAGAAGATATCCGTCGTCAGGAATTGAATGTATTTCGTATGGAGTTGCTCGGTGCGAGAGTCGAATCGGTCGACAAAGGGGCTGGTACGCTGAAAGATGCAGTTAATGAGGCATTGCGATACTGGGTTGCACATGTAGAAGACACACATTATATTCTCGGTTCTGCACTTGGCCCCCATCCGTTTCCTAAAATTGTCCGGGATTTTCAGCAAGTGATTGGCCATGAAACGAAGCGTCAGATTGTAGAGAAAGAAGGGCGACTTCCTGATGCAGTTGTTGCCTGTATCGGAGGTGGGAGTAATGCAATCGGGATGTTTCATCCATTTGTAGAAGATGAGAACGTCGCTTTGTATGGTGTAGAAGCAGCAGGCGGAGGGGTTTCGACTGGAAAGCACGCAGCTGCCATTGCTGAAGCGAAAGAAGGTGTGTTGCATGGGGCTTATATGTATGTGCTACAAGATGAGGACGGATTCATCCAAGAAGCGCATTCAATTTCTGCAGGGCTCGATTACCCTGCGGTCGGTCCAGAACATTGTCATCTCCATGATATCGGTCGGGTGCACTATACGTCCGCAACAGATGCAGAAGCGCTTGAAGGCGTACAGTTGCTTGCTCAAAAAGAGGGGATCATTCCTGCACTCGAAAGTGCGCACGCGATTCACTTTGCTTTCGATTTAGCACAAGAGATGCAGGCTGATGAAATTCTCGTTGTTTGTCTGTCAGGTAGAGGAGATAAAGACGTGCAGACGGTGCGGGATGCGTTAGGAGGTGGCGTTCAATGAGAGATTTTTCATTGACGGCTTCCATCCTTAAACGGAATGAAGAAGGTCAGTCGGTGTTCATCCCTTACATGATGGCGGGGGACGGCGGATTGGATGTACTACACGAACGCATTTCTTTCCTTGAAGAAGCAGGAGCCGATGCGATTGAAATTGGCATCCCTTTTTCTGATCCAGTTGCAGATGGAGAAGTGATTCAGGAAGCTGGAAGCCGGGCGCTAAAAAATGGCGTTACGTTACGGAAAGTGATGAGTGAATTACAAGCACAGTTGCATTCGATTCCTCTGATGATCATGACGTATTTAAATCCGGTTCTAGCATATGGGGTAGTAGAATTTGTTGAGGACTGTGAACTAGCGGGTGTTAAAGGATTAATCATACCGGATCTGCCGCATGAGGAACGTACTTTACTATCAAATGCACTCATTGGTAAGGATATTGCACTCGTGCCCTTGGTTTCGTTGACGAGTTCGCCAGAGCGTATTGAAAAAATTGCACGGAATGCAGAAGGTTTTGTCTATGCGGTGACGGTGAATGGGATTACAGGTGTTAGGAGCAGCTTTGGTTCCGATTTGATGGATCATTTAACGGACTTGAAGCGGGTAGCGAAAGTACCTGTGCTTGCTGGTTTTGGAATCTCCACACAAGAGCAAGTTCGTCATTTCAGTTCAATTGCGGATGGTGTGATTGTTGGTAGCGCAATCGTTACGGCATTTCATGAAGAAAATCTTGAGAAAATACAATCCCTCATAAAAGCGGGTCGAACAACAGTTAGCCAGTGACATACCCCAGTTACCAAGTACATGTATTTAGTTAATTGTGCATGAACTTGAAACTTTTTCCTCTAAAAAACGTACAAATGATGAAGGGAGGTTTGCGGGATGGATTGGGAAACCGTTGAATCAGAAATGGAATGGACACATAAGAAAGTGACATCTTTAGCAGGTTGGTCTGTGGAGGAAAAAACAGTTCTCACGATTGCAGTGTACTATGTGCTCTCGCAGAAAGATTTTAATTCAGAAAGTTTTTTACGCACGATGGATGCGTTAAAAAATCGGAGTGGATGGTTTTCACCAGTCAAAGGTGATTTTTTACCAATGCTCACTTCTTTTTTGGACAGTTCTACACTTTCAGCGGACGACGCAGTTAAGCTATTGTTCACGAAGCAACAGACGATTCGAAAGACGGGATTCAAAAATTCCGTGCATTCCTATTTAGCTGCTTTGCTGATGACATCTGATCCCGCAACCTTCAAAGCCGAAGCAAAACAAGCGAAGCGATTATATGATGCTATGAAAAAACAGCATTTTCTACTAACTTCAGATGAGGATTATTCCTATGCGATGCTGTTAGGTAAAGCAAATAATGATCCAGTTGAACAAGCGTCACTTATGCGCCGTTATTTTGACGAATTGAACAAGATTGGGTTTAAGTCAGGAAATGAGCTCCAATGGCTAACCCAAGTGTTAACCATGGATTGTTGTTCATATAAAAAAGAAAGAGTGATTCGTGCAGAGCAATTGTTGTCCCATATTCGTAAGCGTGTCAATTTAAAACCGATGCATTACCCAGTCATAGGATTCTTAGCTATTCTTGGATGTGAGGACAACCTAGTTGAAGAGCTGATTGGCTTCTCGAACTTTATCGCAAAAGGAGAGTTGTTTAAGTGGCATAAAACATTGGCATTTTCATTTGCTTCAGGATATTTTTTACAGCAAGTGATAGAAAATAATGAAGTCCTCGGTTTATCAGAAGAATTGAATGTTCTTATCCAGCAAGCCATTATGTCTGAAACAATCGCAACGATTGCCTCCACAACCACATCAGCACTCTCATGAGTTTTTACATATCTAACAAACCCAGTAGCTTAATTTACTGGGTTTTTTGTTTTTGATATATGTGGAAATCAGTCTCATACTTCACACGATACATTGTGTGATAGACTTAAGGAAATAGCAGAAATTGTGAGGAGGAAGCCTGTTGAAATTAGCACCTAAACGGTTGAAGGTCGGAGATACGATTGGGATCGTTGCACCAGCAAGTCCGCCCAATCAGGAAAGTTTAACGCGTTCGTTTGCATTTTTAGAAAGCTTGGGATTGAAATGGAAACTAGGAAAACATGTGAAAGACGTCAATGGATATCTTGCAGGAACAGATGACGACCGTCTAGCGGATTTAGAAGAGATGTTTGCTGATCCGGAAATTACGGGGATTATTTGTGCAGGTGGAGGCTATGGATCTGCGCGTTATGCAGAGCGACTGGATTACCAGCTCATTCAAGAAAATCCTAAAGTGTTTTGGGGGTTTAGCGACATCACCTTCCTTCACACAGCTATCTCAAACTATACGGACCTTGTAACGTTTCACGGGCCGATGCTTGCCTCGTGTGTAGGAAAAGAGACGTTTCACGAGCTATCCGCAAAAATGTTCCGGCAGCTTTTTGAACCGATGGAATTGCATTACTCTGAAGCAATTAGTCCGTTGGAAACACTTTCTTCTGGAATTGCATCTGGTGAGCTGACAGGTGGGAACTTGTCGTTACTTGCTAGCGGAATTGGAACGAAGTTTGAGATAAATACAAAAGGAAAACTACTCCTTATTGAAGATGTGGGAGAAGAACCGTACCGTCTCGATAACTTGTTAAACCAGCTACGACTTGCTGGGAAGTTTTCGGATGCATCGGGTATCGTCATTGGAGACTTTGCAAAAGCGGAACCGAAAAAGGAAATTTCTTTAACGCTTGAAGAAGTATTACGCCATTATACAGCGGATCTTGGGAAGCCGGTTGTGAGTGGTTTTAAGATTGGACATTGCGAGCCGCATTTTGCAGTTCCGCTCGGCTCGAACGCCCGACTGGACGCGCATCAGAAAACATTGACGATTTTACCGGGCGTCGAGTGAGTAATAGAGCAAACTTGAAAGGGGATCGATAAGAATGGAGCAGCTGAAGTCAATGTATTCATGTGCAGTACCGGTCGCGACAATCTGGACATCGCCTGATTCTAATAGAGAACTAGATGAAGCAGGAATAGCGAATCCGCTAAGTATGAACAGATGGATCGCAGCGATGACGTTAGAAGAACGTTTTGCGTTGTGTCAAGAGAAGCGGATTCAAAGTCAGCTCGTTTACGGAGAACCCGTGATTGTGGAGTTTGTCCAAAACGGCTGGGCAAGCATCATCGCGGTTTGGCAGCGTACTAACAAAGATGATCGTGGATATCCTGGATGGGTTCCGCTCGCGCAACTGAAGGAGTCGCAACCATTGAACGATCCTGAAGGAGTTGTAAGGGTTGATGTACCAAAGTGTCAGCTATGGCATTTGGATGGTACTCCGGCCCAATTAGTTATCCCCTTCAATGCGATATTACCAATGATTAAGGAAGACGGAGAATGGGTTTTCGTTGAGACGCCTGATGGTGACCGACTTGTGCGAAAGCAAGACGTTTGTGTGGCCGCGTCTGTTCATCATTTTAAAAAACACACTGCAGCATCAGCGGCAGAACGGGCTGTGGAGTTTCTCGATTTGCCGTATTTCTGGGGTGGGATGTCTTCGTATGGGTATGATTGTTCTGGGTTGACATATAACATGTTTAAAGCTTGCGGGCTGTTCATCTCAAGGGATGCGAGTGATCAGGCGGGTGAAGGGGAAGAAATTCCACTGGATGATCCGAAAGTGTGGAAGCGAGGAGACCTATTATTTTTTGCAGATGAACAATCGGGTCATGTGGACCATGTTGGATTTTACTATGGAGAGGGACAGATGATTCACGCGACATCGAGCAAAAAGGGTGCAATAGAATTATGTGTTCTTTCGGAAACATCCTATGCTAATCGACTATGTGCGGTTCGACGATATAGTGAAGAAGCAGGAATCCTGTGAGGTACGCTGCATACGTGTATAATAAGTGCGTACTAACCGACAGCGGTCCAGGAAAGGAAGATAGTAATGATCGAATCACGAAAAATGAGCGAATCGAGAACCATTCAGACAAAGCTGGTACTTCCTCCAGACGCCAATCATATGGAAACGATTTTTGGTGGTAAAGTCCTTGCGTATATAGATGAAATTGCAGCAATTACTGCCATGAAGCACGCACAAATGCCAGTCGTAACAGCGTCCATCGACTCTGTGGACTTTTTGTCATCTGCAGTCGTTGGAGATGTATTAGAGCTAGAAGCAAATATCACATCAACGGGTCGTACGTCAATGGAAGTATTCGTTATGGTGCATTCCTCTAACTTATTGACGAACGAACGCAAGCTTACAACAGAATCATTCTTGACGATGGTGGCAATCGGTCCTGATAATCGTCCAACACCTGTGCCAAGCGTGATTCCAGAGAGCGAAGGCGAAAAACGATTGTTTGAGACTGCTCCAGCACGACAGCTTCACCGGAAACAACGAATTCAAATGACACACTAATGAGAGCGGCCGCTTTTTTCCAGCGGTCGTTTTTTAGTGTATTTATATAGAACCCCCATCAACAATGAAACCTTCTTCCATAAGAATCCGTATATACAGAAAAAGGGGGATTTTGACAATGAAAGAAACCATGCAAGAGCGTCAAATGGCGCTTACCCTATTAAAAAACGAATCGAACCGGATCAGCAGAAGACTGACGGATGCTGAACAGCGAATGCGAAAGGCGACTACAGAAAGGGATCGACTGGAACAGCAGCTGACAAAAGAGCAGCGGGATGTCATGAGACTTGGCAAGTTTTCGTTTTTAAACAAACTTAAAGAACTAACGGGATCATTGGACCAGCAAATGGAAAAGGAAATTGCAGAGGCTGCAGCAGCAGAAGTGTCTTTTAATGAGGCTCAAAAGCATGTAGATGACTTGACAAAGGAAGTGGCTTTGTTGAAAGAAGCATCCCTAAACCCAGATTATTTGCATCTTCAAGAAGATTGGGAAGAATTCTTGCAAGAGAAGGAATTGTGGATTCGCCAGAATGACTCAGCATCCCAAGCGACTTTACAAAAAATTGCGGATGACAGAGTCCGGGTGCGTGCAATGATCCGCGAGGTAAAAGAAGCACGTGATGCTGGCGAAAAAGCAGTACGTGCACTCGATAAAGCAATCGATAAGCTGAACAATGCAGAAGGCCTGTCGATGTGGGATACATTTCTTGGTGGTGGACTACTCGTCTCCGCATTAAAGTACTCAGAAGTGAATAGTTCTGATGACCTCGTGCATCAAGCGCAGCGAGCATTACGTCATTATGAAACGGAACTATCGGACGTCCAAGAAGCCGCGACTGCGTCTTTCCAAGTGAATAAAAACGATATCTTCACTTTTACAGATCTGTTTTTTGATAATATCTTTTCGGATTTTGCAGTCCACTCACGCATTACAGAAGGAAAAAGCAAGTTGAATGAGGTGCTCCAAGACGTTCGACATATCCAAGCGCAACTGAACCGGAAGTTGGAAGAGGCAGAGGGTGAACTCGATTCCCTTGATGCGGAGGAGAAGAGTATTCTGTTGTCCTGAAAGCAGATGGAATAGTAAAAATGTTTACACGTATTCCAGGAATTCAATACGATTGCCAAAAGGATCGTGGGTGAAAAAGCGGGAACGACCTGCAATTGGTGGTTCTTCACTGATTGGACATGAGGCATCTTCCAACTGACGTTTTAGCACAGTAAGGTTATCTACAGTAAAACCCGGATGTGCTTTTTTCGCTGGAACGAAATTAGGTTGAATGCCAATATGAACTTCTTGTGCGCCGCATTGAAACCAACATCCACCCCGAGCTTTTAAATTTTCCGGTTTCTCAATTTCCTGCATACCTAGCAGCTTTCCATAAAATGCACGTGCTTTTTCTTCTGAACCTGGAGGTGCTGCAATTTGAATATGGTCGATTCCTTTGAAAAAGTGTTTCATCGTTATCACATCTCCTTTCATTTACTATACCGTTCTATATCGGGGTTGAATAGTTGGATTATTCTATGACTTATATTTGGTTTATCTAATGACTGAGCTTATAGATAAAAAAACCACTTCAAGTAAGAAGTGGTTGGAGAAATTATTTATGATTTTTGTATGATAGCGCTACTCCTGCAACACTTCCAACTAGAACAAATGCAAACAGTGCAAACATAATATAAATGAACCACATGAAGAAGCCCCTCCTTTACCATGTCATGCCATTACTGTACCATGCTGTATGGTTTCCGGCAATGACATTTTACCTAGGAAAATGGGGGATTCCTGTTTCATATTACTTAGTGGAATCATCTGGTGGTAAATGCTTGTCAACAGTTGCTGATTGCTGAGTCTGTAGTAAATCACGAATTTCTTTCAGCAGTTCCTCTTTTGCATCGATGGATGGTGTTTCGGCAGGTTGTTCGACTTCCTTCTTCTTAAACTTCGCAAGTAATCGAATAACCATGAAGATTGAAAAGGCAATGATTAGGAAGTCGATAATGGATTGGATGAATACACCATATGTAATGATTGTTTTTGTTCCTGGG
Source organism: Sporosarcina aquimarina (assembly GCF_023715615.1). GTDB lineage: Bacteria > Bacillota > Bacilli > Bacillales_A > Planococcaceae > Sporosarcina > Sporosarcina aquimarina_A. Next base: position 137,965 of record NZ_JAMBOM010000003.1, on the reverse strand, counting down.
ACAGGATATGCCTTATTCGATAAATCAATGCCACCAGAAATTAATCCGATTAGAGGAGTAATAATATTTTCAACAAGCGATGTAACAATCTTTCCGAACGCAGCACCAATGACGACTGCAATAGCTAAGTCAAAGATATTCCCTTTGAACGCAAATTCTTTAAAGTCTTTCCACATAATAGATACACCCTTCTCTATTAAAAATTATATCTCACGTTCATTTATTCCTCATCACCATCACAACCAAACCATCTATAGAGTGCTAAATCGATGGTACCATTAGCGAGAAAATGAACACCTTCGGACTCCAATAGCTGGCGCTGTCGAATCCCTTTTCCTTCTGAATTAGCCGGAGTAGAAATCCCGCCTTTTGCATTGATAATCCGATGCCATGGAAGGTTATGACTTGCACTCATCGAGTGGAGCACGCGAACAACTTGGCGCGCACCCCGGCGATTTCCTGCAACTGCTGCTACTTGTCCATACGTCATGACGTAGCCTGGTGGAATGGATTGAATGGCACGTATCGTTTTCTCAGTGAATGGATTCACGGCTTGTCCTCCTTGTTTTCAGATGATTAGCGAATGGATAAGCGGGATTTCGATTGTGTTTTAATCAAATAGACACTTGTTGCAATCAGTAACCAAAATGTACTTGCTGAAATGCCACCTATGACGTCGCTTGGGTAATGGACTCCGAGATATATGCGGCTAATACAAATCATTGAAATCATGAAAATGGCACTGATAACGTACAGAATACGACCTGGCATTCTTGCATTTCTCCAAAGAATAAATGCAAGAATGATATATAAGCTTGTAGCCATCATCGTATGTCCACTAGGAAACGAATAACCGCTAATTTCAATTAACCGATTAAGGTCTGGACGTGCGCGTTGGAAGAATAGCTTCAGCACCAAGTTCAGAGTAGCGGTACCCCCAATCACAATAAGAAACAGGATTGTTTGTGCTTTTTGTCGAAAGTAGAGTAATAAACCCATAGTAATAGCGGAGATAGCTATTACGACCTTTGTTGAGCCAATTGTAGTAAATACTTTCATCACTTTAGTTAGCCAAGGGGCTTCTGCACCTTGAACGAAATGAATAATTGTTGTATCAAATTGAACAATGCTTCCATTTCCAATGGATGAAGCGACGTATCCAAAAACCACAGCAAGAACGAAACAGGAAACGAGGGCCGTTATCAATCGACCCGATAATTCACGCATGGATTTCAAACCTTTCTATACCTTATATGCTCTCACCAATTTTCACTAAGCTGATTATGAATTGCAAGCAATATAGTTAAACTTCTAGAAATGGAGTACTGGAATGATTTTTTTACTAACATTGATGTCTTATCTACTAGGGAATTTTCTACCGGCATTGCAAATCGGAAAACGTTCAGGGAAAACCGTTTTAGCTGAGGGGAGCGGAAATCCAGGAGCAAGAAATACAGGGAGGGTATTCGGTAAAAAAGCATTCTTGCTCGTCTTCTTACTTGATGCGGGGAAAGGGGCATTAGCTGTATTTATAGCATTTTGGATTGATGGTCGCCCTGTTATTGAATTACTGGCGTTAGCGGCTGCTATGCTGGGTCATTGTTATCCTATTGCTCATCGTTTTAAAGGAGGCAAAGGAGCTGCAACGTTCATTGGTGGATTGCTGGTCTTTAATCCGATATGGCTTCTCGTCATTTTGTTAGGTTTTACTGTTTTGTATCCGGCAATCAAGAAATTTACAGCATCCAGCGTGCTCGCTACGATAACAATTGTCCCGTGTAGCATTTGGATATACGACGCGAAGGTAACGCTGATCACATTACTCGTAGTTGGTCTGTTGCTATGGACCCATCGAGCTAATCTTCAACTATCAATAGGAAGGAATAAAACAAGATGACCTACTTTTACAGATTGGCAAGGACCAAACAGGATGAAGAACAAATTCTTAAGATGAATTATGAAACGTTCGTTGAAGAAATTCCTCAACATATTCCAAATGAAAATAGACGATTAAAGGATCAGTTTCATAACTCGAATACATATATACTATGCATGAAAGACTCTAAAGTTATTGGAATGCTTGCAGTACGCTCAATCCGTCCATTCTCCCTTGACAAGAAGATTGGTCCCATCGAGGAAAAACTTCCGAATCCTCCTAGATATCCGGTGGAAATTAGACTGCTGTCCATAGAAGCCCGCTATCGAACGGGGCGTCCTTTCCTGGGGATGTTGCAAGCATTGGTAAATTGGTGTTTGAAAGCAGGGTATGATGCAGCCGTCATTTCGGGTACTGTTCGAGAGTTGAAGTTGTATCGACAACTTGGATTTGAGCCATTTGCGGAGCCCACCGGAACGGCAGAGGCAACTTTTATTCCTATGATACTTACTCAGGAAACGTACGAAACGAGTGTCGCTGGAAGGATTGCAAAGCCGATACTGAACTTTTTACCAGGACCCACTACGACATCAGAAACTGTACAAAAAGCGTTAGGTACGGATTCGATTTCTCACCGTTCGCCGGCATACTCTCGCTTATTACTGGCAGTCCAGGAACAGCTGAAAGTATTAACAGCAGCAAGCCACGTCCAAGTTTTACAAGGGACTGGCACGCTTGCTAATGACGTGGTTGCCGCGCAGCTCCAGCGGATTCCTGGAAAGGGGCTTATTCTCAACAACGGGGAATTCGGTGCTCGGCTGTGTGATCATGCCTCCCGATTCGGTTTGCAATTCGATTCTATGGAAAGAGCTTGGGGGGATTTGTTCGATATGGAAGAAATCGAAGCAGAATTAGATTCTAATAGGTATAGCTGGATATGGTTTGTTCACTGTGAGACGTCAACCGGTGTACTGAATGATTTAGAAACTATTCGTGATTTGTGCTTAGCACGTAGCGTTCGCATTGCAGCTGACTGTGCAAGTTCACTGGGGACAGTACCAATCAACTTGGAGGGAATCGACTTTGCGTCATCCGTAAGTGGAAAGGGTCTCGGTAGCTTTTCAGGATTAGCACTCGTATTTCACGAACAAAACATACAACCCGACCCGGGAATACCACGCTACCTGGACCTTGGTAATTATACCGTTTCAGAAGGGATACCTTATACACAATCCTCAAACCTTCTTTATGCGCTTGAGAAAGCTGTTCTCGCTCTAACGTGTGATCCGGAAAACCATTTTGTTACCATTCGCAAACGTTCCGAAACGCTCCGAACATCTATTGAAGGGATGGGTTACCAAGTCCTAGGGCAAGGTATGTCTGCCAGCCCAGGAATTTTAACGCTCATCTTAAATGAGGAAGAGTCTGCACATCAGTTAGGAGAAGACTTGTTTTTAAATGGCTATAGAACGCACTATGAAAGTAAGTACTTGCGAGAACGAAATTGGCTCCAACTGGCTACGATGAATGAAATGAGTGACGATGAAATCAATCGATTTTTAACAGTATTGAAGTGTTTGACGTCGTTTAATCGGGAACAATCAAGGGAATTTAGCATATATAACTAAAAGGAGAGGATCTACATGCAAGAACTTCATTCAACTGAAGAATGGATTGGGTTAGTAGAACAGTCCAGTAATGAGCCTGTACTGATCGTCAAGCATAGTACGACGTGCCCAATAAGTGCGGCAGGCTATCAGGAGTTTAAAAACTTTGAGACCGAGATTCCAAAATACTGTGTAATCGTTCAAACAAGTAAAGAGGTCTCACGTCAAATAGCTGAGGATACAGGTGTGAAGCACGAGTCCCCGCAAGCAATTCTTATAAAGAACGGGAAGGCCGTTTGGTCTGCATCGCATTATAATATCCAGCAATCGTCTTTGGAAAATGCAGTCCATGCAAATAGTTAAAACGAACAGGCACTCGCAGCTAGCGGTGCCTGTTTTGTTCAACTATGGTAAAATGTGAGTACTTAGAGAGTCTAAAAGGAAGAAGGCGTTGTGATTGCGAATATCAGGAAAAACCGCGGTAATCACTGGTGGAGCAAAAGGAATAGGTGCGACAGCCGCTCGCATTTTTTGTGAACAAGGTGCTCAAGTTATCATCATCGACTTTGATGAACAAGCGGGTGAAGCGATAGCTCAACAGCTGCATGCTGAAGGAAATGATGCAGCTTTTTTTAAGGCAGATGTAGCAAATGAGCAAGACGTAAATAATGTAGCAGCTGCCATTATTGAGCAGTTTGGAAAGGTCGACATTCTTGTTAACAATGCAGGAATTACAATGGATGCAATGACGTTGAAAATGGAAACAAGTGCGTTTCGTCGTGTTCTTGAAGTGAACGTTACAGGAGTGTTCAATTGTACGAAAGCTTTTTTACCAAGTATGGTGGAAGCGGGAACTGGACGCATTATAAGCACGTCATCGATTGCGGGTACTGGTGGAAACGTAGGGCAAGCGAATTATGCTGCATCAAAAGCAGCTATCATTGGAATGACGAAGACTTGGGCTAAAGAATTCGGTCCTAAGGGCATCACAGTGAATGCCGTGGCGCCAGGCTTTATTGAGACAGAGATGATAGAAACAATTCCTGAAAAAATTATTGCTCAAATTCGCCAGATGACACCTTTTCCACGCTTCGGGACATCAAAGGACATAGCGAATGCGTATTTGTTTTTAGCTTCGGATGAAGCATCGTTTATCAACGGAACAGTTCTTGAGGTTGATGGTGGGATGCTTAAATGATTTGCACATCCTTGTGAAATCATTCACAAAATATGACACTTAACATATGAATACTCATGACATTCATGTCTATTGGAGCGGGATGTTTCCTTGTACGATTAACGTACTAAGAAACGGCCGATCAATCGGACCGCTTATCAGGAGGCTGTCATGAGTAAAGAAAAAACAAAACAGCTACACAAAAACGTTGCTCCTTTTGCAAAGTCAGATTTAAAGAAAAGCATTATTCAACTTGTCAATACCGTACCACCGTTACTTCTTCTATGGTTTGCAGCGTATCAAGCGTTGTCTGTATCCATTTGGTTAACACTAGCGATTTGTGTAGTAGCATCAGGATTTGTAGTTCGGACATTCATTATTTTCCATGATTGTACACATGGTTCTTTCTTTAAAAACAAAAAAGCAAATGATATTGTAGGAACGATTACAGGAGTTCTCACGTTGTTCGCATATGAAAAGTGGAAACGTGAACATGCGATACACCATGCAACAAGCTCTAATCTCGATAAGCGCGGTGTGGGTGATATCTGGGTTATGACGATTCAGGAATATCAAGAAGCGTCACCTTGGCAACGTTTAGCGTATCGTTTTTACCGAAATCCACTAGTTATGTTTGGACTTGGACCATTATATCTTGTCCTGATTTCTAGCAGATTCAATAGAAAAGATGCCCGGAAAAAAGAACGGATGAACACGTATCTCATTAATGCTTGTCTCGTTTTACTTTATACAGGTATGATTTTGCTTGTTGGGTGGAAAGCTTTTGTGATTGTTCAAGGTGCTACAATGTTCACAGCAGGTGCACTTGGCATTTGGTTATTCTACATTCAGCACACATTTGAAGATTCGTATTTCGAGGAAGAAACTGAATGGGATTATGTGAAAGCAGCAGTTGAAGGTAGCTCGTATTACAAACTACCAAGAGTTCTCCAGTGGGCAACCGGCAACATCGGTTTCCACCATGTGCATCACTTAGCTCCAAGGGTTCCAAACTACAATTTAGAGATGGCTCATGAATTGACGCCACCCCTACAAAAAGCCACGACAATCGATATGAAAAAGAGTTTGGAATCACTGCGTTATAAATTGTATGACCCTGAGCACAAAACATTTGTAACCTTCCGTGGAATTCAAAAAGCAGCGAAACTAAAAAATGTTTCCATTGAGTTGAAACCTAAGAAAACTACGTTTGACACGAAATAATGTAGATTAATGGCCATCTCATCAAGAGATGGCTTTTTTAGTTTTTAATCGGTACACTAAAGAGAAATGGATTGGAATGGGAGGGATGCAGATGAATAGTTGGTATAATTTATTTCCTCGATATCCATGGTTAAGCATCTACATCTGGGTTATTTTCTGCGTTCTGCCCTTTTTCTTTATCTTCAGAACGTCTGAACCCATTAATATTGCAATAGGTATTTCCATGGTGTTTTTATATTTGCTATGTTATCGTTTTTCGTTCAAATCTCAGAGCGGACTGGTTTACATGTGGCTTGCGTTTGAAATGGCGATAAATATTGGACTGACTTTGTTGTTCGGCTACGTATACCTAGCTTTATTTACAGCGTTTTTTATCGGAAACATAAGGCGGGCGGTTGGCTTTTTCATCATGTATGGTATTCATATTGCGCTGACAATCAGTGCAATTGTTGCAGGATTCTTTATCGAAATTGATTTGTTTTTACCTCAAGTGCACTTCTTGATTCTGACGTTGATTGGCGTTGTGCTACTTCCTTTCAATTTGTACAATCGGAACAAACAAGAGAAGCTGGAAGGTCAGTTGGTATATGCTCAAGAACGGATATCTGAACTGACTGTGGTAGCAGAGCGACAACGAATTGCACGAGATCTTCATGACACGCTAGGTCAAAAACTATCACTCATTGGACTTAAAAGTGACTTGGTAGGAAAACTGATTACACGTGATCCTGAACGCGCTGCACGAGAGTTACAAGACATTCGTCAAACTGCGAGCATTGCACTGAATGAAGTGCGGGAACTCGTTTCCAATATGCGAGCAGTGCGTCTTTCCGAAGAATTAACCAGAGTAAAGCAAGTGCTGCATGCAGCTGAAATAGACCTTACTGTCGTAGGAGAGGCTACGTATCGAGAGATTACACCAATAGTGGAAAATGTACTCAGTATGTGTTTGAAGGAAGCTGTAACAAATGTAGTCAAACATAGCTTTGCGTCTAGTTGTACGATTACATTTCATCCGGTATCGGAGGATTTTTCGATTACAGTAGAAGATAATGGTATCGGATTATTAGAAGGTGCAGATGCTCTACCGGGAAACGGATTAAACGGGATGCGAGAGCGATTGGACTTTGTGAATGGAATCCTTCATATCCAAAATGAACAAGAGGGTGGAACTGCATTGACGTTCGAGATCCCATCTATTCTAAGACATATCGTAAAGGAGTGAGAGGTACATGATACGGATTGTGTTAGCTGAGGATCAAGGCATGTTACTTGGAGCACTCGGCTCGTTGCTCAGTTTAGAAGATGATATGGAAGTCGTTGGGCAAGCTAGAAACGGAGACGAGGCAGTTAACCTTGTTCAAGAATTACAACCTGATATTTGTATTATGGATATCGAAATGCCGGTCCTAACAGGTCTAGAGGCTGCCGAAAATTTACGTGCTGAACCGTGTAAAATTGTGATTTTGACTACATTTGCTAGAGCAGGCTATTTTGAGAGAGCTCGAAAAGCAGGTGTCCGAGGTTATTTACTAAAAGATAGCCCGATAGAAGAACTAGTTAGTTCCATTAGGACGATCATGGCAGGACGTCGCATTTACGCACCAGAACTCGTAGACATTGCATACGGCGACGATCGAGAAATCGAAAGTCCGTTGACTGAACGAGAATCAGAAGTACTGGAATTGATTGCTGACGGGAAAACAACGAAACAAATTGCAAACGTCTTACACTTAACACCTGGAACTGTGCGAAACTACATCTCAATTATCTTAGACAAAATGTCAGCGGGTAGTCGTATTGAAGCTGTGAAGCGTTTCAGAGAAAAAGGTTGGTCCAAAGGACAATAATTAGCGAAGCCATTTACAGGAGGGAAATTATGCAAAAAATGGAGAAGTTAGTGACGGATTTTCCACTAATTAGTCATATGGCAAACAAAGAAGAGGTTTTATGGAAGAATCCCCATCTCACCACTACAGCGTCAGCACTTAAAACCTCAGGTTTGACGTCAGCAGATGTCAAAGAGGCATCGGATCGACTGAAACGATTTGCACCATTTTTTGCAGATGTTTTTCCAGAAACGAAAGCTAATGAGGGACTTATTGAATCTCCCCTAACTGAGATTCCAGTCATGAAGGAGCGGCTAATCGATGAAACTGGCATCCTTTTTGGAGGCACCTTACTCATCAAACAAGATAATGCGTTACCTGTATCTGGATCTATTAAAGCACGTGGTGGGTTTCATGAGGTGTTAAAACATGCGGAAATGTTGGCGATAGAACACAAACTTCTTAAGAACGAGCAGGATTATCGTCAGTTTTCAGAGCAACCGTTCAAAGAGTTGTTTGCTTCCCATAAAATTGCGGTTGGTTCGACTGGGAACCTTGGTTTGAGCATTGGAATCTTGAGTGCTGCTCTTGGATTTAAAGTGACTGTTCACATGTCAGCCGATGCAAAACTTTGGAAAAAGGAATTGCTTCGAAGCAAAGGAGTTACGGTCATTGAATACGAGGATGACTACAGTAAAGCCGTAGAAGAAGGGCGTCGTGAAGCTGAACAGGATCCGATGTGTCACTTTGTGGACGATGAAAATTCACGCGATCTATTTCTCGGCTATGCAGTTGCGGGTGAACGAATCGCTGCTCAGTTTCAAGCAAAAGAAATTGTCATAGATGAGGCGCATCCTTTGTTCGTCTATTTGCCATGTGGTGTAGGTGGTGGGCCAGGTGGTGTCGCGTTTGGTTTGAAGTTGATGTTTGGAGATGCCGTTCACTGCTATTTTGCAGAGCCTGTCAGTGCACCATGCATGTTACTTGGCATGATGACTGAGTTACATGACAAAATTAGTGTACAAGAAATAGGGCTAGACAACAAAACAGTTGCTGATGGACTAGCAGTAGGTCGACCGTCAGGCTTTGTTGGGAATGTCATGAAGCCTTTTCTTGAAGGGATTTATACCGTGAAAGACAATACATTATTCGGATTGCTCCGCATGCTTGCAGATACAGAGTCAATTTATGCAGAGCCATCTGCACTTGCAGGAATGATGGGTGCACTTCACACAGGGTCTTCAGGTGTAGCGAATGCTACATCCAGTCGAGCGAAACATCTTGTCTGGTCTACCGGTGGTGGAATGGTACCAGGCGACGTGATGGAAGATTATTATAAAAAAGGCGGAAATGTCGAATTATTTCCCGGGAAATCGACAAAAAGTGCAGAATGACTCAACGACAGTTAACGTTAAAATGAAACGTTAACTGTTTTTTTATTCATATAAATGGATGGATATTAGGACCCCATATTCGTTTGAAAGTACATGCCTAGGGGAATATATAGTAAAGATACTTAACAACATTATCTGGAGGATGAACATTTATGAACTCCCCTGTAACTCAAGCGATGGATAACCAAAAAGATCAACATCAATCTACAATGCCTGCCGCAAAGTGCGTAACAGAATATGATACTTTACGTCGGGTCGTTTTGTGTGAACCTAAATACATGGCGATTGAAGATATTATCAATGATGTGCAAAAGAAATATAAAGATGAAAATATTGATCGTAAGAAAGCGATGCAGCAACATAAAGAATTTGAATCAAAACTAAAAGAACACAATGTAGAAGTCATTAAACTGCCTTCTTCAGAGCACTATCCAGAGCAGGTGTTCACCAGGGATATCGGATTTACGCTCGGTGAGCGGCTATTTCTAGCTGATATGGCAAGTGATATTCGTAAAGGTGAAGAAGCGGCTCTTCAAAACTGGCTTCTACAAGAAAATATTCCTTTCCGGGTCTCAGAAAGCAGGGTAGAAGGCGGAGATGTGATTGTAGACCGCAACCGTGTGTTTGTAGGGATTAGTAGCCGGACGAGTGAAGAATCTGTGATGCATTTAGAACAAATCCTCCCTGATCACGAAGTCATCCGAGTACCGTTCAATGAAAAGTATTTGCATCTCGACTGTGTATTCAACGTGATTTCCCCTGAGGACGGACTGTACTTTCAGGAAGCGTTCGATGCGGAAACGCGCGAGAACCTAGAGTCGATGTACAATCTGATCGAAGTTAACAAAGAAGAACAATTTACGATGGGTACGAATGTATTGTCAATTGGAAGCGGGCGGCTGTTCAGTCTGCCACAGAATCCACAGGTCAATGCGGCGATGCGTAGTAAAGGTTTCGATGTAATTGAAATCGACTTCTCTGAAATTATTAAATCGGGTGGCTCATTCCGTTGCTGTTCAATGCCAGTAGTACGAAACGATTAATTGGAAAGGCCGCTACTTATTTTTGAGGAGCGGCTTTTTATAATTTTTAAGATTGGGATTCAACGATGAGGAGGGGTTTTAATGGAGAAAGTAATTTATCTTGTAAATCATGGAGAGGCAGAAGGGTATAACGCTCAGAATTCATTGACAGCTGAAGGTATTCTACATGTGTCCGAACTTGCACAGTTTTTAGAACGGTATCCAATTGAACGTATTATTACAAGTCCTTTGATGCGGTCAAGGCAAACTGCAAACGAAATTGGAGACAAACTTGGTATTCATACTGAGGAAGACAGCAGACTTGCGGAACGTCAAATGAGCTCACAAGTATTTGATGAATGGTTGTTGAAAGTTGAAGACACATTTTTAGATTTGAATCTCTCATATGAAGGTGGCGAGACTTCAAACGAAGCGATACAGCGAGCGTGTGAAGTCATTGATGAACTTCCAGACAATAACCATACGGTATTAGTTACGCATAGCTTATTACTTGTGTTGCTCATGCGCTGTTTTAATGAGCGCATTGGATTTGAAGAGTGGCAAGCAGTTAAGCACCCAGATGTCTATGAAATGAGATTGACTGAAGCGGGTGCACAGATCACCCATTTGTGGGAACATGAGTGAACCATTAGAGGGCTTCCAAGAATTTTCGTGGTCGCTCTTAAATTTGTTTATTTATAATTGTAAAAGGTGCAGTGAATCTTGAAAGGTGTTCATAAAGCAAGGAACGTGATCATAAAAGCGAGGAAGTGCTCATAAGGCATGGGGAGTGATCATAAAAGCTTGAAAGGTGCTCATAAAACATGGGAAGTGATCATAAAAGTGGGAAAGTGCTCATAAAACATGAGAAGTGATCATAAAAGTGGGGAAGTGCTCATAAAACATGAGAAGTGATCATAAAAGTGGGAAAGTGCTCATAAAACATGGGAAGTGATCATAAAAGTGGGAAAGTGCTCATAAAGCATGAGAAGTGATCATAAAAGTGGGAAAGTGCTCATAAAACATGGGAAGTGATCATAAAAGTGGGAAAGTGCTCATAAACATCAGAAAGTGCTCATAACCCTAGTCCACAAATAAACCACAATCCTCTAAAACAAAAAACTGCCGGACAGCAACGCCAATAGCTCACAGTCCAGCAGTATTTATTCACAAATGTTGCAGTCGTCTTCCGATTGGATGGTGCAGCAGGCGTGCCGCAAGAACCCCTCCAATAATTGCCCCACTCACGCTGGAAACGACGAAAGGGGGGAGGAAGAAGAAAGCTCCCACGGACGTTCCCATTAAAATTGCCGCGTATGGTACTGCAAACAGAGAGGCGATGAGGCCGGTTCCAATCATCTCTCCTAGCGCGGCTGTCCAAACTCGACCTGTTTTCTTAAACAGAATGCCAGCAAAGGCTGCACCTATCATTCCGCCTGGAAATGCGAGCAATGATCCTGTTCCGGTTAGAATTCGGATAACCGCAGTCATGAAAGCAATCATAATTGCAGGAACGGGACCGAGAAATACAGCAGCAGCCACATTAACGGCATGCTGAATCGGATATGCTCGCGCAATTCCAGCAGGGAAGGAAACAAATACGGAACCTGCAACCGCAATCGAAACGAGTAACCCCATGATTGCTAGTTTACGTGTACCCATTAGATACTTACCCCAACATGTTGAACTGCCTCAACGATCGAACGAGCAGCTGCTTCTGGATTCTTTGCACCCGCAATTGCTGAAATGACGGAAACTCCAGATGCTCCGCTTTTCATCACAACGTCCAAATTGGTTGCGGTAATCCCACCAATTCCGACAATCGGAAGTTCGGGAAAGATTGCAGCCACTTCTGAAATTCTTGAAGTTCCTGACACAGGCTTTGCGTCTGATTTGGAAACGGTTTGATAAATGGGTCCCATCCCTATGTAGTCTGCACCAGCAGCAAGAGCGATGGTTGCTTCTACAACGGAATGTACCGAAACCCCTAACAATTTCTCTTTACCGATTTTACTGCGTACTACAGATGCAGATAAATCGTCTTGACCGACGTGTACACCATCAGCGTCAATCAGAATTGCAAGCTCCACATCATCATTCACAACGAATGGGACGCCAAATGCCTTACATAATTGCTGACAACTTTTTGCGAATGCCAGTTTTTCAATCCCTTGCAACGCATCCGGTCCTTTTTCGCGTAACTGAAAGCACGTAATCCCTCCGTGTAACGCTTGTTCAAGTACTTTTAAGGGATCCCCGTTGGGTGCATTAAACGAACCCATAATAAAATACACACGCAAGTCAATGTCTCTCAATGAGTTCTACCTCCTTAGACTTTAACTGACCACTCTTCCGGAATGCTGCGTGATTGGTAGGTCCATGACCGTGTCCAATTTCGATTCCATCCTCAATGGCTGCATGAATAAAATTCTTAGCTGTCACAACCGCTTCTATCAATGAATGCCCCCTCGCTAACTCGGCAGTAATCGCAGCTGCAAAAGTGCAACCCGTTCCGTGTGTATGCTGCGTCACAATCCGTTTGGATCGCATTAAAAAGTGCTCTCCACTTGCAGTCATGAACAAATCTTCCGCATATGGAACATCTTCACGGTGCCCTCCTTTTAATAGAACTGCAGAAGCTCCCACGGAAAGCAGTGTACTCGCAGCGAGTACCATATCCTTTTCTGAACGAATTGTTTGACCCGTCAATACTTCTGCTTCTGGAATGTTCGGTGTAATGAGCGTCGCTACAGGGAGTAAGTGATTTCTTAATGCTACAATTGCTTCGTTCTGCAACAAAGAAGCGCCGCCTTTTGCGATCATGACAGGGTCGATGACCAAAGGAATTGTTGGATATCCCTTTAATTCATTTGCGATTGTCTCAATAATTTCAGCAGAGAATAACATTCCTGTCTTAATCGATTTCACCGAAAAATCAGTGAGTACTGCTTGTATTTGCGCTGCAACAATCCCTGCATTAACTGGCTGTACAGCGTGCACGCCAAGTGTGTTTTGCGCGGTAATCGCTGTCAGTGCTGACGTGCCAAATACACCAAGTTCCTGAAACGTTTTCAAATCCGCTTGAATGCCAGCACCGCCACCGCTATCAGAACCAGCAATCGTTAACGCTACTGATATCACGAAATCACCTCCTGTTCGTACTGGAATTGATCATCGGTAACGTCTTGAGATTCTATGGAATGAAGTGTATTTAAGAAGTTCATAGCAAAATCGCCAGGGCCAAATGACTGTTCAGCTGCGATTTCTCCAGACTTTTTATAGAATGCAAGACTCTCAGCTACTGTTTGAAGGGCGTCCCCATGACTAACAGCTAAAAACGCTCCAGCCACTGCACTGAGGAGGCACCCTGAACCGGTTACAAGTGACATAAGTTCATGTCCACCTGATATTCGAATTACTTGCTCGCCATCCGTGACTAGATCTGTTACGCCTGTGACAGCGACTAAGCAGTTATTCTGTCGGGCAACTAGCTTCGCTGCATTTGTAATATCAACGTCACCACTTCCGGCGTCAACGCCTTTGGCATTCCATGTAACACCAGAAATCGCTGCAATTTCTCCTGCATTTCCTCGGATCAGTGTGAAATCCAAGGTGTCTAATAAATAATCCACAGTTTGCTTACGAAACGCAGTGGCACCTGCCCCAACAGGGTCAAGAACGAGAGGGTGTCCTTGTTGAATTGCACTCTTTCCAGCCGCAATCATCGAATCGCCAGTTGTCGAATCTAGCGTTCCAATATTCAGAAGGGTACAAGAAGAAATTGCAGCGATATCGGCAGCTTCTTCCAAGGAATCCGCCATAATCGGAGAAGCGCCGAGAGCCAACAAGCCGTTTGCTTGGAAGTTAGCCACCACAATATTCGTAATGCAATGTATTAAAGGATTGGCTCGTTTCAGGTCTGTGAGAATGGTATGTTGTCGTATCATACCTTTACCTCGGTGTTAGATTCGGCTTCCCATTGCTGCTGGGTCCAAGCCATTTCCCAGAACTGTAATTCGTAATGGCTACTTTTCACAAAGTGTGCTTTCAGTTCTTCACGTTTTTCTAATGAAACAGAATCCGCCAGTTCATTCATGCGGTTGATTTGTTCGCGGGTCGCTTGTTCAAACCATTCGGATCCGTATGTCCCAATCCACTTATCGTAAATGGGATGATTTGGCGTAGCGTTTTTCAATCGTTCACCAATTTCGTAATACAACCAATAGCAGGGGAGTAGCGCTGCTAGCGTATCCGCAATGTCCCCATTCATAGCTGTTCGGTACAGATGAGAAGTATAGGCATAAGCTGTTGGCGCTGCCTCAAACGAGTTGAGGACCTCATCAGTGACGTCGAGTAATTCAAAGAACCCTTCGTGCAACGAAATCTCAGCTCCACATGTTTCTTCCGCATGCTGTGCAAAGCGTTGTGTCGTCGCTAAATCTTTTGCTTGAACAGCAGCCAGTGCATGGACTTTTGCAAAATGCTTCAAGTAATACGAATCCTGAAGTACGTAAAATCTGAAAATGTTTTCAGGTAGTGTTCCACCTGCCAAGTGTTGAACAAATGGATGGTTAAAACTAGCCTCCCAGCTTTCATTACAAAGTTCACGAACTTCTTCACAAAACGTCATTTAAAACCGCCCCTTTCGATGAATGAACCGAAAAAAAGCCGTCCCTATCGACTCATCAGTCGAAGGAGCGGCTCGCGTAATAGGAAATTTCAAGGAATCTACAAAGATATAGACTCGTCCATGTGCGATCCACTTCCCTCCGCTGGTATGAGCCAGATCAGGTTCCAAGGGTCCGCATATCTATATGCGTCTCAGTCTTTTACAAAGACTCCCCCAGTGGGCAATCGTTTTCAGTTTTCTCCCTCACTATATCATAGTTTTAAAAATTGGCAATAAGGGCAAAATACAACTACTACGTGAAAAGAGGAGGCCATGTACATGCCGGATCGCTTTGAAATCACATCTGTCACCCATGAAGTTGGTCGAATTGCATTTGAATGGGATGATGCAGGTGGAATGTACCACGTGTATAAAGACGGCGAGCACATTTATGAAGGTACATCCCCTGATTTTCAAGATACTGATCTTTTAGCGGACACGTTTTATAAATATACAATCGAACGACATGTAAATGATGAGGTGAAGGACGTGGTCGTCATGCAGACCTCCACATTTTCCATGGAGAAAAACAAAAGTAATCCTCTTCAGTCCCTGGTCACGACGACAATTATTGCTAGAACACAAATTGCATTATCCTGGGAACGTTTGAGTGACACAGAGACGTATATCATTTATCGCAATGGGGAACAACTAGACCAGGTGGATTCCAATCGATTTATCGACAGGGACTTTACGATGGATGAACCAATTACGTACGCGATCTATTGTGAGAGGTCTATTGTTCAATCTGAAGTGACCTTCAACAATGCGAGATCTTTCATCGCCAAAGCATTGGGATTGTTTTTACCTAAAGACAAGGAAAAACCAGCCTACATTGAAGGGTTCACGATGATGAAATCTATTAATAGCCCCTCTGCGTTGTTGACTTCAATTTATGATTATCAAAAACCAGCTACCGTCAACCAATGGAACTTCAGATACAAAACGTTTCTTGAGGCCGATCTAGTTGAAAACCCGAATGTACTATCTCCTAATCGGTATTTTAAAGGCGATGATCGACAATTTGACCCGGAGTCCGATGCCTTTCGAACTTTTGTTGACATTGAAATCCATACAAACAACCCGGAGGATCCTCTTACGTTCACAAAAAGAGTAGGTGAAAGTGTTGCCTATGGATTGGATAAAAAAATCCGCGACCATGCAACGGCATCCGATGAAGAGATTATTTTAAAGCAGTTTGATTATGGAAGAGATGAAACAAGATTTAACTTAGAACACGCAGTAGGCAATCCATTGACGACAGCTCCAGATATAAATTATGAAGTCCAAGCGGTCCTGCGAAGGAATGGAACGTATGATATGACTGGTTTTCATGACCAGTCACCGAATCATGAAATCTACTTAAGAAAAGGGGAAACCAATCGATGGATCCCTGTTCATCAAAGCAGAAGTGAAGGACTTGCTTATATGAGTGGGGTTACGGCGTATCAGTATTGGCGTTTTACCAATATCAATTAACTACAATAGGGCGCAGGTACTATTGTGACAGCATCAAGTTATTCAAAATTAAAGGAGAGATAAATATGACAAAAACAGCAATCGTATATTACAGTTCAACTGGCACGAATCATCAGCTAGCAGAATGGGCGGCTTCAGCCGCTAAAGAAGAAGGATCTGAAGTGAAGTTGTTAAAAGTGAAAGAAACGGCACCAGCAGCTGCAATTGAATCGAATGCAGCATGGAAAAAACATCATGACGCAACGCAAGATATTCCGGAAGTGAAACCAGAAGACTTAGAATGGGCAGATGCAATCATTTTTAGCATTCCAACACGCTTTGGTAATATACCTGGACAAGTGCAAAGCTTCATCGACACTGTTGGAGGTCTATGGGCACAAGGCAAACTTGCCAATAAGGCAGTGAGTGCGATGTCTTCGGCACAAAACGAGCATGGTGGGCAAGAGGCAACGATTTTATCACTCTATACAACGATGTACCATTGGGGAGCAATTGTCGTAGCGCCGGGTTATACAGATCCTGTGTTATTTGCAGCGGGAGGTAATCCGTACGGAACAAGCGTCGCGGTTGACCAAGATGGTGAAATGAAGACAGATCGAAAAGCAATTCAAGCAGCGGTAGCTCACCAAGCGAAGAGAACCGTGATTGTTGCAAAAGCACTTCAGCATATGGCGTAATCTAGGCAGTTCCACAAAATAACAAAACCGTCACCCGCAAGAGGGTGACGGTTTTGTTATTTCACGAGTAATACAGGACAACTAAGTCGCTTCATCACTTTGTGACTGACACTGCCAAGAATCATTTCCTGGAAAGAATTAAGCCCGCGACTACCAATGATGACAAGGTCAAACAACTCTGTATGCGCATAGTCGATTAACACCGGTGCTGGGTCTCCATGGAGGATTTGGACTTCGTAAGGCACATCGTATTCACGCAAGACCATTTCGATAGGTTTGAGTTGCTTTTTGCGTGCCAGTTCTAGGGAATCCTTATTCTTTGCGTGCAGTACGGATTCTTTTGCTTTGTCAAAATCCGCTACGAACACGATAGTAATCGTGGAGTCATCTGAACAGTTAGCAAGCCGTGCAGCTTCTCTAGCTGCACGAATGGAGTTATCAGATCCATCTGCAGCAAGCATGATTTTCTGATACATCAGTGCCACCTCATTTATCAATAGAGTCAGGTCATAAGCTCATTAAGCAGACGCCTGCTGGATTCCCCTAATCCGGTAATCGTTACATTCACACCACGACTACGATAGGATTCAGTTACTTTTGTGACGGCAACAACTGCGGAATCATCCCATACTTGGGAATCCGTGAAATCGAGGATGATCCGACCAGCCGCTTCATCTACACTAAAGGCTTCATGGAACTTCTCAACGGATGCAAAGAACAATTGACCTTTCACAGCGTAGCGGATGGAGTCATCCTCAACAATGCGGTCTACTTGTATTTTAGAGATTTTAGCAACGAAGAGAACGGCACTCAACACGACTCCTGCAATAACACCCTTAGACAAATCATTTGTTGCGACAACAATTACTACGGTTGTCAGCATAACGAGTGCATCCGCTTTAGGTGCTTTGCGAATATAGGAGAACGAACTCCAGTCAAATGTCCCGATTGAAACCATAATCATAATTCCTACCAGAACAGGCATCGGAATTTGAACGACCAGGTCACCCAGCACGATAATCAGAAACATGAGGAACGCACCTGCTACAAATGTCGACAATCGTGTTCTACCTCCGGATTTAACGTTAATAACGGACTGACCGATCATTGCGCAACCTGCCATTCCACCAAAAAAGCCATTAATAACATTGGCAATTCCTTGCCCACGGGATTCCCTATTCTTTTCACTGTCTGTTGCGGTCATGTCGTCTACAATTGTTGCAGTGAGCAATGTTTCAAGCAGGCCGACAATCGCCAACGCAACAGAATAAGGTAATATGATTATCAAGGTTTCAAACGTAAAGGGTACGTCTGGGATTAGAAAATTAGGGAGCGATTTTGTAATCGCACCAAGATCTCCAACAGTTCGTAAGTCTGCGCCTGAGTAAATTGCGACGATACTAAGTGCGACAATAGCGATGAGGGGTGCAGGGATTGCTGTGAAAAATCTTGGTAAAATATAAACGATGAGCAACGTCACTGCTACGAAAACATATGTCATCGTTGAGACTCCTAGTAAGTGAGGGACTTGTGCCATGAAAATGAGAATTGCCAAGGCATTTACAAATCCAATCATAACTGCATTAGGAATGAACTTCATCAGCTTTGCGACTTTAAAAATACCGAAAATCACTTGGATCACCCCGGTAAGAATAGTCGCAGCGAGTAAGTAATCAAGACCATACTCACGAATAAGTGGGGTCATGAGCAAAGCCATCGAGCCAGTTGCTGCGGAAATCATTGCTGGGCGTCCACCTGTAAAAGAAATTACGACAGCAATGATGAAGGAAGCATATAGACCAACCATCGGGTCAACACCAGCGATGATTGAAAAAGCGATGGCTTCAGGAATTAGTGCAAGGGCTACGACGATGCCCGCGAGGACGTCAGCTCGAACATTCGAGAACCAATGCTGCTTTAAGTATGATGCCATTTTTGTAGACTCCCTTATAGAAAAAGTTGCAGATGCGTTACGGTGTACTGCATCTCCTTAGTGTATCACGGGGAGTCACGACAATAAATGGCCGTTGAAGAATATGTTTATAGAAACTAACTAACTTACTACAGAACTATCTAGGTTCTTTAGGAAGACGAATTGTAAATTTCGCTCCGTAACCTTTCTTACTTGTGACGTCAATAGTTCCTCCATGTAACGTTACGAGCTGACGCACAATGGAAAGACCAAGGCCGAATTCTCCGTATGGATTGGATGTCCGTGAGTCAATCGCTTTATAAAAACGGCTCCAAATCTTTTCGACTTCATCCGAATCCATCCCGATGCCGGTATCTTGAATTTCTACAATGACGTGATCACTATCTGTTTTCGCTAATAACGAAATTTCTCCTTTTTCCGTGAACTGGATACTATTCTTTGTAATGTTCAACAAGATTTGAGTAAGACGATCGTAATCGGCGAAGACGGTCAATGTTTCAGGTGCTTGCACTTCGATTGTTGTCCCACGTTGTTCAGCTGCCGGTTCCAACTGCTCACGAATCACTTCGAATAATTCCAAAACCAGAATTGGTTGCTTGATCAATGTAATTTGGTTTGATCTGATTTTTTCATAATCAAGATTTTCGTTAACGAGGCGCAACAACCGTTTGGTTTCTCCACTTGCAAGTTGCAACGCTTTGTCTTTTTCATTTTCAGAAATCAGATTACTCCGCAGCCCTTCAATCGTTCCCCGAATTGTCGTTAGCGGCGTTCGGAGTTCGTGGGAGACATCTGCCATGAATTGGCGTCTACGGTTTTCCAGGTTCTCAATTTCTTCATGGGAAGTATGCAGGTCACTGACCATCGTATTAAAATCCGTTGCCAGTGCGTCGATTTCATCTCTTCCGTTTTCAGGAATCCGGATCGTATAGTCACCTGTAGAGACCGCCGCAGTGGCTAAACGAAGTCGCTTTATACGTCGTCCATGGTAGATGGACAGCAATCCGCTTAGAATGACAGCAACCGCTAATGCAGCGAGGGCGGCGTAGAACAAATATTGATTCATTTGTGAAATGATGGCTCGAGGGCCTTCAATAGGGGAGGTGAGTAGAACACCTCCGACAAACTGAGGTCCTTGGAAGTAAGGGAGCAACACAAAAGTGACGGCCTGATCAAAACGACGTTGCTCTTGGCGGACCGTAACGGCTTTTCCACTTTGAAGCTGCGCCCATTCTGATTCATTGAGTTCAATTAACGGGGTTTTGAGCCCAGTCGAGTAAATGATTTTCGAGTCTTCATCAAACAAACTATACTCGATGTCCCTGCTATTGAGCACTTGACCAAAGGATTGAAGAGTTTGTTGTGAAGGCTTCGGACTTCGATCGATATCTGTCAGAAGGGCATGTCCATATTGTGCGAGCTCATCAGTTTTCGTATCGTATACATATTGCTCGAAAAAGTGGGAAAACAGTAGCCCCACTAGAAGGACTGCGGCAACAATTACACTCACGTGGCTGACTAACTGTTGAGTAAAG
Source organism: Sporosarcina aquimarina (assembly GCF_023715615.1). GTDB lineage: Bacteria > Bacillota > Bacilli > Bacillales_A > Planococcaceae > Sporosarcina > Sporosarcina aquimarina_A. The sequence goes on along the minus strand of NZ_JAMBOM010000003.1, from coordinate 117,543 downwards.
TAGTTCACTTTCATGAGGATGCCTCTTCCGATTCGTCAAACTTATAGCCAACTCCCCATACGGTATGGAGCACTGTGGTTCCGATTCCTGAAATTTTCGTTCGTAGCCGTTTAATATGAACATCCACAGTCCGATCATCTCCGTAAAAATCGAATCCCCAGACACGTTCAAGCAGTTGGTCGCGCGAGAAAACCTGTTTTGGGTGGTGAATGAAAAAAACGAGTAAGTCATATTCTTTTGGCGTTAGGTTTTCGATAGCAACACCGTCTGCGAACACTTCACGGGCATTTTCATCCACACGGAAATGGACCGTTTCAAGCAACGGATTTGTTTCCATCTCTTTTGTAGTTCGTCTTCGTGTCACGGCTTTAATGCGTGCCATTAAAGCAAGTGGGCTGAATGGTTTCGTTACATAATCGTCAGCACCCATTTCCAAACCGAGCACCTGATCGGACTCGCCATCTTTTGCGGTGAGCATAATGATTGGGACGTCATTTCCTGTTTTTCGAAGGGTTCTACAAATCGTCACGCCATCCATCGAAGGAAGCATCCAGTCGATGATGAGGCAGTCCCACGAATCTTGTTGGGCTCGTTCTAAGCCCACTTTTCCGTCCAAGACGAACTCGCCATCAATGCCTTCCTTTTCAAAAAACAAGCCAATCATCTGCGACACACTTTCATTATCTTCAATGACAAGAATCTTCAACGAAGTTCGCCTCCTTTGCTTTAAAGCTATCGGGAAATTCCTATTCATGCAACTCATTTGTCCACTACGAAAAAGCTGCCCAGAACCCAACTAGTAGGTACTGGACAGCTGTTCTGTAACTTACTTCTCGACATCGGCATTACTCGAGAGTGTCGTGTTCACAACTTGTTGTTTGCCTTCTCGATAGATGGTGAATTTCGCTTGGTCTCCAACTTTTAGATCCGTATAGAGAATTTTGCGTAAAGCGGTTGAAGAGTCGATTGCTTGTCCGTTCACTTTAGTGATGACATCTTGTTCTTTGAATCCTGCTTTTCCAGCGGGTGAATTAGGATCCACACTACCGACCATGACTCCACCTTTCACACTGTCTGGAATATTCTGTACATACATTTCAGGAACTTCTGCAAGGTCGACGAGGCCGATTCCGATATATGGACGTGTGATTTTGCCGTCCTTCATCAGCTTGTCAGCAAGTGGCTGTACATCATTGCTTGGGATGGCGAAGCCCAAACCTTCGACGCCGTTTTGAGCGATTTTCAAGCTGTTAATCCCGATCAATTCTCCGGATCCGTTTACTAGCGCACCACCACTGTTACCAGGGTTAATGGCTGCATCCGTCTGAATGACATTCATTTCCCACTTCCCAGCGGATGTGTCGACGTCGATAGAACGAGTCGGCGCGCTTACAATCCCTTGAGTAACGGTACCAGAAAAGTCCAGACCGAGTGGATTGCCGATTGCAACAACCTCGTCACCTGCACGAAGTTTTGAAGAATCTCCGAATGATAATGTGCCTTCTGCATATTTTTTATCCATCTTCAGGACTGCTAAATCTGTGAGAGGGTCAGTGCCGACTAGGACAGCTTCCGTTTCTTCACCGCTTGCTGTTGTGATCCCGATTTTGGTTGCGTCCGCAATCACATGATTATTTGTAATGATATATGCATCCGATCCCTCCGTTTTGAAGACGACTCCGGAACCCGTTCCAACATTTTGAGACTCCGATGTACCGGCAAACCGATTGCCAGCGGACTGATAATTATCGATTCCGACAATTGCTTTAGAGGCATCTGCTACCATGTCAGATAGAGAGTTTTGTGATTGAGCGCCGGTGTTTTGCACGTTGTAGGGAGTAGACGTTTCAGGTTGTGTAGCTGATTGAAGACTGCTGTCCTGCTTCATAATGTCTGTATTCGCGACTGCCCCTAGTGTTAATGCCGAGCCAAGCACTCCTGCGCCTACTGTGGATAATAGCCATTTACTTTTTGATGTATTCATTGTCCATCTCTCCTTTATCTATTGCTGATAAAGTAAGTGTAAATCCAACTTATGAACAAATTATTACCGAGACGTTAACAAGTTATTAATCGTAGTAGACTTAATTCTATAGTGAAATAAAATTGAAATAATCGAACTAGTCAGATATAGTTATAGAGAAATGGAAATTTTTTTATTTTCAAATGAAAGCGCATACATCATTCATGCTTGAGGACAACCCGACATAGAGTGTTCATGTGTGCAATGTACATGCACCGATTTTCTACAAAACTTGCAGAAATGGGAGGAATGGAAATGGTACAACAAATTGAAAATCTAGTTTACGCAAACCCGAACACTGAAGGCGCAAAGGTGAATTTCAAGGAACGATACGATAATTTCATAAATGGTAAATGGACAGCCCCTGTCAATGGAGAATACTTTGACAACCCGACTCCTGTAACAGGAAAGGTGTTTACACAAGTAGCACGCTCCACTGCGGAGGATATTGAACTAGCTCTAGATGCAGCACATGCTGCAAAGGATGCATGGGGGACGACGTCGGTAACTGAACGCTCTAACATTCTTTTGAAGATAGCAGACCGGATTGAAGAAAATCTAGAGATGCTTGCTGTAGCAGAAACGTGGGAGAACGGGAAAGCAATTCGGGAAACGCTAAATGCGGACTTACCATTAGCAATTGACCATTTCCGTTATTTCGCATCTGCGATTCGTGCTCAAGAAGGTGGTGTCAGCCAAATCGATAACGATACGGTTGCCTATCACTTCCATGAGCCTGTTGGAGTCGTTGGACAGATTATTCCTTGGAATTTCCCGATCCTGATGGCGGTTTGGAAACTTGCTCCTGCACTCGCTGCGGGGAATTGTGTGATTCTTAAGCCGGCAGAGCAAACTCCGGCATCGATTCTTGTGCTTGTTGAATTGATTGAAGACTTATTGCCAGCGGGTGTTTTGAACGTCGTGAACGGATTCGGTCTTGAGGCAGGAAAGCCACTGGCATCCAATCCACGTATCGGCAAGATTGCGTTTACTGGAGAGACGACGACAGGTCGAATGATCATGCAGTATGCGTCCCAAAATCTTATCCCAGCCACACTCGAGCTTGGCGGTAAATCACCGAATATCTTCTTTGAGGATGTAATGGCAGAAGACGACGACTTCCTGGACAAAGCGGTAGAAGGGTTTGTCATGTTTGCATTGAACCAGGGTGAAGTTTGTACATGTCCTTCACGCGCACTTATCCAAGAGTCAATTTACGATGAATTCATGGAGAAAGCATTGGCACGCGTAGAAGCCATTAAAGTTGGGAATCCGCTCGATCCGACAGTCATGATGGGGGCACAAGCTTCTACAGAACAGCTTGAGAAAATTTTGTCGTACCTAGACATCGGTAAGCAAGAAGGCGCTGAGTGTCTAACAGGCGGTGAGCAAAACAAGCTGGATGGGGAGTTGGCGGATGGCTATTACGTGAAGCCTACTGTCTTCAAAGGCCACAATAAGATGCGAATCTTCCAGGAAGAGATTTTTGGGCCGGTTGTTGCAGTTACAACGTTCAAGACAAAGGAAGAAGCGCTTGAAATCGCAAACGACACATTATATGGACTCGGTTCCGGCGTTTGGACACGTGATATGAATACAGCGTACCGTTTTGGACGGGGTATCGAAGCGGGTCGTGTGTGGACGAATTGCTACCATGCTTATCCTGCTCACGCTGCGTTCGGTGGTTATAAAGCATCTGGAATCGGACGAGAAAACCACTTGATGATGCTAGAACATTATCAGCAAACGAAAAATATGCTCGTTAGCTACAGCGAACAAAAGCAAGGATTCTTTTAAGCAAAATAGAGAGGTGAGTAGCAAATGACAGAGCGGGTTATTGCGACGGAAGCAACGCTAGCGCTGATCAAGCAACTCGAACAGAAACACGGTCCGTTAATGTTTCACCAATCAGGAGGATGTTGTGACGGCTCATCACCAATGTGTTATCCGGAGGGCGATTTAATCGTAGGGGATCAAGATGTGCTTCTCGGGCTTATTGGCGGCGTTCCGTTCTATATGTTACGTAGTCAATTTGAGTACTGGAAGCACACCCAACTGATCATTGACGTCGTGGATGGAAGAGGCGGAATGTTTTCGCTTGAAGGAGTCGAAGGCAAACGGTTTCTCACCCGTTCACGCGCATTTACAACTGATGAGGTTGAACAGCTCCAAATATAATGAAGACGGCACCCGAATAATGGGTGCCGTCTTTGTTTTATTAAAAGGGGATTATAGAAAACGTTTTCGATCCGCGGCCGTCGGAAGCATACAGGCCTCTTCTTTTTTCCCGAACCACTTATACCGATTGCGTGCAACATAATCATAGGCACTGTCTCGTATAGGAGCTGGCACGATAATGAATAAAAAAGCGAGATGCCAAAGTCCATCAAGCTTTTTGGCAATACGGAGGGCCGCGCCTGATTTCGTATATGCTTTGCCCTTTTCAACGAGAACTAAACTGTCTACATCATCCGGGATACCGAAATCTTTAGAGAGTTGCTGTCCAGTTTCACTTTGAAGAGAGGCAAATTGAAAATACTCATACGGATCACGTTTTATAATGAATTGAACACTCGAATCACAAAAGTTGCATTCCCCATCGAATAACACTGTTCGCTTCATGGACGATCCTCCTTAAAACACATGGTATATATACTATAACCTAAAACAAAACAGCTGAAACAAACTAGAGCTATTGTAAAATGTAAAAATAGACAGAATACTCTTTACAATTAATTGGTAGCATGCTAGACTACAGGTGAGAAAATGTTGTTTGTTTGACCTCTTAGCGCTTCGCCGTTTAGTGTCCCGCCTGTGACTATCATAAGGGAAGGTGAACGAAGTGGAACGTCAAAACATTCATCCGGATGAAATGAACTTGCGTAGGGACATGGACTACATCGCCATGTTGCAAATGATCGGAGAAGGTGCACCAGACTTTAGCAGATTTCTTGACCATCATTCGGAATCCTCTTCAGAAATAGGGTTTGACGAGCACGAACTCCCTAGAGACTATCAGTAAAAAACCTTCCATTTGGAAGGTTTTTTGTTTGGCTGAAAAATCTCGAGACAAAATTGGGGGGGTTTAGGTGTTTTATGCCCCTCAAGGGCTCATGGAGTTGGGGGATATAGATCTAAACAGAAAGCACCACATGTTCAAATAGAGGTGGGCGTTGCCAGCAAATGTTTTAACGGAAATACCGACGGTTTTTACTGCCACCAACTATTTGAAATTCCATCTTTTTCAAAATCCGATAGGCCATGTGCCGATTGGTTAGATGAAGAAAGTCACGGCACTGCTGATTAGACATTGTCCCGCCAAATAACAGGAACCAGTCGCGTATTGCTTGGTCGCCAGCTTTTGAGCTTTTTTCCTCACAAACAGAGCAGTACCAATTCAATCGATTTTTCAACATAGTTGGAGCAGCGCACGTCTCACAAAAAACACCGCTCCTAAAGTCTTGAGCAGTCAAGGAATAACTTTCGCAAATAGGTAGTGGAAAGAAGTCATGTTGACCTTGCAGGAGTTGGTCATTCAGTAGGGAGAACTGGTCGGGAAGTAGTACAGACGTTGAAGTGGCCAAACGCCGGAGATATGAGGGGATTCCGGATGGATACAGAAAAGGAACATTAGCGCTTTCTGCATTAACGGGATGTTTGGGATGAGCTAGTACAATAGCACCTTTTACAGGCAAATGGATGCTTCGGCAGACTAGCCAATCCTGCAGTAATTCAATTTTCCGCTCGAGCTGAGATACCGGACTTTCAAAACTATTGGTTTGTCCGTTCTCCTGTGTCCGAATAAGTTGCGGAGGATTACTTCTCAGAGTCAGCGCACCCGCAATATTTTTCACTTCGAGCACGACAGCATGCGACGAAGTAACAAACAACGTGTCCACTTGAAAACGAGTACTAGAGTTCAAGGATAGATCATGGAAAATCGCATGAGGAAAGGAAAATATATAATTCTCAAAGACTCGATCCAATACCAGTTCACCCGCGTAGCCCGCTTGAACTGCAGATAATCTTGACTGCAGCGCTTGTTCTTTTGGATGATTTGGCATAATTCTTCGTACTGCAGCCGATAAGGAATCTAGTATTAAAGGAGGCTTCCGAGGCTTCATAAGTACGATAATCACCTCATTTCTAATAATATCAATCTCCATTATTATACCATAAAATGTCGAACAAGTCTGATAGTTATATCCCTGTTCCAATCAAGTCAAATTTAGCAATCTAGAACTGAATGTACGCGCCGGAAGAAACCGGTGCGTTCGTGGTTCGCTTGCGCGCAGAAGGGATCGGAATACGAGCGGAAGAGGAGAGAATGCGAGCGAACGAGAGGCAAAAGCGCGCGGAGGAAGAAATCGGCGCGTTCGTGGCTCACTTGCGCGCGGAAGGGATCGGAATACGCGCGGAAGAGGGGAGAATGCGAGCGAACGAGAGCCAAAAGCGCGCGGAGAAAGAAATCGGCGCGTTCGTGGCTCACTTGCGCGCGGAAGGGATCGGAATACGAGCGGAGGAGGGGAGAATGCGAACGAACGAGAGCCAAAAGCGCGCGGAGAAAGAAAAGTGCGCGTTCGTGGCTCACTTGCGCGCGGAAGGGATCGGAATACGCGCGGAAGAGGGGAGAATGCGAGCGAACGAGAGCCAAAAGCGAGCGCGGGAAGAAACCGGCGCGTTCGTGGTTCGCTTGCGCGCAGAAGGGATCGGAATACGCGCGGAAGAGGAGAGAATGCGAGCGAACGAGAGTCGAAAGCGCGCGGAGGAAGAAAAGTGCGCGTTCGTGGTTCACTATCGCGCGGAAGCGATCGAAATACGCGCGGAAGAGGGGAGAATGCGAGCGAACGAGAGGCAAAAGCGCGCGGAGGAAGAAATTGGCGCGTTCGTGGCTCACTTGCGCGCGGAAGGGATCGGAATACGCGCGGAAGAGGGGAGAATGCGAGGGAACGAGAGCCAAAAGCGCGCGGAGAAAGAAAAGTGCGCGTTCGTGGCTCACTTGCGCGCGGAAGGGATCGGAATACGCTCGGAAGAAGGGAGAATGCGAGCGAACGAGAGGCAAAAGCGAGCGGAGAAAGAAAAGTGCGCTCTCGTGGCTCACTTGCGCGCGGAAGGGATCGGAATACGCGCGGAAGGGATCGGAATACGCGCGGAAGAGGGGAGAATGCGAGCGAACGAGAGGCAAAAGCGAGCGGAGGAAGAAATCGGCGCGTTCGTGGCTCACTTGCGCGCGGAAGCGATCACAAAACGCGCGGAAGAGGGGAGAATGCGAGCGAACGAAAACCAAAAACGCGTCTCGGAAGAAATCCGCATTCTAGGAAGTCATTTGCCCGTGTCTTACTCGGTAACTTGCATGTAATGGAGGGAGGAGGTGATGAAGATGATGCATCAGAATCAAAAATGCTGCATGAAGCCACAACCAATGCCACCAATGCAACCATGTAACAATCAGGCACAACCGATAATCTGCCCGACGCAATACCGTTACCACGATACGTTCATGCCACAGGAGCTACCTGTAGTTCATCCGTTCGTCAACGTAAACCGCCAACATACCGTTCAAATCCCTCGCCATTATTACACAGAAGTGAATGAAACAATGATGGGGCAGACGGTTCAAGCAAGGCCTGGTTATGGACCAGGAATGGGGCAATGGGGTTCTCAACGACCTCCGATGGGACCAGGACCAATGCCTTGGGGAAGATATTAATGTAAGAAAAGATCCTGCAGGTAAGAGTGACTACACTCTACTGCGGGATCTTTTGTGTCCATTAGTCAATATTGAAGTACCGTGCATCGGCATGAGCAAAGACGATTGCGGACACAGAAGCTTCCGGCTCCATCATGAACTCTTCTGTTAAGTGAACACCAATCTCTTCTGGTTTCAACAACCCGAACAGCTTCTTCTGATCTTCTAAATTTGGACATGCAGGATATCCGAAGGAGAATCGCTGTCCTTGGTATTTCGCTGCAAATCGGTCTTTCATCGTAAAATCAGTGGCATCTGGGAATCCCCATTGGTCGCGGATCTCTTGGTGTACACGTTCCGCAAAGCCTTCTGCGAGTTCGAGCGCAGTCGCTTGGAACGCATGACTTTCTAAGAATTTCCCCTCTGTTTTCAATCGTTCCGCTTCTGCGCGGACTCCATGACCTGCCGTTACTTGCATAAACGCAACGTAATCCATTTCGCCACTATCTACAGTCTTTATATAGTCAGCTAGGCAAAGAAATGGATCTCGTCGTTGGCGTGGAAATGTAAATCGCTCAATTTCAGTTTTTCCATCTTGGGGATCATAAATGATCACATCATCTCCATCCGCTTGAGCAGGGAAAAACTGATAAAGACCTGACGCACCAAGTTTCCCGGATTCTAAAAATCCAGTCACCATTTCATGCAGTTCAACCGCGCGTGGTTCTTGCTTTTGCAATGTTGAGTCGGTAAATCCGCGAAGCCCTAGATGATGTCCAATCAAGGTCCTCATGTTGACGTAAGGAGTGAGATGGGAAATTGAATAATCCCGGAGCACTCGTTTCCTACAAACATTCGGAACAAAAACAGGGGTATCCGTCCGAACTGTCTTCACTGGACGGGGAGCAACTGCAATGGCGACTCCGCCTTTTTCTGCTGCCTTAGCTGCTTTAATGGCATCATTCGCCACTCGCTTTTCAAGTTGCTGATCAAGTTCGAGCAGCAAAGCGTCTTTTTCACCACTCTGTAGTCGATTCGCAAGATCTAATCCTTGCATCGCATCTTTTGCATAGATGACAGGACCATCGTATTCAGGTGCAATTTTTGTATCCGTAAAACGACGTGTGAGTGCAGCGCCACCCACCATTACAGGCAATTCGATGCCTGCGGATTTAAAGTCTTGTGCAGTCAAAACCATTTGCTGCGCAGATTTTACGAGTAATCCGGAAAGCCCGATAATGTCCGGTTTTTCTTTTCGGATGACTTCAATTAGCTGCGCAGGTGTCACTTTAATTCCGATATCCACCACTTTGAAACCATTATTGCTCAATATGATTTCGACTAGGTTTTTTCCGATATCGTGGACATCCCCTTTTACAGTGGCAAGGACTATTTTCCCCTTGCCGTTATCGTCCTCTTTTTTCTCCATGAACTGTTCCAAATAGGACACCGAAGCTTTCATGACTTCTGCACTCTGGAGCACTTCAGCAACAATAAGCTGATTCGTATTGAATAGTCGACCGACTTCTGCCATCCCTGTCATAAGTGGACCGTTAATAATGTCGAGAGGTTCATCATACTGACTTAAGGCTGCATCTAAATCCGGAATGAGTCCTTCTTTTGTTCCTTCAACGACATAATAGGCAAGACGTTCAGGAACAGTTTTCGGGATATCGTCTTCTGTCTTCTCTTTTTTCTTACCACGATAAAATTCAGTAAAGGTTGCAAGGGTTTCGTCGGTTGTTGTAAATAACAATGCGTTCGCCATATCGTTTTCTGTTTCAGGGATTGACGCATATCGTTCTAGCTTCTCAGTATTCACAATCGCATAGTCCAATCCGGCTTGTGTGCAGTGGTACAAATAGACAGCGTTCAATACTTCGCGTCCTACAGGTGGAAGTCCGAAAGAAACGTTACTGACTCCAAGAACAGTGAGCGCGCGCGGAAGGTGTTCTTTAATTAGTCGGATACCTTCAATTGTTTCAACAGCAGAGCCAATGTACTGCGCATCTCCTGTTCCAACGGGGAATACAAGGGGGTCGAAAATGATATCTTCAGGCGCTAGCCCCCATTTGTTTGTTAGCAAGTCATAGGATCGTTTTGCAATTTCAAGTTTCCGTTCCCGCGTAACAGCCATTCCGATTTCATCAATCGTCCCGACTACAACTGCAGCCCCATACTTCTTCACAATCGGCATTACAGCGTCGAACCGTTCTTCCCCATCTTCTAAATTTATGGAGTTAATAATCGCTTTTCCTTGGGAATATTTCAATGCTTCTTCAATTACGTTTTCGTCTGTCGAGTCAATGACGAGTGGCGCTTTAATCTTCTTCACAACTTCTTTCATGAAATCGGTCATATCCGTCAGCTCATCCCGATCCGGATTAGCGAGACAAACGTCAATGACATGGGCGCCGTTTTTCACTTGAGCCCGAGCGATTTCCGCCGCTTCTTCTACTTTACCATCGACAATTAGCTGTTTAAATTTACGTGAACCTATGACGTTGGTACGTTCTCCGATTAAAATAGGGCGCATGCTTGGGTCGTACAAAAGCGGTTCGATTCCAGAGACGGTATGTCCGTGCGTTTCATCAGGGAGTGGACGGGGAGTTTTGCCTTCCACTGCGCGATGAATCGCTTGAATATGTGCAGGTGTCGTCCCACAACAACCGCCAACAATATTCAACCAACCTTTCTCCGCAAAGCCTTCTAATTTTTTCGAGAGCGAATCAGGAGATTCATGATAATGACCCTCCTCATCAGGCAGTCCCGCGTTTGGATAGCAACTGACGAATCCTGTCGCAAGCTCTGACAGCGAGCGTAAATGATCTGTCATGAATTCGGGTCCCGTCGCGCAGTTAAGTCCGACAGAAAGGGGGTTAATGTGCTCTATAGAAACGTAAAATGCTTCTATACTTTGTCCAGCTAACGTCGTCCCCATCGGTTCAATCGTTCCGGATATCATCACTGGAAGTTCCACGCCAGTTTCTTCAAAGGCTCGACGAATTCCAATCGTACCAGCTTTGACATTCAACATGTCTTGGCTGGTTTCCATTAAGAGAAGATCCGAGCCTCCGTCGATTAACCCTTTCGCCTGAACGTAGAAATCGTGTGCCAACTGGTCAAACGTAATCCCACCTGTCACGGACAGTGTCTTAGTCGTCGGTCCCATTGCTCCTGCAACGAAACGAGGACGATCAGGTGTCGAAAACTCATCAGCTGCAGCACGCGCAAGTTCTGCGCCGCGACGGTTAATTTCATCCGCTTCACTACCTAAATCATAATCGTCTAACACAACAGGTGTACCACCGAACGTATTTGTACAGATGATATCAGCACCAGCCTCTAAGTATTCTCTATGAATTCGGGTCAACACATCGGGTTTTGTTAGATTCAAATACTCGTTGCATCCTTCATACTCTTCACCACCGAAATCAGCCGCTGTTAAATCGGCATTTTGTAGCATCGTGCCCATGGCTCCGTCCATTACGAGAATGCGTTTCTTTAGTTGTTGTTCAATTTGTGCTTGTGGCATGGTGCACCTCTCTTTCTCTTATCGCGTCAATCTGGTTGATATAGTGTACAAGTTCGACGGTCATGTCATAACGTAAAAAGGGAGTAATTAAGTAAATCCCGTTAAATAAAGAAGCTGCGGTGTCGATGAGTTCACTGGCAATTTGTATACCTTCAGCAGTTGCTGCTTCTCGATCATCTCCACATGCTCTCATGCGCTCCAGCACTTCATCAGACAACTTGATGCCTGGTACTTCATGGTGCAAGAATTCAGCGTTACGAATATTCGTCAACGGCATAATTCCTATGAAAATTGGAGTATCTAAATGTTTTACGGCTTCATGGATTTCAATAATTTTTTCTTTCGTATAGACAGGTTGTGTAATGAAGTAATCAGCCCCGCATTCAATCTTTTTCTCAAGGCGCTTAACAGCTCTTTCAACGACCCGGACATTCGGGTTGAATGCACCTGCTACCGAAAAGTTCGCCTTTTTACGTAATGGACGACCGGAGAATGAAATCCCTTCATTCAGTTGTTTAATGAGTTGGAAGAGTTCTAGGCTGGAAACGTCATAAACGTCTGTTGCCCCTGGGAAGTCACCGATCTTCGTTGGATCGCCTGTCACAGCTAAAATGTCATGTATGCCAAGTGCATCCAGCCCCATTAAATGAGATTGCAGACCAATCAAATTATGATCCCTGCAAGTGATATGGACGAGAGGGCGGACGTCATCTTGATGTTTTATAAGGGACGCCATAGCTAGATTGCTAATCCGAGGGGAAGCAAGAGAATTATCGGCCATCGTCACAGCGTGCGCTCCAGCTGCTTGAAGTTGACGTGCTCCTTCGAAATAATTTTCAGTTTCCAAGTGTCGCGGCGTATCCAATTCAACAAGAATTGTACGTTCACGCTGTGCCTTTATGTGCAGTGGCTCATAGCGAGTGGGTTCCGCATCTCGAATAATAATCGGCTTATGTGGGAGTACTGCTTTTTCCGTAATAGGTGCAAGATTCGCCAATTGAGATTTTACAGCGACAATGTGAGCAGGGGTCGTTCCGCAACAACCACCAATCAGCCGAACCCCTTCATCCCGCAATAACCGTGCAGCGCGACCGTAATAATCCGTTTCAGAGACATAGACAATCCGCCCATCTTCAACATCTAGCAAACTTGCATTGGGGTAAGCAGATAAGAATGCCTTCTTAGGGAGTTCAATTCCTTCAAATGCTTGGATCGTATGGTACGGGCCGAGCCTACAGTTCACACCAACGACATCTGCTCCAAGTGCTTCTAACTGATGTAAGGCATCATTCAATCTCAACCCGTTCTGTAAGACACCCGGTTCATGCATGGATACTTGTGCAATCAGTGGGATATCTGTCTGTTGACGGAGGTGCTTAACCACTGCAGATAGCTCTTCAAAGTCATAATAAGTTTCTAGTAATAATCCATCTGGATCACCGGCAAGCAAAGGTTGCGCTTGCTGTTGAACAATTGATAGGACTTCATCTATCGTTGCGTCGCTTTTACGGATACTACGGATGCCACCGATGGTACCGAGCACATATTGTCCACCTGGAGCTGCAGCACGCTTGGCGATTGCAATGCCTGCTTCGTTAAATTCTTTTACACGATGTTCTAGTCCATAGCGAGCAAGTTTATAGGAGTTGGCACTGTACGTGTTGGTTTGAATGATGTCAGCACCTGCCTGTAGATATTGTTCATGAATTCCTTGAATCACATCTGGCTTTTCTATATTTAATTGTTCATAGCAAAAGTCGAGACCTTCCGCATAGAGTAACGTTCCCATTGCTCCATCCGCTGTCAGAACTTCTGTTTTTAACCGCTCCAGTAATTTCATTTCCCTATCATCCTTTCTTACGGCAGAGCAATGAAGCGGAGAATAATAAAAAAGCCTTCTAAACGAGCGAAGAAGGCTTTTTCATCTAAATGATTGTCTCCTCCTCATCTGCCGGACTACAAACATCCGCTGGAAGTAGCACCTGACCGGTTGGCTGGTTGCTGAAGCATCGACGGGCCAGATCCCTACGCTTCTCTTGATAAGAATGACTATTGAGTTGTGTGAATAATTTAACACATCATACCGTTGTTTGAGAGTTCCGTCAATAGATAATAAGTGAAGTGACCTGTGAGTTACCTAGTGTATGTGGTAGACTGGACGTACATGCACGGAAAGGGGATTGCTATGAGGGCGTTCAAATTTGTTATCCCGATGGTGTTATTAGTCGGTGGAGTGGCCTGGGTGATGCTAAACAAAAACTTTACAGATGTGCCCGTCATGTCTCGTTTTTATATTACACTTGGCGCAATGGTTTTGAGTGGTGTTATTTCCTTTTTCCTTTTCCCTAAAGATGAAGGGAAAAGACGATAAACTGACAGAGAATGACTGTCAGTTTTATTATTGTTCAAATTTGAGTTAACCTTGAAATGTATAAGGTTGACACATTGCCCTCTTCCTTTTATTCTATAACTAGATAGTAAAAGGGGTGTTATAAATGGGAACAACAGCAACAATGAAACCAAATCGGTCGAAGACGATGAGTGGAACGCTAGGACTCGTCTACTCAGCGATGTTTGCTGCACTGATGATGATCGGAGCAAATATTACATACTTTTTACCAGCTTTATCAGTAAGTGGCGTGCCAATTACACTACAAACTTTTTTTGCGGTATTAGCAGGGCTATTACTTGGAAGTCGATATGGGGCGGTCTCAATGACAGTCTACATGGCAATAGGTCTTGCAGGTGCACCCGTATTTGCGAAATTTAGTGGAGGTTTCGGTGAAATTGTCAGCCCGTTGTTCGGATTTGTCCTTTCATTTATTTTAGTTGCCTACATCGCTGGCAAGATTGTAGAAAAGAATAGCACCGTAACAGGATTTGTTTTCGCAGCACTTGTCGGATGTGTCATCAATTACCTAATCGGAACAAACTGGATGTTTGTTGCGTACAAGCTATGGGCAGCGGCACCGGATGCGTTTACGTATAAAATTGCATGGATTTGGATGTTACCACCGTTGCCAAAGGATATCATCCTTTCCGTATTGGCTGGATTGTTTGGCCACCGAATGGCACGCATTTTAAGAACACGTCGCTCTATTTAACAAACTAAACCGACTTCTCTATAAAAGGGAGGCCGGTTTTTCTGTATCCAAACTAAAATCGCTGAAACATTATCGTTACGTTATCCGTATACAAGAGTAAGTACACGACACACGGAAGGAAGGCTTACTTATGATTCACTTACTCTTATTTTCTCTCTTTGCCAGCATCGTTGCTGCACTGCTGGCCGTGCCATTGCATAGGAAAGTTCTCACGGAAGGAAAAGAAAACAGTTCCAGCTTTAGAGCGATCCTTCTAATCATTGCAACTGTGGTGATCGCGGTTGGTATTTCTATTTTTTATTACGCAACAAATCTAGACCAGCATTGGTCCTCGCTATGGGTCCTGTTACTCGCTGCAGCGATAGTTGGAACTATTTTAGATGGTGGGATATATCGGAAAGTAAAGATTGTTGTGGCAGGACTCTCATTCATTGCAGGCATTTACATTTTATCCGCCCCATTATTAAATGCGAACACGAAATACAAAGCGGTTGAAATGGATCAGCAAATAGAAATTGAAGCATTTGACGAAACTCAGACACCAGCGAGCGTGCCACCTAAATTTGCACGCAACAAAATGAAAAAAGCATTCGGGCAAGTACCGAATACAAGTTATTACGACTTAGGACATCTGCAAATCCAAAAGGTGAAAGACGAGTATGTATATATTGCGCCTGTTGAATTTTCAGGGTTTTTTAAATGGTGGAACGGAAAGACGACACCAGGCTATTTCCGCATGAGCGCCACGGACTCTGCGGATAATCCAAAGTTTGTACCGTCGGAAATGACGTATACAGAGACGTCTTACTTTAACAAACAAGTGGATCGTCATATGCGTTTACAATTTCCTGAACTGATTTTTTATGGAGATGTTCAATTGGAAATCGATGATGAGGGTAGTCCCCATTACATCCGTTCTTACGGAGAGTTCATCACTGCCCGTAATGGATTTGACGTGAAAGGGATTGTCATGACAGATCCAAGGACTGGGAAAGTTGAGAAGTTTGCACTTGCAGATATCCCGAGCTATATCGATGGTGCTGTCTCTCCGGAAGTCGTCAGTTTGCAAAATAGCTATTTCGGGAAGTATGTTCATGGTTTCTGGAATTCAATTGTCGGCAAAAAAGATGTAAAACTACCGTCCGATGAAGGAACCGAGGCAAACGTCAGTCCGATTTTCGATGAAAACGGACATATGTATTACTTCACAGACTTTACAAGTCCAAAAGAGGGCGTAGATTCGATGCTGGGGTATGCGCTAACCGATGGGCGCACAGGTAAAGCGACGTACTACACAGGGGATCTTGAGGAATCCTATATGGACTCACAAGGAGCCTTGCAAATTATTGAAAAGAAATTCATCGAGAAAAAGTGGTCTGGCGAAATGCCTGTCCTCTATAACTTCTATGGAGAAGCTAGTTGGTTGACCCCGGTGCTAGACTCAAATGGCTTCCTACAAAACTACTTCATCGTATCTGCTGCAAATCCGGAAATATCGGTATCTGGGAACTCCCCAAATGATGCATTGAAACTTTATAAAACCGCATTACAACGCGGAGGCAGTTCTGTGAATGGCAGCTCTGAAGCAGAAGAAGCAAAGGCTGCGATCACTGTTAAACGTGTTTACAAAGAACGAGCTGGTGACTTTACCTTGGTTTCTGTAAAATCGGAAGACGGTCGGAATTTCATAGTTTCGTCTGAGACGATACCTGAAGCGGTGTACATTCAAGAAGGAGACAAATTATCCATTACGTATGTTGAAACAGGGGAACTCTTTCTTCCGGTTAAGGAGCTCTTGAATGTCTCATTAACGGAATAACGAAATGCGTTTAAACTCCATAATAAAAGCGGAAGCCGTTTAGAGGGCTTCCGCTTTTTCGTTGTTTTATGGAAGGTCGACTGTCAATTAAGCACTAACTGTAGCAAAGGGTTTCAGGATATTTGTTTTACCTTCTGTACGGAATGTCAATACTTTATCAATCGGGTCGTATGATTCACCGTAAAATTCATCATCCTTATACGTATGGATTTCTTCATACGTCATCTTCATTGCATCATATACCGTTTCTTCTTCTGCATCTTCAGGAGACCAGTAAAGGATTTCGAGGTCGGTTTGTTCTCCAGTAGCGAGTGAGCGACGGCTATAGCCAATGCGAGAAGCATGATGAAAGTTCTCACGAGCATAGAAGCGTAAGCGTTTTTCTGTATCCGTGTCTTCGTAATTGACTGGCTCCACTTCCAGCAAAATCGGTTTACCTTTTTCCTTGAGTTGCGTCAGTAGTTTTTTGCCAAGACCTTCACCTCGTGAAGCGGACGAAACAAACAAATAATCGACAAACACAAACGACTCTGTTTCAACGTACATGAGCACGTGTTTTGGACCTTCGTCTTTACGGTAAACATTGTGTTTATCCTTTAACAACGCGTCCATATGCTCTTTTGACTTCATTTCTTCGATTGGGAAATACTCACTTAGTTTCTCGTACCAATTCATTGATTTAATCTCCTCCGTCGGTATGGGTGTACCCGGAGCTTTTTGTTTGGGGGTCAAACGTAGGGAGAGGAAAAAAGAGGTCAGAAAAAAATCCTCGACTTCATTCTATACCTCTATTATAAACATACTAAACATAAAATGTTCAACTGTTTTACTTTTTTCTCCCCTAATCCAACGGTTTGCAAATTTCTTGCGTGCCTATTGTTTAATACGGTACAATTAAGTCAAAGATAGTCAAAGTCAACATAAATGACTGTGCCAATAAAAGAGGTGAGAGGATGCGTAATATTTCCGACATCATAGAAGGGTATTTAAAATCGATTATCGAACATGAAGATAATGGAATCGTGGAAATCAAGCGCAATGAAGTGGCGGAAAAGTTCCAATGTGTTCCTTCGCAGATCAATTACGTCATTAAAACACGATTTACATTGGAGCGGGGCTATGCGGTCGAATCTAAACGTGGCGGTGGTGGGTACATCCGTATATATCGGGTTCAAACGAATTCACGCAAAGACCTATTGGATCACGTATTGGAAAGTGTGCAACAAGGCGCTTCGTACACAATGGCAGAAGATGTGGTCTATCGGTTACTAGCGGAACAAGTGGTTTCTAAAAAGGAAGCCCGTCTAATGCTTTCAGCTGTCGAGCCTGCTGTCCTAAACTATCCGTTACCTGAACGGGATATAATCCGCGCACGGATTTTACAGGCCATGTTATTCTCGCTCCTATACGAACAATCGGAGTGACTAGTTATTTAAACGATGAGGTGGTAAAACATGCTTTGTGAAAACTGTAAAGAACGTCAAGCTTCCGTTATCTTAATGCAAGATACGCCAAATGGATCGATTGAAAGGAATTTGTGTGAGAAGTGCGCATTTAACTTACAGACGTTTTCTATTAGCCCGAATCAGGAGCCGATGTCCATTCAACAATTTCTGTCACAGTGGTTGAGTGGAAGTGAAACGCTGCAACAGCAAACGCGAGAAGTTCAGACGATGCCCGAGTGTCCAGAATGTGGTCTAACCTTTCATCGCTTTCTTGAAATTGGGAAGTTCGGATGTCCGACGTGTTACGTAACATTCCGCGAGCGTCTCCCAAAAGTCTTTGGCAAATTGCATAACGGAAATACAATCCATAAAGGTAAAATTCCTGAGTCTTTCAATGAAAAAATGACCATTAAAAAGAAAATCGAGGAACTTCGTTTGAGTATGCAAGAAGCGATACAAGAAGAACAGTTCGAACATGCAGCTGTGCTGCGTGATGAAATAAAAGACTGGAAACAAAAACTAGCTGCAGAAACAGAAGAAGAAGGAGGGAGTGAGCATGGGGAATAATCGATACATGCAAAACGCTGTAACAGGCTGGATGATACCTCATGGTGAGCATTCCGATATCGTCATGTCGACCCGAATCCGCCTCGCTCGCAACCTTCGTGAATTTCGTTTCCCAATCGCATTCTCTGATGAGCAAGCAGAGGAAGTCGGTCGAATAGTTTCAGAAGCATTGCTTAGTACGGATGAAAAAGGGTATTCCTATACAAGGATGAACGAATTAGCTCCACTGGATCGGCAAGCACTTGTAGAAAAGCATTTAATCAGTCACCAACTTGCGGAAGCAGAGCAGTTCGGAGCGGTATTCCTATCGGAAGATGAAACAATCAGCATTATGGTAAATGAAGAAGACCATTTGCGTATCCAGTGCATCTATCCGGGATTACAGCTCGAAAATGCCTATCAAAAGGCGGATGAAACCGATCGTGCACTTGAAAAGAAATTACCTTATGCATTTGACGAAGAGTTTGGATATCTTACGAGTTGCCCGTCAAATACAGGAACGGGGATGCGGGCTTCTGTCATGTTACACTTACCGGCGCTCACGATAACCCGACAAATCAACCGCATTATACCTGCTGTTTCAAGGCTTGGAATGGTTGTGAGGGGCAGCTACGGTGAAGGAAGCGAAGCACCGGGGAACGTTTACCAAGTATCTAATCAGCTGACTCTTGGAAAATCAGAAAGGGAAATTCTAGCCGAACTTGCAAACATTGTTTCTCGACTGATTGCCCACGAGCGGCGATCGCGAGAATTGCTTCTTGAAAAGTCACGAATTGCTCTTGAAAATCGCGTGTTTCGTGCACTTGGTACAATTTCTTATGCACGGCTACTTCCTGCAGCAGAAGCAGCGCGATGTCTTTCAGACGTTCGGTTAGGCATCGATCTTGAGTTAATTGAAGATGTGGACATGACCATACTGAACGAACTGATGATTTTCATGCAGTCAGGTTTTCTCCAGCATTATGAAGGAGAAGCATTGACGTCTGAAGAATTAGACATTAGTCGCGCTAAACTTTTTAGGGAGAGACTCCAAAAAAGTTGAAAAGAAAAATATGAACAAAAAGACCGGTGTTGAGCGTCTCTTTTGCGTCCTAGTAACGGATTCGATATAATGGTCAAAAATGGTCAGAGTCAATTCACCCGGAAACCGATTGTTTGGTGGTCCGGAAGAATATAGATAGAAGTAGCACGAAGAAAATTATTCTCTGCAGAAGGAGAGGAATGTTAATGATGTTTAATCGATTTACACAACGTGCACAAAAAGTCCTTCAACTTGCTCAAGAAGAAGCCATTCGCATGAAGCATGAAGCAATTGGAACAGAACATATTCTACTTGGATTAATCCGTGAAGGTGGCGGGATTGCAGCAAAAGCATTGGAGGCAATTGGAGTTAGCTTTGAAACGATTGAAACAGGTGTAGAAACACTCGTTGGAACGGGAAATAAAGACGTAGGACCAATCGTTCACTACACACCACGTGCGAAAAAAGTCATTGAGCTTTCTGTCGATGAATCTCGTAAACTGGGCCACTCGTATATTGGAACAGAACATATTCTACTTGCACTGATTCGTGAAGGAGAAGGGGTGGCGGCACGTGTTCTCAATAATGCAGGTGTAAGTTTAAACAAAGCCCGTCAGCAAGTGTTGCAACTGCTCGGAAGTAACGACAATGCGAATTCAAGTGGTCAAAATGCTTCAGCAACAGCGGCAACTCCGACTTTAGATGGATTGGCACGTGACCTAACGGAGATTGCTCGCGAAGGGACACTCGATCCGGTCATTGGTCGTGGTAAAGAGATTACACGTGTTATTGAAGTTCTAGCACGTCGCACGAAGAACAACCCAGTTCTTATCGGTGAGCCGGGTGTGGGTAAAACTGCAATTGCTGAAGGGCTTGCACTTCAAGTCGTTAACAATGAAGTCCCTGAAATCCTTCGCGATAAGCGTGTGATGACATTAGATATGGGAACTGTCGTTGCAGGTACTAAGTATCGTGGCGAGTTTGAAGACCGTATGAAGAAAGTGATGGAAGAAATTCGCCAAGCAGGCAACATCATTTTATTCATCGATGAGTTGCATACACTTATTGGTGCTGGTGGAGCAGAAGGTGCAATCGATGCATCTAATATTTTGAAACCGTCACTTGCTCGTGGTGAGTTGCAATGTATCGGTGCAACGACACTTGATGAGTACCGAAAGTACATTGAAAAAGATGCTGCACTTGAGCGTCGTTTCCAGCCGATTCAAGTGGATGAACCATCCGTTGAGGAGACCGTTCAGATTATTACGGGACTGCGTGATCGCTATGAAGCACACCACCGTGTAAAAATTACAAATGAAGCCATTGAAGCGGCAGCAAAAATGTCGGATCGCTACATTTCAGACCGATTTTTACCTGACAAAGCGATTGATTTAATCGACGAAGCAGGTTCGAAAGTCCGTTTGCGTTCTTATACAACGCCACCTAACTTAAGGGAACTTGAAAATAAGCTCGAAGCAATACGCTCTGAGAAAAATGCTGCAGTGCAAAGCCAGGAGTTTGAAAAAGCTGCATCATATCGTGATAAAGAGCAGAAGATGAAGGAAGAGCTCGAGAAAACGAAAACGGAATGGAAAGAAAAACAAGGTAAAACAGAATCCGAAGTCACTGTTAATGACATCGCTCAAGTAGTGGCGATGTGGACAGGAATTCCAGTAGCGCGTATTGCTGAGACTGAATCTGCGAAGCTCTTGAACATGGAAGAAGAGTTGCATAAGCGTGTGATTGGTCAAAAAGAAGCAGTCGCGGCTATTTCCCGGGCAATACGCCGTGCACGCGCAGGGTTGAAAGATCCTAAACGCCCAATTGGTTCATTCATCTTCCTTGGACCTACTGGTGTTGGTAAAACAGAACTTGCAAGAGCTCTTGCTGAAACAATGTTCGGTGACGAGGACTCGATGATCCGTATCGACATGTCTGAGTACATGGAAAAGCATACGACATCACGTTTAGTTGGTTCACCTCCAGGATATGTGGGGTACGAAGAAGGCGGACAGTTAACAGAAAAGGTACGTCGCAAACCATATTCTGTAATATTGCTTGATGAAATTGAAAAAGCACATCCAGATGTATTCAATATCCTGTTACAAGTGCTCGAAGATGGTCGCTTGACTGATTCCAAAGGGCGTACAGTCGATTTCAGAAACACAGTGATTATCATGACGTCGAACGTTGGTGCACAAGAGTTGAGGAAGAACAAATATGTCGGATTTAATCTTCAAGATGGTGAGCAGGATTACGAAGACATGAAGAAAAAAATGTTGGAAGAGCTGAAAAAAGCATTCCGTCCTGAATTCTTGAACCGTGTAGACGAAATGATCGTCTTCCATTCACTTGAAAAAGACCAGTTGCAGCAAATCGTCTCGTTGATGGCAGATGAGTTGAGCAAACGACTCGCTGAACAAGATATTGAACTGGTATTAACTCAAGAGGCGAAGCTGAAAATTGCGGATGAAGGATATGATCCTGAATACGGGGCACGTCCACTTCGTCGCGCACTTCAGAAACACGTGGAAGATCGCCTTTCAGAGGAACTGTTGCAAGGAACCGCACTCGCAGGGAGAAAAGTGACGGTCGACTATGTAGACGGTGACTTCAAGGTAGAAACGCAACAAGAAGAAATGGTGAAAAATTAATAAGAGGTAGAGGAATAGGATAGTTCATCCCTAGTATACAAAAAAGGGAGGGGCTGTCCTCTTCGTCGTTTGGAGGTATATATGGCGAAAAAGAAAACGAAATTCATTTGCAAATCATGCGGATATGAGTCACCGAAATGGATGGGTAGGTGTCCGGGGTGCGGTGAATGGAACACGATGGATGAAGAAACTGAGATTGTCCAAAAAGGACCTCGTGGGGCCTTTCAACATTCTGACGCCGTAAAGCAGAAAGCGATGCCTATCAATGATGTCGCAATAGAGGATGAACCAAGAATCCGTACAGAAATGGAAGAACTAAATCGTGTACTAGGTGGAGGAATTGTTCCCGGATCGCTAGTCTTGATTGGGGGAGATCCGGGAATCGGGAAGTCCACATTGTTGCTTCAAGTGTCTGCGCTTTTGGCGGGCCAACAACAACGCGTGTTGTACATTTCAGGGGAGGAGTCAATTCGTCAAACTAAGCTTCGTGCACAACGTCTAGGTGTGTTGTCTGATGAACTATATATTTACGCAGAAACAGATCTTGCGCTTATTCACGATACGATTGATAATGTTACGCCTAAGTTTGTCATTGTAGATTCAATCCAAACCATTCATCACCCGGAAGTGGCTTCTGCACCGGGGAGTGTTTCGCAAGTTAGAGAATGTACAGCAGAACTCATGAAAATAGCGAAAACACAAGGTATCGCAATCTTCCTAGTTGGTCATGTTACGAAAGATGGACAAATCGCGGGTCCGCGCCTGCTGGAACATATGGTGGATACGGTGCTCTATTTTGAAGGGGAGAGGCATCATACATACCGAATTTTGCGTAGTGTGAAAAATCGTTTCGGTTCCACAAATGAAATCGCAATTTTTGAAATGTTACAAGCCGGTTTGAAAGAAGTGTTGAACCCTTCGGAAATGTTCATACAGGAACGTTCTCAAGGCGGTGCAGGGTCAACCATTGTTGCCTCTATGGAAGGAACACGCCCTATTCTTGTAGAGATTCAAGCATTGGTCACGCCATCTAGTTTCAATTATCCAAAACGGATGGCGACGGGACTAGACCAAAATCGGGTATCTCTTTTGATGGCGGTATTGGAAAAACGGATGGGAATGCTATTACAGGCACAGGATGCGTATATTAAGGTGGCGGGTGGTGTGAAACTCGACGAACCTGCGATTGACCTTGCTGTTCTTATGAGTATCGTTTCTAGCTATCGTGACGTGGCGGTACGGGCTACTGACTGCTATATGGGAGAGGTAGGACTGACTGGTGAAGTTCGAAGGGTTTCCAGGATTGAACAACGGGTTGGAGAAGCAGCAAAGCTTGGATTTGAACGAGCGGTCATTCCGGCCTCTAACATTGGTGGATGGGACTATCCAGAGGGCATTCAAGTCGTTGGAGTTGAAACTGTACGGGATGCACTCGATCTTTGTTTGCCACAGTGATAAAGAAGGATAGGAACTTTTGTGTGTTTTCAGGAGTCCTGTACTATAGGTTCAGGATTCCTTGCTTTTTAGGTTCAAGAAAGCAATCAATAGGGAATACATGTATAATAGGACTACTAAAAGGAGGTGGATTAAATGCTGAAAAGAGTTGTGCAAATTATGTTCTTATTGGTTGGTGGAACACTTGGTGTATTGTTTCTTCCGTACTTATTCCAATTATCTTCTTTCACAGCAACCCCGTTCATTAATAACCCATATGTCGCAGCCGTTTTAGGAGCATTATTCCTCTTTGTGTTCAGCACATTTTTGACAGATCCGATTGTCAATTTCATTAAGTGGTTAGAAGATTTACTCATGAAAGCCCCGATCTTAGATTTACTATTCGGTTCAATCGGTCTGATTATCGGGTTGTTCGTTGCATTTTTGGCTGGTTGGGGTTTGAGTAATATCCAAATTCCAGTTGTGACATCTGTGCTTCCAATTCTATTATCAGCACTGTTCGGATATTTAGGATTTCAAGTCGGGTTTAAAAAACGAGATGAGTTCTTAACTGCGATCTTCTCGGTACGGAACGTCGGACGAAAAAAAGAGCCTGAAACTGAAGTAAGTGTTTCTCAAGATCCAGTTTACAAGGTGCTTGATACAAGTGTCATTATCGACGGTCGTATTGCAGATATTGTTGACACGGGTTTCTTGGAAGGTGTATTGGTTGTGTCCCAGTTTGTCTTAACTGAACTCCAGCATATTGCAGATTCTGCTGATACGTTGAAGCGGACAAAAGGAAGACGTGGTTTGGATGTGCTTCGTCGTTTGCAAGAAGGGGATGGAAAGAAAATCCTGATTACGGATGAAGACTTCCCGAATGTAGCTGAAGTCGATTTGAAATTAGTGAAGCTTGCTAAAAAGATGAATGGACTCGTCGTGACAAACGATTTCAACTTGAACAAAGTTGCGGATTTACATGGAGTATCTGTGTTGAATATTAATGACCTTGCGAATGCTGTCAAACCGGTTGTTATCCCTGGTGAAGAAATGCACGTCGTCGTCATTAAAGACGGAAAAGAACACAATCAAGGTGTTGCTTATCTAGATGATGGAACGATGATTGTCATTGAAGATGGGCGCAACTTTATAGGAACGGCTATTGAAGTCGTGGTGACAAGTGTATTACAAACATCAGCAGGCCGCATGATTTTCGCAAAACCTAAAAATGGTAAACAAACTAAAGCCCACTGAACGGCGACCAGTGGAAAGGAGTCGGGATGGACTATACAGTAATGATGCCTGCTGCCGGAAGTGGAACGCGGATGGGAGCGGGGCATAACAAACTTTTCCTTGAACTCGAAGGGAAATCGATTTTGGCTCGCACGTTGACGGTGTTTCAGCAGGATCCTTGGTGTACAGGAATCATTTTAGCGGTCAAAGAAACTGAACGCTCCACAATTGAAATGATCATTCAGGAAGAGCAGATTACAAAAATAAAGGCATTGCCTGAAGGCGGAACCGAACGTCAACATAGCGTGAAAGCATGTCTTGCATCCCATCAAACCGATGGGATTGTCCTCGTTCATGATGCGGCTCGTCCTTTCATCAAACAAAATGTTATCCATGAACTTGTGATGAGTGCATCACGGCATGGTGGCGCGGTAGCCGGCGTGAAAGCGAAAGATACGATGAAGTACGTAAATAATGGGGTCATTGAAGAAACGGCAGATCGTGAACGCTTATGGGTTATTCAAACTCCACAAGCGTTTCGTTATGAAGTTTTGAAAGACGCTTCTCAAAAAGCTGAACAGCAAAACTTCCTAGGGACAGACGAAGCGATGCTTGCGGAGCATGCGGGCTATGAAGTTCGCATCGTTGAAAGTACGTACGATAATATTAAAATGACTACACCAGAGGATCTTGCCTATGGTGGATACTTGTTGAAAAAAAGGCTTGAGGAGACGGTATGATGATACGAATTGGACAAGGTTTTGACGTACATGAATTTGCAGAGGGGCGCCCGCTGATTATTGGAGGGGTTACGATTCCTCATGCTAAAGGGTTAATCGGTCACTCGGATGCAGATGTCCTTTTGCACACCATTACAGATGCAGCGCTAGGAGCGATTGGTAAAGGGGACATTGGTCATCACTTTCCAGATACAGATGCCGCTTTTAAAGATGCTGATTCAGCAGTTCTACTTCAAGAAGTCTGGAAGTTGGTAGAAGAAGAAGGCTATAAGCTGGGTAATGTGGATTGTACGATTATGGCGCAACAGCCTAAAATGGCTCCGCATATTGAAACCATCAAAAATCGCGTAGCCTCTTTACTACATGCAGATCCTAGTCAAGTGAACGTTAAAGCGACGACGACAGAAAAATTAGGGTTTGTCGGAAGAGAAGAAGGAATTGCATCTCTTGCGGCGATTCTTTTGGTGAAAGCTTAAGTTTTTGGTAAACTAGTCTGTACAAGTAATTATTATTTGAACTAACAGAACGGAGATGTCTAGTCATGACAGCAGAAGTACGTGTGCGCTATGCACCGAGCCCAACAGGTCATTTACATATCGGAGGAGCTCGTACCGCATTATTCAACTACTTGTTCGCTCGCCATCACGGCGGGAAATTCATAGTACGGATTGAGGATACTGATACGGTTCGCAATATTGAAGCTGGGGAATTGTCGCAGCTTGAAAATTTAAAGTGGCTCGGAATCGAGCATGATGAGTCTGTTGATATCGGTGGTCCCTATAGCCCGTATCGTCAAATGGAGCGTCTGGATACGTACAAAAAGTATTCAGAAGAAATGCTTGAAAAAGGTGCAGCTTATAAATGTTTCTGTACAACTGAAGAACTCGAAGCTGAGCGCGAGCAACAAAAAGCGGCAGGCATTGCTGCGCCAATGTATAAAGGAACTTGTCGTCACTTAAGCGCAGAAGAAGTTGGACAAAAAGAAGCAGCTGGTATGCCTTATACCATTCGTATGCGTGTTCCGGAAAACGTAACGTATACAATAGAGGACCTTGTTCGTGGTAGTGTCCAATTCGAATCCAAAGACATTGGCGATTGGGTGCTTGTGAAAGCAAACGGCATTCCGACATATAACTTCGCGGTTGTCATAGACGATTATATGATGAAAATGTCTCACGTTTTCCGTGGAGAAGAACATTTGACGAATACACCAAAACAGCTCATGGTGTTTGATACATTTCGATGGGAAGCACCACGGTATGGTCACATGACGCTCATCGTCAATGAAGATCGCAAAAAGTTGTCCAAGCGTGATGAGTCCATCATTCAATTCATTTCTCAATATAAAGACCTTGGATTCTTACCGGAAGCGATGTTCAATTTCTTTGCGCTACTTGGATGGTCTCCGGTTGGAGAAGAAGAGTTGTTCACGAAAGAGGAGCTCATCGAACAGTTTGACGAGAGCCGTTTATCGAAATCACCTTCTATGTTCGATAAGCAGAAATTGACTTGGATGAATAACCAATATATTAAAAAGCTAAGTCTTGACGAAGTCGTGGCATTGACTTTGCCGCACCTAGTGAAAGCGGGCCGTGTAAGTGAAGAAATGACAGCGAAAGAAAGTGCATGGATTCATGACTTAATCGCCTTGTATCATAGCCAGTTAAGTTACGGTGCTGAAATTGTTGAGCTATCTGCCCAATTCTTTAGTGATGCAGTTGAGTATGATGAACAATCAAAAGAAATCTTGGCTGGGGAACAAATTCCTGAAGTGATGACCTCTTTCAAGCAACAGCTTGAGAACCTTGACACATTCGATGCTCCATCCATCAAAGGGGCGATCAAAGCGGTGCAAAAAGAAACAGGTCATAAAGGGAAAAACTTGTTCATGCCGATTCGCGTGGTCGCAACTGGTCAAGCGCACGGTCCAGAACTACCGGAATCGATTGCATTGCTTGGTCGAGAAAAGACACTTGCACGCGTTGAAAAGTTTGTTCAGTAACCCCTTGTTGACAAGCGGAACCTGCCGTGTACAATAAGAGTAATCTAAGAACGTATCACGTATAAAGAAAGCGTTGAAGAGGAGAAGTATGTAAAACACACCCTCCAGAGAAGGTCTCCATTGGCTGGAAGAGATCTGGGTCATCCGTTTTGCAGAAATGCACCTTTGAGCGCCAGGCCGAAATTTAGTAAGCCGGACGTATCGTCTGCGTTACAGACGTCGAGTGAAATGGAAGTTGCCTATTCCTTTTCAAAAAAAGAGTGGAACCACGCAAAATCTGCGTCTCTGTCATTAGACAGAGGCGTATTTTTTTTACAGAAAAAGGGGGGGCCGACATGTTTTCCAGAATGAAAGAAGACATTCGTTGTATTTTTGACCAAGACCCCGCTGCACGGAGTACAATTGAGGTCGTGCTGACCTACTCAGGACTACATGCCATTTGGTCGCATCGTATCGCACATGCTCTGTTTAAAAGGAATATGCACTTCGCAGCCAGGGTGCTTTCCCAAATGAGCCGCTTTTTTACGGGAATCGAAATCCACCCAGGGGCCAAAATCGGGAAACGATTATTCATCGACCATGGTATGGGGATTGTAATTGGTGAAACATGTGAAATAGGCGATGATGTTACTATCTATCAAGGTGTCACATTAGGTGGGACGGGTAAGGAAAAAGGGAAAAGACACCCGACCCTGCACGACAAAGTCCTAGTTGCCACGGGCGCTAAAGTGCTTGGAAATATTATTATTGGTGAAAATAGTAAAGTTGGAGCCGGTTCTGTTGTATTAAAAGATGTGCCTGCAGAATCGACAGTTGTTGGGATTCCAGGGAAAGTTGTTATTTCAAATGGTATCCGAGTAAAAGATCGGCTGAATCATACTTTGCCTGACCCTGTTTCTGAATTGTGTTCTTCCATGGAAGACAGGATTTCGCAATTAGAACAGCAACTAATTGAGTTAAAAAAAGAAAAACAAATTCGTGATGAAAAGGATGAGGACTGATGACAATCCAACTATACAATACGTTGACCCGTAAGAAAGAACCGTTTGTTCCAATCACTGAAGGAGAAGTAAAAATGTACGTTTGTGGCCCGACTGTCTACAACTACATTCATATCGGGAATGCCCGTCCGGTCATCGTCTTCGATACGGTACGAAGATATTTGGAGTACCGCGGGTATAACGTGAAGTTCGTCTCCAATTTTACAGATGTAGATGACAAAATTATTAAAGCTGCAAATGAGCTTGGTGAAGAGGTACCAGAGTTAACTGAACGATTTATCCAAGCGTATTTTGAAGATGTGGGCGCGCTGGGTTGTAAGAAAGCCGATATGCACCCCCGAGTGACCGATTACATTCAAGATGTAATTGAATTCATTTCGCTTTTAATCGAAAAAGAATATGCATACGAGTCAGAAGGGGACGTCTATTTCCGTACTAGAAAGTTTGATGGATATGGAAAGTTGTCGCATCAGTCAATTGACGAATTGAAAGTTGGAGCTCGTATTCAAGCAAGTGAACGCAAACAAGATGCCCTTGACTTTGTATTATGGAAAGCAGCGAAACCGGGAGAAATTTCTTGGGCTAGTCCATGGGGGAAAGGTCGTCCAGGCTGGCATATCGAATGTTCGGTAATGGCAAGACAGCTTCTCGGTGATACGATTGATATACACGCTGGTGGGCAGGACTTGACGTTCCCTCATCACGAAAACGAAATTGCTCAGTCCGAAGCTCTGACAGGTGAGCCATTCGCGCGCTATTGGATGCATAATGGATATATAAATATTGATAATGAAAAAATGTCCAAATCCCTAGGGAATTTCGTGCTAGTACACGACATCATTCAACAGATTGACCCGCAAGTGTTGAGATTCTTTATGCTCTCTGTTCACTACCGTTCCCCGGTGAACTTCTCTCAAGATCTCGTGGAGAGTGCTGCTAATGGATTAGATCGCATACGAACTGCTTATCAAAACGTTGAACACCGTTTAGAGGTATCTGCGGATAATGGGGACCAACAGGATATTTGGCTTCATAAAATCCAAGAACAGCAGACCGCTTTTGAAGAAGCGATGGATGACGACATCAATACTGCTAATGGTGTTGCAGTAATTTTTGAACTAGCAAGCTTAGCTAACGTATACCTACTCGAAAAGAACACCGAAAAAGTAGTGCTGGAAGCATTTTTGAATACATTCAATCAGTTGATGAGTGTTCTTGGATTACCATTCAAGGAGAAGGACGAATTGCATGACGAAGCGATCGATCAGTTGATTGAAGAACGTTTAGAAGCGCGTAAAAATCGTGACTTCGCTCGTGCGGATGCAATACGCGATGAATTGAAACAGCAGGGGATCCTGTTGGAAGATACCGCACAAGGTGTCCGGTGGAAGCGGTCATGAGTGACTACAGTCTACGTCCAGCAGACGTTCGTCAGCTAAAAGCACTCTCCCTGGCTTATATGGGAGATGCGGTCTATGAGCAGGCGGTGCGAGAGCATCTCCTGCGCTCAGGTCGTGTAAAACCAAATATTCTTCACAAGGAAGCGACTCAATTTGTTTCTGCGAAAGCACAGGCAGCTATCCTGAGAGCCATGATAGACGAGAATTTCTTGACCGAAGAGGAGATGGCGGTCATGAGACGAGGTAGAAACGCAAAATCTGGATCGGTGCCAAAAAATACAGATGTTCTTACGTACAATCACAGTTCTGCATTTGAAGCGGTGGTCGGTTATTTGTATTTGTTGGAAGAAAGAGAAAGAACTGCTGAATTCATTGGCAAGGCTATTGAATTTGTTGAAGGAGGAGAAGATCGTGTCAGAAACTGAAACAACTGAAATGATCGGCGGAAAAAATCCAGTTGTCGAAGCATTACGTTCAGGAAGAGAACTGAACAAGATCTGGATTGCCGAAGGTTTGAATAAGCAAAGTATCGGAGAGATTACAACGCTTGCTAAAAAGGCTGGTGTGATTGTACAAGCCGTTCCAAAAAAGAAGCTTGATCAGTTGCTAGATGTGAATCATCAAGGGATCGTCGCTTCTGTAGCTGCGTATACGTATGCTGAACTCGATGATGTTTTTTCGATTGCAGAGCAACGCGGAGAAGATCCATTCATTTTATTGTTAGATGAACTAGAAGATCCCCATAATCTCGGTTCGATTCTACGTACCGCTGACGCTGTTGGCGTACACGGAATCATCATTCCGAAGAGGCGTTCAGTTGGTCTTACTGGTGTTGTTGCAAAAGCTTCAACAGGTGCGATTGAACATGTGCCGGTCGTTCGTGTTGTGAATTTAGGGCAAACTGTGGATGAGTTGAAGAAGAAAGGTGTCTGGATTGCCGGAACAGATGCAAAAGGATCTGCAGATTATCGTGCAATGGATGCGACTCTTCCACTTGCAGTCATAATTGGTAGCGAAGGAAAAGGGATGTCCCGTTTGTTAAAAGAAAAATGTGATTTTCTGTACCATTTGCCAATGCGTGGTCATGTCACGTCACTTAACGCTTCTGTAGCGGCTTCGCTGCTTATGTACGAAGTGTTACGCAAGCGGTTACCGAGCTCGCCTACCCCATGAAAAAAGACATCCTGCTAGTCGATGGATATAACATCATCGGTGCTTGGCCGGAATTGCGGGAGTTAAAAAGCCTTAAATTGGCAGAGGCGCGTGATCGTTTGATTGATCTACTAGCAGAATACCAAGCATTTAAAGGTTGGCGCGTGATTGTGGTGTTTGATGCATATCTTGTGCCGGGAATTGAAAACAAAGAGAACCGTTCAAGAGTGGAAGTTGTTTTTACAAGAGAAAATGAAACTGCTGACGAACGTATTGAAAAATTAGTTGCTGAACTATCAAAACGAACAGTCCAACTTCATGTAGCGACTTCAGATCTTACCGAACAATGGATCATTTTTGGTCAAGGTGCGCTAAGGATATCTGCGCGGGAATTAGAGATTGAAATGCAGGAAATCGATAAAATTATTTCAGCGAAAGTGCGTGAAATTCAAGAGGATCGTTCCTTTTCCAAAATACAATTATCACAGGAAGTGGCGGAAATTTTCGAAAAATGGCGCAGGGGGAACAAATGAGCGGTTGACGCTAAAAAATCCCTTACGCTATAATTGACTAACTAGTATGATAAACCGGAGTGATGGGGAATGGCGGAAAAGACAGCTTATGCACCTAGAACAGTAGACTTCAGTACCTTTTCCGATGAACAACTAATCGGAATCATTCAAGAAGGAAACACAGATGCACTCGACTTTCTCATTACTAAATATCAATCTTTTGTTAGAATGAAAGCGCGTTCTTACTTCATGATGGGCGGGGACAAGGAAGATATAATCCAAGAAGGTATGATTGGATTGTATAAAGCGATTCGTGACTTCCGCGAAGATCGACTTAGCTCGTTTAAAGGATTTGCAGAGTTGTGTATTAAACGGCAGATCATCACAGCTATAAAAACAGCTACTAGGCAAAAACACATTCCTCTTAATTCATCCGTATCTTTGGACAAGCCTGTATATGACGAAGAATCAGATCGTACTTTAATGGATGTTCTGACAGGTTCAGTGAATGATGACCCTGAAGACTTAATGATTTACAAAGAGAATTTTGTTCAAATGGAAGTGGAGATGAACAAAGTCTTGAGTAGTCTTGAAAAAGAAGTGCTCGGTCTCTATTTGGATGGGCAGTCTTATCAAGAAATTTCTGAAGAACTAAATCGTCAAGTCAAATCGGTGGATAATGCATTACAGCGCATTAAACGCAAGCTGGAACGATACATGCAGGTTGATGTTGTTACGTAAAGCATGGCCAATTTTCTGACTATCCTTGCATTGACAGGGAATAGGTTAGGTGGTACTCTTTATCAAGACTATGGAAAGACTAGGTGTTCACTAGATATGTCTAAAAAAATTGTAGTAAGCTGTGAAAAATGCGGCTCCAGAAACTATTCACTTCCGGCAAGTAGTAATAAAACAACTGAACGGCTGGTTCTGAAGAAACACTGCAGTCATTGCAATGAGCATACGTTACACAGACAAACAGCGTGAGGGTCTGGCTAGACTTGAGGCCGTCATATCTACTATTCGGAGGTTTGTAAAAGAATGGGTAAGATAACAAGTTTCTTTAAAAATGTTGTCACGGAAATGCGGAAAGTCAGCTGGCCGAAACGTAAAGAACTGACTCGCTACACAATCGTGGTTATCAGTACAGTAGTCTTCATGGCCGTCTATTTTGGTCTCGTGGATCTTGGTTTGTCACGAGTAATGGAATGGTATGTTTCGTTATAATAGAGCACTTTGAATCGCATACTGAAAATATCCCGTCTAACTGAAAGAGCGGGTTTTTTCATTTGAACAAAAAAGGAGGGACGGACGAGCAGTCCTCATCGATATGGAAATGGAGAAAAATTGGTACGTCGTCCATACGTACTCAGGGTATGAAAACAAAGTGAAAGCAAATCTTGAAAAGCGTGTTGAAACAATGGGAATGCAAGATAAGATTTTCCGTGTGATTGTTCCAGAAGAAGAAGAAACAGATTTCAAAGAAGGTAAAAAGCGGACAGTGATGCGTAAAACTTTCCCTGGTTACGTTCTAGTAGAAATTATTATGACGGATGATTCATGGTATGTTGTGCGGAACACTCCGGGCGTCACAGGGTTTATAGGTTCATCAGGCGGTGGAGCGAAACCTACACCATTACTTCCTGAAGAAGTGACATTCATCTTGAAACAAATGGGTGTGAAGGATCGCAAATTGGAAGTCGATTTTGAAATTGGTGAAATGGTAGAAGTATTGGAAGGGCCATTCGCTGGTTTCCAAGGTAAAGTTGAAGAAATTGAACTTGACCAAGGCAAAGTTAAAGTATCTGTAGACATGTTCGGTCGCGAAACTAATATGGAACTCGACTTTGAACAAGTTGAACGAACAAGCTGAAAAAATTAATTTGTTCCCTCTTGCAAAAACTGAGAAATAGTGATATTATTTCAAAGGTCAGACGTAGAAATGTCTGAACGTCTTAACAAAATTCTACCGGCATTCGCCGGCAGGCACATATTGAGTGGGAGGGGCAACCCAAATACCACATCACGGACTTAAGGAGGTGTGTCTCGTGGCTAAAAAAGTAATCAAGCTTGTGAAATTGCAAATTCCAGCAGGAAAAGCAAATCCAGCACCGCCAGTCGGACCGGCGCTCGGTCAGGCAGGTGTCAATATCATGGGATTCTGTAAAGAATTCAATGCGCGTACATCTGACCAAGCAGGTCTTATTATTCCTGTTGAAATCACTGTATTCGAAGATCGTTCATTTACATTCATCACAAAAACTCCGCCAGCAGCGGTTTTGTTGAAGGTTGCAGCTAAAATCCAAAAGGGTTCAGGCGAACCGAACAAAAAGAAAGTTGCTGTCGTGAAACGTGATCAAGTTAAAGAAATTGCTGAACAAAAAATGCAAGATTTGAATGCTGCATCAGTTGAAGCAGCGATGGCAATGGTTGAAGGTACTGCTCGCAGTATGGGAATCACGATCGAAGACTGATCTGAAACCTAATTCTATTGTATGTTTTTATGGGGGTTGCGGTTGTTCTATAGAACACGGCAACCCTTAATCGTGGGAGGTTTATTCCGCTAAAACCACAATCGAGGAGGAAATATCTGATGGCTAAAAGAGGTAAGAAGTTCGTAGAAGCTGCAAAGCTTGTTGACCGCACAACGGCATACGACTTAACAGAAGCGATCGAACTCGCTAAAAAGACAAGCACAACAAACTTTGATGCAACAGTAGAAGTGGCTTTCCGTCTAGGGATCGATACACGTAAAAATGATCAGCAAATCCGTGGAGCAGTTGTACTGCCTAATGGAACTGGTAAAACACAACGTGTACTCGTTTTCGCTAAAGGTGAAAAGCTTAAAGAAGCTGAAGCAGCAGGCGCTGACTTTGTAGGCGATGCTGAATACATCACTAAAATCCAACAAGGATGGTTCGATTTCGATGTAATCGTAGCGACTCCTGACATGATGGGTGAAGTTGGTAAAATCGGACGTGTACTTGGACCAAAAGGTCTTATGCCAAACCCGAAAACTGGCACAGTGACATTCGACGTTACAAAAGCGGTTCAAGAAATTAAAGCAGGTAAGGTTGAATATCGTGCGGACAAAGCTGGAATTATCCATGCTCCAATCGGTAAAGTTTCTTTCGACAACGAAAAACTTGCAGAAAACCTTACAACTGTATTTGAAGTAATCCAGAAGGCTAAACCAGCAGCAGCAAAAGGTACTTACATGAAGTCTGTTAACTTAACAACTACAATGGGACCTGCTGTAAAGATCAACCCTTCTTCAGTAACTGTAAAATAATTAGTTGACATACGACCTATCATTTGGTAGGATAACGTTTGTTGCAACATACGATTTGTACCGCAGACAGCAGGAGTGGACATCCACTTAATATTCCTGCCGAGGGACAAGACGCTCTTTTTAACAGTAAAAAGATGACGACTTTCCAACCCTCCGTCTGCTTGTCAGATCGGAGGGTTTTTTATGCATATGGTATAAATGCCCCTACACTAAACAGGAGGTGTCAAGATGAGCAAAGTATTAGAAGCGAAACAAGCAATAGTAACAGAAATCGCGGACAAGATGAAAGCATCTGCTTCAATGGTCGTTGTTGACTATCGTGGTCTTAATGTTGCTCAAGCAACTGAACTACGTAAGCAACTCCGTGAAGCTGGCGTTGAATTCAAAGTCTACAAAAACTCGATGGCTCGCCGTGCGGCTGAAGCATCAGGTCTTGAAGGGCTTAACGAACATCTTACAGGACCGAACGCAATTGCGTTTTCAACTGAAGATGTAATCGCGCCTGCAAAAATCATCAACAACTTCGCTAAAGACAACGAAGCTTTGGAAATCAAAGCTGGTGTCATCGAAGGTGCACTTGCTTCTGTTGAAGAAGTAAAAGCATTGGCGACTCTTCCTTCACGCGAAGGACTACTTTCAATGCTACTCAGCGTGCTTCAAGCTCCAATGCGCAACTTCGCATTGGCTACAAAAGCCGTTGCAGACCAAAAAGAAGAACAAGGCGCGTAATATCGCATCTTGACCCAACAGCGAGCTAACTCGCAAAACATACCCATTAGGAGGAACTATAATGACTAACGAACAAATCTTAGGCGCTATCAAAGAAATGACAGTTCTTGAACTTAACGACCTAGTAAAAGCAATCGAAGAAGAATTTGGCGTAACTGCTGCAGCTCCTGTAGCTATGGCTGGCGCAGGTGCTGGAGATGCAGCTGCTGAGCAAACTGAATTCGACGTAGTACTAGCTTCTGCTGGAGACCAAAAAATCAAAGTCATCAAAGTCGTTCGCGAAATCACTGGCCTAGGCTTGAAAGAAGCGAAAGAAGTTGTTGATAACGCACCAAAAGCTATCAAAGAAGGCGTAGAAAAAGCTGAAGCTGAAGAAATCAAAGCTAAGCTTGAAGAAGTAGGCGCTTCTGTAGAAGTTAAGTAATTAGTGAACTACGAAGAAAAACCTCGTCTTTTCGACGGGTTTTTCTTCGTTTTTTTTATACCCGGATTTAATAAGTAAACAGTAGGGGGTATTCATATGGCTGAGCATTACTATTCGAAAAATCCCAATGTGAAAAGCGAGCCGAAACAATGGCAGACGAATTTACGTGGAACTAGCTTTGTTTTTGTAACTGATGCAGGCGTATTTAGTAAAGGGGAAGTGGACTTTGGTTCACGTCTACTCATTGATGCATTCTGTGCTCCGGATATTGAGGGAGATATTCTTGATGTCGGGTGTGGATACGGACCAGTAGGGATTTCCATAGCTTCAATGTTAAAAGATAGGAAGATCCAGATGGTGGACGTGAACGAACGTGCATTAGCTCTATCCCGGACCAATTCCCAAAAAAATAATATTGAAAACGTCGAAATTTATGCCAGTGATGCGTTAGATAACGTTGAAACAAAAGAGTTCGCTTCAATATTAACAAACCCTCCGATTCGAGCTGGGAAAGAAACTGTTTTTAAAATTTATGATCAAGCAAGTGAACACTTAGCTATTGGTGGCGAACTATGGGTGGTCATTCAGAAAAAGCAAGGGGCTCCTTCAACTATTGCGAGATTAGAGGAGTTATTCGGTAATGCAGAAATTGTGGAGAAAAGCAAGGGCTATTACATCATCAAGTCAAAAAAACATTGACGCCGTGCAAGCGTTGTGATAGCATTATAAAATGCAACAATAAATATACTGCATTCGTGTGCCTTTTTATGCATTTGCATAAGTAATGAAAATGTTAGGTATACTGACGTTGGATAAAAGATTGGTAAATCGAAAATGAGCTCTAGCCGGAACTCGTTTTCTTTTTGTTTTTTCGATATCATACACTATTTTTTTGATTTCGGAAAGACTTTTATGAGGTGTTTGGTTAGACTTGGCGCTAATTTCGAGCCGGCCCGAAATTGTCAGGGGACCAAACTAGCTCTATTAATGTCTTATGAGGGGTGAAAGAGTTGACAAATCACGTAGTTCAGTATGGTCAACACCGTCAGCGCAGAAGTTTCGCAAGAATTAGCGAAGTACTTGATCTGCCGAATCTGATTGAAATTCAGACGGAATCTTATGAGTGGTTTTTGGAAGAGGGGCTGCGGGAAATGTTCCACGATATTTCTCCAATCCAAGACTTTACCGGAAATCTGTCATTGGAATTTGTCGATTATCAGCTTGGCGAGCCTAAATATCCAGTGGATGAGTCAAAGGAACGCGACGTAACATATGCTGCGCCACTTCGGGTGAAAGTCCGTTTGCACAATAAAGAAACTGATGATGTCAAAGAGCAAGATGTCTTTATGGGTGATTTCCCATTAATGACAGAGAATGGTACTTTTATAATCAACGGTGCTGAGCGGGTTATCGTATCTCAGCTCGTTCGATCACCTAGCGTATATTTCAACGATAAGACAGACAAAAATGGTAAACGCGGATTTGGTGCAACAGTCATTCCTAACCGTGGCGCATGGCTCGAATACGAAACGGATGCAAAAGATGTTGTTCATGTTCGAATCGATCGCACTCGCAAACTGCCAATCACAGTCCTCTTACGTGCACTTGGTTTTTCAAGCGATCAGGAGATTATCGATCTAATCGGTGATAATGAGTACCTTCGAAACTCTCTTGAAAAAGATAATACGGAAAACTCGGAGAAAGCACTTCTTGAAATTTATGAGCGTTTACGTCCGGGTGAACCACCGACTTTAGATAGCGCGAAAAACTTGCTGTTTTCTCGCTTCTTTGACGCTAAACGTTATGACTTAGCAAACGTTGGTCGGTATAAAATGAACAAAAAACTACACCTTCAAAATCGTTTGTTCAACCAAACAATTGCAGAAACTCTTGCGGACCCTGAAACAGGAGAAATTCTCATTGAAAAAGGACAACTAATTGATCGTCGTATGTTGGATAAATTGCTTCCTTATTTTGAAAATGGTGTGGGAGTAGAAGATTTGAAACAGATGGGCGGCGTGCTAGAAGACGACATTCGCATTCAATCTGTGAAAATCTATGCTCCGAAAGGCGAAGAAGGACAAATCATTAATGTCATTTCTAATGGCGTTATTGACGATTCCATTAAGCATGTTACACCTTCAGATATCATCGCTTCAATTAGCTTCTTCTTCAACTTGCTGCATGGAGTTGGCGCTACAGATGACATCGACCATTTAGGGAACAGACGTCTCCGTTCTGTCGGGGAACTTCTGCAAAACCAATTCCGTATCGGTTTGTCTCGTATGGAACGTGTGGTCAAGGAGCGTATGTCTATTAATGACACGCAATCGATTGTACCTCAACAACTGATTAACATTAGACCTGTTATCGCGTCTATTAAAGAGTTCTTTGGTAGCTCTCAGTTATCTCAGTTCATGGACCAAACAAACCCTCTTGCAGAGTTGACGCATAAGCGTAGACTATCTGCACTTGGACCTGGTGGTTTAACTCGTGAACGTGCTGGAATGGAAGTACGTGACGTTCACTACTCCCACTACGGTCGTATGTGTCCTATCGAAACACCAGAGGGACCGAATATCGGACTCATTAATACCCTTTCTACATTTGCGAAAGTAAATAAGTTCGGATTTATTGAGACTCCTTATCGAAAAGTAGATCCGGATACTGGACGCGTGACATCACGTATCGATTATCTAACTGCTGACTTGGAAGATAACTATGTAGTTGCTCAAGCCAATGCGATTCTGAACGAAGATGGTTCATTTGCTAATGAAGAAGTGGTAGGACGTTTCCAAGGTGATAACACTGTATTCAAGCGTGATCAGATTGATTACATGGATGTATCTCCGAAGCAGGTTGTTTCTGCGGCGACAGCATGTATCCCGTTCTTGGAAAATGATGACTCTAACCGCGCACTCATGGGAGCGAACATGCAACGACAAGCAGTACCTCTTCTGAACCCGAAAGCACCTTTCGTAGGTACAGGGATGGAGCACGTATCAGCACGTGACTCAGGAGCTGCTGTTGTATCAAAGCACGAAGGAATTGTTGAGCACGTTGAAGCGAAAGAAATTCGCGTTCGTCGTATCAACACGGTAGAAGGCAAAGAAGTTAAGGGTGACCTTGACGTCTATCGCCTATCGAACTTTATCCGTTCAAACCAAGGAACTTGTTACAACCAACGCCCAATTGTGAGTGTTGGGGATCGGGTTTCTAAGAAAGATATTCTCGCAGACGGTCCGTCAATGGAAAAAGGAGAAATGGCTCTTGGTCAGAATATCCTCATTGCTTTCATGACATGGGATGGTTACAACTACGAGGATGCGATCATCATGAGCGAGCGTCTTGTTAAAGATGACGTCTTCACTTCTGTCCATATCGAAGAATATGAATCAGATGCTCGTGATACGAAACTTGGACCTGAAGAAATCACACGTGATATTCCAAACATTGGTGAAGATGCACTTCGCAACTTAGACGACCGTGGAATTATCCGTATTGGTGCTGAAGTTCATGATGGAGATATCTTAGTTGGTAAAGTAACGCCTAAGGGTGTAACGGAACTAACTGCAGAAGAACGTCTTCTACATGCAATCTTTGGTGAGAAGGCGCGTGAAGTTCGTGATACATCACTTCGTGTACCTCACGGAGCGGGTGGTATCGTTCTTGATGTGAAAGTGTTCAATCGTGAAGATGGCGATGAACTCGCTCCTGGCGTAAACCAACTGGTTCGTGTGTACATCGTTCAGAAACGTAAAATTTCTGTTGGAGATAAGATGGCCGGACGTCACGGTAACAAAGGGGTTATCTCACGGATTCTACCTGAATCTGATATGCCATTTATGCCTGACGGAACACCAGTAGATGTCATGCTTAACCCATTGGGTGTACCATCACGTATGAACATCGGACAGGTACTCGAGATGCACCTTGGTATGGCTGGCCGTGCGCTAGGCGTTCACATGGCTTCTCCAGTATTTGATGGCGCGAACGAACAAGATGTGTGGGATACGATGGAAGAAGCGGGAATGGATCGTGATGGAAAGACTGTTCTTTATGACGGTCGCTCTGGTGAAGCATTCGACAACCGTGTATCTGTCGGAATCATGTACATGATCAAACTTGCCCACATGGTTGATGACAAACTTCACGCCCGTTCTACGGGACCATACTCATTGGTTACGCAACAACCACTCGGTGGTAAAGCACAGTTCGGTGGACAGCGTTTCGGAGAGATGGAAGTTTGGGCGCTCGAGGCTTATGGTGCGGCTTATACACTTCAAGAAATCTTGACAGTGAAGTCGGATGACGTCGTGGGTCGAGTGAAAACGTATGAAGCGATTGTTAAAGGCGACAGCGTTCCTCAACCAGGTGTACCAGAATCCTTTAAAGTTCTAATTAAAGAACTTCAAAGTCTTGGATTAGATGTTAAAATGCTATCCGAAGACTTCGAAGAAATTGAATTACGTGACTTAGAAGAAGACGATGATATGCAGCCAACGGATGCGTTAAACCTTATGAAGGAAGACCAACCAGTCTGATTCGTAAGCGAAAGTTAATAATTGGGGGCACTGTCCCCCTTTTTTAAATGGTATTACAGGGCCAGCAAGTCAGCGACTAGACAAAAGGGAGGTAGGCTCCTTGGTAGATGTTAATAATTTTGAGTATATGAAAATAGGGCTAGCTTCTCCTGATAAGATCCGTTCTTGGTCTTATGGTGAGGTAAAGAAGCCTGAAACAATCAATTATCGTACATTGAAGCCTGAAAAAGATGGGTTGTTCTGTGAACGTATTTTCGGACCTACAAAGGACTGGGAATGTCATTGTGGTAAGTATAAGCGTGTTCGTTATAAAGGTGTCGTTTGTGACCGTTGTGGCGTAGAAGTCACGCGTCAGAAAGTTCGCCGTGAACGTATGGGTCACATCGAACTTGCAGCACCAGTAACACACATTTGGTACTTCAAAGGGATTCCTAGCCGAATGGGACTTATCCTCGACATGACACCACGTGCGCTAGAAGAAGTAATCTATTTTGCTTCTTACGTAGTTGTCGATCCGGCGGATACGCCACTTGAGCGCAAGCAACTACTCTCTGAAAAAGAGTATCGGTTGTACCGTGAAAAGTACGGCTCTAAGTTCCAAGCACTTATGGGTGCTGAAGCTATTGAACAACTTCTATCTGCTATAGATTTGGATAAAGAAACAGAGAGCTTGAAGGAAGAGCTTAAGACAGTACAAGGACAGCGTCGCACACGTGCGATCCGTCGTTTGGAAGTTGTGGAATCGTTCCGTAACTCCGGAAATCATCCTGAATGGATGGTTCTTGAAGTACTTCCTGTTGTTCCGCCTGAGCTCCGTCCGATGGTTCAATTAGACGGTGGTCGTTTTGCGACATCCGATTTGAATGACCTATATCGTCGAGTGATTAACCGGAACAACCGTCTGAAGCGTCTATTGGATCTTGGTGCACCAGGAATCATCGTTCAAAACGAGAAACGTATGCTTCAAGAAGCTGTCGATGCTCTCGTTGATAACGGTCGTCGCGGACGTCCAGTAACTGGACCGGGTAACCGGCCGTTGAAATCTCTTTCTCACATGTTGAAAGGTAAGCAAGGACGTTTCCGTCAAAACTTACTTGGTAAACGTGTAGACTACTCGGGTCGTTCAGTTATTGTCGTCGGACCTAACTTGAAAATGTATCAGTGTGGTCTTCCGAAAGAAATGGCGATTGAGTTGTTTAAACCATTCGTTATGAAAGAACTCGTTGAACGCGGTCTTGCGCACAACATTAAGAGCGCAAAACGTAAAATCGAGCGGTTGCACTCAGAAGTATGGGATGTCTTGGAAGAGGTAATTAAGGAGCACCCAGTTCTCTTGAACCGAGCACCTACTCTTCACCGTCTTGGAATCCAGGCTTTTGAACCGATGCTTGTAGAAGGTCGTGCTATTCAGCTTCACCCACTCGTTTGTACAGCGTATAACGCCGACTTCGATGGTGACCAAATGGCTGTACACGTACCTCTATCAGCAGAAGCGCAAGCAGAAGCGCGTCTTCTCATGTTGGCTGCGCAAAACATCTTGAACCCTAAGGATGGTAAGCCAGTTGTAACACCTTCACAGGATATGGTACTTGGTAACTATTACTTAACTCTTGAGCGAAGTGGTGTTGTTGGAGAAGGTAAAACGTTCAGTAATGTGAACGAAGCACTTATCGCATATCAAAATGGTCATGTGCACTTGCACTCTCGAATAGCGATTGCAGCTAGCTCCCTCAAAAACCCAACGTTTACAGAAGAACAGAATAGTCAATTGTTAATTACGACAGTAGGTAAAGTAATCTTTAACGAGATTCTTCCTGAATCATTCCCGTATATCAATGAACCGACTACACATAATCTGCAAGTCGAAACACCTGCGAAATATTTTGTTCCAGGTACGACAGATGTTCTTAAACACATCCAAGCTGCAGAGATTGTTTCACCATTTAAGAAGAAAATTCTTGGGAATATCATTGCTGAGATTTTCCGTAGATTCCACATTACTGAAACTTCTAAAATGCTTGACCGTATGAAAAATCTAGGATTTAAATATTCGACGCGCGCTGGAATTACAATTGGTATCGCTGATATCGTAGTACTTCCAGACAAGCACGAAATCTTACAAGACGCTCAAGCGAAAGTGGATAAAGTGACACAACAATTCCGCCGAGGTCTGATTACAGACGAAGAACGATATGATCGTGTCATTTCCTACTGGAGTCATGCGAAAGACGTTATCCAGGGCAAACTGATGGACTCTCTTGAGGACACAAACCCAATCTTCATGATGAGTGACTCCGGAGCTCGTGGTAACGCATCAAACTTTACTCAACTCGCAGGTATGCGCGGACTCATGGCCAACCCGGCAGGACGTATCATTGAATTGCCAATCAAGTCATCGTTCCGTGAAGGACTCACTGTTCTCGAGTACTTCATCTCAACCCACGGTGCTCGTAAAGGACTTGCTGATACAGCTCTTAAAACTGCCGACTCAGGATATCTTACACGTCGTCTTGTTGATGTGGCGCAAGATGTCATTGTTCGTGAAGACGACTGTGGTACAGATCGTGGTCTTGAAATTTCAGCACTTACTGAAGGCGTTGAAATGATTGAAGCGCTTGATGAGCGTATTGAAGGTCGCCACGCTAAGAAGAAAGTACTTCATCCTGAAACAGGCGAAGTCTTAGTGGAAAAAGATCAGCTTATTACAGCGGATATCTCTCAGGCAATCATCGGTGCGGGCATTACGTCAATGTCGATTCGTTCGGCATTTACATGTAATACTAAACACGGTGTGTGTAAGAAATGTTACGGTATTAACTTGGCAACTGGAGAAGAGGTTGAAGTTGGAGAAGCAGTTGGAATTATTGCAGCTCAGTCAATCGGTGAACCAGGTACACAGCTTACAATGCGTACATTCCACACAGGTGGTGTAGCAGGAGACGATATTACACAAGGTCTTCCACGTATCCAGGAGATCTTCGAATCACGTAACCCTAAGGGGCAAGCTGTAATCTCACAAGTCAAAGGTGTTGTTACAGATATTGATGAGATTCGTGAAGGACAGAAAGAAATCACAATTAAAGGTGACGTGGAAACACGTAAATACCTTGCTCCATACAATGGTCGTTTGAAAGTTGATGTTGGAGATGAGATTGAACGCGGTCAAGCATTGACTGAAGGTTCGATTGACCCTAAAGAATTGATCGTTGTGAAAGACGTTTCAACTGTACAGGAATACCTTCTTAAAGAAGTACAGAAGGTATACCGGATGCAGGGTGTTGAAATTGGAGATAAGCACGTTGAGGTCATGGTTCGCCAAATGATGCGCAAAGTTCGCGTCATTGAAGCTGGTGACACAGACTTGCTACCAGGCTCACTACTCGACATCCATCAGTTTGCGGATGCCAACGGAAAAGTTCTTAAAGCTAACAAGCTTCCAGCGACAGCACGTCCTGTAATCCTTGGTATTACAAAGGCGTCACTAGAAACAGAATCATTCCTTTCTGCGGCATCGTTCCAAGAAACAACACGTGTATTGACGGATGCTGCTATCAAAGGCAAAACTGATGATCTTCTCGGCTTGAAAGAGAATGTTATCATCGGTAAGCTTATTCCAGCAGGAACTGGTATGCAACGTTATCGTGGAATTGAAATGGATCGTGACGAGGAACTAGAAGAAGACGCAGTACCAGCAGAGTAAAGAAATTGAAAAAGGGAGGAGATAACTCCTCCCGTTTTTCTTTTTATTGTTGACACGAACTCTTACAAATGGTACTATACAAAAGGTTGATAGTTGAATGTCTGTACTTTGGAGGATGTCATTATGTCTTATGATAAAGTCACTCAGGCA
Organism: Sporosarcina aquimarina; assembly: GCF_023715615.1. Classification (GTDB taxonomy): domain Bacteria; phylum Bacillota; class Bacilli; order Bacillales_A; family Planococcaceae; genus Sporosarcina; species Sporosarcina aquimarina_A. The sequence goes on along the minus strand of NZ_JAMBOM010000003.1, from coordinate 73,370 downwards.
AAGAAGCTGATCATCGGTACAAAGCAAGCTGTGAAAACGATTCGTCTGAATAAGGCGCATGAAGTCTTCATTGCACAAGATGCAGAAGAGCGGGTAACCACACCTGTAATTGAAGAAGCAGCACGTCAAGGAGTTCCATTATCATATGTTGATTCTCGGGATGAACTTGGAAAAGCATGTGGCATTCAAGTAGCTGCATCAGTGGTCGTCATCACTGATTAACGGTTTTTGCGCAAAAAATGTGCAAAGCCTTTGTTTTTACCCAAAAAATGAACCACCTGGATGTGTGGTCTTAAAAAGAAGTTGGAAGGAGGAAAAACCGATGCCTACAATTAACCAATTGGTCCGCAAACCTCGCCAGTCGAATACTAGCGGTTCAAAAGCTCCGGCACTTGGAAAAACGTATAACAGTTTCAAAAAGTCAATGACGAATGTCAACTCGCCACAAAAACGAGGTGTCTGCACACGTGTGGGCACAATGACTCCGAAGAAGCCAAACTCGGCTCTTCGTAAATATGCTCGTGTACGTTTGACAAACACATTGGAAGTTAACGCTTATATCCCTGGAGAAGGTCACAACCTTCAAGAGCACAGTGTTGTTCTAATCCGTGGAGGTAAAGTAAAAGATTTACCGGGTGTACGTTACCACATCGTACGTGGAGCACTTGATACTGCTGGTGTAACTGGCCGTATGCAAAGCCGTTCACACTACGGTGCGAAAAAGCCAAAAGAGAAAAAATAATAAATTAGCAACTATTTTGAAAGGAGGAACACCCCATGCCTCGTAAAGGTCCAGTTGCAAAACGTGACGTTTTGCCAGATCCGATTTATAATTCGAAGCTTGTCAGCCGCCTCATCAACAAAATGATGGTAGACGGTAAGAAAGGTACTTCTCAGAAAATTTTATACGGTGCGTTCGAACTTGTTAAAGAACGTTCTGGAAATGATCCGATTGAAGTATTCGAAGCAGCACTAAACAATATTATGCCAGTTCTTGAAGTTCGTGCACGCCGTGTAGGTGGAGCAAACTATCAAGTACCAGTAGAAGTTCGTCCTGAGCGACGTACGACTCTTGGTCTTCGTTACCTCGTGAATTATTCACGTACTCGTGGTGAAAAGACAATGGAAGAACGTCTTGCGAACGAAATTCTTGACGCATCAAACAACACAGGCGCATCTGTTAAGAAGCGTGAAGAAATGCACAAGATGGCAGAAGCGAACAAAGCATTCGCTCACTACCGCTGGTAAGATCCATTCGTTCATTAATTCGTTATTCCTATATGGAAGGAGCAATACAAAATGGGTAGAGAGTTCTCCTTAGAGAATACTCGTAACATTGGTATCATGGCTCACATCGATGCTGGTAAAACAACAACGACTGAGCGGATCCTTTATTACACAGGTCGTATCCACAAAATCGGAGAAACGCACGAAGGTGCGTCTCAGATGGACTGGATGGAGCAGGAGCAAGAGCGTGGAATCACGATCACTTCAGCTGCGACAACTGCAAGTTGGAAAGGCCACCGTGTAAACATCATCGATACTCCAGGACACGTAGACTTCACAGTAGAAGTTGAACGTTCACTTCGTGTACTTGATGGTGCTGTAACGGTTCTTGATGCACAGTCTGGTGTTGAACCACAGACTGAAACAGTTTGGCGTCAAGCGACAACATACGGCGTTCCACGTATCGTATTTGTCAACAAGATGGACAAAACTGGAGCTGACTTCCTTTACTCGGTTGGTACACTCCACGACCGTCTTCAAGCGAATGCTCACCCAATCCAATTACCGATTGGTGCGGAAGACAATTTCGAAGCAATCATCGACCTAGTCGAAATGAAAGCTAACTTCTATCCAGATGATACTGGTATGAACGTTGAAGTCGGAGAAATTCCTGAAGAATACCGTGCGGATGCAGAAAAAGCTCGCGAGCGTTTGGTTGAAGCTATCGTAGATTTCGATGAAGTACTCATGGAAAAATACCTTGGCGGAGAAGAACTCTCAGTCGAAGAACTTAAAAATGCAATCCGTAAAGCAACATTGGCTGTAGAATTCTACCCAGTTGTTTGTGGTACTGCTTTCAAAAACAAAGGAGTTCAACTTGTACTCGATGCTGTCATCGACTACTTGCCAGCTCCAACTGATCTTCCACCAATGATGGGGATCAACCCTGAAACTGAACAAGAAGAAGAGCGTAAAGCTAGCGATGAAGCACCATTCTCTGCACTTGCGTTCAAAGTTATGACTGACCCTTACGTCGGTAAACTTACATTCTTCCGTGTTTACTCAGGTGTCTTGCAGTCGGGTTCTTATATCAAGAACTCTTCAAAAGACAAGCGTGAGCGTGTAGGTCGTATCCTACAAATGCACGCTAACCACCGTGAAGAGATTTCCGAAGTTCACGCAGGAGAAATTGCTGCTGCTGTTGGACTTAAAGATACAGGAACTGGCGATACACTTTGTGACGACAAAGCATTGATCATTCTTGAATCTATGGAATTCCCTGAACCAGTTATCTCTGTTGCGATCGAGCCGAAAACAAAGGCTGACCAAGACAAAATGGGACAAGCTCTAGGTAAACTTCAAGAAGAAGATCCAACGTTCCGTGCACACACTGACCAGGAAACTGGTGAAGTCATTATCGCGGGTATGGGTGAGCTCCACTTGGATATCATCGTTGACCGTTTGAAGCGTGAATTCAAAGTTGAAGCAAACGTTGGTGCTCCTCAAGTATCGTATCGTGAAACGTTCCGTAAAGGCGCTGAAGTCGAAGGTAAATTCGTACGTCAGTCCGGTGGACGTGGACAATTCGGTCACGTTTGGATCGAATTCGAACCAAACGAAGAAGGTAAAGGATTTGAATTCAAGAACAACATCGTTGGTGGTGTAGTTCCTCGTGAATACATTCCAGCAATCGAAGCAGGTGTGCGTGACTCCCTTAATAACGGTGTTCTTGCAGGTTATCCTTTGATCGACATTAAGGCTCGTCTATTCGACGGTTCTTACCATGATGTTGACTCAAACGAAATGGCCTTCAAAATCGCAGCATCTATGGCTTTGAAAAATGCAGTATCTAAATGTGATCCAGTACTACTCGAGCCAACAATGAAAGTTGAAGTCATCATCCCAGATGAATACATGGGAGATATTATGGGTGACATCACTTCTCGTCGTGGACGCGTAGAAGGAATGGACGCACGCGGTAATGCACAAGTCGTTCGTGCAATGGTTCCTTTGGCAGAAATGTTCGGTTATGCAACATCTCTCCGTTCGAACACGCAAGGACGCGGCGTATTCTCAATGACTTTCGACCACTACGAAGAAGTACCGAAGTCAATTGCTGAAGAAGTCATCAAGAAAAATAAAGGCCAATAATTGAAATTTGGCTAAAAATCAAGTATAACTACCTTGTAAGCTATGGAAGTGAGGGTCGCGCGGCCTTCGCTCCATATCTATAAAACTAAAATCATACTCAATTTAGAGGAGGAACTCCAAAATGGCTAAAGAAAAATTCGATCGGTCCAAAACACACGCTAACGTTGGTACAATTGGTCACGTTGACCACGGTAAAACAACTTTGACTGCTGCAATCGCAACAGTACTTGCAAAGCGCGGTGGCGGTGAAGCACGTTCATACGCTGACGTTGATAACGCACCAGAAGAAAAAGAGCGTGGTATCACAATCAATACTTCACACGTTGAATACGAAACAGCAACTCGTCACTACGCACACGTAGACTGCCCAGGTCACGCCGACTATGTTAAAAACATGATCACAGGCGCTGCACAAATGGACGGCGGAATCCTAGTTGTATCTGCAGCTGACGGCCCAATGCCACAAACTCGTGAGCACATCCTTCTTTCACGTCAAGTAGGTGTACCTTACTTGGTAGTCTTCATGAACAAATGTGACATGGTAGACGACGAAGAACTTCTTGAGCTTGTTGAAATGGAAATTCGTGATCTTCTTTCTGAATACGACTTCCCTGGCGATGACATTCCTGTTATCAAAGGTTCAGCACTTAAAGCACTTGAAGGTGAAGAAGCTTGGGAAGAAAAAATTGTTGAACTTATGGACGCAGTTGATAGCTACATCCCAACTCCAGAGCGCGACACAGACAAGCCATTCATGATGCCTGTTGAGGACGTATTCTCAATCACAGGACGTGGTACAGTTGCTACTGGCCGTGTTGAGCGTGGACAAGTTAAAGTCGGCGACACTGTTGACATCATCGGTTTGACTGAAGAGCCTAAATCTACAACTGTAACAGGTGTAGAAATGTTCCGTAAACTTCTTGACTATGCTGAAGCTGGCGACAACATCGGAGCATTGCTTCGTGGTGTAGCACGTGAAGACATCGAGCGTGGACAAGTTCTTGCGAAGCCAGGTTCAATCACACCACACACTAACTTCAAATCAGAAGTTTATGTTCTATCAAAAGAAGAGGGTGGACGTCACACTCCATTCTTCTCAAACTACCGCCCACAGTTCTACTTCCGTACAACTGACGTAACTGGAATCATCTCTCTTCCAGAAGGCGTAGAAATGGTTATGCCTGGCGATAACGTTGAAATGACGATCGAACTGATCTCTCCAATCGCGATTGAAGAAGGTACTAAATTCTCAATCCGTGAAGGTGGACGTACAGTTGGAGCTGGCGTTGTAGCAACAATCGAAAAGTAAAACCTCTAAACCCGCCCTTGTGGCGGGTTTTTTTATTCTCTTTACTTATAAGGATGAACTTAATAGGCGGAGCACTTGGAATAGAATACGAAATAAGGTAGTCTTAATGCGTATAGTGGCAACGAGAGGATAGTAATAACCACTATAGAATTACTTTACGTGTTGGAGCGGATGTATAGTGCTCAGCAAATGTGAGGAATTCCCCTAAGGAAGAGAAAGTGCTCATAAAGCTCTGAGAGTGATCATAAACCATGAAAAGTGCTCATAAAGCTCTGAGAATGCTCATAAAACCATGAAAAGTGCTCATAAAGCTCTGAGAGTGCTCATAAACCATGAAAAGTGCTCATAAAGCTCCGAGAATGCTCATAAACCGGAGAAAGTGCTCATAAAGCTCGAAGAATGCTCATAAACCAAAAAAGTGCTCATAACCCCAAACACACATATCTTACAAGGTTGCTCGCACCTTAATCATTTCACGGCACTTAGAGTAATCCACCTGGGTAACAAAATTAAACAATCAAGCTAAATGATTTTAACCGAACAAACCAAAATTAATTTGTGTGATTCGCTTTTTGAGCTATTTTCTATAAAAAGAAGTTGGTACTTGATTCCTTCACTAAAATAACTAACATTAATAACCGAGAGTATAATTACAAACCGTAGTTTCCACTCATTAGCTTGTGATAATGACCAAAAACCTCATAATATAAAGTTTGTTCTAGTAAGACGAGTATAATCTCCCGCACAACACTTCAAAACCTCCTAATAAAACAACAAACCAAACTCCAATCTTATTTGACATAACATCGCAATCTAACAATTAAATTGCACCGCTAACTCCTAAACAATCACAACAAATTAGTTGCATCTATCGTCATTTCGTTTTATAATATAAAAGTTGTTAAAGAATATCGCTAAACCTATTGCGACATTCTTTTTTTATGTGTATAATGTTTAGTGTTGGTCTTTGACTGCGATGAAGCGGGAGGTTACCGACACACCCGGCCGCTTTGCCATGGCATGTGTGTGGGAAAATTTCCGTGGAGAATGTCTAGAAAATAGGCGAGAAGGAGGGAAAATAATGGCAAAACAAAAGATTCGTATCCGTTTAAAAGCTTATGATCACCGTGTGCTTGATCAGTCAGCTGAAAAGATTGTAGAAACTGCAAAGCGTTCCGGAGCTAGTGTCTCAGGTCCGATTCCATTGCCGACAGAACGTTCGGTGTACACAATTCTTCGTGCGGTCCACAAATACAAGGACTCACGTGAGCAGTTCGAAATGCGTACTCACAAGCGTCTGATCGATATCGTCAATCCGACACCACAAACTGTTGACGCATTGATGAAGCTTGACTTACCATCTGGCGTAGACATTGAAATCAAACTTTAATGGCAAACTATAATACTAAAAACAAATTAATCAGGAGGTGTGACAAATGACCAAAGGAATCTTAGGAAGAAAAGTCGGTATGACGCAAATTTTTGCTGAAAACGGCGATTTGATCCCCGTAACTGTAATTGCAGCTGCTCCAAACGTTGTTCTTCAAAAGAAGACAATCGAGACAGACGGCTACGAAGCAATTCAGCTCGGATTCGAGGACAAACGTGAAAAGCTTTCCAACAAACCAGAAATGGGACACGTTGCAAAAGCTGAAACGGCACCTAAGCGCTTCATTCGCGAATTCCGCGGAGTCGATGTAGCTGGGTACGAAGTTGGTCAGGAAGTCAAAGTCGATACATTCGCAGAAGGCGAAATCATCGATATTACAGGAGTATCAAAAGGTAAAGGTTTCCAAGGTGTTATTAAGCGCCACGGTTTCTCACGTGGACCAATGAGCCACGGATCTCGTTTCCACCGCGCACCAGGTTCAATCGGTTCGGTTGATGCTCAACGCGTATTCAAAGGTAAAAAAATGCCAGGCCGCATGGGTGGCAAAACAGTTACAATCCAAAACCTTGAAGTTGTTCGAGTTGACACAGAGCGCAACTTGTTACTAGTAAAAGGTAACGTTCCAGGTTCACGCAAATCACTCGTAGAAGTGAAAAGCGCGATTAAAGGGAACTAATTAACGAAGGAAGGAGGAAACACTAATGCCAAAAGTATCCGTAGTGAATCAAACAGGATCTGCAGCAGGCGAAATCGAATTGAATGAACATGTATTCGGAATTGAGCCGAATGAAGCAGTCCTATTCGAAGCATTGGTTCAACAACGCGCAACATTGCGTCAAGGGAACCACAAAGTAAAAACACGCGCTGAAGTAGCTGGCGGTGGTCGCAAACCATGGCGTCAAAAAGGAACAGGTCGTGCTCGTCAGGGCTCAATCAGATCTCCACAATGGCGTGGAGGCGGTATCGTATTCGGACCAACACCACGTAGCTATAGCTACAAGTTGCCGAAGAAAGTCCGTCGTCTTGCTCTTCGTTCTGCTTTGTCTTCAAAAGTACGTGACGAAGAAATGGTAGTATTAGAAGCTTTAGCTTTCGATGCACCAAAGACAAAAGAATTCACAAAAGTGCTGAAAGACTTGTCAATCAGCAAAAAAGCATTATTCGTAACAGCTGACCTTGATGAAACAGTAGCTTTGTCTGCTCGTAACATCCCAGGAATCAGCGTTGTTACTGCTAACGGTATCAATGTTCTAGACCTAGTTGGTCATGATCAACTAGTCTTGACTAAAGATGCTGTCAAAAAAATCGAGGAGGTGCTTGGTTAATGGAAGCACGTGATGTATTGAAGCGTCCGGTCATTACCGAGCGATCTTCTGAAGCAATGGAATTCAACAAGTACACTTTCGAAGTTGATACTCGCGCTAACAAAACGCACATCAAACAAGCTGTCGAAGAAATCTTCGGAGTAACAGTGGAAAAAGTGAACGTCCAGAACTACAAAGGTAAATTCAAACGCATGGGTAAACATGCTGGTTATACGAACAAACGCCGCAAAGCGATTGTTACATTAACTGCTGATTCTAAAGACATCGAACTTTTCGATATCTAATCACACTAAACGAAGGAGGGAACACAAATGGCGATTAAGAAATACAAACCTACCTCCAACGGACGCCGTAACATGACGACTTCTGATTTCGCAGAAATCACAGCAAGCAAGCCAGAAAAATCTTTGCTTGAGCCAGTCAAACGTAAAGGTGGACGTAACAACCAAGGTAGGATTACAGTTCGTCACCAAGGTGGCGGCCACAAGCGCCAATACCGTGTCATCGACTTCCAACGTCGGAAAGATGGCATACCAGGACGCGTTGCTACGATCGAATACGATCCAAACCGTTCTGCAAACATCGCATTGATTAACTATGCTGATGGAGAAAAACGTTACATCCTAGCTCCTAAAGGATTGACAGTTGGAATGACAATCATGTCAGGACCTGACGCGGACATCCGCGTAGGGAACGCACTTCCACTTGAAAACATCCCTATGGGTTCTACAATTCACAACATTGAGATGAAACCTGGTAAAGGCGGACAATTAGTTCGTTCAGCTGGTACATCTGCACAATTACTTGGTCGTGAAGGCAAATATGTCATCATCCGTTTGCAATCTGGTGAAGTTCGCATGATCTTGTCAGCTTGCCGTGCTACAATCGGTCAAGTTGGTAACGAGCAACACGAACTTATCAACATCGGTAAAGCAGGACGTTCACGCTGGATGGGTAAACGCCCAACTGTACGTGGATCTGTCATGAACCCGAACGATCACCCACACGGTGGTGGTGAAGGACGCACTCCAATCGGTCGTCCAAGCCCAGTTACACCTTGGGGCAAACCAACTCTTGGTTACAAGACTCGTTCTAAGAAAAACAAATCCGACAAACTTATCGTTCGTCGTCGCAAAAAATAATGTGATTGCACTGCGGTTCAATGACTGGACCGTAGTACAAGCGCAAAGGGAGGTAACGAAATGGGCCGCAGTTTGAAAAAAGGACCTTTTGCAGATGATCATTTGCTTAAAAAGGTTGACGCTCAAAAAGATGCACAAAAGAAACAAGTCATCAAGACTTGGTCACGTCGCTCTACAGTATTCCCATCCTTCATCGGATTAACAATTGCTGTTTATGACGGACGCAAACACGTACCTGTCTACATCACTGAAGACATGGTCGGACACAAACTAGGTGAGTTCGCACCTACCCGTACTTACAAAGGCCATGGTGCCGATGATAAGAAAACGAAACGCTAATTGAGAGGAGGAAATTCTGATGCAACAAGCTAAAGCATCTGCGCAAACAGTCCGTATTGCTCCTCGTAAAGTCCGATTAGTCGTTGATCTTATCCGGGGCAAGAAAATCGGTGAAGCTGTAGCGATTCTACGTTTGACGCCAAAAGCGGCATCACCAGTCGTGGAAAAAGTATTGAATTCAGCTATTGCTAATGCTGAGCACAACTACGAAATGAACATTGAGAACCTAATTGTTAGCGAAGTATTCGTTGATGAAGGTCCTACTATGAAACGTTTCCGTCCACGTGCGCAAGGCCGTGCGAGCGCAATCAACAAACGCACAAGCCACATCACTGTAGTGGTATCTGAAAAGAAGGAGGGATAATTCGTGGGTCAAAAAATACATCCTAACGGTCTGCGGGTCGGTATAATTCGTGACTGGGATTCGAAATGGTATGCAGAAAAAGACTATGCGACTCTCTTGCACGAAGACCTTAAAATCCGCAAATATATCGAAGCACGTTTAGTAGACGCTTCAGTTTCTAAAGTAGAAATCGAACGCGCTGCGAAGAAAGTTAACATCACTATCCACACAGCTAAACCAGGTATGGTTATCGGTAAAGGTGGTACGGAAGTCGAAGCACTTCGTAAAAACCTTAACGAAATCTCTGGCAAGCGTGTACACATTAACATCGTTGAAATTAAGCGTGCTGATCTTGACGCAAAATTGGTTGCAGAATCAATCGCTCGTCAACTAGAAAGCCGCGTATCATTCCGCCGTGCGCAAAAACAAGCAATCCAACGTACAATCCGTTCTGGAGCAAAGGGTATCAAAACTCAAGTATCCGGACGTCTTGGTGGAGCTGACATCGCGCGTGCAGAACATTACAGCGAAGGAACTGTCCCACTTCATACACTTCGTGCAGATATCGATTATGCACATGCTGAAGCTGATACAACATACGGAAAACTTGGTGTTAAAGTATGGATCTATCGTGGAGAAGTCCTTCCAGTGAAGAAGAACTCTGGGGAAGGAGGCAACTAATCATGTTAGTACCAAAGCGAGTAAAACATCGTCGTGTATTCCGCGGCAAAATGCGCGGACAGACAAAAGGCGGCGCAACGGTTCAATTCGGTGAGTTCGGCCTTCAGTCTCTTGAGGCTGCATGGATCACGAATCGTCAAATCGAATCAGCACGTATCGCAATGACACGTTACATGAAACGTGGCGGTAAAGTTTGGATCAATATTTTCCCACACAAATCGTATACTAAGAAGCCTCTCGAAGTTCGAATGGGTTCTGGTAAAGGTGCTGTTGAGGGATGGGTAGCAGTAGTAAAACCTGGCCGAGTTATGTTTGAAATCGCAGGCGTCTCTGAAGAGGTCGCTCGTGAAGCACTCCGCCTTGCAGCGCACAAACTTCCTGTTAAGTGTAAGTTTGTAAAACGTGAAGAAATTGGTGGTGAATCTAATGAAAGCTAATGAAATCCGTGACTTGACAACTGCAGAGATCGAGCAAAAAGTGAAATCACTGAAAGAAGAGCTTTTCAACCTTCGCTTCCAGTTAGCGACAGGACAATTAGAAAACACTGCACGCATCCGTGAAGTACGCAAATCGATTGCGCGCATGAAGACAGTAATACGTCAAAGAGAAATCAGTGCAAATAACTGATGAAGGAGGTTGCACCCATGACTGAGCGTAACCAACGCAAAGTATACACAGGCCGTGTTGTATCCGACAAAATGGACAAAACGGTAACGGTAATGGTAGAAACACACAAAAAGCATTCTTTGTATGGCAAGCGTGTAAAGTATTCTAAAAAATATAAAGCACATGATGAAATGAACGAAGCTAAAATCGGCGATGTAGTCCGTATTATGGAAACTCGTCCGTTGTCAGCTACAAAGCGTTTCCGCCTTCTTGAAGTAGTCGAAAAAGCGGTCATCATCTAATAACGTTCGGAACACAGTATCCGAGGGGAGGTAACCAAATTGATTCAACAGGAATCCCGCATGAAAGTCGCAGATAACTCTGGCGCACGTGAAGTGCTTACAATCAAAGTTCTTGGCGGTTCAGGTCGTAAAGTTGCGAACATCGGCGACGTTGTCGTTGTTACAGTTAAGAAAGCAACACCAGGTGGCGTTGTTAAGAAGGGTGAAGTCGTTAAAGCGGTTATCGTTCGTACTAAGAGCGGTATGCGTCGTAAAGACGGATCTTATATTACATTCGATGAGAATGCTTGTGTCATCATTCGTGACGACAAGAGCCCTCGCGGAACTCGTATTTTCGGACCAGTTGCACGCGAATTGCGCGATAACAACTTCATGAAAATCATTTCTCTTGCTCCAGAAGTACTTTAATTACAGAGCAGTGCCAATCAAGGAGGTGCAACAGAATGCACATTAAAAAAGGCGATAAAGTAAAAGTTATCTCTGGGAAAGACAAAGGAAAGACTGGTGTCATCCTTTCAGTATTCCCTAACAAAGAGCGTATCCTCGTTGAAGGCGTGAACATCGTCAAAAAGCATACAAAGCCAAACCAAGCGAATCCGCAAGGTGGTATTGTAAGCCTTGAAGCTGCAATTCACGTTTCTAACGTAATGTTTGTTGATCCTAAGTCAGGTGAACCAACACGTATCGGTTACAAGATTGAAGAAAAAACCGAAGGCGACAAGACATACCGTGTTAAGTCCCGTGTTGCGAAGAAATCCGGCGAAGTTATCGACGAGATTAGCAAAAAAGAACTCAAAAAATAACTCTCTAAGAAGGGAGGTTCTTCTGAATGAGCCGATTAAAGGATAAATACCAAAAAGAAATTACTCCTGCTCTCATGAGCAAGTTCAACTATACATCTGTAATGCAAGTACCGAAAGTTGATAAGATCGTTATCAACATGGGTGTTGGCGACGCGGTTCAAAACACAAAAGCACTTGATGCTGCTGTGGAAGACTTGACAATTATCTCAGGTCAAAAACCAGTCGTAACTAAAGCGAAGAAATCTATCGCTGGATTCCGTCTTCGTGAAGGAATGCCTATCGGAACAAAAGTTACTCTACGTGGAGAACGCATGTATGAGTTCCTGGACAAGTTGATCGCTGTATCACTTCCACGTGTACGTGACTTCCGTGGTGTATCGAATAAATCATTCGACGGACGCGGAAACTACACACTTGGTGTGAAAGAGCAACTAATTTTCCCGGAAATTGACTTCGATAAAGTGTCTAAAGTACGCGGAATGGATATCGTCATCGTTACGACTGCCAACTCAGACGAGGAAGCTCGTGAGTTGCTAGCGCAGTGCGGCATGCCGTTCCAAAAGTAAACATAAGGGAGGCGTAAAACGTGGCTAAAAAATCAATGATCGCAAAACAGAAACGTACGCCAAAGTTCCAGGTTCAAGAATATACACGTTGTGAGCGCTGTGGGCGTCCACACTCAGTATATCGGAAGTTTAAACTTTGCCGTATTTGTTTCCGCGAACTCGCATACAAAGGACAAATTCCTGGCGTTAAAAAAGCAAGCTGGTAAACCCCATTCTGGGAAGGAGGTTAATGTAATGACAATGAGTGATCCGATCGCAGATATGCTTACTCGCATTCGTAACGCCAACATGGTGCGTCACGAGAAGCTTGAAGTACCTGCTTCAAACCTTAAAAAAGAGATCGCAGAAATCCTCAAACGTGAAGGTTTCGTCCGCGACGTAGAATATGTGGAAGACAGCAAACAAGGCATCATCCGCATTTTCCTTAAATATGGTAAAAACGAAGAACGCGTAATCACTGGACTCAAGCGTATTTCTAAGCCTGGTCTTCGTGTATATGCAAAGTCAACAGAAGTGCCAAGAGTGTTGAACGGACTAGGTATCGCCCTTGTTTCAACTTCTAACGGTGTTTTGACTGATAAAGAAGCTCGTGCTAAACAAGTTGGCGGAGAAGTCGTCGCTTACGTTTGGTAATCTGTAACAATTGAATGGAGGTGCAAACAAATGTCCCGAATTGGTAAACGTCCGATTGAGGTGCCTGAAAACGTAACAGTTACGATCGATGAGAATAACTTCGTTACAGTTAAAGGACCGAAAGGCGAACTTACAAATACATTTACTAAAGACATAAAGATCGAACAGGAAGGTAACGTGATCACATTGACACGTCCATCTGAATCGAAAGAACACCGTTCGATGCACGGTACTACACGTTCGCTTCTAGCGAACATGGTTACTGGAGTATCAGCTGGTTTTGAGCGCGCGCTTGAACTAGTAGGTGTCGGGTATCGTGCTCAAATGCAAGGTAAGAAACTTGTATTGAACGTAGGTTACTCACAACCGGTTGAATTCACACCGGAAGAAGGCATTGAAGTTGAAGTGCCTGCTAACACAAAAATTATCGTTCGCGGTACTAACAAAGAACGCGTTGGTGCTCTTGCTTCTAACATCCGCAAAGTACGTCCACCAGAGCCGTATAAAGGTAAAGGTATCAAGTACGAAGGCGAAGTTGTTCGACGCAAAGAAGGTAAAACAGGTAAATAATGCCGCATAGGCATCCGGAAGGAGTGACCTCGAGTGATCACAAAACAAGATAAGAACGCTGTCCGTAGAAAACGGCATGCACGTGTCCGTACAAAGATCAACGGTACTGCTGAGCGTCCTCGCTTGAACGTATACCGTTCTAACAAACACATCTATGCACAACTTATTGATGATGCAAACGGTGTAACACTTGCAAGCGCATCTACAATGGATAAAGAATTCTCAGCGGATTCTTCTTCTAATGCAGACGCTGCTGTTAAAGTGGGCGAACTGATTGCGAAAAAAGGTGCAGAAAAGAATGTCAAAGTTGTCGTATTCGACCGCGGAGGCTATCTATACCACGGCCGCGTCAAAGCACTAGCTGACGCTGCACGCGAAAATGGACTTGAATTTTAATTAAGAAGGAGGGACATATTCCATGCGTCGTAATGAACAAAACAAAAGTGAATTCGAAGAGCGCGTAGTTACCATCAACCGCGTAGCTAAAGTTGTAAAAGGCGGACGTCGTTTCCGTTTTACTGCTCTAGTCGTTGTTGGTGATAAAAACGGCCGCGTTGGTTTCGGTACTGGGAAAGCACAAGAAGTTCCAGATGCAATCCGTAAAGCAATCGAAGATGCGAAGAAAAACCTAATCGAAGTACCAATGGTCAAAGGCACAACGCCACATCAGATCATCGGACGCTTCGGAGCAGGTCAGATTCTTATCAAACCGGCTGCACCAGGTACAGGAGTTATCGCCGGCGGACCAGTCCGTGCGGTACTTGAACTTGCAGGAATCACGGATATCCTTTCTAAATCACTTGGTTCTAACACACCAATCAACATGGTTCGTGCTACAATCCAGGGATTGACGAATTTGAAGCGTGCTGAAGATGTAGCACAGCTACGTGGTAAATCCGTAGAAGAACTGTTAGGTTAAGGGGGGAAACACAATGGCAAATAAACTTGAAATCACCCTTACTAAAAGCGTGATTGGCGCTAAGCCAGCACAACGTAAAACAGTTGAAGCTCTTGGACTTCGCAAAATGAACCAAACGGTTGAGCACCAGGATAATGTCGCAATTCGCGGCATGGTCAACAAGGTCAGCCATTTGGTAACTGTCAGCGAACAATAATCAGTTATTCTTGAATAAGGAGGTGCCGAAAGATGAAATTACACGAAATGAAACCTGCAGAAGGTGCTCGTAAAGAACGTAAACGTGTTGGTCGTGGTATGGGATCTGGATCAGGTAAAACATCTGGTAGAGGTCATAATGGTCAAAACTCACGTTCGGGCGGCGGTGTACGTCTTGGATTTGAAGGTGGGCAACTTCCACTATTCCAACGTCTTCCTAAGCGCGGATTTACGAACATTAATCGTAAAGAATATGCCATCGTAAATCTTGAAACGTTAAATCGTTTTGATGAAGGCACAGAAGTAACACCAGAATTGTTGATTGAAACAGGAATCGTGAGCAATGAAAAATCCGGTATTAAGATTCTTGGTAATGGGACTCTTGAGAAGAAGATTACTGTCAGAGCTCATAAATTCTCTGCTTCTGCTAAAGAAGCGATCGAGAAAGCGGGCGGGCAAGTCGAGGTGGTATAATGTTTCAGACAATCTCAAACTTCATGCGAGTAAAAGAGATACGGTCTAAAATAATTTTCACACTGCTAATGCTCATCGTATTCCGTCTCGGTACGTTTGTCACGGTACCGAACGTGGATGCGACTGCGCTCCAGCAATCGGACAATCAATTCATTGGATTTTTGAACATTTTTGGTGGAGGAGCACTTTCTAAGTTCTCAATCTTTGCCATGGGAATCATGCCGTACATCACTGCGTCAATCATCGTGCAACTTTTGCAGATGGACGTTGTGCCGAAATTTTCTGAGTGGGCAAAACAAGGGGATGTCGGAAGACGTAAACTTGCACAATTCACTCGTTATTTCACCATGATTCTTGCGTTCATCCAAGCGATTGCAATGTCATTTGGATTTAACCAGATGTTCCAAGGGAGACTTGTTGAAGATAACGGAGTTTCGACATATATTGTCATCGCTCTAGTGTTAACAGCAGGTACCGCTTTTCTTCTCTGGCTCGGGGAGCAGATTACAGCGAAAGGTGTCGGTAATGGTATTTCAATCATTATCTTCGCCGGAATCGTTGCTGCCATTCCGAATGCAGTCAACCAATTGTATGTGTCACAGATCCAAGATGCTGGGGATGCTTTGTTCATCCGCATTGCGATGATGGTTCTGTTACTTGTTGCAGTTATTGCAATTACAGTTGGCGTGATCTACTTCCAAGAAGCATTGCGTAAAATTCCGATTCAATATGCAAAACGGGTGACGGGTCGTGGGCAGTCTTCTGCCGGACAACAAACGCACCTACCATTGAAATTGAACGCTGCAGGGGTTATCCCGGTCATCTTTGCGGTTGCGTTCTTTACAACGCCGCAATTACTTGGCACGTTCTTCAGTGACAACAGTACTGTTGCTGCTATAACGCGAGTGCTCAACTACTCGCATCCAGCCGGCATGGCACTGTATATCGGTCTGATCGTTGCCTTCACGTATTTCTACGCATTTGTTCAGGTTAATCCTGAGAATGTCGCAGACAACTTGAAGAAACAAGGGGCATATATCCCAGGGATTCGTCCTGGTCAGAACACACAGGACTATTTGACAAGCACGCTTTATCGACTAACTTTTGTTGGTTCGATTTTCCTTGCTACTGTCGCAGTTCTTCCGATTATTATTATTGAAATTGCAAATCTTCCACAGTCCGCTCAAATCGGTGGTACTAGTTTGCTAATTGTTGTCGGGGTTGCCCTCGAAACAATGAAGCAGCTTGAATCGCAATTGGTTAAGCGTCACTACAGAGGATTTATGAAATAAATTCAAGTGAAGAGTTTCTCCACTTGAATATCCATGGAGGGCAAGGCGTATGAACATCGTATTAATGGGTCTGCCTGGTGCCGGTAAAGGAACTCAGGCCGACAAAATTGTCGAGAAGTACGGAATCCCTCATATTTCTACAGGCGATATGTTCCGTGCTGCAATTCAAGAAGGCACGGAACTTGGAGTCAAAGCTAAATCGTTTATGGATCAAGGAGCACTTGTTCCTGATGAAGTTACGATTGGTATTGTCAGTGAGCGTCTTCGCAAACCTGACTGTGATAACGGTTTTCTATTAGATGGTTTTCCACGTACTGTCCCTCAAGCGGAAGCGCTTGATGGCATACTTGAGGGAATATCTCGGAAAATCGAACATGCACTCAACATCCAGGTAGACAAAGAACTCCTTGTTGCTCGGCTAACGGGTCGCCGGATCTGTAAAGTTTGTGGAACGTCTTACCACCTAGAATTCAATCCACCAAAGGTTGAAGGCATATGTGATAAAGACGGAGGCGAACTGTATCAAAGAGCTGATGACAATCCGGAAACTGTCACAAACCGTCTGGAAGTAAATATGAAACAATCTGCACCGCTACTATCGTTCTACGATGGAAAAGGCGTGCTGACAAACATTAATGGTCAGCAGGACATTAATGACGTATTTCACGACGTGGATGCTGTGTTAACAACTCAGGTTCACTAAGCCTTTCCGAAGCATGCAGACGTCAGGGCATCACGTCCGGCAGCGTTCTGCTGTACGGAAGGAGCATTTGATTAGATTGAGCTGCAAAAGCACTTGATGCTAGGCTGAAAATCGAAAACATTCGACAGTTGAACGCTCAATACTTCACACATGCATTTTCTTGTTTTTCGGAGTATAATGTGTTGATGTGAGTGGGTTTGTTGTCATAGGATGAACAGATCAGTAGCAAACTGTCGGTCATGTTTGTACCGATTTGAAGTTCCACACAACATGTCGGGACCGGCAAACTAGTATGAAATGTGATTTGCGTCTTTTCGAACATCACTCGCGCATACCGGACATATGTTGAAGGAGCTTGTAAAGCGACTGATGATGCTTGTTGGTGAGGGCCTTTATAGGATATAGAAGGGAGACTGAGCTGATGGCGAAAGATGACGTAATCGAAATTGAAGGTACTGTAATAGATACGTTGCCAAATGCGATGTTCAAAGTGGAACTGGAAAACGGACATACTGTGCTTGCACATGTATCCGGTAAAATCCGTATGCACTTCATCCGCATTTTGCCTGGTGATAAAGTGACAATTGAATTGTCGCCTTATGACTTAACACGTGGTCGCATCACATACCGTTTCAAATAAACTTTTGCACTCCGGACTAATGAAGGAGGTTGGGTAAGATGAAAGTAAGACCATCTGTAAAACCGATCTGCGAAAAATGCAAAGTTATTCGCAGACGCGGCCGAGTAATGGTAATCTGTGAAAATCCAAAGCACAAACAGCGTCAAGGATAATATAAAGGAGGTGCGCAACCTATATGGCACGTATTGCTGGTGTAGACGTACCGCGCGATAAGCGCGTTGTAATTTCATTGACTTACATCTACGGAATTGGGAAAACGACAGCACAGAAAGTTCTTGCTGCAGCTGAAGTTTCAGAAGAGACACGCGTTCGTGATTTAACTGACGTGGAACTCGACAAAATCCGTGAACAATTAGATGCATTGAAAGTTGAAGGGGATCTTCGCCGTGAAACTTCACTTAACATCAAACGTTTGATGGAAATCGGAAGCTTCCGTGGAATCCGTCACCGTCGTGGATTGCCTGTACGCGGACAAAACACAAAAAACAATGCACGTACTCGTAAAGGTCCTAAGCGGACTGTAGCAAACAAAAAGAAATAATAGGTAAAGGAGGTATTTTCGAACATGGCTCGTAAACAACAAACTCGTAAACGTCGTGTAAAAAAGAATATTGAATCCGGGATTGCACATATCCGCTCGACGTTCAACAATACTATCGTAACGATTACTGACACACACGGAAATGCACTTTCATGGTCTAGTGCTGGTGCACTTGGTTTCCGCGGATCACGTAAATCGACTCCATTTGCGGCTCAAATGGCTGCAGAAACAGCTGCGAAGTCTTCAATGGAACACGGTCTTAAAACGTTGGAAGTTACTGTTAAAGGACCTGGTGCAGGACGTGAAGCTGCGATTCGTTCACTACAAGCTGCTGGTCTTGAAGTAACAGCAATCCGTGACGTAACCCCTGTTCCGCACAACGGATGCCGTCCTCCAAAACGTCGTCGTGTATAATGGTTTCTATTCCAATTGATTGAGAAACACAATTTTTGGTAAGAATGAATTGTGCGATTGCATTTTGCTGTCTATAAAAATCGATTTCAATAAGGAACGACCCACACAGACGTTTTGAAGGAGGGTAAATGAATGATCGAGATTGAGAAACCGAAGATTGAAACCGTTATGGTTGCTGAAAATTCCATGTTTGGTAAGTTTGTTATCGAACCATTGGAACGAGGCTATGGAAACACTTTAGGGAATTCATTACGCCGCGTCCTGTTGTCTTCTCTGCCTGGAGCTGCCGTAACATCGATTCAAATCGATGGCGTTCTTCACGAGTTCTCAACAGTTGAAGGCATTGTAGAAGATGTAGCTACTATTATTCTAAATGTGAAGCAATTAGCCCTTAAAATCTATTCTGATGACGAAAAAGTGATCGAGATAGATGTCAAAGGCGAAGGTGTGGTAACTGCTGCTGATATTACTCATGATAGTGATGTAGAAGTATTGAATCCGAATCTTAAAATTGCAACACTTGGGAAAAATGGTCACCTCCGTATGCGCATGTATGCAGTACGAGGAAGAGGCTATGCTCCTTCAGTACAAAACAAGCGTGATGACCTTGCGATTGGTGTTATTCCAATCGATTCTATCTACACACCAGTATCTCGTGTAAACTTCCAGGTTGAAAATACCCGGGTTGGTCAAAGTACAAACTTTGATAAGTTAACACTAGATGTTTGGACAGATGGTAGTATTGGTCCTAAAGAATCTGTTTCGCTAGGTGCTAAAATCCTTACGGAACATTTAAATATTTTTGTCGGTATGACAGACGAAGCACAAACTGCAGAAATCATGGTAGAAAAAGAAGAAGACCAAAAGGAAAAAGTTCTTGAGATGACTATCGAAGAATTGGATCTTTCTGTTCGTTCTTACAACTGCCTAAAGCGTGCAGGCATCAATACCGTTATGGAACTTGCTAACAAGTCCGAGGACGAAATGATGAAAGTGCGAAATCTTGGCCGAAAGTCACTTGAAGAAGTAAAGCTGAAATTGGAAGAGTTGAATCTAGGATTACGCTCTGAAGATTGAAAGCAGAATTAGATTGAAGGAGGGAATCTTCTATGGGTTACAGAAAACTTGGACGCACAAGTTCACAGCGTAAAGCGATGCTACGGGACCTGGCAACAGACCTAATCATCCATGAACGCATCCAAACAACGGAAGCACGTGCGAAAGAGCTTCGTTCAGTTGTTGAAAAAATGATCACACTTGGTAAGCGTGGGGACTTGCATGCACGCCGTCAGGTTGCTGAATTCATCCGCCGTGAAGTAATTCTTGGTACAGATGATGAAGGTAAGGAAACTAAAACGTTTGCTATCCAAAAGTTATTTGATGATGTTGCACCGCGCTACGCAGAACGCCAGGGCGGATACACACGAATCATGAAGATGGGACCGCGCCGTGGAGACGGAGCACCTGTTGTAGTCATCGAACTCGTGTAAGGAACTTGGGGGTGTGACTGGCGACAGCCACACCCTCTTTCCACATAATGATTTATACGACAATATGAAAAGCTGAGTGTTACGATCGACAGATTTTTTGTTCGGTCTAGCTCTACGCATCTCATCCGCGATGACGGCTTGAGCACCCGGCATCGAACCATTTTGCTGCGCATTCTTCGGATGAGATGCGCGCTTTTTTTATTTAAAGAAATCTTTGATTGGATTTCTAGTTATACATACATAAGCTCACAAGAAAAGAGGCGGTAGTGGATGCGGGAAGTTTTGTCGTTGGACGGTGTATCTTTTGCATATGAAACAGAAGAAGACGTTTTCGTACAAGCTGTCCAAGACGTCTCCTTTACGGTTCGTGACGGGGAATGGGTGTCGATTGTCGGACATAATGGTTCTGGTAAATCGACGCTAGCCAAATTGATGATTGGCTTACTTTTTCCAGCTACCGGGTCGGTTAATGTCTTTTTGGATCCATTGACAGAGGATAATCTATGGGTCGTTCGTTCGCAACTAGGCGTTGTGTTTCAAAATCCGGATAATCAGTTTGTTGGTGCTACGGTGCAGGATGATGTTGCATTTGCATTAGAGAACAATGGTGTTTCTTACGAGGACATGCAAAT
The DNA here is from genome assembly GCF_023715615.1 of Sporosarcina aquimarina. Taxonomy (GTDB): domain Bacteria; phylum Bacillota; class Bacilli; order Bacillales_A; family Planococcaceae; genus Sporosarcina; species Sporosarcina aquimarina_A. Next base: position 52,683 of record NZ_JAMBOM010000003.1, on the reverse strand, counting down.
TCGTGTGAAAGAAGCGCTCTCCGATGTCGGGATGTCTGGCTATCATAACCACGAACCCCATCATTTATCTGGCGGACAAAAGCAACGCGTGGCGATTGCTGGGGCCCTTGCGATGAATCCAAAAATCTTGATATTGGACGAAGCCACATCGATGTTGGACCCTCAAGGTCGAAGTGAAGTTATTGAATTGATTACTACGTTACGAAGCACTACTGGACTTACTGTCATTTCTATCACTCATGACTTGGAAGAGGTCCTTCTAGCAGATCGTGTTTTCGTCATGAACCAGGGGAAACTTGCTGCTTCTGGGACACCGACCTCTATCTTTGAACAAGGAACTAAACTTCAAGAGCATGGACTCGATTTGCCATTTGCTCTTCGTCTCTCACAGTTGTTGAGACACACAGGAATGCCGCTAGTAGGCGATCATATGTCAGAAAAAGAGTTGGTGAACGAGTTATGGACATCTCATTTCAACAAGTGAATTTCGCGTATGCACCGAATACTCCTTTTGAAAAGAAAGCGCTACATGACATCAATGCTTCGATTAAATCAGGCTCGTATACAGCTGTGATTGGTCATACTGGTTCTGGGAAGTCTACATTGCTACTTCACTTAAATGGATTACTGAAGCCTACGGAAGGCACCGTACAGGTTGGTGACACGCTCATTACCTCGGAAACTAAAGGGAAAGCACTACGTAATGTCCGACGGAATGTCGGAATCGTCTTCCAGTTTCCTGAGCATCAGTTATTCGAAGAGACTGTGGAAAAAGATATTATGTTCGGCCCGTTGAACTTCGGTATTCCTGAAGAGGAAGCCAGAGCGCGGGCACACGAACTAATCGAGATGCTAGGCTTGCCTAAAGAGGTTGCAAAAAAGTCACCGTTTGAACTATCAGGTGGTCAGATGAGACGGGTTGCGATTGCAGGCGTTCTTGCGTTTAACCCATCCGTTCTAATATTAGATGAACCGACAGCAGGACTCGATCCACAAGGGCGCCGTGAAATTATGGAGCTGTTTGAACGGTTTCACAAAGAAGAGGGCCTGACTACGGTTTTAGTTACCCACAGTATGGAAGATGCTGCCCGCTACGCAGAGCATGTTATCGTGATGCATGAAGGTCATGCTGTGCTCGATGGGCCCCCTGAAGAGGTATTGACAGATGCAGAGCAACTTGCAATGTATCGCTTGGAATTGCCTCGTTCAGTGCGATTTCAAAGAGACTTCGAACGATTGGTTCATCATAAGTTGCCGAAACCTGCGCTCACGGAAGAGCAACTTGCCGTAATGATTGCTGAGCTTGCTAAAGAAATGGGTGAGCCGAAATGATGGAGAAGATGATTTTTGGTCGCTATTTACCCGGAGATTCGATTACGTATCGCCTGGATCCTAGATCCAAGCTCATTTTCATATTCTTGTTCATCTTCGCAGTTTTTCTGGCGAATAATACCGTGACCTATGCTATTTTACTTACGTTTACAGTTTTTGTTATTCTTCTCTCAAAAATACGAATTCCATTTTTGTTAGGTGGACTCAAACCGATTCTGTTTCTCGTGGTATTTACACTTCTTATGCATTTGTTTCTTACGCGTGAGGGCGACGTCCTCTTCCAGTGGAAGTTCATCACGATTTATGAAGAAGGATTGCGTCAAGGTATTTACATTTCGTTACGATTTTTAATTTTAGTATTGATGACAACCGTACTCACACTGACTACCTCGCCTATATCGATTACAGATGGGGTGGAAACACTTCTCAATCCGCTGAAAAGGCTGAAGCTACCTGTGCATGAGCTCGCTATGATGATGTCGATTGCTTTGAGATTCATTCCTACCTTAATGGATGAAACCGACAAAATCTTGAAAGCGCAACTTGCCCGTGGCTCGGATATCAGTTCGGGGAGTATTCAGCAACGAGTAAAAGCAGTGATTCCATTACTCGTTCCATTGTTTGTAAGTGCGTTCAAACGTGCTGAAGATCTGGCGGTTGCGATGGAAGTGCGCGGTTACCGTGGAGGAGAAGGTCGGACACGGTTTCGGAAGTTGCAGTGGAAAACGAGCGACACAATGGTCCTTGTTTTGCTAGGTGTACTCTCCGCGATCATGCTGTATTTCAGAGGGTAAAGGAGGACACGCATGATGCGTATAAAAGCTACGGTTGCATATGACGGTACTCAATTTTCTGGTTACCAATCTCAACCTAAAATGCGGACGGTGCAGTCGGATATTGACAAAGCCCTTCGTAAGATGCATAAGGATGATTCAATTCATAGCGTGGCAAGTGGAAGAACAGATGCTGGGGTGCATGCCTGGGGACAAGTAATCCATTTTGACACGCCTCTCAATTTGACTGAAGACAGTTGGCTAATGGCATTGAATGTTTTGCTGCCTAAAGATATCCGCATCCTATCTGCCCAACCTGTAAGTGAGGATTTTCATGCGCGTTATTCCGCAAAAGGAAAAACATATCAATATCGTTGGACAAGGAAACCTATCCAAAGTCCATTTGACCGCAATTATTCAGTTCACTTAGGCAAATGGAACCCAGACCTTAAACGGATGCAAGAAGGAGCGATGCATTTGCTCGGCAAGCATGACTTCACGAGCTTTTGTTCATCCCAAACAGCAACGTCAAATAAGGTTCGGACAATTCGTCTACTTGAAATTGAAGAAAAAGGCGATGATCTCATTTTAACAATTGAAGGAGACGGCTTTTTATATAACATGGTGCGCACGATTGCAGGTGTCCTTTATGCTGTTGGAATCGGATGGGATGAGCCGCACGAAGTGGCTGAAATCTTAGAGGCCCGTGACCGTAAACGTGCCGGTAAAACCGCACCAGCACACGGTTTGTATTTGATGAGTGTTACGTATGGAGAGTAAAGCAACTTTTCCAGGTGTTTATATGAAAACTGCTTGACTTTCTTGACGAGAACCGGTAAGATAATATTTGGTATTTCAATAACCCCACAAAAAGCCCCGAAAGTTTATTTGTGTTTAGGGATAGAGAAAACGGAACAGACTGATATTCATTTAGGAGGATATGAAACTATGCGTACAACATTCATGGCTAAAGGCCACGAAGTAGAGCGAAAATGGCTCCTAGTAGACGCTGAAGGCCAAACGCTTGGACGTCTTGCTTCAGAAGTCGCTACATTGCTTCGCGGTAAACATAAACCGACATTCACACCAAACGTTGATACAGGTGACCACGTGATCATCATCAATGCTGAAAAGATTCAACTTACAGGTAACAAATTGAAAGACAAGAAATATTACCGTCACTCAGGTTACACTGGTAGCCTTAAGTCTCGTACAGCGCTTGAAATGCGTACTAACTATTCAACAAAAATGCTCGAACTAGCTATCAAGGGAATGCTTCCAAAAGGTCCACTTGGTCGTCAAACAGCTAAAAAGCTTCACGTTTTCGCTGGAGCAGAGCATACTCATGCAGCACAAAAACCTGAAGCATTTGAGCTTCGCGGGTAATTAAGAGGAGGAAACACTTTTGGCACAAGTACAATATATCGGCACTGGCCGACGTAAAAGTTCAACAGCTCGTGTACGTTTAGTTCCTGGTGAAGGTAAAATCATCATCAACAAACGTGATGCAGAAGAATACGTACCATTCGAAACACTTCGCGAAATCATTAAGCAACCACTTGTAACTACGGGTACACTTGGAAGCTACGATATTCACGTAAACGTGAACGGCGGAGGATACACAGGACAAGCAGGAGCAATCCGTCACGGAGTAGCTCGTGCATTGTTAACTGTTGATCCTGATTTCCGTCCAGCTCTAAAGGCTGCAGGTCTACTTACACGTGACCCACGTATGAAAGAACGTAAGAAGCCAGGTCTTCGCGGCGCACGTCGTGCACCACAGTTCTCAAAACGCTAATTATCAATTACTCACAGTCCATTCCCTTACCGGAATGGGCTGTTTTTGTATAGGGGAATTCAGTTTCAACTAAGCGACTCAGTCTTTTCATCCGGACAGTCATTCCTCCTAGACAGGATTATCTCTGACAACCATCTAATGGCCCGAGCAAAGATTCAATCATGGAAAATCCATTAGGTAAAGGGTAGGAACGATCCAATTGACTGGCCAGACGAATGGGGTCACCAAAGAAATAGCGCTCATATTGAGTTTGTCTCGTACCAAAAGAACTCATCGTCAAATCCCATGCGAGTCTGAAGATTTTAACACGGTCTTCTGCGTTTTTAGTAGCTCCTTGCAAATACTGATCCAAGTCCTGCTGAATCTTGGAGTGGAACGCTTCTTCAGTAGGAATGGTCACCATCCCACTCGCTCCGATTAGCTGAATGATTTCACTGAAGCGCGGATAGACTAGCGGAAAGATGTTACTGGCTACTTGTAGAGGTATCATACTAGGTCGCATATACCCCCATTGATCGACAGTCGCATCTTGCTCGGATTTATCCAACAATGCTTTCAGTGTTTCTAAACTAATGATAATTTCTGATAATTTTCCTTGGATGTGGGAATACTCGCCTACGTTTATCGTTTCTACAAGAAGTTTTGCAACGCTTAGCATAAATTCTGTTTTGACAATTTGTCGTGTAATGACTTGGTGGAGTGTATATGGATGAAAGGAACTAGTTGCGAAGAATCGGGATGCCACTTCAGTATTGCGATAAAAGAAAACACGCTCCCATGGTACAAGTGCGTTATCGAATACGACAATGGAGTCCATCTCTTCAAATCGAGAACTAAGCGGGTAATTAAATGTAGAGTCAGTGCCCGCAAATGATTCCCGGCAGATGAAGCGCACTCCCTCAGAATCTGAAGGAAGTGTGAACGCAAAGGCTTCATCTGGATCTGGAAGTAATCTAGGTGCGCTGAATACAAGGATTTCATCCGTCAGTCCGCCTTGGGTTGCAAGCAATTTCGCGCCCTTGATAACGAGGCCGTCTTGTGTAGTGTCAACGATTCTTGCGGAGATGGGTTCATCTGAAGATTCTAAGTATATAGGTGCTCGATTTACCTGTGGATTGATGAATGTATGAGTAAACGTTAAATCCTGTTCTCTTGCCCTTGTATATGCAGTTTGAACGTGATTGGGGAAGCAGTTCTCTTTGCCTTCTAGAAAGTATGAGGAGCTTGCAAAACTCATAAGAACCGTATTTAGGTAGTCTGGACTTCTGCCCATTAGTCCACATGTCTGGCGCGCCCATTTCTCAATCATAGTCCTGCGCTTTTTTAAGTCCTCTATTGTTGTTGGCTGTAAAAAAGAAAGCCCTACTTTTTCACCGGATGTAGGAGAATCGTATGTCATTTCGGACTTATTTTCACGCAAAATCTGATAGTCATATAAAGAGGCTTTTGTTTTTAACAGTCCTCGGAACTCTGGACATTCAGAAATAGGAACCTCTAACTGTTGGCCATTTAGCCATATTTCCGGTTTCAATTGATTAATCCGGCTAATGAATTCATGGCCGTTTTTTGCTCCCATAGAACTCCTCCTACTTTTGGTGTTTAACATAGTCTATTACCTAACTAGGAAATGTGATTACATAAAAAGAATTCTACGTAAAGAAAGATGAATTCAAAAACCCGCGCTGTGCAGTTACCTATGCGTGTAAAAGGTCGAAGTTGAAAGTAATTTTCTGACTTGTTAACGGGGCATCGGATTACTTGAAAATAAGTTTTCATGTGCGGTATGCTATTTTAACGCAACAGCATGAAAGTGAGGTTTCTATAAAAAATGGAGCAATTTTTTGAAAAAATCCCTTTTGATCTAGATAAAATAATTGAAACGGCTATGAAGCTTGCAGTCATAATTGCAGCTTTTTCTATTGCGGTTCCTTTAGGCAAAAAAATGATCAGTGCGACCATTCATAAGATGTCCTTGACTAGAAAGACAAAACCGGGCCGCATTAAGACACTCGATAAATTACTATTAAATATTTTTTCTTATGTGATGATCTTCATTTTTATTGGTACTGTGCTATCCCTATTTGGAGTTAGCATTGGACCTCTGATTGCAGGTGCTGGTGTTGTTGGGCTTGCCATCGGATTTGGTGCACAAGGACTTGTGAGTGACGTCGTAACAGGTTTCTTCATCCTTCTGGAGCAACAGATGGAAGTAGATGATTATGTGACGGTGGCGGGCATTGACGGGGTTGTGGAAGAGATCGGTTTACGCACGACAAAAATACGGGCGTTCGACGGGACTCTCAATTACTTGCCGAACCGCATTATTGAAAATGTAGCCAACCATACACGAGGCAATATGCGGGCACTTGTCGATGTGGGAATTAGCTATTACAACGATGTCGACCAAGCTATTAGCGTCTTGGAACGGGTTTGTGAAGAATTCCAGCGTGACGAACGTTTTAAAGACGGACCGCATGCGATTGGCGTGCAAAGTATAGATGGCACAAATGTCGTGCTCCGAGTAATTGGTCAAGTTGAAAATGGACTGCAATGGGAATGTGAGCGAGACCTTCTGAAGGCCATCAAGGTCGCATTCGATGAAGCAAATATCGAACTTCCACTGAATTATCAAGTGATTCATCAGCAAGAGCAACTAGGCGAAAGCAATGGACGCGATTGAGTAGAACGTATATGATATCCATAGCAAGCCAAGCGTACAGGAGGCATACAAAAATGAAAGAAATTACAGCGAGTGAATTGGAAACATTGTTAGAAGAAGGTCAGCAAATTAACATGATTGACGTTCGGGAAGCGGATGAAATTGCGACAGGCAAAGTCATAGGTGCAATTCACATACCGCTTGGTGAAATTCCAGCTCGATTAGAAGAACTCGACAAAACAAAACCGTACACAATTATTTGTCGCTCGGGCGGGAGAAGTGGCCGTGCTGCACAATTTTTAGAAGAAGAAGGATACGATGTAACTAATATGACTGGCGGTATGCTTAGCTGGCAAGGACCAATCGAATAAGTAACGAATGCAGACGTCTTCCAAAGGAAGGCGTCTTTTCTATGCTTGGTCATATTAAAAACCGCTCGTGCGTATATTGGATGAAAAAGGCGGTGTCATATGAAGCGTGTGATAATTATTGGCTTACTATTAGTTTGTTCTTTAAGCGTTGTCTGGTATGGAGTAAATGCTTCAGATCGTGCATTTTTCATGCCTGCTGAGCTAGCTGGCGTCAAAGTGCTGTTGGATGCTGGGCATGGAGGAGAAGATGGTGGTGCTTCTACTAAAGAGCTCATTGAAAGTGATGTCAATCTTGCCATCACAAAAGAAGTGGAAAAGAAGTTGAAACAAAAAGGGGCTACTGTTGTTATGACACGTACGAAGTCTGGGGATGCCATCGCTGAGCATGCGCCAGATAAAGAGTTCTCATCGATGCGTGAACGGAAATTCGAAGATCTTAAGATGCGCGTTAAGATTGCTGAAACTGAAGAACCCGATATGTTTCTGAGTGTCCATGTAAATGCGATCCCCCAGACGCAGTGGAGAGGGGCGCAAGTTTTTTACCACCCTGAAGGACACGAAGGTGGAGAAGCACTCGCAAAATCGATTCAGAGTGCGTTTAAAGACCAATTAAAGAATACAGATCGTGAAGCAATGAAGATTAAAGGGGTATACTTACTGAAGAATATTCAAGTTCCTTCGGTCATCGTTGAAACAGGGTTCATTTCAAACCCTGAAGAACATAAATTGCTGGCGGATTCTAATTATCGGAAAAAAGTTGCCGATGCAATTGTCGAAGGTGTTGTCAAACATCAGACAATGGAACATAAATGATAAGCGCATCGCCATACTCAGCAGACGGACTATGATATACTTGGGGGGAATGTACTAACCTCTAAGGAGTGTTCCGTTGTGATAAATGAAGAAACAGTACGTGAATTACTAGGTGGCATGAGCGATCCCTTTTTACATAAAACATTAGCAGAAACCGATGGGATTGTAGGCATTACCATCAAGCCTGAAAAAGCGCATGTGAGTGTGAAATTGGCGATTGCTAAAATAAACACAGCTGAGCAAATGACCCTTCAATCGAAAGTTGTCGAGGTTCTTAAGGCAGCGGGTGCTGACTCGGTTGGAATTCGATTTGAAGAATTGCCACAAGAGACATTAGAGAAATTCCGTGGAACTGCGACAGCTGCAGAAGCACAAGATTTACTGTCTCCTATCAATGACGTAACGTTTATCTCCATTGCTTCAGGTAAAGGTGGAGTCGGGAAGTCGACAGTTTCCGTTAACTTAGCAGTTGGTCTTGCTCGTCTTGGTAAAAAAGTAGGGCTGATTGACTCAGATATTTACGGTTTTAGTGTTCCGGATATGATGGGGGTTACGGAATCACCTGTAATCCGCGGAGATCGGATCATACCTGTCGAACGTAAAGGCGTTAAAGTCATTTCGATGGGATTCTTTGTTGAAGATAATGCTCCGGTCGTTTGGCGTGGGCCGATGCTTGGTAAAGTACTTGACCAATTTTTCAGAGACGTGGAATGGGGAGAATTGGATTACATGATACTCGATCTACCACCGGGTACTGGTGATGTTGCGCTTGATATTCATCAGATGATTCCAGCCTCTAAAGAAATCGTTGTGACAACACCACATCCAACAGCTGCGTTCGTCGCTGCTCGTGCGGGTGCGATGGCGTTGCAAACAGACCACGCGTTGCTAGGGGTTATTGAAAACATGTCTTGGTTCCAGTCAAAACAAACTGGGGAAAAGGAGTTTGTTTTCGGTTCTGGTGGCGGAAAGCGGCTTGCTGAGGAACTTCGAACAGAATTGCTTGGACAAATTCCGCTAGGACAGCCGGATTGGGATGAAGAGGACTTCGCACCATCTGTTTATGCAGCGGACCATCCGATTGGAAAGATATATTTGGAAATCGCTCAAAACGTTGTGGATAAAATTCAGAAATAAGTAAAAGCGGAGTGGGTTACTTTCCCCCTCCGCTTTCTTCTTTATCATCTTCTTTTTCCTTTTTCTTATCATCTTTTTCAACCGGCTTCACTTCTCCTGCTTGTAGAATCAGTTCTTGCCACTTTGCTTGGAGCAGGGGACTGCTAATCGTTTCTTCGATTGCTTTTTCAAATTCCTTTTTCAAAGAGCCGGAGTGCAAGATGTTTTCTAACTGTTTTTGCATATCGGGGGTGCCAAAGAACTCTTCTAGTTCTTTTTGGAACGATGCATCGTTCATCAAAGCTTTCATAATTTCTTGTTGCTGATCCTTCATGCTGGAAGCGATTGTTTTTTGAAACTTCGGATCATCGAACGTTTCTTTCCAAAAATCTTTCCCCTCTTTTGAAAGTAACGTCGATTCGATGGCGGAAGTTACTTCTGGTTGTTCAAGGACGAGCTGTTTTCTAAATTCTTCCTCCGTCAGCAATTGTCTAATCGCTTTTTTTCCTTCCTCGGTTTGAATCGCATCAGTCATCATCTTTTTCGTTTCATCATAAGAAGGAGATGCATTTTGTGCGTTGCTACAAGCGGTTAAGACGAGTAGGACAGGGAGCAGATATATTAATAATTTTCTCATGAATTTGAAATCCCTCCACTGGCTTTTCAATTATTGTTCACAACTTTGCGCGTATTATGCAAAGACTGTTGAATGAAATAGATTTTTCGATAAATCGCTGTTACACTAGAATCAGTAATAAAAACGGAGGAACGCTGCTGTGACTATACGAAATTGGATTAAATTTTTCATACGGGCTCTACTTTTAGGTGGCTCTATTACTGGACTTGTCGGACTGATTGTTCGTTGGAACTTTTTTTACTCATACTTATCAACGGGAGAGTACTTCCAGTTTTTAGGTGCATTTTTATGGATGGTATTTTTAGGGTTTACGATGAGCGTAATCGCACAAATGGGCTTCTTCGCTTATTTAACCATTCACCAGTTCGGAGTGAATTTATTTAGAACGTTGACACTCTGGAATTGGGTACAACTATTGTTGATCGTCGTTGTTCTCTTTGACTTAGTCTTTTTCAGATTCCGGCTGACTTCGGATGATGTAGGACGAACTGTTCTCTATATGGTGTTGCTTGCGATACTTGTAGGAACTGCTGCAGTAACGGCTTGGTTCAAAGCGCAATGGACGAAAAAACATATCCTGATTTCAGCTTTGTTTTTCATGATTGTCATTACAACTCTTGAATGGTTACCAGCTTTAATGGTCCGCAATGGAGAAGTCGACACCTGGGTGACGATTATGCTATTCCCACTTGTCTCCGTGAATGCCTATCAACTCCTCGCGCTTCCGAAATATAATCGGAAATCGGATGAGGATAAGCTAAAATTAGATGCACGTAAAGCAGAGCGCAGAAAACAAAAAGCTGTAAATGCAAAATAACAAAAGACGCATGCTGGCAAAATTGCCGCTATGCGTCTTTTGTTATTCAGGAATCTTTTTGGTTTTGATATCTGTCGCAAATAAAACATCTTCCACGGATTGAAATTCACGACTGTCTAGTAATCGATCGATGTCATCCAATGTTGTTTTTCCTTTTCGCTCTAGAGCAACGGTTAATATTTCACCTTTTTTGTGGGGAGGGAGTTTTCCGCCTTTCCAACGTAAAGTGGAACCAAGAGCATTTATTTCATGTTTCCATAACGCTTCTTGAAGTAGTTTTGGAAAGACTTCATCGCTTGTACGGAACCAAAGAGGTTTTTTCTCGAATAGGGTGGTGAACTCCTCTAGCTGCTTAGTGAAAAGGGCAGAATCTTCTTCATAGGCGGCTCCTTCTTTACCTAAAAGAGCAACAGGAATATTTTTTTTGCGAATGAGCTCAGCAGAGTCCGGGAAGCGTATTGCCCAAGCTGTATCTACTAGTAACAAAGGATAGGGGGCTTCTAGCTCTGCAATCCAGTTTTCAAGCGCAGAGTCGCCAAAAGAAATATCTAGAGTCAGTGCTGAGCCGGATGTGCCTCTAACGACAACATCGGGTTCCTGTGTCAGTTTGAACACACTCAATATCTGAGGAGCTTTAATGGAAGAGGGCCATAATACGAGAATTAGCGTACAAATAATAATGATCCAACCTATCTTTTTTAGCACAAAAAGCTCCTTTCCAACATGTTTACTGTACTTTATGATGAAGGCTTGACCGTTATGCGCACCACATGCTATTATGTAAAAGTCGTTAAGAGACGAAGAGAACACGATGAAAAAACCTATTGCTATTTTTTGAAGTCGTGGTATAATTTTTGTTGTTCGATAAAAGCTAATACTATTATTCCGCAGTAGCTCAGTGGTAGAGCAATCGGCTGTTAACCGATCGGTCGTAGGTTCGAGTCCTACCTGCGGAGCCATTTTCCATGCCTATGCTTCCATAGCTCAGTAGGTAGAGTGCTTCCATGGTAAGGAAGAGGTCACCGGTTCGAATCCGGTTGGAAGCTCCAGTAATCTGTTTTGAACAGATGGCGACAGTATGGTGATAAAAATATGGCCCCTTGGTCAAGCGGTTAAGACACCGCCCTTTCACGGCGGTAACACGGGTTCGAATCCCGTAGGGGTCACCATGTTTGTTTCAGCAGTACATAGCAGATAAGCGATGTCGCCATGCACGCTTATCAATTATTAACCAATGGTGGGGTAGCGAAGTGGCTAAACGCGGCGGACTGTAAATCCGCTCCCTCCGGGTTCGGCGGTTCGAATCCGTCCCCCACCACCATTTTCCATGTTTAATTTCTTATACTTATGGTTATATTTAATAGTAGTAATCCGGTACAGAGATGAGCCGTTTTTTTTAATTACTGGGGTATAGCCAAGCGGTAAGGCAACGGACTTTGACTCCGTCACTCGTTGGTTCGAATCCAGCTACCCCAGCCAAAATTTTTAAAACTTCGTTTTAAAAATTTTTGCGAGAAATACCGTAAGGTATTTGGAGCAATACCATGCAAGAAAAGAAAACCATATATAAAACTTGCAACAGATACTAGGATTACACATAAAAACTTCGTTTTAAAAATTTTTGCGAGAAATACCGTAAGGTATTTGGAGCAATTGAAAAAAATTGAGAATCCTAGTTACTATATGATGATACTCTTGAAATAATTCGAAAAAATGATCTTTTAAAAAGTGATAAAAATGAACCGATATTTATAATAGAACGTCCTCGTCCCTTCCTAGCTTAACGGAAAGGGTTTTTTTGTCTTCTACCTATTATTAGGAATACTCACAGGTTCCAAGCAGTTCCTGGATGAAAGAGGTGTCACATGACGAACCATCAGGATATGATTCATAATTTAGTTCAACGTCAACCACAATTAGAGGTCTCACAGTTGTTGAACGATATCGTATATGCCATAGATAATTCTGCAATAGTAGCAATTACGGATAAAACAGGTGAAATTATTTATGCAAATGAGTTTTTCTCAAACCTCTCACAGTACTCTCAAGATGAGCTCATAGGGGCAAATCAACGCATCGTTAATTCAGGATTTCATCCAAAATCATTTTTTAAAGAAATGTGGAAGACAATTGGTCAAGGAAGAATTTGGCGAGGAGAAATCTGCAATCGCGCTAAAGATGGTTCTCATTATTGGGTGGATACCACGATTGTTCCTTTCCTAAATGAAAAAGGAATTCCGAACCAATATATTTCCATTCGACATGACATAACTGAAAAGAAAAGCATAGAAGTAACTTTAAGAAAACAAGCTGAGTTATATCGGCTGATTACAGAAAACTCGGGTGACTATATTGCTGTCGTAGATGCAAAAGGCAGAATTCACTACCAATCTCCTTCGATTGAAAAATTAATCGGCGGGTCAAATCCGGATGTTTTGAAGGCGATGGTAAGTGAGGATCTAGACAATTTAAAGGACGCTCTTCATCGGATCAATCAGACACATGTGCATGAGGTATCAGTGGAATTCCATTTGAAAGTAAATCAAAACTGCATTATGCAAATGAGTGGTAGTTTGTCGCGTATTACAACTGAAGGGGAATACGTTGGATTCAGCGTTTTGGTCATACATGATAATACAGCTGTAAAACAACAAGAAAAACTCATTCTGGACTTAGCCTCTCTCGATCAACTAACTGGACTATTAAATCGAAGATCCTTTTTGAAAGAGTTGTTTGTTGAAATCGAGCGAGTGAAAAATACGGATGAATTGCTTGGATTAGTCCACCTCAACATTGACAAATTGCGTTATGCCAATGAAACGTTTGGACACGACCGGGGCGATGAAATTATTAAGAAAATTGCAGAGCGTCTGGCTTTCCATCTGGATGGGGCATTGTGTGGGAGAACGGCTGGAGATGAATTTGCTTTTGTAATGAAAAGTAAAAAGTCCCCGGAAGAACTATTTGAGTGGACCTGTTTATTACAGAAAATAATAGAAGCACCTGTTGAAGTGGCGGGTCAATTATATAACCCTTCCGTAAGCTGTGGACTGTCAGTGTACCCTATCCATGCGACGGAAGTACCAGGGTGGATTACAACGACACAGCAAGCAATGCAGTATGTAAAAGGACAAGGTGGTTCGGGTAGCGCAATTTTTGTTCCTGATATGTATTCAAAATCGTTAGACCGGATTATCTTAGAAAACGAGCTTCGGAAAAGTGTCAAAGAGGAACATTTTCTATTGGAATATCAGCCCAAAGTTAATCTGGATAAAGAAGTGATCGTCGGATTTGAAGCGCTAGTTAGATGGCAACACCCTGATCTTGGACGAATTCCTCCCGACAAATTCATTGGTTTGGCAGAAGAAACGAAAATTATCATTCCTCTTGGAGAATGGATATTAGAAGAAGCGTTTAAAAAAGCAAAGGAACTTCAGACTGTCTGTTCATTGCCTATAACAGTAGCGGTCAACCTATCGGCAGTTCAATTAGAGAGTCCAGATCTCATTCCTTTTGTTCGCTCACTACTGGAGAAGACGGCTCTTGACCCTGCATATATTGAATTGGAAGTGACAGAGAGTGCGTTTGCTGATCGTTTGGAAATGAGTTCGTCACTTAGGCAATTGCGTGATCTTGGGTTTGTTGTATCCATAGATGATTTTGGAACAGGGTTTAGCTCGTTCAGTTATATAAAGGAATTCCCTGCGGAAACATTGAAGATTGATATGTCTTTTGTTCGCGATATTGAAACGAGTGAAAATAGTCGTGCAATCATAAAAGCGATTGTTACAATGGCCGACACCGCTGGAATGAATGTCATAGCAGAAGGAATTGAAAATGCTCAACAAGCAGATATTGTCAGACAACTCGGTTGCAGAGAGGGACAAGGTTATTTTTATAGCCGTCCCATTCCAGCCGCGGAAATCTGTGAATTACTTGAAAAATTTACGAAATCAAGTAAAAATGCTGAATAAATATTCAGTATATTGCTCGGTTGAGCCATTAGAAAGAAGCGGATACAATAGAAATGTCATATAAAGAAAACTTCAGGGGGAAAATAGACATGGAGAAGAACTTAAACATTTCAATGGTAGGCGTTCCGCTTGACTACGGACAGAGCCGAAGAGGCGTAGATATGGGACCAAGTGCAATTCGTTACGCAGGTGCAGTGTCTCGTCTTGAAGCAATTGGCCATCTCGTGACAGATACAGGAGATATTGCTGTTCCAACAGGAGAGCGCGTTGGACAGGAGTTAGATGGCTTAAAAAACCTTGATGAAGTTACAAATGCTTGCACGGATCTTGCGGAACGTGTTGCTGAGTTGACGAAGACTGGACAATTCCCGCTTATTTTTGGCGGCGATCATAGCATGGCGATTGGTACACTTGCAGGACTATCAGAGAAATACAATAATCTTGGTGTCATCTGGTATGATGCACACGCTGATATCAATACAGAGGAAACATCTCCTTCAGGTAATATCCATGGGATGCCTCTTGCGGTGAGCCTTGGAATGGGGCACGATCGACTTGTAAACATCTATAAAGAAGGTCGTAAAATTAAACCTGAGAACGTCGTAATCATAGGAGCGCGTTCTGTCGATCCTGGTGAACGCAAAGTGATTAAGGAATTGGGGATTAACGTGTTCACGATGCACGAAATCGATCGTGATGGGATGACGTCTGTCATGAATCAAGCAATTGACTACTTAACATCTAAAAATATTGATGGACTCCATTTGTCACTGGACTTGGATGGATTGGATCCGCTTTATACACCTGGTGTTGGCACGCCGGTTCCAGGTGGCATCAGTTATCGTGAAAGTCATTTAGCAATGGAGATGCTTCAAGATTCAGGATTAGTCACTTCTGCGGAGTTCGTAGAAGTCAATCCAATTTTGGATGATAAAAATGCAACTGCCGATGTAGCAGTTGGATTAATCGGTTCTTTGTTCGGTGAAAAACTTCTCTAAAAATAATTACTTTCACGATTTGAAGCTAATAAATGAGTGTAAAAGAGGCATACAATCAATGTGTGTCTCTTATTTTTTGGTGTATCGTAGAAAGTAAGGAAATATTTTTTGCAATTTGGTAAAATGAATTTAGATTTAAATGAAACCTGTAGACCCCTTCATCCGTATAGAAGGGACAGCCGCAGCAGAAGCGGAGGATGAGAGTCTTTGGATGAGTTGATCAATAAACGAATAAGTGAAGTGCTGAAAGGGAATCAAGATTCTTTTGAAGAGATTGTACTGCTTTTCCAGAACCGCTTATATCATGTCTGTTATCGGATGCTCGGAAGTCGGGAGGAGGCACAAGATATTGCGCAGGAGGCTTTTGTTCGGGCGTATACAAATTTGCATACGTTTGACCAAAAGCGTAAATTCTCGACGTGGATTTTTCGAATTGCGACGAACCTATGCATTGATAGAATCCGGAAAAAAAAGCCTGATTATTCTTTGGATGCGCAAGTTCCTGGGACGGAAGGGCTCGATATGTACTCACAAATTGCAGCCGCTGAAGATCTGCCTGAAGAGGAAGTCGAACGTATGGAGACACAAGAACGTGTTCAATACGAGATTGGACGTTTGCCTGAAAAGTATCGTTCAGTCATAACGCTTAGGTATATGGAAGAACTGCCACTCCAAGAGATCGCCGACATATTAGATCTTCCGCTAGGCACCGTGAAAACGCGTGTGCATCGAGGGCGAGATGCTTTACGAAAACAGATAGGTACAATGTAGGAGGGGTAAGGATGACTAACTGTCCGAATGAAGTTGTCCAATATATGCACGAATACCTGGATGGAGAAATAGCTCCTGAACACGAACAGGTATTAAATGAGCATCTCGCTACGTGCGAAGAGTGCCAAAAGCTATTCGATGAATTAAGTGATGCGGTTGCGCTCCTTGAACTTGCAGATCCGATGCAAGCACCGGTCGGATTTACTGAAGGAGTCATGGCGCGATTACCTCAAAGTACACAGCAAAAAAAGAAGAAGGGTGTAAATCGCTGGTTACGCAAGCATCCAATGTTGTCCGCAGCAGCGCTATTTCTCATTCTAATGAGTGCAGCACTCTTTTCAAGTTACAATACAAACGAACAATTTTCGGTGACGATGCAACCGAACCTCGTAATTGAAGGAGATACTGTCGTCGTCCCTGAAGGCGAAGTGATCAAGGGCGACCTCGTAGTAAAGAACGGGGATTTACGTATTGAGGGACAGGTTGATGGAAATGTAACTGTCATCAGGGGTGAGAAGTATATGGCCTCCACTGCCGTGGTTACAGGGAATATTGAAGAAATCGATGAACTATTTGACTGGCTTTGGTATAAGATGAAAACCGCATTCAAAGGTCTAACCCCTGACAAAACTGAAAATCAAGACACTGAGTAAGCGCCGCGCAATTTTGCCGGTCGCTTTTTCAGTAGGAGCGGGAACTTGGAAATCGATTTTCCCGTCTAAGTACAGCATGTTAAGAATGCTATATGGTATACTTAAATAAGTGAAAATTTGTCTACAAAGGTAGGGGAAGCGCATGCCTGATTGGGGAATCGTTACAAATATGAATGCAGTTGAAGTCTTGAAAGCCATTTTGGATGTGCTTCTCGTTTGGTTTGTTGTGTATAAACTCATCACAATTATCAAAGGTACAAAAGCTGTACAGCTGTTAAAAGGGATCTTCGTTATTTTAATCGTCCGGATTTTGACTGAGTTGCTCGGTCTAGACACCCTGAAATGGATGGTAGAACAAGTCCTGACATTTGGTTTCTTAGCGGTAATTATTATTTTCCAACCTGAGTTGCGCCGTGCGCTGGAACAACTTGGCCGAGGTCGACTGTTTGCTCGGACACAAATGCAGGAGGAAGAAGAGCGAGACCGTCTGATTAGTGCATTTACTAAATCAGTGAGTTATATGGCGAAACGACGAATCGGAGCTCTCATTACAGTGGAAAAAGAGACGGGATTAAGTGAATATATTGAAACCGGTATCACCATGAATTCTGATATTTCATCAGAATTGCTCATTAATATTTTCATTCCAAACACACCACTGCATGATGGCGCAGTCATTGTTCAAAAAAACAAAATTGCAGCAGCAGCCTGCTATTTACCATTATCGGAAAGCCCGTTCATCTCTAAAGAGTTAGGAACTCGGCACCGAGCAGCGCTTGGAATTAGTGAAGTGACCGATGCGTTCACCATTATTGTTTCCGAAGAAACCGGTGCAGTTAGTGTGACAACGGACGGCGATATTAATCGTAATGTTTCGATGGAAGAATTTGAACGGATTGTACGTCTCGCTTGGTTCGGAGACACTGCTGCTGTTAGTGCTGTCAACTCCATTTGGAAATGGGGGAAGAGAAAAAATGGATAAATTTATGGATAGTCCTTGGTTTCTGCGATTAACGGCCCTCGCACTTGCACTATCTCTCTTCTTTTCTGTACGTGCGGATGAGGAAAAAAAATCTCTTGCAAATGTAGGAGATTCAATGGATATCATTCGTGATGTTCCTGTTGAAGTATACTACGACAACGAGAACCTCGTAGTCACGGGAGTTCCTGAAACTGTTAATATGACTATTTCAGGACCGACAAATTTAGTGCAAACTACAAAGCTACTGAAAGATTTTACTTTGAAAGTTGACTTGCGAAGTATGCCGATGGGAAGCCATACGGTTCAAATTCAATCAGAAAATATTTCAGATAAAATCAAAGTCAAATTGGACCCAGCAACAATTGACGTAGATATTGAAGAGAAAATCACACAATCGTTTAGAGTGGATCCGGAAATGAACGATAAGTTACTGGCAGATGATTATGAACTGGTGAAAATGGAAGTGGATCCATCCACAATTGAAGTAACAGGTGCCAAAAGCGTTGTGGATTCCATCAGTTTTGTAAAAGTTTCTGTAACTGGTGACAATGAAATCAACAAATCGTTTGAGCAAAAAGGAAGAGTTCGAGTGCTAGATCGGGATTTGAACAAATTGAATGTTTTGATTGAACCAGAAGAAGTCACTGTAAAAGTGGATGTAGAAGCGTATCATAAAGAGGTACCGATTTCCGTTAAGCAAAAAGGGAAAACAAAAGAAGGGATTACTGTCAACTCCTTAACATCTGATGAAAAAATGGTGACCTTATATGGTCCACGTAAAACGGTAGATGCTATCGATCAGCTGAACGTAGATGTTGATGTGAGTGAGCTTACCGGAAGCGGGAAGCAATCAATTGAATTGCCAAAACCAAAAGGTGTTGTCAAAATGTCCGTTGACAAAGTAAATGTCAATATTGACGTCAAAGTATCACCAGAGGCAGAAAAGGATAGTGCAGATGGCGATAAGTCCGATGACGAGGCAAAAGTACCATCTTCTGGAGAATCTAGCAACTCAGATGTTGCAACAGAACAACCTTCTACAGATGGACAGGAACCTACCACCGTCACTAAGAAGACTCGTAAATTCACTGGGATAGAAATTGGAATACATGGTCTAGACAAGAGTTTTAAAGGAAGAATGGTAAAGCCTTCGGATGGGGTAGCAGCAGTTACGGTAACGGGCGAAGAAAAAGTGATCGATGCACTTACTGAATCGGATGTTACGGTGTTTGCAGAAGCCAAAAGTGTGAACCATGTCGGTGATCACGTTCTGCCGATTTTTGTGCAGGTACCATCGAATGTTCAGTATGAAGTTAACTTTAAAGATATTACATTAATGGTTGAACAAGCGTAAAATACGCAGAATGGATAGGATCGAAAGGGAGAATGAAAATGACTAAGTATTTCGGTACGGATGGTGTAAGAGGCGTTGCAAATGCAGAATTGACTCCAGAATTGGCATTTAAGCTAGGTCGTTTCGGTGGTCACGTCCTCACGCAACATTCAACAGAAGTAGCACGTGTTCTTGTTGGAAAAGATACTCGTATTTCTGGTCAAATGTTAGAGAGTGCGTTAATCGCTGGGCTTTTGTCAACAGGAGTCGAAGTCATGACACTCGGCGTAATCAGTACGCCAGGAGTCGCTTATTTAACGAGAGCAATGAATGCTCAAGCGGGTGTTATGATTTCAGCTTCACATAATCCAGTCGAAGATAATGGTATTAAATTCTTTGGAGCGGATGGCTTTAAGCTGTCGGATGATCTTGAATCTGAAATAGAGCAGCTTTTAAATGCTGAAACAGACACGTTACCTCGTCCAACAGGTGGCGATGTAGGAACCATTACAGAATACTTCGAAGGCTGTCAAAAATATAATCAGTATTTAAAACAAACAATAGACGGTGATTTTGAAGGCATGCACGTTGTCCTCGATTGCGCACACGGTGCAACATCTACGATTGCAACACACGTGTTTGCGGATTTAGAAGCCGACCTAACTACCATGGGAGCTTCACCAAATGGATTAAACATTAATGATGGGGTTGGCTCGACTCACCCTGAAGAACTCGCTAAACTTGTCCTTGAGAAAAATGCACAAATTGGACTTGCGTTTGATGGTGACGGAGACCGTCTAATCGCAGTCGATGAAACGGGAACGATTGTAGATGGAGACCAAATCATGTATGTCATCGGCAGTTATCTACATTCAAAAGGCGCGTTGAATTCAGATACGATTGTTTCTACTGTTATGAGTAATCTTGGATTCTACAAAGCATTGGAAGAACAAGGGATAAAAAGTGCCCAAACAGCGGTAGGTGACCGTTATGTTGTAGAAGAAATGCGTAAAGGCAATTATAATCTTGGCGGCGAACAGTCAGGACATATTGTTTTGCTGGACTACAATACAACGGGAGACGGTCTTATCACTGGACTCCAGCTTGTAAATATTATGAAACGAACAGGTAAGAAGTTGTCTGAGTTGACGAGTGGGATGACCATTTATCCTCAAAAGCTTGTGAATATCCGAGTGACGGATAAACATGCAGTAACGGATAATGCAAAAGTCGCTGCGATTATCAACGAAGTGGAAGTAGAAATGGGTGGGGAAGGACGGGTTCTCGTGCGACCTTCTGGAACAGAACCATTAGTTCGTGTGATGGTAGAAGCACCAACAACAGAAGCGTGTGAAAGTTATAGCACTCGAATAGTCAATGTGGTCACTCAAGAGATGGGATTAGACTGACGTAAATGGATGAAGAACTGAAGTTCCTAGATTTAAAGGACTTCAGTTCTTTTCAAAATTATCAAAGCAAATATGTTCAGGGGATAAGGACGATTGTAGTAGGGAACGGGGGTGTAGGTGTGGACTACGAAAAGTATCGTAAACTGTTAGCTGGAAAAACTGAGGAATCTTTCACAAAATGGGAAACTAAAAAGATGGTGAATGAGTCCGAACTCTATGCGTTTCTTCATACATTGAAAGGAACAGCTGGAACAATCGGACTTCATGATCTAGCAGAATTTTGCAGTGCACATTTAGAAATTTTGTCTCCAGATGATGAAGCAGGTATTCCAGTCTCGTCTTTAAAGAATTTTAAGAAAAACATTCGTTTACTAGTTAATGGCAACAAAAAGCAAAGACAGGATATCGTATTGCCAGACTTATATACGAATCATTTTGATCAAGAGACCTTCATTTTACTTATAGATGACGATTTAGAGTTCGTGACGTTTGTAAAAGAATTGTTGGAACAGCTCGGTGCGCAAGTTCTTGTTGCCATGAATGGTAAGCGCGGTATACAGCAATTTTACGATATGCAGCCGAATATGGTGATGATTGACTTACAACTACCGGATATGACGGGGTTGGAAGTCTATAAAAGCATCTGCGATACTGCAAGTGATCGACATGTAATTTCCATCTTAATGAGCAGTAACCACTCCAATGAAGTGATTAGCCAAGCGTATGAAGCAGGAGTAATGGATTTTATAAGAAAGCCATTTGAGCTGGATCTGTTTGTACCTTTTATATTTAATCGGGATAAATTACAAAAAGCAATCAGCCAATCCATTACGACAGACGGGTTGACCGGTGTAGGCAATCGTAAACGGTTAGATGAGATGCTGAAATACTGTGAAAGACTCTCACAACGTTCTGGCTTGCCATTCTCCGTTGTGATGATGGACTTAGATCATTTTAAAAGTGTAAATGATACATATGGACATCCTACAGGAGATGAAGTTCTGAAAGCTTTTAGCAGAATCGCCCTCGAAGAAAAAAGGGAAACCGACTATATCTTCCGCTATGGAGGGGAAGAATTTGTCATGCTCGTTACGGGTGGCACGGAAGAAGCAAATACCTTTGTAGAACGGTTACATGAGTCCTTCAATAAGCTTATGTTCAAAGAAGGAGATCGCTCATTTTCTGTTACGTTTTCAGCAGGAATCGCAGAATATGAAGGTAAATTGGAAATGCTTCTTATTGAAGCAGACCAAGCGCTCTATCAAGCAAAACGCACTGGGCGAAATCGGAGTGTGATTTTTGATAAGAGTATAGTCCAAGTAAAGCGTAAACTTCAAGTCATCATTGTCGATGATGACCTTCTTATCCGGACGATGTTAGAAGAAGAACTGAGTGAATGGATTTCACCTGACATTGAGTTATCTGTGAAGTTGTTTGAGGATGGCATATCATTTCTAGCAGCGGATTGGTATGATCCGGATACCAACTTCATTATCCTTTTGGACGGCATCATGCCTGGAATGGATGGACTGGAAGTATTGGAACGACTAAAGCGAAGACCGAATACAAATAATGTCTTAGTTTCAATGATGACTGCCCGCACGAGTGAAGAAGACATTAAGTCTGCACTTTGGCTAGGCGCAGACGATTATCTGATGAAGCCTTTCCAAAAAAACGAAATTCTATCTCGTATCCAAAATTTATCATCTAGAATGTTTTAATACAAATTTGACTAGACCAGGAGGATCGCTCATGGAAGAAGGCAAGAAGATACTAGTGGTCGACGATGAAGAGATTTTAAGAATGCTGATTGCTGATACGCTTTCTTTTGAAGGGTATGCTGTGGAAGAAGCGCAAGATGGTCAAGAAGGTTTTGACAAAGCGGCAACTGGTCAATACGATGTCATCCTTCTTGATTACATGATGCCAAAATTAACAGGGCCAGAGGTGTTAGAACGCTTACAACCACTTCAACTAGGAATCCCGATAATTATGCTGACAGCAAAAGCTCAGCAATCAGATCGTGACTTAGCTGCTCATTTTGGAGCAGACTATTTCATGCCTAAACCATTTAGCCCTTCTGAACTTGTTGCGCTGGTAACACAAGTATTGGAAGAAACTGTGTAAGACAAACAAAAACGCTAGCTCCTTAATAGGGAGCTAGCGTTTTGCGTCTTCACGCTTTAATCGTGTATTTGTTCCGCAAGTAAATAGCAGAGCCATTCAATAGAAATAGACTGATGAGCAACACAATACTAGCGGCTGCAGCTAAGTGCGCATAGTCTGCAACCAGTGCCGCGTCCAATGTCCAGTAGTAGATTTGCATCGGCAAGACCGTGAAACGATCTAAGATACCACCTGGGAATGGAATGAGTAATGCAGGTATTCCTAGGACAACAAGCGGTGCTGTTTCTCCAATAGCTCTTGAAAGAGCTAAAATTGCACCTGTCAAAATTGTTGGTAAAGCGACTGGCAAAATAACGGATTGAATGGTTTGCCATTTGGAAGCACCTAATGCGTAGGACGCATCTCCGAGCTGATGTGGAACAGACCGAAGTGCTTCTTGTGCAGAAACAATAACGATAGGGAGAATGAGCAACGATAAGGTAAGCCCTCCAGCGAGTACGACACTCCCAAATCCGAGTGCTCTCACAAATACTGTCAATCCAAGAATTCCGAAGACAATCGATGGGACACCTGCAAGATTCCCGATATTGGTTTGAATAAACGTTCGGATTTTACCATTCTTTGAATAGAGTTCTAAGTATACAGCTGAACCAATTCCAATCAGCATTGTTACAGGAACAACAACAGCTAGCAACCAAAAAGTACCAAGCACGGCGCCCATAATCCCAGCTCGTTCAGGTGAAGTGGAAAAACGTCCTGTTAGAAAATCGAGTGACACCCAACTCAAGCCTTCGGTAGTAATTCGAACTAACAAGATGCCCATGATGACAATTCCAAACAGAGCAGCAGCTCCAAAGACTATTTTGGCTGAGCGGTCTGCGAGAAGACGGAAACGAATTCTAGATGAATTTGGCGATTGTCGTGTATGAAGCATATTAATACACCTCCCTGAACTTACGCGCGATTTTCCCAGCTAGCAAGTTCATCAGTAACGTCGTCGCAAATAACGTCATCGCGACTGCGTACAAGCTATAGTAAACTGTGGAACCCGCTGCTGCATCTCCGCTTGTAACTTCTACGATATAGGCGGTCATTGTTTGCATAGACTCTGTAATGTCGAACGTGAAGTTTTTAGAACTGCCGCTTGCAATCGCGACGATCATCGTTTCACCAAGTGCACGCGAAATCCCAAGTACAAAGGAAGCGATGATGCCGGATAGTGCAGCCGGTACAACCACTTTCAAGGCTGTTTCCAATTTGGTAGAACCGAGTGCTGCCGAACCTTCACGCATAGCCTGAGGGACAGAACGCATCGCGTCCTCTGAAAGCGATGCAATCATCGGAATGATCATGACACCCATTACCAAGCCAGGGCTCAAAATATTTGTAGCTTCTAAGCTAGGTATCCATTGTCGAAGCAATGGAGTAACGAATGTGAAAGCAAAGAACCCATAGACGATGGTCGGCACACCTGCAAGCAATTCCAGTGCAGGCTTCAGGACGCTTCGTACCCGACGTGAAGCATATTCACTTAAATAGATTGCTGCCATGAGACCGATTGGACCCGCCACCAAGATCGCAATCCCAGAGGAGACGAGTGTCCCCATCACTAGGGGAAGTATACCAAAGGCGGGTGTTTGGCTTAGTGGTTTCAGCACAGTTCCAGTGAAGAAGTCAAGTACCGGCACAGTTTTAAAAAACTCAATAGTCTCGGTCAATAAAATAATGAGAATACCTAGCGTCGTTAGAACAGATAAGAAAGCGAGCAGGAACAGAAATCTTGGAATCCAGACTTCAATTGTTTTTCTGAACGACTTCTTGTCCTGATTGTGACGGATGAGGTCACGGATGCCGCTACTACTATTTGAGCTTGCTTGGAATGGAGATGTCATAACCTCTCATCCTCCTTTTCTACGATGAGTGGCGATGTCTTACTTATCACCGAGTGAATTCAGGAAGTCCAGGTTCTCTTTACTCTCAGCTTCTGGAATCGGTGCAAACCCAGTTTCGCCAGCCATCTTATTTGCATTTTCCAGAACATATTTTGCGTAATCAAGTACTTGAGGCTTCTCTTTTGCGTGTCCGACATTCAAATAAGTAAACACCGGACGTGTGAAATCTGCATAGTCTCCATCTTCTGCGATGGTTTCAAGTGAAGGTTCTACAGGTCCATTCCCGAAATCTACAGGAACAGCTTTTAGTTTCTCTTGGTTACCTGCGTAATAGCCAAATCCGAAAAATGCAATACCGTTTTTATCGTCTGATACGAGTGTAACGAGTGTCGAATAATCTTGTTGCAAGTTAACTGAAGACTTTAGATCTTGTTCTTCTAACACTTTTTCATAGAAGAATTCGTAAGTTCCGTGGTTTTCGTTCGGCCCCATTGCTTTGATCTCTTCGTCAGGCCAAGAAGGATCTAGATCCGACCATTTTGTTACCTTCCCATCTGCTGTGAAAATACTTATAAGTTGTTCAGGTGTCAGTTGGTCTACCCAATCGTTATCTTTATTGACGACGAACGTAAGACCGTCTAGTGCGAGTTTGAGTTCTTTCACGTCAATACCCGCATCCTCTGCAGCTTGAGTTTCTTCATCTTTTATAGTACGAGAAGCATCATTGAAATCTGTTCCGTCTTCTACAAGAAATTTCTTGAAACCAGCACTCGTGCCAGCGCGACTTACTTCTACAGAGACGCCTTCTTGTTCATCCAACATGTAGTTTTCAGCGAGTTTCGCCATGAGCGGATAAACCGTTCCAGAGCCATCGATCAGAACACTTCCTTCAAGCTCCGAAGATGCAGTTGCAGAAGCAGTACCACTTTCCTCGTCCTTTGCGCTACAAGCAGTAAGTGCGAGAGCCGCCACTCCGATTAGAATGGTTTTTTGAATGGATTTAATCAATGAATGTTCTCCCCTTTGTTTATGTTTTGTGTGCCTTTCAACTTTTAGTATAGGGATGGAGTGTAAAGGCAGTATGGGAGAAGTGTAAAGACTGTGTAAAGATGAGGGGAGGGTGGAGAACCCGCTCGTATCCGCGTCCAACCCGCTCGTTACGTCGGAGAACCCGCCCGTTTTCGCGCCCAACCCGCTCGTATCGTCAGAGAACCCGCCCGTTTTCGCGCTCAACCCGCTCGTATCGTCGGAGAACCCGCTCGTATCCGCGTCCAACCCGCTCGTTTCCGAGTTCAACCCGCTCGTTACGTCGGAGAACCCGCCCGTTTTCGCGCCCAACCCGCTCGTTACGTCAGAGAACCCGCTCGTATCCGCGTCCAACCCGCTTGTATCGTCGGAGAACCCGGTCGTATCCACGCCTAACCCTCTCGTTACGTCAGAGAACCCGCCCGTTTTCGCGCCCAACCCGCTCGTATCGTCAGAGAACCCGCTCGTATCCGCGCCCAACCCGCTCGTATCGTCGGAGAACCCGCTCGTATCGTCAGAGAACCCGCTCGTATCCACGCCTAACCCGCTCGTTACGTCGGAGAACCCGCCCGTATCCGTGTCCAACCCGCTCGTTACGTCGGAGAACCCGCCCGTTTTCGCGCCTAACCCGCTCGTATCGTCGGAGAACCCGCTCGTTTCCGAGTTCACCCCGCTCGTTACGTCGGAGAACCCGCCCGTATCCACGCCTAACCCGCTCGTATCGTCAGAGAACCCGCTCGTATCCACGCCTAACACGTTCGTATCGTCAGAGAACCCGCCCGTTTTCGCGCCCAACCCGCAAGTTACGTCAGAGAACCCGCCCGTATCCGCGTCCACTCCGCTCGTATCCGAAGCCAACCCGCCCGTTTCCACGCCAACCCCCAATCAAAAAAGCCTCCGAGCGAAGCAGGAAACTTCCTGCTCACTCAGTGGCTCATGTCACTCATCACTCGTAGGATATAAAATTCGCCCGTCATCTACTTTCAGCGTTTCAGCGACGGTTTCAGAAAGTGTACGAAGTGGATAAGGCTTCGTCATATAATGATTGATTCCAAATTTGCGGGTCAACTCTTCTTCGCGTTCTAGCGCTGAAGAAATAATGATTGGGATTTGCCGCGTCTCGGCGTCGCCCTTCAACATGCCAATTAAATCCCAACCGGTAAGCTCCTCTTGAAGCATTAAGTCGATAACCATACAGTCTGGCTGATGTTTTTTCGCATAATCGAATGAACTCACGACGTCGTGAAAATGGAATACTTCATATTCATGTGCTTTCAACTCTTCTTCTAACAACAGAGCGATGCTTGGATCATCTTCCACAACTACGATGGCGGGTAATTCAGAGCGCTCGGGCAAACGTGCCGGGGCAGGTTTTAAAGGGATGGTAAAGCTGACTGCCGTGCCCACGTTTTCCTCAGACTCCACTGTTATTTCTCCACCATGTTTTTCGATAATCTTTCGGCAGATCGCAAGACCCAGTCCGGTGCCACCGATTTTTCTTCTATACGTATTGTCAAATCGATAGAATTTTTCAAACATATGCTTCAATTCATCTGCCGGGATGCCGATTCCTTCGTCCTGGACGGTGACTTTTAAATGATTCCCTTGTTGAGCAAGTGTCACACGTACATCTCCACCATCTGGAGAGAATTTAATGGCATTGCTGAGTAAATTCGTGAAAACTTGAACAAGGCGATCAGGATCCACCATGCAACGAGTTTGTTCATCATTCACTTGTAATACAATCGAATGATGATCCTGCGCAGGGAAGTTCTGAATGGTCTGCTGTGCGATGTCTACAATGTCTACTTCTTGCATCGTGTATTCCTGGTTCCCGGACTCCATGCGTTGCACATCCAAAAAGTCATTGATCAGAGAGGTCAGACGTTTTGCTTCTTTATAAATTGCATCAAGATAACGGGAGCGCCTTGCACTATCCATTTCTTTGCCGATAAGCAACTCGGTGAATCCAAGAATACTTGAGAGAGGGGTACGTAGTTCATGGCTAACCGTTGAGACGAGTTCTGTCTTCATTTTATCAACTTCAAATGCTTGTGTAATATCCCTGTGGACAAACAGAGTGCCAATCCGCTGTCCTTCATAATGCACAGGAGACCCATAGAGCGAAATCACTTTCGCTTCAGACCCTTTAACCGTATAGATTGTCTCTGCGAGTCCAGAAGTTTCGTCTTCTAGAGATGCATTAATAAAGCTAGTGAGCGCCTCTGGGTTAGTAGAAAGTTCAGCCATTCGCTCTTTCCAGTCTTGCTGAGAAACCGTTTCAGAAGGCTGGTCGATTAAAATAGATAACGCCTGGTTCACTTGAACAGGGGAGCCTTCCATAGAGATGAACTGAATGCCTTCTTCCAGATTATCAAGTATCGTACGGTTCAATTGCCGCTCCTTACTGATGAGTTCATGTTGATCGATTCGGTCAATTGCAAACGAGACACGACTCGCAAGTGCGAATAGATCCGCCTGATCTTCTGCTGAAAATTCGCGTGATGAACTACTAAGGACGAACAGTGCTTTAAAAGTTTGACCGATAACGTGTGGTGCAGCGTAAAAATCATAAGCGATTGAGCCATCTTCCAATACACGCTCAACTTGGAAGGAGGGTTCCGTCTTTAAACGTTCAAGAGCTGTTTGTGCAAGCTCATCAGGATAGTTAGCAAATGCTTCTTCTGAGAAGCCTTGTAACACATGCTGATTAGTCGAAGGCAGATAGATCATTCCTTGGTCAATCAAAAACAGTGTATCTAAGTAGGTAAGGGTTGAAGTGGCAATCCCTTTCGCATCATCTGAAAACGAGAGTTGATGGCTCAATCCGTTATAGCGTTCTAACCGTATTTTTGAATTTCGCGCTTCTGTTAGAGCACTTTCGAGTTGTTTCTTCTGGATGAATAATTCATCCTGCTGAGAGAGTAGCTCTTCTTGTTGGGACAAGAGTTCTTCGTTTTGAGCCAGTAATTCTTGTTCCTTCACTTGTATCGTTTCCATCATTCCAGCAAACGAACGGGAAAGTGAGCCAAGCTCATCTTCCCGGATTTCGGGTTCATAATTCACGTCTTGATCGGACATATAACGTTCAGTCGCAGTCGTCATGGATTCAATCGGAGAGATGAGCTTACTGACGACGCGCCAACTGAAGAACACCAAGAACAGGAGCACAACAATTCCTACAAGTAGAATGGCTAGATAGAGCTGATTCAACTGCTCTTCGGATTTTTGATAAAATTCATCACGATCATCTTTTGCCTGTTGTTCGTACTGGTCTGCATACTTGATAAACTGATTGACTGAAAGATTTGTCCCGGCACCAGATAACTCACGCAAGCCTTCGTAGTCATCGTTGTCTACTAATTCTACGGCTTGTGGAAGAATAACCTTTTCGAAATTAGAAACGAATCCTTTGATTTCATTGGTAAATTGTTGTTCTTTCTCTGTTAACTCAATCGCGTTCAATCTGTTGTTTAACTCATCAATATTACGAATTTCTTTATGAGCCAATTTCAGTTCATGTTCGAGTTTGAACGCGTAGAATCCACGGGTTCGAAAAAAGAGATCAGTGATGCTGTCGGAGAGTTCGCTAATTATTTTTGCTTTTTCAGTTTGTGCAACTAGCTTTTCACTCCGTTGTTCAAACATGGAGGTGCTATAGAAATATGCGGCTCCAAGTAACAGTAATAATCCAATCGAGAGCGATGCACTAATTCTCATATAATAGGTACGAATGCTCTTTCTAGGCACGGTACACCTCATTATCTTTTAATTTGATACTCCTATTCTATCACGCTAGTAAATTGAGCGTAGTAGTTTTTTCTATTGTCATGGAAAAAGAAAAAAACAGGCTATTCCCCTATAGTAAGAAGGGAACAGCCCGTTTATAGTTCAACCAAAACGTCCGTTTACATAATCATCCGTCAAATGGCTGGATGGTCGCTCGAAAATCGTTTCAGTTCGATCGTATTCCACTACTTCCCCGTGCAAGAAGAAGGCGGTACGATCTGAAATCCGTGCAGCTTGCTGCATATTGTGCGTCACAATGACAATGGAGACATCTTTCTTCAACTCGCGGATCAATTCTTCCACTTTGTTGGTCGACACTGGGTCTAATGCAGAAGTGGGTTCGTCCATGAGCAAAACAGAAGGTTCAATCGCAAGTGAACGTGCGATGCAGAGTCGTTGCTGTTGTCCACCAGAGAGTCCGAATGCACTGGAGGACAGACGGTCTTTCACTTCATCCCAAAGAGCGGCTTTCTTCAGACTGTTCTCTACGATTTCGTCCAACATGGCCTTTTTACGGATGCCATGCAGCTTAGGTCCATAGGCGACATTGTCGTAAATCGATTTCGGGAATGGGTTTGGCTTTTGGAACACCATCCCCACCTCGGATCGAAGACGTTCCACGGTTGCATGTAAAAGATCTGTTTCTTTAAACTTGGCGGTACCAGCAATCCTTACAGCAGGGTCGGTCTCAACCATTCTGTTCAACGTTTTTAAATAGGTGGATTTTCCACACCCTGAAGGACCGATGATTGCAGTCACTTCGTTTTCATAAATCGTTAGATCGATATTTTTTAGTGCATGAGTGGTTCCATACCAAACGTTTAAATCTTCCGTTGTAAAAATCGGTTTGGGCGCTTCGGTTCGTGCAACGACCCGCAACCGAGTGGCTGGTCGGTAATTTGTCAAAGTAGTCATGCTCGCTGCCCCTTTCTCGTAACTTCTTCATCAGTATAGCGAAGGAGTGTTGAGGGGGTATGAAGGTAGTGTAAAGATTGTGTAAAGATGGATCACTCGAAAATATATTTGAGCGCTTTCAGTGCCTGATCCGGTGTTTCTACCGTCGCATGTGCTTTTCTAGATAGTTCCTTGAGCGCGTGGTGATGCTCATAAGGACGTATTAAAATCAACGGCTTGTTGAGTGCGACTGCAGTACTTGCATCCATTGCAGTATTCCATTGCTTATATTTTTCACCGAAAAACGCGATGACAAGGTCACATTTCTTAAGAAGCAGTTCGGTCCGCAAATTATTGAAACTAGAGGCTGCAGCATCCTTTGCGATAGCATCGTGTTGCTTCCCGAGAATTTCCTCTCCAATATTGTCCGAACGGTCGTGGTCTTCCATTGGGCCATAAAATGTGACGGGTAAACGAAGCGCAGCTGCTTTTTCTTTGATTTCCTCACGCCACGAACTGTGTATTTCACCTGCTAAGTATACCGATAATTCCATTTAAATCTCCTCCTCAATTCTAGTGTTTTCATTGTAGCAGAATATTGCCTCAAATTGTCGGGGCGAGTACACTAAGGAAAAAGGGAGCGATGGGGATATGAAAACAATCTGGCATAACGGCATGATTTACACGATGCAAAAAGAAGGAGAGACAGTAGAAGCTGTATTAACTGAAGACGGGACAGTTCTTGATGTAGGAACCTTCGATAGTTTACGAACGCAAGCAAATAATGAAGTCGATTTGCAAGGAGCAGTCATGTATCCCGGATTCATAGATAGCCATATGCATATGATCGGCCACGGTAGTCGATTGTTGCAATTGGATCTGTCATATGTGAATTCTGCAGAAGATATGCTTAGCAGACTGAAAGAAGCCAATGCAGATCATCCGGCAAGTGAGTGGTTCAAAGCGGACGGATGGAACGAAAATAACTTCTTAGACCGTCGGATTGTGACTCGTTCAGAGTTGGACGCAATTAGTACGTCTCCCATGTTTTTGAAACGCACATGTCGTCACGTTGCGCTTGCCAATTCGAAAGCATTAGAACTGGCGGGGATTACGAAAGACACGCCTGATCCAGGCAACGGTACGATTGTGAGGGATGAGTCAGGAGACGCAACAGGGCTACTACTTGAAGGTGCTGCGGATCTAGTAGAAGCAGTCATTCCGGTGCCAGACGAAGCGGCACTCACACGTGCGTTGCAGGCGTCCGTTAAAGACTTGCTGGCTCGTGGAATCACAGGTGCTGTGACGGATGACCTTGGTTATTATGAAGACTACCGTAACCCGCTCCAGGCATTTAGGAATGTGATCGGTGAGGACAAGTTGAAATTCCGAGCACATCTGCTACGACGTTCGACAGTCTTTCAATTACTGATGGAAGATGAAGCAACGTATGATGAACCTTGGATTCATGGGGGAGAGATGAAATTCTTCATCGATGGGGCGCTAGGTGGAAGAACCGCTCTTCTGAGCAAACCGTATTCCGATGACCCAGGAAATTCAGGGATGGCCGTGCTGACAGATGAAGAAATCCGAGAAAACGTCAAGATTGCAAGGAAATATGGAGAAGCGGTCGCAGTTCATACAATCGGTGACAAAGCGTTGGAAAAATTACTTGATGTAATTGAAGTATACCCACCTGCAGTAGGAAAAAGAGACCGTATCATCCACGTCAACGTACTAAGTGACGAATTAGTCGATCGTATGGAGAAACTGCCAATCATCCTCGACATTCAGCCAGTGTTTGTATCATCTGACTTCCCTTGGGCCAAAGACCGCCTCGGTGAAGAACGGATGGACTGGGCATACGCATGGAGAAAGTTGCTCGATCGAGGATTCATTTGCGGAGGAGGCTCGGATGCTCCTGTCGAAGAGGTAGACCCGCTGCTCGGAATCTATGCAGCTGCAACCCGTCGGAAGCCAGGAGAAACGCATGAAGGCTATCTTCCAGATGAGAAGCTGAGTCGTTACGAATCTGTCGCTCTATTTACTTCCGGTAGTGCGGCAACCATGAATAAAACGGACAGCCGTGGCAAAATTGCAAAAGGATTTGACGCCGACTTCACGATTTTAGATCGCGATTTGCTGACAGTAGACAGTGAAGACATGCTGAAAGCGAAAACCGTTATGACGGTTGTGGCGGGAGAGATTATGTATAAAGGTTAGTAAAACGTAAATTTATAGTGGAATCTGAACTTCTAATCCTACATCTAGAAAATGGGATTAGAAGTTTTCTTTTATTGTTTAGTTTTTGGAAAGTAGTTCGATAATTCACATATAAGTGTTATGATTGGGAGGATGGATTATTTTATTCAGCAAACGTACATGATTTATTTTCAATGAAAATATAGCTAGTAATAATGTGATAAACCAGATACACCATCAATTTGACCTATTTCCTCCTTGGTTTTCATTCGTCTTCTATGTGAAGGATGAATATAACTAGGTTCCACTAATAATTGTCCCCGAAAATAAAAATAGAACATGCAGGTGATTCATTATGGCAAAAGGCATAGAGAGAATAACAGAAAATCCACTTCTTTATACGAAAGACAATATAATTTATAGGGTAAGTGAAAGCTTTTTACACTTAACTGGCTACAAAGAGTGTGAATTGATAGGGAAATCTCTTGAAGAATTAGACCAATTACTCAAATCCGAACATCAGATAGCGTTCCAGGATATTAAAGATATCTATTGTCTTCATATTTTTAATAGCGATAACGTGCCATTAGAAGTTAAAGTTAGCTTTGATAGTTTAGATAATGAAGACCATAAAGTGTATCACTTTGAAGAACAAAAGAATTTGGCGCTAGAATTCTTGTTAACTAACTTTTGCGGCGACGAAACGAATAAAAATGGATGTACAGCAATATTTAGCTATCCGGATTGTATTCTGCTTAGCCATGATGAAAACTACATCCCGACATTGCACTTAATGGATATAGCTTCTGACGATCCAATAGGCAAATGTCCATCATTCTCAACAAATATTTTAGATTTACTTAAACGAGGGACTTCCTTTCATGAATTTGAAGTGGAGTCACGCGGCTCTGAAGGAGCAACTACTTATTGGGATATAAATGTAAAAATGATTTCTGGAGATGGAACAAAACAGTATTTAATAACTTCTTTTTATGACGTTACGGAAAATACTCGAGAAAGCAAACTTCTCAGAAAGCAAAAAAGAGAAATGAAATTCATTTTGGACAATATGTCAGATGGGGTAAATATTTTAGACAAAGACGGAGAGTATACGTATATAAATAAAGTGAGCAAGCAAGTTTTAGCTCCATGTATCCCAGATATAGATACAGTAAACAGCAAACAGGTATATAATGCTTTTGCAATGATTGATACAAAAGGAGAGAAATTATCGTTTGAAGACATTGCAGAACAAAGAGTGTTAAGAGGAGAAAAACTAACTAAACATATGGTAATTGGAGCAAGTGAACTTCCGACAACTTACTATGAATGTGATGGGACACCTATCTACGATGAGCAAGGGAATATAGAGGGTGGCGTTCTGATTTATAAAAATGGTGAACCGGGTTTTAAATTTGAAGAATATACTGCGTTGCAAGAAAGTGTAGAAAAGATTTCTATGTTCTATGCATCATTCTCTCACAAAGACTATAAAATAAATTATCTCAATCAGTTTTCATTTCAAGCCTTTAAAGAAGAATGGCCAGAAATAAAAACAGAGTCGGATATAATTGGGAAGAACTTTTTTAATTACTATAGAGCCGAAGATCTAGAGGAATTGCTTCAAGATATCAATAAATCTATTGTAAATAAATCCTCATATCTGCATAAATTAGAGTTTACTCAAGATGGGGTAACAAATCATACGAAAACAATTTTTCAGCCTATTATCAATCAAAATAATGAAGTAGAAAAGATAATTGCTTTAGGAATCGATATATCAGATGAAGAACTAGCTAACAAAACGATGGCAAAGCTTCTTAAATCTCAAGAAGAACTGTTCATCAACACCTCTCATGAACTAAAGACTCCATTAACTGTAATATTCAGTGGCGCTCAATTATTAAATTTATATTTGGAAAATGATTCTTTAGAAGACTACAGAGAAGATATTTTAACTATTAATAAAAGCACAATAGGAAATTGTTATAGACTGACCAGACTCATAAATAATATATTGGATATTTCCAAAATAGAATCCGGACTGCATGAATTAAATTTATCTACTTATAATGTCGTGGGGATTATAGATGATATTGTGGAATCCGTTTCAGAATACACGAAATCGAAAGGCATCAAAATCATATTTGACCCGGATATTGAGGAACTAATTATGGCAGTGGATGTTTATAAATTTGATAGGATTTTACTTAACCTGATTTCGAATGCAATTAAATTCTCGCTACCAGGAGAAGCGATATTAATAGGGCTAGTGAAAAAAGACAAGCATACTGTAAGTATCTCTGTAACTGATGAAGGCATCGGAATCGATCAAGAGAATGTAGATGCGATCTTTGAGAAATTTACACAATTGAATCGAAATTTAAATCGCATAGCTGAAGGTACGGGACTGGGATTACCCATAGCTAAATCTTTGGCAGAGCTACATGGAGGCAGTATACGTGTAGAGAGTACGTTAGATGAAGGGAGTACATTTACAATAGAACTTCCTATTAAGAAACTAGAGAATGGAACTAGTAATCAGGTTCATAGTAGCAACATGGATAGAGATGAGTTAATAAAATATGAGTTTTCGGATATCTATTTATAAAAGTAAGATGTGTTAAGAGATTTGATCTTAATGAAGTAATTGAAAGCGTACCTGAGTGAGAAACAATCATGTGAATGCTTAAACATCCATGAGAGTTTCTCACGCAGGTACCTTTTTTAAGCCTTGGGTAGTGCAGCAACTTTGGACAAAGCTCAAGGAGTGAGGGGATCATGATCGAAATTAATGATTAAATAAAGAGCTGCCGAAACGAAATGGTTTGTTTGCTATTCAGCTCAAACACATTCATACCTAATTCATAATAAGGGAGCGTGGTTACGATGTTACTATCGGATGCGTGCGAAAATACCAATCCGATAAAAGAATTGAAGGTTATTCACCTCTAACATTAAAAACATACGGGTACCAATATGATTTGTTAACGCGCTATTTGGGTGATGTCAACATAAGAGAGATCACAACCGATAACTTGAAACAGTATTTAGGAGAAGCAGCTGAGCAGTTGAAACCATCCAGTTCGGGACACCGTATACGATTTGTAAAATCTCTATTTAGATGGACCCATGAGGAAGGATTTATAGTGAAAAATCCAGCTTCAAAGTTGAAAGAACCCAAAATAGAAAAGCGTGTTCCCAGATTCCTAACCAAACATGAAATTGAACATCTTCGCGAAAGTTGTCAAACATCCAGAGAGAATGCGTTGTTTGAGTTTTTCTATTCCACGGGCTGCCGGATCGGTGAAGTGGAAAAATTGAACCGGGAAGATATTGACTTCACCGGAAACTCAGTCATTGTCCACGGCAAAGGGGATCGAGAGAGGGAAGTGTATTTCAATCTGCGGTGTGCCATTTGGTTAAAAAGGTATTTAGAGGAACGGAAGGACGAGGATCCTTGCTTGTTTGCCACAGAGCGTAATCCGATTAAGCAAATGAGTATAGATTCGTTAAGGTACGTATAGCAACTATCAGGTCGAGCGAACATAAAAAAACAATTCACCCTCATCAGTTACGTCACAGCTATGCGACTCATATGATCGATAACGGGGCCCCGCTTGAAGTGATTCAAAGCCTCCTGGGTCACGAAAAAAGTGAAACAACAAGAATTTACGCTCAACTTAGTGGAAAACTGAGATACAATCTCTACACCAAATACTTTTAAAGATTTTATATCTGGATATTATTCCTATTATTGGAATTTGTGTTATGATTGAATAAATAGTTAAAATTGTTGTTGAGGTATAGAACTTTAATTATGCACTATGCCCCAAACGGGCCAGATTGTTGCACATCAACTTGAAAATGAATACCAGGAGAGTCACTATGGAAATCTCACTAATTAGGCATGGTAGATCTATGTGTACTGAGAATAATCGAATAAAATGCATGGAGTTTAAACAATGGATTGAACAGTATGATTGTAATGGGGTTTTTGAAGAAAACTCCTATCCGGCAGATACACTTGAAAGAATAGCAACGGCAAATATTGTTATTACAAGTGATCTAAAAAGATCTATCGAATCAGCAAAATTGTTAAATCGAAATTTAACAGCAGTATCAGACCCCTTGTTTCGTGAAACAGAGTTGCCTATTCCAGTAGCTAGGGGAATGAAATTAAATCCGAGTACTTGGAGTTTGATTTTAAGATGTTTGTGGTTTTTGGGTTATTCAAGAGATTGTGAGTCTTTGAATGAAGCAAAGGATAGAGCTAAAAAGGCATCAAAATTATTAGTATGGTATGCCGAAAAACATACGTCGATAGTATTGGTTGGTCATGGTTTTTTTAATATACTGGTCTCAAAAGAACTTCAGAAGATGGGTTGGAAAGGTAAAAGTAGTCCGAGTTCAAAACATTGGAATTGTACTACATACTCTTTATTCAATTAACGGGCGCAAATCTGGAATAAGAATTTGCGTCCATTATGCAATAAAGCCAATTTAATGCATTAAAGATTTAAAGTGGGGGTTGGGAAAATGGAACATGCTATGGGGCTTTATGAAGCACCCTTTAATTCAATTAAGTCTGGTAGAAAGACAGTGGAAGTAAGATTGTACGATGAAAAACGAAGAAAATTAGGGTTAGGTGATATCATAAGATTCACCAAACTTCCAGATAGTAAAGAAACAGTAACTGTGGAAGTTATCGAATTAAATAAGTATCCAACTTTTAAAGAGTTGTATGAAAGTATCCCAGCAAGGGACTTCGATGCTGTTGGTAGTTCTATTGATGAAAGGGTTGAACGTATTCATCATATATACACTCCAAAAGAAGAAGAAAAGTGGGGTACACTAGCTATTGCAATAAAGCTTTGTTAAAGAATCGGGCCAGATTGATGCAGGTACGGAGAGAGATGATACTTTGAAATTTATTGAATTTGGAATAGGAAATACTTGGCTTGTTAGGACAGAAACAGAGTTGGCAGACGGTACTGAACACGAAGAAAAAGGAATAGTAGGACCTATAAAGTATCAATCTTTTTACATAAGGATTTGGATTGGTAAAACTGTTCTCATCCTTGATACGAAGGAAGGTTTCAAACGGAGTAGAAAAAAACGGATAGCCATTAAAATAATATTTGGTATAACTAGCAATTAAGTTGCAGCGTGCAAGAACCGGGCGCGTTTGTAGAACAAGAGAACGTATACTGATGGTATTTTTTATGACGCAACCGGACCATAACGTGTCGTAACAACACCTTATATAGGTGTATTTTAAAATTTATCAGAATTGGTTTATTATGGTACTATGAAACAAATAGATTTTGTTCCGCAATCGGGTCATTTTACGGAACAAATCATGGTATAATTACACTGTCTAAAGATTTCCACATTGTAATTTTTAGACATTACTTGTTAAGGGAGGCGTTCATTATGACAAACAAAAAAACTTTTTTACTGAAGAACTTAAAGGGGATAACGCCTAACTAACAAAGTTTACTTAGCGTTTCCCCAAATTTGAAAGGGGAAAATTTATGCTTACAGGTAATGTGAAAATCGAAGAATTAAACGAAGGAAACTGGTATGAATGTTGTGAATTGAA
Source organism: Sporosarcina aquimarina (assembly GCF_023715615.1). Classification (GTDB taxonomy): domain Bacteria; phylum Bacillota; class Bacilli; order Bacillales_A; family Planococcaceae; genus Sporosarcina; species Sporosarcina aquimarina_A. The sequence continues at coordinate 14,712 of NZ_JAMBOM010000003.1, read as the reverse complement.
ACTATCAGAGAAACAAACAGAGTATTTGGAGTCAAATGCTATATCAATTGCCCAATCAAAGTTTGAACCGTCATTAAAACCTTTTGCAATTTATTATGAAAACAAAGTAGTGGGTTTTCTTATGTTTAACACTGAAAAAGAGGAACTTGATGGCTATTGGGTATTCAGAATAATGGTCGATGAGAATTATCAAGGTAAAGGTATAGGGAAAGCTGCGACAAAGTTAATGATTTCAGAGATGAGTAAGTTGCCAAATGCAGAAAAGATTGTTGTTGGTTATCATCCGGAAAATCAGGAAGCTCATCACTTATATGCCAGTTTGGGATTTATTGATAATGGTGACCGGTTTGGACAAGAAATGGCTGTTATCAAATATATAAACGAATAAATTAAAATAAGGGGAGCCTGTTTTTGGTTCTCCCTTTTAAATTTAAGACTGTTCCAGAATAGGGCGCAATTGTGGAACAGCACCATAGCTAACATAAGCTTTTGTCTCATACTCCAGATATTAATTAACAAAAAGAATCCATTCTGAACAATAATTGTTCAGAATGGATTCTTTTTGTATACTCAATTTCAGTCACCCGCGGAATGGCCACCAAACACCTCGGCCAAACGATACGGTGATCGCCGGAATCAGGAGCGGCAGGATGATGAGGCCATACAGCAAGAGACCTGTAATGACGATGGTTGCAATTTGTACAAGGCTTAATACTCCAGAAGGCATCATCGCGCCGAATGTGCCGGCGAGGATGACGGCGGCGGTGATGATGACCGTGCCCATCTTCGCCATGGAAATCTTCAATGCATCGGCAATCGTACTTCCTTTGATGCTCTCTTCACGCAAGCGGTCGAGCAGGAAGATTGAATAGTCGACCCCGAGTGCGATCAGCATGATGAACCCAAAGAATGGAACTGCCCAGCTGATGCCGTCATAACCAAGCCCATTCACGAAAATCAGTTCCGTCACGGAAATGGCCGTGTAGTAAGTGAGTAGCAACGAACCAATCATATACATTGGCATAATGGCTGATCGGAATAGAATCGTCAATACGACGAACAGTCCAACCAACATAATGACCACGGTCCTGGTAAAGTCTTTCGATGAAATATCATCTAGATCGGAGTTCATGCTGGAAATACCTGCGAATGCAACCTCCGTATCTTCAAATGGAGTACCGATGACAGAAGTCCTTACGCTGTCCTTAATCGCATGCACTGTTGCAATCGATTCACGGGCATAGGGATCATCTTTCAATATCACTTCCATAAGAATTCCGGTTTCGTCGCCAAATGTATAACGATCGATGACTGGTTGGAACTCTTTTTCGCCGAGCGTACCTGCGGGAATGTAGATTCCTGTATCGCGGATACTTGGCGTTTCACTCATATCCTTCAGCATATCTGTTACTTCTGTCAGCCCTTTACTAATTTCAGTCAAACCATTCTTAGAATCGGTGACGCCTTTGGCAAGTTGACCGAGCCCACCGCTGAGCTGACCGACCTGGGAGCCGGATCCTTCAATCTGTCCCGCAGCGCCATTCAGGCTGGATGAGATTTTTCCTAGTTCCTTATTGAGGGCGTTTAATCCGCCAGCTGCTTGTGCGGCAGGCATTCCTTGAGACAGTCCGCCTGCGATTTGGCCGAGTTGGTCATTAATCTGGCCGATACCTTGAGCGGCTTGTCGCAATCCAGCACCACCTGATGATGCTTCAGAACCAGACGGCAACTGGCTTGCGGCATCGTTCAGTCCGCCCTCGACTTGCCCGAGTCCGTCTTGGACGCTTTTAATGCCGTCATTTGCTTCTTTTAAACCATCGGAGATGAACCCTAATTGTTTGTCAACATTTAAATCGTCGATCTGTTCACCCGTTGGACGGGTAATCGTACGTACGGATTTCACGCCCTCCACTTTCTCTAGGTTACGGCTAATTGTCTCTAAGTAAGGGACATCTTTTTCATCGACAATCGAATTGTCGTCTTTTAAGATGACCTGGACTGGAAGAGAATCCCCTTTACCGAACCCTGCAGAGATCAGATTCAGCCCTTTCACGGACTCTTTCGACTGATCGATTTCATCTACAGTATTAAAGGAAAGGTCGTTGTCGTATGTCAGCAATAATGGCACTGTAATAACGGCAACAATTGCCATTGAAAGCAACGGACGTGAAACGGACAGTTTGCTGAAACGTATCCACAGTTTACTGTCATTGTGAGTAGTCGCTTGCTTTGCTGGCCAGAACAATTTGTCTTTCAGCAACATCATGAACAACGGCACGACTGTGAATAGCACGAGAATCAAAACAGCAATTCCGACTGCTACCGCAACTGCGGATTTAAAGATTGGGAAATCTGCGAATCCAATTGCCGCAAACCCGATGAATACAGCGAGTGAACTGATAATCAATGTACGGCCAGCAGTTTTGTACGTATTCACAATTGCTTCCTGGATTTCATGCCCTTCGATCAATTCTTCTTTGTATCGGCTCAAGAGAAGGATACAGTAGTCGGTACCGAGTCCGAATAGAATCGCGACGAGGAAGATCTGCGTATAGTTGGAGACCGGGAATCCGAACCAGTCAACGAAGAACGCAACGAGAGATTGGCTGAGTAAATACGTAATCCCGACGGCGATCAATGGAACGATTGGAGTCACGATCGATCGGAACACGATAAGTAGCAAAGCAAAGATGAGGACAACGGTAATGACCTCCGTTTTCTTCAATCCTTCTTGCGCACTTTCGTTTACGTCATTGTTAATGATTGCTTCGCCAGTTAAATAGACGGTTGTGTCTTTCGGCAAGATTTCAGAGCGGATTTTTTCGCTTAGATCGATGATTTCTTCTTCAGAACCATCTACCGTAATCGGAACGAGTACCGTCTTTTTGTCTTCAGAGACGAGTTGGTTCTCAACCTCTTCGCTTTCAAATGGATCCATGACAGCGGTCACGGGTTTTCCTACATTTTCAATATCTTTAGCGGTGTTTTGAACCTCTTTTTTGTCTTCATCAGAGACGGCTTTGTCAAAGTCATAGACGAGTGAAAGAGTATCTTCTGAAGCGCCTGCTTTTTCCAAGATGTCCGCCGCTTTTTGTGAATCAGCATCTTCCGCTAACTGGAATGAGCCTGCTTCTTCAGCTTGTTTTGCAAGGTCTGGTGCAACGAACAGCAGTCCGACTGCAAGACCTAGCAGGACGATGAAAATCGGCCATCTGAATTTCAAAATTGTCTTCATCAGTTAAGCTCCTTCATTTGCAAAATGTCCTTTAGTTTTCGAAATGTTTTCACGAAATGAATCAATTCTTCTTCAGAAATTTCGTTTTCAAACAACCGGGAAATGGATTCGTTAATCGCCGCATTAGAGGCAAAGAGTATTTCCTGACCGAGTTCTGTCAGACGAACTATTTTGGTTCGTTGGTCATGAGGCACGCGTGCTGTCTGGACCAACCCCTTTTCCTCAAGCTTCTTTATCCGTGCCGTAATTGCACTTTTATGGACACCCTGAAGCTCCGCGAGTTTTCCGTTGGATAACGAACCATAAGCAGACAACAGTTTTAACGTTTGAATCTGCTCTGGAGAATATTCTTTTCGAATCGGAGATTGTACCGATTTTAAAAAATGTTCAGTTCCATAAATCATTATTTCTTCGAATAGTTCAATCGCCTCAAGTAATGTTTCTTTCAAAATAAGTTCACCCCCTAAACTATTACTAGTTTAGGGGATAAACTATCAAGCGTCAACTAGAATGTTTTCTTTGAATCATGCGAGGCAATACCGAACCGCTCATGTGATAAACTAATAGAAAAAGGAGTGGGTAACTATGGACGGTAAAAACAGAAGTGATATTCATCCAGGACTGAAAGTAGCAGTCATCTTGAAGAAAGATCAGCGGAGCGGTGTGAAGACAGAGGGGATTGTCAAAGATTTGCTGACAAATTCAGCCCATCATCCCCACGGCATCAAAGTTCGTCTTGAGGATGGACAAGTCGGTAGAGTGTGCGACATTTTAGGGGAATAAAAAAACTACTAATGTGAATAGGAGGGAAATCATGGGGTTCGAACAAACTCTAGGTATTCAACATCCAATTATTCAAGCACCAATGGCAGGAATCACGACACCTGAATTCGTTGTAGCGTGTACAAAAGCGAATATATTAGGCTCAATTGGAGCTGGTTATTTATCTGCATCCGATACACGCAGCGTAATTCAAGAAGTGAAAGCACTAACAAATGGGCCTTTTTCTGTAAATCTATTTGTGCCAGACAAAACACCGTTTGACCAAGAGCAATTACGTTTAGCGTATTTAGCACTACAACCAATCGGAGAACAACTTGGCATGCCGTTTTGGAAAGCACCACTTTCTGAACCAGATTTTCACGGACAGATCGACGTAGTGATAGAGGAAAAGCCAGCCGCTTGTTCGTTTACGTTTGGAATTCCAGATGCAGAATCTGTTGAAAGACTTCACGATGCAGGAATAATTTTGATTGGGACCGCAACTACTGTAGACGAAGCGATGGCAGTGCAGCAAGCGGGACTAGATATGGTTGTCATTCAAGGGTCAGAAGCCGGGGGGCATAGAGGATCATTTCACCCAGGAGGTCCACTAATTTCACTGGATACCTTACTTGAGGAAGTTCGCGAGGTCATTCAAATTCCAATCATCGTTGCTGGTGGCATTGCAACGAATGAGCGGATGAACGAACTGCTGAAAAAGGGTGCTTTCGCTGTTCAAATTGGGACTGTACTTTTAGCAACAGAGGAAAGCGGAGCATCAATTGCCTATAAACATGCTGTTTTGAATGCTACTTCTGATAGTACAGTGATCACAGATGTGTTTTCCGGAAGACCGGCTCGTGGCATCCGAAATCGATTCATTGAACAGATGAACGAATCTCCGATTGCACCCTATCCCTACCAAAATGATTTGACGAAACATATTAGAAAAGAAGCGGCATTGCAAAACAATGCAGAGTATCTGTCGTTGTGGGCGGGATCATCTGTTGAAAACACACAACCAGGCACTGTTGAGAGTACTATAGCCAAGATCCTATCTAAAGAGTAAATGAGGAGAGTGCTTTTGTGCATTCTCTTCTTTTGAGTTGACGGAAAATACAGTATACTTGAACAGACAGAGGATTGAGAGGTGCGGGCAAAATGGATTTACTAATTATCATGTTGGAACGAGTGGGGACGATTGTTGCGGTTGCGTTCATCTTGACTAGGTTTCGTTTCTTCAAACAGCTTGTGCACCAAGACACACTCGATCGTCGACAAACTGTGAGTGCCATTGTGTTTTTTGGTTTTTTCGGTATTATCGGAACGTATTTAGGCGTTGCCTTTAACACGGAAACGTTCCATTTCAATAGCGTGACGATGAATCTAGCAGGAGACGAAGCGATTGCCAATTCCCGTGTCATCGGGATTGTTGTCGCCGGATTACTTGGGGGTTATCGATTTGGTGTTGGTGCAGGTCTCATCGCTGGAATTCATCGAATGACGTTAGGCGGATTTACTGCGTTTTCATGTGGACTGTCGACAATTTTGTCAGGGATTCTAGCTAGCTACTTCTATAAAAAAGGGAAAACAGTCAAGCCGCTCGCGGCATTTGCAATCGGTGCGCTCGCTGAGTCCATTCAAATGGCACTGATTCTCGTCCTCTCGAAGCCATTTACTGAAGCATGGGCGCTCGTTCAAGCAATCGGTCTTCCAATGATTATCGCAAATGGAGTTGGAACGGCTATATTCCTTCTTATTGTGTATAACGTGATGAGTGAACAGGACAGAGCAACTGCACTTCAAGCGCAAAAAACGTTACGAATTGCCAACCAAACTCTCGCACACTTAAGAAAAGGCATGATACCTGAAACGTGCAACGAAGTGTGCCAGATTCTTTTCAACGAGCTCTCACCGAGTGCTGTAGCAATGACGAATCGGAAAGAAATTCTAGCACATGTTGGAGTAGCGAGTGATCATCACCGTTCGTACAGTCCAATTCAAACACACATAACGAAAGAAGTGCTTCAGCATGGAAATCGTGTGGTTGCCAATGACCAAGTCATTCACTGTATTCACACGGATTGCCCACTTGGAGCAGCCGTAATTGCACCATTGAAACAAAGGGACCAAGTGGTTGGCACGCTCAAATTATATTATCCATCTGAAAAAGCCATTACAGATGTCACAATTGAATTGATTGATGGACTTAGTTCGTTACTTAGTGATCAGTTGGAAATTGCTGCTGCGGACCAGGCGCATGAGCTTGCGAAAGATGCAGAGATCAAAGCATTACAAGCACAGATTAGTCCACACTTCTTCTTCAATTCACTGAACGTCATTATTTCTCTTATACGAACGGATCCCGATCAGGCACGTCAATTGTTGACTTCCTTATCAAAATTCCTGCGACAAAACGTTGAAGGAACAACTGCCGCACGGGTGACGCTTGAACAAGAATTGGCTCACGTGCGGGCCTATCTACAAATCGAAGAAGCACGCTTTGTCGACAAACTTACGATTGACTTTGATGTCGATCCTTCTGTCCTTTCGCAGCTTATACCACCACTTACACTTCAGCCAATTGTCGAGAATGCTGTTAAACATGGAATCGCAGATATGGCGCGAGGTAGTGTTGTGAAAGTGATGATTGCTGCACGAGATGGAGAAACAGAAATTACAGTATCAGATAATGGAAAGGGGATTACAACAGAACGGCTGGAGACTTTGGGGGAACACCCAGTTGAGTCGGAGTCAGGTACTGGGAGGGGACTATATAATGTACATCGTAGGTTGATGATGACGTTTGGCGATCAAGCAGGTCTTCAATTTACAACAACAAACGGGGAAGGGACGGTCGTGAGATTTGCAATTCCAAAAGAAGAGGTGATCCACCATGTCATCTAACATTCAAGCACTCGTTGTGGATGATGAACGCTATGCACGTGAAGAACTCATATACCTGCTTAGTCGGCATTCGAATGTGAAAATCATTGGAGAAGCGGATTCGGGGGACGCAGCCATTATGCAGGCAATCCGGTTACAGCCAGACGTCGTATTTTTGGATGTGGAAATGCCGAAGATGAATGGGATTGAAGTCGCGGCTGTTTTAAGAGAATTGAAGAATCCACCACAAATCATTTTTGCAACCGCTTATCCTCAATTTGCAGCGGATGCGTTCCGTGTGAATGCAATTGACTACTTATTGAAACCCTATGAAGAAGAACAGATTTCACAAACATTAAATCGGATTCGCGTGAAGGAAACGCCAGAGACTGTCCAAGAGTCTATCCATCAACTTGGGAAATTAGCAATTGAACGGGAAGGGGAAATTGTCTACGTCCCCATTCGTTGTATTTTATACATTTGTCGTGAAGATAGTGTGACACGAATCATAACAAAGACGACAGAGCATGAAGTAAAGACGACGTTAAAAGAGTTGGAGACGCGACTCGCTACTTTTTCGTTTTATCGTATTCATAAAAGTTATCTAGTCAATCTGTTACACGTCAATCGTTTGTCACCTTGGTTCAATGGTGCCTATCAGCTCGAAATCGAGGGTAGCACGGAGAAATTGTCAGTGAGTCGTAATTATGTAAAAGGCTTGAGGGCAAAACTTGAGCACTAACACGACACCTTAATGTCCCCCACATGCATCTTAAACTTGAAAATCGACATGTTAACGTAAAACCCATCTATTGTTAGAATAATTAATCTAAACTAATAACAGAACATATAAAGACAAAGGGGTGGGAATTGCGTGTATACATTTCTATTTGGGGTAGCGTTACTCGTTGTCGGCTATTTCACGTATGGGAAATTCGTGGAACGTGTTTTCGGGGTGAAGGAAGAACGTCAGACACCTGCTTATGCAAACGCTGACGGTATTGACTATGTACCCATGAACACAAAGAAGAACTCCTTGATTCAGTTGCTGAATATTGCAGGAGTTGGTCCGATTTTTGGTCCAATCATGGGAGCACTATATGGACCGGTAGCATTTCTCTGGATCGTACTTGGTGCGATTTTTGCGGGTGCCGTCCATGACTATTTAACAGGTATGATTTCTATTCGAAACCGTGGCGCACATTTACCGGAACTCGCTGGTAAATTCCTCGGTAAATTCATGAAACATCTTGTAAACGCTTTCGCAATTTTACTATTATTACTCGTTGGAACAGTATTTGTTTCTGCACCTGCAGGCTTGTTGTACACATTGATGAATGGCTGGGCAGCAATGGGCTTCATCATTACAGCAATCTTCATCTATTACATTCTCGCAACGTTGCTTCCGATTGATAAAATCATAGGGCGCTTCTACCCAATTTTCGGCTTGTTGCTGATCATCAGTGCACTGGGCGTTGGTGGTGGAATGCTAGTTACTGGAGCACCGATTCCGGAATTGTCACTAACAAACTTGCATCCGGATAATATTCCGATCTTCCCGCTTCTTTTCTTGACGATTTCATGTGGAGCATTGTCCGGTTTCCATGCGACACAAACTCCTATCATTTCTCGCACGACACAAAGTGAAAAACAAGGTCGTAAAATCTTTTACGGCATGATGATTGCTGAAGGGATTATCGCAATGATTTGGGCAGCTGCTGGTATGGCGTTGTTCAATGGTCCAGTTGGATTGAACGAATTGCTTGCAGCAGGTGGTCCTGCAATGATCGTTAGTGAAGCTTCTGTGATGATGCTTGGCGCTGTTGGCGGAACGCTCGCAATCCTTGGCGTTATCATCTTGCCGATCACTTCAGGAGACACTGCATTCCGTAGTGCTCGCATGATTATTGCTGACTATTTCAAATTACCACAAGTGAAAATCATGAGTCGTCTATGGATTGCACTTCCACTATTTGCAGTCTCTATCGCGTTGACATTTGTTGACTTCGATATCCTCTGGAGATATTTCTCATGGGCGAACCAGTCGACAGCAGTCATAGCGCTCTTTGTCGCAGCAATGTATTTATTCATCGCAAAAAAGAATTACTGGATTGCGCTCGTACCCGGGACATTCATGCTCATGGCAACAATGACGTACATCTTGAATGCGCAAATCGGATTTAGATTAGAGATGGATGTCGCGTTAATAGGTGCTAGTGTAATTTCAATATTCCTAGTAGCGCTGTTCTTCTTTGCAGCTGTTAAAGCTCGGAGAGAGAATATACCTTTGGAAGTCACAGCTCCAGAGTGGGACGATGCACTAGCAGGAGCGGCATCGGCTGCAACGACACCACAAGAATAAATAGACGGGACCTTCGGAAAAAACACCGAAGGTCTTTTGTATATTCTTCTATACGGCGCTCCTTGTTCCCTTGTATACTAGTCACAGACAGGGGGATGCTGGATGCGTAAATACATAGGTGAAATCGGCCTGCTTGTGACGGCGATTATTTGGGGAACAGGATTTCCTGTCAGCGCGATTGCGTTAGACTATTTTAGTCCGTATCAAATTCTTGCAGGACGGTTTATCATTGGAGCCGTATTGCTTGGAGTTTTGTTTTATAAGAAATTGTTGAACCTCTCTAAGTCTGTTCTTTTGAAGGGTGGCCTACTAGGTGTGTTCTTGTATAGTGCATTTGCATTCCAGACGGTTGGTTTGCAATTTACAACACCGTCCAATAATGCATTTTTAACGGCGGTGAACGTACTGATCGTCCCGTTCATTGCATTCGTACTATATCGTAGAAAAGTAAGCGCATTTGAGCTCATCGGTGCGGTCCTTGCAATGGCGGGAATTGCACTTTTATCGTTAAATGGCTCACTTTCGGTCAATCCTGGAGATGTATTATCTCTTTTATGCGCCGTGTTCTTTGCATTCCATATTTTTTACACAGGTCAATTTGTTCGAAAAGAAGATGCGATTACATTGACACTTGTCCAAATGACGGTTGCTGCGGTAATTGCCTGTATCGTAATCGGGGTAAAAGGAGAGATTGCTCTTCCTATCACGACGACTTCTGCGACTTCATTACTCTATTTAGGTGTGTTCTCAACCACGCTCGCATTCTTGCTGCAGACCGTCGCACAAAAGCACGTCTCTGAAACAAAAGCGGCCATCCTGCTATCAATGGAATCATTATGGGGAATGATCTTCTCCATTATCATGCTTAGCGAAATCGTCACAGCACAAATGCTCATAGGAGCTGCACTCATTTTACTAGCAATCCTACTAGCAGAAACAAAACCTTCATTTTTAATAAAAAGAAAAATCCGTAAATCCATATTGTGAATTCTAATATTATGAGCTTTTGGTTTTAATTATTGCTTATTATAATAGTTGTTTGAAGCGGCAGGTAACCTAAGTACGCCGCGTCCTGCGGCAACGGTTGCATGACTCACATCCTGTGAGCCCGTGGCCTAAAAGTCTCCGGAGGGACAAGCGAAGTATTGAAGACCCTGGACTGAGCGGAGCGAAAGTCGTAACGAAGAACGGCTTTTGCGAGTAAAAGCGAAGTGTTAGGAGCACAGGGCTGCCTTATTTTCTGCAAAGAACGCAGAAATACGGCCAATAGAGCCCCTCGGAAAGCTTCCACCTGCAGAGGAAAACAACGGTGCCAAAATGTATAATCTTGTGAGTGTATATAGGAAGGAATCGCAATTCGAAGCCAAACGTGCGATAATAAAGAAAATGTGCGAACGGACATAACTATCCGTAGAAAAGGATGAAAACATGAAAACAATTGATGTACTCGTAAACGATAAAAGTGGGAGCGCTTTAAAGAAAGGCTATCCACTTATCTTAAAAGACGCTGTCATGAACCCGGAAGTCTTAAAAGAAGAAGGAAGCTTGTTGCGAATAATCGATCGCAACCGTCGTTTCATTGCCAAAGGCTATTATGGAAACCAAAACAAAGGAATTGGCTGGGTACTTACGAGAAAAGAAGAAGAAGCAATCGACTTCTCCTTTTTCGAATCCCGAATGAGTGCGGCATTTGAACGTCGAAGTAACTTTAAGTTGAATACCCAAACGACTGCATACCGTCTATTTAACGGAGAAGGCGATGGTATTGGTGGTCTGACAATTGATTACTTTGATGGTTATTACATGGTGAGCTGGTACAGCGAAGGAATCTATTCAATGAAGCACCATGTCTACGGTGTGTTAGACAAAATCGTCAATGCGAAAGCGGTCTATGAGAAAAAACGTTTTGATACAAAAGGTCAGTACATTGATCAGGATGATTACGTATCAGGAACTCCTGGTGATTTCCCAATCATCGTCAAAGAAAACGGCATGAACTTTGCGATCGATTTGAATGATGGCGCTATGACAGGCGTATTCCTTGATCAGCGTGATGTGCGTGCTGCACTTCGAGACAAATACTCTGAAGGCAATCATGTACTGAATACGTTTTCTTATACAGGCGCGTTCTCAGTCGCTGCATTATGCGGTGGAGCTGTGAAGACGACAAGCGTTGACCTAGCAAAGCGTAGTTTAGCAAAAACGATTGAACAATTCAGTGTGAATGGTATCGACTATGAAGCACAAGATATCAAAGTGATGGACGTCTTCGATTACTTCCGTTATGCGAAGCGTCACGAGTTGAAGTTTGATGTAGTGGTACTAGATCCACCTAGCTTCGCGCGCTCAAAAAAGTACACGTTCAGTTCAGCAAAAGACTATACGGCTTTGTTGCAGGACGCGATTGCGATTACTGAGAAAAAAGGATTCATCGTCGCATCTACAAATAACGCAAGCTTCAGTATGAAAAAGTTCAAGACGTTCATTGACGAAGCGTTCAAAGCATCGGGTACGAAGTATAAAATTTTGGAAGAATCCTCTCTGCCAAAAGATTTCCGCACGAACCGAGATTATCCGGAATTCAACTATTTAAAAGTATGTATCATCCAGAAATTGAAATAATTAATTAGAGGACTTGTCTAAAATTTGATGCGACACTAATTGCTGCGCATGGTGGTTTTGTTGAAGGAAGTGGATAGCGTCCGCCTGGAACGTAAATCAACACCGTGTGTATACTACTCACAATTATGAAACCTTAGAAAGGCTGTTGCAAAAAGTCATCATTATGACCTTTTGTAACAGCTTTTCTTTTTGTCACAAATACGTTAAAGACAGGACCGAATCTATGAAGTACTCTTGAAGTAACAGAAAAATTCGGGAGGTTAGTTGGATGAAACGGATTGCCGGAATACTTATCTTAGGAGCATGGTTGCTATCAGGATGTTCTTATACATTTGCACATGAAGATGGTTACCGGATGGCTGTCATTAATGAGGGATTCCCCGTTCCCAACAATGCATATGAATTGAAACCGGAAGATTGTACGACAGAGATTGCGAAGTCTGCAAAGTACCAGATGAAAAGTATTGGAGACGAGGAAGGCACACCGCCTCCGGAGTATTTGGAAGAAATCAAAAGATGGGGATGGACGGAGCTGAAGGAAGCACGCGTTGGTAACGTCCATTACTTTAAAAAGAACGGAAAAATCATGTCTCTGATTATTCAACGTGACGTTTTTGACGTATTTGAAATGAGTGATGAAGTAAAGCTTTAAAAACATTCATAAAGACACATAATTTACCTGTATTCAGCCATCCTTAGGGTAAGGAGGTTTGAAAACGATATGAAACGTCTTTTAAAAGGAATGGTACTTGCAACAATAATGAGTGTTTTAGTTGGCTGCGGGGCAATGAATCAAAAAGTTCCTGTGAGTGCAGAACCAACAAAGACATTTGAAACGGATTTGATAAATACCGAGGGGAAACAAATTGGAGAAGCACATTTCACAGAAGTAGATGGAATTCTCACGATTAGCTTGGGAGCTGAGGGACTGAAGCCGGGCACACATGGCATTCATCTTCATGAAACGGCAGTTTGTACACCACCTGATTTCCAATCTGCAGGCAGTCATTTTAATCCGACTGATAAACAGCATGGTTTTGACAATTCCAAAGGGTATCACCTTGGAGACTTGCCCAATTTGGAAGTAGGAGATGATGGAAAAGTCGCAGTTAAAGTGCAAATGCATAATCTCACGCTCCAGCCTGGGAAACCTAACTCACTATTGGACGGAGATGGCAGTGCGCTCGTCATTCACGCAGATGCAGATGATTATAAAACGGATCCTTCAGGGAATTCAGGGGAACGGATAGCATGTGCGGAACTCAAGAAAAAGTGAAAAAACAGCCAGACTGAGCATCATGCAAACGGTCTGGCTGTTTTTTCATCTGAGTAAAAATTCTTCTGAATAATACGGTTGCATTTCTTGGTTAAAACTGACGCCAATACCAAGGCTACTATAATCTTTTAAGAGAATGTTTTCCCTGTGGCCTTTCGAATTCATCAGGCCTTCGTGCGCAAAGATGCTACTGGACTGTCCGTAAGCAAGGTTTTCCCCGGCACGTTTGAATCCAATGCCATCTTCTTTGATGCGATCGAATGGGGATTGGCCTTGTAAATTATCATGGCTAAAATAGTCATTGTCTGCCATATCCGTACTATGTTTCCGTGCGGTACCTGAAACAGCGCTGTCCCAAGAGAGGATAGAGCGGCCGTGACGGACCCGAGCTGCATTCGTAAGATCGAACAATTGACGTTCAAACCCATTACGGAGTGCTTCACTACGCTCAGCATAAAGTGATTTTTTGTTGTTCTCCAGTGCAACAGACACGAGTTCAACAGCAGTCACAGTTGTTTCTTGATGAATGTCATAAAATACATACGCATAGACATCTCCCAGTTTGAAAAGGTCCATTCCTTCATCTTCTTGAAGGACAAAAACGTTTAGCCCTTTACGCAACTTTGTCATGGGTTGGCCGAGTGCATTTCTGACATCTGTTTTTGAGGCGCCATACGACACACCGACTGTAGATGAGATGAGGTCATCATTTGTGTAAATGGCACCGACACGATTAGAGTCATCGAGAGAGACCATGACAAAGTTTTGATAATCGGTGTGATACGTTTGCCATTCAGTTCCGTATTCATTGAGTGATTGACTCTTAGGTTCTCCAAGTGTATCTGTAACTTGTTCAGCAGTTGCGCCAATTTCAATATTGTTGATGGAGATAGGAGTGTCCGTTGGCTTTGCAAGCGCAGGTTTGTCGACAGACTGTTTCGCATCTCGCAATCCTTCTGTTTTGTCCGAGATGATACCTGCGAGGTCTTGTGTAGCGGTCCGTAATGTATCGATTGTCGAGTCAATGGTATCTTTGTTGACAACGTCTTCAAGTTTTTCATCTATAGAGTCTAAGAAGGATAGGTCCACATACTTAGAGACTGGTTCTTCCCAATAAGGCTTTGAGAGAAAGAGGGCAACGAGAAGTAGCACAAATAGAAATAGTCGTTTCAAATAATTCGCCTCCTATACTTAGTATACCTTGCTCAAGTCGATTGAATACAGCGTGACCTCTTTATTTTGAAGAGGTGATAGTTTCCAGAAGAGTGGATTGCAGGTATACTTTGAGAAAGAAGTGAAGAATGGACGGATTTTTGTAGGATGCATACATAACGAGGAGCTGGTGGAATGTTTGGTGGTCTTAGTACAATCCCCAATTGGTTTTATATTTTAGCATTTTCCGTCGTCATCGTCATTGTGCTAGTCACCGAATGGAAAACGAGATAGGAGCATTCCTGTTAGAAGCTTTTTCGGGGACTTGAATAGAAAAAGCCCTCTTGGTATGATGCGGGGTGTCAAATCTGCACGAATTGACCCCTAATTTGCATACCAAGGAGGACTCATCATGAA
>NZ_JAMBOM010000038.1 GCF_023715615.1 Sporosarcina aquimarina | reverse complement strand
ATAAACCTTCAAAACTGAACGCAAAATGTCAACGTATGAACCAGAGGTTCATTTCCGAATGTGCAGCTTCATCATCGCGAGGATGTTCCACTGACATATATCCTTAGAAAGGAGGTGATCCAGCCGCACCTTCCGATACGGCTACCTTGTTACGACTTCACCCCAATCATCTGTCCCACCTTCGGCGGCTGGCTCCCGTAAGGG
>NZ_JAMBOM010000037.1 GCF_023715615.1 Sporosarcina aquimarina | reverse complement strand
ACAGCTCCCCGAAGCATATCGGTGTTAGTGCCGTCCTTCTTAGGCTCCTAGTGCCAAGGCATCCGCCGTGCGCCCTTTCTAACTTAACCAAAAAGTTAACGTTCTTCTTTCATTCAGCGATGAATGAAAAGAAAGAACAAAAGAATCGCTGTTCGGCTCACTACGAATAGTGTCCGACTCGGTTGATTGTCTTGATGTGTTGCTTCAATGTCGTTTTATC
>NZ_JAMBOM010000036.1 GCF_023715615.1 Sporosarcina aquimarina | reverse complement strand
AAGATGATGAGGTGGATAGGTCTGGTGTGGAAGCATGGCGACATGTGGAGCTGACAGATACTAATCGATCGAGGACTTTCCCAAATTATAGTTAGAGAATCACAAGATTGTTTTGAGTTTCAATGTTTGTTTTATCCAGTTTTGAGCGAACAAGCTCAATTTGTCTGGTAATGATGGCGAAGAGGTCACACCCGTTCCCATACCGAACACGGAAGTTAAGTTCTTCAGCGCCGATGGTAGTAGGGGGCTTCCCCC
>NZ_JAMBOM010000035.1 GCF_023715615.1 Sporosarcina aquimarina | reverse complement strand
CGCTCGACTTGCATGTATTAGGCATGCCGCCAGCGTTCGTCCTGAGCCAGGATCAAACTCTCCATAAATCTGGTAGCTGATATGCAGCACATTGCGTCGTCAGCTTCAGTTGTTCATTCGGTCACGTGCCTAAGTACGCTCCCTCATTCACGCCTTCGCTTCCTAGCACTGCACTACATCTCAGCAACCAGAGAGAATTGATTGCTCAATTCGTACTGGCATCATTTAAGATGTCTATCAGATCAACTAAGATCT
>NZ_JAMBOM010000034.1 GCF_023715615.1 Sporosarcina aquimarina | reverse complement strand
ACAGCTCCCCGAAGCATATCGGTGTTAGTGCCGTCCTTCTTAGGCTCCTAGTGCCAAGGCATCCGCCGTGCGCCCTTTCTAACTTAACCAAAAAGTTAACGTTCTTCTTTCATTCAGCGATGAATGAGAAGAAAGAACAAAAGAATCGCTGTTCGGCTCACTACGAATAGTGTCCGACTCGGTTGATTGTCTTGATTTGTTGCTTCAATGTCGTTTTATCCAGTTTTCAATGAACAAGTTTGAAGAGTATTTAGC
>NZ_JAMBOM010000033.1 GCF_023715615.1 Sporosarcina aquimarina | reverse complement strand
AGGTGAAAAGCACCCCGGAAGGGGAGTGAAATAGATCCTGAAACCGTGTGCCTACAAGTTGTCAGAGCCCGTTAATGGGTGATGGCGTGCCTTTTGTAGAATGAACCGGCGAGTTACGATTCCATGCAAGGTTAAGCAGAGAATGCGGAGCCGCAGCGAAAGCGAGTCTGAATAGGGCGAATGAGTATGGGGTCGTAGACCCGAAACCAGGTGATCTACCCATGTCCAGGGTGAAGGTAAGGTAACACTTACTGG
>NZ_JAMBOM010000032.1 GCF_023715615.1 Sporosarcina aquimarina | reverse complement strand
AAAGAATCGCTGTTCGGCTCACTACGAATAGTGTCCGACTCGGTTGATTGTCTTGATTTGTTGCTTCAATGTCGTTTTATCCAGTTTTCAATGAACAAGTTTGAAGAGTATTTAGCACGCAATGAAAGCGTAACTATATAAACCTTCAAAACTGAACGCAAAATGTCAACGTATGAACCAGAGGTTCATTTCCGAATGTGCAGCTTCATCATCGCGAGGATGTTCCACTGACATATATCCTTAGAAAGGAGGTGATCCAGCCGC
>NZ_JAMBOM010000031.1 GCF_023715615.1 Sporosarcina aquimarina | reverse complement strand
TCTTTCATTCAGCGATGAATGAAAAGAAAGAACAAAAGAATCGCTGTTCGGCTCACTACGAATAGTGTCCGACTCGGTTGATTGTCTTGATTTGTTGCTTCAATGTCGTTTTATCCAGTTTTCAATGTACAAGTTTGAAGATATTCATCATAATCCAGCTGCAACAGCCAGTCTCTCGGTCATAAGCCAGCTTGCCTGTGCGGCACAAATCGCCGCTTCGCCAATCCGTCTTATGTCTGCCGAGCCTAAACGGCTGTTTCCGCTTTTTGATAA
>NZ_JAMBOM010000030.1 GCF_023715615.1 Sporosarcina aquimarina | reverse complement strand
AAGATGATGAGGTGGATAGGTCTGGTGTGGAAGCATGGCGACATGTGGAGCTGACAGATACTAATCGATCGAGGACTTTCCCAAATTATAGTTAGAGAATCACAAGATTGTTTTGAGTTTCAATGTTGGTTTTATCCAGTTTTGAGCGAATAAGCTCACATTTGTCTGGTAATGATGGCGAAGAGGTCACACCCGTTCCCATACCGAACACGGAAGTTAAGTTCTTCAGCGCCGATGGTAGTAGGGGGCTTCCCCCTGTGAGAGTAGGACGTTGCCGGGCAATTTG
>NZ_JAMBOM010000002.1 GCF_023715615.1 Sporosarcina aquimarina | reverse complement strand
CCCCCCTCAAGATGAGATTTCCCATTACGCAAGTAAGTAAGATCCCTCAAAGATGATGAGGTGGATAGGTCTGGTGTGGAAGCATGGCGACATGTGGAGCTGACAGATACTAATCGATCGAGGACTTATCCAAAAAGACGGAGCTGGATTTCAGCTACCGTACAAGTTGATGAATTGTGTGATTGTTTTGAGTTTCAGTGTTTGTTTTATCCAGTTTTGAATGAACAAAAGTTCTTTCAAAAAAGTATTGCATTCTACATAAGATGTAGTGTATAATAGTAAATGTCCTTGAAACAGGGCGAGCACACTTGTCTGGTAATGATGGCGAAGAGGTCACACCCGTTCCCATACCGAACACGGAAGTTAAGTTCTTCAGCGCCGATGGTAGTAGGGGGCTTCCCCCTGTGAGAGTAGGACGTTGCCAGGCAAGCGCAGTTATGCGTGATATATGGAGGATTAGCTCAGCTGGGAGAGCATCTGCCTTACAAGCAGAGGGTCGGCGGTTCGAGCCCGTCATCCTCCACCATATTTTGTGCCGGTGTAGCTCAACTGGTAGAGCAACTGACTTGTAATCAGTAGGTTGAGGGTTCAAGTCCTTTCGCCGGCACCACTTAGTACGAGCCATTAGCTCAGTTGGTAGAGCATCTGACTTTTAATCAGAGGGTCGCAGGTTCGAATCCTGCATGGCTCACCATATATTTAACATGCTTAGAGAACTACAATTATATGCGGGTGTGGCGGAATTGGCAGACGCGCTAGACTTAGGATCTAGTGCCTTCGGGCGTGGGGGTTCAAGTCCCTTCACCCGCATCACTTTTGCGGAAGTAGTTCAGTGGTAGAATACGACCTTGCCAAGGTCGGGGTCGCGGGTTCGAATCCCGTCTTCCGCTCCACTGCAATTTACTACGCATGACTTATAAGCATTATGTTTGCGCCCGTAGCTCAATTGGATAGAGCGTCTGACTACGGATCAGAAGGTTGTGGATTCGACTTCTGCCGGGCGCGCCAATTTTAAAAACGTTAGATTTAGACTCGGGAAGTAGCTCAGCTTGGTAGAGCACTTGGTTTGGGACCAAGGGGTCGCAGGTTCGAATCCTGTCTTCCCGACCATCTTTTAAAGAGGGGCCTTAGCTCAGCTGGGAGAGCGCCTGCCTTGCACGCAGGAGGTCAGCGGTTCGATCCCGCTAGGCTCCACCATAATCATTACAATCCATTTCTTGGCGGCGTAGCTCAGCTGGCTAGAGCGTACGGTTCATACCCGTGAGGTCGGGGGTTCGATCCCCTCTGCCGCCATCCAAAGGACCTTTAGCTCAGTTGGTTAGAGCAGACGGCTCATAACCGTCCGGTCGCAGGTTCGAGTCCTGCAAGGTCCACCAGTATTGCTTTTTATTGCACGGAGGTATACCCAAGTTCGGCTGAAGGGATCGGTCTTGAAAACCGACAGGGGTGTCAAAACCCGCGGGGGTTCGAATCCCTCTACCTCCTCCATTTTTTAAACACTATAGTAGTATTATCGCGGGGTGGAGCAGTGGTAGCTCGTCGGGCTCATAACCCGAAGGTCACAGGTTCAAATCCTGTCCCCGCAACCAAATGGTCCCGTGGTGTAGTGGTTAACATGCCTGCCTGTCACGCAGGAGATCGCCGGTTCGACCCCGGTCGGGACCGCCATTTCTTTTAATACATAGTCTATTAAATACTATGTGGCTCAGTAGCTCAGTCGGTAGAGCAAAGGACTGAAAATCCTTGTGTCGGCGGTTCGATTCCGTCCTGAGCCACCATTTATGCGGGTGTAGTTTAGTGGTAAAACCTCAGCCTTCCAAGCTGATGATGAGGGTTCGATTCCCTTCACCCGCTCCAAATTGGGCCTATAGCTCAGCTGGTTAGAGCGCACGCCTGATAAGCGTGAGGTCGGTGGTTCGAGTCCACTTAGGCCCACTATTCCGCAGTAGCTCAGTGGTAGAGCAATCGGCTGTTAACCGATCGGTCGTAGGTTCGAGTCCTACCTGCGGAGCCATATTTACGGGGAAGTACTCAAGTGGCTCAAGAGGCGCCCCTGCTAAGGGTGTAGGTCGCGAAAGCGGCGCGAGGGTTCGAATCCCTCCTTCTCCGCCATATTTGTTTGGCCCCTTGGTCAAGCGGTTAAGACACCGCCCTTTCACGGCGGTAACACGGGTTCGAATCCCGTAGGGGTCATACATAAAAGTTCCTAGTTGCGATAACGCAACTAGGAACTTTTTTTATGATTCATTATTGATGTAACTGTCTTTACGGTGATATGGAATGTCGCCTAGTTCTGATTCAAGACCTTCCTCGTCCAGTTCCTCTTCATATGCTAATGTTGTATCTCCTCGAATAACTCCAGAAGGTTCGCCCTCCAAGTTGCTAGTTGCAATCACATCAATATCTTCTGTACCTTCGTCTTCAATTGAGGTGTCGTATAACGTTTCATAGTCATCATGATCTCCGACGAAGTCGGATGGAGTTTCTGAAGTTCCCGATTTTGCGATTTCTTCAAAGCTGTCGATGGGATCTCTATACGCACCATCATGCAGATCCGAAAATGTATTTGGATTAGCCATCTTCAACAAATCGTCCTCTACAGGGCGGTCTTCAGGAACTTCTTGAACCGCATCGTCTACACAGAAGGTCGTGTAGGGGACTGCTTCTAACCGTTCATAAGGGATTTCTTTTCCGCATTTTTCACATACTCCGTATGAACCCTCTTTCATTCTTTCCAATGCTTGCTGGACCTTTTCAAGCTCTTCAGTTGCATGTACACTCAATGCTCGATCCTTTTCTCGATCATATAACTCCGTTCCTAGATCTGCAGGGTGGTTATCGTAAGTGGACAGCTCGCCAATTGCTTCTTGAGGACTTTCTTCTACATCAGTTCTTTCTTCTGTCATGGTTAGCTCATCCTGTAGACGGAGTAGCTCTTTTTTCAAAGTCGTTGTTTGTTCTTTTGTTAACATTACGTTCACGTCCTTTATGGATTTACGTTCTAGTATGATTCAGAACAGCAAAATTACTAGTACTTCCGCTGTTAATTCAATGATTTCCTTTTTCGCGGAGTTGTTAAACCTTTTGAATCCATTTGGCGATAAATGAGAATTTCACCATAAAGAAAGAGGCTAAAGCAGAAATCAGTTTTCACTGACTCTGCATAGCCTCCTGTAACCTGTCATTATTTAGTTGTGAGATGTCCAATTAGTAACCCGATCGCGAGTAGAAGACAAAAGAATGTGTTTGTTTGAGCAGTGTATTTCATAGCAGGCATTACCTGTAGAGGGAGCTCGGAATTTTTAAAGATCTTAATTGCGTTAATTGGTTTTTTTACACAAAGAACGACAAGGAGACTCCAAGGTGTCAATCCACCAAAAAGAACTAAGGCAATAATCCATGCAAACGCGAGGATAAAGAATCCACTTTGAATTCGAATTGCAGTTGGTCTTCCAAACAAAATGGCTAGTGTTTTTCTACCACCTTTTTTATCGCCTTCCAAATCACGGATGTTGTTTGCCATCATGATTGCAGCTACAAGCAATACACTTGGAATGGACAGTAAAACAGCACGTTCTGACACGGTTCCTGTTTGGATGTAAAAAGCAATCAGGACTAACAGCATTCCCATGACGATTCCAGAAAATAGTTCACCCAGTGGTGTGTACGCTATTGGATAGGGTCCTCCTGTATAGAAGTAACCAATAGCCATTGAGATTAGTCCGACTACAGCAATCCACCAAGATGACTGCATACAGATATAGACACCTAAAAGAATTGAAACGCCATATAGGAGCAGTGCCAAATTTAGAATCGTCTTCGGATTTACTTTATTACGTACAATCGTTCCTCCGATGCCGACAGAATCTTCGGTATCGAGTCCGCGTTTAAAATCGTAGTACTCGTTAAACATATTGGTCGCCATTTGAATGAAAACACTCGCGAGCAACATGGCAGCGAATAATAAGAAGTCCAGTTGTCCGAATGGCAACGCCAGCATCGTGCCAAGGAACACAGGAGCAAAAGCTGCAGTCAATGTATGGGGACGAGTTAGCTGCCACCACATTCTCCAACCAGTTTCAATCTTGATAGTATCTTGCATTTCGTTCTCTCCTTCGTTTAAACATGCAAGTCTTATTGTACTCTATTCGGCACAAATACGGAATCCTTCAGGTTCTTAAAAATGCGCAGTAGCCCGATTTCCGCTATAATGGAAATAGAATTGGCACCAAGGGTTTGCCACATGAGGAGAGAATACTATGAATCGGAAGCTTACGGACTTGCCTAGCCGAAAAAAAACGGCAGCTATGCCGCATGTCCGCTTCTTTACAGAAACTATTGAGGCGGGCGGAATATCACCGCTGTCTTTTTTTGAGGCAGGGGCGTTTATCCATGATTCTCATCGTTTTTATTGGGAAAATGCATCTAAAACGATGACGCTTGTTGGAATTGGACATGCGTTGACGATAACTGATGAACCTGGAACCGATCGCTTTGATACGATTGAATCCAAATGGAAACACTATTGCGATGCACTTATAAAAGAAGACAAAGATATGAATCCTGTTTTGTTCGGTGGATTTTCTTTTGAGGAAAGACATTCATCCACTCCTTCAGAGTGGGGGAATTTCCCAGACGCTCTTTTTGCTGTGCCTACTTTCCAGTTGAAGATAGAAAACGGAAAAACACTTGTTGCGATAAATTTAATCTCTGAAGAAACTGAAACTGTTCTCCAATTTGAAGCACTTCGCAAGCAGAGAGACCAACTTATCCATATGGCACAAGTGCAGGAATCTGTATCAACCGAAAAGCCATTGCTGGTATCGATGAAGGAACTTCGCAAAGAGCATTATCTGAAGGCCGTTCAACGAATTACAGAGAAGATTCAAATGGGGGAATCTGAAAAAGTAGTCATAGCTCGGAAATTAGCACTGCAATTTGAGCAAGCAATTCCACCGGTAGCTGCACTTCAGTCTGTTGCTAACGAGCAACGGGACAGTTATAATTTTGGACTTGAAAATGGCTCACAATTCTTTTTTGGTGCCACTCCGGAACGATTGATTGAAATAAAAGACGGACTTGCTTTTTCTGCATGTGTTGCCGGATCCATTAAACGGGGGAGCAGTGCGGACGAGGATCAGCGGTTAGGTAACGAGCTACTCGGGGACAAAAAGAATCGGGAAGAACACCAATACGTGGTCGATATGATTACGGGCGTATTCGAATCGCTTTGTGCTTCTTATACAGCTGCTACACGACCTAAGTTGATGAAAGTACGTGACATCCAACATTTGCATACGCCGGTTCAGGGACGTCTGGGAGTTGAAAGTAGTATTTTCCAATTCGTCAAAGCCCTTCATCCGACACCTGCACTTGGGGGCGTTCCAACACCGGTCGCTAGGGAACTGATCCGTCAGGAAGAAGAACTCGATCGAGGATATTACGCAGCTCCCGTGGGCTGGACAGATGCATCTGGAAACGGTGAATTTGCGGTAGCGATACGTTCAGCATTGCTGGAACAGAAGAACGCATGGTTATATGCCGGTGGAGGAATTGTAGCAGACTCAGATCCCACTCAGGAATACGAAGAGACCTGGGTGAAATTTAGACCGATGTTACGTGCACTTGGGGGTTCGCTAAATGGATAATCGTAAAACGTTAACGAATCATGTGAGAAGAATGGCAGAAGGTTTTGTCGGGATGGGAGTTGCGCATGCGGTCATTAGTCCGGGATCGCGTTCCACTCCACTTGCTTACGCGCTCGCTTCTACAGAACAGATAGATGTCCATTTGCACGTAGATGAACGTTCTGCTGGATTTTTCGCACTTGGATTAGCGAAGGCAACGCAATTACCCGTTGTCCTGTTATGTACATCAGGCACAGCTGCGTCTAACTATCACCCAGCCGTAACAGAAGCGTTTTATGCTCGTGTTCCATTGATTGTGATTACAGCGGATCGTCCACACGAATTACGTGATGTTGGTGCACCACAAGCTATCCGGCAAATGGGGATATTTGGTCCGCACGTTAAATATGATGTGGACCTACCGATACCTGAAGATTCATCGGCAGTCGATGACTTTTTAGATCGGCAAATTGCTCGTGCTATAGGCATGGCGGTCACTGAACCTAAGGGTCCGGTCCATCTTAATGCCCCGTTCAGGGAGCCGTTGCTAATAGATTTTGAGCAAGAACTTCCAACAGTTACATTCATGGAGCGAATCTCTGGACACACGTCACTGACAACTGAGCAGAAAAATCAGGTGAGTGACCTAATCGGTTCCGCAGTACGGGGAGTTCTGGTCGTCGGTGAATGTCTTCCGGGATTTGATAAAAAACAAGTTTGGGAATTCGCAAAGAGCATGAATTGGCCGGTAATTTGTGATCCATTGTCCAATTTGCGATCAGAAGTTCCTGCTGATTGTCAGCACTTATGTATTGACTCTTATGACGCATTGCTGAAGAACGAAACGTTTGCGGCTCAAGCAGAACCGGATACGGTCATTCGAATCGGACCTCAACCGGTGTCTAAACCATTAACGTTATTTTTGAAGAAGGTAAGACCACAAGCATTTATTGTTGTGGATGAATCTCCCATCTTCCGTGATCCGCTCGGCATTGCCACACACCATTTGCAAGTGAGTGCGAACGAAATACTGTCTGTTGAAGCAACCGCACATCAAGATGCATCTTTTACTGAGATATGGAGTAAAGCAAACGAACTCGCTGGAGAAATGACGGAGCGTTATAGGAGTAAGGAAGTTCATGAAGGGGATTACGTTCGCACGTTACTAGCCTCGTTACCAGATGGATGCGACCTGATTAGTGGGAGTAGTATGCCGATCCGGGATTTGGATACCTATTTCCGCAAAACGGATCGGGATATCGCGATCTTTTCGAATCGCGGAGCTAACGGGATTGATGGGGTCGTTTCGACGGCTCTCGGCATTCAAACAGCCCGGAAGCGACCGGCTTGGCTTTTAATTGGTGATTTATCGTTCATGCATGATGTGAATGGGTTACTGATCTCTCGCATGCAAAAGATGGATTTAACTATTATTGTGAGTAACAATGATGGTGGTGGCATTTTCTCTTACTTGCCTCAATCTTCAATTCCCAATCATTTTGAACAGCTCTTTGGCACGCCAACCGGTTTGACATTTGCCCCGCTTGCAGAGATGTATGGCATTCAATATGACTCGATCTCATCGATAGAACAGCTAGAAGGTCAATTAGCAAAAGAGAAGACGGCTCCACTGAGGATCATTGAAATGATTTCAGTTCGGGAACATAATGTACAGGCACATCGTGAATTATGGAGTGCGATAGGAGAGGAGCTCGACCGTAATGGGGTCTGAGTGGATTTCAGTCAATGGACATTCGATGCATGTGCGACGTAACGGTGACCCAGCTCTTCCAGTTGTCGTATTCCTACATGGATTTACGGGTAGCATAGCTACATGGCGCACAATCAGTTCACTTCTTGAAGGGAAGGTCCACACGGTTGCCATCGATCTATGGGGGCATGGGCTCTCAGACAAACCTGATAACAGTTCAGACTATTCAATGGAGAAACAAACTGCAGATTTAGAGCAATTGTTCAACCAATTGGGGCTAACAAAGTTCACATTAGTCGGCTATTCCATGGGTGGCCGTACTGCGTTAGGGTATGCGACATCTTATCCTAAGCGGATACATCGACTAGTTCTGGAAAGTGCTTCACCTGGTCTGAAAACGGAAACAGAGCGTTCTGAACGAAAGAGAAATGATGCCAAATTAGCGAATCGACTACTGCACGAACCTTACTTGGATTTTGTGGATTTCTGGGAGAACCTATCCTTATTCGACTCTCAGAAGTCAATGTCAAAAAAACAAAAAGAAGACGTACGCAAAGAGCGACTGAGTCAAGACCCGCACGGCCTAGCAAACAGTTTAATCGGTATTGGGACAGGCAGCCAGCCGTCTTACTGGGAAGTACTTACTGAGCAAAGATATCCTGTGATTTTGGTTACAGGATCCCTCGATTCAAAGTTTGAAGCGATTGCTTTGGAGATGAAAATCTTACTGCCAAACGTCCAACATTTTTCTGTGAAAAATGCAGGTCATGCAATCCACGTGGAAAAACCTGAAGAATTTGCTACAATAATAAATGAGATTGTAAATCCAAAATGATTTCTAGGAGGACAACCATGACACGACAATGGGAAACACTTCATACATACGAAGATATTAAGTATGAAAAGTACAATGGCATTGCGAAAGTGACGATCAATCGTCCAGAAGTACGAAATGCATTCCGTCCAAAAACGGTAATGGAAATGATTGATGCTTTTTCTCGTGCACGTGACGACGAAAGTATCGGAGTCATCGTTTTAACAGGAGAAGGCGAAAAAGCATTCTGTTCTGGTGGAGACCAGAAAGTACGAGGTCACGGTGGATATGTTGGTGAGGACGAGATTCCACGTTTGAACGTACTTGACCTACAACGTCTGATTCGTGTTATTCCAAAACCGGTTGTTGCTATGGTTGCGGGCTACGCAATTGGCGGTGGCCACGTACTTCACGTTGTATGTGACCTAACGATTGCTGCAGACAATGCAATATTTGGCCAAACAGGTCCTAAAGTAGGTTCGTTCGATGCTGGATACGGGTCAGGTTACCTTGCACGTATTATCGGACATAAGAAAGCGCGTGAAATCTGGTACTTGTGCCGTCAATACAATGCACAAGATGCGTTAGATATGGGATTAGTTAACACAGTTGTTCCTTATGAGCAGCTTGAGGATGAAACCGTTCAATGGTGTGAAGAAATGCTATCCATGAGCCCAACTGCACTTCGTTTCTTGAAAGCAGCGATGAATGCCGATACGGATGGACTAGCGGGACTTCAGCAATTGGCTGGCGACGCTACATTGTTGTACTACACATCAGACGAAGCGAAAGAGGGCCGCGATGCGTTCAAAGAAAAGCGTAAGCCGGACTTCGGTCAATTCCCACGATTCCCTTAATGATTATTAAATGAAAAGACTGCCTATTAGGCAGTTTTTTCTTTATGGAAAGGAGGTACAAAATGATTCCGAATTGGTTATTAAAACGTGCTGCATTGACGCCTCATGCACCTGCATTGACCTTTCAAGACCGAACATGGTCTTATCTTCATCTGAAAGAAGAGGCATTGGATAGAGCAGGGAAACTCCGTTCACTTGGACTTGAACGAGGTAGCCGTATTGCATTACTCGGAGGAACATCTGCTGAAATGGCGATGTTAATCCATGGCTGTTTGCTTGCAGGTGTAGAAATGGTCATGCTGAACGCAAGACTGACAGCAGAGGAAATCGAGTATCAGCTAAAAGATTCACAATCGAAATTGCTCGTCTGTGAAGAAGCTTTTCGCGAAGTAGCCGAACACCAAGCATGCCGGAGTATTTTTTATAATGAATTTCTTAAGCTGGATCCGAAATCTTTGCAACTGGAGCAAGAATGGGAAGAAGATCGGACGCTAACGATTATGTACACATCGGGAACGACAGGATTTCCAAAAGGGGTTCGTCAAACTGCACAAAATCATACATCAAGTGCGCTATCTGCTGTTTTGAACAGCGGCCTACATGATGGAGATGCATGGCTCCACATGATGCCTCTGTTCCATATTAGTGGTTTCTCTATTTTAGCGAGAGCCGTTTTGTATGGCTCCGAAGTGAGGTTGTTTGACAAATTTGACGCTGCAGTAGCGGCTGATGAAATCAGTAATGGACGTGTGTCGGGAATGTCTGTTGTGGCGGTCACACTTCAACGGTTACTAACAGTTATTGAAAACGACAAGTTGTCTGTCCATCCAAAATTCCGCACACTTCTTGCCGGTGGCGGTCCCGTTCCTGTTAGCTATTTAACGCGTGCAAAACAATGTGGACTCCCTGTATTGCAAACGTACGGTATGACAGAAACTAGCTCACAGACAGCAACGCTTTCGGCTGAAGATGCATTACGAAAGCCAGGATCAGCAGGAAAACCATTATTTTTCACGGATATCCAAATTGACGGAGCAAAAGAGCCATTTGTTAAAGGGGAAATTCTCATTAAGGGGCCTCACGTCACTAAAGGATATATTGGAAAGAATACTGGCACTCAAGCATTGCAAAATGGCTGGCTGCATTCTGGGGATATCGGGTATTTCGATGATGAAGGCTTTCTATTTGTCTCAGATAGACGTTCTGACCTAATTATCTCAGGTGGGGAGAACATCTATCCTGCGGAGATAGAGTCAGTGCTTGTGGAGCATCCAGAAGTGGTAGAGGCAGGCGTATGTGCAATGCCAAGCAATGAATGGGGAGCAGTTCCCGCAGCGTTTATCGTTCTGCGATCAGCGGTTACAGTTGAAGGACTTCGCGAGTTTTGTCAAACTAGGCTAGCGTCTTATAAAGTTCCGAAAACCTTTCAATTTGTCGATGAATTACCTCGAAACGCATCGAACAAATTAATGAGGAAGGAACTTCGCGAAAGGTTTACTATGGATAATTAAAGACAAAAAAAGCTAGAGGAGAAAGGGGGCAATATTCCCCTCCAACCTCTAGCTTTTTAATTTAGTGCTTTAGACAACACTTGAATATTGCGTTTCATCAACGAGAAATAATCCTCATTGTTGGCAACATCCTCTTTCGTCAGAACAGACAAGTTATGAAGAATGGCGGAGTCTGCACCAATTTCATTTTGGACGACTTTAGTCAGTTTAGAGCTCACGTTTTGTTCAAAGAGAATCGTTTTAACATGAGCCTCTTTCGCTTCTTCCACAATGTGGGCGAGTTCCTTTTGGGATGGCTCATTTTGTGTGTTGAGACCAGCAATGGAAATCTGCTCTAATCCGTATTCATTAGCTAGATAGCCGAATGCGGCATGAGAAACAAAGAATTTTTTTGAAGTTGCCTGATCTGCCATTGTTGCAAATTCTTTATCCAGCGATTCTAAATCGCTTTTCAAAGCTTCAAAGTTCTTCTCATACAGTTCTTTATTCTCTGGAGCTTGCTCTGTGAGGCCATCTCGAACAGCTTTAGCTAAATCCAAGCTAAGAACAGGAGAAATCCATACATGGGGATCGGTAGTGCCTTCTGAATGCTCTTCGCCCTCATGACTGTGTTCGTGTTCATCTCCATCTGACGAATCATGATGATGACCTTCCATTAGCTTTGTGGAATCGATATGATCACCAGTCGAAAGTAATGTGACGTGTTGATTTTTTAATGTTTTTTCTGCATTTTCTACAAAGCCTTCAAGTCCAAGCCCCACATAGAAAAACAAATCTGCATCAGCCAGCTTCATCATTTCTTTTTGAGTCGGATCGAATGAGTGCTCATCGGTTCCTGCTGGATAAATCGATTTTACAGACACTGTGTCACCACCAATTCGTTGTGTAAAATATTGTAGTGGATAAACTGTTGTATATACGTCGAGTTTTCCATCGTCTGCTTTACTTCCATTGGAATCATCTTTTTTCCCACAAGCCCCAAGTACGAGCGTGAGAAGAAGAAGTCCTATTAGTATTCGTTTGCGTGTCATCTACCTAAATCCTCCAATACGTAATCATTACGATTTAAAAAGTGCTTCTTCATCATACTAAATGAAGAAGCACTTGACAACTAAAAGAGTTATTAGATTTTTTCTTTCTTGGTAGGAACAGGGTCGAATCCACCTTTATGAAAAGGATGGCACTTTGAAATTCGGACAATTGTCAACCACATTCCCTTAACGACACCATGGGTTTCAACGGCTTCGACTCCATAATGCGAGCAGGTAGGATAGAATCTGCAAGAGGGTGGAGTAAGTGGCGAAATCATTTTTTGATAAAAGCGAATGAGTAACAAAACAAGCTTTTTCATGTAAATCGCTCCTAAAGTATTGTACGTTTAGTTTAAACCGTTCGGTGGTAAAATAACAGGGAGAAGTATTAGACAAAATTCATAGAAAAGAGGTCGTTGCATTATGTCAACAGAATTAATCAAAGAATTGAACACACAAGTATCCACTTGGTCGGTCATGTATACAAAATTACATAACTACCACTGGTATGTAAAAGGAAAGCAATTCTTCACACTGCACGCTAAATTCGAAGAACTATACGACGAAGCTACGCAACATATGGATGATATTGCAGAACGCGTTCTGACTCTTGGCGGAAAACCGACGGCTACAATGAAAGAACATCTGTCTGAGTCAGTTGTAAAAGAAGCGGACGGCAGTGAAAAAGCTGAGCAAATGGTGTCAACAATCGTAAATGATTTTGACGCGATTATGAAATCATTGAAAACGGGTATGAAATTAGCTGGAGATGCAGGGGACTTCATGACTGAGGATTTGTTAAATGCGATCTATCAAGGGATTGAAAAGCATCAATGGATGTTGAATGCATTTCTTGGTGAAGATAACAATTAAGAAATAATCCTTCATGACGATCTACTCTGGCCGATAAATAAGAGGAGAGGAGCTGATTGTTTTGGATATTTCATCCATCATGTCTAGCCAATTGCGGAGTCTTCAATCGACTGTACAATTATCGATTTTGGACAAAGCAATGACTGCAAATGCATCTGCAGCAACTGAAATGTTGCAATCCTTGCCTGATGCCGCTCATCCTTTTAAAGGTTCAGCAGTAGATATCAAAGCGTAACTGACAATGCACCCTTCTATTTAGGGAGGATGCATTGTTTTTTTCTATTTTATTGAACAACTGATAGGTGATGTGTAAAATAGGTCTGTGACTAAACTGTGACTATTCGATTTAGAAAAAGGAGAAATTAGTATGACAAATACACCCTATCTAAGGAATTTGATTATTGAAACCCCTTCAAAACCTGGTAACTTCGCAAAAGTAGCGTATGCGATTGGCCAACTAGAAGGTGATATAGGTGATATCCAAACTATAAAAGTTGGTACATTGACTACAATCCGTGATGTTTCTGTACAATGTAACGACGTTGAGCAATTGGAGAAAATTGTCGAAGCTATCAATGCAATTGGTGATGAGATTCAAGTACAGGCGATTTCCGATGATGTGCTGCGTGCACATGAAGGCGGTAAGATACATATGAAAGGCAAAGTTGAAATCCGCTCGCTTGGCGATTTACGTCGTGTTTATACGCCGGGGGTTGCGAATGTGTGCAAAGTGATTGAAAAAGATCCTCAACAAGCACAATTTTTTACAGGTATTTCAAATACTGTGGCGATTGTAACTGACGGAACAGCTATTTTAGGATTGGGAAATATCGGACCTGTAGCAGGAATGCCAGTAATGGAAGGGAAAGCAGTATTATTCGACCAATTTGCAGGTATTAGTGGAATTCCAATTTTACTCGATACAAGTGACCCTGATCAGGTTGTAGAAACCGTGAAACATATCCATCAAGGATTTGGTGGGATTCTGTTAGAAGACATTGGCTCACCACATTGCTTCGAAATCGAAGAACGGTTGAAGGCTGAGCTCGATATTCCTGTTATGCACGATGATCAGCACGGAACTGCGGTAGTTGCGCTCGCTTCAACCCTTTCTGCTTGTCGTCAAGCAGGGGTGAAATTGGAAGACTCGGTTGTAGGTCAAATCGGATTGGGCGCAGCCGGACTTGCAATCAGTCGAATGATGATGGCCTACGGGGTTAAAAAGATTCAAGGTATTGACATGAATGAACAAGCGTTAGAGCGCCTTGTGCAATACGGTGGTTCACCTGCTAAATCGTTGGAAGAGATTATGGCTACTAGTGATATTGTTATTGCGACAACCGGTGTACAAGGGCTGATCAAACCAGAAATGGTTCGTCCAGGTCAGATTATTTTAGCATTGTCCAATCCACACGCTGAGATTCAACCTGAAATTGCGCTTGCAGCAGGCGCTGCTTTTGCAGCAGATGGACGACTTGTGAATAATGTTCTTGGATTCCCAGGTATTTTCCGAGGTGCATTAAATGCAAAAGCGACTAAGATTACGTATGACATGCTAATTGCAGCTGCACTTGCTATTGTAGATTCAACGAAACCAGGTGATCTCGTGCCACATCCGTTAGACCCGAATGTCCATCAAAATGTTGCGGATGCTGTTGAAAAAGTAGCGAATTCAAGCTTGTTGAAAACTCATGCACATACTCATGCCTAAGTAGTCCATACTACTTTAAAAAAGGATGGGATTACTTTGGCAGATGGAAAATTCACAATGTATGTATCAGTCGCTCATAAACAGATCAATATCCATAAATTCGATTCACCTTACGAATATGTAGTAACTATTCCAAAGGAGTACATTGAAGTTTTTCATCACTTGTTTGATCAGACGCATGAATTAGAATTTACAAACTTTCTGAGATCCCATTTACCATATGTGCCTTATCATTATGACCGGGATAATCATAACGTAGACCTGCGCTTATACAAAATGTATGCGCTCATCCATGAATTTACAGATGATGAATCAAAAGCGTTCATTGAACAACTCCCATTTTTCCGTCAGCCAGTTGTGAATTATAAAGGTGCAGGAAACATGTAAATGGGTAGATCAGCTAGATAGGGTGTGCAAGCGATGTTAACATTTGACGATCTCAAAGGCAGTCGTGTGGAACTCATTTTTGGAGAACAAGAATTAGAAGCGCGTCACGTCCTTGTTGTGCTTAAGCACGAAGGTAAGTGGTTGCTGACCACTCATAAGATACGCGGAGTGGAATTTCCAGGTGGCAAAGCAGAACAGGGTGAAACGATAGAAGACGCTGCAATCCGAGAAGTAATGGAAGAAACAGGGGTAACCGTTAAGAATTTAGTGAAATTTGCTGAGTACGTCGTATATACCGAACCTCCATTTTGCAAGGCAGTGTTTACCGCAGATGTTGCCAATATTGACGAAGACGCAGAACGTTTTGAAACAGATGGAGCTCTTTGGTTAACCGGCGTACAATTAGATCGTTGCGATACGCTTAGCTTCCATATGAAGGATAAAGGGATGAGTGAACTTAGAAGTTGGGTGGAGCAGCATGTACAATGATGCTCAGATCGTTTCGAAGCGAGCCTATCCATCACCGAATCCTTTAGTAGAACTTACTGAAATCACGTATTTCTCAGACGGATTAAAAGTAAAAGGGATGCTTGCTGAACCGAGAGAAGCAGGTAGCTACGAAGGGCTCATTTATTTGAGAGGCGGTATCCAGCACGTCGGGATGGCGCGTCCGGCTCGCGTTGCACAGTTCGCCAGCCAGGGATTTGTTGTATTTGCTCCTTATTATCGCGGAAATCGTGGTGGAGAAGGAAGAGATGAATTTGCTGGTGCGGATCTTCAAGACGCGGTAAATGCGGTCGATGTATTAAAGCAAAGCCCTAAATGGAAAGAAGGACGGGTTCATTTGTTTTCGTTCTCAAGGGGTGGTATCATGGCGCTCTGGACGGCAATTTTACGTGATGATATTACATCAACAGTGCACTGGGCAGGTGTATCAGATGTTGTCTTTACGTATAAGGAACGACAAGATATGCGTCGGATGATGAAGCGTGTAATCGGTGGATCTCCAAATAGTGCACCTGATGCATACCGGGAACGAACAGCGTTGTTCAGAGTGGAAGAAATCGATGCTCCCGTACTCATCATTCATGGCATGAAGGATGAAAACGTGTCGTTTGAACAAGCCATCATGTTAGAGGACGCACTTCGGGAACATCAGAAAACTTATGAAACATGGTATTTCCAAGACTATACCCACCACTTCCCATCGTGGCATAATGCGCAAATTGTTAGGGATCTGACCAAGTGGATGTGCGCTCATCCATAAAAAAAGAAACTTCCTGTTTGGAAATTTCTTCAGACTGTAGACAAACTCCAGAATTTATGGAGTTTACCTACAGTCTTTTTTTACAATAGGATAATCTATGAAAAGTTGATTTTCGCTTCGAGCGGACGCTTTCCGAGGGGCTTGCTCTCAACCGCTTCCCTCACTTTGCTCAGTCCAGGGTCTTCAAGCTTCGCTAATCCCTCCGGAGTCGCCGCTCTCCGCTACAATCAACAGAATCTCCCAACTATCAAATGAGGTGATAGAAATGATGATGAAGAATTAAGTTAATGAACAAGAACAAATGGAAATGCTTACGATTGAACAGTTAGTTCCGCAAGACCGTCTGGTTCTTAAATTAGAGGCAGCAATTGATTTTTCCTTCATTTATCAATAGGTTGGAGAACTACATATACCTATTTGGGAGACCCAGCATAGATCCAGTTGTACTTAATAAAATGTCATTTATTCTATACACTAAGCCCTCTTAGGGGTGTCCATCGCATACCATGCTTCTCCTTGGCATCCACAAAAACGTGTTCAGCGGTCTCTATACATTTCCATAGAATTCTTTGATTTCATACCGGTGTCTCAAGTCTTCTGCTACATCTAGTTAGTCTTGCCAGCTGGACATGTAGCATTCCGGTTGCATTCTTTGATTGAATGGTGTGAACGTCTCATGAGAAATTCAGTTGATCGAAGTGCAGGACGGCGACTCCTGGGGATCAGCGAAAGCTGTGACGAAGAACAGCTTTTGCGAGTAAAAGCGAAGCGTTAGGAGCACATGTTTTTGAAGACCCCGTAGTAGCGAAGCGACGAGGAGGCTGAGGGCAAGCCCCCGGAAAGCGCCAATCCGGAACGGAGATCAACGGCCCGTTATCCTTCTTTTTAAGAGACAACTATGCTAAAAGACAAAAGGGAAGGAAATCAAATCGATTCCCATCCCTTTTATCTACAGTTTGAAAATGAAGAACCTTCCAGTCTGTAAGGTTCTTTTTGATGCTATTAAATAATCGGACCGCCTTTTTGAATGATCTCTTCAGAAACTTGGTCGAACTTTTTGAAGTTGTCTTTAAATAGTTGTGAAAGTTCTTTAGCCTTTGCATCATACTCAGATGCATCGCTCCAAGCGTTACGTGGGTTCAATACTTCACTAGGAACACCTTCAATTTGTTTTGGAATCTGAAGTCCGAATGTTGCTGAAGTTTCTGTTTCTACGTTATCCAATTCTCCGGATAATGCTGCGCGAACCATTGTACGTGTGTGTTTCAAGTCCATACGCTTACCAACGCCATAGACGCCGCCAGTCCATCCTGTGTTGACAAGGAATACGCGAGAACCATGCTCATCGATCTTCTTACCAAGCATATCCGCATAAACTGTTGCAGGTAGTGGTAGGAATGGTGAACCGAAGCATGTAGAGAATGTAGCTTCTGGTGACGTAATTCCACGCTCAGTACCAGCAAGTTTCGATGTGAACCCACTTAGGAAATGATACATGGCTTGCTCCTTCGTCAATTTCGAGATTGGAGGCAACACGCCGAACGCATCAGCTGTTAGGAAAATGATAGTTTCTGGGTGTCCAGCAACTGATGGAAGAACGATGTTGTCGATATTCTCAATCGGGTATGCTGCACGTGTGTTTTCAGTTAATGTAGTATCATCGTAATCAGCAATGCGTGACTCAGTATCGAGTACCACGTTTTCTAGAACTGTACCGAATTGAATGGCACCAAAGATTTCAGGTTCTTTTTCTGGTGATAAGTTGATGCACTTCGCGTAACATCCACCTTCAATGTTGAAGATTCCGTGATCAGACCAACCATGCTCATCGTCACCAATCAGTTTGCGGTTTGCATCAGCAGAAAGTGTTGTTTTACCAGTACCTGATAATCCGAAGAAGAGTGCAGCATCGCCTTTTTCACCAACGTTTGCTGAACAGTGCATAGAAAGTATTCCATTTTCAGGAAGTAAGTAGTTCATAACAGAGAAAATTGATTTCTTCATTTCTCCGGCATATTCAGTACCGCCGATTAGCACGATACGCTTTTCAAGTGAAATGATGACGAATGTTTCTGAATCCGTGCCGTCAACAGCAGGATCAGCTTTGAATGATGGTGCTGCAAGAATCGTGAACTGAGCTTCGTGCATCTTCAATTCTTCTTCAGTAGGTCGGATGAAGAGCTGATGAACGAAAAGGTTTTGCCAAGCAAATTCGTTGATAACTTGGATCGAAAGTTGTGAAGCTTTGTCAGCTCCTGCAAATCCTTTAAATACAAATAGTTCTTCTTTTGCTTGAAGGTGGTTTAAAACCTTCTTATATAGATTGTCGAAGTGAACTTCTGAAATTGGCCGATTCACAGAACCCCAGTCAATTTTATCTTTAGAAGTAGCTTCTTCAGTTATGTAACGGTCTTTAGGGGAACGGCCGGTATACTTCCCGGTTTGCGCTGTAACGGCTCCATCTGCTGAAAGCGTAGCCTCGCCTCGGGAAACTGCTTTTTCGACTAATACAGGTACAGATGGCTGTAATGTAATATTAGTACCAGAAAGAAGTTCTTTGAGTCCATTATCTATTTTCGCTGAAATCATAGGTAGATACCGTCCTTTTCATTAAAGCCCTTTTGTGGGGCTGTCTTATTTTGAATTAGTATAACACATTAAGAATAATAAACTATACTAATTCAAAACTCAAGTGAGAGCTCCAAAAAATTTGACAAGAACTGCGTTTTCTCGTAGCATGGATAGATGAACGGATACTCTTATCCCGAGTCGGCGGAGGGACAGGCCCTATGATGCCCGGCAACCTGCATGGACGTCCTTGTCTATGAAAAGGTGCCAAACCTGAAGCAGGGGGGAACCCTGGACGATAAGAGTGAAAGGTGCCTATGAAACTCATGCCTTTCCTCATGTATGCAATACGTGAGTGGAAGGCTTTTTCTATATGTTTGCCTTTATCCTTGTGAACGTTGAACGACGCTTCTCTTCAGGCGCGGGACGAAAACTGGGAAAACGAGAGTACCGTATCACGAGTTCGCTGTAAGGAAACTTGCGGCTGAAGGAGGAAATCATATGACAAATCGACGACTGTTTACATCTGAGTCGGTAACAGAAGGTCATCCAGATAAGATGTGTGACCAAATTTCAGATGCGATTCTGGATGCGATTATCGAGGAAGACCCGAACGCACGCGTAGCGTGTGAAACGACAATTACAACAGGATTAGTTCTCGTTATTGGAGAAATTACGACGACTACGTATGTCGATATTCCAAAAGTGGTTCGAGAAACCGTAAAGGAAATTGGCTACACACGTGCGAAATACGGATTCGATTTTGAAACGTCTTCCGTGCTAACTTCTATTGATGAACAATCGCCAGATATCGCAGCAAGTGTCGATCGTGCACTCGAAGCACGTGAAGGCTTGATGGATGACGAAGAACTAGAAGCCATTGGTGCTGGCGACCAAGGTCTCATGTTTGGGTATGCATGCAACGAAACAGAAGAATTGATGCCTCTACCAATTAGCCTGGCTCACAAACTTTCCCGTCAACTGACAAAAGTACGAAAAGAAGAGACACTTGACTACTTACGTCCAGACGGAAAAACACAAGTAACGATTGAATATAACGAAAAGAACGAACCGATTCGTGTCGATACAATTGTTATTTCTACGCAGCACCATCCTGAAGTGACACTTGAGCAATTACAGCGTGAAGTGAAACAACATGTCATTGACACTGTCGTTCCAAAGAACTTGCTAGATGATGAAACAAAGTATTTCATCAACCCATCAGGGCGCTTTGTTATAGGTGGCCCTCAAGGGGATGCAGGACTTACAGGACGTAAAATTATCGTTGACACGTATGGCGGTTATGCGCGTCATGGTGGCGGAGCGTTTTCTGGAAAAGATGCGACTAAAGTCGATCGCTCGGCATCATACGCAGCACGTTACGTAGCGAAAAACCTTGTCGCTGCAGGATTAGCGGATCGCTGTGAAGTGCAGCTAGCGTACGCAATCGGTGTCGCTAAGCCTGTTTCAATTTCTGTAGATACATTCGGGACAAGTGATATTTCTGAAAGTCATCTTGTTGAGCTTGTCAGAAATCATTTCGATCTCCGCCCAGCGGGGATTATTAAGATGCTTGACTTACGTCGTCCTATTTATAAGCAGACAGCGGCTTACGGTCACTTCGGTAGAACGGATATCGATCTACCTTGGGAACGTACAGACAAGGCTTCCGCATTGAAAGAAGAAGTTCGTCAACTTAAAGGATAATTACGAAAAAGCAAGGGAGCCGATTTAAGCACCCTTGCTTTTCTTATTTACAGCTTAGT
Source organism: Sporosarcina aquimarina (assembly GCF_023715615.1). Lineage (GTDB taxonomy): Bacteria > Bacillota > Bacilli > Bacillales_A > Planococcaceae > Sporosarcina > Sporosarcina aquimarina_A. The sequence continues at coordinate 454,774 of NZ_JAMBOM010000002.1, read as the reverse complement.
CTTGAAGTTGTTTGTAATGCTGACCTTTTTCTACGTAGCTTTCAACAATTCTTTTCATATCTGCCCGGTCTTCTTCTGTTACTTCACGAACGACTTTTGCAGGGGATCCAAGTGCTAACATACCTGGTGGAATGACTTTACCTGGAGGAACGATACTGCCTGCACCTACAAAGGCACCCTCGCCGACTACGGCGCCATCGAGAATGATTGACCCCATCCCGACTAGTGCTCCTTTTTTAATCGTACAACTATGTAACGTAACTTTATGACCGATTGTGACGTCATCTTCTATGACTAACGGGTTGTTAGGACTTTGATGGAGACAAGATAAGTCTTGAATGCTAACGCGTTTACCAATCCGTGTCGGTGCAACGTCTCCACGAATGACAGTACTAAACCAAACAGAAGAATCAGCACCAATTGTAACATCTCCACTAATTACAGCAAAATCGGCAACAAAAACGGTTTCATCGATGTCTGGCCAAACATCCTTATATGGAACAATCATGAAAATGTCCTCCTTGTTGTACATTGATGTATAATAATCCTATCAAAGTTTTAGGACCTTGTACAAAAAGGAGTTTAAAGTATTGAAATAAATGGAGGGAAGCGCTATGTGGAAATGGGAAGCAGACGGACAAGCAAAAGCAGTCATTGTCATTGTACATAACGCGTACGAAGACCATCAGCGATATGCATGGCTGATACAAAGATTACGTACTTCAGGATTTGACGTAATTACAGGTGATTTACCTGGACATGGACCTGATGAGAAAGGTACACCACATGATGAGACATTCGATTCGTATGTGGATTTTGTGAAAAAAATGATAGATGCTGGATTGAAAGAAAGTGTACCTGTCATCGTCTTGGCACATGGTTTAGGCGCAACGGTCATGATCCATTTACTCCAGCGGCAACGGATTGAATGCGCAGGACTCGTCATCAGTTCACCTTGGTTATCTCTGATTCATCATCCACCAAAATTTTCATCGATGCTGACACGGTTAGCATCTTCCATGAAGTTGGATCATGGTGTCACCTATGACATGCTCACTAAAAACCCTGAAGAGCGTCCGAAAACCCGTCATGCATCCGACGTGAGATCAGTTATGACGGGTGGATGGTACAAAGAACTCACATCATTCATGAAAGGCACTCTTCAGACAGAGAAATCGATACAAGATGTACCAGTGCTCCTACACATTGCTGGAGAGGATCGGATGACAGATACTGCGGAGTCGAAGAAGTGGATGAAACGTCAAAATCTAAGTGAGTTTCAGTATAAGGAGTGGCGTCATTTATATCATGACGTCTATCATGAACCGGAACGTGAAGAGGTCTTATTATATACAAGGTCGTTCATTGACAATGTTTTACGATCACTCGGATACGTGATTGAAAATTGATAAACGGAGGGTCAACTATGGAAGCTGAGTCAAAGAAAGAATTTTGGTCATGGGGGAAGTCCTTGATTGTCGCAGTACTTGTTGCATTCATCGTACGGCAATTCTTATTTACACCTGTCATTGTGTCAGGGGAGTCAATGGAGCCGACGTATCACGATCATAATCGAGTAGTCATTTCGAAAATATCATCACTTGAGCATTTTGATAAGATTGTATTCCATGCGCCAAATGCCGAAGAGGATTTCATTAAGCGAATAATCGGATTGCCAGGTGATACGGTGAAAATGGAAAATGATGTGCTATCTATTAATGGAAAACAGTATAAAGAACCTTACTTGGATTCAAACAAAGCAGCACTTCCAGAAGGGCAGAAATTGACACAGGACTTCGAGGTAAACGTCCCTGAAGGTCAATTGTTTGTTATGGGAGATAATCGAGCAAACAGTATGGATAGCCGAATCTTCGGTAGTATAGATGAAGAATCTGTAGTTGGTAAAGTGAAATTCCGCTTTTATCCATTTAATGAAATCGGGAATCCTAAGTAATCATCTGTTCTGAAAAGGAATATTTCACCTGACTAAGCCAAATGCTTTTGAGACATGCTAGCATTAGACACCTTAGAAAAGGAGTGGCGGCATTGACTGAAAAGCAAACAGGCAAAGACAGACGAGAGAAACAACAGACAGATAGCATGTCTGGAACGGAATACACGGACGGTCAACGACGAACCGACGAAGTCGCGTCGACTGCTTACACAGGAAGTGCAAAAAAGAAGGTCGATTTGCAAAACGATCGGCTGGAAACAGGTGGCTTTTAACTTTTCTACAAAGCCACTACCAAACCTCTGCAGAAATTATGCGGAGGTTTTTTTACTTCGTTCTAGTCTTCATGGACCGCGTTTTATGATAAGTTTAAAAGAACGTATTATTAAGGGAGATTTGATGTACATGGAAGATTTTTTTGAACGTAAAAAAAGACAGCTGAATATCCAATTGAACGATGTGCAAAAACAAGCGGTGCTGACAACGGATGGCCCACTACTTCTCCTGGCTTGTCCAGGTTCTGGAAAAACGACAACCATTATTATGCGCATCGGGTACTTAATAGAAGAACTTGGGATCAAACCAAAACGTATTAAAGCAATCACGTTCAGCAAAGCATCTGCGAGGGATATGCTGAAACGGTTCTCTGCACTGTTTCCGGAATTACCTGCTGCAGACTTTTCTACGATTCACAGCTTAGCCTTTACGATTTCTAAAAAGTGGATAGCAAAGCAAGGGCGACAGTTCACATTACTTGAAGGATATCCTAAGCAGAATGCTTTGAAAGCGGCTTGTCGTCATGTGCTAAAGGAAAATGCAACAGAAGATCAGTTGAACTCATTATCAACCTATATTAGTTTAATGAAGAACCAAATGGTCCCTACAGAAAAGTGGACGGAAAAGGATGAGCCATTTCCGCAAGCGGCGAAAATAGCACGTCAGTATGAAACGGTAAAGAATGTGTCTGTCGAAACCACATTGCTCGACTTTGATGATCTTTTATTAACAGCTGAACAAGCTATGCGAACGGATGAAAATCTTGCTGAAGAATTCCAATCGAAATATGACTATATCCTAACTGATGAGAGTCAAGATACCTCACTCGTTCAGCACAAAATTGTAGAACACCTGACAGCCATGCATGGAAATTTGTGTGTCGTTGCTGATGATGACCAATCAATTTACGCATGGAGGGGAGCGGATCCTGATTACTTAATGGACTTCAAACTTGTGTATCCTGAAGCCAAGCTCTTGTATATGGAACAAAACTATCGATCGTCATCTGAAATCGTGACCACGTCAGCAACATTCATTAAGCGAAATAAAAAGCGTTGGGATAAAAAGATGCATACGGAAAACGGTTCAAGAGGGGCAATTCAACTTAGACGTGTTTATAATTCGAAGCAACAACTAGAGTATGTCACATACGAACTGCTTGCTGAAGAGGATTTAAGTGAAGTGGCAATCCTGTTTAGGAATAATGCGTCCTCTACACCATTTGTTAATGAACTACACCGTCGGGGCATCCCATTTTACATGAAAGATGCTGATGATAAGTTTTTCTCCCATTGGGTTGTACAAGATATTCTCAACTTCATGCGGCTTAGTTTCAATCTGGAACGAAAAGATATTTTTGCAAAGGTCGCGGGAAAAATGCAATTATTTGTTTCAAAATCGATCTTACAGCAGTTCGAACGAAGTACAATCGAGGGGAATGTGTTCGAAGCATTTCAAGGGATGGCGGTTTTAAAAGACAGTCAGGTGAGGAAACTTGATGCGTATAGAGAGGTATACAAAAAAATCCCTGATATGCGACCTGCACAAATCATCCGTATGATTCGCTACGAACTCGGTTATGAAGAAAGTCTACTAAGTATGTCGACGAAGTTCGGCTACCGTGCAGACAGTTTGAAAGGGATTTTAGATACGTTAGAAGGAATTGCTGAACAAACGAGGACGATGATTGAATTTGCGGAACAGCTGAAAACGCTTGAAGAAGCCGTGCAGGAAGCAAAGCGAGAGCCTGTTGGACAAGCAGTGACGCTATCGACTTTCCATAGTGCCAAAGGATTGGAGTTTAAACGGGTGTTTATGATTGACCTTGTTAAAGGCACCATTCCTTCGGAGGAAGACCTCACAGATACACGATTGTTAGAAGAAGCACGACGCTTATTTTATGTGGGCATGACTCGGGCAAAAGAACGCCTAGAATTGTTGTCCTACTCCTCGGAAGACGGGAAGTCGAAAGAAGACTCGAAATTTGTGAATGAAGTTCGAGGGATTTTGTTGCCGAAACGCACTGATTCCAAGAAACCAACGAGTAGCTTGGTGAAGTCAGCACCAAAATCTGTTGCGGTAAATCCGAATGGAATTGGAGACCTCAACCAGTTAGAAACAGGTGCACTTGTCAAACATCGAGTTTTTGGTAAAGGAGAAATCATAGAAGTAAGCGCGGAGTCCATCGAAATTAGGTTTGCTACTGCAACGAAGCGATTAGCGCTACAACCGGTACTGGAAAAGCGAATGTTAGAGACGGCTGACCTATGAGAACGATACTCGCGATCGGAGCCGCTGGGGCATTAGGAGCGTTAGCACGGACTCTCATCGGAATGCTCGTTCCATTGACAAATGGATTTCCTGTAGGAACATTTGTGGCGAACATTGTTGGGACTTTCATTCTTTGTTTTTTGGTTGAAAAAACAATGCATTGGACGTTGGTGAACAAAACGACATATGATGCCATCACAGTCGGTTTTCTAGGTTCGTTTACAACATTTTCGGCTTTTAGTTATGAGACGTTGACGTTGATGCAATCTCACGTTGAAATCGCGTTGTTATATGTGGCTTGTAGTCTACTATTCGGATTATTCGCAGGCGCACTCGGAATTCAACTTGGCGGAAGGGGACAGCAAGGATGACGTGGGTAGATTTAGTAGCTGTTGCGGCAGGGGGATTCACAGGTGCAATCATTCGTTATTTTGTATCAAAAAAATTGAATACTAACTCACTTATTCCATATGGGACACTTGTAGTCAATTTGCTAGGTTGTCTCCTCATCGGTCTCGTAGTTGGATTACAACTTTCATCATCACTAACTTTTTTACTAGCAACGGGCGTAGCAGGGGCATTAACGACCTTTTCCACTTGGGTGAAAGAAATAGTAGCTATGGCGCGTCTTCAAGAATTTGCAAAGTCGGTGGTGTATTTGTTGGGTTCTATCATTTTTGGAATTGCATTTGTCTATGTGGGATATATTGGTGGTACTTTTTTCTAGAGTAACAGTTTAAGAAGCCCCTGTTCGGGAATAGACTTGTGACTGATATTCTTGAACGGAGGCGGACAAGCTTGCAAAATCAAAGTGAAGAACAAAACAAAAAACACCGTCAACTCGAAACATTTCGAACAGACGACAAAAACAAATCTCTTACAACAAACCAAGGCTTGAAAGTGTCAGAGGATGAACACTCCTTAAAAGCAGGAACACGGGGGCCGACACTCATGGAAGACTTCCACTTCCGTGAAAAAATGACCCATTTTGACCATGAACGTATCCCTGAAAGAATCGTCCATGCGAGAGGTTATGCAGCTCATGGAGAATTCGAATTATACGAATCAATGAGTGAGTATACAAAAGCGGATTTCTTACAAACTCCAGGTAAGAAAACACCTGTTTTCACTCGCTTTTCAACAGTGGCAGGAAGCAAAGGATCTGCAGAAACGGTTCGGGATGTCCGTGGATTTGCAGTGAAGTTTTACACGGACGAAGGAAACTATGATCTTGTAGGAAACAACATGCCGGTTTTCTTTATACAAGATGCTATTAAATTCCCGGACTTAATACACGCTGTAAAGCCGGAACCTCACAATGAGATGCCTCAAGCAGCATCGGCACACGATACATTTTGGGATTTTGTTGCGAATAATCAAGAGTCTGCCCATATGGTCATGTGGCATATGTCAGACCGAGCAATTCCACGTAGTTTGCGCATGATGGAAGGATTCGGTGTACATACGTATCGATTCGTGAATGCAGAAGGCAAATCCCACTTCGTCAAGTTCCACTGGAAACCGAAAATGGGTGTAAATTCCCTTGTTTGGGACGAAGCTCAGAAAATCAGCGGGAAAGACCCGGACTTCCATAGAAGAGATCTATGGGAAGCGATTGAAAATGGAGACTATGCTGAATGGGAGCTTGGTGTTCAGCTCATCGAGGAATCACAGGAATTTGACTTTGATTTCGATATTTTAGATCCTACGAAACTATGGCCAGAAGAAGATGTTCCCGTTAAAATCATCGGGAAAATGACATTGAATCGAAATGTTGATAATGTATTTGCGGAAACGGAGCAAGTTGCTTTCCATCCAGGACACGTTGTACCGGGAATTGACTTCTCGAATGATCCGTTGTTGCAAGGTCGTTTGTTCTCGTACACAGATACACAACTAATCAGACTTGGTGGACCGAATTTCCATGAGCTGCCCATCAATCGACCGGTTTGTCCATTCCATAATAATCAGCGAGATGGTTATGGCCGTCAGACCATCAATACAGGTCAGGTGGCCTATCATAAGAATTCGTTAGCAGATAATACGCCATCGACTTCTACTGAAGAAGAGGGAGGATACGTTCACTATCAGGAAAAAGTGGACGGACGCAAAATTGCAGCCCGTAGTGATTCGTTCAAAGATCATTTCTCTCAAGCAAAATTGTTCTGGAACAGTATGTCGGTTGTAGAGAAAAAACATATTGTGGAAGCATTTAGCTTTGAAGTAGGAAAAGTGAAAAGCAAAGATATACGCCAACAAGTCGTAGATATGTTTGGTCATGTAGATAATGGATTGGCTTCTGCTGTTGCTCATGCAGTAGGTGTACATGCACCAAATGCCAGTGAGGAAAGCACGGTTACGAAAAGTTCACCTGCATTGAGCCAAGAGAACAAAGCGAAGTTGCCGAATACACGTAAAGTAGGCGTCCTAATTGGCAACCAATTCGATGACTCTGAAGTGGAAACCATCGTGGAAGCTTGTTTAAATGCAGGCATGAATGTGGATTTAATTAGCGAAAAATATGGAATGGTAACTGGTGCAAATGGGTTGGAAGCAGAGGTGGACGAGACGTTCTTGACGATGCACGCTGTTCTGTATGATGCAATTGTCGTTGCAGGGGGCGATGCTGAAAATCCACAGAAGTTCAAAATGGATACGATTGACTTCCTGAACGAAACGTATAAGCATTTTAAACCGATTGGGATTTTATCAAAAGGTCAAGAATTTGTAGACAATTCCAACGTGGAAATGACAGCGGGGGTTATCTCTTCTAAGAATGATGACTTTGCACAACAGTTTGTGAATGCAGTGGCAGAACACCGTCACTGGGATCGATAAAATACGAAGAGGCAGCTGTCCATTGGGCAGCTGCTTTTCATTCGCTTCACAGTCCAGAAGACATTGTAACAAATAGTAATTTGTATAAAGAAAAGCAAGATAGAAGGATTACGCTAAAAACTATAAATAGGGGCAATGGTATTTCCACCTGCAACGCTACAAGAAGCTGGTGAGGATACAAATAATAATGTTAACAAGGTGGATATAATTCTAAAGTTATAGACCTTGGATTTTTCAGGGCTGCCATGTAGCAGTCCTTTTTTGTGGTTTAAAAATATACACTTGCGTATATAAGTATATGATTATATAATGTGGAAAAGCCTTGGAGGGATGAAAGGTGAACGAATCAGAGGTAGTAGAATTGTATAAAGCATCACAAATTTTCAAGTTGCTTGGAGACAAAACCCGTTTAACAATGATGAAGCTGCTCCAAACACATGATTGTTGCGTGTGTGAATTCGTTGAAATCTTTAAGATGAGTCAACCTGCTATCAGCCAGCACCTAAGGAAACTAAGAGATGTTGGATTGGTGAAAGAAGAACGTAGAGGACAATGGATCTTTTACTCGATAAACAACGAGCACGAAGACTATCCTTTTGTTCAAAGTATCTTGAATCATCTACCTGAACAAAATGGATTGGTTGTTGAATTGGAAGAGCAAGGATTGCGCATTTCTTGCAATTAAGGAGGAGCGTACATTGGTTTCAGTCTTTATCGCATCATTGATTTTTGTTGTGACACTCATATTTGTAATTTGGCAGCCTAAAAATTTGTCTATTGGCTGGTCTGCCTGTATCGGTGCCCTGATCGCTTTACTCCTGGGTGTAGTTGACTTTGGGGATGTTTCCGATGTAACAGGTATTGTATGGAATGCAACGCTTGCTTTTATTGCTATTATTATAATCTCTTTAATATTAGATGAGATCGGTTTCTTCGAATGGGCCGCTCTTCATATGGCACGATTCGCTAAGGGAAGCGGAGTTCGTATGTTTGTGTACGTTAGTATTTTAGGTGCTATCGTTGCTGCATTATTTGCAAATGATGGCGCGGCTTTAATACTGACACCGATTGTTCTAGCGATGGTCCGGAACTTGAATTTCAATGAGAAAATGATTTTTCCTTTTATTATCGCTAGTGGATTCATAGCAGATACGACCTCCTTGCCGTTTGTTGTGAGTAACTTGGTGAATATCGTTTCCGCTGACTTTTTTGATATCGGATTTGTAGAGTATGCATCTAGGATGATCGTTCCGAATCTGTTTGCTTTAGTAGCGAGTATTCTAGTGCTATATCTATTCTTTCGTAAAAGTATTCCTGGCGACTATGAAGTTTCTGCACTAAAAACACCGAGTGAAGCGATCAAAGATCACAAGATGTTTCGACTTTCTTGGGGTGTTCTTAGCATCTTACTAATCGGTTACTTCACAAGTGAATTTATCGGAGTCCCAGTCTCATTTGTTGCAGGAATCGTAGCCCTATTCTTCTTGTACATGGCAAAAAAGAGTTCAGCGGTTCAGACGAAACAAGTGTTGAAAGGGGCACCCTGGGCGATTGTATTCTTCTCTGTAGGCATGTATGTAGTTGTGTACGGCTTGAAAAATGTTGGCTTAACGAGTGTATTGGCGGATGTGATTCAATGGGCTGCCGACCAAGGCTTATTTACCGCAACGATGTCTATGGGCTTTATAGCAGCATTCCTTTCCTCCATCATGAATAATTTGCCCACTGTCTTGATCGATGCTTTGGCGATTGGGGAAACAACGACTTCTGGTCCAATACGAGAAGCTTTAATTTACGCGAATGTGATTGGAGCTGACCTCGGTCCGAAAATCACACCAATTGGATCACTCGCAACTCTTTTATGGTTGTATGTCCTTTCGCAAAAAGGTATTAAAATCAGTTGGGGAACTTATTTCAAAATCGGTATCATCTTAACAATCCCTACTTTATTTATTACATTAATGGGTCTCTATGTGTGGCTATTGGTAGTCTAATATGAAAAAAGAAAAGTATGACAGTAATGCTGAAAAAAACAGTCTATTTCTTATGTACAGGTAACTCATGCCGTAGCCAAATGGCTGAAGGGTGGGGAAAAAAGTTTCTTGGTGAAGACTGGGAAGTTCTCAGTGCAGGCATTGAAGCACACGGAGTAAATCTGAATGCGGTTAAAGCTATGAATGAAATTGGAGTTGACATTTCAAGTCAAACTTCGGATATTATTGATCCTAAAATCTTAAATAGTGTGGATTTTGTTGTAACTCTTTGTGGAGATGCTGCTGACAAATGCCCAATGACACCACCTCATGTACATCGTGAGCATTGGGGATTTGATGATCCTGCAAAAGCAAAAGGAACAGATGAAGAAAAGTGGGCATTCTTCAGGCATGTACGAGATGAAATAGGTGCAAGGATAGAAGTGTTCGCTAAAACGGGTAAATAAGTTATAGGCCGCGGAGACGTCTAGCGATTTTTATTGTGCATGACATATAAGTATATATTTATGAGCTTATGTTAAAGGTTAAATGGCTATTATAGTGGAATTTCTAATCGAACAATTGAATAGACCTTTTTCTGTTCCTTTTACTTCCTTTAATGATAAGGTTCTGGATTGATGGCGGTTGTAAATCCCCGTTCTACTCGAACTAAAAGGAAAACTATTACATAATACGTGGAGGTATTATCATGAAAACTCAAACTGCATGTTGTTCAAGTGCTGAATTACCAATAACTACTAAAAGTAAGAGAAAAGAACACTCGTCGCTGCCAATTGCTATCATAGGAGCTGGTCCTATTGGATTAGCCGCCGCCGCCCACCTAGCGAAGGCAGGAGAGAATTTTATCGTTTTAGAAGCCGGTCCAAGTGTAGGACATCATGTTTTACAGTGGGGTCACGTTCGTTTGTTTTCGCCTTGGCAATATAATATCGATAAGGTAGCCAGAGAGTTACTTGAAGAAAATGGATGGGATACACCAACTCCTGAAGTGCTCCCAACTGGCAATGAGTTAGTGGAAAATTACCTACTACAAGTTGCTGAATTACCACAAATCAGACCTTCAATTCGACTGAATACTAAGGTGATTTCTATTAGTAGAAAAGGGTTTGATAAAATGAAATCAGCCAATAGGGAGAACATTCCTTTTGTGCTGTATATTGAAACTCAGGGTCAAACAAAGCAGATCGAAGCGAAAGCAGTTATTGATGCTACAGGAACATGGGGACAACCGAATCCCATGAATTCCACTGGTATTTGGACGAAGGAAGAGAAGTCTTTTGAGAACCAGGTATTTTATGGCATTCCGAACATTAATGGTAATGAGTATGAAAGGTTTATTGGAAAAAGAGTGGCTGTCATCGGGGGTGGACATTCCGCAATCAATACGATTCTGGAGTTATCCGAGCTGAATGAAAAACATTCTGATCTAAAAATAACATGGATTCTTCGTAAAAATAGTGTGGAAGAAGCATATGGTGGCGAAGAGAAGGATGCCCTTCAGGCACGGGGGGAACTTGGATCGCGCATTCATCAATTAGTTAATTCAGGACGTGTTCATGTGTACACACCTTTTAGAATCCATAGTGTAGAGAAAAATGAAAGCTCTTTGAAACTAAATGGAGACTTAAAGGGAGAAAGCTTTTCAATTGAAGGACTTGATGAGCTAATCGTCAATACGGGGAGTCGCCCTGACTTTTCTTTCTTAAGTGAAGTAAGGATAAATATTGATGCAGCAACTGAGAGTATTAGTATGCTAGCTCCACTAATTGATCCAAACCTCCACAGCTGTGGGACGGTTCGACCACATGGTGAAGAGGAGTTGAGACAACCTGAGAAAAATCTATACATCGTTGGCATGAAAAGCTATGGACGTGCTCCAACCTTCCTAATGGCGACAGGTTATGAACAAGTACGATCAGTTGTAGCCTATCTGACAGGAGATTTTGAATCCGCGAAGAATGTGGAACTAGACTTGCCCGAGACCGGTGTGTGTAGTATAAACTTAGAATCTACAAAAAAGGATGAGACTTGTTGCGGTGCTACAGCCGGAAGTTGCTAAAGTAGTGAACTCACGATGAGGGTAGGTCATGGAGTTGTTTATCAGTAGGATTGTTTTCCACCTATTTGCTTTTAGTTGTGAAATTGAGAAACTAAAATTTGAAAGAGCAGATGTCTCTGAGACATCTGCTTTTCAATCTTTTCACAACCTGCTAAACTTGTAAGAATGACGAATTGAGTGAGGAATGAACAAAATGGCACAAAGATCGAAAAAAACGAGTAAAACTAAGGGGAGTCTATCTGCACTAATAATTGCTGTGCTTCTCGCAGGCGCCTATTATTTTTTCTTTCAAGAAGAAGATGCAACACCTACACGTGAAGGTCTAATCCCAGTTGAGTTAGTCAAAACGATTGACGGCGATACGATTAAAATCATGTTTGAGGGGAATGAAACGAACGTCCGTTACTTACTCATAGATACACCAGAGACAAACCATCCAAGACTAGGGAAACAACCTTTCGGAGAAGAAGCGAAGCGACGTAACCAAGAACTGATGAATAGTGGAAAGTTGGAGATTGAGTTCGATATTGGGCAAAAGTATGATAAATACGGTCGATTACTTGCCTATATTTACATAGACGGGGAAAGCGTTCAAGAGAAGTTACTGGAAGAAGGGCTAGCTCGAGTTGCTTATGTGTATCCACCGAACACCCGTCATCTGGATGAATATGAAAAAGTTCAAAACGAAGCAAAGAAAAAAGGCATTGGAATTTGGACGTTAGAAGATTATGCAACTGATCGTGGATTCGACAGTGACACCTATCCTGTTAAAGGTGAGACTACTTCAAATCCTGATACGAAAAATCCCTCCACACAACCTACCGAACAGTTTGCAAATTGTACCGAACTTCGGAAAGTCTATCCAACTGGTGTGAAAAAAGCTCATCCTGCCTACAGTGAAAGAATGGATGGAGACAAAGACGGTGTCGCTTGCGAACCTAGATAATTAAAATGGATGACTTGACAAACTTAAAAGTCATGGTAAGATTTCAATAATCATTCAAACCGAAAAGTAAATAGTCATTCAAAGTGATGATGCAGTAGTGAACGAAGATAGCAGCAACCAGAGACTGGATAGGCGGTGTAAGTCCAGGCACTTCGTTCGTGAATTACGTCAACAAGCAATCTTTGAATCCAATGAAGTGGATAAGCGATGTCAGCTTGTCAACATGGGTGGTACCGCGGAGAACTCCTTCGTCCCTGTTTTAGGGAACGAATGGAGTTTTTTTGTACGCAAAAACCGAGGAGGACATCGTCATGTTTCACATTCAACCATTACTCAAACCCACATTCACAGAGTCCATCTCACTGATTGCTGTGATCATTTGCATGATTAGTGCAAGTATTATCGGATTTGGAGCTGTTCCACATTTACCGATTTTGGCATCCATTTTACTTCTAATCGGATATGGACTAGTCAAAAAAGTATCATACCGCAATATCCAAGATGGGATGACAGAAGGATCTGGAGCCGGGATGGGCGCAGTATTTTTGTTCTTCTTCATCGGGATGCTCATAAGTAGCTGGATGATGAGCGGAACGATTCCGAGCCTGATCAATGCTGGTTTTCAACTCATAACCCCGTCCTACTTTTACGCGATTGCGTTCACAGTAACCGCGATTATCGGGATATCCATCGGGAGCTCGTTGACAACTGTTGCAACAGTAGGCGTAGCGTTGCTCAGTATGTCAGGCGTACTCGGTCTATCACCTGCGATTGCTGCAGGTGCGATTGTCTCAGGTGCATTCTTCGGGGATAAAATGTCTCCATTATCCGATACAACGAACTTGGCTTCCTCAATTGTCGGAGTTGACTTATTCGCCCATATTCGCAATATGATGTGGACGACCGTTCCGGCATTTGTTCTCTCGTTTGGGATATTTGCGATTCTTTCACCCTCAGCAGGGGATGCTAAGTTGGATACAATCCGGTCGTTTCAGGAGGCACTTAAGGAAACCGGTCTCGTTCACTGGATTTCGTTCTTGCCTTTAGTAGTACTTATTGTTTTGACACTAATGAAAGTCCCAGCCCTCTTGACGTTGGCGGCAAGCACAGCTTCAGCAGTCGTAATCGGATGTGCCTTACATGCATATAGTGTCTCTCAAGTTTTTGCAATCTTGTTTGATGGGTTCAAGTCCGAAACAGGTGTCGAAGCGGTAGACAGTTTACTAACTCGCGGTGGTATTAGCAGCATGTTCTTCACGATTACACTAGTCATCTTAGCGCTTACTATGGGCGGATTGTTGTTTAAGCTAGGAATCGTCCAAACATTACTTGCAACAGTGGAGCAATCCTTACGTTCTGCAAGTTCAGTAATTGGAGCGTCTGCGTTAACTGCTATCAGCATCAACGTACTGATTGGTGAACAATATTTATCAATCTTACTAACAGGTCAAGCATTCCAAGGTCAATTTAAGAAATTAGGACTTGCAAGCAAAAACCTGAGCCGGGTTATGGAAGATGCAGGGACCGTCGTCAACCCTCTTGTCCCATGGAGTGTGTGCGGGATATTCATTGCAGATGTCCTAGGCGTGCCTGTAGGCGATTATTTCGGATTTGCGTTCTTCTGTCTATTTTCACCAATTTTAACAGTTCTGTTCAGCCTGTTCGGTAAAACGCTAACGTATGAAGACTCCGCAAAAGAATCCCATTCCTAACATATAAAAAGCAGTGGCACCGAAACTTGAGCCACTGCTTTTGTTCATTCTAATGAAAACTTTTCTTTGTAGTTGGTCGCGTCTTTCAATGCTTGTTCCTCTTGCGGGATGCGGACGGACATCATCCAGGCATTTAGCAAAGTGAAAGTAATAGCCGTGAAATAAGCACCGAATATCATGGGTAGGACAAGGATTTCTGTTGCAACGATGACATAGTTAGGGTGCCTGATGAATTTATAAGGTCCCTTCATGACAACATCTGCACCTGGAAGAATGATAATTTTAGTGTTCCAATACTTTCCGAGTGAAGCAAGACACCAAACCCGCAACACCTGTGTTAACAAAAATATCGTCAATAAAATTCCCCAGATTGGAGATAATTCTGGTTTTCGGATGAGTACTTCTACTAGTAAGGAAACAAAAAAGGCGGTATGAAGTAGTACAATAGCAGGGTAATGACTCGCACCGACTTCGTATGCCCCTTGAGCTTTCATCCGTTTCTCATTGTTTTTAGCAATGACTAATTCCGCGAGTCTTTGAAGAATGACGATTGAAATAACAATCCAGAAGAACAATGTATCCACCTCATTCCCATTTCAGCAGTTGAAGTTCCCCACAAAATCCTGGACCGAGGGCAGCGAGCACACCATATTCCCCTTGTGCAGGCTTTGCTTCCATGAATTCCTTCAATACGTAAAGAACCGTGGGGGACGACATGTTTCCATTCATCCGTAATACATTCCTTGATATCTCAGTCATTGAACTATTGAAGTTGAGCGCCTCTTCGTACGCTTCTAACACTTTTTTTCCTCCAGGGTGGGCGACGAAATGGGAAATGTCTTTGTCTGTGACGTTGTACTTGTTTAAAAATTGATGAACAAACGGTCCAAGCCAGTCACTGATGATGACAGGAATACTTTTGGAGAAGACGACGTATAATCCGCTATTTTTTACATCCCATCCCATGACGTCTTCAGAATCAGGCATCAGCTTGGACGTCGTAGCAACAATCGAAGGGCGGACTTGCTTCGAACGTAACTTGGATTGATCACCAGCAATAAGTGCACAAGCGACTCCGTCTGAAAATAACGAGACACCGACGAGATTACTCTTTGAATAATCGTCTTTCTGGAACGTCAGACTACACAATTCAATTGCAAGGACGAGTACATTCGCTTCTGGATACGCCATGCAAAATTCATTGGCACGACTTAGCCCGGAAGCGCCACCAGCACAGCCAAGCCCCCATAAAGGAATACGTTTCACATCATCTCGAAAGGGTAGATTATTCATAATACGTGCATCGATACTAGGGGTGGCAATGCCTGTACTCGAAACAAAAATAATGGCATCAATATCTTGATAGTCTACTTTCTGATCTAGCATACTGGATTCGAGGCACGCAGTGATTGCAGCTGTGCCATATTCAATCGCATGTGATATGTACAATTCGTTACGCTCTTCAAAATCATGGGCTTGCCCATACCAATCGAGTGGCATGCAGACATTGCGTTGTTCAATATCACCGTTTTGAAACACAGTTAACAGCCGTTCAATATCTTTAAAACGTCCACTGAAAACCGAACGTGATAATTCAACTGCTTCTTCCTGCTTAATAAGATTAGGTGGTAAATGTGTGCTTACGGATACGATTTGGGGCATGTGTGGACCTCCTATTGTCTTTAGTTCACTAATTTCCTATAACAAGATCGTGTAAACGTTATTAAACAATAAATGAGAAAGCGATGAGGAGTCTTGTACCCTTATTAGAACAAGGCAGCATACAAGTACCTACGGAAGAACACTAATTGGCTATTACCGTCCAACATAAACCAACTAAAGGAGAGGATTAGTATGAAGCTGATTGAAACGCCAAGGCAACTTGACAGTAAAGCGAAATCTGTAGAACAAGTATGTGCGATTCCAAATGCCAACGTATTAAATATCCAGCTGCGTGCAGGTGAGGAAGTGTCCGAGCATGACACAGACAGGGAAGTACTGATCATCGTTAGAAAAGGGAGAATCCGTTTTATGGTTGAAGGTACACCAACTACAGTCACAGGGGAAACTATCCTTCACATGGTCCCTAACGAGAAACATAGTTTGATCGCAGAGACCGATTCGGATATTTGCGTTCTTCAAATTACACCTTAACGAAATAATGGTATGCAGAAAGATAAAGGATTATGAGTACAAGCCTGAACGAAACGTATAATTAATTACTGAGAAATAAGCTTCGAAAGGCTACTTTGAAACGCTTCGTTTTGTTCAACGGAGCGTTTTTTAGGTCCTTTTAAGCGACCTCCCGCTTGGCGAACTTTTTGAGCAAAGTGCCGGGAATACAACAGCTGATCGATGTTTTCATCCGTGTACCATCTTCCGTTTTGGTCAATCGGACGCCCTCCTTTAGCTAGCGCCATGGCAGCAAGACCATAATCTTGGGTGACGACAATGTCTTTGGGCTGAATACGGTTCACAAGAACAAAGTCTACCGCATCCGCTCCTTTTGAAACAACGATTGTTTCAGCACCATCGCGAACCATTTCGTGAGCGGTGTCGCAAATCAGCAAACAAGGAATTTGATGGGCCATTGCAGTGCTAATGGTGATGTCAACAACAGGACATCCATCGGCATCGACTAATATTTTCATCTTTCTTCACCCCACTTAATAAGAGCGTATCACAGCAACCTATAAAAAATCATTTTTTCAGTCTTTCGAATGTTTTTTATCAAACTCCATAGGGAATACTTAAAAAAAAGTAAGTGATCAGAAGGGAGAGATTTTGTTGAATACACCTGAGAATAGTCAAATGACTGTGGAAGAAGCGGAAGAATATGGACGGCAGATGGATGCTAAAAACCGCGCTTTAGAGAAAACTCATTATCTGGATGAAACTCCTGTGGAAGAAGGAAAAGTGACACCTCCCCTTTCGGATGAAGAGATTAAGAAACGTACGGGTGCTGGAAATTTTGACAAAGTTCAAGATACAGGAGCGATGGGCTCCATTAATAGTTAAACCATTCCTTACTCGGGATGGTTTTTTGTATGCTATCAATTATTAGAATCCTCTGTTTTCACATGGTACACTAGTGAAGGATTATTAGTTACATAACGAATCTATAGAAGAATGGGGATAACGATAATGACTGAAGTGAAGTTGCTCTTTTCACAAGACGCAGTAATTCAACAGAATGAGGGGCTTAAAACGTTTGTAAACCAATTAAAGGCTGGGTCAGGAAGTGCAGTCTTTTCAGAAGGGCAGCAATGGTATGTAATGTCAGTGAAAGGCGGGAAAACAGGTTGCTTGGAAACTATTCGGGCGACGGCGGGAACTGCAGCTAGAGAATTGAGCCGTGCGAAAGTAGCTTCAGCAAAAATAGAAGTTAGTGGGCTCGGTAATGAATTTTCAGATGTAGAAATCGAAGAAGCGGTCACTGCTTTTGTAGAAGGCTGGCATTTGGGAGCCTATCAGTTCCTAACGTACAAATCGGATGCAGAACCGTTCTGTACTAAATTAACAATTGAAGGTGCATCTGAAAAAGCTGTTCAAACTGGTGAACAACGCGCTGAAGCAGTCTCGTACTCACGTGATCTGATGAATGAATTATCGGATGTATTGAACCCGGAATCCTATCCAGACCGTCTGAAAGAAGTGTTCCAAAATACAGATGCGAAAGTAATTGTTCATGACAAAGCGAAGCTAGAAGAGATGAAGATGAATGGTGTCCTTACTGTCGGCAGAGGAAGCCGATATGCTCCATCATTTGTAGAAGTCTCTTATTGCAAAAATCCTTCCAAACCATTAGTTGCACTTGTAGGTAAAGGCGTCACGTTCGATACGGGCGGAATCAGCTTGAAAAGCGGAAAAGATTTAAGTGATATGCGAATGGACATGGGTGGCTCAGCTGCGGTTGCAGGAGCTATGAAACTACTTGTAGAAAGCGAAGCTGATGTCAACGTTGTGGCGCTCATTCCAATGGTTGAAAATACGCCAGATAATACAGCTGTGTTGCCAGGAGAAGTCATTCAGTACAAAAACGGTAGTACGGTCCAAGTTGGTAATACGGATGCAGAAGGCCGTTTGATTTTAGCAGATGGATTAATTCGTGCGGGCGAACTGAATGCGGCTTTTGTCGTGGACATCGCAACATTAACAGGATCAATCGAAAACGCATTAGGATCTGATATCGCAGGTGTGTTTGGTGATGATGAACTTGCAACCAAGATGAAAGAAATTGGTGCGAAAAACGGAGATGCGGTATGGCCAATGCCGTTAATCGATGCGTATGATGAAACCCTGCAAAGTGATTATGCAGATTTCAATAACATCAGTTCACTCAGCTTTGCAGGATCCATTACAGCAGCGCTCTTCCTACGCCGTTTCGTATCTAAAGATACACGCTGGTTGCATGTGGATATGGCAGGAATGATGCAAAAGACATCAAACTCGGGATATTATCCTAAAACAGCAACAGGGTATGGCGCACGTTTATTGGCGGATTATGTGGTTGAGATTTCTCAGTAACAATAGTGGAATGTTGGACCAAAACGCATTGCTCTCAGCAGTGCGTTTTTTTGGTTCTAAGATGAAGGATAAAGATTTTATTTCATGTGATGCAATCGTGAATCTGTCCCTTTAGATATGATTTCTGTTATGATAGGCGGACTTATTAGAATAGGAGAGTGAAACATGGATACGAATGTCTTTGAAGAGATGGCTAAAAAATACGATACAGAAGAAAGAAAGGAATTAGCTAAAATCATCGTTCAGGAAATAAAAAAGGAATTACAAAATAGTGAAACAAAATCTTTAATCGACTATGGAAGTGGTACAGGTCTAATCAGTTTAGAATTATCACAGGTAGTCGATTCTATTTTGTTAATAGATTCATCTAAACAAATGTTGGAGATCGCAGAAGGAAAAATTTCGCAAAAAGGAATTCCGAATGCAACAGTTCTTTACTCAGACTTTACGAAAGAAACACCAGAACTAAATGCAGATATCGTTGTCGTCTCACTAGTTTTACTTCATATTCCAGATACTAAAAAGATATTAACAGAACTATTCAGCATTCTAAATAAGGATGGCAAGCTAATTATAGTAGATTTCGATAAAAACGAACAAATAGATCATCCGAAAGTACACAACGGTTTTTCACATGAAGAGTTGAAAAACATATTGAAAGAAGTTGGATTCAAGACAGCTGAAATTAGAACATTCCATCATGGTCGTCGTATTTTCATCAAACAAGATGCTTCCATGTTCATATCTAGTAGTATAAAGTAATTACTTATTAGTACTCTTTTAATACTAATGAATAGTTGACATGAAGATAAAAATTGCCACAGATACACCAAAAGCGCATTGCTCATTCAGCAATGCGTTTTTTTTGATCAGCGTAGCAAGTGGGGAAGTTAAGATCGTCTACATTTGAGTACAGAACTCTTATAAAATGTCTCTTGTAAAAGTATTTATATACTATTTGATAAGGAATGGAAATATTATCTAATAAATAATTGTTAAAAATGTTACAATAATACTGTCTATTTGAAATGGATTTTAAAATGGTAAACTTCAAGCCATTTGATTGAGTATGAGTGATACTAAATAGAAACCATTAGGGGGAAATCAAATTGAGTAAACAGGAGTTATATGTAATTGATAAAAAAGAAGGCGTCGAATGGGAATATGGTAAGTTACTGTCCATGATGGAATATACAAGAGTGACCACATTAGCTGAAGTGAAAGATTTAACAATTGAACAACTGGATTTCCTCATCAACGATGAAGCAAACTCCATCGGTATGCTTCTTGAGCATATGAATTCTGTCGAAAAAGCATATCAAATCAATACATTTGAGAAACGTGAATATACGGAAGAGGACATCAAAGTGCTTAATCCAGGCTTGGAACTTGGCGCTGCAGCAAGGGAACAAATTAAAGGGAAACCAGCTGAATTCTACTTAGAACAATTGGAGCAGACGAGAGAAAAGACTATTGAGACATTCCGGACATTGCCCGATAACTGGTTGTTTGAACAAACGCCATTTTGGGACGGAGAGCTCACAAATAACTATTTCAAATGGTTTCATGTCATGGAGGATGAATTGAATCACCGTGGCCAAATTAGATTGATTAAGAAAATCATGAGAAACTCATGAAAATGATAGGAAGTGTAAAGGGTTTTCAAGAATCATGCCAACCTGTCTGAAAACCTTTTACATTCCGCTTTAGACGGCACGCTGATTCCTACGAAGTCGGCCGTCTTCAGAGCACATTAAAATAAGTAGCATTTTCTTCAAACGGGATAAGATAACAAGCTAGCATGAACAGTTGCTTTCCGTTACGGTGCACGCTTTCCGCGGGCACGGCCTCAGCCGCTTCCTTCGCTTCGCTCCGTCCAGGGTCTTCGGCTCGCGCTGTTCCCACAGGAGTCGGCGCCTGCACTTCAAGCAATAGAAAGTATATTCATAAAGGATTCTTTCATCAATCGGCCATTAAGTGTAATGATCGATGGTTGGAGTACAAAAAATTAAAACGGAGTAATTTATGATTATTTTAATAAGTGCTGTAGGCAGTACAGGTAAAACCTTGATGGCTCAAAAGTTGTTAGAGAAGTACCACATTTCTTATCTCTCTATAGATCATTTGAAAATGGGGTTGTACAGAGGAGATAGGCTTTGTGGATTCACATCACTTGATAACACGGAAGTCATTGGAGATAAGCTTTGGCCAATAATAAAAGGAATCATTAGGACAAATATTGAGAATGAGCAACATCTCATCATTGAAGGCTGCTATATATTACCTCACTATCTGAAGGACCTTGACATCAATTATTCAGAGAAAATTATTTCAGTATTTCTAGGTTTTTCAACGAATTATATTCAAGAGAACTTTGAAGCGAGAATAGTGAAATATAGGAATGCTGTTGAACTTCGTAGTTGGCCAGAAGAGAGAACGATAACAGAATTGATCGAGGAACATAAGGAATTTAAATCACACTGCTTGCAATTAGGTGTTAGATATTTTGAAATCGATAACGACTATGACAAAGAAATATTGGAAGTCTATGACTATATAGATGCTGAAAAACTGAGAATCGATTTAATATAAATTGAGACTACTATTGATAATCATTTAACTATTGAGGAGATTGCTTAATAAGTAAATACATCTATACCGCAAACGTGCCATATAGACGAAGAAGGCGTTTGCCATTCATAAGAGAATTAATTAGATAGCATCGTTTTTGGGGGGAAATATAGTGGAGAATAACGAACTTTTAAAAAATGTAAATGCTTTGATACAAATGCACTCAGATGGACTTTTAGGCGGAGAAATAATGCCCGAGGATGTATTGGTTGATGTAGTTAAAGAAAATGAACTAATGGATGTTTTAACACTTGCCATGTCCTTAAATTATCAGAGAAATTCTTATTCGTTGTGGGAGTCCGTTGTTAACGCATATCAAGATCCACAAACGAAGTGGATATTTAATCCTATTCTTGTTGTAAACAAAAATACAGACGAACTTCGTGAAGCGTTATTACTACATCGTGTCGGACTACAACCGAATCGTCATCCTGAAATTTGGCAACGTGTTGCCAAAGGGATTGTAAAATCATCGGAACAAGGAAATGTGCAGGGATTAATTGAGTCTGTTCAATTCGACATTTCACCCCTGAAAGAGATAATGCAAGTATCAAGAAAGCCAGAATTCCCATACCTTTCTGGTCCAAAGATATTTAATTATTGGTTATATGTTTTGGAAAGCTATACACAAGTTTCCTGGAGATCGCGGGAACTAATTACTATTGCTCCAGATACGCATATTCTAAAAGCCACTGTGAAATTGGGATTATGTTCAGAAGATGTACTTAATGGTGGAGTAGATGACCGAATAACTGTTGCATCTGCTTGGGGAAAAGCTCTTGAAGGAAGCGAATTAGCACCGATTGATGTACATACTCCGCTATGGTTATGGAGTCGGGCTGGGTTTCCTAAAATATCTTATTCAACAAAAGGTCCTTTTACGGCATAAGGGAGTGCCGTTAACGAGCGCATTAGCTGAACAGCTACATAGCAGAATCGGACCATTTTATCTAAGTGTAGGGAGGAATTCAAATTAAAAAGTTTTATGTAGCATCTAGCCTCAAGAATATTGATTTAGTTCGCCATGTAAGCACGAGATTAGT
Source organism: Sporosarcina aquimarina (assembly GCF_023715615.1). Taxonomy (GTDB): domain Bacteria; phylum Bacillota; class Bacilli; order Bacillales_A; family Planococcaceae; genus Sporosarcina; species Sporosarcina aquimarina_A. The sequence goes on along the minus strand of NZ_JAMBOM010000002.1, from coordinate 432,526 downwards.
AGATAAGGGGTTTATTCATACGTATGATTGGACTAAGAACGAAGATGCTTCAACGATTGCAGATTTGAAGGAAATAGGATTCCATGAAAAAAATGCGGTTTTAGATGCCGATTTTATTATAGTTTTATTGCCAGCTGGAAAAGGAAGCCATATTGAATTTGGAATTGCACTCGGTCAAGGAAAAAAAGTATATCTTCATTCACCAAATGACGATCTAAATAATTTAGAAACAACTAGCACATTTTATCATTTATCAAGTGTCAAAAAGAGTAATGGAACAATTGATGAATTAATAAGCAGAATCACAAAAAAACAAATGACATTCAACTAATAAGGGGGAATTGCCGCATAAGGTTTTTCCTCCAATCGGGCCATTTTTTTTAAGATTAAAATGTGATTTTAATGGGGTGAGAAACATTCTTCAGTTTGTAAATATTAACCTAGATTCAGAAAAGCATCGTGAAATAGTGACTAAATTCCGAAGAGATTCGTTTGAAGTAAGTTTTGGTGATGGAATTGATTTTGATGAAGAAGATTACCTACATTGGTTAAAAGAAAAAATAGTCGATAACCCAAATGGTTTTGTTTTAGTTATGGAAGACAATAAATATGTGGGGCAAATTGAATTAACAATTAGGGAATACGAGGGTAAAAATATAGGTTACGTTCACTTGTATTATCTAATTTCAGAGGAACGGAGCAAGAGCAAAGGTCAAAAATTAGATGACTATGCAAGAGAGTTTTTTAAAGACAATAATATTAATGAATTTCATTTAAGGGTATCCCCAACCAACATCTCTGCAATTAAATTTTATTGTAAAATTGGTATGAATGAAATTGGCCTTGAAGTGAATGGAAAGGTAATCAGAATGCAAGGATTTGTGTGATTTTTTAAGGATAGATATTCCGAAATTGGGCACTAGTCTGGAACAAGGAGTAGCGCACATTAAACAATCAGGCCAGATTGCGGAAGGTCAGATAGGTATTAGAAATATGAAGGGGGAGTTATTAAGGATTACAATTATAGTGAGATAACACAAGAGCAAGCAGTAAGTATTGCTTCAAACTGACATTATGACGGGAAATATTCCTTTTATGGCGAATTATAGAATCAAGTAAATGACTAATGTTCTCGTACTTTATTCCATATTAATTGTACTCCTATTAGTTGTAGTGATGTATTTTGTTAAGTTTAATACTAAAAAGTGAATTCATATCATAGGCAAGCAATTGGTGCAATTCTGGTATATAGGATCTGCACCTATTCAATAATAGAGCCAGATTTAGAAAAAAGTATGATTAGTGGGAGTGGAGTGAACTGGTTAAAACAGTAACTTTTTCATTTGCCAGTAGTACATTCGAAGGCACTGAGGTAAGAGAGATATTTACTTTTGAAGAATTAGAGATCGATGAAAGTCTGGATGAAAAAGAATTAGGAGTTGAACTCGATCGAATTTATCAGATGTGGATTTGGGATAAGATTAATATAGCGGGAAGTATCGTTATAGATGAACCTGATATATTTCAATAACGCCTGTCTTATAAACTGGGGAAGTTGCTGAAGAAGAACTGTTCCCAAATGGGGGGCTTTAACAATACAAGGTTTGCGCATCAAACGAACCAGATTCTGAAATGAACCGAACCGATTGTGTAAAAGTTCTAATATCTAAAAAGAGTTTGCTTAGAAGTATTGTTCATACTCCAAAAAGTCATTATTAGAAAGGAAGGAAAGCCAAAATGGCAAAAAAAATATTAATGAGTGATCCATTAGTTTCTGAAATTAGTGTGCCATTTTCTCAAGAGCCATTTGTAGACCTAATCAACTTTGATTCGGAAATCATAGTGGATCAATCACTTTCCAACAGAAGTCATTACTTTTCTTTTGTTCGCCTTTCCGTAGCCGAAAAACTTACTGTAGCTAAAAAGTTTCTTCCAAAAGATATTCGTTTTTTAATTAAGGAAGGTTATAGACCATTACATATTCAAGAGTTAGCTTATGAGAGGTCGATACAGCGTGTGAAAGAAAATACTTTAAATCATGATTTAGAATTTTTAAGGGGTGAGGCATCTAAGTACGTGGCACCCCCAGATGTAGCACCACATTCAACAGGTGGTGCAATAGATTTAACCTTAATTAATTCAAATAATATTGAACTAGATCTTGGTACAGTTTTCGATGCAATTCCACATGAAACGGAAAATGCAACTTTTTTGGATGCAAAAAATATCACTGAACAAGCAATACGAAATCGTCAAATTTTAGCACATGCTCTTCAGTCAGCTGGCTTTGTTAACTACTTTACTGAATGGTGGCATTGGTCGTATGGTGATAGGTACTGGGCTGTTATGACTAACGTGGATCAGTCGCTTTATAATCCTATTTCTGAACATGATTTGCAGGAACAGTTTTAAAGGTATAAATTCTAACCAATTGATTATGAAAGAAGCTTAAGCAAAAGGGCCATTTTGTGAGAAGTAAATGAGGAAGAGAAAAAAATGGTGTTAAAAGAAACTTAGGATCAATAATTTTAACGAGTGTTATTGTAATATCTGTGGTATTTTGGTTCGTGCAAAAAGAGCCATATAGTACAGAGCTGGTTATGGATTCATTGTGGGCTAAATATGAAGTGCAAAGTACTCAAATTGGCATTACTGATCCTGTTATAACGATAGACGTATACGATAAAAATGATATACCTGAAATTGAAAAGTATTTAAAAGCCAAATTGTCTAAAGATGATTTAGAGCACTATGAAATCGAGATATTTTCTCGGTGGTCGTGAATTATTTGGTAAGACTATAATAAACTATTTACCACAATAGGGCGCTTATCTGGAATAAAGATATGCGCCCTGCATTGAAGAATTGGGACATTTTGATGAAGAAGAATGAGATTGTAAATAATCGAGGGTGGAGAGTTAATGAATAACAGCTCTTACCATATTTCCGTCCATATCGTCAATGTTATACTATTGGGATTTATATGTCTTTTTTGCTAATCGCTAGTTTTAGTGTTAGCGCACCTATAGATGATCCTATCGATAAAGCATTTCGAAACTGTTCTATTGGTTTTATGTTCGTCCTGTGGGCAGTTAATTATTGGCTCCAATACAAATCCAAGAAGAAAAAATGGTATCTGCCAATAGCTGGAACTGTCCTTTACCTTGCCATCGTTTTGTTTGTCTTGGGGTATGTTACCCCATTCATAGGAGAGTTGCTTATAAAATAATCGTTTCCTAATAGAGTGGGAATTTTTGATAGTGTACTCTAGTTGATTGGAGTGGAAGGCGGTGACTCCAGCGGGAACAGCGCGAGCTGAAGACCTCGCAACGAAGCGTAGCGTAGTGAAGAGGCTGAAGACGTGCCCGCGGAACGCGTCCGCCCGGAACGGAAATCAACGGGTTGCAGACTGTTCCGTAATTGGGCGAGATTCTAGCATGGGGTTTGTGCAGCAATCGGACAATTTTAAGCACTATGATAATTTAATAAGAAGGAGTGATTAAACTTTGAAGATTAAACAGTGGATGTCAAATCAGGGAAAGGCAATTACAATTTCAACTTTAATAGTCGTAGTTGGTTTTTTAGTAATTTCACAAATGTATTTTACTTATAGTGAAAATCGTGCAATGTCTAATGGTTGTTACGACAAAGGTGGTTTACCAATAGTTGAAAAATCTTGGCTTAGTATTACTAATTTTGATTGCGATATGAATCCTTAATAACAGAATCGTTGGAATTTCAGTAACGCGACGATGTCGCAATAAGGACATTTAATTAAAAAAATATTAAAAATATAGAATGATTATTTATTAATAAAAACGAAGTACAAAGGAGCCTACTATTGGAAATAGAGTTTAATAATTTTTTTAAGGAAGAATTAACTATTAATGAAATTCAAGAAGCCATAGAAAACGGAGAAGTGACCTCCAAAGAGTTGATTATGTATTATCTTCACAGAATAGCAGAGTATGACCAAGATGGTCCTAAAATAAATTCTATTCTTGAAATAAATCCTGATGCAATATTCATTGCTGAAGCATTAGACCATGAACGAAAGGTGAAGGGTGTTAGAGGTCCTTTACACGGTATTCCTGTTGTTCTGAAAGACAATATTGAAACGAATGATTCAATGCATACTAGTGCAGGAACACTTGCATTAGAGAATCATATTAGTAGTAATGATGCATTCCTTGTTGAAAAGCTCCGTAACGCTGGTGCAGTAATCTTGGGTAAGGCTAATATGACCGAACTAGCTAATGGGATGTCAAATACAATGTGGGCAGGCTATAGTTCCAGAGGTGGGCAAGTATTAAATCCATATGGAGATGCTAATCTTTTTGTTGGTGGATCAAGTTCAGGTTCGGCTGTGGCTGTAGCTGCAAATTTCTCCGTATTATCCGTAGGGACTGAAACAGATGCATCAATTCTTAGTCCTGCTATTCAAAACTCGGTAGTCGGCATTAAACCCACTGTGGGTTTAATAAGCCGACAAGGTATAATCCCTTTTACATATTCTCAGGATACGGCGGGGCCAATGGCAAGAACTGTTAAGGACGCATCTATTTTATTGGGTGCTTTAGTTGGTGTTGATAAACATGACCCCGCTACCCATAAGTATGAAGGAATATCACGATTGGATTATTCGGAATTTTTAGACCTCCAGGGATTGAATGGAGCGAAAATTGGTGTATTCAAAGGTGGTTCTAAAACGTTTTATGAATCTGAAGAATATGACGCGGAATTGTTTGAGCATGCCATACAGACCTTAAATGAAGAAGGTGCCCTGGTCATTGAAGATATAGAAATCCCTTCTTATCATAGAGAGTGGAAAAGGGAAGTACTACTATCGGAGTTGAAACATAGCCTAGAAAATTATCTTTCCAAACTCCCTTCACATTTACCTATACATTCAATAAGTGAACTGATTCAGTTTAACAAGAGGATTGCAGACAGAGCATTGAAATACGGGCAGAATAAGTTGGAGGAAATTGTTGTATTACCCAATACGTTAAGTAATCCGGACTATTTAAATGCAAAACTAGAGGATTTATATTTTTCCCAATATGGGATTGATTTTGCTTTGAAAAAGTATGATCTTGATGCAATACTTTTCCCCTCATATATAGGTTCAACAATCTGTGCTAAAGCCGCGTATCCATCGATAGCTCTACCTGCTGGATACAAGGAAAGTGGAAGACCATTTGGTATAACTTTTGCAGGTGGCGCCTTTAGTGAAGGGATATTAATTAAATTAGCGTATGCTTTTGAACAAGCTACAAAACATCGGAAAAGCCCAAAATTAATCTAGAAGACAAATATAATTCAGCCCAAAAAGAAATACACCCCCTAAAAAAATTCGCTTCGGATATAAAATCTATTATTAAGTAAACCAACTAACGTGAGCGATTGCGGGATAAGGATCATGCCACACTAGGTCCACATAAAAATGAAGAAAGGAAGGAATTAAATTGAAAAAATACTATGCTTCTCACTCTTTAATCGTTGTGATTTTTACTGTCGTGTTGCTTTATAGCCTCATGAGTAAACTGTTTATTCCGGTTTTAATTGCAGCGATTATTGGAATACCTTTAATAATTTTAAACCAAAAGAAAAATCATCCTCAAAGTAAATCTGGAAATGCTAAAATGAGCAGAAACTAGTGGAAAAAAACTTTTTATACTTTTTATAATCGTGGGCAATTTCGCAACAAGAATTTGTCCGCGTTCAGCAATATGGCCATTTTACAGAGCAGACCTAGTAAAGGAGATATCTTAAAATGCGATTTTACGATACACCACTTAAAGAGTGTTGTTTAATGATTTAATTGCTGTTGAAGAACATGACCATGAACATGAACTCATTTACTTTTTTGAAAAGGGATACGTGACAGCTCTTGGTGAATCCGAAGTGTTGAGTAGTGATTTAAATATAGTTCTTGAAAACAATCAAGTAGCTCCTGAATTTGGGATACAAAGTTTATCTGGTGAAAAGATTAGATTGTCCGATTACAGAGAGAAAAAATTATTTTTTAATTTTTCTTTAGTCTCGCACGTTATTCCATATTAAGTTCACTCATAGTAATTGTGGTTATGTATTTTGTTAAGTTTAAGACTAAAAAGTGAGTCATGTCATTGGCAATACATAGGGGCAGTAATAAATTAGGGTGCACCCTCAAATGGGCAGTCTTGTGAATATTCAATAGTCTGGTTCCTCGCTAAAACAGAGGAATTAGGCTATTTTGTTTTCGATTAGTATGTTGTAGTAGACGTTTTTGTTTCGTTAGAGATATCTAAGAAGCTTGTAATTATAGAACTTGAACTAGCTTGTAGATGAAGTGAAAATGTTGTTTGTTTAAAAATTTGCAACCGATTTACTTCCTCAATCGACTATCTTGTATAACGGAGAGGAGAACCAAAATGGATATAACAAAACTAGTGAAAAAGGCAAAAAGAGGTGATGATGTATCATTTGAACAACTGATTAGTTCTGTGCGACAAAAACTGTATAGAACAGCTTTTGCATACGTCAGAAATGAACAAGATGCTCTTGATGTTTACCAAGAAACAATTTATACAGCCTATATTTCAATAAGGACATTAAAAAAGCCGGAAAGTTTTTCTAGTTGGATTACAAAGATTCTAATTTTTAAAGCGGTTGATTTTATTCGAAAAGAGTCTCGCCATTTTACTACAGACAATGAGGAGATCTTTACTGAATTATACGCTTCTGAAAACTTTGATTTTATTACGCATTCGGCAGACCTATCAGAGTCCCTCAAATTCATAAATCCAACTGCTAAAACCATAATTCTTTTGAGGTATTATCACGATCTGTCCATTAAGGAAATTGCCAAACTCATGAATTATCCGGAAGGAACTGTAAAATCGCACTTAAACAGAGCGAAAAAAGAGCTAAGACCTATTTTAAAGGAGGGTTATCTTTATGAATAAAGACAAATTTACGCAATCTATGGAAAAGATAAATGTTCCTGTTGAAAAGCTAATGGCGAGGGAGAATGCGGCTATATTTCGAGCAAGAAAAAAAAGAAAAGTAGGCAGTAACACTAAGCGTTCAATTTTGGTTGCTTGTGGATTATGTATAACTCTGCTTGGTTCTGGATTTGTTTCAACAGGAATGGCAGAAGCACTATCAAATATTCCTCTTATCGGACCGATTTATAAGGATTTCAAAGACATTGCGTCAGATGAAATTGAAGACAACAAACTTACGACAATAATTGATAAACAAGATAGCAAAAATGGCTTAACAATGACTGTAAAAGAGGCGGCATATGATGGTAACCGGTTAATCGTCACAGTGGTTTATGCGGGAGAAAAAGACTTATCGATGAAAGAAGAAGTTGTCGGGCATAATTATATAACAATTAATGGAGAACCGATTAAGCCGGCAATGGGTTCTACAGGGCAAAATGATGTGAATTCGAAAACAATAATTGAACATCATCAATTTACCTTTTCTAATTTTAATGAGTTTGGCGAAAAAGTTGAGATTGCCGTCCATGGAGAAAACCTATTTGGCTATGAGGGCAAATTGATGGTGGATTTCCAGCTTGAAAAAGTAAAAGGTGATGTAACTGAGATTTATCCGGAAGTTACAACTGAAATGCATGATGAAGTTTTAATTACAGCAGACAAAGTAACATTTTCACCTCTATCGACAAGAATTGATCTCACAATTGATTACCCTATAGAAATGGATGAAAATGATAGCTGGCCATGGTTTGATTTCAGCGTTGTCGATGATAACGGTCATATATATGATAAACTGAAACTACAAACAGGTATGGCTGCTGGTACCTATGGTCATCACATGGTATTGACTTTACCTCCGATGGATACAAGACCAAAATCATTTACACTTAAGCCAAGTCATTCAAATATTGAAGGTTTTAGTAAGGAAATAAAGGAACTAGAATTACTCGTTCCTTTAAGTGAGAGTAAATAAAACTTTGTTTGCTAAATTACTTATTCTAGGGAATATCTTAAGCTAACGCAAGAATGGTTAAAAGCTTATAAGAATCTTGTGAATAATAAACGGACGTATTTGCTTAACAAGCAATTTCGTCTATATGGCAATCAGACCAGATAGCTTAGGAATCACTTTCGGTATGTGAAGATGATTGTTGTTAATTAAATCGGGGGGGAAATTGAATAGGTTTTACACATAGACGAATACTCAGAAATTTTTATCTGAGTATTCGTTTTTTAACTCTGCACAATCTTATTATTCTCCTGTTACAAATAGCTGATAGCCCATATACATGGCCAACCCCCAAATAATCAGAGCGGAAATTTGATTCATACGCTTTAACAATTTTCCACTGGTGTCGATTTGACCAATTTTTTTCCGGTAATAGCTAATGAAAAGAACCAAATCCAAGAAATCAGGATACAGGTTAACGTGAAAATCCATTTATCAAATCCTGTATAGACTAATGAACTTGTTCCAATCACCCCTATTGTGTCCAGAATAGCATGAGGATTCAATAATGAGACAGAAGCTGCAAATACTATTTGACGTTTTGAAGAGAAAGGACTGGATTCTTGTTGTTTCTTTAGTTCTGGATTATCTTTCCAAATTAACCACCCCATGTATGTTAAGAAGAGAACCCCAATACAAAACATGACTGTTCTTAGCCACTCTATGCTAAAAATAATAATAGATACCCCACCGACTGCCAATGAAATGAGTAATGAGTCACAAAAACCTGCAGTAATAACAGCAGTCAATGCATGGGTAAATTTCTTATGAGTGGCCCCTTGGTTAAAAATATAAACAGTTTGTATGCCTAAAGGCAAAATTAAACCAAAAGCCAGCATTATTCCGTGAAGTAATGGTTCCACTATGTTCCCCTGCTAATCGTATAGTAAGAATAACGAATATTTCTTTATATGTCTTCAATCAGTTGGATGGAAATGAGCCAAACCATTTTGATACGATTAAAGAAAGAGGAGAATTAAGAGGAGAGAAGGAATGTATTAGAAATGGAATGGAAACCACAAAAGTCAATCTCAATATTTCTATATCAGCAAATCTTGAATTATATGAAGCTGAAAATATTGAATGGAAATGGACAATCGGTACGAAAATACCATTACAACGAATTTTAGCAAAACATTATGAAGTAACCGATGTACTATAGTCACTGCACTTGAGGAATTGACAGCTGATGGATAGATAGAATCTAATGCAAATCGTTAAAACAAGTATATTTTCAGAAAACCAGAGAGGAGACCGTATATATGTATGAACCGAAGATGAAAGAAAACGACAATATTGTAACGGGCTTTATAGAAAGTGTGGAAAATGAAAAGAAGAAGGCAGATGCCTATCAGTTATTAGAAATCTTTGAAGAGGTGACTGGTTACGAGGCCAAAATGTGGGGGACAAGTATAATAGGCTTTGGCAACTATCACTATAAATATGCATCAGGACGCGAAGGGGATTCGCCTTTAGTGGGGTTTTCACCAAGGAAGGCAAAGATAAGTCTTTATTTGGATTATGAAAGTGAAGAAAGAGAAGAGCTATTAGAAAACTTCGGTAAATACACGAAGAGTAAGGCTTGTATTTATGTAAATAAATTGGCTGATATCGATACCAATGTTTTAAAAGATTTAATTAAACATACAGTAGGAAAGTACCGGAATCTATATCCTAATGAATGAAGTTAAGATTAAGTTATTCCGCAGACATGAACGCTTGTAGAACATGCGTCATTTCTATTATTCAACAACTAAGGGCTTAATATAGGGAGGCGGATAAAATGGATGAAAAAAATGATACAGAAATAAAACGCTCTTCAAAAGCGGAAAATATTCTATCTCAGATCAATAGGAACACTAAACTAGGCGACTTACGAAAAATCGCAAAGGACATTAAAAAAGATCACGAACTAGCTATGGAACTGTGGTCAACCGAAGAGTTTTTGCCCAGACTATTAGCGATCTTACTTATGGACAAAAAACTTCTTTCAAAAGATGTGCTAAATGAGCTTGATAAAGATATGCAGACTCACACGTTTAAAGAGCGGAATAATTTAATGGATTGGTTAATGGCTAATCAGCTCACCAAAGACAAGAAGAAAATCGCATGGATGGAGTCGTGGGAAAATAGTCCTTCTGCTCTTCAAAGGCGAGCTTTTTGGTATTATCAAGGGAGATTGAGATGGACTGGACAAACACCGCCTGATAACACGGCAGACTTGCTATCTGCAATAGAAGCTACTATTACGCAAGAAGAACCAGAAGTTCAATGGGCTATGAATTTCACCGCGGGCTGGATAGGGGTTTATGATGAAAAGAATCGTGCACGTTGTATGAAACTTGGGGAGAAAACGGGTCTTTACAAAAATGAAAAAGTAGGTAAAGGATGTACTCCTAGCTATTTACCAGAGTTCATAGTGATTGAAGTGAACAAACGACGTAATAAGTAGTTACCTCTGAAATAGTAGTAGGGATTAAGGTGAATAATAAATGAATTTAAAGACTTAACGTGAAAATTGTATTGAGCTTGGACCTAAATATTTAGAAAACAACGGGTATTGCGACTGATTAGTGAAATATGAGAGGAAGATGTAAAGGATTAACCACTATTGCATTTTAAATCTGCAGAGCGCTGATTCTCAAGAAGAATAACTTTCCAGCTGTGCAGTACTTCGATACTTTTCATTAGATGAACAGACTTCAGAGGAAGAATTTCTAATGGAATGGAAAAATGTTAAGTGTTCTTAGATGTATTAGAGGAATATAAGAAATTAGAAGGGTATGCACTTCAATGGGGGGGCAATTCTGGAATAAGGATTATGCCGCTAAAGGTCCAGATTCTTTAACAAGGATTAACAATTATTTGAATTATAGGCTAAGAGGACGGGAATTTTGAAATAATAATTTCCAGCCATATATGATAATCCTAGGGAGTGATACATATCGAAAGCTATACAGATCTCTTGCCTAGACATAAGTACGATGATGGTCGTGTTGAAATGATTAAAAAAATGGATAGAGATGAAATATTACCATTATTACCTGGTTTACTCGAATGGATTCAAGATATAAATTGGCCAGTGGCACCAAGTGTAGTGAAAATACTTTTAACCTTTCCAGAGGAAATCGTCCCACATGTGCAAGATGTGTTAGCTTCCGATGATGATAACTGGAAGTGGTTTATTCTACACTTTTTAGTTGTTGAATTGCCAGTAGAGTCAAAAGTTCAGTTTGAAGAGTATTTAACAAGGGTGACCAAAACACCTACAAAAAATGAGCTCTTTGAAGAACTTGCTGAAATTGCAAAAGAAATTTTAGAAGCCCTGTAAAATAAGTTGTTTATACAACCAACGAGCCGATTAAGGGATTAAGTATTCCCTTTAAAACGGAAAAAGCTAGTTCAATCAGGAGTCGAGAATTTAGGTAAATACGAAAAAATATACCTAGGAGGGTTTGTTTGAAAAAGTTCCGGGGGAAAAGACGGTGGTTTCGTAATTTATCGAGAGAAGTAACATTAGAAGATTGTAATTTACAATGTGATAATGATGCTTGGTTTGACTTATGGCATAACCATCTCGATTTTTCTGGATATGGAAATCATAGTTTGAGATTACGAAGAAAACAAATTCAGGCACATATAGACTTATATAAAAATATATTAAAAAAGCTTGAAACTATAAAAAAACCATACCAATCCTGGGTTCATATTGACGATGAAAACGCAGGTAGTGATGCAGTTTTTATTCATACACCAAATCCAAATGAAGATAAATTCCCTCTTAAAGTAGAAAGTTTGAACTGGAATTGCACAATCCCAACTGTTTTCCAAGATTTAATTAATACAAAAGATTTTATGGTGGGACAATATAAAGCTGAAGGTGGTTATATTATCCAGTCCAAAACTCATGGGAATAGAGTGAATTCATATTGAACTAACGGGGCAATTCTTCAAAAAGAATCGTGTCAATCCCCATAAAATAAGTCGTGAATTTAAAGGAGAGTTGCAGATTTATAATCATGTAGGAAGGTAGAGGATTTGAATGGAAATTAATATAAAAATAGCTAGTATTGATGAGTTCTACGATATTAACTTGATTGTTAAAGATGGACAGGACGAACATTCAAAAGCATTACCCTATATTTTTACTAAGGTTGATCAAGTAATGCCTGAAAGCTACTTTCGCAAATTATTGGAAGATCCAAAAACTGATATTTTGGTCGCGAAAATAGGTGTAGAAGTAGTTGGGTATGCAGTAATGGAACTGAACGAGTCACCACCATTTCAGTCTATGACGCCAAGGACTTTTGCCTACATGAATGATTTTGGTGTTAAAAGCAGTTGTCAAAGAAGAGGAATTGGAAGAGCATTATTTAATGCGTGTGTGGAATGGGCTAAAAATAAGGGGGGATCCTCATTAGAATTAACTGTTTGGGAGTTTAATGAGAAAGCTATTACTTTTTATGAAAGTTTAGCAATGGAAAATCTCAGTAGGAAGATGACTTTGCGATTATAGTAACTTTAAGCGATTAGGGGACAATTTTTTATAAGCGATTTACTCATTGCCTCAATAAGTACTAACGAGGTATAGAAATAGCAAAAGGATGGCAATTGCCATCCTTTTTAATTTAATCGCAATAGATTCATTATCTGGATTCTATCTTGGATTCCATTTACGACCACCACTTTAAAAATATAGTATCATATTGTAGATAGTCTTTATTAGTTCATTTATGTGGTAAGTTTTTTAAGACTATTATTCACTTGTAATAATAAAATCACCTCGACGAATTACTGCGAATACAGCCCCGAGGCCTAACAAAATTGCTGCAAGAATAAATGTTAACCTAACATCCCAAAGCTCTGCAATCGCTCCGAAACTTAATGAGGAAATACCGAATAACAGTGATATTAAAGCACTTTGAACGGCATAAATCTTAGGAAGTTCTTCAGTAGTTGCAGATTTTTGAATCATTGTCTCACTAACAATGCCTTTCACTTGCTGAACAATTCCATTCCCTATAACAAGTAGAATAGCAATCCAAGGAATGGAGGTTACTCCGAAAAGGAGGGTGACCACGCTAATGCCGAATGAAGACAGAATAAGCAAGCGTTGTAGATTGTATTCAATCCCACGTACAAATCGAGAGCAGATGACCCCACCAATTATCATGCCTAAGAAGAAGGCTGTATTAATGTACCCCCACCAAGCTTCCGTTTGACCGAGAACTTCTGACACGAAAATATAAAGGATAGAAGCAATCCATACAACATTGGCGATTGCCTCAAAAATAATAATCACATGCAGACTTCTGAAAAGCGGGTTTCTCCATATAATCTGCCAACCTTCTGTAAGCTCACTACTTCGTTTACCTTCCGCTTCCTTTTTTTGGAATGGAGTCGAATCGCGAATTCCGAACATCATCAGCGTTGCAATGATATACAACCCAACTGTACCCCAAATAACAAATTGCCCACTCGTTAATGCGACGGCTATCCCTCCTAGTGCCCAGCCACCTAAATTCACGGTTTCCGAGACAATCGAGAAGAAACTGTTCGCTTTCACGAGTTGTTCTTTTGGTACCAATCGCGGTAGCATAGCATGACTTGCGGGGGCCGCCCAGCCATCTAGAAAGGCAATCGACCCCACAAACATTAAAATGATGAACAGACCTGAAGTTGTTTCAAAGATTAACAAAATCGATAGGACAACTAACAATACGGTCTTACATACTTGCGAGTAAACGAGCAACGTCTTTAAGGGAAATCGATTCAGCAACCAAGGAGAAATCATTCCACTTATAAAACGACCAAACATATTGATGAAAGGCACCAATGCTAATGCAAAAGGCGACTCAGTAAGTGTATATAAAACAGAAATGATCCCAACAATATAAAAAACATCCCCTAGATTAGCCATTGCTTGGCCGATCCAAAGAAAACGAAACGATTGGTTTTTCATTCTTACTACCCCTTTGTAATTAAATTTGAAAAATTAAGTTCATAGGGTAGTTTTACACTCGTATTATTCCTCCTTTGATTAGAACAACTTCATACGTAAAAACATAAAAACCTTTAACTCATGAATTGCTATCTAAAAGAAGGGTAGTAAGAATGAAAGAAATTTCATATAATTCCCATTATATCAACAAGCCGAATATATTACTAGTCTATTTTGACTTCTTTAAAACCATACCTAGATATCAAATTCAAAATGCTATCGGATGTAAGTCTTTTCTCTATTTCTAATCATTCTATTAATTCGAGGGTAGAATACGTTATTAGTTAAGGTGGTAATGGAAATTAGACTATAGAAACAACAGTACCTGATGTTGAGGGGCATATACCTCACTTGCAGAACAAAGGTTATTAGATAAACTTAACAACCATTATTTTGTTCGAGATAACGATCAAAATAATGGTTGTTTCTATTTGTGTAAGTTCAATGGAAATAGATAGATGTGTACTAGTGTTTATCATCATATACGCAATAAGGAGATGGAATATTGTGATAAAATAGAAGTGGAGGTGACAAATTTGACTGACCATGAAGTAAAGAACTGGGGACGGGTGATCAAGTATCATCGTCAGCAACAAGGACTAAAGCAAGATGATGTATCAGTGGGGATTTGCACACCATCTTACTTGAGTCGTATAGAAAATGGTGTTGTCATCGCTGAACAAAAAGTATATGAAATGTTATTAACCCGCTTAGGGATTGACCTGGCTCAAGAAAAAGGGAATTTGGAGATGAAGCATTCTTTCCTTGAAACAATATATGCGAAATTACTATCAAATGATAGCCTTACAGAAAACGAATTAACGAGATTAGAATCTTATCATACGGAGATTTTACAACAAGAGATCGATTTGGTAGCTGGACTTGTTTATTGTCGGTACTTGTTGTCTATGGATGCGATAAACAAAGCTCGAGTGCTACTTGTGAAAATCGAACCATTTATCACCTGGCATCAGGACAGAATCACCCAAATGTATATTGCAATCACGACGAATGTCCATCTAGCCTTTTTAGAGTTCCACCAGATTATCTTAAGAGAAGACAAACAACATGTCAGTAATTATATGAATACTGCCAACCGTTTTGAACAAGCAAATTATTTTTATCACTTGGCATTTGCTCATCATCGCTATTATTCATTCCAACAAGCGCTAGATTACATTAATAAGGCGACACAAGTTTTTACTCACGAATTCAAACCATTGTTTCAATTAAAGTTGTATTCAATGAAGGGAGTTATTCTGAATGATCTACATAGATTCCAAGAAGCATTAGTAGAGTTTGAAGCTGGGCAGGACTTGTTGAGCAATGTTGAAGCTATTCAAACACCTAGGCAATGGAGTTCTCTTTACAATAACATTGCCTATTGCTACGAATGTCAGGGCTTATTTAAGGAAGCTATGTCCTATTATGAACAAGCGAATCGCTTTGGCGAAGATTTACATACCGTTATTAATTGGATGCGTGCTAGTTATCAAGAACGGGATGAAGCAATGTTAAATCAGTTATTTATCGAATACCCGAAAGAACGATTTAACGTGACTCATCATCACTATCAACTGCTTTTATTAAAATGTGCAAGTGATGCGAACTTTACACTCACAAAGTTAAAAGACCTTGAAGAACTCGTTTTCCCATATTTCAAACAGCAAGAATACTATTCACTTACATTGTACTACGCTCCATTATGGGCAGCATTTTATGAGGAACTTCATGCTTATAAGCAAGCAACTATCTGTTTAAAACATGCATTGATTGCGAGTGAAAAAGTACGTCAGCGTATGAGTAGCTAGAAGTACGTATGGCGATTTAAGCTTCTCTTTATGTACAGGTTGGCACAGTGACCAAGTGTTAGAAATGATTACAGGTCTGATGAAAGGAGTATGGAAAAGATGAAAGAAGACAATTTTCAAGAACCCTACAATGACTTGATGAGTGACATTATTAAGAAGCACGCAGAAGAGGGTGGGATGGACAATTTACCTGGAAAAGGGAAACCTTTGAGTCCAGACTATTTCTCGGGAGATACGTTACAACATTTTCAACGAATAGCTAAGGACGCAGGATACAAGCCTCATTGGCTAATTTTACAACAAGAAATTCGAGAAGATGTTCACCTACTTGCTGATTTTTACAAGGCCGATATAACACTAGATCTAGAAAAGCGTTTAGAGAAAATTAACGAAAAGGTCTACAAATATAATCGAATATGTCCTCGTCCCATGCAGAAGGGCCATGTTTCCTTGGATACTATAAAAAACGTGTTAAAAAGAAGTGAGTAACCTCTATAGTGAGTAGATTTCTTTACGAAGGGGTCGTTTTGCGTTGGGTACATTAAAGGAATGGAAAGACCCTGGCATATTGTTGTCGTCAATAGCGATTGCCAATATCGGTAACTTTATTTACCTGATAGCGATTAATATAATTGTATTTCAACTCACGGGTTCTGCAGCAGCTGTTGCGGGACTCTGGATTATTAGTCCACTTACGAATATCTTCACTAAATTTTGGACAGGAAGCCTTATCGATTATAGAAGTAAGAGGAAAATTATGATGAGTACGTATGTAATTCGAGCTGTATTCATTAGTCTTATTCCTTTTGCTCCAAATATGATTGTTGTATATGGAATCCTGATTGTGCTCAGTATAGCGAACTCTTTCTTTCATCCAGCTTCAACGACCTATTTAACCATTGTGGTGCCAATCGAAAAAAGAAAGCGGTTTAACGCAATCCGTTCTTTTGCAAGTTCAGGTGCCTTCATTATAGGTCCAGCTATAGGAGGCGCTTTGCTCTTTTTATTGTCTTATGAAATAACGTTATGGATCAACGCTGTATTATTTGTTGTAGCGGCCTTGTTGTTGCTCTTGCTCCCAGAGAAAGAAACCATTGATAAAAATAAGGTTCCTGCGTTGACGATTTCGCAAGTAGTGAGTGATTTCATCGTTGTTAAGGACTTTTTCGTTGCGAATCGATATGTTTCTGCGATTTATCTTGGATTCACCATAATTATGATTTTCTCTTTTACAATGGATACTCAAGAAGTCGTCTTTACTCAGCGGGTGATTGGTCTTTCTGAAATTGACTATAGCTTGCTTGTCAGTATCACGGGTTTAGGCTCTGTGCTCAGCGCTATATTATTATCGCTTTTTTCAACTAAATTTTCTCTGAGATATATGATTTCTATAGGACTAATTATGATGACAATAGGTTATGTGATTTACGCGTTCTCATGGTCGTTTTTATCAATAGTGATTGGTTTTTTGATTTTAGGGTTCTTTAACGTGTTTTTAAATGCAGGGATCATGACGTTCTATCAAAATAATGTGCCAGTTGCGGTAATGGGGAGAGTAACCAGTATTTATCAGCTCATTCAAAGCGTGGTGCAGGTTGTATTTATACTTGGTATCGGCGTCTTAGGAGATGTTTTGTCTTTACGAGTTGTCATTGCTTCATTAGCAATTGTGATGCTTTTAATATCTGTTATATATACCTGTTTAGTTCTGAAAACAGATAAAAAGCGATTTTTTCTAGAGGATATAAACTAATCAAAGGAAGAAGAAATCATTCAATTTTCAGGTTGTATAAAAGAGTAAAAGCTACTATACAATCTGGCAATTCTAATGTTTAATAAATTCAATGAATGCCCCCGCGATGGTTGATATAACTGACAGTCGCGGGGATGTTTTTATAGCCAAGCCTCCTTTAAAATCTTCACACCCTTCTGTATTTCCTCGCAGGTTAGATTACTAAAGCCAAGTTTTATAATAGGCATTTCTGGATAGTTATCAATGAAATAGATGGATGTAGGATACACTTTAATGCCTTCCGCGGCAGCACGCTCAATTAGCCAGCTCTCAGAATGTTTTTGATGGATCTGAACTAATAAGTATAAACCAGACTGTTCTCCAATAATTGAAATATGTTGTTTGAACTGCTTGTTTAGCTCGGCAACTAAACAATTCATCTTACGCTTATAAACAAGGCGCATTCGTTTAATATGGCGGTTCCATTCACCCTCTTCCATAAATTTAGCCATTGAAAGTTGGCTAAGAAGGGAAGTCGTGCTCTCGAAATGCTGAAATTGTTTTTTATAATTGTCTAAAAGCAACTTTGGCAAAACCATATAACTTAAGCGGATTCCTGGGAGAAAGGATTTTGAAAAATTGCCCAGATAGATGACTTTTTTTGAATCAATGGAAGCTAGTGCTGGAAATGGTTGTTGTGTGTAACGAAACTCACTATCATAATCGTCTTCAATAATATATCCATCTCTCTTATTGGCCCATTGAATGAGTTTTTGTCTTTGTTGAATAGACATACTTACCCCCATTGGACTCTGATGGGAGGGCGTTACGTAGATTAAACGTGACACCATGTTTTCTAAATGTGAAAAATCAGCTCCTGATGCATCGACAGGTAAAGTTTCAAGTGAGAAAGAATGGAATAGGAAGGCCGCTTTTGCACCGTCATACCCGGGGTCTTCCAAGATCGTGCTTCCGAAATCATTCTTCAGGATATGTCCAAGATTTATCAACATATGCTGAGTGCTACTACCAATGATAATTGCGTTCGGGTCTGTTTTTACCCCGCGAGATTCGAACAAATAGGTGGCGATTTGTTCACGCAAACACATTTCACCAAAGGGATCCCCATATTGAAAGCTTTCCTGAAGTGCTAATACTGAATTAGAAATTCTTCTCCAAGTTTTTAAGGGGAAGTTTTTCTGATTTACAGCGCCTGCCTTAAAGTCGATTAAATATGTTGTCTTAGGCTCAGTTTGACTTTCAGAACTATTAATAGGGATAGAAATGTAACCCTCTTGGAATAAGGAAGGTTCTAGTTCATTAACTGTGTAGCCTTTTCTTTCTGCTCCACGGATATAGCCTTCTGCAGCAAGCTGTTCATAAGCCATTAAAGTCGTATTGCGACTGACTTGCAGGGATTCTGCCAACTGACGTAAGGAAGGTAATTGTTCGTTTGCTGGCAGATCCCCATTCTCGATTAATAATTTAAACTGATTATATATCTGTTTGTATTTAGATGAATGGCTCTCTAAAGCAAAGATAATGTTTTTCATTTTAAATAACCTCTGTCATGTATATTTTGTCAAAACTGTGCCTTTTGCAATGTCAATTATTATATTACTATTATCTCTAACGGAAGTCACCTTTGCTTAAAAAAGCCTACGTCTCATCGATCAGGATACTGAAATGGAGAGATGGGCTTAAGAGTTGCACTAAATAGGGATAGGCGTGGAAGTACCCTTTACCCATAAACTTCCTTAGATAGTGGAAAACTCTAGCGAAGTGTGATAGTAAATGATTTAAATCTGAAAGGAGCATTAAATTCATATGACTATACATATAAAGAGGTGTACTTTAGAAGATTTATACAGTCTTCAGAAAATTAGCATTGAGACATTTGAAAAGACATTCAGCAAACAGAACTCACCAGAGAACATTACCGGTTACATGGAGAAGGCATTTACCTTAAGACAATTAGAAAAGGAATTATTTAATCCATCTTCACAATTCTTTTTCATTTATTTCAATAATGAGGTCTCTGGATATTTAAAGATAAACGTTGATGAGGCTCAGTCTGAAGATGTAGATCAAGATTCACTTGAGATTGAGAGGATATATATCAAAAAAGAATTTCAAAAACGAGGACTTGGAAAGTGTCTTCTAAATAAAGCGCAGGAAATTGCTAAAGAATGCGGGAAAAAGAAAATCTGGCTTGGAGTATGGGAGAAGAATGAAAATGCGATTGCATTTTATAACACACAGGGATTTTTCCAGAGTGGAACCCACACTTTTGTTATGGGGGATGAAGAGCAGGCGGACTTTATCATGACGAAAACACTGTTATAAATTCTTGAAAGGCGGTTTATCATGTATATTCCAGATTACTTTAAAGTCGATAATATCGAAGAAATTTCACACTTTGTACAAAAAAACTCATTTGGTACAGTCGTAACAACAGTACAAGGGAAGCCAATTGCCACACATTTGCCGATGCAATTATCAAAAATAGCAGATGATTATTTTATAACAGGGCATCTTTCTTATGGGAACCCTCAATGGAAAACTTTCGACACTTGCGATGAAGTACTGGTTATGTTCCAGGGGCCCCACGCATATATCTCTTCTTCCTGGTATGAAGGTGAGAATGTCCCAACATGGAACTATCAATCTGTTCATGTATATGGCGAAGTAAGTATTTTGGACAAGGAAGAGTTGAAAGAGGACTTGACAATGCTATTGCAAAAATACGAAAAACATCGTGAGGAACCGGTTTTATGGGATAGACTTTCAAATTCTTTGTTAGAAAAACAACTAAATGGTATTGTCGGATTTAAAATCAAAATACAAGAAATCCAAGCGGCATATAAACTAAGCCAAAATAGAAATAAAAAAGACTATACTAACATTATTGATAAACTGAATGAGGAAGAGGACTTCAATTCTCATAAAATTGCAGAGGTTATGTCGAAGAGAAATTCGTAATTATTGGAGGTAACAGCTAAACTTACCTTATAACAGATAGCGGTAGATACAAAGTCAATTTCATATACATTTTTTATTTCTCTTTAATTAATGTAATATTTAGATATCCGTGTTAAAGTTTAAATATACTATTGAAAGGTGTGATTACAATGGAAAATATTATTACTTATAATCAGGAAAATCGTTTTATCGGGGGACGTTACGAGTAATTCATGAAGAATCTCATTGAATGCTCGTAAATTTGATAATTATTGGAGGAGCATTCATGTTAACAAATCAAGGGTTTAATTTATGGTCGGATAACTATGATCAAACAGTTCAAGTCAGTGAAGAGAATCATCTATACCCTTTCGCTGGATATAAGAAAATACTAAATACGATTTTTAATGAAGTGATGCAAAAGGAGAATTCCAAAGTTCTTGATATTGGATTTGGAACAGGTGTCTTAACAAGTAAACTTTATGCAAATGGACACCAAATTGATGGAGTAGACTTTTCATCAAAAATGATTTCCATTGCTCAATCTAAAATGCCTAATGCCAACTTGTTCGAGTGGGATATTTCAGTAGGTCTACCTCCAGAGATTCTTGAAAATAAATATGATTCTATTATAAGTACTTACACATTGCACCACTTAACTGACGAAGAAAAAATATCATTTATTACCGACCTAATTCCTCTTCTTAAGAAGGGGGGTAAGATAGTCATCGGAGACATTTCCTTTGAAAATCGAGGGAAATTAGATAAATGTCGTCAGGAAAGTATTGAATACTGGGATGATGATGAATTTTATTTTGTGCACGATGAAATTAAATCTTCCTTACCGTATCCGTGTGAATTTCATTCGATTTCTCATTGTGGGGGCGTATTCATTATTTCTGAATGACAACTTATTCTTTATCGTAGCGGCAAAGGGTTTACCTTTTGCCATCCCGTGGATTTTAAACGTAAGGTAATTAGGCATTGTGCCATGTTATCATCATCGTTTTAACCACTTATAGAGAATGAAGAGTGCGCTGCAAATTAGCTCATCCTATCCTTATTACGAAAACAGAAGACGAGCTTACCTGTAAAGTCAGGTAGGCTCGTCTTGTTAGTTCACATGAAGTAGAACTTCGTTTTTCAGTTTAACGACACACGACAACTTCACGTTCAAAATGTGCTTTTTTAGCAATACAACGATCTACTATTTCAAATCCAGAATCGATGAGTAAATCATCCATCGATTCTATAGTGACGATGACAAGTTTGTCTGTCAGTGTGCGGGCTGATTGTAAAATCGATGCTTGTTGCTCCCGGGTAACGTGTGTGTACAAGTTATATGGCATATCGATGATTGCTGCGTCATAATGGCCAGGGGCTTCTTCGATTGGGCCAGGTGTTACATCACCCGTTAATCCGAAGTGCGCTATGTTTTTTCGTGAGCCGAGCACAGCAAGTGGGTTGATGTCCCTGCCGTCCATGTCGATTCCCATTGATAATGCTTCAACAAGCACGTTCCCGATGCCGCAGCATGGGTCAATTGCTTTTACCCCTTTGGGATGTGGAACGGCGATATTCGAAACCGCTCGAGCGACACGCGTGCTGAGGGCAGTGGAATACATTTCAGGTTTTTTTACGTGTAGGTTCCATACAGCAACACTTTCTGTTAAATACCCAAATAGATAGCGATTACCAATCTGGACAACACCATAAAGAATGTCCGGATTATCTAAATCTGCTTCACCAGACATAGCCATTCCAATGTCCCGTTCAATTTTTCGGCGATTTGGATGTGACAGTTTAGGTGTGTCTCCTAACGGTATTGTATTGAGGCAACGGATGAGGAATGTTTGTCCCTCATCAGAAAATGTTGAAACGTACTCAGTAATCTCTGAAACTGAATCGCACATAATCAGTACATCTAAACGCTCCCTCATGAAAGGACTACGACTCGGGTCAATACAGACGTTATTGAGGATGAAATTTTCATACGTATCCTGATTGAAAAAAGCGCGCATTTCAAGCCGACACAAGTCGTGTTCATCGACATGCCGGCTATATGTGTAAAGGTAATTGACTGCTACCTCGTTCACGCTTCTTCCTCTAATGCGATGAGCATGTTAAAAACAAATTTATAAACAAGTTCTAGCGTTTCGTCAA
The DNA here is from genome assembly GCF_023715615.1 of Sporosarcina aquimarina. Classification (GTDB taxonomy): domain Bacteria; phylum Bacillota; class Bacilli; order Bacillales_A; family Planococcaceae; genus Sporosarcina; species Sporosarcina aquimarina_A. Next base: position 409,857 of record NZ_JAMBOM010000002.1, on the reverse strand, counting down.
ATGTGTCATTCTCCGAGAAACCGTCCACATAATCAAGAGCGATATTTACATCCCACAGTCCATCATCGGATGAAAACATTAAACTGCGTGTACCAGGTGCAGTTCCAAGTTGTGCGTCGATGTATTTTTTTAGCCATTCGCCATGCTTTTTCTGAACCTGAAGTCCAAATAATGCAGTAATCGTTCCAAATACATCATCCATCTCAAGGACAATCCCATCGATTCCAATTGTCGCAAATAACGATTCTTCTGCAAACATGTAATCATTTGGCTGCGTCTTCACATATGAGACAGCTAGTTTCCCAGCATTTACAGGCGTTTCGATTGGCTCATCTGTTTCTTTGTTAGAAAGGCTATAGGACGGTGCGAAAGCAGGTGCTTCAAGTACCTTTACATCCGATGAAAGTAATCCGTTCTTCTCTAGAAATTCCTTTTGCAAGGCGTTCAACGGAATACCTTCTTGCGCATCGTGTCCTGCCATATAATTGGTCATCCATTTTGTAATCATTTATCACAACTCCTTCAATACTCTCCAGTATACCTTAAATGATCGACCACAGTCACTCGTTCTCATCGTACCAAGGATTCACATGAATCAGGACCTCACCGACGTCAGGATTCGCTTCCTTAATAGCGTTTCTAAGGGTACTCGTGATGTCGTGTCCTTGTTGAATCGTGAGCTCTGCTGGAATACTTATCCGTATATCCACAAGTACATAATGGCCGTGCTCACGTGCCCGAAGGCGGTCAATTCGTTTGACCTCGGGAATTTCTTCTATTAATTGATTGAACAACAGCAGCCGTTCTTCACTAACGGTTTTTTCCATTAGAATATCAAGCGCTTCTCTTCCAATATGAATCGCAAGCCGCAGTACGAGAATTGCAACGATCAGTCCAGCAAACGGATCGCCATATGAGAGAATTGGGATGTCGAAGTGAAAACCGATTAATCCAAGCCCAATACCGACAACAGCTGCCATGGAAGCATACACATCAGCTAAATGATCATAGGCTGTTGCGATGAGGCCTTTACTGTTTTCTTGTTTTCCAATTCGCATTGTGTAGAAATAGAGCGCCTGTTTCCAAATCATAGAAACGATTGCAGTGATCAAGGCAAGGACACTTGCTTTAGCAGGCTCTTCGAAAAACGTGAGAAAGGCTTCTATAGCGATGTAAATGGCAGCTGCCCCTAAAATGAGTCCTACGAGAGCGGAACTGATAACTTCTGCTTTTCCGTGCCCATATGGATGATCTTCATCTGGCGGACGTTTGGAAAAGCGCATTGAGGTTAAGGCTGCGGCAGAAGCTACCACGTCGCCTGCGTTGTGAAAGCCATCTGCTAACAAAACAGGACTATGAAATAGATAGCCTACAATGATTTTTAAGATGGTGAGGAAGATGTTGCTAATTAGACTAACCCAGATTGCAATTAGGGAAGACAATGAGTGTGTTGTGTTTGTCATAATCAGATAACCTCCAATTTATAAAGTTGCAGAGGGGAAACAAAAACCCCTGACGTAGGTTTGTCAGGGGGGGAGATAGAAAATTTATAGGATTGGTCATTAATGAGCATAGTATACATAGTTATCACTCGATTCCTATTAGATGCGTACCGATAAGTATACCTCTTTGACAAACACAATACAAGCTGAGAAGCTAAGGAGAGAAGATTGCAAAAAGTATAGTTATGAATTATAATTCATCTATTATAATAATTATACATAAAGATGGAGGCTGAGCTACATGAAACTTTGGGGTGGAAGATTTTCATCTAAAGAACACGAGCGTATGGAACAATTTAATACATCTTTACCTGTAGACAACCGATTAATTGAACAGGATATCGCTGGAAGTCTCGCCCATGTGGCTATGCTTGTCCACTGTGATTTGTTGACACCTGAAGAAGGAGAACTGCTCCTCAATGGATTGGAAGAGATTCAAAATGATATTTCTTCTGGAAAGTTATTAGTAGAAGGGGATTATGAAGACGTGCATTCGTTCGTCGAAGTTCAACTGACAAAGCGAATCGGGGAAACAGGGAAGAAGCTACATACAGCACGCAGTCGTAATGACCAAGTCGCAGTCGACATGAGACTGTATGCTAAAGCTAAAGCGAAGGAAGTCTCAGATTTGCTGCAAAATCTGATGGATTCCTTAACTACAAAGGGACAAGCAAATGATGTTATTATGCCTGGATATACACATTTGCAACGAGCACAAGTCATCACTTTCAGCCATCACTTAGGTGCATATGTCCAAATGTTTTTACGCGATAAGAAACGAATTGAAAACGCCGCAGAACTCATGGATGAAAATCCATTAGGTTGCGGTGCATTAGCAGGAACAACACATGAAATTGATCGTGATGTAACAACAGCACTCCTTCACTTCGCTAAGCCAGTGGACAATTATATCGACGGCGTAAGCGACAGAGACTATCTATTAGAACTCATGTCGGATTTCTCCATCATAATGATGCACTTAAGCCGCTTAAGTGAAGAGCTAATTCTTTGGAGCAGCCAAGAATTCAAATTCGTCACGATGTCCGATGCATTTTCAACAGGCAGCAGCATTATGCCCCAAAAAAAGAATCCGGATGCTGCCGAACTCATTCGAGGTAAAACAGGACGTGTCTACGGTTCGTTATTTGCGTTATTAACCACACTTAAAGGATTGCCACTCGCTTATAACAAAGACATGCAAGAAGACAAAGAACAATTCTTCGACGCAGTGGACACCATCATTGATTGCATCGACATCATGTCCAGCATGATCGACACAATGCAAGTCAACGCCGACCAAATGCGCAACGCCGTTAAAGCCGGATTCCTAAACGCGACAGAAGTCGCCGACTACCTCGTCAGCAAAGGCACACCATTCCGCGACGCCCACAGCATCGTCGGTCGCCTCATCATCTATTGCGAACAACAGAAAAAAGGCATCGAAGAACTAACAATCGCAGAACTAAAAAACTTCAGCGAATCCCTAGACGAAGACATCTTCGTCTACATCGACTACGATGAAATCTTAAATAAAGGCACAAAGAAATTTATGAAAGTGGGTCAATGAGTTTATCTTCATGCCCTCTTTGAAGTGACAGTGAACTAGATGTTTCCCCTAACACTCCGTTGATTGGAGTGAAAGGTGGCGACTCCTAGGGGATAAGCGAAGATTGAAGACCCCACAGAAGCGCCGAGGAGGCTGAAATCACCCCCCCTGAAAAGCGTCCACCTGTAACGGAAATCAACACCGTCTAATTTTACTCTTTTCAAGAAAAAGGCTGTCCAGAAATCAGTAAAACTGACATCTGAACAGCCTTTTTAATCTCTAAATTACCCCATAATGTGATAACCGGCATCCACATAAACCACTTCGCCAGTCACGCCACTAGACAAATCACTCAACATCACCATACTCATCTTCGCCACTTCTTCCAACGTAATGTTTCTACGCAATGGCGCCTTTTCTTCAATTTCATGAAGAATCGTATTAAACGAAGGAACCCCTTTAGCAGACAACGTACGTACCGCTCCAGCTGATACCGCATTCACCCGGATATTCTCTTTTCCAAGATCATGAGCTAAATAACGCATCGATGATTCAAGCGCAGCTTTTGCAACACCCATCACATTATATCCATCCAATACCCGCTCAGCTCCAAGATAACTCATCGTAATAATCGATCCGCCCTCAGTCATATAGCGACGCGCTTCACGAGCAGTCGCAACTAGAGAATACGCACTCGTATCTTGCGCAAATGCATAGCCATCACGTGACGTTTCTACAAAATCATTATGCAAATCTTCAGCGTGTGCAAATGCTACAGAGTGAACGACACCGTGAATGACACCAACTTCAGTACCAATCTTTTCAAACGCAGTACGAATGCTTTCATCTTCGTTCACATCACATTCTGCAACGAAACGAGCCGTCAGTTCATTTTTCTCGAGTGCCTTTTCAAGTTTCGCGAGAGAACGCTCTTTACGATAAGTGAAAATAACATTTGCGCCTACCTCAAAAAGTGTTTTCGCGATTCCCCAAGCGAGACTACGTTCGTTCGCAACACCCATAACAACAATATTTTTCCCTTTAAGTTTCAGTAAATCTTCCATGATTCAGTGGCCCCCTTAAAATCGTTCTATTATATTTTTTAGTTAGCAGTCAGTATCAATACCTGGTCACAAAATAATTATAGCACAGTTTGTTTTTACAGTTCCATCATGAGTATGAAACGGAATTAGAAGGTGACACTAAGGTCAACTTTCTAAAAAAAGGAGTGCTCATGATGATCCGTTTAAAGACAGGGCTAGAAGGTAGGAAAACACAATTTGGTATCATGCAAGATCGACTCGAAGAATCTGGCTATCATCTCGGAGGAAACTGGGACTACCACACAGGATATTTTGACCGGATTCTGAATCGGGAAGAAGGGGAGACCATCTATATCCGTGCACCATTCGATGTCATTGCAGGTATGTTGGATCAAGACAATGCATCCATCCAGTTTAAAACTCCATATATCATTAAGCATGTCATCAATGTCGGATTTGACTCGGAAGAAAATTCACTTTTGACATCCACATTCAACCAATTTCAGGAGCCTCTCGATAAGGACGGAAGGATTCCAGATAAATCAAAATGGCAGGAAATTGGTGTAAGAGAAGTGGATCGTCTCCTTGCCATTTTAGAGTGAAAAATGAAATGATTATTTTCTGAAAAATATCTATACAGAAGCCTCTGATTCGTGTACGGTATAGGTATTAAACCTATTCAGGAGGCTTCTAATGATTAAGAAAATCCTATTCCAACTTCTTATCCTTGCACTCATATTTTCAATAAGCAATCCAGCATCGGCAGGGAAGGTGTTCAGTGACGTTGGTGATCAATATTCAGCAAAAGCTGAACTTGAATTTCTAGCTGAACAAGGCATTGTTCCTTCAGGTCCTTCTGTTGCTTATGGCATCAATCAATCGATTACACGATTAGAAGCTTCTGAAATGCTTGTTCGTGCGCTGAAACTCGACACTACAAATCGTCCTGACCCACAGGTGGTAGATGTAAAAAAAGGATCTGCTGCTTATGACATCATTGCAACCGTTGTAGATGAAAACATTATGGTTGGGAATTTGAAAAAGGAATTCAATCCAAATGCCTTGTTAACGCGTGCAGAAATGGCGGCAATACTTGTGCGTGCTTTCGATCTACAACAGCCTAGCAGCTCAAAGAAGTTTCAGTTTGTAGATGTGAATGTAAAAAGCTTTGCTGCACCATCAATCAGTACTCTATTCGCCAACAACATCACATTCGGTTATCCGGATCATACGTTCAAACCGACGATGACATTAACACGTGCCCATTTCGGAATTTTCCTAGCGCGAATATTGAATCCGGAATTCCAGGAAACATTAACGTGTTTTAATCCAGTAACGGAAAAGACGTATTATGTAAATGTGGCGGTTACGACTCTATGGAAAGCACCTAATGCGGCTAGATTAATTGACAGACCAGCTGTTTCAACACCAACAGATATTCGAAAATGGACGAAAACGATGACGATACCACAAAAACAATGGCTCGTCGGTAAAACAGAAACACAAGCCCTCTACGGACAAGAGGTAGTTGTACTTAAAACTTCAGGAAAATGGATGCAGATCGCTGTAAAAGATCAGTATTCACCTAAAAACAAAGCTGGCTATCCAGGTTGGGTTCCTGTGTCTCATATTAAAGAGTCATATGCGGATTTTGGACAGTGTGCAACTGCTAAGGTGAAAGCACCAATCGCAAACTTATATCAAAATGAAACCACTGCTAGACCGTTCATGGAAATCAGTTTCAACACGATTCTTCCTGTTCTCGAAGAGAAAGGGGATTGGGTAAAAGTTCAGACTGCAATAGATGGGGCCAAATATGTACGTAAACAAGATGTGAGTGTGCTTCAAAAAGGAAGTCAACTTCCTGCACCAACATCACAGGATATCCTAACAACTGCGAAAAAATTTAACGGACTCCCATACTTATGGGCTGGTACTTCAGGGTTTGGTCTGGATTGCTCAGGGTTCACGTACTCAGTTTATAGACAGCATGGCATTGATATTCCTAGAGATGCGAGTGTTCAAGCTACACATGGAACAGCCGTGAAAAAGAGTGAACTTCAACCAGGTGATCTATTGTTCTTTGCTTACAATAAAGGTAAAGGGTCCGTACATCACGTCGGAATGTATATCGGAAACGGGAAAATGATTCATTCACCAAATCCAAAGAAAACAGTCGAAATCCTATCGATAGATGCAGAGCCATATCGTACAGAATTCTCAGGAGCTCGTCGGTATTTAAAATAGGATGCACAAAAGCCCATTCGCAAATAAGAGCGAATGGGCTTTCCTATGTGTTACTTAAGAATATCGTTATATAACAAACCGTCATCGTCTAAAGAAATCACTTTCAAACGATTTTCTTTTTTCACATAGACGCTTTTAACCTTTTTTATGCCGCTTTCATCTTCAAAGAGAATCACACGTGTTCCAGGATTATCCGACTCTACGATTCCTTTAAGACCTTCAATATCCCCAACTTCTGCAATCTTGCTGTACTCCTCGTATGTTGCAAGATCACTATTCTTTGTAGCTGTTTCAGAAGCTTGTTCTTCCGCTTTGTTATTGTCTTCAGGAGCAGTGTTGACGGAGTTTTCTTCTAATGAATTTGTGTTTTCATCAGAAGTATCCGACTCTTGTGCCGGCTCATTACTCGTACAACCCGCTAGCATGAATGACAACGCACCTAATAGTAGTAATTTTTTCATTTTTAATGACCTCCGTAATAGTTTTTCCAATTAGGCATTTTAACGAGCTTGGTTCTAGAAGGCAACAAATTGGTCTGACTTCGTCCATATTCAATAGTATTTCGACAAAATCCTTTATAATTCGTTCGATGTTTGTTACGCTCTAAATGAGAATAGGTCGGCTAATCCATTTATGTAAAGTTTCTTGAGGAGTTGTGACTGTATTGACGTTTAAAAAGAATTTCATCATTGGTCTCATGCTATTTGCATTGTTTCTCGGCGCTGGGAATATTATTTTCCCACCAAAATTAGGTCAATTAGCAGGAAGCGAATTGGCGCTAGCAATGTTTGGTTTTTTAATTACAGGTGTCGGGCTACCGCTTTTAGCGGTTTTGGCAATTGCCCATGCTGGAGGCGATTTACGCTCAATCGCAGATCGTGTTCATCCAACTTTTGGGTTGTTCTTCACTATGATTGTGTATTTAGCAATAGGTCCGTTTTTTGGCATTCCAAGGACAGCTACCGTTTCTTACGAAATTGGTATCGCCCCATTTTTGTCTGGTGATTTTGCGACTACACAATGGCCAATCCTTATTTTTAGTATTCTGTTTTTTGCGATTACTATAGGGCTGGCATTGAACCCTGCAAAACTCGTAGACCGTATCGGTAAGTATTTAACACCAATTCTGTTCTTAGTAATTGCACTCCTTGCCATCAAGAGCTTTGTAGATCCAATTGGTGCCATTAATCGTCCAGATGAAACATTTGGAACACATCCTTTCTTTAAAAGCTTTGTTGAAGGATATTTGACAATGGATGTCATCGCGGCGCTTATTTTTGGTAGTGTCATTACGGCTGCCATCCATGCAGAGGGTGTAAAAACCTCTAAAGGACTTATGAAGTCCATGGTTGTAGCTGGAAGCGTCGCTGCAATCGGCTTAAGCTTTGTATACATATCATTAGGGTTCATTGGGGCAACAAGCCTAGATGCAATTGGAATTCAAAAAAACGGGGGTATCGTTTTATCACTTGCATCTGAACTGTTGTATGGCTCATTTGGTCCTGTAATTTTAGCAATTACAATTCTATTCGCTTGTTTAACCACTTCAGTGGGTCTTGTTTCTGCTTGTGCTCAATTTTTTTCTCAAGTTGTTCCAACCTTGTCGTATAAGACATTTGTTGTGATCTTTGCGGTGTTTAGTACCGTAGTTGCAAACGTAGGGCTAACTCAATTGATTTCACTTTCTATCCCTGTTCTGTTGATGATTTATCCACTCGCTATTGTGTTAATGTTGTTATCCTTTGTAGACAATGCTTTTTGTAGAAGACCGATTGTTTACATACTTGCCTTATTTGGAACAGCCCTAGTTAGCATTTTTGATGGTCTTGCCGGTGGCGGAATCGTCGTTCAACCGGTTGTGAACATTCTTCAGCATTTGCCGCTGTATGAACAACAAATAGGCTGGCTGTTACCAGCAATTATTGGCGCTGGAATTGGCTATGTCATCACTTTGGTTTCCCCCTCTAAAGTATAAGAACAGCTAACGCTCCATGTTTAGATTTGGTCTATTGAAGGAAGACTAAAGGTAACTGGACAAAAAGGAGAGGGTACCATGAATGCAAAAGAAACTGCACAAAATATTTTGGACAACAGCTATATCGGAACGATGTCAACTGTAGAGGCGAACAAACCTTTTAGCAGATATATGACGTTTTATCATGAGGATTTCACTCTGTACACAGCGACATCTAAAAAAACAGAAAAAGTCGATGAGCTCGAGAAGAATCCAAACACATATATTTTACTTGGGTACAATGACGAAGGATACGGGGATGCTTTTTTAGAGATAGCAGGGACTGTCACGATTTCTGACGAAGAGCGATTAAAGGAAAAGGTTTGGAACGAGCACATGAAACCTTGGTTTACGGGTCCAGAAGATCCGGACTTAGTCATTTTAAAAGTAGTACCGGATTCCATTAGGGTGATGAACAAAAAAGGTGAAGCACCCCAAACAATCACGCTTTAACAAATAAAAGGATGAGCATTGTGCTCATCCTTTTTTACATGTCACCTTCATATTCACGACGTGCATCTTTTACTATGGACTTTAACTCTTTTTCATCAGCTCCACGCAAAAAGTAGGCAACAGCGGCTTTTCCAATTGCATACGTACCCCCGCTAGCAATACTTGCACTAATTGCAGAACCGGCACCTGGAATGACGAGATTTGCAAACTTACTCCCTTGCTGGGCAATCATGCGCAATGTAAAACCGGTTGCGCCAATACCACCTAGTGATATGAGAACTTCGCGTGCAGTTTTAAAGTCAAGTTCACGCCCTGACAAATAGGCAATAATCATGAGCAATATCGATTGTAATGCAAGTAAAACAGCGATGTCCGTAGCAATTAGCGGACTCAGTGCGACCGTCCCAGCTAATGCAGTGAAGACTTTTATGAATCGCAATGCAATACGCTCAGAAATGGTGTTCAGTCGAATCGATAATCCCAGATGAATGGCTGCCCGGATGTCCAGGCTGTCTTCTAAAAAATCGATCAGTTCCTCGATTCCATAGCGTCCATCAAATTCAATTGTGCACTTGTTATCATCTTCATCAGACCATTCAATGTATGAAGATACGGGGAGAAATGCGGTAGCTGACAAATCATTCTTTTCAAAAATCCGTTTAAGTTGTTCGGTTTTTTCAGTTATCAATTGAGTTTTTGCAGCAGGGTAGTTTTCAGGTTCCTTCACACGAGAGGGATTTAAGTCATCCACTTGTGTAATGACCGCAATCAATGGAAGTCCTTCTGCTGCTTTTTTCATGATCTTTTTCGTCACAGCAACATCTTTATCGATATGAGCCCGTTCCGTGGCTTTTTGCAAAAATAGGACCGCATCCGGCTCGAATGAATGTATGACGTCTTTTAATGTATCCTCAGCTTTTGTATCGAATGTTTCCGATTCTCCAATACCACGAGTGTCAATCACTTCAAAGTAAACATGCCCATCTGCCTCATAGGCATAGCGTTTTGCTTCTTTTGTGCCAATCTCCACTTCACTCACTTCAGCTAGATATCGTCCACTGAGTGCGTTAATAAGACTGCTTTTTCCGACGCCTGTCCTACCAACTAATACAAAACGTGGAGGGCGTGGATTTTTTAGACCTTCCAACAGGTTTTGTAGTTCATCATCGTCCATCATAATATCCATCATTTTCTTTCGTTGTTTTTCGGAAATTAAATTACCAGGAATTTTTGTAAAAAGCTCTTCAATGTAATTGGACAAATTACCAATGTGTTGAAGTCGCTGACGCATTTCGTCAAATTGGGATTCCATGGGCAAACATCCTCTCTCGATTGTTCTATACTTATTTTGTACCCACAACGGTTTCACTTCAAGCGGTAACTACCTCTACATATTTAAAGTGTACCTAACGTAATAGGAAATTGCATGGTATACTGAAAAACGAAAAATTCGAGCGGATTTATTGGAGGAATTGCATATGAAACAACTTGCAGGAGGCATTCAATGGGCAGTATTTTTAATGGCGTCTTCAATCGCTGCACCTATTGCAATTGCCCACGTATTTGGAATGGATTCAGGGGATACCGCCCTGTTTTTACAACGGACTATTTTTGTATTAGGTGTTGCATGTCTATTACAAGCATTACTCGGCCATAAGTTGCCGATTAATGAAGGACCAGCTGGTTTATGGTGGGGAATCTTTGTTGTCTATGCTGGTATGGTTGGAGTGTTTTACAGCACTGCCGATGATGCATTACAAGCCCTCCAAAGTGGGATGCTGTACAGTGGAGTATTGTTTATCATCCTTGCAGCAGCAGGCGTCATTACAAAAATGAAAAAACTGTTCACACCCGCCATCACGTTCACGTATTTAATGTTGCTAATTTTGCAGTTGAGCGGAACGTTTGTTAAGGGCATGGTAGGTGTGGAAACTCCAGCAGATGTGATTGATTTGCGTATGGTCTTCGGTAGTTTGGTCGTGCTGATTATCACATTTGTTGCAATGGGCAACAAAAGAGAATGGGTATCCAAATACGCTGTGTTGCTTTCGATTGTTGTTGGTTGGGCGATTTTCGCAGTTATTGGTCGTGCTCCAAGCGTAGGGATCGTCTCCGACCATATCATTGAATTGCCAAAAGTATTTGTCTACGGACCGCCAGTTTGGGATGGTGGCGTTGCAGTAACAGTTGTTTTCATAACACTGTTGTTAATCGCAAATATGTTAGCTTCCATTCGGGTCATGGAAAATTTGCTTAAACAGAAGTTTTCCATGCAAGTAGAAGACCGTGTTCGCCAAGGTTCTTTCGTGTCAGGGATTAACCATTTACTATCAGGTGTGTTTTCTGCAATTGGTCCTGTTCCAATTTCCGGCGCAGCTGGATTCGTTGGAACAACGGGAATGGCATCCATCATACCTTTCATAGTAGGGAGCGCCTTAATCGTTGCAATTACGTTTTTTCCAGCTATTATGGCCATATTTGCATCGCTGCCAGCACCTGTTGCATATGCCGTTACGTTTGCTATTTTCACTAAGATGGTATCCATGGCGTTTTCTGAGCTGGATGAGGATCCTGAAAAAGAGCGTGCACGAAAAGCCGTTGCGATTGGTCTGATGACCGGAGTAGGGATTATGTTTGTTCCTTCTGCAAGTTTTGCTCAAATGCCAGCTGTTCTGGCTTCAGTATTATCAAACGGACTAATAACAGGTACGATTGTAGCGATTGTCATAGAACAACTATCCCTTCGACTAAGTAAGCATCCGTAAAAATCTTTTTGTTTCTAGGTTTGTGTTCACTTCATAAGTGGGAATAGTGGTTAGAGTTGAACGGAAAACTAGAGGGAGATATTTATGAAGCTGACAACAGGACAAACTTATTGGGATAAAACAGCAAAACCCACTTCGAAGTTCTCGGTACTCGAAGAAGATTACAACGCAGAAATTGTAATTATAGGCGGGGGGATGTCTGGAACACTAGCTGCGTATAAGCTAGCTTCCGCAGGCAAGAAGGTGACAGTTATAGACCGTTGCGAAGTTGGAAGAGGAAGTAGCTCTGCTAATACGGGACTTCTTCAGTATGCAAGTGACACGATGCTTTCTGAATTTGTAGATCGGATCGGTGAAAAAGACGCCGTACTCTTTTACAAAATGTGTCTAGAAGCGATGGATGAGTTAACAAAGATTGCTTCCACATTGTCTAAATCTACTGGGTATCGTTTGCGCGACAGTATTTTCTATGCGTCCACGCCTAATGATGTGGATAAATTGAAAAGAGAATACAGTTATTTAAAAAAATATGACTTTCCAGCAGAGTATTTAGATCATCAGAAGTTGGTTGAAGAATACGGAATTGACAAACCAGCAGCATTGCGGACTTGGCACGATGCTGAAGTGAATCCTTACCAATTCATACAAGCGCTGACTGCAGAAAATTTAAAAATGGGTGTTACGTATTTTGAACATACATCAGTCAATTTAGATTCCTTGGTTGAAAATACAGTAATGACTGAATCTGGCGCTAAGATTTCATTTGACTCAATTATTATCGCAACCGGATACAGCAAGCTATACAGCGAGCTGAACGGTAAAGCGCATATCAATCAGACATTTGCGATTGCGACAAAACCGATTGAAGGGGAACTTTGGAAAGATAGCGTGATGGTGTGGGAAACCAAAAAGCCATATCTCTATTTCCGAACCGCTCCAGGTGGCAGAATGATTGCAGGAGGTTTAGACGAAGAATCGAGTGAGTTGTACGATGATCCAGAATTTATCCAACAAAAAGGTCAGGAAATTTTAGATGAAATAAAAGAAATGTTTCCACACTTAGATGTTCAAATTGATGATGCATGGAATTCGTTGTTCGGCATTTCAAAAGATGGATTACCATTCATGGGTGCTGCGCCTCATCAAGACAATGTCTATTACTTGCTTGGATATGAAGGCAATGGGACGTGTTATTCAATGGCAGGAGCTTCAATCATTAAAGATTTACTGGACGGCACTCATAACCCATATGCACACATCGTCAAGCCTAGTCGATAAAAAACGTTCGAATCTGTCTCTATTTTGACAGGTTCGAACGTTTTTAGGTAGGATTTTAGAAATTCAATCCTGCAAATGTATTACCGCCTTCAATCGTTCCAGTTTCAAAACCTTTAGTGAACCAATCTTGACGTTGCTTGGAACTTCCATGCGTAAAGCTTTCAGGGACAACATATCCTTGGGACTTTTTTTGGATTGTATCGTCACCAACAGCACTCGCTGCTGTCAAAGCTTCTTGCAAATCACCTTTTTCTAGCAAATTCTTTTGTTTCGCGCGACCTGCCCAGACGCCAGCATAGTAATCGGCCTGCAATTCAAGTCTCACGGAGTACTTATTATATTCCTCTTTACTTAAACGATTTCGAAGAGCATTCATTTTATCACTTGTTCCAAGCTGTTTTTGAACGTGGTGCCCGACTTCGTGTGCAATGACGTAAGCCATCGCAAAGTCACCAGGAGCTTGGAAATTTGATTTTAGTTCATCATAAAAACTTAAATCGATATAGAGCTTTTCGTCACCTGGACAGTAGAAAGGGCCAATTGCTGAACTGGCTGATCCGCATGCGGACTGGACGCTACCTGTATACATAACCAGTGTTGGGTCTTCATAGGTCATGCCTTCTTCAGCAAATACTTCAGACCACACATCTTCCGTATCAGCAAGAACGACTGAGACGAAATCCGCAAGCTCACGTTCCTCTGCCGTTTCTTCATAAGGTTGGGTCTGAGCCGTCTCTTCACCAGAGAGTGTACCGAGCAGTTCAGAAGGATCACCGCCTAATAATAGAACAACGAGTGCAATGACAACGGTTCCGATTCCTCCCCCGACAATTGCTGTTCCACCTCTTCCGCGTCGATCTTCTACGTTTGTACTTTCTCTTCGTCCACGCCATTTCATAAGCATAACCCCTTGTATTCAATATAGAGTGCTGTAGTTCTTAAGCGTTCTATACCCATAATTGAAGGGGACCTATCCTGAAAGAAGAAAAAGCTTGTGAATCATTATCTGTTCAGTTTCCAAATTGAATAATTCAAAGCCCATGCAAAAGAAACCCAGCCCATATAAGGAACGAGTAATTTCCCTGCCATTTTGTCAACCTTGTTGAATTCATAAGCTGTTAACGAGATCATGGCAAACAAAGTAGTCATTTCAATCAGCGCTGTTCCACGTAAGTTCCATTTGAAAAAGAGAAATGACCAAATATAGTTAAGACCTAATTGTAGCTCATAGGGAGTCAGCACTTTTTGCGCGTCTCTAGGATTTGAATGCTGTTCAGCGCGATATTTTGCATAGCCCATTAAACCATATAAAGCAGTCCATGCGATCGGAAATAGAGAAGGAGGCGGGCTGAACGACGGCTTTTTTAGTTGAGAATACTGCTTTTGAGTATTTCGATTCGCTAGCCAACCGGTTATTGATCCTCCAATTACAGGGACTAAAATATTTCGAGCTAATTTACCCCAATTTGTGGTTGCAACAGTAGTAGTGTTTTTCAATTTTAACGACTCCTTTCAATTATTTTTCTTATTCCCTAAATCGAATCGGGAAAACGGATTTCAACAGAGTTGAATAGAATAGATGAACAAAGAAAACCGATATGCGAAGAAATGGAAAGGATGAAAATAAATGAGTGAGCAACAACGTCAGACGATGATTGTAACGGGAACTGGAAATGTAACGGGAGAACCTGATTTAGTCACGATACAGCTTGGAATTACAACGCATTCAGAACAATTAGCGGATGCGCAAGCAGAGAATACTAAACGTTCGCAGTCAGTAATTGATCGACTTACTACATTAGGAATACCGAACAACGAAATTCAGACCTCATCTTATACGGTATCTCCCCAATATGATTACATCGAAGGCCAACAACTTTTTCGAAATTATGAAGTGCAGCATCAACTCCGTGTAACGGCAAGGGATATACCAAGCATTGGGGAAATCATTGACGGTGCCGTACAGTCAGGTGCAACGGATGTGTCTTCAATTCAGTTCAGTATCGAAAACTCATCCGGTCTTTATGAACAGGCATTAAGTAAAGCTGTTGGAAATGCACAAGCACATGCACAAGCGCTTGCACAAGCGGCTGACGTTGTACTGAATCATGTACCTGTGAATATTCAAGAAGCTGTACAAAGTGAGGCAAGACCATTCACGGTTCAAATGGCAAAAATGAGCGCTGCTCCTCGAATTGAACCAGGAACATTAGACATACAAGCGACTGTTACTGTAACGTATAGTTTTCGTTAACTAAACAAACATGGAAGATATTGCATACCGTTGAAAGATACAGGGTTATAGAGAAATGTCACATTTTCTTCAATTCATGTCTTACTGTTTCTGTCCAAAAGATGATATAGTAGTATGAAGGAAATTTGTCTTCTAACTTCTTATCATTCTTTAAAGGATGCGAACTTATGCAAAAAACAATGGAGCGAGCGCTCGAAAAAGAACAGCATGCGTCAACGCTTGCTAGTGATCTGAAATATTTGTTTAAAGGCCCTGTGTTAATTGCAAACATTCTTCCTGTTTTTGCAGGATTTTGGCTTGGTATCTATTTCTATGGTGGCACATTTGCGGAATACATGTCACTTTTCTTCTTAACGATGGCAGGTAGTACGATGCTTATGGCGGGGGCACTTACGCTAAATAACTGGTATGAAGTTGACCTAGACCGAGTAATGGCCCGTACTCAGAAACGACCTACTGTAACTGGCAATATCTCTATGGCAACCATTCTTAAAATCGGGATTGTGTTATCAGTATTAGGAATAATCCTGTTATATGTAGCTGCACCAAGCGCTGCAATTTATGGGTTTATAGGCTGGTTTACGTATGTAGTCCTCTATACGATGTGGTCAAAGCGGAAATACACACTCAATACGGTGATCGGTAGTGTATCAGGTGCGGTTACTCCACTTATCGGATGGGCAGCAGTGGGATCGACTTATCACATGGTACCAATTATGTTGGCAATCGTGTTGTTCATCTGGCAGATGCCTCACACATTTGCGATTGCTATTAAGAAATTGGATGAATATCGGGCTGCAGGTGTTGCGATGCTCCCAGTGGTTAAAGGAATTCCCATGACCAAGCGTCAGTCAATCGTCTATACCGTTTGTCTATTGCCACTACCATTTTTCTTGGCGGCATTCGGCACGGGGTTCATCGTGTTAACAACGGCTATGAACATCGGTTTCTTCATTCTTGCTCTAGCAGGGTTATTCGTGAAAGATGATTATAAATGGGCACAATGGATGTTCTTATACTCAGTGAATTACATGACCATTTTCTTCATGTCGATGATCCTCATGACTACTTCAATTCTGTAAGTATACAAAGAAAAGGCAGAGTGCATATGCGCTCTGCCTTAGACTGTAGACAAACCCTAGTAAACATAGGGATTGCCTGCAGTTTTTTTCTTTTACAATAGGATTAACTATGAAAAGTTGATTTTCGCTGCGAGCGGACGCTTTCCGAGGGGCTTGCTCTCAGCCAATCGAACGACGAAGGGTTCGATTTGCCGTGTTTTAGCGAACTTTGCTGAAATTAAGGCAGCACTCATCTCCCTCGCTTTGCTCAGTCCAGGGTCTTCGAGCTTTCGCTGATCCCTCCGGAGTCGCCGCTCTCCGCTACAATCAACAGTATCTCCCAACTATCAGATGGGGTAAAGGAAATGGTGATGAAGAATCAAATCATAGAACGGGAACAGATGAAGATGATAACAATCTAACAGTTAGTTCCGCAAGACCATCGGGTCCGTAAATTAGAGGCAGCAATTGATTTTTCCTTCATTTATCAATTGGTTGCAGATTTATATTCACTACTCGGGAGACCGTGCATAGATTCAGTTGTTTTCCATAAGATGTAATTTATTTAATACCCTAAATCTTCTTAGGGCTGTCTATCGCATACCATGCTTCTCCTTGGCCTCCGCAAAACACGTTCAACGGTCTCTTTGCATTTTCATAGACTTCTTTGATTTCATATCGGTTTCTCAAGTCTTCTGCTGTATCTAGTTATTCTTACCAGCTGGATATGGAGCACTCCGATTCCATTCTTTGATTGAATGATGTGAATGTCTCATGAGAAGTCAGTTGATTGAAGTGCAGGACGGCGACTCCTGGGGATCAGCGCAGCGCGAAGACCCCACAGGAGCGAAGCGACGAGGAGGCTGAGGGCAAGCCCCCGGAAAGCGCCCGTCCGGAACGGAGATCAACGGCCTGACATCCTTCATTTCCAGAGTCAACGATGCCAAACAGAGAAAAGGGATGGAAATCAAATCGATTCCCGTCCCTTTTCTCTGTTTAAAAATGATACGACTTGCTTGTCAAAAATCCATAAAAGAATCTTGTTCCGCACGTTGAATGTCTTCTGCGATCAGTTGTAAATCATCTGCAGTAATTGTTAAGATTTCATACGAATGCTTTTCGGCAAACTTTTCGGCCATCCGTTTCATGAACTTTGGAGAACCCTCGTTTTCTTCGTCGTAAACGACAAGTAGGCCGTCTGAATTTCTCAGTAAAAATTTATCGCGCTCGATGAATTGCCAAGGTGCTTCATATGGGCGCTTCGTCAAGCTCACTTGATAATCCGCTATAAGTTGAAGCTCTTCATAATCTTGTTTTTTCGCATCGTTCCAATTTTTATCCTGCTCTAAAAAAGGTGTAATGAGTGCTAGTTGAAGATCAGGAAAAGTATCTCTCAGATCATCCACGACTTGTCCCCCCCAAGTTTCACACCCAGGCTGACCGCTAATAATGACCCATTCCAATCCATTCTCGACAAGTCCTTGAAGCCTGTCTGTCAAAGCTTTTTTTATGATATTAATTCCTGGGTGCTTTGCGTCAAAAATCCCAAGTTCATGGGGTTTATAGCCAGTAACAATTACTCGTTTCATGAAAACTCTTCCTTTCTACTCAACTTCACAATGCATGGCAGCTTTAGCTTCTTGCCAGGGGACCGCGTACCCTTTGCCTTTTGCACAAAACACCGATGAAGACGAGTATTCCGGGTCAGCCGATTTGTCGTATCCAATCTGATCTATCACTTGTTCTGGATTGTGACAAGGGCCATATCCGTCCAATGTCAGAATGAGTACACCTTTGCCTCCTGTGTAGGAAGCAAACTCTGTACTATAATTCATGAAAGTTGCAACAGGAACACGACCAGTGACAGTTGTAGTGTTCCCAGAGGTTTCAGGGGCATGGAAAATTCCATGCGCCGTTTGTATGTCCGTCAGTGCTCGTCCAATAAGGTCACTATCGATTTTCATTTTAAATGCATAGTAGGGCTCAAGAAGTAGGTTTTCCGCTTGTTCCAAACCTTGGCGAAGTGCCCGAAACAGGGATTCTCTGAAATCACCACCAGAGGTATGCTCGTTATGTGAACGCCCCGTTAGTAACGTAACGGAAATATCGGTAAGCGGGGAACCCGTTAAAATCCCATGATGATCACGTTCAAACAAGTGTTTTTCAATGACACGCTGGTGACCATGGGATAGGTCGTCCGTATGGCAACGTGACGTAAAGTGAATGCCTGAACAACGCTCGGCAGGTTCCATTTTAACGTGCACTTCGGCATAATGTTTTAACGGTTCGAAATGGCCGTATCCCGTAACTGTAGAAGCAATTGTTTCTTTATAAAGAATGGTGGGAGTTCCGAAAGTAACAGTCATATTGAACCGCTCTTGTACAATATGTTGCAACACTTCAAGCTGGATGACCCCCATGACGCGGATTTCAATTTCTTGGCTATGCTCATTCCATACCGCATGTAGTGTTGGATCTTCAGCATCGAGCATGTTGAACACGTTCCAAACGTCTTTACTGGAATAAGAGGGATCATACTGGACAGCGGCTTTAAGTGCAGGTTTCGAGCTGTAAGGGTTAGGTTCGTCCTTGAGACCAATCGTGTCTCCAGCAGATGCGTTCGTTAGACCGGTTACAGCGATTAAATCACCTCCAGTTGCATCGGGGATTGGGGTGAATTTGATACCGTTATATATCCTGATTTGTGTAACTTTTTCATCCAGACCACCGACCGTCAATTCATCACGTACATGAAGAGTACCGCTTAAAATTTTTAAAAACGTGATGCGTTGGCCATTCTCATCATGGCGAATTTTATAGACAGATGCAGTAAATGGCTTACTGTCTTTTTCTGTTTCTGGACAATCTATGAGATGTACAAATGAAGAAAAGAAAGAATCGATGCCAATGTCCTTCAATGCAGATCCTTGTCCTGTTGGAAAAACTTTACCTTCCTGAATAAGGAGTTTTAACGTCTTCATCCAATAATTTGCATCGTATCCAGCATCCAAATAGCGATCCAGTAAAGAATCATCACGCTCCGCAAGCCACTCTGCCAATTCTTCTGTCATCGTTCCATCAGGAGCAATCTGACCCAAGTCAAAACAATCTGCAGACAATGATTCTTGAAGGTCAACCATTACAGCAGCTGCATTAGCTGTGTCACGATCCATTTTGTTAATGAATAAAAATGTAGGAACCTTGGCATCTCGCAGCAATTGCCAAACCCGCTCCGTATGCCCTTGGACACCATCGACAGCACTCACTAATACAATCGCTGCGTCCATCACTTGGACTGCCCGTTCCATTTCAGGGGAGAAGTCGGCATGACCTGGAGTATCAATCAATGTAAACGAGCTTCCCTCATATTCAATCTCCGCTTGTTCTGCAAACACAGTAATTCCTCGAGCGCGTTCAATCGAATGATTATCCAAAAAGGCATCTTGATGATCTACACGTCCACGTTCCCGTATCTGTTTCGTCAAGAAAAGAAGTTGTTCTGAAAATGTCGTTTTCCCCGCATCTACATGCGCGAGAATTCCTATTGTTTGTTTCATCTATGTACCCGCCATTTCCCAAAGTCGTTGTACTGACAGTATAGCACCAACACGATTTTAGATGAAATACGGGATTTGCTTTACGAGAATTGAAGTACCAACCAAAAAACATGCAATCCAGAGATCATGGCGTAAAGACCAATCGTAAATTGGAGGAGTCTTTGCACAAATCTAGAATGAGCAACTGCCGATTGAATTCTAAAAAGACTCATTGGTAGGCCGAGCTTCACAAAGTAAAATCCAATAATACTTCTTTTATATACATATTCCATCATGGGATTGGCTTCCTCAATTAGCTCAAAACGTAATCCGAAATCGGTTGCAAGAGCGTCAAAAATAGACAAGCTTACTAATATCCAAAGCATTCGATTCGAACCAACTAAAACAGAGCTTTTCAGCATCTCCAAATTCTGCATAGTAACTCACCTTTCTGATATACATGGGTATCAGCATGCATACTAGAAAGAACATCTATACAAGTAGTTGAAATTCTATTATTCAAAAAGTCTTCGCCTGGAAAGTATACCAGCACAGTTTAGGATGTTGTTTAAAGTTTTATTTTGAGCACTTACAATGGAAATTGATTATTTTGAAAAAAAGTGCAATATAAGAAGTGGAAATTTGATACAATTTAATAGAGACGAAATACTTATTTCAGGAAAGAGTCAAGCTAACGGTGAATACAGTTACTTTCTGCTTCAGAGGGCCTACATTTCGAGGGGCGTGGCTTGAACCTCCTTGTTCGCGTAAAGAAAGCCCGCGGCCGCCGGGGTCTCAAGACGAGTGCAAAGATATGCTCTTAACACTTTGCTTTTGTTCGCAAAAGCCGTTCTTCGATTTGTCTTTCGTTGATCCCTTCGGAGTCGGCCATCTTCCGCTACAAGCAACTGAGCATAGTACTATAAATCGATTCTTCTACAAATGAACCATTTTATAGAATAATTAAAGGGAGGAAGATATGGGCATTTTAAATGGAAAAATAGCTATTGTAACTGGTGCAAGTCGTTCTCAAGGTATTGGCTCTGCAATTTGTTTAATGCTTGCAGAAGCAGGTGCAGATATCTTTTTTACCCATTGGAGCGATTATGACAAAAATGAAGGTATTGGTGCAGAAGAAGGTTATCCATATGTTTTAAGTAACAAGATAAAAGATTTTGGAGTACGGTGCCATCATATGGAGGCTGATTTGTCAGAACCAGAAGCACCAACAAAGATTTTAAATTGTACTGAAAAAACTCTTGGTACAGCAAGTGTGTTAATAAACAATGCCACCTATCAAAAAACAGTTAACTTCCGTTCAATGAATGCAGAAATTCTTGAAAGACATTATCAGATAAACAACAGTGGAACAATTCTACTCAGCACGGAATTTGCTAAAAGGTTTGAGAGGGCTTTTCCCGGTAAAAGTGGTGGAAGAATTATTAATTTCGTCTCAAAAGGGCCAGACCCCAATAATCTAGCCTATATTGCTTCGAAAGGTATGCTAATTGCAATAACTGAACCATTATCAGTGGGACTCGCACCAATAGGAATTACCGTCAATTCAATAGACCCAGGGCCCACTGATTCAGGCTGGATGGATGAAGAACTAAAAGATTCATTATCACAATTCTTCCCTACAGGGCGTGTTGGACAACCGGATGATGCCGCTAGATTAATAAAATTTTTAGCTAGTGATGAGTCCGAGTGGATTACAGGTCAAGTCATAAAATCTGAAGGTGGGTATGCAGGTCGATAATATAAATATGGAAAATGGTTCGATTAAGGGACATGAGCTAAGAAAACAACAATTTATTTTAAATTGTAAAAATGGGTGGTGATTAAGTGGAGTTGATATTTATTCGTCATGGTCAAGGTGAACACACACTAGACATACCAAATAGCTTGTACTTAAAGAATCCTTCATTAACAGCAAAAGGAATAAATCAAGCGGAGTTGTTAAGAAAAAAGTTTCTTATAACGGATGAGGATATTTTATTTATAAGCCCTATAAGAAGAACCATAGAAACTGCACTGATTTGGACTAAGAATATGGACTGCCGTAAGATTGTAAGTCCGTTAGTTTCTCCGCGAATATTTCCTACTCGTACAAATGCAGAGACATTGCCTTGTGATGAATTAATTGATTTAGAAATAATAAAAAGTGATTATCCGAATCTAGAACTAGATACAAATGTGGCTACTTATTTATGGCATGAGGGTATCAATACTATGCCAGATAGAGAATACAATAAGATTGCACACGAATTTATTGCGAGTTTGAAGTTATTGAAAAGTAATAAAATATATATAGTATCGCATGATGGTACAATCACTGCTTATCGTCAGTTTATATCTGGCTGTAGTTTGTCGAGAGAAGATTTTTTGGATGAAACAGGATGGTTTGAAATTAAATGTTGAATTATAACTATGTAGTTAGGAGTTCTATTCTTTTATGATTTTCAGCAAAATGCTGTGATTGCTTGATAAGGTCTAGCGTCTATATCGCAATTTGGCCATTTGTAGCTATAGGATGTAATTTATGGGGGGCTCAATATGAAGGACAGAGTATTGTCCATAGTAATATTGTTTTTTGTTTTAGGAAGTGTAGTTGTAAGCAGCATGGCATCGCTAAGTCGTACCTTTCAATCAAATTTTTATATCGTAGCTATGGTGATGCTAATCATGATTGGGATACTATATCTTCTTGAAAAAGTTAAAAGCATTAGAGAATAAACAGTTTGAATTGCCGTCGATCTAACACCGTTGTTGGATAGGGACTGCGTTACAATCAGGCAAGATGATTAGAAACTGAAAAGGAGGAGAGGAAAATTAATTTAGATTCTATTAATAGCACCGTTAACTTAGGAGATGTTGTATTTCTACTGGTTTCACTAAGTTTTACGGTGATAATTATAGCTTTGATAGTATTATTAATTCGTTCTAAAAATAAGCGGAAACAGCAACTCGATAGAATTGAAAAGAAAATAGATAACCTTAATCAGTAAAAAAATGAATAATCACACAAGCGGATAGGGAGCGGAAGAAGCACTGTACCTGAAAGGGGACATTTTGTGGTAAAGCGTAAGTTGAAATGGAGGTTTATCGTGCTTAAAATTATTTACTTTACTCTAGCAATAGTTGTAATCACTTTATCGGGTTATAGCCTAATCACTAAAGACTTTTCGCTAATGTCTTACATGATGTTTGCATTGGGGTTGCTCATGCTTGTTATGGGAATTACTGAGTTTCAAAGAATGAAAAAGGCGAATGCAATAATGATCGTATTTGCTTCTACATTTATTTTTTTCGTTGCAATTTATACTTTTTAACTTTTACCAAAAAAGGGGGCTCTTGCTGGATAAGGATCATGCCACAATAGGGCCATTAAACGGCATAAGGCTAATTTCGCTAACGGGTAGTTTAGTGAAAAATCAAAAGGAAAGTTAGGTGCTAAACATGTTTTTTGTTCAAATGTCTGGTTTCCCTGGCTCTGGAAAATCAACGTTATCCCGACAAATTGGTAAGAGAACAGGAGCAGTCCTAATAGATCATGACATTGTAAAATCTGCTTTATTAAATTCAATAGCTGATATTCCGTTTGATCTCAATACCGCTGGTAGGATTTCATACAATATTGATTGGTCTTTAATTGAATTTCACTTATCACAAGGACAAAGTGTAATATTTGATAGTCCCTGCTTTTATCAGGAAATGGTTGATAAAGGAATAGACTTGTCTAAAAAATATAATGTGAAATACAAATACGTTGAGTGCTACCTTAACGATTTCCATGAGGTTAATTATAGATTAATAAATCGAGAAAGAATGGTTAGTCAAATAAGGGAGATAAGTTCTGAAGCGGTTTTTAAAAGTACCATAGAAAATAGCAAAAGACCAACTAATTATCAGTGCCTAGTTGTGGATACTGGAAAGCACCCAGAAAGCTACATTAATCAGGTTATAAATTACATAAATGATTGAGTAATAAATTCATTCGTAATACAAGAATCGGGGGTGATTCTTTGGTAATACACTCTTAGTTGAGTGGAGTGCAAGCCGTCGACTCCGAGAGGATTAGCGTGTGCTTGAGACCCTGGACGTAGCGTAGCGAAGGAAGCGGCTCAAGCCACGCCCTCCGGAAAGAGTCCGTCTGGAACGGAAATTAACGGCGTTACACAGTTCCAGAATAGGGGGCGTTTGCGTTATAAGCGATTTCATCTATATCGCAATCTCGGCCAGAATCTTTAAATAACACTAAACTGATGAGGGAGTGAAATTGGTGAAAAGATTATTTTTAATAATGTTCTCTGCTATTGCAATCTTATCTCTATCAGCATGTGCACAGAAAAAGTTAAGCTTTGAAGAAGTGGATACTGTTCCTAAAAAAGTAACAGAAGCAATAAACCCTGATGATCGACTTCAAATGATTAATAAAAATGGTAAAGTGTCTTACATTGTTTTTCAATCACATGAAGATGTTAAATCCAGTTTGGAATCAGTAAATAAAACAGCACTTATCAAGTTGGATGAAGTGGATGCGAGCGATAATGAACTAAAGCAATATATATACACGTTAACAATAGATGAGTCTCATGACACAATTGATATCAAAGTTAACGGTGAATCAACGCCTTATCCTATGACTATTATAGATTAACGGTGCGATTGCTTAATAAGTAATTGCTCTAATTTGCAAACGGGCGCGATTGCGTTATAAGTGATTTCTTCTATATCGCAATCGGGCCAGATCGGCTATTAGAATGGGTTACTGGGGAGGAATTTGTATGTGGAGTTTTAGAACATTTAAAGACAAACGTTACTGGATTCTTTTAATACCAGCCATAATTATTTTGCTACTATTTGCATTTTTCACCCCGGATTACATTCTTCAAAAACCTTTTGTTGCACCAATAACTATACTTTCAAGTGGGGTTTTATTCTGATCCACATACCACCTTTGGAAATACTTTGGGGATAAAAAGAAGAAGGAACATACAGAAGATAATCACGAGATGTAACCCTGAGTGTTAAGGAATTGTCCGCAATTCTTGAATAGGGATCTTCGCACCGTATTGAAGAATCGGGCCATTTAAGGGAGTAAGTTATATTCAAAGAAAGGTGGAATCGGAATGGATTGGTTGTGGGCGTGGTTTGCTTTTTCACTTGCTGCAGGTGCGTTTTATGAATCTTCTCAAGTGAAAAAAGAGAATAAAAAGCTAAAGAAGAGAATTGAAATGTTGGAAGAAGAAGTATATAAATAACTTCCGCAATTGGTCCATTTGATTGTTAAAGAACAGAGGAGGGAATAGTTTTGGGTTTGTTAATAGGTTTTTCTATTATCATAATTTTCCTATGGTCAATCGACTCTCAACTAAGAAAAGGTACAATGCAAAATGAAGAAATTAAAGAGTTATTGAAGAAATTGACCGATAACAACAGATGACATCTTACATAATCGGTGGCGATTGCTGAATAGGTGATCGCTCTACATTGCAATCGGGCCAGATTAATTGGGAGGAAGCATGGTGAAAAGTCGAAAAAAACGTCTCATTTATTTAAGTGTATTTTTTTCAATTTTCTTGATGTTAACTGTGTTGTACTTTACCAAATATTATTGCTTACCTGAGCAAGGTTTAGGTGTGACTAAATTAGTAGCCTATGTACTTCTTATTTTTGTAATCATTTCTTTAGGTGAATGGTTTAGAGCATTTGACAAGAATAGTTCAAGATACAAAAAATATTTATTTAATAGTTTGATGGTTATTTGGGTTTTATTTTTACTGATATTCTTTAAGAAAATTATTTTTAATTTTTAAACTAACGGGTGCTTTATTTCAATATCAATCTGCCGCATTCGGGCGCGATTGTTTGATAGCACACTCTAGTTGATTGAAGTGGAAGGCGGCGACTCCAGCGGGAACAGAGCGAGTTGAAGACCCTGCAACAAAGCGTAGTGAGGAGTCTGAAGCCGTGCCCGCGGAACGCGTCCGCCTTGAACGGAAATCAACGGGTTGCAGACTGTTCCATAATTGGGCGCTTTTCTTGCAGAGAGTTTGTGTTTCAACCGGACCAAATTGATGGGGAAGGATTGACAGTATGTCTATTATTTTTTTGGAGTATGTATAATTATAGGATCTGGTTTAATATCTCATTCAATGTTAGTTCATTAATCATCCATAGCGCGTGATAATGGAATACAGATGTGCCACAACAGAGTGATAGGATTGTTTAAATAAAATTATTATAAGTGGGTCTAGTAGGTTGCGAAGATTTTTGATTCTATTCTTAGTAATGGGGAGCATGTTAACTGGATGTGGGAAAGAGGAAGTATCTTTTTCAGAAGTCAGTATTGATAAAGTAAAAAAGGATGTAAAAGATTTTATATTACATATAGATACTTCCGAAAGTGATAACGGAAATGGCATATATATGTTCAATGATTCGGAAAAAGTTCGTTATCTCTATCTTACTCAAGACTTTTTGGAAGGCGAAAATGG
Source organism: Sporosarcina aquimarina (assembly GCF_023715615.1). GTDB lineage: Bacteria > Bacillota > Bacilli > Bacillales_A > Planococcaceae > Sporosarcina > Sporosarcina aquimarina_A. The sequence goes on along the minus strand of NZ_JAMBOM010000002.1, from coordinate 383,658 downwards.
TTTTGGGAGTTTGGACATTAAGGTCGATGATAATTCATGGAGCATATATTTAAACGAAAGTTCAGATGTAAAGGGTATAGAAGACGAATATAAATTATACAAAATCAAGTTGAATGAGGAATTTGAATACGGGAAAGTATTTAAAAATGGTGAGGAAACCCATTTTCAAACAATAGGTGCGTAAAGAAATTGAAGCGGTTTTAAAAAGTTTTTTGGTAAATGACTCTTTATATTGAGGTGAAACCGTGTTTAAAATAATTGTCTTGATTCTGTTTTTAATTTTTATGTATTTTGTTTTGTTCTGTGAAAAAAGAGCTTTCAGGGTTACGATTCTCCTTTATTTCACTTTGCTTTCAATCGTATTTTTATTAGGAATCTCCAAAATAACGGATAAGTATCACTTATATGATGGACCTGTATTGGATGGCGGTTTTCAAAGACTTAATGATTGGGTAGGGTTCTTTTCTTTCTTATATATTTTACCTACGCTTGTAATTATTGCTTACGTTTCATTTAGAATAGCAAAAAAGCTATTTGCTAAAACTTGGTTAAGAGTCGTCGTGTATCTATTATGGATTGCTTTATTGATAGGAATTAGTTTTATTTCGCTCATTATTTTCACGTTAATCTTTTATGGATTTGCTCCTTAACTAATTAAAATTCCTTTTAAAGCAATCATCCAGGAATGAAGGCTAAAATACAGTATTCTAGATTGAATAACTTATGAGGTGGAAAATGATCTATATAGAAACTGCAAGATTGACATTACGGGATTGGAAAGAAACCGACTTAGAACCATTTCGAAGACTAAATGCGGACGAAGAGGTCATGACCTATTTTCCTGAGACTTTAACATCTGAAGAAACAAATGCGTTTTATAAAGCCATTATATCTGAAATTGAAGAATGTGGTTTTGGACTCTATGCCGTGGAAGAAAAAACAAATAAGGAGTTTATTGGGTTTTTAGGATTTCATAGGGCAACCTTTGACGCTGATTTTACTCCATGTATAGAAATTGGTTGGCGACTCAAAAAAGAAGCTTGGGGGAAAGGATATGCCACAGAGGGAGCGGCAGCCTGCTTAGAATATGGATTCAGTGAACTTAATTTTACTGATATTTATAGTTTTACGGCTGCTATCAATTCCCCTTCAAAAAACGTGATGAGAAAAATCGGTATGAATTTTATTGGGGATTTTGATCATCCGAAAGTTAAAGATGACAGTGCATTAAAAAAACATGTTCTATTTCATATCAATCAAAAGTGAATTAATAAAGGAACTCTAGTTTTCGCAAGTTTCTTTTATAAAGCAAATTTAAGGGCTGCCCAAAGTGTCATGTAAATGACATCTTGGAACAGCCCTTTTGACATTAATGGATCGCAGACTTGAACCGTGATCCGTGAGTTTCTTGTGTATCCATAATGGTCGTAAATGCAGATGGATCGATATCATGAACAATTTCTTTTAACTTCGTCAACTCAAGACGTGTCACCACTACATAGATGACATCCTTCTCATCATCGCTATATCCACCTTTACCGTGCAACTTCGTCACGGAACGACCTAAGCGTTTGCTAATGGCAGCGGCCATTTCTTCAAATTCGTCCGAAACGATTATGGCAGCTTTCGTCTCGTCAAACCCTTGAATCACCGCGTCAATCGCTTTTGCCGCTATGTAATAGGTCAAAATGGAATACATTGCTTTTTCAGGGCCGAGCACAAAACCTGCCCACCCGAAGATAAAGATGTTAAGGAACATCACAAATTCACCAACAGAATAAGGAACTTTTTTCGTCAACAAAATCCCCAATATTTCAGTTCCATCCAGTGCCCCACCATTTCGAATGACAATTCCAACACCCGCTCCAAGAAGTATGCCTCCAAAAGCTGTCGCAAGTAGTGGGTCTGTCACGAATGGACCAACCGCTTTTAATGGAAATTCAATAACAGCTAAAAATACAATGGCGAACGTAGAAGAGAGGAAAAAGTTTTTTCCGATATGCTTGTAACCAAAAAATACAAACGGTAAGTTGAAAATCAGAATCAATATTCCAAAGGGGATGTCGCTTAAGTAATTGATGATTAGCGAAATACCGATAATCCCACCGTCGATAACAGAGTTTGGTATTAAAAATAATTCCAAAGCAACTGCTGCTAGCCCAGCACCAAACGCGATAAATAAATATCGACGTACAAAATGCCAAAATGTCTCCTTTTTATGCTCCTTAATCATAGGAAGTAACCACCTTTGTTCTATAGAGTTGTACCCAAATCACTATCAATATTTGGGAAGGAAGGAGCCAAAATATGTGGAATCATTCTGTCTAACTAAGTATAACATTGTAACCGTTTACAGAAAAACTATTGACAATGCAGAAAAGCGAGTTTATTATTCGATTAACGACTATTAAGCGACAGTTAGTGCTAGTCTGACATTTTAGTGGGGGTGGTTCCAAGTGGAACAAAGAAAAACTAGAGAAAAACGGGACATAAATTTCTGGATGGCAATTTTGCCGTTGGTCATTATGATTGGCGTCATGCTTGTCACAGTAGTCTGGCTCGAACAAGGCCCTCATATGCCATTAATCGTTGGAACATCGGTTGCATCATTAGTAGCATGGAAATATGGATTCAATTGGAAAGAAATAGAGGAAATGATGTATAAGGGAATTCGTCTCGCACTTCCAGCAGTCGTGATCATCATGCTTGTAGGACTCACGATCGGTGCTTGGATGGGTGGAGGAATTGTCGCTACGATGATCTTTTATGGGCTAAAACTAATTACGCCTGCTTGGTTCTTAGTAGCAATCATGATTATTTGTTCGATCGTTTCACTCGCAATCGGAAGTTCATGGTCTACTATGGCTACGATTGGGGTTGCAGGAATGGGAATCGGACTTAGCATGGGGATCCCAGCTGGTATGGTTGCTGGAGCAGTCATTTCAGGTGCTTATTTTGGGGATAAAATGTCACCGCTTTCAGACACAACAAATTTAGCTTCTGGCTTGACCGGTACAGATCTATTTGATCATATCAAACACATGTTATATACAACGATTCCGGCGCTCATCATCGCATTTGGCGTGTTCACAGTACTCGGAAGACGTTTTGCGGATGGTAATCTAGATATGGATAAAATCGCTCAAACTTCTATCGTCATGAAAGAGAGCTTCCTGATTTCGCCTTGGTTACTACTTGTACCACTTGCTGTAATAGTTATGGTGGCACTAAAAGTTCCAGCAGTTCCAGCACTTATTGTTGGAATTGTAATGGGATTCCTAAGCCAGATTTTTATTCAGGGTGGTTCTATAACAGAAGCATTGGTCGCATTACAAGAAGGGTTTTCTATTAAAACAGGGAACGAACTCGTTGATAATTTGTTTGATGGCGGTGGACTGGACTCGATGATGTATACCGTATCAATGACAATTGTTGCGATGACTTTTGGAGGGATCCTAGAGTATTCCGGAATGCTAAAGGCAATCATGGATCAGCTTTTGAAAGTTGTAAAGTCGACATCGTCATTGATTATCTCAACGATTGGTGCTTGCTTTATGACTAATGCAACATGTTCTGAACAATACATTTCAATCGTTGTACCTTCACGTATGTTCAGTAAAGCCTATAAAGATAAAGGTCTCAGTTCGAAAAACCTGTCTCGTGCGTTAGAGGATGGGGGGACGTTAACCTCTGTATTCATCCCATGGAATACGTGTGGGGTCTTCATCCTAGGAACACTTGGTGTGGGCGTAACAGAATACGGACCTTACGCAATTATTAACTTTGTCGTACCTATACTGTCAATTATTTACGCGTTGACTGGATTCTCTATTGTAAAAATGACAGCAGAGGAAAAACAACGTGTGGAGGAAGAAGAAAAGAAACTATTAGGGGATTCGTTCGAAGAAGAGCAAAAAGAACAGCAAGTTCCCGTACATTCATAAAAAGAGAGGCTGTTCAGGAAATCAGGTAATCACTGGTTTGCTGTACAGCCTTTTCTTTAATACACAGGAAAAGTTAACTCATAAACCGCTCGAGGGCGCCCTTGCCGATAGGTCATTTCTTCGCCAACAGTGTTTGCATACGCACTCGAAAGTAATTTTTTTATGGTCCGTTCAGCAGTTCGGCGAGAAACCCCTAGGTGACTCGCTAAATCATTTGCAGTGAATTGAGTGGATTGATGGCTTTGCCCGAATGTAGCAAGCTTTGATAACACAGCTGGACTGAGAGCTGTTTTTTCTGCGATTTCTGCGAGAAGTGGTTCAATTACCCTCAATTCAATAGCCACTCCAGTAGATTGAAGAAGACTATGCAATTCTTTTTTTTCGTCTAACAAATAAGGACCTTCGTTCTGTTCGGTATACATATATCTGAGAGCACTCAGGGCGTTCTCCTTTGCGGAAGTAAGTGTCCGACCACTTCCGAAAGCTAGTTGACCGCTCACTTGTGTAGCTACTTGTTGAAATTCAGGCATGTGCAAGGCGGACTGAATAGCACCTTGGGTTGTGTAAAATAGGATGCCTTCTTCTGCATGGATGCAATGGGCGTGCAATAAGTGAGCAAGCTTTTCAGAAACGTCATTCATCTCAGTTTTGAGTTTGGAGTCATCTAAAATACCTGCGGCGATTTTAGATGTTTCGCTTTTTTGTAAAAGTGCTTCTTGGCAAACACGGTCAATTGTTTTTAAGAACGAACTTTTTACACTAATCATTTTAAAAACAGGGATTTTAAGTTCAATTAAACGATCATGAACTGCATGAACACTAGTTACCGCTACATTTAAAGGATTTTTCTCATATGCTGAAGAGTGAAATTGAACAAGTTCGTCTATAACATAGTCTTCTTCTAATTGATAGATAAGAGGGCGCTGTTCACTAGCCTTAATATCTGCTAACACGTTTTCTAAGACGATAGATTCACGAACATCGATGGACATCTTTTCGAGTTCTAACGGTTGTTTTAATGAAATTGCAAGTAAGGTAGTTGTGATTTCCGTCTCATCTTGTTTTAGATAGACGGCAGGTACAGGAATGGATTGCAAGACATCAGTGGAAGCGACGTAAGGAAGCGATCCTGAAAAAAGAATTGCGTCACAAGGGAGTAACTTTTTCAAGAGGTCAGGTGCTTCGCTAGGAAGGGTATATGGATACAAATCTAAAATGATTTCACTGCGTTGCTCAGTAAATTGTATTGCACGTTGACAGAATTCCTCTGATCCGAATATCGCAACTTTTGTTCTCATATGCAACCACCTTTTTAATTAGCGACTATTTAACGACAATGATACAATGAAAATAATAACTTGCCAAGCAGGAAGGGGAAATTTGTATGAAAATTAAAGAAATTGAGATATTTGCTATAAGACTACCACTCCATGAACCATTCGTCATTAGTTATGCAACGTATGATGACATGCCTTCGATTATCGTCAAGCTCACTACTGACACTGGAATCGTCGGATATGGTGAAGCCGTTGCAGATGACCACGTCACAGGAGAGAGTTGGGAAGGGACGTTCTCAGTGCTTCGCCATACGTTAGCTCCAGCTGTTATCGGACTGAATCCGAGTGAATTTGAACGCCTTCATGAAACAATGGACAAAGAAATTTACGGTGTACCAACTGCGAAAGCAGCCATTGACATAGCATGTTTCGATGCTGTTGGTAAAAGTCTAGGAATACCAGCCTATCAATTACTTGGTGGCCGTTATCATAATGAATTCCCGATTACACACGTTCTAAGTATCGGAGAGCCGGAAGCGATGGCAGAAGAAGCTGCCCAGCGTATGGAGGCAGGATATACATCCTTTAAAATGAAGGTCGGAACTGATGCGGCTGAAGACGTGAAACGCATTCAAGCGGTTCGTAAACGCGTTGGAGAAACGATTGCAATTCGAGTAGACGTCAACCAAGGTTGGGTCAATAGTTCGACCACTTTACAGGCTATGAAGAAGTTGGAAGCTTGCCATCTTGACTGGCTAGAACAGCCCGTTAAGGCAGATGACATCGATGGATTGGTCGAAGTGAAATCGAAGAGTGCAACACCTCTGATGGCGGATGAAGGACTTCGTGGAGTACGAGAAATGCGAGAAATCATCGCAAAACGTGCGGCAGACAAAGTGAATATTAAGTTGATGAAATGTGGTGGGATGTATCCTGCTATGAAGCTGGCACACATGGCGGAAATGGCGGGAATCGATTGTCAAGTAGGCTCAATGGTCGAGTCTTCAATCGGATCAGCAGCAGGATTCCACGTAGCGTTTTCTCAAAAAGCGATGTCTAGTGTTGAACTGACGGGGCCACTTAAATTCAGCAAAGATGTTGGAAATCTACAATACGATGTTCCATTCATTCGGTTGAACGAAAAGCCAGGTCTCGGAATTGAAATTGACGAAACGGTGTTGGCGGAACTGACTGTATTCAGTGAAAAAGTGGTGTCTTTATGAAACAGGTCACACTGAAAGATGGAACCTCACTCCCAGTCGTCAAGTTAACGAAGCATGATTTACCTGAAATCACTCAGTTGCAAACGAAAGTCATTGAGCATTTATCCGAGAAAACATTTTTGCAGCCGTTATCAGAAGAGGAATTCGAATACATCTTAGATGGAAACGGATTGCTTGTTGGTGTTCGTTCTGATGGGAACCTCATTGCTTTTCGAGCGCTAATGGATCCGGGCGAAGACCCTGAACACCTAGGTGAAGATGCAGGCATTCCTAAAGAGCAGTGGAGTTCCGTCCTCTATTCGGAAATTACTAATGTACATCCTGATTTTCAAGGGAACGGGTTACAGCGTCAGCTCGGGAAAATTGTTATGGAAGAGGTCGATGCAGATCGGTATAAGTATGTCTGTGCGACAGTTGCACCGTTTAACATTGCGAGCATTAAAGACAAGTTTGAATTAGGAATGCATATCGCTGCCCTTAGTGTGAAATATGAAACACTTACCCGTTATATTATGACGAAAAAATTAGCAGCTGACGTGTCTGTTATGAGTGATGACTCCATTGAAGTAGAGATGGGAGACACATCAAAGCAGCAGAAATTATTAAAAAGAGGTTGGATTGGCACTTCTATTCATAAGGGTGATGTAGGATTTATCGTCTTATATAAGAAAGTGATTTTATAAGGACTATCGGAATAATAATATTTCCGAAAAACTAGAACTAAGAGCTTGTCTATAAGTAGAAGATTCTCACACTATTTTAAATGCTGCCTCTAAATTACGGAACGATATTGCGAAACTAACTGATAGAAGGCAAGTAGCTCCTACTATTCCCGTTCATTGTCATCATTTATATCAGTACAATAGATAATTGAGAGACATTGTTGTGTGTAGCAGAGAGCGTCCGCTCACAGCGAAAATTACCTTTTCATAGAAAATGCTAATGTAAAAGAAAAAATGTAGACAAACTCCATGATTATTGGAGTTTGTCTACAGTCTTAACCGGCCATCAGTAATTATAAACTGGGGACCGGTTTTTTAGATTCATTTCTTATTTTGTTTTCGCTGTTTCATGAGCGACTCGATATTGTCGAGTTCCCGTGCCATTTCTGCTCTCATTTCTGAAGCGGAAAGTTTTTGGTTTTTCGGTGTTTGCGGAAGTGAAGCTGCATTCTTTCCACCTTTTGCATGTTCATCGCGTCCCATAGTCATGCTCCTTTCAACAGGTCTCATCATCTTCAGTATGTGCAGAACTTAGTCATCGATACTCGAAGGATGGCCAAATGAAAACGTGTATTCAGGGGAATACTTAGGAGACTTTGTCGGGTCAATTGAATAGAGAATTATTTCTGATACATCCAATGCCAATGGTTCAAATAGTTCTTGTTCGATTGGAAGAGAGCGATCATCCTTTTTCTTTTTAGCGATTGTAACGTGCGGTGTGTAGCCTAATGTAGCCGGTTTTTGTAATATGGATTCCAGACGCTCAGATAGTTGTTGGTAAAGTTTGTTTAACTGGCAGCTTTGTTGAACGGAAAAGTACACAACACGAGGACCAGCAGGATTTCCAAAAAATGATATGCCGTTTAGCGCTATCGAAAATGTTTCCGTGCTAGTCGCGACGAGCTGCATTTCTTGCTTTACAAGTGCAAGTTGGGAACGGTTAAGTCCACCGAAAAAGAGCAATGTGATGTGCAGATCATCGGGGTGCGGTATGACCTTGTAATGTGTTGGGAGATCATACTGTAGACTACTCGCTGTAAGTTTTTCTTTGACCAATTCAAAAGGGACATAGATCGCTGCAAAATAATGCGTCATGGCAAACTCTCCTTTGTGATTCATAGTATAGCAAGAAACGATTGGTACTATGTGCTGGGTAACCTGCCTCAATAGGGATGCATACACTATCAGGGAGCGAGAGATGAATCGATGAAAGGGGATTGCGTGAAACATTCAACTGGTAATAATCCTGAAATGCATAACCAAAATGCCAAACAACGCCAATTAGGAGAATATCGTGTCAATAACTATGGAAAACCGTTGACAACCAATCAAAGTCTTAAAGTATCAGGAGACGAAAATTCTTTAAAAGCAGGAGTTCGTGGCCCGACTTTGTTGGAAGATTTTCACCTACGAGAGAAAATCACACATTTTGATCACGAGCGGATTCCTGAGCGAGTTGTTCATGCCCGTGGTTATGCTGCCCATGGAGAATTTGTTTTACACAAATGTATGAAAAAGTATACAACAGCGAAATTTCTTCATGAAGTCGGAAAAGTAACACCGCTGTTTACTCGCTTTTCTACTGTAGTAGGAAGTAGAGGCTCTACAGAAACAGCCAGAGATGTTAGAGGATTCGCAGTTAAGTTTTATACTGAAGAGGGGAATTATGATTTAGTCGGAAACAATATACCAGTTTTTTTCATACAAGATGCTATTAAATTCCCGGACCTTATACATGCTGCTAAACCAGAACCTCAAAACGAATTTCCACAAGCTGCGACAGCTCATGATACTTTCTGGGATTTTGTTGCAAATAATCAGGAGTCGGCCCATATGATTATGTGGACCATGTCCGATCGTGCAATACCAGTTAACTTTCGAAAAATGCAAGGATTCGGTGTGCATACATTTCGTTTTGTCAATTCAGAAGGAAAAGCACATTTCGTGAAATTTCACTGGAAACCCCGATTAGGCATACACTCTCTTGTATGGGACGAAGCACAAAAGATTGGTGGGAAAGATCCGGATTTCCATCGCCGTGACTTATATGAATCGATCGAGGCAAAAAACTACCCGAAGTACGATTTAGGAGTCCAAATAATCCGAGAAGAAGATGAATTCATGTTTGACTTTGATATTTTAGACGCCACTAAAATATGGCCGGAAGAAATTGTTCCAGTTGAAATAATTGGTACGATGACGTTAAATCGAAACGTCGATAATGTATTTGCGGAGACCGAACAAGTGGCTTTTCATCCCGGAAATGTGGTACCAGGAATCGATTTTACGAATGACCCATTATTGCAAGGCCGGTTATTTTCGTACTTGGATACTCAATTGCTTCGATTAGGTGGACCCAATTTCGCTGAGATTCCGATTAATCGTCCTGTCTGTCCGTTTCACAACAACCAAAGAGATGGGTTCAGCAGACAGCGTATCGACGTTGGGCAAGTAAGCTACCATAAAAACTCACTCGCGGATAATACACCTTCACCTACACCTGTCGACAAAGGTGGATATGAGCATTACCAAGAAAAAGTGGAAGGGCACGTCATACGTGCTGGAAGTCCATCGTTTGATGATCATTTCTCTCAAGCAAGACTGTTTTGGAACAGCATGGCACCTTATGAGAAGCAACACATTATCGATGCGTTCAGTTTCGAAGTCGGTAAAGTACAAAGTCAATCTGTACGCCAACAAGTTGTAGATATGTTTTGTCATGTCGATAGCGGGCTCTCAGCTGCAATTGCAAATGCCGTAGGTGTGAAACCTCCAGAATGCACTCCAGCTGATACTACAGCGTCTTCTCCAGCACTCAGTATGGAGAATACAGTCTTCGTTCCAGAAACCTTGAAAGTAGCAATTCTAATAGGAGAGGGATTCGATAGTGCAGTCATTAGGAATGCAGTTCAATCACTTCGAAACGAAAGCGTTACAATCGATATCGTTAGTGAAAAGTTAGGAACAATTAAAGGGACTGCAGGGAAAACTGCCATTGCGAATCAGACATTTATAACAGCATCTCCTGTTTTGTATGACAGTATTCTTGTGGGTGGTGGAGCGTCGAACAATTCTGCGGAGTTTGACAGTAACATGAAAAATTATATAGAGGAAACATGGAAGCATTATAAGCCGATAGCCTTTACAACTGAAGGATCTCGTTATATTGCAGAAACTTCTGTGCAGGAGGGTCCAGGAATTATAGTAGAGAAAAAGGTAGATGATTTTTATTGTGCTTATATTAATGCGTTAGCAAAACAACGTTTTTGGGAACGGAATATTTATAAATAACCCACATCCAAAGCGTATGAATAACATTTCAATTTCTCACCATCCTAGGAATGTACGATTACATTTCTAGAAATGAGGAGAGACGAATGGGAATTTTAAGTGGTAATCCAAAAGATGAGCCATTGCACTACGGAGAGGTCATTGGATGTTGGGCTTATGTTGGTGCAAACAAAGGACTGATCAGCGCTTATCAGACCTTTATTAATCATGCGGGTGACGAAGGGCTCAAGAAGCTCCTACATGAAGCTGTAGACATGATGAAGGACCACGACAAACAGATCGAAGAAGTGTTGAAAGAAAATGGTATTATGCCTCCGCCAACACTTCCTGACCGTCCGACTTGTTCTGCAGATGATATCCCTCCAGGTGCACGATTCATGGATCCTGAAATCAGTGGTGCAATTTCGATTAACGTCGGTCAGGCGTTAGTTTCATGTAGTCAGGTGATGGGGCAATGCTTGCGTGAGGACATTGCGACAATGTTTGCGAAGTTCCATGCTGACAAAATCATGTTTGGTGCAAAGCTATTGAAACTGAACAAAGAAAAAGGATGGATCATCCCCCCGCCCATGCACATGAGCGGACAACAATCCAAAGAGTGAAATGTCGGGCTAGGTGACTAAATCACTTGAAAAGTTAAAGTAGAGAAGAGCGGACGTTGCTTTCTTCTCTGCTTTTTTCTATAGGTGTCTACAAAAGAAGAGTTGAGCGAAATCGATTCTTCACTACATAGGAAATGATATACTGAAATCTATAAGGGGGAGAGTTAAATGGAGAAATTACAGTCACAAGAGCAATTTGAAGAACTTAAAAAAGGGGAACGAACGGTGTTTTTGTTTTCTGCAGATTGGTGTCCGGATTGTCGAGTCATCGATCCGTTATTGCCTGGGATTGAAGCGGATTACCCGGAATACGAATTTGTCTATGTAGATCGTGATGAGTTCATAGACATTTGCGCAGAAAACGACATTTTTGGTATCCCAAGTTTTCTTGTTTACAGCAAAGGTGAAGAAAAAGGACGATTGGTAAGTAAAGACAGAAAAACTCGTGAAGAGATTACAGGGTTTTTGGATAATCTGGAAGCTTAAAAAGAAAATGGAAAGGGTTGCTGCTTGAGAAGTCATAGAGACTCCACTGGCAGCAACCCTTTCTTTTACTTACGAAACCCCTTTTTTACCTCTTCAAGAATAATTTTAGCACCCGCAGGGCTGACGAACATACCATTAGACAGTTCGAAATTATCGGAAGTGATTTCTCCGGTAATCACACAAGCTTCACGGATCTTATAGCTCCTAAGAATAATGGTTTCATCCTCCGTGAAAAATTCAAGTGGTTGTCCTTCAGGAAGTTTCATTGTCTCACGCAATTCGATTGGGATAACTATTCTCCCTAGATGATCAACTTTTCTTACAACGCTCAAGCTCCTCATAAGAGAACCTCCTTCAATGGTACCTGAATTCTTCTATAATCATACAATTCTATGTTGAGAAATGCAAAATAATGGTCGATTTTTTGTCGAAAGTTCATTAATGGTGAATATTTAGAATGAATGAACTTCTATTTCTTATCATTGTCAATAGTCACAAATGACGTGTAGTTTGGTAGAATAGTACAGTTGGCAAGAATGGAGGGACACGATGACTTTTACTCAATTTAAGAAATCAGCGGTTTTTGACTACATACAAATTATTGTAGGTTCGGCATTTGTCGGACTGGCATTTACTATTTTCCTATTACCTTCACGAATAGCTGCAGGTGGAGTTTCAGGGATCAGCACAATTGTTTTTGAACTATACGGATTTAATCCCGCATATGTACAGTGGCTTATTAACTTACCTCTGCTCATTTTAGGTCTCGTTCTTGTTGGAAAAGACTTCAGTTGGCGCACCATTGTGGGAACATTTTTTGTGCCTTTTTTCATTTTCATAACTACGGATATTAATGTTCCGATTCATAATCCGTTATTAAGTTCTATTTATGGTGGAATTATGCTTGGTATCGGTCTAGGAATTGTTTATAGAGGAAATGGTTCAACAGGTGGAACTGCACTCATAGCTCAAGTTCTGAAGAAGTATACCAACTTTTCCAGTGGCTTTGCTCAGCTAATAGTTGACGGTGCTGTCGTCATCATCTCGGCTTTTGTCTTTGACCTGGAACTCGCACTTTATGCCATGATGGCAATCTATGTGACGAGTAAAGTTATCGATTTTGTGCAGCTTCAGACATCGCCGACTAAACTGATTCTGATCATTACGGATCAAGAGGAAAAAGTTCAAACACTTATTAATAACGAACTTAATCGAGGGTTAACAAAAGTGAAGTCTTTGGGAGGTTATTCAAACCAGGAGAAAACCATGATCCTGTGTGTCGTTGAGCAATCAGAAGCTATTTACTTTAAAAAGATTGTGCAGGAGCAAGAGCCGACATCTTTCGTAATTTTCTTAAATGCATCTGAAATCCTAGGAAGAGGGTTTTCCAGGGCCCAATACGACGATTGAGTAGTTGCTAGCCTGTCAGTAAACTCAATCCGGTTAAATGTTAGACTATACAAATAAATTAGAAATGGTATACTGTTTAGTAATTGAATACGCTTATCGAGAGAAACCGAGGGAAATGGCCCAATGACGTTTCAGCAACCCCTGATCGATTCAGGAAGGTGCTACTTCCACAAGACTTTGTCTTGAGAGATAAGAGGAACGGCTATTAGCTTCCACTTTCTCTTTTGTAGAAAGCGGAAGTTTTTTTGATGGGCTGAATAGGAGTGAAGAATTGTGCCAATTACAATACCAAAAGCGTTACCCGCGGGAGAACTACTGAAGCAAGAAAAAATATTTGTGATGGATGAAGAACGCGCTACCTCACAAGACATTAGACCACTTCGCATACTAGTCGTGAATTTAATGCCTCAAAAGGAAAAAACGGAACTGCAACTTCTGCGTCTGTTAGGTAATACTCCTCTTCAAGTAGATGTAACTTTTTTACATACAGAAACGTACGTATCGAAAAATGTTAGTAAAAACCATTTGGATACATTTTACAAAACATTCCCTCAAGTGAAAGACGAAAAATTTGATGGAATGATCGTAACGGGGGCACCTGTTGAGCAAATGGAATTCGAACAGGTTGAGTATTGGGGAGAAATGCAGGAAATTTTAGATTGGGCATCAGCGAATGTGACATCTTCCATGCATATCTGTTGGGGAGCCCAGGCAGCCCTTTATCATTACTATGGAGTGAACAAACACCAACTGCCATCTAAGTGTTTTGGGATATTTGATCATCTCGTTACCAATCCAACTGTCAATCTTGCACGTGGATTTAATGACCTATTTCCTGCTCCACACTCCAGACATACAGGAATTTCACAATACGAAATCGAACAGCATGACTCTTTGAACCTACTGGCATATTCGGAAGAGGTTGGTCCCTTTATCGTGCTATCTAATGATGCAAAAAACATTATGATTACAGGGCACTTAGAGTACGATGCGGGAACGTTGCAGGAAGAATATGAGCGTGATGTAGCAAAAGGACTTGAAATTGATATTCCTAAGAATTACTTCCCGAATGACAATAGCTCGTTGAATCCGCTGAATACATGGCGTTCCCATACACATCTCTTATTTTCAAATTGGCTAAATTACTATGTCTATCAACAAACTCCATTCGTATGGAAGTAATGAAATTTGTGGAAAGGCAATTGATGATCCGCTGAAGAACTTGTAGTTCTCAGCGGATTGGACTATAATGAATGACAGTCAGTCATTGGTGGAGGGATCTTATGAACAAGAGAGAAAAAATTGTTCAGTCTGCAATTCAAGTGTTTACTGAAAAAGGCGTAGAAAAAACGACTGTTTCACATATTGTTAAAGCTGCCGCGATTGCACAAGGAACGTTCTACTTATACTTTCCTTCTAAATTATCGCTCATGCCCGCGATTGCTGAAGTGATGGTACAGCATACTTTAAAAACGGTAATAGACGCTGTTAAAGATTCTGCATCGTTTGATGAGCAATTGAAACAGTTTGTCGATGCGATTTTTGCAGTTAACAAAGAACACCACGAGATTCAGGCGATGATCTATTCAGGTTTAGCTTCAACTGAACATTTGAAAGAGTGGGAGAGCGTCTATGCTCCCATTTACCAATGGGTAAGCGCACTTGTGGAAAAGGTGCAGAAGCAAGGAGTCATTCGTGTTGACAGTCATCCAGATCGACTAGCAAAACTCATTATCGGATTGACAGAGTCCGCTGCAGAGCAAATTTACTTGTACGATGAAGACCTTGACCAAGAAATTCGCGCTACTGAACAAAAAGAGGAAACTCTGTTGTTTTTAATGTATGCCCTTGGCTATTCAAAACAATTAATTAAGAAGTAGGAATTCACCTCGACGTTCAACAATTTATTGTGAATCGAGGTGATCCTTTTTAAGTGTGTACTTATGGAATGAAATGAATGACAATCAGTCAGTCATCTAAGAGAAGGAGCATTTTTATGAGAAAAGAATGGCTTTATGTAGCTGGAACTAGTTTTTTTGAACTTGTATGGATTTTCGGTTTTAACGTAGCTTCTGTATGGTGGCACTGGATTCCGATCGTGTTGTTTATATTCGTCGACTTCCACTTCCTCTCTAAAGCTTGTGCGACATTACCGACAGGTACTGTGTATGCCATATTTGCAGCTATCGGAACCATCGGAACGGCTTTGATGGATGTATTTTTCTTTGGACAAACGTTAAGTGGTGGGAAAATTTTCTTCATCGTCATTTTAGTGACAGGTGTCATCGGTTTAAAACTGGCTGATGGGCATGACGAAAAACTAGCAGCAGAAAGGAATCGTTGACATGGGATGGTTATTTGTAGCATTAGCCGCTGGATTTGAATTTACAGGTGTTATTGGACTAAACAAGTATAGTAAAAAGAAAACGATTCCTTCAGGTATTTTATTTTTAGGTGGATTTAGCATGGCATTCGTATTTTTGTATTCATCGTTCAAGTACTTACAAGTGAGCACAGCATATGCAGTATGGATAGGAATTGGAACTGCAGGTGCCGTAATACTAAATATGATCTTTTTTGGGGAATCGAAAAGTTTAGCAAGAATCGGCAGTCTGGCATTGATTGTCATTGGTGTCATTGGTTTAAAAGCATTGTCCTAAATCATGTTTGATATTTCATTAAAGGTTGCGCATAATGTATGAATAAGGAGACGTGACTATGCGAACTAACTCAAAACAAGCAACACCACAAGCAACAGGTTATAAAGTAAAAAAGGAACAGCCGCTTTTACCTTTTTTGCTAGACACTATTCAAAAAAGTAGAAATGCAGTGAAAGGGATTCTTTCCCGAGGGCAAGTGTCTGTTAACGGAGAGCCAACTACTCAACATGACCGATTATTAAACGTTGGTGATAAGGTTGAAATTATGACCAATCAAGCTGCGAGAAATGACAGTGAACTTTCAGGACTTTCTATAATGTATGAAGATGATGCCATCATCGTAATCGACAAAGAAGCAGGATTATTATCAATGGCTGCAAAGGATAAAAAAGAAGTGACCGCGTTCAGTGAGCTTTCTTCTTATGTAAGAAAAACGAATAGAGGTAATCGGGTATTCATCGTCCATCGTCTAGACAGAGAAACGTCTGGCGTTATGGTATTTGCAAAAACTGAAGAAGTAAAAAAACTCCTACAGAACAACTGGGAAGAATCTGTCCAGGAGCGAGGGTATATCGCGCTAGTTGAAGGCAAAGTGCGTAACGAAACAGGTGAAATTATTTCTTGGCTGAAAGAGACAAGAACATTTAAAGTCTATTCCAACCCCACGGATAATGGCGGTCAAAAAGCTATTACACGTTATAAGCGACTCCAAGCAAGTGCACAGTTTTCACTACTCGAATTGAGATTGGAAACAGGTCGGAAAAACCAAATCCGTGTGCATATGGAGGAAATTGGACACTCGGTGGTAGGCGATAAAAAATATGGTGCTACCACAAACCCTATTAAACGACTTGGTCTTCATGCAACAAAGTTAACGATGATTCATCCGATAACAAAGGAGCAACACACGTTCATTTCTGATCCGCCGTCCTCCTTCTATAAAAAATCAAAATAACCGTGCGCGCCAAAAAGGCGCACACGGTTATTTTTTGAGGCTTCAAAGTACCGTAAAATCATGCGAGGTTTTTACTGTAAAGGGGGCATTCCTGGTTGACCTTGTGCTGGTGCAAATGCATTGAGTAACTCGGTCATATCCTGTGAAGCCAGCTGAGGTACTTGATAGTAATGATGTTTGTTCTGGTAAATGGATAATTCATATGCCATTTCTATACAGTTTGGAACCGAATCAGCTAGCACCCTGCGAACTACAGGATTACACACTTCACAAGCCACCATTGTTTTCATGGAAGCTCCGGCTTTAGCAGAGCTTAATAAGAAACCGGAGATGATTTCATCCGTAATTTCAGAAGCATTCATCATAGGCTTTTTAGGTTGACTTGCCTTCATACCATAAATGAAATCATTTCCTTCTTTCATTTTATAGCTTTGTGTAGGATGAGATGGGTCATGACCTGATTTGAAACTCTCGACTGTAATGTTATATTCATCCAATGTAAAACGGTACTGACGATCGAGAATATCTAAAAGCTCTGGATCCTTCACATGAGGGCGAAGTAAAATCGCCTGGCTAAGGGCGCCTATTGTGCTCGATAATACTTCGTGAACATCAAAAAGCTCATGTCCTCCGTGATTCATGGATGGGGGTACTGTACCAGTGTGCATGTTTTGGTGGGTCATTCCGTTTTGGTTTGTAGTCATTGTTGTCCTCCCTAAAGTATGCTGTTCGTTCATGACTAGTATGTACTTCATGTATCTTTCTATCCTGTGGGATGTTTTGTATGAATAGCGGAACAGCTACTTTCATACAATGGACTACGAATTTTTATGGAAAGGTGTGCATGTTAGTGCAAATACACGTTGTTCAAAAAGGTCAAAGCTTATTTACGATTGGAAAACAATATGGTATTGGATGGGAAGAAATTGCTGAAGCGAATGAGCTGGTCGATTCAGGTAAATTGGCTGTTGGTCAAGCTTTAGTGATTCCAATAACGGGCAGTTATTATTGGGTGCAGCCAGGGGATACTCTTTATGAGATCGCACGTCGAGAAAAGATGACCATTTCGGAATTGGCAAATATCAACAAAATTTCTCTTTCCGCGCCATTAACGGTCGGCCAACGATTATACATTCCACCCGCTCCTAAAACTTCGACTCAATCTTTACTCTACGTGGAGCCAAGAACTCCGGTTTCCCAGGCGATGATTGCAGAAACGGAAAATAGAGTAAGTGCCTTAACGTATCTAGCTATGTTCAGTTATGAAGTAATGCGAGATGGGACATTAAAAGCCCCTTCAATTGCGAATTTACCTACAATTGCTGCGAACGCAGGTGCGCTTAATGCGATGGTAGTAAGCAACTTGGAAGATTTCGCATTTAGTGCTGGCCTTGCTCACGATATTTTTGTAAGCAGGGGAGTTCAAGATTTGTTGTTTACAAATATTTTGGCAGTGGCACAGCAGGTAGGCTATAAAGATATACATTTTGATTTTGAGTTATTGTACCCGGAGGATCGCGACTTATACAATGCCTTTCTGAGAAGAGCTCGCGATCGTTTTCATCCAGCCGGCCTTACAATATCTACAGCACTTGCACCTAAAGTAAGTGATGTCACAACAGGAATTTACGGCGCACATGATTATAAAGCTCATGGGGAGATTGTAGATTTCGTTTCTCTTATGACATATGAGTGGGGATATACGTACAGTGAGCCGCAAGCCGTGAGTCCATTGCCACAAGTGGAGCGAGTGGTAAAGTATGCGGTACAAGAAATTCCAAGAAACAAAATCTTTTTAGGTCAAAATTTGTACGGTTATGATTGGTCGAAACCTTATCCAACGCAAGGTGGTCAACCAGCTAGAGCACTGAGTCCAAAACAAGCTACAGAACTTGCAATACGTGAGAACGAAGCTATTTCATACGACTATGTTGCTCAAGCACCATATTTTACGTATATCGATCAAAATAGTTTACAACATGAAGTTTGGTTCGAAGACGCCAGAAGTATCCAAGCTAAATTTGACTTATTGAAAAAATATAATTTACGTGGCATTATGTACTGGAAATTAGGTCTAGCATTTCCTCAAAATTGGCTACTGCTAGAGGACAATTTTAATATCGTGAAAAAGTAAGATGAAGCCTATCCTATTTCGACAGAACAGAGGAAGATAGAACCTCTGTTTTTGTTTGCAGATTAAAATGTATTTTCAAAAATATTAAATCTAGCGTATACTAATTAAATACAACAAGTTAGATTCGGGATGAAGGGGGAAAAATATGTCGAAATTAAATGTAGAACATGTAGATGTACAAAGGCGTTCAAATGATTATGTGCATCAAGTTTATGAGCAAGTTAAACGAAGAAATGCAAATGAAACTGAATTTCTCCAAGCGATACGTGAAATATTCGATTCACTCCGTCCCGTATTCGCCAAGCATCCTGAATATATTACAAGTGGAATTTTGGAAAGGTTGACTGAACCGGAAAGAATAGTGACCTTTCGTGTTACATGGGAAGACGATACTGGTAAAGTGCATGTTAACAGAGGGTATCGAGTTCAATTTAGTAGTGAACTAGGACCATATAAAGGTGGACTTCGTTTTCATCCTTCTGTGAACAGCAGTATCATGAAATTCCTAGCATTTGAACAAATCTTTAAAAATGCATTGACAGGTCAACCGATTGGTGCGGGTAAAGGTGGCTCTGATTTTGATCCGAAGGGGAAGTCGGATCGTGAAATCATGCGTTTCTGTCAAAGTTTCATGACGGAATTGAGTCGTCATATTGGTCCAGATGTAGATGTTCCAGCTGGCGATATAGGAGTTGGGAAACGGGAAATTGGTTATTTGTTTGGTCAATATAAGCGATTAAAAGGTGGATATGAAGCAGGTGTACTTACGGGGAAAGATCCGAATCACGGTGGCAGTCTTGGCAGAAAAGAAGCGACCGGATATGGAACCGTCTATTTCACGGAAGAAATGCTAAAGGAATATGGCATGTCATTGAAAGAGAAAACAGTTGTGGTCTCAGGTTCGGGAAATGTATCCATTTATGCAATTGAGAAAGCCCAGCAACTCGGTGCAAAAGTAATCGCTTGTAGTGATTCTTCGGGATACATTGTCGACAAAGATGGAATTGACTTAACTTGTGTTAAGCAATTGAAAGAAGTTGAAGACAAACGAATTCAGGATTATTTGAAAGTACATCCCGAAGCTCGTTATTATGAAGATTGTTCAGAAATTTGGACGGTCCCATGTGACATCGTTCTTCCTTGTGCTACTCAAAATGAGCTCGATGAACAGAGTGCCCATCTCCTTATTAAGAATGGTGTCACAGCCATTGGGGAAGGTGCAAATATGCCTTGTACAAATGAAGCGTTGACGGTATTCCAGGAGCACGGAATTCTATTCGCACCCGCAAAAGCTGCCAATGCAGGAGGCGTAGCCGTTTCAGCAATGGAAATGTCCCAAAATAGCATGCGACTCAGGTGGACTGCTGAAGAAGTAGATGAGCGTTTGAAAGTTGTCATGCGTTCCATTTATGAGAGTTGTATGGATGCCGCAGATCGTTTTGGCAAACCTGGCAATCTTATCATGGGTGCCAACGTAGCAGGATTTTTGAAAGTTGCTGACGCAATGGCATCACATGGGCTAAGTTAAGAGTGGACGTTCAGCACATCTTTTAAGGTGTGCTTTTTTTGTTGAGTAAAATCAATTATATATAGCATTTTAGAAAGAATATTTCGTCTATTAAAAGAATCAGTAATTTCTCTTGCATTTATAGTTCAACATGTTATTATAAATATACTTTACAGTGTATAAAGATACATAACATGTGAGAGGAGTTTTAATCATGACAAAGAAAAAAGTGGTATTGGCCTATTCCGGAGGACTTGATACATCAGTGGCAGTTCAATGGTTAACAGAACAGGGTTATGCAGTTGTTGCATGTTGCTTAGATGTAGGAGAAGGAAAAGATCTAGATTTTATCCAGCAGAAAGCACTTCAAGTGGGGGCTGTTGAAAGCTATGTCATCGATGCGAAAGCGGAATTTGCTAAAGATTATGCACTGTTAGCTCTTCAAGCACGTACACTCTATGAAGAAAAGTATCCACTTATTTCTGCACTATCTCGTCCACTTATTGCAAAAAAACTTGTTGAAGTCGCTCATAAGGAAAACGCAGTTGCCGTAGCACATGGTTGCACAGGAAAAGGAAACGACCAAGTTCGTTTTGAAGTAGGTATTAAAGCGTTGGATCCGACATTAGAAGTGATCGCACCAGTACGTGAGTGGAGCTGGTCCCGTGAAGAAGAAATAGCCTATGCTAAAGAGCACAACATTCCGGTTCCTATCGTGTTGGATAGTCCGTATTCAATTGACCAAAACCTATGGGGACGTAGTAATGAATGTGGAATTCTAGAAGATCCTTGGGCAGCACCACCTGAAGATGCTTATGGACTCACTTCCTCTATTGAAGAAGCTCCAGATCAAGCAGATGTTGTTGAAATTACATTTAAACAAGGTGTTCCAGTGAGCTTGGATGGAAAGGCATTTAAGCTAGAAGCCCTCATCCTTCACTTAAATGAGGTTGCCGGAAAACATGGTGTTGGTCGTATTGACCACGTTGAAAACCGCCTTGTTGGCATTAAGTCACGTGAAGTATATGAATGTCCAGGAGCTATGACATTGATCAAAGCACATAAAGAACTTGAAGATATTACTCTTGTAAAAGAGATTGCACACTTTAAACCGCTTGTTTCTCAAAAGTTAAGTGAGCTTATTTATAACGGTCTGTGGTTCTCTCCATTACGAAGTGCCTTGGAAGCGTTCATAAAAGACTCACAACAAGTCGTCAACGGAACAGTGCGTGTGAAACTATTTAAAGGGCATGCCATTGTAGAGGGCCGTAAATCGGATAACTCTCTTTATGATGAAAAACTTGCAACGTATACATCTGATGACGAGTTCGACCAAGCGGCAGCAGTAGGATTCATCAAACTCTGGGGGCTTCCAACAGAAGTCCATGCGGCTGTGAACAAGCAACTCGTTGCGACTAAATCATAATAGAAAGGACCTTCCTTCAATGGAAGGTCCTCAGACTGTAGACAAACTCCAGTAATCACGGGGTTTGCCTACAGTCTTTTTCTTTTACAATAGTATTAACTAGAAAAAGTTGATTTCCGCTGCGAGCGGACGCTTTCCGAGGGGCTTGCTCTCAGCAAATCGAACGACGAAGGGTTCGATTTGCCGTGTTTTAGCGAACTTTGCTGAAATTAAGGCAGCACTCATCTCCCTCGCTTTGCTCAGTCCAGGGTCTTCGAAAAAACGTGCTCCTAACGCTTCGCTTTTACTCGCAAAAGCTGTTCTTCGTCACAGCTTTCGCTGATCCCTCCGGAGTCGCCGCTCTCCGCTACAATCAACAGGATCTCCCAACTATCAAATGAGGTAATGGAAATGATGATGAAGAATCAAATCAAAGAACGGGAACTGAAGGAGATGCTTACAATCTAACTGTTAGTTCCGCAAGATCATCTGGTTCGTAAATTAGAGGCAGCAATTGATTTTTCCTTCATTTATCCATTGTTTGAAGATCTATATTCCCTATTTGGGGGACCCAGCATAGATCCAGTTGTACTCAATAAAATGTCATTCATTCAATACACTAAGCCATCTTGGGTTGTCCAGCGGATACCATACTTCTCCTAAGCATCGGCAAAAACGAGTTCAACTATCTCTTTACATTTTCATATCTGAGTCTCAAGACTTCTGCTACATCTAGTTATTCTTGCCAGCTGAACATGGAGCACCCGGATTGCATTCTTTGCTTGAATGATGTGAATGTTTCATGAGAAATTCCCTTGATTGAAGTGCAGGACGGCGACTCCTGGGGATCAGCGCAGCGCGAAGACCCCGCAGGAAAAGCCGTAACGAAGAACGGGTTTTGCGAGCATAAGCACAGCGTTGGGAGCACATCTTTGCTTTCAAAGCGACGAGGAGGCTGAGGGCAAGCCCCCGGAAAGCGTCCGTCCGGAACGGAGATCAACGGCCTATTATCCTTAATTTTCAGATTTAACGAAGCAAATGTTCAATTGAATGGAATTGAGGTTCTCCTTTCTCATATGTCGCAATGAAGCGGAATCCGATGTGTGAAGCGAGTTGCAGACTCTTTCGAATGTCGAATCCAACATCGGTCGGTCTGTGCGCATCGGAACCGATTGTTAAGATTTCACCACCACAGGCTTTGTATAGTTCAAGGATATCGGTGCTCGGCATGGCAGTGGATAGCCCATAGCGCACACCCGATGTATTAATTTCTATCCCTTTCCCTCGAGGAATAATCTCAGTAAAAATTTCTCTCAAGCACTCATGAAAATCCTGTGAAGGTGCCTTTTTGGCATATCGTTTTATGAGATCCACATGGCCCAAAACACTGTAAGCATCAAACTTACGAATACAACGAAGCAACTCCTGATAATAGGCATCATATGCAGCGTCAATCGTTTGATTCTCAAAAATAGCTCCAAAGTGTAAATCTTGTTTTTCAACAGTATGAAGCGAACAAATAACAAAGTCGAACTCCTCTTCTTGAATTAGGTTTGTGTACTTATCAAGTATATGAGGCTGAACTCCAATTTCCACACCTCGCTTCACTCGAATCTCACTTCCGTAACGGTCTTGTAATTGTGCAATTGCCTCTTTGTAAGCTTGTTGATTAAAATCGAAGATAAAATTTTTATCAGGATATTCAAAGTCGACATGATCTGTAAAACAAATCTCAGTAAGTCCCTTTTGAATGGCAGCATGCACCATTTCCTCCGGTTGTACCTCGCCATCCGCTGAAAATGATGTGTGCAGATGATAATCGAACATCACTATCATACTCCTTTTGGTTGACATTTCTTAATTGTCTATTTATAGTACTAGATAACTTCACCATAGTAAAGCGATAAAGCGGAAAGGGTGCTAGTTTTGAGAAATCTATTTCAATCAGCGGAGGAAGAGTTTGAAATACGCAAAGTTTTTAGAAGCTCCTTTTTACCGAAAGGATATCGTGAAGTCAATTTGCCAGTACTCGAGAGTTATGAAACCTATGAATCACTCCAAACCATTCAAAATCGTAAAAGTCTTCTAAAGCTAATCGATCATACCGGAGACATTTTCGTATTAAGACCCGATGTGACGATACCACTCATGCGTGAGCTTGCAACTACGCATGGAAATTTAGATGAAGAAGTTCGCTGTTGGTATGTGCAGTCTGTTTTCCGGCAATCAGATGACCTCACCATTCCAACTGAGCGAAGGCAAGCGGGAATTGAATTATTCAGCAACCAATCAGCAGAAAATGATGCAGAAGTGATTGGACTCGCTTGTCTTGCACTTACAGAATTAGGACTCCATGACTTTAAGATTGAACTTGGGCATGCTGGAATTTTACAGGAACTGATTCGGATTCTTCAGTTAACGAAAGATGAACAACTTCAAGTGAAATCCTTCATTCAAATGAAGAATAGCGGTGAGCTTGCCAATTTTCTACAGCAACATAACGTTAAAAATCAAACGAAGGATTTACTGCTAGAAACCATCTTCTCATACGGTGAAGCAACTTCTGTTTTCAACCGTTTTCGTGAACATCCTCTGAACAACCAACTTTCTTCTATTATTCAATATATAGAAGCGGTATATGAACTTGTCTTGGAATCCGGTTTTGGAAATCACGTAACTGTAGATCTTGGGATGGTCAATGAAATGGACTATTATTCAGGAATTCAGTTCCAGGGATTCAGTAATAAAATCGGCAAACCCTTACTGATGGGAGGTCGTTATGACGAGGTGAGCCAAAACTTTGGGGCACAGTTACCAGCGGTCGGTTTTGCATGTGACGTGGAAGCGATTTTTACAGTTAAAAACAACAGTGCCAAGACGGGTTGAAGAAAGGAGATGAAACGCGATGGTGCCAATGAAAATAGCAGTTGCGAAAGGAAGGATTGCAGAAAAAGCGAGAGAGTTGTTAACCAAAGGGGGTATTGCATTTCCCGATACCTTATTTGATGAAAGAAAATTAGTCATAACGAGTAAAGACGGGGACTATCAATTGCTATTTGTGAAAGCATCAGACGTACCGACTTATGTTGAGAAAGGAGCAGCTGACATTGGAATTGTCGGAAAGGACACGATTATGGAAGACGGGAAGGATGTCTATGAGTTACAAGACTTAGGATTTGGGAACTGTCAGCTAGTTGTTGCTGGTTTCCCTGATAGTTTCCCGGTAGACACGAAATCGCTGACGGTGGCAACCAAGTATCCCTCGATCGCAAAAGCCTATTTCGATAAAGCCGGTATTCACACAGAGATAAGCCGATTGAGCGGATCAATTGAACTTGCACCGATTGTTGGACTTTCAGAGGTCATCGTGGATATCGTCGAAACAGGTTCGACACTTCGGGATAATGGATTGGTGATTTTACGGGAAATCGCTAAAGTGAGTACACGTGTGATCGTAAATAAAGCAAGCTATGCAACGAAAACGACAGAGGTAAAACACTGTATGGAATTGTTGAAGAATGGAGTTGAAGGACGTCGTGCAGATAATCACAACGCGTGAACAGATGAAACAACGAATGGCACGACAGAAGCCTACTTCGACTGTTGAGCAAACAGTTAGAACAATTATTGACCGGGTTAAACAGTTTAAAGATGCTGAACTACTAGCGCTAACGGAACGTTTTGATGGCGTTACTTTACAAGCGCTTCGGATTTCTGAACAAGAAATCAAGGAAGCCTATAACGAGGTATCATCATCATTACTTCAAGCACTAAAAGATGCACGAGAACGTATTCAACATTTTCACGAACATCAGAAGGAAGAAAGTTGGCGAATTGAACCGGAAGAAGGTGTCTATCTTGGACAGCAAGTACGGCCCCTCGCATCTGCAGGCATTTACATTCCTGGTGGCAAAGCATCTTATCCTTCTACAGTATTGATGAACGCAATCCCTGCAAAAATAGCGGGCGTGAAGCGGCTTGTCCTCACCACTCCACCACAAGTCAACGGATCCGTTAATGCTGCAGTTCTTGTTGCCGCGGACCTATGTGGAGTCGACGAGATTTACAAAGTCGGGGGTGCACAAGCGATCGCCGCTTTAGCATACGGTACCGAGTCGATTCAACCTGTACTCAAAATCACAGGTCCAGGTAATGCATATGTGGCGTGTGCTAAGAAACTCGTGTTTGGTGATGTCTCAATTGATATGATTGCGGGTCCAAGTGAAGTGTGCATTTGGGCAGACGAACAGTCCGATTTATCGTTTGTAGCTGCAGACTTACTTGCTCAGGCTGAGCACGATGAAGACGCATCGGCTTGTTGTCTGGTGACATCTCTAAAATATGCTGAAGCACTTTCTATTGAAGTTTCAAGACAACTAGAGCGTATGGATCGAAAAGAAATTGCAAAAAAGTCCATCCAATCAAATGGATGGATTGCTGTTGTGGAATCTGAAGACGAAGCGATTGAAATTATTAATGACCTCGCACCCGAGCATTTAGAAATCATGACACTAAACCCGGAAAAAAGGCTTGACGACATCGAGCATGCTGGCGCCATTTTCCTCGGGGCATATTCGCCGGAAGCACTAGGCGATTATATGGCAGGACCGAACCATACGCTACCAACGAGTGGAACTGCAAAGTTTTCATCGCCCCTAGGAGTTTATGATTTCATGAAAAAGACGAGTATTATTCGCTATAAGAAGGAAGCTCTTGAACAAGTCTCTGATGCAATTATTGAACTTGCGAAAACCGAGCAACTTAATGGCCATGCACAAGCCATTCGAGTTCGGACACAGGAGGAAACAGAATGAGGACATCGACAATTGAACGGAAAACCGCTGAAACAGATATCAGAATGAAGTTAGCGTTAGATGGTTCAGGAAAGAGTGACATCGATACAGGAGTTGGGTTTCTCGATCACATGCTCGTCCTTACTACTATGCACGGTGGCCTAGATTTGCTAATAGCGTGTAAGGGGGATCTAGAAACGGACCAACATCATAGTGTGGAGGATGTGGGAATTGCTCTAGGAGCAGCATTTAAAGAAGCACTTGGGACCAAAGAGAGTATTGAACGCTATGCATCTGAAACAGTTCCGATGGATGAAGCCTTAGCTACAGTTTCTCTAGATATTAGCGGACGGTCGTTTCTTATTTATAATGTTCCAGGATTAAAAGAAAGAATTGGTATATTCGATACTGAACTAGCTGAAGAATTCTTTCTAGCATTTACTCGCCATGCAGGGGTGACGCTACATATTAATTTACAGTATGGGAAAAACAGTCATCATATTTTAGAATCTATCTTTAAAGGATTTGGTCGCTCAATTCGTATTGCAGCTACAAGAAATGACCGACAAGGAATTCCATCGACAAAAGGGAGTTTGTAACGAATAGATGAAAGGAGTGAGAGGTAATGATCTTATTTCCAGCGATTGATATTCAAAATGGGAAATGTGTTCGGTTGGTGCAAGGGGATTTCAATAAGGAGACGGTCTATCATGACTCTCCACTAGAAATGGGTAAGCAGTGGCTTGCACAAGGTGCAACATGGCTTCACGTTGTGGATCTGGATGGAGCGAACACAGGAAAATCCATCAACCGAGATGCAATTATTGAGCTTGTAAACTCCTTACAACTACCAGTTCAAGTCGGTGGTGGGATTAGATCCATTGAAGCCATTGAAGATTATGTAATAAATGGTGTAGAACGCGTCATTCTTGGGACTTCCGCTATTAATAATCCTTCAATGCTTCAACAAGCGATTACTAGATTCGGTAAACAAATTGCTGTTTCAATAGATGCTAAAAATGGTATTCCGACAATCGCTGGATGGACAGAAGACGCAACAACGGATGTCCCGTCGTTAGTCAAAAAAATAGAGAAAATGGGCGTACAAACTATTATCTTTACAGACATCACGAAAGATGGAATGCTCGCTGGACCTAATTTTGAGGAACTTAAAAAATTACAGAACGAAACGAAAATGGATATCATCGCTTCAGGTGGCGTGACAACTGTACAAGATGTCGAGAAACTGAAGCAGGATTCTCTATACGGAGCCATTGTGGGGAAAGCAATCTATGAAAACGAAACTCGATTCCGAAAAATGATGGAGGTCCTGTAAATGACAATGAGAAAAATAATTGCGTGCCTAGATATAGACAATAAACGTGTAGTGAAAGGGAAGAAGTTTCAAGATGTAAAAGAACTTGCAGATCCAATAGAGCTTGCGAAGAAATATGAAGCAGAGGGTGCGGATGAATTAGTATTTTACGATATCTCTGCTTCGGTTCAACAACGCGGCATGTTCCTAGACTTGATTCGCCAAATTGGAGAAAGCATCGAAATTCCTTTCATAGTGGGTGGAGGGATTCAAACACTTTCAGACGTAGAACTAGCAATCGAAGCTGGAGCCGATAAAGTTTCTATAAACAGTGGAGCGTTAAAAAATCCTGATTTACTACGTGAAGCATCTGAACGGTATGGTTCCAGCAGAATTATGTTGTCGATGGATGTGAGTCAATCCGAATCTGGTCAATGGACAGTTTTTGCAAAAGCAGGTATGGAGGATACGGGAATGGATGCACTCGAATGGGCGAAAAAAGGAGCTCAGTTGGGTGCTGGAGAGATTGTACTGAACTGCATCGATGAAGACGGGATGAGAAATGGCTATAACCTTGAACTTACTAAGGTTGTTGCAGAGTTAGTATCGATCCCAGTGGTTGCAAGTGGGGGAGCCGGCTGTGCTGAGCACATCCGTGATGTGTTTGAACAAACTCAAGCACAATCCGCATTAGTTGCATCCATCTTGCACTTTGATATCGTAGCGCTATCAAAGCTGAAGGAAGCCGCAAGGGGTGTTTCAAGTGAATGGTAAAAAGATTCGTTATAACAGTGAAGGTTTAGTTCCCGCTATCATTCAAGACGCGCAGACTGGCACAGTCCTAATGCTTGGCTATATGAATGAAGAATCACTTCAAAAGACGATGGACACCGGGGAGACCTGGTTTTATAGTCGATCACGAAAAGAGCTATGGAACAAAGGAGCGACGTCTGGTAATCGACAATTTGTGAAACAGCTGGATATCGATTGCGATCAAGATACGATTTTAATCCAAGTAGAGGCACAGGGACCTTCTTGTCATATAGGAACTGATTCGTGCTTTTCTAGAGAAGATTCTGAGGACATCCGAAACAAAAGAACCATCATTCAACAAGTCGCAAAGCAAATCCAGAATAGAAAAAACAATCCTAAAGAGGGTGCGTATACAACCTATCTCTTCCGTGAAGGAATCGATAAAATCTTAAAAAAAGTAGGAGAGGAAACAACAGAAGTAGTCATTGGAGCTAAGAACAATGATTTGAATGAAACGGCGAACGAACTTGCGGATTTGACCTATCACATTCTTGTGTTGTTGGAAGAATTAGGTCTTTCAATTGAAGATGTTAAATCTGTATTGAAGTCTCGGAGAATGGAGGAGGAGGGAAGTCAGTGAATGAGCTATGGAGCGACATGGTCCGAAGAACTGAGCCTTACTCACCAGGCGAACAAGCGAATGGGGAAGGTTGGATTAAGTTGAACACCAATGAAAATCCTTACCGGCCAAGTCCGATGGTGTTTGAAGCATTGAAACATGCACTCACATCAGATCTGCGTAAATATCCGGAGTCCGATCCAGAAAAGCTTCGAGTCGCTCTTGCTGACTTGCATGACGTGTCTGCGGATCAGGTTTTCATCGGAAATGGATCGGATGAAGTACTGGCATTTTCGTTCATGGCATTCTTTACGCCAGGCAAAACGATTAGATTCCCAGCAATCACATATTCGTTCTATCCCACATACGCAGCTCTGTTTACTATTCCATATGAGCCTATACCTCTAAAGGAAGATTTTACTTTGAAAGCCGAAGCTTTTTATATGTCAGAAGGGGGAGTAATCTTTCCAAATCCGAACGCACCTACAGGGATTGCATTATCGCTCGAAGGGCTTGAAAAGATTGTTAGCGAAAATCAGGGACGGACCGTGATTATAGATGAAGCTTATATCGATTTTGGCGGAAAAACAGCGATTCCTTTAATTGAGCGTTTCGACAACTTGCTGATAACCCGAACCATGTCAAAGTCCCGTTCGTTAGCAGGACTTCGAATCGGGTATGCAATTGGCTCCACAATAATGATTGAAGCATTGAATCGCATTAAAAACTCGTTCAATTCCTACACAATTGATCAGTTAGCGTTAGCAGCTGGTGTCGCTTCCGTTAAGGATCCGGACTATTTTCACACGACCGTTCAAGCAATAATTCGTACACGTGAACAATCGAGAAAAGTGTTCGAGTCTGTCGGGTTTAAAGTCTTGCCTTCTACAGCGAATTTCTTATTTGTCCATCATCCAGATATTCCTGCTAAACAACTCCATAAAAGCTTAAAGGACAAACAAATTCTTGTCCGTCATTTTTCCAAGCCTGAGACAGAAGAATGGCTCCGTGTAACAATAGGATCCGATGAGGAAATGGGAACTTTCTTTCAGCAGTTGTTTGACTTAGTGAGTGCGTGGACGGATTGAGATTGACACATTGTCGCCTGAAATAGTTTTCCCGAGACTCTATTTGTTTGGTATAGTGGAGACAAATAGAGAATGGGGGAGTTAGGATGACTGAGCAATTACCAAATTGTCCGCAATGTGGATCGCCATATACGTATGAAGATGGATTACAGTTAGTTTGTCCAGAGTGTGCGTATGAGTGGACTGCGGGAGAAGAACTCGTCCAAACAGAACAATTGGATGTCAAAGATGCCAATGGAAATCCACTTCAAGATGGAGATACCGTAACAGTTATAAAAGACTTGAAAGTAAAAGGCAGTTCATCTGTTTTAAAAATAGGCACAAAAGTAAAAGGGATTCGTCTTGTAGAAGGCGATCACAACATTGATTGTAAAATTACAGGATTCGGCGCGATGAAACTCAAGTCTGAATTTGTCAAGAAGGGTTAAGGGATGATGAAACTATTTAACTCTAAAACAGTAGATATCGTGTTTGCAGTCTTACTTGGATACTTTGCATGGAATCGATACGCAGATGGTCATACAGGCGTCGCTATTCTTTTAGTCGTCGTTGCGTTGCTAAATATCGTGGCGTTCATTGCGAAGTTGAATATCGAGAAGAAAGTGAACCAAAATAAGTGACCAACAGCGACTCTATTATAGAGCGCTGTTTTTCTTCTTTTTTAGTAGGATGGAAAGTACAACGTCAATTAAAAACTAACGTAAAAGGAATAGATTATTATCGTGTAAAGAAGGGTGGTTGTTATGAAGAAAAAACTACTAATTCGTTTGCCGTTTTTAGTGATCGGGGTTCTACTTGCAGTCATTCTCAACCAGTTCACACCACCACTAACTGGTCGGCAATATATGTGGTGGATGGTCGCCTACGTCATAATAGGGATTGTTATTACTGAACTATTAAGGACAAGAAAAAATTAAAAGGATGGAATTCCACATGTCTGACGTCTACTCTGTTCTTAATGGACTTCATTAATTGCTTTGAATCCATCATCACCGTGTGATTAAGTAGAAATCTGTTTTTTTTTCAACTAGCTCCATTATCTTGCATAGCTGTTGTGTCTTATTAAAGAATCCTGTACAATGGACGGATGAAATGCATTATCTGAAATGAGGATGTCTAATGAAAAAATTAATATATGGACTTACATTTGAACAACTTACGGATTGGCTAATAGAAAATGGACAAAAGAAATATCGTGCTGTACAGGTTTGGGATTGGTTGTACAAAAAGCGGGTTACTCAATTTAGTGATATGAAAAACCTTAATAGCGACTGTTTGGAATTGCTGGAAGAGAACTTTGTCATTCAGTCATTGGAGCAGTCAGTGAAACAAGAGTCAGAAGATGGTACCATCAAGTTCCTGTTCAAAATGCGTGATGGGAATTTGATTGAAACCGTTTTGATGAAGTTTCCATATGGACATTCAGTCTGTGTGACCACTCAAGTTGGCTGTAATATCGGATGCAGTTTCTGTGCAAGTGGATTATTGAAAAAGAACCGTGATTTGGAATCCGGAGAGATTGTGGAACAAATTATGAATGTGCAACATCATTTGGATAGCAAAGGTAATGACGACCGAGTAAGTCATATTGTAGTGATGGGAATTGGAGAACCGTTTGATAACTATGAGAACTTGATGAATTTCTTACGAGTTGTCAACGACCAAAAAGGTTTGGTGATCGGCGCACGACACATTACTGTTTCAACAAGTGGTCTAACTCCGAAAATCCGTGATTTTGCAAACGAAAACCTTCAAGTTAACTTGGCAGTATCGTTGCACGCTCCGAATAACGAGCTACGAACACGTATTATGAAGATAAATAGAGCGTATCCAATTGAAAAATTGATGGATGCCATTGATTACTACTTAGAAACAACAAATCGTCGAATTACTTTTGAATACATTTTGTTGAATGATGTTAACGATCATGTTGCTGAAGCAGAACAACTTGCAAAATTGCTCTACAACAAACGTCATTTATCTTATGTGAATTTGATTCCTTATAATCCTGTAGATGAACACGATCAGTATACGCGGAGTGAGCCTGATAACATTAAGAAGTTCTATGAAACGCTTAGGAAGCGGGGAATTGTTTGCGGCGTGCGCATGGAGCAAGGTACCGATATCGATGCAGCTTGTGGACAATTACGTAGTAAACAGATTAAGAAAGAAAAAGTGGTATAAATTGGTTACCCTGTAACAAAAAAGCAGAACGGAAAGTATAACTTTCTCGTTCTGCTTTTTTGTGTCTTCACTTATTCTTCCCTATGAGGATAACAATGAATTGTATGATCAATCCTATACCTAAGCTGAATGAGGAGAATATGTATACAGAAAGAACTCCAATAGATTGGCCAAGCTCTCCTTCAATCGTAATAATACTACGGAAGAATTCTTCAAAGCTGATTAACATCCCAGCCATAAAGAACCAGAACGCTATTCGTAATTTATAATGCAATAGCAATAATGCAATGAGGCCGACCGTTAAGCCGAATACAGAGAAAGCCAAATAGTTTTTCCAACCTAATTCCACTCCACTAATTGTACGGACCCCGACGATCATGAGTACTAACGTGGTTAAGCCCGCAAATAAACCAATTTTTCCTAAGTGACGTTCCATCCAAAGCACCTGCTTTCCATTCACCATCATACCGAAAATAGCAGGTCTCTGCACAAAAAAAGCGCACAACCTCGTGAACGAATGAGGTTGTGCGCTTTAAATTACTTTTATTTATTTGCAATAACGACAAGTTTTCCTTTGTCGAGTTCGCTCTCTGCAGCAGCTGCGTCTTCTTTAGTAAGACCAGCACCGTGCATCTTGCTGCGAAGTTCATCTCCACGAGAGGTAAACATATTCTTCATTGAATCGAGAAAGCCTTGTTCTTTCATACCAGCTTTTTCGGTATCCAATGCGTCTGTAATATGATCTCCACGTTTCTTGTCGTGTGCAAAAACATAAATTTCGTCATTCGTGTAACCTTTTGCTTCAAGTTCATCTACTTTTGCCTTTGCTTGTACTGCGTTTTCTACATAAAATTTTTCAACCATTTGTGAATCCCTCCATTTAGTAATTGCTTCTACAAAGTAATTATTGTTTCATTGTTGCTCTAGTGTTTGTATACCATCTTTCTACTCAAATTAAACAACCAATTTTAAATTGATGTTGAAAACACTTATTAGAGAACGAATGCGGAGAGAAGAATTACAGATAAAGATCACCTCGTAGACGTCGGAATGACTTTAAGAAAAAGGTGGGATCCACATTGACATGGAACGATCGGACGCCTTGATTTGTATGAAGATAAAACAAGCAAGTGCCATCTGAGAACGGGCGATATGAACAATCATGAACCGCATGGATTGGATAGGAGCTTTGCTGAGAGACTATTTTATTTTCATGTAGTGATAGTGTGCAATTTGTAGTAGTTACCGTCTGCTCAATCCAACCTACTGTCTTGTGTGGCACATTATAGGACAAGGTAGCAATTGCTTCTGAGTCCAAAAAACCCCTCCTAAATTCGTCTTATTTCGTATAGTCTTCTACTGTTTTTAGTAAATCATGTACATAATCTTCATCCACATAATTAAATTCACTGACCAGTTTCCCTTCTTTTGCGATTAGATAAAAATTTGTTCCATGGATAACTTGATCAGATGTTTCAGGTTTTTGGATGATGGTTTGGAAATTCTCTCTTGCAAAGTTGGTGATTTCTTGAGAAGAATAGCCAGTAAGAAAATGCCAATTGCTGTTATCATCTGTGTATTGAGAGGCATATGCTTTTAAGGTTTCTGGCGTATCAACGTTTGGATCAACTGTGAATGAAACGAATTGGACATCTAAGTCATGTTTTTTGAATTCTTTTTGCAAGGTTGCCATTTCAGATGTCATTGGAGGACAGACGGTTTTACAACTTGTAAATATGAAATCCGCAATCCACACAGTATCTTTCAATTGGTTAAATCCGAACGATTCACCTTGCTGATCGACAAAAGTAAATGATGAGATCTCTCTTCCCGGAGGTTTAGGGGAAGAACAGGCGGAAAGTAAAACGATAACCACAATCATAATAGGGACGAATCGGGTTGCATTCATGTTGCTTCCTCCTCAGTAAACAAAGGTAGATCAATCGTTACAGTCGTACCTGTCGAAGGGTCACTAGCCATATTGAATGTGCCGTGATGTAGACGAATGATTTCTTTGACAATGGAAAGCCCAAGTCCAGTTCCACCTGTCGTTCGTGTTCGTGCTTTGTCAGTGCGGAAGAAGCGTTCTCCCATCCGACTTAAATCTTCTTTTGAAATCGTCAATCCTTCGTTTTGGACTTCATATCGAATATTATTTCCATGCTCATGTAATCCAATTTGAATCATTCCACCGTCAGAGACATACTTCACCGCATTATCGATTGTGTTATAAAAGACTTGCTGAATTCGATCGGGATCACCAAGGATGATCAAGTCTTCTTCTACCTCGAGTTTAAGTTGTATGGATCGAGCAGCCAAATGGATACGGAACAATTCCACAGTATCGACTAACACTTGCGCAACGACGATTGGCTGGGCTTCGACAGTGAATAGACCTTCTTGAAGGTGGTTTAGATCTGTTAAATCATTGATCAATTTACTAAGTCGTGCTGTTTCTTTTTCAATGGTGTTCAAGTAATTCTCAGAATCCTTATTTGGATTTACGGACTTAGTGATTTGTTTTAAAGCATGCGTATACCCACTAATGTAGGTGAGTGGTGTCCGCATTTCGTGTGCAAGGTTGCTTGTGAATTCTCGTTTACGTTCTTCTTGTGCTTCGAGTGAAGAACTCATTGTATTAAATGCACGTGCCAACTGACCAATTTCATCTGAACGTTCGGTTTCTACTCTTCCAGAATAGTCGCCATGAGAAATATTGGCGGCCAGTCCTTCAAGTTTCCGTAAAGGACTGAAAAGAGAACTCCACACACGATTGATGAGTAAGAAAAGAACTAAGAAAAAGCCTGAACCAGCAGCGATAAGCAATGGAATACTTTCTTTAAACACATCCTGAATCGCAGCAAGGGGAACGTAGATGTAAATAAAACCTATCAATGAATCTTTTCCTCGAATTGGAAAAATTGCACCGAGAATTTCACGATTGAATTCTTCTACATATCCTTTTTTTACAACGTAAGAACCTTTTTCAAGTAACTTTCGGTCTGAACTGTCCACTAAATTTTCGTAGTTAACTTGGTAAGGAAAATAAGAGGATAAGTCGTCCAACTGATCCACGACAACGATTTCGTATTCAGATACGATGTTATACCATTGGATCTTTTCGATAATATCATCGCTCAGTTCCCCGAAATGATAGTGAGCAGCTGTACGTTTCCCCTGATAGACGATCGACTCTTCAATGCTTTCCAAATACAATTTCGAATAGAGAAAATGTATAAAGAAAAAAGAAAACAAAATCGTAAATGCTAGGCTCAAGAAGAACAACGATAAGATTTTTTTACTCAATGTCAGTTTCATGGCCTTAAACCTCGAACTTGTAGCCGATTCCCCAGACAGTTTCTATTTTTTGTCCTTCTTCTCCCAATTTCAACCTCAATGTCTTAATATGTGTGTCGACAGTCCTTACGCTACTGTCGTGATCGTCTCCCCATACAATTTGGAGAAGCTCATCCCGTGAGTAAACGCGTCCTGAATTTTTTGCGAGGACGTAAAGAATCCCAAATTCCTTCAGTGTAAGCGACAATGCCTTCCCATTTAACGTCGCACGGTGTGCCTCTTTATCAATTTCAAGTGGACCAAATGTCAGTGCACTGTGGAGCTCTTTGCGTTGATAGGATCTACGTAAGACGGAAGCAACTCTTGCAAGTAATTCCCCAGGTAAAAAGGGTTTCACAATGTAATCATCACCATGCTTGAGACCTTTGATCTTATCCCATTCTTCTCCTTTAGCCGACAAGAAGATAATCGGAAGATCAATCGTTCGTTTCACTTCTTGCGCAAAGAGGAAGCCATCCATATAAGGCATCATGACATCTGCTAAACAAAGGTCTACACGAACTTCATGTAGCAAAGAAAGTGCGTGGACACCATCTGTTGCTTCTACAACGTGATACCCTTCAGTTTCTAAAAAAGTGCGGATTAGTTTTCTCATTTCTGCTTCATCATCGATTACCATAATTGTATACGAAATCATTTGGTTTCCTCATTTCATCTAGTCAATAATCTATTCATTTTCTCAAAAAACGGTGAACATTCCATGAAGTTTAAAGACTTCATAGATCCTTCGAATTTACTTAGTACAATGATGCTTATAAGCTAATAATACTTGAAAGCACAGCAACCGTTAAGCAAAAAGGAGCGAGGTTCATTTGAAAAAGAAACAGTTGGCAATGAGTACAGCACTGATCGCACTATTAGTAACAGGATGCGGGCAAAATGATTCGGATGTAAATGCAAGTGAAGACGAAGAAGTTGTGGTTGAACCGATCACGGTAGAGCTAACTGTTCCTGAAACAGGGAAAGCCGGAGAATCCATTCAATTAGCAGCGGCGGTCACTCAAGGTGATGAAGCGGTAGCGGATGCTAGTGAAGTTGAATATGAAATTTGGGAAGATGGAAAGAAAGAAGATAGCTGGAAGGTCAAATCCGACCAGAAAACGGATGGTCTTTACGAAGCGGAAGCTAAATTTGAACAGGATGGTTTGTACCATGTTCAAGTCCACGTAACAGCGCGAGATATGCACACAATGCCGATGAAAGAAATTACAATTGGTAAAGGGGCAGTAGAAGGTGATGCAGCTACTGAAGCTGAAGACAAAGAAAGTCATGAGCATCATCATGGAACGGAAGGATTTTCTATGCACTTCATGGAACCTGAAGCTGTAAAGGTGAATGAATCTGCAATGATGAGTGTCCATCTACAGCAAGATGAAAAGCCACTTGAAAAAGCACGTGTACGACTTGAAGTTGTTGTAAATGATAAAACGGATGAAGCACAATGGGTGAAGTTAACGGAAGAGAAGCCTGGAGAATACGCAGGGGACGTGACATTTGAAACTGCTGGAAAAGCAAGTGTTACTGTTCATGTGGAAAATGAGGAAGGATTGCACGAGCATGAAACTCATGAGATAACGATTTCGAAATAATAGACTGTTCGATTCGAAATTTCAGTGCTTACGATATATAATGAAGAAAATAGTTGAAATGGGGAATTTTAAATGGAATATCCAAAAAAAACATGCTCAGTTGAACGACTAGTGACTGTACCAGCAGATGTGCAAAAGGTGTTGGAAGGTAAAAAAACGTCAACTCGGAGAAACGGTGTCTATGCTTACCCTGGCGAGGTTATGGAGTTAGATGGTAAGGGATTTAAAGTCGATTCACTTTATCAACAATCACTTGGTGAAGTGACAGAAGAACATGCTCACCAAGAGGGTTTCGAGAATTTAGACGCTTACAAGCAATCGATTCTCGATATGCATGAAGGGATGAAATGGATTCCTACTATGAAAGTATGGGTACATGAGTTTTCTCCCGTAAAGAATTGATGGATTTGATATGGGCTTCTTATATACAGCCATCGTCTATATCCATGTGTTATCAGCAGTAGCCTCAGTTGGACCGCTATTTATGCTGTTCCCGATTATTTCACGTATTCGCAGAGCGGTTTTGAGTGAGGAAGCAATTCTTCTTTCATTATTTAAATGGACAATTCGCTTTGTGATGCATTCGGGACATGTTCTTGTAGTTTCTGGAGTGATTCTGATCTTGATTGGGCCCTGGCCATGGTATACCTCATGGGTAATTGTCACGTTAGGCATTATGATGCTATCGATTGTATTTCTGGCTAGTGGTTTTTCAGTAGTATTGAATCGCTTTCCTAAAGAACCAGAAAATCGAGAAGCACTGTTAAAAAAATTAAAGACCACGTCGTGGCGGTATATAGGATTACTGCTAATTATGCTTTACCTAATGGTTGTCAAACCATCATTTTGGTAAAGATGAAAACAAATCAAATCATTTTAAATAATAAAGCGAGCGTATCATTCGAGAGAAACGGATGACATGCTCGCTTTTTTGTTCCATGTGAAATTGGTTCCATAACATTAGTCAAGATAGTTTTCTAAAAATCGCCAATCCATAAACCTTACAATCGAGACAGTATAGAGTAATCTAGTTTCTTGTTCTGAAAAATATGCTTCCTGGCCAATGGTGATTTGAAAAGAGCCGATAGGAAAGTAGAGAAGGAAAACCCATGGCAATTAGCTTTTATTGTTTGGAAAATGAGGGTTTTGTTGAAGTAAGATAATGTTTGATAATAATTAATGAATTCTGGTAATTTGTTGAAAGTTTGGTACAATTTAATTGATAAGTTAAATTACTATGCTCCCCACACGGTCTATGAAGACTGTTGCTTTCCGCTCCAGACGGAACGCTTTCCGAGGGGCGTGGCTTGAGCCTCCTCGGTCGCAAAAAACGCTCCCTGCGGGGTCTCAATGCGCACGCTGATCCCTTCGGAGTCGTCCGTCTTCCGCTCCAAGCAACGACGAATACTAAAAATAAAGCGTCTGTTCATCAACCGGGCCATTTAATTATGGACGTTGGATTTAGGGAGGAGTGATATAATGCCGACTTGCCAGAATTGTAATAAAGAGTGGAATTGGAAACAAACAATAAAAAAAACGACAACGTTGGACCCTGCAATGACTTGTCCTAACTGCTGAGAAAAGCAATATCAAACACAGAAATCTAAAAAGAGGATCAGCTTTCTAACTGTAATTATTTTATTGCCACTACTGATCCAAATCTTCTTTGATATACCAGTAATTATCCTGTTTAGCTTACTTCCCGTTTTCGCTGCTATCGTTTTTCTTTTATATCCATTTTTTGTGGAATTGAGTAGTAAGGAGAGGTACATAGGCGAACAGTGAAGTGTTTGGACAAGAATAGGGGGATTTAATCGCATAGCTTTGTACCAGAATCGGGGCGCGTTTGCTGCACA
Source organism: Sporosarcina aquimarina (assembly GCF_023715615.1). Classification (GTDB taxonomy): domain Bacteria; phylum Bacillota; class Bacilli; order Bacillales_A; family Planococcaceae; genus Sporosarcina; species Sporosarcina aquimarina_A. The sequence continues at coordinate 344,488 of NZ_JAMBOM010000002.1, read as the reverse complement.
AATAATCGCGCCAATATCGCAAACGGGCCATTTTTTAGATTCGAGTAACTAGAGATGAAAATGACGAGGTAGAATAAAAAAATGTTGAAGATTAACCTGAAAAAGTATTGATACAGGAGCTATTAAGAAATGAGGATTATGTAGTGAAAAAAATTTCTTTGATAATTTTAATGCTTATTGGTGTTTTTATGATGTCCGTAACAATAGGTAGCTTGGGGGAGCAAGGAAACCGTGTTATGAATTTTCTAGGGAGAATCTTTTTTATCGGTGGAACCTTTTATTCTCTATACTTAAGCTTTGGTGTAAAAAGTAGTAATAACTCCGAATAAAGTATAGTTTTCTTATTTCAATTCTATTTTTGTACCACATATAATTAAGTAAGGATATTAGAAATAAACAAGTAACGGGGCATTAACGGAATAAAAGTTGTGCCAGAATCGGGCCAGATTGAATAAGATCCCATGTCACAAAAGGAATTAGTAATGATTTGAATTTCAATAATAAATTTATGAGAGTAGGAATTAAATGATCTATGAAGCAAAGCTGAGGTAAGAAAAAAATTAGTCCCTATGTTTGAAAATATTGATAGCACTATTGTTCTTTCATATCTTCAAGGTCATATGGGAACTGCTTGGGTGGATGACCTGGAGAATCCAGTGGTTGCCCAGATAACTGTAGGGATTTTTGTGTTTTATGCTGGCGATTCAAGTACAAAAGAAGCTGAGGAATTGCTATATAATCTCCCGGAATTCACCCTAGCAATTGTTGATTCTGATGAATGGAAAGACCGGATAGAGACAGTTCATAATGGTGCGATTGAGAAATTTCAACGATACAGTTTTGAAAAGAACCCGGAGCACTTAAATAGGTTACATATACGGAACCTAATGTCTTCATTACCAGAGGGCTATGAAATTAGGAAGGTTGATAACAATATAGCATTTACACCTTCTTTTAAGGAACTGTCTGAGGATTTTGTAAGTCAGTTTGAATCCATTGATGATTTTATTAAAAGAGGTGTGGGTTATGCCATACTACACGACGGTGAAGTTGTTGCTGCAGCGACATCTTTTAGTGTATATGACGATGGTATCGAGATTGAAATTGCTACACATCCCGAATATAGAAGAAAAGGCTTGGCGACTATAGTGGGCTCCGCTCTAATCTTAGATTGCCTGGACAGTGGGAAGTACCCCAGTTGGGATGGAGCTAATTCTGAGTCAGTTGAATTAGCCAAAAAACTTGGTTACGAGTTCAAAGAATCATATGATACCTATTTCATTAACCATATAAAATGATTTTTATGTAAGGAAATAAACCTTTAGTAACTTGTTATTTCGTTTGACGACTAAGAGCACGAGTAATTTCCTAATGTTCCATCATCGGGTGCTTTTCTTGCATAGAGTTTGTGTTTCAACCGGACCAAATTGATGGAGAAGGAGTGACAGTATGACTATTGTTTTTTTAGGGTTATGTATAATCATAGGATCTGGTTTAATATCTCATTCGCTTGATAACGCAAAAACAATTAAGTACAGATATGAGTTTATTTCAGCAAATGAACGAAACATAATCATATTTGATAAGAAAACGGGTAGTTACTGGCAGAAGCTCATTGAGGAAAGCGATGGAACGACTGAATGGCAAAAACAAGAATCTCCAATTGCCAAACAAGAACAACGTTAGTTCATTAATCATCAAAAGGGCATAATAGTGAATGCAATTTTTTGGACTAATCCAGTAGATATAGCCAAAGGATGCTTTTAGTTTTTAAAGACGGGACGGTCTTATTTTTTATCCTTCTTATCCAAGATGGATCTTAGTTCTTTAATATCTTCTTCAGACAGGTCCTCATCCTGAATGAATTGAACGAGCATCGATTTTAAGGTGCCATCATAGAATCGTTTTAGAAAGGAGTCTGCTTTGGCACGTTGGCATTCGTCTTGGGAATATCGCGGATAGAATGTATAAACTTTCTGATTCTTATGGACACCGACGACTTCTTTTTTTGTAAGCCGATCCAACAGGGTACGTACGGTTTTCGGCTTCCAGGTCGTTTGTGCCTGCAAGGATGAAATGATATCATTTGCGGTTTGTGGCGCTTTTGCCCAAAGTACCTTCAAGATTTCCCATTCTGACTCTGAAATAGCGGGTATTTTATTCTTCACGTGAATCCCTGCCTTTACCTTTTAATTGATGCCTTTATCTTGCAGAATGGATTTTGTAATTTCAGCAGCCATACCGCCACTGGCATGATGGTCGCTTTCGATATTTGTTGCGAAAAAGAACGTGTTGTTTTTCGTTTCTACATATCCAATGAACCAGCCATTTACATTTTTTCGGTTTACCGTCCCTGTGCCGGTTTTGCCATAGAGTGTTCCGTTGTCTGTCGTCTCCAGTTTGATGCCGTCTTTTATGAGTTGAATGTTTTTTCCATCAAATCCAAATTGGTTTGTATAAAAGTCTTTGAGTATCTGCACCTGTTCAATCGGTGAAATTTTCAAGGAAGATTCAAGCCAATAGTCTTCTGTTCCACCAGACAGATTTTGATTACCATACTTTATTTTATCAAGGTAAGATTTAATGTTTTTCTTTTGTACCTTTTTGTCCAAGTGCTGGAAGTACCAAGTTACGGAATTTTCTAGTGCAGTAAACAAATCTTGACTCTGGTTCCAGCTTTGATAAGGATAAGATTTCCCATTCCACTTCACTGAGTTGTCAATTCGTGTAATGACCTCGGATTCCAATGCAAATAATGCACTGTAAAGTTTGTACGTTGAATTGGGGGAAACCCGCAATGTGCTTTTATCTTTATTATAGATATTGTATTGTTTTTCCTGTAAATCGTACAGTACAAAGCTACCTTCATATCCATTGAAAAATGCGCTTAAATCCTCATACACTGTCTGCTCATTGTCAAAATTAATCCGGTCATCACCATAAGACTTTGCAGAAACAATAGGTATCTGACTCAAGACAATTCCTGCTAGAAGTATAAAAATCAGGATGCTTTTCAATTGTAGTATCTTTGTTTCAAATGTAAAGGTTGCAATACATTCGATCCGTTTTTTTAATTGCTTTTTTGAACTAGCGAGCTGGTTAGCCATTGCGAATTGCTTTTGAAAATAGGATTTTTCCGCAAACATAATAATTGTGTTTCCGTATGTAGCATGCTGATTTTGATCCAATATATTTAGGACAGCACTGTCACACGCGATTTCCCGGTCCAATCTCATCTCCCTGAACGCCATCCAAATCAATGGATTAAACCAGTATAATATCTGGAACAGGACAATCAGATAATTTGTGGCGATGTCTTTATATTTATAGTGATGTAATTCATGCAGAAAAATGCATTTTATTTTGTCCATGGACAGCCATTCTTCAGCATGACGTGGCAGGATTATATAGGTTTTAAATATCCCGAACGTCAACGGGGATTTGATTAGTGGCGATTCTCCCAAAATCAGTGGTCGCGCTACATTAAGTCCTAGTTTGCACTCATCGAATAAGGCTATCAGCTCGTTATTCTTTAGGAAGCTTATGGACTTTTTTATTTGTCGCAGTTTTATCCATGCGTGAAGGGAAAGAGCAATCATCACGAGTACGCCTGTAATCCATATTATGGATAAAGTATTATTCAGAAATGTCAAATCTAACCGGTTAACGGATATTGAAAAATCATGCATCCAATTTCCATTTTCCCATAATCCAGGGTTTTCGGTTGTGGTAAAGGATGGTAAGGGTTTTCCGTTTTGGTTCTCATACCACGTAAACTTGTCCCAGAAGTTTAATAATTGGGATGGAATATAAGGCAATAGTAAAGCGATTAGTAATAGGAACCAGAGATTGTATTTCCATTTGGATGACAATTGGTTCTTGAAAATTTTTCGGATCAGCATGACAACAATAGCCATGATAGAAGATATGATCAAGCAAACAGTCAGATGGAGGACAAACATTTCTTCAACTCCTTAACCACGAAGTTATCTACTCAAAGCACCTCTGTTTTACCACTCGAGTCTATTTTATCACCTTGGAAAGAAGTGCAAAAAAACAGAAGGATCACACATGGTGTCCCTCACTGACATGTGTGATCCGGGATTTTCTCATTTTAAGGCATTCAGTGTGATTTCGGCAGCTTTTGCAATCAGTGCGTCATCATATTCAGCATTCTCTGTATCGTGCCGGGACATAATTGCAATGACGATTGGTTCTTTGTTCGGTGGCCATACAACGGCAATGTCATTTCTTGTTCCGTAGGTTCCGGCGCCGCTTTTATCAACAACTATCCATTCTTCAGGTGCGCCTGCACGTATTAATGGATCCCCTGATTCATTTCCTGTCATCCAGTTGATAAGCAATTCTCGCTTATCATCAGTAAGAAAATCACTAAGGGCGACCTTCTTCAGATTGGTGGCCATAGCTCTCGGTGTGCTTGTATCACGCTTATTCCCCGGTGTGAATTTATTTAATTCAATTTCGTATCGTTCGGGTTGAGTAACGTCATCGCCAATGTCATGTAGGGCTTGCTCAAATTTATCAGGACCCCCAATAGCCTCAAGTAGAAGATTCCCCGCAGTGTTGTCACTTTTCCGGATGGCAGCTTCATTTATTTCCAACAGCGTCAATCCGGTATCCACTTGTTTCTCGGTGACCGGAGAATAAGGAACCAAATCATCATTAGTGTACGTAACGACTTTTTCAAGATCTTCTAAGCTGTTTTGCTTAAGTAAAATTGCTGCAGCGAAAGGTTTGAAGGTGGATGAATAGGCAAAACGTTCATTCGGTTGGTATTCAACGGTTCGATTCGTCTCGGTATATATTGCATAGACACCGAGTTGGGCATCAAACTCATTTTCAAGCTGTACAAACATTTCAATCTTATTAATTGGTTGCTTTGATTGAATCTCCTTGTCGGATGATGCATCGTTCTTATTATCTGCATTTCCGCATGCGGTAAGTATTGTTAGTAACAGCGACGTTAAGGACAGTGTAAACAGGCGAATACCTATTTTGTATGGGCTTGTTTTTCTCACATTGATACCTCTTCTCTAAAAGATTGAATTGCTTATATTTATTTTCTCAGTTTACCAACTGTTATTTGTGAAAATTAAATATCTCCTTATTAACTATTTGGACTACAGATGTAGTCCAATATTACATTTGTAGTCCATGAGATGTCAAGCTGAAGTTTTAAAGTAGTTTGGAACTATCTTGAAGTATTTTTCTGTGAAGATGGGGAATTACGTGGCAAGCCTGTCATAAAGAAATAAGAAAACATATCGGTTACAAAGAGGAGCGGAGAGGGCTGGTACGTGTTCTCTCTGACCGCGTATTCGTTCTTGCTTACAATCAGTGCGAAATCATGTCGAAAATGACTTGCTGTATAGATTACGATACGAGAATCTGTTCCAGCCGGAGCGAAAAGAAAAGTTGAAAAAGAGATTCGTAAAATCATCGAGAACTGTAAGGACTGAATAAGAGGTTGTGAAGAACTACAGAACTCTTTGAAATATGAGTGGTACAATATGAATAGATATTAAAAAATACTTTTTCTACTTCCAGTTCAATCGGGCAGTTTTATTTTTAAGTGTTTATAATCTTGTTACAAGGATAGTTAACTAGAGAATTGAATTACTTCATACAAGGATAGACATAAGAGGGGATATTGATATGGAAATAAAATTACTGACTTTACAAACGACTGAATTAGAGAAGATGAAAGCATTTTATACGCAACATCTAGGTTTTATAATTTGCGGTGAGAATACAAATGGATTTCAAATTCGAGTTGGATCAAGTATTTTAGAATTTACAAATGAAAAAGTGGTAGGGGAACCATATTATCATTTTGCATTTAATATTCCTGCCAATCAGTTTCAAGAAGCAAAGGAATGGTTGAAAGGAAAAACAACACTTTTATTAGAAGATGGAGAAGACGAGGCAGATTTTTCATTTTGGCCAGCACATGCTTGTTATTTTGAAGATCCAGCAGGAAATATAGTCGAACTCATTGCTCGATACAATGAGAATCCAATTAGCGAATCACCATTTACAATAAATAGTATTCTAAATATCAGTGAAATTGGTTTAATGGTAAAAGATGCACCAATGGTCGGTGAGCAATTTAAGGAAATTGACATTTTTGATAGTGATAATGATCCGGTTACTAATTCTTCTTTAAACTTTATGCAAGATCATAATAATGGTGTTTTTATTATTTTAACTAGCATAGATAGAAGATGGTTGTTCTCAGAAAAGAAATCTAAAATATTTCCAATGAAAATAACTCTTGATGAACAATTAGTTGTTGGAGTAGATAAAGAACATGAATTTTTCATTGAAAAAAGTTAATGACTGTAGACGAAAAGGGGAGAAATCGACTTGATTTTTATCCCTTTTGTTATTTCGATTCTTCGTCATCATGTCCATCAGCGCATTTGATAGGTGGCTCAGATGTATATCAAAACAGGAAGATATCGCAAAGAACGAACAAGAAAAAGAGCAGTGGCCATCTAGCCGCTGCTCTTTTTCTTGTTTGTTAAATTATTGATTACTTAGTAGGTTGTGCTTCGGCGTTAATTTCCTCTGTTAGCTGAACGAGCTGGTCAATAAGATCACCAATATAAGCAATCGTATTGCGTAACGGTTCGTCAGTCGTAATGTCGACGCCCGCCATTTTTGAAAGTTCAGCTGGTGTTTGTGTTCCACCTGCTTGTAAAACTTTCAACCAATCATCTACTGCTGGCTGACCTTCATTCAACACGCGTTTTGCCATTTCTGTTGAAATCGTAAGCCCTGCACTGTACGTATATGGATACAGACCCATGTAGTAATGAGGTTGACGCATCCAAGTAAGCTCTGCGCCTTCATTAATTTCCACAGCATCCCCCCAGAATTCTTCCAGTACGCCACGCTTTAGCTCATTTAAAATGGTTGCATTGACGCTGCCGCCTGCATCGATTTTTTCATACACTTTTCGCTGATAAGCAGCTTCTAGTAAATGCGTTACAAAGTTGTGATAATACGTACGTGAAATAATGGAAGAAATGACCCAACGTTTGAACTTCAGGTCTTCTGAATTTGAAAGAAGATGGTTTGCTACGAGCATTTCATTCATCGTCGATGGAGCTTCGATGAAATAGGTAGACGGACGTGAGTTGAACACGTTCTGGTTCTTATGAGCATTGTAGAAATGCCCAGCGTGTCCAAGTTCGTGAGCCAGGACAAATACATCTTCCATGCTACCTGTCCAAGAAATCAGGATATACGGGTGAGTGCCATAAGGGCTGGAACAAAAAGCGCCTGTCGACTTGCCTTTGTTCTGTGCGAAATCCGTCCAACGCTCATCATATGAACGTTTCACCATATCTAAATAGTCTGGCCCCATAATGGCAAGAGCTTCGTTAATGTATTTTTTGGATTCTTCTACAGTGATTGTCGGTTCGTACGTTGCATCCAAAGGGATTTTTAAATCTGCGAACGTCATTTTGTCGAGACCGTGCACATCTTTTAGCAGGTTTGCATACTTGCGCATGTGTGGAGCCAATTCTTTGGTGATCAAATCGATTTGGCGATGATACATCGACTGATCGACTTCCTGATTGAATAATAAGTAGTCTGTAATACTTTCATAGCCACGTAAATCGGAAGTGATTTTCTCGAGTTGCAAGTGAGAGTCATACGTTTTAGCAGTCGTATGCTGATAGTCACGTAATTTTGCAGAAAACGCTTCGAACGCAGCACGGCGTTTTTTCGTATCCGGCTCGGACTCCCAACCACCTTCAAATGAGACATAGCTGAGCGGGTATGAGTTCCCATCTACGACGAAGTCAGGAAAATCCATATCAACCATTTTAGTCGTGTTATACAAGCCATAAGGTGCCTCGAAAGCAGAAGAATAAGCAGCAAGCGCCTTCTCAACTTCCGGGTGAAGGCGATACTGCTTCTCACGGATCAATTCTTTCAGATAGTGGCTATATTCTTCTGATTGCTCCATCGCTTGCTGTAATACGTCCTCAGGAAGCTCTAGCAATTCGCTCGTAACAAAAGAGAGTTGGCTTCCTACTTTAGCTGAAACTGAACCGAAATGGCTATCTCGCATTTGTGCTTCGTCATTTGTCTGGTCAACACTCACTGCTAAGCTAGAGTACGTACCCAATGGAATAATCTGCATGTAAATCGCTTCAAATTGTTTCAGGACAGCTACTACATCGTCAGCTGTTTGGATATTTCCTTGGAACTTCTGTGCGAATGCTGTAACGTCAGTTTGCAGTGTTCCTAGAGCTTCTGAATAGGCAGCCTCCGAAGGGAATAGATCTTTCAAATTCCACGTTTCTTCTTGAGGTACTTCTGATCTTGGCGGTAATTGTTTAACCAATGAACTCTCTCCCTTATTTCGAATTCTGAACTATTTTTAGTATAAAACAAATAGACTGAAATGTACAAAGATTTATAGCGTGAATTAGTTAAGATGGAGAATGGCTTGTGAGTATGAAATCAACCATCCAGTCCGTGTCTAATGGCCCGTCAAGTAGTGTATATTGGTCTCCATTTTGTGTGACGATCAAACTGTCTTCCACCATTATGGTTACGAGATTTTCATCGTGATCCTCAATACTGATTGTGAATTGGTTGAAATTCAACTCATCGAGGATTTCTTGAGAATCTTTTTTCTTTAATTCATAGCTACCTAGAAACTCTAACAGATTGGCAATCTGTTCTTTGTCTGATGAAACCCATGCGGGCGGGGTCATACCTGTAGTAGAAGGTTTAGTAAAAATAAGTTGAGCTACATGGTCTTCAGGCAACTGTAGCACTTCTGAGAATTTCTTTGAAGAGAATTCATTAATGGAATGGATCATGGCATAAGCTCCTCCGACGAGTAGAAGAACTAGTAGAAACGCGCGTAATTTCATAGAATCAGCCTCCTTGTATCGTTCGTTAGTGTAGTATACGCATGCTCATGATCAGGTGGTATTGTATTCCGACGCTAGTATATGTATGAGTCAATATAATAATTCTCAGAATTATTATGATATACTCATAAGCAAATAGGTGAAGGAGGAATTTAAATGGTACAAAAAGTTGAACATGCGATTCAGGATCGTTATCCGGATGACTTTTCGTGGTGTTATGGATGTGGTCGATTAAACAAAGAAGGTCACCATTTTAGAACCGGTTGGGAAGGGGACCAAACCGTTACATATTATGAGCCTGATTCTAATCACAAGGCGATTCCAGGATTTGTCTATGGAGGAATCATCGCATCGTTAATAGATTGCCATGGAACCGGCTCCGCATCATTAGCACTTCATCGTAAAAATGGATTTGAACCAAATAACGAGGAACTTCCACCGAGGTTTGTAACCGCTTCCTTGGCAGTGAATTATGTTAAACCGACTCCAGAAGGGACTACCTTGAAAGCTGTCGGCACCGTTGAAGAAATACATCCTAAGAAATTCAAAGTAGCCGTTGAAGTTTTTGCTGAGGGTGTACTATGTGCAACTGGAGAAGTTGTTGCAGTTGTCATGCCTGCCTCATTTGGAGCAAAATAAAATGAATCTTTTCCACGCTTCACTCGTAAAATTACTAAGAACGAGTGAAAGGATGGAAGCTTATGGAAACAAAAGGATTAAAGATTCTCATACACGCCAGCGCATTCTTTGCACCATTTTTGGTGCCAGTTGCGATATACATTATGACGTTTTTTGTGGAGTTAGATGAACAAATAAAACGGTTGTCGATTCAAGCGCTTTTGTTCCAATTAGTCATGGGAGCATTGATCGTTTTGTCAACGATTTTTTCGTTTATCCTAATAGGAATACCGTTCCTGATTGGTTTCATCATTATGACAATTGTGATTCCGATTATCGCGATTATTAAAACGCTTCAAGATGAGCCATACAATTATCCAATCGTGGGTCGTTGGTTCTAATTAGTTTACTGAATAGAAAAATTGTTGTGTTTCTATATTAGAAAAGTTATTATGTATAGAAATGCACACGTGAAAACCTTTCCCGTGAGAAGATGCTCTGGGAAGGGCTTTTTTTATAGTACCGTGTGAAAGCGTTTGCATGTATACATATACATTGGAATACAGTAGATTACCAATGAAAAAGGGGAGGGAATGGAATTGAAATTACGTTTCAACTTAGTCACTCAAATTTTTGTTGCCTTTGTTTTAGCTATTATTCTAGGAAGTATATTCGGAAGTAAAATTGATTTCCTACAGCCGCTCGGTGATTTGTTCTTACGACTCATTAAATTTGTAATTGCACCACTTGTTCTTTCAACTCTTGTTGTAGGGGTTGCAAGTATGTCAGATCCTAAACAACTAGGGCGAATCGGTATCAAAACGATTGTGTATTATTTAGCTACAACTGCCATCGCAATTATTATTGGATTATCAGTAGCATTTTTGATCAACCCAGGGACTGGGGTCAATATTTCTACAGATGAGAGTAGCATACCTGAAGCTGCTATCGCAGAACCACAAAGTGCGATTGATACGTTCTTGAACATTGTACCTACTAATCCTTTTGAGGCACTTGCTACGGGTAATATACTGCAAATTATTTTCTTTGCTTTATTTATAGGCATTGCCATTACTATGATTGGTGAAAAGGCAGCGCCTGTGTTGTCCTTCTTTGAAGGATTTGCGGAAATTATGTACAAAATAACAGGGATTATTATGCGTGTCGCTCCATTTGGTATTTTAGGATTAATGGCGCCAGTCGTTGGAGAATATGGATTATCTGTCTTGCTGCCTCTGTTAAAAGTAGTGCTGGCGGTATACATTGCGTGTGTTGTTCATGCACTTGTCGTTTACTCCATTGCTGTGAAAACAATGGGCAAACTTAGTCCGATTACGTTCTTTAAAGGCATTTTCCCAGCTGCACTTGTAGCATTTAGTACTGCAAGCAGTGCAGGAACACTTCCTGTTACTATCAAGAACACAACAGAGAATCTTGGCGTGCCAAAACGTATCGCGAGTTTTGTTCTGCCACTTGGAGCTACTATTAACATGGATGGAACTGCAATCTATCAAGGGGTTGCTGTCGTGTTCATCGCACAATTCTTCGATCTTCAGCTGACGTTCCTACAGTTGCTAACTGTCGTTTTGACAACTGTTCTTGCATCTATTGGAACAGCCGGGGTACCAGGTGCAGGCATGATTATGCTTGCAATGGTTTTGAACTCCGTGAATATGCCACTCGAAGGAATCGCTCTTATCGCAGGTATTGACAGGGTGCTCGACATGATGCGGACGTCTGTTAATATCATTGGAGATGCGTCAGCTGCGGTCATTGTAGCTGGATCAGAAAGAGAAATCAAACCCACTCAATCCACTCTCACGTCATAAAAGATTTACTATAAAAAGCGCCGTCCATATTAAATGGACGGCGCTTTTTTCATTAACCTTAACAGATTAGGAAAGTCTGGGTGCTTGTTGCCATATAGTTGTAACAGAACACAATGAGGTGGTGAGTGGAGATGGAAACCGCTAGAAAGATAATTGCATTACTTGTAGGAAGTATTTTTATAGGTATAGGCTTAAACTTATTTCTAATCCCTCAGGGGTTGATGGAGGGTGGGGCTCTTGGGATTAGTCTCATAGTGCATTATATTACGGGAACGAAAGTAGGGCTGACGTTCCTACTAATAAGTATTCCTATTTTCATGCTGACTTGGTTTGTGTACAGACCATTTTTCTATAACGGTATCCACGGCATGTTGATTTCGGCTCTTATCATCGACCTTCTTGCACCAGTTAAAGAGAGCGATGTAGCCATTCAATTAGGGCCGGTTCTCAGTAGTGCAACAGGAGGAATCCTTATTGGAATCGGTACAGGAATCATGTTGCGCCGTGGTATTAGTATCGGTGGAACCGACTTACTTGCTCAGCTCATAGCGAAAGGATTGCGAACGAATTCGGGTCTAATTATCATGTTGTTTGACATCATTATCGTTACGGTTGGTAGCCTATCTGTCCCAACTGTTTCGCTCGTCCTCTCTCTAATTACAGTCTGTAGCGTCGGTTTAACGATTAGTGCCATTGTTTCATGGAAACCAAAAGTAGTTCCGTCAAAAGAAATAGTCAGTAGATTATGAAACTTCCTTATCATGAAAAGAATTTTCTGCCGTACGGAAACTTTGATAAACATCTATAGTATTTACAAGGAACAAAAGGAATACGAGGAAATAGGAAAACCACATTAAGCCATCACCACTTAAAGGAAAGGCAACATCCTTTCGACCTTCATACAAGGACTCAATCATAAAAGTGAATAGGTGAATGTCCAATAGCAAGGGAAATAATGTACTTGTCCAAGCCATGTTAAGCAGCAATTTTCCTGCAGCTAACTTTTTGCTCCATATTCCATCTGAGCTCTCATAAGCGCCTAATACGATTTCAATAACTGCTAACAGTAGAATGATGGGAATGTAAAGAGATAACGCATTTTCATCAGCGGTTGTCATGTGATCACTTCCTTTTCATACAAATTGTATCCGTATTGATATGAATTTAGACAAGACTGAAACATATCGAATTAGATCATTACAATTTCCATGTTATACATACAAAAATGAGGGTATTGGGGTAGTAACTAGAGAAATAGGAGTCGTTGCCGGTGGAGAAGAAGATTTGGAAGAATCCAGTGTTTGTAATATCCGCATCTGTCATTTTCATCTTAGTAGTACTTGGTGCGGTCATGAACGAAAAGTTTGGAGTTGTAGCAGATCAGTTATATGAATTTACCACGAGAAGTTTCGGCTGGTTCTACTTGCTTGTTGTATTTGTATTGATCGTGTTTCTAATTGGACTAGCCATTAGTAAATATGGAGCCATCCGTTTAGGTGGAGATGATGAACGACCGGATTTTCCATTCTTTACATGGATCGGTATGTTGTTTTCAGCTGGTTTTGGTGTGGGACTTGTCTTTTATGGTGTTGCTGAGCCAATGAGCCATTATATTAATGCACCTGTTTCAGGGGTGGAGCCTGGTACGGAAGAGGCGGCACGTGTTGCAATGGGGTATTCATTCTTCCATTGGGGAATCTCTCAGTGGGCTATTTTTGGCTTAGTTGGTATGGTTATTGCATTTTTACAGTTTAGAAAGAAGAAAGATGGACTTATTTCAACCGCATTGGAACCTGTAGTAGGTTCAAACAAGTATTTGATGGGGGGTATTGACTCGTTAGCGGTCATTGCAACGGTGATGGGGATTGCGACTTCATTGGGCCTCGGTGTTCTTCAAATGAGTGGAGGACTGGAGTATGCATTCGACATCAATAATACATACCTCGTTCAATTTTTAATCATTGCAGTTGTTTTCGTAGCCTATATGATTTCTGCGTCAACAGGGTTAGAGAAAGGAATTCGATATTTAGGGAATTTCAACTTAGGACTCGCGATCACATTACTCGCCTTTTTCTTTGTCGTCGGTCCAAAGGTATTCATATTGGACAGTTTTACGTTAGCAATCGGGGATTATATTACGAATTTCATCCAATATAGTTTGCGTTTGCAGCCCTATGGTGAAGGGACATGGGTTCAGAAATGGACGATTTTTTACTGGGCATGGACGATTGCCTGGTCACCATTTGTCGGAGCTTTTGTAGCTCGTGTTTCGAAAGGAAGAACGATTCGAGAATTCATAGTCGGAGTTATGATCATCCCTCCTGTATTTGCATGTATGTGGGTGGCAACTCTTGGCGGAACAGCGCTATATAGTGATTTGAAAAATGGGACAAACATTGCTGAAGCAGTCGACCAAGACGTGACATCTGCTCTATTCGCAACGTTCCAACATATGCCCTTCACGGGAGTCTTAACGTTCTTGGCTATCATTTTAATATTCACATTCTTGGTCACATCTGCTGATTCGGCGACGTACATTTTAGCAAGCATGACGACGAAGGGGAGCCTGTTACCACCTCTAGCAGTAAAGTTGACGTGGGGCGTGCTCATGGCGGCAATTGGTGCAGTTCTCCTGTATGCAGGTGGTCTTGAAGCCCTCCAGTCGGCCTCCTTAGTATCTGCATTGCCATTCGGTGTATTTTTAATAATCATGGTATTTTCTATGGTTAAAATGCTGAAGAAAGAACCGATTACAGTAAGACCGAGAGATGTACGATGCTTTGAACGAATAGAAGCCGAGTATAAGAAGAAAAAAGAACGACGAAAAGAAAAACAGACGAACAAGAGCTGAGGACAGCATGTTCAATCCATAAAAAAACAAGCAGACGAGTCATTTTTTTGACTCGACTGCTTGTTTTATTTTTTTGCAAAAACAAAGACTTCTTTCTTTTCAGGAAGGACTAAACAGTTTAATTGTCCACCAAATACAGCACCACCATCTATTCCGATAATGGAATTTGACCCGTAGTAGATGCTATTATCGCTCTCATCATTACGAAGCCCCTTTGTCGGTGTATGTCCAAAAATTACTGTCTTTGGCCCCTTATAATTAGCATGGAATTCATCTCGTATCCAGATTAGTTCATGTGGATCCGTTTCTTCCAACGATACTCCAGGCTTCACCCCAGCATGTATGAAGATTGTCTCTTCTTCTTCAATATAGTAAGGAAGATTACGGACGAACTCTAAGTGACGATTGAGGTGATCCGAGTGAAGATGAGGTTTTTGGAATTCTTCTTCTTCCGAAAACAAAAAGGATTCCGGTTTGAATCCATAACTTTGCAATGTTGCATCTCCACCATTTCGACCAGTCCAATTTCTCCAAATGCGCTCATTGCCATCAATCAGAGATTTGACCATCATATCCTCGTGATTTCCTTTGAGAGCAACTGCGCCTCCTTCGACCAACTCTATGACTTTATCAAGCGTTGCTTTTGAATCAGGTCCTCTATCTATGTAATCTCCAAGTAAAAATAGTCGATCTGTTTTAGAATTGTAGTTGGCCTTTTCTAATAATGCAGTGAGCATACCCAGTTCGCCATGGATGTCACTAATGACAAGTGTCCGTTTCATAACTCTCTTCCTTTCCAACGAATATCTACACTAACAGTACGCCACATTTTCCGATAAATCAATTTCAGATAATCTGTAACGAATTGATACGGTTGCCGTCTGATTCTTTAAAATAGGGAGGCGGAGAGTGTGAAAAGAATTGGAATATTGCTCACTGTATTCTTGCTTGTTTGGTCAATGCCTCTAGAAAGAGAGGCACGTGCGTGTTCGTGTAAGGAACTTCCTTCTGTTTCAGAAGCTAAAGAACAGTCAGATGCTGTGTTTTTAGGCACGATTACAGAAATTACGGACGTGGGTATTCAAAGAGAAGCGACAATCGATGTACGGGAAGCCTGGAAAGGGGTAGATACTAAAACAATCAAGATCTACACGGGTTTTAACGATGGAGATTGTGGACTTCCAATCGTGAGTGGGGAAAGCTATCTGTTTTACGGAACAGATCGGAGCGAGGGAAGAGATGATGGTTTTCTGACAAGCGACATATGTACTAGAACAACGGCCGAGGCGAACGCAAAGGAAGATTTAAAAGAACTTGGTGTCGGGAAGAAGGAGTTTACCCAAGCAGAACCAAGCTCTTTCGCGGATGGCCATCCTAGATGGATCATACCAAGTATTTTAGGTTCGATTGTTTTTCTGTTTATCCTATATTGGATCATTCGTAAAAAACGAAACTAGATTCCATTATAAGAAAGGGATAAAGCGTTGCAATGGGCTTGCAACTGGTATGAGCTTCTCAATGTCTTTCAAAGCAATTGGGAAGTAAGGGAATCCCCATACGTACGGTGTGATTTCATATAATTGGAAATAGATAACGAGTGACGTATCCGCTAAGTAAAAGTCTTGGTCTCTTCTGATTTCAGCGAACGGTGGGTCGAGTAAATCTATATCCCATTCCTCAATCTTTTTGCGAATCCGATCCGATAAAGTCTTTTCAAAATCTTGAGGACCTAATAGATCATAGAGGGAATACCTTTTACCTGTTTGAGTATCAAACGTCAACGCTTTAACGACAGTCATTCCATGTGCGCCGCCTGTAAAGGAATAAGCAATGAGTGTCAGGCTCAAAAAGTTTCGTTCGTTTGTTTTAATCTCGAAATATACGATGAGTTCAACAAGATTCGGGTCATAGTAATTTTGGTCAATGAGTAGTTGGTTTAACTCATTCCGGATTTGCGTGTTGAGACTATGTTGTACGACAGGAAGTTGAGGGAGATGGACTTCTGGATATACAATGGAGATGGAAGGTGAAGGATTCGGTAATTGGCGTGTTGTAATAAGTACAGGAACATTTTTCAAAACATCATCCTTTCTTCGATGCATCATTTTATGCAATTCAATTCAATTCATTCCAAAGGTTATTGTTATCCAACAAAAAAAGACGGAGTACACTGCTTAAGTGCGTACTCCGTCTTTTCATGTAGGGTTATCGTTTCTTGCTGAGTTCATCGTGAATTAGATCAATGTTGTAGTTCAAGTATTTCACGTACGTATCGATTGCTTCACCTGGATCGCCGATTTCATCGGAAAAGATGGACTTCTCTGCCATGGGTACTCCAGTTTCCTTAGAAACCGTCTCCATTGGACGCGTATCCACGTTAGACTCTACAAATAATACAGGAACTTTATGTTCTTGGATGAAGTGAACCAAGTCTTTAATTTGTTTCGGAGAACCATTTTCTTCAGTGTCAATCTCCCAGATGTAAGCTTCTTTTAGGCCGTAGTGGTCATTCATATACTGGAAAGCACGTTCACTTGTAACAAGCGTGCGGTTTTCTTCAGGGATGTCATTTATCCGCTCTTCATATTCTTTGTCGAGTTCTTTCAAGCGATTTACGTACTCTTCGCCACTCTTTTTGATTTTCTCTCTGTCTGTCGGGTGTTTTTCAATTAGTACTTCAGTGATTTTTTCTGCCATGAGGACACCTACAGCGGGGTCGATAAAGGCGTGAGGGTTGATTTCTTCTTCACGTCCGTCTTCGTCAGTTAGGTATTTAGGTGTCACCTTTTCTGTCAGGTTGAAGATGTTTTCATCTTTCTGGTGAACTGAGTCTGTCATCTTCTTGAACCAACCTTTGTCACCGCCTTCTAAATTCAGTCCATTATAGAACAAAACGTCAGCATCTGTAGCTGCTTTAATGTCATTCGGGAGAGGCTCATATTCGTGGGGATCCGTTCCCGAAGGTACCAAGTTATGGACATCGATATAATCACCGCCAATTTGGCGAGCCATGTCTGCAATGATTGTAAATGAGGTTACGACTTTCAGTTTTTCTTTTCCGTCAGGTGCAGATTCAGTATTTTTGTCGCTACTGCATGCTGCGAGTACGAAGACTGCCATTACAGACAATCCTATCCAAGTTACAAATTTCTTCATAAGCAAAATCTTCTCCTTCTGTAAAAATAATAATTTAGCTATTGGAACCGGGGGAACTCGGTGCTGTGTTATGCTGCAGCGTCTTGTTTTCCACGGGACTTGAACATCTGAGTGACCAAACCTTGTTGCGGTGAAAATAGGAACGCTAACACGAATATAGACGTTGTTGCTAGTGCAATCACCGGTCCTGATGGCATGTTATACAAGAAACTGAAATACAAGCCGATGACTGCTGATAATGCACCGAAGAAAGATGCAAGCACTACCATCGTAGAAAGTCGGTTTGTTAACAAGTATGCTGCTGACGCTGGTGTGATGAGCATCGAAACAACAAGAATTACACCGACCGTTTGCAAGGATGCAACTGTTACAAGCGTCAGTAAAAACATGATCGCATAGTGGATGAATCTTGTATTTAGGCCATATGCAGCCGCCATTGTTTCATCGAAACTGGAAATGAGAAGCTCTTTGAAAAACAGTGCGACCGTTACGATTACGATAGCGCCGATGACAAGCGTGATCCACATATCGGAATCTCTGACGGACAATACATTACCGAATAGGATTTGGGTCAAGTCGGTGGCACTACGGGCTTTTGTGATTAAAATGATTCCGAGTGCGAAGAATGCAGAGAAGACGATTCCGATTGCGGAGTCACTTTTAATGCGACTTTTCTGACTGATCGCGCCTATACTAAATGCTGTGAGGACACCGGTTAACACCGCTCCATAGAAGTAGTTGATGCTGAGCATGTAGGAAATCGCCACACCTGGTAGGACTGCGTGAGAAATCGCATCTCCCATTAGTGCCATTCCTCTTAACACAATGAAGCTGCCAATCGCACCGCAAATAATCCCTACCATTACGGAAGTGATAAATGCTTTTTGCAAAAATGCATAGTTCATCAGATCATGAAAAAATTCCATTACATTTGAACCTCCAAATCATCAAACATTGTCATCGGTCGTTCATAAGCACGTGTCATGTTCTTTTCACGGAATACTTGCTCAACCGGCCCTGCATCGATTAATACGTTATTCATCAAAATCAAGTCATCAAAATAACTTTTCACCTTAGATAAGTCGTGGTGTACGACTAGCACGGTCTTACCTGCATCTTTGAGCTTTCTTAAAATACCGATGATCACTTCTTCACTTGAAACGTCAATTCCAACGAATGGTTCATCCAGGAAGAAGTAATCTGCTTTTTGTGCCAGAGCTCTCGCTAGAAAAACCCTCTGTTGTTGACCTCCTGACAATTCACCGATTTGACGATCAGCAAAATCTTGCATACCTACTTGTTTTAGACATTCCATAGCCCAAGCTTTATCCGCTTTGCTAGGTCGGTGAAATAATCCAAGCTTTGGATACGTACCGAGGAGCACTGTATCTTTTACAACAATTGGAAAATTCCAATCGATGTTTGAACGTTGTGGGACGTATGCAATTAGCTTTCGCACCTTATCAATCGATTCCGAACCGATTTGTGTAGCACCACTGTTTTTCTTTATTAATCCCAGCATTGCTTTCATCAAAGTGGATTTACCCGCTCCATTCGGTCCTAAAATCCCGATTAAACTGCCGGGTTCGAAAGTAAATGAAACATTGCTAACGACTTGCTTTCCTGAATATGAAACGGAAATGTTACTCGCAGTGATCGATTCTGTCATTCCAATTCCTCCTGAACTGATAAAGTAAAGTTTCCCATGTGCAACTTTTTGTATAATATCGGCTCTCCTTGTTAAAGCAAAAGCGGGTTTACTTATTTTTTTACATTATGCATTGTGTTTCGAAAGAGTTCTTACTAGTAGAATACATCAATATGTTTCCTGAGTGCAACTTTAAGTTTCCCATGTGCAACTTTTAATAGTATATTCTATGTGTGATAGCATGTAAAGAGTAAAAACCCAGATTATTTTGAGTGGTTGTTATTTTTGCAAAAAAATGTGTTCCTGGACTCTGTAGAGTGTTTGATTGATAATATGCTACCGCGACAGGGGCATCTCCTACGAGATGTCCTGTTTGCGTTGGAGTGAACGCTCATTCTCCGTTACACTAAAGGAAGAATGAATTGAAGAGGGGCGAACTAACTATGAAAATATTCCATACAGCTGATTGGCATCTTGGCAAAGTGTTGCAAGGTGTATCGCTCATTGAAGAACAACGTTTTGTGTTAAATCAGTTTACCAATGCAGTTAAAGAGGAGAACCCTGACGTCGTCATTATAGCTGGTGATCTTTATGACCGCTCCGTGCCGCCTGCAGAGGCTGTAAGTTTGTTAGATGAATTGCTTTGGAAGTTAACGGTTGACTACAAGACACCAGTTCTTGCGATTGCGGGAAATCATGATAGTCCAGCACGGCTACAATTTGGAAGTCGTCTCATGCAAGCGAATGGTCTCCATATAGTCGGAAAACCTTCTGAACAGGGGGGAGGGACTACTGTACAAGTTGAAGATGAGTTTGGCCCCGTGCAATTTCATCTGATTCCGTTTGCAGATCCATCCGTTATCCGCAACTTGTCAAAAGATGAAAGAGTTGACAGCCATCATCGTGCGATGGAGACTGTTATTCAGCAATATGGAGAGCTGAATCCTTCCATTCGTCATGTTGCAATTGCTCACGCATTCGTTACACCTCTTGGGGAGCCGGAAGAAAATACGAGTGATTCTGAACGTCCGCTATCGATTGGCGGAGCTGAATATGTATCTGCAGATTTGTTTAAACACTTTCATTACACGGCGTTAGGACATTTGCATCAAGCACACTTTACGGGAACAGAACAAATCCGTTATTCTGGGTCGCCAATGAAGTATTCAATATCCGAAGAGAATCATCATAAAGGATTTTTAGTAATCGATCTGGACGAAAAAGGTGCAATTGAGGTTGAAAAGAGGGTTTTAATCCAAAATCGAGATATACGAACGGTTAAAGCCACTATGGCAGATCTGTTGCTAGAGGAACCTAGTGAAGATTATGTGTTCGTAAAACTTTTGGATGAAGCTCCGGTGTTATTTCCTATGGAAAAAGTCCGTTCCGTGTTTCCGAATGCCATGCATGTGGAACGTGTAGTGAATCGTTCACTTCCTGAACAAGCGACATCTCGGGTTTCAGATATCGAACGGTTGGATGATTGTGCGTTATTCCAAGCATTTTATGAGGAAATCACTGGGGCAGCACCTGATCAGGAAACGCAAACAATTGTGGATGAAGTATTGCAGGAGCTGTTCAATAAGAGGGGAGAAGCATTATGAGACCGACACGATTAACGATGACGGCATTTGGCCCTTACCGGGGAACAGAAACAATTGACTTTACGATTCTTAAAGAGCACGGATTATTTGCGGTATCAGGTGCAACTGGTGCTGGCAAAACCACAATATTTGATGCAATTTGTTTTGCCTTATATGGACAGGCTAGTGGCGAAGACCGGACTGATATCCGGGCACTGAGAAGTGATTTTGCACAAAACGATTTGCAGACTGCAGTCGAGTTAGAATTTGTTATTCAAGATCGTGCGTATCGTGTATTTCGCCAAGTTCCTTATACAAAAAAGGGAAATAAGAGTGAAACCAGCGGGCGTACAGAATTTTTTCAAGAAACAGACGAAGGAGAAATACCTGCTGTAGATCGTCAAATTGTTTCCGAAGTGAATAAGAAGATTGAAGAACTTATCGGGTTTACGATAGCGCAATTTAGCCAAATCGTGATGTTGCCTCAAGGTGAGTTTCGGAAATTTTTAACGTCTGATACCGAAAACAAAGAAACGATTTTGCGGAAAATTTTTAAAACTGAACATTATCGAGAAATGGCGGAGATTTTAAAAAAGAGAAAAGACTTTGCTATGAGTGAGCTGAACACAGCACGTCTTTCGATGGAACAAATTATCCGTCAGTTGCCTTCGAGTCTTCCAAAGCGAGAATCATCCCTTTTTGAAGCACTTCAGGCCGATTCCATCCATCCAACACGTTTAATGGAAGGGCTGGAGCAAGAACGTAATCATTACAAAACTGCAGCTGATGAAAGCGATGCACAGTACCGAAGTGCATATGAAGAACATGAAAAAGCTCAGCAAGCTTTCTATAACGGGACTGCACTTAACACGCAATTTGAACACTTAGAACGAAAAATAAGCACAATGCAACTGTTGACATCACGTGAAACTGAACTATCTGCTGATCGAGTACGACTCCAAAAAGCAGAGCAGGCTGTTCAACTAGAGCCAAGTGAAAGACGGTTAGTTGAAGCGACTGATGATATGAAGAATCGTCAGAAAGAATTACAGCAAGCGACGTTGAGGCTAGAATCTGCAAAAGAAGCTGCCGTTAAAGTGGAAGCTGTTTTTAATGAAGAAATGCAAAAACAATCTGAACGACAAAAAAGTTCGGAGCGACTCATTACCCTTCAAAACTTTTTACCAAACGTAACCCAAATTGAAGAGAAAGAAAAGCAAATTTGCACGTTGCGGAAGCACGTTGAGATCGGACAACGAGAACTTGAGAAGTTGAAGTCATCGGTTCATGCGAAAATTGACAATGTCCAAAGCCTAAAGCTGAAAATAGAGACACTCGAGTCTGAATCTGAAGGATACGAACAAACAGTGGATGAACTAACAGATGCACGCAGCAAGGCTGATTTACTGACGCGTCATAGTGAACGAACTAATACGATTCGGCAACTGACAGCTGATTTGCAACTGAAAAAAGAGCGAATGGAAACTACCCGTAGCCAAGCAGTTGCAACTGAAACTCAGTGGATAGCAAATCAAGCTGCCCTTCTCGCAGAGACCTTGGAAGAAGGGATGCCATGTCCAGTTTGCGGAAGCGCACACCACCCGGCAGTTCAACTGAATCATCATGAGCCTCAGCTAACTAAAGAACAATTAGAGTACGAAAAAGAGACAGCAACGCAAGCGTACGAACAATATAGAGCTACTGATTTGCATTTGGAAAGTGAACGTAGTGAAGTTTCAAGAATTGAACAGCAATTGGAGGGAACACCGAATTCTGATGCGTTACTAATTAGTAAAGAACACGTACAACACATGGAGAAAAAACTTGGTCAATTGAAGTCCAATCGTGATCATTTATCCACTTTAAAACTTCGATACAAAGAAGCAGCTGACCAGTTATTTGCAGACGAACAAGCAATTGTAGAAAAAGAAAAAAGTGACTTTGTCACCCGTGCAGAACTTAAACAAGCAAAAGCAATTCTTGATGAATCCTTGAAGTCTGTTCCGGAACAGGTCCGCTCAATTCAAGCATTGCAAATGGAAATGAGAAACGAAGAAAAACATAAAATGGCGCTTGAACAGTCATGGGAACAAGCTAGAGAGCAGCGACAGTTCGCAACGGAAGCGGTCTCGAATGCTCAAACAGCTGTTACCTATATGTCAAGATCAACTGAGGATGCAACGGTTAAGCAGCAAGAAGCGACAAGGTCATTTTACGCAGCGATTACGGAATCAGTTTTTGAAGATGAGACAGCGTACCAAAATAGCAAACTATCATCTGAACAACTAGCTGAACTCACTCGAAAAATAAATGAGTATGACGTTGAAATTGAGACGACTAAACAAGCGATTTCTGAATTGCAGGAACTTGTGGCAGGGAAACAAAAGGCGGATCTTGCAGTACTTCGTGATCGTACTGAGCAGCACAAGCATGCCTACGAACAAGCGCTAACTGCCTTCCATCGTGCGTCTGAGTTTGAAAAGAACGCAGCCGAACTGCACTTGAAATTTAAGGAGTTAATAGGTACCGAGAGCGGACTGGAACAAAAGTGTGCTCGATTGACTGAACTTCATGACTTAGTACGAGGGAATAATGAGCGTAAACTTTCATTTGAGCGATATTTGCAAACCGAATACTTAGAACGGATACTTCATGCCGCAAATGGAAGGTTAAGCGAATTGTCTAATGGTCAATTCCAGTTATTACGAAGTGATCGTCAGGAAAGTAGAGGCCGCCAAAGTGGTCTAGGAATAGACGTATACGATGAGTACACAGGGCAAAATCGTGATGTGAAAACACTTTCAGGTGGAGAGAAATTCAATGCATCTCTTAGTCTAGCTCTTGGAATGGCTGATGTGATTCAAAGTTTCCAAGGCTCGATCTCAGTAGAAACCATGTTCATCGACGAGGGGTTTGGTTCATTGGATGAAGAATCCCTACAAAAAGCGATTGATACACTTATCAACTTACAAAAAGCAGGCAGGATGATTGGTGTCATCTCTCACGTTTCTGAATTGAAAGAAGCCTTTCCAGCTGTTTTGAGGGTAGAAAAAACAAAAGAAGGACATAGTTATACCCGGATCGATATCCACTAACAAATCTATCTATTTTTATTCATTTATTCCTAACGCGACTTGCTTTTTTGGGAGTCGCGGTTTATGATGAGGTTCTGCAATATATCGCATACGTTTTTCAGTCAGCTTAGGAGGTATTTCAATATGGATCGGAAGTTACCGTTTTCATCTTTAGTCGTCATTGGAACGATGTTATTCGCACTTTTCTTTGGCGCAGGCAATCTGATTTTCCCTGCTCAACTTGGTCAGGAAGCAGGTACAAATTTTTGGCCAGCAGTCATCGGATTTCTCATTACAGGGGTTGGATTACCTTTTCTAGGAATTCTAGCAATCGGTTTTTCTGGTAGTGCCAACTTGCAGGATCTCGCAAGTCGCATTCATCCCCTATATGCTATTTTGTTTACATCGGCGCTCTATTTAACAATTGGACCATTTTTCGCAGCACCACGAACAGGAGCTGTTGCGTTTGATATCGGGATTGCTCCATTCTTGAATGGGGCTGATCCAATGATTCCGAGACTAATATTTACTGCATTGTTTTTCGGAATTACCATTTGGCTGTCGTTGAATCCACAAAAGATTGCCGATCGGGTCGGAAAGATTTTGTCGCCAGCGATTATTATCTTGTTACTTGTTTTGTTAGTTGTCGCATTATTTTCACCAATGGGATCATTCCAAACACCAAGCAGTACATACCTTTCCGGTGCATTTGGGAAAGGGTTTACGGAAGGCTATAATACAATGGATGCCTTGGCATCACTAGTCTTCGGAATTATCGTCATTACGATTGTCCGCTCAATGGGCGTGCAGTCTAAAAAAGGGATTGTCGCGGCTACGTTTAAGACGGGAATTGTTGCTGCAGGATTCTTAGGAATCTTATATGTAGGTATCGCTTATCTTGGCGCGAGTAGTGTTAGTTCACTTGGCGTCTTGGATTCAGGAGGAGCAGTTTTAACGTCTGTTGCTACTCATTATTTCGGACAAGCCGGACTTGTATTGCTGGGTGTTGTCATTTTACTTGCGTGTTTAACGACAAGTATTGGTCTAATGACCGCATGTGGCGAGTATTTCCACACACTCATTCCTGCTTTATCTTACAAAGTGATTGTCACCACATTTACAGTTTTCTGTTTCATCGTCTCGAATATCGGATTGAATAACATCATTACATATTCGGTTCCAGTTTTACTATTTTTATATCCACTTGCGATTACGCTCATGCTCCTTACATTTGTTTCGCCACTTTTTGGTCACGCACGTATTGTTTACGTGGCGGTTACGATCGTAGCTATGCTTATTAGTGTATTTGATGGGTTGGCTGCTCTTGCAGATACATTGCCAGGGGGACAGTTAGGGAAACTGATCGAGCCGATTACAGCGTTCTACGGAAAAGTACTTCCATTGTATGAGAATGGTCTAGGTTGGTTAATTCCTACATTGATTGTCATAGTGGTGTTCGGTGTGATTGCTCGAGTGACAGGCATGAACTCAAAACGGTCGTTAAGCACAGAAGAATAATTTTTACAAGATGGCGCTACAAAAGCTATTGGTAGAACCAAAAACCGGTCCCCTAACTATTAGGGAGACCGGTTTTTAGTTGTTCAGCGACTGAAATTCGTTGATAGCACGTAGCCAATTCCCTCGCATGATAGCTGAAGCTTGGTCAGCGCGATTGTTTTTTAACATATTGATTATTTCTTCATGTTCATCAATGGACTGCTCTGTCAAAATGATGGAGTTATGGAAGAAAAGTCGTCTAACGTGCACTTGAAGTGAAGACGTAATCGATGTGATATACGTGTTTGCTGCAGCGTCAACGATGACTTGGTGGAAAGATTCATCAATTTTTAATGCTGTAAAATAGTCTTCGCTTCGTACAGCTTCAGCAAATTCTTTGTTAAGGCTACTCAACACATCAATCGTCTCTTTTGAAATAGTAGGTGCAGCTAACTCAGCAGCAAGCGCTTGCATCGCAGCTAGAGGTGGCAACAAATCATTGATGGAATCCCGTTCGACTTCCGTGACTTGGGTGGCTTTTCCGGGATACATTTTAACGAACCCTTGAACCTCCAAAAGTTGAAGGGATTCACGTATGGGTGTTCGGCTCACGCCAAGAGCTTGAGCTAGTTCGCTATCGATTAATTTCTCTCCGGGCTTCAACGTCCCATCAATAATCCATTGTTGGAGCTGGTTGAATGCGCTTTCTTTTGCAGTTTGACGAGCTGGTTTTGTATGATTTTGAGGTATTGGCATTCCGTTCACCGTCCTGATTTGACTTTCTAATTCTACTATACATTACTTTCCTGCGAGAGTGAACAACTTGAGATGAATCTTTGCGACAACTGTAATAATCACCTTTTAATTGTAACGCGAATGGTGGTTAGCTGTAATCTTTCTGTAATATTGGGCTGTTAACCTATACACAGACTTAAAAACAAGGGAGCGGAGCTTTTGAAGAAACTAATTTTCACGTTTATCTTAGCTACGGCACTAATGGTCAGTGGAACACATGAAAGTTCAGCAGCAGCGTCTACGTACAAAGTGAAAAAAGGCGACACACTATATAAGATTTCACGGATGCACAATGTTTCTGTTAACAACTTAATGAAATGGAACGGTATCAAATCTTCAGTGATTTACCCGAACCAAACATTGAAATTAGTAAGCGGTGGTACAACAACAGCTTCAAAGAAACCGGCTAAAAAGCCATCACGTTCAGACAATGACACTGTGAAAAAGGAGTTCATGGCGAACTCATCAGCATATACGGCTTCTTGTAAAGGTTGTTCTGGAATTACAAAAACAGGACTCAACTTGAAAAAGAATCCTTCATTGAAAGTAATCGCAGTAGATCCACTAGTGATCCCACTAGGATCTAAAGTACACGTCGAAGGTTACGGATATGCAGTTGCTGGAGACATTGGCGGTGCTATCAAAGGAAATCGTATCGACGTATTCATGGCATCACATAGTAAAGCGATCCAGTGGGGACGAAAATCCGTACGGGTGAAAGTTTTAAACTAATCTTATGAGAATAAGGCCAACCGATTAATCGGTTGGTCTTTTTTATTCCCTAAATGGTACACTACTAATCATAAAGGAGTGATAGTTGTGGATGTTTATATCGTAACAGGGGCTTCAAAAGGAATCGGTGAAGAATTATACGAACAAATCAGGAAAACAGATTCACTAGTATTTGGAATTGCACGTAGCAATCCAAAGGGCTATGAAAACTTTGTAGAAGTCGATTTAACGAGTCGAGAAGTTAGGCAAGGACTGATGGAGCGGTTGTTGACTCCTTATCTTGCAACTGCTGAATCTTTTACACTTATTAATAACGCAGGCACAGTGGAACCAGTAGGGAAGGTAGGAGAATTGTCAACAAATGCTCTTCAACAAGCTATTGAATTGAATTTGACAGCTCCAATTGAGTTGTCCAATGAATTCATTGGTGTGTTGAGTCATTCTAAGGCGAAAAAACAAATCATTAATATCTCTTCAGGTGCTGGCCGTAATGCGTATGAAGGATGGGGAATCTACTGTACGACGAAAGCAGGACTTGATCGGTTTTCAGAAGTCATCCGGTTAGAACAGCAGCGTGTTGAATATCCGGTAGGGATTGTTTCGATAGCACCTGGAATTATCGATACTGGTATGCAAGAGACGATTCGATCGAGCGATGTAGATGGATTTCCAATGCTTGAGCAGTTCATCAATTATAAAGAAGATGGAAAGTTAAGAAGTGCAGAGGCGACTGCACAGTTACTAATTGAGTGGATAGAGAAAGAGGATCTGACGTCAACTGAAGTGATTTCGCGCCTTAGTTGAGGGATCGTATGAACGTGAATGACATGGAAAGAGCATTGCGAAAAGCAATGCTTTTTTTTGTTCGACAATAATGGGGAAAAATGATTTGGGATTTGTTGGTGATATGGTATAGTTGGATAAAAGTGAGAATTTCTGAAATTTCTGTAGTCAGTTCTTGAATCAGGTGCGAGAAAACTTAATTGCAAGGTGGAAATTTAAAATAAAGTAAGAGATCTGTGAATTTTCATAGCGGATGTTTTGAGAATAAGGGGGTCCAATAATCTTGGGCTATAAAAAGGCCAATGAGGTTTCAGAGCGGAAGCGAGTTATTAAGATTATTGTTAAATTCTTGGGAGTAATTAGTTTGTTAGTCGTTGCATTGGTAGGCTACGGAGTCTATTGGGCTTTCTTTGATATGAAACGTTTGCCAGAAGGAGAGTTTCTTACTGAAGAGAGATCGCCTAATGGAGAGTATACGCTAAAAGCATATGTGACTAACGGGGGAGCCACTACGCCGTATTCAGTTCGCGGGGAATTGGTGTTTAATGGAAAAAAGAACAAGACCAAAAATATCTACTGGGACTCGCGTGAAGAGAATGCGGAAATCGCTTGGAAGGGTAATCATACAGTAGTTATCAATGGGCATGCGTTAGATGTACGGAAAGACAAATATGATTTTAGAAGGCGGTGAGGATGCCCATTTTCACCTAGGATTCCTGGTTGCAGCTAAGATAGTTCATAAATAATGCAGTATAAGAAGGTCATCAAAGAAAGGAAAACAGAGCTTCTTTGTTTAATTGTCTTGAAAGAGAAGAAGTTAAATACCAGATAGATGAGAAGAATAATATTTTGATTAAACATAAAGATGCAGCTACAGCTATTGCCAGATGCGTATAAAAACAGGCATTGATTTTCTTTGAAGAATAGTTACATACTTCATCAAAAGAAAGGTTCTGAGCTTATTAATGAATAGGATTATAGCTGTTTAAATAAGGAGGAGCGAAATGAAAAAAGTATTTGAAGCAATATATGATGGTCATCGAATACAAGTCGAAAATAGGTGGTTTGCTGGCGAAAAGTTGTATGTGGATGGAGAATTGCAGGATGAAAATATAGGCTTAGCTCTTAGAGGGACGCTAAATGGGAAATTAAGAACTAATAATAATGAATTGAGGAGTATAAAAGTAACTCTGGGCGGGTTTTTTAGTATTCATTGTAAAATCTTTATCGATCATGTATTCGTTTCATCATATAAAATTTGAATCATTCGCTTATTATTTTGAAATTGGTTATAGGCAGTGTTGTAAGCATAAATCGACTTTTAGGAAAGGAAATATTTATTTTGGCTTTCGGCTTTATCTTGACTCTAATTGACTTCTTTATAAAAGGTAAGAGTAATAAAGTCCAAAACACCATGATGAGTTATTTATGTCTTTCATATAACTGTAATTGTTATGTATCTTACCATGCTTGTTAATTTTCATAGAAATTTCTAGTTTTGACCAAGACCATGCTAATTCTAATACCTTTGATGGATAATGCAAATAAACGTTTTACTGGAGGGAATTAATTGAAAAAAATATTAATTGTCATCCTAACCATGTTAATAGAAACGATATTGTTATGGGCTGTTTCTATATTCATTGGGTGGGATTTTATGGAGACGATTTTCTTGGGAGGGTTATTGATATTTGCAGTCCCTTGGCTTTATTTATTTTTTTCGAATCATGAGCAGAATTTATATCATGCAAACGTAAAAGGAATGACGGGCGTGGACATAGGAGGAGTAAAACTGTTTCAATTTCGTTTTTTACCAATCATTATAGGATTAATCTTGTTTATGATAATAAGTTTGTTTTTGACTATTTATTATTACTATGATTATTTTATTTAATTGTCTGTATGCTTAATCGAAAAAACATTTATGTATAGTGCAAATTGAAAGTACATAGCATGCAAGCAACTTGGCGTTGCAACTGTATATGGAATTATAGCCTCAGTAGGCAAAGTTAGACCTGTATAGTACTTGTTTCTAGGCTCAATCATCATGCACGCAAAGGCTGCAAGTCAAGTTGAACATTGTGTGCTGCAATTGCAATCTTGGATAATATATTTTTGTAAAATACGGTCAATTCTTTTAAGGGGATGAATCCAATAAATAGTGCAAGGAAATATTCTATTTTAATTTGTATACTTCTTATTTTTACTTTATCGGCCTGTAAGCAAATCGAGCAATCTCACGAAGAGGTAAATTTGGAAAATGAACAACAAAATATATCTTATACTTTTAAAAATCCTAAAACGGGGCAAGAATTCAATATTATTCATGCTTACTTGTTATATGAAAATTATTTTGCAGCTGTGAAAAATCAGCCAGACGAAACGCTTTCCAAGTTATTTCAACAGGAAATTATCACGCCAGTGCATGAAGCCTGTTATGAAGATGCAGAGTTTCCGAATTTTATAAGTCTAACTGGAATGATAACTAAAAGAAGCGAATTTGAACGGGTAAAGAATCAAATTGAAAAAATGAATACAGATCAATTAAATGAAGTATTTGAGGAATCGCTTGTTAAATCCTCAGATGTCCTCCCAACAGATAAGGAAACAACTGTATGTATATTTCCTGAAAATGAAAACTTCCCTTCCGATATGGCGACAATTGGGTCAGGAAAAATCATCGTCTACTACAACAGGTTTCATAATTACTTTAAATCTAGTATGTCACATGAGTATCATCATAGTGTCTGGTTCGAAAAAAATTTGAAGGAAAACCACTTGCTGACAGGATTAGATCATTTAACATTGGAAGGGGAGGCTGTGATGTTCGAGACTCTCGTGTATCCTAATTTAAATAATATGTATATCGTATTAAATGAAAGTTTTAACAAAGAGCATTGGAGTAAGATTGAACCGTATCTTGAAAGTACAGACAGCGAGAAGATTTTAGAAATGAAAATAGGCGGCTCTAATGGTATCCCGAATTCATATGGATACAGCGAAGGATACAAAATGATCAGATCTTACTTAGAGTTGCATCCGGATATGACAGTTGAAGAATGGACCGTTAAAGATCCCAAGGAAATATTTGAAGAAACGAATTACATAGCAAACTATAGGTAGATGTTTTATTAATAGTTTACGGCTATGAGAGGTGAAAATATTGGCTTCACAAAAGAACAGTAAATGGTCACTTGTTTTAAGTATTGTAGGTGTAATTGTATTTAGGGTGAGCTATCTTATATCTGAAAATCTAACTTTTTTAGAAAAGGTTGTTATTGGAATGTTTTTACTATCTGGAATTGTACTTATGTTAGGGGGAATTATATTAGGTGTTCAGGCAATCAAGAGAAAAGAGAAGGGAAAGCTTAAGTATCTAGGATTTTCAGTAATAATTCTCTTTATGATTAGTTTAGCTATACCACTGTTGCTGATGGCTTTATTAGGATTTGGAGGATAGCAAGTAAATTGAAATACCTCAATCGTGTTCAGTTAATGAATTAGGATTGATCTTCAAACTGGTTGTATTGTTAAATATGTAACATTCCTTGGGATTTATTAAATTATTTTCACTAGCGATAAAATGGGGTGGATTTTCTTATGGAATTTTTAATAGACAAAGAATGCCTGAACAAAGCAATCTCAGATGTTAACAAAGCGGTGTCTTTAAAAACACCTTTCCCTATTTTGACGGGTATTAAGATAACTGCTTATGATGATTGCTTACTACTTGTAGGAAGCAATTCTGATCTTGTTATTGAAAAAGTAATTCCTTTATCAGTAGATGGAGTACAAGTATTGGAAGTTCGTAAAGTAGGTAGCATTGTTATTTCAGCCAAATATTTAAATGGGATTGTAAAAAAATTACCCGATAAAATACATATAAAGGTGAACGAAGAAAGATTAGTTACCATTCAATCCAATGGAATCTTAACCACCCTACCCGGATTAAATGCTGAGGAGTACCCGAAATTCCCTGAAATTGATGAAGTAAAATCTACTGAAATCTCGAACGTTGAGCTGATTGAGATAATAAAACAAATTGTATTTGCAGTCTCGAATAGTGAGTCGAGACCTGTCTTGACTGGTATCAACCTGACTTTCAAAGAAAGTCAACTAACGTGTGTTGCAACAAATTCCCAACGACTAGCATTAAGGAAGATTGCATTAGTATCAGATCTAGAAGGTTCATTCACTGTCCCAGCTACGAGTTTAATTGAACTTATCAGGTTGATAAATAATGAAGCTGGTGTAGTAAAACTACTAGTAATAGACAGCTATATGGTATTTAAATTAAATTCAATATCCCTTTTTTCGAGGCTAATTGAAGGGAACTATCCTAACATCTCTGCGCTATTACCAAATAATTCGAAGACTAGCATTACTTTAAACACAAATCAGCTATTAAAGGGGATCGATAGAGCGTGCCTTTTTGCAAGTGAATGGAAAAATAACAACATATTTTTAGAAATTCAGGATGGTTCAACAATAAGAATTTCCTCAAATGCATCACAAATAGGGAAAATAGAGGAAACTCAAACTATTAATACAATCAAGGGTGAGACTAACTTAAGTATTTCACTTGATGGAAGTTTTTTGATGGACGCCTTAAAAGTAATAAAAGCAGAAGAGATTAGAGTAAGTTTTGGCGGTCCGATGAGACCCATCTTAATTGAGCCTGTAGACAATTCTTTGTATCTTCATCTGATTTCGCCAGTACGTTCATATTAGGTAGAACAATAATTTCTTACAGAATCAACGATCGGTTTTTTTTGTATTAACAAGAAGAATTATTAATGGGGAAAATTAGTCATACTGAAATGTGAGGGTTCGAATGATGAAACGAGTAGATGTCACGTATGTACTTATCTTCGATGAACAGAGAGAGAATATATTGATGGTTAAAAATAAAGGAGAAAATTCCTCGTATTATACACTTCCTGGAGGAGCAGTAGAGCGAGGGGAAACACTTGAAGAAGCTGCAATTCGTGAAGCAAAGGAAGAGACTGGATTAGATGTTGAGCTAGATGGTATTTTTTCTATAAGTGAAGCATTTTTTGAAGATAGAGGACATCATGCTATTTTCTTTACTTTTAGAGGGAAAATAATCGGTGGAGAGATGACTATTTCCATGCCAGAAGAAATAGAAGAAATTACTTGGATGGATTCTCAGAAAGCAGAGGATTACATACATATAACTGATTCAAAGGGATTAATAGAAAGTAAATCTTCCGTACCTTATTTACTTAGAAAAAGATGATAGTCATTTGAAACAGCGGATTTTTGCTGAATTGGAAGCTTTAATTGTTCTGCCAATGAAAGGGGTAGGAGATGATTATTATTTTGGAGAAATTATTAATAATTTCTTTAACAGCAATAGGTGGATTTATGCTCTCCATCACTTTTAATAGTTTAGGAGAACAAGGGAATACAATTATGAAGATAGTAGGAGCACTATTTTTAACTGTAGCTATGATCGCCCTTGTTCAAAGGAACAAAAAAGAATAAACCTATTAACTTAAGGGTTTGATTCTAATACTAGGAATTGCGCTTGATTTGTGTACTTGCCTAAATTTTGTGGTGATAGTAAATGAAACGATTGAGAAAAATCTTACTGGTGTAATGTAATACTTTTAAACAATTTAACTAAGTGAGGAATAGACTATGACTTCGTATAATATAAAAAAGTTAAATCACGAAGACTATATTAAGTGCAATAATATTTGGGATATGGACAAGCAACCAAAGATGGCGAAGACATTCTATGACGAACTAATAAGTGGAAACAGAGTCACCTTCATTTATTCTGAAAATAATGATTTTATAGGTGAAGGTTCGCTGGTTTTCAAGAACAATGATCCAGATTATACCATTCCAGGTAAGCGGATTTACCTATCTCGTATGATCGTCAAAGAAGAATATCGAAATCGTGGAATAGGCGGAATTATCCTTGATTATTTATTGGACTATGCCCAGCAGCTTGGTTATTCGGAAATAGCGCTTGGTGTTGATACGGACAATTTACATGCACGACATCTATATGAAAAAAAGGGATTTACTGACGTACTATTTATTGGGGAAGACAAGTATGGTGAATATGTGAAGCTTCTAAAAAGTTTGGATTAGGCAAGAAATTAGTAGGTGCTAACAAATACTACATAAAGTACTGTTTTTGACGTCTGGAGTTGTTCTTAAAAAAATTAGTACTTAAGTCTGCTTGGTAATAATTGCTCTGAAACCGACGCCGTCTTTTCAATCTGACTTTCCATCCTCATTATATTTAAGTGATTATCATGGTGAAACAGTTGTTCAAATTTCGGAAAATAGAATAGCAATTGTTGATAATAACATAAACTTAGGAATGCATGGAGAAGTATTTTTACTCGAATTTGATGAAACGAATAAAAGTTTTAAAGTGCTTGGTCGATACAATTACATCAATGAATTATTCAATGATTAAAAATGAAATTAGTTGAAAAAGTAGCTGTCCTTTTTGGGGGATTTATATGTCAATTGAGCAATGTCAAAGTGTTAATTTGTTAATGGCTGAATTTGCTAGAACTTGGTTTTTTGCTGGTGGATGGGCAATTGACCTTTTTGTTGGTAAAGAAACAAGGGAACATCAAGATTTAGAGATTGCCGTATTCCGAAAGGATCAAATTTATTTAAAGGATTATCTCGAAGGATGGGAGTTCAAAAAGGTTATTAAAGGTGAGCTTCATTCCTGGAAAAATGAGTTTTTAGAATTACCGATTCACGAAATACACGCTTCAAATATTTTGACTGAAGACACCATAGAGATTCTTCTAAATGAAACGAAAGACGGTGATTGGAAATTCCGTAGGGATACTAGAATTTCCTGTCCAATCAATTCCGTTTGGAGTGTAACAAAAAGAGGCATTCCATACTTAAATCCGGAAATTGTACTTTTATATAAAGCGAAAAACACAAGAGAAAAAGATCATCAAGACTTTGTTACCGTAAAGGATTATCTCGAAGATGATCAGAAAAAATGGCTTCGAGATGCATTAGAATTACATGAACCAGAACATTACTGGCTTCAGTTTTTAATCTGATTATTTATTGTCCCTAAAGGGGGCTATTCATGCATATGGGCTACACAACAATATGGCCATATTGTTTTAAAAAAATGCTTGAAAAGATTAGCGTTTTCTGTTGAGGTTATAATACTTGAAATATTAGTTCGGATATAAGATTGAGGAGGAGAAAAAATGAAGCAATCGCCGTTTGAACGTCCAACGAACCACTATGATGAACAGCTATACCTTATAGATGAACAAATTTGTGCTTTATTAAAACAACGTAAGGATCACTCGAAAGATAATCTCGGTTTTCCATCTGAAGATGCTATCTCTCAGTGGGCTACAAAGTATGGTTTATATGAAGATTATTTAAGTTCTTTTTTCGGGACGCTAAGAATGGAAGAATTTTTTAGACCTCGTGTTGAACCGACTGGATTTAGAAAGCATATTCCTGTTTTAAAATCAGTTGAAATAGATGAACGTTTATATTCGATCACGTTTATACGACAGTATGAAAATGCTAGCGTTATAAATCTTAATGTCGATTGGGATGGTATAAATGATTCACCGCACATGCATGAGCAGGGAGATTTTGAATTATATTTTGGAGAACAGTACGATTGTCGGCAAAATGGTGGAAGCGGCTCCACAGGCTATTTTAAATACGACTACATTGTCTCTCCACCCTTACCTGACGATTTTTCAGGATTGGAGTTAGTTGTAAAAGAATATAGTGATCATTTTATGGAGAAGCCAACTGGTATAGAGTTTGTTATTCATTTATAAAAAGTTTACATTTCGATGGCGAATACTTTATAAGTAATCCCTCTATATCCCAAACGGGCGCTATTCTTGCATACCACGCGAAGTTGATTGGAGTGCAAGACGGCGACTCCGGGAGGATCAGCGTGTGCCTTGAGACCCTGCACAGAGCACAGCGAAGGAAGCGGGTCAAGTCACACCCTCCGGAACGCGTCCGTCTGGAACGGAAATCAACGGCGTTACACAGTGCCAGGTACACAACAGTTCCATAATAGAGACGTTTTTAGAAGTAAGGAGGGGGAAAATGAATGGAAAAAATGCTTGAAAAAAATGAGACTAATACAAAATCTGTTATTTCACTAACACTAGGCATACTTACAATCTTTTTACCCATGATTGGTTTAGTTCTTGGTATTCTCGGAGTTGTTTTCTCAAGAATTGCAACAAAGGAAATTGTAAAAACAAACGAGAGTGGTAAAGGTTTAGCGACTTCAGGTTTAATATGCAGCGTAGTGGGGATTGTCATTCAATTATTCATTGTGTTGAGTTTTATTGCTTACAATTCTTTAACTATTGTTGGTTAATGAAACAACCGAAAGACAAGATTTAATTGATGTGGAGTTATGCCGAAGTTATATGGAAAAAATTCATTTTAATTAACGGGGCCATTCTGATAAAACTGGTTATTCTGAGATGAAGTCAATCTTATTAAATGTGCTGTTTTCAATCAACAAAAATGGTAAGATTTAATTAGTAGCTTTGGACGCTTATGCACTTTCTTGAGATTTAAGACACAATAGGAATGCTGTGTCCTGCGGTAAAGTCTGCATGCGCCACATTCTATCGGTCCTTGTTTCTATAGTGACATATGATGAAATGAACCAGGTATTCCAATTTGGATAGTTCCTCACAGCGATGGCAGCAGCCGTTGCTCTTAGGATTGCTCGTTTTATCAACAGAACAAAGTAACCACTCCACTTCTGCTAGGAAGCGGGGTGGTTACTTAGTCGTAACACCGTATGACTTTTACTGTATGACCGCACTTCATGCGGATGTCAGCTACATGGATCGGATGTGTGAGACCAGGTGTTTTTAGGATATAAGCAGTTTTCCATAATTATATTGAAAATGCATATGTTTGGAAAACAGGTTAACAATGAAGATAAGCTACTATTTTTTTAAGAAAGGTGTTTCTAATAAAGCCCATTACTTACTATCGCAATCGAGCCTAATAGATACTTTCGAATGATAAGAAAAGGAGGCGATATCATGGGGAAATATCAGTTGGATTACAAAAGGATGAAGGCAGTGTCAAAGTATCATGAAAAACTCAAGCCTACCCAATTTGATAAAAAACAGCAACTTGAAAAAATTCGTACAGCGTATTTGGAAAAGAAGCAAAAACAAGCAGATACATCGACTGAATGAAAATAAAATATGTGAACATCCTGTTTTAAGATATTTTTAACTTTATGTTATTTATCAGTAAGGGGAGACAAAAAAGAAAAAATGAAAGCCCTGACCTACAAACTCTGAGGCTATTCTTTAATTTGCCCTGGCGACCGTATTGAACATAAGAGTCACTGTTAGAAAACAGAGGTGATCGCTCATGGGAATTATTTTGTTTGTTGTATCTTACATTTTGTTGAATATGATCTGTTCAGCGCTATATGTTGGATTCTTACTTTTATTGTTTAAAGTCATGAAAAAGACGTTTACTATGAATGAAGAAAAATGGACTACACTTTTTAACTATAAAGAAGGTCTTGGGTTGCGTTTTATGATGATGTTCCCTTTCCTAATAA
Source organism: Sporosarcina aquimarina (assembly GCF_023715615.1). Lineage (GTDB taxonomy): Bacteria > Bacillota > Bacilli > Bacillales_A > Planococcaceae > Sporosarcina > Sporosarcina aquimarina_A. The sequence goes on along the minus strand of NZ_JAMBOM010000002.1, from coordinate 307,391 downwards.
CAAGCGCTGTAATGTTTCCGGTAAGTATATATTCGTTTAACTTAATCAACTTCAAGTATACGGTTTTAGGTTATTTTGCTGTCATCATGTTGCCAGCGACTATTTTGGTTTTTCATTTACCTAAGCTGAATAGCACAGAAAACAAAGGATCGGCTCAAGACTTGTATTGATTTGTAAAACTATTTTATTGGAAAAGTCGTTCCTTTTATGTATATGTGGAAAACGGCATTCGATACCCGATTATTTTTTTATAGTTAAAAACGAGATACTACTATACGAAAAAGACCATTCCCTGTTGAATGGTCTTTTTCGTATATTTCTATTTACACACTGCGGCTCGTTTTCTCAATGATTAGTAAAAACGGAGGGTGATTTTGTTGATTGACGACTTCATGCCGAACGACCTGATACTGTTTAGCGTCCAGCTGTTGAACGAATTCTACTACAGCATCTCGTTCTTCAGGTCCGCCGGGGTGACCGTCATACACCGCAATCATAATCATCCCTCCAGGTTTTAGCAACTTCATGGTTTCTTGAAGCGCTTGTAGAGTGGTGTCTGGAAGTGTAATCACGGCATGATCGTTTTGGTTTGGTAAAAACCCTAAGTTGAATACGGCAGCTGTGATTCCTTCAGGGACGTATTCATGGATAGATGAATGACTATCGAGTATTAACTCCGTGCGGCTGTATAGATCGCCAAGTCGTTCTTTTGTTGCATCGAGCGCTTGTTGTTGAATATCGAATGCGTATACTTTGCCGGTTGGACCTACGGCGTGTGCTAGAAAAACCGTATCGTTGCCATTACCCATTGTGGCATCTACCACAATGTCTCCTTCAGATATTACTTCTGTCAGCAGCTGTTTGGAGTGTGGCAAAATTCGCCGCAATCGAAAGCCACCGCCCTTCACAGGGGAGCGACCACTTTCTGATAATGCTTACCTTGCCAGCTGTTCCGACGTTCCAGTTCACGCGTGATGTCGTTTAATACATCCCATTTCGTAACACTCCACATCGGACCAATCAGTAAGTCAATGGGGCCGTCACCAGTGATGCGATGCACAATCATTTCAGGTGGTAGCATTTCAAGCTGATCCACTACCAAATTGACATATGTCTCTTGGTCAAGGAATTCGAGCATTCCTTTTTCATACTGCTTGACCATTGGTGTACCTTTTAACAAATGAAGCAAGTGAATCTTGATGCCTTGGACATCTAGTTTAGCCACTTCACTCGCTGTTTCTTTCATCATATCCAAATCTTCACCAGGCAATCCGTTAATAATGTGCGTACACACATTGATGTTATGGTTGCGCAACTTTTGGACGCCTTCTTTATAAAGTTCGAAGTCATGGGCACGATTGACAAGTTTTGCTGTTTTCTCATGGACCGTTTGCAATCCAAGCTCAACCCATAAATACGTGCGCTCATTCAGCTCTGCCAAATATTCAACAACATCGTCGGGCAGACAATCTGGACGTGTTGCGATGGACAAGGCAACTACTCCTTCTTGAGCGAGGGCAGCTTCAAATTTCTCTTTTAACTTTTGAAGAGGAGCATGTGTATTCGTGTAGGCTTGGAAATAGGCCATATACTTGCCACTCTTCCATTTCTTATGCATGCGATCACGGATTTCCGCAAATTGGACATCAATTGGATCGACGCGGTCTCCAGCAAAATCACCAGATCCAGCAGCACTGCAAAACGTGCAACCACCGAATGCGACTGTACCGTCACGGTTTGGACAGTCAAATCCAGCATCGAGAGCAACTTTAAATACTTTAAAACCGAATCGGTCTTTCAAATGACGTGACCATGTATGATAACGTGTCCCGTCAGACGGAAACGGATAGTTGTTTTCTTCCATTGTAACCACTCCTTAAAGTGATAGTGTACCATCTTTTTAAGGACAATCGTCATCTGAATAATCGAACATCATTTTTCATCTTGTCATTTAGCATAGATAGGCATAAAATCATACTGAGCTTGTAAGATGGGAGGCGAATATTCTTTGCCTAGGAAAGTATGGCTTTTAATCATTGGGATGTTTGTAAATGTAATCGGTAACTCATTTTTGTGGCCGTTAAATACAATTTATATGCACGATTATTTAGGGAAGTCTTTGTCCGTTGCGGGTTTAGTATTGATGGCGAATGCGGGAGCAGGAGTCGTCGGTAATTTACTTGGCGGTTTTTTCTTTGACAAAATTGGCGGTTATAAGTCGATTATGGCGGGGATTCTCATATCAATTGCTGCATTGATTGGATTAGTTATTAACCATTCTTGGGGACCGTATGTTGTCTTGTTAACTGTTTTAGGATTCAGTGGAGGGATCATCTTCCCGAGTTTTTACGCAATGGTCGGAACTGTTTGGCCAGAAGGTGGAAGGCGTTCCTTTAACTCGATTTACTTGGCACAAAACGTAGGGGTTGCAATTGGACCTGCGCTTGCTGGATTTGTAGCTTCTGTCAATATTGATTTTATCTTCTCTGCGAATCTAGCATTTTACGTCCTATTTTTCTTTATCGCGTTTTTCTTCTATAAACAAATGAGTATTGCTCCGGAAGTTCACACGTCAATTTTAAAAGAGAATACTGGTATCAAGAAAAAAGCGCCATTTATCGCGCTGTTGATTGTCATGATTGGGTATCTGCTAACGTGGCTTGTATATTCGCAATGGGCGACCACGATTTCTACTCATGCAACATCTGTGGGCATCACATTGACGGAATATAGTTTCATCTGGACAATTAATGGATTGCTGATTGTAGCGGGACAACCACTCATTAAACCGCTCATAACACGGTTAGAAAATAAAGTGAAAATACAAGTGTTATTTGGTTTAGGAATCATGCTCGTTTCGTTCTTCGTTGTCAGCTTTGCCAATACATTTAATGTGTTCATTATCGCAATGATTATTTTAACATTTGGTGAAATGATAGCTTGGCCAGCTTTCCCTACGCTTGCTGATCAGCTAGCTCCAAGGGGGAAAGAAGGGTTCTATCAAGGAATTGTCAATTCTTCAGCGACGATTGGTAAAATGATTGGTCCGATCGCCGGCGGTATTCTTGCAGACTTATACGGTGTGCAAATTGCGCTATGGATTTTAACAGGACTGATGAGTCTAGCGGTTCTTCCGACACTTTTATATGACGTTCCACTAAAACGCAGTGGTTATGAACCGAAAAGCCGATGACGCTTTTCGGTTTTTCTTGATGTTTAATTGCAAAATACGAAATGGTCTGATTAAATAAAGAGAGAGATTCGTAGTAAAATTGTATGTGTACAGGAGGTTAGTCTTATGAAAACAATTTACAAATCTGCAAAAGAGGCAGTGGAGCCAATTCAAGATGGGATGACACTAATGGTAGGTGGATTCGGTCTTGTAGGGATTCCGGAGCAGCTCATTTTAGCTCTAGTTGAAAAAGGTGTCAAAGACTTAACAATTATTTCAAATAACTGTGGAATCGATGATTGGGGACTGGGTCTTCTATTAAAAGAGAAGCAGATTAAGAAAATGATTGCTTCGTATGTAGGGGAGAACAAAGAATTTGAACGTCAAGCGTTGTCTGGTGAGCTGGAAGTAGAGTTGACACCACAAGGAACACTTGCTGAGAAAATCAGAGCAGGTGGTGCAGGAATTCCCGCATTTTTTACACCAGCTGGAGTGGGTACTGAAATTGCTGATGGAAAAGAAATCCGAGTATTCAACGGTAAGGAATATGTTCTTGAAGAATCGTTGACAGCTGACTTTTCACTTGTGCGTGCACTGAAAGCGGATACATTTGGAAACTTGGTTTATAACAAAACAGCGATGAATTTTAACCCGATGATGGCTGCTGCAGGGAATGTAACGATTGCAGAAGCTGAAGAAATTGTAGAGGTTGGCCAACTTGACCCTGGATTCATTCACACACCGAGCATTTACGTACAGGGGCTCCTACAAGCGGAACAAGAAAAACGTATTGAACGATTGACGACACGATAAGGGAAGGGGACGAAACATAATGACAACAGCAAATTCCAGAGAACTAATTGCACGACGAGCAGAAAAGGAAATAGCAAATGGAGACTATGTCAATCTTGGAATCGGCATGCCGACTCTCGTTGCTAATTACATATCCCCAGACAAGACGGTCGTGTTGCAGTCGGAGAATGGGTTGCTAGGGATCGGACCATTTCCAACAGAAGACGAAGTGGATCCGGATCTCATTAATGCGGGTAAAGAGACGGTGACTGCAAGTATAGGTGCAGCTTACTTTGACAGTGCGGAATCGTTTGCGATGATCCGAGGAGGACATATTGATGTTGCGATTCTTGGAGGGATGGAAGTATCTGAAAAAGGAGACCTTGCGAACTGGATGATCCCGGGAAAAGTGATTAAAGGGATGGGCGGAGCTATGGATCTTGTGCACGGTGCTAAAAAAATCATCGTGATTATGGACCACGTGTCTAAAAAAGGCGAGCCGAAAATTAAAAAACAATGTGATTTACCGCTGACTGGTAAACAAGTAGTGAATAAAATAATTACAGAGCGTGGTCTGATTGAAGTGACGCCTGACGGACTGGTTTTAAAAGAGGTGTTTGAAGGCTATACTGTCCAAGAGATCATAGATTCTACAGGAGCGGACTTGAAGATTGATGTTAACGCATGAGGTCGCCTCATGAAAAGCTTGTCATTACCCTTTCATTCCAGTAAAATGAATTTCAATAGAGTTTGACGTTGACGGAGAGTAGTAGGCAGGAATGACCTTTACAGAGAGCTGACGATGGCTGCGAGTCAGTAAGGTATCCTGGTGAACTCAACTTCCGAGTCTGCACGTGAGTGATCAATCGTGCCGTATTTTCCGCGTTAAGGAGTCAAGTTGGGCGGTGTATGCCGTCAATTTGGGTGGTACCGCGGGAACCTGTCTTCACTCTCGTCCCTTGTTTAGTGGGGACGGGAGTTTTTTTATTTTGAATAGGAGGAACTGAATTATGAGCTACAAGCACCTTGAGATTGAACAAAAATGGCGTGACTATTGGAAAGACAACCAAACGTATAAAATGACGGACGATCCGTCAAAACCCAAATTCTATGCATTGGATATGTTCCCATATCCATCAGGTGCTGGACTTCACGTCGGTCACCCACTAGGGTATATTGCGACTGATATTTTGAGTCAGTTCAAACGTAAGCAAGGCTATAATGTATTGCACCCAATGGGTTGGGATGCGTTCGGTCTTCCCGCTGAGCAATATGCATTGGATACAGGAAATGATCCAGCTGAATTTACAGCAAAAAACATTGCGACATTTAAGCGCCAAATGGATGAACTTGGATTCTCATATGACTGGGATCGTGAAGTGAATACAACAGATCCAAAGTATTACAAGTGGACGCAATGGATCTTCATTCAACTGTATAAGCGTGGACTTGCGTATATGGACGAAGTGGCAGTGAACTGGTGTCCTGCACTTGGTACAGTACTTGCGAATGAAGAAGTGATCGATGGTAAATCTGAACGTGGAGGACATCCAGTAGAACGTCGTCCAATGCGCCAATGGGTGCTTCGTATTACAGAATATGCGGATCGTTTGCTTGAAGATCTGGATGATCTCGACTGGCCGGAAAGCTTGAAAGACATGCAACGTAATTGGATTGGTCGTTCTGAAGGTGCGCAGTTGACGTTTGCTGTTGAAGGCAGCGAGCAGTCTTTTGATGTCTTCACAACACGTCCGGATACAATTTTTGGTGCAACATATGCAGTACTTGCGCCTGAGCACAAATTAGTGGATCAGATTACGACTCCAGAGCAAAAAGACGCAGTTGCTGCGTATTTGGATAAAGTGAAGTTGAAAAGTGATCTCGAGCGTACAGATCTTGCGAAAGAGAAAACAGGAGTATTCACAGGTGCGTATGCGGTGAATCCAGCTAGTGGCGAGAAAATGCCAATCTGGATCGCAGATTATGTCCTTGTTTCATACGGAACAGGTGCAATTATGGCAGTTCCAGCTCACGATGAGCGCGATTACGAGTTTGCGAAAGAATTCGGATTGACGGTTACAGAAGTGGTTGCTGGCGGAAATATCGAGAATGAAGCGTATACAGGTGAAGGCACGCATGTGAATTCAGGTTTCTTAGATGGTCTAGGGAAAGATGAAGCGATAGAAAAGGCGATTGCATGGCTTGTTGAAGAAGGAAAAGGCGAGAAGAAAATTACGTATCGTTTGCGGGATTGGTTGTTCTCCCGTCAGCGTTACTGGGGCGAGCCGATTCCAATTATCCATTGGGAAGATGGCACAATGACTGCGGTCGACGAATCAGAATTGCCACTTGAACTTCCTGTAACGGGTGATATCCGTCCAAGTGGAACGGGTGAATCTCCACTTGCTAATATTACGGAGTGGGTAGATGTGGTCGATCAGAAGACAGGCATGAAAGGTCGTCGTGAAACGAATACGATGCCACAATGGGCGGGTAGCTGCTGGTATTACTTGCGCTATATCGATCCGAAAAATGATGAGATGCTGATTGATCCTGAATTAGCGGAGCGTTGGTTGCCGGTAGATATCTATGTAGGTGGAGCAGAACACGCAGTTCTTCACTTGCTCTATGCACGTTTCTGGCACAAAGTATTGTATGACATCGGTGTTGTTAAAACGAAAGAGCCATTCCAGAAGTTGTTCAACCAAGGAATGATTCTCGGTGAAGGTAACGTGAAAATGTCGAAATCACTTGGTAACGTCATTAATCCGGATGATATTATACACTCACATGGTGCAGATACATTACGTATTTATGAAATGTTCATGGGACCATTGGAAGCTTCTAAAGAATGGTCTACTAATGGATTGGATGGTTCCCGTAAATTCCTCGACCGGATTTGGCGCTTGTTCGTCAATGAGGATGGTTCACTCGGTAGTAAAATCGGCGGAGAATCCGATGGGACACTTGACAAGGTGTACAACCAGACGGTTAAAAAGGTTACGGAAGACTTCGAAAGCATGCACAATAACACAGCCATTTCACAGCTGATGGTATTCATCAACGAATGCTATAAAGCTGATCGCGTACCAACCGAATATGCTAAAGGTTTCGTATTGCTTATGTCACCAATCACGCCACACTTGGCTGAAGAGCTTTGGGAGAAGTTGGGTCATGAAGGGACAATTACGTATGTTCCTTGGCCAACGTTTGACGCAGATAAGCTAGTAGATGATACAGTGGAAATCGCAGTTCAAATTAACGGTAAAGTTCGTGCGAAGCTGGAAGTGGATAAAGATATTACTAAGGAAGAGTTGGAAAAAGCGGCTCTTGCAAATGAAGACGTTCAAAAATGGATTGATGGCAAAGAGTTAAAGAAAGTCATTGCGATTCCAGGACGTTTGGTTAACATTGTAGCGGTTGGATAATTAATGTGGCACGGAAGAGGGGCTGATCTCTCTTCCGTGTTTTTTTGTGGGGAATTAGAAAGAGGAATGCAAGAATCCTCTCGCGACCTCTCATCTTGGCCAACCCGCCCGTTAAGCCCTGGAACCCGCTCGTTTCTACAGTGAACCCGCCCGTTCCGCCCTAGAACCCGCTCGTTTCCACGGTTAACCCGCCCGTTCCGCCGTAGAACCCGCTCGTTTCCACGGTTAACCCGCCCGTTACGCCCTGGAACCCGCTCGTTTCCACGTTGAACCCGCCAGTTCCGCCCTAGAACCCGCTCGTTTCCACGGTTAACCCGCCCGTTCCGCCCTAGAACCCGCTCGTTTCCACGGTTAACCCGCCCGTTCCGCCCTGGAACCCGCTCGTTTCCACGGTTAACCCGCTCGTTTCGCCCTAGAACCCGCCCGTTCCCACGGTTAACCCGCCCGTTCCGCCGTAGAACCCGCTCGTTTCCGCGGTTAACCCGACCACCGTTCCGCCTAGAACCCGCTCGTTTCCACGGTTAACGCGCCCGTTCCGCCCTGGAACCCGCTCGTTCCGCCCTGGAACCCGCTCGTTTCCACGGTTAACCCGACCGTTTTGCCCAGGAACCCGCTCGTTTCCACGGTTATCTCGCCCGTTAAGCCCTAGAACCCGCTCGTTTCCACGTTGAACCCGCCCGTTCCGCCCTGGAACCCGCTCGTTTCCACGGTTAACCCGCCCGTTCCGCCCTAGAACCCGCTCGTTTCCACGGTTAACCCGCCCGTTACGCCCTGGAACCCGCTCGTTTCCACGGTTAACTCGACCGTTCCGCCCTAGAACCCGCTCGTTTCCATGACGCCCCCTATGGATTCCTCAATCAAAAAAAGCCAAAACGTTCCGCAAATCGAAACGTCTTGGCCAATCAGTTATCCATTCACTTTTTCAGTAGCATGTAAGCTCGCATTCATGCCAGCGAGTCTTCCTGTAACCAGTGCAGATGTGATATTATAACCACCTGTATAGCCGTGGATGTCAAGAATCTCTCCACAGAAATACAAGCCATATTTTTTGCGTGACGCCATCGTTTTAGGCTCGATTTCTTTCACGGACACACCGCCACCTGTAACAAATGCTTTTTCAATCGGTTGGGTGCCGTTTACTTTCATCTGAAAAGCCTTCAGCAGATTTGCGAGTTTTCGAATCTTTTCCGAGGAGAATGTATTCGCAGGTTCGTTCGCATCCATGTCGACTTGTTCAAACAAGAACAATAACCACCGCTCAGGTGCGATTCCTTTCAATGCATTCTTCAATGCTTTTTTCGGATCTTCTTTCAACATCGCTGTTAGCTTCTGGAATACTTGTTCCTCATTATCATCCGGCAAGACATCAATTTTGATAACAACAGGCTGATCTCCGTTCTTCATGCGCTCTTTTACGACGTATTGACTGCATCGTAAAATAGCTGGGCCACTAAGTCCGAAATGAGTGAATAGCATGTCCATTTGGTGTGTCACGAGAGTTTTGCCTTTCGCGTTCAAGACAGATACGGCTGCATCGCGAAGCGCAAGTCCTTGAAGTTCTTTTGCCACAATGAATTTTTCATTGGATAATAAGGGAACCTCAGTTGGGTATAATGTCGTCACGGTATGTCCTGCCTGTTCAGCCCAAGGATAACCGTCTCCAGTACTACCTGTGTGAGGGACGGCTTTTCCACCAACTGCGACCACGACGGATTTCGCGCGGATTTCTTCGCCGTCCAATAACCGGACTCCAAGAATTTCGTTTTCATTCATGAGCAACTTTTTCACTTTCGTTTCCGTCCTGATTTCAACGCCTAATCTTGCCATTTCGCTAAGCAACGCATTGACCACGTCTTTTGCTTTGTTGGAAACTGGAAACATGCGCCCATGATCTTCTTCTTTTAATGCCACACCAAGCCCTTCGAAAAATGCAATAATGTCTTCGTTATTAAATACCGAAAACGGTCCATATAAAAAACGTCCGTTGCCGGGGATATGTTTTACAATTTCTTCAACGGATAGACGGTTTGTTACGTTACAACGACCGCCACCTGAAATGGCTAGCTTATTGCCTAGTTTTTTTCCTTTATCGAGCAAGAGTACGCGGTTCCCGGATTCTGCAGCAGCAATTGAAGCCATCAATCCTGAAGGACCACCACCAATAATAATTACGTCAACCATATAAATCACACTTTCAGTTTTTCTACAGTATACAACACTAATGGGGATAAAACATTGTGAAATATGTTCCTGCGGAGTAAACTGTAAAGTAGTTTGATTGAACTCAGTGAAAACCTATAGCGCGTGTTGCGGATTTTGAAAAATCTGTACTTCATGTCGCTTAGGTGTAATTGAAAGATGGGAAGGAATAAATTAATGGCATCTAATCTTGTTAAAGGCACTGCGATTTTAACGATCGGCCTTTTTTTATCGAAAGCACTCGGGCTGTTGTATGTAATTCCTTTTTACAGCATTGTCGGAGAGAAAAATGTGGGTCTTTATCAATACGCATATATTCCCTATAATATTGCACTCTCTATTGCAATCTCTGGAGCACCGCTTGCAGTTTCTAAATTTGTTTCTAAGTACAATGCAATAGGGGACTATGCAACCGGACGGAAATTAATGAAGTCGAGTATTGGCATTATGGCATTGACGGGAGTTCTGGCCTTTTTAACTCTCTACTTTATGGCGGAACCGATTGCTCATATGGTTATTAAAGACGACGAGCAACAGTTCACGGTTCAAGATATTGCATCTGTCATACGTTGGGTCAGCTATGCGTTATTGGCTGTTCCGATAATGAGTGTAATACGTGGATTTTTACAGGGGTATCAGAAGTTCGAACCAACGTCGGTATCGCAACTAGTAGAGCAGATTGTCCGAATTGCAGTAGTCTTAATTGGGGCATATCTCGTAGTAGACGTGCTTGGTGGTTCACCTAAAACAGCTGTGAAATTTGCCGTGTTCGCTGCATTCATTGGCGCACTTGCAAGTTTGGCTACTTTACTGCTTTATTGGAAGAAGTATAAACCTGAATTGAATGGGTTACTTCAGAATAGTCCTCCAGCTGGAGAAATTCCTGTTTCAACCATCTACAAAGAAGTCATTACGTATATTTTGCCATTTGTATTAGTCGGCGTTATCAACCCTCTGTACCAATTTGTAGACATGATTACATTTAATGGAACAATGTCTTCTATCGGGTTAGCTAAAGTTACGGATATGTATTTAACGATGCTCAATTTCCTAACTCACAAAATTGTTATGATTCCTGTAATGGTGGCAACTGGATTTTCAATGGCGCTGATTCCAGTGATGACTACCTATTATGCAAAGGGTGACCAAAAAGGAATCACACGGTCACTTGATCAAACCTACCAGATCATGCTTTTCATGACGATTCCTATGGTAGTGGGGATAATGGCACTATCTAGTGAAACGTATCAGGTATTGTATCAACAAAATGCAATTGGTTCTGGTGTGTTAAGAAGTTACGCACCTGCCGCAATTCTTTTTGGACTTTATACAGTAACGGCTGCCATTTTGCAGGGAATTGATAAGCACAAATGGATTGTCTTTACATCGCTTCTAGGATTGCTGTTTAAACTCATCTTGAATATCCCACTTATCAAACTGTTTGAAGTGAATGGTGCCATTGCAGCCACGATTATTGGGTATGCAATCGCTGTCGGTGTAAATATTTTTGTGATCAAGAAAGAATTGAATTACCAATCAAAATTGGTCGTTCGTCGTACAATCCTGATTCTGTTCTTTAATGCAATCATGCTGGCTGCTGTATTACTGACACGATTCGGTTTATATGCAATTCATGTGCCAACGGGGAAACTTCAAGCATTGCTATATCTGATGATTTGTAGTGGTGTTGGGGTAATCGTTTACGCATTCTTGTCATTCAAAAGCGGACTTGCACAAAAGTTACTTGGAGATCGAATTACAAGAATCACAAAGAAATTTGGCTTGGGGAGATCATAAGTGAGACTCGATAAATTGCTTGGAAATAATGGATTTGGAACACGGAAAGATGTGAAACAACTTGTTCGCAAGGGAACAGTGCGTGTGAATGGGGTAACTGAAAAAGATCCTGGCGCCCATGTGGATCCTGAAAAGGATTCAGTGGATGTGTTAGGTGAGCCCGTCATTCATCAGGAATTCATCTATATCATGATGAACAAACCACCTGGGGTCATTTCAGCAACTGAGGACAAATGGGATCAGACTGTAATTGACTTACTTTCTGAAAACGAACAACGATTTGAGCCGTTTCCTGTTGGACGTCTTGATAAGGATACAGAAGGACTACTGCTCATCACAAATGATGGTAAACTTACGCACGAGCTGTTGTCACCGAAAAAGGATATTCCGAAAACGTACTATGCGAAGATTGATGGAAGAGTAACGGAAGAGGATGTAATTGCTTTTTCAAACGGTGTCACACTGGAAGATGGTTTCCATACGAAACCGGGAATTCTGAACATTATTCTTTCAGATTGCATGTCGGAAATTGAACTAACCATTACGGAAGGTAAATTTCATCAAGTGAAACGGATGTTCGAATCAGTTGATAAAAAAGTGGTCTATCTGAAACGGCTGTCAATGGGGAATTTGTTTCTAGATGAGTCACTTCCCTTAGGTCATTATCGTGAGCTGACACAACAGGAACTGAACGAAGTAGATCCACGAAAAAAAGGCTGAATTGCTTGGAGCAATTCAGCCCTTTTTTTGAGGCTGGGCGGCCATAGGTAAGCGTTAAGAAGGCAATTTCACTTTTCTTGCTGTCGTTGTCCATTGGCCACGAACCGGACTCGTAATGAGGTCATTGTACTCCAGGACATTTAAATCCCGTTGTGCGGTACGCGCCGTGATGCTAAATTCTTGGACTACATTCTCTGTGGTGACAGTACCATTACCATAGATGTACAAATAGACATCTTTAATACGGGTCAGCATTCGATCTGTAGCAGGATTCAACTTTGAACCACTCCTTCATCATCAATTTCCAATCGACTTGGTTTGAGACGTGGAAATGTTACGTTAGCTCTTCGAAATCGCCTTTGCTCCGCACATCCTCTCCAGCAAAATTTAGTCAGACTGTTTGTTCTGACAATACTAGTATAACGTATATTGTCGAAAAAGTATGCTAAAATCGCTTGTGATTTTAGCGTTCCAACAGCAAGTGGAAAGTTCTTTATTTTCTTTTAAGAACATGGGAAAATGGAGAGAACTGTTTTGACAGCAAACAAACGCTCGCCAAATTAACTGAACTCACATAGACTGTATGTAAACAGCCACAATTCAATTGTAACTGAGAGGAGCATAATGATGACAATTTACTTTAATAACGGGGTATACGCAGATAAAGAAACGATGAAGGTATCAATTGATGATAGAGGTTACTATTTCGGTGACGGTGTGTATGAAGTTATAAAAGTATATGAAGGAAAGCTTTACACCGCACAGGAACACTTTACTCGTTTTTTGCAAAGTGCAAAAAAAATCCGTTTAGACCTACCTTATACAATCGATGAGTTTACGGAAATTGCAAAAAAATTAGCTACTGATAATGGTATAGTAGAAGGACATGTCTATATTCAAGCAACACGTGGTGCAGCTCCCCGGATGCATAACTTCCCTGGTGAAGATGTCAAACCTATGATTACAGCGTACGCTATCCATAATCCACGCCCGCTTTCTAAGATTAAAGAAGGGGTAGCCGTAAAAACAACAGATGATATCCGGTGGTTACGCTGTGACATTAAGAGCTTGAATTTATTAGGAAATGTGTTGGCAAAACAAGAAGCTTACGAAGCCGGATGCGCAGAAGCAGTATTTGTGCGAGATGGAATCGTTACGGAAGGTTCTTCTTCAAATATGTTCGGTGTGAAAGACGGGATTCTTTACACACACCCTGCAACTAACTTGATCCTAAATGGGATAACACGTAGAGTCATACTGAAGTTGTGTGCGCAGCATAGTATCGGAGTCATGGAAGAGCCTTTCACATTAGAGCAATTCAAAGAAATGGATGAACTTTTCCTAACTTCTACAACATCAGAAATCACACCGATTGTCTCCATTGATGGAAATTCTGTCGGAGAAGGTGTCCCAGGAAGAGTAACAGAACGTTTACAACAAGTGTTTGAGGAAACAATCCACGAACTAAAAATGGAAATTAACTGATGTAGAAAGCGCAGGTGAGTCGAAAGATGGCCCAGCTTGTCAAAATGCTCGATTACGTATCGCGTTATGAACACGATTTGTCACGTTATACGAACCAGTTCATCCGCTTAAAAAGATCTCAATGGGAACGGATGAAACGGCAATGGGACAATGGAGTTGATTTAGCCAGTTGGCAAATTGCTGCGGGTGAGGAAACAATAGAAAAGAAACCTGAAAATGAGATGGGTTCGCAGGAGGAAGTAGGTAAAAAACGTTTTGCCTCGTTATCTCGCTTCCTTCCTTTTCGAAAAGATGAACAAATGGATTCTATTGATACAGAGCCTGCGATAGAAGTGGATGAGTTACAGTTCACCCCAAATATTATCCAAGACCCACGATCTCTCCAACAGTTACGTAAGTTGTATATCGACCAGCTTTTTCACTTTCAGTTAAAATGGGCGAGTTCCACGCTGACAGAACGATCTCGGATTGATGGTAAATTTATGAGGGACAATCTACTTCATGACTTTTTAGAGAGCCTGCCTGATAGCTATTTACTGTTTTATTATCCTGTTTTGAAAATAAAAAAAGCACCTGTTGAATTGGAAGTCGTCCTCATGACACCCGTTGAATGTATTTGTATGACAATTCTACAAGCAGAGGAAGGGTCCGTTTTAGTAGGGAGTGGAGAACGATTTTGGACCAAAAAGCTGGGGGAAAAAGAATCCAAATTACTCAATCCAACAATTGGCTTAAACCGGATGGGGAAAATAGTTTCCAGTCTATTTACGTCTGCAGAAGTGGATTTTCCAATACGTAAAATCTTACTCTCCAAAGAGAGTTACATTGACTTTCCCGGAGTTGCGCATGACATACAAATCATAGACCGAAGAGATTATCCAAAATGGTTAGAAAAAGAGAAGAAATCTAGTATTCCGATGAAATCGATGCAGTTTAGGGCTGCGCAGGTCCTGCTCGACCTTTGTCAAACTACGGCAGCAAGCCGATTGTTTGAGACAGAAGAGCAATTAGAAACCGAACAGGAATAAAAAAGAATAATTTAGAAGAGAGTTGTTGAACGATGAGATTACGTCATAAACCTTGGGCGAAAGATTATTTAGATGAGCATGCGGGAATTGTTATAAAGGAACCAGAAACGAAAAGTGGGAAGTGGTCCACTATTTTCGGAAATGATAACCCTGTCCATGTAGAAGTAGGTACTGGGAAAGGTCAGTTTGTTGTGGGCATGGCCCTAGCCAATCCGGAAATTAACTATATTGGAATCGAACATTTTGATAGCATTATTGTATCTGCAGTTGAAAAAGTGGTAGATTCAGGAGTTCCAGCAAATCTGAGATTGCTTCGCGCCAATGGGAAAGAGCTTACCGATATTTTTGAAAAAGGAGAAGTCTCCCGAGTGTATTTGAACTTCTCTGATCCATGGCCGAAAACGAAACATGCTAAGCGACGTCTTACTCATGGCACGTTTCTAAGTTTATATCAATCGGTCTTGCCGAATGATGGAGAAATCCATTTCAAAACCGACAACCGCGGATTATTCGAGTACTCACTCGTCGCGATGTCTGAATACGGAATGCGTTTGTTGGATGTATCACTGGACCTTCATGCTGAAATGCCTGAAGATAATGTCATGACAGAGTATGAAGAGAAGTTTTCAGCTAAAGGACAACCAATCTATCGGTTAGAAGCAAGGTTCATGAGCAAAGCATAATTCAACCAAAAGGGGATGTTTGAATGGATACATACAACTTTCACGAGATGAAACTTACTTGGCTGGACGGCGGTGTCAACTATCTAGATGGGGGAACGATGTTTGGCGTTGTACCGAAAGCAATGTGGGCTAAAAAGTATGCACCTGATGAGAACAACTTGATTGAATTGCGAACGGATCCTATCTTACTTCAGTTTCAGGGGAAGAATATGCTGATCGATTCTGGCATTGGCAAAGGGAAGTTGGATGAAAAGAAAAAACGTAACTTGGGAATCCGTGCGGAAACGCGAGTTGCAGAGAGTCTTTCAGAGCTTAACTTAACTGTCGAAGACGTCGACATGGTACTCATGACGCATTTGCATAACGATCATGCGGCTGGCCTAACAGAATGGCAAGGAGACAATCTTGTTTCTGTTTTTCCGAATGCTGATATCTATGTTTCCCAAATTGAATGGGATGAAATGCGTAATCCGAACATCCGCTCAAGAAATACGTATTTCAAAGAAAATTGGGAGCCGATACAAGACCAAGTGAAGCCATTTGATAAAGAGTTTTCACCTCTGCAAGGAGTCACGATGGTTCATACAGGTGGGCACAGCGATGGGCACAGCATTATCCGTCTTGAGCAAAACGGAGAGACAATGATCCATATGGCGGACATCATGCCAACGCATGCACACAGCAACCCCCTATGGGTACTAGCTTTTGATGACTACCCTATGGACTCCATCTTCGCAAAAGAAAAGCTCATGAAAGAAGCACGACAAGAAGGCCATCGTTTCTTCTTCTACCATGACGCCGTTTACCGTATCGTCCGTTTCGACGAGACGGGTAAAAACGTCATTGAATCAGTTGAAAGAACTCGTTAATTGGAAATAAAAAGCAGAAGCCAATGAGGCTTCTGCTTTTGTCTTTTAGAGAAATAAATGATTAATTTTTAACGAGCTCGACAACAGTACCTGTTTTAGCGTCTGCTGCAAATTCATATTGTTCCAAGATGCCATTTTTAATGCGGGAAACTCCGCCCCTGTAAACGTTCATGGAAATTACGTTATTCGTGAACGGTTCAGTTTTCATCACAATCCATGAACCATCAATGGGACCTTCTTTTTTAAATGCATCTTTTACAGTCTTTAGTACTTGCTCTGCGGGAACAGCAGAGTTTGCGCGGTCTACGGCTTCTTTGACGACTAATCCTGCAGCTGCACCGGCCAGAACGCCGGCTGCAAATTCTTTGAATTTCATACGGACAGCACCCCTTACTAGTCATTTTAATAAGTGTATCATACCATTATCAATTTGAATAAGCGAGACTACTCATTCTATTCTTTCGGGTAGCGAACTATACAATTGGTAATTTCGACTGAATTGTTCTACAATACGTAGAGTACATAATTTAAAGTGGAGGTAATCCTTTTATGAATAACGAAACTCTTGCTATGTTTAAAACGCTAACAGAATTACCAGGTGCACCCGGAAATGAGCATGCCGTACGAAACTATTTACGGGGCGAACTTGAAAAGTATTCAGATGAAATGATTCAAGATAACTTGGGAGGCATCTTTGGGGTTCGTAAAGGACCTGAGAATAGCCCTAAAATAATGGTAGCAGGACATATGGATGAAGTTGGCTTCATGATTTCAGGAATTACGGAAAATGGAATGCTCCGTTTCCAAACACTTGGCGGCTGGTGGAACCAAGTAATGCTCGCACAGCGTGTAGAAATTATTACAGACAAAGGTGTAATTCCAGGCGTTATCGGATCCATACCTCCACATCTTTTGACAGACGAACAACGTGCAAAACCAATGGACGTGAAAAATATGCTCATTGACATCGGTGCGGACGATTTGGAAGATGCTAAGCGTATCGGAATTCGTCCTGGTCAACAGGCATTGCCAGTTTGCCCTTTCACTCCTATGGCAAACGAAAAAAAGATTATGGCGAAAGCATGGGATAACCGATATGGTTGTGGCCTTGCACTAGAGTTATTAAAAGAAGTAAAAGACGTAGACCTTCCAAACCAGCTTTTCTCAGGAGCGACTGTAATGGAAGAAGTCGGGCTTCGCGGTGCTCAAACTGCTGCAAATATGATTAACCCTGATCTGTTTTTCGGACTTGACGCAAGTCCTGCAAATGATATGTCTGGCAGCAAGACAGAATTCGGTCAGCTAGGGAAAGGAACACTACTTCGTATTTTGGATAGAACGATGATCACTCACCGTGGGCTTCGTGAATTCATCCTTGATACAGCGGAAACGCATAATATCCCTTATCAGTATTTTGTTTCCCAAGGTGGAACGGACGCGGGTAAAGTCCATATTGCAAATGATGGTGTCCCGAGTGCTATAATAGGAATCTGTTCCCGTTACATTCACACATCCTCATCAATTATTCATACGGATGACTATGCGGCTGCAAAGGAACTTCTTGTGAAATTAGTGACGACATGTGACAAAACAACTCTTGAAACAATTAAGCAAAACGTTTAAGTTCAATATCCGTTGACATACAAGCAGTCGATCACAGATCTCAATCTGAGTCGGCTGTTTTTTTATCTGTAAAGCTGTGATCTGATGTACTGCGGTTCTGATGGTTGCACGGATAAGTGCTGACAGCTAAACTAAATATATTGTACGGAAACGGAGGCGAAGGCGTGATCAGGAAATACACCTACTTCTTAACAGTGGCACTGTTAGTGATTGTCCTAACAGGATGTGGTCGATCTGTTGAAGAACGAACAGATGATGCAATGCAATCTGCACGAGATGCTTTTGAAATGAACCGTAAACAACCTACGGAAGCTATAGATGGAGTCGAATTTTATAATCCTGTTGGTTGGACAGCTGATGTGATGAAAGCCGAGCGCACCTTTGTCATTTCAAAAGGCAATCAAACTTATACAGCGCAGTTTGATCCAAATGCAAAACAAGATTCCCGGATGTATTATGAGTTAGTAATGACAGATTCAAGTAAAAAATACATCAAGCAGCAAACTTTTTCAGATGCTGGGGTCTTCGGGTTTGCAGCAATTAGTGCTCATGGAGATTCTTCTGTTGAAGTCGTGACTGGGTCTGGTCCCGTTCAAGTGACTGCTATTGTGCGGAATGAAGATCTTATTGCAGCAATGGAGCGCATGATGGAAATTGCTCGTTCTGTACAAATAGCTACGTAAAACAGTAAAATTTAGGAGAGGTGAAACCGTTGAAATCAGAACAACTAGTGGACGAACTGAAAAAACGCCTTTCTTCTCAAAACTTTGAATGGAAGTTTGATAAAAAAGCGGACCGGGTTCGTCTCGATCATACAGGGCTACATAGGGGGATGGAGATTTCCCTACCTGAAATACTTGCAAAATATGAACTAAGAGCAAATGCGGCGATTGAAGAAGTCGTCTACACCATTCAAGAGACATTTCATGCGATGGAGGCTGAACAGCAGCAAGGATTCAATGAGAATGCCATCATTCTTCCAGTGATTCGTTCTACGTCATTCCCGAAAGAATCGAAAGCGGGTAGTCCATTCCTTGTGAAACCTCATACTGCAGAAACAGCAATCTACTATGCGTTGGACCAAGGCAAAACTTACCGTTTGATTGACGAAAGCATGCTGTCTTCTCTTGGCAAGACCGAGAAAGAAATTACAGAAGCTGCATTATTTAATGCCCGAAAACTGCCTACAGATGTTAAAGTAGATGAAGTAGCGGGAAATAAGTATTATTTCCTCAACATAAATGATGGATATGATGCAAGCCGTATTTTAAATGCTGTATTTTTGAAGGAGATGGCTTCCCGCATTGACGGTCATATGACGGTCTCTGTGCCTCACCAAGATGTATTGATCATCGGAGATATCCAAAACGACACAGGATATGATGTTCTGGCTCAAATGACTATGCACTTCTTCACTGTGGGGACAGTACCAATTACGTCTTTGTCGTTCCTCTATAACGATGGGGAATTGGAACCTATTTTTATCATGGCTAAAAATCGTGTTGCAGAAAAGGGAGAGAACAAGAAATGAACGTTTTTATTAACCAACATGGCGTCGGTGATGTATTGATGGTACAACTAACAACTGAGCGTCCTGAGCAAACAACAATTGAATCAAATGGTGATATTACACTTATTAAATCATTGAAAGACGGCAGTCCAGTAGCATTCAACGTATTTCACGCAACTCAATACGTCGGTGAGCATGCAGATGGTTCTATTGAATTGACACCGGAACTCGTTGCGAAGATTCAAGAAGCACTTGATAAGAACAGTGTCTCACTTGAGCTGAAAGTAGATTTCAGTCCGAAATTCGTTGTAGGGCATGTTGTTTCAAAAGAGAAGCACCCCAATGCGGACAAGCTCAATATCTGTACGGTGAACGTTGGAGACGAAACGTTACAGATCGTTTGTGGAGCACCGAATGTCGAAAGTGACCAAAAAGTAGTAGTTGCAAAAGTAGGCGCTGTGATGCCGTCTGGTATGATCATTCGCGATGCAGAACTACGTGGAGTTCCGTCTTCAGGAATGATTTGTTCTGCAAAAGAATTAGCGTTACCGAATGCGCCATCTGAAAAAGGTATTCTTGTTTTAGCTGCAGATGCAGAAGTTGGAAGTGCGTTTACAAACTGAAAATAGAAGTATGGACAGAGGACCTAGTTGAGTTCTCTGTTTTTTTGATGAAAAATACATGAATCTGTGTGTTATTTTTATTAAAAAAATATAGTTGAAGGGACCTATGAAACTCTTTCCTTTTCTTCTTAGCACATGACTATTTGATTTTATCCTTGTTTTTCTGTTAAAATAAGTTGATTGAAATGAAAAGAGTGATAGAGTGAGTTGGATTAAAAAAACTATGGGTCGCTTTTTCGGCTCGCAATCTGATGAGACATTTGAAGACTTGAACACAGAATTACCAGAGCAAGAACAACCGCAAGAAACACCCTCGCCGCAGCGGCCGGCGTTTAGATTTCCAATGATTACTGATGCTGAAATTTATGGATGGGATGAAGATCCCGATGAACCTGTACAAATAAAACAACCAATAGCACCTTTAGAAGAAAAAGAGGCACCATCTGAATCGATACCGTTATACAAAAATAACAGATGGCCAACGGAACCCCCTATAGGAGAAATTCATAGAGCAGGCAATAGAACGAAATATAAAGAGAATAAAGAGTATACAGAGACTACTAGAACCATAACACCTAAATTCAAAAACCCTGTTGAGCGTAAAACAGAAATCGTGAAACAACGAACGAACAAACCATTTACACCAACAGAAGTGCCTTCACCTGTGTATGGATTTTCACAACCTAAACGAAATGTGAAAATTGAACATGAGATTACTTCTAAAATTGGTAGTGAACCAAGCACTAAAACGAATCGACCATCAAATCTCTTCTTACCAAAAGAAGTGTTACCTTCTGGTAGAAAAATTGGGGCACCTTTTATTGGTGCTAAGAAAACCAATCCGTACACAGAGAATGAAAAAGAAGTTGACGAAGTAATGCAAGAGTTACATGAACCTTCGTTAACTGAATCAAAACAATCAGAATCAGAGTTAGTTAAGCTGGAAGAAAGTATACCGCTGACTACAACTACTGATCAGATAAGTACTGAAACCTATCCGATTGAAAAAATTGAAGAGGAGACAGTTGAAGAGCGTGTACAAATAGCAGTTTTAGAGCCTGAACCTGAAGAACCTCATCAAGAGAGTTTAGTCCAGAATGAGCCAGTAACTGCATTATTTGAGGAACCTGAAGTAGAAACCATAGAAGATGATCTAACTGAACCAGCAGAGCCTGCAGTAGAAGGTTCTGAAGAAATGAATGAGGAAGAGGACAGTAGTGTTCCATTTGTTGAGGAATCCACTACATCCCCACACCAAGATAAAAGCAATCATGAAAAGATTGTTCCTTTTAATGTCGTCATGCTGAAAACGGATAAAGAAAAACAGCAGTTACGTTCACTTGCTGTTTCGAATGCTCCGACATTCAAAGAGCCCGCCCCAATGACTATGAAAAACGAGCAACTGCCTGTCGTTAATGAGGAGTTTCAACCAACAAAGCCCGAAACTCAGAATCAGCCAGGAATGACGCAGAGTAGTCAACAAGTTGAAACGGTTCAACCAGCGCCCCTGTCGAGTAAAGCAACAATATTGGAAGAACCGGAGGATGAGCAACAAGTACTTCCTCATTATGTTTTTCCTTCAATTGAAGATTTGTTACCAGCTGAAGAGCAGCAAGAAGATACGGAATGGCTAACTTCACAATCTGAGAAGCTCGTCGAAGCGCTGTCTCATTTTGCCGTAGAAGCAGATATATTAGAAGCGGTGCAAGGTCCTACTGTTACTCGTTTTGAGTTGACGGTTGGATTTGGAACTAAAGTAAGCAAAGTTCGTAATTTAACAGATGACCTGAAACTAGCTCTTGCCGCAGAAGATATTCGTATTCAAGCACCCATCCCTGGTACCAGCTCGATTGGGATTGAAATACCGAATCGGACAACACGTCCTGTGCGTATTTCAGAAGTCATTGATACTGACAAGTTCAGCAGTTCTGATTCACCACTCGAAGCCGTACTAGGATTAAGTTTGACAGGGGAACCAGTAACAATTGATTTGCGGAAAATGCCGCATGGAATGATTGCAGGTGCAACGGGCTCAGGGAAATCCGTATGCATCAACTCGATTCTCGTCAGTCTATTATACAAAGCTTCTCCGACAGAGCTTAAAATGATGTTGATTGACCCTAAAATGGTGGAATTAGCTCCATTCAATGGAATACCACATCTTATTAGCCCTGTTATTACGGATGTAAAAGCTGCGACAGCCGCTTTAAAATGGGCAGTCGACGAAATGGAACGACGCTATGAGCTATTTGCGCATGCGGGTGCCCGTAATATTGAAAGATATAACCAAATGGCAGAAGCGAATCGTCAATTTGCACAAAAAATGCCGTATTTACTTATTGTCATCGATGAACTTGCAGATTTGATGATGGTTGCACCGAATGATGTTGAAGTTTCGATCAGTCGGATTGCTCAAAAGGCGCGTGCGTGTGGAATTCACTTGATTATTGCAACGCAGCGTCCGTCAGTCGATGTTATTACTGGCATCATCAAAGCCAATATTCCAACACGTATTGCATTTGCGGTATCTTCTCAAATCGATTCACGTACGATTATCGACAGTGCCGGAGCAGAGCGACTTCTCGGTAGGGGAGATATGTTGTATATCGGAAACGGACAATCATCACCAATCCGGTTGCAGGGCACGTTTGTAACAGATGATGAAATTGAATGCATTATTGATCACGTTAAAAGTGAAGCCTCACCTGAATACTTATTTGGTCAGGAAGATTTGCTCGCATCTGTGGTTGAGGAAGAAGAAACCGATCCACTTTTCACGCAAGCCTGCACCTTCATCATTGAGCAGGGGAGTGCGTCGACATCACTTATGCAGCGCCATTTTAGTATTGGATACAATCGTGCTGCGAAAATTATGGATCGCATGGAAGCACATGGCTTTATATCAGAACAACGCGGAAGCCGTTCGAGGGATGTGTATTTAACAGAAGCAGACTTGGAGTCATTTCTGAATCCTGATCATGAAGCATAAGAATAGAAATATGAATTTACATCACCAATTATCAATGAGAGATATTAGGGAACAGGTTGCTCCCAGGAGGTTGCACAATGACGAAATTTCACTTTACAGGTATTAAAGGATCAGGAATGAGCTCACTCGCTCAAATCCTTCACGATTCATCAAATGAAGTTCAAGGATCAGATGTGGAGAAACATTTTTTCACCGAGGACCCTCTTCATGAACGATCTATAACCGTACTTCCTTTCAGTGAAGATAATATTACTGAAGGACTTACAATAATAGCAGGTAATGCATTCCCGGATACACATCCAGAATTAGTGAAAGCTAAGGAACTAGGATTGGACGTAATTCGCTATCATGACTTCTTGGCAGAATACATGAAACAATCCGTTTCTATTGCAATCACAGGTACCCATGGAAAGACATCGACGACGGGTCTTCTTGCTCATGTCCTGACTGGCTTTGCGCCAATATCTTACTTAATTGGAGATGGTACAGGAAAAGGCGTTCAAGACAGTGACTTTTTTGTTTTTGAGTCATGCGAATACAAACGACATTTCTTAGCGTACGAACCTGATTACGCAATCATTACGAATATTGATTACGATCATCCTGATTATTTTAAAGATATGGCGGATGTGTTGAATGCGTTTGGCGAAATGGCTTTGAATGTTAAAAAAGCGATTATTGCTTGTGGTGATGATCCGAACTGTTTAGCGATTCAAGCAAACGTACCAGTCGTACTCTATGGTTTAGGTGAAGGAAATGATTTTAGCGCTACTAATATCGTAAAAAGCGCTGGTGGCACTTCTTTTGATGTATTTGTACGTAACGAATTCTATCATTCGTTTACGATTCCAATGCCTGGCGACCATGCGATTAAAAACGCATTAGCAGTCATTGCACTTTGTCAGTATGAAGGATTGGAACCCACTGTTATCGCAGAACGTCTTAAGACTTTTAACGGGGTAAAACGGAGGTTCACTGAAATTCAAGCAGATGGTGCAATTTTAATCGATGATTATGCCCATCACCCAACTGAAATTCGCGCAACTCTTCAGTCGGCGAGACAGAAGTATCCTGAGCGTGAAATTATCGCGGTTTTCCAACCGCATACATTTTCAAGAACTGCTGCATTAATGAATGAATTCGCAGAAAGTCTTTCTGAAGCTGACCGAGTTTATTTGTGTGATATATTTGGATCTGCTCGTGAAAAATCAGGTACGTTAACGGTGAATGACCTTGCCGAGAAGATTCCTGGTTCTGCCCATTTAACCTTAGATGCGATTGAAGCACTTGACGGACATGAAGATGCAGTCTTTTTGTTCATGGGTGCAGGAGATGTACAAAAGTATTTGAGCGCTTATCAGCAACATATCACTGAACAGAAAACAGTCTGATTGAATTAATCAGGCTGTTTTCTTTTTTTGATGAAATCTTGATTTATTTTAAAGGAAATACTCACTCGTTGTCGAAAGGAGAAAGATGGTCAAAGTTTAGCCTGTAGAGTGACAGGGTAAAAGTACTCATAACAACGTGGACAGGGAGGAGTGAACTGCATCCATCTGTTGTACATAGCGGATATTCGTTGAGAGTCAGTGTTCAGCGAAGTTACCAATCGTATCGACAGACGTAAAAAGCCAAGGGAATAAAAACTAAAACGGAACACCATTTTAAGGAGGAGATCGCATGAGCGAAAACTATAACAAACTAAACCAATCTAACGAACTTAACTCGGGTGATATCTATGAAAACTCTTATGGAGAGCCTTCTCAATTACCGATGAACTATAATTATTTTCCAACAGATACAGACCGTTTCTATGAAGAGGATAGTTCAGGTTCTGGAAGCTTTTTAGTAGGCGCATTAGTAGGCGGAGTCATTGGAGCTGCTGCAGCACTTTTCCTAGCACCGAAAACAGGTAAAGAAATGCGTGATGATTTTTCTACGCAAGCCGTACAATTTAAAAATAAGAGCATCGAGCTAAGTTCTACAGCTAAAGATAAAGCAGTTGATCTCACTGCTACTGCTAAAGACAAGGCAGCTGATCTGTCTAGTACTGCAAAAGAGAAAGCGACACAGCTTTCTGCTGTGGCAAAAGAAAAGTCTGGAGACCTTAAGAAAAATGTCCAAGACCAAACAGAAAAAGTAAAATCGATGACTTCAAAAAAGACTGCACCAATGGATGATGGTACTGCTTCATCAGAAGGTGAAGAGCCTATTGTTAACAAAGCGGACAAGGGTGCTTCCAAAAAGTCCGAAGAGAAAAAAATAGCTAGCAATCAGACGACTAAAAATAGTGATGTAGCCTACGATAATTCAGAAAACATAGGAAAAGACAAGAATATCAATCAAAATGCAGTTTCTGATGAAAAACCTAAAACTAATTGAACTAAAATAGCCATTCAGCGCAAAAGCTGAATGGCTATTTTTACGTAATCAAAATCTCTAATTCGTCGCCTCCGAATAGCTGATCGTAAAATTGGATGGGCTGATTGTTGCGAAGTAGTTGATAAGAAGTTGCTGAACCAGTAGGGAGCTGATAATCGACGAACGCGAAGACATCGCTAAATGTAATTGGCTGTCCCGTTATAGGTGTAACTTTCAACTGGTCTTCCTCAGTAACTTGTGCGGTTGGTTCGACAGATTGATCATTCAGCGTGACCAAGAAGCGAGGTTTTGTTATAGTTACTTGCCTACTGTTGAACGAAACGGTTATCTGCTCTGTCAATTGAACACCTAATTCATTGGCAACATCAGCAACCGTAGTAAGTGAATTGTGTTCACTCGTAATTTGATCTCCATCTTCCAATCGTGAAGTTAGTGAAATCGGTAGACCATTTCTGGAGTAAACGGTAGGTTTGGGTTTAAGGTGAACTCGTTTCCCATTAAGAATAACCGACTGAAGTGTACTCTGACTGTTGTAATCTGAATTTAGTGCAGTAAAGGCGTCTCGCAATGTTTTAGCTTGGTGAACTATAATATCATCTCGATCTTGAATCGGTGTATGTATATCTTGACGTTCGTTATTTACGATTACTTCGGTTTTCAAGACAACTCGACGCTCGTTGATCATCACAGAAATAGAGTCTGTATTCAATTCTGTTACATCTGCAATGACGGCTTGTGCTGAACGTCCATCTTTACCTGAAATGAGTTTGATGGTGTCACCATTCCGAATTGGATCTTTGGTACTGACTGTTTCTCCATTTCTATAAATTGCAGAAGGAGTTCCGTGGCCGCCGGGTAACGTGATTTCTTGACCATTGAGTGAAAATCGTAACGCTAGACCTGGTTTCCCATATAAATGTTTGGCTTTAATACCAGCTGCTAGGAGAGCATCTCCGACAGTCATTTCTTTCAACTCAAAGAGACGGATTGTTTTTTCATTCACCGTTACTGACATATAATGGATTGGTGCGCGTTTGGCTGCAATAGCGATTCCTATTGGTGTAACGAGTGCAGGAGATGATTGGATATGCTCGGCTAGGGTTACCTCTGAGAGCGCATCCAGGCCGCGAACAGCAACCCGTTGCAAAGGGAGTTCCAGAGCTGCGCTGAGTTTATTCGATAGAGCAGGGGTCAAACTACCGCCACCAACTAGCATGACTGCTTGCGGAGAAGTGTTGTTAAGGCGTAAAATCTCACTCGCAATGGAGTTTGCAAGACGGTCTATCGTTGAGTCAATGGTTTCCACAACTTCGTGTACAGGCAATTTTTGTTCAAAGCCTAGAATATCGTGGAAGATGACGGATTCTTCTCCGTTAAGTGATCGTTTGACACGCTCTGCTTCTGGGAAGTCTAATAAATAGCTGGAACTTAGAGCTTCGGTTATTTCATCGCCAGCAATAGGAACCATACCGAAAGCAGAAACCGTATTATTATTTGTTAGTGCTATATCCGAAGTCCCGGCACCAATATCCACTAATGCTACATTTAAACGTCTCATTGATTGTGGAATGAGGACATTGATTGCAGCAATTGGCTCGAGGGTGAGAGCCTCCATCTCAAGATCTGCTCTTTTAAGTGCAGACAGCAAGGACTCCACAACAACGCGAGGCAGGAAAGTGGATATGACTTCCACACTGGCAGATCGGCCGGTTTGGTCTATCAAACTCCCGATCTCTTCATCATCCAAAAAGTAGTGAAGTACAGAGTAACCGACACAATAATATGGATTCTCTGAAGTAATAGAGTCAGATGACAGCAACTCCTGCTGAGCTTTTTGGACTGCACCGAGTTCTAAACGATTAATATCTTCAATATGGATTAATGCATGTTCGGAGATGTCCACTGACATTTTACCAGTGGCAGTTTTTAACGCTCGTCCAGCAGCTGCCACGCTTACTTTTGTCAAAGGACCATGGCGTTCTTCAAGTAAGGCTTTCATTTCCCCAATTACTGAAGCTACACTGACGATGTTATGTATTTGTCCATCTAACATAGAGCGCTCTTTGTGCTCGATGACTTCGAGATCGATTACGTGATACCTTGAATTGACTTCTTCCAATATAATTCCGACAACGGAACGTGTTCCAATATCCAGTGCAAATAAAGGCGTCACTTTAGTACCTCCTAAATACTTTTCGATATATTATATATGACGATTTAGCAAAATAGCGTGACTTTTCAACTGAGGTTCATTATACTAGGTCTATTATTATAAAATGTACCATACATTCTCCGATGCGAAAAGGGAATGCTATGAATGGGGAGGAGAATGATTATGCGCCAGAATGATTTGGAAGAGCTTCGGTCTCAGGTGACGGAATTGAATGTAAAGATTTTAGAACTCATTAACGATCGTACGGCTGTAGTGCAAGAAATCGGTAAAGTAAAAGAAAAACAAGGTGTAAATCGCTATGATCCGGTTCGAGAGAGAGAAATGTTAGATTTCTTGAAAGATGCGAACAAAGGACCCATTCCAAATGGTATTCTTGAACAGGTATTTAAAGGAATATTCATGTCCGCACTTGAAATTCAAGAAGACGAACAAAAAAAGGCTCTTCTTGTTTCACGTAAACGAAAAGCTGAGGACACAATCGTTGATATTAATGGTGAAAAAATTGGAGATGGAACACCTTCGTTTGTTTTCGGTCCATGTGCAGTTGAGTCATATGAACAAGTGCTCGCAGTTGCACAATCCATTAAGGCAAAAGGACTGACGATGATGCGAGGAGGTGCATATAAGCCACGTACATCACCTTATGACTTCCAGGGGCTAGGATTGGAAGGATTGAAGATTTTAAAGCGTGTTTCTGATGAGACGGGCTTGTCCATTGTGACAGAGATTATAACACCATCTCACTTAGAAGAGGCGCTTGACTATATAGACGTCATTCAAATCGGAGCGCGTAATATGCAAAACTTCGAGCTTCTCAAAGAAGCAGGAAAAGCAAACAAGCCAGTGTTGTTAAAACGTGGATTGGCTGCAACGATTGATGAATTCATTCATGCAGCAGAATACATTATGTCAAAAGGGAATACGCAGATCATGCTTTGTGAGCGAGGCATTCGAACATATGAACGTGCAACTCGCAATACGCTAGATATTTCTGCTGTTCCAATTTTAAAGCAAGAAACCCACTTGCCGGTATTTGTTGACGTTACACACTCAACAGGTAGAAAAGATCTTCTGATTCCAACGGCTAAAGCTGCGATCGCTGTAGGTGCAGATGGCGTTATGGCCGAGGTGCATCCAGATCCAGCGGTTGCCTTGTCTGATTCTGCACAACAAATGAACATCGAACAATTTGACGAGTTCTATGAAGAAATGCAGCGTTTCATGAATACACATCAAATCGTATAATTTCCCGCCGGAGCTTACATTGCTCCGGTGTTTTGGTATACTAGGAAAGAAAGAAAAAAAGACAGAGAAAGGGGAGGTCAGTATGGCGGTAACAATTTATGACGTGGCTCGAGAAGCGAACGTCTCAATGGCTACTGTATCACGTGTAGTTAATGGTAACCCCAATGTGAAACCAGCAACGCGTAAGAAGGTAACAGCATGCATTGAACGGCTCGGCTATCGGCCAAATGCCGTAGCACGCGGCCTCGCCAGCAGAAAAACGACAACAATAGGTGTGATTGTTCCAGATATCTCCAAAAGTTATTATGCAGAACTCTCTAGAGGGATTGCAGATGTTGCGACGATGTATGAGTACAACATCATCTTGTCTAATTCAGACAAACGCCCTCTTCGAGAAATGGAACTAATTGAAGATCATCTTGGCAAACAAGTTGATGGACTGATTTTCATGAGTGATTCGATCTCGGAAGATGTTCGTAAGGAAATGAAGTCCGCAAACGTTCCCATTGTGTTGGCAGGAACATTGGATTCTGAACTAGAATTCCCAACTGTGAATATTGAAAACAAAGAAGCTGCATATTCAGCAGTGAAAGAGTTGATCGAAAACGATCACAAACACATTGCATTCATTTCTGGACCATTCAGCAGAGATATCAATCGGCTTTCTAAAAAGACAGGCTATGAAGATGCAATGTCAGAAGCGGGATTATCGATTCCAGAAGGATATATTGTGGAAACGGATAATACATACGATGATGCATATGAAGTATGGAACCGTTTAAAACAGCTGCCAGAACCACCAACAGCTATATTTGCGGGCAATGATGAAATTGCTGTCGGGTTATTGAATGGGATACGAGATGCAGGACTTACCGTTCCAGATGATTTGGAACTGATTTGTTTTCAGCATTCGATTCTAGCCCGTGCGGTCCGTCCTCAGTTAACTGCAATCCGAGTGCCGTTATATGATTTAGGAGCCGTATCGATGAGGCTCTTAACCAAATTGATGAACGGCGAAGAAGTTAATCAGCAACAAGTAATTCTTCCATACCAATTAGAGTATCGGGATTCTGCAAAAGGCAAATAATCCTTCATAGAAATTAATTTCAACTGTAAAAAGCAGAGATGCGTAAGCTCTCTGCTTTTTTGTACTTTTTCAATTGAATAATTGTCCAAACTACCTTGGTTGTTGCTCACTTCGTATGTAATGTAGTGAACGATCCATGACTTGTGCATTCTTTTCTTCAATTTCCGCTTTTCTTGGAATCGGTTTATATAACGGTTTTGGGTCTTCCCACGTTTCAATGAATGGAACAGGGGACTCTGGTTGCCAGCGATTCAGCCATTCTTTTGGGAGCGGTCCTGTAGGAGGAGAAAGTTTTTTCATTGCATACCAAATATGAGACCAGGCTCGCGGGACGACCCGCCAAATGTCATAACCACCTCCGCCTACAGCAATCCAACGTCCTTCGCAATATTCATCTGCAAGTTCACGAGCAATCCTTGGAATTTCCTTATAAATCTCCATAGTGCCATACAAATGTGTTAACGGGTCAAAGAAGTGAGCATCAGCACCATTTTGAGTCAGAATTACGTCTGGTTTGAACCATTCCACAACTTCGCGGAAAGCGGTTTCATAAACCTTTAGAAAAGAGTCGTCTTCTGTGAAAGCATCAATTGGGAAGTTGAACGATGTCCCGTAGCCTTTACCGTTCCCACGTTCTGTAACGTGGCCAGTTCCGGGAAATAGATAACGTCCTGTTTCATGAATGGACAATGTGCATACATCGGGGTCATCATAGAAAGTCCATTGAACCCCATCGCCATGATGAGCATCTGTATCGATATAAAGGACTCGAGCGTCATAATTTTTCTGCAAATAACGAATGGCAACAGAGCTGTCATTATATACGCAAAATCCCGAAGCTTTCCCTTGGAAACCATGATGGAGTCCGCCGCCAAGATTTAACGCATAACACGCTCGATTATTCATCACTTCATCAACAGCTGTCAGTGTACCACCCACTAGCATAGCGCTTGCTTCATGCATATTAGGGAAAATAGGCGTATCTTCAGTGCCTATCCCATACACACTTCCGATTTCAGGTCCCACTTCACCTTTTCCTGCCTTTTTTACCATCTCGACAAACTTAGGTTCGTGGACTAACAGTAATTCTTCATCCGTTGCTATTCGAGGTGCGATGATATCTTCGTCCGTTATCGCATGCGTGTTTTTCAGTAAATCCAATGTTAACAAAATTCGCTTTTGATTAAATGGATGTGTGTCAGAAAATGAGTAGCCTAGCTGATCTTCCGAAAAAATAAATACGGCGTCCTTTTTCATACTTGTGTCCCGGGAAAGTTCGGCCAAAGAACGTCAAATCCACGTCCCTTTAGTCCTTCAATAATTGGAATGGGATTCATCGTCTTGATACGAATGACTAAGATTTTATTAGCCTCATTTTCTTTGTCAGGATAAACTAGGACACTTTGAACGTTTGTTTGAAACTCATTAAACACTTTCGTTACTTCATGTAAAATTCCGGGGATGTTAGGCACACGAACTTCAATTTGCGAACCAGGCTGATGAGCACCCGTCAGTTCAATGTATTTGTACAATAAATCAGTTTCTGTAATAATTCCGATAAGCTGTTGGTTGGAAACGATGGGTAGACAACCAATCTGATTATGATAAAAAACTAATGCAGATTCCTCCACGAAATCCATGGGGTGTCCTGTAATCAGCTTCTTCACCATGCATTCAGAAAGTGGCATTTCATACACAGCAGTAAGATTCTCTGTCTGCTGGTCTCCATAGGGTAAGATTTCTTTTAGGTCTCGATCAGTAACAATACCTACGAGTTGTTTGTCCTGGATCACGATTGGGAGATGCCTTATATGATGAGACCTCATTATATCTGCAGCTTCTTTTACCGTATGATCGGGTGTTAATGTAATGACTTCAGTTTTCATGATTTCTTCTATTAACATAGTGTCCCTTCTTTCTTAGTACAGAAATCTGTTTTTAAATCGTAAGCTATCAAATCGTTGAACATCCTCTTGCTTGATCCGTTTACCAATTCTAGCCATTAAACAATTAGCAGGATGGGAACAAATCTCAGGGTCGTCTGTTGCAAAATATTCGAGTCCTCCATGCTGCATCATTTTTTCCATGACTTTTCGATATTCCCAAACGTTGAGCTTGGTCTCTTTCAAGTCCCAATGCCAATAGTATTCAGTTGTAATGACGATATAGTCTTCCATTGCATCATCCATCATTGAGACTTCCAGCAACGCCTTACCAACACCGCCTCCCCGATACTTTGCAATGACCTCAATCGCACCTAATTCTATCAAATTTTCAATATTTCCCTCGGACCAACGTTCAAGTGGATCAGGGTATAAATAAGTGACGTACCCGACGATTTGGTCGCGTTCTCGAGCAACAATAATTCTCCCTTCAGGCAATTTTGAAATCCCGATGAGTGCTTTGTGTTGTTGTGCAGGTGCTCTAAATGCTACTAATCCTTCATGGAAAGCATAACTTTCAAGATCGGACGTCCGAATGGGTCCTTCAATAATAAGATCTCCATTTTTATGCTTCAATTCTAACGCATTATAGGTTTTAACATGTTCCAACCATTTCACCGCCTTATGCTGTTAATCCATCTGCTTACAGTATACATGAAAGCTAAGTGCGTTTTGATGAAATTTCTTACAAAATGAAGAACTGTCGGAAAAATATTATTTGTTTGCTAATTCAAGAGTGATTCATGTAGAATAATAGTGTTGGTACATATTCAAGGGGGTTCTGTTATGGTTTTAAAAACAATTCCGGCTCAACAGTCTGATTACCAAATGCAAGACTATGACAAATTGGCGGCTACTTTCGACTGGAAAGAAGCTGAAAAGGCCTTTAGCTGGTACGAAACGGGGAAAGTGAATATTGCACACGAAGCGGTAGATCGACATGCCGATTCATTTCGCAAAAATAAGGTTGCGCTCTACTATAAAGACGGTTCACGCAACGAAACTTATACGTTTAGAGATTTGAAGAAGTATTCTAACCAAGCTGCGAATGTATTGAAAAACTGTTCAACTTTAGAAAAAGGGGACCGAATCTTTGTATTCATGCCGCGCTCCCCAGAACTATACTTTGCTCTTTTAGGAGCGTTGAAAATCGGTGCGATAGTAGGACCGCTATTCGAAGCGTTTATGGAAGGTGCGGTGTATGATCGATTAGATGACAGTGATGCGAAAGCGATAGTGACGACGCCAGAACTGGTTGACCGTATTCCAGTTGATCGTTTACCGAATCTTGAAACCGTCTTCGTCGTGGGGGACGACGTAAAAGAAGAAGGAAAAATAATCAGTTTCAGTAAACATTTTGAGAAAGCTTCGAAAGATTTTGATGTGGAATGGTTAGAACGTGAATCACCTACCTTGTTGCACTATACATCAGGTTCTACAGGTAAACCTAAGGGTGTCCTTCATGTACAGGAAGCAATGGTCCAACAACTTCAAACTGCAAAATGGGTATTGGATCTTCGCGAAGAGGATGTATTTTGGTGTACTGCTGATCCAGGTTGGGTAACAGGTACAGCGTATGGAATTTTTGGCCCATTATTGGCAGGAACAACAAATCTGATTGTTGGTGGACGTTTCTCAACGGAAAGCTGGTATGGGGCTGTTGAAGAATTTGGCGTATCTGTTTGGTATAGCGCACCGACTGCATTCCGTATGTTGATGGGAGCAGGAAGTGCTGCTATGGAAGGGCACGATCTCTCTTCACTCCGCCACATCCTGTCGGTGGGTGAGCCGCTAAACCCTGAAGTTGTTCGTTGGGGAATGGAGACATTCAACATGCGAATTCATGATACATGGTGGATGACAGAAACAGGTGCCCAGATGATTTGCAACTTTGGCTCACTTCCACTGAAGCCAGGTTCGATGGGGAAACCAGTTCCAGGAATTGAAGCAGCCATTGTCGATGACCAAGGGAATGTATTGCCACCAAACCGAATGGGGAACTTGGCGTTGAAAAAGGGTTGGCCAGCGATGATGAGAGCCGTTTGGAATAACCCGGAAAAGTACGATTCCTACTTCTTGAATGGAGAATGGTATGTATCAGGGGATTCTGCTTATATGGATGAGGACGGTTATTTCTTCTTCCAAGGCCGTGTAGACGATGTCATCATGACGAGTGGTGAGCGCGTCGGTCCATTTGAAATTGAAAGTAAATTAATTGAACACCCAGCAATTGTAGAAGCGGGTGTCATTGGAAAACCTGATCCAGTCCGTGGTGAAATCATTAAGGCGTTCATCGCGCTACATGATGGATACGAGCCGACGGATGAATTGAAGGAAGAAATCCGTCAGTTTGTGAAGAAAGAGCTTGCTGGCCATGCAGCTCCTAGAGAAATTGAGTTCAAAGACAAACTTCCGAAGACACGAAGTGGTAAAATCATGAGACGTGTGCTAAAAGCATGGGAACTCGATTTGCCTACGGGTGATTTGTCGACAATGGAAGACTAACAACAAAAAGAAGGCTGGACAGTAACCCGCATTGGGAACTGTCCAGCCTTTTCTTTAAATTTTTTTAAGGGAGAAGGACGGCAAAGTTTAGTTGCCGTCTGAATCTCCATCTCCGTCACCATCTCCGCCGTTTGCAGGAGGTTTCGGTTTCCCGTCTTCTCCGCCATTACCGGGAGGTTTCGGCTTCCCGTCTTCTCCGCCATTACCAGGAGGCTTCGGTTTTCCATCACCCCCACCGTTAGTAGGAGGCTTAGGTTTGTTCTCTGTATTGGAATCAGGAGGGGTCGTACCTGTATCGCCACCACTGTCTCCGGACCCATTATTTGAATCATCAGGTGTTTCAGGTTCAGGTGTTGTTGCTTCGGTCGTAACTGCATTAGAAGGTGCAGAAGTTAATCCTGTGATATCCACAGCACGTACCGTATATGATCCGCTTCCTATAGGGAAGGAGAGTGACTGACCATCAATGATTGTCCCTACACGCTTTCCACCATTGTAGACATAATAGCCAATGACATCGTTTGAAGGAGACGCACTCCACGTCAATACAGAGCCATTTTGTGAAGCGGACACACCTGCAGGCGCTACACTATCCGCAGGGAAGATCGCACCGGATACGACGCGAGATGCAAAGGATGATCGTGCTGGGAACAACTTGGATGCATCTCCACCCAAAGGTCCAAGCATCCGTTTGATAAATGCTTCATTGACACCAACACCACCTGCAGTAATGAATTCAGAAGGGGTCGAAGGCAATGCTGCATATCTCTTTCCTTTTACAGATACAGACGAGGATGAAATGATGCTGTCATCCGCTTTGTTAGGGAGCATAACATTCGCATTGAATAAATCTGAACGGACTAATCCTGCCGCTGAACATGCAGCTGACGGTGCAAGTCCTGAAATACCACAGAATGAGCGATTCACAACCCCATTAGGTCGTTGAAAACGAACATTTTGACCAATCGTTTCAGGTCGTGCCTGGTTGATGGCATTCATGAGTTTGGCATATAAAGCGTTTGTTCGTGAGCTTGCGGTTCCGTATTGCGCGTTAGGCGTGGATTGAAGAGATTTGGTTTGGTACTTATAACCAAGCCACACGCCAAGGGAAACGTTCGGATTATAACCGAGTAGCCAAGCGTCACTGAATGAGTTCGTCGTACCACTTTTTGCAGCGATGTCTACATTGAAATTTAATTTGCTCTTCATTACTTTTGCAGTACCGCTAGAGGCGACATCCCGAAGCATATCTGTCACGATGTAAGCAGTTTGCGGGCTGAAGACCTGTACAGGCTCAACTTTATGTTGATAGACGACCTTGCCGTTTTTATCTTCTATTTTCTCAATAATATAAGGGTCTACATGTTGTCCGCCGTTTGCAAGTGTAGAATACGCACTTGTGTTTTCCTGGACCGTACCACCATATCTCAAACCGCCTAATGAAGCAGAAAGGTTTTCGTAATCAGATTCCACTAGGCTTGTATAACCCATTTTTTTTAGAAATTCAGCTGGTCTTCGGTCAAGAATCTGATTATAGAGTCGAAGTGCAGCTAAGTTTTGTGAAGTCGTAAGTGCTTGGCGAGCTGAAATAATACCAAGCTCCTGAGTTGGTATGAAGTTGGCTGGAGCATAACTTCCTCTTCTAAATTTCACATCTACTACCGGGCTACCAGCACCGATGACACCATACTCAATGGCAGGTGCATAAACGAGTAATGGCTTGATAGTAGAACCAGGCTGTCGAGTAGTTTGTGTCGCGTGATTTGTTGCTTCCAATTCATGATCACGGCCACCGACAAAGGC
Source organism: Sporosarcina aquimarina (assembly GCF_023715615.1). Taxonomy (GTDB): domain Bacteria; phylum Bacillota; class Bacilli; order Bacillales_A; family Planococcaceae; genus Sporosarcina; species Sporosarcina aquimarina_A. Next base: position 271,335 of record NZ_JAMBOM010000002.1, on the reverse strand, counting down.
TAAAATCTTACCAGTCTTATTGTCCAATAATGTTGCACCGACTTGAACCGGCAACTTCTCTGTTACCTTTTCTCCGGTTTGCTTATTGGTAGAGTTCACTGAAGTAGTGAAACCATATTGTGAAAAATTTTCCGAAACATCGTTCATTGCATTATACAGTGCTAAGTCAACAGTCGAATGAATTCGGAAGCCGTCATTTCTCATGGAACGTTCTGCTAAAATACTATATTTCTCATTCAGCTTTTTATCTTCTTTTAATCGGTCAGCGTCAATTCCATCTTTTTCTGCAATCATATCAGCGAGAATTGCGATTGTACTGCGCTGTATTTCATCCGTTAAGAATTCATCTCTGCTTTTAGGTGCCGGAGCCGCAGTCCTGAAATCTTTTGTAATGTCGTAGGCAATTGCTTCATTGTATTGCTTTTCGGTAATATATTCCGTTTCTTTCATTCGAAATAACACAGTCTTCATTCGATTGATGCCTGGCTTCAATCCTTTTTCATCTTTCAATCCATTTGAGCCATTGTAAAATGGTGTATATGCAAAAGGAGCTTGAGGAATACCAGCGATGTATGCAGATTGAGCGAGATTCAACTCTTTCGCGGTCTTATTAAAGATTCCTTCCGCAGCAGCTTCGATTCCAGCAATGTTTCCACCATTAGAATTACGACCGTATGGAATGATATTTAAATAGGCTTCTAAAATTTCATTCTTGGTCATGAAATGCTCTAACCGCATCGCAAGTAAGAGTTCTTTCGCTTTACGCTCATAAGAAACTTCATTCGTTAAAATTTGGTTTTTAATTAGCTGTTGTGTAAGAGTAGATCCGCCAGTTTGACTGTCAGAATTGGTGACATCTTGGAACAGACCTCGGAAAACTGCTTTCGGGACAATCCCGTTATGTGTGCTAAAATATTCATCTTCTGTTGCGTAAACGGCATTGATGACGTAAGGGGAGACATCCTCGAGTTTGACTTCTTTCCGGTCAATGTCCGCTCGCACTTTTCTTAAGTACTTTCCGTTTGTATAGATTTCGGATGTTTCTTCATAACTTAAAATCTCACTACGCATTTCTTGTTTAGAACGAAGTGGTTCCTTTTCAACAAGCGAGGCGAAATAACCTGCCCCTACGGAAGCGCCGAAAACCGTTAACGTCAAACCGATCACTAAGAAAAGCAAAAAGAGATTCCAGATGACGCCTGAGGTAATCCGGGTATTTTTTGCCCATTTGGTTTTCTTCATCGCTTCGAATTTATCTTCAAGTTCATCAACCCGTTTTTTGTCCTGTTTTGTCAATTCGTTCCCTCCTAAAAATCTAATTAATTATAGCATATTCTAACAGTAATGGACTGAATTTATTTGACAAATTTCCATTTTCGACTACAATATGATGTAGTTACTCTTCACAGTGAAGAAGCCGCAGTAGTGGTAAGCGATCCGTATAGAGAGGCAGCGGTTGGTGGAAGCTGCTCGGTACCTTGTTCACGAATTACAGCTTTGGAGTGTTGCGCGGATAGCGGCGTTATTGCTAATAAAGCGGAGATAATTATCTCAAGCTGGGTGGTACCGCGCTTACATGTACAATTAGCGTCCCTGCATGATCTTTTTCAGATCGTGTAGGGATTTTTTGTGCTTGTGAAGCAAAAATGGAGGAGGAAGTTACATGACAGCAAACTTATTAGAGGATTTAAAATGGAGAGGTTTGCTTTACCAGCAAACTGATGAAGATGGGATGGCAAAGCTCCTAGACGAACAAAAAGTATCGCTCTATTGCGGTGTCGATCCAACGGCTGACAGTATGCACATCGGACATATCGTTCCACTTCTGACACTTCGTAGATTCCAGCTTCACGGGCACCGACCTATTTTACTCATAGGTGGCGCAACAGGAATGATTGGGGATCCATCGTTCCGTGCGGATGAACGACAACTTCAAACGGAAGCACAAGTGGATGAGAACGTAAAAGGATTGAAAGTCCAACTTGAGCGTTTGTTCGATTTTAAAGATGAAAATGGAGCGCGACTCGTTAACAACAAAGACTGGATGGGTCCAATGAGCGCGATTGGTTTCCTGCGAGACTATGGTAAATTGTTGAATATTAACTACATGTTAGGAAAAGAAAATGTGGCGTCTCGTTTAGAAACAGGACTCTCGTTTACAGAATTCACATACATGCTTATTCAAGGAATCGACTTTAATCACTTGTATGATCACTACGGATGTCGCGTGCAAATCGGTGGATCTGATCAGTGGGGGAATATTACAACGGGACTTGAAATCATTCGCAAGACTCACGAGGAAGAAGCTAAGGCATTCGGAATCACGATTCCACTAGTTACGAAATCCGATGGTACAAAGTTTGGTAAAACAGCTGGCGGCGCTGTCTGGTTGGATGCTAAAAAGACATCTCCTTATGAGTTCTACCAATTCTGGATCAATGCTGCAGATGCAGATGTAGTACACTACCTGAAGATATTTACATTCTTGGAACGTTCTGAAATTGAAGAACTGGAGCGTTCGGTTGCGGATGAACCTCACTTGCGTAAAGCGCAGAAGACATTAGCTGAAGAAATGACTCGTCTTATTCACGGTCAAGAGTCACTCGATCAAGCGACCCGTATATCTGCAGCACTATTCAGTGGAGACTTAAAGAAATTAACGACTTCTGAAATGAAGGATGCCTTCAAAGATGTCCCGACATTTGAAATGGCGAAAGAAGATCACAATATTGTTGAGTTGTTGGTTGAAGCTGGCATATCACCTTCTAAACGACAAGCACGTGAGGATGTAACCAACGGAGCCATCTCGTTAAATGGCGACAAAGTAACGGATACAGCGCACGATGTTAACGCGGCTGACCGTTTAGAAGATGCATTTACGATTGTCCGTCGTGGTAAGAAGAAATATACAATGGTTATGTTTAAATAAGATGAACGATCAATCAGAGAGAAAGGTTAACACCTTTCTCTCTGATTTTTTTATTGAAGATTGTGTAATGACGCTTTCAGAAAGCGCGTTACAGGGAAATTGTGCGCGGACGAGATTGAAATGCGCGCGAGAGAAAGAGTGATGTGCGCGGAAGAGCGGTGTTTACGCGCGGAAGTATAGGAGAATCGCGCGACAAGGAAATTGTGCGCGAGCCAGATCGAAATCCGCGCTAAAGGTAGTGGGTTGTGCGCGGAAGAGCGGTGTTTACGCGCGGAAGTATAGGAGAATCGCGCGACAGGGGAATTGTGCGCAAGCCAGACCGAAATACGCGCGAAAGGTAGTGGGTTGTGCGCGGAAGAACGGTGTGTACGCGCGGAAGTATAGAAGAATCGCGCGACAGGGGAATTGTGCGCGAGCCAGATCGAAATGCGCGCGAAAGGCAGAGGATTGTGCGCGGAGGAACGGTGTTTACGCGTGGAAGAACAGGAGAAACGCGCGACAAGGAAATTGTGCGCGGACGAGATCGAAATACGCGCGAAAGGTAGTGGGTTGTGCGCGGAAGAGCGGTGTTTACGCGCGGAAGTATAGGAGAAACGCGCGACAAGGAAATTGTACGCGAGCCAGACCGAAATGCGCGCGAAAGGAAGAGGATTGTGCGCGGACGAGATCGAAATACGCGCGAAAGGTAGTGGGTTGTGCGCGGAAGAGCGGTGTTTACGCGCGGAAGTATAGGAGAAACGCGCGACAAGGAAATTGTGCGCGGACGAGATCGAAATACGCGCGAAAGGCAGAGGGGTGTGCGCGGAAGAGCGGTGTTTACGCGCGGAAGTATAGGAGAATCGCGCGACAGGGGAATTGTGCGCGAGCCAGATCGAAATGCGCGCGAAAGGTAGTGGGTTGTGCGCGGAAGAGCGGTGTTTACGCGTGGAAGTATAGGAGAAACGCGCGACAAGGAAATTGTACGCGAGCCAGACCGACATACGCGCGAAAGGAAGAGGATTGTGCGCGAAAGAGAAACACCGCGCGGCAGAGACCGAATTCCGTACAGAAGGAAGATGCTCGCCATAAGAAAATGTCTCACTAAACATCAAAACACGCTCCACGCAAAAAAATCCCTTCCGGATTATCCGGAAGGGATGGGACTCGCTATTAACGTGAGTAGAATTCAACGATAAGAGCTTCGTTGATTTCAGCAGAAAGTTCGCTACGCTCTGGAAGGCGTACGAAACTACCGACTTTAGTGTCAGCGTTGAACGTTACGAACTCAGGTACGTAGTTGTTGATTTCGATTGATTCGTTGACGATGTCAAGGTTTTGTGATTTTTCACGAAGAGAAATCTCTTGACCTGGCTTCACGCTGTAAGATGGGATATCTACGCGCTTACCATCAACAAGGATGTGACCGTGGTTAACGAGTTGGCGTGCAGCACGACGTGTGCGAGCAAGACCAAGACGGTAAACGATGTTGTCCAAGCGAGTTTCAAGAAGGATCATGAAGTTAGCGCCGTGGAGTCCTTGCATCTTACCTGCTTTGTTGAACAATGTGCGGAACTGACGCTCATTCACACCGTACATGAAGCGAAGTTTTTGTTTCTCTTGTTGTTGAAGACCGTATTCAGAAAGTTTTTTACGCTGGTTCGGACCGTGTTGACCCGGAGCATAAGGACGCTTTTCGATTTCTTTACCAGTGCCGCTTAGTGAGATACCAAGACGACGAGATTGTTTCCAAGATGGACCTGTATAACGAGCCATGAATGACTCCTCCTCTGTTGGTTTTATTTTGTTGTAAAATAAGACCAGATGCGTTCAATCTCTACGACATTCTGTTTTCATGTATCTTCACCTCTGCAGCCAAGGGTTACAGGATACACCTCAAATTGAGGAACAGACTGAGCAATAGAGAACACACAACTGCTGCAATTATTTTACACAACGACTATCATACCAATGTTGGACAAACTCGTCAAGTGATTTTAAAGGAGACTTCAGTCCTTCGAGAATAAATCAATCTAAATGGATATATTGTACTAGTCATAAAGTTGCATTTTGAATTATGATACGATAAAATGAAGATAAGTTATTCGATGCTTTTACTGAATGATAGAGGGTGTCTATATGAAAACAAATGAGCAAATGTATGAATCGATTAAGAGTAACTTACTGGATATAATGATAGGTGTGATGGAGAACATAAAAGAAAGTGAATTCATCCGCCTCTTTGAAGAACTGTTCACAACGCACTTTAATATCACGAAAATAGAGTTCTTTCTATATGAAGACAACCAATTCTATCCTGCTTCATCTTTGCTGAAAGATCGAAGGAATCGTCTGGGAGTTGTGGAAACCTTAACAGCTCCTATGCTATCCGGAGCATTCTCAGAGACAGACGATCCGTTAGACTTTGCCAATGATACCTTAATGATTAGAAATGAGAAACGCGAACCGGTTGCAATGGTTCTTGTGAAGTCAACAGATGAGTGGCATACGTTTGCGTCCTCCGAATACTTCAAGAAGTTCCAACTCTTGCTGGGGAGGCTCATTGAAACCATTAAAGGCTATCAATCACTCCATACACATTCCCAAAATTATCAAAGCTTACTCGAAGCAACTAAGACATTTAACTCAACTATGGAATTAGGAGTAATCCAGTCACGTCTCGTATCCACGATTTCTAAAAAATTTGGAGCAATTCAAGTGGAACTCATACTTTCCCAAGAACAGCTAGCCTCTTCTTGTCCCTATAGGTTATTCGATTATTCCAATGAACTGCCATCCACTGTTGAAGCTTTTCTTTCTGGCGAATTGACGCTTGGAAAAGATGCTGAAAATGATTGTGAAGTCCTCAGTGCTCCTGTAAAAGGCATGCAAGGGACGTATGGGATTCTCCAGCTTTCTGCACCATGTCATTATATATTTTCTCCTTTGCAAAAAGACTTCGTCCGTAATATTTCAGAAAGTGCAGGTCATGCAATCGAAAATACAAGCTTGTACGATCAATCTCATCGGCTGATCCATGAATTGCAATTGGTGAATGAAGTTTCTAAAAAACTTACTGAACGACTTACGTTCGAGGAAATGATTACGTATATTTACAATCGGCTTAATGAAACGTTTGAACCTGAAGAGGTAGCAATTGTCTATTTTAGGGATGAGGAAGCTCCGGTTTTATCGAAAGAAACGACTTCTTACTTTCTGACGCAGGCTGGAGGTCGTTATTTGGAGTATGCCGAAAGCCGCGTGAGAAAAGAAAATGGCGCTGTTTTTATAGCGGATTTGAAGAACGATGACATTGAAGGATTCACTCCGTATCGTTCACTAATGATTGCTCCAATAGTCATTTCTGAAAAAATTGCAGGGTACACATTGCTGATACACACGGAGAAATATCATTTTACATTTGAAGATTTTAAACTAGTGAAAGCAATTATTAGCCACTCGTCTCTTGCACTCTCCAATTCTGCGCTCCGCGAGAAATTACAAGACCTTGCAAACAAGGATCAGATGACTGGTTTATATGCGAGAGGGTACTTAGATCGTCATATGTCTTCAGCATTTAAAAAAGGCATTGGCGGGGCGTTTCTTCTACTCGACGTCGATGATTTTAAACAGGTAAATGATCAGTTTGGGCATACTGTGGGAGATCGCGTATTGAAACAAACGGCGGAACTTCTTAAAGAGAGCATCTCAGATCATGATATCGCTGGACGTTGGGGAGGCGAAGAATTTGCGGTCTATTTGTCAGGTGCGACACTTGTTGAGGGGGAGCGTCTTGCAAAACAGTTGTTGCTTAAAATGCCTCAAATCACCAATCCGTCTGTGACAGTTTCTATTGGAGTTAGTGTGTGGGCACCTTCGACAAACAAGGAAACCTACCAGCAGTTATTTCAAAATACGGACGAAGCACTTTACTCAGCAAAATCAGGTGGGAAAAATCAGATTATCGTTAGTGAATCGGTACTTGCAGAATGATGCGCAAGTACCGAATTTCTTTGAGTTTTACAACAGGTAAGCATACAATGAATGTAAGCGTTTACTTCATGAGTGAAAGGTGGATGATTCACGGTGAATGAAAAAATTCATAAAGACACGGCAACGGTTCACACAGGCTATGACAGTAGCTCGCATCATGGAAGTTTGGCAGTTCCTTTATATCAAACATCAACGTATGCTTTTGACACAGCAGAGCAAGGGGCTAGACGGTTTTCAGGAGAAGAAGAGGGCGGCATCTATTCGAGATTAGGTAATCCAACGGTCCGAGTGTTGGAAGAACGAATGTCCCTGCTTGAAAATGGGGCTGGATCGCTGGCATTCGGTTCTGGAATGGCGGCTGTTAGTGCCATCCTGACTCATTTGACGAACACAGGGGATCACATCGTTTGTTCCCGTGGGATTTACGGATGCACGTTTGGCCTGCTTGGAATTATGGAACAGAAATATAACATTACACATACTCTCACTCCAATGGGAACAGAAGAAGAAATAGAAGCGGCGGTAACTCCTGAAACAGTCTGTCTCTATATCGAATCACCGATTAATCCAACTATGGAGCTCTCAGACCTTCGAGCGGTCATAGCAGTCGCAAAACGTCACCAGCTAAAAATCGTTGTCGATAATACGTTCGCATCCCCTTATTTACAAAATCCAATCGACTTTGGTGTGGATTTTGTGTTGCATAGCGCAACTAAGTATATTAATGGGCACGGAGATGTCATTGCAGGGTTACTTGTAGGTAAGGATAAGTCGGAAATTGATAAAATTCGTGCAAGTGTCCAAAAAGATTACGGGGGCATCATTTCTCCGTTTGATGCCTGGTTACTTATCCGTGGGCTGAAAACGCTTTCGATAAGAATGCAAAGGCATACTGAAAATGCAACACGGTTAATGGATTATTTGAAAACACAAGACTTGGTGGAAGCAGTTTTTTATCCGTTCGATGATAGTAATCCACAAGTCGAAATCGCGAAGAACCAAATGTCAGCTGGGGGAGGTCTCGTTTCCTTTAAGATAAAAGGAGGTCAACTTATCGCTCAAGCATTCATGAATCATCTGAAACTGATCAAAATTGCGGTGAGCTTGGGCGACGCAGAAACTCTGATTCAGCATCCCGCAACAATGACACATTCAGGAGTACCAGCAGAGGATCGTGAAAAAATGGGGATCAGTGATGGGCTCTTGAGGTTGTCAGCGGGATTAGAGCATGCGGATGACCTCATTGCAGACTTAAAGCAAGCATTTCTGCAAGTAACTCAAGCACAGCAAACCCTTTCTAATTAAGAAGGTTCAGGCAAACAAAAAGTAGCGAAGTGAATACACTTCGCTACTTTTGTTAGAAAATATCATACTTAAATATGTTGTAAAAGTACTTCTACAAACTTCTCAAGGCCAACGCGATCCTCTTCAGAAAAGCGATTAATTTCCGGGCTATCGATATCTAATACTCCAATGAGCTCATCATTCTTCACGAGTGGTAGCACAATTTCAGATTGTGAAGCGGAGTCACATGCGATGTGTCCCTCGAATGCATGTACGTCTTCGACAACTAAGGTCTCTCTGTTTTTCGCAGATGTTCCGCATACGCCTCTTCCTAAAGGAATTCGAATACAAGCAGGAAGGCCTTGGAATGGTCCAAGGACAAGTTCTCCCTCTTCCATCAGATAAAAACCAGTCCAATTAGTACGCTCTAAGAAATTGCTTAATAAGGCAGAGGCGTTACTTAAATTTGCAATGCGATTTTTTTCTCCCTCTAACAAAAGTTGGAGCTGATCAGCAAGTTGGCGATAACTTTCTGTTGAATCCTTCGAATACTCGATCCCCATAAACATAAATGCTCCCTCATTTCCGTGTAGTTACTTCCTAAAAAAAGTAGAATATCTAATAGAATCATACATTTTTCGAGGTGTTTCACACAAGTAAACAAATTTTCGACGAAGATTCGCCCTTTTTCAACACGAAAATTCTTTAAACGTGTTACTATATAAGGTATTATCAATTGTAGAGTCGTTGCGGAATAGGGGGATGGACAATGGTGAACTACTTCATCATTCCAATCATCATAGTGATTGTGCTGGCTGTTGCAATGTTTTTGTTGAGACGAAAGCATATCCAGGAAATCAGCAAGCTGGAGCATAAAAAGCTACAAATCCAGCATGAACCGATATTTGAGGAAATGACAAAAGTCAAACAGCTGAATATGACAGGTCAAACTGAGGAGAAATTTGAACGGTGGCGTAACGAATGGACGGAAGTCGTCGATGTGCTCGTTCCTAAAATTGATTCCTTACTATTTGATACCGAAGAAATGGTTGATCGATTCCGCTTTAAAAAAGCAACGGGAATTGAAAAAGACATCAACCAACAACTCACAGTGTGTGAAGAACGTAAAAATTCGATTTTACACGAATTGAATGAACTGATTGGCAGTGAAGAAAAAAACAGAGTAGAGATGGAGTCCTTAAGAGAAGAATTTAGGGAAGCCCGGAAATCTGTATTAGCCCATCAGCATTCTTTTGGAAGAACCGTTCCAGTATTAGAAAAAGAACTTGAGTATTTCCAACCCGCGTTTGAAGAATATGATGAGTTAACGGATAATGGAAATTACTTGCAAGCAAGGGAGAATGTACTTGCAGTTGCATCCAAAGCGAATGAGCTGTTCCCGTTGATACGAGAAATTCCATCATTGCTGAGTGAGTTGCAAAGTAAACTTCCATCTGCAATTCGGGAACTCCGAAATGGTGTAGCTGAAATGATGGATGACGGTTACTATTTAGAACACTTAAACTTAAAATCATCATTAGGAGCTATTGAGCGTGAACTAGAAGAATTACTTGGTAAAGTGGAGATTCTTGATGTTCAACCCGTTCAAAAACGTTTAGCTGAAATTGATGATAGCTTGGATTCTTTCTATGATGCACTCGAAGAAGAAGTGAAAGAACGTCAGTATATGGAACAAACTTACGAAGAAGTTGCAAACAGACTAGTGGTAGTCAAGTCGTTTTCAAAGGAAATTGCAGATGAAGCGTTATTCGTACAAGAAAGTTACCGATTGGATGAAAAAGAAGCGGCGATTCCTAAAAGCTTCCTTGTTGAACTTTCAGATGCTACTAAGCGGTTTGAACTCTTGACTAGTCAAGGAGAAAATGGTGAGTCAGCTTACTCAGGACTTGCACTAGACTTACGCACAGTTGCTGAAACGTTAGATCGCGTGGAAATGGAAACTATTGCGTTCCAGGAACGTATTAAAAACCTACGGACTGATGAACTAACTGTTAGAACACGTCTAGAAGAGCTCACAAGGACATTACAAGAAGCTGAACGAAAACTTCTGAAAGCGAACATTCCAGGTGTACCTGATGATATCGAAGTCCGATTAGAAGAAGCCGATGAACAACTCTTTATTGTTAAAAATGGTTTAGAAGAAGTTCCGCTCAATATGGCGCTTGTAGAAGACTATATAAACAACGCAGAAAAAGAAGTGCGTGAAGTCGTGTTGAAAATTGATGAAATGTTAGAGAATGCATTGTTAACTGAACAAATTATACAATATGGAAATCGATATCGAGCATCTTATCCGACAATGCATGCCAGATTGTTGGAGGCGGAAATGGCATTCAGACAGTTCCGGTATGCAAAAGCTCTAGAAGAAGCAGCCACTGCTGTTGAAGAAGTGGAACCTGGTGCAATGAAGCGAATTGAAGAGTTAATACAAGAACACGTACAGTAAGCGTACCCTTCAGCCACCCGCACATTGAGTGCAGGTGGCTTTGTGCGCTTTAGGTGCATGAAAGGACGAGTTCATGATGATTTATCTGGATAATAGTGCTACAACGATACCAGAAGAGGAAGTTCTACAGACATTTACACAAGTGAACCGCACATATTATGCGAACCCTGCGTCACTTCATCAAGCTGGGAACAAATCTGAACAGCTTTTAGAATCTGCCAGGAAGCAAATTGCGACACTAGCTGGAGACTCCGAAAGTACTGTGATTTTTACTTCTGGCGGTACTGAAGCAAATAATTTAGCTGTTGTTGGATATGCAAACAGTCTTAAGCATCGTGGAAACCATATTATTACAACCGAAATCGAGCATGATTCAGTTCGGAATGCCTGTCTTCATTTGCAAAAAGAAGGATTTGAAATTGACTTCCTTTCGGTCAATGATGCAGGTCAAGTATCTCCTGAAGAATTGAAGCAGAAGATTAGGAAAGATACCATTTTAGTGAGTATCATGCATGTAAATAATGAAATTGGATCAATCCAACCGATTGAAGCGTGTTCAAAAGTAATCCGAGATCATTCTCGAGCTACATTCCATTCGGATTGTGTACAGAGCCTTGGAAAACTTCCATTACCATATCCTGAATGGGTGGACGCAGTGACATTTTCTGCGCATAAGATCCATGGGTTGAAAGGGACTGGCTGCTTAGTAACAAAGAAATTTAAAGAGCCGGAAGCTGTCACTTTTGGAGGAGGTCAGGAGCATGGTTTCAGGAGTGGGACCGCCAATGTAGCTGGAGCTGTAGCATTTGCTAAAGCGGTTCGAATAGTAAACGAAAAAAATAATTTACCTACCTATAAACGATGGAGTGAACGGTTGCGGAACCTTTTGAATGCTGAAAAACTTGTAAGGGTCTGTTCACCTATAGAAGGTGCTCCACATATTTTTACAGTTGCATTTAAAGGGATCACAGGCGAAGTGGCAGTGAATTATTTTCAAGCCCAAGGCATCATGGTTTCCACTTCCAGTGCGTGTTCTTCTAAAACAAACAAAATAAGTCACGTTATTCAAGCAATCCATGTTCCGGACGGTTACCGTAAAGGTGTTATTCGAATTAGCTTCGGTAATATGAATACAGAAGAAGAAATAGACACGCTCTTACAAGTAATTAAAGAATTTTTAAAGATGATCAAGAAAGGAATGAAGCAGCATGATTTGGAATGAACTTCTTATAAGATACGGAGAAATGTCGCTTAAAGGGCGAAATCGAAAAGTATTTATACAAAAGCTGACCACGAATATTAAGCAAGTTCTTCATGATTTACAATCAGTTAAACTAAAAGCAGAACGTGATCGCATGTTTTTATATGCAACAAGTGAAGACTTGGAACAAGCAATAGAGCGGTTATCCGACGTTGCGGGCATTCAATCTTATAGTCCGATTGCTAAGTGTGAGTCCACTGTTGAAGCGATTCAACAAACAGCACTTGCGATTTTTGAAACCGAAGACACGAATGAGAAAACATTCAAAGTTGAAGTGAGAAGAACGGACAAATCATTTCCATTAGTAACAGGAGAATTGCAAAGAGAAATTGGCGGCACAGTTTTAAAAGCTCATTCCAATCTGAGCGTGAACGTTAAGAAACCGGATATTTTACTTCATATAGATATTAGGGAAGACGGTTCATTCCTTTCTTCTAAAGTATTTAAAGGTGCGGGTGGCATGCCGGTCGGTTCCAACGGCAAATCACTACTTATGTTGTCTGGTGGAATAGATAGTCCTGTTGCTGGTTACTTAATGATGAAACGTGGCGTCACTATAGAAGCAATCCATTTTGCAAGCCCACCATTCACAAGTGAGCAAGCACAAGAAAAAGTGGTGGAACTAGGACGCCAAATTAGCACATATGGCGGAAAAATAAAATTGCACGTCATTCCATTTACTGAAATTCAACAAGCGATTGTTAAGCAAGTACCTGAAAATGTATCCATCACGTCTACGAGAAGAATTATGTTGCGTATTGCAGATCAGCTACGTACAGAAATCGGTGCACTCGCTATCGTAACAGGAGAAAGTTTAGGACAAGTGGCAAGTCAAACCCTCGAAAGTTTTACGGCAATTAACGCAGTTACCACGACACCAATACTACGTCCGCTAATTGCAACGGATAAATTGGAAATCATCGAAATGGCTAAAAAAATCGGAACGTATGAAACCTCTATTCAACCGTTTGAAGACTGCTGTACTGTTTTCACACCATCCAGTCCTAAAACGAAACCGCGTTTAGAAAAAGTCGAGTACTACGAAAGCTTTATTGACTTCGAACCGTTAATTACAACAGCAATTCAAAATCGCAAAATAATCGACTGTTCTATTGTAGAAAAGACGGAGGAGTTCGGTGACTTGTTGTAAGTAAATTTGATTAACTGTTTGCCAACGTCGTTAACAAGCGCTTTTGATAGTAGTGATTGGCATATGGACTCTCGTTTAATGAGTTTTTTTCTGTCTTATCGGTTGTACAACATTGTTTGAAAGTGCCGAACGGAAGCGTTTCATAAGCTGTCGATTAGATCATTTTAAAATATGAAAAAGTTACCATTTCCTTTCTGTGCATGAATTTTCCCAAACGGTACATTCTATGTTCACAAGGGAGGTGACATCGACATGGCAAACACAAACAGCGGCAATTCAAACCAACTTCTTGTACCAGGTGTACAACAAGCGCTTGACCAAATGAAAAACGAAATCGCATCAGAATTTGGAGTTCAGCTTGGAGCAGACGCTTCATCGCGTGCCAACGGTTCCGTAGGCGGAGAAATTACAAAGCGATTGGTACGTCAAGCTCAACAACAAATGAACGGTTACCAAAAATAAGTAACTGATTGGACTGTCCCCAAAAGTGGGGACAGTTTTTTAGTATGTGAAGAAAATTTTTTATCATGACTTTCTATTTATTTTTGAATTGAATAAATTTTAGATGTATACTGACTATACTGTTAAAAAGGGGGAGTCAACATGAAGAGAGAAGAGTTGTTAGCACCAGAAAGCTATAATATCGTATCTGAAATTGAAAAATACGCAGATGGTACAAATAAAAAAGCATTAATTTACGTCGACTCAGAAGGAAATCAAAAAGACTATACATATGACGAATTAATGGAGGACGCAAATCGTGCCGCTACTGTCTATGAAGCGAATGGGTTGAAAAAGGGAGATATCCTATTAGTGATGGTTCCAAGGTTAATTGAAGCGTATGTTGCCTATATAGGAGCTTTAAAAGCAGGAATAGCAGTCATTCCTTCATCAGAAATGTTACGTGCATCAGACATTGAATATCGATTGGAACATAGTGGAGCCAAAGCAATTGTTGCGTATGAAGCCTTTACAAGTCAATTGACTGAAGTGCGTGGTATTGAGAATGTCACTTTGTTTGTAGTAGGAAAGGCAGATGAAGGGACCATTTCTTTAACGGAAGAAATGGTTCATGCACCCGTGAAATACAAGGCGGCGTCCACAAAAGCAAATGATATGGCATTCTTATCGTATACTTCTGGAACTACAGGTAAGCCAAAAGGCGTTGTACATACTCACGGATGGGGATATGCTCACCTACGAACGACAGGTGAGAACTGGCTAGGTATACAAGAGGGAGATATGGTGTGGGCTACAGCGGCGCCAGGTTGGCAAAAGTGGATTTGGACCCCGTTCCTTGCAGTTCTAGGAAGTGGTGCAACTGGCCTCGTATACAATGGGAAATTTGACGTGAAAACTTACATGGATATGATCAAGACATATCAAGTAAATGTATTGTGTTGTACCCCTACAGAATACCGATTCATGGCGAAAGCGGAAGACTTGAGCAGTTATGATTTGTCCTCATTGCGAAGTGCTGTATCTGCAGGGGAGCCGTTGAACAAAGAAGTCATCGATATATTTGAAAAAGTATTTTCTCTTCAAGTTAGAGATGGTTATGGACAAACTGAAAATACATTATTAGTAGGGACAATGGTCGGAATGGATGCTAGACCAGGATCTATGGGGAAACCAACCCCAGGAAATCGTGTGGAAATTGTTAATGACAATGGAGAACTTGCTCAAGTGGGAGAAGTTGGAGACATCGCTGTCCACGTTTCAACCCCTGCATTGTTCAAGGAATACTTACAAGATCCAGAACGCACTTCCATGCAGTTCCGAGGCGATTATTACATTACAGGTGATCGGGCGAAGAAAGATGAGGACGGTTATTTCTGGTTTGAAGGCCGTGGAGATGACATTATTATTAGTTCTGGTTATACAATCGGACCATTTGAAGTCGAGGATGCCCTTACGAATCACCCTGCTGTAAAGGAATGTGCAGTCATCGGAAGTCCGGATGAGGTTAGGGGAACTGTAGTTAAAGCTTTCATCGTCCTAAGGAATCCCTCTGATAAAGAAAATAGTTCCCTAGTGAAAGAATTGCAAGATCATGTAAAACAATGTACAGCACCATACAAGTATCCCCGGAAAATTGAATTTGTCGATGAACTGCCGAAGACCGCATCAGGTAAAATCATGCGCGTCCAACTTCGAAAGCAAGAGGCTATGTAATGATTTGGACTGGGATTTTAATTATCTCAGTCCTTTATTTTGCTAAAGACTTTACCTTGCTAACATGCCCCCGTATAATTGAGAGATATTTCGTGCAGCTAAATGCTGACAAAAGGGGTGAAAAAATTGCAAACTCAACAACAAGGAGCACTTTGGGTGTTCACCGCATACGTACTGTGGGGATTCATGCCGATTTACTGGAAAAGTCTGCATCACGTGAGTAGCGGAGAAATTTTAGTGAACCGAATCATCTGGGCTTTCCTCTTAACTGTTCTGGCTATCCTAATTATGGGGCAAGGTAAAAAGTTGTTGACGGACATTCAAGTACTTTGGCAGACGCAAAAGCAATTTTGGAGTCTCTGTGCCGCTTCGTTTCTCGTAACAATCAATTGGTTTACGTATATATGGGCAGTAAACCATGACTTTATCGTACAAGCGAGCCTCGGTTATTACATAAATCCGTTAGTTTCTGTACTGTTAGGAATTATATTCTTGAAAGAGTCTTTAAATCGCCATCAGAAAGTGGCTTTCGTTTTAGCGGCAGTGGGAGTTACAATTTTAACGTTCCATTATGGTGTTTTCCCTTGGATTTCATTTGTATTGGCGTTCACATTTGCGTTATATGGACTTATTAAAAAATATATTAAACTAGATGCGACAAGAGGGCTTGCAATTGAAACGGCATTTTCAGTACCTGTTGCACTTCTTGCTTATATCTTGATTTTTTCAACAGGAGATGCTGTTATAATGGACACTGATCTATTGACGGTTGTCTTGCTCGTTTTAACAGGTATTGCAACAGCTTTACCGTTAGTTTTTTTTGCGAAAGGCGTACCTTCCATACCGCTATACGTCACGGGTTTTCTTCAATATATCGCTCCAACGATGATGTTAATCATCGGAGTTGCTATTTACGGAGAATCGTTTGGTAAGTTTGAATGGCTCAGTTTTGCATTCATATGGATGGCACTATTAGTGTTCACAGTACCCGAAATACTTCGTTATGTAAGAAACAAAAGAGCGCTGGTTCGTCTTCAAAAACAGGAATCTTCACACCAATCTTAAATTGGATGAAACATTCTGTTTGGTAGAACGTACACGTAGTATGAACTAAAGGAGGAATTTGAAATGTCAACGAAACGATGGATTGCACTCATTTCGGCCGCAGCTTTAGTCGTTGTTTCAATCGGTGTTAACTCGCTATCGTACATATTCACTAGAGATTTTAACGCTCTTTTTGAAGATAGCTTTGCAATGACAGGTGCAACCTACGAGGAAACAGTATTGGACCAAGGTGATTCAAATGAACGCATAGCAATATTGGACGTAAGTGGAGTGATTCAAGACACTGGACCTGCATCACCGTTTGCTGCGGCAGGATACAATCACCAAAGTCTCTTGACTCAGCTCGCTGATATTCAGGAAGATGAAACAATAAAAGGTATTGTTTTGCACGTAGATTCTCCAGGTGGCGGAGTAGTGGAGTCATCTGATATTTATGATGAGATCGTCGCAATCCAGAAAAATCGAGATATTCCAATCTATGTATCGATGGGGTCAATGGCGGCTTCTGGCGGCTATTATATTTCAGCCCCTGCTGATAAAATCTTTGTTCACCCGGAAACGATTACAGGTTCAATCGGTGTGATCATGGAAAGTTTAAATTACGCGGAGCTTGCTGACAAAATTGGTATTGATTTTAATACGATTAAAACAGGACCGTACAAAGATATGATGAGTCCTAACCGTGAGATGACAAAAGCAGAACGGGATATGTTACAAGAAATGATCAACGATTCTTATGAGAGGTTTGTGGGGATCGTAGCAGATGGGCGCGGTATGTCCGTTGCCGATGTTAAAAAAGTAGCAGATGGAAGAATTATGAATGGTCGTCAAGCGATTGAGTCAGGTCTTGCAGATGACTATGGGAAATTACCTGATGTCGTCGATGCATTAATCACAGAACAAGGGTTTAATAACCCTACTGTATTTGAATATACTCCAACAGATAGCTTTTCATCGTTATTCGGAACGAGTGTCTCTGGATTGTTTAAGAAAAATGCGGAAACAGAGTTGATCCAAAAACTTCTGACTGACTATCAAGCACCGCGCATGATGTATTTGTATGGTGAACGGTAAGGGGAGGTGTTGACATAATGTCTGAACAAATGGAACAGCCGGTAGAACGAGTAGAAGAAACCCGATTGAACCAAGAACCGATAGAGCAACAATCTATAGTCACACAAAAGCAAGAATACATGAAGAAACCAGCGGGGTTTTGGATCCGTTTTTGGGCGTATCTGATTGATATTATTATTGTCGGAGCAATCAGTGGTTTGTTAGTAAAACCAATCTTTCGGGTTGTGGACTATCCAATAAAGGATCCCGTTTTTTTGTTATACAGCCCTTACAAAATCATTTTACTCATATTATTTCTCGCGTACTTCTTGCTCATGACAAAGTATTTCGGCCAAACAGCAGGGAAAATGATTATGGGAATCCGAGTCGTAAAAAAATCTGGAGAGCCACTTGGTTGGGCAACTCTCTTGTTCCGTGAAGTCATCGGCCGTTATATTTCAAAAACGCTGCTAATTCCGTATTTACTTGTCATCTTCATGCCCCGTAAAGAAGCATTGCATGACTTGTTTGCGGATACTGAAGTCGTTCACGAGCAAATTTATGAGAAACGGAATACAGCTACAACAGTACAAGTCGATGAGAGTCGCCAGTTGCAAGGCGATCAGTCTATCTTGTAAGATAGATGGATACGGAAAGGAGAATCTTAATGACTTCAATCACATTCAAGAATAATCCTGTTACATTGGTCGGAAAACAGCTGAAAGCGGGCGACAAAGCACCAAACTTCACAGTATTAGCAAATGATCTTCAACCGGTGACGCTTGATGATTCTAAAGGGAAGATCCGTTTAATAAGCGTTGTTCCTTCAATTGATACGGGCGTGTGTTCTAAACAAACACATAGATTCAATGAAGAGGCTGGAAAGTTTGGCGACGGTGTGGAAGTAATGACGATTTCCGTTGACCTCCCGTTCGCTCAAGCACGCTATCGTTCTACAGAAGAAATCGGAAATATCCAGATTCTATCGGATCACCGAGAACTTTCGTTTGGAGAGGCATACGGAGTGGCGATACAAGAACTTCGTTTGCTTGCTCGTTCGATTTTTGTTATTGATAAAGATGACACTATTACTTACTCAGAGTACGTGAGTGAAGTAACCGATCATCCAGACTACCAAGAGGCTTTGGAAGCTGTGGAGAAATTGAAGGCGTAATTGTTAGGTAGCTGTAGCCTGCAGAAAACCCATCCGGCTGTCGGATGGGTTTTTCATGGCGGCTGTTGAGCAGGTTAACGGATCGAAAAGAAGGAAGTAGAGGGATAAGGATGAAAACAAATACAGAACAACTATTCACATATTTAGATGAAGCTGCTAGTAAAGATGAGTCACTTTACTTAGAACAGCTTATCGTAGCGTGTCAAAATTGGGTAGAAGGAAAGGCTAGTCCTGAACTTCAAGGAGATGTCACCAAAGAGGAAATTCGACGTGGATTACAACTTGCGATTTTAAAAGGTATGAGACAAAACGTTCAGCCACACCATCAGATGACTCCGGATGCGATTGGAATGCTAATTGCACGTATCTCAAGTTTTCTTCTACCTCAAAAAGAAGTAGTGGAGTTGCTAGACCCAGCAGCGGGTACCGGTAATTTACTACTAACTGTTATGAATACACTGGAAGTGCCAGCTTCTGCTGTCGCTGTAGAAATTGATGAATTATTGGCGAGATTGATCGTCGCAGGTGCGGATCTAATGGAACAACCCATTCGAATTTATGTACAAGATGCACTGCGCCCGTTACTCGTAGATCCAGTTGACTTGGCGGTATGTGATTTACCTGTCGGCTATTATCCAGATGATGAAAATGCGTTGAATTTTGAAATGATGCCTGCTGAAGGACATGCATACGCTCATCATTTATTCATTGAACAAACGATTCATCATCTAAAGCCAGAAGGATATGGTATATTCGTTGTTCCGTCTTCACTTTTTGAGTCTGCACAATCAGGTGAATTGCACACGTATTTGAAGAAACATACGATGATTCGTGCGGTTCTACAATTGCCACAAACACTATTTAAGAATGCCGCCCAGTCAAAAAGTTTACTGATTTTACAAAAACCATCCGAACAAGCGATGCCAACACCAGATGTATTGCTCGCTACCGTTCCAGATATGACGGACAAGCAAGCGATGATTTCTTTCTTTAACAAGATGGAAGACTGGGCAAAAGAAAATAAGAAGTAAGTAAAAAGCGTCCCTTCCATGTGAAAGGGACGCTTCAGACTGTAGACAAAAGGGTTGGAAATCGAAATGATTTCCAACCCTTTTAGTTTTTGTTCGTATAAATCTGCAACTGGTCAAGAGCCGTTGATCTCCGTTCCGGTCGGACGCTTTCCAGGGGGCTTGCCCTCAGCCTCCTCGTCGCTTTGAAAGCAAAGATGTGCTCCCAACGCTGTGCTTATGCTCGCAAAACCCGTTCTTCGTTACGGCTTTTCCTGCGGGGTCTTCGCGCTGCGCTGATCCCCCAGGAGTCGCCGCCCTGCTCTCCAATCAACTCGATGTCCCATAGGCCATTCCATATGTATGTGCATTTTCCCTTACAGGTGGGATCCATGTCCAGCTGGCAAGTTTCTTCAGATTTTGGGCAGCGAAAGTAAGCATCGCCGGCATAGACATTTTTTTAAGTCCCCTCAAGGTTGTCCATCGCATACCATGCTTCTCCTTGGCGTCGGCAAAGACTCGTTCAACCGTCTCTTTGCGTTTTCCGTATATTTCTTTGATTTCATAATGGTGTCTCAAGTCTTCTGCTACATCTAGATAGTCTTGCCAGATATGACGCTGAATCAGTTTTTGTTGATTTTTACTTCTCGTACACTGATTGATTACTGGACAAAGATAACAATCGAAATGCTTATCATAGACGTACTCATTTTCTTGCAGAAGCCTTCCTATGTCATTGGCCGTTTATAAGGAAGCACCGGCAATATCTGATTTTCTAGGAGAAAGTTTGCAATTGCTGGTGTCTTATAGGCAGCGACAGCCAGTGGACGTTTTACCTTATCGATAATTTTCTGGACCAGCGGTTGAAGCATATTGCTATCGTGAACATTACCTGGAGTAACGATATTTGCGAGTACAAATCCTCGTTCATCCGTGGCTGCGTGAAAGGAATAAGCAAACTGCTTTGTTCGCTCATCTTTTACATAGTAGCCACTTTCCGGATCCGTTGTAGACTCCTTGATTTCTTTATGAACGTCCTTTTCAAACTTCTCTGGTGGAAATGGTTTCTTCCTGTTCTTCTCACGATCTATGTTGAGCTCTTCTTGAAGCTTTTGCTCATAGGCTCTGCTCTCTTTACGGACGACTTTCTTTTGGAACTTCCGTTTGTTTGCACTTGCTTTCACGTGTGTCGAATCGATAAAAACGTGTTCCGAGCTAAGTAGCCCACGATCTGCGACTTCCTTTAGTACTTGATAAAAGATCTGTTCGAATAAATCTGTATCTGCAAAACGGCGGACGTAGTTTTTTCCGAACGTAGAGAAATGAGGAACCACTGTGTGAAAACCGAATCCAAGAAACCAGCGATAGGCCATATTGGTTTCAATTTCTTTGATGGTCTGACGCATCGAGCGAATACCAAAGGTATATTGAATGAATGTCATTTTAATGAGTACAACTGGATCTATGCTGGGTCTCCCAAATAATGAATATAGATCTTCAACTAATGGATAAATGAAAGAAAAATCAATTGCTGCATCTAATTTACGAACCAGATGGTCTTGTGGAACTAACTGTTCGATTGTAAGCGTTTCCATCTGTTCCCGTTCATTAACTTGATTCTTCGGCATCAATTCCATCACCTCATTTGATAGTTGGGAGATTCCGTTGATTGTAGCGGAGAGCGGCGACTCCTGAGGGATCAGCGAAGCTCGAAGACCCTGGACTGAGCAAAGCGAGGGAAGCGGCTGAGAGCAAGCCCCTCGGAAAGCGTCCGCTCGCAGCGGAAATCAACTTTTTTTGGTTAATACTATTGTAAAAGAAAAAGACTGTAGGCAAACCCCGTGATTACTGGAGTTTGTCTACAGTCTGAAGCGTCCCTTCCAAGTGAAAGGGACGCTTTTTCTTTTTGATTATTCGCTTTCGGATGTACGGACTACAAGTACGTCACATTTTGCAGAACGTACAATGTTCTCTGATACACTACCGATTAGGAAGCGCTCTACTGGGTTTAATCCAGTTGCCCCACAAATGATTAGATCCGCTTCGATTTTTTTAGGGATCTCTCTAGGAATCATTGTTTTAGGTGAACCATATTCCACAATAACATTCACGTGAGTCAATCCAGCAGCTGCTGCTTGCTCTTTGTATCCTTCAAGCAATTCTACAGCATAAGATTGAGCCCGCTCAGCAATTGAACGATCATACGCCTCTACAGCGGAGTAAGAACGTGTGTCGATGATGTTGACGAGGTTCAGGGTAGCGTCGTTACGCTTAGCAATTTCTACTGCTTTTTTAAACGCCCATTCAGACTCTTTAGATCCATCTACTGCAACAATGATTTGGTTATATATTAATGACATCGTTACCACACTCCTACTTTAAAATTATACTTCTATAGGTACTATACGACATATCTCTTAATAATTCCTGCTTTACCATCAAAAATCGGCAAATTAAAAATATTTGTTTATCGATGCAAAAAGTACGGCAAAATAGGAAACTATCTGCTACACTTATTGAGAAAAGGTTTGAACGGTACATACTGGACAGCCGGACACATTCATTGAGGAGGAATAACTATGCGTATTGGAGTACCTAAAGAGATAAAAAACAACGAAAATCGTGTCGCAATGACACCAGCTGGAGTATTCAACTTGAAATCAGCGGGACACGAGGTGCTAATCGAAACATCAGCAGGAATTGGCTCTAATTTTACGGATGAAGAGTATCGTGAAGCTGGAGCGGTAATTGTTGAGACTGCAGCTGAAGCATGGGCAGCAGAAATGGTCATGAAAGTAAAAGAGCCAGTTTCATCAGAGTATGGTTACTTCCGTGAAGGTCTCATTTTGTTCACGTACTTGCATCTTGCTTCAGAAGTAGAGTTAACTAAGGCATTACTCGACAATAAAGTAATCGGGATAGCTTACGAGACGGTACAATTACCAAATCGTTCGTTGCCACTTCTCGCACCGATGAGTGAAGTAGCTGGACGTATGGCAACTCAAATTGGAGCTCAGTACTTGGAGAAGATGGAAGGCGGAAAAGGAATCCTATTATCAGGCGTGCCGGGTGTTCAACGTGGAAACGTGACTGTTATTGGTGGAGGACAAGCTGGAACAAACGCAGCCCGCATTGCGATTGGTATGGGAGCTCGTGTCACTGTCCTTGATTTGTCTGTAGAACGACTTCGTCAACTGGATGAACTGTTCGGAGATGACGTTCAAACACTCGTGTCGAATCCATTTAATATTGCAACGTCTGTTAAAGATGCGGATCTAGTAATTGGCTGTGTGCTGATCCCTGGAGCTCGTGCACCTAAACTAGTAAGCGAAGAGATGGTTAAATCGATGTCACCAGGTTCTGTACTTGTAGATATCGCGATTGACCAAGGTGGAATCTTTGAAACTTCCGATCGCATTACAACGCACGACGACCCAACATATGAAAAGTTTGGTGTGGTACACTACGCAGTTGCAAATATGCCAGGTGCAGTCCCACGTACATCCACAATGGCACTTACAAACGTGACGGTTCCTTATGCACTACAAATTGCGAACAAAGGATACAAGCAGGCTTGCTTGGACAACGACGCGTTGCTAAAAGGAGTTAACACGTTAGAAGGTTACTTGACGTATCAAGCCGTTTCGGATGCGCAGGCAATCGAATATGTATCTGCTCAATCTTTGTTGAGTCGATAAGAATACTATAAACAAAGAAGCAGAGGCTGTAAGTTAAGCCTCTGCTTCTTCTATTTACTTAATTATCTTGAGCTCTTTCGGGAACTTCGTTAATACTTCGATACCATCATCAGTTACGACGACATCATCTTCAATACGAACGCCAGTAATTGCAGAGTTGTAGATGCCTGGTTCAATTGTGAAAACCATACCTTCTTCCAGCTGGAAGTCATTCGCTCCATGGATTGAAGGGAATTCGTGAACAGAAATTCCGAGTCCATGTCCTAAACGGTGAGTGAAGTATTCTCCATATCCGGCTTTCGTGATTACTTCGCGTGCGGCTTTGTCAAGGTCACTTGCCCGTACGCCTGGCTTTACAAGATCGATTGCCGCTTGATTGGCAAAACGTACAGCTTCGTAAATACTCAGCTGTTCAGCAGATGGTTCGCCAAACGAAACCGTTCTAGTAATATCTGAACAATATCCTTTATGCACTACCCCCAGGTCCATTAGAACAAAATCGCCTTTTTGGATTTTACGTTCTCCAGGAGTTCCGTGTGGAGATGCGGTTTTCGGGCCTGATAAAACGGTTGTATCAAACGACATCTTCTGGACACCTTTTTTCTTCAACGCAAATTCGATTGCAGTTTGAAGTTCCAGTTCAGTGACACCTTCCGCAATATTCTCGCATGCGACTTCAATCGCGTAGTCTGCTAGTTTTGCAGCTTCACGTAGTAATTGGAGTTCGGATTCATCCTTATGGCTCCGCATTGTATTCAATTGTTCATCCAAACGTGAAAATTGGGCTGATGGGAAGAGTTCTTCCATACGTTCCAAACGCTCGACGGTAAGATGTGATTTCTCAATTGCAATCGTGTTGAGTTCGCTCACTTTGCGTTTCACTTCAGCTTGCACAAACTCCCAAGCGTCATCTGTGTCTTCGTAACCGACCGTTCCAAATGTCCAGCCAGCAGATTTCACATCTGGAACTTCCATGAGTGGACAGACGATGAAAGGTTCTGCGTCTTTAAAAATCATCACACCTAGAAGCCGCTCGTGAGGGTCACTGCTAAAGCCTGATACGTAAAATACGTTATCCGGTGTGGTTACAAATGCCGCATCTACGTTGTTGTCCTGTAAATACTGTTGAATCGTTTTAAGTTTTGTCATGATTAATCCTCCTTAATTCACTTATCTATCATACCAAAAAAAGAGGGTTTACATATGGTTTCACGAATTGATAAAAAGGATAGAACAAAAAGTGGAGGTGTCAAATTCAATGGAAATTTCATATCACGGACACTCAATCGTTAAGATTAAAACAAACGACAAGGTGATTTTAATCGATCCTTATATTACAGGAAATGAGTTAACGGATTTAGTTGTGGCGAACGAAAGACCAGACGTCATCTTATTGACACATGGACACAATGATCATGTAGGCGATACGATTGAAATCGCAAAGGCGAGTGGGGCATTAGTTGTAGCGCCTAATGAACTTGCGGTATGGCTCGGGTGGCAAGGTCTAGAAACACACGGCATGAACATTGGAGGAGCTTGTGAGTTCGATTTTGGAACGGTGAAGTTTACAAAAGCATTTCATAGCTCATCGTATACAACAGATGACCAACAGCTGATTTATATGGGAATGCCTGCAGGAATCCTGTTTATGGCAGAAGGTAAAACAATTTACCATGCAGGGGATACATCTCTATTTGGAGATATGGAGCTAATCGGCAAGCGTCATCCAATTGATATCGCTTTTTTACCAATAGGTGATAACTTTACAATGGGGCCTGAAGATGCTGCACATGCGGTGGAACTTCTCTCTCCGAAGCTGACAGTGCCAATACATTACAATACTTTTCCACCAATCGTGCAAGACCCTGAAGACTTCAAAAAACTTGTGAAGAACCATGAAGTACTTGTGATGAAAGCAGGGGATGTGAAACGGATTTGAGTTAACTGGGCTGGGTGAGATAAATCTCTTTCAGCTCGGTTATTTTTTATGGATTTATGGTAAACTGAAGAAAGGCATACATAGAAAAAGGTGAATGCAATGTCGACAAAGCATGAACAGATTTTGCGCCACATTGAAGATCTCGCTGTTGGTGAGAAAATTTCAGTACGGCAAATAGCAAGAGCGCTCACTGTGAGTGAAGGAACAGCTTACCGAGCGATTAAGGAAGCGGAAAATAACAAACTTGTGAATACAATCGAGCGTGTCGGTACAGTCCGCATCGAAAAGAAGAAAAAAGAGAATATTGAGCGACTGACGTTTGCTGAAGTTGTGAATATTGTGGATGGTAGTGTATTAGGTGGTAGCGGAGGCTTACATAAAACTCTGACTAAATTCCTGATTGGTGCGATGCAACTGGATGATATCCGACGTTATATTGACGCAGGAAGCTTGCTCATTGTGGGAAATCGTCAAAAAGCACACCAATTAGCGATTAGCGAAGGGGCAGCGGTTCTTGTAACAGGTGGTTTTGATACGACAGATGAAGTGAAAAAACTTGCAAATTCACTCGATTTGCCGGTCATTACGACAAGTTATGACTCGTTTACTGTTGCAACCATGCTCAATCGGGCAATATCGGATCAGATGATTGAGAAGGATATCCTTCTCGTAGAAGATATCCAGCACCAACTTTCAAATACTTCTACGTTGTTCATCCAAGAGACGGTTGGTCAATTTAATGAATTGAGCCAAAGAACTTCCCACTCAGCGTTTCCGGTCATTGAGCGTAATGGAAAAGTAGTAGGTATGGTCACGTCTAAAGATGTCGTTGGGAGACAGGAATCTGAACCGCTTGGAAAGGTCATGACAGCCTCACCGATTACAGCGACTGGAAAGATGAGTGTTGCTTCAGCTGGTCACATTATGGTGTGGGAAGGAATCGATTTGCTACCTGTTGTGACTGAAACCGGCTTGTTAGATGGTGTCATAAGCCGACAAGATGTTCTCAAAGCTTTTCAATTAGCTCAACGGCAGCCACAGCATGGCCAAACCATTGATGATATAGTGAAAAACCAAATGCACTCTGATACGGAAAACCCTCAAAACGTAATTTTTGAAGTGATTCCACAGATGACCAATCAGCTGGGCTCCTTGTCGTATGGTGCACTGACTACGTTGCTAGCGGAAACTGGTAACCGTGCCATCAAGCTCTATAAGCGTGGAGAAAGTGTTCCTGAAAATTTATCAATCTATTTTATGAGACATGTCCAGCTTGGAAGTAAGGTAACGGTGAAACCTGAAATTTTGCACATGAGTCGTAGAGTCGTGAAGATGGAAATTTCGTTGTATGCAGAAGGTGAAATGATCGGTAAATCACTAGTTACGTATCAGTTGTTGGAGCGATAAAAAAACGCTGATGCACGGGCATCAGCGCTTGTTCAATTCTGCTTCTTCGTCCACAAATTGGTTGTAATACTGAACGGCTTTCCAGTTAAAGATGGATACATAGCCTCCAAGTATGATGAAGATTCCAGAAATCACGTAAGTCGTAACCCCTCCAAATAGTAACAGTTGGTTGATTCCGAAAAAGACTAGCAGAAGTCCTAAAAACATTCCTGCTTTCGATGAAAACATCTTTTTGCGAATCGGGAATACCTGGCTTGTCCGGAACTGTCGAGTTTTAAAGTAAAAATAGAATACTGCCGAAGCAATAATAAAGAATACAAGTATAAAATTAAAAGTCTTCACAGCATAGCCCTCCAAAAGAATCCAACACTTCTTCTATTGTAGCGGCTTTATTACTTAAATGCGACCGTAATTCTTTAAATATCGGAGGAAATGGAAAATGAAAAGACAAATCATTGACACAATTGAGCAGTACTCCACCATTATTATTCATAGGCACGTCCGCCCCGATCCGGATGCATTTGGGTCACAAGTAGGCTTAAAGAAGCTCATAGAAGCGAATTATCCGGACAAAAATGTCTACGCGACAGGAAGTGATGACGGCCAGTTGTCATTTCTAGCTGGACAAGATTCTGTATCCGATGACATGTATGAAGGTGCGTTAGTCATTGTGACAGATACAGCAAACACCGAGCGGGTAGATGGACAGTCCTACTCAAAAGGAAGCTTTTTAGCTAAGATCGACCATCATCCGAATGTGGATCCGTATGGGGATGTATTATGGATTGATACAGATGCAAGTTCTTGTTCGGAAATGATTTATGAATTATTTGCTGAAGGACGAGACGTTAAAGGATGGCAGCTTCCAGATGAATCTGCAAGACTCCTATTTGCTGGAATTGTCGGCGATACAGGAAGATTCATGTATCCAAGCGCAACTGGTAAGACGTTTGAAATTGCTAGTGAACTAATCAAATACAACTTTGACCGACAGCAAATCTTTGCAGGGATGTACGAGGTGGAACGAAATCTGCTTCACTTGCAAGGGTACGTTTATCAAAACTTCACGATAGATGAAAATGGAGCTGCCTTTATTAAACTCAAAAAAACAATCTTGGATGAATTTGATGTAAAAGCAGAAGAAACGTCTTCTCTCGTAAGTTCACTTGGAGATGTCAAAGGCATTCGTGCTTGGTTAATATTTGTCGAAGAAACGGACCAAATTCGTGTCCGATTGCGTTCCAAAGGAATTATTATCAATGATTTGGCTGCTGAATATGGGGGCGGCGGACATCCACTTGCTGCAGGAGCCTCTGTAAGAACTTGGGAAGAAGCCGATGAAGTAATTCAGAAAGTACAAAAGTTATGTGCATGTAACTAGTGAATGGAGGGATAGACAATGAAGCTTGTTTATCCGCAAATTATAACAGGAGCCGATTTACTTAACGGCATTATAAAGCTCGATCGATTGGCTCCTCTTCTGCAAAGAAGAGGGGCTGTTTCGGCTGCAATCGTGAATTCGACTCTTTCTGGAATCCGTTCTTTTTGGAAAGTCATGACAAAGTATGGCGTTCACCCAGTCATCGGGCTTTCCGTGAAGATAGAACTACCAACTGGAGAAACGCCACTATGCTACATTTATGCTAAAAACGAAAAGGGTTTTCGTCAGCTATTAAAAATAAGTAGTGCTGTTGCAACACGTGAAGCTGAAAACTTACCTGAGAAATGGTTGAAATCCTATACTGCGAACTGTACCGTCATTTTCCCGCTTACAGACCCCTCTTGGAACGAAATTCGAACTGAAGAAACAATCCAACGCTTGAAAATGCAATGCAAAACCGAAAGTTTGCATATAGGCATCGCACGACCCGCTGGAGCTGTACATCCTGAAGAAACTGCCATTGAACAACTGGCCAATTCAGAAAAACTTAGCATTGTTGCATGCAGTGAAGCTAGGTTCATCGAGCCACAAGACGCTTTCAGTTTCGAAACAGCACAAGCGATTCGCGATGGCTACAAACTGAATGATCCAGCGCGTCCCGAAAATCTATACATAGACGCCTACGTCCCTGAGCAAGAAGAGTTGGAACGATGGTTTGTAGGTAAAGAGCATTGGCTTGAGCAGGCGGCAGACATGTTAGTTGGATGCAAGGTCCAGTTGCCAGAGAAGCATTTACTCATGCCAAAATTTCCGGTTGGTGAGAACATGTCGGCAGCACAACTGCTTGAAATCCATTGCAGGAATGGGTTGCAAAAACGATTTAATCAGATTTCCCACGCATACGAGGAGCGACTTCGGTATGAATTAGAGGTCATCGTAGAAATGGGGTATCAGGATTATTTTTTGATCGTAGAAGACTTCATTGCTTATGCAAAACAAAAGGATATTGAAGTTGGACCTGGACGAGGGTCCTCTGCGGGATCACTCGTTGCTTTCTCCCTTGGAATCACTGCGGTAGATCCCTTGAAATATGGGTTGATTTTTGAACGGTTTTTAAATAAAAGCAGAGTGACCATGCCGGATATTGACGTCGATTTTGCGGATACACGAAGAATGGAAGTTGTCGAGTACGTTGCACAAAAATATGGGAAGGCACATGTCGCTCAAATAATAACGTTCGGTACGTTATCAGCTAAATCTGTAGCGAGAAATACAGCAAGGGTATTTGGCTTTTCGAACGAAGATATGACGTTGCTATCCAAAATGTTGTCGGATACTCCTGGGAAAACTCTTCATGAGAAAGTGAGCCAATCATCACATTTGCAAACATGGATCGAAAAAGATGAAGTGCGCGCTCGGTGGTATACGGTGTCTCTCGCTTTAGAGGGATTACCTAGAAATGCATCTACACACGCTGCGGGGGTCATACTTTCGCCAACTCCGCTCGTTGAAACCGTTCCGTTACAAAGTGGTGGAGATTCCATCTATTTAACACAGTGGGCTATGAATGACTCGGAAGAAGCTGGGCTTCTGAAAATGGACTTTCTTGGCTTGCGTAATCTGACTTTGCTCGACAGGATACGTAAACTGATTCGATTTGCTACAAGAGAGGACCTATCACTTGAGACAATTCCACTGGATGATGAGCGGACATTGGAGTTGTTTCGAAAAGGGGACATGTTAGGAGTTTTTCAGTTTGAATCACCTGGCATGCGTAAAGCGTTACGTGACATTTCACCGGATGCTTTTGAAGATATCTATGCCATAAATGCCTTATACCGACCGGGTCCAATGGAAAACATCCCTCTTTATAGTAAAAGGAAGAAAGAGCAGGAGCCAATTCATTACATGCATCCCGCTCTGGAACCGATTTTAAAAGAGACATATGGCATTATTGTTTACCAAGAACAGATTTTGCAGATTGCCGTTCAAATCGCAGGATTTACTCTAGGGGAAGCGGACTTGTTACGACGTGCAATCAGTAAAAAGAAACGAGATGTACTGATGGAGCAACGCATCCATTTTACAGAAAGTGCACAGAGAAACGGTTTCCCTAAAAGTATCGCAGGTGATATTTACGAGCTAATTGTAAAGTTTGCTGATTATGGATTCCCGAAGAGTCATGCGGTTGCTTATTCGTTGATATCCTACCAACTCGCTTACTTGAAGGCGAACAAGCCTGAGTATTTTTATGCTGGATGCCTATCGGTGTTAGCGGGTTCCCCGGAAAAAACAATGGAAATTATTCGTGAAGTGAAAGCGAAGGGAATCCCTGTCCTAGGTCCTTCAATTACAAAAAGTAACTGGTCAGCAACAACTGAAGATGGTTCTATCCGACTTGGTTTGGGCGCAGTAAAAGGTATCAGTTATCCATTTTATACAACCCTGCAACGAGCGCGTCAGCAGGAAGTGACGCTGAAAACGCTGTTTGACTTGTCTGTTGCACTTGGGGCAGAAAACTTCACTGAAAAAACAATTCCGCCACTTGTGAAGTCTGGTGCGTTGGACGAATTCGGTCAAACACGTGAAGTGTTACTCGCAACAATCGAAGCTGCACGAAAACATGCGCTCTTTGTTAGACCATCTTCTGATGAAACAGACTTGCTCGCAGGGATGATGAAAGGGATGGCGAGTCCTAAATATAGTCCAGGCGGAACGATGTCTGATTTGCAACGACTTAACTATGAAAAAGAAATACTTGGGTTCTACTTATCTGAACATCCAATTGCTTCTTATAAAAAGCAACTAACTACTAAGTCGAATCAGATTGCAGACGCCCTTGAACAAACATCAGGAACTAAGGTAGTACTGGCTGGGATGGTGTTGGAAGTGAAGCGAATTCGGACAAAAAAAGGAGAAGCGATGGCATTTCTCGAATTACAGGATGAGACTGGCGAGATCTCGTGTACGTTATTTCCTAAACAATATGCGATCTGTAGCAGTGAGCTGAAAGAGCAGTCATTACTCGTGTTTCGAGGTACGGTGGAAGTGAGAAATGGCAAACCTCAGCTTGTTGTTCAGGAGATTGTTACAGATTAAACGAGTCTCTATAGGTTATTTTTTGAAAGATAGTGAAGGTACCATCTCCCTATACAATTGAAATAGATTTCCGGATATCACTTTACGGCAGGCTTGCTTTTTTGTATGCTTATAAAGGATAGTGGTCTGACCACTTAAGAATGTAGCATAAAAAGGAGTTTGGACATGGAAAACTCTCGTCCATCATCGAAACGATTTTTGGATATTGTTGCGGATCTGCGTACAATTATTAAAGAAGAAGGTGCTGTCATTGGGGATAAGCTACCTTCTGAACGTGTGCTAGCGGATCGGTTACAAGTAGGAAGATCCACAATTCGAGAAGCACTCCGAAGTCTTGAACTTCTTGGACTGATTGAAACAAGAAGGGGAGAAGGAACGTTTCTCGCGGACTATAAAAAGCATCAATTAGTGGAGATTCTTTCCACGTTTATCATGCAAAATCCACAATCATTAAAGTCTGTGGATGATACGCGGCGAATTCATGAAAAAGCAGCAATTGAATGTATTTCCAATGATCCCGAACGAAGAACGCTTCCTGTTTGGGGAAGTTTTTTAGTTAAACTGCGAGGGACAGAGCCAATCATAAGGGAAGAATTGTTGCAAGAGATTGTAGTGGTTTCAGGAAATCGCTTGTCATTAAAGATTTGGTTTTTGTTGAAACAATATAGCCGCGTTCCGTATCATGAAACTATGGCGGAAGACGAAAAAGAAGTTGCAACGAATTTACTTAAAGAGATGATGAACGGTAATAGCCATCTAGCCGTTATGCGGTATAAGGACTGGCTTGACATTGTCATTGGTGAAAGAAGGGGCGAACACGAATGCTAAGGGACTTATTTACAAATGTGAAAAAACAACAGGCAATCATGCCAAATGCAAAGTCTAAGAGCGATGTACCTGAAGGAATTATGACGAAATGTCCAGAATGTAAGCACGTTGAACCGACAAAAGAATTAGGCAAGCTCCTTAAAGTTTGTCCTAAATGTGATTTCCATTTCAAAATGACAGCACAAGAACGAATTGACTCCTTAATGGATGAAGGGACGTTTGTGTCCATGGATGATCATCTTGTAACTGAAAATCCATTAGAATTTCCTGCATACACAGCAAAAGTAAAAAAAGACGCGGAGAAAACAGGACTCAACGAAGCTGTGCTGACCGGTACAGGCAAGATTGGCGGTAATGAAGTGGCAATCGCTATCATGGACGCTCATTTCCGTATGGGGTCCATGGGATCAGTTGTAGGTGAAAAGATTACGAGAGCGGTCGAAAAAGCGACAGAGCTCGGAATTCCACTGCTTATCTTTTCTGCGAGCGGTGGTGCTCGTATGCAAGAAGGCGTTCTCTCCCTAATGCAAATGGCAAAAACGAGTGTTGCATTAAACCGTCACTCAGAAAAAGGACTTTTATATATCTCTATAATGACCTATCCAACTACGGGTGGGGTTTCGGCGAGTTTTGCATCTGTCGGCGACATTAATCTTGCAGAGCCAAAAGCACTTATTGGATTTGCAGGGCGCCGGGTTATTGAGCAAACTGTACGTGAAAAGTTACCTGAAGACTTCCAAACGGCTGAATTTCTACTTGCCCATGGTCAGTTGGATGCAGTCGTCCATCGTGTAGACTTGCAGGATGTGCTTTCTCGCATTATCCGACTGCATACGAAGGGGGAAGCAGCACAATGAAAAAAAACATGTCATTTGAAGAACCTATCATAAAATTACGAGAAAAAATCCAGGAACTAAAAGAGTTCACTGAAACGAACGAAGTAGACTTGTCTGAAGAGATTCGGAACTTGAACAATCGTTTGATAAAGTTGGAAAACGATATATATGGCAACATGGAGACATGGGAACGTGTACAAGTGGCGCGTCATCCTGAGCGTCCCACGACATATGACTACATTGGAGAGCTTTTTGAAGATTTCATTGAGCTTCATGGCGATCGCGCATTCGGTGATGATGCTGCGATAGTAGGTGGAATTGGTTCGTTTGAAGGTGAACCAGTTACAATTATCGGTCATCAACGTGGTAAAGACACAAAAGAAAATGTAAAGCGTACCTTCGGAATGCCTCATCCAGAAGGGTACCGAAAAGCATTACGGTTGATGAAACAAGCTGAAAAATTCGGCAGGCCGATTATTTGTATGATTGATACGAAAGGTGCCTATCCAGGGCGCGCAGCAGAAGAGCGAGGTCAAAGTGAAGCAATCGCTCGTAATCTTGTAGAGATGGCAAGTCTCACTGTTCCTGTTATTTCTATTGTTATAGGAGAAGGGGGAAGTGGTGGTGCCTTAGCATTAGGAGTAGCAAATCGCATTTATATGCTTGAGCATTCTACTTATTCGGTCATTTCCCCTGAAGGCGCAGCCTCGATTCTTTGGAAAGACTCTGCGTATTCGAAAGAGGCAGCAGAAGCAATGAAAATTACTGCTCCGCACTTGTTGAAGATGGATGTTATTGATGAAATCATTCCTGAAGTATTAGGTGGAGGACACCGTGATCCGAAACAACAAGCAAAAAATATGAAAACAGTTTTAACAAAAGCTCTGAGCGAGTTGAGTAAGCTCGATGCTGACAGACTTGTTCAAGACCGTTATGATAAATTCAGAAAGATCGGTGTGTTTTCTGAGTAATTTGTATGATTCTACTTTACTGTAAGGAGGGTATACGGATGAAGAAAATCGCTGTATTAACAAGTGGTGGAGACGCACCAGGTATGAATGCGGCCGTAAGAGCTGTCGTCCGAAAAGCGATTTATGAAGGACTCGAAGTCGCTGGCGTTTACAATGGATACCAAGGTTTGATCGACGGGAAAATTGAACTGTTACAACTTGGATCCGTAGGTGACATTATCCAACGTGGGGGCACTATGTTACGTTCCGCTCGCTGTCCGGAGTTCACTACAATTGAAGGACGTGAAAAAGCGCTCAAACAGCTCAAATTGAATGGAATTGAAGGCGTTGTAGTAATTGGGGGAGACGGCTCGTTTAGAGGGGCACTAGAATTATCGAAACTTGGTATTCCTTGTGCGTGTGTTCCAGCTACAATTGATAATGATATTAACGGAACTGACTTTACAATTGGTTTTGACACAGCACTGAATACAGTCATTGATGCAATTGACAAAATAAGAGATACAGCAACTTCACATGAGCGGACCTTCATTGTAGAAGTGATGGGACGTAATGCAGGGGACTTGGCTCTTTGGGCAGGCCTTGCAGGTGGAGCAGAGACCATCCTCATCCCTGAAGAAACGTATGATTTACCGGATATTCTTGACCGTTTGAGACGAGGAACGCATCGTGGCAAAAAACACAGTATCATTATTGTCGCAGAAGGAGTGATGTCTGCTTCTTTGCTTGCTGAGAAATTAAGTACAGAAGAAGGCATTGATACACGCGTTTCTGTATTAGGCCATATTCAACGTGGCGGCTCTCCATCTGCTAGGGATCGTGTTATTGCTAGTCAATTTGGTGCGCGCGCTGTCGAAGCACTGAAAAACGGTGGCAACACAGTCGCGATTGGAATGAAAAATCATCAGGTCATCGAATATGATTTAGCACGGGTATTTGATGGGGATTCTGAATTTGAGAAAGATATGTATACGTTATCTAAAGAATTATCTATTTGATGGAAATCAGTGAAAAGGAAGTGGCCTGAACCAATGAGAAAAACTAAAATCGTTTGTACAATCGGTCCAGCAAGTGAATCACCAGAACGTCTTGAGCAACTAATAGATGCGGGTATGAATGTGGCACGTTTGAATTTCTCCCATGGAGATCATGACGAACACCTTCAACGTATAAAAGCAATTCGCAAAGTAGCAGCTGCTAAACAAAAGACTGTCGGAATTTTACTCGATACTAAAGGACCGGAAATTCGAACGCATTCCATGGAAAACGGCCTAATCGAATTGACAGCGGGTCAAAAG
Organism: Sporosarcina aquimarina; assembly: GCF_023715615.1. Lineage (GTDB taxonomy): Bacteria > Bacillota > Bacilli > Bacillales_A > Planococcaceae > Sporosarcina > Sporosarcina aquimarina_A. Next base: position 236,344 of record NZ_JAMBOM010000002.1, on the reverse strand, counting down.
ATTGACGTTTCTATGAAAGAAGTCCTTGGGACAAAAGAGCGTTTCTCAATCACGTATGACCAACTGATTGACGATGTGGATAAAGACGATACGATTCTTCTGGATGACGGTCTCGTCATGTTGAAAGTATTGAGTAGAAGTAAAGCTGAAGGATTGATTCACACTGAAGTGATGAACTCCGGAGAACTTAAGAATAAAAAAGGCGTTAACGTACCTGGTGTTTCAGTTCAGCTTCCAGGGATTACAGAAAAAGACAAAGAAGATATCCTATTCGGGATTGAACAAGAGATCGATTTTGTCGCTGCGTCATTCGTCAGACGTTCGGAAGATGTATTGGAAATACGTGAACTGTTAGAAAAGAACAGTGGATCGAATATCCATATCATCCCTAAAATCGAAAACCAAGAGGGTGTCGATAATATTGATGCAATCATCGAAGTATCTGATGGTCTCATGGTCGCTCGTGGAGATTTAGGTGTGGAAATTCCGCCAGAAGAAGTTCCAGTCATTCAAAAACAGCTAATTAAAAAATGTAACCAAGCAGGTAAACCTGTTATCACTGCAACACAGATGCTCGATTCCATGCAACGGAATCCTCGACCAACTCGTGCAGAAGCGAGTGATGTTGCAAACGCGATTTTTGATGGGACCGATGCAATTATGTTATCAGGTGAAACTGCGGCTGGTTTGTATCCGGTAGAATCTGTGGAGACAATGGTACGGATTGCGAACAAGATCGAAGAGTCTTTCGATTATCGTTCCTTCATATCTACGCGACGTAGAGAAAAACATGGTAACTTGACAGATGCTATTGGACAAGCTGCTGCCTATACAGCTATTAACTTAAATGTGAATGCAGTAATTGCTCCTACTGAAAGCGGAACAACTGCACGGATGATTTCTAAATATCGTCCTGGATGTCCAATCATTGCTGTAACATCTTCTGAGCAAGTCGCTCGTCGTCTCACACTCGTGTGGGGAGCGTACCCGATTGCTGGAAGACGTGTCAGTTCAATTGACTCGATTCTTGAAGAATCGGTTGAAGAAAGTGTTAAAAATAAGTATGTTACGCATGGTGATGTCGTAATCATTACGGCAGGAGTGCCTGTTGGAGAAGCAGGAACAACGAATCTGATGAAGATACATGTCATCGGCGATCTACTAGCAAAAGGACAAGGTATCGGTAAATCTGTAGCATATGGCCGAGCTATCGTTGCCCGGAGTGCAGCAGAAGCGGAAGCGTTCGATGCAGAAGGTGCAATCCTTGTGACGAATTCGACAGACCGTGATATGCTACCTGTACTTGAAAAGTGTGCGGGCCTCATTACAGAAGAGGGCGGACTTACCAGTCACGGCGCAATCGTCGGATTGAATTTAGGCATTCCTGTAATTGTCGGCGTGAAAAACGCAACGGAGATTATTAAGCATGACAAAGAGATTACAATGGACGCTGAAACTGGCGTTGTTTATAAAGGCCATGCTAAAGTTCTATAAACAAAAAACCGCTACCTAATTTTAGGATAGCGGTTTTTCTCAAAGAGGAGATATTAAAATGAAATGGTTACTGCTTCTTTTTTTAGTCGTCCCTGCAAGTGAACTCACATTACTACTTGTATCTGGGAGCCATCTAGGTGTTATGCCAACCCTCGCCATAATTGTTATTACTGGAATTGGGGGTGCTTATTTTGCGAAGCGACAAGGAGTTAGAGCGATTATAGAATTTCGAGAACGAATGGCTGCAGGAGATCCACCGGGACCGCCGATTATAGATGGATTATGTATTTTTGCAGGTGGTCTGCTGTTGCTGGTCCCAGGTTTCATAACAGATGCGATTGGTCTGCTGTTACTCTTCAGCTGGCCGAGAAAAATGATTCGTCCCTATATCATTCAACTAATTTACAAGAAGATGAAAAAAGGGACACTTATCATTCGATAAACTTCGGGTGATGTCTAATTTTCATTGCCGTGAACAGGAGGAAGGGTGTCAGTAATATTCCTGGCAACCCGAATAAGTAAAAAGAACTGGCTGTGATGAGAAACGCATGGACTGGTTTGACTCGGAAAGTGGATGCCCACAAATAGGACTCTGCGATTTGGCGAGTCACAAGCGTTAGGATGTAAAGTAATAACAGTGCTGAACCGAATAGATAGTTTCCTGTGTAAAAATAAAAGAGCATCATCGGTAGAAGGAACAATCCGATCCCCAAGAAGGGCAGGCTATCTGCAAGAGATATGAGAAATGCAGTCCCGATGGGTGATGAAAACGATAGGAAAAAGAAACCGATACACAATAATAGAAATGTAAGACAAACTAAACGGGCTTCGATGGAAATGAAGTGACCGATGAGTTCTCCTGACTTCTTAAAAAGTCGATGTGCCTGACGCCGCATTGATCCTGGGAAGTAGACAAGGAACCAGAATCGGTCTTTTCCTGTTTCTCGTAGTGCAAAGAAAAAGGCAACTAGAAAGATAAAGAGAGTGAACACTTGTTGAAAGAGAACTCCTGTAAATGTAAAAGTATGTTCAACAAGAGTGTGACCTGCTGTCAGTACGTGATCTTTTAAAAACGTAATGGCAACGCCTGACCAGTCCTGATTTCCGGTATAGGGTTCCAAATGGCGCTCAGCAATCGGTAAGGTGTCGATCAACCCTTGAATAGCCATAGTTGAAAGCCCTACTACCAAACTGATAATAATGGACATGGCGACCAAAGTAGAAAGAGTTCTAGGTAAGCGCAGGACTTGATTGGTGAAGTTCACAACAGGTGCTGCGAAATAGGCTAATATAATTGCGATACCAGCTGGTGGAACTAGGAATAGAAAGATTCCACCAATCACTCCAGGCAGAAACGGGACAATGTAGTGTTTAAAAAAGGTTGTAGTATTCCACTTTTTGATAGAAATTCACTCCGATTTAATAGATTTCCTGGAAACCGTATGCATTTTCATTCACAAAACAGACAAAGTTGATTATAATGAGTTTTGTAAGCGTTTTTAGGCGGAAACAATATTAGCAGATCAGCCGACTGCCCCAACCGGTAGACAAAAAATCCACGGGTGGTTAGAAGGCTGCTGACTGAAGGAGAGAGTTTCATGACATCTACTAAAGGTTTAGAAGGAATTGTAGCGACACAATCCGCGATCAGCTCAATCATCGATGATACCCTTACATACGTCGGGTACGACATTGACGATCTTGCAAATAATGCAAGTTTCGAGGAAGTCGTCTATCTTCTCTGGCACCAACGTCTACCAAAAGAAGATGAGCTAGCTGAATTAAAGCAGCAATTGGCAGACAACATGTCCGTACCAGAAGAAGTGCTCGCTCATTTCAAAACGTATCCAATCAAAGACGTCCACCCAATGGCAGCATTGCGCACAGCAATCTCCTTATTAGGGTTATATGACGCGAAAGCTGAAGATATGTCCAAAGAGGAAAACTATCTGAAGGCGATTAAACTCCAAGCTAAAATTGCAACAGTTGTAACTGCTTTTGCACGTATCCGTAAAGGGCTAGAGCCAGTAGCTCCTGATACAACACTTGGATATGCAGCAAACTTCCTTTACATGCTAAATGGAAAAAAACCAGAAGCAATTGAAATTGAGGCATTTGACAAAGCGCTGGTCTTACATGCAGATCATGAGTTAAACGCATCCACATTTACTGCGCGTGTTTGTGTGGCAACTCTCTCTGATATGTATTCTGGTGTTACAGCTGCAATTGGAGCACTTAAAGGTCCATTGCACGGTGGAGCGAACGAGCAAGTTATGAAAATGCTAATGGAGATTGGCGACGAAGACAAAGTGGACGAGTACATCCACAACAAACTTGCGAACAAAGAAAAAATTATGGGCTTTGGCCACCGCGTCTACCGTAAAGGAGACCCGCGCGCTAAGCATCTTCGTGAAATGTCTCAAAAACTCACAGAACTTCGTGGAGAAGGTAAATATTACCGTATGTCAGAGGAAATCGAAAAAATCGTTACTGGTGAGAAAAAATTACCACCAAACGTTGATTTTTACTCCGCTTCGGTTTATCATTCACTTGGGATTGATCATGATTTATTCACTCCGATTTTTGCGGTTTCCCGCATTTCTGGATGGATTGCGCACATTCTAGAACAGTATGATAACAACCGACTGATTCGTCCTCGTGCCGAATACATCGGACCTGATATGCAAAAGTATGTGCCAATCGATCAGCGCTAATTAGCAAAAATCTTTGGGGCGGTATATCATCATACCGGCCCTATACTTATGACTTTGGGAGGAATTATAATGGCTAATGAAGGTAAAATCACAGTAACAAACGGTGTATTAAACGTTCCCGATCACGCAACAGTTCCATTCATCATCGGTGATGGAACAGGTCCAGATATCTGGCATGCAGCTTCTCGCGTACTTGAAGGTGCAGTAGAAAAAGCGTACAACGGTAAGCGTAAACTTGTTTGGAAAGAAGTGTTGGCAGGAGAGAAAGCGTTCAACGAAACTGGAGAATGGCTTCCACAGGCTACACTCGATACAATTGAAGAATACCTAATTGCGATTAAAGGTCCTTTGACTACTCCAATTGGCGGTGGATTCCGTTCATTGAACGTAGCACTTCGCCAAGAACTTGATCTTTATACATGCTTACGTCCAGTACGTTACTTCGAAGGTGTTCCTTCACCAGTAAAACGTCCTGAAGACTGTGACATGGTCATCTTCCGTGAGAACACAGAAGATATCTACGCAGGTATCGAGTACAAAGAAGGTTCTGACGAAGTTAAAAAACTGATTAAGTTCCTACAAGACGAGTTCAACGTTAAAAATATCCGTTTCCCTGAAACTTCTGGACTTGGTATTAAGCCAATTTCTGAAGAAGGAACAAAACGTCTAGTTCGTGGTGCTTTGAACTATGCAATCAAAGAAGGCCGCAAATCATTGACACTTGTTCACAAAGGTAACATTATGAAATTCACGGAAGGCGCATTCAAAAACTGGGGATATGAAGTAGCTGAGCAAGAATTCGGCGACAAGGTATTCACATGGAACGAATACGACCGCATTAAAGACGAAAAAGGTACAGATGCTGCAAACAAAGCGCAATCTGACGCTGAAGCTGCAGGCAAAATCATCGTTAAAGATTCTATTGCTGATATTTTCCTTCAGCAGATCTTGACACGCCCGAAAGAATTCGACGTTGTTGCTACAATGAACTTGAATGGTGACTACGTTTCTGATGCTCTTGCTGCACAAGTAGGCGGAATTGGCATCGCACCAGGCGCTAACATCAACTACCAAACAGGACACGCAATCTTTGAAGCAACTCACGGTACTGCACCAAAGTATGCAGGACTTGATAAAGTAAATCCATCATCTGTTATTCTTTCAGGCGTTATGATGCTTGAGCATCTTGGCTGGAACGAAGCTGCAGACATGATCACAAAGTCAATCGAAAAGACAATCGCTTCTAAAGTGGTTACTTATGACTTCGCACGTTTGATGGATGGAGCAACTGAAGTGAAGACTTCTGAGTTCGCTGACGAGTTAATCAAAAACCTATAAGTTTACGCTTCGTATTCGACAGGTACACAATAAGTAAGAGACAAAAAGCAGAGCTTTAATCGTAGCCTCTGCTTTTTGTTTATATAAAAATAGGTTGACAGGATTGTTTTGATTATAATTATTTGTTAGTTGTGGATACTTGGTATTTGCAAATTCGTTGATAGGAGTGGAAGGCGGCGACTCCTGCGGAATAAGCGAAGACCGATGCCCCCGCAGAAAAAGCTGTAACGAAGAACAGCTTCTGCGAGTAAAAGCGAAGCGTTAGGAGCACCGTTTAGGCTGCCTTAATTTCTGTAAAGTGCACAGAAATACGGAAAATCGAACTCTTCGTGGTTCGATTGGCTGAGGTCGAGCCCGTGGAAAGCGTCCGCCTGCAAAGGAAATCAACACTGTTTATTTACATTAATCCAATTCTGAAAGGGAGTTTTAGTATGTCTATGTTTCGTAAAAAGGTTTCTGTTATTGGTTCTGGTTTTACGGGGGCTACGACTGCGTTTTTGCTTGCTCAGAAAGAATTATGTGACGTGGTGTTGGTGGACGTCCCGAATATGGAGAATTCGACAAAGGGGAAGGCGCTGGATATGTTGGAAGCGAGTCCGGTGCAAGGGTTTGATGCGTCGATCATAGGGACAGCTGATTATGCAGACACGAAGGATTCGGACATTGTCATCATTACAGCGGGGATTGCCCGAAAACCTGGTATGAGCCGGGATGACCTTGTTCAAACGAATCAGAAGGTCATGAAGTCTGTGACAGCTGAAATCATAAAGCATTCACCTAACACGACGATTCTTGTCTTAACGAACCCCGTCGATGCAATGACGTATACGGTCTACAAAGAATCAGGGTTACCGAAAGAGCGTGTTATCGGACAATCAGGAGTCCTGGATACAGCACGCTTCCGAACGTTCGTTGCACAAGAACTAAACGTTTCAGTGAAGGATGTATCTGGATTTGTATTAGGTGGTCACGGTGATGATATGGTACCACTCGTCCGTTATTCATCTGCTGGTGGTGTTCCTATCGCTTCATTGCTTTCAGAAGAACGAATAGAAGAAATCGTAAAACGGACACGTAAAGGTGGGGCAGAGATTGTTAACTTGCTAGGCAATGGCTCCGCTTATTATGCTCCAGCTGCATCACTTGTTGAAATGGCAGAAGCCATTCTTAAAGATCAGAAACGCATTCTTCCTGCGATTGCTTATCTGGAAGGAGAATTTGGAATGGAAGGGATTTACCTAGGGGTTCCAACGGTTCTCGGGAAAGAGGGCATCGAAAAGATTATTGAGCTTGAGCTAACAGGTGAAGAGAAACAGGCATTGAGTCAATCCGCAGACTCTGTGAAATCGGTCATGCAAGTGCTCGCCTGATCGTCTAATAAATCGAGTAGTGTAAGAAGGCGCTACTCGATTTATTTTTGTTTTATGATAGACTTTAAAGAAGAAGGATAGTACCTAATAAGGGGGACTTTTTTTGATACTTGGTAAAAAGAGAAGAGTCGGAAGAGGGATTAACGATATTAAGGTTGGAGAGAAACTTAAATTGACTGAAAAGATCGAAGATAGAGATCTCCTGCTTTATCTCGGGTTGACGAACGATCCGAATCCCATCTATATTCAACATGATTTTGCTTCACAGACTGACGTCAAAAAACCGATTGTACCGACACTTATGCTGACTGGTATTATCACTTCAGCGGTTTCTAAATACTTACCAGGACCAGGCTCTTATATGCTAGCTCAACATTTGGAGTTTCCCGTCCCCGTGTATCATTATGAAACTGTAGCAATTACACTGGAAGTTCAAGAAGTTCATCTTGTTGAGAATCGAATTGACATTCTTGTCAGTGCCTTTAATGAATCTGGCGAACAGATAATTACCGGCTCAGTTAGCGTTGCAGCACCTGAGCTGAAAGAAAAACAATTAACTTCACAATCACTGGATAATTTTTAATATGGAGACAAATATGGAAACTATAGAAGCGATTTCAACGAAAACGATATTAATCGTAGAAGATGACCCATCGATTTGTACACTTCTTGACTACAATCTTAAACAGAACGGTTATCGTACACTAGTAGCTACAAATGGTGTAGAAGCTTTGGAAACAGCTACAAAGAGCAAACCTGACTTGATTGTGCTGGATATCATGCTTCCAGGGATGGATGGGATCGATGTCTGTCGGAACTTACGACAACGTAATGTGGAAACTCCGATTATCATGTTGACAGCACGAGGCGATGAGACCGACAAAGTATTAGGATTGGAGATCGGTGCGGACGATTACATGACCAAGCCTTTTAGTCCCCGTGAGCTGACTGCGCGTGTAAAAGCGGTTTTGCGTCGCGCGAACGGTCCGAAGCAGCCGAGTGATAGTATTAGTATCAATGGATTGACGGTTTATCTCGAGCGTTATCAAACTGAACTGAATGGAGAACTACTAGAATTCACACCAAAGGAATTTGAACTACTTGTGCATCTTATGAAACACAAAAATCGTGTTTTATCAAGAGATCAGCTGTTATCCGCTGTATGGAACTATGATTTTAGTGGAGATACTCGCATTGTCGATGTTCATATTAGTCATCTTCGCGATAAAATTGAAGAAGATACGAAAAAACCGCGTTCGATTAAAACTGTGCGTGGGATTGGATATAAATTCGAGGAATATTCATGAAAAAAGAAGGTCATTCCTCAAGAATTTTACTAACAACTAGTATTATACTAGTTGTCTTTTCTATTATTTTGTGGATTGTTATTAGTCAATTTTTCAATGTAGTGGACGCTAACGTAGAGTCTTCGTTGGAGAATAAATTTTCACTCTACTTATCTGCGATGATTGGTTTGTTTTTAATCTTAAGTTTGTTTACTGTATCTAGAGTAATCTATCATTTTACAAAACCAGTTGACGAACTAACACTTGTGGCAAGGAAACTCGCAAGTGGTGATTATAAAGCCCGTGCGAGCGTGAGTGAGTTCAAGGATCTTGGGAGTTTAGCTGTATCCATTAACCAGATTGCACGGAATGGTCAAGAGACACAAATTGTCAGATCGATGGAAAAAGAGCGGCTTAAAACTCTAATTGAAAGTATCGGTAGCAGTTTACTGATGCTCGGCAGAGGAGGAACCGTTAATCTGATGAACGGGGTTTTTGCGCAAACATTTCACACATCCTCTTCTGATGCAATCGGCAAATCTTATAAAGAGATTGGTCTGCCATTAGCCGCTGAGCAACTAATCGAGCAAGTTTTTCTGTCGGAACAAGTCCATGAGCAACAAATCCGCATGCAACAAGAATATGGTCCTCTCGACTTGACGGTTTATGGTGCTCCCGTTATAGGTCGACACGGGAATTGGTTGGGAATCATTGTGGTATTCCACGATATTTCAAAAATCATTAAACTAGAAGAAGTCCGAAAAGATTTCGTCGCGAACGTTTCCCATGAATTACGAACACCGGTTACCTCTATAAAAGGATTTGCTGAGACGTTGTTGGATGGAGCGCTTTCGGATCCTGATATTTCACGAGACTTCATCACCATTATCGAAAAAGAGAGCGGCCGTCTGCATTCTCTTGTGACTGATCTATTGGAATTGTCAGGTATTGAGCAGCATGGGTTCACTCTTAACATATCGGAAGTTAATGCTGCAACTACAATTCAGGAAGCGACTCAGCTAGTCTCTGGCAAGCTCGCAGAAAAACAAATGACCATTGAGATTGAAGAGATGAGTGACTTAGTAATGGAGGCGGATAGCGGACGTCTTATGCAAGTGCTTGTTAACTTGCTTATTAATGCAATCACGTATTCAAAGCAAGGGACAACGATCCGTATATCGGGAAGGAAAGATGATCATTCTGTTTTGATTTCAATTGCTGACGAAGGCATTGGCATTGAAAAGGAAAAGTTACAAAGAGTGTTTGAACGTTTTTATCGTGCTGATTTAGCAAGAAGTCGAGATTCAGGCGGTACCGGACTTGGACTCGCAATCGTGAAACACTTACTTGAAGCGCATCATGGGAGTATTTGGGTGGAAAGTGAGCTTGGGGAAGGATCTGTGTTTTTCATAAAATTACCCATCCATCAACCCTCGCATTCAATTGAATAGAGAAGGACCTAGTCGTTTTCATTTCATCCTACCCTCGTGGTAAGATGATGGAAGACGACGTTTTTTTATGAAGGAGTGGACGAGCTACGTGACGACTAAAAAAATTGTATTACTTGACGGGAACAGCTTGGCATACCGAGCATTTTTTGCTTTGCCATTATTAACAAATGACAGCGGTATCCATACAAATGCAGTTTATGGATTCACGATGATGTTGCAAAATATTTTAAAAGAAGAGCAGCCGACCCATTTGCTCGTTGCGTGGGATGCAGGGAAGACTACATTCCGGCATAGTACGTTCAGTGAATACAAGGGAGGACGACAAAAAACTCCACCTGAGCTCTCTGAACAATTTCCTTATTTACGCAAACTATTACAGGCATTCAATATTCCTCAATATGAATTAGAGAACTTTGAAGCTGATGATATTATTGGAACATTGAGTCGTACTGCGAGTGAAGAAGGGGCAATGACCGTTGTCATTTCAGGAGACAAGGACTTAACACAACTTGCAACGGCTTCAACGACTGTATGTATTACAAGAAAAGGGATCACAGATATGGAACTCTATACGCCTGAACATATTGAAGAAAAGTACGGGATAGAACCCCTTCAAATCATCGATATGAAAGGCTTGATGGGAGATGCATCTGATAACATCCCAGGTGTACCAGGTGTTGGTGAAAAGACTGCGTTGAAACTGTTGAAGGAATATGGATCAGTGGAACACGTATATGAGTCTCTTGACGAAATAAGTGGTAAAAAGTTAAAAGAGAACTTGACGAATAACGAAGAACTGGCTTATATGAGTAAGCAGCTGGCAACGATTGAAGTGAATGCACCGATTACGATTGGCCTTCAGGATTTATCCTATAGTGGTCCTGACGAAGAGCAACTCACATCCTTATATAAAGAACTTAAATTCACAACACTCCTTGAAAAAATGGGTGTAGAAGGCTCTGAAACTGAGGCTGTTGAAGTTATTGAAGTGGAAACAAAGCATGAGTTGAGTGAAGCTGATCTTTCTGCTCAGATGGCAGTACACTTGGAAATGATGGACGATAACTATTTAACCTCGGAACTATTTGGACTTTCAATGACAAATGGTGAAAACGTTTTTTATGTGCCGATGGCTGATGTGAAAAAGGATGTAGTATTGAAAAAGTGGCTAGCTGATTCTGAATCGAAGAAATTCACGACAGATGCGAAAGCCCTTTTTGCAGCTTTGGCGGCAATTGACATCCCTGTATCAGGAATCGATTTCGACTTAACACTAGCTGCATATATTGTGAATCCATCTTTGTCTTTTGACGATGTATCAGAAGCGGCTGCATCAGTCGGTTGGAATGGAATTCAGAAAGACGAAAAGGTATATGGGAAAGGTGCTAAAAAAGCAGTTCCAGCAACTGAAGAAATCGCACAGCATGCGGCTACCAAAGCCGTTGCCGTTTGGAAATTGTTTGAGCCTGTTACTGAAAAACTTCGCCAGAACGAGCAATATGAGTTGTATCATAATCTGGAATTACCGCTAGCAAAAATTTTAGGGAAAATGGAATCCACAGGAGTAAAAACGGATTGGGACACACTCCAAACAATCGGCACAGAATTGACAAGTCGACTTGGACATCTGGAAACTACAATTTACGAGTTGGCGGGACAGCCGTTTAATATTAATTCTCCAAAACAGCTTGGGGTCATTCTTTTTGAAAAGATTGGCCTAACGCCAATTAAGAAAACGAAAACAGGCTATTCCACGGCTGCAGATGTGCTGGAAAAGTTAGCGCCTGAGCATGAAATTATTGAACATATTCTTATGTATCGTCAGCTTGGAAAGTTGAAGTCGACGTATATCGATGGATTGTCTAAAGAAATCCATGAAGATGGTAAAATTCATACTCGTTTCCAGCAAGCGTTGACACAAACGGGCAGGTTGAGCTCGATTAATCCGAACTTACAAAACATTCCTATCCGATTGGAAGAAGGACGTAAGATTCGTGCGGCATTTGTCCCGTCAGAACCGAATTGGATTATGTTTGCGGCGGATTATTCGCAGATCGAGCTACGGGTGCTTGCGCACATTTCGCAGGATGAAAAACTGATTGAAGCATTCCGTGCAGGGGAAGACATCCATACGAAAACTGCGATGGACGTGTTTGGAGTATCTAAAGAAGAAGTGACATCGAACATGCGACGGGCGGCTAAGGCTGTTAACTTTGGGATTGTATACGGAATTAGTGATTATGGGTTATCACAAAGTTTGGATATTCCTCGCAAGGAAGCTGCTGAATTTATCGATACGTATTTAGCCAGCTTCCCAGGAGTGAAGCGGTATATGGATGATATTATCATCGATGCGAAAAAACGTGGATTTGTTTCAACGATGTTGAATCGTCGCCGTTATCTACCGGATATTACAAGTTCGAACTTTAACTTGCGCGGTTTTGCTGAGCGTACTGCGATGAATACACCGATTCAAGGGACTGCAGCGGATATTATTAAAAAAGCCATGATCGATATGGAAAAACGTCTTGAGACAGAAGGATTACAAGCGCGTATGCTTCTGCAAGTGCATGATGAACTTATATTTGAAGCGCCAGAAGAAGAACTGGAACAGTTGAAGAAAATCGTACCTGAAGTGATGGAGTCTGCATTGGAACTGGATGTTCCCTTAAAAGTGGATTCTGCGTATGGTGCAAGTTGGTACGACACGAAGTGAGGAGAGCCCGATGCCGGAATTACCTGAAGTAGAAGGAGTTGTACGCTCGTTAGCACCTGTTGCTAGTGGGCGTACAATATATGATGTGAAAGTTTCTGAAACGGTATCTGCTTCGAAAGCTGCAGGGAAGGAAGCCATTGTGAAAGGTCATTCAGTCGAGCGATTTTCTGAGGAACTTGCTGGATTCACAATCGAAGCGGTTACGAGACGTAGTAAATATATTTATTTCCATCTCATTAAAGACAATACATGCCGCCTCCTTGTTAGTCATTTAGGAATGACAGGAGCATGGTTCGTTGTGAATGCAATCACTGAAATCCGTGAGCAAAAATTTCGAAATCATATACACGCGATCTTTCAGCTTGAAGATGGCGGTCTTCTCGTCTATTCGGATATTCGCCGTTTTGGAGAGCTTCGATTACTGACATGTGAACAAGATCATCTTCCGCTTACATTGATGGCTCCTGAACCATTTGATGTCAATGCAGAAGAGTTTTTCATCACAAAAACGAAACAAGATAAATATGCAAAAAAGCCTATTAAAGAGGTCATCATGGATGGTCAAATCATATCAGGTTGCGGTAATATTTACGCAACAGAAGCTCTGTTCAGGATGGGGATTCATCCAAATCGGTCAGCTGGCAGGATTAGTCTCCACAGAAAACAACAGTTATTCCGCGAAATTGTCACTGTATTGGATGAAAGTATCCAAGCGGGAGGGAGTTCGATCTCCGACTATCGGAATAGTAACGGTGAAGCGGGTTCCATGCAAAATCGTCTACAGATGTATGGACGTAAAGTATGTCCTAAATGCGGTGCCAAGACCGCTTCCATACAAATCGCAAATCGGACATCAACCTACTGTAAAAAATGTCAGCATTAAAAAGGAGCACACGAATGATTATTGGTCTAACAGGAAGTATTGCGAGCGGTAAAAGCACAGTTGCTAACCTTTTGAAAGATCGAGGTTACCCTGTAGTCGATGCGGATGAGATTGCGCGGTTAGTTGTGGAGCCTGGCAGTTCTGTACTAAAGGAAATTGAAACAGTATTTGGACGTGAAGTCATACGAGAAGATGGTTCAATGGATCGTGCGGTTATGGGGCAGCTGATTTTTGGCGATGACAAGAAGCGTGAACAATTGAACAATATTATTCATCCAGCGATACGAAAAGAGCTGATTGCGCAAAAAGAAGCGCATCTGGCAGCGGGAGCGGAAACCGTCTTTTTGGATATTCCGTTACTGTTTGAAAACAAGCTACATGATTATGTAGAAAAAATCCTCGTAGTCTCAGTCACCCCTGATGTTCAAAAAGAACGTCTGATGAGTCGAAATCAGTTATCAGAACAAGAGGCAAATTCAAGAATTGCCTCGCAACTACCCATTGAGATTAAAGAACAGGGCGCTGATGCTGTGATTGATAATAATGGAAAATTAGTTGAAACCGAAAGACAAGTAGAGGACGTCTTACTGAACTGGCAAGTCTGAAGAAGTTCTGAAAAATCAAACATTGTTCAATGTTGCACAAACTCTTTCCACGTGGTAAAAATGTGTTATACTAATTACGATATTTCTTTAAACAGTATAACATCATACATATTGGGAGGACTTTTCATGACAACATCAGTAGCGATTAATGGTTTTGGTCGAATCGGCCGCATGGTATTCCGGCAGTTGATAGTAGAGAATGAGGTTACTGCTATTGCAATTAACGCCCTTTACCCACCAGAAACATTAGCACACTTGATAAAGTATGACACAACCCACGGAACGTTCGATGGCGATGTAGTAGTTGAAGAGAATGCATTACTTGTCAATGGCAAGCGTGTAGAACTTGTCGCGGAACGAGACCCATCCAAACTCCCTTGGAAACAGCTTGGCGTAGATATCGTCATTGAAGCAACGGGTGTGTTCAATGCACGTGACAAAGCTGCCCTGCACCTTGAAGCAGGTGCCAAGAAAGTAATCTTGTCAGCGCCAGGAAAAAATGAGGACATTACGATTGTCATGGGCGTTAACGATGAAAAATTAGACATTGAAAAGCACGACGTGATTTCGAATGCAAGTTGTACAACAAACTGTCTCGCGCCAGTCGCTAAAATCCTTAATGACGAATTTGGCATTGAAAATGGGTTAATGACGACTGTACATGCGTATACAAATGATCAGAAGAACTTGGACAATCCACACAAAGACCTTCGTCGCGCACGTTCATGTGGTCAGTCCATCATCCCAACTTCAACTGGAGCAGCAAAAGCACTATCGCTTGTGCTTCCTGAACTAGAAGGCAAAATTCACGGAATGGCGCTTCGTGTACCAACACCGAACGTTTCGTTAGTGGATCTCGTGGTAGACGTGAAGAAAGATGTTACAGCAGAGCAAGTGAACGAAGTGTTCAAGAAAGCGATGGAAGGTTCGATGAAAGGCGTTCTGAGCTTAACAATGGAACCACTCGTTTCGATCGATTTCAACAACACATCCGATTCAGCAATCATTGACGGTTTGTCGACAATGGTCATCGGAGATCGTAAAGTGAAAGTTTTAGCTTGGTATGACAACGAATGGGGCTATTCAGCACGCGTGGTTGACTTAACTAAAAAAGTTGCGAAAGAACTCCGCGCTAGCGTAAAAGCGTAATTTTCAACTGAAAGACTGTCCTTCTTACTGCTTGAAAGAGCAAAGAATCGACAGTCTTTTTTGTGGTAATAAACACCCTTAAACTCTACTCGAGTAATCACGGGTGTTGCGAAAACACACTCTCTGTTATACTAGATGAACTACAGAAAACCGGAGGAACGAATTATGAAATGTCCAGCTTGCCGATATAACGGAACACGTGTTGTCGACTCAAGACCAGCTGAAGAAAACAGCTCTATCCGCAGACGCAGAGAATGTGAGCAATGCAACTACCGGTTTACAACTTTTGAAAAAGTAGAAGAAGCACCACTCATTGTCGTGAAAAAAGAAGGAACCCGTGAAGAGTTCATGGGTGAAAAATTGTTAAGGGGCTTAGTCCGGGCGTGCGAGAAACGACCTGTTCCTTTGGAAGAGCTACAAAATATCGTGGGATCCATTGAAAAAGAACTAAAAAGCAGTGGGGTTTCTGAAATTGCTTCTCACGATGTCGGAGAGATGGTCATGGAACGTCTTGCAGATGTCGATGAAGTGGCTTACGTGCGCTTTTCATCCGTCTATCGTGACTACCAGAACATTACGATGTTTATTGAAGAACTAAAGAATTTACAAAAAGGTCCCCTTCGTGAAAAGAACGGTTCAGAGGGACCTTCCGAAGTGTAAGGAGGGGAATTGAGTATGCTTTACCAAGAACTGCAACCTGTAGATACGTATATGTTAAAGTTTTCTACTCCATTTTCCGACTATGATAGACAACTTCTCTCCCTCTTTTATCAACCATTAATAGGTTCTGAGCCAATCAGCTTGTTTTTAACGATGTGGGCAGATGGTGAGACAAATGATAAACGTCAGTTCAGCCATTACCATCTCATGAATAACTTAAGCATGCCGCTAAAAGCGGTCTTTCAAGCTAGAATATCATTGGAAGCTATTGGCTTACTGCGTTCTTACATGAACACAGATGAGGAAAATCGGACATTTGTCTATGAGTTGCTTCCACCGTTAGATGCGGAAAGCTTCTTTCACGATCCATTACTTGCGACATTCTTATTCAGCAAAATTGGAGAACAAGCTTATAGAGAATTACGTTCTCGATTCGTTACAGAACAATTGGATATGGAAAACTACAAAGAAGTTTCAAGAAATTTTTTAGATGTCTATACACCTGTTAATGGAAATGCCCATGAGCTACTGAACGAACAACAGCTGAGTGATCGTAAAGAATCAAACGGTATCCCGTTCGACCATAGTTTTTTCGACTTTGACTTAATGTTGAGCGGTCTTTCAGAACAGATGGTACCGAGACGTGCAATTGCTGGTGTTTCAAGAGAGCTAGTTGGGAAATTAGCATTTTTGTATTCACTTTCACCAATAGATATGCAAAAAGTGATTATGATGGCACTGGATGAGAATCTTGAAGTACCCGAAGAACGACTCCGTCGAGCTGCCACTGACTTTTATAAAATGAACATCTCAAAAGCTGCACCGAAGTTAAACAAGTTTTATGTGCCTGATACGGCACAAAGTAATTCTGAATCACAAAAGCCGTTATCCAAGCAACAAGAGCTCATCGCATACTTTGAAAGCACTTCACCTAAAGAATTTTTGTTTGATTTGATAGGCGCTGAGCCTTTTTCTGTAGATGTGAAAATAGCAGAACGACTTATGAATGTTCACAAATTATCATTTGGCGTTATCAATGTTCTTTTGCATTATATTGTGCTGCATAATGACGGGAAAATTACAAATGGGTTTGCAGAACGAATTGCTTCACGATGGGCGATGAACAAAGTAGATACTGTCGAAAAGGCAATCGACTATTCGCGTAAAGAGCATGACGAGTATACACAATGGATGAAAGAAGGCGGCAAGACGAATAACCAACGTAAAAAGCCGACACGGGAAGAAAAATTGCCAGAATGGTTCCTTAAAAAAGACGAGGAGCCTGATCTCCAAAAGGAAGTCAATCCTGAGGTAGAACTGGAGAACGACAGAAAACGAAAAGAATTACTTGCTAAATTAGAGTCAATGCGAAAAGGGGTGAATTAAATGGAGCGTGTAGGAGAGGCTATGAAAAGAGTGATTAACGCACCAACACTAGCTGCACGGTATGACGAGTTAAGAAATGAAGTCCTTGCAAATGAGAAAGTTCAACAATTTATAGAAGAGCATGAAAATGAGATTGATAAACAAGTTGTGGAGAAGAGTTTAAATAAGCTTTATGAATTCATAACTGCATCTCATCAATGTGACAAGTGTCCAAACCTAGAAGGATGTATGAATGTCATGAAGGGATTCGAACCCAAGCTAACCTTAAATCAGGGGCTAATCGATGTGACCTATATCCGTTGTCCGCAGAAAATACGTGATGATGAGAAACGGGCTGTTAATAAGATGTTGAATAGCCTGTACATGCCTAAAGATGTCATGAAAGCACAACTTATTGATGTTGACACCTATTACGATTCCAGCCGTCTAGATATCGTAGATAAGGCAAGTGAATTCATTACACAATACGTAGAAACTGGAGTTTTACCAGAAAAAGGGCTATATATCCACGGCAAGTTTGGTACTGGAAAATCATTTATTTTAGGTGCTCTTGCCAACGAACTGGCTAATCGGCAAATACGTACTGTAGTGGTTTATTTACCAGAATTTTTACGTGAAATCAAACAGGCAATCCAGGATAATTCACTGAACGAAAAAATTGAGTTTGTTAAAAAGGCAACAGTTCTCATGATTGACGACATTGGTGCAGAATCGATGACAGCATGGGCTCGCGATGAAGTGTTAGGAACCATACTCCAGTATCGCATGGCAGATCAGCTTCCTACATTTTTCACATCAAACTTTACATTGTCTGAACTAGAACATCATCTCACCTTTTCGCAGCGAGGCGAAAAAGAACCAATCAAAGCTGCGCGAATTATGGAACGGATTAAAATATTGAGTGATCCCATGTTATTATCAGGGAAAAATCGTAGGAATCCTGGAAAAGACTGATTGTTTTCGGTAATCCTCTTGCAATTCCTAATAACATTTACTATACTAATCACAACACAATGATAAAATGCTTTGACAAGGACAACGATTGTTGGAACGGCCTACAGAGAGCAAGGATTTTGCTGAGAACCTTGCAGGACACGACACCAATCTACCGCCTTTGAGCAGCAACAGGGAACCATTTAGAACGTTCTTGAGTACCTGTTGACGGCCCCGGCCCGTTAGCCGCTTTAAGCTTCATCTTTCCGGTTTGTTCCGGATTGGAGGAAGAAGGGTGGAACCGCGAGTACAAGCCTCGTCCCTTTATGGGATGAGGCTTTTTTGTGTTCAATATTAGATAAAAGGAGTGCATTGATGTGTCAAATTCAATTCATTTAAAATTTCCGGATGGCGCGGTTAAGGAGTTTCCTGCTGGCACAACAACTGAAGATGTAGCAGCATCGATCAGCCCAGGACTGCGTAAAAGTGCACTTGCAGGTAAGCTTGGGGAACAGCTCATCGACTTGAAAACACCAATCCAACAAGATGGAGATATTGCAATCGTTACTCAACAATCTCCGGAAGCACTTGAAATCTTGCGTCACAGTACAGCGCACTTACTCGCTCAAGCAGTAAAACGTAAATTCCCAGATGCAAAACTTGGAATAGGTCCAGCAATCGATAATGGTTTCTACTATGATATCGATTCTCCAACTCCAATTACTGCAGATGACCTACCAGAACTTGAAAAAGAAATGAAACGAATCATCGGAGAGAACTTGGAAGTGGTTCGTCACGACGTGTCCCGTGCAGATGCGGAGCGTCGCTTTAAAGAAATCGATGACGAATACAAATTGGAATTGCTACAAGCGATTCCTGAAGATGAGCAGGTTTCCATCTATGAACAAGGTGAGTTTTTCGACTTGTGTCGTGGCGTCCACGTGCCTTATACAGGTAAGCTCAAAGAATTCAAATTGTTAAGTATCGCTGGTGCTTACTGGCGCGGTAATTCTGATAACAAAATGCTACAGCGTATTTACGGAACAGCTTTCTTCAAAAAAGAAGAACTTCAAGCGCACCTGAAAATGCTAGAAGAAGCAAAAGAACGGGATCACCGTAAAATTGGTAAAGAATTAGATTTGTTCATGAACTCTCAAAAAGTCGGCCAAGGACTTCCACTTTGGCTTCCAAAAGGTGCAACAATCCGTCGAGTGATCGAGCGCTACATCGTAGACAAAGAAGAGCGTCTTGGCTACGACCACGTGTATACACCAGTTCTAGGTAGCGTCGAGTTGTACAAAACATCAGGTCACTGGGATCACTACCAAGACGGCATGTTCCCTGTAATGAGTATGGACAACGAGGACTTAGTACTTCGCCCGATGAATTGCCCGCATCACATGATGATTTACAAAAATGGCATTCACTCATACCGGAACCTCCCAATTCGCATCGCTGAACTTGGCACAATGCACCGCTACGAAATGTCGGGAGCACTTTCAGGTCTTCAACGGGTTCGTGGGATGACTTTGAACGATGCACATATCTTCGTTCGTCCAGACCAAATTAAAGACGAGTTCCAGCGTACAGTTCAACTTATCATTGATGTCTATAAAGACTTTAACATTACAGACTACTCGTTCCGTCTTTCATACCGAGACCCTGCAGACACTGAGAAGTATTTCGATGACGACGCAATGTGGGAACGCGCACAACACATGTTGAAAGATGCGATGGACGACATGGGACTTGAATACACTGAAGCAGATGGCGAAGCGGCATTCTATGGTCCGAAACTTGACGTCCAAGTGAAAACGGCAATCGGAATGGAAGAAACACTCTCTACAGTTCAATTGGACTTCTTACTACCAGAACGCTTTGACCTTACTTACGTAGGAGAAGACGGAAAACAACACCGACCAGTAGTCATCCACCGAGGTGTCGTATCCACGATGGAACGTTTCGTAGCCTTCTTGATCGAAGAATACAAGGGTGCATTCCCAACATGGCTCGCACCAATCCAAGTCGAAGTCATTCCGGTATCACCTGAAGCACACTTCAACTATGCAGACAAAGTCCGCGAACAACTCGTCGCTGCTGGATACCGGGTAGACCTCGACAGCCGCGAAGAAAAAATTGGCTACAAAATCCGTGAAGCACAAGTTCAAAAAGTACCATACATGCTTGTACTAGGAGACAAAGAAATCGAAACAGGCAACGTCAACGTCCGTAAATACGGAGAACAAAACTCCGAATCCATGAGCTTCGAAGCATTCCTAGAACTCTTGAAAAGTGACGTAGCTCATTAAGCTAATTTTGTTTTCAATAGGTTTTAAGGAACTGCTAATGCTTAAACGACACCATTGATTATAGCGGAAGATGGCGACTCCGGAGGGATTAGGGTCATGGAAACAACCTAAGTTCGCGGCGTCCTGCCGCAACGGTTGCATGACCTACATCCTGTAGGCCCGCGTCCATCTGAAACGTAAATCAACACAGTGCTATTTATTTCGAATGAAAAACCCTTGACACTTTCTCTAAAGGATGATAAAGTAGATAAGGTTAAAGAATACAGTTTGTGATACAAGAAGGAGCTGCCCGCTTCTCACCTGATCGACGCCAAATTGGTAGTTGTTGAGGTTAGCACAGTAGTGAAACCACGTATGTAAATACGTGTGTGATTGCGGGTAGACAAATTATCCATTTGTCTGCTTTTTTTATTGCCTCATTACCTGAAGGCTCAAATTGCTGAACGGTTTTGCAAGCTGTGCCAGAACGGTGCAGACTGCTCAAACAGTGTATTCGCGAGATATTATTCGGAGGTGGATTACGATTAGCAAAGATATGTATGTGAACGAAGGAATTCGTGCCCGTGAACTACGACTTATCGACCACAATGGTGATCAGCTCGGCATTAAGTCCCGCAACGAAGCACTTGACATTGCTGCACGTGCCAACTTGGACCTTGTCCTTGTAGCGCCAACAGCTAAACCGCCTGTAGCCCGCGTTATGGACTATGGAAAGTTTAAGTTCGAGCAGCAGAAAAAAGAGCGGGAAGTCCGAAAGAATCAAAAGATTATCCAAGTCAAAGAAGTTCGGCTTAGCCCGACAATCGATGAGCACGATTTTCAAACAAAGCTTCGTAACGGAATTAAATTCCTTGAAGCTGGCGACAAAGTAAAAGCATCCATCCGTTTCCGCGGACGTGCGATTACACACAAAGAAATTGGTCAGCGCGTTCTTGACAAGTTTGCAGAAGCTTGTAAAGAAGTCGGAACAGTTGAGGTTCGTCCTAAGATGGATGGACGCAGTATGTTCTTGATGCTTGCACCAATTGCTGAGAAAAAGTAATACGAACAAACGATTTAGGAGGAACAGATCATGCCAAAAATGAAAACTCACCGCGGATCCGCGAAACGTTTCAAAAAAACAGGAAGCGGTAAAGTAAAGCGCGGACGCGCTAAAACTAGCCACCTTTTCGCTAACAAGTCGACAAAAGCAAAGCGTCACTTGCGTAAAGGATCACTCATTTCTTCAGGCGATTACAAGCGTATTCGTGAAATGATTACGTACATGAAGTAATAGCTTCACCCTGGTAAGCTGATCCAACCGGATAGTGAACCACCCGAAATCAAATCTAATATATTCTTACAGGAATAGCAGGAGGTAATGAACTATGCCACGCGTAAAAGGTGGAACAGTGACGCGCAAGCGTCGTAATCGAGTATTGAAATTAGCAAAAGGGTATTTTGGTTCTAAACACCGTCTCTACCGAGTAGCAAACCAACAAGTCATGAAATCATTGAACTATGCTTACCGTGACCGTCGCCAGAAGAAACGGGACTTCCGTAGACTTTGGATCACACGTATCAACGCGGCAGCTCGTGTAAATGGTATGTCTTACAGCACACTTATGCACGGTCTTAAAGTTGCTGGAATTGACGTTAACCGTAAAATGCTTGCTGATCTTGCAGTAACAGATGCAGCTGCATTTGCTAAATTTGCTGAGACAGCTAAGAAATCACTTTCTAAATAATTGATTTCCTGAACGTCACGGTCCCTATTCGAAAGGGATTGTGACGTTTTTTTGTTAGAAATCTTTCGCGGATTGGTGTAAAGGTTTTAGGAAAATAACCGACAAGTAAGAGTGAGGAGAGTTTTTTGATGGAGACACTAGGAATTGAGTGGATCGTATTTTTGTCCATTTGGGCTTTTATTACGATGGGTTATGACAAACGACAAGCCAAGCGCAAAAAAAGTCGTGTATCTGAAAAGAATCTGTGGCTACTTGCGATATTCGGTGGCGGAATAGGCGCTTATTTTGGGATGCAAGTATTTCGTCATAAAACGCTTCATACTACTTTCCGCGTAGGATTTCTAATGCTGGCCTTGATGGATGTTGTTATCATCCTCTATCTTGCAGGACTTCGAATGCCGGTTGTAACTCAACTCTTTTAACAAAGGTCAAAACAATACGATAGGGGGCAATCTCATTGGATATGAACAAATTATTTCACATGCAACAAGAGCTCGATTCATACATACAGGCCCAACACGATCTTACAGGTAGAAATCTTTTTGAAGACAAAGTCCTCGCATTGCTTGTCGAACTGTCTGAGTTGGCAAATGAAACGAGATGTTTTAAGTTTTGGAGCGTAAAGGGTTCTTCTGCTCGTTCAGTTGTGCTAGAAGAATATGTAGATTCTATTCATTTTCTCTTGTCGCTAGGAATTGTCAAGGACTTAACAAATTTCAAGGAGTGGCGCTTTGACTCTTCATCGGATTCTCTAACAGCAACATTCCTTAAAACCAATCAAGCAGTACTTGAATTCGGTCAATACCCAGATATGACTACATATACGGGTCTTTGGAATCAGTATGGAACGCTTGCTGAAAAGCTTGGTTTTTCATTGCAAGAAATCTATAATGCGTACATTGAAAAGAATGAGAAAAATTATGAGAGACAAAAAACAGGCTATTGAAATAGATGTTTCCCTAGGGAAAGCCATATTGGAGACTGCCTTTTAATTAATAAATAAAAGATTGACAAATACCTAGAAATGAAAAATAATAGTAATACTAGATATTAGAGGAGGATTTTTTGTGAACGACTGGAGTAAAGAAGGATTCGGCATTAGGTTAAAGGAACTAAGAGAACAAAGAGGTTTATCCATGATGGCTTTCGGTGCTGCTATCGGGACATCGGCAAGTCGTATTAAAGATTGGGAAAAAGGCAAAAATGCACCATCAGCAGCGTGGGTTGCAAAAATCTCTGAGCGATTTAATATATCAACAGACGAGCTTATTCTTGGTGACTCAAAAAAGACTTCTGCTTTTAAACAAGCAAATACTACAAGTGCAGAGTCATTATATGAAAGGCTGCGCGAAACAATTACGGTTGATGGGTTTGAAGATGAGCAGGACGAAGAAGCAGACATCCTTTATACACAATTAGACGCAAGTAACAAAAATCGATACCGTAGCGGCAAAGGACGTCGTCTTGCCGAACGTGAATTACTGAATTTACTCACTGATCTACCTAAAAAAGACGTACTTGAATTGCTTGAACTTGCAAAGTTGAAGTGCCGTCTTCAAAAAACACCTGAAGCAAAATAAGAGAACTAAACACAATGGACCTTCATGGCTATTGTGTTTTTTATTTTTGCTTTTCTCTGAAATGCGTTATGATGGGGTGGTAACCGGAAGATTCTAACAATTATATAGTAGAGAGGAAGTTGACAGTGAAAGCGATTATTCATGGAGACAACGGACTTAGACTAGGAGAAATGCCCACACCTATTGCAAAAAGAGGAGAAGTCGTAGTGGCTATCAAGACTGCTGGACTTAATAGAAGAGACTTATACATACCAGCTAGAAGGGAAAACAAAGGACACGATATAATACTAGGGTCTGATGGAGCGGGAGTGGTCGAATCAGTTGGAGAGGGGGTTACAAAATGGTCAGTTGGTGATGAAGTTTTGGTCAATCCTTCTCTTAACTGGTTTGAAAAAAGTGATGGTTCTCCTGAAGGTTTTGGTCCACTCGGAATGCCAGATGATGGAACCTTCTCAGAAAAAATTGTTCTATCACAGGAACAACTAGAACCACGCCCAACCTATTTATCATGGGAAGAGTCAGCAAGTATGGCATTAGCAGGTCTGACAGGTTTTCGTGCGCTTGTGACACGTGGTGGAGTAAAAAAAGGTGACACTGTATTCGTCCCAGGCGCGGGTAGTGGTGTTGTCACATTCATTATCCAATTTGCTAAAGCAATTGGTGCTCGCGTTATTGTCACTTCGAGAAGTAATGAAAAGAGAGAGCAAGCTTTGAAACTTGGGGCTGATATAGCAATCGATACACATGCAGATTGGAACGAAGCGTTGAAGGATGAAACAATAGACCTTGTGATTGAGAGCGTAGGAAAAGCCACATTTAATCGTTCTCTTGAATGTTTGAAAAAAGGTGGACGATTAGTCGTGTTCGGTGCTACCACTGATGATGTAATCGACTTGGATCTACGAGAACTTTTCAATAAGCAACAAGAAATTGTCGGTTCGATGATGGGAAGTCGTGATGAGTTGAGAGAGATGCTAGATTTTTCAAGAGAGCATAACATTCGTCCTGTGATTGATCGCACTATGCCACTAGAAGATGCACTTGAAGGATTCAGAATGCTGGAAGACAGTACACAGTTCGGTAAAATCGTATTCACAGTATAATTTAAAACAGCTCGTTATCATCCGTAAGGAGATAACGAGCTGTTTTGTAAGTGAGCAAAACACTTCGGTTACAGGCTACTCTTATAGAGCTTTATCATCCACAGAGTCCAACCACTCTTCGATAGTACCAACCACCGATTGAACGCAACCATCTTCAAACGGAGAGATCAAGTTCGCTTCTTTGACCAATTCCGTAAATGACTTAGAACCACCGAGTTTACATAAATGGACGTAATCATTCCATGCAGATTCATGATCTTCACGGTCCTTTTTCCAAAATTGGAATGCGCATATTTGTGCTAATGTATAATCAATGTAATAAAAAGGAATTTCGTAAATGTGAGCTTGGCGCTGCCAAATACCACCGCTTTCTAAATACTCGTTGCCATCATAATCACGTTTTGGTAAGTAAATCCCCTCTATCCGCTTCCAAGCCGCTTTTCGCTCAGCCGGAGTCATCTGAGGATTGTTATACACCTCATGTTGAAATTCATCTACAGCTACCCCATAAGGTAAGAAAAGGAGTCCACTGCTTAAATGTGAGAACTTATATTTATCAGTTTGCTCATTGAAGAACAGCTCCATCCATGGCCATGTGAAGAATTCCATACTCATCGAGTGAACTTCCGCTCCTTCGCTCGTTGGCCACACATATTCTGGAATGCCGATGTTACGACTTGAATAGACCTGGAATGCATGTCCTGCTTCGTGAGTGAGTACATCGATGTCGCCAGACGTTCCATTAAAGTTTGAGAAAATGAATGGAGAATCATAATTATCAATGAACGTACAATAGCCTCCAGCTTCTTTACCTTTCTTCGCAACTAGATCCAGCAACTTCTTTTCAGTCATATACGTAAAGAATTCATCTGTTTCATGGGACAGTTCCTTATACATTTCTTTACCTTGTTCAATAATCCAATCTGGAGACCCTTGTGGAACTGCATTGCCCGTTAGGAAATCGAGTGACTGATCGTAGAACTTGAGACGATCCACACCAATTCGTGCTGCTTGGCGATCATATAACTTGTTGGCAACCGGAACGATGTAGTCACGAACTTGGTCGCGGAAATTCTTTACCATCTCAGCATCATATCCAACACGGGACATCCGTACATATCCTAGTTCAGTAAAAGTATTAAATCCTAATTTCTTGGCAATTTCATCACGTAGTTTAACGAGACGATCATAAATGTCATCAAACTTCTCAGCGTTTTTCTCATAGAATGAATACTGAACGTTCATTGCGTTTTTACGAACAGAGCGGTCAGTAGACTCCATGTAAGGCCCTAGTTGAGCAAGAGTCAACTCTTTCCCGTCGAATTCGATTTGCGCAGAAGCGACAAGTTTTGCATACTCTGAAGTCAGCTTATTTTCTTGCTGAAGCAGTGGCATCACTTCAGGTGAAAATTCCCTTATGGAATTCTCTGCTAAAGCGAATAGCTGAGAGCCCCATTTCTCTTCTAGCTCCTCCCGAAACTTGGAAGTAATCAGTGCTTTGTAAAATTCCGTAGAGAGCCCTTGAAATTCTGGGCTGATTTCATCGAAATAATCGCGCTCCTGTTGATAGTATTGATCATTTGTGTCGATGGAAGAGCGGATGTAAGCTAAATTCGATTGAGTTGAATAGTCATTTCCAATTGCATTGATTTTCTCAATCACTGCATTTTGAGTTTCGTAAGAATCCGATTTGTGAAACTCGTTTAAAAGTTCAGTGAATTCCTTTTTGATGTCTTCCATTTCAGGACGAGCGTACTGGTATTCGTCAAACGTAATCATAATTTTCCCCCACTCTATAATAATGTACCTTCTACTCTATTGTTCCTGAAAATCTTGGAAAATGCAAAAAGGAACTTGTCCAATTAGCAATTTTATTGGATGAAGTGTAAATGTATCCTGGACAGAGTTCTCGTGGTATGATGAAAGCACGTCCTCATGAACGAATCTAAAATTGCTTGAAGAAGGGAATACAAAATACTTATGAATATTACTCAGTTTACAGTTTCAGAATTGAAAGACCCAACAGGAATCCTCACGGGAAATCGGTATGAATTTCATCTCTTTTTAGAGTTCGATGAAGAAGACGAATTATTAGAAGAAGACGCTGCAGGAATCCGAACAATCTATGTTGTGGATGGTGAAGAGGACAAGATTACAGGAACTTACTTCTTTAAAAAAGGAACAGAACAAGCATTGGATTTTGAGTTGGAAGATGAAGAAATTCAAGAAGTCCTTGCGTTTTGCAGAGAGAATGCAGAAAAAGTAGAAGAAACGACAAATAATCAGTAAAAAAGTATTGAATTCGTTCAAAAAACGTGAAATTCTATTTGAAATAGAGGATAATAAACGTAGAACCGAATGGTGGGACGTCTTCTTAACAAAAACGTCCGGAGTTTCTACAAAATTTTCAGTAATGGAGTGTTTACTATGGAACGAGAAATCGTCGATATTACAATCATTGGCGGAGGGCCAACAGGTCTTTTTGCTTCTTTCTATGCAGGTATGCGGGAAATGTCAGTTAAAATCATCGATAGCTTACCTCAATTGGGAGGACAACTAATTGAGCTATATCCTGATAAATACATTTATGATGTCGGAGGATTCCCGAAAATTCTTGCGAAAGACCTTGTTGCTAACTTGGTCACACAGGCACATCATTCAAAACCGGAAATTCTTCTAGGTGAAGCTGCACTGTCAGCGACACGCGATGGTGATCACTTTGTTTTGAAGACAGACAAAGGGGAGCACTTAACAAGAACTATTTTGTTGACTGCTGGAATCGGCGCATTCCAACCACGCAAAATCGGAATCGAAGAAGAAGTCCATTTTGAAAATACAAGCCTGCACTATGGCATCAAAGACTTATCGATGTTCAAAGACCATAATGTCCTTGTATGTGGTGGCGGTGACTCAGCGGTTGACTGGGCACTCATGCTTGAAGACATTGCTGAAAATGTTACACTCGTCCATCGTCGTGAACGATTCACAGCCCATGAAACAAGTGTTAACCAATTAATGGAGTCAAAGGTGAATGTCCTGACGTCCCGCTCTGTTAAATCGTTGCGTGGGGAAGATGGTAAGGTGAAGGAAGTACAAATCGTTCACAAAGATGGTACTGAAGAAATCTTGCCGATGGATCATGTCATCGTCAACTACGGAAATATCTCATCTCTTGGACCTATTAAAGAGTGGGGTCTTGAGATGGATAAGAATTCTATCGTTGTAAATACACGGATGGAAACGAATATAGAAGGTATTTACGCAGCAGGCGATGTGACTAATTACGATGGAAAAGTGAAACTAATTGCTGTTGGACTTGGTGAAGCACCAATCGCTGTGAATAATGCGAAAGCCTACCTTGATCCAAAAGCTCGAGTTCAACCTTTGCATAGTACAAGCGTATTTTCATAATTGAACAAACAAAAGCCCAGAAGACCTGATCTTCTGGGCTTTTGTTTACTTCGTTTTAGAATCTGTCTCAGGTGGGCTGAACAAATTCGAGACAAGTAGTCCCATAATTAGTGCAACCGCGCTCATAACAAACGGAGTACCACTTTCAGGAACACCCGGGTAAATGACGAAAATAGAACCGACGATGAGACCGATAATAATCGCAAAGGTTAATGTTGCGTGTTGGTTGAGAAGGTAATGGATAATTTTGCTGCTAATGATAAAACCTAAAACAACACCTAATCCAATTACAATGATAATCGGGATATTGAAGTCAGATAGTGCTCCAATGGCTGTTGAATACATACCAAGCAAAAGAAGTACAAAGGAACCGCTAATCCCTGGCAATAGCATGGCTGTACTCGCAGCCCAGCCGGATAGAAACAATACAACTGTATTAGTCGGCGTCAATGTTGTGATGATTGAGGTATCAGCCGGTGTTATGAATGCTGTCATCGCTAACAACACACCAACAATCAGTAAAACAATAAAATGCCATACTTTAAACGTTGATTTTATTTTTGCTTGTTTAGCCATGAACGGGAGAATTCCGATTATTAACCCCATGAAAAAGAACTGTGTGGGAGCATTGTAATTTTCTAATAAAAATTCGATTACTCGGCTAAACAGTAATAGTGTTATACCGATTCCTATGCCAAGAGGCAAGAGAAAGCCGATGTGTTTCCGCCAATTTTTGCTGAAAATGCCACTGATTGAAATGAGTAAACGGTCATAAATACCTAACATAAAAGCAATAGTACCTCCGCTTACCCCGGGTATTAAATCACTTATACCCATTAAGAACCCTCTGTAAATATTTCTCCATTCCATTTGTACATCCTCCAATTTCGTGCTTGAATCTATGACGTCACTTAGAAAGGAAATGTTCCTAATCTAACTACAAGTAAGGGGAGATTCAGGCATAGAAAAACGCATAGTCGGATGGTGCCGTCTATGCGCCATTTTCATTCATTATGAAACGTGTGTTTCTGCACGATTAGCTTCAATCTTTGCTAGGCGATCGTTGAACTCTTCTTTAGTGAGGTCGTGTTCAACAAAATACCGGTTACGTGGATGTGTGCGACATTCGTCGGAACAACTACGCATATACATATGTTCGTTTTCTTCGGAGCAAAGGATTTTGGCGTTACATTCAGGATTTGCACAGTTTACATAGCGTTCACATGGTGTACCATCAAAGTGATCACGGCCAACAATCACGTGCTCAACTTGGTTTACAGGGACTGCAATTCGCTCGTCAAATACATAACACTGTCCATCCCATAATTGGCCTTTCGCAACTGGATCTTTACCGTACGTGACGATTCCGCCATGTAACTGTCCTACATCTTCAAATCCTTCGCGCTTCAACCAACCTGTGAATTTTTCACAGCGTATTCCACCTGTGCAATAGGCAAGAACTTTCTTACCTTCAAACTGCTCCTTGTTTTCCCGAACCCAATCAGGTAAATCGCGGAAGTTTTCGATGTCTGGTCGGATGGCACCACGGAAATGACCTAGATCATATTCATAGTCATTCCGCGCGTCAATGACGACTGTGTTTTCTTCTTGCATCTGTTCTAGAAATTCTTCGGGATCAAGATAAGTACCTGTAGTTTCTAAAGGATTCACATCATCTTCCAAGCTTAAATTGACGATTTCTTTACGTGGACGCACGTGCATTTTTTTGAATGCGTGTCCTTCTGAATCATCTATTTTAAACCAAAGGTCTTCAAATCGTGGGTCACTCTTCATATGTTCCATATACGCATCAGTTTGCGCGATGGTACCCGAGCATGTTCCATTAATGCCTTCTTCGCCTACTAAAATTCTGCCTTTTAAGCCGGTTTCTTTACAAAATTGGAGATGCTCCGCGGCAAATGCTTCGGGATCTTCAATTTGAACGTACTTGTAGAACAACAACACTCGATAATTTTCTTTTTCCATGGTCCTAACCACCTTCTGTTTTTTCACTTTGCAATAGGGTAAAACAGTCGGCCCGGTGCAATTACAGTTTTTTACACATAAAAGCAACCCGCATTTGCAAGATCCGGGACAATGACAGTATATCACAAAAATCGAATCTGAAAAAGTGAACAAAATTCGACTAGAAACAATTGTAATCTATCAACTTTTGTACTAATATTTAGTATAGATATAGAAACTAGATTTTTCCATGGAAATGAAATTCTTCTGAATTTGATGTCGTGAATTACTTGGAAGTATGCGTATGAAGGGGTTTTACAGATATGAAAAAAATGTTCGGGAACGGAAGATTTAAATTAATCGACGTGTTGTTGACAACAATTATAGTATTTTTAGCAATGACAGCCATTCTACTAGTTTTTTCAAAAGGAAGTTCTGACAATCAATTAAAGTCTGCCCAAAGTCCAAAATCTGACAAAGATAAAGTGCTTGTGGACAAGTCAGACTCCAAATATGATGGTATTAAAATCGTTACTGAAACCTCAAATGACCCATTAGGAAAATATGCTGTTCAATATCCACAAAGTAAAGATGAAGACTTTAATGAGAATGTGGTCACGTATATTAAACAAGCAAAGAAAAACTATTTAGCAGAAATTCGCAATGTGAAAATAGAAGATAACAAAAGAAAAAGTGAATTGAACATTTCTTATGAAACACATGTAGATAAGAAAGGTAACTATTCTTTTGTCTTGATGAACAACCAGTCTCTTCAGGGAAGTAAACGTCTTTCAGAAATTGAATCATTCCATTTGAATTCAAAAACTGGCGAGCAGCTTGGTATACAAACTGTTTTCAAAGAAGACCCAAGTACTTTGCAAAAAATGACGGAGCGAGTCAGAAAAACTATCCAACAAACAGACAAACTAAACGAGGGTTTGATCAGTGACAAAATGCAGATCCGTACGGAACCTGACTGGAGAAACTATGAAAATTATGCGATTACTGAGGAGTCCATGGTATTTTACTTCGAAAGGGGCTCATTGAAAAATGGGAAAGCCGGACCGCAGATTGTAACAATTCCCATCGAAGAAATGAATGACCTGCTAAAACCAGAATTTCAAGTAGCTACTGCATCTCAAGCTGGTGACGATAAAGTCAACAAACCTAGTACTCCTAAGAAAGAGAATACTCCGGATGGAAAAGATAAGGAAACTAGTTCTAAAAATGAAGGAGCTAAGGATGATCAGCAAGCAGGTGGAGAGGATGCATCACCTCAAGCAGAAAAACCACATGAGAAGAGAATTGCACTTACATTCGATGATGGTCCAGATCCTAAAACTACTCTTCAAATACTAGATACGTTAAAAAAGTATGATGCGAAAGCAACGTTTTTCATGCTGGGCAGTCGAGTGGAATATTATCCTGAGGCGGCTAAAGCTGTGAAATCAGCAGGTCATGAAGTCGGGAATCATTCTTGGAATCACCCCGATTTAAGTAAAATGCCTTTAGCAAAGGCTTTAGAGGAGATCAATCGTACCACAGCCATCATCCAAAAAGTGACTGGGGAAAAGCCGACTGTTTTCCGACCTCCTTATGGTGCTTATACGCAACAGTTGAGCAAACAAACTATTCCTCCGATTACATTATGGAATGTGGACACGTTAGATTGGAAGTATCGGGATGCTAATAAGTTATTAGAAGAAGTGAAAAAGGCGACTAATGATGGTAGCACCGTTTTAATGCACGATATCCATCCGTCAACAGCAGAAGGATTAGATAGTGTAATGGCATATTTACAAAGCCAGGGATACAAATTTGTTACTGTTTCTGAATTACACAAATGAAAAAAAGAACGTACAGAGGATTTTCTAAATCCCTGTACGTTCTTTTTTTATATGATGAACTAACTCGAACGTTTAGTTGACGAGTACATCATCCATAGAAATCTCGAGTGCTTTCGCAACGCCTTCACCATAAGCTGAATCCGCATAGTGACAATGTTTGATGTGTCTGATTTTAATTTCTTTCGGTGCATCGCCCATATTATCCGCTGTGTTTCTGAATAACAGTTGTTTTTGTTCATCATTCATAAGATTGAAGAGTTTTCCTGGTTGTGTGAAGTAATCATCATCATCTTCACGGAAATTCCAGTGATCTGCAGCACCATGCAACTTCAATGGCGGTTCTCTGAAATCAGGTTGTTCTTGCCACTCACCTACACTGTTTGGCTCGTATGAAGTTCTGCTTCCATGGTTGCCGTCTACACGCATTTGACCATCGCGATGGAAACTGTGGAACGGACATTTTGGTGCATTTACTGGAATCTGGTGATGGTTGACACCTAGACGGTATCGTTGCGCATCTCCATAAGAGAAAAGCCGAGCTTGCAACATCTTGTCAGGTGAAAAACTGATTCCTGGAACGACTGCTGCAGGAGTGAAGGCTGCTTGTTCTACTTCTGCAAAGTAGTTTTCTGGATTTCTGTTCAATTCAAACTCACCGACTTCAATAAGAGGGAAGTCGCCTTTATACCAAACCTTTGTTAAGTCAAACGGATTGTAAGGCATATTTGCTGCTTCCTCTTCTGTCATCACTTGAACATACATTTTCCATTTCGGGAAATCGCCATTGTCGATGCTGAGGAGTAAATCGCGCTGATGGCTTTCACGATCTGTTGCGATTGTTTTACTTGCTTCTTCATCTGTCAGATTTTCAATTCCTTGTTGTGAGCGGAAATGGAATTTTACATAGTACCGCTCATTATCTGGGCTGATGAAGCTATAGGTATGACTACCAAAGCCGTGCATATGACGATAGGTACGTGGGATTCCACGTTCACTCATCAAAATCGTAATTTGATGAAGTGCTTCCGGTAGTGATGTCCAGAAATCCCAATTGTTTGTCGCGCTTCTTAAGTTAGTGCGTGGATCACGCTTAACCGCGTGATTCAAATCCGGAAATTGGAGTGGATCTCTAAAGAAGAAGACTGGTGTATTATTTCCAACCATATCCCAGTTTCCTTCTTCTGTATAGAACTTCAATGAAAATCCGCGGATATCACGTTCTGCGTCAGCTGCGCCTCGTTCACCTGCAACCGTTGAAAATCGGGCGAACATCTCAGTTTTCTTCCCGACTTCGGAGAAGATTTTTGCTTTTGTGTACTTTGTAATGTCATTCGTCACAGTAAAGGTACCGTATGCACCTGATCCTTTTGCGTGCATGCGGCGCTCAGGAATGACTTCTCGATCGAAATGAGCAAGCTTTTCAATAAGCCATACATCTTGAAGAAGAAGTGGACCTCTTGGACCTGCGGAGATTGAGTTTTGATTATCAACTACGGGAGCACCTGCAGCTGTTGTTAATTTGTTGCGAGATTCATTCTCATTGTTGTTCATGTGTATTCCTCCTATGTAAAGGTATGTGAAACAGTAAGTTAACTATAGCAGAGGGATTCTTAGATAGCTAGCATTTTGTTTATAATAATTATCGTTAAGGAAATGTTATTGTTAACAGATAGTTAGATTGATCAGAATTCTTTTTTGTAGGAAGGAGATTGTAGGAAAATCGTACCTTGTGACAACATTTCAACATTAACCCCTGAAACCAGCCTGAAGTTTTGAGGTTTGTAACAGATCGTCCGCTAATTGCTCACAAAGTATTTTAGCGTTTAATTTATAATGGAGACAGATTGAGATTGAGGGGAGAGGTAGAGATGGAAGAGGTTTTACTTTCACGAATCCAGTTCGCATCGACAACATTGTTTCACTTTATTTTTGTCCCGTTGTCTATCGGATTGGCGCTGATCATAGCGATTATGCAAACGCTCTACGTAGTTAAAAAGCAAGAGATTTATATGAAAATGACAAAGTTTTGGAGTGTGTTTTTCCTCATAAACTTTGCAATTGGAGTCGTAACAGGAATTTTCCAGGAATTCCAATTTGGAATGAACTGGTCGACATATTCCAGATTCGTTGGAGACATTTTTGGTGCTCCGCTAGCAGTAGAAGCATTGCTCGCGTTTTTCCTTGAATCTACATTTATCGGAATCTGGATTTTTGGCGCACAAAAATTATCTAAGAAACTTCACTTAGCTTCTATATGGCTCGTTTCAATCGGAACGATCCTATCAGCATTTTGGATTTTAGCAGCGAATTCGTTCATGCAAAATCCAGTTGGTTATGTAATCCAAAATGGGCGTGCAGAAATGAACGACATAATAGCACTTCTCACTAACGAAAAGTTATGGGTTGCATTCCCGCATACCATTTTCGGTAGTATTGCTACAGGAGCGTTCTTCGTAGTCGGAGTTAGCGCGTTCTATCTTATTAAGAAGCGTCAAGTTGATTTCTTTAAAAAATCTATCGGAATCGGTTTGCTCGTTGGGCTTGTAGGGGGACTAGGTCTTGCGTTCACTGGTCATGCCCAAGCACAGTATTTGATGCATGCACAGCCAATGAAAATGGCGGCAGCAGAGGGGCTTTGGGAAGATAGTGGAGATCCTGCAGCTTGGACAGTAATTGCTAATATCAATACAGAAAATCGAGTAACAACAGGTCGTATTGAAATCCCATACTTGCTGAGCTACCTATCTTATAATGAGTTTTCAGGTAAAGTATTGGGAATGGAAAGTCTAGAAAAGCAAATGATTGAGAAGTATGGTGAGGGAGATTACATTCCTCCAGTGAAAACAACATTCTGGAGTTTCCGAATCATGGCGGGAACAGGTGGAGCATTAGTTGCTGCAAGTTTACTTGGTTTGTTCTTGCTGTTCCGCAAAAAGATTGCTGCTACTACTTGGTATTTGAAAGTGATGATTCCAGTCATTTTCCTACCGTTCATCGGGAATTCGTTCGGTTGGATCATGTCAGAAATCGGCCGCCAACCATGGGTTGTCAATGGCCTCATGAAGACTGCTGATGGAGTGTCACCTAACGTTTCGGCGGGACAGATTTTGTTCTCACTAATTTCGTTCTCGACAATCTATGCGATCCTCGGGATCATTATGGTTATACTATTTGTGAAGGTCATTCAACGCGGACCTGAAGAGCGTAAGCAAAAAGACGTATCCGTTACAGATCCGTTTAATGTAGGAGGCGTGTCTAATGGCTCTAAGTGAGTTATGGTTTGTGCTGATCGCTGTATTGTTCATTGGGTTTATATTTCTAGAAGGTTTTGACTTTGGTGTAGGTATGAGTTTGAAATTCCTTGCTAAAAATGAAACAGATAAAAAAATGTTAATTCATACGATTGGGCCTGTCTGGGATGCGAACGAAGTTTGGCTGATCACAGCAGGTGGAGCGATGTTTGCAGCGTTTCCACATTGGTATGCAACAGTTTTCAGCGGATATTACTTACCGTTTGTCGTGTTGCTGATGGCGCTAATCGCTCGTGGTGTTGCGTTTGAATTCAGAGAGAAAATCGAATCAGACAAATGGGTGAAAACATGGGATTGGGCAATCTTTGCAGGTAGTATACTACCGCCTTTCCTATTAGGTGTCTTATTCTCAAGTATACTGAAAGGTATGCCGGTAGATGCAGATATGAATATCTACGCAGGATTCACGGATTTCGTCAACGTCTACACAGTGGTAGGTGGAGTGGCATTTGTACTCCTCTCTTATTTACATGGATTGCTATTCGTGACATTGAAAACTGAAGGATCCCTTCGTGAACGCGCCAAAGAGGCTGCACTTACGATCTATTGGGCAACTGGCTTCGTAATGATTGCGTTTGTAGCGTTAACAGCTGTATATACGGAAGCATTCGCGGACAGAGGACCAATCCTGATTCCACTGTTTGCAGTAGTCTTTGTATTATATGCGTTCCTTCATCGTTTAATTGCTAAAGGTCGTGAAGC
This sequence comes from Sporosarcina aquimarina, assembly GCF_023715615.1. Lineage (GTDB taxonomy): Bacteria > Bacillota > Bacilli > Bacillales_A > Planococcaceae > Sporosarcina > Sporosarcina aquimarina_A. Next base: position 200,404 of record NZ_JAMBOM010000002.1, on the reverse strand, counting down.
ATTCAGCTTCACAATTACAGGGATTACGCTCATTGCCGTGATGGCTTCGTTCTTCATCGGACTGTTCCCGAACGTAATGATTAGTTCACTAGATTCTGCATACAACATGACTATCCGGGCAGCAGCATCTGGTGATTATTCTTTGAAATTAATGACGTTCGTTGCACTTACTATGGTGCCGATTGTTATTGCCTACACAATTTGGAGTTACTATGTATTTCGTAAACGGATTACGGAAGATGTGGAGCATCTAGAACATTGATGGACCGACATCTTCTTCGGTATAACGGCAGCAAGAAAACCTTTGCGCTTGTCGGGATTTTGACAGTCGTTCAAGCGGCTTTCATCATCCTGCAAGCCCTCTCCTTGTCTTCAGCCATTACCCGGATGTTTCATGGGCTAGAATGGAAGGGAACCGTTATATCGCTTGCCGTGTTTTTGGTTGCTCATGCGATTCGTCATTCCCTCCAATGGGGGAAAGAACGAGTTGCGCTTAAGTTTGCGGATGATATTGCTCGCTCTTACCAAGACCAGCTCGCTGAAGCGCTCCTACGGGATGGGACAGGGATGGTAGCAAGACAAGGTTCAGGCTCTTTGTTGACCCTTACCTTAGAAGGTGTCCCGAAATTCCGTAAATACGTGGAACTGTTTATACCGAGATCGTTATCTATGGGAATCATCCCAGTGGTCATTTTGCTCTATATTGTCACGTCCGATTTAATGTCTGGCGTGACTCTTTTCCTTGTGATGCCGATTTTGATAGTCTTTCTAATTTTAATCGGAATTGTATCGAAGAAAAAGATAGACGACCAAATGGGGACGTACCGTCAACTCTCGAGGCACTTTGCAGACTCCATTCAAGGAATTGAAACGCTGAAGTTTTTAGGGCGCAGTAAATCTCACGAGAAAGCAATTGAAGAAGTGAGTGACAAATATCGAGTTGCAACGAATCGCTCGTTAAGCTATGCATTTTTGTCTTCGTTCTCCCTGGATTTCTTCTCAAGTCTTTCTGTTGCGTTAGTTGCAGTTGAACTTGGATTGCGACTTATCAATGGGGGTATTGGACTTGAAGCAGCACTTGTAATTTTAATCTTAGCACCTGAATACTTTTTACCGGTCCGTGATTTGGGCGCTGATTTCCATGCGACCATGGATGGTAAAGATGCAGCGGATGAAATCCGTGCATTACTTGCTGAATCGAAAGAAAACATTCAACAAGATGCTATCATCGTTCCTACTGTTACAAAAACAATCAACTTTTCTGCTATCTCGATTGGAAAACTAGGAGATCATGACATAGAAATTACAAAAGACGTACAGTTTTCTGTGACGGGGGCACAAAAAATCGGGATTATTGGTGCATCAGGTGCAGGTAAGTCAACATTGATAGACTTGTTGGCTGGCTTCACCTCTCCAACTAGTGGTGAATTCAAAATCGAAGACCGGTCTGTGAATTCGCTTGCTTCAGATTCTTGGCGAAAACAAGTGACGTATATTCCACAGCATCCTACGATTTTCTCTGACACACTTGCAAATAACATTCGGTTTTATCATCCAGAAGCAAGTGACGACAAGGTTATTAAAGCCGCACAAGCAGCGGGACTTGAACAACTCGTCGGTGAACTGTCGAATGGTTATGATGAAATGATTGGTCAAGGTGGACGGTCACTTTCCGGAGGGGAAGAGCAACGTGTTGCGATTGCCCGTGCATTGTTAGAGGATACCCCAGTCTTGTTGTTGGATGAACCGACAGCACATTTAGATATCGAAACAGAACATGAGATCAAACAATTGCTACTCCCGATGCTTGAAGACCGTCTTGTGTTCTTTGCGACACATCGGTTGCATTGGATGAAAGAGATGGACTGGATTCTGGTCATGGAAGATGGGCGGATTGCTGAACAAGGAACTCACGAAGAACTGTCTGCTCAAGACGGTGTCTACAGCAAATTAGCACGTGCACAGAGGGAAGGGATGGTGCAATGAACTACTTCAAAAGCTTCGTTACACCATACATGAGTAAGTATTGGAAGTTAATGTCGGTTACTGTTCTATTAGGCATTTGCGCTTCCTTGTCTGCTGCACTTCTGATTTTTGCATCGGGGTACCTGATCTCCGCGGCTTCTGAACGTCCAGAAACCATTTTGCTCGTGTACGTTCCAATTGTATTGGTCCGTGCGTTTGGGTTATCTCGTGCAGCATTCAGTTATGCGGAACGGATGACAGGGCATAACGCCGTCTTGAAAGTGTTGTCTGAAATGCGCGTGCGCCTATACCGTGCATTAGAACCCCAAGCGTTGTTCATCCGCTCACGTTTTAAGCGGGGCGACTTGCTAGGAACATTGGCAGATGATATCGAGCATTTACAAGACGTTTACATCCGTACCCTATTCCCGACGATAAGTGGATTGTTCATATTTGTATTTGCAACCGTATCCGTGTCTGTTTTTGATTGGAAGTTTGGCTTGTTCATCGGACTCTGTTTAAGTGTGATTGCGTTTGTCTATCCGATGTTGTCATTAGTGTTGATGAAAAAACACCAACAGAAATCGAAACAACAACATACGAAGTTGTATCATACACTTGGTGATGCCGTTTACGGAATTCGCGATTGGCTCATCAGTAGCAGAACCTCGGATTTCCTAAGGAAATTCAAGGCAGAGCGCAATGATAGTTATGAAACAGACAAGGAACTTGCAAAACGGAACCAAAATAGAACGTTCCAACTTCATCTGATTTCTGGTGCCATTACAGTGATTGTAGGAGTTTGGGCAGGAATGCAAGCAATAGATGGTACAATATTGCCAACCTATATTGCAGCTTTTACGCTCGTTACACTTCCAATCATCGAATCGTTAATTCCGATTTCACATGCTGTGGAACGAATTCCTGCTTACACCGAATCATTTGCGCGTATTCAACATACGGAAGATACAGCCCAGTCGGTATTCAAGTCATCTGAAACAGTGGATGAAGTTCCGTCAACTGTAGATATCCAAGTAGAAGGCGTTTCCTATGCATATGAGTCGGATAAAAGACTAGCTTTAAATCAAGCAACTCTTGAGATTAGACAAGGGGAAAAAGTGGCGATCCTTGGTAAAAGTGGTGCAGGTAAATCGACGTTTGTTCAGATTTTATTAGGCGCATTGAAGCCGGACGAAGGAATGGTTCGAATCGCCGGTTATTCACCAGAAAAATATGGGGAAAATATTCATCACGTCGTAAGTGTGTTAAACCAAAAACCCTACTTGTTTGGCACGACAATAGAAAATAATATTCGTCTTGGAAATCCATCTGCTACAACGGAGGAAGTTGAACGGGTAATCCGTCAGGTCGGTTTAGAAGACTATCTCAGTAAACTACCTGATGGACTTCAAACGCAAACGGAAGAAGCTGGCCGCCGATTTTCAGGTGGTGAGCGACAGCGTATTGCACTCGCTCGGATTTTGTTAAATCACACTCCTGTGGTTATCGTCGATGAGCCTGCTGTAGGACTTGACCCTGAAACAGAACGCGACCTCATTCAGACGATGATAGAAAGTCTGAAAGGGAAAACCGTCATCTGGATTACCCATCATCTAATGGGGATGGAACTGATGGACAACATTGTGTTTTTGGAAGCGGGAGAGATCTCGGATGAAGGAACACACGAAAAATTACTAGAAAGTTCAACTCGCTATCGTCGTCTTGTTGAACTGGATCGTGGAATTTAAATTCGATTAGTCATAAACGGATATTAATAAAATATGAAGTGAACAGAAAAGACTATGACAAATGTGGTTTGATAACTACATTTGTCATAGTTTTTTTCTTGTTTCTTGAAAATTACTTAGTATTGCGTGGGAGATGACGATATAAAAGGTGAGTATATAAAACGGTCCATAATAGATCGGTGTGAATTCTAATGTGGAATTAAGGAGATCATCATGGCGACAACCAAAAAGCCGTTAGCATTGATCATTTTATCACTCATATTCATCGTGACTGTACTCTTTCTAGTAAATGAATATAAGAGTGAGAGGAGTGAAACTGCTGAAGCGATTTACAAAGAGTCAGGAGAATTGTTGGACGATGTTGCTAACGAAGCGAATCGTTTTGGTAACGAACGAGTTGGGGAACTGGAGCTCATTGCAAAGTACATAGCGATCATTGCAGATGATAAAGAGGAATTGCAATTATTTTTAAAGAAACAAAATAGTAAAATGCCATTTTTAGCAGGGTTAGGGTTCATCTCCCCGGATGGGGAAATTATGGCGGCGGATGGTTCGAGATTCTCTGTGAAAGAGCATGAAGCATTTGAACGCGCGATGTCAGGACATATAACTACAAGTGAGCCATTTACGTTTGAACAAAATCCTGATCTCCAGGTAACTGCAATTTCAGTACCTGTAAACAAAGACGGCCAAGTTATCGGTGTGCTTTCAGGTGTAATCAGCATGTCGGACATTATCCATCGTCTCGTAAGCGATACGTCATTACTAGGAACGGTCTATTTACTAAAAGACGAGCAAGTCGTCTATACATCTGGTGATGATATTTCAGAAGGTGACTCCATTCACAAGAGTCAACGAATTTTGAAAGAACTTTCAAATGTACCGTCTGGAGTAGTATTAGAAGATGAGAAGTCGGCACATTATATTTTTTACAAGACGGCTTGGAATGATTGGGTAACCGCTGTCGATTCTTCCTGACATCCTGATATGGAAAAGATGTCAGCAAAGCGATGGCATTATACAATCATTGCATCTATGGTTTTGCTCACGTCGATTGGAAGTTATCTCTATATTTTAAAGTTGGAAAAAAGACAACAACGTGCGGCCCGTCAAGATGCTCTCACACAACTAGGTAACCTAGTGCGACTGGAAGAAGACGTCAATTACTTGCAACTGGTAAAACGGAAACCATACACAATCATACTTTTAAACCTACTTGAATTCAAGAATATTAACAATTGGGCAGGATATGAGAGCGGTAACCAGATCTTAATGGAAGTAGGGAAGAGGCTTTCTGTTGGGATAGTTGAAAAGCATACGACCTATCGAATCGGAGGTGGCGAGTTTGCGGTGTTGTTCCCAGGGACTAGGACTAGGGAGCAGGCGGAAGAAATAACGGCTAATTTGTGTGGTCTTATCCAAAGACCATTTGAAAGTGAGTACCATGAAACTGTACGGTTGAAGGTGTATGCTGGTATTCGAAACGCAGTTGTCAACTCAAAAGATAAAGCTGCTCAAATCATTCACGATGTGGTTTTTGCTTGCCAAGAAGCACGCCATCTAACAACCGCACCGTACGCGTATTTTACTGACGAACTGGGACAACTCGATAGTGAGCGGAAACTATTCGTTAAGGAACTCTCAGAAGCATTAAATCGAGGAGAATTTAAACTTGTCTATCAGCCGATTTTTAGTTTCCAAGAAGATAGATTCGTTAGTTTTGAGTCGTTACTTCGCTGGGATTCAGGTGAATTTGGTCTGGTGAGCCCAATTGAATTCATTCCACTACTGGAAGAGTCGGGCATGATCTTAGAGGTTGGGGATTGGATTATTCAAGAGGCGGCATTACAAGTTAGTAAGTGGAGGAGTGAAGGATTTCCTGAACTTTATGTCACCGTAAATGTATCTGTAAAGCAACTTCTGGATGAATCCTTCCTCTCTCGAGTACAGGATATTTTACTAGAAACAAAAGCATCCCCGGATAGTCTGGTATTCGAAATAACCGAATCGGTTGTTGTAGAAGATAGTGAAAAAGCGCTAGCAACTGTTACGAAGTTGAACGACCTTGGAATTAGCACAGCGTTAGATGATTTTGGTACGGGGTATTCTTCTTTGGCAATTCTTAGCCTGCTTCCGTTTCAATATTTGAAAGTGGATCGTACATTTTTGGATGACTTGGACAGTGCCGATTCACAAGCTGCATCCGTCTTAAGAGGAATTGTTTCGATTGCTTCGGGGTTGAGTCAGTTGACAATCATGGAAGGTGTGGAAACAAAAGAACAGTTGGACCTGTTAAAAGAAATTGGTGCAGATCGTATTCAAGGTTACTATTTCAGTAAACCAGTTCCACCGAACCAAGCATTCGAACTTCTTTGAACAACATAAAAACACTCCGTGCTTAGCGGGGAGTTTAGACTGTAGACAAAAGGGATGGGAATTGATTTAATTTCCATACCTTTTGTCTTTTTCATCTTTGATTCTGAAGATGAAGGATAACACGCCGTTGATCTCCGTTCCGGACGGGCGCTTTCCGGGGGCTTGCCCTCAGCCTCCTCATAGCTTCGCTACTGCGGGGTCTTCACGCTGCGCTGATCCCCAGGAGTCGCCGTCCTGCACTTCAATCAACTGAATTACCTATGACACATTCACATCATTCAAACAAACAATGCAATTGTGGGGCTTCATTTTCAGTTGGTAAGACTAACTAGAGTAACAGAAGACTTGAGACACCAATATGAAATCAAAGAAGTCTATCAGAATGCAAAGAAACAGTTGAACGCGACTTTGTCGATGCTCAGGAGAAGCGTGATATGCGATGGACAACCATAAGATGGCTTAGCATATTGAATGATTGACATTTTAATGAGAACAACAGGTTCTATACTGGGTCTCCTGAATAGGGAATATTAATCTGAAACCAATGGATAAGGGAAGGGGAAATCAGTTGATGCCTCTAATTTACAGAACAGATATGGTCTTGCGAAACTAACTGTTAGATTGTAAGCATATCCACCTGCTCCAGTTCTTTGATTTGATTCTTCATTATCATTACCATTACCTCATTTGATAGTTGGGAGATACTGTTGATTGTAGCGGAGAGCGGCTCCGGAGGGATCAGCGAAAGCTGTGACGAAGAACAGCTTTTGCGAGTAAAAGCGAAGCGTTAGGAGCACGTGTTTTCGAAGAACCTGAGCAGAGCGAGGGAGATGAGTGCTGCCATATTTTCAGCCATGTTCGCTAAAATACGGCAAATCAAACTCTTCGTCGTTCGATTGGCTGAGAGCAAGCTCCTCGGAGAGCGTCCGCTCGCAGTGGAAATCAACTTTTCCTAGTTAATTCTATTGTAAAAGAAAAAGACTGTAGGCAGACCCCGTGATTACTGGAGTTTGTCTACAGTCTGACACTCCGCACTTAACGGAGTGTTTAAAATGGCCAGCCGAACAAATAGCCAAGCGTGATGCATATAATACCTGAAGCGGTTGTGCCGAGTGAGGAGAACAGCATATATCGTTTTACAGCCATGCCGCTCATACCTGAAAAGCAACAAACAAAATGACGCATTCCTGGAACGAAAAATCCTAACGTTACGGTCCAGGAACCATAGCGGACAAACCAGCGTTCCACTCGCAATACCCGCTTTTCGGAGAGACCGACCCATTTACCAAATCGCTCAACGATAGGGCGTCCGACTTTTTTTCCAATGGTATATGTTAAAAGTGTCCCGATGAATACACCTAAAATAGCAATAGTCATGGCTCCTATAAAATTGAGGAGCCCTGCAGATGACAAGTACCCAGTAAAGACAATTACGAATTCATCCGGCATCGGTAAACCAAATATTCCAAGCGCTAGAAATAGAAAAACAGCAAAATACCCGTAATGGGTAACGAAATCTTGAAAAACACTCACTTACATCCCTCATTTGTCACTTCTTTGATGATCACGTTCATTGTTGCCATTGACCAATCGGGTCACCCACATGAATCGAACCTTTTTCTTGAATTGTAGCAGAGAAATGAGAACCGCCTGCAACAAACAACAGAATTGTTGAGCCGAACGAGAAATACCCGAAATCCTCTCCTTTTTTAGCGTCCTTCGAAGAAGAGTAGAGCTGTACGGAGTTTACATTGAGTGCGCCTACTTTAACAAGGGCTAATTTGTCATAATTGGTGGCAAGCTCTGTTATCAACCTATAGTTCGTTTCAAACGGTTTGTCTCCATAAGTCAGCCCCAATGTATTAACAGGATATGATTTAGTTCCAAGAGCGTAGCGGTTAATGACAGTACCATCTGCAGGGTAATGAAAATGATGATAATCTGCCGGGGACAAATAGAATACAAAGTACCAACCGTTTTTATAAGTAGATGCCCTCTTCTCATCCATGAATATTTCATTTATACTGTATGTATGACCTTTAATTGTAAATTGGTGTCCGTCTTCCACACGTCCATACGAACTTAGCTGTCCGTCGGAAGGAGAAATGAGAATTTCAGGTGACGTGTTGAAAGGCCGTGCTTCGGATTTTAAGTTTCGAGTGAAAAATGCTTGTAGGCTGTCATAGTGTTCCCTCGGATATTCCATAATGGACTCATCAATTTTATAGGCTTTTGAGTAGGTCTTAATAAGAGGTTTACTTAGACGTGAGGCTGACAAATGACGAAGGATTCCAGAAGAAATCGGGTTTCCAGTCAATTCCACTAAAGACTTCAAAAGTTTCTTTTTCATTAGAATCACCATCTTTATCTAGTATATATTATTGGGAGGTTTGTTATGTTTTCATTCAGATACATTGATTATACTAAAGTGAAGGCCCAACTGGCGAATGCAATTACTTTGGTCAATTTAAGTTTCGGAGCTATTGCTATTATACTAATTTCTAGAGACTTGTCACACATGAGTTTGGTTTTTATTTTTTTGGCAGCTTTATTCGATCGTTTTGACGGAATGACTGCTCGTCACTTCCATACAGAGTCTGCTTTTGGGAAAGAATTAGATTCCTTAAGTGATATTATATCGTTTGGCATCGCACCAGCGGTTCTTATCTACCATACAGCTTTATCTGGAACGCTTTGGGTTGGGCTCGCAGCGACGATTATCTATATTGCTTGTGGGGCGATTCGTTTGGCCCGTTACAATGTTGAAGAGTTCGACGGAGTATTTCGTGGTGTTCCAATTACTGCAGCAGGTGTCATTTTAACTGCATTATATTTCGCAGTTCCCTATGTGTCAGCACCATATCTCGTCATTGCAATGCTCATTTTATCTTGGGCAATGGTCAGCAACTTTAAAATTTCTAAAGTATAATTGCCGACTTCTTCGCTTCACATAGTGGGGTGGAGAGGTTATTAAATTGAAGAATAATTCGGTCCATGATATAATTTAGTTCGTTAAAAATGGAGGCGTACCCAAGAGGCTGAAGGGGGCTGACTCGAAATCAGCTAGGGCGTGCAAGCGCCGCGGGAGTTCAAATCTTCTCGCCTCCGCCATACATACATTGAACCGTCTTTGCGACTATGCGAGACGGTTTTATTGTGTCCTAGAGTTCACTTTTAGAAGCGTCCCCCTGTTCGTTTCAATCTCCTTACAAATCTGCTATTCTTAAAGTAGATAAATCAACGGAAAGGGATGATTGAAATGGCGGGACCTGCATTAAAGCAACTACACTCTCACCGAGCGATTCACGAAGGCGGACTATCTGGTGCAATCGGAAAAACGGAGATGTTGATTGACTTCCTTCAAGAAGGAGATCAGAAAAATGCGGAACGAGCAGCCAATGACTTAGTGGATTACTGGAAGACTCGCGTAATCAGTCATGCCGATGCAGAAGAAGACGGGTTTTATCAAGAAATCGTTACCGAAAATCCTACGATGGAAAAATCAGTTACCCAGCTAACGCGTGATCATGATTTGATCAGAATCATTGTTGCAGACATAGAAGTGCTTAGAGAGAAGGAAGGGATTAGTCCGAGCGTCCTTCAAAAGTTTTATGCGCTATTGGTTGTGAACGAAATTCATAGTCGTGAGGAAGAACGTCTGTTATTTACAGAGTCACCTTCACAAGACGCTTGAACTATATAGAGTTTTCTTGAACATCATTATTTACGCGAAGAGATGAATTTCCAATGAAAGGAGGACACTACATGATGCAACAAGCACTTGCCGTACTTGCTGAAAAATTCGGGTATACATCATTCCGCACAGGACAAGAGCAAGTCATCCAGCATGTTATGGGGGGACAGGACGCTTTGTGTGTCATGCCAACTGGCGGCGGTAAATCGTTGTGTTACCAAGTTCCGGCAATGTTAGTCGAAGGAACAGTCCTCGTCATATCCCCACTCATTTCCCTTATGAAAGACCAGGTAGATGCACTGTGGCAGCTTGGGATTCCTGCTGCTTACATAAACAGTACGTTATCATCAGAAGAATATTTTGGTATTCTTGAAAATGCAATTGAAGGACAGTATCGCCTCCTCTATATTGCCCCTGAGCGATTAGAGTCCGAATCATTTCTGAGAGAACTAAGTCGGATGAGTGTGCCGATGATTGCAATCGATGAAGCGCACTGTATTTCGCAATGGGGTCATGATTTCAGACCGAGCTATAGGAATATTACTCGCGTATTGAATTGTTTCGATGAAAAACCAGTATTGCTCGCGTTAACCGCGACAGCAACACCAAATGTTCGGGAAGACATCCGTGTGCAACTTGGAATACCGAAAGAACAGACGGTGATGACAGGTTTTGAGAGATCAAATCTAGTGTTTACGGTTGTAAAAGGGCAAAATCGGGAGAAGTTCATCAAAGAGTTTGCGAGTAAAAATAAAGAGGAAGCTGGAATTGTATACGCAGCAACCCGAAAAGCAGTCGAGAGTATTTATGAACTGCTGAACCGTGCTGGTTTTGAAGTAGCCAAGTATCATGGCGGAATGTCAGATACCGAACGTCATTTCGAGCAAGAACGTTTTTTGAATGATGAAGCGACAGTGATGGTCGCAACAAATGCGTTTGGAATGGGAATCGATAAGTCAAATATCCGGTACGTCATTCATTATCAAATGCCGAAGAATATGGAAAGCTATTATCAAGAAGCAGGGCGTGCGGGGCGTGACGGACTCGATAGTGAATGTGTGCTGCTTTTCGCATCGCAAGATATTCAAACGCAACGTTTTCTAATTGACCAATCTCCTGATCCTTCTCGAATTCCAGCAGAACTCGAAAAGCTTCAAGGAATGATTGATTATTGTCATACAGAAAATTGTTTGCAGCAATACATCGTGACCTACTTCGGTGAGCAGGATGCTCCGAAATGTGGGAGATGTGCGAATTGTACAGATACGCGTGAGCAGATGGACGTTACGCTCGAAGCTCAAAAAGTCCTTTCATGCGTCATTCGAATGGGACAACGTTTTGGCAAAACGATGATTGCCCAGGTGCTAACCGGTTCGCGGAATAAAAAATTGCTAGATTTTAAGTTTCATGAACTGACCACATACGGCTTGTTGAAAGAAAAGAACGCGAAGGAAGTTTCCGATTTTATCGAGTTTCTGATTTCGGAAAACTGCTTACAAGTCGAAAACGGACAATTTCCAACGATTCGGGTGGCAGAGCGTGGAAAAGAAGTCTTGCTTGGCAATGATAAGATTATGCGAAAAGGTTCATTTGTCTCAAAAGTACTTACAGAAAACGATCCATTGTTTGAACAACTTCGACAACTGAGACGTCAGCTCGCTCAAGAAGCGGGAGTTCCACCATTCGTCGTATTCTCGGACAAGACCTTGAAGGATATGGCGATGAAGAAACCGGCAACGGCTGCTGAATTTTTAGATGTTGTGGGTGTTGGACAAACGAAGCTTGAGATTTATGGAGAGGCGTTCATCGAGGAGATTCAGTCTTTTCAACTCCAGGAGATTTGACGAATTACTCATATAAAATATTGAACAAAACAAAAAACATACTACACCGGTATGTTTCAGACTGGAGACAAAAGGGTTTGGAAATCGAAATGATTTCCAACCCTTTTTATTTTTTGAGCGTATAAATCTGCAACTGGTCAAGAGCCGTTGATCTCCGTTATTCTTCGTGACTAATTTGCCATTCGATACCAAATTGATCCTTTACTTTACCGTAGCATTTACTGAAAAAAGTTTCCTGTAACTCCATGGACACGTCACCTTTTTGTTTGAGCTTTTCAAACGAGGAGGTGAGTTCATCTGTATCATCACTTACGAAAGCTAAGCTGATGTTATTACCAACTGAAACTGGCGATCCGGGAAATGTGTCTGAGAACATGATCACGTCATTTTTTATTGTAAGACGTGTATGCATAATGAGATCTTTCGCTTCTTCAGGTAAAGGGTATTCAGGATTTTGCGGCGAGTTCCCAAATGTCATAAACTCAGGTTTTTCCGTATTGAAAACGTCTGCATAGAATTCGACCGCTTGGCGGCAATTTCCGTTAAATGTTACATATACATTAATTCCGATAGGAACCACTCCATTCTAATTGTTATCAGACAAGTCTGTCTGGTTATCATATCATGTCTGCAGTTTGAATGACATTAGATATGACAAGGAACTCCATAGATCGAGGACAAGATAAATGGAGCCCTAAGAACCTTTGAGAAACAATCCTAGAAACGCATGCTATTTTAATTCACATCCACTTTTGGATGAACAATTTTTAGCGAATCGTTTCGGTACTTTGTTTGAACAAGCCATAAATGGTATAAGCGGCAACGATAAGTAAGACCACACCTGTAAAAGTGAATGCACCTCTGAAATTTAAATTCAGCGCACCAATCGTATACGAGCCTGCGACAACGCCCATTGAGAAGAATGCATAGAAATAACCGTAAGCTTTTCCGCGGTAGGTGGCCTCAGAGGAATCGATGAGCAATGAGTTGATGGACGGAAATAGAAATGCAAATCCGATTCCATATAATGCCATAGTTCCATATAGATTAATAAGTTCGTCTGCCTGGCTTAGAAGCAACATACTTACGCCCATTAAGGAAATTCCGAATGCAAGTGTAATCATTGGCCTCACCTGGTCGAAAATCCGGTTGATCGGTAGTAAAAACACTAGAATTGCTACAATACCGAACGTGCTAAGAAGTGTGCCTGTGGTTTTTGTATCAAAACCAAGTGCTTCGACCTTTAACGGAAGAATAAGCGCTAGGACACCCTGTGAGAACATTAGGAAGAAGGCGCCTGCGAAGGCACGCTGAATGCCTGGGTGGCGGAACATAGACCCAACCTGTTTCTCTCTTGATTGTTCTTCTGATTTTTTGACTCTTTTTACTGAACGCAATAGCAGAAATGCCAAAATTGCTAGAATTGCCATGACGGCCCCGTTCACGAGCATGATAACAGGAGTTCCTTTTGATGGGTTCCCGATGATTGAAGCGACAATTCCACTATAAGCAGGACCTGCAATCGCAGCCATTCCGACAAACGCACCGGAAATCGCGACACTTTTTCCACGTTTTTCAGGTTGAGCGCGGTTGGCTAGAAAAGTAAATGCAGCAGGGATGATCAACCCATTCGTAAAACCGTGAATGAAACGGACACCAACAAGCAACCAAGCAATATGAACTGTGGAGTATAGTGTCAATGCTAATGCATTTGTTAAAAGTCCGATTAGCAAAATGATGAACGGACCTCTCTTATCAGTAACAAAGCCTGAAATGACGTTCCCGAAAACGTTCGCAAGTGAATAGGTACCGACAACAAGACCTGCTACGAATGTGGAAGCGCCTAGAGAAAGAGCAAATGGACTCATGATTGGTAGCTGGGAGAATAAGTCAAAAAATGAAAAGAAAACGATTAAATAAACAAAAAATCGCATACATACGCCTCGTTTCGAGATTTCATAAACCATGCTTATTTTATCATGTTAAGGGTTTAAATCAATGAACAAGGATAGGGAGTCAGGAACAAACGGTATGATGTGTGACAAAATTGTAGAAAATCATTCTAGTTAAGAAAAAATAGCAATCTGACGAAAAAAACTGTAAAATAACGAATAGTCAAACGAAATGGGGGAATAAGACATGGAATCGAAGATAAGAATTGGAATCGCAGGTTATGGAAACCTAGGTAGAGGGGTGGAGTTTGCGATTTCCCAACAACCCGATATGGAGTTGGTTGGTATTTTCACAAGAAGAGATCCAAGTAGTGTTCAACCAGTCGGTGACAGCGTATCTGTATACCAGTTGGCAGATGTTGAAAAGCACGTTGATGAGGTGGACGTCATGATTCTTTGCGGAGGGTCCCGCGCAGACTTACCTGAACAAGGTCCTGCACTTGCGAAGTTATTTACAACCATTGATAGCTTTGACACACATGCTAAAATTCCTGAATACTTCGATGCTATCGACGCAGCAGCGAAACCATCGGGCACAACAGCAATATTGTCTGTGGGATGGGATCCTGGCCTGTTTTCGTTAAATCGTTTATACGGGGAAACCGTCCTTGCTGATGGTGCCACGTATACATTTTGGGGGAAAGGCCTTAGCCAAGGTCATTCCGATGCGGTTCGTCGCATTAATGGCGTCAAAAATGCCGTTCAATATACAATCCCCTCTGAAGAAGCAATTTCAAAAGTTAGAGCTGGGGAACAACCACAATTGTCAACGAGAGAAAAGCATGTCCGGGAATGCTACGTGGTACTAGAAGATGGTGCAGATGCAGCGACTGTGAAAGATACAATAGTTACTATGCCAGATTATTTCGCAGACTATGACACAACAGTTTCCTTCATCTCTGAAGAAGAAATGCAACAAAATCATAGTACGATGCCACATGGAGGATTTGTCATCAGAAGTGGTAAAACCGGAAAAGGCACCAACCAAGTGATGGAATATTCGTTGACATTGGATAGTAATCCTGAATTTACTTCAAGTGTTCTTACAGCATATGCACGAGCTGCATACAGATTAAATCAACTGGGACAACATGGTGCGAAAACAGTGTTTGACATTCCACCGGGCCTATTATCGCCAAAAGATCCCGCTCAACTTCGAAAAGAATTGTTATAAGAATGTCCTGTATACTTTGAAAACAAGATAATTTGTACTATACTAGGAACGTAATTACTTAGGGGGGCGAAGGATTTGGCTAAAATGGATGAAACGCTACACATGCTCAAAGAATTAACCGATGCAAAAGGAACGGGTGGGAACGAACGTGAACCACGTGACGTGATGAAACGCTATATTGAACCATTTGCAGATGAGATTGACCAGGATGGACTTGGTTCATTAATTGCTAAACATACTGGCGATGCAGATGGTCCAAAGATCATGGTCGCAGGTCACCTCGATGAAGTTGGATTCATGATTTCAAGAATTGACGAAAAAGGGTTCTTGAGCTTCCAAACAATCGGTGGCTGGTGGTCACAAGTCATGCTCGCTCAACGCGTGACAATTGTAACGCGCAAAGGAGATTCCATTACAGGAATCATCGGTTCGAAACCGCCACATATTTTACCTGCGGAAGTACGCAAAAAACCAGTAGACATTAAAGATATGTTTATCGATATCGGTGCTTCTTCCCGTGAAGAAGCAATGGAGTGGGGCGTTTTACCTGGAGATATGGTCGTTCCTTACTTTGAATTCACAGTCATGAACAATGAAAAATATTTACTAGCTAAAGCATGGGATAACCGCATTGGTTGTGCAATTGCAATCGACGTTATGAAAGAACTACACAAACAAGGACATCCTAATACACTGTATAGCGTCGGAGCTGTTCAAGAAGAAGTCGGTCTCCGAGGTGCTCGAACTGCAGCGAATAAAATCAATCCGGATATCGGCATCGCAGTTGACGTCGGTATCGCTGGGGATACTCCAGGAGTTACTGCGAAAGAAGCGGCAGCAAAAATGGGAGATGGTCCACAAATCATCCTCTATGATGCATCTATGATCGCTCATAAAAGCTTACGTGACTTTATCGTTGACACAGCTGAAGAAAACGGCATTCCATATCAATTTGACTCCATGTCAGGTGGCGGAACTGATGCAGGATCAATCCACTTGAGCGGTAACGGCGTTCCTTCCATTGCAATCACTGTAGCGACTCGTTACATCCACAGTCACGCAGCAATGCTTCACCGCGACGACTACGAAAACGCTGTGAAACTAATCGTGGAAGTCATTAAAAAGCTTGATCGTGAAACAGTTGATAAGATTATTTCTGAATAAAAAGGGAAGAGGTAGACCAACACTGGTCTGCCTCTTTTAATTTTCAATAAAGTATAAAAATACATTTGACTTTATAATTATTCATAATTATACTGAGAGTAACCAATTTTATTCACGGAGGATGATTACATGACAAGCGCATTCGAACTGAAATACATGGAGAAGCAATTGAAGGGAAAAGACTTTTTAGCCATAGAGGATTTTTCATCAGACGAGATTAACTATTTGTTAGATCAAGCAACAAAAATGAAGAAAGGCTTTTTAGCGGGAGGCGCAACTAAACCTCTTGAAGGGAAAACTCTCGGAATGGTGTTTGAAAAGAATTCAACGCGAACTCGTATTTCGTTCGATGTGGGCATGTTCCAGCTAGGTGGGCATGCATTGATGATGAATCCGACTGAACTACAAATTGGCCGTGGAGAGTCAATTGCAGATACAGCAAAAGTATTCTCTGAATATCTAGACGGAGTAATGATCCGCGCAAACTCACATGAAATGGTGAAAGAATTCGCAGACAATGCCACAATCCCTGTCATTAATGGCCTTACGGATAAATTGCACCCGTGCCAAGCACTTGCGGATTTACTTACCATTCAAGAAGTGAAAGGTAAGTTTGCGGGATTAAAACTTGTCTACATTGGAGACGGCAATAATGTCGCACATTCGCTACTCATGGCAGCTGCTAAAATGGGAATTCACACAGCAATCGCTACACCTGTCGGATATGAAATGGATGCTGTTATTACAAAGTCTATCGAAAAAGCAGCCAAACAATCCGGCGTGACGATGACACAGTTGACTGATCCTGTTGAAGCCGCAAAAAACGCAGATATTTTGTATACAGACGTGTGGGTGAGTATGGGAGACGATGAACAATCAGATCAGCGACTTGCAGATTTCGAAGGATTTGAAATCAACGACGAACTCGCTTCCCACGCAAAATCGGATTACACATTCATGCATTGTTTACCCGCGCATCGTGGTCAAGAAGTTTCCGCATCTGTCATCGACGGAACACATTCGGTTGTTTTTCAACAAGCAGGAAACCGCATGCATGCGCAGAAATCTTTGCTTGCTGCGTTGCTGTAATAAGAACTAAAAAGGGATCGCTTTTCACCTTGTAGGTGGCTAGCGGTCCCCTTTTTTTTGGAGTCACTGTGCAGCAAATGCGTGCTCGAGTTCTCCTGTGATCTTCAATTTCTCCTGATCATCTGCGCGTTGCCACAATTTCTCAAAGAACACGCCTAAGCCAGGAAGCAGATGTTCTTCACCACGTGCAATCGCGTCATCGACAACCCCGCGAATGTCTTGTGCTTTGTTATCTGTCATATTAGCTGTAATAGCATCCCTGATTTGAAAATTCATTCATCTGACCTCCTTTCCGCGTACTTGAGTTTAGTATCGCCAAGTGGGCTTGTCTTTGATACACTGAAAAGAAAAAAGGAAGTTATCCCACACTATGAAACGTATTGAATCCACACAAAATGCACTTGTGAAACATTGGAAAAAACTTGTTACGACAAAGAAAGAACGCGAACGGTCAGAAGAATTTATCATCGAAGGTCATCATCTAGTTGAGGAAGCATTAAAGACTGAAGGCACCGTACTCCATATCATGTTCCGAGAAGATGTTGAAATTCCATTTGAGTTGGAAGAGTCTTCGATTCAAATCATTGAAATGACGAAAGCAGTAGCCGCTGAAATCTCAGAAACCGAGCATCCACAAGGAATTTTCGCACACTGCAAACAGCCGATTCCTTCAGAAGACCTGTATTTAGAATGGAAACGGCTTCTATATATTGATGCAGTCCAAGATCCAGGCAATATAGGGACCATGATCCGTACAGCAGATGCTGCTGGAATGGACGCTGTGATTCTTGGTAAGGGGTGTGCCGATCCTTTTAACCCGAAAACAGTTCGTTCTGGGCAAGGTTCCCATTTCCATATTCCAATCGTAAAAGGGGATTTGAGTGAATGGATCGAACGTGCAAAACTAGGCGGTCTGCAAGTGATCGGAACAGGTCTGTCACAAGCGAAAGATCATTTTACAGTGGACGCAATGCCTGCGTTTGCACTTCTAATGGGGAACGAAGGCGCTGGAGTTTCGGATGAATACCTGGAACAAGCGGATACGATCGTCAAGATTCCATTGTATGGTGAAGCAGAATCGTTGAACGTTGCAGTCGCAGCGGGCATCTTACTCTACACATACGGACGTCGTTAAGCCGTTCAAGTATTGAAGTGTGAAGCAGATTCAGCTATACTGATGTAGTATACAAGAGCAACAGACAACAAAAGTGTTGACCGGGAAGAGGAAACAGATGATTTGACGCTAGGGAGTCCATACCTTGACTGAAAGTATGGATGGTCGAAACTGTTACCGTTCACCCCGCGAACTGCCATCAGGACCAGCATACGCTGTAAAGATGAGCCGGCTACGGACCGTTATTCCGAAGTTGAGTGATCATGTGCACGAACGGCATGATAATCAGGGTGGTACCGCGAATTCGTCCTCGTCCCTTTTTTAGGGGACGAGTTTTTATTTTGTTAAGCTTTTTATTGAACTAAGCTATTTTGAAAGGAGAATGACAATGGAGCAGCAGCTGGAACAGTTAAAACAAGAAGCACTGCAGAAAATTGAAGACGCGCCGTCAGTAAAAGAGCTAAACGACGTGCGTGTAGCTTATCTAGGGAAAAAGGGGCCGATTACCGACCTCCTAAAAGGAATGGGGAAACTTCCTGCAGAGGAACGTCCTAAAATGGGAGCACTCGTTAATGTCGTTCGTGAAACCGTTACAACTTCTCTAGAAGAAAAAATGGAACTGCTAGAACAGCAAGCCGTTAATGAAAAACTTGAAAAAGAAACAATCGATATTACACTTCCAGGTAGACCCGTTAAACTCGGCAATCACCACCCACTGACACGTGTCGTTGAAGATATTGAGGACTTCTTCATCAGTATGGGATATGAAGTGGCGGAAGGTCCCGAAGTGGAACAAGACTACTACAACTTTGAAGCGTTGAACCTACCAAAAGGTCATCCAGCACGCGATATGCAGGATTCATTTTACATCACGGAAGATGTTTTGCTCCGTACCCATACGTCCCCTGTGCAAGCGCGGACAATGGCCGCTAAAAAAGGAGAGCCAATCAAAATTATTTGCCCAGGTAAAGTGTACCGCCGTGATAGCGATGACGCGACACACTCTCACCAATTCACACAAATTGAAGGTCTTGTCGTAGGCGAAGACATTCGTATGAGCGACTTGAAAGGGACACTCGCGTTATTTGCGAAAAAGATGTTCGGTGAAGAACGGGAAATCCGTCTTCGTCCAAGCTTCTTCCCATTCACAGAGCCTTCTGTTGAAATGGACATCTCGTGCTTCAAATGTGGTGGATCAGGCTGTAACGTCTGTAAGAAAACTGGCTGGATTGAAATTCTTGGTTCTGGTATGGTGCATCCGAATGTACTTGAAATGGCTGGATATGACCCTACAGTATTCACTGGATTTGCGTTCGGCATGGGACCAGAACGAATTGCTATGCTGAAGTATGGCGTTGAAGACATTCGTCATTTCTTTACAAACGATATGAGATTTATATCACAATTTAACCGCACAGAAGTGTAAGGAGGAGACCCCATGTACGTATCAACGAAATGGCTAGAAAACTATGTAGATACAAAAGGCATCGCACCTGCGGATCTTGCTGAAAAGATTACACGTGCGGGCATTGAAGTCGATACGATTATCGACCGTTCTGAAGGGTTGACCAACATTGTCGTCGGACACGTTGAATCATGTGAAAAGCATCCGGAAGCAGACAAATTAAATATTTGCCAAGTGAACGTCGGTGAAGAAACGGTTCAAATTATTTGTGGTGCACCGAACGTAGCCGCAGGACAAAACATTATTGCCGCACTTCCTGGCGCTAAATTGCCAGGTGGCATGAAGATTAAAAAAGCAAAACTGCGCGGAGAAGTATCAAACGGCATGATCTGTTCTCTTCAAGAGCTTGGTGTTGAAGGGAAGACGGTCGCAAAAGCTTATGCAGAAGGTATTTATGTACTACCAGCTGATGCTAAACCAGGAACAGATGCGCTTTCATTACTCGGATTAGATGATGTCATCTTGGAATTCGATTTAACACCGAATCGCGCGGACGCACTTAGTATGCTAGGTGTTGCGTATGAAGTCGGTGCAATTTTATCACAAGATGTCAAGCTTCCGAAGATTGAGTACACAGCTTCAAACGAAAAAGCAGAAGACTTCTTAAAGCTGAAAGTAGAAGCGAAAGAAGACAACCCGATGTACATTGCAAAAGTCGTAAAAAATGTCAAAGTAGCAGAATCGCCACTATGGCTTCAAAACTACTTAATGGCTGCAGGGGTCCGTCCTCATAACAACGTTGTCGACATTACAAACTTTGTTTTGCTTGAGTACGGTCAGCCTTTGCACGCGTTTGACTACGATCGTCTTGCAACGAAAGAAATTGTCGTTCGTCACGCTGTTGAAGGTGAAAAGATTACGACACTAGATGACGTCGAGCGTACGTTGCGTGCAGGTCAACTCGTTATTACAAATGGCAAAGAGCCAGTTGCACTTGCAGGAGTTATGGGAGGTGCGAATTCAGAAGTTTATGATGGCACGACAACAGTTGTCATTGAATCAGCTTATTTTGCGCCTGCATCAGTTCGTAAAACTTCGAAAGACGTCGGCTTACGCAGTGATGCAAGTACTCGTTTAGAAAAAGGAGTAGACCCGAACCGCGTTGCAGAAGCAGCAGAACGTGCGGCTCAATTACTGTCAGAGTTGGCTGGAGGAGAGGTGTTAGCGGGATCGGTTCAATTCGATGAGTTGAATAAAGAATCCGTGCGCATCATATTATCACCAGATTATGTAAATCGTCGTTTGGGAATGAAGATTCCAATGGACGAAA
Source organism: Sporosarcina aquimarina (assembly GCF_023715615.1). Taxonomy (GTDB): domain Bacteria; phylum Bacillota; class Bacilli; order Bacillales_A; family Planococcaceae; genus Sporosarcina; species Sporosarcina aquimarina_A. Next base: position 179,549 of record NZ_JAMBOM010000002.1, on the reverse strand, counting down.
TGGTTTCAATTCTAGAACGTCTACAAATCCCTGTAGAAGCAGCCAATGGACAATTAATCGTGGATGCTCCTACACGTAGACAAGATTTGCGCATTAAAGAGGATTTGATCGAAGAAATTGCACGTCTTTATGGGTACGATGAAATTCCGATGACACTGCCGATTGGTGAGAGTGTTCCAGGAGGATTGAGCAGTTTCCAGGAAAAACGACGTCTCGTTCGTCGCTATTTGGAGAGTGCGGGTCTTTATCAGGCAATCACGTATTCACTAACTTCGAGGGCGGAATCCCAAAGCTTTGCACTGGAGACAGCTCCGGTAACAGAGCTTCTAATGCCGATGAGTGAAGATCGAAGCGTATTGCGCCAAAGCTTGCTTCCACATCTGCTGGAGGCAACGACTTACAACGTAGCGCGTCGCATTGACACGGTTTCACTATATGAGACGGGTTCGGTGTTCCTAGGAACGCAAGAGGACGGACTCCCTAAAGAAGTAGGTCATGTCGCTGCGGTGATAACTGGAAAATGGGTGAATCACGCATGGCAACAAGAAAATAAGAAAGTCGATTTCTTCGTGATGAAGGGGATCATCGAAGGGCTAATGGATACACTCGGTCTTACTGAGAAAGTAACGTATACGAAAGCAACTCATGACGGCTTGCATCCAGGTAGAACAGCGGACATCTTGTTGAATGGTGAGGTAGTTGGTGTACTCGGTCAATTGCACCCATCTGAACAGAAAAAACGCGATTTGAAAGAAACATATGTGACTGAGATAAACTTAGCGTTGCTGCTTGCTGAATCAGCTGAAGCACTCGTATATGAGCAAGTTCCACGCTATCCTTCGATGTCACGTGATATCGCCCTAGTTGTTTCAAAAGACGAGGCTGCTGGTAGCTTGATGGAAATCATCCAAGAAGCGGGTGGCAAGTTGTTGAAAGATGTAACTGTGTTCGACTTGTACGAAGGCGACAAAGTGGATGAAGGCATGAAGTCACTCGCATTTTCGTTGACGTATTTCGATGCAGATCGCACGCTGACTGACGAGGAAGTGGTCACGCGTCACGACAAAGTACTCGCTGCACTGAAAGAAAAATCAGGCGCAGTGCTACGAGGATAAATCTAGATGAAAAGAGAGGGAGAACCGGCGGATTGCTGGTTCTCCCTCTCTTTTTTGTGTATACGAACTTTCACGATGAACCCGCCCGTTTTGAGCCGGAACCCGCTCGTTTCGGAAGTCGACCCGCCCGTTTTGAGTCGGAACCCGCTCGTTATGGAAGTCGACCCGCCCGTTTTGAGCCGGAACCCGCTCGTTAAGGAAATCAACCCGCCCGTTTTGAGCCGGAACCCGCTCGTTTCGGAAGTCGACCCGCCCGTTTTGAGTCGGAACCCGCTCGTTAAGGAAGTCAACCCGCCCGTTTTGAGTTGGAACCCGCTCGTTACGGAAGTCAACCCGCCCGTTTTGAGTCGGAACCCGCTCGTTTCGGAAGTCGACCCGCCCGTTTTGAGTCGGAACCCGCTAGTTAAGGAAGTCAACCGGCCGTTTTGAGTCGGAACCCGCTCGTTATGGAAGTCGACCCGCTCGTTTTGAGCCGGAACCCGCTCGTTACGGAAGTCAACCCGCCCGTTACGGAAGTCGATCCGCCCGTTCCAATAGCTCCATTGTCGCGGGACTACATTAAGGTTTAACCTTCATTGAACTCGCGACCAATTAATCCCTGACTATCTCTAAAACTATAAGCGGAAAGTGAATTGTGTCAAAAACGTGATAATGCTATTTTCGAACAAAGCCTTCCTCTCCTCTGGAAGATCCGCTACACTAAAGAAAAAAGGGGTGACGCTATTGATCTATAAACATCGAACCAAGCCACGACTATTAAGTGGGCTACAAGCTTTAGAGAAACGTCTTTCACCAACACATGAGAAATACGAATACATCCAGAATGAGCTGTATAAAATCCGTGCCGGATACGGAGGCGAGCAAGAATACGATCGCTACATGAAAGAAGTCCGGACTGACTATCCACACGCCATACTCCACGATCTTTTCCTACAACACGAAGGTGTCCATTTTCAAATCGACTCACTTTTCATCACACCAGACTCCATCATCATTTCGGAAATAAAAAACATTGCCGATAAAATTTTCATTAAAGCCAAGCCGACACAATTTATGAAGCAGCTGCCCGACGAAACACGGTTGCTATTCCGAAGCCCAATTGCAGAAGTGGAACGTAAAATTCAGTTTCTCGAAAAGTGGTTAGCTAGCAGGAATGTGCATATAAAGGTGAAGGGGCTCATTGTGTTTGCCTATAACAATGAAATGTTTATTGAAGAAAAAACATCTATGGAAGTAATTACTGCCTATGAGGCACCTACTTATTTCCGTTCATTGACCCCACAGCAACAGATTTTTGAGGAACGGGATATTGCAAGAATTGCAAAAGCGCTAGCGCGCGGACATAAGGAATACAATCCTTATCCAATAACTTTACGATATAACATAGCTGAGCATGATATTAGGGGAGGGGTATTTTGTTCAAAATGTGAAATTCCAGCAATTATGAGATGGTGCGACTTGCGATGGGATTGCCAAGTCTGCGGTGTACGTGAAATTGGGAGTCACCAAAATGCGGTAATCGATTGGTTTATGCTAATGTCCGGACCTCTGACCAATCGAAAGTTTTGTGAGTTCACAGGAATCACTAATCGCCACACTGCAAAAAGAATGCTTGCTCGCTCAAAGGTTAAAAAGCAGGGGGAGGGACGAGGCAGTCGTTACACAACGTTAATATAGCTTGCAATGTAGGTTGAAATACAGGTGATGATTGGTGCGCTTCGCATTGCGAAGCGTTTTCATCTGTCTACCGCACCCACTAGCTTCGTTAAATGGTCCCTGAGGTTCCTGCACCTTGTCAGCGACAGGCTTCTATCTTCAATTCTGATCCACGTCGAGACCAATCAATTCCCCCAATTCAAAACCAAGATGAATTGGTGTGCTTCGCTCCGCTACGCATTTAGTAATAGATAGTGGGGAAAGGAGGTCACGGGGAAATATCTATTACTAGTCTGAACCCGCTCGTTCTCCGGATCCACCCGCCCGTACCGGCAGAGAAACCGCTCGTTCTCCAGATCCACCCGCCCGTTCAGGAAGAGAAACCGCTCGTTCTCCGGATTCACCCACCCATTCAGGAAGAGAAACCGCTCGTTCTCCGGATTCACCCACCCATTCAGGAAGAGAACCCGCTCGTTCTCCAGAATCACCCGCCCGTTCAGGAAGAGAACCCGCTCGTTCTCCGGATTACCCGCCCGTTCCGGCAGAGAACCCGCTCGTTCTCCAGATCCACCCGCCCGTTCCGGCAGAGAACCCGCTCGTTCTCCAGATCCACCCGCCCGTTCCGGCAGAGAACCCGCTCGTTCTCCGAATCCACCCGCCCGTACCGGCGGATAACCCGCTCGTTCTCCGAATCCACCCGCCCGTACCGGCAGAGAACCCGCTCGTTCTCCAGATCCACCCGCCCGTACCGGCAGAGAACCCGCTCGTTCTCCAGATCCACCCGCCCGTACCGGCAGAGAACCCGCTCGTTCTCCGGATCCACCCGCCCGTTCAGGCAGAGAACCCGCCCGTTCCGGCGGATAACCCGCTCGTTCTCTGAATCCACCCGCCCGTTTCCCTACTTAACACGCTCGTTCCGAGTCAGAACCCGATCATTTCTCACGCAACCCGTGCCATCCCCAAAACCCAAAATCACCCACGCTTCTTAGCAGCCAATACCGCGGCTTTTTTCGCATTAGCAAAGTGCCATTTCGTCATCGAACGCAAAAACGGTTCTCCTTTTGCGAGTAAAATCGAAGCAGCGGTTTCATCCACCTTTTTACCAGCACCTTTGGGAAGTGTTCGTCCTGCCAATCCACTCAACCGATCCATTTCATCTAAAAACGCCACCCGAGCGATGATTGACGCCGCAGCAACGGCAACATGTAATCCTTCCGCCTTCGTTGCAAACAACACATTCTCCCGCACAATCTCGCGTTCATTCTTCAAGTGGTTGTAATACACACCGCGCTCCGCGAACTGATCTATCAAAATATAATCCGGATGCTCATCTTCCATTTTACGCAACACATGGCGGATCGCCTGATTGTGTAGCAATGCTTTGATTTTCCCTTGGGACCAACCTTTTGCTTGCACAGTATTGTATTTTTCGTTTTGTAAGGTGAGCACACTGTATGTCAATGCTGATTTCAAATCCGGAGCAATCGACCTCATGTAGGGGTCCGTCAGTAACTTGGAGTCCTTCACCCCAAGTTCTGCGACAAGAGGAATCTGATCCGCCCGTACGTAACAAGCGCAAACCGTAACTGGACCAAAGAAATCTCCTGTCCCGGTTTCATCTGAACCGATTACTGAAAGTGTCTCAAGACGATCAGGAAGGGCCGCTCCTTTCACAACAACTTTTTTCTTAGGAGCCCTCGAGTCCGAACTTGCATCCAAATCAGACTGCCATTTCGCAGCCTCCACCTCAGCACCTCCACCTTGAAACAAAACTTTCCCTGAACGATATGCAGTGATCGATGCATTCGCAGTTTTTGCAGCAAACACCACACCAGGGGCATTGCGCGTCACACGATCACTCGCATAATACGCTTTTAACGCAGTAATTTTTTTATCAGACAAAATTATTACAGAATTCGCCATTCAAATCATCCTTTCAAACCGTACATTCTAAAACGTTTTGTATAGTATACCGTGTCCCATAGAGAACACAAAAATAGTTTGCTGGCAATGCCTATGTTCACAAATAAACCTTTTTCGTGGTATGATTAACTTCATAGTTTTGGGCAGGAGGTTATGGCAGTGGAAAAAGAACAGAAAACACGGATTACCATCGATATATACGGTCAAACGTATACAATCATTGGGACCGACTCGTCTGCTCACGTTCGACAAGTGGCAACACTCGTGGACGACCTAATGCGTGAACTTAGTGCGCATAATCCGTCTTTGGATACGACAAAAGTTGCGGTGCTAACAGCTGTTAACAGTGTGCATGACTATTTGAAGTTACAAACTGAAAAAGAATTACTTGAAGAAGAATTGAAAAAGTTGAAGGGCTGACGGCTGCTAATGTTAGATATACTTATATTATTTCTATTGGTTGGAGGACTGATTACAGGCTTTAGAAGAGGATTGCTTGTACAAGTCTTACATATGACAGGTTTTATCGTTTCATTCATTGTTGCTTACGCGTATTACAAACAACTTGCGGATAAATTCGTTTTATGGATTCCATATCCGGGAGTTACCGCAGAGTCCAAGTTAAGCTGGTCATTTGGACAATTGGATTTAGATCAGACGTTTTACAGGTTGTTAGCATTTATCCTGATTTTCTTTGTTGTTAAATTCCTACTGCAACTCTTTGTGTCGATGTTCGACTTCCTGAAACATTTGCCTGTACTTGGATTCATCTCGCGTTTCTTTGGCGCGGCATTAGGATTTGTTGAGTTCTATATTATCATTCTATTACTCATCAGTTTCCTTGCTTTGTTGCCAATCGACTTTGTTCAAAAATTATTAGATTCGTCTTTACTGTCGAAAACCATGTTCGAACATACACCGGTCATTTCAAACGCAGTGAAAGAATGGTGGTACGTTTACACAAAATAAGTCTGAGCAGCTTCCCCCCCGAGCGGCGGGAAGCTTTTGTTCAGTCAGGGAACAAATAGAACGAGGAGGTTTTGTTGATGAACAAAAAAGTGATCATACAAACGTTGGAAAAAATTGCACTCTATATGGAATTACTCGGGGAGAATCATTTCAAAGTTGGCGCTTTCCGTAAAGCAGCGAACATCCTTGAAGTCGATCCAAGAAGCCTCGCTGAAATGGACGATATATTAACCTTGAAAGGAATCGGCAAAGGAACAGGTGCGGTTATTCAGGATCTATTAGACAAAGGGGAGTCCGACCTGTTAAACGAGCTTCAAGAGACCGTTCCAGCGGGAATGATCCCACTGCTTGAAATCCCGGGGCTTGGGGGCAAGCGAATTGCAAAACTCCATGAGGCACTAGGAATTGATTCAGTAGAATCGCTAAAAGAAGCTTGTGAGAAAAATGAAGTGAGCGCACTTCCTGGTTTCGGTAAGAAAACAGAAGAAAAGCTACTCCATGAAATTGAACAACTTTCTGAGCGTAAAACATCTTTCCCTCTTTGGCAAATGGTTAAATTTGTTGGACAAGTTGAACCGATTTTGGATGGAATTGAAGAAATCAGCAAATATTCAGTAGCGGGAAGTTACCGCAGAACGAAAGAACAAAGCAGTGACATGGATTTCATCATCGTGACAGATACACCATCTGTTGTACGTGAAAAGTTGCTAAAACTACTTCCGACTTTAGAAACGATTGCAGCAGGGGATTCAAAACTCTCCGTAACTTTGGAGTTGGAAGAAATCATCGACGTCGATTTCCGATTCGTGACAGACACACAATATGCAAGTGCGCTGCATCATTTTACAGGTTCAAAAGACCATAATGTAAGAATGCGGCAACTCGCAAAATCACGCGGTGAAAAAATTAGTGAATACGGTGTCGAGCAAGAGGACGGAACCGTGTTAACATTCGATTCAGAAGAAGACTTTTTCGCCCATTTTGATTTACCGTTCATCCAACCAAACTTACGTCAAGACGGTCGGGAGCTGGATCGCATAGACGAACTAGATGGTTTGGTCGCACTGAGTGACATCCGGGGCGACTTCCACATGCATACGACTGCTTCTGATGGAGGCTATTCGATTCGTGAAATGGCAGACGCATGCAGAGAAAGAGGCTATAGCCACATGGTGATTACAGACCACTCCCATTATTTGAAAGTGGCCAATGGTCTAACACCTGAACGGTTACTCGACCAATTGAAAGAAATCCGGGAAATCAATGAAGAGTATCCAGACATCGAAATTTTTAGTGGGACAGAAATGGATATATTGCCAGACGGTACACTCGATTTTGACGATGAAGTACTCTCGCAACTTGATTTTGTAATTGCATCCATTCATTCAAGTTTCAGTCAATCCCAAGAGCAGATCATGGAACGATTACATTCGGCAATGAAAAACCCGCACGTCGATTTAATTGCCCATCCTACAGGACGTCTCATTGGAAAACGGGATGGCTACAATCCGGATGTGCCTCAATTAATCGAATGGGCTGCGAAATATGGTAAGATTCTAGAATTGAACGCAAGCCCTCATCGCCTTGATTTGGACAAAGAATACTTAGAAATGGCGCAAGAGGCTGGTGTAAAGATATCGATCAATACAGATGCCCATGCCAAAGAGCAATTGGAGCTTATGGCTATCGGTGTAGAATATGCACAAAAAGCATGGTTGAAAAAAGAGACAGTTGTCAATACCTGGTCATTGGATCAGTTCAAACAAAGAATCGTTGATAAGTGAAAGGAAGGGATCCGCAATGGATTCACGTGTATTAAAAACTTTAGAGTTTGACAAAGTCCTCGCACAAGCGGCACAACAGTGTACGTTTCCTGCAGGACGAGCTGAGATGGAAAAGTTGAAACCGGATACCGACTTCGAAACGGTAGAACGACTTTTAGAAGAAACGGACGAAGGTCTTGCGATTTTACGTGTACGAGGAAATGTACCGATGGGAGGAATTACGGACATACGCCCGCACGCACGTCGTGCACAAATCGGTGGTGTCTTAAGTGCGCAAGAATTGATGGAAACTGCGTCAACCATTCGAGCGAGCCGTATTTTCCGTCAATTCATCGAAGCAGTTGTACAAGATGAAGAAGTAGAAATTCCAAATTTTATCACAATTAAAGAAGCCATGCCAATCGTAACGGGGTTAGAACATGAAATTAATAGTGCAGTCGATGAGAATGGACGAGTGTTGGATAGTGCATCCAGTGCACTACGTTCCGTCCGTCAAAGTCTGCGTATTCAAGAAGGTAGAGTACGCGAGAAGTTGGAGAGCATTATTCGAGGGAAAAACGCAGCGATAATGTTGTCTGATAGCATCGTCACAATTCGGAATGAACGATTTGTAATTCCTGTGAAGTCAGAATATCGCAGTCATTATGGTGGGGTCATTCACGATTCGTCTTCTTCAGGTCAGACGGTATATATTGAACCTGATGCAGTCGTGCAAGCAAATAACGAGATCCGTACGTTGAAATCGAAAGAAAAAGAAGAAATTGAAAAGATTCTTCGAGAGCTTTCCGCGTTTGTTCAAGAACACGCTCATGACTTGTTTATCTTAGTCGATCAGCTTGTGAAAGTGGATGTCATTTTAGCAAAAGCGAAATACGGAATGGCAAACAAGTGTACAAAACCAATAGTGAATCAAGATGGCTACATGCGCCTTTCAAAAGCCCGTCATCCACTATTGCCGATCGAAGAAGCAGTAGCCAATACGATTGAATTCGGAAATGACATTACTACAATTGTCATTACTGGACCGAATACTGGTGGTAAAACCGTGACCTTAAAGACTGTTGGACTTTGCACGTTAATGGCACAAGCGGGATTACCGATTCCTGTATTGGACGGCTCGGAAATCGCTGTTTTCGGATCCGTTTTTGCCGATATTGGTGATGAACAATCCATTGAACAAAGCCTTAGTACGTTTTCATCTCACATGGTGAATATCGTTGATATCTTGAAGAAATTCGATCATGATTCTCTCATTATTTTCGATGAACTTGGTTCCGGAACCGATCCACAGGAAGGGGCAGCACTCGCAATCTCCATTTTGGATGAAGTCCATGGAACAGGTGCGCGAGTGATGGCAACTACACACTACCCTGAATTAAAAGCCTACAGTTATAACAGAAATGGTGTTGCGAATGCAAGCGTAGAATTCAACGTCGATACATTGAGTCCTACGTATCGCTTGTTAATAGGCGTTCCAGGACGGAGTAACGCATTTGAAATTTCAAAACGACTAGGTCTCGGAGATCATTTGATCGAGCGTGCCAAAACGTTTACCGGAACGGATCGTGGTGAAGTCGACTCTATGATTGCTTCTTTAGAATCGAGTCGTGTTCAATCCGAAAAAGATGCAGAACGAACGCATGATTTACTTTTAGAAACCGAATTGTTGAAAAAAGAACTTGCCGAAAAACTTGCTGAAAACGAAGCGATGCAAACTAGATTAACGGAAAAAGCGAAAGAGAAAGCTAAAAAGATTGTGGAAGAGGCGAGGCTTGAAACTGAAGCAATCATTTCAGATTTACGTGCGCTTCGCATGACTGCAGGGGCATCTGTGAAAGAACACGAACTCATCGAAGCACGAAAGCGTCTTGAAAATGCTTCGCCGAAAGAAGCGAAAAAGAAAGCACTGAAAGCGAAAGCCGCTCCTCGTCCATTGCAAGTAGGCGATGAGGTAAAGGTTTTAAGCTACGGTCAAAAAGGAACACTAATTGACAAAGTGTCCGATACAGAATGGATTGTTCAAATCGGCATTTTGAAAATGAAGCTGGAACAATCTGGTTTGGAATTTGTGAAACCTGAAAAAGAAAAGAAGATAGTAGCTTCGACCGCAATTCGTGGGCGAGATCAGCATGTTAAATTGGAGCTCGATCTCCGTGGGGAACGTTATGAAGATGCAATCAGAAGGACAGAGAAGTATTTGGATGATGCATTGTTGTCCAACTACCACCAAGTATCCATTATCCATGGGAAGGGTACGGGTGCACTCCGACAAGGTATCCAGACCTACCTTAAAAAGCATTCCCGTGTAAAAAATTTCCGTTTTGGTGATGCAGGTGAAGGTGGACTCGGTGTAACAGTTGTTGAGTTGAAATAATTTTTTTTTGAAAAGTGAAACCTATTCGAGGCTCATTCGTACTCGTTAAGACATCACCGTAAAGGGGCCATCGAACTATGTCAAAGACTGGGTTTTGGAGTCATCCGTTAGTAGAAACAACTGGTTATTTTAGTACAGTCGTCCTTTGTCTCGTTGTTTCAATGGTCATATTTGAAATTGTGACAAAGTACAGATGTTGGGATGAAATTAAAAAAGGGAACTTGTCTGTTGCTTTTGCAACGGGAGGTAAAATATTCGGTGTTGCGAACATTTTCAGATATTCTATCGAACGTCACAACACGCTTCCTCAAATGATTGGATGGGGATTGTTTGGATTCTCGTTGCTCATTTTTGCCTACCTGCTGTTTGAATTTTTAACACCGATGTTCAAAGTAGATGAAGAAATTGAGAAAGATAACCGTTCTGTAGGGTTTATTTCGATGATTATTTCTGTCGGATTATCATTTGTCATCGGTGCAAGTATTTCATAAGAGTATGGTCAGTAGGAGACGATTACGTATATGGAGAAATTATCAAAAATATTACTCGTATTGTGTGTTTTATTTATCGCTTTCGGTATATGGTGGATGGTCAAGCAAACCCCGTAACTCTTGTAGTTACGGGGTTTGCAATTCCTTCCATTATTAACATTGTAAACGCCTTCATTTTTCGTTATACTTAGTAAAGAAAGAATATTCTATGAATATACTGGAGAAAAGGAGGCTGTTCCATGACGAACAAACCATGGCTTTCACAATACCCAACTGAAATACCTGCGGTTATCGACTTTGTTCCGATTCCTCTTCAAGAATTTTTAACACGCACTGCGTCCAAGTATCCTAAAAAGAATGCTATTCACTTTTTAGGCAAAGACATTACGTTCGGAGAGTTTTATGAATCCTCTTTGAAGTTTGCAAACTATTTACGGAAACTGGGAATCGAAAAAGGCGACCGAGTGGCCATTATGCTACCGAATTGCCCTCAAAATGCCATTGCTTACTATGGGATTTTGTTTGCAGGAGGTATAGTTGTTCAAACGAATCCGCTTTACAAAGAACGTGAAATCTCGTATCTGATGTCCGATTCAGGTGCCAAGGCAATTATTACACTGGACTTACTATTTCCCCGAGTGTCCTCAATATTAAAAGAAACTCAGTTGGAAAACATTATCGTAACTAGCATTAAAGATTACTTACCATTCCCGAAAAACGTCCTTTATCCTTTTATACAAAAGAAAGAAAACGGAATTGTAGTAAAAGTGGAGCACCGAGGAATTCATCATCTATACACTGAAATCATGAAGTCGACGCAAGCTGAATCGATTCAACTAGAATTTGATTTTGAAAAAGATATTGCTTTGCTACAATACACGGGCGGGACTACGGGACCTCCAAAAGGAGTCATGCTTACCCATAAGAACCTCATTGCAAACGCGGAAATGTGTAACGCATGGCTGTACAAATCCAAAGAAGGCGATGAAGTCGCAATGGGAATTTTACCGTTCTTCCATGTCTATGGGATGACGACTGTGCTCATTTTCTCAGTCATGTGTGGAAATAAAATGGTATTGATTCCAAAATTCGATTTCAAGACAGCACTCAAAGAGATTGACAAACAGAAGCCGACGTTATTCCCAGGCGCACCAACAATCTATATTGGCTTACTTAATCATCCAGATGTTGCGAAGTACGATTTGTCGTCCATTAAAGCCTGTTTGAGTGGGTCAGCTGCACTTCCAGTAGAAGTGCAAGAGAAATTTGAAAAAGTGACAGGTGGGAAACTGGTAGAAGGATATGGACTCACTGAAACATCTCCAGTCGCGATTGCTAATTTTGTTTGGGAAGGTCAGCGTAAACGCGGTTCCATTGGCGTACCATGGCCGAATACCGACGTTGCTATATTACCACCAGATTCTTCTATACCGATGAAACCGGGTGATGTAGGAGAGATTGCCATTAAGGGACCTCAAGTGATGACTGGCTATTGGAATCGCCCGGAAGAAACAAAAGAATCATTCCGTGAAGGTTGGTTTTTAACAGGGGACCTTGGTTATATGGATGAAGATGGCTTCTTCTACGTCGTTGACCGGAAAAAAGACATGATTATTGCAAGTGGTTTTAATATTTCACCACGAGAAATCGAAGAAGTATTATATGAAAACGAAGCGATTCAAGAATGTGTGGTCGCAGGAGTACCAGATCCTTATCGCGGGGAAACTGTGAAAGCCTATATTGTCTTAAAAGAAGGATATTCACTGACCGAAGAAGAACTAGATACGTATTGCAGAACAAATATGGCATCATTCAAAGTCCCACGGATTTATGAGTTCCGAAATGAGCTTCCGAAGACCGCTGTTGGGAAGATTCTAAGAAGAGCTTTAGTAGACGAAGAGAAAAAGAAAGTCGAGCAACAACAGTTGACATCCTAACTAAAAGGCTTGACTAAAAACTAAATAACTATTAATATGAAAATATGAATGAACCATCATTCATATTTTCTTTTTTATGGTGGTGAGAAAAAATTGAAGCGAGAAAAACCGAAATATAAAAAAATAGTGGACGCTGCTGTGTCAATTATCGCACAAAATGGCTACCACCAAGCACAAGTGTCGAAGATCGCAAAAGAAGCAGGCGTCGCAGATGGTACGATTTACTTGTACTTCAAAAACAAAGAAGACATCCTCATTTCGGTATTTCAAGAGAAGATGGCCGTTTTTGCAGACTACGTAAAAGATATTTTAGAAATGGATTTATCTGCTTCCGACAAGCTATTTAAAATGATCGAGAACCATTTTAAAGTGCTGCACGATGATCGCAACTTAGCCATCGTCACACAACTGGAGCTACGTCAATCCAGCAAAGAACTTCGTTTCCGTATCAACGAAGTACTAAAAGAATACTTAACCTTATTGGATGCTTTACTTCGAGAAGGAATTGAAAGTGGGGAGTTCTCTTCAGATCTCGACATCCGACTCGCTAGACAGATGGTTTTCGGCACAATCGACGAAACTACCACATCCTGGGTCATGAACGATCAGAAATACGACCTACTCGAACTAGCCCCAAGAGTACACAAACTACTACTCTCTGGCATGAAAGGGTAACTTTTATTCATAACTATTTGAGGTGTTATCTCTTTTGATGGAAGTATCCGTTGATTGAAGCGGAAGGCGTCGACTCCGAAGGGATAAGCGAAGATTGAAGACCCCGCAGGGAGCAACGCGACTGAGGAGGCTGAAATCGAGCCCCTCGGAAAGCGTACGCCTGAAGCGTAAATCAACCCCGTAATCTATCTGTGTAAACAAAATTGTCGCAACAAAGTGGAAAATCTTTATTTTTAAGAAACTAGTATGCTATCATTGAAGGCGCTTCCATTTTACAAATCATCATAGCAAACCGTACTGAAAAAGGATGGGATGACATGGATTTTTTGAAAGTCTCAATTGATCAAGGGGTCGCCGTCGCAACAATCAATCGTCCCCCTGCAAACGCTCTCTCAAGAGCACTCATTCTAGAAGTTGGCGACTTGCTAGAACAACTGAAGGACATCGAAGAAGTACGAGTGATCGTCCTTCACGGAGAAGGCAAATTCTTCTCAGCTGGAGCCGACATTAAAGAATTCACAACTGTCACTTCAGGAGCAGAATTCTCAAAACTGTCAGCAGACGGTCAACGTATCTTTGAGAAACTGGAAACCTATCACAAACCAGTGATTGCAGCCATCCATGGCGCAGCATTAGGTGGAGGGCTCGAACTTGCCATGGCGTGCCACATGCGTTTTGTAACTGAAAACGCAAAACTCGGTCTACCAGAGTTACAGCTTGGCCTGATTCCTGGCTTCGCTGGAACACAGAGGCTACCGGGATACGTTGGGAAAGCTAAAGCAGCCGAAATGTTGCTGACGAGCGATCCGATTTCGGGACTCGAAGCTGTGAAATGGGGACTTGCAAACCGTGTCTTTGCTGAAGACGTGTTGCTGTCCGAAACGATGGCGATCGCACACAAAATTGCAAAGAAGAGCCCAGTAGCTATGAAAGCTGCATTGGCCATGCTTCAATTCGCCAAAGACGATTCTTATCATAAGGGCGTCGAGGCAGAAGCGGATTCGTTTGGTGAAGTATTTGTATCAGAAGATGCCAAAGAAGGCATTCAAGCATTTATAGAAAAACGTGAACCTAAATTTAATGGACGATAATACGTCAAGGAGGTCTGCAGTATGAACATTTATGCTTTAGTAAAACGTACATTTGACACAGAGGAAAAGATCGTTGTTAAAAATGGTGCCATTCAAGAAGACGGTGCAGAATTCATCATTAATCCGTACGATGAGTATGCTGTTGAAGAAGCAATTCAGGTCCGTGATGAACACGGTGGTGAAGTAACTGTCCTTTCACTTGGTGGAGAAGACGCTGAAAAGCAGCTCCGCACTGCACTTGCAATGGGCGCTGACAAAGCGGTATTGATCAACACAGAAGATGACTTGGATGAGATGGATGAATTCTCAGCAGCTAAAATCATCTCTGAATACTTAAAAGACAAAGATGCTGACTTGATCATCGCTGGAAACGTTGCAATTGACGGTGGATCCGGTCAAGTCGGACCACGTGTCGCAGAACTTCTAGGCATTAACTATGTCACGACAATTACTGACTTGAAGATTGACGGGACATCTGCAACGCTTGTCCGTGACGTTGAAGGCGACTCTGAAACAATCGAAACTTCATTGCCACTTCTTGTGACAGCTCAACAAGGGTTAAACGAGCCTCGATATCCATCACTCCCAGGAATCATGAAGGCAAAGAAAAAGCCTCTTGAAGAATTGGAATTGGATGATCTCGATCTTGATGAAGAGGACGTCGAAGCAAAGACAAAGACAATCGACATCTTCATGCCACCAGAAAAGGCAGCTGGGCGTGTACTTGAAGGCGACATCTCGGATCAGGTAAGTGAATTGGTAAACTTATTAAACAAAGAAGCGAAAGTCATATAATACCAGCATCTTAAACCGTTCTAGGAGGGACTCTATATGTCTAAAAATGTATTAGTACTTGGCGAAGCTCGTGAAGGCGAACTGCGTAACGTCTCATTTGAAACGATTGCTGCAGCAAAAACAATTTCAGAAGGAGGAACAGTGACAGCTGTTCTCCTTGGGGACTCTGTTGAAAATCTAGCTCAAGAAATGGTTCAATACGGCGCAGATCGCGTTGTAACAGTTGAACATCCTCACTTGAAGCAATACACTTCAGATGCTTATAGCCAAGCATTCATGGCAGTCTATGAGCAAGAGAAGCCTGACGCAATTGTCTTGGGACATACTGCATTGGGGAAAGACCTTTCTCCGAAACTAGCAAGTAAACTAAGCTCAGGACTCATTTCTGATGTGACGAAAATTGAAGGAGAAGGCGATGCAGCTGAGTTCATCCGCCCAATCTATTCAGGTAAAGCTTTTGAAAAAGTTCAAAGCAAGGGCGGACTTCTATTTATCACGATCCGTCCAAATAACATAGAACCACTTGCGAAAGATGAAAGCCGTTCAGGTGACGTTTCATCTTTGTCAGTCGATATTACAAATCTTCGTTCTGTTATTGCAAACGTTGTTCGTAAATCTACTGAAGGTGTAGACTTGTCAGAAGCGAAAGTAATCATCGCTGGCGGACGCGGTGTGAAGAGTGAAGACGGATTCAAACCGCTCGAAGAACTTGCACACTTGCTAGGCGGAGCTGTTGGAGCTTCACGTGGGGCATGTGACGCGGATTACTGTGATTACTCCTTGCAAATCGGACAAACAGGTAAAGTTGTAACACCTGATTTGTACATTGCAGTAGGAATCTCTGGTGCAATCCAGCATATGGCTGGAATGTCGAATTCAAAAGTAATCGTTGCCATCAACAAAGACCCGGAAGCGAACATTTTCAAAGTTGCTGACTACGGAATCGTAGGCGATCTATTTGAAGTTGTGCCAATGATGATCGAAGAAGTTAAGAAACTAAAAGGGTCACCAGCTGTTTAATCAGTTGATGAAATAGCGAATTGATTTGAGAGAGCAGAAGTGGTTCCTTCACTTCTGCTCTAAAGTATTTGTAGATGAAAATGCGCTAGGAATGCAGTAGGCAGATATTTCGCCTGTTCAATAACTGCATGATATAATGTTTACATAGTTGTTACCTATAAAGGAGGACTTACCCAATGGCTATTTTGAATGCAACAGATGCAGATTTCACAGAAATAACTAATGATGGCGTAGTACTTGTTGATTTTTGGGCACCTTGGTGTGGACCTTGTAAAATGATTGCTCCAGTTCTTGAAGAGTTGGATGGAGAAATCGAAGGGAAAGCAAAAATCGTTAAAGTAAACGTGGACGATAACCAAGAAACAGCAAGCAAGTTCGGCATTATGTCAATCCCAACATTGCTCGTTATGAAAAACGGCGAGACTGTTGATAAAGTGGTTGGCTTCCGTCCGAAAGAAGAGCTCGCAAAATTGGTTGAGCAACACGCATAAGTTTACTATCTCAAACCGGGTCCCTTTTCTAGAGGAACCCGGTTTTTTTGGCAGGTGATTCTAGATGAATGAATTGATTCAAAACAAGCTTGCAATCCTTCCTGATATGCCTGGCTGTTATATGATGAAAGATCGTCAAGGGACTGTAATTTACGTCGGCAAAGCGAAAGTTCTAAAAAACCGTGTCCGCAGTTATTTCACGGGCTCCCATGATGCCAAAACACAGCGACTTGTGACTGAAATCGAAGACTTCGAAACGATTATCACGTCCTCTGATATTGAAGCGCTGATCCTCGAATTGAATCTGATCAAACAATACGATCCGAAGTACAACATCATGTTGAAAGATGATAAAACGTACCCCTACTTGAAGTTGACTGCGGAAAGACATCCTAAACTAATTGTTACACGTATTGTGAAAAAGGATAAAGGACGATATTTCGGACCCTATCCGAACGTCACGGCAGCGACGGAAACGAAGAAATTACTGGATCGGTTATATCCATACCGTAAATGCCATACGCTTCCAGATCGTGTTTGTCTGTATTACCATTTAGGGCAATGTCTTGCTCCTTGTGTGTATGATGTTCCTAAAGATACTTATAAAGAAATGACAGATGATATTGCTCGCTTCTTAAATGGTGGCTATAAGTCCATGAAAAAAGAGCTTACTCAAAAGATGCAGGATGCAGCTGAGAATCTTGAGTTTGAACGAGCCACTGAATATCGTGACCAAATCTCTAATATTGAAACCGTCATGGAAAAACAAACGATGACGATGCATGACTTTAAAGATCGGGATATTTTTGGTTATGCTGTTGAAAAAGGCTGGATGTGTGTTCAAGTATTTTTTGTACGTCAAGGCAAGCTCATTGAGCGTGATGTTTCTCTTTTCCCGGTTTATCGAGATCCAGAAGAGGAATTATTAACATTCATTGGACAATTTTATGGCAAACTATCGCATATTAAACCGAGTGAAGTGTTGTTGCCACCAGGAATTGACCAGGAGATCGTCGAACAATTGCTGGATGTCCATGTCTACATTCCTCAACGTGGGAAGAAAAAAGATTTGGTTCAGCTTGCAAATAAGAACGCAGCCATTTCTTTGAAACAAAAGTTCCAGTTAATCGACCGACAAGAAGAGCGGACGATTGGGGCTTGTGAAGAATTAAGCGATGCGATGAACATCTCAATTCCTTTGCGAATTGAGGCATTTGATAACTCCCATACTCATGGTGTGGAGCCAGTTTCAGCAATGGTTTCATTCGTCGATGGAAAACCGAATCGTAAAGACTACCGGAAATACAAGACGAAAACCGCTTCGGCACATGACGATTACGGCGCAATGCGCGAAGTCATACGCAGACGGTATACGCGTGTCCTAAAAGACAATTTGCCATTACCAGATTTAATTGTTATCGATGGTGGAAAGGGGCAGATGGGCATTGCGCGTGAGATCATTGAAGATGAGTTAGGACTATCCATACCGATAGCCGGGCTTGCAAAAGATGATAAACACCAAACTGCACAATTATTATATGGGTCACCGCCTGAGCTTATCCCGTTAAAGCGTTCGAGTGAAGCATTCTATTTACTTCAACGAATTCAAGATGAAGTCCACCGTTTCGCAATTACGTTTCACAGGCAACGTCGCGACACGGGTTCTCTCGTATCTTCGCTCGATGGATTGCCCGGAGTTGGTCCCAAGCGTAAGCAGAAATTACTGAAACACTTTGGTTCTGTGAAGAAAATTAAAGCTGCTACGAAAGAAGAGCTTGTTGAGGCAGGACTTCCAAAAGTTGTTGCAGAATCTGTAGCTGAATATTTTGCAGAAAAGAACAAGAATGCAGAACAAGCGAAAGAGTAAAAGAACGGGCCACCCTGGCTCGTTCTTTTTCATGCAATGGACAGGGTTATCTCTACTATAGAACCGTCGAGAGGGAAGAGTGCTCATAAAACGGGGGGAAGTGATCATAAATCGTAGAAAGTGCTCATAAAACTGGGATTGTGATCATAAACCACGAAATTTGCTCATAAACCAAGAAATGTGATCATAAATCTGAGAAAATGCTCATAAAGCACAAAAAGTGATCATAACCACCACGAAGCCCCTATCACGCGGCACGATTCACTGTAATTCAAGCTCAAACTCGCGCGAAGTGTTCACTTAACCAAATTAAATTAAGTGGTTGTATGTGTGCTTCGCTGTGCGAAGCATTTAGTGATCAATTTGAGATAATTTGAGTCGCTGTAGTCCGATTAATCCCACGTGCAACCTCCAACTCCTACTTACAGATGGTGGTGTGCTCATAAAACAGGGGAAGTGATCATAAATCGTAGAAAGTGCTCATAAAACAGGGATTGTGATCATAAACCACCAAATTTGCTCATAAACCCAGAAATGTGATCATAAATCTTAGAAAATGCTCATAAAGCACAAAAAAGTGATCATAACCACAGGCAAGCCCCAATCACGCATCACGATTCTCTATTAACCCCAGTACTACCTCGCGCAAAAATGCACTTAATCAATTAAAACTAAGCACTTAATGGAAATCAAGAGTATGCCTTCAATAGACAATGACAAAAATCCACACAAAAAACTGGAGGATGCGAAACCGCTCATCCTCCAGCCACGTGATTATTTTTCTATCTTATAGGTTTCATCCCAACGTACTTGCAAGATGATCTGTCTGGTTTTCTCATCTCGTGAACCGTAACATTCTGTCAAGCAACCATTCGCAATCTGGTATTGCTCAGCTATGAAGCCGGACTCCAAGTGATACGAATCCTTAGTAGCTGGAGAAATAATCCGTCCAGACAACTCATAATCAGCTTCTTCTTTACCTGAACTCACTAAACTCAATTCGCCCCAACCAGCTTCTTTAAAAAAGTCGGGGATTTCATCGACGGAAAAGACAGGGAACTTACGAGCAATTTCTTTTCCCGCCCAATACAAAATATCATCTTCATGTTTTCCCAGAATGCCAGGAATTACATGGTCTCTCAGTAGTTCGTAGCCGAATCGTGTCGGCTCTCCAGTTGAATCGTGTGCCAAAACGCGAGCATCCCTTTCGTATCTATCAAATTACCTCTCATGGTATGTCATTAGATTTACAACTAAAAGGTCAATCATACAAGTTCGTCACCTTGACCTTCCCAATATGGAGGAGTACAATGTACATGTTATTATATTGTAACATGAAGAGACGGACCGTCAAACATTCGCTTGTCGTTTTATCAGGTAGAAAAAGACATCCGGCTCCGAAATAAGGGAGGGTAAATCACTTGGTGAGAGAATCAGAGTTTTACTGGCGCCGACTGCATTCATTGCTTGGAATTATTCCAATTGGTTTGTTTGTGACGCAACACTTAATCATCAACCATTTTGCAACTAGAGGTGCTGAGTCATTTAACACAGCGGCGCACTTTATTGAAAACCTGCCGTTCATCTATTTCCTTGAATGGTTCGTCATCTACATACCGCTCATGTTCCACGCGTTTTACGGAGTGTATCTCGCATTTACTTCGAAAAACAACGTACAACGTTATGGTACATTCCGTAACTGGATGTTCATGTTGCAGCGTGTAACAGGGGTATTCCTTGTCATCTTCATTGCATGGCACATTTATGAAACACGTATCCAAAAAATGTTTGGTGCGGAGGTTAACTACGATATGATGGCAGAGATTTTTGCCAATCCATTCATGATCGTGTTCTACGCGCTTGGTATTCTTGCGGCTACTTTCCACTTGGCGAACGGCGTTTGGTCATTCCTAGTAACTTGGGGATTGGCACAATCACCACGCTCACAGAAGATTGTTACTTATGTAACTCTAGGTATTTTTGTAATTCTTTCTGTGATTGGAATGCGCGCACTATTTGCATTCGCTTAAGAAATACTACGTTATTATGTAAACTTTGAGGAGTGAAACAATAATGTCAAAAGGTAGAGTGATTGTCGTCGGAGGCGGTCTTGCCGGCCTAATGGCGACCATCAAGGCATCAGAAGAAGGCGTCGGAGTAGACTTGTTTTCCCTCGTTCCTGTAAAACGTTCTCACTCCGTTTGTGCTCAAGGCGGTATTAATGGCGCTGTAAACACAAAGGGTGAAGGGGATTCCCCTATGATTCACTTTGATGATACGATTTACGGCGGGGACTTCCTAGCGAACCAACCACCTGTAAAAGCGATGGCTGAGGCAGCACCAGGAATTATCCACTTGCTTGACCGTATGGGCGTTATGTTCAACCGTACTCCGGAAGGTCTATTGGACTTCCGTCGTTTTGGCGGAACAATGCATCACCGTACCGCGTATGCAGGTGCGACTACTGGACAACAGCTCCTTTACGCATTGGACGAGCAAGTTCGTGCGCAAGAAGTTGCAGGTCTAGTTCAGAAATTTGAACATTGGGAATTCCTTGGTATCATCATGGATGACGAAGGTGTTTGCCGTGGTATTAAAGCACAAAACCTTAAAACTATGGAAATCAAAGCATTCCCTGGTGATGCTGTCATTATGGCAACGGGCGGACCTGGAATTATCTTTGGTAAATCGACGAACTCTGTTATTAACACAGGTTCAGCAGCTTCCATCGTTTATCAACAAGGGGCTAAATATGCAAACGGAGAATTCATCCAGATTCACCCAACTGCAATTCCTGGAGACGACAAACTTCGTCTCATGAGTGAATCTGCACGTGGTGAAGGTGGTCGAATTTGGACATATAAAGACGGTAAGCCTTGGTACTTCCTTGAGGAAAAATATCCTGCTTACGGAAACCTCGTACCACGTGACGTTGCAACGCGTGAAATTTTTGACGTGTGTGTAAACCAGCGCCTTGGCATTAACGGGGAGAACATGGTTTACCTCGATTTGTCTCACAAAGATCCACATGAGCTCGATATCAAGCTTGGCGGAATCATTGAGATCTACGAGAAATTTACTGGGGATGACCCACGTAAAGTTCCTATGAAGATCTTCCCTGCAGTCCACTATTCAATGGGCGGACTTTGGGTCGATTACGACCAGCATACATCTATCCCGGGCTTATTCGCTGCGGGTGAATGTGATTACTCACAACACGGTGGTAACCGTCTAGGTGCCAACTCTCTGCTATCTGCCATCTATGGTGGAATGCTTGCTGGACCAGAAGCCGTTAAGTATATGAAGGGTCTGAAGCATTCTGCAGACGATATGCCTTCTAAGATCTTCGACGACGCTGTGAAAGAAGAGCAATTGAAGTGGGAAGCGATCCTCAATATGAAGGGAACTGAGAACGCGTATGTAATTCACCGCGAACTTGGGGAACTGATGACTGAGAATGTAACGGTTGTGCGTTATAACGATCGTTTGGAAGCTACGGATAAAAAGATTCAAGAATTACTTGAGCGTTGGGAAAACATCAACATGACGGATACACAACAGTGGTCGAACCAAGGTGCGACATTCACTCGTCAGTTGAAGAACATGCTGTACTTGGCTCGTGTTATCACTCTTGGAGCACTGAACCGTAACGAAAGCCGTGGGGCTCACTACAAGCCTGACTTCCCAGAACGTGATGATGAAAACTTCTTGAAGACGACAATTGCGACGTTTGATGGTGAATCCGCACCAATCTTAACGTATGAAGATGTGGATGTTTCACTAATTCCACCTCGTAAACGTGATTACTCTTCATCTAAATAAACTTGACGCGACTCGAGTAAGACGATAATTTCGCATCGAAAGGAGACTGACGGAAATGAGTGAACACCAAACAGCTGTTCAAGAACAGACAGCTCCCGCTAAAACTGTAATGTTCGAAATCCAGCGGCAGGATACACCTGAATCTGCGCCGTACATGGAATCTTTCGAAGTCCCATATAAAGCCAACATGAACGTCATTTCTGCTTTGATGGAAATCCGACGTAACCCAGTGAACGCTAAAGGTGAAAAAACAACGCCTATCAACTGGGACATGAACTGTCTGGAAGAAGTTTGTGGAGCATGTTCAATGGTCATCAACGGACGTCCACGCCAGTCGTGTACAGCGTTGGTTGATCAGTTAACACAGCCGATTAAATTAGAGCCGATGCGTACATTCCCAGTCGTTCGTGACTTGGTTGTCGATCGTGAAGGCATGTTCGATTCTCTTAAGAAAATCAAAGCATGGATTCCGATTGATGGCACGTATGATCTTGGCGAGGGACCACGTATGCCTGAGCGAAAACGCCAATGGGCATATGAGCTTTCGAAGTGTATGACATGTGGTGTGTGTCTAGAGGCATGCCCGAATGTTAACGATCAAACAAACTTCATGGGACCATTTGCGATCTCACAAGTTCGTTTGTTCAATACACATCCAACGGGTGCACAGAACAAGGATGAGCGTTTGTCAGCGTTGATGACAGATGGCGGTCTTGGGGAGTGCGGAAACTCACAGAACTGTGTAGTGGCTTGTCCGAAGGGAATTCCTTTGACAACTTCTATTGCGGCGATGAACCGTGCGACGACTGTACAAATGTTTAAGAACTTCTTCGGAAGTGACCATATGGTAGACTGATGTCTACTTGAAGATTGTCCGGAAAGTCAGCGAGAGCTGATTTTCTGGGCTTTTTGTTGGAATGAATTCTTGGACGGTGTTGATATTCGTTTCAGACGGACGCGTTCCGAGGGGCACGGATGGTGAGCCGCTTCAGTCGCTCCGCTCCCTCCAGGGTCTCCCCATCGTGCTGATCCCTCCGGAGTCGCCGTCTTCCACTACAATCAACGGCTAGTAGTGGAAGACGGTGTCTACATTCCAAAAAAATGTTCAAAGCAGAATCACTACTTATTGTCTGAGTTGTTTGATATAATGGGAGAATGAATGGTCATTCACTTTATCGACTGGGGGAGAATAGTATGAAGCAGAGCTATATAAAGAATTTTGAGGAGTGGGAAGAGGGGTTTCGGTTTTCGGCGCGGATGCGAGTGCGATTTTCTGAGACGGATATGTTTGGGCATCTGAATAATACGGTGACGTTTGCTTATTTTGAACAAGCGCGGATTGATTACTTAAAAAGTTTAGGATTGATGAATGATTGGCTCGATCCAAAAGGAGAACGCATACCTGTTGTGGCGGATCTGCAGTGTGATTATATGAAGCAAGTGTTTTTTGATGAATCAATTGATGTGTATGTGAAAGCGGATTCGATTGGGAACAGTTCCGTCGATATTCATTATATGGCGAAGAATGCGGAAGGCGACGTCGTATTCACCGGACGTGGTGCGATGGTGCAAATCTCGAAGAAGACAGGCTCGGGAGTTGCTTGGACAGAAGAAGAAAAGGATTTGTTCTACGAAAGAACTAGGAATTAAGCCGGCACAGCCTCTCCCTATTTGGAATACTGTAAAGGGAAACCGAATAGGAGGGGCGCGTCTTGATGGAGGAGTTAAACAACCGATCTGTTCTCACGGGTAGGGAACGTGAAATTTTCACATTGCTCATTGCCGATCATACAACGAAAGAAATTGCGGGAAAGCTTGGAATCAGTGAAAAAACTGTCCGCAATCACATTTCAAATACAATTCAAAAGCTCGGCGTTTCTGGTCGAGCACAAGCGATGATAGAATTGCTTAGACTCGGCGAGCTCAGTTTGAATTAGTATCTGAACGCTATTAGAAAGGTTGCAGAGAGTTTTGCAACCTTTTTTTCTTTGTCTGTCAATCGTATTGTTATTTGTAAAGCGGTAAGATCAAATTGTGTGTGCTAAACTGAATTTATATTGTTATTTTTTATGAGCTCAATTAAAAGGAGGAATAGGCGTTGAAATCGATTACTAAAAAACGGACCAAGGCATACTTCATTCACTTGGCGATATCGACTGCAGTAGTAGGGGCGGCTGAATTTTTTCTCCGAAAAAAGGTGAAGAATGAAGCAATTCATGCTCTCGTGACGCCAACAGTTGTCTATAGTACTCTCGAATGTGTTCAACTATTTAGAAGTGGACAAACAATCGGCTACAAGAAAATGGGGTTGCGATTGGAAAGTAAAGATGGGTCAGTTTTGAACAACAAGCAGATTATGAAAAGAATGTTTTATCGTGATACGTTCAATGCGTTCCAGTTCATGGGGAACCGCCAAGAGTTTGAAAAAAGTGGCGGGGAAATATTACCACATGATTCCTATGCAAGAACGGTTGTGAAGGAAGTATAATAAGAAGGTGATGAATGATTGGTCTTTGACTTTTTTGCGTCTTTAAAATGTGTCAATCCCGTGGAATGATGACTCCTAAGTGGCGCATTGGCATATCCGTTGATTAGTTATGTATTGCATTTTTTTAGATTTAAGAGGAAAATGATAAGCAAAATCATGATTTGGAGCTGGTATCATTGACAAAAAAAGTCATAGCGAATCTTGAAGAAATTCATCATATGGAGAAGGATTTGCGTTACATTGCCGCGATCATTAAAGAACAAGGGCGTCAGATACTAAGTAATTATACCATTACACCTCCTCAATTCATCGCACTCCAATGGCTATTTGAGCATGGAGATATGACCATTGGGGATCTGTCGAACAAAATGTTTTTAGCATTCAGTACGACAACTGATTTAGTCGATCGAATGGAAAAGAATGAATTGGTAAAACGAGTACGCGACGAAAAAGATCGTCGTGTCGTACGGATTCATTTACTAGCAGAAGGCGAGCGGGTAATCGAAGAAGTAATTGATAAACGACGTGAATACTTACAAGATGTTGTAAAAGATTTTAATCCAGAAGAATTGTCAACGTTTACAGAACTACTATCAAAACTACACGTGGAAATGAGCAAAGAATAACATGAAAGAATTATCGGATTTACCAATCGGCATCATTGACTCAGGAGTTGGCGGGCTTACAGTGATGGACGAGCTCCTGAAGAGGATGCCGAACGAACAATTTTTATACATAGGAGATGACGCTCGCTGCCCATATGGCAATCGGTCTCCACAAGAAGTCGTCAAATTCACTCAAGAATTAATCAGTGCGCTCAACGAATTTGGCGTCAAAATGGTCGTTATTGCTTGTAACACGGCGACCGCATTTGCGTTGGAACACGTACAACCTTTGTTCGACTTTCCGATTATCGGTGTAATTGAACCAGGTGCACGGACAGCGGTTGAAAAATCCGCGACGAAACAGATTGTTGTTCTCGGGACAAGTGGGACTGTGCAGAGTCAGGCATATGACCATGCGATTTTAGCGTTGTCGTCTGATGCATGCGTTCATGGACTCGCGTGTCCTGAATTTGTTCCAATCGTAGAACGTGGCGTTTATAAGTTGGAAGAGGCGGACCGAGTCGTCGAAAAGACGCTTGCACCCCTATCTTCTGAGACTTTCGATGCCGTGATTTTGGGATGCACACATTTTCCGTTGTTGTCCCATTTCATACAGAAACACTTGCCTGCGGGGTCAGTGCTCATTACTTCTGGTTCTGCAACAGCCGATATGGCAATTCGGATTTTGGATGAGTTACAACTTCACAGAGAAGCTTCGACGGAACAACGCTCTACATTCTTCACGACGGGGAACCCAGATCATTTTGAGTTAATCGTAAAAGATTGGTTACATATAGTGGATCCAGTTGTGGAGAAGCTAATTCTTTAACGTGTACTAGAAATTACATTCATTAACCCGGCGTGCTGGTTGCCGGGTTTTTGCGTGGGTTTGAATGGTTATGATAAGATGGATGGATGAAAAGAAAGAAGGAATATATGAATGAGACATGATGGACGAGCAGTTGACGCACTAAGAAATGTGCAGATTGAAAAAGATTATTTACTTCATCCTGAAGGATCAGTTCTAATCACAATTGGGAATACAAAGGTGATTTGTAATGCGTCCGTTGAAGACCGGGTACCTCCATTTTTGCGTGGTAGCGGAAAAGGTTGGGTTACTGCAGAATATTCAATGCTTCCAAGAGCAACGGGGCAGCGTACACAACGTGAAGCAACGAAGGGTAAAATTGGTGGACGTACGATGGAAATCCAGCGTTTAATCGGAAGAGCGCTACGTGCCGTAATTGACCTAGAAGCACTCGGTGAGCGGACGATTTGGATTGATTGTGACGTCATCCAAGCGGATGGCGGAACGCGCACAGCGTCAATTACAGGTGCGTTTGTTGCTATGGCGCTAGCAACTGCAGGCATTGTGGAGCAAAAGAAATTACCAAAGTTCCCGATTACTCAATATTTAGCTGCAACGAGTGTTGGGAAATCAGAACAAGACGAGCTTATCCTCGATTTGGATTACATTGAAGATTCATCGGCAGCAGTGGATATGAACGTCGTTATGACTAGCGAAGGGGAGTTTGTCGAGTTACAAGGTACAGGAGAAGAATCTACATTTACTCGCAAAGAGATGAATGGATTACTAGACCTTGCTGAAGACGGCATCCAACAATTGATCGACCTACAAAAACTAGCACTCGGCTCGATTTGTGACCTGATCGAATCTAAAGAGGAGGCTGCAAAATGAAACAAGTTTTAGTCGCAACGAACAATAAAGGAAAAGTGAGAGATTTTGAAGAGTTGTTCAAACCTCATGGTATTGAAGTGATTTCTCTGAAAGATTTGGAAGAGCCGATCGAAGTTGAGGAAACAGGAACGACTTTTGAAGAGAATGCGATTCTTAAAGCAGAGGAAACTGCGCAGATTCTAGGTAAATGGGTCATTTCTGATGACAGTGGTCTTGAGATTGATGCATTAAACGGCGAACCAGGGGTCTACTCGGCCCGATACGCAGGAGAACCGAAAGATGATGAGGCCAATATCGATAAAGCGCTAAACGGTCTTAAAGACGTTCCTGAAGGCTCTAGGAATGCACGCTTCCGTTGCGTGTTAGCGATAGCAGGACCTGGAATCGAAACAAAAACGTTTTCTGGAAGTTGTGATGGCTCAATTCTATTTGAACGTCATGGGGAGAATGGCTTCGGGTACGATCCAATTTTCTACGTACCTTCAGAAGGAAAAGCAATGGCGGAGTTGACGCCAGCTGAAAAAGCAGCGATTTCACACCGTGGCGTAGCGATGCGTAAATTCGAAAAAGAACTTCCGAATCTGATTGGCGAGGCGGGGATGAACGCATGAAATTGATCGTAATGAGCGATTCCCACAGTGATCAGGAGACAATCCAAGCGATTCGCAACCGGGAAACCGATGCAGATGCATTTTTCCACTGTGGGGATAGTGAATTGGCGGTAGATGCGAACATCTTGCAAGGAATGGAAATCGTTCAAGGGAACTGCGATTGGAACGCAACATTTCCTGAATCAGTGGTTTCTGAAGTAGGTACTCTAAAAATCTTAATGGTTCACGGTCACCAACACGGCGTAAAACAATCACTCATGCAACTGAAATACGCTGCAGAGCAAGTAAACGCCAACGTCGTGTTATTTGGTCACTCGCACCTATATGGAGCGGAATTGCAAGAGGGTGTGCTCTACGTGAATCCAGGGAGTACATTACTTCCTAGAGATGGACGAGTGGCAACATATGCAGTCATCGAACAAGAGGATTCCCTCAAGGTGACATTCCGCAGTCCAGACACTGGAGAAGCGGTAGAAAAAGTTATTTTCACAACAAATTAAAAACCTGTTGACTTCTATTCGTTTTTTGCATATAATAAAACCTGTCGTTCAAGTCATTTATGAATTTGACGCAGTTGTCTCAGTAGCTCAGCTGGATAGAGCAATGCCCTTCTAAGGCATCGGTCGGGGGTTCGAATCCCTCCTGGGACGTAAAGTAAAGTGAAAACACCGGATCTGTTGATGGAAAACAGATCCGGTGTTTTTTTGTGTTCTAAAGAGAGCTGTGCAGGACACAACTCCAGAAGTATTCAAATTGGTGTTCGAGTTGGTGATATACAGGCGGCGATTATTCTGATTCATCTTCTATCAGTTCAACTAATTAAAAGTAGGTGCTTGTGCACGGAACAATCATGAATGTTTAAACAAACATGAAAGTTTCTTGCGCAGGCACCTGATACTAAAATGCAATGGCTACCTAAGTAAATCTGCTATTTCTTCTTCAGTCAAGCAGCGCCATTGGCCGATCTCTAGTGATCCGAGCTGAATATGCTTAATTCGAACTCTCTTTAAGTGTCTAACAGTATATTGAAAATGTCTGCACATTCTACGGATTTGTCGATTTAATCCTTGGGAGAGTGTTATCCGAAACGTATAATCATCAAGCTGAAGTACTGAGCAGGCACTTGTTCTGGAAATGTCTTTTTTTCTAGGATTGTAAATATCCACACCGCTTGATAAACCGACTATAAAAGACTCTGTAATCCTTTTATCAACGGTTACTAGATATTCTTTTTCCTCATGGTTTTCTTCTTTCATTAACTTATTTACAATGCTTCCGTCATTTGTTAATAGAATAAGACCTTCAGTTTCTTTGTCTAGACGTCCGACCGGGAAAATACGTTCAGGATAGGCTATATAGTCGATAATATTATTTTCAATAGTAGGTAAGGCTGTACAAGTAATCCCGCTTGGTTTGTTAAACTTCAAATAGATTTTTTCGGATGTGTGTTTAATTCTGTGACTGTTCACTTCGACTACGTCGTTCTCTTCAATAAAACATACATGACGTGCAATCTCGCCATTCACTAAAACTTTCTCAGCAGTAATAAATCGCTCAGCTTGTCTTCTGGAACAGAATCCAGAAGAACTAATATATTGATTCAACCTCACATTTTTCGCTCCTTATCACTGCTTCTTTCTTTATGATACCACGTATGTATGTTTGCTGAATTCACAAGTTGAAACGCATGACCACAACAAACAAAAGTAGGTGCCTGTGCGCGGAACAATCATGAATGTTTAAACAAACATAAAAGTTTCTTGCACAGGCACCTAACACTAAAGGAGAAGAAGCAACTAAAGGCAATTACAGTGGAGCATAGAGAGCCTTTAGCAAATGTGTATTTGGAGCTTTGTGAGGAACTGTTTAGCGTATTTCAATAGCCTTCAAGCTTCTGTAAAGCGCTTGCGAGAGCATAACAAAAGCTCCCTTTCATTGAAGTTCAAAAGAGTTTTATTGCGGCATATTGTAATTGTCAGGACGCCCCACTTCTCGTAGAGTGTCGGCTCTCGCTGTGTTCTGATTCAATGATTTTTCCTGGTCACTAAAATTATTTTTCCGCCTAGTCAAAAAATCTACAAGATTGATGACTACAAGAAAAGTTACAATGGAACCCCAGAAAATCCAATGCATTATATTCACCTCCATTTTTCAATATATGCGTAGTGTTCAATTAAAAGTTTCATGTATTTCACTATTGAAGTAATCTGTCTGACGGCATATAGACTGAATAATCAGCTGTTTATTGTAGTGTAACATATTTCCAAATACTTGTGTATAGAAGTCTGTATGTGTAGTTGTAGCGTTTAACGAGCCATTAGCACCTGTAATCTTTAATAGTGAAGTAGGAATCATTCACACAGATTGTCAAATAGTTGCTACAGAGCTAACGGTGAAACTACAGGGGAGACTGTGAGGGCATAAAAAAAGGACTTGCATATATGAGAATCAATCATAAACTCAAGTCCAGGTCTTATTAATCTAAGCACCAGTTAGTTTAAATACGTTTATTCAAAAAACTGCTCTTTACTTGATTGCTAACTGCAATGCTCTATTTTAAAACTGTCTCGGCTGGGGTAAATGCTTCCCATTGATTATATTTTGTTGTTATTGATGAAATAAACCAATACTCTCTAAATGGTTCTAAATTCTTTTCCACGATAATAATCTTCTGTCCGCTACCAAAATTTTTATATGATGTCTCTAAATCGTATTTAACGGTATACCGCAATTTGGATTCGCTAAGCTTTTCTACTTTAGTAAGACGAAAGTTACTAACCCAAGGGCTTGACTGTCCTGTTACCCAGTGGTTTTGCTCAAATTTTCTCCTTGACTGTTTTTGAAGAGAAGGGGACAACATTGCATATTGAACAGCACCACTTCGATTGTTTACGCCTAATATCCACAATTCAACGGCTTGTTTCGGTTCGCCTACGTGCAAACCATCCATAAAAGATAATAACTGTATTTCCATACAACTAGTCACCTTTCGAACATACTTTTCTAATAAGATATGCTTCGAATGACATTAAAGTTCAAATGATATAGTGCAAAAAACTTGCAAATGTTGGTATTGAGAAATGCGGGAGGTTCAAAAGTAGGTGCCTGTACGCGAAACAATCATAAATGTTTAAACAAACATGAAAGTTTCTTGCACAGGCACCTCACATTATAATGCTGGCGGAGGAACAGCAATCAATGCGATTGACCGTTGTTGTTCAAAACAGGATGAGGAACTCCAAGGCTCAAATCGAAAACCAAGATGTACTGCTCATAGTAATCTGCTTAAATGTATGGATGGATTAAAAGGGCCATGAGATACTACAATCCGTGCCGGAATCAGATATGACGCATTTGCGAATGATTGCGGACTTATTTAATAAGTAACGCACGTAGGAATGGGGTAACATATCCCAAGACAATAAAAACGATTGCAACGTAAAGAACAGCTCCAGCTAATGGCAGATACCATTTTTTCTTCTTGGATTTGTATTGGAGCCAATAATTAACTGCCCACAAGACAAACATAAAACCAGTAGAAATGTTTCGAGATACTTTATCAATAGGATCATCTATAGGTGCGCTAACACTAAAACTAGCGATTAGCAAAAAAAGACATATGAATCCCAATAGTATAACGTTTACGATAGCAACGAGAATATGGTAATTAAATTCTTTCAAAAAATCTACACCACCAGGAATTTAGATTTTGAATTTCAAATTTATATTATATAACATATATGCACCTGCTTGAATTATCAGAATGATAAAAAGGACGAATCGACGTGCATTACTTAAACACTTACACTTGCAATTAAATGCGCAATTACAAATTTTTTTTATTTGTTTTGTCAAATATATCTCATTTTATACTTTTACTATAAACACCCGCAGGACTTTGGTTCTCTATAAAGCTATTAATTTCCATGTTATTATCGGAATATATTGAAATCAAAAACTCTGACAAATTAATATCGAAATCGTTAGCGATTTTTCTAGGCGTTAGTTCAATGCTTGTGAAGACAACAGCGATATGACGCAGACTTTTCCATTCGTTTAATGAGGACGCTGTGAGCAAAACAGTCATAAATGTTTAAACTACCATAAAAGTTTATTGCACAGACACCTAAAACTAAAAAAATTAATCAAAATTCCTTTTAAGCCTCTCTGCAATGGTTCTGTTGTTAACGCTACGTCAAGAGAGACATCTGCTTCTTGCAGTGCACAAGTTTACAAAACAATTCAAGTTGCTCCAAATATTAAAGCAAGGGTATTGTATATACATAATGGATATACAGGCCATTCTGTAGGAAAAACATATCACACAAATTTAATCATTATTAAAAATAACGGTACCTCTTACGTTGATATAAGAAATTATCATATAACCGCAAAAACAACTAATGGATCTGTTTGTTGGAATATTTGGCAGAGTACTACAAAAAAAGAGTATAAAAATCACCACCCTGGACTCAAAGAAAATGGTGCACCAAATGCAATGCACAGTATGTCGAAGGAGTTAATTGGAGTATGCTTAAGTAACAACTATCAGAGTAAAGGTTTGCTAATAGCTCTTATTGTAATAGTCTGTTATGGCCAATGGCTAGAGTAAGACAAGCCTAGCCGCTCAGAAAAGTATATCTATGATAAATGGAGGGATGACACTATGAATTATCTCATGGATACAGGTAACTTGAGTGAGACTGAAGAGATGGACAAGATAAACGAAGAAAAATGGGTAAAAGTTTTCAAATACTATGTCGACAAAGGAGATTTTCTATTTTTAACTTACTGGGAGGAGTATGACGATGATGATTTTCCAACACCTCACATAAAGATTCTAGAAACTCTTGCTGAGGGATGTGAAGAAAATATCTTTATGCAGAGAGTTATGAAACTTCCAGTTTCCAATGAAGTAAGAGATATTATACATGATGGAGCCTTCACTACTGGATCATCTCTCGTATCCTATTTTCAATTGGACATAAGGACTATTGAAAATAAAATGTTATTCTCTTCAGAAGATGGCGGTTCAGTAGTATTACTTGAAATTGATGAAGAAGATGATTTTTTTAAACAAGATAAAAATATTGTTAACTCATTGATTAAACTCTAAACACCCGTTGACGATGAGATACAATTTCATAATACCCCAGAACAATACTGATTATTGTTCGAATTAGTGGTGCACTGGCGACAAGTAGCCTAATTCCTCTTCTATCAGTTCAACTCATTTATCTTCGACTACTTGCACTATAGGCATTCTAACGGATGAGTTCGTATGTTCATAAGACACTCTCAATTTCTCAACTTTATCATCAACTAATAGTTTATGGCTTTCCCCCATGTGTAAGGGATGTTATTTTTGTCATAATGGACTTTGTGTAATTTGAAATAGGCTTAGTTAAACAAATTGGCCAACTCTTCTAATTTCCTCTAATTCCAGTACATCCTATGTTCCTTAATGTACAACATTATTAATTTAAGTAGGGGATGACTGATAAAAAAAATTATACTAAACGACCCCGTTTCCTCTAAATTGAAATGAGCCTGTAAAATTGTAATACGTAACTTATGAATATTAAAGATTGTGTCGTGTACAGGCAGCGATTCTTGTTTTCTATTGTCATAGTTATGATAACGAGTCTTTTAAATCGCTCTAGGAAGAAAATGTTTCGTAAAACACCCAATTTTGAGTTATTTTTTAATAACTCAAAATTGGGTGATTATGGTATGATGGCGTAAATACTGTTATTTTACTATCAACCATTCAGTTGACGAAGATAATCACTTCATTTGAAACCTCCACCAAAAAAATCGTTAAATATCTGTGTGGAAAATGGTTGTAGAATCGATAATTTTTTTAAAAGGAGAAGCGGTGATGATAAAAAGAATCATAATGTCAGGGGTTTTGTTTAGTTCAATTTTGTTAGTTGGATGTAATGGAGAGCGGGAAGTGGTAGTACTAGAGGATTCGGAAAACGAGGAAAATGATGTTGAACTATCATCAGAATTGAATTTTTTTGCAAAGTTGAAAGATGAGATACTAGCATCTATTACTAAACAAACGAAACTTGATAGAGAATCTACCGCAATAATGATAGATGGTACTGTTAAAGAAATGGCTGTATCTGTAAGTTACCCAAAGAATGAAAAAGTTGATGAGACACTGTTTCAACAAATAGTTGAAGATTCTATAAAGAAAGTTTCTGAAACAGAAAAAGCAACAATAAGCGAAGAAAATATAACAATCAAAATTGAAAAATACTAATGCGGTACATAAGCTATCGTAAACGTTTGTAGATCAACTTTAGAACATCTCTAAAAGTTTCTGTAAAACAATAATGCACCCATTTATGTATAATTTTTTAATACTTCAAATTGAATGGTTGTTATAGATTGAGAGGAATACTGTTAAATAACATTCGGAGTCACAGAGTTCGATAACCCTTGCACAAGGTAACTGTTCCAAATCAGTTGAAACATATAAAAGGGAGACTTTGTTATGAATCTTATGCTTGAAGAAGTTATTAACAACGAGATACATATCGTTAAAAATCTTTATTCTCTTTATCTCCATGACCTTTCGAGATTCACTGAAACCCTGGATATCAGTGCAGATGGTGCGTTCCATTTTGATGACTTAGATCTGTTGTGGAACGAAGAAGGATTTTCTCCGTATTTCATAAAACATCAGGACGATGTGATTGGTTTTCTACTGCTGCTGGAGCGTCCGTTTCTAAAAAAGGAGTATGATTTTGGCATCAATGATATTTTCATACTGAATAAGTACAGGGGGAAAGGATTCGGTAAGCAATCGATAGAGACATTATTCAAAGAAAAACGGGGTTCCTATTTTGTGATTGAGCTTACGGAAAATCAACCGGCCATTCTTTTCTGGAAGAAAATCTATCAACAACTCAAGATTGACTTCGAAGAAACGAAAAAACATATCGATGATGAGCCCTGTCTTATTCAAACATTCACCATACAATAAATTCTCGATGAACATATTTGCAACTGGTCCAGATGGGAGAACGAAAGTAACCGGAGGGAAATATGAGTACACATGTATATTTGACCAGACACGGAGAAACTGAGTGGAATACACAAAAACTGATGCAAGGATGGAAGGACTCTCCGTTAACGGAGAAGGGGACGAACCAAGCAAAACAATTAGCCGTAAGGTTGTCTGATGTTCAATTTGACGCTATTTATTCAAGTACGAGTGGTAGGGCAGTGAATACTGCTGAACTGATTAAAGGGAAAAGACTTTTGCGAGTAATTCAAACGGATAGGTTACGGGAAATCTCCTTTGGGAATTGGGAGGGCAAAACATTTGAAGTGAATGAAAGGGAGTCCCCGGAAGACTGGCAATGTTTTTGGCAAACTCCTCATCTTTTTTCGAACAATACAGTGGAGGACTTTCGTGATGTCCAATCTAGAATGGTAACAACCGTAAACCGGATTGTTACACAACACCCTTATGAATCTGTTTGTATAGTTTCTCATTCTATTGCGCTTAAACTACTGATTCATCACTTTGAGAACAAACCTCTTGAGGATTTATGGTCCACTGCACCTATACCTCCAACAAGTTTGACTTTGCTTAAGGTAAACAGTATAACCAGTGAGTTTATATTAAAATATGATACGTCTCATTTGGAATAAGTGTTGGTTAGGGCCGACGAAGGTAGCTTGGTAAGTCGGATCCGGAGTCATATAAGTTATCCGGCAAAACTGAAATAGGGACTGCTTTTAAAAGGTGGTGTCTGTGCGCTGAACTATCATGAATGATTAAACAAACATAAAAGTTTCTTGTACAGACACCTAACACTTTACTTTACAACAATGGCACGAATTGCTTTGCGATTCCTGTCGTTATTGTGTCAGCCATTTCAAGAGCTTGCTGTTCAATTTTATCAAATACAGCAATACTCGATTCAAAATCTTGTTGTAGCATAAATACTGCTTCCTGTTTGGTAAGAGCCAGATGCTCAAACCACATTTTTTGGAATTCATCTCTTGAAATAAAAGGATTTATTCTACTTAGAAATTCGGCTACATCTTTCCCATTCTCGTACCATTTTCTCTCTAAGGCTGCTACATCTTTCTGATTTCCCACTTTTGCAGCTTTAACAAGTTCCGCAGCAATAATCAAGTGCTCTCTTATTAAATTGCTGTACATGGCGGCTATTTTATTTCCATAGAAAGGCTTTAGTAAGTTCCCCATATCGTTAGCATTTTGGAGCAGACGGTTAGTAGTAGAATCGACATCAGGTAAACCGAAAACCATGCTTATTATCGTCATTCTCGTCCAGTACACATGTTGTTCCCAAACTAAACGCATTGAACTTTTTAAACTAACTTTCTGCTTCTTATCATGAGGGGTGTTTCCCCATCCATCATGACATTGTTGACTATGATTACACTGACAAATCTCCCCACATTGACAATAGGGATTTAAACAAGCAAAGTTAGAACAATTACGTTGGTAATAAGGAAAATATCTCTGTTCATTTTGCCACACATTTCATCCCTCCAAAAAAAATTAAATATGAACAAATTATCATTATCGTTGTAATACAATTGCTGGTTGTGAAGGATTTTCTGCATTTTAATAAAACGTGTATGGGGAGATGGGGAGCAATGAGTCTATACAGATTCTAATAGTTTCCATTAGTATGGTTATGGTATATGTAAATTATTTTCTCTATTCTATCTTATAGCTTATTTAAAAAGAGAAGAAGGTTAGTCTGAAGTTGCTTTTTTATTTGTGCAGATGTCTATAAGTATATGTCAACGGGTAGCTAGATGTTCAGAAGACGCAAGTAAAACGATTCCTAAATGACAGATGAGGAACTGCTTGCAGGAGAACCTGTAAACTCTTGAATTTAACCGATGAGCATTAAATCAGTGGCAGCTTGACATGGAGGGGGCTGTATGATAGGTTTTCTAATTGCACTTGCCTGTGGCGGATTCTGTGCAGCCCCGATTCCTATATGCTGCAGGGATCGGTGGATATTCAACGCTAGTATAGCAGGAGTTTTAGGTTGTTTCGCTTTAGTGTAAGGTGGTGTTTGAATGCATAAAATTTTAGCGTTTACAATCCTAGGTATGGCGTTAACAGGAGCCATTTTAATCATTTCGGTTTCTCTGTTATTCAACACTCCCATAGGGATTGGATGGACGATAGTCGTTGCTGGGGCAGCGACAGCTTTTGTAATCTTCGCTAGTTCGGCTCTTGTGCTTCGTCGGCGATTGTTTGAGCAAGACAAGAGGATAAGCTAATGAATAACATAGACATGCAGAAAGGAGTAGACGTTTGGTCTACTCCTTCTCGCACGAAAACTAGATTTGAAAGACGATAATGACTTAGGAGAACGGGCTGGAAATACAACTAGAGTAAATGTGCTCTAAATCTGATATATAAAGGGATTCCGAGAATGTACAGCATTCCAGTAATTAATGACGTGGTTTTATTCACCACTATGCCTTTAAAACCGATTCCTAAAGAACGGCGTCTTCTTCAACGTGAGACACAGCGGAATGGCAATCAGCATGCCGACCAAGCTCTGAATCAGATCTCCCGGAATGGAAGCGAGTGGCGCGGCCCAGTTGTTGTACATGATCGCCTGCCCGATGTAGTAGACGGCGAGCATGACGGGGGTGGAGGCTACGGCTGCGACGATGTTGAGTTTTACGCTGTCGCCTCGACGGCCATTCGACCAGGCGATTTTTCCGACGATGTAGCCTTGCAGGAAGCGGGCGATGATGGTCGTTGGTGCCCAGATGAACCAGCCGCCGAAGATGTCGAATAAGCCCATCCCAATTGCACCGGCCAGTGCTCCCTTTTTTGGACCGAAAAGAATCGCGGCGGTGAAGAGTGCGCCGGTGCCGAGATGGATGAGGCCGCCTTGTCCAATCGGCAGTTTGATGTTGATGAAGACGGTGGACACTAATACGATGCTCGACAGAATGGCTGTCAGCACGAGATCCATTGTTTTTGTACGTAACTGAGTCGATGTTTGGTATTGTACCGTTTGCATACGGGCATTCATCTCCTTGCTTTATAGAATGTTGATACTTTTTAGTTTACTGAATGGCTGACCGTTGAGAAAGTGCCAGTTTTATTAAATTGTTAGGGGTCAGTTTTATGAGGAAGAAATTGAGGTTTTCTGTATTTTTGCTTTCCCTTTCTTATGGTAGGATGGAAGCAATACAAGTATCGAAGAGTTAGGTGGGAGTTCTATTGAAAAAAGTTGCGGTCATCCAGGATCTATCTTCCTTTGGCAAGTGCTCGCTCACGGCGGCTATCCCCGTGTTATCTGTTATGGGGATTCAGGCCGTCCCCCTGCCCACTGCCATTTTGACGTCGCAGACGGAATATCCTAGTTACCATAGTGAAGATTTAACGGGGAAGATGCCCCGTTTCATCGAGGAGTGGCATAAATTGGGCGTTGCTTTTGATGGCATCCATACAGGGTTTGTGACAGGAAGAGAGCAGATCGATCATATCTTTTCGTTTTTACATACGTTTTACAAGGAAGACACAACACTGCTAGTAGATCCAGTCATGGGCGACAGAGGACAGTTGTATGATGTGTTTACGGATGAGTTGATCGGCTCTATGAAAGAACTGGTGAAGTGTGCAGATGTCATTACCCCGAACGTGACAGAATGCTGTTTGCTGACAGGTCTGTCGCATGACAAACTGCAGACATATAGGACGAATGTAGAATATCTCGCTGCCGTCGAGGAAGCAGGCCGGCAGCTGCAGGCAGACTCAGGTGCTAAAGTCATCATTACCGGGTTAAATCCGCCGGCGCTAGAAGGAAAAAGGCTTGTCGGTAATATGTATATGGATGGCTCCAATTCGTATCAAAGTCTTCAAACGTATAACGGCAAGAGTTATTCCGGGACGGGGGATCTGTTTGCTTCCGTCATGATGGGCGGCCTGATGTGTGGCCAGAATCCAGTAGAGACCATGGAGCTCGCAGAGAAGTTTCTATCTGCCGCCATCCAGTCGACCTCAGAAGAGTGTATTCCAACAGTTGCGGGTGTGAACTTTGAATCCTTTCTGGGGATGCTGCTCTAACTTTTCCTAATTTAAGGGTGCCTGTGTGACAAGCAATCATGAATGTTTAAACAAACATGAACGTTTGGAGCGCTGGCACCTTGCATGATGACTACTTTTGACCTTAATAGGGATTCATCCCGTAATTGTAGGGTCACTTAAGTGACAACCCAACTATATTTTCATCTGGAGGATAGCAATGAGAATAATTGTCTTACTATTTTGTGCTTTGGCAACACTTACACTTTTTGGTTGCAGCGAGATTGAGGAAAAAACTAAACATCCTAACGCAGAAGAAAAAGAAGTAGCTGAACAAGAGGAACTACATACAGACACTGAAAAAACCACATCTTCCTTAAAAGTACCCGATGGAGAGACCTTTTTGTACAACGGCCAAGTATTTCAGATCATTTATTTCTATAAGCCCTTCCTAGACTACATCGAGCAAGCGGAAGCGCAACCGGATCACTTGGATGATTTGTTCTTGGAAACCGTGGTTGATCCGATGGCGGGCGGTAATGGGCAAGCGCTGCTGAAGCAATACTATTTGAGCACACCTATGCGCCCAGCTCTGTTAGAGGAGTATCTTCAGTCCCTTTCAGACAATCAGGAGATTATCCACACACTGATTGTGGATGCCCTGAAAGAATCTGCAGACCGTCTGCAGCCGGGTGTGTCGAAATACGTCTATGTCCTGCCCGCCAATCCGGACGATGCATTCACGATGAAAAAAATGGATGGAGTGACTGGTGTTGCGTTTGATGAAAATACGGTTCTGCTTCAAATTGCTCCTCCGTTTTTGACTGATGCCCCATTAAAACATACCGTTGCCCACGAGTATCATCACTCCGTTTTGAAAGAAAAGTCAGAGGTGTCTACAGGGAATACTCTATTGGATTTTGTTCTGATCGAAGGGAAAGCGGATACATTCGCGCGCATCCTCTATCCGAATGTTCGAACGGGATATAGTGATTTTTCCACTGACACCGACGAAAAGGATACGTGGACCGTCTTGAAAGATCAGAAGGCATCCACTGATCCTGTACTGCAACAGCTCTTCTTCCATGGAGATGGTTCCAAAGGACTGCCGAGATGGGCGAACTATAAGATTGGTAACAAAATCATGGATCGCTTTATCCAAGAAAATCCGGATGTCTCCATTGTCGAGTGGACGAATATGCCGTCGGAGGAGATCCTCGAGAAGAGTGAGTATGGTGACATGCAGTAAGGTTAAAGCGTCTGAATGTATAACGACACCTTACACGACACGAAAAGGAAGTGACCTATGACCATACAACAAACCAACCTCCAGCCTGACCTCGATGCAGACGCCATCCGCCTGCTAATCGGACCGAATGACAATTATTACATCTTTCACTGGAATGAGACTAAGAAACATTCTTTCAACTGGGGTGCGTTCTTGTTCATCTTCCTTTGGATGGGCTATCGCAAGATGTACGGGCTAGTGGCGGGAATATTAGCTGTGTTCCTGCTGATCGATGTCTTGGCTGTGCCACTCGGGTTCGATGCGGATTTGATCGTGAACGTTTTAATAATTGCAATGGGCGTCTTCCTTGGATTCTTCGGGACAGGGCTGTATCGGCGATTTGTGATTCGGAAACTGCGGAAGCTGAAAGCCCGGACGGCATCTGATGAGTTGTTGGCAGCTGCGGATCAGCGACGTGCCGGTTGGATCGGTGTTGTTGTGGTCTGGGTTGTGTTGCTGGTGTATACGGGTTTGTCGAATCTAATCGGCCGTCTCTAGTAGAATCAAGAGACATGTAGCTTACGTAGACAGCTGTCCATCTGCTGTTTCAATTGTTACTTCCTTCTGGCAGAAAAAGAAATACCTATTGCCCCGTTAACCAGGTTGGAAATGATGTAGAAAAAGAGGGACCCATTAGGAGATTAGGGATGGTATAAACTGTAAGAACAACAACAAGAACTGACGCTTGGTTCAAGTGAGTCTCGTCTTGATCGCAGTTGGTTGAGGGATCAGTGCGTAATTGAAATGGTAGTTCAATGAGGTGTCGGAGCTTAATGAGAAAGGGTATAATTTTACGATCCTAATCTTTGGCCACTATGCCGCCGTGTCGTTGCAAAAGCGGTGGGCAAACGAGAGGAAGACATTCCGGTGAGGTCGATCAATTATTGCATAGGCTAGGTAAAAATCGTCATCGCGATTGCGCCTCATGGCATTCGTGCTCAGCATGTTCTCGACAATCCCCCTGCAGAAGAACGTTCTGGAGACGAAAAAAACTCTTCGGATTGGATTGATTCTGGAACTTATGCAGCGTTGGATGTGGTAATGCCCGAACTTTTTCCATAATAATAAATGCTATTCACTAAAATAAGCATCCTTGCCCATTGTTGGCAGAGGATGCTCATTTGATATTATATGTTTATACTATTTAGACAATTAAGAAAGTTATTCTCGCAGGCATGGGGTTCCGTATCTTCTCCTATTAGTTATCGTATCCGCTGTTTTCGCATCCATTGGGTTGCGACCCATTTCTCACCGATTTCCACTGGAGCTCCGCCGTGCAGAGTCATGTCGTTCAGGTCAGGGTCGTTATAGAAATACTCAAAGTAGACGGCCATCCCTTTTTTGGGGGTTACGGACAGTTTCAGGTGGGGGAAGAACGTTTCACCGCCCTGTTCGACGTCATTCAAATACATGACGAGTGTGCTGATCCGGTTGTTCGTGACATTGCTTGTCGATGAAAAATAATCATGATGTGCTTTGTATTGCTGGCCGGGGGCGTAGCGCAGGATTTGTAAACCTTCGCCGTGCTCGATCGGGATGTTCATGACGGCTTCGATTCGCTTTTCGATCCGCGTAATAATCAGATTGTCGGTTTCGTCGATGAACATGCTGCTGCTTGTCCTGATGTCGTTTTCTTCCCGTGTCGTGCCGATTTTGGATCGCTTCATCTTAGCGTTTGACAGCTGGATCAGTTCATCGCATTCTTCGTCACTCAACATGTTTCCAAGGACGACGACGAGGGGTTCCTCGACTTTGGCGATGATTTCAATGTCCCGGTCCACTGTGATTTTTTTCCCTATATGATTGAATATTGTTTGCTCTTTTGTTTCCGCTATCAACTTCGAACACCTCTTCATTTGTTTGAATTTCAAAAACAAATACAGTCTTTCACAATGAGTGTACAGCCAATATCGGACTTCTTTTGAGTTTCACACTTCCTCTTTGGATATAAATTCAATATATTTTAGCATGCCGGAAATGCTTTCGACAATTGCGAATGTAGTTAAAAAGGTAGTTATATATTCCTGTTTTTAGCATTCGATTTTTATAAAGTAAGCTTATTCATCTTGAGATCGTTGAAGTCCTGGTGAGTCTGAATTTAAAATGTTAAGGTGAAAGAAAAGATTTATATGAAGGCTATGTAATTGGCTTTATTGAATGATTCTCCATCGACTACCTGAGTGAAAACAATCAAACTTTATTTCAATGTTGTATTAACACGTGAGCTGTGTAATGAAAACTAGAGCGGGTAATACCTCCTCCTACTATGTGAAGAGCTAAATAGAACAAGTTTTTACCTAAAATAAAACACGTCAAACCCTTATAAGTAGGGACTTGACGTGTTTTTACCTTCTTACGACAATACATTAGAAATTAACATACTTCTATCTACTAATGGTCCATTTTGGAATAGGAATACTAGAGGTAACATACGAATACTCAATAGTCGTCCTAATAAGTCTCAACTTATCAAAGAGTACGAACGACGGTGAGCTTGTCCTGTATAGGAGTCCTTGGTCTGGCTTCAGGAATGGTATCGGGATATCCGATTTGCAGTAACCCAATTAGCTTTTCGTTCGAGTTTAGCCCGATGTTCGTCCTGAATTCGGGTCTAAAAGTATAAGGATCTGTTAACCATTTTACACCGATACCACGTTCCCATGCTGCAAGTTGAAGGTTTTGGACGAAGGTACCAGCTGCGAGCATATCTTCTTCCAACTGACGCTGACGTTCATCCTCTTTAATGATGACGGCCAAGTAAGCGGGTACTTGCATCAGTTTCACAGGGTCCTTTGGCTTTCTGGCGCTTTCTGCAATTTTACTGATCAGAAATTGCTTACCTTCTCCTACAAACAATATGAACCTCCAAGGCTCGCGGAGTCCATGGTTAGGAGCCCAGCTTGCTGTATTTAATAATTCAAGCAATAATTCTTCCTCAATCGGATCGGTCTTGAATTGCTTTATTGTTCTTCTTTCTTGAATCGCTTTAGCTACTGGAAATGTACTATTTTGCATAATAACTCTCTCCTCCATATTTATACTAATAAGCTAGTGCGTAAGGCAAACAAAGGGGGAGACCACTGCGAGGATCTACGATAATGTCACTTTTAATGCCAAACACGGATTGTAGCACTTCTGGTGTCATTACTTCCGCAGGACTGCCACTATTAATGACACTTCCATCTTTGATGGCCACGATATGGTGTGCAAAACGGCTTGCGTGATTGAGATCGTGAACGACCATAACAATGGTCCTCTGTTCCTCTTCGTTTAGCTTTTTTAGCAAATGTAGTATTTCTATTTGATGGGCCATATCTAGAAAGGTAGTTGGCTCATCTAAGAAAAGTACTGGAGTTTGTTGCGCAAGTGCCATAGCGATCCAAGCCCTTTGTCGTTGGCCACCGGAAAGCATGTCCACTGGACGGTTAGCAAACTCCATCATATTGGTTATTTCTATTGCCCATGTGATCTTTTCCTTATCCTCAGATGTTAATGACCCGAAACCAGACTGATGTGGAAATCGACCATAAGATACAAGCTCGGTTACTGTTAGGCCGTCAGGTGCAGTCGGATTTTGAGGTAACACTGCTAGCTGTTTTGCTACATCTTTCGTTTTCTGTCCATGAATGGATTTACCATCGAGGTATACAGCGCCCTTTTTTGGTTTATGCAGGCGTGCCATCGTTTTTAATATCGTGGATTTTCCGGAACCATTGGCACCGACTAACGCCGTGATTTTTTTCTCAGGGATATGCAATTGCAGTTCTTCCACAATGATGCGTTCTTCATAGCCAATTGTTAGTGCTTCTGTTTGAATCATTTTACATCTCCATTCCATGTGCGGGAGGGGCAAAATTATTCCTCTATATCTGACCGCACAGAGCTATTGAAATACCTCTAAATCGTTACTTCCCAAGATTTTCTTTAATCGCTTCCATTCCTGCAACTTGCCCTAAGAAAAAGGTATCTCCGACAAGTGTATCGACTGAGTATACTTGGTCGTTTTTAACTGCTTTTAAGTTTTTCCATACTGGATTATCCGTCCAGATATTAATAAGCGCTTCTGGATCATCTGGGTTCATTTGTCTGCGGTTTTCTGCAATAAAGATATGGTCTGGAGAAAACTCACTCAGTGCCTCAATACCGATTCGACCGCCAATCTTTCCTTCCAGCGGTAATCCTTCTACAGGTTTCAGACCAACTTCCTCATAGTAAATTGGAAAATTGTTCGGATGAATAACGGTGAAATCTTTACCATTAGATACAAGGAACAAAACGGTCTCATCCTTATGGTCGGCTGCTACAGTAGTCGCTTCTTCTTTAAGCTTATTGAATGAAGCGATGACTTCCTCGGCTTTATCCTCTTTGCCAACAATCTTTGCAAATTTTCTAAGCCTAGTAGGAGCATCTACGGTAAAATCAATGACAACACTGTCGGCCATCTTATTAAATTCATCGAATTTATCCATTTTATTGGAGCTTGTGTTACTCATAACGATCAGGTCAGGCTCGAGCTCGAGCAACGTTTCAAGATTTGTCTTACCTCCGAGATCGGTCACATCTTTACCTTCAGCATATTTGTTGAAGATAGGGGACTTGTCTTTTGTGCCAAAGCCCTCTGACACAATCGGTGCAATATCAAGTGCAAGTAAGTAGTCTGTTGCCATAATATCGACGCTCGCAATTCTCTTAGGCGGCTCATTCAGTGTGAGTTCACCCATCTCGTGCTCGATAGTACGTGGGAATCCAGATTGTTCTGAGCTCTTC
Organism: Sporosarcina aquimarina; assembly: GCF_023715615.1. GTDB lineage: Bacteria > Bacillota > Bacilli > Bacillales_A > Planococcaceae > Sporosarcina > Sporosarcina aquimarina_A. The sequence continues at coordinate 135,025 of NZ_JAMBOM010000002.1, read as the reverse complement.
TCGGAATCCGCTTTATTATTTGTATTTGAATTAGAGTTATTTGTTTCATCGGTTCCGCATGCTGTAAGAGCAAGTGAAGCTGAAAGTAGCAACGTTATGATGGTTTTGTGCTTAGTCATAGTATTATCTCTCCAATTTCTTTAAATTTGGTTTAACCTTTAGTTCTCATGAGTAGGTAGATAAAGTACGGACCTCCGAGTAATGAGATTACTACACCTGCAGGAATTTCTGTATATTCCATAAAACTTCGCCCGATTGTATCGCCTGTCAGAACAAGTAACCCACCAACAAATGCAGTAATAGGCAACATAAATTGGTGTTGTGGACCTACCAATCTTCGCGCAATATGAGGACCTAGCAGGCCTACAAACCCAATGCCGCCGCCGATTGCTACACTGGCAGCTGCTAGACCGACAGCTGAGGCGAGTAACACAAGACGTTCTCTATGGATTGAAACGCCTAAGCTTCCTGTAATTTGTTCATGCATGCTAAGCATGTTGAGTATTTTGGACTTCCAGTAAACGAAGGGAAGCAAGATAACAATCCAAGGTAGCAGTGCAAGAACAAATTTCCAGTTAGAACCCCATAAAGATCCCATTTGCCATGTTACTACGAACTCCAAGTTCCGTGGGTTCAGCTGAAGCGTCAAAATGATGCTAACTGCACTTAACCCTGCACCAACCGCTATCCCCGTAAGAAGTAACCGTGTAGGTGAAATACCGTGCCCTTTTTTATAAGACAAAATATAAATCAGGATAGCGGTTAAACCCGCTCCGACAAGTGCAAGAAATGGCATAAAGAAGGGGGATGCCATGTTGTTACTAGGATAGAAAGATACAAACAACAGCACAGCCAACCCAGCCCCAGAGCTTATGCCGAGGATGCCAGGGTCTGACAATCCATTACGGGAAATTCCTTGGAGCACGGCCCCTGATACTGCTAGCCCCATCCCCATTAAAACTGCGATAATCATACGGGGTAAGCGAAGGTCAAATAAAACTATGTTTTGTTTTTTAGAACCATTCCCCATCAAAGTTTGCAGTACTTCCATCGGAGGGATGCTGTATCGCCCAACATTTAAGCTAATGAAGAAGCCGACGATGAGTAAAGTGAACATGATAATTACAAGCTTGATACTACGTTTTTGGCGGAGTGGATTGAACAATTCTGTGCTCATTACAGCTCCCTCCTTTCCTTACGGGCTAGGTACAGGAAGAATGGAACCCCAATTACTGCGATAACTGCACCTAGTGGCGTTTCATAAGGAGCAGCGATCATCTTCGCTACAACATCAGCAAAGATGACTAGTACAGCTCCCACCACTGCTGAGCAGGGAATAATCCAACGATAGTCCACGCCAACTAGAAATCTGACAATATGAGGTACCATTAATCCGATAAATGCAACGCCACCTACAGTGGAAACAGAGGCTCCTGCAAGAACCATAATGACAACTGTTCCAAGTCCTTTTACCAACTTCGTTCGCTGTCCGAGTCCAGATGCTATGTCTTCGCCTAGACTAAGAACGGTAATGGAACGAGACAGAAGCATCGCTACAATTAGTCCACCTATAATCCATGGCATCATTACAGACACTTGAAACCATTCAGCTGTCGATATTCCACCGGCTGACCAAAATGCTAAATCGTAATTGATCTGAAATAGTAATGAAACAGCCTGGCTGATACCCGTGGTTAGAGAGCCGACTACGACCCCAGCAAGTACCAACTTAAGCGGTGACATACCGCCTTTTGACATGAAAGCAATTCCATATACGAGTAAAGCACCAAGACCTGCCCCGATAAATGAAAAAAGAATGATGAATTCAAAAGGCAAAGCAGGAAGGAAAGCAAAAACAAGAACAAGTGCCAGTCCAGCGCCAGCGTTAATGCCAAGTAGACCAGTATCAGCAATGGGATTGCGAGTCATTCCTTGAATAATTGCTCCGGAAACTGCGAATGCGGCTCCCACTAATGCACCAGCCAATGCGCGCGGCAAGCGTAGTTCTCGGATAATCGTATGTTGTTCATTGCTTACATCGTAATTAGTCAAAGCTTGCCAAATCGTTTCGTAAGATATGTTGGCTACACCCGTTAAAATCGAGAAACTGATACCAAATAAGGTCAATAACAGTCCGAGTACGATAATGATCGTTGCCATCCATGGGCGTGTTCGGATAGGTGGTTTATCAAGTTTGTTCGATGGATTTAACAAAGTAGGTACACGCTCCCACAATATCCGCTGGGTGGATTGCAATTTTTTTTAGCTGTGCAAGTGTTGGAGTTGAGATGACCTGAACCAACTGGGCATAACCGATATGTAATAGTTGGAAAAACTTTTTTCTGGGCATGACGCCATATATTATTAGAATTTTTAGGCGATAAAAGTGCTGTTTCATAACCCATGTCATTACATTTCCTTTTTCTCTCTCCAAAGATTAAGAGAAATGGCATCAACTTAATACGTCCCAGAGAAGATCTCATGGTTGTTAGTTTAAGAGGTTTGCATATAAGTTTCTCTGAAAGTGTGAGTGGTTTAAACTGTCTGATCACGTTGCGTTCTAGACTAGTTTCGTCTATTGGGATAGATGATGCGGTCATGTCTTTTCTCCTTTTATTAATCATTGATAATGATAACTATTATCAATTAAGATTCTACGAAATAAACTTTTAAATAGAAATAGCAAATCCTGATTATTTAGATGTACAATCCTCTAACCCCCTTATTCTGATGAGAAATAAAAAAGGGCTTCTTCAATAGACCTCTCATGACCTACCGCAGAATAATGTAACCATGGACATAATCTAGCATGATGGACTTGACCTGAGATCTGCGCAGGAGTTTCTTGTTCAATGGAATCGTCACCCAGGAGTAATATGTGATCTGCGTTGAACTCGTTTAGTTCTGTCAGATTTTCGATATCAGAAAAAGCGAATCTGTCTGTACCGATTGGCGCATTCAGCTGTAAATCCCCGTATAGAAAGCGTCCGATTTTACGTCGATTAGCCCCACATACACGAATTTTTTCGTCGTGTACTAATGCTACCAACACGGTTTGATCACCAAGTTGGCGATGAATGCGTTCTCGAACAGCTACTATTTTTTGTTCGTAGTAACTCAACCAATATTCCGCGATTTCTTCTACTTGAAGGATGGTTGCTAGTTCACGTAAATGTTCGCGCCAAGTAAAAGGCTTGTATGTTAGTAGATGAGTAGGTGCAATCTTAGCTAGTTGGTCATATATGGGCTTTGCATTGTCGATACCAAAAATTAGTTCTGGTTTTTCTCTGCTCAGCCATTGAAATTCCATGCCAGATGTATCGTGATCTCTATAGACCTCCTTCTGATCATCTCTGTTCCAGAAGGGAATCAGCATATCTCTCGGGACCCCAAGTGCTAAAAGGTTGTCATAAAGTGGTGGGTTTAAAACAGCTATTTTTCTTTGAAGTAATTGGCGATAACGATTAGGAGGGATGCCAACAACCTTTTTAAATATACGGCTAAAATAGTACACGTCAGGATAGCCAACAGCATTCGCAATTTCACGAATTGAGGCGTCTCCTGCGACTAGTAGTTGTCGTGCTTTTTCTATTCTATTTCTAGTTACGTATTGCAACGGACTAAGTGAAGTAGATTCTTTGAAAAGTTTAAAAAAGATGGTTGGAGTTACACCAGAGTGACGAGCCATGTCTTCAACCTGGAAATCGTCGTTATAATGTAGATCCATATGTTTAATAATGTTCTGGAGTTCTTTCTCAATATTAGATTCTTCTACAAATTCACCGGCTCTAATGGCCTCCCAAAGTTCCAACCAGGCGATATGAAGGGGAATAGTGAAGTCTAAGCTCTTCTTCCATAACTGATGGAAGTGATCAAACCTTTGTCGTATGAATGGAATCGGTTGAACACGCATCTTGCCACTAACAGGAGGGGGAGCGTCCTCAATTTTCCAGTTGCCTTTCAATCTAGAAACACTAGCGGAAGAAAAGCGTATGTAGTAAGCAGAAATAGGTTCCGTAATAGGTGTAACTGAATAAGATTCGGATCCTGAAGGATGTACAAACATGTCTCCATTCTTTAGAATTCCATTAAATAGCGTGGATTTAATGTTGACTCTACCTTCCAGGATGTAGATCAAATAATGATTCTTAGAATTTGGTTGTTTCCATTGCTCTGTTATCTCAATAAGTCGCATTTCCTCTAAAGCAGGAATACATGCTAAATCGTGAATTTTTTTCATGGACGAAATCTACTCCTTTAGAACGGATGGAATTGATAATGAAAATCATTATCAATTCCACCTATTGTAATACACTGAATTTTTATGTGCAACCGAGTATGGTAGTTAACTAGAGAATACAGTGAAGGTTTATAGAATGACTTCAGATTAAAAGAGGTAGCTATGCTTATGTAGGAAATTTAGCAGAGTTGAATTTAATTAGGAGAATAAGAGAGAAGAAATCCTTACAAAAATCCAAGACATGACCACCTTCAGTGATAGAGATTGAATGACTGGCTGTCACTATGTATTAAATTCACTTTATTGACAGATGAATTGACTAAAGCATTTAAGTTAAGAACTTGAATCGTTGTTGAATAAAAATCAAAAAAACTTACCAGATCGTGAACGGTATAGGCTTCATTTTTTATGTACATTTATACTTCAGGTATTGAAATTTCATTCGGTGGAACTACAGTAAGTGCTTACACCATAATTTTACCGACCACCGACTATTAAATAAAAATAACAAAACTAAAATACAATCTTTGAAAAAATTAAGTCAAATGAATTACCAAATATTACACCTATGTATAAAAATGTTGAAATGGTATATTAATTACGTTGTTTACAATTTGTTCACATTTTGATTACACATTGTTTCAATATCATTTCATTCTACTAGTTTTGTTACATACGCGGACTTCAAATCCCCCCAAAAAGAAAGGGTGTTAAAAAACATATGCTGAATCTGTACACGGTAAATCTTGCAGAGAATAAGGCAGGTAATTTAGTGGGAGAATGGATTTCGCTTCCAACAGAAAAAGAAACGATTGATGCTCACCTGAATGCAGTACTGGGGATTAATAAGGGGATACTCATTCATGAGTATGAAAGTTCCTTTCCTATTGAGGTTGGTGAATACGATGACATCTATGAGTTGAATCGTATCATGCAGTATCTTGAAGGGGTTGCAGAAACAGAAAGACAAATTATTGCCCTGATAGCCAAAACAAAAAGACTGGAATTGGAACAGGTCATACAAGTACATAAAGATGGCAAGTATATGGCTTTCAATTGTCATAGTTTGAATGAACTTGGACACTACCTTAATGACGAAGGTTTTCTCTCCTATGAAATTCCTAAAGAAGTTGTGGAATTCGTTGATATGGAAAAACTCGCAGCCAATTGGTTAAGTACAGGTGAACACATAGACTTATCTGACATTGGTTATTACATCACATATTGAACCTTCTACAATAAAACACAACCGCAGAACAGAGAACTTATAGCATGACTAATAAACAACCAAATGCAAAAGTAAAAAAACCAATCTATAAAAAATGGTGGGTTTTGGTTCTAGCAATAATCGTATTGCAGTTTCAACTGGTAGGGAAGACGAAGCAACGACTGCAGATACAACTCCCCTAAAAGAACAACCCGCTAAAGCCGAAACACCAAAAAAAGCAAAGCCTGAAAAGAAAGAAGCTAAGGTTACTGGTGTTGGCGAAGTGGTTAAAGTAGGCAAGGTTGAGTTCACAGTGAATAGCACATCCACAGCAAAGAACGTGGGTGGGGAATACGGACAAAATGCACAAGGTACGTACTTACTTGTTAATGTAACTGTTAAAAATACAGGAAATGAATCGATAACAGCGGATACTTCGTTCTTCCAAATCAAAGCTGGAGATAAAACATATGATGCGGATAGTACTGCATCCATCTATGCAAATGAAGCAACTGATTTCTTCCGTCAGCAAGTGAACCCTGATTTATCAGCAACTGGCGTTGTCGTCTTTGATGTATCAGACGAATTAATTGCAAATCCTGAACTAATGCTTCAGGTGCAAACTGGATTCTTTGGTACAGAAACGGGACTCATTAAGATTGGTCAGTAACAAAATATATTGTTAGATAGATGGTGGTTTGTTAGGTCTAACCTTTCAAATCACCATTTTTTTATGTAATAATTTTTGTATTGATATTCGATAACCTACATCTTCCTATTTCACGATTTGTCGGATGCGGAAATACTAATTAAAACCACAGTTGAAAAGATTACGTGATCATACTTATGTCATTCTTTTGGAAACGCACAAAAGTGCACTGCATACTAACAATCGGAATCCTCAATAATATGAAATGAAACCCGTAATTCGAATTTCGGAAGACGAAAGTTACATTAAATTATGGACCGATTTAGAAGTCAGGAAGCTCTACGCTGACACCATGGACGTTGCTCGAATGCCTTATAATCGATATTTGAAAGAAGCCCATTAATCATTAGACTTTGAAGAACTCTATTAAGAATTAATAGGCGTTGGACTATTACATAAGAAAAAGCGTTAGATTAGATTTTTTGGTTAATTACAGCACGCACAAGCAAATTCTCGTCAATCTCTATAATTGTGTTCATAGGTACTATTTGTATGGATCTAACCGCTTTTCGCTCATTAAATCACTCACAGTACCTAGATGAATTCCTCTCTTTTTTATCCCTTCAATTATTGCAGCAAGCCCCTCAGCAGTTGGTTTTGTGGGATGCATAAGAACCATTGAGCCATTTTCAATCTCTGATAAAACTCGTGTGACCATCTCAGACGTATCTGGTTTTTTCCAGTCGACCGTGTCCGTTGTCCAAAGGATAGTTTTCATCTTCAGTTCATGTGCAACTTCAATAGTCACCTGATTAAAACTCCCGCTTGGCGGTGCAAACCACTTCGGTTTTACGCCCAATGTCGCTTCAATGACCTCATTTGTTTTCACTAATTCAACCATTGTCTCTTCACGGGATTGATTGGCTAGATCAGGATGACTATAAGCGTGATTACCGATCTCATGTCCCTCAAGACTGATCATTGTTAAAATGTCGGGGTTCCGTTTCACCCAACTGCCATCAAAGAAAAAAGTAGCCTTTACATCAGACTCTTTTAACGTTTTTAACATATTTGGTATATGCTCCTCGCCCCATGCAACATTGATTAATAACGCGGCTTGCGGCTTTTCGGGATTGCCTTTATAAATAGGTGAAGGGGGGAGGTCCTCTAGATGAACTTTTGGGGAAACCTCTTTAAAGACGAGATGTTCAGTATTGAAATTGTTGTTATCTAACATTTTTTGATAGGACTTCTCGATGTCGACAGTCAAACCGTTGTATCCTGGAATGGCCTTCCACACCCGGTCAATTTTCGCATCGATAGGTTTTATTTCATACTCCTTTGCATAGGATTGGATTGCTTTTGTAGAAACGTTAGTTCCAGCGTCTGTCGCCATCATGGTTTCTTTTAAAGCGGGATTTTTTTCATTGCCAACAATTATGATAGCTAAGCAAACTATAATCACACACACCAATAGAACAAATTGTTTCATAATAACCTCCAGTATAGAAGTTGTAGTCAATCTATTCTGGTATGCCCGTAGTTTGATTATTAATACTGAAACTGAAAGTACATTCGTATTCCAAGGCTTTTTTTGAATGAATGTTCATCGTCTACAATGATGGTTTTGGCCTATTGAGTCATTTTGACGAGTTTTTCTAGACTGTATGGTATACAGAGAATACGAAAAGACCGAATCTGTTCATTTTGACAGATTCGGCCATAACACATTGAATTAAAATGGATCTTTGAAAAACGTTATTGACGATTTTCTTTCGATTCATTTTCTAAACGATTAAATTTTAAGTCGTGATCAGCGGTCTTATGATTCACGAACTTAAAATCTGCTTCTATTCTTTGGAATCCTTCACGGGTCTCATTAAAACGCTGAGTCATTTCTTCACGCGTGCCCCGCTGTCCATTTTGAATAAGTTGAAGAGCAGTCTTCGTTTCCGAACGAAATTCTTTTAGCTCGACTTCCAAACTACCAATACGTTGGTCCATCCCATCAAACTTGTTATCCATTCCATCAAAGCGTTGATTCATCCTATCTAAACGATGATGTATAGGCTGGAGAGCGTCATCCAAGACGGATTTCAACGTGTTGATTAAATCCTTGTCCATGTTCTTCCTCCTCCCTTTTTTGCTGGTTAACTCACTTATTTCCTATAAAATCCATTAGTATCCACCCGAGTGTATTCGATTTGTATTAGAACCAGAATACCACATTTCGCAAATTTCCTACACCAAATTTAAACGTAAAGTTGCATGGGTTTCTCAACGCCTAAAGATGCAACTTCCTTCATTAACAGCTACAATTAAAGTAGTTGAACATGCACCTGTTCGTAAAGGAGTGACACCATATGCAAAGTTACATAGTGATGCAAGGACGTACCTATCACGAAGAGAAAGAATTAGGAATTCTCTGGTCCTTGCAACAAGACAGTGCCGGAAATGTCCAGCATTTCTGGGAACGGATGAAAGAAGTCAAAGAGGGAGATCGTATTTTCCATTACGTAAAAGGGGATATTGTCGCAATCAGTATAGCGAAAACCGGATACAGGGAAGAACGAAAGCCAACCCCAATTCATCTACCAGGCAATGAAAACGATAAAGGCTATCTAGTAGAGGCAGATTACTATGAATTTGATAAGCCATTAACAATGATAGATGTTTTCGATGAGATTCTCCCACTTCTGCCGATAAAATATTCTCCCTTTCAAAAGAATGCCAATGGGAATCAGGGCTATCTATATCCGTGCAATGATGAATTGACCATTAAACTAGTCGAGCTGATAAGCGACTTGAACATTTACGAAATCGATGAGGAGCAATTGGAATTTGTAATGGGAACTGTTCGAAAGACGGAACACGATTTCCTCACTCCAATTCTCGCTGAAACCGAAGCAGAAGCAAAAACGAAAGTCCGACTTGGCCACCAGCGATTCCGAAACGAACTCATGCCGCTTTGGAACGATAAATGTGCACTCTGCGACATCGAGTTACCTGAACTCCTTCAAGCAAGCTACGCAAAACCATGGAAAGACAGCAGCAACAACGAGCGTATTAATCCGAACAACGGGATTCTCCTTTGTCGCAACCACGATGCTTTGTATAACAATGGTCTTATTGCATTTGATGGACAAGGGAAGATTCATATATCATCGAGCATCCCTGAAGAGGATTACAACAAGTATGGTCTTCATGGAAAGTTGCGGGTGAATAGAACCGAGGAGAATAAACCTTATTTCAAGTGGCATAAGAAGCATATATTTAAGGGGTAATTTATATCTTAGAGCATCCAAACTAATTGAATAACGAGACAGTATAATCAATATTCAGAATATAATTGAAACACTTTTTAGTCTCTTGTACAATAGCCGTAACGTTAATCGGCAAGGAGTGCATTCATATGATTCGTTATATGGTATGAATAACATAATTGGGTTCCTTTTATGACTAGTAATACAACAGATAACAAGGAATTCAGGGGGAATCACTATGAAGACAGCAAACAAATCAACTTATTTAGATGAAAAGCAAAAGGAACTCTCTTTTTCCGGAGCCTTTTATGGTCGAAAAGGAGATGACATCTTCACAGGCAGCCACGGGTATGCGAACTGGTCAGACAAAATTGCGAATCAGGTCAACACACGCTTTTCAATTGCTTCAGGCTGCAAGATCTTCACAGCGACTGCAATTTGCATGCTTATTGAAGAAGGAAAGCTCACGGTCGATTCAAAATTAAGCGATTGCGTCGATATTGAATTTCCTCATTTCAACAGCGAGATTACGATTCACCAGCTACTGACGCATACATCGGGTGTACCGGATTATTTCAATGAAGACGTCATGGAAGATTACGAGGAACTGTGGGAAAAACGTCCAGCATACAACGTGCGTTCACCAAAAGACTTCCTGCCCCTTTTTCAACATGAACTGATGCAAGCAGAACCTGGCAGCTCGTTTCAATACAACAATTCAGGCTACATCTTGCTGGGACTCATCATTGAGCATGTAGCTAAGGTCAGCTTTAGTGAATTTGTAGAAGAACGGATCTTCAAAAAAGCTGATATGCAAGACTGCGGATACTTTGAGATGGATCAATTGCCTCCTCGAACTGCGCTCGGCTACATTGAAAATGCCACCGGCACTTGGAAGACCAATATCTACTCATTGCCAGCTAAAGGCGGACCAGATGGTGGAGCTTACACAACTGTTGCAGACATAGCGAAGTTCTGGGATGCTCTGACAACGAAGAAGTTACTGTCTGAAGAAATGACAGCGAATCTATTGAAACCACGTGAAGTAGTAGATGAAGACGGGCTGATCTATTACGGATATTGCGGCTACATGAAAGTAGATAATCAGCACAACGTCGTCAAATATATTCAAATGGGTTACGACCCTGGTGTCAACTTCCGCGCCGTTTATGTACCTAAAGAAGAAGCGACGATTGTCGTGTGCTCCAATAAATCTGATGGTGCGTTTGCGATGTTGAAGGAGATTGAGGGAGTACTAGAGTTGACTATATAATTAGAACGTACTTAGGGCTATCGGGGAAAGTCTCATTGACTTATTCCTGATAGCTTTTTAATTTCTATAATACTTTTCAATAATAAACCATTTTTCATTGAAATTTGGCCTTGTTTTAGAGTTGCCTGTACACGTAAAGGTTTTTATTGTTCCGTCCATTTTCCACTTTTTCTTCAGCTGCCTTTTAAAAATCCGGTTAAAGTCCTGTGATTCTTTACAGTTCGGCAGTATGACCCGCACTTAATATGAAGGTGTCGTTAATAAACCCATCGCTCCTGTTTTTTTAGAACCAATCACAGTCGTCGGATGAGCCGAAAATAAGTTGTATTCTTCCCGGAAGAACGCCGCCAGCCCTTATGTTAGTGGGCTTAACGATAGTGTGATGTCTGTCTGTCCAGTAATTTCTTTGTTCCTCTCCATTAGCCACACTCCCGAATGCTTATTCCCCTTGTCATAGTGGATTACGTACCTGATAAACAGGGATCAAACTACTTGATTGCTGAAATCTGTAACATTCTACCACCTCCGACGTCTAACTTGTCAAAGGAGACTGAACTATGAAAAATATGATCTTTTCGTCTGGTATAACCATTGCATTATTAGTAGGCGGATGCGGGACAGCGGGGACGGAACAGTCAACAGACACCAGTTCCGTTGAGCAGGATGAATGGCATGTGATCAAAACTGTAGGCGACCGTGACATTATTGCAGAACTGAGTCAGACTGTCGAAGAGTCGCCCAAGAGGGATTTGACAGCTCAGGAACAACTGAAGAGTGCGGCGAACGAGTACGAAATCCCGTCAAAGGAATTGGAAGAAGACATGGCGGTCCAGGCGATTGAAGGCCCTGTTGCAATCGACGCGGTAGAAGAGGTGTATGGCGGTGATGGAGGATTTGATAAGGAGGGACTGCTCTTTTTCGAAAATCAGCTGAATGGTGCTGATCAGTCGGGGATTTGGATTGGACTCAAAGACCCTGACATGCGTTTGCAAAAGGTTCTCGACATCTTACAGCAGAAAGTCGATGCAGGTGAGATCTTGGCGGAACCGATTTATATTTTCCGCAGTCCGCATACGCAGCATGAATTATATGTTCAGCAAGATAAAGTTGCGAAAGCGGTGGATGAATTGTTCGACGGCCATGGTTCCTATTCAGTGTCCGTTGATACCATTTCAGGAGCAATTACAATCGGTCACGACTTTTTGAAAACTGAACAACAGCAAGAACTGAAGAAACAATTCCCTAATTGTGCGTTGAATTTTAAGCAGGAAGGTAGCATGGTTGCAGAACCGGGACAGTCTTCGATTATCAAACCGAAAAAGAATGAAACTGAGGCACCTGTGGAAGAAGGCGGGTTTGTCTTGGGTACGTCGGACACCAGCTTTTTTGTCGCAGGAGGAACGGAAGATGCTGTGAGTTATTCATTCCCCGAAGCCGATCAGCTTTCAGTCGGACAGCGAGTAAAAGTGGAAGCGACCGGCGCAATTGCTGAGTCATATCCTGCGCAAGGTACGGCGAAGTTCGTTGAAATACTTCCTGATTATCGACCCGCAGGTGCTATACTTTCAGAATCACAAGTTGTTGAGAAAGCGACTCAGGCGAGTACACACGATTTTTGGGTTATCGAAAAAGTGAGCTATGATGCCGCAAGCAACGTTTGGACACTGACACTGAACGATGAGAGTGAGGTTGAGATTGAAGACCGATGAGAAGGAATAAGACAATTTTGCCTGTGCACGATAAAACTCATGCATTGTCCGAAGACGTGTTTGAGTAACAATTTTATATGGAACCTAAGAGCTGGAATTACTAATAACCTAATAGTAATTCCAGATTTTTTTTTGCATATAACAATCTATACACACATAACTAATAGATAGGATGCTACAAAAAACATAAATTTTCTGATAGAAAAAACAATTAATCAATTATACAAACTTTTGTTAAAAATAATCCTCAGTCAACTTTGATGAAAAATTTGCATATGTTTACTCAGGTAGTAGGGGAAGTTTGTACGTTTTTATCGTAGGGGGTTGAAAAAACTTTAAGGGGGATAGCTATGAAGAATCTATTTGCTAAATGGAATCAAATTAGTTTAGTTAAAAGAATTTTTATTGGTATTATTCTTGGTATAATTTTAGCTCTAACGGTGCCTGCTGCAAGTGGAATCACTATTTTTGGTTCATTATTCGTCGGTGCATTAAAAGCAGTAGCGCCAGTTCTAGTATTATTTTTAGTCATGTACGCACTTGCTGCACATAAACGCGGAACGAAAACCAATATGAAGACGGTTCTTGCTCTTTATGCGATGGGGACGCTTCTCGCAGGGGTTGTCGCAGTCGCGGTTAGTTTCATATTCCCAGTTACATTAAAGTTGACTAAAGGAGCGGAAGGACTAACTCCTCCAGAAGGCATTGTCGAGGTTCTTCAAACATTACTATTTAATATGGTGTCCAATCCAGTAGATGCTTTACTGAATGCGAACTATCTAGGTATTTTAATGTGGGCAGTTGTCCTGGGTCTTGCACTAAAAAGTGCTAATCAAAACACGAAAGACCTGTTAGGCAGTTTTTCAGATGCGATTACTAAAGTTGTACAATGGGTCATCAATCTAGCACCGATTGGTATTATGGGTCTTGTGTTTGATGCAATTGTAACAACTGGACTATCTGCTTTACTCGTATACGGAAAACTCGTTTTAATCTTAGTGGGTTGTATGTTGTTCATTGCACTTGTTGTGAATCCATTGATTGTCTATATCTATATACGCAGAAATCCATATCCATTAGTGTTTAAAGTTTTAAAAGAAAGCGGTCTCACAGCATTCTTTACACGCAGTTCAGCTGCAAACATCCCTGTAAATATGAAATTATGTGAAGAGCTTGGCTTGGATGAAGATACGTACGCAGTATCCATTCCTTTAGGAGCTACGATTAATATGGCGGGTGCAGCCGTTACAATCGCTGTACTCACGCTTGCAGCAGTCAACACGCTTGATATTCATGTTGACTTCATGACCGCACTTCTGCTATCTGTAATAGCAGCTGTTTCTGCAGCAGGTGCATCAGGTGTTGCGGGAGGATCACTTTTATTGATACCGCTAGCATGTAGTTTGTTTGGACTACCGAATGAAATTGCTATGCAAGTCGTAGGTGTAGGCTTTATCATCGGGGTTGTCCAAGACTCTTGTGAAACTGCACTGAACTCATCGACTGACGTACTGTTTACTGCTACAGCTGAGTATTCTAAAGAGTAAAAGGAAAGTAAAGTAGGTAACGCTGCTACTTTGAAGTCGTAAAGTTTATAGAAATAATAGAGACTACAATTACCGGAGATGATCTGGTGATTGTAGTATTTTATTGTAGAGAGATAGTTTGCGGCATCGCGCGCTTTGTTGAAAAAAAGTAAGCTGAATTATGAAAGTCCAGGTCTGTTTAGGAATAAACAGTTCTGTATTTTTTTGATGAAATGAAAATCTACATAGTTTTGTCGATTTATCAAGTATTGTGACAATTTTAGATTACTGGTAAGATGTGGATAGAACTAGAATCCTTCAGTAAGTTGGTGCGATATGATCATTTATGAATCGACGAAAGAACAATTCGTAGGAGATGTCGTCAATGAGCTCCTTGTGGATCGTCTTTACAACTCCTATCAACAAAAAATCGGCCGGACTAGTAAAGCGGAAATTCGATCTTGGGAAAACTCTCTTCAAAAGATGTCTAACGTTATGCAGGATGATGAGATACCAAAAGACGCAGCGGTTGCAATCGAGTTTAATATTCCCAATACATCGAAACGAGTGGATTTCCTTATTGCAGGAAATGACGGAGCTCAGGATCATGTTGTAATAGTTGAGTTGAAACAATGGGATGAAGTCGAGAAGGTCCCAACGCGTGATGGAGTCGTCCGTTCTTATGTAGGAAAAGGAATGCGAGAACTCGTCCACCCTTCTTATCAGGCATGGTCGTATGCAGCATTAATTTAGGACTTTAATGAAAACGTCCAGCAACAGGAAATTCAATTGAAGCCTTGCGCTTACTTACATAATTACAGAAAAACAGAAAACGATCCGTTAACAGATGTTCACTATGCTCCTCACCTTGAATAAGCGCCTGTTTTTGCAAAAGGGGAAATTCAAAAGCTTCGGTCATTCATTAAAAAGTACATTCGTCTAGGTGATCAAAACCGTTTAATCTATCAAATTGAAAACGGCAAAATCCGTCCATCAAAATCACTGCAGGACACGCTGAATAACATGCTGAAAGGGAACGAAGAATTCATCATGATTGACGAGCAGAAAGTTTTCTATGAAGAGGCATTCCACTTAGCTCTCAACAGTGTTCGTACAAATGCGAAACAAGTAATGATTGTAGAAGAAGGACCTGGGACTGGGAAATCCGTGCTGGCCATCAATCTTCTGGTTAAATTGATTGAACAGGATTTAGTGGCGATGTATGTCACTAAAAATGCGGCTCCACGTAATATCTATTCAACCAAGTTAAAAAAGGATTTCAAGAAGTCGCATATCGATAATCTATTTAAAGGCTCTGGCAGCTTTACAGAAGCTGCACTCAACGAATTCGATATCTTAATTGTAGATGAAGCTCATCGATTGAACGAGAAATCCGGGATGTTCAAGAACAAAGGAGAAAATCAAGTCAAGGAATTGATTAAAGGCTCTCATTTCACTATCTTTTTCATCGATGAACACCAAAAAGTAACACTGAGCGATATAGGCAGCACGGAGACAATCGAAAAATACGCTGAAGAATTCGGTGCAGAAGTTATTACTAGAAAACTCGTTTCTCAGATTAGATGTGATGGATCAGACGGCTACATCTCATGGCTCGATGATTTGTTGGAAATTAGAGATACTGCCAATACGAACGATATGGGGATGGAATACGACTTCCGAATTTTTGACAATCCGAACGCCATGTTAGATTAAATTGAGAAGCTGAATGAACACAATAATAAATCTCGAATGATGGCGGGCTACTGTTGGGAATGGCCGAAGTCAAATCGACTCGACGTCGACCACTTTGACATCACTCTACCAGAGCATGATTTTGCCATCAGTTGGAACATAGAAAACACATGGGCAATCGAAAATTCCTCGGTTCGTGAAGCAGGCTGCATTCATACAGCACAAGGACTCGAATTCGATTATGTCGGCGTTATTATAGGTGATGATTTAAGAATGGAAAATGGACAACTAGTCACGGACTTCACCAAAAGAGCGAAAACCGATCAATCACTAAAGGGAATTAAAAAGCTTGCGAAAGAAGATCCGGAGAAGGCTCACGCATTGGCAGATCCAATTATTCGGAATACCTATCGGACGCTGATGACTAGGGGGCAGAAGGGGTGCTTTGTATATTGCACGAATCCTGAGCTGCAAGGGTATTTGAAAGAACGTTTGGAGATGGTGACGATGTACCAGAGGAAGAGAGAGCAGGATTTGTATTTGGTGGATGAGAAAAAGGAGTATTGAATTTTTATAGTAGATACCATTCGTGACTATGTGACTGTGCGCGGAATTATCGTAAATGTTCAAACAAACATGAAAGTTTCTTGCACAAGCACCTATTACTATATTTTTAGGAGATGAATTCTTATGTCAGTTATTCATAAAGTCACAAAATCCAAATTTGAGATGAAAAAACCGAGATTGCTTAAAGTTCTTGAAAATAGGGATAGTGAATTTGTTGAGTTAATTAAGAGAATATCAAGGAAAGTAGAACCTATCATTGATCAAAGAATAATAAAAATATTTTCAACCTACACATTACATGACAGTGATCATTCTCTAAGAATAATGGATTATATGTTCGATTTAATTCCGGATGTCGAGAAGATTAGTGATTTAGATATTACTATCCTTATTTTATCCGCTCTGTTGCATGATACTGGTATGGCTGTAGAAGATGATGAGATTAATGAGATCATTGAAGGGAAATACACGGTACCCAATCTTAGCTATTTTGCTGTTCTTAGAAAGCATCAAAATAATAAGGATGAGGCATTAAGGGAATATATAAGAAAAATACATGGTACTAGATCGCATGATTTTATTACTCAAAAACTAACCGACGATTTAAAGATACCTTCACAACCAGGGACTAGTATAGCTAATGATATTGCAAAAGTTTCTAAATCTCATACAGAGGATATTTCATGGTTACATAAAAATTTGAAAGTTTACAATGAGAAGGCGTCCTATAGCTATAGTCCATTGTTTTGTGCTGTTTTGTTAAGAATCGCAGATATACTGGATATTGACAGTCAACGTACGCCGCCATTTTTAATGAGTTTGATTTCGATGAATGAAATAAGCAATGAAGAGTGGAAGCAACACATGGTCATTTATAACTTGGACAAGGTGAAGAATGATGAATTTACAGGTGGAAAAACAATAAGTATTTTTGGTGAATGTAGGGATGCATCACTTCATAGGAAGTTGTTAAGTTACTTAGATTGGATTAACAGTGAAATTAAAAATTCGAATGATGTAGATAAGCGATTATCCGATAATTACAAACTGAAGATGAAATATCCCTTGATAAATAATGTAGAATCAATTGGATACTCTATTTCAGATATTCGATTGTCAATTGATTTCAAAGCAATTACTAACTTGCTGATGGGTGAAAAAATATATGGATCAAAAATTTATGGATTGCGGGAATTAATACAAAATAGTATAGATGCATGTAAAGTACGTGAAGAAATTGAGATCAGTAGAGATGAATATGGAGAAAATGATTATAAACCAAGTATAAAAGTTATACTAGACAAACAAAATAATGATTTTATTGTCAAAGACAACGGTATTGGAATGGATTTTGATATTCTGAAAAACTATTTTTTAAATGTTGGAGTGTCATATTACAAATCTGATGATTTTTTATTGAGAGGTCACATGTATAATCCAATAGGTAATTTTGGTATTGGATTTCTAGCTTGTTTTATGTTGTCTGACCAAGTGGAATTAAAAACAAAAAGTCTAGATGATGTAGAAAGCTATAAACTAACTCTAGTAAAAAATAGTCCTTTTATAACGTTGAATGAAGAGGAAAACCCATCATTTACGGGAACGGAAATAAAATTAAAATATGATGAAGTAATATTTTTATTCAACAATGATGTTAGTCATATAAAGAGGTTTTTATCTAATCAGTTTTTAACAGATAGTTTTGAGCTAGAACTGTTAATCAAAGGTGAAGAAAAAAATAAAATTAATAACAGGATTATAGATATAAAAAATGGATACAATGAACAAACGTTTATGGATTTGAGTAATTATTTAATTGGGATCGAAGGGCACGTAAATGTAGACGTGAGTAAGAATATACATGGAGAAAGTATTGTAGATATTCCTGTTCAAGGTGATCTGTTTTATTATGACGGAGTGGAACTGGTTGAAGTGGATGAACGATTTAATTTAGAAAAAATTTATAATGAAAACAACTTCTCAATTGAATATCTAGAAATTCCAATTATAGGGAAATATGATTCTGAAAGATTTTATCATATTAATGAGGTATTAGATGATCTTGAAGAAACTATTGAGAAGATGGAAGATGAATTAAGATGGATTACAATATTTTTAAATGGAGAAATAAAATGCGAAATAGAAGAACAAACAGAAATTAAAGCTTTTGAATATATTATTGGTAATCTAAAATTTGAAGATTTATTCAAGTTTGGACAATTAGAAGAAATACCGACATTAATATTCAGAAGAACCTATGATATGTATTTTTCTAACACAGAAAAAATATTTTTGAACTTCAGAAAAAAACATTATGACTATTATATATTTAATAGGCCAGAACAAAGCATATTTATTAAAAATATACTTGTCTCAGATACTAAATTTTCGCCATTAAATATATTGTCATTTGTTAAAATTCAAGAATATAAAATAAATATAGTTAACCCGAAAATATTTCCAGAAGTATCAAGGAATAAAATTGATAAAAATTCGGATAAAATGTTGCAATATGCTTTGAATAAATCAATATGTCTCTGGGTTATGGATAATATAGAGTTAACTGAAAAACAGAGGAGAATTTTAAATGATTATATTAAAGTGTTTTATTATGAAGATAATGAATTAATAAAGCGAAGAATGGTATAATAACTGAAATAATGTACCTGGACCACATATAATTCTGAATAGTATATTAATTGCGTGTGGTCCAGGTACCGATGAGTTAATCTGATAGTCTGTCACAATCACGTGACAATAATCCGGTAACCTGTCACAACTGAGTGATAATCTAAAATAAAGTGACCCCGTTCTAATATCAGGTTTTGCCTGATTCCCCACGACAAGTAGGGACAAAAACCTCTTATGCTCTTCTATCAATTATATTGAATCTTATACATAGAACAGGGTTCGAGTTTGTACAGTCATTTACTCTTAATCAATGGAAAATAATCGCCATGAATCTTTCGGAGGTATTAAAACATGATTAAAGAAGTGCTTTTAAAAGATGTGGGTTCATACGATGAAGAAGGTGCGAGTCTTACTGACTTAGCGAAAATAAATTATCTTTACGGCAGTAATGGCTCTGGTAAAACAACCATTTCTGAAGTTATAAGAAATACCACAGCTTATCCTAATTGCCAAGTGATAAGTAAAGAAATTGAACAAAAAACCTTTGTATATAATCGTAACTTTGTTGAAGAAAATTTTGGACTTAGTTCAAAAATAAAAGGGATATTTACTTTAGGCAAAGATCAGGTTGAGACTATAGAAGCAATAGATACTACGAAAGAAAATATAGAGAAGCATGTAGAAAAAATTGAAAAGCTGAGCGAAGAGTTAGAAAGAGTAAAAAAAGTAAGAATAACTATTAGTAATGATTTTAAAGAAGAATGTTGGGAAATAAAAAAAAGAAATAGTGTTTTTTTTGGAAAAGCGATTCAAGGTTTTGGAAACTCTAAAGAGAAGTTAATGAGAAAGTTTATAGATGAATCTCAAAATAAAAGAGAACTCTATAGTTATGAAGATCTGATGAAAAGGCATAATACATTATATGAAGGCTCACAAACTGAGATTTCAAGCTTTCAATTAATTGAATTCAATAACGTCATTAAAAATCAAGAAATCCTCAGTAAGAAGGTTATAGGTTCAGACGACGTTGATATCGCAGATCTAATAAACAAGTTGAATATCAGCGACTGGGTGTTTGAAGGCCGTAACTATATGGAGCATACCGAAGGCGTATGTCCTTTTTGTCAAACTGAGTTACCTGAAGATTTATCATTGAAGTTAAATAGATATTTTGACCAGACATACTCAGATCAACTAGAAATACTCCGCTTGTTTAATGAAGATTACCAATTAAAATTACAGCAAACCATGAAGGAATTAATGACTCTAGTTGATAATAGTAGCGATTACCTAGGGGTGGAAAAAATTCAGAGTGCCATAACATTGATCACGTCCAAAAATAAAGCTAATCTTAAATTAATTGAAGACAAATTAAATGAACCAAGTACAGTTATTGTGCTACAAGATATTACTAACGACATAGATGGTATTAATAGTGAAATAAGCAGTGCTAATGAATCTATAAAGAAACATAATGATATAGTGAGCAATTCAAGAGAAAAGAAAATTGAATTACTTTATGATATTTGGAGATTTTTAGCTGAAGAAAATCAGGATAACTTAAATCGGTATAAAAAGAGTGCTGATCGATTAGACAAGCAGATAACAGGCAGAGATTATGGAATCCAAACTAAGGTAACAAATAAGACTGAATTGGAAAAGGAGTTATTACAACTACAAGAGGATGTCACAAGTATTGAGCATTCAGTAACTGAAATTAATAATAGATTAAGTTCATTTGGGTTTACAAATTTCAAATTGGATACTGCTGAAGAAGAAGGACATTATAAGATTGTTAGAGGAAACGGTGATGATGTTGGAGATTCTTTAAGTGAAGGAGAAAAAACATTTATAACGTTTTTGTATTTCTACAATTTAATTAAAGGCAGCACTGAAAGAGATGACGTTAGTACAAATAAGGTTGTAGTAATGGATGATCCTATATCAAGTCTAGATAGCAATGTTTTATTTATTGTCAGTAACTTAATCAAAGAAATCATTGTGGATGTTAAAAAGGGACATTCAGAAATCAAGCAAATAATAATATTAACTCATAATATATATTTTCATAAAGAAATTTCTTTTACGAATAATAATCAAGCTTCTAACGAGGAAAAGTTTTGGATTGTAAGAAAGTCTGACAACAAGTCATCTATTCAACAATACGATGAAAATCCAATTAAGTCTTCATATGAATTGATGTGGAATGAACTAAACTTGGTAAAAGATCAAAGTCTAATTACGATGCAAAATATAATGCGAAGAATATTAGAAAATTACTTCACATTCTTTGGTGGAATTACACTATCTGATATAGTCGAAAAATTTGAAGGCGAAGAGAAGTCTACGTGTCGGTCATTATTATCATGGTTACATGATGGATCACACCACATAAATGAAGATTTATTTGTAGAAAGAAGCATTGATTTAGTAGAAAATTACTTAAAAGTATTTAAAGAAATATTTTATAGGATGGGGCATGGACCGCATTATGAAATGATGATGAAAGAACCTAACATTGAGACAGCAGTTAAAGATGAAGTTGAACAATTAGCACAAAAAGAAATAATGGAAGCAGTAGAACAAGCCGCAGCATCAACTAACGAATAAGTTCATTCTTTTATTTGGGATAGATATTATCTCTGAATCGGGCGATTTATTTGACGATTATTTCTATAATTAGGATGAAAAGCCGTGCTCTAATTTTCTGGAAACGTGGCTTTCTCTTAAATAACGTACCTGAACCACGTACAATTTCGAATAGTGTCTGAATGGTATTCGGTCCAGGTACCGATTAGCAAATTATAAGAATCTCGTAAGATTTGATGAAAAAATCCACAGTGCCAGCTGCGGTTTTTTCATATACGTATGTTAGTGTCTAGCAAGGATAAAAATATTAGCTGCCCGTGCACGACACAACTCAGGGACGGTTCTGAATAGTGGTCGAGTCGTGCGGTACTCAGGTAACCAAAAATGCAAATCACTTGGTCATTGAGAGTCGCGGACTGAACTGCGTACAGGAAATGATGCTTGGCAGCGTCAAACATAAAATGATCAAGGAAGCAAAATGTCCGGTGACAATCATTAAATAAGCGAGAATTCGTATATATATCTTTACTTCAGAAAACCCACCAGCAGATTTACTGTTGGGTTTTTTAGTGAGATTTTATGCTGAAACAGCTACTTACACTTCCAGCCCCGCTATACCAAATCCTCCAGGACCGGAATGCGTCGAGATCATCGCTCCAGCCTCAATCCACATACTATTCTCGAATCCTTGTTCCATCGCAATTTCATTGATGCGTTGTTTGATCGTCTCACTGAGTCCAATCGAATAAATGAAATAGACCTGCTGTCTGTCGATGTTGTATTGCTGTAGATAATCATGAAACAGAGTTTCAGTGACCTTCTCCATCTTACCGCGGTATTTCCTAGTCGACATAAGCTTACCGTCCACTAATTCAATACACGGCTTGATCTTCAGCAACGCGCCGCCAAGATACGCCATATTGCTTACCCGTCCGCCAGCCCGCAGAAAGTCTAGGCTGCCGGGAAGGAAGGCCAGTCGTGACTTCGGAACCTTAGCCTCAATCATCTCCACCAGACGTACAGGATCGATGTTAGGCTCTTCTTCAAGCAAGGCAGCCACATACATCACAACTGCAGTCAATCCGCCCGTGACGTTCAACGCATCAAGTAAATAAATATCTTTTACATCTTCCGCAGCCGTCAACGCATTCTGATAGGAAACAGACGCTTTTGATGTATAGCCTATATGAATGATGATGCTTTCAGGAAACTCCGTCCGGATAGTTTTGAAAAACTCCTGGTACTCATGCGTATTCGTAGCAGCAGTGGAAGGAATTTTTTTCGTGCGGTTATAAAAGTCAAAGATGTCCGCTACAGGCAACTGACCGTCTAGATAGTCCGTACCATCCATGATGACGTGCATCGGTACAACGTGAATGTTGTATTTCTTCGCTAGAGATTCGGGCAAATCGGCACCGCTTTCGGTTGTTAAGATGATTCTTGCCATTATGTGTCGCCTCCAGTTTGTATTGTGTGGGGGAGTGTATGTAGTTTCACTATACAGGATATGTGTGTGGGGGGTGTTGGATTAATGAAATATATGAAGTGTTCTCTCGAGTATTAAATGCCGCTGTGTATGAAACATTCATGAATGCTTGAATAAACGCGAAAGTTTGTTACATTGACATCAAACTATTAGCTCGACGAGGTTATTAGGAGTATGGTTTCGCATTGCGGTCAGTGATATGATATAGACGTAGCGACATATAGCGGATGGGCGGTTGGCACTCCCTTGAGAAATGGGGTGTTAATATGGTGACATACGAAGCAATGAACATGTTATTCCAATTTGGTATATTCCTCGCAGCAATGGCAACAACCATTGTAGCAATGATTGCTTTATACACCAACAGAAAAAAAGTAACCACCCACCGCTAACGACCAAGTAAGCAGGGCGATTACTTTTAACACCTTTGTTCAACTGGCCAACCGCACTTCATGCGGGTGTCAGCTGCATTGACTGGGTGTTGACGCACTCAGTTCTTTTCAGTATAGGTTTAGTTTAGCACAAATATTCAAAAATAACACCTATTGCTCGTTATTGGGCTATAAAAAAATTACGCCTGTGTAAGAATCAATTATGAGTGTTTGAACAAACACAATAGTTTCGTGCACAGGTATCACTACTCGGTTTGTGAGCCATCAAATTCGAATGGTCCTTAAAATATCTCCATTAATTGTACAAATCATCGCTGCATTCACGTACTTCGGTGCATCTACTGCAACAATACAGTATCGCTTTGTCTCTGGGTTCCTCATCAAACGACTCCAATAACTTCCGTTTTTCCCCTGAATATGATTAAATGAATGTATAACCATTTTTTTCAGCTCCTCTTTTTAAGTGGGGTGGGTTTTGGAAGTTCTGTGATTGGTACTTCTCTATACCCTGAAAACAATGGTTTTTTGCGTTTTCTTCTATCTATTTAACATAATAGGCAGCGCCTTCAAGGAACTTGGAAGGGAAGTTTACGTTTGACGAGGAAAAGTTGTCTGGTCCATCGTGCACACCTCATGGCCACGCTTCACACTAGAAAATTTAAATAAAAACACGGTATTTCAATTAAAATCCAGTTTTGTATTCATAACTAACTATGCCAAGCGCATAATCCTCGAAATAACGGAGAGTGCCCACTTGAAAGGAATTGGTTCTAAAAGATATTGCACAAGCCGAGCGTATAAATTCCTCTATACGATGTTGAGCTATCGGATTCACGTTATCTTGGGGATCGTGCATTACAAATAAGTCTAAGCCTTGCCGTTTAGCTTCTAACCAGCGGTTGTACCATAAGTTAAAAGTATCACCACATTCCAAAGCAAAGTTAGGACAAAAGCAATCCTGTTGACTAGTAGGCGGTGTTTCTGGGGGATCTTGAGGGTCTTGCGGATTTGTGGTCTTGCATCTACAATAGTTACTTGCTCGTGTGCTATCACGGAGTTGTCTTTTCCTTGGATTCATAATAAACCTCCTCGTACATGATGGTGATTTATTATATGTAAAGTAAGAAAGTATCGTTGGGTAATTGTACCATATTTTGAAGATGACCCCTTCTTTGGAACACTATATTGACATACGAAGCGATGAACATGTTTTTCCAATTTAGTGATGGGTGCCTGTGTAAGAGGAATTATGAATGTTTGAATAAGTGAGAAATTTTCTTGCGCAGGTATCACAAAAAAATTACGTTAGTTAAATTTAAAAGTACAACACATAACATCAAACGCCGATAGATTATTTTTTCATCACTATCTTTATTGTAATAAATGTTAATAAATGTATAACACCTGCATAAGCAGACTTTATATTTTGAATATATAAAAAAATTAAAAACAAAATGTGGGGAGCGAACCTGGTGAAAAAAGTGTCTATGCTTGGTTTAATATCACTCTCTCTTTTTGGGTGTGGTGAATATTCACCTTCTAAACATGATGTAGTCAATTCACACGGAACTATAAAAAATCTTGATCTACTTGAAAAATTCACGGAAGATGTTTCTAACAATAAGGACAGTGAAGTTGGTGTGGTAAACTACACTGATGAAGGCGATCCAATAATTCACGACTTGAAGTATTCTGATGAAAAGTTGAGTTCTAAAATTGATACAAGATTCGATGAGTCTGGTGATCAAGGAGTAATAGAGGATACATGTAAGAGTATTAAAATAATAGAAAAAAGCGATCAAACGATTTATCAATTAAGAGGATGTGAAATTTACAAAGAAGGACTTCCTATAACTATAATTCCAAGTGATTAATCACGATAATTTCCATAATGAGGAGCAGTCTACTGTAACCGGTGGGCTGTTTCTTTTTTATCTAGGTCAATCACCTAAGAATTGGCGGGGTGCCCTTCAGGTCTACTAAGGGGGTGGAAGGGGAAGAATGTGCCTATGACTCCCTTAGTATCCTGTTTGTATCTCGCGCAGGTGTTTTTATTCATACACTTATACGAAACCCCCGTGAAAATTGAAGCTCGCAACTTTAAAAACCCACCTTTCGTCAATAGTATGCTGTCCATTACTAATAAAACTACGCAGTTAAAAAGCAGGAGAATCTATATGAAAAGATCCGAATATAAAAAACAACATAAAAAAGCAATGAAAAAGAACAGCAGCCTGAAGAAAAAGGTCATTCGTTTTGTATGTGTCGGTGTCGTGCTTGCTGTCCTTTCTGTACTACTTATACTGAATCTCTTCATCACATTCAGCGATGTCAGTAAACTCGAAGAACCCGCACCCCGATCGACGGTTATTTACGATCCGAACGGAGAAGTGATCAGCACGGTTTCGAATTCGAAAATAGAAGGCGTATCGATCGACCAGATTCCGAATGAGCTGGTGGAAGCTGTCGTTTCCGTAGAAGATCAACGGTTTTACCAACATCACGGTATTAATTATTTGAGGATGGGACGTGCTTTAGTCGAGAATGCGTTCAAAGGAAAAATCGTGTCAGGAGGCAGTACGATTACGCAGCAGCTTGCAAAAAATGTGTTTTTAACGCAGGAGCGTACGTACTCCCGTAAATTCAAAGAGCTGATCCTCGCAAAGAAGATTGAACGGGTGTTTTCGAAAGAGGAGATCATGGAACGGTACCTGAACCAAATCTATTTCGGTGACGGAGCGTGGGGTGTCCAACGTGCTGCACAAACTTATTTCGGTAAAGATGTCAGCAAATTGACGTTAGGCGAATCTGCGACACTCGCTGGGATCATTAAAGCTCCGTCAAATTTATCGCCTACGAAAAATATGGAAAAGTCGGTGAAACGGCGCAATTTGGTGTTGTCGCTGATGCTGCGTGAACAGTATATTAGCCAGGAAGAATATGATGAAGCGATTAAACAGAACCTAGTACTGTCCGAATCGACCGTGCCACATGATGACGAAAACTATCCGTATTATATCGATCGTGTAGTAGACGAGGCGGTCAATACGTACCAGTTGACGAAGGATGAAGTACTGTCCGGCGGATTGCATATTACGACAGAAATCAATCCGGTCGTCCAGAATGTGCTCGAAGACGTGTATGCAGATGACAGAAATTTCCCAGAGAGCACCCCGGATCAGCTTTTGCAGAGTGCCTCTGTTTTCGTAAATCCTAAAACGGGCGGAATTCTCGCGTTAGTCGGTGGGAGAGGAGAGTATACGAAGGGACGTTTCAACAATGCGACCGATCTCATCCGGCAGCCCGGATCTGCGCTAAAGCCGCTTGCCGTCTATACACCGGCACTTGAGAACGGATACCGTATGTCGGATTTGCTTGTGGATGAACCCATCGATATGGATGGGTACTCTCCGAAAAACATTGACCAGCAATATAGAGGGGAAGTGACCATGTACGAGGCGCTTGAGCAATCGTACAATATTCCTCCCGTCTGGCTGTTGGATCAGATCGGCATTCAAGACGGCGTGGGTGCGGTGGAACGGTTTGGGATTTCATTGACAAAAAATGACCGCACGCTTGGATTAGCGCTTGGAGGGCTAGATAAAGGAACCTCTCCCTTACGGATGGCGCAAGCGTTTTCTGCCTTTGCGAATGAAGGCGTGATGGAGGAAGCCCACGCGATTAGCGAAATTAAAGACTCGGAAGGAAATGTGCTCGGAAAGTGGCAGGGAGAGTCCGTGCAAGTGACGGATGCGGAAGTTGCCGAGCAAATGACTTATATGTTGCAAGGGGCTGTAGAGGAAGGGACTGCGAAAAAAGCACAGATTTCCGGTATGGACGTAGCGGGGAAGACGGGCACCACACAGCTCCCGTTTGAAGGAGTGGACGGTTCCAAAGATCATTGGTTCGTCGGCTATACACCTGACATTGCCGGAGCGGTCTGGCTCGGATATGATAAAACGGACGCCGACCATTATTTAACCTCTACCAGCAGCTTTACTGCACCGCCGATTTTCGAGCAGGTTGTTTCACAATCAGCCAGTGAATTATCTACGAAGAACTTTGACTTGTCGTTAATTGACGATGAAATAAAAGAGCTGAAGAAGCAGAAGAAAAAGACGAAGGAAGAAAGAGAAAAGAAAGAGAAGAAAAAAGAAAAGGACGAGAAGAGAAAAGAGTTTTGGAAGAGTATCGAAAAGTGGGGGCAGAAGTGGTTTAACGACTAATAAATAACGTACCTGGACCACATATGATTCTGAATAGTGTCTGAATTGTATATGGTCCAGGTACCCATGACCGATTATAGGAGCAAAGGAGGCTGATTAATCAAACTCTTCATATTCGTTCGGGTGCTGCCCCTCTACTCTTCCTGCTTCGCCTTTATCCAAGGAATCAATTGTTTGGATATCTTCGTCACTTAATTCAAAGTCAAAGACATTAAGATTTGCTTTTTGATGTTTGTATGATGATGATTTTACAATCGGTAAGACACCGTTTTGCAAGTTCCACCGAATAATAATTTGCGCTGGCGCTGTATTATATTTCTCAGCTATTGATACAATAGTATCATTTGTTAACACATCATTTATTTCGCGCCCTAAAGGACTCCAGGCTTCTGTTAGGATATCTCGGCTTTTATTGTACTCTACCAGTTCGTTATTGTTGAAATATGGATGGCGCTCAATTTGATTAGTCGCCGGCGTAACACCTGTTTTCTCAATGATCCGTTCGAGGTGTTCCGGTAAAAAATTCGATACGCCGATCGTCTTGATCAGTCCGAATTTCTGCGCATCGACTAAAGCCTGCCAAGCATCTTCATATTTACCTTGCTTCGGAAGTGGCCAATGAATCAAATATTTATCAAAGTAGTCAAGTCCGATACGGTATAATGATTCCTGGATCATGAGAATCGCTTTGTCGTAATCATGTGAATGTCCAGGAAGTTTTGAGCTGATCATCAGTTCCTCTCTTGGGATAGATGACCGCCGAACCGCTTCTCCTACCATTCCTTCGTTATTATAATTCGTCGATGTATCAATAAGTCTATATCCGGCTTCGATGGCTGATAAAACGGAAGTTACGCCTTGTGCACCATTGATGTTCACCGTTCCAAAGCCAATTGACGGAAGGCTTGTACCGTCGTTCAATCGATTTGATTGTATATTATTCATACTAGTCATACTCCTTTTATAATTATTTTATCTGATAGGTCTCTCTCTCATTTTCCCTTCAAGAGAGCTGCCAAACCTCCTTGAAAGCTTTGCCTGTCCGCAGCGGAATCAAGGTGGTATTCAGAATTGATTTGGAGATGACTTTATACAACCAAAGTTTTTAGTTTATCCACCTCACTGAGCATCCTCCCGTCGTTTCACAAATTTCCCCTTCAGCCTGCTATCATAATAAGCCCAGATGACAAATCCGCTGACTGCCAGAATTGAGCCATAGACGAGCATCTCCCAAGTAAGCAAAGCTTGAAAAATATCCTGAACTGAAGTTCCGCGGACAAAGACGTCATAGGGATTTGAGGAATTATAAGCGATTGGCAGTTGGTCACCGATGTCGTAATCTGCAAAGGTGTTTCGGGTCACATCTTTAATGACCTGTATGGTATTGCCGTCCTGATCATCGAATGCGATTGTGAATTCACGTATGGAATCTTCGTGTTTTCGGTAGGTAATATACGAATACTTGTCGAAGATCAACGCTTCCGTTTCTGTCTTTCCGACAGGCATCACCTTTCTGAATAGGTTAAGGAGGAAGCGGGCCGCGAAGAAAAGGAAGAATACAACGATGGCACCGGCAATTCCCCAACCGGTATCATGCTTTTTCTTATTCATGTTCTTTTTGCGCTTTTTGTGCTTCTTTTTTACATGACGTTTGTATGCAGACTTCTGTTCCGCTTGCTCAACTGCAGGAATGGATAGAATAGTGGCTACCAGGCAGCAGAACGCTAAGAAGCCGAGTACGCCGATGCCCACCAGGTAGAACATGCTGTCCATAAGGATGTCCCGGATTGTTGAAAAACCCGTCGGACCGGTGGAGTAGCCGTCTATTTCATCTCCCCGGGTAAGTTCTTCCGCTTGTATCTTTGAGATGCGGTACAGTTCTTCGGATGGTGTTCCGTCCGGCTGTTCGATTTTTACATGGTAAGCAGGTGGCGTGAACAGACTTTTTGTACCGACTATGCTCGCGACCGTCTCTGTCTTCCGCTCTGCGGACATTAAATCATACTCTTCAAAGTATGATGATGTAAGACCCCACGTCAGCAGGCTGAAAAAAATCGTGATGGCCGCCATCCCTATTAGTTCCTTGAACCTTTCCATTTGTAACACCCCTGTATTTTCATTGTTCCTATCATAGCGAAATGTACAATGAAAGAACAAGAGATATCGGAAACAGGACATTTTGAATCTGAAAATTTAAATGATAATTACAGCGGGTTTGGTGTTACGAATGCTGAACGTTGTTCGAAATTTTAAGTGCTACCACGCCGAACTGAAACAGCTGTGTTTTATTGATGCCAAAGAAAACATCAATGCAGATACAAAATTCACGTGAACCTCAACTTTAACCGTCATACTCAATCTCTTTCACTACTATTGGAACTGTAATTTCTTTTTGTTCTGTCACAATTCGGAAGGATGTTAACTCGGACGATAGTTTTTTATCAATCGCAATTACGAAGTTTCTTGGTGACAAATCTGCTGTGCACACATCATCCAACGGTTCAAAAGTAATCGCTAACTGACTCTCTTCTATGTTCGTCTTGAGTGAGTCGAGAATATAGGGACAACTGCTGGATTCAGTCATTCCGACAAACAATACGTCGTTCGTCTCGAAATCGATTTCTGGAATTGAACCTTCAAGTTGAAACTCTTTCCATGAATCTTTATACACTTCCTTGGTTTTAACAAGCTCTGTTTGAATCCCCTTTATTTCAGTTTGATTGCTAGTGCTGTCAAAATTGCTCGGCAATGTCTTTTCGGAAGCAACTAATTGAGCCAATTCCGCTTCAATTTCTCCCTTATTACTTTTATCAGAAATACAGCCCGTCACCACAAAGACAACACTAATCATGAAAAACACAGTCAGCCTTTTCATATGCTCACTCCTTTTCCTACTAGACGAACCGACAACTGGAAAGTTACAGTTATCAATTTAAGAGCCTGATCTCGAAAATATCAAAGACGCGGAAACAAACACACGAGTTTGACATGCAGGCAGCCATCATGTGAAGGGAATTGAATAGCTTATGAATGCGAAAGTCTCTTTTCTAAAGAGTCTTGACGAACGATTCTAACACTATTAAGCTAATTAAAGAGTAAGATGTTGGAAATCAAGGGACGATATAGAGAAGAAATGTTTAAGTTTATTGACCATCACTGTTTTAAATACATACTAGTCATGTCTGTGGGTGAGGAGAACTTAGTAAAATTAGTTCCATTGTTTTTCTGTGATCGTCTCTATACTGAATAAGGAACGATAAAGGATCTCAATTTCTCTATACGTTCAATGAAATGAACCTGAACGGTGAATTATGAAGGTGCAGCTCAGATACGAAATGAAAGTGGGAATGAACGTGAAAAAAAGTTACATAGTGGCTGTGCTTCTAGCGGCGGTTATCTTTATTTCTGTGCTAGTCATCGATAGAGATGAGGAACCGATTCCAAATTCCAAAAAAACGATCGAACATGAGGCACCATCGGGACCAGGTGTGGTATCCGACTATATAGATCCACCGGCTTTGACGGATCACCAAGTTGCACTAGACGATCTTTACGTAAAGATCCCCTACCAAAAAGGAGACATCGTATTAACAAAAAGAACAACGGACGATTACATCATCGTTGACATTACTGCTCAAGATACTGGCGAGTTGTTATACACGTATGGTGAGGCAGCTGGTCATGGGAACGAGAAATTGGTGTTTAGAGAGGTTCCTACGAGAGAGGGGAAGGTCCGACTGCAAATGGTCGTGGAAATTGATTCTGAGGCTGGATTAATTAGAAAAGTCGTAGAAACAAAAGTGGTGTATGACCCGAAACCCGAGAAAGTTGGAAACGAAACGATCTCTGCTATTTCGCGGTCTGGAGAGTTTCCAGCTGAGAATGTTGAAGTCTTGGCGAGTCTTTATTTGAATTGGGTAAACGAAAGTCAGGATTTGTATGAAGGTTATGAGATTGGCGTGATTGAAAAATAAGCGATTCATAGACTCAGAGAACAGGCAGCCCAAAGTTGTCTCATTAAAAAAGTAGTATGTGTAAATCTTGAATGCATGGTGTTTTTTGGTGAATCCTAATGAGCCTAATAGTTCCAGTATTGTGGTCCGTTTTAACGAAAATTCAGAACCTATTCTAAACCCAAGCTTCAAACTAAGAAAGTGATGGATAATAGGGAAGTAGGCGAGGTTAAAGATGAGCGTGACAATAATGATTGGTACAGCAGGAATTCTATTGATGCTGATTTTGCTGGCAATAGGGGTTCTCAGTAAGAACAAAGCGCTGGGCCGGCCGTCCAATACCGGATTGGGAATCTTGCTGCTGCAGGTGGGGCTCCTTGTATTGTTCTTTTCAGGTGTATTAGATAAGTTCAACACGCTACTTTTCGATATTGTCTGGTGGGTGAGTATTCTCGCCGGCTTGGTATTTGGATTCCGCGAATTTAGGCGGAATATTGCGGTCTCACTGCTCTTGTTCCTGCTGTCTGTTGTATTCATGATGTTCATGGTGCTGATGCTGCTAATCGGTTCTATGTAAATTCGTTTTTATGTGAGAAGCTTTCACCGCGAAATGAATTGTATGAATATGGAAAAAATACAAGAAAAATTCAGTTATGCTGATGCAGGACTATTATGCAAACCGGGGTTTTCTGGAATTAACTAAGAAAACACATATCATCTAATATGGAAAGGGGAGAATTTGTAAATGGCCATGCTGACAAAGGATACACAATACATACGAAGTCTTTATCTGAAGAGAGACCAAATTCAGTCCTTTGCGCGGTATCCACTCAATCTTCCGTTCATCCATGACTTGCGAGAGTTGGCATTCCATCCGAATGTCACCTATATCATTGGGGAAAATGGGATGGGGAAGTCTACGCTGTTAGAAGCAATTGCTATCAGCCTTGGGTTTAATCCCGAAGGAGGCACACGGAATTTCAATTTTTCGAGCTATGACTCTCATTCCAATCTGGACAAGTACCTTCGAATTGTCAAAGGTGTTCATCGGGCGAATGATTCGTTTTTCTTCCGTGCGGAGACGTTTTACAATGTCGCTACCCACATAGAAGAATTGGATTCAGAACCTTTGGGAGGACGAAGAATCATTGATTCCTTCGGTGGCAAGTCTCTCCATGAACAATCACATGGGGAATCATTTTTCGCGGCGTTCATCGAGCGTTTTCAGGGAAACGGTTTGTACATACTGGATGAGCCAGAAGCAGCACTGTCTCCAACCCGGCAACTCGCGATGCTCGCAAGGATCCACGAGCTCGTGACTGAAGGTTCACAGTTCATCATTTCTACCCATTCACCGATCTTGATGGCGTATCCAAAAGCTATAATCTATCAGTTGGAAGTCGAAGGGATGAGAAAAGTCGAATTGGAGGATACTCCACACTTTTCGATCATGAATCAGTTTTTCAGCGATCGCGACCGGCTACTGCATCATCTATTTAACTGATGAATGAATAATATATGTTGATGAATTTTAACTATAGGAGAAATAGGTGCGCGAAACAAACATAATTGTTTCGCGCATTGG
Source organism: Sporosarcina aquimarina (assembly GCF_023715615.1). Classification (GTDB taxonomy): domain Bacteria; phylum Bacillota; class Bacilli; order Bacillales_A; family Planococcaceae; genus Sporosarcina; species Sporosarcina aquimarina_A. Next base: position 102,034 of record NZ_JAMBOM010000002.1, on the reverse strand, counting down.
CACCGTTTTAATTAAGCTACTTGCCGTACACCATGCAAGTGGCTCTTTGACATTTGGGGAATGATTGGGAAAAAGAGTGAACTCCAGTTTCCAAATGAACAAGATAAAATGACGGATTATTCATACAATAATATGAATCTGATAACCTGACTTTAAGAATAAAAAAGGACCATGAACAAATTGATTTGAAACGACGAGTTTGGAACATTGATTAGGTTAGTCATCGCTTGCCAAAAAAAATAGGGCATGGTGAGACATGCTTTAAACCTACTAACGCGAAATGTGACTTTCCACTACTCTGTCAAAATCGAGCTTGTTAATTTAATGAATGGGGTTTGAAACCATCCGAAAACTTCAGGAGGAATGTTGGGATGACAAAGAAGTGGTTGCTGGCAATGATTTTGTCTATGTCTTCACTGAGCGCGGGCTGTTCAGTCTGGGATGGAATTCGGGGATGTCCCGACGGTGAAATCGATTGGGCAGATGTCATCATGATAAACGATATTAAATATGGAAGTGACATTATTCAAGAACAGGAGAATACACATCCGGAAACAGGAGATAGCCTTGGTAAAGTAACGTATATGCTAGATGGTCATGCGTGCTCCAGCCATAAATTGAAAAACGATGAGGCAACTTATGTGTCGGCAGGAACTCCTGTGTACGAAGTAAAAGGCTACAAACCGGAATTTCGTGTTTTTGCGGATGGACGTGTGTTTCAAGTAATCGACAATCCAAATGCAGAAACGCTCGGGGACCTAGCTGATATACAAGGGAAAGTGACCAAAATCAGTATCCGAAGTGATGATGATACACTCCTTGGTGAATTAGATACAGAACAGACTGAGACATTTCTCAAAGAATACCTGGCGCTCGCTTATAAAGGAAATATAGACCCAAAAAACGAAAGTGATAGGAATAACCGGGTCTTTATTTACTTTCAACTGGAAGACGGTTCTACTTTCCATACAATCTACTTGATAGATGAAAATATATTTGGTTATGGTGCATATGGTAACCAGAAAACGAAGGGGATAATTGAAGAAATCGTGAAGGAGTGACGTCATGCGCGGGTATGAAGAGTGCAAACTTAGAGGTGATCAGTTATGAAAGTTGTATGGAATATTATTTTCCTATTAGTATTGGTTTTCGTTACCACAGCATGTTCAGAACAGTCTGCAGAAAAGGAAAAAGGACGACTCGTTCGGATTGACGTTCAGCACGTAGATGAACACGGCAATAAAGGAGAAGAAAAGATACTTGTGAATCACGAGGACTTGGAAGCGGCACAAAAAGCATTCGTTAATACGGAGTGGCAGTCAAAAACCAAAGCGGACATGGCGGGGCCAGAAGACGTTCTGGCAACTTTCTTCTATGAGAAAGACAAAAACATGCCCGGGTCACTTGTCCAATATCGGATCATGTTCGAAGAAGACGACTCTGCAACTATCACCAGCAACAATGAAGATGAAAGCTATGGCAGGATGAATCCTGAAAACGCTCAGGTCCTGAAAAACCTGTTCATTAAAAATTAACTGTAAAGTTGTAGGAACCGGTAAGGAAAAAAACAAACCAAAAATTACATTGTCGATTTGCACGACTCAACTCTGGGATAGCTCTGCATAGTGTTCAAGTTGTGCGGTGCACAGTGTGAACTGTAGTACTTTGTCCACCTGCTCCCGGAACAAAACCTGGAGCAGTTGTGCATTTTTCTATTTGCATTCCTATCCGCTACACATGACCATTAAAATAATTTTTAAACTAGCGTTACCAAATTCCGAATTTGGTGTCTAAGTATATAGAAGAGAGGTGAAATGATGTCCACAGAACAATGGTTTGAGGATTATGCTAGTGCTGTGTACAGCTATATCTTTATGCAAGTGCGGAACCGACACACAGCAGAAGAACTGACACAGGAAACGTTCCTGAAAGTCGTGGAAAAGGCGCATCAGTTCGACGGTCGTGCCGCGGTGAAGACGTGGATCTTCCGAATCGCTTACACGACAACATTGAACCACTTCAGAAAAAAACATCCTCTGCCTCACTTTTTCGATAAGGACTTCCATCTGTTCGCTAGCCACCCGTCCTCCGAAGAAACGGCCGAACTCAACGCACAGGAGACCGAATTTTATGAAGCGCTCCACTGCCTGAATAAGAGTCAGAAGCAAGTCATCCTGCTACGGCATATCCAGGGGTTCTCCACGAAAGATACAGCCGCAATTCTTGGCAGCTCTGAAGGTAAAGTGAAGATGAGCCTGAAACGCGCCCTGGACGCATTCAAAAAAGAACTCAAGAAAGGAGGCATGTCTCTTGAAACCCTATACCGACGATGAACTAACTCAAAAACTCGAGGCCCTTTGCGAGCCGTTTCAGCCTACAGAGGAACAAAAAAGGACCATGCACCAATCGGTCTTCCACGGGAAAAGTGTACCGCATAGGTATCGAAAGTTTCATTGGAAGCCTGCAATTATTTCTTTGCTATTGCTCGTTTCAATCGCCTTCACCGTGACAATTCTAATCGGCAAACCGATCTCGCTTAGTTCGGGATTTTTCGCTAAAGATGTAACGGCTTCTTGGGAAGGCACCATTATGAAACAGCAGGATTCGTTTGAAGTGACAAATTACTATATTGCTTTCGATGGGAAAACAATGTACATTCAAAACAATTTTATGGGAGATTCCTTCATGGGAACAGAACAGAGTGAATCGGAAATCAAGGCAGCGTCTGAGAACTATCAAGCGAAGTTAGCCAAAATGAAGCTGCAAGAAGGCGACTACAAAAACTATACCGTTAAAAAGCAAAAAGATCTGTATACCATCACCATACCCGGCGAAAATAACTTCTCTTACACATTGGAGAAAACCGCCCCACGACAATATGTTGGGGAAGACGGTATTCGTTATAGCGTAAATAACTATATCGACTAAATCGCAGCAAACAGAAAAATCACCAACTGAAATGGTTGGGGCTTGTGCTCGAAACAAACATGGAACCACTAAAAAATGATGAGCTGAAACGGGTTCATTACTCTGTGTGGGGAGTGAAGCTTGCCATCTAAGATGTGCTGATAACATCTATTTTTTTGTTTATGAAATGAAGAGATTCTCAAAAACGTAAAACGTGTCTGTGTGCGAAACAATGTATAAAGTAAGATGAACAGCTAGTAGTAGCCTTCATCTTACTTTTTTGTTAGTAGCTAAGATTTAGGAATGAAGTGCTGTCCAATTTAATTTTGAAAACTATCGAAGTCGTTCCTTTTTAGAGGAGCACTTCATTAGTTAGCGATAAATCGATACATTTTTCGGTGACCAGTTCCTATATTTACTTCTAATTATCTTAGTGTTATAGTGATTAAGTCCAATCATCCTACAACTTTTCTAAAAGAACATTTGGAGGTGTACTCATGCTGAAAAAGACAGAACGTTTGTCATTGGTTGAGCAAGTGGTGATTCAAATCGAACAACTTATCGAAAGTGGCCATTGGCAAATTGGCGATCAATTGCCTGCAGAGATGCAATTAATGAAGGAATTTGACGTGAGCCGAAATACACTGAGGGAAGCGATTCGCGCTCTTGTTCATGCGGGTTTACTTGAGACCAAACAAGGTAGCGGTACGGTTGTAAAATCATCTAGTGCCTTTGGTGTAGCGCTCCATAGACAAGTTGAAAAGTCGAGCATCATGGAAACATTAGAGGTGCGTCTTGCTTTAGAAAGAGAAGCGGCACAGCTTGCAGCCATCCGGCGTAATGATCATGATTTAGAAGCGATGACCGAGTCTATTCAGTTATGTAAATTGGCATCTGAAAAAGGAAATGTACAAGAATTTTTACAGGCAGATATTATATTTCATAAAGCAATCGTTAAAGCATCACATAATAAGATGTTAGAACGTCTTTATGAACATATAACTGAACCACTGCAGTCTTCAATCGTAGAAATAATGGTGGCAGATGCATACTTTAACTATAGTGAAGAGATTCACTATGAATTACTAGAAGCCATTAAGCAACAAGATGTGCAAGCAGCAATTAGTTATGTAAATACATACATAAACGATTTCAGAGAGAAGATTAAACGCATTCAGGAGGACTAAACTTGCAAAAAGATACAAAATTACAACAAACGAAAATAGATTCTAAGAAAAAATGGCTCTTAATGATTGGCGTCATCTTAATTGCTGCCAATTTGAGAGCACCACTTACATCAATCGGTTCTTTAATTACATTAATACGAACAGATTTAGGTATTAGCCATGCATTGGCGGGAACGATTACAACACTTCCTTTACTCGCATTTGCACTGCTTTCACCTTTTGCTCCGAAAATAGCGCATAAAATCACAATGGAGAGAACTATTTTCCTTTCATTAGTTGTCTTGGCATTTGGTATTGTCTTACGATCATTATTTGGAACAGGAGCACTATTCGCAGGAACTATTTTAATCGGGGTTGCCATTGCGTTTGGTAACGTATTGCTACCTGGATTTATTAAAATGAACTTTCCATTAAAAGTAGGAATTATGACCGGTATGTATGGCGTGTTTATGAACATCTTTGCAGCGCTAGGGTCGGGCTTAAGTGTACCTTTAACATCTATTGGTGATATTGGTTGGCAAGGATCACTCGCATTTTGGGCAATACCTGTCTTCATCGCGATTGCGGTTTGGGCTCCACAATTGAAAAAGGGTAAAGAGCCAACTGAATATTCAAAGGCAACACCAAAAGAGAAATTATCGTTAGCTCGTTCTCCGCTTGCGTGGTCAATTACATTATTTATGGGATTACAATCTCTCATTTTTTACACGTTAGTGACATGGTTGCCAGAAATCCTACAAGGCATGGGCTATAGTATGAGTGCAGCTGGATGGATGTTATTTTTAATGCAATTTGCTATTATTCCATTTACGTTTATTATTCCTGTTCTTGCCGAACGAATGAAAAATCAAATTCTGCTAGGCGTGGGCACTGCGGTTCTGTTTATACTTGGCATAACAGGTGTTTTAATTGGAAGTACGTCTTTGATGCCGGTAGCAGTCATTATGATTGGTATTGGCGCAGGTAGCGCATTTAGCTTATCAATGATGTTTTTCAGCATGAGAACAAGCACTGCTGTTGAAGCATCAGATATGTCAGGTATGGCACAGTCGTTTGGTTATTTACTAGCAGCAACTGGCCCAATTGTATTTGGGGGATTACACGATATGACAGATAGTTGGACAATGCCACTTATCATGTTAATTGCTTTAGCAGTTGTCATCTTACTAGTCGGTATCGTGGCTGGAAAAGATAGAGTAATTGGAAATGCAATTTCAGAGAACTAGAATCATAAGCAGACGGTAACCGTGTATGGCTCAACGCTACAGCAACTCTGAAGGTTGTCGAAGCATATAAATAAAAAGCTAGATGAAAGCTATTTTTTGTAGCTGCTCATCTAGCTTTTATTTATATTGGGATTCGATGACGAATTGCTGTCTTGCAACTCATATGCGGGTTTTGCACGAATTTGATTCCATTATCGAATGTGTTAGAAGGGGACACTTTCGAAATGATAGTCCTATTCATTGATTGAGCCCAAACTGCAACTCTAGAATTTATTTGACTATCTTTTTAGAAAACTATACAGTTTGGTAAGACCAATAACTAAACTGGTCATACCAAATGCGACGTTTTCATAACCTAGAATACCTCGGGAATTTTTTTCAACAATACGATAGGAGGAGTGTAAATGAATACGAAGTACATGAAAGAGTTTCTCACGTATCCAGATATCGCTATTATGCTTATTCTGTTTATTCCGCTCATGGGTTATACTTTATTAAATGCTCTTTACATGGGTACATGGATTGCTTTCATTATTGGGATGGCTACTTATGCAATGAGTGAATATGTAATTCACCGATTTTTATTTCATATGAAGACTCCAACTAATCCTTTTTTACTGAAATCGATTAAGCGCTTACATTTCGATCATCACGCTGATCCTAACAATTTAAAACTGTTATTCTTACCGCTATGGTTCAGTTTGCCTGGCTTCTCAATCTTTGCGCTCATTTTCTACTTAATAACAGGAAACTACCAATTAATGATTGCTTATCTCGCGGGAATCGTTGTCTATTTTATGTATTACGAATGGAAGCACTACATTGCACATCGACCTGTTCAACCGCTAACGGAGATAGGGAGAAAGATTAAGAAAGCCCATCTTTGGCATCATTTTAAAAATGAAAACTACTGGTTTGGTGTGACGCATACCTCTGTCGATAAAACGTTCGGAACTTATAGAGATCAAAAATTGGTCGAAAAAAGTGAGACAGCAAAGAATTTAGAGAAGCGCACTTGATGTATAGACATATTCCTCGCCATCTATTTATACGTTGCCAAAAGGAGACCTTGCTATGAATCGAACAGCATCTGTTGAAAAAGAACTCATTAAAGCAATCCTTCAAGGAGAATATCTAGCAGGTAGCCAAATTGAGACGGAAAGGGAATTGGCGGCTATCTATGATATAGGGCGTCCTGCGATTCGAGAAATTTTACAGCGCCTAAGTCATGGCGGTTGGCTGACGCTTAGAAAAGGCCAACGCGCTGTTGTGAATGATTATTGGTATGGCGGAAATATTACAACGATCGTCGATATAATAGAGTACTTTGACCAAGTACCAGATGCTTTCGTTCTCTACTTTCTAGAACTGCGTATTGCGCTAACACCTCAATATGTAAAAAAAGCAGTTAAGCTGAATCACCCTAAAGTAGTAGGCTTACTATCTGAAAGTGATGAGTTACCAGACACTCCGGAAGTGTTTGCGTCTTATGATTGGAAGGTGCAAAAAAAGTTAGCCAGATTATCAGAGAACCCTCTTTTTACACTCGTGCTTAATAGCTTTGAGCCAGCTTATGTGAAAATGGCAATGAAATACTTTGAAAGCTCTTTTCGCCGAGACGCATCGTTGAACTATTATAGGAAATTAATGGCCGTTGCATTAAAAGGTGATGATCAGCAAGCAGAAGAGCTCGCCCATGCGATGATGGAAAAAAGCTATACGTTATGGTCAAACCAATTATCATCAGATGAAAAAATCGGAGTGAGATTTAGGTTCGATGATATTTTATAAGTGAGTTGTACTTCGGACAGATACATAGTGGGGAGTGGGATTACAATTACTAAATTACTAGCCAGGTTTCTTTCAATCGTTCTACTCATAGCAACAACATTCATGATGGATGTAACAAAAGGGAGCGCTGATTCAGCTAACGAATCCATCACCATCCTTTTCACGCATGATTTACATGACAATTTCCTTCCTTTTGAAGTCGATAGAGGACAAGGGAAAATGACAGTTGGCGGGTATGCTGGATTACATAGTGCGATTCAAGCGCAAAGAGAAAAAGATCCGGATGCCCTATTAGTCGATGCGGGTGATTTCGCAATGGGGACATTGTTCCAAACGATTTACCAAACGGACGCGCCAGGTTTAAAAATGATGGGACAAATGGGTTATGATGTGACTACAATCGGAAATCATGAGTTTGACTTTAGAGCGGAAGGGTTAGCGAGAAGTTTACGCACTGCGAAGGATAGTGGTGAAGAACTACCAAGCATTGTTGCTTCAAATACGATATTTCCAACAGATGAGAATGGCGAGTTGCCCGACAACATCAAAGCGTTAAAAGAAGCGATGAATGAGTACGATGTGAAAGATTATATGGTCATCGAGCGTAAAGGAATTAGAATCGGCATTTTAGGGTTGATGGGAGAAGAAGCAGCTGGAAACGCACCTATGTCTGGAGTCACGTTTAATGATGCGATAGAAAGTGCCAAGTCAACGGTAGCTAAGTTAAAGAATGACGAGAAAGTAGACCTTGTCATTGCGCTTTCTCATTCGGGTACGTCCGAAAATCCGTCAAAATCAGAAGATGAACTCATAGCAAAAAAGGTTCCGAACATTGATGTCATTATTAGTGGTCATAGCCATACAACTCTAGAAGAACCAATTATTGTAGGAGATACAATTTTAGGTTCAGCCGGTGAATATGGAGAACATTTAGGTGTGCTAACTATTTCACAGAATGAACAAAACAAATGGAAAGTCAATAATTATGAACTACAGTTAATCGATGATTTACTTCCTTTAGATCCGGAGATTACCAAAACAATTGAGGAGTATAAACATGTGATTCAGGAAAACTACCTTCGTCACTTTGGAATGGAATTCGATGAATTGCTTGCTTACACACCCTTCGATTTCACTTCATTCACAGAGTTAGGGATAGAACAAAAAGAAGAACCAATCGGGAATTTGATTGGGGATTCCTTTATTCATACCATACAACAATTGGAAGGGAGCGAGTATGAGCCAATTGCTGCAGCTGTTGTCCCTGTTGGTACGATTAGAAATTCATTTCGTAAGGGGAACATCACGGTAGCAAATGTATTCAATGTGAATTCTTTAGGCATCGGCCCAGATGGGATTTCTGGGTATCCTCTGCTAGATATTTATCTAACCGGGAAAGAATTAAAGACGGTTGCTGAAGTTGATGCTTCGATTACGCCAATTATGAACGAGGTTCAATTGTATATCGCTGGTTTAAGTTATACGTTTAATACAAATCGTCTCATTTTCAATAAAGTGACAGACATCAGTTTGCAGTCTCAGGATGGTGAAAAAGTAGAGATTGATGATGAAAAACTCTACCGTGTAGTAGGTGGCTTATATTCAGTTCAAATGCTCCCTTTTGTAAATGAAAAGTCTTTTGGAATCCTCTCTGTGATGCCAAAGACAAAAGAGGGGAAGCCTGTGACAGATTTTGAAGACCATATTATTTATATGAATGATCACAAGGAAGTGAAAGAATGGTATGCCATCGCCAATTACATGAAATCGTTTGAAAAAGTCGACGGCGTCGCACAAGTGCCTAACTATTATAATCAACTGAAAGATAGAAAAATCGTCGTACATGATACAAATGTTTTTGCGATTCTTAAAAATCCGAATGGCATTATCCTAACCGCTTACGGAATCCTGCTAGCTTTCGTTGGAATCCTTGCTATATTGATTACCTATATTGTGAAAAGGAGAAAGCGTAAGAAGGGAACTGCAGTTTAAAACCGTTACCTTAGCACGACATAACTCTTAATCATTTTTGAATAGTGTTGAAGTTGTGTAGTGGACAGGTAGCGATTATGAAGGAGTTGAGTTGGTTGCGTAAAGTACTATTGGCCTTAATTACCATAATGGGGCTTGTCTATATTTTCCTAATTCCAGAAGAACCAGTAGGCATCAAAATCGCGTTTAAACTAGTTCCCATGATGTTGATTATTCTGTACGCGGCTACAAACACATCTCTTGTAACTCCTCTCTATAAAAAGATTGTCCTCATTGGTCTTGCGGTCAGCATGGTGGCGGATGCGGCAATTTATTGGTTCATGGCCGGCCTTGCTACATTTTTTTTCGCTCATGTGTTTTATATCGCTGCGTTTCGGACAGCACGACGTCAGTCCGTCCCTCTGATTGCTGCAATACCGCTTATCCTTTACGGAATTTTTATGGTGTTTTGGATTGCAGTTCCTCAAATCGCTTCAGGAGAAATGGTGCTCGGTGTAGCAATCGTGGCTTATATGGCGGTCATTCTGCTGATGGGGTGGGAAGCGATTCGAACACGCTTGCCACTGGTGATAATAGGGGCACTTCTGTTTATTTGCTCGGATTCATTCCTTGCAATCAATCGTTTTGTAACCCCACTTCCAGGTAGGGATGCACTCGTCATGATTACTTACTACGCTGCGCAAGTCTTCTTTGCCGCAAGCATTGGCAGCCGGTATGTGAAGGTAGGTCCTGAGAAGGAAGCGACGATACCTAGGTAAGGAAAAAAGATAAAAATGCCACACAATTTGTATACTAGAATCCATTAAAAGTAACCAATTCATCTACTAATTCAGGTAGATGAGATGGTTACTTTTTGTTTTACGAAAATAGCACAAAGTGTTTATCTGTGCACACATACCTAGATTGTTCTGAAGGTGTGTAGTGCACAGTCTATCATTTTTTGTCGAAGGTTATGTATGGACAGTAGGCTTAATATGTTTGTTGTTAGACTATTACGGGAAAATAGATGAAATAGATATACAAAGGAGGACGAATAATTATGAGTTCTGTAAATGTAAAACAGTATATTGACCCGTCTTATAAGCTCTATATAAATGGGGAATGGACAGAAGGTTCAAAAGGTGAAAAACTCGATTCAATAAATCCCTCTAATGGTGAAAAACTAACTGAATTTATAAATGCATCGCATGCCGATGTTGACGCTGCTGTTGACGCTGCACAAAAAGCATTTCCGGAATGGTCGAAAGTAGGTATTGAGGAAAGAAGTAATATTTTGCTAAAGATTGCTGATGTAATGGAAGAAAATATTGAACGGTTAGCTATGATAGAAACGCTCGATAACGGAAAACCATTGAGAGAAACAAATGGTGCAGACCTTCGATTAGCTGTTGACCATTTCCGTTACTTTGCTGGTGTGATTCGTTCAGAGGAAGGGGCAGCTCAGCAACTAGACGAAAATAACCTCACAATCGTTCTCAAAGAGCCACTGGGTGTTGTTGGACAGGTTGTTCCTTGGAATTTCCCAATTCTTATGGCTGCTTGGAAACTTGCACCTGCGCTAGCAGCGGGTAACACAATTGTCATTACACCGTCTTCTTCTACATCATTAAGTCTATTAGAGTTCGCTAAGTTATTTGATCCTCTTTTACCTAAAGGTGTAGTTAATATTATTACAGGTAAAGGATCAGAATCTGGTGATTATCTGCTTAACCATGAAGGTATCTCTAAATTGGCATTTACGGGTTCTACAGAAGTAGGTTATAAAGTTGCTAAAGCAGCCGCTAATCGGTTAATCCCTTCTACTCTAGAGTTAGGTGGTAAATCTGCGAATATTATTTTTAACGATGCACCTTGGGAGCGTGCGATTGAAGGTGTTCAAATGGGTATTCTCTTAAACCAAGGACAGGTTTGTAGCGCAGGTTCACGTATCTTTGTCCAGGAAGATATTTACGACGATTTCTTAAAAGCAATGAAAGAAGCATTTGAAAAAGTTAAAGTAGGACTTCCATGGGAAGAAGGCGTCCAAATGGGTGCGCAAATTAACCAAAAACAACTTGATAAAATTTTGAAATACGTAGAGCTTGGTAAGCAAGAAGGGGCTAAAGTGGTTACAGGCGGCTATCAACTTAAAGATGATGAATTAGGTGATGGTGCTTTTATGGCACCAACTATTTTAGCGGATGCCGACAATAAAATGCGCATCGCTCAGGAAGAAATCTTTGGACCAGTCGCAACAGTCATTAAATTTAAAGACGAAGACGAGGTCATTCAGCTAGCGAATGATTCCGACTATGGACTTGCAGGAGGCGTGTTCACACGCGAAATTAATAAAGCGCTTCGCGTCTCACGTGGCGTTCACACAGGAAGGATGTGGGTTAACCAATTCACAAACGTTTCTGCAGGGGCGCCATTTGGAGGGTATAAAAAATCAGGTATCGGTCGTGAAACTTACAAGAGTATTTTAGACGCTTATACTCAAACAAAGAATATTTTCATTAATACTAGTGAAGAAACCGAGGGCATGTATTAATTCAAAACTGCCGTTTGTTCATGAAATGATCTTGAGTTGATTCGAAGTTGTTTGGCGCATTGGTAGAGTCAATGGGTATATGAAAATTGTAGTTAAATTGAGAAAGTTAATAAAGAGAAGCGATCATCATTTTTTGGTGATTGCTTCTTTTTTTATGTCAAAATTTGTACTAGAACCAGTCATGAATGTTTGTACAAAGAGAAAACTACTTAAAAAGGTAGCTCTGACTAAGAGATGCTTAATTGAGAATTATTATCAGCTATAGTATATTAGATAAGGAACGATACTTATAATTATAAAAGGGGGATTTATAATGCAAATATATTGGACTAAAATAAATGGGATTATAGAAGAAACGCCTGAGGTCAAAACCTTTTTACTAGATTGTCCGGAAGACTTTACATGGGAAGAAGGGTCTCACACCCACTTTGCACTGAAAGGTTTTAATGCTGGAGAGAAACCGAATCGTAGCCTGATTCGTCATATGTCCATCTCCACGTTACCTCATGAAAATTCGATTGGTATTACAACCCGTATTAAGGAACAGTGCTCTGAGTTTAAAATGATTTTAAGAAATCTAGGTATCGGTGATGAAGTGGCCATATTCAAAACGCATTCAAATGTACCACTAAAAAGAGAAGATAAAAATGTATATTTGCTGTCTTCAGGTGTAGGTTTGGCAACGTTCAGACCGCTGGTACTTGACTATTTTGAACGTGCAGACAATGTCAATCAAATCCATTCACTGAATATTGACTCATCAAAAGATTTTTTATTCCCTACTATATTTGAATCCGCGCCTGATAAAAAGTTCACCTCACAGTTCGTCGATAACCGAGGAGACTACTATGAAGAAGTGAAGCAACTTGCTTCAGACAAGGATGGACTTTTCTATGTTGTCGGCAGCGATGAATTTCTCGTACAGAATATTAAAGTACTACGTGATCAGGGTGTCAAGTCGGAACAGATTATGCTTGATAAACGTGAACAATCTCTTTCTGAGTTTTTGTCAGTAGATTTGCTAATTTAAGCGAGGCAATATAATTAAGGGTGCCTGCCTGTCCAGAACTCAACTCCGAAATATTCAGAAGAGTATTCGAGTTATATGGTGCACAGCCAGCGATTACTCAAGTGTAGAAATCGTATGAATGTGGTAAGATAAACATATACTAAAAAAGACAGGGTGCTAGAACACCCAGTCCATGTAGCTGACATCCGCATGAAGTGCGGTTAGCCAGTGGGATAAGAGTGTTAAAAGTAACCATCTCATCTACTTAGCGTGGTAGCGGAGGGTGGTTACTTTTTTTGCTTGGTGTATAGAGCAATCATCGATACAACTGCTGTTACCGTTGCTATGAGGAACATTCCAAATTGGAATAACATGTTCATTGATTCATACGTCACCATTGTAACACCCCCTTTCTCAAGGGAGTGCCAACCGCCCATCCGCTATATGTCGCTACTTTTTTATTATACCATCTATGAAGTATAAAACCAAACGTATGTTTCGTTTTATGGAATAATTTAAAAATTATTATTTACATTAAAGTACTACACAACAGCTTAATCTATTGCCTTTCCCCTTCTGCTTTTCTTATCAAACCCGGCAACAACCCCAGCATTATCACAATACTTAGTGCAGAAGCTATTCAGAAGTACGTAAGGTTCTCATGCAGGCATTCAATAATATATTTAACACAAAGGCTTCAGTCGGATAATGAGACTGAAGCCTTTGTGTTTATTGCATTTAACAAGTTTTAGCAACACAGCTATCATTTTCCTTATCATCTCATTCGTCAATACCGTCTCAATTTATAGCACGGAACAATTTAAAAAGTTGTTTGCTCACATCATGAAGGCCATTCAGAATCAGGTCATGCAAAGAGAAGGTGGAGTGTCGATTAATCAGTTTTATCATTTGCGTTCTACTTGCTGAAAGGAGTTTTTAAGATCAGGATTGTAAAATCGATCCACTAAATTATAAATCGTCACGAGTTCATAAAGGATAATTAACTCCGGTGGAAATTGAGTTGGATGGATTTCATTGTTTTTTGTTATCTCTTCATTGTCTTCCCAGAAAAGATCGGTGATGTTTTTCAATTGCAGCTGATGCTTTTGTGAATTATAGTCTGTTGCATGCTTCAAGTCATTCGAAAGTTCTGTTACAGCGTCCATTATGATATCTCGCTCGGATTTTGACCAAGAAATTTTATTTAAGGGTAAATAGCGTAAATTCCCCAAATGATAATCGAGATTATGCAAATAGGATAATTGCTTTTCAGCCATAAGAAGTCCCTCTCGATCTCCACCCATTAAAGGATGCAAGTTCGATTCATCCCGTTGAAAACGAATTAATGTTTCTGTTTTTAGAATTTCCTTATTTAGTTGGTGAATGAATACTCCATCTATTGTGCGATCTATTTGTTCGTCATAAAGAATTGTTTGGAAGGTTTGTTCCAAAATGGTTCCTGCCCGTGCCCCGATTTTTTGGATACTATCTAAAATATCCTTCCGATAATCTGGACGGAAGACGATCATGTTTACAGAGATAGATACCAATAGACCTGTGGTGGTTGTACCAAGACGGATGAAAAAGGAGATTAAATAATTGCTGTGGATGACCTCAACCATGGCGACAGCTGTCAATGTTGCAACAAGAAGCCCCGCATGGAGGTTTAATTTGTAGCAAGTTAAAATGGTGAAAACTGCAGCGAGAGTATAGGTAATCGGTGAGTTACCGAAAAGGGCAATGAAGAAAACAGCATATGCTGAACCAATAGCAGATGCCGGAAATCGGACGATTCCTTTTTTAATGGAATCACTGACGGTCGGTTCAATCGTTACAATAGCCGTTATAACAGCAAATACAGGCGGCCAGTGAAACCATTCACAAATGATAGCTGTTAAAAATATGGCAATCCCTGTTTTTACAATTCGGATGCCGTGGAAATGAAAGTTTCGCATATAATCTTACCTCCAACACTCCTATTTTAACATAGGAATGGGATAGTGGCGTCCGTGATCACTAGGTTTCATCGATTAATGCTATTACAAACGATTAATTATTACTGTGAAAATAACCTGGTGGTAATTTATATTATATTGTGACAGCTAGTCGTTTCTGGTAAGATGTGGATATAGAAGACATAGAGCCACGTGTTCATAAATCTATCGATTATGAATTTTGTAGTTTTCAATTATTTACTGTTATAGCGCTAATTCATTAACGTGTAAGAACTATTTCATTGTACTTTAAGATGAAACGTTTCATAGCTGGTTTGTAAGTCAATTTATGAGGAGATTCAAAGCGGTGATTCGAATCATTATTTTGAAGGGCACTCAAGTGAATGGACATCGAAGGGGAAGTGATCTATGAAAAACATCCAGCAAAAGAAGTAGTTGCAAAATGTTGACATTAATTTGTGAAAGTAATGAATCGATGTATTTTTGAAAACTAGTCTATCAACTGGATAGATTCATTCGTCATGAGCAAGAAACTAACTAACTTAAATAGACACAAACAAGGAGAAAAACAATGAAGAAAATACTAACATTTTTAGCTATATGGGGAATAGCTTGTATAATAGCTGTGCAACCAGCAGCCGCGGCAACTAGTTTCCCTGATGTTCCAAAAAACAATCGATTTCATGATGAAATTCAATACTTAGTGAATAAAAAAATCACTAGCGGCTATTCCAATGGGAAGTTTCAACCAAAACGTAATGTCACTCGAGCAGAAGCAGCGATTATGATCGGCCGCATGTTAGGCTATGATGGAAGACCACGTGATACGCGGTTTACAGATGTCACTGCGCAAAATGGAGCAAGTGGCTATATTTCGGAAGCTGCCGTCTATAAGGTTATTTCTGGCTACCCAGATCGCACATTCCGTCCGAATGAGTACATTTCACGAGGCGATATGGCGATTATTTTAGCACGTGCATTTGAAATAGAAACAGGTACGATTCGGGTGTTTACAGATGTTAGTGAACAGATGAAAGCCTATTCTTCGATTCGAGGAATTGCAGGGGACTTTATCACAACAGGTTATTCTGATGGTACATTCCGTCCGGCTAGCAAAGTGTCTCGAGAACAGTTTTCTGCTTTTCTAGCACGAGGTCTTTCCTCCGAATATAAACAAAGAACGGTTAAAAAAGATGGTTATTCTCGTGATATGACAAAGAAATATGTATTCACCTCTCCAAATGGAGATATCCGCATGGAATACAAAAAAACGACGGGGAAATTTGCTGAGGTTCACTACACTGGGTTCTTCTGGGTGAGTGAAGGTCCAAAATCTGGAGACATCTCTTACTTACAGCAAGAAGAAACGGATGAAAAGCTGATTGAATCTTATCTGTTCTCCGAGTACTACACAGACCTAAAGTATCCTGTAGAGGTAGGAAAATCTTGGATAGGACCATCACCAAGTGATATGTCTAAAATTACAGGCATTAATAAAACAGTAAAAACGCCATACAAAACATTCACGAATGCTGTAGAAGTGACCGTGAATGGATTTAAACTTTACTATGTCAAAGGCGTAGGTCAAGTGAAGACGGTTGACTCTACTGGTAAACTGGTAAGTGAATTGAAGTCCATTCAATAAGAGAATGTTTAAACGTCGGTGATGAGCCGGCGTTCTTTTAATATTGATGGATGCATACTGCAGTAAAGTCATTTTTTCTACCTGTCAGGTAGCGTGTTTAAGTGTATCCAAAACCTATACTAGAGAAGTTGGATCGGATTGGAGAAGTGATCATGAATTATATTTTTAGCAAAATGTCACAAAAACAAGCAGAAAATATTGCTTCAAACTGGCACTATGAAGGCAAATATTCTTTTTATGATATTGCGGCTGATGAAGAAGATTTAGCTGAATTTTTGGCTCCTCAAGAACGCGGAGAGAAATACTTTTCAGTTAGATTAGACGAGGAAGAAATTGGGTTTTTTTGTTTTGAATATGAAACTGGTTCTGTTGAAATTGGATTGGGAATGAAACCTGAACTAACGGGAAGGGGTTTGGGATTGGATTTTCTCAAATCCGGTCTAAACTACGCAATATCAAAGTATAACCCAGAAAATATTACGTTATCAGTTGCCACTTTTAATGAAAGAGCAATAAAGCTATACATAAAAGCAGGTTTTGAAACAACAGGGACGTTCATGCAAGATACAAATGGTAGTCGATTTGAGTTTATGAGGATGCGGTATGTCTGTGGAAAGTAAACAGCTAAAAGGATCTTACATAGTTGCACACGGTTTTTAATTTTGGATCTGTGCATTTCCAGTAATAATCCGAGGTTGTGAACTCTTTTATTGCTTTTTTTCGTACAAATAGTTGGTAAGCTCTAGAGGGGGAGTAGTGTGAATAAAAGACGTCCAGCTTTTTTATTTTAACCATCAGTGTTTGGATGGCATATATAGTTTGTGCAATCATCTTTGGATTCAGTATCTGGTTTGTTAAGATTCTCAGTATAGGGTATATTACTCTTTTTGGAATATTACTACTATTTTATGTTTGGAAGTATGTAGAACGCAAAAATGGTTAACAGCAATAATTCGGAAAACGATTGCAGTTACACAGGTGGTCCTGCGCTTTCTATTAGACAGATGACGATGTGTACAAATAATAAAAATGTTTCACCTTAATAAAACTGAAAACGATGAACTTTTAATAAAATATAACGTCATAAAGAGAAAAGAGGTGGAATTATGGGTTTTTGGTATTTCTTCATAATGTTTCTGGGATTTTTCTTAGTAGTTAAAGGGCTATTTAGAAAGAGAAAATTGAGCTTCGTAGTTGTAGGACTATTATGTATTTCGTTTTCAATATTTATGTTCTCCCCAGAAAGTGATGAAATAATTTCAGACTTATTTAATCTGAATTAGAGTGTCACGTCTTAAAGGTACCTGTACCTATAACGCTCATGAAAGATTCGTATCTAATTAATTTTCATACTAGTGGATATAAATAATCTAAAGTATTCATCCAATACAGGCTATCAAAAACATTTACTTTTAAGCTGGGGTTGATGCAAGAGAAAACTTATCTTCAGACGTTCCTAGGTCAAAATTCTTCTGTATTACTGAAGTATGAAAATGTACTCTTTTAAACACCGGGGCAAGATCATAATAATTGAAAAGATGTTATTAGGATATACAGCTGACATCAATATTTAAGTATAGATAGGGGGATAGATGTGCGTAAATTTTTGAAAATTTCGTGTGTTGTGTTAGGAATTATTATTTTAGGAATTGTACTAATAATATTCGCCTTTCTTCAAAGTATGAAGCCGGATAAAGAGAAAGAAGAAGAGATAAAAAGACAGGCTGAGCAATATTTAAAGGAGAATTTTGATGGGAATTATGAAATCTATGATACCTTGTACGACAATATGGGAAACTTCGGATTTGAATATGCTGCAAAAGCGAGAAAAGAGAACACTGACTTTTTAATTTATTTTGATGATAAAACTGAGAAATTGGTAGATACGTACATTGCAAGTAAGTGGTCAAAGGAAATAGAAAAAGAAATACAGCCTTTTCTATCAGAGAATCTCGATGATAACATGGATGCTCATGTTTACATTAATGACGAGATTGGAAATGAATTAGGGATTGATCCTAATGACCCTAAAAGCTATAAAGATTTCGATGTGGAAGCAACTATTCGTTTGACGATCCCAAGAAAAAAGAATGCTACTGATGAGAAGGTGTTCAACGAATTTGTATCATTTCTGAAAAACAATGAGAAATTGCTACACGGTATGGTTTTCGTTGGTTATATTGCTGAAAATGGTGTGATTTTAGAAGAGGATGAGTGGAGCAAAAAGTTTTAAGAAATTTGGCAACTGCTTATTTCTTGGCCAAGAACCTTTCCCCGAAAACGAACTTAGAAAATTAAACTATAAAGGAAAGTTAGTTCTACAAGTACTTATTGATTACTTGTAGAACTTTTCACTTTTATCTTAAAGGGGTACGCGGTGTGTGAAAAATCACAAAATGTAGCTGTGATTGAGGCGGTCATGGCATAACAAGCTGTATTTGATACAGTAGAAGTAGAGGGTAAGTTACCAATATGCAAATACCAAGAGAGTCCAGATCTGTGGCGCATTTAAAACAGGTCTGGCTTTTTGATGAGATGAAAAATACCGTCTGTGACCGATATAAATCCCAATTTATTTATAGAGTATTAAAACGACTTTATGTTGCTATTGAGATTGGGATAGAGTTGAAAAAGAGGTTCCTGGGGATTAACGAACAACTACCACACACTGCGATGCTTCTTGTATAAGTAGAGGAAACTGTATTAAATATAAAATTGTAATAGAATTGTAAACTTATCCATAAGCTAGATAGAACGAGTTCTCACTAGCAAGAGAGTAACTTACATTTACACTAACAAGGAGAGGTACAATGAAAAGAATTCTATCATTTTTAGTTTTATGGGGAATTGTATGTATTATAGCCGTACAACCAGCAGCCGCAGCGGCAACTAGTTTTCCGGATGTTCCAAAGAACAATCGATTCCATGATGAGATTCAGTATTTAGTAAATAAAGGGATTATTAGCGGCTATTCCAATGGGAAGTTTCAACCGAAGCGTAATGTCACACGAGGCGAAGCTGCGATTATGATTGGTCGTATGCTTGGCTATGATGGAAGACCACGAACAACTCGTTTTACAGATGTCACTGCAAAAAACGGAGCAAGTGGATATATTTCAGAAGCTGCCGTCTATGGGATTATTTCTGGCTATGCAGATCGAACGTTTCGTCCGAATGAGTACATCACACGAGGCGATATGGCAATATTTTTAGCGCGTGCATTTGATATAGAAACAGGATCGGCTCGAGAGTTCAAAGATGTTGGTGAACAGATGAAAGCATATTCTTCTATTCGAAATATAGCAGGGGACTTCATTACAACTGGTTATTCAGATGGTACATTCCGTCCGGCTAGCAAAGTGACTCGGGAACAATTTTCTGCGTTCCTAGCACGGGGTCTTAGCCCTGAATACAAACAAAGAACGGTCAAAAAAGATGGCTATGCTCGAGGTATGACGAAGAAATATGTATTCAGCTCTCCAAATGGGGATATCCGTATGGAGTACAAAAAAACGATGGGGCAATTTGGTGAACTTCACTATGCTGGTTTCTTCTGGGTGATTCAAGGTCCAAAATCTGGAGATATCTGGTATATTCGGCAAGAAGAAACAGATGAGATGTTGATTGAATCTTATCCGTTCTCTAACTATGAAATAGCACTAAAGTATCCTGTGAAGGTAGGGACGTCTTGGAGTGGCTATGGTCTATCTGAAACTGATACTATTAAAATTACAGGAGTTAATAAAACAATAAAAACACCATATAAAACATTCACCAATGCTGTAGAAGTGAGCGATAAAGGATTTAAAAGCTATTTTGTCAAAGGGATAGGTCATGTGAAGACGGTTGACCCTACTGGTAAACTGACAAGTGAATTGAAGTCCATACAATAAAGGAGCGTCAAAACGTCGGTGATGAGCCGACGTTTTTTTTATGGGATGAGATGGAATTTCTTATTGAAAAGTGCATCAAACTGCAATAGACCTACCTGTTTTGTATAATGGATACCAGAGGTGATAATATGTATATCAGTAAAAAAGAAATGGAAATCAGTGAGGGTCAGACTTATGGCGTTTGGAACTAATCGTACAGAATTGACAGCTTGGAAAGAGGCGGTCCGTGCCGGAGAGCTTGCATTTCTCACCCATTACTGGCTCGATGATCGTTTTCCTGATTGTAAGACAGTAACGAAGGTAGGTTGCGCGAATCTTGATAGATTGATTGAATGGGGAGAAGCGTACGGGCTAAAGCCTGAGTGGATTGACTACAAAAAAGACTATCCCCATTTCGATTTGTTCGGCAAAATCGAAGTTGACGCTTTGATGGATGCGGGGTTTGAAGACCGTGTGGAACGTTTTAATTTGATGAAAAAGCATGAGGGATAATAAGTGAAAGGTTCCTGAAAAGGGTGGTCAATGCTTTAAAAAGTTTTAATCGATCCCTCAATAGTAAGCTGTAATTCAAATTGCATACGACATATTATTTGGACAAACTGGCACCTTCGCGAGACTTTTTTGGTTTATATTTCCTATTTACAAGATAGCAAACTCTCAATTATACTAAGCTAAATTGTTAAGTGTAAGGAGATTAGTATGAAAACATCAGTACCTTGTCCGAACTGTCAAAAAGCCATTACCCTCGAGGATTTCGAGGATTTTTCGTCACCTTTTACTATGAAGTGTCCGTACTGCCAAGCCAAATTAAAAGAGACAAAAGTAACCCCATTTCTAATAGTGGGTGTAATTGCAATCATTCCGTTATTTATATTCTTAACGGAACTAATCATTTCCTTATTGTCTAGCGTTATACCGATTATTGAAAAAATGCCTACAGCTATCGTATTCCTTGGTCTGCTGTATCCAATATATGCTCTTTATGAGCGGGCGAATGGACTTCTTATGTTCAATAAAGGGAATTTACAATTGAAAAAAAGGCAATGATCAGCGTGGAGATCCCACGCTTTTATAATTAGTTTGGGTGTCTGAATTTTGAAATATAATGTTTTGAAGCTAAAAGATAGGCGAGTTGTTAGGAAATATTTCGTAGGAGGACGGAGGACTTTTATCGAAACCAGATGGCGTTGCTTTTGTTCAAAAAATTGAACTAGCAAGAGCGTATTGGAATGGCAATGTAAAAGTGAGCTTCCTGAGATGCTGATTAATGGGAAAATAGAAGTGGTTGAAATTGTTAATTAATTTCCATTATATTAAAAGTTGCAGATTCTCGAAATACTAATGAAAGTTCGGTTTGCAGACATTCAAATCAAGACACCACTCAGAATTGTCTCCAAGTTACACACTGGATGCTCTTTCAAATAATGCATGGTCAGGTTGCATATACTTAGTGTGAATACTGCCAAGGATGTGATCACAGTTATTGAAAGGGCTTTACTTTTCATCATTTTGTTACGGGTGATTTCAGGGAGTATAGAAATATCAGCTGCTGCATTAATGTACAAGTTTAATGATTTGGAGAAGGCTTTCTACATTAACAGCTTGCTCGCTTTAGTGGGCCCAGTGATATTGGTTGTTACAACGGGGATTGCACTGAGTGGACTCACTGAAAAGATTTCTTTGACAAGGATGGTCTGTCTGTTTGCTGGGGTTTTACTAATCCTATATAGTCTAAAGGCCAAGTGAGAACTTTTACGGGGAATAATGAAAGGTAGCTGTGTAGGAAACAATCATGAATGGGTAAACAAATATGAAAGTTAGGTGCACAGCATGCCTTTTATTAACTATTCTTATCTGTAAGCACAACTCACTTTTTCGAACGCTGAATTTCATCCGCCACTACAAATGCCAGGTCGTCATTCCCGAACATTTGGAGAACATCTAGCAACGTTTCGTTGTCGATGTGAAGTTCGTCAAATCCATCATCACTTTCAATGACTTCCTCTAATCGACCATTTACCGGTTGGGCTGGGTAAGCTCTTTGATAGAGAATCCGTGGGTCAAGGTCATAATTAGCACACCATTGTACAAAAAGGCGAACCATAAGCGTTTCATCTTCTTTATACTTCTGAATGACTTGTTCATCAATATTTTTAAATTCCATCGTCTAATCCTCCATAGCGAATTTATGACTCTAAGTATAAACGATAACTTGAATATCTAAAAAGAATCTCATCTCTCGTCCGTGTATTAGTAGATTGACTACGCGCGTAATCTTTTATGAATATTAACACAGTCATGAGAATAAGATAAAAAGCTGCCTAGATTTAAGGCGGCCATTTTCGCGTGGATTATAAGTGCTTTGCTGATTTATAGGAAGATAATTCTGCATGGCCCTTAAAGTGTTTGAATATAAAACTGAATAGTTCGCTAAATCAATGTATTCTAACAAAATATAGGTTATAATCCATATGAAGGGGGAATGGGAAATGATTAAACAGTCCATTATAGAAAATGTATTGGAAGCCGCGTTATCGACTGGCGGTGATTTTTCAGAGGTTTTCATAGAAGACAAGTTTGTGAATTCAATTGAGTTGCAAAGTGATAAGGTTGAAAGAAGTATTTCGGGTCGTGACTTCGGAATTGGGATCCGAATTTTCTCTGGACTTCAAAATGTGTATACGTACACCTCCGACTTTACAGAAGAAGGACTGCTTGAGGCTGCGAAGCGTGCTGCATTAGCAATTAGCGGTGGAGGGAATGGGATCATCCATCCCTTACAAAAGGAAATCATTAAACCGATTCATACGATTGCTCAACTTCCGCAAACCGTAGAGCATGCGCGTAAAGTAGCGGTAATGAGAAAGGCGAACGGAATTGCTAGAAATTATGACGAGCGCATCCGCCAAGTGGGAATACGTTATGTCGATGAGGAACAGAATGTCTTAATCGCCAACTCGGAAGGAAAGTTCGTAGAGGATAAACGTGTCCATTCACGACTTGCCATTCAATCGACAGCATCGGATGGTGTGGAAATGCAGAGTGGGTTCTACGGTCCGGGAGCACATGCTGGTTTTGAATTCATCGAGAATCTGGATCTTCATCATTACGCAGGAGAGGCGTCACGTATTGCCGTGACGATGCTTGGTGCGGATGAGTGTCCAAGTGGAAAGTTCCCGGTGATCATCGACAATGAATTTGGTGGTGTGATTTTCCATGAAGCTTGCGGACATGGACTTGAGGCGACATCGGTTGCGAAGAACACCTCTGTATTCGCGAATCGTATCGGTGAAAAGGTTGCACCTGATATCGTAACTTATATCGATGATGGAACGCTCCCGAATGAGTGGGGCTCTCTGACAATTGACGATGAAGGAGAAAGAACACGTAAAAATGTATTGATTGAAAATGGAATCTTAAAAGGGTATATGATCGATAAATTCAATGCACGTCGCATGAATGCGGAAGCGACTGGCTCTTCTCGTCGCCAATCATATCGTTTTAATCCAACTTCACGGATGACGAACACGTATATCGCACCTGGAGAATCGACTCCTGAAGAAATCATCGCGTCTACTGAGAATGGGATTTACGCGAAATATATGGGGGGCGGTCAAGTGAACCCAGCAACAGGTGATTACAACTTTGCCGTTGCTGAAGCGTACTTGGTAAAAGACGGCAAGATTGGTCGACCTATTCGTGGTGCAACTCTTATTGGGAATGGTGCGAAAACGTTACAACTTGTCGATAAAGTCGGCAACAATTTGGCGCATGGTGCTGGGATGTGTGGGTCTGTCAGTGGTAGTCTCCCCGTAAATGTCGGTCAACCCATGTTGCGTGTCAGTGAAATTACCGTTGGTGGGACAAAGGGGGAATAACAATGGACATTCTACTATTTCAGGAAGAACTTTTGAAAAGAGCTAAGGATGTTGGTTTTAGTGAAGCAGAGGTTTACTATGAAAAATCTAACTCGTTCCAAGTGAAAATATTTGAAGGGGAAATCGATAGTTATGAAACTTCTGAAGAAGGTGGTGTGGGGTTCAGAGGATTGTACAAAGGAAAAATGGGCTATGCGTACACAGAAAAAATTGATGATGATTCAGTTTCTTTCTTAATTGACGGGGCAAAAGCGAATGCAGAAGTGTTAGACGAAGACGACGGCTCGGACATCTTTGGAGGAAGTGAACACTATTCGGAACACTCCCGTTATAGTGAAGAGCTTGCAAATGTATCAATTTCAGAAAAAATCGCTTTTATTAAGGAAGTAGAAAAGAAAACTTTGGCATATGATCCTCGCATTGTATCAGTAAATTATTGTGTGCTGCAAGACTTCTCACAGGATCGCGTTCTAACAAACAATAAAGGACTTTCTTTACAAGATAAAACGAATGGACTTATTGTTTTCATATACGCAGTGGCTAAAGATGGAGAAGAAATGAAGACAGGTGGCGCGGTGCGATTAACAAGAGATTTTAAAGAATTGGATGCTAATGAGATTGCAAATGAAGCAGGGAAGGAAGCAATCTCTAGTTTAGGTGAGCACTCGATTCCATCCCGGAAGTATCCGATTATTATGCGTCACGATGCATCTGCTTCTTTATTAGCAGCATTTACTCCGGTCTTTTCAGCTGAAGAAGCACAAAAAGATCAGTCCTTGTTGAAAGGTAAAATTGGTGAAGAAATTGGAACAAAAAACTTCAGTCTTGTTGATGATCCGTTCCATCCTGAAGCGTTGTTAGGTAGAAATTTCGACGGAGAAGGGGTTGCAACTAAAAAAACGATTATCATCTCGGATGGCACCTTAAAAACACTTCTTCATAATCGGAAAACTGCTAAAAAAGAAGGTGTTGACTCAACAGGTCATGCAAGTAAAGCGTCTTATAAAAGTACGCTATCAATTGCACCAGGTAATTTATACATTGCCCCTGGAGAAAAAAGTAATGAGGAATTGATGGCTACTATAGAGGAAGGCGTGTTAATCACAGATTTGTCTGGCCTACACTCAGGAACGAGTACCATTTCAGGTGATTTCTCGGTGGCAGCATCAGGCTTCTATATTAAAGATGGAAAAATCGCGTTCCCTGTAAAACAAATGACGATTGCAGGAAACTTCTATGACTATATGAATGGAATCGTATCGGTTGGATCTGATTTGAAATTCGTTCCAGGCGGGTACGGATCGCCTTCTGTAAAAGTAAAAGAACTGTCAGTAACAGTTGATTAATAGAAAAGTTGATTTACCCATGGTTAAAGAAAGCCAATCTGAATATGAACACGGACGATAAATGTTATTACAAGAACAAAAAGTAAGTTTTGATAGGAACGGCTGGACATCCCTCATAGGATGTCTTTTTTTCTTTGAATAAAATAGAAATAGCCAATGTGAGGTGTAAAAACAGATGGTGCACAAACACGTACATTTCTTCTGAAAGAGTAGGTAAGAAAGGAGGGATTCATGTGAATGCAGATAAATTGAAACAGTATATCGGATTGTTTGGTGGTTTGGCTTCAGCTGTCTTTTTGTTTTTACACACGATTGGTATTCAGTTCACCTGGTTCAATCCAGCTAGCATTGGAGCCTTCTCCGGGGTACTAGTGGCGGCAATTCCTTTTGTTCTAATTGTTTATGGAGTTTATAAAAACTCGTATATCCTAACAGAAAAAGCTAAAAAACAAGAAAAGGAATTGAAAAGGAGAGGACTCAAATAGATTTACTATAAAACCGGCATCTCTATAGGTTTTGCCTCTATTTTTTGACCCCCGAGAACTTTACATACTCCTATTTAGGAAGCCAGAAAAATTATCCTCTCGCAAAGAATTTTAAAAACCAGCGGCCGAGGAAGAGGTTGCTGGTTTTTTCAGTGCAATATTAATACCGTTGCATATCCGATTGCACATAATGATAAAGCAACTGCAATGTACATGCCAGTGACTCCTCATGAGTGCGTTCAAACGCGTGAGAAGAGTCAATCCCCGGGCCAATCAGGCCATGAATGATGTCATGTCCTGCTTTGATCGCTGCGGAAGCATCAGAAGCATAATAAGGATAAATATCAAGCTTATACGCAATGTCTTGATGCTTTGCTAACTCAACTAGTGAATTACGAAGTCCTACATGATAGGGGCCACTACCATCTTTTGCACAAATGGAAACCGTATACTCATCCGTAGATTGGCCATCGCCCATAGCACCCATGTCAACTGCGAGGTACTCGACGGTTTCCTCAGGAATGTTGGAGTTCCCACCATAGCCGATTTCTTCATTATTAGAAATTAGGAAATGCGTTGTATATGGTAGGGTGATATTTTCTTCTTCAATCTGTTTAATAAGTTGCAACAAAATCGCAACACTGGCTTTATCATCTAAATGTCGTGATTTGATGAACCCATTGTCACAAATCTCTACCCGTGGATCGAGTGACACGAAATCACCTACTTCAATTCCGAGTTCACGGACTTCTTTTTCATTTTTCACTTTAGCGTCAATACGTACTTCCATATTCACCTTATTACGTTCTGCTTTGCCGGCGTCTTTATAGACGTGTACAGACGTTTGGTGCATTAAAATCGTACCTGTGATTGTATTGCCTGAAGCCGTGTGAATTTGGCAGTATTCGCCTTCAATCGAATTGTAGTGATAGCCGCCTATCAAATCGAGGCGTAAACGTCCATTGCTCTTGACCTCTTTCACCATAGCGCCGAGAGTATCGACGTGGGCAGTAAGCATCCTGTGCTCCTTGTTACTTTCTCCTGGCAATGTAGCAATGAGACCGCCTTTGCGATTGCGCTTTGTTTCTACATTGTATTGCTTCAAGTATTCCTCAACAAAAGCAATTACCTCTTTTGTGTAGCCTGATGGGCTTGGAATCGATACAAGTTGTTGGATAAGTTCTTTTGTTTCAGCTGTGTCTGGTTTATACGTCATATGTATTCTCCTTTCGAAATGGTTCTTCTATGTAAGTTTATCGTTTTATAAAAATTGTCACAACTATTCAGGCTGATTATGTAAGTAGTTAAAGGGGGGGATTTTAAAAAAAGAACTTCATGGGAAACAATGAGGTGATTCAAAACATAGATGGCGAAGGGCATAGAAGTCACCAGGTGCTTGCACACCTGGTGAATGGGCTAGACATCTGCTAATAGAGTAGTTAACGAGTGATAGCTACAAGTGAATAGCATCATCACGCTCGTTCATAAACGAGTTCTCCATCGATAAAGGTTGCAAGTACGTTAATATCTTTAATGTAAAGAGGGTCAATGGAAGTTGGGTCTTTGTCTAAAACCGCGAAATCTGCTCGCTTGCCGACTTCAATGCTGCCCGAGGACGCTTCATCAAAATTAAGCTCAGCTCCGTAAATTGTCATCGATTTTAACGCTGTCATGACGTCACACTTTTCATCCGCTCCTAGAACATGACCTTCCTTTGTCAGGCGATTAACTGCAGCCCAGATCGAGAACAATGGTGAAATTGGTGTAATCGGACAATCGGAATGGAGTGTAAAAAGTATGTCGTTTTTAGCCGCTGTTTTCACTGGATTCAAGTGTTGAGCACGTTCAGGACCAAGAAATAACCGCTCATGTCGATCACCAAAATAATAAACATGATTTATGAAAAAGGAACTGGCAACGCCGAGTTCTTTCATCTTGTTCAAATCTTCAATAGTTGCGGTTTGAGCGTGTTCAATACGGTGGCGATGATCAAGTTGAGGGGCATTTTGTAGTGCATACTCATACCCTTTTAAAATTGATTCAATCGCTTTATCCCCATTACCATGGATAGCGATACGGAACCCTCTTTGATGGAAATTCAATAGTTGCTCATTCAAGGAAGTTTGCTCGTGGATAAGCGTTCCGGTAAGGGATTCATCGCAAAAATAAGGTTCTCGTAAAGCGGCCGTCAAACCTTGTATGGAGCCATCTTGAAACAGCTTCACCCCATCTAAGCGTACACGTCCATTTGACTTCTCCTGTATTTCTTCATCAAGTTCCTTCGCCGAATAGCGACTAAACATCCCTTCGTCTTGTAAAAGAGAATGGATCATCAACAACTGAGTGCGCATCGGATTTACTTTCGTTTTTCCTGCTTTTAGATGAACATCCAATTCCTTCTGAGGGTTATTCGACATTCCAATGGCTGCAACGGTGTTCATAGTAATCCCTTGGGCGATGTATTCTTCCGCTGCTTGACCAAGCAATTCAATCATGTGTTCTTCTTTTTTTTCTGGGATTGCTTGACTGACAGCAGAGGTCGCTGCATGTTCATACAACACTCCATTTAAACGACCATCGAAATCCCTTCCGAAATGACCCTTCGAAGAATCTTCAATGTCTTCAGGTACCTGTGCTAATGAAAGTGCTAGCGAATTAGCTACAGCTATATGCCCGGAAGAGTGGTTAAGAAATACAGGATGATTAGGGGCAACCTGATCCAGTTCCTTCCTAGTCGGATGACGTTGTTCAGTTAGAAGCGTATCATCGTACCCAAATCCATGTATCCATTCACCTTCGGGTAGTTGTTCCGCTTTGGAATGAATCCGGTTTAATAAATCATCAATGCTCTGGTTGAGTGGTGAGCTGCAATCTACCATATCCTTCAATAACGCGTAAGACAAAATATGGTTATGAGTGTCGATGAATCCTGGTATTAAGGTTGCTCCCTCCAAATCTATGATTTTTGTTCGATCTGGGATGGATGTTGTACCTGAAGGGGGAGTTGGCGTTTCCCAAATATCTGTAATTCGTCCATTTGTCACCGCTAAAGAACGGGCTTGTTCATTATTAGCATCTAGTTTTAAAATTACGGCATTTGTAATGATTAAATCTGGCATCGTGCATCCTCCTTGTATACATTATTCAATTTAATATGATGTCCATGCTACGTCACTATGAATTTATACGTCAAGCTTTTAAGGTTTTGAATGTGGTTATTTTTTACCTGTAAGCAAGTACATCGTGGTTGTGAAACAAAAGTAAGGTGAATTGAAGGAACATTCTATTGGGTTTATTCATCAACGAGGAAACACAAAAAAACGCGCCTTGAGATGAGGCGCGCTAACAATGATTGAGTCAATAAAATATCCATGCAATCACTGGCCCAAGCAGTGATCCGAAAATAGCAGATAGGGTCATTGCAACGGAACTCAATGATGCTTCCTGCTCGCCGTATTCAATCGCTTTGGATGTACCAATCGCATGGGTTGCAACTCCCAATCCAATTCCACGGCCAAGCGTGCTATCTAACTTGAAGAATGTTAAGAAATAGTGGCTGAAAATAACACCTGTGATACCTGCGATGATTACGAATACAGCAGCAAGTGCAGGGATCCCGCCTATTTGTGCGGAAATCTGCATGGCAATAGGTGTCGTAATAGATTTAGGCAAAAGGGAAAGAGCAAGTTCTTTCGAAAACCCTAAACTTTTTGCGAAGGCTACTCCAGTCACCATTCCCGTCAAACACCCAACCAACACCCCAGTTAGAATAGGAAAGATGTATTGCTTCAAAAGTTCTCGTTGTTTATACAAAGGGATTGCCAAAGAGACAACCGCTGGTCCAAGCAACTTGTCAATCCATTGACCACCAATCATGTATGTGTCATAAGGAATGTTAAACACTATGAGAATAATGATAATGACAATAGTCGTCGTTATGATGGGAACTAGAAAAGGTTGATGAAACTTCATGTAGAGGACATTCATCAAAAAATAGACAAGGATGGTTAACAAAATGAACCCACAGGTTAAGAGTATCAATTGCATTTTGAGCTCTCCTTTCTCTTATCCAACTGTTTCGCAATCCTTTGACTTACGAAACTAGCGATCCCCATCGTTATAAATGTACTCAGTATTGTGATTGGTATTAATAAAAAACCTTTACCAGCAAAGAAATGGCCATAATTCATAACGGCTACTGTTGCAGGGATGAAGAAGATAGGTAAAACGGATAGCAACGAATGTCCTCCCGTTTCAATCCATTTCAATGAAAGAAGTTTTGTGCTTAAAGCTCCCCATAATAATAATAAACCGATAATACTCCCTGGAAGTGGGATGTGGAGAAGGTCATGGAGCCAACTTCCTGCTACATAAAACCCATAGAGAAATACTATTTGAATAAGCCTGATTAAGATGTTCATGGTCTGTCGATTCCTTCTTTCACCAATTTCAAGTGATTGAGTGTTATCCAATCCAATCAGTCGATAAGTTGAAAACTATTTTTACTACGTATAATTATTATAAAAAACCATTCAATCAAACGCAAAAAACATTGTATTCAGTGTTTATCGAAAATCATGTAGGGGTTCAAATACTTCTGAAGGGAATTGCTGATTAACTTAAATTCAAAGCTTTTTGGCTAGCCTTTATTACTCGTCCTTGAAGAGAAATACTTAGCGCATGATCTCTTCAATTTATTTTTGCAACGTATTAAGAAATGCATTACGATGTTCGATGTTTCATTAAAAGAGACAAGCAGATTTCTTGAAAGTCAAAGAAGGTCAATGTAAAATAAATCTAAAGGTTAAAGTTAGTCAAAGTCGAAGTGATGAACAATAAATATACGAAATTGTAAGGAGGAATTAATGATGAAATGTCAACACTGTGAAACTAATGAAGCTACGATGAGGTTAGGGCTACAAGTGAATCATCAGGCGATGCGAGTAAATCTTTGCCGTTCCTGTTTTCAAGAATTGAAAGGGCAAATGAGTGCAGGCAACATGCCATCATTCTCAAATGAAGACAATCAAGTTTTTCAAGCAAATGGTGGAAAACGTGCACAAACACAAGTGAGAGAGCAAGATCGACATGAACCTGGATTGTTAGACCAACTAGGTAAGAATTTGTCCGATGATGCAAGAGAAGGATCCATTGACCCGGTCATTGGTCGAGATAGAGAGATAAAACGTGTCATAGAGACATTGAATAGAAGAAATAAAAATAATCCTGTGCTAATCGGGGAACCAGGTGTCGGTAAAACGGCAATTGCGGAAGGACTTGCAGTGAAAATCCATGCAGGTGATGTACCCGTGAAGTTGATCAACAAAAAAGTGTATGTATTGGATGTTGCGTCACTTGTATCGAATACAGGAATCCGTGGTCAGTTTGAAGAACGGATGAAACAGCTGATTGAAGAATTGGAAACACGGAAAGATGTACTGTTGTTTGTAGATGAAATTCATTTGCTCGTCGGAGCGGGAACAACTGAAGGATCACAGATGGACGCTGGGAATATCCTCAAACCTGCATTAGCACGAGGTAGCTTGCAACTTATCGGAGCGACAACATTAAAAGAGTATCGACAAATTGAAAAAGACCCTGCACTCGAACGTCGTTTTCAACCAATTATTGTGAAGGAACCGTCTGCAGAAGATACCATTCAAATTTTAAACGGTATCAAGGATCGATATGAAAATTGCCATGGAGTGCGCTATTCCCCTGAAGTGATACAGGCGTTTGTCACATTATCACAACGATATATCCAAGACCGTTTCTTACCGGACAAAGCAATTGATTTAATGGATGAAGTTGGATCACGATTAAATTTGGAGCAGACATCCATAGACTCAAATTCGCTTGAAATTCGTTTAACAGAACTCGTTCTACAAAAAGAGCAGGCAGCCAATGAGGAGAAGTACGAAGAAGCAGCGAATTTACGCGCTGAAGAAGTGAAATTAAGAGAAAAACTGGAAGCGGCCAAACAAGTCGATGATGTTGACCATTCAGAAGTCACGGTAGCGGATATTGAAATGATTGTAGAAGAGAAGACTGGTATTCCGGTGACGAAACTTCAAGCTGCAGAGCAAGCGAAAATGAAAAATCTTGCCGAAAACCTAAGTAAAAAAGTCATTGGTCAGTCTGAAGCAGTTGAAAAAATCGCAAAAGCGATTCGTCGTAGTCGGGCTGGATTGAAATCAAAAAATCGTCCGATTGGTTCGTTTTTGTTTGTCGGACCAACAGGTGTTGGGAAAACAGAAATCACTAAAGTCTTGGCTGAAGAGTTATTCGGTTCTCGTGATACGCTAATCCGTCTGGACATGAGTGAATATATGGAGAAACATGCGATTTCAAAAATTATCGGTTCACCTCCGGGTTACGTCGGTCATGAAGAAGCCGGTCAATTGACGGAACAAATTCGTAGAAATCCTTATTCAATTTTGCTGCTCGATGAAATTGAAAAAGCGCATCCTGATGTGCAAAATATGTTCCTTCAAATTATGGAGGATGGACGATTAACCGATTCACACGGTCGCACAGTAAGCTTTAAAGATACAGTCATCATTATGACAAGTAATGCAGGGACAGGCGCGTCTAAAAAAGCGGGTGTCGGGTTTAATCAGACAGAACATGAGTCGGTGAGCATGCTTGAAACATTAGGGGATTATTTCAAACCTGAGTTTCTAAATCGCTTTGACGCAATTGTTGCATTTAACGAGTTAACAGAATCCGATTTACTAGAAGTAGTAGATTTAATGCTTGTAGATCTTCAAGAAAACATTCAAGAAAATGATATTACCATCACGATTACACAAGAAGCGAAACGAATACTTGTGAAGTTAGGTTATGACAAACGCTTTGGCGCTCGTCCACTACGAAGAGTAATTCAAGATAAAATCGAAGATCCTTTAACAGATCTTTTATTGGAGGAAGAGACGATCGGAGAAGTAAGTGTCGACGTAGTTGAGGATGAGATCGTTGTACAGAAATTGCAGTAACTCGTGGTTTACAAATAAAAAACGAATGGTTAGTTGAATATAATAATTTTGGTAACCACCTTTTCTGCTCACTAAAGAGCAGAAAAGGTGGTTACTTTTTTGTTTACATAATTACTAGACGATCTCTTGCAAGTTGTTATCTATAGATGCGAGGGGAGGCTCGTATAAAACCTGCATACGTTTCTAAGTTCGTCTACTTATCGATGATTGAATATTGTATGATTAAATTTGGATCATACATAGATAGTTAAGTAGGAGGGGAAAGGATGGATACTCAGCCTGGAATTAGAGTCTATTTGATGACTATTGCAGGGGCAGTTTGTTGGGGCCTGATTGGATTATTCATCGCTCCGTTGTATGCACGAGGTTTCACCGCTTGGGATGTTGTGGCCATAAGGGGGATATTTAGTTTTATCTGTTTGATTCTGATTATGATGTTATTTTATCGAGATCAGTTACGTACTCGCTTAAAAGATCATATCTTTTTCGCGAGCGCTGGGATTTTCAGTCTTGCGCTGTTTAACTATTTTTATTTCGAAGTCTTTTCTCAATCCAGCTTGTCACTAGCTGTTACCCTTCTGTACACAGGCCCTTTGTTCGTCACGATTCTGTCTCGTATTTTCTTTAAGGAACCTCTAACAATTCGTAAGGGATGGGCGCTTGCTTTTGCGATTACTGGATGCGCATTTGTAGTGGGACTTCTCCCATTAGGATCCCAAAGTATTCCGAGTAAAACGTTATTTATGGGAATTCTTTCAGGTTTTTGCTATGCATCGTATAGTATTTTTACAAAACCAGTCACAAAACGATATTCTGCGTTAACGATCACTACGTATACGTTTCTGTATACGAGTATCTTCATGTTGTTGACGAGTGATATTTTAGGTAAAGTGAAGAAATTTCAGCATGCTGATGTGTGGGTGGCTGCTCTGTTATTGGCATTAGTCTCAACGGTTGCAGCGTATTTACTATATACAGCCGGTCTAAAATATTTGGAAGCAGGGAAGGCATCTATTTTAGCGACGATAGAACCGATAGTGGCTGTATTATTGGGGGTCTTGTTTCTCCATGATCAGTTGCATGGATGGCAAGTGTTGGGAATCGCACTGGTTCTGTATTCAGCTATTCTTGTAGCGGGAGGACGCTATCGAAAAACGAATAAAGGTTGATAAAGTTCCAACCTGCGATAGGTAAAAATAATTCGCTTAATGAATTTAGTTTATTGAATGGTCAGCATATCCGTGACATCACAGTGGTTTGGACACACCATGTTGAACAGAAGTTTTTTGATTGGTTAAGAAGATTATCATTGCACGAATAGTTTAGTTACTAGTGCAAGTAGGAAGTGTTACTTCGTTAAAAGTTTGATTATTTGGAATGAAGATTGATAATGAATTAGAAATTTTGATACAATAGTGTAAACAAATGGATTGTGTGGGCATGCAACAAACTGAACATAATGCAATCTAAAAAAATGTTCTCAGAGCTCTAGACAGAACTCTTTCCGAGGGACGAGGCTTAAGCCTCCTGAGTCGCTAAAATATTGCGCCATGTAGGGGTCTCAAGACGAGTGCAAAGATATGCTCTCAACGCTTTGCTTTTGTTCGCAAAAGCCGTTCTTCGTTACGTCTTTCGCTAATCCCTTCGGAGTCGTCCGCCTTCCGCTCCAAGCAACGGAGAATAGGATCTATAAAGGATATATTCAAGAAACTGGCCAAATTAGGGAAGGGTGTGATTGAAATGGGGAAACGAGGTACTGGAGTCGCATTCATTGCTATATCTGCTTTTTTAATATCAACGAAATATATTAGTGCTGCAATTTTTGGTTCAGGGGTTTCAAGTTGGAATCAAGATTTATTTAATGGGATGTTATCTTATGTTGGAAATACTTTAAACATTTTTAGCGTACTGTCTTTACTTGTAGGTATTCTTTATATCGTATGGGGAGAATATGAAGAATTAAAACGTCAGAGATAAAGTAATATCTGAATTTCAGCTAACGGGGGTGATTGTAAGACAACGCTGTACCAGAATCGGGCCATATTGATTAGCGCACATAAATGAAATAGCTATAGGAAAGAAGTGAGTGAATTGATTGAAACCATAATTGGATATGTGATTGCCTTGTTTATTTTTCAACCTCTAAATGTTTTTATACATGAAATCGGGCATGCATTTTTTGTGAAAATATTTGGAGGGAACGTATTCAAAATAGAAGTAGGAGTAGGAGAGCCTTTAATTAGAATAGGTTCTATACAAATAAACAAGCAATTTTTCATGTTTGGGATATGCAGATGTGAATATAACCCTACGGACCCATCCTTACTAAACGAAAAAGTGAAATTATCCTTTATAGCCTTAGGTGGAGTCATTTTTAACTTGATGACTATATTTATTTTAATTGCACTTAAGTTGAACACAACACATCATCATTTTCTTGATAGTTATTTCTTCGGTTTTACTGGATTCTTAATCCTATCAGCAATAATTCCTTTAACATATTTCACCGGATTAAAAAGTGATGGATGGATCCTTGTTAATATATGGCGAAGGAAAACTAATGAAGTGTACTAACAAAAAACTTTGAGAGATAAATAAATTAAAATTTATGAATTTTATTTTGGGAATGTTACAACTATTGATCAATCTGACACCATTCTGAAACACAGCCGTTTAATAATCGGGCCAAATTGATGAGTAGGAGAAGATGATTTGTAATGACAATTGAATCTTTACAGAATTGAATTGCGTGAATAAAACAATGGGAGGGAAATCACATGTCAAATAAAAATGTAAAAGCCTTCAAAGTATTATTCATTAGTTTTATGTTGATTCTTACTGGGGGATTGTTCGCTGCCTGTTCAAATACCGAGGCAGCGGATCCAAATGTAGGGATTGTCGAAAAAGTTCTTAAGCTTCAGTTCAACGGTCCTGACGAAAAGATGATGGATTTGCTTGAGAATCCTGATTACACAAAAATCGTGGATGGTCAGCAAGTCAATGAGAAGTTCGATAAGTACATCACAGAAGTATATGGAGATTATTTTGCAGAAGACTATCTAGTCCCGTTTCTTCAAATATCAGGGTTAAGATATCAAACTGCGGCAGAATTTTCTGGTTACGAACTAAATTTGAAAGACACAGTCGTTAAACAGCCCGAAAAGGATTCTAACAGATATACATTCACTGCAACTGTCGGTTATACAAAAGATGGAGAGAAAGAAAAGACAGCTGAAGTATCGGGAGTTGTTCTATTCTCTAGTAAGGAAAAGGGAAAAATCGGCAAGTTTGAATATGGTGAAGACAACGGACTATCTAAAGAATTATTCTCTTCAGACGAATAATAAGCTTCTTCTTCAATCGGGTGCAATTCACTAATAAGATCCGTTCTTCAAACTGGCCATTTTCTAAAGTGGATTAGTAAAGTAATCATATTTTGAAAAAATGGAGGGTTTGACTAGAATGATGTTTTTAGCACCATTTCTTGTGGCTATTTTATCGGGAAGCATTGTATTGTTGATGACTTGGAAGCTGAACAAAAAAAGGTTTTCTTTACTTGTATGAAATCTACCAGGAGGCGCTTCAATACTAGCTGCTATAATCCTATTTTACATTGGATTTGTAAATGTTAGAGGATTTGAAGGAGCAGCGTATTTAATTCTTGCCCTCTTTTTAGTTGGTTTTGCACTTATTGCTTTTGTTATGACAACCGTAATGACAAAAAAATAGTTATAACAAAGTAATAACAAATTTTCTCCTTTCAATAAACAGGCGCGATTCTTGTATTAGAGATCAGCAACGGATTCATGAAATGGACCATTTTGAAGCAATTAGGAGGAAGAAAAGTGAATGTGAAAACTGAAACAAACAGTAAGTCTATTGTTTCTTTAATTTTTGGTGTTTTATCAATTTTGATACCTCTGGTGGGGTTATTCCTAGGCATTTTAGGCATTGTAATTTCAAGAAATGCTACCAGAGAAATTGCAGTAACAAATGAGAACGGAAAGGGTTTAACAGTTGCAGGTCTAACTTGTAGCATTATAGGTATAGGACTCCAAGTTATCATGATTGCGTCTTACATATTATTTTTCCTTCTTTTTAGCTCAAGCTCTTTTGAATTACACTAATGCTGATGGGTTAAGTTTCATCCGTTCATCAATCGGGTCAGATTCTATATAGTGATGGGGGACGAAAATGGAAAAGAAGTTACAGAAGTCAGGCTTATATGGATTATTATTAGGATTAGCTGTTTCAATTTTATTTGTCAGTTATAAAGATGTTCAAGATTTGGGTAATGGTAGTTTCGAAATTTCTTATAAGCCCATTTATGACTATGTAATTTTGATTTTACGTTTAGGAATTATAGGAATGTTTGTAGGTTTATTTATTGGTTGGAAGGATTACGAAAAGAAAAAGAGAACCCAAAAACAAGGAAAGACTTATTACATCCTTGCATTTTTTGCTGTATTTCTTGTATCCAGCGTCATAATGCTGATACTTAATTGGTAAAAGGATTTCCGCAAATGGGGGCATTCTTGAACAAGGATGTGCGTCCGTTCATCAAACGTGCCACTTTACTGATGAAAATAACGACAAAAGGGGAGCGGGTGAAAATCCAAAAACATTATTATTTCCTCAATGAGCTAGAAGAAAGAAAAATCTTTTATAAAGTGGATAAAGTAAGTGTAGCCGATACGAACTTGCAGAATCTGGCCAATTTATTAAATAAGGATCTGTGCCTTTTATTTTCAAAGCGAGTCAAAAGAGGGGTCTGAATTTTAATATGACGAAAAGAAAATTATATTGGATATTACTTATTCCTTGTGTTTTTATATTTGTGTTAACTCTAATTTATCTGCCAGAATGTAAGAAAAACTATTCGGTGTTTATACCACTAATATATTGGGTTATATATTTTATTTTAGTTAAAACATTAGTCTTAAAGAATAAAGGTGAAAATAATTTTACTTGCTAGCTAATAATGTTGGCAATCGGGCGTGATTGTTTGATAGAACACTCTAGTTGATTGGAGTGGAAGGGGGCGACTCCAGCGGGAACAGCGCGAGCTGAAGACCCCGCAACGAAGCGTAGTGTAGTGAGGAGGCTGAAGCCGTGCCCGCGGAACGCGTCCGCCTGGAACGGAAATCAACGGGTTGCAGACTGTTCCATATTTGGGCGCGATTCTTGAATTAAGTTTATGTTTCTAAAGGGCAATCTTGTGAATTAAGATGCTTAAAAGGAATTAGATATTTTAAGGGGGGATAAAGTGAAGAAAGGATTGGGTGCAGGATTGGAAATGATCCGTATCGCAATAATATTATTAATTTTTGGAAGTTTATTAGGGGGGCTTGTGAAATTAATCTACACAGGATTTGGAATCAATGGAGATGATACTCATGGCGCTTGGTTAGTAGGGGGATCAATTCTATTACTGCTTTTCGTTTTGTATAGAAACAAACTCCAGTTCTCTGGGTTCTATAAAGGTGATGAAAAAGTAAAACTGCCGCGAACAATCAGCACTATTCTAGTTTCAAGCTCTATCCTAATATTAATTATTGCTCCCATTATCCATTAACAAGAGCGATTCCTTTATAACTGATTTCGTCCATATCACAATTTTGCTGAAATAGTGAAAGTGAGTGATAACAATGCACATATATTATGAAAAGGACTTGCCGTGGTATCTACAAGATACGCCATTTTTTATAATATCTTTTCTATTTGTGGCTATTCAATTGATTTTTAGGGGGTGTTACTTTGGAGGAAATTACATCTTATAATTATTGGCAAGATTTAAAGTTCGTAGTGATCCAGTTAATTATTCTGTTAGCTGTTGTCGCATTAATTGTGCTAGCCATACGGAATTTACCAAGAAGGTCAAAAGGAATGGAGAAATCTACAACAAATATATTAATCGCTGGTGTGATCGTGTTAGGGTTTTGGTTTGCTCTAGGTATTCTGGGGATAAATGCCTTCTACTTTGTTCCGAGGTTCATTGAATGGACGACGAAGTTTATTCTTCCATGGGTGGTATTATATTGGCTAATAAAGCTTATTAAAGTTCTGGAAAGAAAATAAATTCATTTTATAAGTGACCCGATTGCATCTATAACGCAATCGGGCGATTTACTTTAACGTGCAAGAATCGACTTGTGATGATGTTAAAGAAGTATTATACCTTCTTTAATCTGAATTCATTTCCTCGTACATTACCATCATTATAGATACAGGCTTAAACAAAGTGAATCAACCAGATGTTACCGTAGGACACGGTCCGCAATTAGAAAAATTTTCGCCGTCTAAACAAAATTGCATTCCTATTATCCAAGAGTTTTATTCTCGCATAGTTGAAATTTTAAGGGTGCCCTTTAGAAAACTTAACTACTCTTGCCCATAAATAAATTGTATAGATAATTAAAATAGAAACTATTACATAGGTGTAGAGTGAAGAGCCTGTATTTTGTGAGGATATAATAATAAAGTTATTGAAGCCATGAAAGGCAATTGCAATCAGGATGGATTGGTTATTTACACGGAGTAGGGAGAGGACCATCCCTATAAAGAATGCATAGAATATTTGTAAGATGGTATGTTCCAGTGCCCACTAAGTAGCTGCAAAGAGTGAGTAATTGCAAAAAGTCCACTGGAAACGAATACAGCAACCTTGACATTGTTCACACATAACATATTCAGCATGAATCCTCGGATTACCATCTCCTCAACGAACGCAACGACTGCAATTTGAGTTACCAGCATCACTAACAACGTACTAATAGGCGTGCTTGCAATTCCACCATTCCCAATGAATAATAGGATAACTATTAGCACTAATGGGCCGGAAAGTAGCAGGGATTTTCTCAAAGAGAAGAGCTTGTTCTTGGAAAAGTAAAATTTCCATTTCTTTGTTATAAATAGATAACTCAAAATCCCTATAGCTAACGGAACGATTCCTAAATACTTTAAAAATTCGTTGGAAGGCTCACTAATAGAAACAAATATCCCATTTACTGTGAAAAAGAAAATTACTAAAACCTCTAAACCAATAATTTTCATCCAAACACTAAAATTCCTTTTCAAAATATCTCCCACCTTCTTATTTTATTTATAAAAATTAAGGTTGAAATAGCTCTAGGGTTAAGCGGTGAAACTCTTCTCTTTTAAGTGTGCCATAATTTCTTTACAATTGTTGGGAACAAGCAATGTTAGAAGTTAAATTTTGTTGATTTGAATTGTAATCATGATACGGTTCAACGGTGTCAATAGTTCCATTGAGACATGTAATAATATGTTCTGCACATAATAATAAGCTCTATTTACATTCTTCTTCTACGTACTTTAATCACAAAGCAGTTTCAGCTCTGTAGTCAAAAATCTGAATTTACTGTTGACATCACGGAAAACTCTCTCTATAATCCATAAACAAAGCTTCGTATCCATATATTTGCAATGAGAAGGACATGAATCATTTCTTAATTTCGCTACCAGAAAACAAGGTCATTGGCTGGAAACCTTGAGCGGAATGGAGTGATTTACCACCTTTCTGGCTAACATGAGGAACTGCATACGTGCATGAAATCATGTTCGGGAAACCGTTATCGACTTAAGCGCATGCCTGTATTTCGGCATGCGGAAACTTGGGTGGCACCACGACCGCATTCGTCCCTTTTACAGGGGAGGAGTACGGTTTTTTAAATTGAATACAGTAAGCAATGACAAGGATATGAATTATACTTTAGTTCTTACCAGAGAACAGGACCTACGGCTGAAAGTCCTGAAGAAACGAGAGATGATTTACCGCCTTGAAGCTGACATGGAGAACCAAGGAATTCCATGAAACCGTGTCCGGGAAACCGTTATCGCAATGAAGTGCAGAGGCATGCTTTTGGCATCTGCAAAAAACAGGGTGGTACCACGACCGCATTCGTCCCTTTCCAGGGAGGAGTGCGGTTTTTTATATAAAAAATTTCAGGAGGCGTTATAACATGTCCATTCAATCACAGGAAGAAAAAAGAAATCATCGAAAACTCGGTCAAGAGTTGGAATTATTCATGGCATCAGAGGAAGCTCCAGGTATGCCATTCTATTTGCCTAACGGGATGACCCTTCGCAATGCGTTGGAAGACTATTGGAGAGTTGAACATCGTAAAGCGGGTTACGAGGAGATTAAGACACCGATTATGATGAAGCAACAATTATGGGAGACGTCAGGTCACTGGGATCACTACCAAGACAATATGTATTTTTCGGAAGTTGACAATCAGAAATATGCCCTAAAACCGATGAACTGTCCGGGTGCCATGTTGATCTTTAATCATAAGCGGCGCAGTTATCGTGAGTTGCCTATTCGATATGCAGAATTAGGGTTGGTTCATCGTCATGAACTCTCTGGATCGTTGAATGGTCTATTACGGGTCCGGGCATTCACACAAGACGATGCGCATCTATTCGTCCGGGAAGATCAAATTGAACCGGAAATC
This sequence comes from Sporosarcina aquimarina, assembly GCF_023715615.1. GTDB lineage: Bacteria > Bacillota > Bacilli > Bacillales_A > Planococcaceae > Sporosarcina > Sporosarcina aquimarina_A. Next base: position 60,718 of record NZ_JAMBOM010000002.1, on the reverse strand, counting down.
GATCAAGTTTTGGATCTTCTTCACGATATGTATTCGAAGTTCGGATTCCAGTATGAGGTTGAACTCTCGACTAGACCAGAAGACTTTATGGGTTCAGTTGAGTTGTGGGATCAGGCGGAACGTTCACTTGAAAAGGTCCTCGAGCAACGGGGGATGCCGTATAAATTGAACGAAGGAGACGGCGCATTTTATGGACCGAAAATTGACTTTCATATACTCGACTCTCTCGGTAGAAGCTGGCAGTGTGGTACGGTTCAATTAGATTTTCAAATGCCCGAAAAGTTCAATTGTCAGTATATCGGTGAAGATAATTCGCTACATCATCCAATCATTATTCATCGTGCAATATTCGGATCCATAGAACGATTTCTTGCGATTTTAATTGAACATTACGAAGGTGCATTTCCATTATGGCTGGCACCTGAACAAATTCGTATTTTACCAATTGCGGATGCCCATCTCGATTATGCGTTTGAGTTGAAACGAGAGCTTACTGCAAAAGGCTTTCGAGTAGAAGTGGATGACCGTTCTGAAAAATTCGGATATAAAGTGAGGGAAGCAGCAAAAGCCAAAATTCCATTTTCTTGGGTAGTCGGGGATAAGGAAGTGGAGAATCGAGAGGTGTCCGTTCGTAAGCGGAAAGAAGGCGACCTTGGGAAACTGTCGTTTGAGGTAGCGTTGGATCTGTTGGAATAGGAATAACACTACTGCACAATTCATGACGAATACAAAAGTAAAAAGAGGAGAACAGCCCAATGCTTTCTCCTCAAAATTCATAAACAACTCTTATTGAACAACATCCCGAGTTTTCATTTCAACGCCAGCTTCGATTTTATCCAACACAAACGCATATAACGCTGCGACTTCTTTCAACTGATTGAAACGCCCTGACTCACCAAAGTGACCAGCGCCCATATTCGTTTTCATAACAAGAATATTGTCGTCTGTTTTCAGTTCTCTCATCCGTGCAACCCATTTGGCAGGTTCCCAATAGCCAACGCGTGGATCGTTGAGTCCAGTTGTGACATACATGTGCGGATAATTTTTTGATTCTACATTGTCATAGGGACTGTAGGATTTCATGTAGAAATACGCTTCTGATTCCCTTGGATCTCCCCATTCATCCCATTCCAGTGTAGTGAGGGGGATGGTTGTATCGAGCATCGTAGTGACAACATCTACGAACGGCACTTCAGGGACGATGACTTTAAACAAATTACCAGCCATGTTTGCGACAGCTCCCGCGAGCAATCCTCCCGCACTACCACCGCGAGCAGCTAGTTGGCCCGAAGTTGTGTAACCTTCGTCGATCAAATACTTAGCTACTGCAATAAAATCAGTAAATGTGTTGCGCTTGTTCTGCATCTTTCCATCCTCGTACCAATGTTTCCCCATTTCCGACCCGCCACGTACTTGCGCTGTGACCAACACGACTCCCTTTTCTAACACAGGAAGGCGATAAGGACTGAAATTTGGATCACTGTTGGATCCATAGGAACCATACGCATACAGGATAATAGGAGCGGGTCCATTGTCGAGTGCTCCTTCTTTATAAACAAGGTTCAAAGGAACTTTTACTCCATCTTCCGCTGTAGCCCACAATTGTTTTTGACAGAAGTTTGAAGGATCATATTCACCGCTCACAGCAGCTACATGTAAACATTGCTTTTCTCCAGTGAGCAGATCGAGTGCATACGTTGTTTCTGGTGTAAGCATCGACTCGAAGACAAGTAACACTTCAGGAACATAGTAGCTTTGATTCGATTTAACTGAAACGGAATAGAGCGGCTCATCCCATTGAATCTGTTCCAACTGACCATTTTTCAGCTCCCAGATTTGTGTCAGTCCGTTTTCGCGACCAGCGACAAGTAGTTTGTCCTGGAAAGGATATAGCGCTTGAAGATAGCGATTTTCGTTATAGTCAACAACATTTTCACGAATGTGCAAATTGTTGAGTGGAGAACGAAGCAGCTGGAAGTTTTGTGCTCCTTCGTTCGATAGAATCAGTAAATCCTCACCCCAGTGCTCGACGTCGTATTCGATACCATCACGTCGCACATCTACTAGTTGCAGAGGGGAGAGTGGAGCATCAGCGTCAATTAGACGGATTTCACTCGTCGTTTTCGAATCCGCATGCACAACAATGTATTTGCCGCTTTGAGATTTGTTCATATAGAGAGTAAACGTCTCATCTTTTTCTTCATAGAGCAGTTCATCCTGATTTGGGTCACTACCTAAACGATGGCGCATGAAACGGCTAGGACGTTCATTTTCATCAACAGTTATATAGAAAATATACTCACCGCACCTGCTCCATTCCACACTACCGTAAATGAACACATCCGTAATCCGGTCTGGTACAAGTTCTCCCGTTTCCAGGTCTTTCACAAAGATGGTGTAGCGATCTGTACCATCCCGATTTTGCAAATAAGCAAGAAGGCGATGATCGTTACTCCATTTTAGTGCTGTCACACTTAAATAGTCACTTTCCTTAGCCAATTCATTCAGATCGAGTATTACTTCCTCATGTACTTCAGAAAGTAATTCACGGCTGGCTGCTTTTTTGCGAGCATAGATGGGGTATTGTTTCGTTTTGTCCAAACGGGAGTAGTAGAAATATGGCCCATGTTGCACAGGAACGTCGGCTTCTGATTCAGGCACGCGGTCCACCATACTCTGATAAATTTCTTCTGTTTGTTCCTTGAGAGGTTCCATAATTTCGTTGTAATAACGATTCTCATCCTCTACATGCTTGATGACCTCAGGATTATTGCGGTCCTTCAGCCAATAATAGTCGTCTTCGCGCACATCGCCATGCAGTTCATGAGGATGGGGGATACGTTTGGCAATAGGTGGATTCATATATTAAAATCTCCTTCCATCGATATATGTAATAGTTTCGTTATGTACTTGGGAAATCCTCCTTTGTAAGAAGGTTCTGACTACATATGAAACCTAAGTGCATAGCAAACAATTATGACTAAACGTTGCGAAGTAAGTTCAAGTTGTGAAGAGTTCACCGTGTTAAACTTCTGCTAATAAGATGATGTGCATGTTTTTTAATGAATTTTTGTTAGTCAAAACTTTTTTCAGATGCTGTCCGTCAAACAAGTAAGACGTGATCGCGACATGTTTAAAATTGGAGAAGGTGGATCATTTGTCATGACAAAAAATGAAAAGTTTGGACTGGTAGAGCGTTTTTTACTCGATAATAAAAATGCTCATTACCGTATTGCCTACAGCTATGTGAAAAACAAAGAAAACGCATTAGACATTGTGCAAGATGCGATATTCAAAGCACTTCAATCCATTGATCGTCTAGGTGAAATCAAGTATTTAAAGACCTGGTTCTATCGAATTCTGGTGAATACTTCTATCGATTTTATCCGAAAACATCAGCGTGTGACGGTGATGGACAATGAGATTCTCGATGGGTATTTGCCACAATCAGAAGATGATCCTACAGATATGGATTTGAACGATGCAATCGATGCGCTGACACCTGATGAAAAGTCGTTAATTATCTTACGTTTTTTTGAAGACCTGAAGATTGAAGAGGTAGCGGCTGTCTTGGGTGAAAATGTTAATACAACCAAAACCAAGCTATACAGAACATTAAAGAAGTTACGTGTAGAAATTGGAGAGGGGATTTAGGATGAAACAGATAAACAAACTTAAGAAGGAATATGATGATATTGAAATCCCTTCTGAATTGGACCAAATGGTAAAACAGTCTATACAACGAGCTAAAGCCTCAAAAAAGAAGCATACCCCTTTGAAGCAGTGGTCGATTGGTGTAGCTGCAGCAGCGGCCTTATTCATCGGTAGCGTCAATGTCAGTCCCACCTTGGCTCAGTCCATGGCGAATGTACCTGTCCTTGGTGCTATCGTGGAAGTCATCACAGTGCAGACGTTAACAATGGACAAAGAGACTTACCAGGCGGAACTGAAAACACCAGCAATTAGTGGTTTGGAAGATAAAGGCTTGCAAGCATCGTTGAATGAGAAGTACATCGAAGAAAACAAAGAGCTCTTTAAGCAATTTAAAGCAGACGTTGCGGACATGGAAGAGGTCGGTGCAGGCCACATAGGAATTGACACTGGGTATGAAGTAAAAACCGATACGGATCGATTATTGTCAATTGCTCGTTACGAGGTGAATACGGTTGGATCGTCTTCCACTACAATGAAATACGATACGATTGATAAGCAAAATAATATTTTAATTACACTACCAAGTCTTTTTAAAGATGATTCCTATATAGAAGTAATTAGTTCCTATATAGCAGGCGAGATGAAGCAACAAATGGCGGATAACGAAGACATTTCGTATTTTGCATTCGAAGGATCTGATCTGGACTTCCAAGCAATCCATTCTGATCAAAACTTCTATATTACTGCTGATCATAAACTCGTGATCTCTTTTGACAAGTATGAAGTAGCACCTGGTTACATGGGAGTTGTCACATTTGAAATCCCTTCCGCTATTTTGGGTGATGTTCTTGTGAGTGATACGTACATTCAATAATTTGCTTTTTTCAGCAGCAGATGACTGATTTGGTCTGCTGCTTCCCTCGTTTAAATAGAAAAATTTTTTAACTTACATAAGCTAAGAGAATGACACATTCAGCATAAGAATATTCATAAAGTGACAGGAGGATTAGTTTGAAATGAGTGCATTGCATCAACAAGAGACTAGGAAAAGGAAGAGGTTGAAAAAACACTATTTCGTAATTCTACTACTCATTCTATTTGGCACTGGTTTTTTTGTAGGGAAATCATATTCTGCCCGGGAACTACCAAATATGTCTGATGAACCTTCAAGTGCACAAGAAATAATCGATCAATCAGAAGATTCTAGTCCTCAACCTGAAGAGACAACTAAAGTAGAACCACCAAAAAAGGAACCTGTTGAAGAAGAAAAAAAGCCAGAAAAAGTAGTCTATCTGACGTTCGATGATGGCCCAAGTAAGTTGACTGAGCAGTTTTTAGATATCTTGCAGGAGCACGGAGTGAAGGCTACATTTTTCATGCAAGGAAATAATTTAAAGAAAGAACTCTTACAGAAAAGCGTGAAACGAGCCGTACAAGAAGGTCACTACATCGGCGCCCACAGCATGACTCACAATTACAAAACACTTTATACCAACCAGCAGTTTGTACCGGAGATGGTCAAAACACTAGAATTAGTGCACGATATAACAGGCACGAATCCTCACTTAGTCCGTCCCCCTTATGGCTCAGCACCAGGATTGAAGGACGAACGAATACGAACACAACTTGCGGATGCACATATTAAAGTTTGGGATTGGACCATCGATTCGAACGATTGGGAACTTGCAGGAAAGCCTTCTCGGATTTTACAGAACATAAAACAGGGCACGACTTCGGACAGAGAAATTGTCTTGATGCACGAAAAGCCACAAACCTTGGAGGCACTCCCTGGAATTATTAAGTTTTATAAAGAACAAGGATACGAATTTGCTGTCTATGACGAAGCGCATCACTTTGTACTCAATTTCCAGAATGATTTAGAGCTATAAGGATAGGTGTCAATTCTATTAAGGTGTAGAAAAATACAGTCTTGAATGTTCTGTAAAACATGGAAGTTTGGTGCACAAAATAACATACAAATAAAATTCATGGATATAGTGCGCTTTACAATAAGAGTTTTTAGTGATACTATTCATAAAATTAAATGCGACGAAGAGAAGAGTAAATAATCGTTTTCTTTTTAGAGAGCTCCGGTTGCTGAAAAGGAGTAAGAAATAATTATTGAAGCAAACCTCTGAGCAGCACCTTGGAACCTGAAAAGGGGGATATGGTTACAGGAGCTCCTGTTATAGAGCTAGAGTATACACATAACATTGTGTTGTACTTGATGAGATTAATATGGTGACATATTAATAAACTGGGGTGGCACCGCGATTATGGAATCTCGCCTCCAAGACACTTGTCTTGGGGGTGGGATTTTTTTGTTGGTCTTCTATAATAAAGGGGGAGAGCATAATGAGGATTAGAAAGTTAATGAACGGTTGGCGTTATCCCTCTATTCTGCTGTTCAGTATTGGAGTTTCTAGTGTTGGTAGTTGGATTTACTTCATCGCTTTAAATCTAATTGTTCTTAACCTAACTGGATCTGCAATGGCAGTTACAGGTTTGTATGTCGTAAGAGCTTTGTCCACCTTACTTACGAATAGTTGGTGTGGAAGTCTTATAGATCGCTATAATAAGAAACTGCTCATGATTATTCTTAGTTTTTTCCAAGCGTGCCTCATTGCTATATTGCCTTACTTTTCATCTCTTGTTCTTATGTATAGCATGGTATTTCTAATTACAATGGCGAGTTCCATGTATCATCCAACCTCAATGACTTATATTACAAAGTTAATTCCGATGGAGCAGAGAAAACGGTTTAACGCATTACGTAGTTTGCTCGATTCAGGAGCTTTTCTTACCGGTCCAGCGATTGCAGGACTTATGTTTACAATAGGAACACCCAATATGGCTATATACGTAAATGCCATAGCTTTACTTGTATCAGCATTTATTACAATGGCGATGCCTAATGTTGAAGCTGTTGAGGAATTCTCAAGAACTGAAGTTAGAAAATTGACTGTAGGTCTTCTGAAAGACGACTGGAAACTGGTCATACAGTTTACTCGAAACTATTCATACACAATGCTTATTTACTTTCTGTTCAGTGTCATGATCGTATTGATGACAGCTACAGATTCTTTAGAAGCTGCATTTGCAACTCAAGTACTCTCCTTATCTGAAGGGGAATATGGACTTCTGGTCAGTAGTGCGGGTGCAGGATTATTAATAGGGTCAGTAACGAATACATTCACTGTGGTAAAGGTACCTACTTCATGGCTGATAGGGATAGGCTCTCTATTGACCTCAGTGGGGTATATCGTTTTTTCATCCTCTTCTACTTTTCACATTGCAATCGTCGGATGCTTCGTCTTATCGTTTGCTTCTGCCTTTGCAAATACAGGTTTCTATACCTTTTATCAAAATAATATACCTGTAGATGTGATGGGGAGGATAGGAAGTATTTATGGGGTTATTGAAGCCTTCCTCGTCATCCTTCTTACAGTTGTTTTTGGGATTCTTGCAGAAGTGATTTCGATTAGAGTTGTTGTGATTACGGGGGCTTGGATAATGTTAGTAATCGCTATTGTCTTATTTGTTTACAATATACAATCTTCCAAATCAAACTTGTATTCCACTTCGATGAAAGACTTCAAAGAAGAGTAATGAACCTCTTTAGGCTAAAGTAGACCGGGAAAAATATAAACTACGATGAACAATTGTAATAATTTGGTGAGATAAAGACTTTTAAATTTTCTGTGTTTGTGCAATAATAAGTGAAATAGATTTTAAAAAGCGATGACAAGGAAAGTAAGTCAACCTCAATTTTCTAACAGAGAGCTCCGGAATCTGAAAAGAAGCAGAAAATAGTTGATCGAAAATGGCCTTTGAGTAGCAAAGTCGACTTTCATTTTGATGAGATAGGCTTTGACGAGATGTGACACTCGTTATAACTGTCAAAGTACATGCGTAATACGATGTACTTACTGAGGCTAATGAATAAATTTGTTAGCGAATTAAGGTGGTAACACGAGATAACCTCGTCCTTAGACATGCTTTATGTCTACGGGCGAGGTTTTTTATATTGGGGAGGGATAAGTCATGACAGTATTTATTGGAGGCGCATGGCCATATGCAAATGGTTCGTTGCATTTAGGACATATCGCTGCGTTATTGCCAGGTGACATTTTAGCTAGATATTACAGACAAAAAGGAGAAAAAGTACTCTATGTATCAGGTAGTGATTGTAATGGGACTCCCATTTCCATTCGTGCCAATCAAGAGAATACCTCGACTGAAACAATTGCCAACCGGTATCACGAAGAATTTGTCCAGTGTTTTCAGAAGTTAGGTTTTTCTTATGATTTCTACTCGCGTACTGATGCCGAACATCATCATGATTCCGTACAAAACATATTCTTAAAACTATATGAGAACGGACATCTATATAAAAAGACGATAGAACAAGCTTATTGTGAAACAGATCATCGCTTCTTGCCAGATCGGTTTGTCGAAGGGATTTGTCCGAATTGCGGCGCTAAAGCAAGGGGGGACCAATGTGATGCGTGTTCTTCGATTTTAGATCCACTCGATTTAATCGAAAAACGGTGTAAAATTTGTGGGAATCCACCTGCTATTAAAGAAACAGAGCACTTTTACTTCTTGTTTAGTGAATTCCAAAAACGATTAGAGACATTTGTAGAGGAAGCAAAGAAGGAAGGGAAGTGGCGTGAAAATGCGATTCGTTTGACCACAAGATATTTAAGCGAAGGGGTTCCTGATCGAGCTGTAACCCGTGATTTACCCAATGGTGTTGAAGTGCCCATTATAGGCTTTGAAGGAAAGAAAATTTACGTATGGATTGAAGCCGTCGCAGGATATCTAACGGCAAGTATTGAGTGGGCGAAACAGCACGGAGAATCACTTGAAGACTGGTGGAATGAGGAAACTGTTTCTTACTATGTACACGGGAAAGATAACATCCCGTTTCATACAATCATTTGGCCATCTATTTTAATGGGCATTAATAATCCAGCACTCCCTTCTCACATTGTTTCTAACGAGTATTTAACATTGGAAAAACAAAAACTATCGACAAGTAACAATTGGGCAGTTTGGGTTCCATATTATTTGGAGAAGTATGATGCAGATTCACTGAGGTACTTTTTGACAATCAATGCACCAGAAAACAAAGATACTGATTTTTCATGGAGAGAATTTGTGTATAGTCATAACAGTGAATTACTAGGTGCCTATGGCAATTTTATAAATCGTACACTTAAATTTATCGAAAAGTATTATGAGGGAAAAACACTCGAGGAAGAGATAGATACAGAAATTAGAGAGAAAACAAAAAATCTCTATCAAGACGTTGGTTTACTCATCGAAGAGGCTCATCTGAAAAATGCATTAGAGCATATTTTTGAGTTTGTACGATATGCAAACAAATATTTTGATGATCAGAAGCCATGGATTCAAGTTAAAGAAGACTTGTCTGCATGTAACCGGACAATGGCTAATTGCATCTACATCATTTCCAATCTTGCACAGCTCCTCAATCCGTTTCTTCCATTTTCAAGTGAGCGTGTGCAAGAAATGCTAGGACTTAATGAGATGACCTGGGAGGAGGTCGAGGTATCTGCACAGTCCCTTAAAGAAATTAAACCGCTATACACTAGAATTGAGCTTGAAAGGATTGAAGAGGAAATCGAGAATTTGAAAAAAGGAATGACTAATAATTAGGGGACGATGATTTTTGTTATGGAAGGGCATGAATTAGCAAATAGTTTCGGTCTAACTAAGAGGTTTGTTAGATCGAGATGTAGAAGGTTAAAAGGGGATAAGTTTGTATTTAAGGAAGTAGGGTGTGCACGTAGAAGTTAATAAAGAATGGGTTTGACTATAGTCTTTGCAGAGGAATATTTGTTAATAACATTGTAACCGGACAACAAAAATATGTGATAGCAGGAGAGAAAAAATGACGTTCACTAATTTTGAGGAATATGATGATCCGATTTTATACGATAAAGAAAATGAGGGGTATTTATCAGAACTACCATTTTTATTAAATTGGGCATCCAAAACAGAAGGAACGATTATTGATTTGGCTTGCGGTACGGGCAGACTGACAATTCCTTTAGCGAAAAGTGGATATAAACTTCTGGGAATAGATATCCATAAAGGAATGTTAAAAGAGGCAGAAAAGAAATCATCAAACCTTGGTTTGAAAATAGATTGGGTGGAGCAAGACTGTACTAAACTGTCTCTCCCGATAACAAGTAGTTTGATCTATTCAGTAGGCAACTCATTTCAACATTTCCTAACAAATGATGCACAAGATGCATTTCTAACTTCTGTGTATAAGCATTTAGATATTGATGGAGTTTTCATTTTTGGGACAAGATTTCCGAGTGTTGAGGAATTGTTGCAACCGAGTACGGAAGAGTATTGGAAATCCTACACGGATACTGAAACGCTGAATCGAGTGAATGTTTATACTCTAAGTACTTATGATTCTTTAAATCAAGTTCAACACTATACCACTATTAGAAGATACAAAGCCCAGGATGACGAAGTTGTAGAAGAGAAGAGAACAAACATAAGTTTAAGATATGTATTCCCTAGAGAGATGGAAAGAATATTGTTTTTACATGGTTTTGAAATAATTAACGTGTATAAAGATTGGAATGAAAGTTCTGTAACTAACGATAGCTATGAGATGATCTACGTTTGTAAAAAAAGAAAGCCATTGTAACTATTACTAGGTTGCATTCCATGGATAGGGAGGAAGAAATTTGGAGTTTCCTGAGTTAGAAACAGAAAGGCTTAACTTAGTACAAGTAACGAAAGAACATATCGAGAGTTTCTATGAAATTATGTCCCGAGATGAAGTTACTCAATACTATGGTATGGAGAGCCTAAAAAGTTTAGAAGAAGCCTCTCGAATCATTGAATCATTTGAAAGCACATTCAGTAATAATCGTGGAATTAGATGGGGAATAGTGACCAAAGATAAAGACGAATTTATTGGTACCTTGGGGCTTAATAATCTTAGTAGATGGAGCAAAAAAGCAGAAATTGGTTTTGAGCTACATCCTTTTTATTGGCAGCAAGGATATACTTCTGAAGCTGTAAAGGAAATAATAAGATATTCATTCGATGAACTTGGGTTGTTTAGAATGGGAGCTGTAACTTATCCGCAAAATGATCCATCCATCTTGTTATTAAAGAAACTTGGATTTTCTAAGGAAGGGACACTCCGTGGTTACTTATATCAGGGCAATCGATCGCACGACGCTCTCATGTTTTCACTACTCCAACCGGAATGGTGAAAATTTGTGATTCAGAAGAAGTGAATTAGTTAAGGGAAATTAGAATTCTACTTGAAGCGACGATAGCTGAGCCGAAGTTTGGAGGATTCGATGGATATTAGACTCGCAAGCACAAAAGACGTTGAACAATTAATAAAAATGCGATGGGATTTTACCGTTGAGTATGACGAAAGTAAGAAAGAGGAATCGTATGAGGATTTTAGGAATGAATGCCATACGTTTTTGGAAGAAACACTTAACAGTAACCAATGGACTATTTGGGTTGCGGAAGAAAATGAAAAGATTGTATCTCACATTTACGTGGAGTTGATCCAAAAAGTACCACGTCCAGGTAAACCAACGCGTCCATTTGCGTATATGACAAATGTTTATACGGTGCCCGAATACAGAAATCAGGGGATAGGAAGTATCATACTTCGTTCAGTGAATACGTGGGTTAAAGAAAATAATTTTGAATTTGTAATCGTCTGGCCAAGTGAAGATTCGATTAATTTTTATAAGAAAAATGGCTACGCCCATTGTAATGAACCCATGGAATATGTCCCTCAATAAGCTGTCGAAAGGACATACTTAATAATTGAGTCCTATAAAAACGTTCAGGATCAAGTGGTAATAGGTGTAGTTTTAACACATGAAATATAGCTAGAGGTGGTTTTGAGATGTACGGACTTATTTACTTATTTATTGTATTGGGGCTAGTGGTCTTAATCTTTGTATCATTTTATCTAAATATTAAGAGGATATTAAGAAATTCTGCAATAAGAGAAAGTGATTCGCTAAAAAATGGAGAAGCCCTTCAGATGATTATCAAACAAAATGAAAAGATAATATCCTTGTTAAAAGAAAAGTGATGGGTGGAGAGGTTAGATGGAGGTATTGATTGAGAAGTTACAAGAATCAGATGCGGAGGACTTGTATAAGTTTGAGCTTGAGAACAGAAAATTTTTTGAAGAAACGGTACCTACTCGAGGAGATGACTATTATGAGCCAGAGGTTTTTAAAATTAGGCATGAAACTTTACTCGAAGAACAAGCTGATGAGATTTCCTATTTCTATTTAATAAAAGATGAAAATGGTAATATTCTTGGAAGAATGAACTTAGTGGATATTGATGGAATTCATAAAATTGCTCATTTAGGCTATAGAGTGGGACGGCTGTATACTGGGAAAGGCGTTGCAAAACAAGCATTGGAATTATTATTAGAAACAGTAGTTGAGCGAGATATAAAACAGGTGAAGGCCAAGACAACAACTACTAACATAGCTTCTCAAAAAGTATTGGAGAAAAACGGATTTAAACAGATGGCATGCGAAGATGAAGAATATGAGGTGAATGGCCAAAGGGTAACATTCATTTATTATATATGGAATCGTCAGGTTTAAAATTATTAACATAACGACGCTAATTCGTAATGAGTCTTAGCGTCATCTAAATACATAAGGGCCAGTTAAAAGGAGAATAGGATAATGAAAAGAACAATACTTGTGTTGTTACTCTTTACGATTTTAGCTGGCTGTACAGGAATAGCCTCACACAATTCATACAAACAAGCACAAGGAACAGTTATCTGGAATGATCAAGCGTATACAATGGCAGTAGGTGAATTCGAATGGCAAGAAGAGGATTTTCAATTCAGGAAAATCAGTAATTCGGAGATGGATGAGCAATCTGCAGAATTCGACACCTTACTAGTGGAACAAGGTGGAAAATTGAAAATTATCATCGATCAAAACCCTTCTTCCATTACACTCCATCAACTGAGTGAAGATCATTCTCGTACGATTGTTGAACTTAAAGACAATGAAATGACCCTACCACGGGAAGCGGGGTATTATAGTTACGAAGTGAATGTAGTATGGCACCACGGAAAAGCGACTTATACGTTTAATGTATCTATAGAATGAAATTCCTCCTAATAGACGGGATACATATGTTTTCTGTCGACAATGTGGTTCTTTCAAAATCAGTAGAAAGCTCTATTGTCATCATACTAAATATCGCCAGCATGGGCGATAAGAAGAAAATCAAACTCCAATAAACGCCTTACTGACCTGGATTGAAACTTATGCTTCGGAAAAAGGAATATTATGATACAACTATGCATTTCAAAAGCCACTATCCTTCAAATTGGAGGATGGTAGCTTTTGAGTGCTATTAAAACGACTAGCTAAAATTATTTGAACTCCTCACTCTTCAAACTCACCCGGAACTGCATGAAATGCAGAAAATGTATCTTCCTCGATATCTGTAATCGCTCGTATGTAGAACTTTCCTTCCTCAGAGGGCATTCTTTTTTTGAACGTTTCACTCGTATACTCAGCTACCGGCCAACCGTTTTTCATCTCTGTTTCATTCACCAACATGGAATCGGTAGGTATGTGGTTTTTAACTCGTTTGAAGAGTTCATCTTTTGAAGGTAGGGGATCTTCAGAGTAGCAAGAAACCTAAAACCCATTTATCACCATTTTGTCATCTGCCTAAGCTTGTATATTATTATTTTTTGTTTCCAAAATAGGATGCACAGAGCCTTCGCCTTTATCGTGAAATGCGATCACTTCATCTATTTTAGCATTCCAGTCATTTTCACCATCAGGTCCTAAAATGTTCTCAAGAACTGGCAACGTATCCCCGAGACCGCCTTCTTTTGTTGCTTGGTCTTCATAAATAGAAGGATCAATGGTATCATCTAGAGCCTCATCATTTGTAGTATCTTCCGTTTCAACTTCTTTAGAATTGTCGATTTTAATTGCGTCTTTACTCTCTTCATTAGACTGACATCCTGCTTGTAAAAGTTCCCCGAGTAGAAACGGAATCATAACCTTTCCGTACTTCACAACAATCTCCTCCAAAGTATACTTTGTTTGAAAGTTCATACGTTTCTAAATCAAACAAACCTCCGAATGTAAAGCATATTAAAGGGCTGCTGCGGCATATTTAAGAACGAAGCTTCATAGATTATCTATTGAGGCATCTAGTGGTGAGATTAGAGATAAGGTGGGTGGTTTTTTGAACTATCAATCGAATCGTTTGGGACAAATCCCTCCGTATTTATTTGCAGAGATCAATAAGAAGAAAGTTGCGATGATTGAAGCGGGAGTGGATGTGATCGACTTAGGCATTGGGGATCCTGATTTGCCAACGCCTCCGCATATTGTTGAGAAGCTAGTAGAAGAGATGCAAGATCCTGCGAACTTCAAGTATCCCAGTTTTATAGGATGTCTTGAGTATCGGCAGTCAATTGCAGATTTCTATTTACGACACTATGGTGTGGAACTCGATCCCGAAACAGAAGTACTAGCCCTCATCGGCTCAAAAGAAGGGATTGCTCATTTAATCCCAGCGTTGATTGATCCAGGGGATACGGTCTTGATACCGGACCCGAGCTATCCTGTCTATAGAATGGCAACGTTACTTGCGAATGGACAATATTATGACATGCCATTGTTGAAAGAGAATAATTTCCAACCGGATTTCGATTCAATTCCTCAAGAAGTAGTTGACAGTGCCAAACTGATGTTTCTAAATTATCCTGGGAATCCAACTTCAGCCACGGTTGATGTTAATTTCTTCAAAAAGGCAGTCGCGTTTTCACAAGAGCAAGGCATTCCAATCGCCCATGATTCTGCTTACAATATGGTGACGTATTCAGACTATACTGCCCCAAGTATTCTGCAGGTTAAAGGTGCTAAAAAAGGTTCGGTTGAATTCGGTTCGCTTTCAAAAACCTATAATATGACGGGATGGAGAATTGGATTTGTCGTCGGCAATAAAGAGATCATTAAAGCGCTATCGGTCTTGAAGAGCAATACGGATACTGGACAATTCACCCCGATCCAAAAAGCAGCCGCATTTGCTTTAAATAGTGATCAGAATTGTGTCGTAGCGCACAACAGTATTTATGAAGAAAGAATGGCGGTCGTGTTGGAAGCTCTCTCTTCAATCGGCATACAGGTAGAACCTCCAAAAGGTAGTTTTTTTGTTTGGGCACCGGTTCCGGAAGGCTATACTTCCACTGAATTTGTCACGCATATTTTAGAGAAAACTGGGGTAATCGTTACACCTGGTAACGCCTTCGGACCTAGTGGAGAGGGATATTTCCGTATCTCTTTATCAGTTCCGACTGCGAGACTATTCGAAGCCATTCATCGAATCAAGGAAAGCATTTAGTAGATTCTTAAAATTATGAAGGAGGCAGTAATATGATAAATCGCAAAGGCATTCAAGTTGTTCATCCAAACAAAAAAGGAACTACCACTTACGAAGGAGAAAAAGTGAAAAAATGCCTTAACTATATAGACGGAGAATGGTGTGAATCCTCATCCGGTAAATTTGTGGACGTGCTAAATCCAGCTAACGGAAAAGTGCTAGGAGTAGTCTCTCAGTCATCAGAGATAGACGTGAATCGCGCTGTTCAAGCAGCAAAAAAAGCTCAAAAAGAATGGCGTCTTGTTCCGGCACCTGAGCGCGCAGAATACTTATATACCATTGCAAATTTGTTGAAAGAACGTAAAGAAGAATTGTCGCAGATCCTAACAAGTGAAATGGGAAAAGTGATTGACGAAGCTCGCGGAGAAGTACAGGAAGCCATCGATATGGCCTATTACATGGCAGGAGAAGGCCGACGCCTCTTTGGAGATACGGTTCCTTCAGAGTTGCGCAACAAATTTGCGATGAGTGTACGGGTTCCAATCGGCGTTGCAGGATTGATCACCCCTTGGAATTTCCCAATAGCAATCGCTTCCTGGAAGTCGTTTCCTGCCCTTGTGTCAGGGAATGCAGTCGTATGGAAACCCGCAACTGAAACTCCGATTATTGCGTACGAATTCGCAAAGATTTTTGAAGAAGCAGGATTGCCAAAAGGGCTCCTGAATTTAGTGAATGGTTCTGGAAGAGAAGTAGGGAATGCAATGGTCGAACACCCGGATATCGATTTGATTTCTTTTACGGGGTCAAATGAGGTCGGAAGTGCTATCAATGCTCGGGCTGGAGAACTGCTCAAACGAACTTCATTAGAAATGGGCGGTAAAAATGCTGTCATTGTATTGGATGATGCGGATCTTGATCTCGCAGTTGATGGTATTTTATGGGGGGCATTTGGTACAAGCGGCCAACGGTGTACAGCAACAAGCCGAATTATCGTTCATCAGGATGTAAAAGAGGACCTGGAGAACAAGCTTGTAGAGCGTGTCGGGGAATTATCCCTTGGTGACGGCACGGATGAACGTGTAAAAGTGGGTCCGGTGATCAATCGTTCCTCTCTAGGTAAAATCCATGAGTATGTGAAAATCGGTCTCGAAGAAGGAGCTACACTTCTAGTTGGGGGGAGAATGGTAACAGATAGCGGACTTGTTACTGGGAATTTCTATGCGCCAACCATATTCACCGATGCGACGGTTGATATGCGAATTGCTCAAGAGGAAATCTTTGGCCCGGTAGTCTCTATTATCCCTGTGAAAAGCCTAAAAGAAGCCATCGAAGTGAACAATAGTGTGAAATTCGGATTATCCAGCTCGATTTTCACTTCTAATGTCAATCTAGCGTTTCAAGCCATGAGGGATCTCGATACAGGGATTGTTTATATCAATGCGGGGACGACGGGAGCAGAAATCCATCTCCCTTTCGGAGGGACGAAAGGGACAGGAAACGGACATAGAGATTCTGGTGTAGCAGCACTTGATGTCTATACAGAATGGAAATCCGTCTATGTAGATTACAGTGGGAAATTGCAACGAGCGCAAATCGATAACTATTAAATTTTGAAAATAGTAGCCGCCAGCATTAGTGACGATCCGTGTCAGTAATGTTGGTGGCTTTTGAAATTCTTGTAGATGCCTTGAGATAGGTTCATGAATCATTCGCAAGGCTTGAACATATAGTTAACTAGCTTGTACCTCAATGGCATGGGACAAATAATCGATACGGATGGCATGAAAGGTGGAGATGTCACTCTATACTTGCATGTGCTCGTAAATATGTAAATTGGAGGGGTAAAGATGAAGAAAATGATGTGGCTATTGATTTTATCACTAGTATTAGCGGCACCTCTTGCAGGGTGTGGAGGAAAAAGTAAGGACAAGGCTGACGAAGTGGTCAAGACAGATGTGGCAAATCGGATCACCGATTCCAAAGTCATGAAAGTAGCCTTTGAAGGGACATACCCACCGTTTAACTTTTTGAACGACAAGGACGAGTTCCAAGGATTTGATGTCGATATTTCAAATGAAATCGCCAAAAGATTAGGTGTTGAAGCTGAATTCATCGCAACGAAGTGGGATGGACTAATCGGAGGACTGAAAGCGGACAAGTTTGACATCATTATTGGTCAGATGACAGTCACAGAAGAACGGAAAAAAAGCGTAGACTTCACGGACCCATATGTTGTGACTGGTTCTGTTTTAGTAACGCGCGAAGACACGAATGACATTACTGAACTCGCTGATATTAAAGGGAAGAAAGTAGGAGTCGGCGGAGGAACAACGTTTGAGGAAGTTGCGAACAGTGTTGAAGGCGCAGATGTAAAGCTGTATAAAGCTGTAAGCGATTACATTCAGGACTTAACGAATAAACGATTGGACGTCATCATCAATGACCAGTTGCTCATGAACTATAACATTAAAGAGAACAACTTACCAATTAAAGTCACGAGCGACATTTTAAATAAAGATGAAATTGGAATGGCTGTCAATAAAGGAAATGAAGACTTTATAGAAAAAGCGAATAGCGCTCTTAAGGAGATGAAAGAGGATGGAACTTATAAAGAAATTTATAAAAAATGGTTCGGAACAGATCCTTTAGATAAGTGATAGTACCCTAGAGTAACCAAAAGCAGGATCGTTGTTTACTCTAGGTCTTTCATTCACAAAAAATTGACAGAGGTGAACAAATAATATGAGAGTAGTCGTTTTAGGAACTGGGATGATTGGCACAACAATCGTAAGTGAACTGGCGAAATTCAAAGAAATTAAATCCGTCATGGCAGTCGATGTCAGACAGGAAAGTATCGATAAATGTCTCGAAATTGCGGATAATCCAAAGGTGTTTGGAAAGACGGTAACGTTATCAACGGAAGATGATTTCATAAAAGTACTCGAAGACGCGGATGTAGCAGTTGGATGTCTCCCTCATTCGTTAAGCTTAACCGCTGTAAAAGCTGCAATCGTTTCACAATGTCATTTAGTAGATCTAGTCGGGTCCATGTTCAAAGAAAAACTAGAATTACATACTCAAGCACAGGAGGCTGGAGTCACGATTATCCCAGGGTGTGGGGTTGCACCGGGCATCACAAACTTCTTGGCAGCACAAGGAATCGAAATGCTGGATGAAGCCGAGGAAGCAGTCCTGATTTGCGGGGGAATTCCTAGATGGCCGGTCCCGCCACTATGGTACCAGGTCGTTTTTCGCCTAGAAAGTGTATTGGGTCTCTATACAAAGCCTGCATTCGCGATCAAAAATGGCGAAATTGTAGAATTACCGGCGCTTTCTGAGCTTGAGTCAATGTCGTTCCCTTACCCGGTTGGTGACTGTGAAGCCGTCATAACAGATGCGCATAGCACTGCATTTACATTTAAAGGAAAAGTGAGAAACTTAACTGAAAAAACAGTTCGCTATCCTGGGCATTGGGAGAAAATGAAGGTACTAGGAGAGTTAGGCTTTTTAGATAATAAGTCCATTGAAATTGAAGGAGTTATCACTACTCCCGTAAAAATTTCTGAAAAGATACTTGCGCCAAAAATGGTAGGGGAATCAGTTGAAGACGTAACGGTTGTTCGAGTGGAAGTGAAAGGAACTAAAGAGGGCAAATCTAGAAACTATACATGGGAAATGGTTGATGTATACGACCATGAACGAAATATATCTTCGATGGCAAAAACAACTGCACTTCCTGCCGCGATAGCAGCAAAGTGGATTGCAGAGAAGAAGATACTAGAAACAGGTGTGGTTCCCATAGAATCGATCATTGTTAACGAGAGGTTTGATCCTTTTGTTGAAGAACTAAAAGAGCTTGGGATCCATATTGAATTTAAAGAGTAGCATTAGGAATAATTTGTTTTACTTTGATAGAAAGTCTGGAAGGAAGTGAAGTAGTGGATGTTACGATCATAATCGACTCATTGCCCTCCCTATTAAAAGCAACAATCATGACGCTTTTTTTAAGTTGTATCTCCGTACTTATTGCACTCGTGATAGGTTTTTCCACAGCACTAATCCGAATTCTAAAGATCAAGGTCGTATACGAAATCGCCAGTATCTATATTTCTGTTATTCGAGGAACGCCACTTCTGGTGCAAATATTTGTCATTTACTATGGATTGCCGCAAATCGGTATTTCACTAGATCCTATTTCTTCAGGGGTTATGGCACTAAGTTTAAATGCGGGTGCCTATCTTTCTGAATCATTCCGTGCATCCATCCTTGCGGTTGATAGGGGCCAAATGGAAGCTGCCATTTCAATGGGGATGACGTATGGGCAAGCTATGAGGAGAATTATTCTCCCTCAAAGTCTTCGGATTGCAATCCCGACATTATCAAATTCATTTATCGTTCTCGTGAAGGATACATCGCTAGTCTCTGTCATCACTGTTACTGAACTACTGCAAATGTCTAGTTTGATCATCGCAAAAACGTTTGAGCCATTAACGATTTATTTAACAGCCGCAGCCATTTATTGGATTCTAATTACGTTCTTTACAACATTGCTTGATAAATTCGAAAAGCGATCATCAAAGCATTTAGTTCGATAACGTAGGTAGGAAATCTAGGTTTAGGGGGAGGCTATCTTGCAGGTTATTGAAGTTAAAAATCTTAAAAAAGCTTTCGGAGACAATCCTGTTTTAGATGGAGTCGACCTGTCTGTAAACAAAAGTGAAGTTGTCGTCATAATGGGGCCAAGCGGTTCAGGAAAATCCACTTTTCTTCGTTGTTTAACTTATTTAGAAGAGCCGAACGCAGGCATAATTAGAATTGGTCCCCACGAACTTCATACAGGGGGGAAACTAGATCGAAAACGCAAGAAAGAGATTAGGGAGTTACGAAAGAAAACTGGCTTTGTATTTCAGTCTTTTAATCTATTTCCAAATAAGACCGCAATCGAAAACGTGATGGAGGGTCCCTTGACGATTTACGGCGTTACGCCGAACGAAGCAAAGGAGTTAGCGGAATCCCTACTTGTCAAAGTAGGTCTGGGAGATCGTTGTGATCATTATCCATCCCAGTTGTCAGGCGGTCAACAGCAACGAGTAGCAATTGCTAGGGCGTTATCTCTAAATCCTACCGTCATGCTCTATGATGAACCCACGTCAGCATTGGACCCCGAACTAGTCAGAGAAGTTCTACAGGTGATTAAAGATTTGGCAGAAGAGGGGATGACAATGGTCATCGTTACACATGAAATGAATTTTGCGAGAGAAGTGGCGGATCGAGTGATTTTCATGGATGGCGGTGTCATAATCGAACAAGGGGACCCCAAAGAACTATTTGATAATCCAAAGGAAGAACGGACAAAAAGATTTCTTACGATGGCGGAGTGAGATCGAAGTTTGTATTTGGGTCATTAACTACACAAATAAAAGCAGGAGGCGAAAAGACTTTCTTTTCGCCTCCTGCTTTTTTGGCTGGGAATAACAAGACATTGTGAACTACACTATAATAAGATTATTTGACCATTTTGTTGTCTAAACAACTACATACTTATGAAATGAGGGAGTACAGAATCAAATATCTATAAACCTTTTAAAAAATATTCAGAATAGGATTGACAACAATAATGTATTAAGCATATAATACGCTTGTAGTGTATGAACTACCTAATACATACACTGAATTGGTTTGGTATTACAAAAGGTTGATATAGGAGTTGTTTCAATGAATGTAAATTTTAATAATCGTGATCCGGTCTATTTGCAAATTGTTCGTTATTTTAAGGAAAAAATTGCAGTGGGAGGATTGAAACCTGGCGAAGAAATCCCATCAAGGCGGGAGTTGGCGAATCGGATGAAAGTTAACCCTAACACCGCGCAACGAGCGTATAAGGAAATGGAGGAACAAGGTTTGATTTATACGGAGAAAAATCATCCAAGTAGAATCACATCGGATAAAGTGACATTAGGTAAGGTAAGAGATGAACTACTTGCTGAGGCAGTTGATATGTTTGTGACATCTGTTCGTTCCATTAATGTACCAGTAGAAGAATTGCTGGACTTGGTAAAGGTAAAGTACACAGCTAACGGTGATAAGGAGGATTAAACATGATTGAAGTAAAATCGGTTGAAAAGAAATACGCACGTAAGAAAATATTAAAAGGCGTATCTTTCACAGCAAACAAAGGTGAAATCACTTGTTTAATAGGAATCAATGGAGTTGGGAAGACGACGATTCTAAATGCAATAATGGCGCTTACCCCGATTAATAAAGGACAGATATTAATAGATGGAGAACCACTAACTAAAAATTCATTCGAAAAAATCACCTTTATCCCTGATACTATTACAATGCTTCCACACATGAAAATAGCAGAAGCGATGGAGTTTATGAATGACTTTTATACTTGTTGGAATCAGGAACGCGCAAACGAATTACTAGGTTTTTTTAGATTAGATCCGAACGAACGAATTTCTTCCTTATCAAAAGGTAATACAGCAAAGGTTAACCTGTTACTTGGCCTAGCACTTGATGTGGATTATGTATTAATGGATGAGCCGTTCTCTGGAATTGACATGTTTAGTCGAGAGGATATTGCAAATGTATTCACAAGTCATTTGATTGAAAATCGCGGTGTAATTATTACAACTCATGAAGTAGGCGATATTGAACATTTAATTGATAAGGTTGTACTTCTAGATGATGGAATAGTTAGAAAGGAATTTAGCGCAGAGCAAGCGCGGGAAAACGAAGGGAAGTCTGTCATTGATGTAATGAGAGAGGTGTATCAAAGATGAAAAATTACTTGAAGCTCGTTAACTTTGAATTTAATCGCATTGCGAAACTATATGCAGTTTTAATTGGTGTAACTTTTACAATCCAGATTGTAGGGGTCATTGTGCAATCAAGATATTATCTTAACATGGCTAATGAAATTATGTATGATGTAATGTTATCGAAATCACAGTTTCTAGAAAATTACGATAAAATAAGTTTCTCACAAATAATGAATAGCATGTGGTTTCTAGGTTCTATTTGGTTCTGTGTCGCTGCTGTTGTTTTCTATATCTTTATTATTTGGTATCGTGATTGGATAGGGAAGAATACATTTATTTACAGATTATTGATGCTCCCTACAACAAGATTGAATATTTTCTTTGCAAAAATTACCACGATCTTAATTATGACATTAGGAGTAGTTGCAATTCAACTCATTATGCTGCGGATTGAAACACTACTAATGAAAGCAATTGTACCTAAAGTGTTTATAAGAGATATTAGCTTGAATGAAGTTGTTACCATTATGCCCGAATTTAATTTCATCATTCCTAATAGCCCGATTGAACTTATTTTAATCTATGGTGCAGGAGTGTCGGCTGTTAGTATTTTATTTACTGCGATCTTAATGGAAAGAAGCTTCAAATGGAAGGGGATTTTAGCAGGTCTCATTTATAGTGCAGTTGCTGTTGGTTTAATGATTTCACCATTATTTATAAATGAGTTTTTTCTAAATGGCTTCTTCTACAAAATTGAAATGTTTGTACTTGAAATCATAATGGGTTTCCTTGTTCTCGCAGGATCTATTTGGACTTGTAGATTCCTGTTAATGAAAAAGATTACCGTATAAGGGGTGTTGAAAATGATAAAATACTGGAAATTCACAGCAATCATTATAGTTATTGTGTTTAGTATTGGTACTTTCTATGTAAATTCTTCAACATCAGCGGAACAATCTCCGACGTTTCATATCAAAGCATTAAGCGGGGACGAAAAAGAGATTACACCGTTAATAATGGAGGGTTACTACGTAGATATTTCTTCTATGAATATTGGTAATTCGAGTCTAGCAATCAGCGCAAAAGGTACTACATATCAAAGTCATTCCTTTTTAGACCAAATTGCCGGAAATCCTCCGACTGTGATTAAGAGGTTACAAGAAAAAAATCGTGCATTCATGAGAGGAAAAAATTACTCGGAGGACTTGTTTTTTGAGAATAAACAGTTTCTAGCATATGCAGATGTAGCATCTAGTTCGGTAAAATCAAGAAACTATAAGTTTGATATATCTGTGTTAACCAAAAAAGATGACACTATCAACTCCTTCAAGTTGGATGTTCCAGAAGGTAAAGAAATGGATCATCTTCTTGTAGAAGATGTACAAATAATTGGGGATAAATTATATCTCATCACCCATAACATAATAAGCAAAAGTAGAAAACAGTATGAAGAAAAACATATCTATACAATCGATTTATCTACTAAAAAAATGATAGATCATGAAGCAATTATTCAGTTTTCCAGAATACAAAAGCATACAAGTATTGATGTACAACTAGTTAGAACAAGTCTTACAAAAACGAGTGAGCATCTTATTCTTCTGGAAACTGAAAATAAAGTAAACGAAGATATGGAGTCTACAAGTGATGAAGTAGTAATACAGGAAATCAGCTCTTACAATATACAAACTAAAGAAAAGGAAACGATTAACATCCCAGGTTTGCATTTAGGAGGTAATCGACTCAGCTTCTTCGATGATTCTATCATTTACTTCATGATGTTAGACGGACAAAATCTCCTAGTAACACCTTATCGTTTAGCAGACGATACGGTTGGTCAACCATATAATATCCAATTATCTGGTGAAAAGGGTACTGTTTCAGAACCTATTACAACTGTAAAAGATGGTAAACTCTATATCGCATCTTCCCAAATGAATGAAGATATAAATGCAGATGTAATTGTTGCGGATGCGTATACAGGAGAAATACTTTTTAAAGGTCAAGTAGCTCTAGATGGTTCATCAAAAGATAATGGAAATTTCGATTTGTCCTTGTTCGATCTATTTGTGAAATAGATTCTATGAAGATAGATTTGAGTTAATTTTTCTTTATAGAACAGAGGAGGTCAAAGTGAACACCATATCAAAGAAAGAGATTGTTTTAGCTAAATTTAACCTAAGTACGAAAGATCAAAAAGATAATGATCTCTATATGGAATGTAGGAAGAAAGTGCATCGCCTTGCACTTTCCTATGTGAAAGATAATTATTTAGCAGAGGATCTTTCTCATGAAATTCTTGTAAAATGCTATCTAAACCTTAAAAAATATAATGGAGATCTTTCCTTCTATCCATGGATGTATCGAATCGCGAACAATCATTGTATTGATTTTTTACGAAAAGGTTACCATCATCGAGTTGTGCTTCATGAAAATATGGAGCTACTTAACGATGAGGACGCGTGTACGCCTGAGTTAGAGGTTATAAATAGTTTGGATACAGAAGAACTCAGAAACAAATTAAGACAGCTGCCTTCAAAGTATGAAGAAGTTATTATTCTCTTTTACTTTAAAGACCAATCTTTAAAAGAGATCCAGCATCATTTAAATATTAATCTTTCAACAATAAAAACTAGGTTGTCTCGAGCCAAGAAGATGCTGAGGGATATGTATTAGGATGCAGAAGTTCCAGTTTACGTTTTATAGGTAGTGTTCGTTATAAGGGGGGACCATTAAAAGATACTTGTCCATTATGTGGTACCCTTTTGCATGATCCTGAAGTTCACGTCGAAGCTGACTAACGAACGTGGAGGTATTGTTAAACAGATGAAAAAGACCCTACATAGTAGGGTCTTAGACTGTAGACAAAAGGTTTGGAAAACGAAATGTTTTCCAAACCTTTTGATATTACTTATAGAACTTTTGATTATTTTGCTTCCAATCATCCTTCAATTTTATTTAAGTGGTAGTTACAACAATTGTAGACATTCTACAATCATCACTGAATTCTATGAGACTAGCTTGAATACGATTGGTGCACTGGTCACAGGTCGTACTAATAAAACAGTGTTTAATAATAACCAGAAAGCGGCAGAAATTTATGCAGGCGACGCTATAAGGGTTATCAAGCTAAGTGGATATTCCAACTAAGTAAAAAACTCAATAAACACCATTACAGTTTTTAATATGTAACAGTGTATTTTATCATTTTTTATTGTTGTCAAAATGTTACACTAATTATAAGCGCCGTAGATAACAAAGAAATGGGTATTGGACCTTGTTAGTCTACGGACCATTAATTATTTTATGTTTGAATTGGAGGGAATGAAATGAAATTTGCTTACCTTTTCTTAGTCTTATTTACTCTGAGTGCATGTGTAAAGGATACTAGTCCAACACCTATTTTAGAGGAAAGTAGTACTGATAGTGCTAGTGTGATAAAGACCGAAATTACGACTAGTAAGAAAAAAATCAAGATTCCCCTGAATATGTAGCTAAAAACGAAAGCAAACTTTCTATTGAGGATTCTGAAATGGCTTATGAAATGGCCGTGAAAGCATTGACGGATTACTATAATGCGGTCTGGAGCGGTACGGATATGAATTTGGATACTTTTATCGATAGCGAAAACCTTAAGTTGTATACGCAAAAAAAAATTCAATCTCAATATGATATGTATGTAAAGAATAATGTCACTTCAAATGTTAAGAATATCGAGATTGGCGCTTGGGAAGTGGAGTATACAAGTGATGTGGATGGGGGCTATCTATATTTAGACATGCCAGTGGAAATTAACAAAAATGTAGGTAGTTATGGTGAAAGTACCGAATTTCTTATAAGAAATATAAATGGTAAGTTAGTGATAGTTGATTGGTATACGGGTGGAAAAGATTCTTATGATTTCATGGTCCGTGGAGATAATCAAGCGATTGACGATCCTAATATTTGGAATGATAGTGAATGGATAAATGAGTTAAATACCAAACAGATTAATTTTTCAAGCACCGCTCGATAAAGACGTGTTCCGAGCTAAGTAGCCCACGATCTGCGACTTCCTTTAGTACTCGATAAAAGATCTGTTCGAATAGATCTGTATCTGCAAAACGGCAAACGTAGTTTTTTCCGAACGTAGAGAAATGCGGAACTTCTGTGTGAAAACCGAATCCAAGAAACCATCGATAGGCCATATTGGTTTCAATTTCTTTGATGGTCTGACGCATCGAGCGAATACCAAAGGTATATTGAATGAATGTCATTTTAATGAGTACAACTGGATCTATGCTGGGTCTCCCAAATAATGAATATAGATCTTCAACTAATGGATAAATGAAAGAAAAATCATTTGCTGCATCTAATTTACGAACCAGATGGTCTTGTGGAACTAACTGTTCGAGTGTAAGCATTTCCATCTATTCCCGTTCATTAACTTAATTCTTCGTCATCCTTTCCATCACCTCATTTGATAGTTGGGAGATTCTGTTGATTGTAGCGGAGAGCGGCGACTCCTGAGGGATCAGCGAAGCTTGAAGACCCTGGACTGAGCAAAGCGAGGGAAGCGGCTGAGAGCAAGCCCCTCGGAAAGCGTCCGCTCGCAGCGGAAATCAACTTTTCATAGTTAATACTATTGTAAAAGAAAAAGACTATAGGCAACCCCCCATAATTTCTGGAGTTTGTCTACAGTCTGAGACCCTACATAGTAGGTTTTTTTCTAGCTATATTATTAAGCTTTTTGAACGTTTGTAGCTTGTAGGCCACGTTGTCCTTGTTCGATTTCAAACGTTACACTTTGACCTTCGTCTAAAGATTTGAAACCTTCGCTTTGGATCGCTGAGAAATGTACGAATACGTCATCTCCTGCTTCACGCTCGATGAATCCAAAACCTTTTTCTGCATTAAACCACTTAACTGTACCTTGTTCCATAATAATTGCCTCCTAGTGCGGATATCCACACAGTAATGTTACTATACTTGCTCAAATACCTTAGACGAAAAACAAAATATATTCTCAATCTGAAAAGAACAAAAATAATACTTCCTTAGAATAACAGATATTGAGTGAAACCGCAAATTGTACGACAGATAGTACTATGAAAAATCTTCATTCTCCCTTTTGCGGACAGGATTTCATCAAGTTATTGGACAAAGTTTAATCAACAGGCTTTTGTACCGTCTTTAAAACCAACATGGTTCCATTGTTGGTATCCACTCTAAAAACACATGCTCTCTGTTTAGTTATGTCCTTATGAATGAATTGGCGCAGATCCTATTTTAAGAAAGCCACAAAATGTTTAACTGTTTGACTATGGTATACATCACTTTTTAGATTGGATTCTATAGATACATTTTTCCCCAATCACATGTACTCCGTAAAGACGTGCTCCTCATCGCTACTTACCATTGCTTCTAAAACTAAAGAATCGTTATTTCTGTCCTTTTCCCATATAACGAAAATCACGGCAATGACCTCCCGATTATTCTTCATCCAAAATAATCTCTTTGAAATGCTCATGCTGCTTTATAGCCAAATATAAAAGTGTGCATTGTTTAAACGAATTTAAATCAATGCTCAAGATTTCCTGAAGTTGTTGCAATCTGTACAACAACGTATTGCGATGAATATAAAGTTTTCTGGCGGCTTGGCTCATGTTCATTTTCTCATCACAATAGACGAGAAAACTATCGATGAGGACTGGACCATTCACGTGATTCATTAATTTTGTGATGTGAGTGTCCAGAGTCCACTGAGCAGGAAGCAAAATCTCTTCTACGCCATGGGCTAGTAAGTCCCAATCGTCTATTGAAACGATTGATGATTGCAAGTGATGGCGATTGGCAATCTCTAAGGCTTTTCTACACTGCTCATAGGCTTTTAAAATTCCGTCAATGGAGGAGGACGGATTACTATACGAAAAAAGGAACTTACTGACTATTTCACGGTTGTCTAAAAAGCTCCTCAGCTTGTCCGAGACGAACTCTAATCTCTTTATTAGCGTAGTCCTTTCAGCAGGTTGGTCAGAGAGTAAAATGAGCCATTGACCCTTAAATAAAGGAACAACAAAATCCTGATCATTGGTATTGAATAAATTTTTTAAGCATACATATAGCTCTTGTTCTTCCTGTTTGAATGTTCGGTTTTGCTGGATATACCGGGTTTGATCAATAGAAGTCTGTAGATCCAATAAAATACAACGTCTTGGTATTCCTAGTGTAAACCCGTGCATGTCACAATAGCTGCCAATACTAATGAAATCAGCGTTCTCTTGATAACTTGTGAGACGTTTAAAGAAATATCGCATCGTTTCCATTTCAGAAGCAACTGTTTTTGAACGAAAGTTTTCCATTAGTAGCATCTCTATGTGGGATTGGACAAATTGTGCGTATCGTTCGACGGTTGCGGGGTCTCCAATAAGACCGAGTACACCTACTGTTTCTTGTTGAAATCTTAAAGGCGTAGCAATACCAGGTAAGACGTTTACGAGATTGGCAGTTTGTTCCTTGGTAAAAAACATCATCTTTCCTGACCGTGTCACTTCTGTAGTAACTATATGATGTGAGCCAATTCGGTTAATGTCTGTGCTCCCAATTACCAGCCCATCCTTATCCGTAATACTAATTGGGATATTTAATATGGAAGAAAACTGTTCAACGATTGATTGTGCATAGTGCCCAATGTTCTGCAATTCGTTCATCCCTTTCTGCTATTAGATTTTCAAGCCTTTTTAAACGATCTGCCCTAAATTCGTACTCGATTGTTGTGCATTTTGGATGTATTACTTTCAAGATATGAAAGTATAGTGTAAGACAGAATCGATAAATTGGTGGGAGGGATTTCAAATATTAGTTTTGAGTGCTAAAAGCCAAATGGAACTAGTGGATATGAAAGAAATTTTACAGTGTATCGAAGTTGCTTTGGAAGAATTTTCAAGGTCAGCTACCGATACTCCCATTCGAACGATTTTACCGTTTGGGACTGAAAACTCTGGTGTCGTGATGCCATCAGTAGCAGAAGGTTTAGAATCGATGGGTCTCAAATATGTCAACGTTGTACCTTCTAATATAACTATTGGAAAAAAGGTCATTAACGGTGTTGTTTTACTTTCTGACATTACAACCGGAGAACCAATTGCATTATTAGAAGGCTCTTACTTAACGCGATTACGGACAGGAGCTTTGTCAGGAGTTGCTACAAAGTACTTATCTCGTAAAGACTCCAAAACACTAGGCATTATTGGTACAGGTGAACAAGCCAAAGGGCTGTGTGTCGCAATTCTAGCAGTAAGAGATATTGATACCATCTATGTTTACAATCGAAGTGAAGAGAAGGCAATTGCATTTTCCGAATTTGTCGCAACTCAGTTCAACAAGCAAGTTGTCGTTTGCGATGATCCAAATGAAGTAGTTAGAGAATCGGATATTCTTGTCACAGCTACGACCGCAATGACCCCTGTATTTACAGAAAAACTAAAACCTGGTGTGCATGTAAATGGAGTGGGTTCTTTTAAGACAACAATGCAAGAGTTACCGACATCAGCCATTTGCAGTGCTACTAAGGTAGTTGTGGAATCCAAAGAATCGGCATTGGAAGAAGCGGGGGATTTAGTTGTTCCAATCCAAGCTGGTATGTACTCGAAGGATGCAATCCACGGCGAACTCGGACAAATTATAAGTGGGAAATTAACAGGAAGAGAAAATGAACATGAGGTAACTGTATTTAAATCAGTCGGATTAGCAATTGCTGACATCGTCATTGCAAAGTACTTTTACGACAAAGCCTTCAAAAATAAAGTTGGAGTAACCGTTGACCTTACATGAGATAACGAGAATAGAGCAACTATTTTAGGGGGTACAGGCTATGAAAAAAGCAGATATTATCATTGTCGGTGGTGGAGTCATGGGTTCAAGTACAGCTTTTGCATTACGTAAGAATGGGTTCGAGGGAAATATTCTAGTATTTGAAAAGGATCCAACGTATGAGTATTCCTCCACATCCCGAAGTGCGGGTGGTTTCCGACAATTATACTCGACGTCTATTAATATACAGCTTAGTCGATTCAGTTTGGAAGTCTATAAAAACTTTACAGAAGACATGGCCATAGACGGGGACAAGGCTGAAATTGACTTCAAACAGCGAGGCTATCTATTTTTAGCGACTGACCGGATGATAGCTGCATATGAAAAGCAACTCAAATTACAAAATTCTCTCGGTGTCCCATCTGAAATCCTATCGACCAGCGATCTACTGAACATCATCCCAGAGCTAGAAACAGGTGATTTAGCAGGAGGATTATTCTGTAAGGAAGATGGTTATCTGGATCCGTATTCGGTTATGCAGGCGTATCGTAAAAATGCCCAACACTTAGAAGTGGATTATGTAACTGCAGAAGTCTCTACATTACTTACAGAAGGCAGAAAAATGCGGGGGGTTCAATTAATAGACGGATCCATTTACACTGCACCCGTTGTCATTAATTGTGCAGGTGCCTGGGGCGCTGCTTTAAGCGGAGAAATCGGATTACCGTTGCCGGTTGTCCCGTTGAAGCGCCAGATGTATGTCTTTGACTCTACGAAGAGATTGGAAAAAATGTTACCGCTTACAATCGACCCGACTGGAGTCTATTTCAGACATGAGATGGATCGGGTAGTCGCTGGCTTTTCGGATGATGTTACACCTGGCATCGATTTTAACTGGAAGCGTTCTTCTTTTGATCATCTGTGGCCGATTTTAGCGCATCGAATTCCAAACTTTGAGAATCTCAAACTGGAATCCGGATGGGCGGGTCTGTACGACCATAATACAGTTGACCAAAATGCAATTATTGGGGAGCACCCACAAATGAAAGGGTATTACGTTGCACTTGGATTCAGTGGACATGGTATGCAGCAAGCGCCTGGAGTGGGACTTGGATTGGCTGAGCTTATCTGTAAAGGGAGGTATGAAACACTCGACCTGTCTCCACTAAGAGTCGAACGTTTTGCGGAGAATGATTTAGTGTTGGAAGATGCAATTGTTTAACCTGAGTTGTAGAAATTCGAATGAGAAAACCAAAGGAGATGAGTGAATTGCATACGGTTATTATGGTCGAATTCGTTATGTATCTCTTGATCATGTTGGTTGTTGGATATCTCGTAAGTCGGCGTACTAAAAGCCATGCGGATTTCCTTTTGGGCGGCAAGCAGTTGCCGGGTTGGGCGTTAGCATTTTCAGAGCGTGCTACGGGTGAATCTGCATGGCTCTTGCTAGGCTACACCGGTTTTGTTTTTGCAACAGGTTTATCAGGAGTTTGGGTAGCAGTCGGAATCGCTTCAGGCATTATCTTCTCCTGGCTGTTCTTGGCGAAACGTTTCATGAAAGAAGCTGAGAAGACGGGTACGATGACGTTACCTAGTTTTCTTGCAGCCCGCTTCGGTAAACAAGGTAAGATCATCCTTTGGCTTTCTACTATTCTTATTTTTAGTTTTATGATGTTTTACTTTGGAGCACAAATTGCTGGAGCTGGAAAAACCTTGTTAGCTGTTTTTAATATTCCAACAAAGGTTGGCGCGATTTTAAGTATTGTTGTGGTCGTAATCCTTGCCTATGTTGGTGGCTTCGTAACAGTTGTTTGGACAGACATGATTCAATCCATCATGATGCTAGTTACATTAGTGGTATTACCAATTGTAGCCTTATTCCAAATTTCATCAGCCGACTTGTCAATCAGTCAGGCTCTTGTGGCGGCAGGACCTTCGATGGATTCATGGACCGGCGGGGCAATTGGGTTCTCATTAGGTTTGTTGCTTTTTAATAACTTTGCCTGGTTTTTCGGTTTCCTAGGTGGGCAACCACAATTAAGTGCTCGATTTATGGCATTGAGAAGTGAAAAAGAAGCAAAACAGGGGAGTATTGTAGCAATCACTTGGACGATTTTAGCTTATAGTGGAGCATTTATGATTGGTATCACGGCGCTCACATTATACCAAGGCCAAGTATTTGCAGATGTTGAGATGATTTTACCATTTATGATACTGGACTTGATGCCGCCGTGGATCGCAGGAGTTTTACTTGCAGGGATTCTTGCAGCAATCATTTCTACTGCAGATTCACAGTTATTGGTCATTACTAGTTCCGTTAGTGAAGACATCATACAGCGTGCCATGAAATTGAAGCTTTCTGAAAAGAAACTAGTCGCCATTTCGCGTCTTACTATCGTCGGTGCTGGAATCGTAGGCTTAGTCATCGCCTTAACGTCAAAATCCCTCGTGTTTCTCGTGGTCAGTTGGGCGTGGGCTGGAGTTGGATGTACGCTGTCGCCAGCGGTCATGTTAACGTTCCTTTGGAAACGATATTCAGGAATCGGTGTCATCGCGACAATTATTTCGGGGTTCGTAAGTACCGTTATTTGGATTTCAACTCCGCTCGATGCGATTGCGACATCCCGATTCACAACGTTTTTTATTGCAGCAGCATTCGGTATCGTCTTCAGTCTATTGTTTCCAGATAAAAAAGAAGAACCGGATACATCTTCAGTACAAGTATCGGATTCAACATCTGTTTGAGTACGATGACTATGAGTTCAAGGTGATGAACTAAAGACGCAGACTTTTGGGTTTGTGTCTTTTGTTTGTATATGACATGATCTATGAATTTAGGATATCAGAATTTGAACGTATGACAGTAAAGAACTTGGAATATACATGGAGTGAAGCAGAATAACAATTTCGATTGTAGCTAATAGATACGTACCAAAAAAAGTTTTAAAGAGCGTTGGGTTTGAGCTCATAGTCTAACTAGGAAGGAGATCGAACTTGGAAAAACTGTTAGAGAAAGAAGAGTTTATTAAATTTGTGAAAGATGGTGACAAACTGCTCGTTGGTGGTTTTGGAATGTCTGGAACTCCATTGACTTTAATAGATGAAATCGCTGCTTCCTCGTTGAAGAATCTGACAGTGGTTAGTAATAACTTAGGAGAGCCTGGCAAGGGATTGGGTATTCTTTTAAACGAGAAAAAATTAAACAAGGCGATTGGGTCTTACTTTACGACAAATCGCGATGCGGTCCAAGCTTGGGTCGATGGTGAACTGGAGATTGAATTGATCCCACAAGGAACTTTAGCGGAAGCCGTCAGGTGCGGTGGCGCAGGGATTGGTGGTTTCTATACTAAGACAGCAGTCGGTACCAAATTAGCTGAAGGAAAAGAAGTGAGAGTGATTGAAGGTGAGCGATTCATTTTGGAGAAAGCAATCAAAGGCGACGTTTCGCTTATCAAAGCGCACAAAGCAGATCATTTAGGAAACTTAGTGTACGACCATACGGGAAGGAATTTCAATCCGGTAATGGCAACTGCTAGTAAAGTCGTCATTGCGGAAGTGGATGAAATCGTAAAAAACGGGGAACTAAACCCTTCGGAAATTGTAACGCCTCATGTATATGTGGATTATATCGTAAAGAGTCATTACGTGAAAAAGGCAGGTGTTTTCGTTGCATCAGATTGATCGCATTAAAATTGCGAAACGCATAGTCCAAGAATTAAAACAAGGTCAAGTTGTTAATTTGGGTGTCGGGATTCCGACTTTAATACCTGATTATTTAGGAGAGAAAAAACTTGTTCTTCAATCTGAGAACGGGTTGCTTGGAATGGGTCCTACTCCGTCTGCGGAAAAAGTGAATATGGATTTGATAAGTGCAAGCAAAGCGCCTATCACAATGGAAATTGGCGCTTCACTATTTGATAGTTCAAATTCGTTTGCAATGATTAGGGGTGGCCATATAGATGTAGCTGTCCTAGGTGTGTTACAAGTCGATCAGACAGGTGAAATTGCAAATTGGGCTGTACCCGGCCAAACTATTTTAGGTGTTGGAGGAGCTATGGATTTAGTGGCAGGAGCAAATAAAATCATTGTAGCCACGGTACATTCCTCCAAAAACGGAGAGCCCAAACTTGTGAAGGAACTGACATTTCCGTCGAGCGGAAACCGCAAAGCGGACCTGGTTGTTTCAGAACATGCCGTTTTTAAGTTTGAGGATGGAACAATGAAGCTCGTTGAAATTTTGTCTGATATTCGCATAGAAGAACTAATAGAAATAACTGGCGCTGATTTTGAATACAATTCGGAGATAACGAACGCCTAATAGGAAAACGCTATTTCTGAAGAAAACTGAAGGCTAATTAGACAAGCGTTGGTCAGGTGAAGTAACCCTTTAACCTAAGAAGAACATACAGACTAGATAAAGCTGAAGTAACTTTTGAGGAGGCTGAGTGTTGAAGCAAATTACAATTGTTGGTTCTGGTGTCATGGGAAAAGGAATCGCATATTCGTGTGCAGTGTCTGGATATAAAGTAGTTTTGAATGATTTGAACGGGGACATACTCGCTAGAGCGAAAAAAGAGATCGAAGAGTTACTAGATTCAAGTTTAAGTGGAGGCTATCTAAAAGAAGGGACATACAATAGTGCAAAAATAAATCTCATCTATGAATCCAATCTAGAAGTAGCAGCAAAAGAAGCTGATCTAGTCATCGAAGCGGTTCTCGAAAAAATCGAATTAAAAATTGAAGTATTTCAGAAGCTAGATCATATTTGTAAGCCAGAAACGGTTCTTGCTACAAACACCTCGACCATGAGCCCGACTGAAATCGGTGCCCAAACAACTCGACCTGACAAAGTCGTCGCAATGCATTTCTTTAATCCTGTGCATAAAATGAAGTTGATTGAAGTGGTAAGAGGTCTCGAAACATCTGATGAGACAGTAGAATTTGTTAAGGGAATTGCTGAGTCACTTAGGAAAGAAGCTATTGAAGTTAACGAGTTTCCTGGTTTCGTAACCTCCAGAATGAACTGTTTGATTGGCAATGAAGCTATGAATCTGCTGATGGAAGGAGTTGCTTCCGCTAAAGATATCGACAAGGCGATGAAGCTAGGTCTGAATCATCCGATGGGTCCGTTAGAACTTGCTGATTTAGTCGGACTAGATACTAGACTTCGAAACATGGAATATTTATATGCGACGTTAGGAGAGAAATATAGACCTTGTCCTTTACTTATTAACTATGTAAAAGCGGGACGACTTGGAAAGAAAAGCGGCAAAGGGTTTTACGAGTATACGTAAGGGAGGAAACGATATCACAATGTATTCGAACATTGTTGTGGAAAAAGAAGAAGGTATTTTGTACCTCACACTTAACCGTCCGGAAATAAGAAATGCCTTAGATACACAAACCTTAATGGAAATCGATTCAGCCTTCTCTGATGCTGAAAGGGACAAGGAAGTGCGAGTAATTGTTCTCCAAGGCGCAGGTGGGAAATCATTTGCCGCTGGAGCAGATATTCAACAACTTCATGATCGAAATGCACTTGAAGCGCTTATCCCTGGAATGCAAGGCTTGTACTCTAAAATTGAAGCTTGTTCAAAAGTGACCATTGCTGTGGTGACGGGTTTTGCTCTTGGTGGCGGTTGCGAATTAGCATTAGCATGTGATATCCGGGTAGCAACGAAACGGGCAAAGTTTGGATTACCGGAGCTGAATTTAGGAATAATTCCGGGAGCGGGTGGTACTCAACGACTTTCTAGAATCATCGGGAAAGGACGTGCACTCGATATGATTTTGACAGGAAAAATAATTGATGGTGAAGAAGCAGAGCGGATAGGCTTAGTCACTTACTTTACAGATGAAAACGCGCTTAATGAGACTGTAGAAAAAGTTGTTTCAAACGTCTTAAAAAAAGGTCCTGTTGCCGTTCAACTTGTTAAAGCTGCAGTCCATAAAGGATTCGATATCGATTCTGGAACAGCGATGTGGATTGAGAAACTATCCCAGGCAGTCGCTTTTACTACTGAAGATAAAAGAGAAGGTACGCTAGCATTTCTAGAGAAAAGAACTGCGAATTTCATCAATCGATAAGGGGAGAAATGGTATGGATTTCAATTTCACGGAGGACATCGATTTTCTAAGAGCAAACGTCAAAAAATTTGTAAAAGAACAAGTTGAACCGGTTGCAATGGAAATTGAAGAAAACGATTGCATTCCAAAAAAGATTGTGGATTTGTCGAAAGAGATGGGACTCTTCAGTCTTGGAATCCCTGAGGAATATGGTGGGCTTGGTCTGGATATGGTTGGTAAATGTGCGATTTATGAAGAACTTGGAAAAACACATAATGGATTTACGACGCTGATCGGTGCTCATACAGGAATCGGTACAGTGGGAATCGTGGACCTTGGAACGGAAGAACAGAAGAAGAAATATCTGCCGAAGATGGCTACGGGTGAATGGATTGGTGCGTTTGGACTGACGGAGCCAAGTGCAGGATCGAATGCTGCGAATATAAAAACAACCGCTGTAAAAAAAGGCGATAAATACATCATTAACGGGTCCAAGCATTATATTACGAATGCTGTGGATGGTCATGTCTTCACTGTAATGGCGGTAACAGACAGTTCAAAAGGGGCACGTGGAATCACCTCGTTCATCGTTGAAAAAGACACGCCTGGATTCATCCTCGGTTCAGTCGAACAGAAAATGGGGTTAAGAGGCTCTCATTCTGCTGAATTGTTTTTCGATAATATGGAAGTACCCGCAGAAAACGTCTTAGGAGAAGAAGGATCAGGTTATATTAATGCTCTGAAAATCCTTGCGAATGGTCGAGCAGGTTTAGCCGCAAGAAACTTAGGATCATGTGTTAGATTGCTGGAACACTCTCTTGAATATGCCCATGAACGAGAACAATTTGGGCAAAAGATTGTCGACATGCAGGCGGTCCAGCATATGCTTGCTGAAATCAGTATGCAAATCGAAGTCCTTCGTTCCATGACATATCGTGTTGCTTGGATGACGGATCAGAATAAGCGTGTAGTAAAAGAAGCAGCTATTGCTAAACTTTTTGCTTCAGAAGTGTATAACAAAGTTGCAGATCTTGCTTTACAAATTCACGGTGGAATTGGTTATATGAAAGACTATCCAATTGAACGTTATTACCGAGATGCTAGAATTACGAAAATCTATGAGGGTACTTCTGAGATACAAAGAAACATCATTGCCAGTGAACTGAAACGTGATTATGCAAATAAGGGGCTGTAAAGTTGCGGGATTCTTATATTGTTGAAGCGGTAAGAACTGCGATTGGGAGAATGGGTGGTTCACTTAAAGACATCACAGTCGATCTTTTAGCCGAAAAAGTGATTCGGGAAGTGATGATAAGAACGAATAACGACATTGAAGTGGATGAAGTTATTTTAGGCCAGGCTAAACAAAGTGCTGATACGTCGAATTTAGCCCGTCTGGCTGCATTAAGGGCAGAACTACCCGTCACTGTTCCAGGTTACACAGTCCACCGACAATGTGGTTCAGGCTTACAAGCCATTAATAATGCGGACCAACAAATTCGATTAGGGTTATCAGACGTGGTAATTGCGGGTGGTGCTGAGAGTATGAGTACGGCTCCCTATTATATTCGAAAGGCACGGTATGGTTTCGGTGCGGGGAATGGAATGATCCTAGACCCGAATACGGAGAGCCAACCATGTTCACAACCAGCAGAAGTATATGGGGAATTGACAATGGGGTACACGGCTGAAAATTTAGCAGAACACTATAATATTTCACGAGAAGAACAAGATGAGTTCGCGATGAGAAGTCAACTTCTTGCAGAAAAAGCCATTCAGGATGGACGCTTTAAGAAAGAAATTGTTTCTTTTGAAGTGAAGTCGAGAAAAAGTAGTTTTCAATTTGAGGTGGACGAACATCCGAGAAACTCGACGAAAGAGCAACTGTCAAAACTTCGAGCTGTTTTTAAAGAAGGTGGAACTGTCACTGCAGGAAATGCTAGCGGAAGAAATGATGGTGCATCCGTCGTACTCATGATGTCAGAAGACAAATTGAAGGAATATGGATTACAGCCGAAAGCAAAAATTATCGCACAAGCAGTGAGTGGCGTTTCTCCAGAAGTGATGGGGATCGGACCGGTGACTTCTACACAGAAAGCTTTAAAGCAATGCGGGCTAACCATTGAGGATATTGACTTGATTGAGTTAAACGAAGCATTCGCTGCCCAAGCTTTATCTGTTATTGAAGGAACTGGAATGGACATTGAAAAAGTGAATGTAAATGGTGGAGCCATAGCGCTTGGTCACCCGATTGGAGCTACAGGCGCTGTGCTTATGACAAAATTACTTCATGAAATGGCACGTAGAGATTCGAAATATGGATTGGTAACACTTTGCATCGGCGGTGGCCAGGGAATTACCACGATTATCGAAAACTTACAATGACGTGAAGAAAGGGGTTGTCCATTGTCTTTGCATATCCTTCAAATTTTGCCGATGTATCATCCTGATGGGGAAAAAAAGCTGAGAGAACTTGCAGAAGTGAAACAATTTCATGAGTTTGACGAGCAAGAAATTATTAAATACTTACAACAGCATGCTGTAGATGGGATTATTTTAAGAGCACCTGCAAAAATAACTCCGGAAATTTTAAATCACTGTGAAAACGTGATTGCCATATCAGGTGCCGGAATCGGACTCGACAATATAGATGTAGAATACGCTACGACTAAAGGAATTAAAGTATTACATGCCCCGAAAA
The DNA here is from genome assembly GCF_023715615.1 of Sporosarcina aquimarina. Lineage (GTDB taxonomy): Bacteria > Bacillota > Bacilli > Bacillales_A > Planococcaceae > Sporosarcina > Sporosarcina aquimarina_A. The sequence continues at coordinate 22,318 of NZ_JAMBOM010000002.1, read as the reverse complement.
TGAACAGTACCGCAACTGCAGAACACGCTGTAGCTTTACTGCTATCTGCTATGAAAGATATAAGTATGTTTCATACAGAAATGCAAAAAGGGAACTTCTCTTTTAGGGATGGAAGATATACAACTGAACTAAAGGGGAAAACTATTGGACTGATTGGGTTCGGATCTATTGCTCAAAAAGTGGCGAAAATAGTGAAGAACGGATTTGAAATGAATGTAGTTGCCTACGTGCGAACGATTTCAGATGCAAGACAAGAGCTTGCAGATTCCCTAGGAGTGGAAGTGACTACTTCCATGGAGGATGTGTTCAGAAGAAGCGATGCAATTAGCCTCCATATCCCACTGACAGAAGAAACAAAAGAATTGATTGACAATAAATTCTTCAAGGTTATGAAGCCGTCTGCCGTTCTGATTAATACTTCTCGTGGTGGAGTAATCCAGGAAGCGGATTTGGTTGAAGCACTAAAGAATAAGACTATGCTGAGGGCAGCAGTTGATGTATTTGGAGTGGAACCGCCAGCAGGGGATCATCCGTTCTTCGGTATCGATGAAATCACGATGACCCCACACATTGGCGGAATCAGTATCGAAGCTGCAAAAAAAACATCAGTTGTGATTGCTGAAAACTTAATAAAGGCAATCCATGGGGAAGAATTATCTGTAATAGCAAATACTGAAAAACTTGTTAAGATAAAAAAAGGTTAATAACTGATCAAGAGTACAGGAGGAAGTTATGAAGGAATTTAGAATTGCGCTCATACCAGGAGACGGTATAGGTCCGGAAGTCGTGTCAGAGGGTGTAAAGGTATTAAAAGCGATTGAGAAATTAGATCCGTCCATTTGTTTTTCATTCACTGAGTTTCCTTGGGGATGCGAGTATTATTTGGAACACGGCAAGATGATGGCAGACAACGGGATTGAACAGCTTAAAGAATTCGATGCCATCTATCTGGGAGCTGTGGGATATCCAGGTGTGCCAGACCATATTTCCTTATGGGATTTGTTACTGAGGATTCGAAAAGAATTTGATCAGTACGTGAATCTACGACCGATTACATTATTGAACCCAACACTTACGCCGTTGAAAGACAAAACGGCAAAGGAAATCGACTTTCTTGTGATTCGTGAAAATAGTGAAGGCGAGTATGCGGGGGCAGGAGACTGGTTATTTAAAGGGAAAGCAGAGGAAGTCGTCTTGCAAACTGGGGTGTTTTCTCGTAAAGGGACGGAACGGGTTATTCGGTATGCATATGAGGAAGCAAGCAGGTCAAACCGGACATTGACGAGTATTAGCAAAGCGAACGCATTGAATTATTCAATGGTGTTCTGGGATCAAGTTTTTGACGAGGTCGGAAAGGAATATCCTGATGTACAAACGTATTCGTATCTTGTAGATGCGGCTAGTCTTTACTTTGTGACAGAGCCTGAACGCTTTGAAGTAGTAGTTACATCAAATCTTTTTGGAGATATTTTGACGGACATAGGGGCAGCAATTACCGGTGGAATGGGTTTAGCTACTGGCGCAAATATTAATCCGGAACGGATCTATCCCGCCATGTTTGAACCAGTGCACGGTTCAGCACCGGATATTTCAGGAAAAGGAATGGCAAATCCCATAGCTGCTATCTGGTCGGTTAGTCAAATGATGGACTACTTTGGTGAAGAAAAATGGGGGGGAGTTATTTTAGCTACAATTAAAGAGATACTGAATGAAAAAGAAGCACTTACCTCAGATTTAGGTGGGGGAGCATCGACCTCAGACTTAGGGAACCGGTTTGTCGAATTGCTTTCAGCAAAAGTTAGTCAAGTAGGGGTGTCCCGGGAGTAATTCATTGTGAATATTGTAGTATGAACAATCGATTGAATGAAAATTGAAAGCAGCTCATTCCAGTGTAATAAAGGAATGAGCTGCTTTTTATATCGAACATAGGAGTATCTCTACTGTTAAATTAGCATTTTGTCTTGCTGATGGAGCACGTAATTCAACGAATTCAGCTGTATATCCGTCAATGGCACCATCGGCAATCGAACGCTGCCAACTGCGACGCCTTCTAAGTTCAAGGCAGCTTTCACAGGTGAAGGATTCGGAGCTGAGAACAATTCTTTCATGATTGGTAGCATACGACGGTGCAATGTTGCCGCTTCACGAATACGACCATTGTTGAAATGGCTAATCATTGTTTTCATCTCAGGTCCTATGACGTGGGCAGAAACAGATACAACACCAGCTCCTCCAATAGATAGGACTGGGAGCGTCAGACCATCATCTCCACTATAAAGCGCAAAGTTCGATGGAGTATTCTCGATGATATCCGCCATCGCATCCAAGTTACCGCTAGCTTCTTTGACAGCTACGATATTCGGAATAGAGGCGAGTCGGATAATCGTTTCTGGACTCATATTAACCGAGCTTCGGCCCGGGATATTATAAAGCATAATTGGCAGTGAAGTCGATTCTGCAATGACCTTAAAATGTTGGTACATTCCTTCTTGAGAAGGCTTGTTGTAGTAGGGAACAACGAGCATGATACCGTCGACTCCTGCTGCTTCAGCTTGCTGAGTCAGCTCAGTGGACTCTCTTGTACTGTTCGATCCTGTCCCTGCAATGACAGGCACTCTTCCTGCAACCACCTGTACAGCAAATTCAAACAAATTTACCTTTTCTTTTTGAGTTAATGTTGGGGATTCTCCTGTTGTTCCTGCAACTACCAAACCATCGGATCCGTTTTCGAGTAAATGATGAATCAGATTACGGGTAGCGACAAAATCAATTTCTCCTTGCTCATCAAATGGGGTAACCATAGCGGTAATCAGTTGTCCAAAATTCATCTGTTCTCCATCTCCTTTTGTTTTTATTCAAAACATAGAGGTGGAAGGCAGTGTATCCTGAAACGCAAAAAGCAACAGCGAAGGTACGCTGTTGCTTGGAAATAATAAATTATTTCTCTGCATCAGATAGCCCTCCATATAGTTTCCTATATGACAGTTCTGCACTTGTTCAGTCCAGAACCAGCTTCGAGATAATGAGCATCTCTCCACTTCGGCAAATTCCCCTTTCTACAATCGTCGTCGAATCTCATCATTCTCAGATTGTGTACTGATGGTTTTTGCGCCTCTATCCTCATTTCGAAAGTTACGAAATAAGTGAATGTTTAATTACATGTATCTTACACTGTATCGAATAAAAATGCAACTATTAGGATGTTACTGTTATTTAACTATTATGTATGAGTAACCCAATAGGAGCTACAATAATGCATTAACATGGGGTTAATCAACAATAAAATTCTACATTGGGAGCAGGAACCATAAAAATGAAGGAAGATAATTCCAGCCTTCAATGAGTGCAGAAACGAATCTAAAATTTATTTAGATTTTGAATACAATACTTTGACTTGGTGTGAATGAAATATTTGAGAACATAGTGATTAAGTATAACGATAACGAAAAATATAGGAATAAATCTCAAATAAAGAAAAACTGAAAAATATCTATCTGGCTTAAGCGACTGTGCATTATTTAGTATCATAAGAAATAAATATGCAATGTAAAGAGAGGGAGCTTTGATGCTTACCTCTTCTTTGTGTTTCAAAAATGGTTGTTTTCAATAAGAATATTATTGCAATAGGAGTTAAATTAATTAAAAATCACATCAATAAAAAATTGAATATATGTTAAAAGAAACTGTAATTTGTAGAATTCAATATTAAAAAGATTAATTATTAACAATAATTTCGTTTTTATAAATTCGACTATTTAGTAATATTGCTATAGTATTTTAAAGCGCTTACATGTATTATAAGTTCATATTAAGGAGGGGTTCTTTTGACAAAAGTAACAAAGCAAGAAATGCTGGAAGAAATCCCACAGACGGGTTTCTTTGGACATCCTAAAGGTCTTTTTACTTTGTTTTTCACTGAATTCTGGGAGCGATTTTCGTATTATGGAATGCGGGCTATTCTCGTGTTCTACATGTATTATGAGGTATCGAATGGGGGGCTTGGGTTAGACAAAACCGTAGCGCTATCTATCATGTCGATTTATGGTTCACTCGTCTACATGTCAGGGATCATTGGTGGATGGTTAGCCGATCGAGTATTGGGAACTTCCAAGTCTGTTTTTTATGGCGCTATTCTTATTATGTTTGGTCATATTGCCTTAGCGATACCAGGAAATATTACAATGTTCTTCGTATCTATGGTGCTCATTGTACTAGGAACAGGCTTATTGAAACCAAATGCTTCTAGTGTTGTTGGTGAGTTGTATCCTAAAAATGATAACCGAAGAGATGCAGGATTTAGTATCTTTTATATGGGAATCAATATGGGGGCGTTCATTTCACCTTTCATTGCTGGAAGTCTTATGAAGACAAGTTTCCATCTTGGATTTGGAGTAGCAGCAGTAGGGATGTTCCTTGGATTAACGGTATTTATCGTTACTAAGAAGAAAAATCTCGGACACGCAGGCACTAGAGTTGCAAATCCATTATTAGCTTCAGAGAAAAAACGAATTTATTCTACTTTCACCATCGTAGCAATCCTTATTGGTGTGATGGTGGCTATCGCCATTCCTCAAGGTTGGCTAACGTTCGATTCGTTTGTAGGGCTAATTGGTATTCTCGCTTTTGCAATACCAACAGCTTATTTTGTTGTCATGTATAGAAGCCCAAAAACAAATGAAGTAGAGAAGTCAAGACTCTTGGCATACATTCCTCTCTTCGTTGCATCAGTATTGTTTTGGGTAATTGCAGAGCAAGGATCGACTATTTTAGCACTTTACGCAGATACACGAACGAATTTAAACTTCATGGGTATTGAGCTTTCACCAGCGTGGTTCCAATCGTTTTGGCCATTATTCGTCATTATTCTAGCACCAATGTTTGCTTGGCTTTGGGTTAAACTTGGGGATCGTCAGCCGAATATCCCACAGAAGTTTTCCCTTGGCCTGTTATTCGCCGGATTGTCATTTATCGTGATTTTACTGCCAGGTTATTTAGGCGGATCGGATACGCTTGTCAATCCACTTTGGCTTGTGCTCAGTATTTTCTTTGTTGCAGTTGGGGAACTATGTCTTTCTCCTGTTGGTCTCTCTGCAACAACTAAGCTTGCACCTGTTGCCTTTTCTGCACAGACTATGAGTTTGTGGTTCTTATCAAACGCCGCAGCTCAAGCACTAAACGCTCAGCTGGTTAAGCTATACTCTACTGAAACAGAAGTGCTCTATTTTGGTACAATTGGCGGAGTGGCCATTTCAACAGGAATTTTACTGTTCTTCATTTCACCAATCATTATGCGATCTATGAAAGGAATTCGATAGGGGATATTAAGGTTTTATTCATAGAGAAATAGTACACTTATATATGTACAAAGAAAAGAGAGGGAGTAGGGATACTCACCTCTCTTTAAATTTTTTAAAATCTGATGAAAAAATAACCGAACTCGTCCTTAAAGATGGATTCGGTTATTTGTGTTTTTGAAATGTATTTTAGTCATTTTGACAAATATACTTGTCAAAATGAAAAGCATACATTACACTTTTCCTAAGAGGTGAGATTAGTGAGAACACGTTTGAAGGAATTGCGTGCACGAAATGGACTGAATCAGACCGAGCTCGCAAAACGGGCTAAAGTATCGAGACAGACGATCAGTTTAATTGAGAGGGAAGAATTTATCCCTTCTTTGCTTATCGCCGTTAGGATTGCTCGGATTTTTAATGAAGCGATTGAAAGTGTTTTTCTATTCGAGGAGGAGGAGATTGAATGAGAATGGTCATTTGGGCATTGCTGGGTGCAGTGGTTGGATTTGTTGTCATGTATATGGCGCTTTCAGTTCAAATGGATTTTAACTTTTATGCAATTGCATTTCAAGTGAATGTGATTTTAACTGCACTCACTCTTGTTTTACTACTTTATATAGGGGTAAGCATCCTGCAAATGCGTAAAAAATCGGAAGCAAAAGTATCGGATGATGAGGAAGATGAGCGTGACATATGGTTGTATAAAAAATTTAGTGATACAAACATGCTTGTTATGGCAACAATAGTAATCGGGATTGTAGCAAGTGCAATTTCTCTCATTACCAATCAGCCTCCTTGGCTGGAGCTAATTTCAATAGTGGCTGTAACCATAGCTTTCATTCTATCCCTAGGTGTTTCAAGTTTAGTCAATAAATTTTATCCTGATCGTAATCTGCCTTCTGTTTCGGAAAAAAATTATGCGAAAAAGTTGCTAGCTGCTTCTGATGAAGGGGAGCGACACGTGATGCTGGAGGGGCTTTATCGTTCATTCAATATGTTAAATGGCGCACTTATTCTTGCATTGTTTCTGCTTGTTGTATATTCAATTGGTACAGGGGTTTCGCAGTTGTTCTCCATTTTTGTCATTGCTGTTATTCTCCTTGGAGCAAATGCCAAATATTTTCTGTTGATACGAAAGAAATCGTAACGTGAATATCTTATGAAAATCAGTAATAGCATGTCAGGTTAATATTCCTCTCATTGCAACCCTGCCAAACAACAAATTTGATTCCACACCTCGTCTATAGTAACTTGTATAATAGGTTACTAAAAGTAAGTTTGGCTTTAAAATGAGCGATGAGGAGTGGTCGAGAGTGACTTCAACAGCTAAAACATTTAACGGGATTCCATTATCCGTATTAGATCTTGCGCCCATCAATGAAGGTGGGAGTCCGATTGAAACTTTCAAAAACAGTGTGGAATTGGCTCAACATGTCGAAAAACTAGGATTCAATCGGTATTGGTTGGCGGAGCATCATAATATGCCAGGTGTCGGCAGTTCAGCAACGTCTGTGCTAATTGGTCATATTGCGGGTGCGACGGAGCGGATGCGTATTGGTTCAGGTGGTGTCATGTTGCCAAACCACGCACCACTTGTGATCGCGGAACAGTTCGGTACGCTCGATGCGCTCTATCCAGGACGGATTGACCTTGGATTAGGCCGTGCGCCTGGTAGTGACCAAGCGACTGCCTATGCGTTGCGACGGACATTGCATAGCAGTGGGGAAGAATTCCCGGAGCAAGTGGCCGAGCTTCGTTCGTATTTTGACCCACAACCTAATGCCCGCGTCCGTGCGTTTCCTGGTGAAGGGCAAGACATTCCGATTTGGTTGCTTGGTTCTTCAGGTTTTAGTGCACAGCTTGCTGCGCAACAAGGGTTACCGTTTTCGTTTGCAAGTCACTTTGCTCCTGCCTATGTAATGCAAGCATTACAACTGTACCATCAGAACTTCAAGCCTTCCAAAAACCTACAAGAACCATATGCAATGCTTGGCGTCAGTATAATAGCTGCAGATACTGATGAAAAAGCACTGTGGCTCGCAACATCATTCCAACAACAGTTCTTAAGTCTTCACAGGGGAATGCCGACTCAGTTTAAACCACCTTTGGATGATCCAGATGCAGTATGGAGTCCAAGTGAAAAGGTTTCAGCAGCGAATATGCTGGATTCTCCTGCCACAATTGTCGGCAGTCCAGAAACTGTGAAACGACAACTGGAAGCATTCTTAAACCAGACGAAAGCAAATGAGTTCATTTTGAGCTCACCGGTCTTCTATCAAGAGGATCGACTGCATTCTTTTGAACTTATTGCGGATTTAATGGATTAAATGCTGCCTTGTCGGTAGTATGAAAACTTTAGAAAAGACCGGATTTGTCTGCTGACAGATTCGGTCTTTTTGACATGTACTGTTTCAAATCTGTTCTTCAACTAGTTATTCGTGTATAATTGATTTTGAAAAGTCTAACTTTTTACTCTTTAACCTAAATAATCGAACACTACAAGTGAATATAATGGATTGACGGGCAAGTAATTACCTCAAAGAGATTGGAATAAAGAAATCTAAACAAGAGGAGAGATGCTGGGTGAATGAACGAGAAGGAACGCTGATTGACTACTTTGAAAGTACTGAACCAATTGAGATGCTAGAAGAAATTGGAGGACATTCACCTTTTCCTGCAGATGTGGAGTTGATCAATCGTTTACAAACGTTGCACGGACTCACAAAGCCGGTCATCAATGTATTGTTGCAATACGTCATTTTGAGTGATAATGGAAAAATTCATCAAACGCGTGTTCTCAGTATGGCAAGCCATTTGGAACTGAACAATATAAAAACTGCACAGCAGGCTTTCGAGTTCTTCAGAGCACAGCATGCTCTGAAGAAAAATTGGGAGGAAGAGAATTTGGGAGAGCAAGGTGGAAAGAATCTAAGGCTTTTTACTTCTGATGAAACCTATAAAAAATTCACAGAGATCCTACAACATAATGGACAAACCAATGTTGATGATGGCTTCCAATCTCTAGTGAATCAAGCATATAAGGAATATATCGAGGTTGAACAGAATTCTCCTCAAGGTAGCTTAGTAAAGAAACATTAACTATTAGTTTAAACTTTTTTTGAGGGATCTTTGGTATGTAGTTAATACTTGATATCTGCTCGTGTTTTGCATACATTCAAAGTAAGTGAGTAGTCAATTAGGACAAGTCGACATAAAAATAGTTAAAAGCCTTTGATCCCAAAGTGGGAGTCAAAGGCTTTTTCCATATAGATTACTGACTGCTATGTCGAACAAGGAATTCCGACATAAGCTTGTTGGTCAGCTCGTTTTCATCCGAAAAAAGACTGTGACTACTGTCCTTTAAAATATGAAGTTCACTCTTGTCGATCAACTCATGAATCTCTTCACTCTCAGAGCGAGCAGTGATCCAATCATGATAACCCGCAAGTATTAGAGCAGGGACATTCAATTCCTTTAACTCTCCTCGAACGTCGTACGTACGAAGGAATTCTGCGAACCCTTTGTTAGCGGCCTCCACATTGCGCTCAAGTGGTGGTCGTTTAACAGTTGCTAGAGAGTGAGAATCCGAATCGGCAACTACCTTTGAATAGAGTGGACCCATGATTTTGTCATATTCTTGAAGTTGTTCAATAGATTCAAATTTACCGTCCCATAACAAATTTGCCATGGCAATCTGTTCTGCATTTCCGAATTGTTCTACGTGTTTCTTCGCTTTCTCTAAGAAACTGTATGAAGGGGAGGTAGCTGCCAAAATTAGTCCCGCTACATTCTTTTCGTATTTTACCGCATAACTCATCGCAACAATTCCGCCGTATGAATGGCCTAAAATCCAGATCTTTTCAAGCCCGAGGTGTTGTCGAAGTGCTTCGACATCTTCCACATTTTGCGTCAAAGTGTAGTTATCAGGATCGTCCTTTTCTGAGAAACCACAGCCGCGTTGGTCGATATAAACGAGTTGTGCCGTTTTTGTCAATTCATCTAAATAAGGTTTAAAGGTAATATGGCAGCCACCTGGACCACCGTGAATGACGAATACGACTGGTTTTTCTTTAAGACGGTCTCCATCGATTTCAATCCCTTGCCCATCTACATCGTAAAAGATTTTTGTTTTGTTAATATGTGCATACATAATGTGAAAACCTCCATTGACATTAGTTTGATTGATTTTCGAGTTCAGTGACAGTGACTTTTTCCTTCTTTTTAGGCATGACGAATGCAAACAGTGCAATGACTCCCACACATAGTCCGATGAGAGAACAAGCGATCAATAATGGCCACATGTTGATGAAGTTAATAGAAATCATAAATGCGGCATAGATGACGACACTTCCTGCAAAGATTCCATAATCCTTTTTAGTAACCGTTTTGAATAAGAATTTTTGTCCTTTGTCTCCTTCTTCTTTGAAGAGCAGGCTAAATAGGAGTGTGCCTGCTAGGGAGACTATCAGACCAAGAATTACGGGATCTATGCTAGTTTGCATGATGCTGCAAAGGATTGTAGTAACTCCACCTCCGATAATCCCGGCCATTGCACCATAGGAATTCGCTTTTGGCCAAAAGAGTCCAAGCATAATAGGAACGAATGTCGCACCAGCGAATATTTTCAGTGTGAACAATAATAATCCCATGATGGATGGTGTTAAAATCGCTGCAACTGTAGAGAAAGCTCCAATAATAACAAGAGTCCACCGTGTAAGTCGTATGGTTTTTTTGTCATCAATAGGCAAACCTTTTCTCTTTAGACGATGCTCGTACAAATCTCTCGTGACATGGATACCTGCACCAAGCAAGTTTGAATCGATGGTCGACATGCATGCTCCCAGAATTCCAGTAACAATAATCATGCCTATCCATGGATTAATAATTTCCATTGAAAGAACGGGTAATATTGTTTCTGGATTTGCCAGATCGGGCAATAGCGATTTCCCAATTCCACCGATTAGCGTAAGTCCAAATGCCATGGAAACTCCCATGAACAAAGCAACGAGCAAGCTGATCCGTTGAATGGATTTTACGCTTTTTGCTGAGTAGATACGTTGAATCTGTGTTTGGCTGACCGTATTGAGTGGCATGAATGTAATCACCCATCCGATAACCAACATAAACGTAACAGTTTCAGTGGTACTCATGAACTCAGTTCCAAGTACACCTTTTAGTAGCTCACCGCCATTGAGTGATGCACTAAAGACAGAACTTCCAGGGTCCATTGCTTGGAAACCAAATAGGATTACTAAAATCAATCCAATTAGCATAATAATTGTTTGCGCCCAGTCTGTTAGAGCAACTCCCATTAGACCTCCAAATGTCGTGTAAGTAATTGTGATAGCAGCTGTAACGACAATCGCCACAATCGGATTAATACCTAAGATTGTATTTAGGATCATACCGATTCCAAGAATACTACCACCAGCACTTCCAATTAACGCGATGAGCGAGCAAAACGTAGTCAGTGTAGCAACAGGACGGTTGTATCGTTCCGCCATCAAGTCAGGAAGCGTAAAAACCTCATAATGCTCTGCAATCTTACGAATTCTTCCTGAGATGAAAAATAAAACAAAATAGGACGTACTAGCAGCAACTAACATCCAAATCAGCGAGAATCCTCCAGTGTAGACCAATCCACTAAAACCCATATACGTATTCGCACCAACTACAGTAGCGAGAACCGTACTGAATAATACAGCAGAATTCATTTTGTTATCAGCTACATAGAAATCTGCTCTGGAATCCTGTTTACCCGAAACCATAACACCAATCACTATCATGGCGATCAAATAGATAATAGGGATTAAATAATACGTATGCCATTCCATGATGTTTTCCTCCAATTCAATATTTAAAATTTAATATTCTAAATAATATCACTGTGTATACAGTATATCAATGGTATTCTGAAAATATATAAAACATAATTTTGTGTGACTTTTGATGAAATCCCAGTTTGAAAGTAATAGAACTCCTTACATTGTTTATTAAAGTTCTGACATGATTTGATACAGGGAATCGGATAGCATAGGGGATATAGATGGGGGAATCAAATATAAGAGATATCGTATCGACAAGGTTATGTAGGCTTAATATCTTTAAAAAAACTTAATAGCCCTTGACCATTCCGGTATGGAAAGTCAAAGGCTCTAATGTATTACATATATAAACCGTGCGTGATTCTATGCTTGATCTCGTTAGATTAACGAATAAAGCAGTTTATAAAAGCTCGATTCCTAATAGGTTTGCAATCTTTTCTCTATAGATATCAAACTCTTTAACTGTTTTTAAATTGGCCAACATTCCTTGGAATACATATTTCTCGATAGTAGGTTTCTGAAGTTCACTGATTAGAAACGCTATTACTCCAGCGAGGCCATTCCTTTGATCATCACTGAAATTCATAATCTCAAGCTGTTCTTGCATATCTGCCAGTAAAGCAGAGACTTTTTCAATATGATTTAATGATCCGCATGAATTGTTTGTAAAAAGATCCAACAAGTTATTTTTCATGATTGGTTCTTCACCATTTTCAAAAGAGACCACCATATCTTCAATACGATTCATGATGAATGTTGGAACGAGCGTTGCATCGATCTGGGAACCTTGAATAAGAATCGATGCTAAGTAACTGCTTCTAATTCCTTCAATCAGCATAATAATATCACCTGTGTAGCCATTTATTTTATCTCCATATACTTCTTTCAAGTTCTTTTCGTACCAAGTCAACATTTCAAATTGAGTTTTCCCCATAACTTCACGAAGTTCTTTATTGATAGTAAAACTTTGTTCCCGCATATATACCATGAAAAAGTCTTTTTGTTTGGTAAGTTGTTCAAATGGGACGCTTAACAGTTTTGCAAGTTTGTCGCGGGGAGGTAACTGTTCAGCATCTATTTCGTGTGTACGTGATCTCATCTGTTCGAAGTAATATTCGAAGATGGCGATGTGTAACGCCTCTTTGGATGTGAAGTAATTATAAAATGCTCCTTTAGAGATTCCGCAGTCGTTTACAATTTCTTGGATGGATGTGTTCGTAAAGCCGTTTTCTGCAAATAACTTGATGGCCGACTCAATGATTTCTTTTTGTTTTCGTACCTTCATTAGTCTCACCTTTTCATCGTGCATATTTTTTATGTATTAGCGTTCAGTTTACCAAGCAGTCACATGTTGTCAACAAGAGGGAGGCACGATATAGAATGGTCTTTTCGTATAAATCATATGAAGTGAATTTAAACGAATTCACAGTTACTCAAAGTTGATAATAGGATGCTATTATTCTTGCATTTGACTGACTGGTCATTTATAGTATAAAACATCGTGACTACATGGTCAATGATAGAGAGAACTATCAAATACGGGGAGTGTAACACTTGAAAAAAATCACTAATTTCGCACTCAACAACAAATTCGCAGTGTGGATACTGACAATTATGGTTGTTGTTGCTGGATTGTACTCTGGTTTCAATATGAAACAAGAAACAATGCCTACGATAACTTTACCGAACGTAACGGTTTTGACTACCTATCCTGGAGCAGCTCCGGATGACGTAGCTGAAAAAGTTACCGTTCCAATCGAACAACGAATTCAAAACTTGGATGGTGTGGAACTGGTTAGCTCTTCTTCTTTAGCTAACGCATCATCTATTCAAGTTCAATTTGGGTTCAAAACTGATATGGATAAGGCAACCGAGGAAATAAAAGAAGCCTTGTCGAAACTTTCGTTACCAGAAGGCGTGAAGGACCCAGAAGTCTCACGATTAAGTTTTGATGCGCTACCAGTTATGACATTAAGTGTTAGTGATAACAAACGAACTGCGGAAGCTATGACCACTGTAGTGGAAAATGATGTGCTGCCTGCTCTAGAAGGCATAGAGGGTGTGGCAGATGTTCAAATTACCGGACAACAATTGAAAAAAGTAACAATAGATTTTGATGAAGAACAGTTAAAGAAATACGGATTGTCACAGGATACGATCCAGCAAATCATTCAAGGATCGGATATTACATTCCCATTAGGTTTAACAAATTTTGATGGCAAGGTGAAAAACCTAGTCATTGATGGAAATATTGCCAGTGTAGACGATTTGAAAAAGTTGGAAATTCCTGCCGTTCCTGCTCAAGCAGGACAGATGGATCAAGCCCAACAAGGGAACCCACAAGCAGAGCAAGGAAATTCACAGGCACAAACACAACCACCAATGGAGATTCCTTCTGTCAAGTTAGGAGATTTAGCTGAAATCAAGGTCGTGAGTGAGGCTGAATCGATTTCAAGAACGAATGGAGAAGACTCCATCGGTATTCAAATAGTAAAAGCAGCTGACGGCAATACTGTTGAAGTTGTAAACAGTGTAAAAGATGAAATTTCTACTATTGAAAAAGACTTGGATTTAAAAGTTATTACTACGTTGGATCAAGGGGAACCGATTGAGGAAGCAGTCAGTACTATGCTTAGTAAAGCATTGTTTGGGATCATATTTGCGGTCTTGATCATCTTGTTGTTCTTGAGAAGTATTAAAACGACACTCATTTCCATCGTTTCAATTCCATTGTCATTACTTATGGCAATCTTCCTCCTGCATCAAATGGATATCACTTTAAATCTTTTAACGCTAGGTGCATTGACAGTTGCCATAGGCCGTGTAATCGATGACTCGATTGTCGTTATGGAGAATATTTATAGACGTATGGCATTGCCAGGAGAGCAATTACGTGGAAAAGAGTTAATACGTGAAGCAACACGTCAGATGTTTATCCCTATTTTTTCATCTACGATTGTAACAATCGCTGTATTCTTGCCAATTGGTTTAGTTGGCGGCCTAGTTGGTGAGATGTTCTTACCATTTGCATTGGCGGTAGCATTCGCCCTAGCAGCTTCTTTGATTGTTGCTGTGACCATTGTTCCAATGCTTGCTCATTCATTGTATAAAAAGCAACTGAGTCAGGTTGGAACAAAAGAAAATCGCACAAAAGAAGAAAAGCCAGGAAAGCTAGCTAATGCATATGGTCGTATCTTGGAATGGACATTGAATCATAAACTGATTACCTTCGGGGGATCTGTAGTGATCCTCGTGTTAAGTTTCTTCTTAGTGCCATTAATTGGTGTCAGCTTCTTGCCTGACGAAGAAGAAAAAATGATTGTGGCTACTTATAGTCCGGACGCGGGTCAAACAAGAGAAGATTCAGAAGAAATCGCACTGGAAGCTGAGAAATATCTAAGTACCCATGAGGGGATTACGACATATCAGTATTCACTAGGTGGCGGTAGCCCGATGGATGCGATGATGGGAATGGGCGGAAGTAATTCTGCATTATTTTTCATTGAATACGATAAGGATTTCAAAAATTTCAGTGAAGAAACGTCAAAGGTCATTGACACCCTTAACGAGAAATCCGAACAAGGTGAATGGAAGAGTATGGACTTTGGCGGCATGGGCGGTAGTGGCTTACAATTATTTGTCTATGGAGATAATAAGGAAGATATCGAGAAAGCAACAGATCAGGTCTTGCCTATTTTAGAAGACAATAAGAATTTGGAAAAAGTCGAGTCTAGCCTTTCAGAAGCATATGACCAATACACGCTAGTCGCAAATCAAGAGAAATTGAGTAGCCTAGGGTTAACAGCAGCACAAGTAGGCATGAATCTCATGTCTCCTGGTGAAGCATCTGCAGTCACAACGGTAAAACAAGATGGAAAAGAGTTAAATGTCTATATCGAAGTCACAGAAGATCAGTATAAAAATATAGATGAGTTGAAGAACAAAGTCATTCAATCACCGTTAGGCATCCCAGTTAAATTGGGTGATGTGATGGAAGTTGAAGAAGGCAAAACGCCAGATACAATCCAGCGCAGAGATGGCAAAATGTATGCTTCACTGACTGCTGATGTGAAGAGTAAAGATGTTGCTGCGATTTCAAGCTCTGTAGAAAAGAAAATCAGTGACTTGGATTTACCAAGTGGAGTGAAAGTGGACTTCGGTGGTGTGACAGAGCAGATCAATGAGTCTTTCTCACAATTAGGAATCGCCATGCTAGCTGCAGTAGCGATCGTCTACTTTGTACTTGTAGTAACATTTGGTGGAGCATTAGCGCCACTCGCTATTTTGTTCTCACTACCATTCACAATTATCGGTAGTTTAGTGGCACTTTGGATTGCCGGTGAGCCGATAAATGTATCTGCAATGATTGGTGCCTTAATGCTGATCGGTATTGTTGTTACGAACGCGATTGTTTTAATTGACCGCGTGATTCATCAAGAGAAGGAAGGACTTTCTACACGAGAAGCCCTTTTGGAAGCAGGTTCTACTCGTCTACGTCCAATCTTGATGACAGCACTTGCTACTATCGGTGCGCTCATACCATTGGCACTCGGTGTAGAAGGTGGCGGTGGCGGACTGATTTCTAAAGGTCTCGGTGTTACGGTTATCGGGGGTCTGATCAGTTCTACGCTATTGACACTTGTAATTGTTCCGATTGTCTATGAGACGTTCATGAAACCACGCAAGAAAAAAGTGAAACGATAACTTTTTGAGCTAAATGCTTTGGTTCCATCAACCTCTAACTGCAAACAGGTAGCTTGCCCATAAAGGCGAGTTACTTGTTTTTTTATTGGAAATGACTCGGTTACCGAATCTTTCTAAATTCATTGATAACGTTTACAATAGATCTATAAGGGGAGTGAATTAAATTGAAATATAATGCTACTTGGGATTTAGAGAGTATATTTAAAGGCGGAACCAAATCGGAAGAAGTACAAACGAAACTTGCATCTGTTAAAGAAGATATTGTTCATTATGCGGAACTGTTGAAAGCGTGGAATAGCGATTCAGGTTACGATGCTTCTACTTTGCTAGAAATATTGAAACAACAAGAGGTAATCGGCAAAGGATTAGGCCAGGTTGGGACATTCATTAATATGTGGCATGATGCTTTTATGGACGATGAACATGCAAGTGTTGTTAAGGGTCAAATAATGGAACTTGTAAGCGAAATTCAGCAACTATCAACAATCTTCACTAAAAAACTAGTAGCAATCTCAGATGATCAATGGAGTAAACTCTTGAAGGATGGAGCCTTAAAAGAAATTAGTTTCTCACTAGATGAGATACGTGAACAAGGCAAACGTCTATTGTCAGAAGATGAAGAGAAACTGATTGCTAAATTAAATAAAGACGGGATCGCAGCATGGAGCGATTTGTACGATACAGTAGGCTCTACAATGACTGTTCCCTTTACAGATAAAGACGGTAAATCAACTGACTTATCCATTGGGCAAGCGATGAACAAAATGTATGCTGATCCTGATTCAGATGTGCGGGCTGAGCTTTTTGAAGACTGGGAAAAAGTCTGGTCTAAAAATGGAATTATTTTTGCAGACATTCTCAACCATTTAGCAGGCTATCGCTTAACATTGCAAGATGCACATGGACGGGGAGGTCATTTAGAAGTACCGCTTGAATATAACCGGATGACGGAAGAAACGTTAACAGCCATGTGGTCAGCAGTTGACGCGCAGAAACAAACGTTTCTTGATTACTTAGCACAAAAAGCGAATTTGTTAGGAATGGATAAGTTGGGCTGGCAAGACGTGGATGCACCCGTTGCATTAGGAGAAACAAAACCAACGCGTTTTACCTATGATGAGGCATGTGATTTTATAATTGAGCATTTCACTTCATTTGGACCAAAACTGACTGAGTTTACAAAACATGCGCTTGAAAACCGCTGGGTTGAAGCGGAAGATCGTTCGAATAAACGGCCAGGAGGGTATTGCACGAGTTTACCTGAATTTGAAGAGTCTCGTATTTTCATGACCTTTACAGGTTCACCGAGTGATACGAGTACATTAGCACATGAATTAGGACATGCTTTCCACAGTCACGTCATGAAAGATTTGCCGGAACTAAATCAAGGATATGCCATGAACGTAGCGGAAACTGCTAGTACATTTGCTGAAACCATTATTGCGGATGCAACTGTAAAAAATGCTGCGACGGATGAAGAAAAAGTATCTCTTTTGGCGAATAAATTAGAAGGCGCAACAGCGATGTTCTTAAATATTCGTGCTCGTTTCTTATTTGAAGATAGTTTTTACACGGAGCGTGCTAAGGGAATTGTTTCAGAAAAATGCTTGAACGAATTAATGGTGGACGCACAAAAAGAAGCATTTGGGGATAGCCTATCTTCTTATCACCCGCATTTCTGGGCAGCCAAGTTACACTTCTTTATTGATAGTGTCCCGTTTTATAATTTCCCGTATACATTTGGGTATTTATTCAGCCTTGGTATCTACGCAGAATACTTAAAAAACCCTGAGGGCTTTGAAGAGAAGTATATTGCCTTACTAAGAGATACAGGTTCCATGAGAGTCGAAGATTTAGCAAAGAAACATCTAGATGTAGATTTAACTAAGAAAGACTTCTGGGCTGCGGGGATTGAGCTTGTCGGAAAAGATGTAGAAGAATTTGTTGAATTGACAAATAAATTACAGAAATAAAATTTAAAAGGTACTTATCTCATTTTGTGATGTGAGGTAAGTACCTTTTAATAAGCTTAGATTAAGGGGTGTTAGGTGTTTTTTGTAGAATAATAAGGTGTGTCATGATTTTAATGTTTAGTTGACTTAGGAATTACAGTTCTTAATCTGTTAGATGGATAGATTTTAATAAACAAAGGAGAATGTCATTTTGGAAGTAGTCTATATTGCAGGTGGATGTTTATGGGGAGTGCAAGCTTTTGTTAAAACGTAACCTGGCGTTGAGTTTACAGAAGCAGGAAGAGCCAATGGAGACAGTTGTACACTTGTGGGTGATTATGACGGGTATGCTGAATGTGTAAAAACAGAATTTGATCCGACCGTTGTAACAATCAGAGAATTAATGGGCTACTTATTTGAAATTATTGATCCATATAGTTTGAATAAGCAGGGTGAGGACGTTGGTGAAAAGTACAGAACAGGTGTATATAGTGAGGTCTCTGAACACCTTGAAGAAGCGAAAGCGTTTCTTAGTGGAAGAGGTGATTTTGATCATATCGTTGTTGAAGTGTTGCCTCTTACAAACTATGTAAAAAGTGCAGATGAACATCAAGACAGGTTAGATAGATGTCCAAATGATTATTGTCATATTTCACAAGAACTATTATCCAAATACAGGCGGACCAGATAGGTATAAATTGCTGTCAGTATGGAAGTGTTCTACTGTCATGTATCCATAAGTTTGCATGTTTCTCAATCAAATGTGATTGGCAGAAATCAAAACCATAAGCCTAATTCCTCTTTTGTGATGCCGAGGAATTAGGCGTTTTTTCCTCACAGTATTACTGTTGTTTTATCAATATATAAAGCGTTTCTAAGTCTTTTTTGTTCAACATTCGAGGGACTGGGTAAAGGGGATTCGCTTCTTTATATGCACGATCCAAGGATCCATTAATCCAAGCTGGGAAATGCCTTCATCAGTAACAATGAGTACATTTCCAATCGATTGACGTTGTAATAAGGTTGGTAATTCTGCCAAACTGTTTTCGCCTTCTAACAAAAGAGGGTGCCGCCAAGGAAGAAATTGCGCAACTGTTTTGTAGGAGAATTGATAGGTTCTGCAGTAAAGAGAGTACACGGGGGAACTCCTTTCTTTCGACTGTTTTTTATGAAGCAAGTTCCTACATAAAAACAACCAAGGCTGTTGTAGTACCAGCTTTGGTAAAATCACATTTCCTGTTTCCATCTAAAGTAGTTGTATACGAGCTGGAGAACTAATGTGGCAGTTAACACCCAAATTGCAACCGTTTTAAAGAGTAATGAAAACCCTGGTGAATTGAGAAGGATAATAATAAGGATTAGGGCAATTGGTATCATCCAAACTGTTCGAACAAACTTTTTGTGATACGACAGACTCCAATAGAAGAAACCATGTTCTTTGCCGTTTTTCATATATTGACCTCCTTATGAAAGGTGATTTAGTCAATTCCAATGAACGATTAAGTGTAGTATACTAGAATTTAACAGTATTAACAATTAGGAATAAACGGATTATTTGCAAGCTACTCGTTCTTTTGTATGTAGTATTCTCGCATGAAAGCTCCTAGAGCTCCTGATATTAAAATAATAACCAATATATTTAGAAACCTTACAAATGTGTAGGGAGAAAAAATTGCTTGCACACTATTGGCAATTACGATTCCTGTGAAGCATATAGAACCGATAACTATCTGTTTTTGAACTTTTTTCATGCACTGCCTCTTTTCTTTAAGGATTCATGTAAGTGTTTGTGTTAGGTATAAAGTGCTGGATAATTCTGGTCAATTATACTGATAATTTTATGTGATCTACAGGAAAGAAATAGATTGAAGAAAAAATAAGTTGGAGGTGTGGAAGTGAATACAAAACGACTAACGAAGTCATCAACTGATTCTTCATTACAAGGTGTTTGTGGCGGCATCGCAGAATTCTTTGGCATTTCTTCATTTCTCGTAAGACTAGTTTTTATTATGACGCCTGTCTCGTTAATTGTATATATTTTACTGGCAAACATGTTGCCTGACGGTCCAAGACGGTTATACTCTAAGTATTAGATTTAAGACTGAAATTAGATGCGGAGTTCAAACTCTATCTATTATTCATGATTTTCGTTTTGACGATTGTATTAATCATTTGGAAGCCAAAAAAACGATCTATGGCTACTGTATGGTTAAAGAATATAAGCAGGGCTGTTCCGATACGTCGTGTTTATGACCTACAGTACAGTCCTGCTTTTATTTTTACTTATTTTTTGTTGTTCGCTTTATACACTTCTGCTGCAAACTCAGCGACATATCCGCTTCCACCATTATCTTCTACATTTTCAATCATCATCGCAAGGATAAATGCTGGATTGTTCGTATTGTAACTAACAAAAAAGCCATTTTCTTCTCCCCGGCCTTCTGCAGAAGTCTTCAACTCTGCAGTCCCTGTTTTCCCTGAAATCGGGATGTCTGGAATATTGGCGGCTTGGGCAAAGCCATCCACTACGATACTTCGTAAATCATTTTTTAGTACTTCTGCGGTGTCTTTGCTGATAATTCCCTCTTTCCATACTTGCTGGGTTCTATCATCTAGCAATAACGTCGGCTTATACATAATGCCATTCGTTAATATAGGTTCATAAATCGTTGCGAGATGTAAAATATTTGCTAACATTTGGCCTTGTCCGAAGGAAGTATCGGCGAGTTGACCTTCTGAAGCAATCGTCCCATCATTCGAAATCTGAGAAGGGGAGATGTTGAGCATGAAAGGAATCTCTTCACCAAATCCGAATTTTGTTAAACCAGATATGAAATCTTCCTTGCCAATTGCTAGCGCCTGTTGCGCAAAGTAAATGTTATCGGAATAGATAAGCGCATTTTTTAAGTTCAGAGGATTCGGTGCTTCCGGGTGGAGACGTGAAACCCGATAAGCTCCCCAAGATGAATCCTTTTGCCATGTTTGTCCTGAAATTGATAGACCCTTTTCTGGTTTTAATGTTCCTTTTTCCATTCCAATTACCGCTGTTATGGGTTTTAAGGATGAACCAGGTGCGTAAGCCGCTGCAAACCGGTTAAACAGAGGTTTCAGTGGGTCTTCAGATAGTTTTTTATAGCGCTCTCCGCTAACTCCCAACATGAATTCTGTAGGTTCGAAACTAGGGGAGCTGACAAGTGCTAGCGTTTCGCCTGTCTGTGGATCCACTGCTGCACTTGCGCCTGGTTCACCTTTCATAGACGTAAAAATCTTTTTCTGTAACTCTGCGTCAATCGTTAATGAAATATTCTCTCCATTTACAGCTTCGGTCTCTACTACTTTTTGCAATGTTGCACCCGATTCTGGACTTTTTATATAAATCCCGACGCCGTCTTTTCCTCTCAACCGATCTTCCAAGATCCGTTCAAGACCTTGTCTACCGATTAAATCCGTTTCTTTATAGCCTTCATCTTTGTGCTTTTCCAATAATTCAGCGGTGATTTTCCCGATATATCCTGTTAAATGGGCAGCAGATTCACCATACGGATATTCTCGCATTTCTGTCTCTTGATAGGTGACTCCAGGGATGGTAATGAGTTTATCCAACAATGCTTGATTGT
The DNA here is from genome assembly GCF_023715615.1 of Sporosarcina aquimarina. GTDB lineage: Bacteria > Bacillota > Bacilli > Bacillales_A > Planococcaceae > Sporosarcina > Sporosarcina aquimarina_A. The sequence continues at coordinate 926 of NZ_JAMBOM010000002.1, read as the reverse complement.
TTTTGGAAACAGGGGCAATCGGTACAAAATAGTCAGGTTGTACCCAACTTTGATTAACTTGCTTATCGATAAACTTGACAGTTGTATTCAGAAGTTTAGCCAGCTCGCTTTTTTTTGTTTCGTCTGTAAACTTACCTGGAACAATTCCTGCTTCATAACCTGTTCCATTCACGGCAAGAGGATTTCCATTCCGGTCAAATATTTTTCCGCGTTTTGCTGACATCGTAGAGATTTGAATTTTATCTTTTTCCGTTAGTTTCGGAAGAATGAAAGATGGGTCCCACTCAGCAAACCAATTTTCTGTATCCCCATGAGTTTCGAAGTGCCACGTTAGTTCCTTTTCGAATTTAATAGGACCGGCTATGGTATCCATTGATATTTGAATTGGGAAGGCAGCTGGCTTTTCCTCGTCCCACTTTGTTTCTTCCTTAGGTTTTTTGTACGTGATTTTCAGGTTTTTGATCCCTAAATCTTCTGCTAATTTCTCTTGTCGATCCACAAATTCATTAGCATCGAACATTTTTTTCGTATCTGTATTTAAAAAATCTTTATACATCTCGGAGAATTTACTTTCATTCCAATTACTGACGTAAGTTTGCATGCGATCTCCAGGCGTTTCTTTCTCTTTGCATCCTGTCAGGAGAATTGCAAGAAATAATATTGAAATGGAACACAACAGTTTTTTCAAAAAATGGCCCCCTCACTCTATCTGTAGTAGTTGATTTGTCTATTTATTTATTATAACCATCGTACTAGAACTTACCCAAGAATTAAATAACAAAATGGAATATTATCTCTATAGGAGCATTCCTGTTAGAAGCTTTTTCGGGGACTTGAATAGAAAAAGCCCTCTTGGTATGATGCGGGGTGTCAAATCTGCACGAATTGACCCCTAATTTGCATACCAAGGAGGACTCATCATGAAT
>NZ_JAMBOM010000029.1 GCF_023715615.1 Sporosarcina aquimarina | reverse complement strand
AAAGAATCGCTGTTCGGCTCACTACGAATAGTGTCCGACTCGGTTGATTGTCTTGATTTGTTGCTTCAATGTCGTTTTATCCAGTTTTCAATGAACAAGTTTGAAGAGTATTTAGCACGCAATGAAAACGTAACTATATAAACCTTCAAAACTGAACGCAAAATGTCAACGTATGAACCAAAGGTTCATTTCCGAATGTGCAGCTTCATCATCACGAGGATGTTCCACTGACATATATCCTTAGAAAGGAGGTGATCCAGCCGCACCTTCCGATACGGCTACCTTGTTACGACTTCACCCCAATCATC
>NZ_JAMBOM010000028.1 GCF_023715615.1 Sporosarcina aquimarina | reverse complement strand
CCCATTACGCAAGTAAGTAAGATCCCTCAAAGATGATGAGGTGGATAGGTCTGGTGTGGAAGCATGGCGACATGTGGAGCTGACAGATACTAATCGATCGAGGACTTTCCCAAATTATAGTTAGAGAGCCGTAAGGCTGTCTTGAGTTTTCAATGTTGGTTTTATCCAGTTTTGAATGAACAAATTGTTCTTTCAAAAAAAGACTTGTATATTACATAGTTTGTAGTATATAATATAAATTGTCTTTGAAAAAAGACAAGCACACTTGTCTGGTAATGATGGCGAAGAGGTCACACCCGTTCCCATACCGAACACGGAAGTTAAGTTCTTCAGCGCCGATGGTAGTAGGGGGCTTCCCCCTGTGAGAGTAGGACGTTGCCAGGCA
>NZ_JAMBOM010000027.1 GCF_023715615.1 Sporosarcina aquimarina | reverse complement strand
CAGTCTGCACGCTGCCGATGATCAAATGGCGCTGGAGAATGCCCGTGATGCCTACACCCGCCGCAGCGAAGGCTGCTCAATTTGGGTGGTGAAGGCCAGCGAAATCGTTGCTTCGCAGCCGGAAGATCGCGGCGAATTCTTCGACCCGGCGGAAAGCAAAGTCTACCGTCATCCGACTTTCTATACCGTGCCGGACGGCATGGAACATATGTGAGGCGGCGATGAATAACCCTAACCCCGTAGCCACCTACGCCCTGCGGCTTGGCGACAATGGTCTGGTTCTGGCCCAGCGTTTAGGCGCCTGGTGCGGACATGCTCCCGAGCTCGAGATCGATCTTGCGCTGGCCAATATCGGCCTCGACCTGCTCGGCCAGGCGCGCAATTTTTTAAGCTATGCCGCCGAGCTTAACGGCTGCGGCGACGAAGATACGCTGGCTTTTGGCCGCGATGAGCGCCAGTTCAGCAACC
>NZ_JAMBOM010000026.1 GCF_023715615.1 Sporosarcina aquimarina | reverse complement strand
CATTCAGCGATGAATGAAAAGAAAGAACAAAAGAATCGCTGTTCGGCTCACTACGAATAGTGTCCGACTCGGTTGATTGTCTTGATTTGTTGCTTCAATGTCGTTTTATCCAGTTTTCAATGAACAAAAATACTCCTCTATGGAGTAATATGGTGGAGCCTAGCGGGATCGAACCGCTGACCTCCTGCGTGCAAGGCAGGCGCTCTCCCAGCTGAGCTAAGGCCCCGGGAATAAAAAAATGGTGGGCCTAAGTGGACTCGAACCACCGACCTCACGCTTATCAGGCGTGCGCTCTAACCAGCTGAGCTATAGGCCCATTCTATAATATAATTAATATATACAAAATGAACCTTCAAAACTGAACGCAAAATGTCAACGTATGAACCAGAGGTTCATTTCCGAATGTGCAGCTTCATCATCACGAGGATGTTCCACTGACATATATCCTTAGAAAGGAGGTGATCCAGCCGCACC
>NZ_JAMBOM010000025.1 GCF_023715615.1 Sporosarcina aquimarina | reverse complement strand
ATCCCGCGTTCAGCGCCTCGAGTTGCGGTGGCCCCGACGGGAACTCGGTCCACGTGACGTTCACGCCGAGTGTCGCGAGCTTGCCTTGCAGCGTGCCGCGTGCCTTCAGCAGGCTGAGCGGCCCTTTCTGATAACCGATGCGCAACGTACGCGTGCCGGCCGCGCCGGCCAGCGCAAGACCAGGGTGGGCGGCGGCACCTGCCGCGAGTGCCAGGCCGGCATGAAGCAGCCGGCGGCGGATACTGGAGTGTCGATCTGCCATGTCGTTTCGGGTTCGATGAAGGAGGCGCGGCCGGAGCGCGCGCATGCGATGAAGCAGGTCGCACCGATTCTAAAAGGGGGCCGCTGCGCGCCGAACCAACGATGTTCGATATCGAAAGCAAGCGTTTTCATAAGGGCAATGCCGATGGCACGGGCATCGTTGTCAGGAACGGTCCGCGCACGTGCGTTCGCCGCCCGCCTTTAATACAGGACTACCG
>NZ_JAMBOM010000024.1 GCF_023715615.1 Sporosarcina aquimarina | reverse complement strand
CGTTACAGCCAAATGCTTACCACGTTCTTCAAACTCTTCCTGACAATCAGCGCAGCGCTGACAGCCCGCCACCAGTTCCCGGCGCCGCTCGGGTATCTCTTCCCCGCAGTCGCAGCAGTGAGTAGCTGAAACTGCGTTGTGGTTGATGCGCATGTTCTGGATGGTCATTTCCAGCCGGCGCTCTGCCAGCTCGTTGGCCTGATCGATGATTTCTGCGCTCATGCTGCACCTGCCTTGTCTTCATCCATTTTCCAGGCCGTGGCAAGAGCGCTAGTCACCTGGTGGAAGCTATGTTTTACTGCCACCTTCCCATGGCCGCCGGTTGGCGAAACCAGTTCGATTGTGGTCAGCTCTCCGCCGCTTTCAGCGTCTGGGTAAAACTGCGCGACGTCGTTGGTTTCGACGATCACAGACCCAGATGGGGTATACATTTTCAGCTTCATGACTCCACTCCATAGCGGCCGCTCAGCCGCCCAATAAC
>NZ_JAMBOM010000023.1 GCF_023715615.1 Sporosarcina aquimarina | reverse complement strand
GCATCATTTAAGATGTCTATCAGATCAACTAAGATCTGTTTGTGTTTGTTTCACCGGCAAAACCGGCTTCTCAAACGATAATTCGTTGACATTTTGCTGTTCAGTTTTCAAGGTTCATAGTGTTTCTGTTGTTTTCAGCAACTCTTACAGTATAACATTCTGTAATCGTCTTGTCAACAACTTTATTTAAGTTTTTAATTATCATAAACGCTCTACAAAAGCTTTTTGCAAGAGCAGCATTGATAATAATACCACATAATCACTCGTCTGGCAAGTATTATATTCTTCATGTTTCCAATAGAAATACTATTGCTCACAAGTAATTATGATCCTTTAGAAAAGAAAAAGTCATTCTACAACAGAATGACTTCATCTGCCCGGCAACGTCCTACTCTCACAGGGGGAAGCCCCCTACTACCATCGGCGCTGAAGAACTTAACTTCCGTGTTCGGTATGGGAACGGGTGTGACCTCTTCGCCATCATTACCAGACAAATTGAGC
>NZ_JAMBOM010000022.1 GCF_023715615.1 Sporosarcina aquimarina | reverse complement strand
AGTTAACGTTCTTCTTTCATTCAGCGATGAATGAAAAGAAAGAACAAAAGAATCGCTGTTCGGCTCACTACGAATAGTGTCCGACTCGGTTGATTGTCTTGATTTGTTGCTTCAATGTCGTTTTATCTAGTTTTCAATGAACAATTATTGGTGGAGCCTAGCGGGATCGAACCGCTGACCTCCTGCGTGCAAGGCAGGCGCTCTCCCAGCTGAGCTAAGGCCCCAAAACAAAATATAGATGGTGGGCCTAAGTGGACTCGAACCACCGACCTCACGCTTATCAGGCGTGCGCTCTAACCAGCTGAGCTATAGGCCCATCTTTTTTATTTAATGAAGGGAACTATCTATGAAGTTCTCATAATCCAGCTGCAACAGCCAGTCTCTCGGTCATAAGCCAGCTTGCCTGTGCGACAAAAATCGTCGCTTCGCCAATCCGTCTTATGTCTGCCGAGCCTAAACGGCTGTTTCCGCTTTTTGATAAACCTTCAAAACTGAACGCAAAATGTCAACGTATGAACCAGAGGTTCATTTCCGAATGTGCAGCTTCA
>NZ_JAMBOM010000021.1 GCF_023715615.1 Sporosarcina aquimarina | reverse complement strand
CCCTGTGAGAGTAGGACGTTGCCAGGCAAGCGCAGTTATGCGTGATATATGGAGGATTAGCTCAGCTGGGAGAGCATCTGCCTTACAAGCAGAGGGTCGGCGGTTCGAGCCCGTCATCCTCCACCATTTTTTGTGCCGGTGTAGCTCAACTGGTAGAGCAACTGACTTGTAATCAGTAGGTTGAGGGTTCAAGTCCTTTCGCCGGCACCATTTGTACGAGCCATTAGCTCAGTTGGTAGAGCATCTGACTTTTAATCAGAGGGTCGCAGGTTCGAATCCTGCATGGCTCACCATTTCTGTGATTTATTTGCAGATTATCTAGAGATTATGCGGGTGTGGCGGAATTGGCAGACGCGCTAGACTTAGGATCTAGTGCCTTCGGGCGTGGGGGTTCAAGTCCCTTCACCCGCATCTCTTATGCGGAAGTAGTTCAGTGGTAGAATACGACCTTGCCAAGGTCGGGGTCGCGGGTTCGAATCCCGTCTTCCGCTCCATTGTTTTTTATGCCGGGGTGGCGGAACTGGCAGACGCACAGGACTTAAAATCCTGCGGTAGGTGACTACCGTACCGGTTCGATTCCGGTTCTCGGCACCATTTTTTCACTTTTTCAAATAGTATGCGCCCGTAGCTCAATTGGATAGAGCGTCTGACTACGGATCAGAAGGTTGTGGATTCGACTTCTGCCGGGCGCGCCAATTTTATTTTTTTGGAACGGGAAGTAGCTCAGCTTGGTAGAGCACTTGGTTTGGGACCAAGGGGTCGCAGGTTCGAATCCTGTCTTCCCGACCATTTTATTTTAATGCGGGGCCTTAGCTCAGCTGGGAGAGCGCCTGCCTTGCACGCAGGAGGTCAGCGGTTCGATCCCGCTAGGCTCCACTCTATGAACCTTGAAAACTGAACAGCAAAATGTCAACGAATTATCGTTTGGGAAGCTGGTTTTGCCGGTGAAACAAACACAAACAGATCTTAGTTGATCTGATAGACATCTTAAATGATGCCAGTACGAATTGAGCAATCAATTCTCTTTTATGGAGAGTTTGATCCTGGCTCAGGACGAACGC
>NZ_JAMBOM010000020.1 GCF_023715615.1 Sporosarcina aquimarina | reverse complement strand
CCAGTAAGTGTTACCTTACCTTCACCCTGGACATGGGTAGATCACCTGGTTTCGGGTCTACGACCCCATACTCATTCGCCCTATTCAGACTCGCTTTCGCTGCGGCTCCGCATTCTCTGCTTAACCTTGCATGGAATCGTAACTCGCCGGTTCATTCTACAAAAGGCACGCCATCACCCATTAACGGGCTCTGACAACTTGTAGGCACACGGTTTCAGGATCTATTTCACTCCCCTTCCGGGGTGCTTTTCACCTTTCCCTCACGGTACTGGTTCACTATCGGTCACTAGGGAGTATTTAGCCTTGGGAGATGGTCCTCCCGGATTCCGACGGAATTTCACGTGTTCCGCCGTACTCAGGATCCACTCTGGAGGGGATGAATTTTCGGTTACGGGGCTTTTACCCACTCTGGCGGACCTTTCCAGGTCGCTTCGCCTAACTCATCCTTTTGTAACTCCGTATAGAGTGTCCTACAACCCCAGGAAGCAAGCTTCCTGGTTTGGGCTTTTCCCGTTTCGCTCGCCGCTACTCAGGGAATCGATTTTTCTTTCTCTTCCTCCGGATACTTAGATGTTTCAGTTCTCCGGGTCTGCCTCGTATTTGCTATGTATTCACAAATACGTACCATCCTATTAAAGATGGTGGGTTTCCCCATTCGGAAATCTTCGGATCAAAGCTTACTTACAGCTCCCCGAAGCATATCGGTGTTAGTGCCGTCCTTCTTAGGCTCCTAGTGCCAAGGCATCCGCCGTGCGCCCTTTCTAACTTAACCAAAAAGTTAACGTTCTTCTTTCATTCAGCGATGAATGAAAAGAAAGAACAAAAGAATCGCTGTTCGGCTCACTACGAATAGTGTCCGACTCGGTTGATTGTCTTGATTTGTTGCTTCAATGTCGTTTTATCCAGTTTTCAATGAACAAGTTTGAAGATATTTATCATAATCCAGCTGCAACAGCCAGTCTCTCGGTCATAAGCCAGCTTGCCTGTGCGGCACAAATCGCCGCTTCGCCAATCCGTCTTATGTCTGCCGAGCCTAAACGGCTGTTTCCGCTTTTTGATAAACCTTCAAAACTGAACGCAAAATGTCAACGTATGAACCAGAGGTTCATTTCCGAATGTGCAGCTTCATCATCACGAGGATGTTCCACTGACATATATCCTTAGAAAGGAGGTGATCCAGCCGCACCTTCCGATACGGCTACCTTGTTACGACTTCACCCCAATCATCTGTCCCACCTTCGGCGGCTGGCTCCCGTAAGGG
>NZ_JAMBOM010000001.1 GCF_023715615.1 Sporosarcina aquimarina | reverse complement strand
GCGTACCCATGGACGTTTGAAGATTCAAATATCTAATTATTATTGTTTATCTGCGTGTCAAAAAAATATTTTTGGCACCCTAACAACGGGTCAAACCGTTGATACATCAACATTTATAGAGGGAGGAGATAGAGAGGCGTTATTATATCTAATCCAGCAAGACAAACAGAAACTTTATCGGACGGGTTATAGCTATGTGAAAAACAAACCTGATGCATTAGATGTCTTCCAACAGACAGTACTTTTAGCGATTGAGTCCATTCATCAACTGAAACAGCCTAAGTATTTTTCTACTTGGCTAATGAAAATTTGCATCAATGCATCCCTCGATGTTCTACATAAGAAAAAGAAACTTGTATTAATGGATGATTTGAAAAATCAAACGTTAAGTAAAAACAAAACTGGTTATGAAGAAAAAATGGATTTACTAAATGCGATTTATCAATTAGATGAAAAATATAAAACTGTCCTGATTTTAAAATATTATGAGGACTTAACATTTGAGCAAATAGCAGATTTACTTGAAGAACCACTTGGTACGGTGAAATCGAATGGTAAGAGGGGTTTGTCAAAACTCAAAACATTGTTAAAAGGAGTGTACACAGATGATCAAGCAAAACCATTTTAAAGAAGCGCTGAATGAAATCCCGGTGCCCTCCGATGAGTTAGACATGATTTTAGCTGATGCATTTGAAATTAAGAAAAAGAGAAAATTCCCATTCAAGAAAACCGTTGCTTATACAGCATCTGTTGCGATCCTCTCTCTCTGTACGATTTCTTCAGCTTATGTCTCTCCTGCGTTTGCCAAGTTCGTGACCAAAATCCCGGTTGTCGGAGAAGCATTTGATTATTTCATTTCACAAGAAGATTATTATCAAGCGTACGACGAAATCAGTACGAATATCGGACTACTTTCAACAAGTAATGGAATTGACCTTATCATAGAAAAGGCTTTTTACGATGGAAATGTAGTCACACTTTCATATGTAATTAAATCAGACGTAGACTTAGGTACATTTCCTTCCTTCGAAAACATGCCGACTTTAGATAGTAAGACAAGTAGCGGGGGCTTTGAAGGCTACTATATAGAGGGGATTGGCCATGTTGGAATGATGACGCTGAATAGTACTGATAGTGTAGGAGACACAGTGAATGTGTTATGGGAACCTACAGCGATCGTTATAGACGATAAAACAATTGAAGGGGATTGGAACTTTGCTTTTTCTCTCAATGCTTTAGAAGGCACACATATCCCCATCAACAAACATGTCAGTACTGAAGGAGTAACTGTAGAATTAATCGATGCAGTGAAAACGGACGTCAATTTAACAATAAATTATCTACAAGATGTGAATCCTTCCGTTCATGAAGAGTGGATGGCCGTTGAAGCCGAGTTACGTGCAATCGATAACTTAGGGAACGAATATCAAGTACCCTATAATGGCGGAGTCGGAACTAAAGGAGCTGATTCCGGTGAAGATCTGACCTGGAATGCGACAGTTCATGGTCTTAATCCTGAAGCAACTTCGATAACTTTCTATCCCTTTGCCCATTTAAGTAACAGCCAAATAGATTCTAAACGAATAGACTTCAAGCCAATTGCTTTGAAATTGAAATAACCTCCATCTGCATTCTTGCATAAGGACACGTGCCTAGATAATACAGACAGAAAAGATCCGGACTTCCAAATGAAGTTACGGATTTTTTCGTGTATGGAGAAGTTCCAGTTACATTAGCTGAACAAATAAGTATCCTTAATGGTTTACCATATGACCGCATGCCTATTCAGTTTTGTTTACCTCTTTACATGCAGGGAGGTTATCGCTTTATTATTCCTAATTACCAATATGGGAATGGTTGGTTCTGTGTTATAATTATTCAATATTGAAAAATTAAAATCAGGTGGAAATTAGTTAAGGTTTATCCATACCAAACACTTGATGTAAGTACTACATTCACGTTGCGATTGATATCCTGTCGGAACTTGGAGGTAAGGTTTTAAGAAATAATACTTAATTCCGTTACAGAGACAGATCAATAACTATAGTGTTCAATTATGGCGGATTTTTCATGCTGCTTCATTGAAGTTGTGATTAAAACCTATTTTGAAGCCAGGCAAACTTCTAACGAATAAAGTCCATGTATGTTGAAAGAAGAAATACCCTATTTAAAGAAACCTGCATAGAAATTTTTTCAGGGAGCGTAGACCAATGAAACAATTGCTTAAACTTTCGTTTTTTTTGACGCTGGCACTTCTCATATCGAGTGGTTGTGCTGTAAGTAGCGAGAATGGTGATTCACTTGAAATTCGAGATGCCTATGTCGGAGACTTATTTGAATTCAAAGATGCGTATGTTGGAGATGCAAGTGCAGTTTTGAACATCGTAAACCAGTTGAAGAATGCGGATCACTTTCAAAGATTTGAACTGAAAACGGATGAAGAACCATATGGTATGATTTTGAATTACGGCGCTGGAAAAATAAGAGAACAGGAAACTAAAAACACTGCGATTTATAACGCTACATTCTTATTTACCTTAATTAGAAATGCAGATTGGATCACTTTTAAATTTACGGACCATGAGTATACGTTCACAAGAGAAAATCTGGAAAATTGGTATGGGAAAGATCTTCGAGAAGTACAAAGTGAAGATGAGTTAAAATCATTACTCCTGGAGTATATGAATAATGAAGAGAAGGCAAATCAGTTAGTCAATGAGTGATCAAGATTACACAACTACACTCTTTAATTTAGGCTTTAATTTTCTTCCTAATTTTAATGACTTATATTACCTTCATGTAAGGAGAATGAGAATGGAGAGCTGCATATTCTGTGAAATCATCCATAAAAAAGTGGAAGCCCATATCATTTTTGAAAATGAGTATGTGTGTTGCTTCTTAGATAAATACCCAATAAATAAAGGTCATATTTTAATAGTTCCTAAAACACATTATGCAGAATTCCGTAATGTTGACGAAAAGAGTTTGAGCGAAGTCATGAATTTGGCTAAAAAGATGGCGATTTTACTGGAACACCTTTTCCCCACAGATGGCATCACTATTTTACAAGAAAACGGAATATTCAAAGATGTGGAGCACTACCATATGCATGTAATACCGAGATATAAAGACGATGGCTTTTATTTGGTGGAACCCGAAAACGGAGTGAAGCCTGAAGACTTTATGGAGTTGACGATAAAAATGCAAGAGTATCTTCATAAAGAAGCAATTTAAACTAGTCATCTTTATTCTTGAACTGATTTTTCACAGGAAATGGATTGATAACAAGGAGAGAATCTAATGTTACAAGCACTTATTTTTGATATGGATGGTACTCTATTTCAAACGGACAAAATTCTAGAATTATCACTTGAAGATACGTTTAATCACTTACGGTGTCAAAACAAATGGAATTCAATAACCCCTATTGATCAATATCGCGAAATTATGGGCGTCCCTTTACCAAAAGTATGGGAAACTTTGTTGCCTACTCATTCTCACGCAGAGAGAGAAAAGACGGATTCTTATTTTCTAGAGAGACTAATTGAAAACATAAGAAGTGGGAAAGGTGCTTTATATCCAAATGTGAGAGAAGTTTTCAGTTTTCTAAAAGAGAATAATTGCTCCATATACATAGCGAGTAATGGCCTAACTGACTATTTAAATGCAATTGTGACTTATTATAAATTGGATGATTGGGTTACCGAGACATTTAGCATTCAACAAATAAAGTCCTTAGATAAAGGAGATTTAGTTAAAGTAATTATAGCAAAATATGATATTCAGAAAGCCGCGGTAGTAGGAGACCGCTTATCCGATATTAATGCTGCTAGAGATAACGGATTAATGGCAATCGGATGTAATTTTGATTTTGCAAAAGAAGATGAACTGGCTATGGCCGATTTGGTAATCGATGATTTAGTTGAACTGAAAACAATAGTACCCTTATACCGTGCAACCACGTATTGAAAATACAATTTTCCAACTCTTGAAAGTGAGGTACAGACATATTAATACGAAATTGTTCATCTTACTACTAGTTGTGCTAGGAATTAATACGTTGAGATATGGTTCTTACCTTTTCGAAGGATCCACCAGCATCTATTATATAGTACTCTTCGTTATTAATTTACTCTGTCTAATAATCGTTGTATTTTCTAAAACTAAAAGTGGAAAAGTGAATAATTAATTGTGCGATTGACTTCTTTAACTGAAAGGGAGGATACTATGCTCATTTACTGGCTAATAGGGTTAGCTATTGTGTTTTTCATCATTACATACGGTGTGCAATACGGGATTGACACATCGAAACAAGTGAAAGCGATAAAAATGGAGCTTAGAGAAATCAAAAAACAATTAAAAGACATGAACAAAGATACAAAATAGCAACCTTTCATGACTGTCCATAAGCTAGTATTGGTTACCTCCAAAGAAATGCATCATGGGGATTTGTTTATTTCGTTTGTCAAGAAAGAGCACACTTGCTTTCTTAATTTTCCATTGACGGGCCAGATCATCTTTCAAAGGAGAAAAATATGAAGGGGAAAATTACAGTACTATCATTGTTATTATTAATCGCGCTATTTCTTTTATTTCGTTTTACTATCTATAATCCTGTTATTGAAAGCACTACCCAAAACATTGAGGTGGTTAAAAAAGATAAAAATACTGATGAACAATGGATAATACTTTCTAATGACAAGCAAATTTATATTGATGATTTTAGTATATGGGCTTTAATACAAGTCAATCAAAATTACACTATAAGTTATGATTTATCGAAAAAATTAAGGAGATATCATTTAAAAACAATCGTTCCTGGTGATTATAATAGTCAATTTTAGATGAAATTGTTAAATATTATTATAGAATTCTATCAAATAAAAAGTATTGGATGTAGACACAGTTGCTGTAGGGAGCACTGTGCCTGCTTTTCTTTGCGGTAAGAATGAGCGTTGGAAATGTCCTGTTAAGACCGCTTCCTCTTCAGTAATACAACAGCCAATATAGAGAATAAAACAGCTACGCCTGTTAAATAAAGAACGCTGAACATCGGTGAAGTAAGGGAGCCGTTTATTTCATAAAACACACCCATATCCTGCAAAAATTCCTGCTTGGCTGACACCGGTGCTTGTGCAAATGTTTCTTTCATTGGCTGCTCCATCAAAATTTGGCGGAATAACGCAGCTGAATGCGAGGTAGGGAAAAATTTAATGATGGTTTGCAAGTATGCTGGTAGATTTCCAATGGGAATATAAATGCCTGCTAGAAAACCAAGCAGCGTTCCGATGACGGTGCTCGCAGCAGCAAAAGCCTTGACGGTTTTGAAAAAGGATACGAGCAGCAAAATCATAGAACTGCTTGAAATCACGGATAAACTGATCACCCCGATCACCTTAAGTAATTGGAGAATGGTCAGCATTTCGTCACCAGAGAAAAAGAAAACTGCATTTGCAGTCAGAAGGACGAGCAGACACATGATGAGACCGACGAAGATCGAACTCATGACATAGCCGCCAAAAAGGGATGATCTTTTAATTGGAGAAGCATAGAAGTCCAGAACTGCCTCAGTCGAACGATCTTCTACCAATGTCCCAAAGGCGCCCAGTGTCGTAGTGACTGAAGTAACTGCTAAAATTCCAGCAAAGATCCATGATAGCAGAAGCCATTTTTTAGCAGGGAAGTCAGGAAGGCTGTCTGAGATTAAATTCCCTAGAAATGTCCCGTACAGGGCGACTAGGATGATGACCGCAAGCAGAGAAAAGAATAGGGCACTCTTATCGCGGAAATACAGAAGTATATTACGCTTCGCAACAGTCATCATGATGCATGTCATCCTTTCCGTTATGGATTTGGATGAACACATCATCCAGACTGGATTTTTGTACTTCAAATGAATTGATCAGTTCTTCGTATTTCGCCAATAATACAATGGCATCGGTTGTTTTTTTCAGTTGGATCAGGAAGGTGGAGTGTTCTTCGGTGAAGACTAGCTTATCCGTCTGTAATTGACTCCGTAATTGTGCGGGACTTTTTGCTATGATCATTAAACGGTCGGCAGAATATTGGGACTTTAGATGATGCGGCGTCCCTTTTGCAATAATTTCTCCTTCTTTCATGACGACCACAAAATTTGAATTGGCTGCTTCTTCAATATAGTGTGTCGTTAGAAAAACCGTCATATTGGTCTCGCTCTGCAATTGCAGAATGGTATTCCAAATCTGTTTTCGGTTTTGCGGATCAAGACCTGTCGTAGGTTCATCCAGCAGCAAGATCTTTGGTTGATGCAGCAAGGCTCTGGCAATATCCACTCTTCGCTTTTGTCCACCGGATAATTTTCCATAACGCCGCTTCATGATGGAAGAAATATCGACAGTGTCAGCGACGCGATCGATTGCCGCAAGCTTTTCCTCCTTCGTCATCTTATACAGCCGTGCACGGTAATCCAAATTCTCCTTAACCGTCAGTAGGGGATCTAATATACTTTGCTGAAATACAACACCTATTTCATTACGTATTGCTTCGTCTTCTTTTCCAACGGTTAAGCCGTTTACTTTCACCACTCCTGCATCTTGTTTTAATAGGGTCAGAAGAATGGAGATTGTTGTAGACTTACCGGCTCCGTTTGTACCGAGAAATGAAAACAGACTTCCTTCCTCCACATAGAAACTGACATCTTTCACTGCCGCCACAGCACCGAACGACTTGCATAAGTGGTGTACCTCAATTATTTTAGACATTTGACCCCCTCCGTTTCTGCTGCGCAATCGCTTGATTGATTGCCTTTTCAGCTATCTTGTTATTCAAATAGACCATCAGGATGACAAATGTGTATGCAAATATCCCACACAAAGCGACCGTTCCAATATAGAATGCGTGAAAAGGGTATACGTCAAAAAACCCACCTGCAAGGATTAGAACTACAAGAACACAAATCAGTTCAATTAAATGAACGAACATCGGTTGTTCAACAGGCAGTTTATGAGATAGAAATATCAGCAAGGTAATAAGACAGGATATGATAAACAAATAGATCGTGATTTTCTCTGTAAGTGGCGGAAAGATGCTGAGTGCCCTAAAAAGATAATAGAAGATAGAACTGAAAGTAAAGGCGAAACAAGCTGCACCTATATAGATCATTGAGCGATTCATTCAAGTCACCTCATCCTAAAAAATGTTTTCGAAATGATTTTACATAATGCCGATTCACGATGACTTTTTCACCGTTAGTTAGATACGCCTCAAATCGACCGTTCACTAGAGCTTTTACACTCTCAATTTTGGACATATTCACAATAAAATTTTTACTAATTCTCATGAACCTCGTATCTTTCAGCTGATTTTCGAACTCGTACAGTTTCTTGTCGCTATCATAGACCTCCTCATCGGTATAGAGGAAAACAGTGTCATTCACGGATTCAATGTACAACAGATGATCGGATACTAAAGGATACGTAATGCCATCCTTCTTTCCCTGAATGGAAAACATCATTTGATTAATCTGCTGAATTAAAGGAGACAAACTTTCATCTACTTCAGGGCAATTAATGATAATTTCAGTGTCTGTAAAATCTTTGGATTCATTTATTTTCAGTCGAATCGGACTCACCTCGAAGTTCTAATCTTTGATGAATCGTACCATTTCACCAGATGGAGAACAATACAATTTCGGTGTGTTGCATGTATCGCGGGGTGACTTGCATATGAACACTAAAGTAATCCTGGCAAACCCAAAAGACCGCTAATTCAATTTGAATTAGCGGCCTTTTTTTATTCTAGATTCATTTTAAAATGTCAGGCTTTTCAAGTCGTCGCGCGTTTCTTTTCCGAACTATCTACCACTACTGCACCTACGATATCTCCAACGACGTTTGAAGCAGATCCACCCATTCCGATAATCGCATCTACACCTGCGATAAGGGCAACGATTTCAAGTGGCAGGTCGAACATCGTCAATACGGCCGCTAGCGTTACTAGCCCCGCAGCAGGAACACCAGAGGTTCCAATCGAGAGCAATGTCCCCACAATGACGATCAGGAAGAAGCTAGATACAGAAAGGTCGAGATTTGTTATGTTCGCAGCAAAAACGATGGATACACCCATTCGAAGGGCACCACCATCTGAGTTGAACACCGCTCCAAGAGGGAGTGCAAAGTTTGCTGTACGCTCAGATACTCCTGCTTTTCGTGCTGATTTGATGGCAATCGGCAACGATGCGATACTGCTCGATGTGAAGAAGGCTGTGGTATACGCTTCTTTCGTCGACTTAAAGAAATCCATTACGGAATTTCCTGACAAGCGAAGGAATCCTGTATAGACGAACACCCATAGCAGAATAATTCCGAGGTAAAAGACTCCTGTGAATGTAAGAAGAGACTTGAACGTTTCCCATCCTTGACTACCGAATGCAGTTGCACTAATAGCGAATACTCCAATCGGCGCATACTGCAAGACGCCCGTAAGGAGTTTTGAAAACATTTCTTTCAGCGCAATAATTACTTTGTCCAACAGTTGACCATGTTTTTGCATTTCTTTATCCGTGGAAAACTTCATTGCCGAGATGGCAAGTCCAATAATGACTGCTATAAAAATAATTCCCATTACATTACCGCCAGAAAAGGCTTCAAACATATTGGCAGGGACCATTTCCAGCAAGACATCTGAAAAGTTAGGTGCAGCCGGTGTCTCTACTTTTGTATCGGGAAGTGTTAAATACTGACCCGGTTGGAACAACAGAGCGAGTCCAACACCGATTCCCACCGCAGCTGCAGTGGTAGCCGTATAATAGAGAATTAGTTTCCAGCCCATGCGACCGAGTTGTTTCATGCTCATCTGATTGACAGCAAGTACAACTGTTAAAAAGATTACCGGGATGGCGACTAAGCTAAGTAAGTTAATTAGTAATGTCCCCAATGGTTGAACTAAAGACATTTTTTGTCCGAATACGAGACCGCTCACAATTCCTGCGATAAATCCGATGGACATTTTTAAAACAAATGAACTGTCGCGATAACTACGCCATATTTTCGATAACATCTATTTTCCCCTATTCGTATGTAGTAATGCCTATTTAGCGAAGTTTACCTCGGGTTGACATTTTGGTCAATTTCTATGCTTAAGTTGTATTTCCAGATAACAAATTTCAAGAGGAAACAACAGAATAGATGAAAAATCTTATCTTAACCATCCTTCACTTAATTTTCCCATCAGACAAACCGTCCCACTCCAAATAAGACAGAGAGACTATTCACAATAGATGAAGATAAGGTATCTGTCAATTGGTTGTTATTTACAACATCCTTCCGACAGTTTGCTCTCGTATAAAAATAATTTTTGACAGATTCCCCCGGTATCTCAACGTCTCATTCTTATTGGAAGAGAAAGGCAGTTGTATAAAGAGTTTATCCGTCATATACTAAGGGAACAGGTGTTCTTAGGAGGAGACGTTATGAACCAACTGCCTGAACGTAAAATTATTTGCATCGACATGCGTAGCTTTTATGCAAGCTGCGCAGCCGCTATTGAAGGATTGGATGTAATGGAAACGCCAATCGCAATTATTGGAAACAAAGAGCGAAAAGGAGGGGTTGTGTTGGCAGCATCCCCTCCGCTCAAAAAACGGTTTGGCATTAAGACAGGGATGCGCCTTTTTGAAATCCCGGATGATCCCTCCATACAACTAATTGAACCCAAGATGGAGTTTTATATAAAGGTTTCGATGGAAATCACTCATTTGTTAAACCAATACGTCCCAAAAGAAGCCATTCACGTGTATAGCATTGATGAAAGCTTTGTTGACTTAGATGGAACGGAGAAACTTTGGGGTCCCGCAAGAGAAACCGTTGCACGCATTCAGGATGATTTACTTCGCCAATTCCAACTGCAATCCGCATGTGGAATGGGGCCAAACATGCTGTTGTCTAAACTTGCACTGGATTTGGAAGCGAAAAAAACCGGGTTTGCTCACTGGGGCTACGAGGATGTACCAACGAAATTATGGCCTATCGCGCCGCTCAGTGAAATGTGGGGGATTGGAAGAAGAACTGAACATACGTTAAATGAAATGGGAATTTACTCCGTTGGCGATCTCGCACATGCGTCCCTTGCCCAGCTGGAAGAGAAGTTCGGTGTTATGGGAAATCAGCTTTACCATCATGCACATGGGATCGATTTGTCTGATCTCGGTGCTCCTCTGATTGAGGGGCAAGTGAGCTACGGGAAAGGGCAAATTCTTTTCCGCGATTATTATCGCCGTGAGGATGTGCTTGCCGTGGTGCTCGAAATGTGTGAAGACGTCGCAATGCGTGCTCGTACTGCAAGGCGCGCCGGTCGGACGGTCCACTTATCCGTCGGCTACTCTAAAAGTGCATTAGGTGGCGGATTCAGCCGTTCCAAATCCCTTGTAGAAGAGACGAACGATACGATGAAAATTTACAAACTCTGTACCGAACTGTTCGATACATTTCACGATGGACGCCCCGTCCGCCAACTGTCGCTAAGTTTGTCCAATCTAGTTGAGGAGCACTCGATGCAACTGAGCTTGTTTGACCAGCATAAATGGAAGAAACGAAAGCTTGGTGAGACAGTGGATGAACTCCGCAGTAAATACGGATCAGCTGCTGTCTTACGTGCTGTATCGTATACCGATGCAGGGACAGCGCGCCACCGAGCAGGACTGATTGGCGGACATGTGAAATAACAGGTAATGGACGAAAGGAGAGAGTACGATGTTACGAGACCGTGGAAAGATTAAATGGACGGCGCTGATGCTACCGGAACACGTCGAGCGGTTGCGCGCATGGCAAGCAGAAGATGCAGTCCAGGTACGAAGCGAACCTGATGAACAGCAACTGGAGGAGTGGAATTACATCATCGCTGCCGCCATGGAGACTCATCGAGCCATCACCATCACGCATTGGCAAACCGGTACACCCGCATCCGATGACTTTTATGTTCATTGTCTAGAACCAGAAAGAAAGCAGTTACGCGTTGTGACGATCGGTGGGGTGGCACGCATTCTGTCGCTTCTCGATATTGAAACTATTTCTGAAATCGGATAATTCGAAACAAATACTATCCGAATGGTGTAAGAATCTGCTAAACTATTCAAAGTCCTATTATAGATTGGCAGGGGAATCCATTGAACGTACTCATTCAGCTCGGCTGGTTTTTTAAACAGCGTAAAAAGCATTATGCAATTGGAATTGCAGCACTGGTACTCGTTTCTATTTTGCAGCTACTGCCGCCAAAAATCATTGGATATATCGTCGATGACATTACGGAAGGAACGTTAACTGCCAACCAGATGATGAAATGGCTGGTTATCCTTGCGATCGCAGGGGTCGCAATGTACGGGTTCCGCTATCTTTGGCGGGTCATGATTTTCGGTTCGTCGATTGTACTTGCACGAACAATTCGCAAGCAATTATTCGATCATTTTTTAAAGATGTCTCCGGCTTTTTATCAAAAACGTCGAGTGGGCAACTTAATGGCGCACGCCACCAACGATGTGAGTGCGGTTCAGCAAACCGCAGGCATGGGCGTGTTAACCCTATTCGATTCGATTTTAACAGGCGGGTCCGTCATCTTGACGATGGCATTGACGATTAATTGGAAATTAACGCTTATTGCACTTATTCCGATTCCACTCATGATTGTCTTAACGAGTTTTTATGGCAAATTGCTACGTCGTTATTTCAGGACTGCTCAAGAAGCATTCTCCAGCATGAACGACAAGACACAAGAGAGCATTTCCGGAGTGAAAGTTATTAAAACGTTTGGACAGCAAAAAGAGGACATCGAAGATTTCAGGCAATTATCCGATGAAGTAGTCGAGAAAAACATGCGGGTTGCCCGTGTAGATGCTTTATTTGACCCGACAATTGGTGCAATTTTTGCAGTTTCTTCTATCATTTCGTTTATATTCGGTGCTCGTTTTATCCTCGCTGACGAAATGAGTGTAGGGGATATGGTTGCGTTCAGCACGTATCTTGGATTGTTAACTTGGCCAATGCTTGCATTTGGATTTCTCTTCAATATTGTGGAGCGAGGAAATGCTTCGTATACACGAATTCGTGAATTGCTGTCTGTCGATCCTGAAGTGGTCGATGTGAAAGGTGCACTTGATGAACGACCAAAAGGAGATCTTTCAGTCGACATTGACGCTTTTACGTTCCCGGGAGATTCAAAGCCTGCACTTTCAGACGTACACTTCACGTTGCGACAAGGAGAAACACTCGGAATCGTTGGAAAAACCGGGTCCGGAAAAACAGCAATTTTGAAACTGTTGCTACGAGAGTTTGACGACTATGATGGTGTCATTTCGTACGGTGGGCATTCCATCCACCAGTACAAACAACAGCGGCTACGTGAGTCGATTGGATATGTCCCGCAAGATCATTTCCTATTTTCAACAACATTGGCGGAAAATATCGCCTTTACGAATCCAACGGTTCCGACAGAAGAAATTCACAATGCCGCGCGACTTGCGCATATTCATGACGACATAGAAGGGTTTGCAGAAGGCTATCGAACGATTGTCGGGGAGCGGGGAGTGTCGTTATCCGGGGGACAAAAACAGCGGATCTCGATCGCCCGTGCCTTACTTATGCAGCCAGAGTTACTCATTTTAGACGATTCTCTTTCCGCAGTGGACGCAAAGACAGAAGAAGCCATTCTTCGTTCACTGAAAGAAACGCGTAATGGAGAAACGACAATCATTACCTCACATCGGTTGAGCGCCATTCAACATGCGCACCAAATCATTGTCATGGATGAAGGCGTAATTGCAGAATCTGGAACTCATGCAGAATTAATGGAATTGAACGGAAAATACAAAGAAATGTACGACTTGCAACAACTCGAAGTGTCTGTAGAACAAGGAGGTGAGGCATAATGGCAGAAGTGAAACAAACAAAATTGTCAGCTCGTGGGCAATGGGAAGTATTTGTTCGACTTCTCCAATACTTGAAGCCTCACAAAATGTCGATCGCTTTTGCGCTGCTACTCCTTGCTCTCACGATTACAGGGAGTATCGTGAGTCCGCTCCTGATTCAATCATTCATCGACAATCATCTCGTACCCTTGAATTTCGAGCGAGCAAGTGTGATTCGATTACTCGTTACGTACATCATCATTCAATTAATAGTTGTTGTAATTTCCTATTTCCAGTCGCTACGCTTTCAAAGAATTGCGCTTAAGATTATCCAGCAAATACGTATCGATGCGTTTACTAAAGTGCAAGGACTCGGAATGCGGTATTTCGATAAAACACCGGCGGGTGCAATTGTTTCGCGTGTAACGAACGATACGGAAGCGATTAAGGAAATGTTTGTGAGTGTTGTCGTCACGTTCTTACAGGCGATTTTCGGAGTCATCGGCGTCTACATTGCGCTGTTTTCACTAGATGCGAAACTGGCGCTGTATTCTATGGTGTTGTTACCCTTATTCATTGTTCTAATATCAGTCTATCGTCACTACAGTGCTGATTTCTATCAAGATATCCGCGAACGACTTAGTCAATTGAATGGCAAGATATCTGAGTCACTCTCTGGAATGGGAATGATCCAAGCATTCCGCCAAGAAAAGCGGCTAGCGGATGAATTCGAGTCGATCAATGAGGGTCACTATCGAGCAGGTATCCGGAACATCAAGTTTGACAGCATTCTACTCGGACCGTTCATTGACTTGCTATATGCAGCAGCGGTCGTCTGTACGCTTGCCTACTTCGGGTTCACGTCACTTTCAACTGCAGTCGATGTAGGAGTAATTTACGCGTTTACAACATTGCTAAGCCGCCTGTTCCAACCCGTGCAGCAAGTGATGAACCGGATGTCCATTTTCCAGCAGGCGCTTGTTTCTGCATCGCGCGTTTTCACACTCATTGACGAACCCGACATGGAACCTGTACAACAAGTAAAAGAGGACACAAAGATAACAGAAGGAACTATCAGATTTGAAGGCATCACATTTAGCTATAATGGCAAAACGGATGTATTAAAAGACATTTCGTTTACCGCGAATGCCGGGGAAACCGTCGCACTCGTTGGACATACAGGGAGTGGGAAAAGTTCAATCATCAACTTACTTATGCGCTTTTATGAGTACGAGCACGGTTCTATCACCATTGACGGACGTTCCTTAAAATCCTATCCAATGGAGGAATTGCGTAACAAAGTCGGGCTCGTTCTTCAAGATCCGTTCATGTTTTACGGCGATGTTGAAAGTAATATCCGCTTGCATAACGAATCGATGACATCCGAAGAAGTGCGGGCGGCATCGGAATTTGTACAAGCGAATAAATTCATCGAACAATTAGAAGGCGATTATGCGCACAAAGTGATGGAGCGTGGAGCCACATTGTCGAGTGGACAGCGACAACTCATTGCATTTGCACGTACAATGGCAGTGGACCCGAAAATCCTTGTACTCGATGAAGCGACCGCCAATATTGATACTGAAACGGAAATCGCAATTCAAGCTAGTCTTCAAAAAATGCGAAAAGGGCGGACGACGATTGCGATTGCACACCGACTTAGTACGATTCAAGATGCAGAACTGATTTTAGTATTGCATAAGGGCGAGATTGCTGAACGAGGAACCCATCAGCAGCTTCTCAGCATGAAGGGACTCTATTATAAGATGTACCAGTTACAGAATGGCCATACTGCCTAATCTCCTAGCCTAAAAAACGATTCTATGAACGGCCTCGGTGCAGCATTAAAGCAATCAGATACAGGGAAATACCTTCCGTCTTTTGGGATGTCTTAGTCGACTACCAGTAAACAAGACTCAAGGTACTTCCTTCTTGCTGTTTCATCATAAAACCATCATTTAAAAAAATATCTATTCGAGGCGACTTCCTTGACTACTTATCACTTGAGTAGTAAATTGATGATATAGGAGGTTCCTATTACATGAAAAAAAATACTCGTGGTTCACTTATTTGGTTAAGGTTAGTTCGATTTACACATCAAAGCAATTTGCTATCAAATGAATTTTTGAAGCAGTTTGATTTAACAACGGCTCAATTTGATGTGATGATTCAAATCTCAACATATGGACCTTTAACACAAAGAGAACTTGCAGAAAAAGTAACGGTAACGCAAGGCGGAATTTCCCGCATGCTAGCACGTCTTGAAAAAGAACAGTTAATCCACCGTAAACAGGAATGGAAGACGAAAACCATTTCTTTAACATCCAAAGGACAGGAGAAACTAGACCTTGCTTTTGAGGCACAACTGGCATTTCAATCTTCGTTCTTTGAGGACTGCTTAACGGAGAATGAACAAAAAACACTACTCGATCTTATTTCTCGAGTTCAAAAAAACGGGGAACAAAAAATTCAAAAGAACCTTTGAATTTTTTTACCTCATCACTTGACTAGTTAACTGAAGGGAGAAAGAAGAGAATGTATACCATACCAGGACATCACCATTTGTCGATGATTACAAAAAATGCTAAACAAAACAATTTGTTTTTCAGTAAAATCTTAGGACTCCGTCGGGTTAAAATGACCGTCAATCAAGATGATCCATCCATGTATCACTTGTTTTATGGAGACAAGACAGGTAGCCCAGGCACTGAATTATCTTTTTTTGAAATGCCGTTTGCCGGTCGCACTTACAAAGGCACAAATGCGATTACACAAATTGGTTTGCTTGTCTCTTCTAAAGAAAGTTTACTTTATTGGAAACAGCGATTTGAAAAATACGATGTTTGCCATGGAGAACTCACGACGTATGCTCATCGTCCTGCTTTGCACTTTGAAGATTCGGAAGGATTACGCATGGTTCTGCTTGCTTCAAACAATGAAAAGTTAGTGCACTGGAAAGCATGGGAAGAATCAGAAGTACCTATAGAACACCAGATTCAAGGAATGGGTTCAGTAGAAATTACAGTCCGCCGTTTGGATAAACTCGCAAATACCTTAACTGATGTTTTTGGCTATACAGAAGTATCACGAACCGAAGATGTAGCCATTTTTCAATCAGTAAGCGGAGAAGTTTTTGGAGAAATCGTAGTGAAACAGTTAGATGGCCCTACTGAAAAACCGGGCAGAGGAAGTATTCATCATTTAGCCATTCGTGTAAAAGACCAAAAAGAATTAGCCTTTTGGGAAGAAAAAATACGTTCACGCGGGTTCCATTCTTCAGGGATTATCGATCGCTTTTATTTTCAAAGCTTGTATTTCAGAGAGTCGAATGGAATTTTATTCGAAATTGCGACAGACGGTCCTGGATTTACAATCGATTCTGATGTTGCAACGCTCGGTTTAAAATTGGAGTTGCCTCCTTTTTTAGAAAGTCAACGGGACGAAATCGAAGCAAACTTAAAACCATTGGAGGACAATTAAATGAAGAAATATAGAATAGATTCATCAAAAGGAATAGAATTCGGATTGTATTCGTTGGGTGATCATATCCTCAATCCGTTGACAGGTAGCCGCATCTCAGCTCAGCAACGCATACAGGAACTTGTCGAGGTGAGTCAATTAGCTGAACAGGCCGGGATTGACGTATTCGGGGTAGGGGAAAGTCATCAGAAGTATTTTGCATCACAGGCTCACACGGTGATTTTAGGAGCAATTGCACAAGCTACCGAGAAAATAAAAATCACCAGTTCCGCGACTGTGCTCAGTGTCTTAGACCCTGTACGAGTATACGAAGATTTTTCCACAATCGATTTGCTGTCTGACGGTCGTGCTGAAATTGTCGCAGGACGCGGTTCGCGAGTGGGTGCCTATCAATTATTAGGGGTTGACTTGCAAGATTATGAGGACATATTTGAAGAAAAGTTAGAGCTTCTTAAGCTGATTAATGAAGAAGAACGCATCACTTGGCAAGGAAATTATCGAGCACCTCTACAAAACGCAGAAATTCTTCCACAACCTAAAGATGGATTCCTACCTATTTGGCGAGCTGTCGGAGGGCCACCTGCAAGTGCCATTAAAGCAGGGCATATGGGGATTCCAATGATGCTCACTACATTAGGCGGCCCCGCAATGAATTTCAAACATTCTGTTGATGCATACAGACAGGCAGCAGAAAATAATGGATTTGATGCACAGAGCTTACCAATTGGAACAACAAGCTTATTCTATGTAGCAGATTCGAACAACGAAGCCTTGCAAGGTATGTATCCACACATTAATAGTGGCTTCCAGGCAATTCGAGGAGCCGGTTATCCAAAACAACAATTTGCCCAGACAACAGACTATCGTGATGCACTAATGGTAGGTAGCAAAGAACTAATTATCGAAAAGTTGCTATACCAACATGAACTTTATGGAATGCAACGATTTATGGCGCAAATTGACTTTGGTGGGGTACCATTCGATAAACTCATGAAAAATATCGAAATGATTGGAAATGACATTATCCCAGCAATTAAGAAACACACTAGAGAAAAAGGAGAATAACGTTATGAGAATAGTGATACTTTCCGGATCGATTGTAGGCACAAAAACAAAAACGGCCATGCTGAAAACTGAAGAAATTTTCCTACAGAAATATCCGGAACACGATGTACAACTCTTAGATTTAGCTGACTACCAAATAGAGTATAGTGATGGGCGCAATTATATTGATTACGAAGGTGACACCAAATACGTAACTGAAACAATCATGAAAGCGGATGCACTTATTATTGGTACGCCAATATTTCAAGCATCTATTCCTGCTACACTTAAAAATATTTTTGATTTACTTCCTATTCATGCATTCCGTGACAAGGTGGCTAGTATTGTCGTGACTGCAGGTACAGCAAAACATTATTTAATGGCTGAGCAACAATTAAAACCAATATTGTCATATATGAAAGCACAAATTGTTCCAACCTATGTCTTTATTGAAGAACAAGATTTCTTACGTAAAGAAATTAGTAACGATGATATTATTTTCCGGTTAGATCGCCTTGCAGAAGATACGGTAACAACCTTTGAAGCATATGAAGCAATTCGAATTAAAAAAGACGAAGCCTATGGTTTTTAGTTTTTAAAAGGAGCTTACAGAGATGGAATTTCAAGAATTAATTAAGATGCGTCGTTCAGCTAACAACTTTTTACCGAATGTCACCATCACCGAGGAAGACCTAATTCCTATTTTCAGCGATGTTAAGCTTGCTCCATCTGCTTTTAATCTACAACATACAGTATATATAGTCGTTACAGATAACGAACTAAAAGAAAAGGTAAGAGAAGCCGCTTTTGGGCAATACAAAGTACACAGTTCATCTGCTGTTATAATTGCCATCGCGGATCGGTACGCGTACAAGTATACAGAAAGCCTCCATCAAGGTATGGTCGACCTTGGAATGATGAGCGAGTTTGAGTTAAGAAATACAATTGAAGATAATTTTACATTTTATGAGGGACGAGGAGAACAGTTTATGAAAGAAGAGGCCATTCGAAATGCATCTCTTTCCTCTATGTTTTTCATGCTCTCCGCAAAAAATCATGGTTGGGATACTTGCCCTATGATCGGTTACAATGATTTACAACTGCGAGAACTATTAGAAGTTCCTGACACTCATGAAATTGTGTTAATGATCACAATTGGAAAAGAGAAGGAACAGTCTAGAAGATTGCGCGGCTATCGAAAACCAGTCGGTGAATTTGTGAAATTTATGTAAAAACAAACGTTAGCTTTGAAATTGTATTTGCACCATTTTTAAAAACATAATGAAAATGAATAGACCAGGTTGTAGGGAAGGATAATCCAAAAAAGCAAACTCGAATTTTAAAAGAACATACAGTAAAACAGCAAGACTAACCAAGTCGTCAGTCGGGTAATTCTACAATGTTATTAAAAATAATATTACGTGATAAAAGAACTTACGAATATCACAAAAATGCAATGCAAACCGAATGACTAGTTTGTATTGCATTTTTTATATAGAAACTGGTTCGTATAGAAATAGATAGTTTCCCCAATAGCTAAACAACAACACTTCATCATAACTTTTATATTAACTAGTCTCGCCTAAAACAACGTTCAAGAATAGGTTTTACTTCTGGATGTGTTGAAAGCAAGTAATGTTCCTCAAACCCTAAACGGAGAATCAAAATTATACTCTGAGACACACACTGTGTGAAATGTGTCATAAACTGTTCACAGACAAAATGTGCGTATTCGTGGACGCATTCTGATACGATGGATAGGAAAAAGAAAAAAATCAAAGGGGGAAGTTCCTTGGCAACAGATGTGAACGTATTCCTTGCATTCGGCGCGGGCTTTTTAAGTTTTGTCTCCCCGTGTGTTTTGCCGCTTTACCCAGCATTCATTTCCTATATTACGGGAATGTCGATTGAAGACTTGCGCTCAGATAAGAAACGAATGAGCCGAAATGGAATGTTACATACGCTCTTTTTCCTTCTTGGTTTTTCCATTGTATTTATTTTCCTTGGATTCGGATCTTCTTTTATCGGTCGTTTCTTTATCGAGTACATGGATCTTCTTCGGCAAGTAGGTGCCATTTTCATCGTATTGTTCGGGTTAATGGTAGTTGGAATTTTCACACCGAAGTTTTTAATGCAAGAACACAAATTACAATTTAAAAATCGACCGTCCGGTTACTTCGGTTCTGCACTCATCGGGCTTGCGTTTTCAGCAGGCTGGCAACCATGCATGGGGCCAATAATAGGCGCTATTATTGGACTTGCCGCTTCTAACCCTGGGTCGAGTATGCTGTACATGATGACCTATGTCCTTGGATTTGCGATTCCGTTTTTCGTTCTTTCATTCTTCGTGACACGTCTCGGATGGATCCGCAAACACAATCGTACGATTATGCGGATTGGTGGAGCCTTCATGATTGTCTTCGGTATCGTATTATTCTTTGACGGCATGACCTACTTAATCAGCTTACTTAGTCCGATTTTTGGAGATTTCCAAGGATTTTGACCATCAAGGAGGATTGAACAATGAACGAAGTTATGTCTTTTCAAGCATGGCAAGAACTTTTAACACAACATGATGCGATGCTATTATTCGTGAAAACAGATCATTGTTCTGTATGTGATGGGCTGTACCCACAAGTAGAAGTGCTTACTGAACAGTATCCATTTCCGTTCTATTATGTGAATGTCGCAAAAGTGCCAGAAATGGCAGGGCAGCTTTCTCTGTTTACAGCGCCTGCGGTATTGTTATTCAGGCAAGGAAAAGAAATAACTCGGTTTGCACGTTTTGTCCCGATGGAGCAACTTCGCAAACGGTTGGAGGAATTGAAGGAGGCGACGGGCGCATGAGTCAACTGCAGGAACTGATTGATACAGTTTTCACTAAGATTCCGTCTGTCTATTTAATTATCGGCTCAACTGTTGTTTTTTTCTTCATGGGAGTCTTAGGGTTCATCGTTCGTTCTAAAGCAGCTGAACGGCCGATTTCACCGATACGTATTGTGCTACCACCGCTGTTCATGTCTTCGGGGATGCTTATGTTTTTGTTTACACAATTTCAAGTTCCGTGGGGGCAGGTGATTGAAGCAGCTGCGGTCGGACTGCTCTTTTCAACGATCTTAATAGCAACGACTAATTTTGAGAAGAAAAATGGTCAATTGTTCGTCAAGCGTTCAAAAGCATTTATTGTCATTTTGGCGGGATTACTTATCTTCCGTCTGGTCGCTAAACTGATTCTCAGTAGCTCCATCGATGTCGGGGAACTCGCTGGTATGTTCTTCATCCTTGCATTTGCGATGATTGTTCCATGGCGTATCGGTATGCTCATCAAATATAACAACCTAAAAAAAAGAGAGAGACTCATGGTCAAATGACCAGGCCTCTCTCTTTTTGTGTTAAAAAAGATGCTCATACGGTGTCATATCGACATCCATTGTCGTGAGCTTCTTGCGTAAAAATTTGTGGTCGCGTTTCGGCGTCGCCACGATGTACCCTCGAATGATGTGATCGAATTCAATCGTCTTCGCACGCTCATCCAATGCAATTTGCCCAATACGACCAGCAATCTTCTGTTTTGCCACCGGACGGAATAGCTCGGGAACCGGCTGGACAAGCTCATTCAATAGCCCCTTCGCTTCGTTGTTCCATAGGTGAAGCGAACGATCCACGTAGTACTCTTCCCAGTCCAATGTCGATTTGCCATCTTCCTTCGGGAACACTTTAAGGAACTTGCGGAACATGAAAAATCCACCTATCGCAAACAAGCCGATTAAGACAACACACCAAAATACAATAAACCAGATAAACCAGCCCGGCATAATACGTCACCTCTTTAAAACTCTCTATGCTATCAATTGTACCCGTAAACTTAAAAACTTTCACGAACATTGTATCCTTTTCTGTAAGTTTCGTCTATCTAGACTGTGAAAGGAGGGGAACGCACATGGCAGCAGCACTCGAGTTTCAAACAGCAGTCGGCAAGATTTTCTTCAATGCAGGCTCAACACCAGATGGACGCCTGATCCGAAAGTCGAAGACCTACCGTTTCGTAGAACAAAATGCAACACCAGCTAACTTACAGCTGGCACTGGCATCACTAGGGCAACTTTCATCAATGACCGTCATGTCTTATGAAAAAATCGTCACATCCGAAATCACAAACTAACAAAGCGAAAAGGAGGAGTTCAAAAATGGCTCTCACACTTCAACTCGTATTCAAAAAGTCAGATGGAAAGGATTTTGTCTTAACGGTCGATGAACCGCGTCCGGGAATAACACCGACGGAAGTCCAAACCGCAATGGAGCAAATTATTGCTTCTGGTGTCTTTAAAAAAGATGGCGACGTTCTCACGGCTGTGAAAAGCGCTCGAATTATCGATCGCTCCACGAACGATCTAATCAGCAGCAAATAATAAGAAAAAAGTTGGTAAACCGGTCCCTCGTCAGCTGACAGGGATCGGTTTTAAAAGCTTTAGGGTAAGACTTTCTGGTGTTCACAGCACAAGGATCTACATTTAAAGGAGGCGAATGTGATGGAACAATTGTTGGAACAAACGATGGGGTTCATCCAAGAGGTGGGATTTCCAGTTTTTGTTTCCTTCTATCTGCTCCACCGTCTAGAAGTGAAACTCGAAGCAATCCATGGAGCTCTTGTCACTCTAAAAGTGAAATAGGTTTCACATAACCGACAAAGAAACGCCAAACAACCTGGGAATCCGCGCTTGTTTGGCGTTTGTCTGTTCGATATGATAAGGTAAATGCAGAGAGTTTGGGGGAAAAGTGATGAAGAAAAAAGTACTAGTTTTTGGCGTATTCATGATGGCACTTGTATTAAGTGCCTGTTCGGGTGGGTTTAAAGCAGATCATAATTACAGCATCGATCCCTTCGAGTTTACGAACCAAGACAACGAGTCTGTCGCATTGGATGATTTAAAAGGTGAGATTTGGTTAGCGCAGTTTGTCTTCACGACCTGTACGAGTGTCTGTCCACCGATGATGTCCAATATGTCGGAGCTCCAGGAGAAATTAATCGAAAAAGATATAGAAAATTACAAAATTGTTTCTTTCAGCGTAGATCCTGAAGTAGACACACCCGAAAAATTAGGTAAATACTTAGAAGGTTTCAGTGTTCCAGATCCATCAAAATGGGAGATGCTCACTGGCTACACGATGGAAGACATTAACGATCTCGCAGTAAAATCATTTAAAATGCCGGTCATCGACGATCCGAACACCGACCAAGTCGTACACGGTTCTAGATTCGGATTGGTCAATAAGGAAGGTAAGGTCGTCAAATTGTATGCTGGATACCAAGACGTTCCGTACGATACCATCGTGTCGGATATGAAAGCCCTAAGCAAAGAAGACTAATCGGCGGAGAGAGGAGAGGGACGAGTGAAGAAAAAGAAAAAGAAACGTAGCTTATCAGCGAAAGGCAAGATTATCATGATTGCGTTGCTCATTCCCGTTTCAGTCGTCCTGTTCACCTTGACCGCGATTATCTGGACAAGTCTCCGGCATCCTGAAGTCATTAAAAAATCCGCCAGCACGTTGATGGAGTTGTCAGATCGACATGGTGGATTGACCATTCCAGATGAGTATATACCCATTTATAAAGCAGCAGCAGAAGAATATGACATTCCATGGACATTGCTTGCTGCACACCATCGGGTGGAAACACGTTTTTCCACTATGAAAACTATGGTTTCTCCAACTGGAGCGGAAGGGCACATGCAATTCATGCCTTGTACATTTGTTGGCTGGAGCTATCCTGGTTGTAAAGACTTAGGTAAAGGAAATATCCCCGAGGAGGATAAAACCAATCCTGATATTATTGCAAAGTACGGGGGATATGGAGTAGATGGTAATGGCGATGGAATTGCCGACCCTTATAATTTGGAAGACGCGATCTTTAGCGCCGCTAACTACCTAGCATCAAGCGGAGCGGCTGACGGCCAAATCGAAAAAGCGATCTTCCACTACAATCATAGCGATAAATACGTAGAAGACGTACTTTGGTTTTTTGATGAATACGAAGCACAGCAAACTCAACAAGCACAAAAATAAAAGGACTCCGCAAAATGCGAAGTCCTTTTTGTTATACTGCTTTACGCATAGCTTTCATAATCAGGCTGACGATAAAGACAAGAATGACAGCACCTAGAATAGCTGGTACGAGGTAGAAATCGGAAACTTTAGGTCCCCAAGAGCCGAGTAGCATTCCACCAACCCATGCCCCTACGATACCCGCAATAATGTTACCAATAATTCCGCCTGGTATATCTTTCCCTAGAATAAGGCCAGCAAGCCAACCGATAATTCCTCCGATGATTAAGAACCAAATGAAACTCATTTGAAATCCTCTCCTTTTTGTTAATATAGTATGTCTGTTCTAGTAAGTATAATAACCGTAAATGACCTACTTGAAACATATTAGCTACAATTGTTCATACTAAATGAGCGAATTTCGCTAAACTTATCGAATAATGGTGGCACCAAGCGTGTTTTCAAAATGACGCAATGCCCAGTCATGTCCAGCTGTGTCAAAACTTGCAACACCACGTTCATGGATTACCGTGGTAAATCCTTTATTGTAAGCATCTACAGAAGTATGCAAAATGCAAATATCTGTACAGACGCCTACTAAGTGGAGTTCTTGAATACCACGAGCACGTAACCAAATTTCAAGTTCTGTTCCTGCGAATGCACTGTAACGGGTTTTATCCATCCAGTGGATCGAATCTTGGTTATCTTCATATAGTTTTCTTAACGATCCAAACGGTTCTCTCCCTGCAGTTCCTCTTAGGTTATGTGGAGGGAATAGACGTGATTCTGGGTGATATGGATCGTTTTCGTCATGAACGTCCACAGCAAAGACAACTGCTTCATCTTGGTCAATAAACTCCTTCGTCAATTGCTCGATATACTTCTCTAGGGCAATCCCGGGTTCTCCACACGTCAACGCTCCATCTTCTGCTACGAAATCTTCAGTGTAGTCAATCACCAACAATGCTTTCTTCACATCCAGCACGTCCTCTCCTTATTCTAGTTCCATTATGCACAGACTGACAAAAATATGCATCTTTCTGTATTACGAGATATCTATCGTGTTTACTTATGGATTACTATAAATTTAATGTAATTTACTTATAGACTTTGCTGTTATATGATGTAGTAGAGAAAAGATGCTTATTTATAGAGCCTTTTCAGTTCGTAAAGGAGGAATTTAGCAATGACAAAGAGCAATTTTCATAACAGTCGCTCCTCGTTTGATCTGAACGGTAAAAAGTATAACTACTACCGCATTGGAGCGATTGAAGAAGCGGGTATTGCAAAAGTCTCAAGATTGCCTTACTCGATCAAAGTACTTTTAGAATCTGTCCTGCGCCAACACGACGGATATGTCATCCAAGACAATCATGTAAACAACTTGGCAAAATGGGGCAAGGACGCTGATGCGGATGCAGAAGTACCATTCAAACCCTCACGCGTTATCTTGCAAGACTTCACTGGTGTACCAGTCGTTGTCGATTTGGCATCTCTTCGTTCTGCAATGGCAGAAATGGGTGGAGATCCAGATAAGATTAATCCCGAAATTCCTGTAGACCTCGTTATTGACCACTCGGTTCAAGTTGACAGCTACGGAACAACAGATGCTCTACAGAAAAACATGGAACTCGAATTTGAACGGAATGCTGAGCGTTACCAGTTCTTGAGCTGGGCACAAAAAGCATACGACAACTATCGTGCTGTTCCACCAGCAACAGGCATCGTTCACCAAGTGAACCTTGAGTACTTGGCAAGCGTTGTCCATGCAATTGAAAACGAAGATGGATCATTCGAAACGTACCCAGATACGTTAGTCGGAACAGACTCTCACACAACAATGATCAACGGAATCG
Organism: Sporosarcina aquimarina; assembly: GCF_023715615.1. Lineage (GTDB taxonomy): Bacteria > Bacillota > Bacilli > Bacillales_A > Planococcaceae > Sporosarcina > Sporosarcina aquimarina_A. The sequence continues at coordinate 1,426,146 of NZ_JAMBOM010000001.1, read as the reverse complement.
GCGTACTCGGATGGGGCGTTGGCGGAATTGAAGCTGAAGCAGGAATGCTTGGACAGCCTTCTTACTTCCCAATTCCACAAGTAATCGGTGTGAAGTTGACGGGAGAGCTTCCAAACGGAACCACTGCAACTGACCTAGCACTAAAAGTGACGCAAACATTGCGTGCACATGGTGTAGTCGGTAAGTTCGTTGAGTTCTTCGGACCAGGCGTTCCACAATTGCCACTTGCTGACCGCGCGACAATCGCGAACATGGCTCCAGAGTATGGCGCAACTTGTGGTTTCTTCCCAGTTGACGAAGAGTCACTAAACTATATGAAATTAACGGGTCGCGATACTGAACATATCGATGTCGTGAAAAAGTACTTGCAAGAAAACGACATGTTCTTCACAACGGACAAAGAAGACCCAATCTACACAGAAGTCATCGAAATCGATTTGACTGAAGTAGAAGCGAACCTTGCTGGTCCAAAACGTCCACAAGATATGATTCCACTTTCAGACATGAAGCGTGAATTCAACGACGCGGTTGTAGCACCTGAAGGCAACCAAGGATTCGGACTTACGCCGAAAGAAATGAAGAAGAGTGGTACAATCGAATTCGCAAACGGTACGAAAATGGAGATGAAAACAGGCGATTTAGCGATTGCAGCGATCACTTCATGTACAAATACATCGAACCCATACGTTATGCTCGGTGCTGGACTTGTCGCTAAAAAAGCGGTTGAGCTCGGATTAACACCACCTGCATACGTAAAAACTTCACTGGCACCAGGTTCAAAAGTTGTTACAGGTTACCTACAAGACTCTGGTCTTGATAAGTACCTCGACCAAATCGGATTCAACACAGTTGGATACGGATGTACAACATGTATCGGTAACTCTGGTCCATTGCTTCCAGAAATCGAGAAGACGATTGGCGAAAACGACTTGCTCGTTTCATCCGTTCTCTCTGGTAACCGTAACTTTGAAGGACGAATCCACCCGTACGTGAAAGCGAACTACTTGGCTTCACCGCCATTAGTTGTTGCGTATGCACTCGCTGGAACAGTGGATATCGACTTCAAAAAAGAACCAATCGGTACATCTAAAGATGGTAAAGATGTATTCTTCAAAGACATCTGGCCTTCAACAGAAGAAGTAAAGGCAATGATCGAGAAAACGGTCACTCCTGAACTCTTCCGTAAAGAATATGCACGTGTATTCTCTGAAAACGAAGCGTGGAATGCAATCGAAACAACTGACGATGCATTGTATGATTTCGATGAGAACTCAACATATATTCAAAATCCACCATTCTTCGAGGGTCTTTCAAAAGAGCCTGAAGATATCGGTGCATTGAATAACTTGCGCGTTGTTGGTAAATTTGGCGACTCGATTACAACAGACCACATTTCACCAGCAGGTGCAATCGGTAAAGATACACCAGCAGGCATCTACTTGCGTGAAAACGGCGTAGAGCCACGTTACTTCAACTCATATGGTTCACGTCGTGGTAACCATGAAGTAATGATGCGTGGTACGTTTGCAAACATCCGCATCCGTAACCAAATTGCAAAAGGGACAGAAGGTGGCTACACAACTTACTGGCCAAACAAAGAAATCATGCCAATCTATGACGCTTGCATGAAGTACCAACAAGATGGTACAGGACTTGCTGTCATCGCTGGTAAAGATTACGGAATGGGCTCTTCACGTGACTGGGCTGCGAAAGGGACATCTCTTCTTGGCATTAAAACAGTCATTGCTGAAAGCTACGAGCGCATTCACCGTTCAAACCTTGTAATGATGGGTGTTCTTCCACTTCAGTTCGTGAACGGACAAAGTGCAGCATCTCTTGGTTTAACAGGAGAAGAAGCACTCAGCGTCAACATCGCAGAAGGCGTTAAGCCTCGCGACATCTTGAAAGTGACTGCTACTGCTGTAGATGGCACTGTAACGGAATTCGATGCGCTCGCGCGTTTCGATTCAGAAGTCGAAATTGACTACTACCGTCACGGCGGCATTCTTCAAATGGTACTTCGCGACAAGATGAAAGGTTAACATAATCGACACCTTCCCCTTACTGATTCAGTTCAGTAAGGGGTTTTTATAATCTCGGTGACTGATTTATTTTGTGTTTTTTTGTATACTTGGCTATGTAGAAGAGGTGACGTTAAATGTTTGTCAGTCAAAAGGAAATTGAAATTCGATATGCAGAGACCGACCAGATGGGTGTCGTCTATCATGCAAATTATTTAGTTTGGATGGAAATCGGACGAACTCAGCTCATCGAGGATCTCGGATTCACGTATGCGGGACTCGAAGCAGACGGATATTTATCACCCGTCACAGATTTATCCATCAAATACAAGGCCGCGATGCGCTATGGCGAGACAGCCACTGTTCGTACATGGATCGAATCCCACGGGAAGTTGCGCACAACATACGGCTACGAAATCTTGCATGCGGATGGGACGGTGGCGGCGACCGCGACCTCGGAACACGTAGTTGTCCGAAAAGACACCTTTCGACCTGTTTCGCTACGAAAAATAGATCCTGTATGGGACGCAAAGTATGTCGAAATCGCAAAAAGAGTCGATTGATTGGAGAAAAAGGCTTCCTGAAGTGCTCAGGAAGCCTTTTTGTATGCAAATGTGGCGGTGGGGAGGGGGAAAGTGCTCATAAATCCCAAAATATGATCATAACTCAGGGATTCTGCTCATAAATTCTGAAATGTGATCATAACTCAGGGATTCCGCTCATAAATCTCAAAATGTGATCATATCTCAGGGATTCTGCTCATAAATCTCAAAATGTGATCATAACTTAGGGATTCCGCTCATAAATCTCAAAATATGATCATAACTCAGGGATTCCGCTCATAAATCTCAAAATATGATCATAACTCAGTAATTCCGCTTATAAATCTCAAATTGTGATCATAACTTAGGAATTCTGCTCATAAATCCCGAAATGTGATCATAACTTAGGGATTCCGCTCATAAATCTCAAATTGTGATCATAACTCAGTAATTCCGCTCATAAATCTCAAATTGTGATCATAACCCCGCAACTCTGATCATAAACCCATCATCACACTCCCAAAACAAATCACTCACCAATTACACCCACAAAAAAACACCTCGCTGTCAAAATCGAGGTGTTTGAATAGTAATAAATGCCGCTAATAATCCATCAAGAACATATGTACGAGCTATTAAAATATGTTATACTTAATGATGTACTAGAATAGCACGAGCTCATAGGCGGTTCGCAGACCTGCAATCCCAATTTCCTGAAAGTTCATATCAGGAACGGGAGGAGGTGATGCGTATGACACCATTTGAAGCACTGAGTCTCATGATCGGCTTTGGAAGTTTGATCGTGGCCATTCTTGCTTTGTCATATACTTTTTCAAGAAAAAAGTAAACCGCCCATGAGCCTCCAAGCAATGGAGCGGTTTACTTCGCACTATGCGATTCGCCTTTGAAGCGAACGCTATTCTATTACAAGGCCAAGAAGATCATCACATCTTCTTGGTCTTTTTACAATATCCATTTTTCAAGACTATTATACCAAAAGAAGAATTGTCTGTCTAGTTCGGCGGAACAACTTGGCACCCATTCACTTACTCCGACTTCACATAGTCGTACTGCAATTCTCCAAGATCTTGATTCACACCGACCTGTAAGTCATGCCCATCAAAGTACCACAAATCACGAGTTTCGATGTAGTAGCGGACATTATCCAAAATGGTTTCTACAGCCACTTCATCCGGCTCTTCACGGATAACGCCTAATGAAAATCCTTCATGCAGAGGGCTACTACCACCGTACCTTGCGAAAAATCGTATGGAATCCCCAGCTTCAACGTCCATTTCTTCATCAAACCACTGAGTTGCTTCGTTTGAAATGCGTATATTCATATTTGAAAACCCGCCTTTCTAGGATACCTTAAATTATATTACAACCAATTCACTTTTGGCTCGGTTCCTGCTTTGATCCGTGCGATATTAGCCCTGTGGCGGTAGAAGATGAACACGCCCATCAAGACGATCACAAGCTCCAAATAGATATCCCCTGTAATGAAATAATAAATAATCCCATAAATTGCACCCATCACTGCGACAATCATAGACGTGAGCGAGACCATCTTGGTAAGTTTCAACGCGACCAGGAAAGTGAGTATGACCAGCAGAAATATCGGCCAACTGTATCCGAGTAATACACCGCCTGAAGTTGCAACGGCTTTACCGCCTTTAAACTTCGCAAAAACAGGGTACATATGACCAATCACAGCTACGACACCCACGATTAACGAGTGAACGTGTGTATCGGCAAAATAGGGTAGAGATACTAGCAGAACAGCAGCTGTTCCCTTTAAAATATCAAACACAGTAACAGCGATTCCGGCTTTTTTGCCAAGAACACGAAATGTATTAGTCGCTCCCATATTTCCGCTGCCGTGTTCTCGGATATCTGTTTTATAAAACAGTTTACCAATCCAAAGCGCAGATGGGATAGAGCCGATTAAATATGCGAGTACCAGTAATAAAATGATTTCCATGACATGCCCCTTCGTGAAAAATTATGTATCTCTTTCATTTTAGCAGAACCGGTACTGAACGACAATTGCGGATAAGTCCGATGAGGTCAGTCATTGCAATAAAAGGATTTCTTCTATACAATTATTTAAGCAAAGCGCTGACGTGTCTTATTGACATGATAAAAATAGCGACGTATCATTAGATAAATAAGAACATTTGTTTGATGGAGGTTTCATCTTGACGAAACAAAAAGAATTGAACGTGTATAATGATGATTCAATCCAAGTGCTTGAAGGCTTGGAAGCTGTACGCAAACGACCGGGTATGTATATCGGTTCGACGGATGCAAGAGGATTGCATCACCTCGTATTTGAAATCGTAGATAACGCGGTGGATGAAGCACTAAGTGGATTCGGATCTGAAATTAATGTCACCATCCACTCTGATAACAGCATCAGCGTACGAGATTACGGTCGAGGCATGCCAACAGGAACCCACAAAACAGGGAAACCCACAACAGAAATCATATTAACCGTCTTACATGCTGGCGGTAAGTTTGGCCAAGGCGGATATAAAACAAGTGGCGGACTTCACGGTGTTGGTGCTTCTGTCGTGAATGCACTTTCTGAATGGCTGGACGTCATCATCCACCGAGATGGTCAGATTTTCAAACAACGCTTCGAACACGGTGGAAAACCCGTGACAGGACTTGAAATCATCGGGAAAACGAAGGAAACAGGTACAACCATTCACTTCAAACCCGATTCGACGATTTTTTCTACGACTAAATATCAATATGATATTCTTGCAGAACGGTTGCGAGAGTCGGCATTCCTGTTAAAAGGACTGAAAATTGTCCTGACAGAAGAGAGTACAGAAAAAACCGAGACGTTTCATTATGAAACAGGCATCAAAGCCTTCGTTTCATACTTGAATGAAGAAAAAGACACACTTCACGAAGTTGCTTATCTTGAAGGCGAGACCGATGGACTTGAAGTGGAATTTGCGTTCCAATTTAACGATGGCTATTCAGAGACCATCCTTTCGTTTGTCAATAACGTCCGCACAAAAGATGGCGGCACGCACGAAACTGGAGCAAAAACCGCCATGACCCGTGTATTCAATGAGTATGCGAGGAAAAAGGGTTTATTGAAGGAAAAAGACAAAAATTTGGATGGCTCTGATATCCGGGAAGGTATCGCAGCCATTGTTTCTGTGCGGATTCCTGAAGAAATCTTGCAGTTTGAAGGCCAAACAAAGGGCAAGTTGGGGACAAGTGAAGCACGAACTGTCACTGATGCTGTCATTTCACAGCATTTGCTGTATTTCTTAGAAGAAAATGCAGAATTGAGCGCAAACCTGATCCGTAAAGCAGTACGTGCCCATCAGGCACGTGAGGCTGCTCGTAAAGCGCGGGAAGACGCGCGTTCAGGTAAGAAGCGGAAGAAAGGCGACACACTCCTTTCCGGCAAACTGACGCCAGCTCAATCAAGAAATGCGAAAAAGAACGAATTGTACCTTGTCGAGGGTGACTCTGCTGGCGGTTCTGCTAAGCAAGGACGGGACCGGACTTTCCAAGCAATCTTGCCGTTACGTGGTAAGGTCATCAACACGGAAAAAGCGAAACTCGAAGATATTATGAAAAATGAAGAGATTAATACGATTATCCATGCAATCGGTGCGGGTGTCGGTGCCGACTTCACGATTGAAGACGCTGCTTACGACAAAGTCATCATCATGACCGATGCAGATACAGATGGTGCACACATTCAAGTGCTCTTATTAACATTCTTTTATCGCTATATGAAACCCCTTATTGAAGCAGGTAAGGTATTCATTGCATTACCACCGCTTTATAAAGTATCGAAAGGGATCGGTAAAAAAGAGAAAGTCGAATATGCGTGGACAGAACGCGAACTAGGCGCTGCAACCAACAAAATCGGCAAGGGCTATATGCTTCAGCGTTATAAAGGACTAGGAGAGATGAACGCAGGACAGCTATGGGATACGACTATGAATCCTGATACACGTACACTCATCCGAGTGACGATTGAAGATGGTGCCCAATCTGAGCGAAGAGTCACGACGCTAATGGGCGACAAAGTCGAACCACGCCGTCGTTGGATTGAGAGCAATGTAGACTTCAGCTTGGAAGAAGGAAGTACTATATTGGAAAACGAATTCCTGCATGTTGAGGAGGAAGTGGAATGACAGCAACAGAACGCTTTCAGGACCTCCCATTAGAGGAAGTCATCGGTGACCGTTTTGGTCGATACAGTAAATATATTATTCAAGATCGCGCATTACCGGATGCAAGGGACGGGTTAAAGCCTGTCCAACGACGTATTTTGTATGCGATGTATAACGAAGGCAATACAAGCGAAAAGGCGTTCCGTAAATCTGCAAAAACAGTTGGTAACGTAATCGGTAACTACCATCCACATGGCGATACCTCCGTGTATGAAGCAATGGTAAGGATGAGTCAGGACTGGAAACTACGACATTTGATGGTCGAAATGCACGGAAATAACGGTTCAGTCGACGGCGATTCTGCAGCTGCAATGCGTTATACAGAAGCGCGACTGTCTTCAATCGCGGGGGAAATGCTAAGGGATCTCAACAAAGAGACGGTAGATTTCATCCCTAACTTTGACGATACAGAACCGGAACCAACCGTTCTCCCAGCGCGTTACCCGAACTTGCTCGTCAACGGATCGACAGGGATTTCTGCGGGATATGCAACGGACATCCCACCACATGCGCTTCATGAAGCGATTGATGCGGTACTCATGCGGATGGAGCATCCAGAAGCTACAGTGGATGAACTGATGACAGTCCTAAAGGGGCCTGATTTCCCTACTGGCGGGATCATCCAGGGTACAGATGGTATTAAAGCGGCATACGAAACGGGAAGAGGACGTGTCATTGTCCGCTCTAAATCAGAAATTGAGCAGTTAAAAGCTGGGAAATCTCAAATCGTAATAAGTGAAATACCATATGACGTCAACAAAGCAAATCTTGTGAAAAAGATGGACGAGCTACGTGTTGATCGGAAATTAGACGGTATTGCAGAAGTGCGTGACGAATCAGATCGTACAGGATTGCGAATCGTAGTCGAGTTGAAAAAAGATATCGATGGCGAGCCAATTTTACGTTATTTATTGAAAAATACGGACTTACAGGTTGCGTATAACTTTAATATGGTCGCTATTTCAGATAGACGTCCTAAACTGATGTCACTTCCGATGTTATTGGATGCGTATATTGAGCATCAGAAAGAAGTGGTCACTCGACGGTCTCAGTTCGATGTGAGAAAAGCTCAAGATCGTCTACATATCGTAGAAGGTCTGATGAAAGCTCTATCCATTTTGGATGAAGTCATTCGGACAATCCGTAGCTCCAATGATAAACGCGATGCGAAAAACAACTTGATCAACCAATTCGAATTCTCGGAGATCCAAGCAGAAGCGATTGTTTCATTGCAATTATATCGTCTGACGAATACGGATATCACTGAGTTAAGAGAAGAACAAGATGCATTGCGTAAACTTATCGAAGAGCTCAACGCGATTCTAACGAGCCCCGCTAAGTTGTCACGCGTCATTCAAAAAGAATTACATGCTGTCCGTAAGCAATTTGCGGAACCACGTAATTCTATAATTGAAGAGAAAATTGAGGAATTGAAAGTCGATCTTGATATTCTGATTCCAAGTGAGGAAGTTGTCGTATCGGTCACAAAAGAAGGCTATGTGAAGCGTACAGGATTGCGCTCTTATGGCGCATCTAATGGAACTGGGATGGCGATGAAGGAATCCGATTATCCTGTTCTCGAGCGTACGATGAATACGCAGCATCACTTGTTGCTGTTTACGTCTCTCGGAAATTACATTTATCAGCCGGTTCATGAACTTCCTGATATTAAATGGCGTGATCTTGGACAGCACATTTCGAGTATTGTGTCGCTAGAGCCGAGCGAGTCGATTGTGGCGGCGATCGGATTAGAACAATTCGATGACATTCACTCCATCTTGACGGTTACAGCAAATGGATTTGTAAAACTATCCAAACTAGCTGATTTCCACGTACAACGCTACGGACGAGCATACAAAGGCATGAACGTTAAAAAAGGCGACAGATTACTAGATGCTCGACTAGTAAAGGGTAGTGAAGATGCAGTTCTAGTAACGCATCAGGCGTACATTTTACGATTCCCACTCAGTGATGTCGCTACGACTGGTGTCCGAACCGCCGGTGTGAAGGGAATTAACTTAAAAACAGAAGACTATATCGTTTCCATGCAAGTCATTACAGACAGTTCAGCATCCATTGTCGTAGCAACACAGCGTGGTACCGTGAAACGCACTGCATTAAAAGAAATTGAAGTCGGCTCACGCGCTCAACGCGGGTTAATGATTTTAAAAGAACTGAAAAAGAATCCATATCGTGTGATCGGTGCTAAGATTACTGGTTCCACTGAAAAACTCATTCTGACAACCGTAAATGATGTTAAAACTGAGATCGATCCAAGCAGTTTGAGATTATCGGATCGCCAGTCAAACGGAAGCGCAGTATCGGATGAAGCGAAAAACGGTCTAGCGAGTCGGTTATACTACGAACCAACCGCAAAAAACGATAAACCTACAACCAAATAACGTTTCTTAATGAAAAGCACACGGGATCCTTAAAATTCTCGTGTGCTTTTTGTATATCTATCGTATAATAATTCGGAAAGCGAATTATTGAGAGAGAAAGTGGGAGGGTATATGTGGAAAAATCGTAATGTTTGGATTATTCTTTCTGGTGAATTGATAGCAGGTATTGGTCTTTGGACCGGAATCATCGGAAATTTGGAGTTTATGCAAGAAAAAATCCCTTCAGACTTCGTGAAAGCATTGATTCTATCAGTCGGGCTATTGGCAGGGATATTGGCAGGACCCTTAGCAGGTAAAATCATTGATCAGCAAGCTAAGAAGCGCATTTTATTGCTAGCAGGTGTAGGACGCCTCATTAGTGTCGTCTTCATGTTAATTGCAATTGCAACGGGTTCTGTATGGTGGATGATTGCATTCGTAGTTAGCATTCAACTCGCAGCAACGTTTTACTTCCCAGCGTTACAAGCGGCAATTCCGCTCGTTGTGAAGGATAATGACCTACTGACGATGAACGGCATGCACATGAACGTAGCGACCATTGCACGTGTCTCAGGGACTGCATTAGCAGGGGTCATCTTAGTTTACTGGTCGCTATCGTCACTATATTGGATTTCAATCATTGCATACGGCTTATTACTCATCTTCACATTCATGCTACGTATTGATGAAGGGGAGGGGAAGGAGGCTATTGTTAAAACCGAAGGCGCAAAAGGTGGATTCATGGAAGTCTTTCCCGTGCTAAAAGCGTATCCTGCAGTCGGTATGACGCTAGTGATGACATTAATTCCGTTATTATTTTTAGGTTCATTTAATTTAATTGTCATCAACATTAGTGAAATTCAAGATTCAGCGTCGATCAAAGGGTTAATTTACACATGTGAAGGCGTTGCTTTCATGATCGGTTCATTTGCGGTTAAGAAGATTGCTTTAAAATGGAGAACTACAATAATTTTATTTTTCTTTGCAAGTATGGTGGCCGTAGCAGAATTCTTATTATTCTTCGCACAAAGTCAGTTAGCAACGTTAGCAGCATTTACAGTCCTTGGATTCAGTTTAGGTTGTTTTTTCCCAACAGCTATGGTAATTTTCCAAAAGCAGATGCCGAAAGCGTATCACGGACGATTTTTCTCATTCCGAAATATGTTAGAGCGAGTTGTATTCCAAGTCGTTTTACTAGCGACCGGGGCGTTCCTGGATATTGTAGGATTGCAAGTGATGGTTATCGTATTTGGAGTGATTAGTATCAGTTTGACTGTGCTATTTTTCTTGCAAATGAAACAGCGTAAGATTCAACTGGAAGAGCCAGTAGCTGCGGATGCAATTATTCCTGTGAAGAGCGTTTAAGTGCACGTAAACTAAATAGAACTACAATAAAACGCGACTTTAGAAAAAAAGTCGCGTTTTATAAATTCCTTAGAAATCACACATTTTCGCTGTTTTATCTCACTATCCTAAGTATACTTATAAGTGATACGCAACTTCCTATAATATATATTATGACGGGGGCGTTAAAGGAAAGCAACTATTATTCAATCCGATATCTATGTTGCCCCGCTTTTGCCCGATCCACATCTATAAACTGCACCCCATACTCAATCACGTCATTTATATACAACTGATGATCTTTGGCTAACGCTCGCACGCTTTCCAACAACTGCTTATCGTATGTCGTTTTATACTGGATCCGGTCTTTAGGTCGCGTTTCTTTATTGAATGTTATTGAACCTTGCTGCAATACGACTTTTAATCCATCTTCAAGCAAATAATTCACAAACGTTCCATGCTGATCTGCTAGCTGTTTAAGCTGCTCCAAAATCTCCTGGCTAATCGATGTTCTGAATTTTACACGTGTCTCATCTGATGTTTGTCTCAGCATTCCATTTTCATTGACCCACATTCGTCCAACAACTCCTTAAACATTCGTAAAACCGGCAGATTGGTTGGTATCTACCGGCTGTTCGCATCTTTGTTCGCATACCCGTAAAATCGGCACTTTTCGCATCAAAATTCTTTTTTGAACACGATACTGACTTTGCTGTAGTCCATTTTTTCCTCATAAAAATGGTGTGCACTCGTGCGTTGTAACCCTGAAGATAATGCAATCGATTCGTAATTGTGTTTTTTCCCCCATTGCTCAACGTGTGTAAGCAATTTATCGCCATAGCCCTTAGATCGACCTGATTTGTCCGTCACTAAGTCACATACCCATAGCGAGCGCCCGTAATAGAGTGTAATCATCGGTTTAAAGCCAATAACCGCTTTTAACTCGCCATTATCCCGTAATCCGAGCATCTGGTAACGTTCTTTTGCTTCAGACTCATACACGAGCTCCAAGTACTCTTCCAAATCTAAATGGGTACGGAGCTGACTCATAATCGGAAAAGCTTCAATCAGTTCTTCTTCATTTGTCAATGGAACAATTGTAATTTCATCCATAGGTATCGCCTCCGGAACCCCGTTACTTAGTGCACTGGGGTTTCTTTCATTGTTCCACGACTATCATTGACAAGCAAGCCCTTTTTCAAATGGAGTACCCGATCCCCTAACTTTTCAGCCTCTAATCGGCTATGAGTCACTATAAGGAATGGGATTTTCCATAATTCATGTAACCGGAGTAACTCATTTTGGCACTCCTCGCGCGTTTCTTCATCCAAAGCGGATAATGGCTCATCCAATAGAAGCAAATCAGGCTCTGTAGCAAGCGCACGAGCAAGAGCAACCCGTTGTTTCTCCCCGCCAGAAATCTGATGAGGATACTTGTCCAACAAATGGCTTATGCCAAGCACCGTCAGTAATTGTTCGATGATAAAACCAGTCGTCGCAGTAGTTTGCTTATGAAGGCCGTAGTGAATATTGCGTTCGACTGTCATATGTGGAAACAACGCATAATCTTGAAATAAGTACCCTATATTACGGGATCTCGTGGGTAATGAATTCCTCTTCCCATCAAAAAAACTCTTTCCATTGAGCGTAATCATTCCGCTATCAGGTTCATTTAATCCAGCAATGGCTTGCAAAATAGACGTCTTCCCTGCTCCTGAAGACCCCGCCAAAACAATAATTTCGTTATACGCTGTAAAACTAACATCCAGCTCGAAATGATCTAGCTGTTTCCTGATGGATACGTCTAACATCGAATCACCTGCCTATCTTTTTTCTGAAGCAAAGCGTCTTAAGTTCCGTTTACTCCACCAGTTTAACCAAAGAATTGTACTGAAACCGAGTGCTGTAATAATGACAACCCAAAACGTCGCTTTCTCCATCTTCCCCGCTTCTACTGCAAAATAGATTGCCATTGGAATCGTGTCCGTCTTACCTGGTATGTATCCAGCTAGCATGAGCGTTGCACCGAATTCACCAAGCCCTCTTGCAAACGAAAGAACAAGTCCCGCTAATAATCCCGGCCATGCAAGTGGAAACGTGATGGTTCTGAAAACCCGCCACTCAGAGGCCCCCATCGTCCGCGCCGCATCCCCTAACTTATTGTCTAGACTATCAAAAGCTGCCGCCGCACTTTGATACATGAGAGGGAAACTGACAACCACAGATGCAAGGACTGCAGCCGTCCAAGTAAATACAATTTGGATATCGAACGTCTCGAGTAACCAGTTACCAATCCAGCCCTTTTTTCCGAATAAAATCAGCAGACCGAAACCTACGACAGTCGGAGGTAAGACGAGCGGTAAGAGAAATAATGATTCAACTATCGATTTCCCCCAAAATAGTCGTTTCTCAAATAAATGTGCAAAAAACACACCGAACACAAATACGATGGTCGTGGAGATGACCGCTACTTTTATAGAAAGTAATAAAGGACTTAAATCCAAACCATCTACCTCCTTTGCTTACTTAAATCCGTACTTTGCTAGCGTTTCTTGGCCTTGATCACCTAGTAATGCATCGAAAAACTGTTGGGCTTCTGCCGGGTGTTGAGACTCTTTCAAAACGGCACCAGGGTAAACAATCGGTTCATGCCAGCTCGGATCTGATTCAGCGATTACTTTTACTTTATCAGAAATAAACGCATCACTCGAATAGACAACCCCGTAATCTGCATTTCCCAGTTCGACTTGAGTAAGCACTTGTCGCACGTCTGACGCAAGAACCAACTTGTCCTGCAACGGCTCCCATAGGTTTAAATGTTCAAATACTTCTCTTGTATAACGGCCCACTGGGACGCTTTCTGGTTCACCAATGACGAAATGATTAATCGAAGCTGGGTCAATCTCTTCAAAATTAGTAAGTGCTGAATCTGACTCTTCATTTGCAATTAAAACTAACACATTTTTTGTAAAATCTGTCCGCGTTGATGCATCTAGTAACTCTTCATTTTCAAGTGTATCCATATCTTTTTTACTTGCAGATAAAAATACATCAGCAGGAGCTCCATTTTCAATCGAAGTGGCAAGCTTTCCAGACCCGCCATACATGAACGTCAACTCCACATTCTCATGCTCTTTTTCATACATTTTTTTAAAGTCATCCAATGCATCGGTCAAACTGGCTGCAGCAGAAATGTGGAGCTCCACTTTATCCGTTTTATTAGCTCTATTTCCGTCAGACGCAGTCTTATTATTTGAACAACCCACCAATACTAGTAGCAAGATTGCCATCATGAGCCCAAAACGTATTTTATTCAAATCATTCTCCCCTTCACCATTTATATTTAATTATAACTATCTATATCTATTTATAACATAAGGGAACTCTCTTTATCTATATATAATTAAACAATTCTAACTATTGATCGTTATATCTCGTTGTGTCTATTGCAATAATTCTAAAAATAAGAGAAGATAGAAGAAAGAAATGGAGGGTTTGTAAGTTGAATTCACATGATAACGTTTCTTATACGACTGAAGATCTCGCTGACTTGCTGCAAGTCTCCAAATTAACTGTGTATGATCTTATTAAAAAAGGAGAAATCGTTGCATACCGAGTTGGTAGGCAAATGCGGATTGACGCTTCTGACTTTGAAGCTTATAAAGAACGCATGAAAAGTGGAACCGATCGCCCTGTGCCACAACCAACTCCACAACAAGTACCTGAACCGAAATCTGTTGAGCCAACTATCTTACAGAATCAGTCTATCCCCCCTCTCCCGCAACCACGGACTTTGCAACATGTAATCATTAGCGGACAAGATGTTACTCTGGACCTTTTAGCAAACGCAATCACCGCTACATCAAGTAACTATCGAACTCTCCGTTCTCACACTGGTAGTTTGAACAGTTTGCTCGCACTCGTTCAGGGAGAAGCTGATCTTGTCAGTACTCATCTTTTTGATGGGGATACAGGTTCCTATAACATCCCCTACATTCGAAGAATCTTAATTGGCCGAGAATATACTGTAGTTAACTTACTCTCCCGTTCGGCGGGTTTTTACGTTCAGCCCGGAAATCCGAAAAATATTAGAGGGTGGCGTGATTTAAACCGTAATGATATTCAATTTGTCAATCGTGAACTGGGATCTGGAATTCGAGTATTAACGGATGAACGACTGCGACTGGAAGGTATTCTACCAAAGACGATATCAGGCTATGAGAATATCGAGATGAATCACTTAGCAGTAGCAAGTAAAGTTGCAGCAGGAGAAGCGGATATTGGTGTTGGGATTGAAAAGAATGCTCACTTAGTGAACGTCGAATATATCCCCATGACGGAAGAACAATATGACCTAGTCATGATCAAACGTGAAGATAACAAAACATTGCGGGAAACAGTTTTGAACATCTTACAATCTGAAGCTTTTAAGAAAGAGCTTTCTGCTATAAAAGGTTATGACTTTTCTCAAATGGGAAGAATTTTATATGATACCCCATAAAACACTCTCCTGTATTTAGAGAGTGTTTTTGATTATCAGCTTTACATAATATAATTATGGTAAAGTTGAGTATAAAAAAACAGCCCTGCATATAAGCACGGCTGTTTTAACAGTTACTCTTTTTTGTCATAATTCGGACGTTCATAATGCATACGGATATCAACTTCATATTTGTTATAGCGCACTTTCAATAACCGGAACAAATGCGTAGTGAAGACTTTGAGTAACGCATAACCAGGTATCCCTAGTATGACACCCGCCACACCAAATAACGAACCTGCCGTCAGTAAGACGAAAATGATGGTAATTGGATGAATATGTAGGGTTTTCCCCATGATTTGTGGTGAAATGAACTTCCCTTCAATCAACTGAACAACAGTCCACACAATCGCAAGTTTTACGAGCATGAATGGTGAAGTGACAATAGCAATGATGATTGCCGGTGTAATGGCAATGACTGGACCAAGATATGGGACCACACTTGTGAACATGGCAAGCACACCAAGCAAGAGGGCGTATTTCATATCGATGATCAAGAAACCGATTGTTACCATCGCACCGATACATATCGCAACTAGGATTTGACCTTGGATATAAGCACTAATCTGATGGTCTGCATCCTTTAAAATCGACTGAGCATCATCACGCATTCTTGGTGGTAACAGTTTTATTACGTATTTCGGTAGATTCTCCCCATCCTTCAAAAGATAAAACAAGATGAACGGAACGGTAACAATAGAAAGAATGATTCCGGTCAACGTAGAGATAAACGTTGTCAAACCGGATGCAATGCCGCCAAGTGCATCAGCAACCATCTGTCCAATATTTTCAAGCCCCGAGTCCAGTAGCTCCGAAGCATTAATGTCCAGCTGATTGTAGTAAGGTGCAAATAGAGAATTGCTAAAAAATGAATCGAGAGTAAGAATTAGTTGATTGAAGTATGTTGGGAATTCCTCGACGAGCTTCCAAAATTGTATTTTCAAAAATGGTAAGACTAAAAACACGAGTAATGTGATCAGTCCGATTGCTGTCAGAAAAATAATTGCGATTCCCCATACTTTAGGGATTTTTATCTTTACTAATTTATCTAGCAGTGGTCGTAACAAGTAATATAAAATTGTTGCCAATATAATCGGTAACACCACTGTTGAAAATAGTACTTGTATCGGATAAAAGATGAACGATATTTTATCGAATATTAAAACGTTCAGACCGACAAGCAATAATACAATTAGTATGAAGAGTGTGGTCTTGCCTCCTAAGAACCGAATAATACGGTTCTTAGGAGGAATTCCATATTCCTCATTCTGATCATGGTCCTCATGCACTTCCCTCTTACCCGCCAAATCCCCCACTCCTTCATAAGTCGATTTCCTATCAATTTGCGATGAATGAACGAATCGCTTCACGATTCTGCTCCAGATTCACTTCAATAACCGAACCCGCATGTGAGTAATCTGCAAATGAATATGAACCTTTTACAGGAACAGTAAGAGTTTCTATATCTGCTCCGCCTTTCACTAACAAATTCGTCAGACGAGAAAGTTCTTCTTTAGATGTCAAATCTGTTTCTACGGTCTGAGAAATCACGCCTGCAATTTTGGGTGCACGAACTAACATTCCTGGAGTCATCGCCTGCTTTTTAACAGCTGCCAAAACTTCTTGTTGGCGTTGGACACGTCCAAAATCGCCTTCAGAATCTGCACGGAATCGGGCATACCCCAACAACTCTTTTCCATTTAACTGTTGAACGCCAGGCATTAATGTAACCCCGATTTTCTCAGACATTTCTTTCTTTACATCCATTTCTACTCCGTCTGGAAAGGCAGTGTCTGCGATGGTTTCAAAATTATCAAAGTCAACAATCGCATAGTGGTGTATAGGAATGTTGAACATTCCCGTGATGGTGTCTTTAGCACTTTGCACACCACCTAAATAATATGCCGTGTTAAGCTTGTACGACTTATATCCAGGAATATCCGCATAAATATCACGCATAAACGATACAAGTTTCATTGTTTTTGCTTGCTTGTCCCATGAAAGAACCATCATGGTATCGGTACGGGATCTCCCGCTGCCATCATCATCGACGCCGAGTAACAAATAGTTTTCAACAGATGACGTTGAAGGATCGAGCAAATCACCTTCAAAACTTCCCGGCTCTATAGCGTTTTTAGAAGCCATCCTTTTGCCCGCGATATATTGATAAGATGAAAAAAGTCCTATTCCAACAAACCCGAGTAAAAATAGAGTGACAAGTACTCTGCCTTTTCTCAATCTCCGTCGTCTCCGGCGTTTCGGGACTGGACCTTCATAGTGTTCTGACATTATTGTATTCCCCCAATAGTAAAGTCACAAAACAGGACGTTCTCTTGAATCGTTGGTTGCATAGTGTAAATCTAGTATATCATGCGCGAACACTGGACACTAAAAGAGTGAACGTCTAAGATGTAAGAATGGACTCAATTGAAAGAAGGTAGACAAGATGGAACAACTTGAAAAAGCAATTTTTGCTGGCGGCTGTTTTTGGTGTATGGTCAAGCCATTTACTGAATGGGAGGGTATTCATAAGGTCGTCTCCGGTTATATGGGTGGATCAGTCGAAAATCCAACATATGAGCAAGTAAAAGAAGGCAATTCAGGACATTTGGAAGTCGTTGAGATCACTTTTGACTCTGCGGTTTATCCATATGAGGACTTGTTAGAACTCTATTGGCCACAAATCGATCCTACAGATGCTGACGGCCAATTCCAAGATAGAGGTCACTCGTATACGACTGCTATCTTTTATACATCCGAACAGCAACGTTTAGCTGCAGAGCACTCTAAGAACAAACTTGCCGAAAGCGGCCGATTCACAAAACCGATCGTAACAGTTATCCGTCCCGCAGAAACGTTTTATGTGGCTGAAGACTACCACCAAGACTTTTATAAAAAAGAAAAAGAAGCATACGAAGCGGACCGTGCTCAATCAGGTCGTGACGAATTCATAGAAGCTAACTGGAAAGACCGCAAATAATGTGGTCTTTTTTATATCCCCCAAAACCCTTTACAGTAAGCCACCTCTTCACTCCTCCTAATACCAATCACAACCATCCATCTATCTGTAATGTTGAAGATCGATGTCACTTCCTTGAAAACGTTTGTCACACTATGTATAATTATAAGTTATTATGCAAGTGAGATAATAAAAACTATTAAAAAAGGACGTGTCTTGATGAGTAAGATGACAAAAGATGACATTCGAAAATATGCGAAAGACGAGAATGTGAATTTCATCCGACTCCAAATTACTGACATTCTCGGAATGATCAAGAGCGTAGAAATACCTGTTACACAGCTAGAAAAAGCCTTAGATAACAAAATGATGTTTGACGGTTCTTCTATTGAAGGGTTTACAAGAATTGAAGAATCAGATATGTATTTGATACCTGATCTAGATACTTGGATGGTGTTTCCTTGGCCCTCTGGTACCGGTAAAGTGGCCAGGCTCATTTGTGATGTAGCACAAGCTGACGG
This sequence comes from Sporosarcina aquimarina, assembly GCF_023715615.1. Lineage (GTDB taxonomy): Bacteria > Bacillota > Bacilli > Bacillales_A > Planococcaceae > Sporosarcina > Sporosarcina aquimarina_A. The sequence continues at coordinate 1,407,624 of NZ_JAMBOM010000001.1, read as the reverse complement.
AACGCCTTTCCCTGGTGATCCACGCGGGAATTTAAAGCGGATTCTTAAAGAAATGACAGACATGGGATTCACAGACTTCAACTTAGGGCCTGAGCCTGAATTTTTCTTATTTAAGCTAGATCGTCATGGCGATCCCACAATGCACTTGAATGACCAAGGTGATTATTTCGACTTCGCCCCTCTCGATCTCGGGGAGAATTGTAGGCGGGACATCGTTTTACAGCTGGAAGAACTGGGTTTCGAAGTGGAAGCATCTCACCATGAATCAGCGCCTGGCCAACACGAAATCGATTTCAAATATGCAGATGCTTTAAAAGCTTGTGACAATATCCAGACGTTTAAACTCGTAGTAAAAACAATTGCAAGAGAACACGGTTTTCACGCAACCTTCATGCCGAAACCTATTTTTGGAGTCAACGGCTCTGGTATGCACTGTAATATTTCTCTATTCAAAGACGGGGAGAATGCATTTTACGACGAACAAGGAGAACTGAAACTAAGCGAAACTGCTTATCAGTTCATGGCAGGCGTCCTTAAACACGTTAAAGGTTTTACATCGATTACCAATCCCACAGTCAATTCTTACAAACGACTGGTACCCGGTTTTGAAGCTCCATGCTACGTTGCATGGTCCGCACAAAATAGAAGTCCTGCCATCCGAATTCCAGCTTCTCGAGGATTAAGTACGCGAATCGAAGTTCGATCAGTCGATTCAGTTGCGAATCCGTATCTAGCATTAGCCACAATCTTAAAAGCCGGTTTAAGTGGCATCGAACAGAACCTCACTCCAGGCGCCCCTTGTGACTATAACATTTATGAAATGAATGCCCATGAACTCGACGAATTAGGAATCGAAACATTGCCAACAGATCTGGATCATGCACTGATAGCTTTAGACAAAGACCCCGTGATGCAAGAAGCGTTAGGGAATCATATCTATACGAACTTCAGAGAAGTGAAGCAAAAAGAATGGGATAGCTACCGGATCACCGTCCATCCATGGGAAATTGAACAGTATCGTAGAATTTATTGAATAGCTATAGATAGAAACCCGCACACTCTCAAGCAATCGAGTGCGCGGGTTTCTATTTCTAATGAGACTACCTAAGATTACAATAAAAAGAATCCAATCCCCATAATGATGTAAGCTGCGAATAGAATCAGTCCTTCAAACCAATTCGATTCACCATCATTGGATAAACTAATAACAAGAAGCGCAGCGGTCACCATTGCAACTAATTCAGGGATCGTAAAGACAAGCGGCATTTGTTCTGGCATTAACATAGATATGAGGACAAGTGCAGGTGCGACAAACATTGCTACTTGCAATGTTGAACCGACTGCGATTTCAACGGACACGTTCATACGATTTTTCATTGCCATCGTAATCGCAGATACGTGCTCAGCAGCATTTCCTACAATTGCTACTATAATGACCCCAATAAATAATTCCGTCCATCCAAATTGCTCTCCAAGCGTCTCAAACGTGTGAACCAGTCGTTCTGAAACAAATGCAACGGCTATTGTACTCAATAACAATACTAAAATGGACTTCCCTTTACTCCACTCCGGGATTTCTTCCTCTTCAATCTCCTCATCCCCAGAAGCAAATACACCTCGATGGGTTACCAATTTGAAAAACAGACCGGACAAGTAAATGGCAATCAAGATCACAGAGACTCCGATACTTAGTTGAAACGTCGTCGTGGGATTCATAGTCGTTGAAAACACTTCTGGAATAACGAACGCAACAACAACCGCAAAAATCAGTAATCCGGAGTTATACCGAGAATCATGAAGACTGAAATTCTGCTTTTTGTACTTCAGACCTCCTGCAAAAAAGGATAGCCCAAGTACGAGAAGTAAGTTTCCTAGAACAGAACCCGTCAGTGAAGCTAATACAATTCCGATGAGACCGGCTTTCAACGTGAAAATCGAAATAATCAGTTCAACCGCATTACCAAATGTGGCGTTTAATAATCCTCCAATTCGAGGTCCACTAACGATCGCAAGACTTTCTGTAGCTCTTCCTATGAAACCCGATAGCCCGATAATCGTCATGCAACTCAGTGCAAACATTATGAGGTCTGACCAATTTAAAAATGCCCCGAGTGCAACAACGGGAACTCCTATAAAAACAACAATTGAAAAAATACGATTCAATACAATCCCCTCCTGCCCATACAATTTTCAGTATTTCAACCTATCCTTTCATTCCCTCATGGGTAAAACGACAAACCCACACTTCACCAACAACTGAAAAATTTCAATTTACTTGAAAAAAATTCTTGTAAATGGATACAAATTTGCGTATTATAAAAAATTATTATGCACCTATGATAATGACAAAACTTTAAAAAGGAAGTGGCCTGATGAAGAATACAACAAAAGACGACATTCGAAAATATGTGGTAGAAGATAATGTGAATTTTGTTCGTCTACAATTCACAGATATTCTCGGAATGATTAAGAACGTTGAAATTCCCATCAGCCAGCTTGAAAAAGCGCTCGATAATAAAATGATGTTTGACGGTTCATCAATCGAAGGATTTGTGAGAATTGAAGAATCTGATATGTACTTAATTCCAGATTTAAATACGTGGATGGTGTTCCCTTGGCCATCTGGAACTGGAAAAGTTGCGCGTCTCATTTGTGACGTTTCACTAGCAAACGGCGAACCGTTCCCTGGTGATCCAAGAGGGAACTTAAAACGAATACTTGCGGAAATGGAAGAGATGGGGTTCTCTGATTTTAACTTAGGGCCAGAACCTGAATTCTTCCTATTTAAATTAGACAGCAACGGGGAACCGACTATGGAATTGAACGACCATGGAGATTACTTCGACTTCGCTCCTCTAGATCTCGGTGAAAATTGCAGACGTGATATTGTTCTTGAGTTGGAAGCACTCGGATTTGAAGTGGAAGCGTCTCATCACGAGGCAGCTCCTGGTCAGCACGAAATCGATTTTAAGTATGCAGATGCGTTAACAGCTTGTGACAATATCCAGACATTCAAACTCGTTGTGAAAACAATCGCACGTAAACACGGGCTACACGCAACGTTCATGCCAAAACCAATCTTTGGTGTCAACGGTTCAGGCATGCACTGCAACATTTCTCTATTCAATAATGGGGAAAACGCATTTTTCGATGAAAGCGGCGAAAGAAAGTTGAGTAAGACCGCGTATCAGTTCATGGCTGGTGTACTTGACCATGTTGAAGGATTTACAGCAATTACAAATCCAACCGTTAACTCCTACAAACGTCTTGTTCCTGGTTATGAAGCACCTTGCTACATCGCATGGTCTGCTCAAAACAGGAGCCCACTTATCCGAATTCCAGCGTCAAGAGGCTTAAGTACTCGAATCGAAGTACGTTCCGTCGATTCTGTTGCAAATCCTTATTTAGCTTTGGCAGCGATTCTTAAATCTGGACTGGATGGAATTCGACGTGATCTCGATCCTGGTAAACCATGTGATCGTAATATTTATGAAATGAATGCTTCAGAACGACAAAAAGAAGGGATCGCAACCCTGCCTACCGACCTAGATCATGCACTTTTAGCATTGGGTGAGGATACGGTTATTCAAGAAGCGCTAGGTAGTCACATTTATGCGAATTTCAAAGAGGCCAAACAGCGGGAATGGGATAGCTACCGGATCACGGTTCATCCATGGGAGCTTGAGCGTTATATGAAGATTTATTAATCCTTTCTAACTCCTAAAAAAGCCGGACACTCTAATTTTAGAGTGTCCGGCTTTTCATATTATGACTCTTTTGGAACGTAGTTCTTTTTCATTTCTTCGAATTCCTTGTCGGAACAAAGGACGAAGTGTTCAGGAGCGATTTCTCGGAACTCCACATGCTCATCAGAACCATAGTTATGATCTTTTGGATTATATGGAGTTCGTACACGTGAGCGCTCGTAAATTGGATCTGGAAGAGGGATTGCTGAAAGCAATGACTTCGTATATGCGTGCATCGGGTTACGATACAGCTCATCCGCAGATGCCATCTCAACTAGTTTACCAAAGTACATAACACCAATACGGTCAGAAATGTATTTTACCATCGACAAATCGTGTGCGATGAACAAATAAGTCAATCCGCGTTCTTCTTGTAACTCCTTAAGCAAGTTGACGACCTGAGCTTGGATGGATACGTCCAAAGCGGAGATCGGCTCATCCGCGATGATGAATTCAGGATCCACTGCAAGCGCTCGTGCAATCCCGATACGCTGACGTTGACCACCTGAGAACTCGTGAGGATAACGCTCTGCGTGTTCTCTATTCAGCCCAACTGTTTCAAGCAAAGAAATTACTTTTTCTCTGCGCTCTTTTTTAGAACTAGCAAGACCGTGAACATCGATACCTTCAGCGATAATGTCCATTACCTTCATCCGTGGATTCAGTGAAGCATAAGGATCCTGGAAGATCATCTGCATCTTACGGTTGAAATCCTTATTAGCAGCTTTTGTTTTCTTATCTTGAACGTTCACTCCGTTAAAGAGCACTTCTCCATCAGTTGCATCATAAAGTCGGATAATTGTACGCCCTGTCGTAGATTTACCACAACCGGATTCTCCAACAAGACCAAATGTTTCACCCCGGTTGATGGCAAAGCTAATGTCGTCAATTGCACGAACTTCAGAGGCCTTACCTTCATTAAAATATTGTTTTAAATTCTTTACTTCAAGTAATACATCAGACATTACGCACGTCCTCCTGTCGCTTCATAGTATCTGCTACCTGGGAAAGTACGCATACGCTCAATGATTCCTGCAGGTGGCTCTACTTGCGGAGCTTGTGGATGCAACAACCAAGTTGCAGCATAATGCGTATCGCTCACTCGGAAAAATGGAGGTGGCTGTTCCATGTCAATTTTCAGTGCATACTCACTACGCAGAGCAAATGCATCTCCCTTAGGAGGATTCAACAAATCAGGAGGTGTCCCTGGAATGGCATACAACTTTTCTTCATTGAGATCCATAGAAGGCATCGAACTTAATAGCCCCCATGTATAAGGATGTTGAGGATTATAGAAAATCTCATCAACCGTACCGATTTCAACAATCATTCCGCCGTACATAACAGCTACGCGGTCTGCTACGTTTGCTACTACACCTAAATCGTGTGTAATGAAGATGATTGACGTATCAATTTTCTTTTGGATATCTTTCATCAGTTCTAAAATTTGAGCTTGAATCGTTACGTCCAATGCGGTTGTTGGTTCATCAGCAATCAAAATCTGAGGATTACATGCAAGCGCAGTTGCAATAACGATACGCTGACGTTGTCCACCTGAAAACTGGTGAGGATACATTTTGTAACGGTTTTCGGCATTTGGAATCCCAACCATGTTCAGCAATTCAATCGCAACTTTACGCGCTTTCGCTTTGCTAACTTTTTGGTGCTTCAAAATCGGTTCCATAATTTGTTTACCGATCGTCATCGTCGGATTCAATGAAGTCATTGGATCTTGGAAGATCATCGAAATATCTTTACCTCGGATTTTTTGCATTTCCCGTTCAGGTAATTTTGTTAAATCTTTTCCATCAAATAGGATTTCACCATTTTTAAATTCTGAGCTTGACTCTGGTAACAACCGCATGATGGATTTCGTCGTTACGGATTTACCAGAACCTGATTCCCCAACAATCGCAAGTGTCTCCCCTTTGTTTAAATCGAAATTCACTCCACGGATCGCTTTCACTTCACCAGCAAACGTATGGAAGGAAAGCTCTAAATCTTTAACTTGTAATATTTTACTCATTTCGCTTTCCTCCTATCAGTCTTTCATTTTCGGATCAAGTGCATCACGTAACCCATCACCAATTAAGTTAAATGCAATCATCAAGATACTAATGACAAGGGCCGGGAACAATAATACATAAGGTTGGAATTCCATAACTTTGAAGCCATCATTAATAAGAGTACCTAGTGAAGCAGATGGCGGTTGTAGTCCGAGTCCAATGAAACTAAGAAACGCTTCAAAGAATATTGCATTCGGAATTGTAAACATTGTATTAATGACAATAATCCCTAACACGTTGGGCAACAAATGCTTTGAAATAATCTTAGAATCATTCGATCCTAAAGTTCGAGCAGCTAAGACAAATTCTTGGTTTTTAAATTTCAAGATTTGAGCACGGACAATACGCGACATTCCAATCCATCCGGTAATGGAAATAGCGATGATGATTGCCATGAGTCCTGGTTCCATGATCATCAGCATGAGAATAACAACAATCAATGTCGGAATACCAATTAGTATCTCAACAACTCGTTGCATGATGTCATCTGTACGACCGCCGAAGTAACCAGAAATTCCTCCGTAAATTACACCGATAACTAAGTCAATCATTGCAGCAACGAATGCAATTAGCAATGAAATTTGAGTTCCTTCCCAAAGGCGTGTAAATAAGTCACGACCTAAACCATCTGTTCCAAACCAATAATACTCATCAACTTTTTTCATTGCATATAAATCTACTTTTTCACCACTCAAGTTACCGTAACCATCCATTATCCCCATTTTTTCAATTCCAGGCATTTTAGGTGGTAAGTTTGCGTGTCTTAAGTTTTGAGTAGTTCCATCATGACCGTTCAAATGAGGTCCAATTAGCGCCATGAGTACTACCAAAACAAGTACAACCATACTAATGATCGCTGCTTTGTTTTTACGAAGGCGTAACCAAGCATCTTGCCAGAAACTCAAACTTGGCTTCTCAATCCGTTCAGCTTTCGAGCTATCGATATGGACACGTTCAAATTGTTCTTGTGGCAGCTGTTCGATATCTTTTTTCATTATGCTTTCCCTCCAGCCACGCGGATACGAGGATCAATGACACCATATAAAATATCCACAATAAAGATGACAACAATTAGGAATGCTGAGAAGAATAATGTCGTACCCATAATTGTTGCAAAGTCATTCACCATAATTGAAGAAACAAACTGCTCACCGATTCCAGGAATTGCAAATATTTGCTCAACAACGAGTGAACCTGTTACTAAACCTGCTGCTACGGGACCTAAAACCGTAATCAAAGGAATTAATGCATTTCGGAATGCGTGTTTAAATGCAATTTCAAAACCACTAGCCCCTTTTGCTTTTGCAAGTGTAATGTAGTCTGATCCCATAACTTCAATCATTTCTGTACGGATGAAACGTGCAGATAATGCTAACGGTCCCATCGCCAACGCGAGAGATGGAAGGATACTAGATTTCCAACCGTCGTTCCAAAGTCCGACTGGAAGAAGATGCCACTGTGAACCAACATAATATTGAAGAAGTGTTGCAAATACGAATGAAGGAATTGAAATTCCTAATATGGCAAAAAAGGTGCTTCCATAATCCCAGAAAGTATTTTGTTTTAGTGCTGCAATCATACCGAGCAATATCCCAACTATCGTTCCGAAGACCATTGCTTGGATTCCGAGTATAAAGGATGGCTTCATACGCGAAGCAAGTAGATCATTTACGCTTTTCCCTTTAAACGCAAATGATGTTCCTAAGTCACCTTTTGCCAAGTTCTTCATATAGATTGCATACTGAACAGGTTTCGGTTTATCAATTCCATATTTCTTTTCAACTATAGCTTTTTGCGTATCATTCAATTTGCTGTATGACTGAATGGGTGAACCCGGTAACGTTTGCATTAAGAAAAATGTAGCAGTCGCAATGAGAAACATTGTGATGAACATATAAATTATTCGTTTTCCAATATATTTAACCATAGTGCACCTCCAGATCTATGTACCACTACTCTATGTGAAACCAATTGTCGGTTTGTTTTCAAAATGAAAGCACTTACAAAACATTCGCAATACTCGATATTATTAAAAAGAGAGCATATGGTGAATACTCACCATATACTCCCGTTATTCAGCTATCTAACGTTTACTCTTTACCTGAAATATAAGCCCACTTGTAGCTGTAGTCAGCACCGAATGGGTGACTTACTAAACCTTTGAAGTGTGGTTTTTCAAGGAAAATCAATCCACGTTGATAAATCGGAGCAATCGCTGCGTCATCTTCTAAAAGAATTTTTTCAGCTTTTGCAAATGCTTCATAACGTTCTTCTGGCTTCAATGCAAGTTCTGCTTTAGAATCAGCAATCAACTTGTCATACTCAGGGTTAGAGTAAGACATTAAGTTGTTTGTGCCATCTGTAACGAACAAGTCAAGGAATGAGATAGGGTCTTGGAAGTCAGGTCCCCAACCTGAAATTTGAATATCGTAATCTTGCTTGTCGTCCAATTCAAGACGAACTGCAAATGGAACTTCTTTAAGTTTGATAGTCAAACCTTCGAGATTTGTTTCGAGCTGTGACTTGAAGTACTCGTCCATTTTCTTTGAAAGATCAGTATCTCCACCTAGGATTTCAAGCTCAAGTGAATCTACTCCAAGTTCTTTCAAACCTTTTTCCCAATACTCTTTAGCTTCTTCCACGTTGTAAGTCAAGAGATCTCCACTAAGCTCACGGAAGTCTTTTTGGTTTTCGTCAAAAGCAAAGTCTTTTGGTACTAGGAAGTTTGCAGGAAGTGATCCGTTAGCTAACACGACATCTGCAAGGTCTTCTTTTTGGAATGATTTTGCGATTGCTTTACGGATATTAACGTTAGCAAGTGGTGTTTCTTCTTGTTTTAGTTTCTTCTGGTTGAACTTCATGTAGAATACAGAAGTTTCCGGTTGAACGACAGCTTCTGGATCTGTAGAATATTGCATTGCCAAGTCGCCAGATACTCCAGCGCGGTCAAGCTTTCCATCTTTGTAAAGTTTAACAGCAGTTGCTGAATCTTGAACAACGTTTACGTTGATTTCTGTAAGTTTTACGTTTTCAGCATCCCAATACTCATCGTTCTTTTTATAAGACCAGCTACCGCCAGTACCGTCCCAATCAGTAAGTGTGAATGGTCCGTTATAAAGAAGGTTATCAGAGTTTGTTGCGTATGCATCGCCTTTAGATGTAACAAATTCTTCTTTTTGTGGGTAGAATGTTCCGAAAGACATCAATGAAAGGAAATATGGAACTGGACGCTCAAGCGTTACTTCCAAAGTCTTTTCGTCTTTCGCTACGATTCCAAGTTCTTTCTTATCCATTTTACCTTCACTGATTGCTGTTGCGTTCTTAACAGTACCAGACATCATGAATGGTCCGTAAGGTGATCCAGTTGCAGGATCGATTGCACGCTGCCAAGCAAATACGAAATCGTCAGCAGTTACAGGTGTTCCATCTGACCATTTTGCATCGCGAAGTTTGAACGTATAAGTAAGTCCATCTTCACTTTCAGTTGCTTCTTCAGAAGCCATTGCTGGAATAGCCTTGTTTTCCTGGTCTAAACGGTAAAGACCTTCGTTTACGTTATTCAATACGTTGAATCCTACTGCATCTTCAACGATTGCAGAGTCAACAGAAGGGATTGCAGCAGATTCAGCTAAGTTCAAAATCTGCTCAGCGTCTGGCTCACCGTCTTCTTTTTTAGGTGTTTCAGTTGCACTGCCATCTTTTTCACCATCTTTTGAAGCGTCTTTTTCTTTTTCTTCCGCACCGCCACAAGCAGCAAGGAAGATGCTTAGTACTAATGTCATTGCCATTAGTAACAACCATTTTGTGTTCTTCAAGGTATAGCCCCCCTTTTTTATAATTGTCTGAAGAATTAACACTATTTCATTATACAATTAAATTCTCTTAAGTCAAAGTGTTTTTGAAAGAAATTTTACTAGACACAACCAATAGATGAATGTGAATTGCCTATAAATTGTGTCGGTAAGCGGTTTCTCCTATGTTTTCTCTTTGTAAAAGTTGTAATAGTATTGTATTATACATAGTGATTACGTACAAGATTCAGAAAAAGAGGTTAGAAATTTGAAAAAAATCGCTCTGTTTTTTTTATTCGGTCAATTGGTTATTTTCATTCTTTCTTTTTTATCAAAAGAAGGGATGTCGTTGTTGGCATACATCAATTCCTCATTCTATGTGGGAGGCCTATTGCTGTTTGTAGGAGGAATTATCTACATCTTCCGGACAGGTTCATTTGATTTTTTTAATAGGAGTATGAGGAAGGTATTTTCATTCAAGCATTCTAAAGAAGACTTAGAGTCCATGCGTTCACCTTCAGAAGTTTTTTCCATGAGCCCAAAGGTGTTTTTCCTAACTGGAATCCCAATTTTCATTTTGATGTTCATCGCAATGGCTTTCTACTATAGTTGAACTTGCATGTCCAGGAGTGTTTATGCACAATGAAATAGTGGTACAACTAGGTATGTGGGGTAAGTAGCAGACGACAGTCAGAATGGAGTGGATTGTGGAATGGAGATTCTTTTGTATGTTAGTGCAGCAATTGCCGCGCTTTCACTTCTTCTCATCGCAGTATTCGTTATCATTACATTAAAAAGCGCAAAAGCGACGATGAATGAAGTTTCCGAAACATTAACAACTATGCAAGGTAAGTTAAACGGCATTACCGATCAAGCAAACGAATTACTTGCGAATACAAACCGTATTACAGAAGATGTAGAACGCAAAATGCAATCATTGGACAGTGTTTCAAAGACAGCTGAAAAATTGGACGATTCAACGATACATATGAATAAGTCATTTAAATCACTGTCTGAACAGATCAGTAAACCTGATCCAAAGTACAAAGACTTGATGCAAAAAGCGAATACCGTTACAGGAATCGCTGCTAGCATCTATTTTCGAGCTAAACGAGAAAAAGCAAAACAAACAAACGCTTCTGATTTTCCAAAACAAAACAAACGAAAAACAGAGAGAGTGGGCTTACTCCCCTCTCCTCAGAAAAGATTGCCTGAACCGAAGCAGAAAAACTAACCTAGAGGTGATGTAGATGGATTGGATGGGTATTGGTGTATTGGTCATTGGAATTGCCTTTGCAGTTTTAGTCGTGATTCTGATCAAACCTCTCAAGAACCTTGGAGACGTTATGGATAACTTGAAACAGACAACTGAAAAGTTGCCAAATGTAATGGATGACGTAACCGGACAAGCACAGCTCGTGTTGAATACGAGTAACGAAACGATCGGTAATGTGAATCAGCAAGTAAACGAAATTACTCCTCTTTTCAAGATTGTTGGCGATACTGGAGAAGCTGCTCGTTCTCTCACACAAAGTGCATTAAGTAAATCGAATACGTTGAAAGAGAATACTGGAGATGCAGCAAACTTAACTAGACGTAAAAGATATCAAGGGTTGTATGGTTTCCTGTCATTCCTCTTCTACCTTCAGCAAAACAAAAAAGAAATGAAGACAGAAGCAGAACTTCTTAAGAAATAACTTGTAAGCCGGTGCCGATGAGCACCGGCTTTTTATATATATTGGACATGAGTTTAGGAAGCTCCCCCTTTACTATCAAATTTCTCCAAACAAAAACGCCGGCAACTGCCAGCGCTTTTTTTATCTTTTATAAATCCTCTTTCACATACTTTCCGGATTTTGCAGCAACAGCTGCTTCAGCTTTCATCCGCTGAATGTCATTTGCACGTTGCTCCCCTTCACCAAGTAAAGTACCTGGTCGTGAATAGCTTGTCGATTTTTTCATTGCTGCGCTCTTGCGTATTGCAAAATAACCTAGAGCTACTGTTCCATAAAGGCCGCCAATGGATTTGTTTCGAATACTCTCATCCAAACGGTCCACTTTACGTTTTCCAGCATCTGTCACATTATGAAGTGAAGCTGTTAAATTGCGTGTCGTATTCCCAACATCACCCACTACTTCAAACATTGGCGTCAAGTTGCCCAATTTCTCATTCACATCTGACAAAGTATCATTTGAATGACGTATCAGCTGTCCTGTTTCACCTAATATTCCATCGAGTTGGTCTGGCAGTTGCTCGAGTGTTTTGTTCACTCCGCCTAATGAGCCTGCAACACCATTCAACACTCGCGCTATGTAAATCGCAAGTATGAGAAACGCGACTCCGATTAGGAGTACTCCAATTCCGGTTAAACTCATCTTCATCCCTCCATCATTTCGTTACATTTTCAGCTTTCTTCCATGTAGAGAGAAGGCTAGAAGCAAACTCTGCTAACTGGATTAGCCCAATGAAAGGCTTAGTACCCGGTAAATCCGGCTGCTCCGCAAAAGTCTTTACCATCCCATGTACACTTTGTGTAGCTGTGTACGCAGTATCTCCAAGATTTTTCGCAGTTGCTGCTACGTTGTTCAAAGCATCTAATTTCATTTGTACATCAGTAGCTGAAGTTCTCGCTTCGACAATTGTCAGCTCTAATTCTTTAATGGTGACATCCGTTTTGTCTACCATTCGGTTCACAGTACTCCCGACAGTCGTCAGCAGTCCGGATATTCGAGATAGGACAATACATAAATAAATTGCGAAGATCGCGAACGATACGGCGAGTAAAAACACGCCTAAGTGGACAAATGTCATTCAGCAATCCCTCCTTCCTACTTGTGTATACCACAAAACATGTTGTAGTATGCATCAAAATGTCTTGAATCCACGTAAATTCATGCTTTTTGTCTGCTTTCATATTTTAGCTTACAATAAAGAGAAAGGAGTTGAAAGTCTGGTGCAAATTCATGGACAAACGGTTCTTGGAATCCAAGTTGATTCTGAAACGAGATGCGCGCATTATCATAAAGAACTCGATCGTATTGCCATTAAATTTTATTGCTGCAATCAGTATTTCCCTTGTTACGAATGCCATGCACATTGTGGATGTGGTCAGCCACAACCATGGCCACAAAATTCCTTTGATCAAAAAGCCGTTTTGTGCGGCAGTTGTGGACATGAATTGACCGTCGCACAGTATTTAAGCTGCCGATCCAGCTGTCCTACCTGTCATAGTAACTTTAATCCAGGATGTAGCCTCCATGCGCACTTGTACTTCGAAACAGAAACACGTTCCTGACAGACGAAGTATTCATTTACCGCTCAAGTTCGTGTAATCTGTTCGCAACGTGCGTTTTAATACTTTCCCACTAGGATTCTTAGGCAGTTCGTTTGTAAACTCTACATACTTCGGCACTTTAAATGATGACAATCGTTGTTTGCAGAACTCGATAACCTCGTCTTTCTGTATTTCCGTATGTGCTTTCGGAATGACTATTGCAGTAACTGCTTCAATCCAATAAGAATCTGGAATACTAATGACCGCCACTTCGGACACACCTTCCATTTCATAAATGACTTCCTCGACTTCTCTGCTGGAAACATTGACTCCACCCGTGTTAATCATATCTTTTTTCCGATCCACAATCGTTAAATAGCCATCTTCATCCATGATACCCAAATCACCCGTATGAAACCAACCTCCACGAAAAGCTTCTGCTGTTTTTTCTGCATCGTGCAAATATCCTTTCATCGCATGTGGCGTTCTATGGACGATTTCACCGAGTTGCCCTCGTGGAACTTCCTCATCTTGATCACTTACAATCCTTGTCTGCACATTCAAAGTTGGCAATCCTGCTGAACCTAGTTTCCTTAGTTGGTCCTCAGGTTGTAGTGCAGTTGCGAGAGGCGCAACTTCCGTTTGGCCATAAAAATTCCAAAGGGATGCACCTGGTAACCGATTTTTTAGTTCTTTCAAGATTTCCATCGGCATAATCGCAGCGCCATAATAGCATTTTTTCAAAGTAGACAAATCCCTTTTATCGAAATCTGCATGCCGAAGAAGAGCAATCCACACAGTTGGAGGACAGAACAACAACGATGCCCCTTCCTCTTCGATAGTTTGTAAAATCGTCTCTGGTGATGGAAATTCTAAAATAATCCCAGTTGAACCTAAATATACACTCGGGCCAAGGAAGACGTGCAATTGAGCACTGTGGTATAGAGGGAGCGCATGTATAACGATATCTTCTGCGCTCATTTTCCCGTCAATCATGCTGCTGACATATTCACTTATCAAGCTTTTATGACTTAACATAACACCTTTAGGACGCGACTCCGTACCGCTTGTATATAACACCTGCGCGACATCATCATCTTCGATTTGTATTTCTGGGAGATCAGCAGACTGACCCTTTCGAATGGTGTTGATGGAAATCCACTGTTCAGGCGAACATTCATCAAACTGACCAATGATTACTTTTTTCTCAACTTCATGACGTACCAAGGATTGGTCCATAATTGCTGTAAACTCTTTTGAGGCAAACACAGCATGAATTCGGGCATGTTCGATAATATAGCTAATTTCGTCTTTAGTTAGCATATAATTGATGGGGACCATTATCGATCCGATGCGAGCTAAAGCAAAGTTCAAGACGACAAAATCTAAACTGTTTCTAGACATCACAGTGACAAAGTCACCTTTCTTTATACCGACTGATAATAAGCCGTGTGCTGTACGATTCACTAAAACATTCAGCTCTTCATAAGTAAGACGTTGACTCTTAAAAACGAGTGCAAGCTTTGTTGGAAATCGTTCACTCGTTCGGAGTAGCAAATCACCTAACGTATTTCTTCGCACAGACTGAACATGATCGATAAGACTTTCAACATTGAATTGACTAGTCATCAACATCCCCCTCAATTTGAGATACTCAGTTTAATGATAATTCAGATAACTAACCAAAACAAGAGGAACAGATGCTTTTACCAGCAATCTGTTCCTCTTTACACAATTTGAATTCCCTCTGCTTCCAGCAAAGTTTGAAGTTCACTATATTTGTTTCGACTTAATGGGATTTGCTGTCCATTCAAAAGCTCAATGGTATAAGAACGTGCGGTGGAATCCGACTGAACTGCAATTATATGATGTAAAGGAACGATGAAAGACTGATGAGCTCGATAAAAACCATATCCATCGAACATCGTTTCGATTTCTTTCATGGAATCTCCAGAAATAAATGACTCATGCAAAGTGACAATTGAGATTTTGCGTCCACTTTTTTCGATATATAAAATATCCCCTACATTCACAATACGAATTCCACCTGAAACCTTCATACCGATTTTATGATTCGGGATACTGGATTTCTGAGATTCTTGAAAAGACTTTTGAACAGTCATCATTGTTTTCTCTAACCTAAAAAAATTGATAGGTTTGATAAGAAAATCTAAGGGACGGTAGTCATAACCCTCTAGCGCAAATCCCGCATGTCCCGTAACAAAGACAATTTCAATATGAGGATATACGGACTGAATATGTCCAGCTAACTCTAAACCAGTTATATCCCCAATTTCAATGTCTAAAAATAATAAATCTACTTTCTCCGTTCGTAAAACAGCCAATGCCGACTTCCCGCTATTTGCGGTATTAATGAGTGAAATGAAAGGAAAAGATTTAAGATCAGCAGCTAGTAAATCAATTGCTTGCTGATCATCATCTACAATCATTGTTCGGATTTGCATACTACTCCCCCTTTAAATCGCTTCAATAATTTTCTGTGTCTTCTGGTATTCTTACGTGTATGGTCAACCACTCTTCACTCAATTCAGGGAAAATCACCCCAAAATTCGCAGTCACAATTTTTTCAACTCCTGCAAGACCAATTCCTTCGTGTGAACTTTTTGTTGAAAATCCGGATTGGAACATGCTCATGATACGTTGATGGTCTGCTGTGGTTCGATTACGAATACGAATCACGTAATGCCTTTTTTCTTTCGTAATTTCCACATGTAGTTTACGCTCTATAGCTGGCAGCAATTCGAGTTCTTCCATTGCGTTTTGAATGAGATTCCCCAGAATTTTATTGACATCATATACTGAAACAGGAATTCCCCGTAAATCATCAAATATTGAATAGTGGATTTCAATTCCTTTTTGCTTAGCCAGTTCCCCTTGTGTGTTTAGCAGTGCACTCATTGCAGGATGAGCTAGAGGAAGTAATTCGTTGACATCCTGAACTTGCTGAACGACTTGACCAATATATGAGCTCGCTTCATCATACTCGTTCTTTTTCAAAAGTCCGTATATTGATGTTAAGTGAAAGGTGAAATCATGACGTTGCGAACGGATTACCGTAAAGAAAGAAAGCATATCTTGCTGGTATTGCTGGTCTAGGTAGAATTTTTCTTGTGCGAGCTTTTGCCGAAGTGATGTTTTTAAATAAACGACCAAAATTGCTAGTAATAACAGGGACCAACCTGTTAAGAAAAGTCGATAAGCTGGAGTGAAAAATTGTCGCTCATTATAAGTGTATTGGAAAAATATTCCCATTACAATAAGCAAAACTGCACTAGCTAATAAAGTAGTATGATGCACCAATTTGGGTTTATCAGTTGTTTCAGTTTTTCTGAACACTTCAGCTGGAAGTAAAATTGGTTTCAAACGTACAACAAATAAAATGATTAACAAATTATTCATGAGTATAAACAGTTCCATCATGAAGATGATGAAGGAATCGGCTTCTAATTTAGCCTGCATAATCGCTAATTCAAAAAGATTTCGTTGCAACACATAGACGATTGCTATCTGATAAGTCCATCCAAGTAGAATCGTAAAAACTGCCTGGAGGAACGGCATGCGAACGAACCATACGAGCCCAGGTAGTAAAAGGATCGAGACGATGCCCGAATTAAGCTCCCTTCCCGTAAGAAATTGAAGCGCTTCGAAAACAATAGTTGCGATTACTATGGAGAGGATTACTTTCTGTATCGACTTTAACGGATGAATACCTACTGCTGATTGAGCTAGAAAGAGCCCTGTAAAAACTGTAATCGTTAAAAAAATCCCCGAGATAATATTCATGTATTGATCACCTTGTCAACTAATGTTGTTCGAATTATACCATATCCCAAGTAATCGGCGTAATTATGCAAATAAAAAAACTCTTCTCCCATTACGGAAGAAGAGCTATGGTTATTCAGGCTGGATAGTGACAACTGTCATGCGCTCTTCGTGGATCCATGAAAGGAGGAATGATTTCCAATCATCGAGTGTCAGTTGTTGGATGGCTGGGATTGTTTCAAAATAGGACAACCCTCGATTGCGGTTCCAGATCATACCCTGTGCATTGTTTTCTATAGAGTTCATGCGTCTTAGTGTCTTTCCGATTGTTCTCTTTTTCAAGCGTTCGAACTGCTGTTCTTCTAGCTCAAATGTTGATAGTGAATGTAGCTGCTTCTTAATTGTTATTGCCAGTTGTTCAGGGTGATTTGAGTTACTGCCGATCATCGTGAAACCGAATGTTTTATCGATTACAGAAGTGTATATAAATGATGAATCTACGAGCTCTTCCTCAAGTAATTCCTGATAAAATTGACCGCTACGACTATAAAAATAGTCTAGCGTCATATTCGTTAATAGCTTGCGTAGCCCCAGTTCTTCAGCTGGGATTTCACCGCCATATTCCTTGACCCCAACCATCAATCTGGGAACACTTACATTCATGTTAAGAGTAACCTCTGCAGCAAACGCTTCATTGTTCTCTTCAGGATACACTCGTGTAAATGGACCGATGTCAGGGAATTGTTTCTGTCCCTGGTTTTTTCGAATGGCAGTCATCATTTCTTCAGTATCAAAATTGCCGGCAACTGCTAATGTCATATTTGTTGGATGATAGAATGTCTCGTATGCTGTTAACAATTCTTCTTTGGTCATATTGTGAATCGATTCGATTGTACCGAGAACTTCGTTTCGTACAGGATGTTTCGCAAACAAGGCTTCCTGGACAGCTAAGTAAATACGCTGATCGGGAATGTCTGCGTACATTTGAAATTCTTGACTAATTATCCCTTTTTCTTTGTTCACCGTCTCATCTGTCAAGTAAGGATCTTGAACAAAATTTAATAGCAGTTCTACATTATCAATCTCGTTCCCAACTGTTGTAAAATAATAAGAGGTCTCTGAATCACTCGTATACGCATTCGCATCAGTACCTAGCTTACCAAAGTCCGCGTAAACGTCATGGTCGCCTTTGTCAAACAGCTTATGCTCTAAATAATGGGCAGTCCCCGCCGGTATCTTTACAGACTCAGTTTTATTAAACGGAATAAATTCTAAATCTGCCGCACCGAAATCTGTCGTAAAAATGCCGAACGTTTTGCTTAATGTCTTTTTTGGCATCAAGATGACATTCAATCCGTTCGGTAATTGTTCTGTATAAACCATTTCATCAATTGTTGAAAATGCCAATTTCTCCATTATTGTCCCTCCTCACTTGTTAGAATAAACGTTGTGTCTCGCTCTAGTTTACTAGTCGCTCTTATAATATCTTCACGAGTGATTGACTTGAACTTCTCAATCATCTCTTGTGGTGTTTTCTGTGTCCCCGTTAGTACTTTCTGATATTCTGTTGTAATCATTCCGCCGATACCGTCTAGTGCTTGTTGGTAGCTGCCGACCATCATTGCTTTGGTATCTTCTAAAACGTCTTGAGAGAATGTTCCTGTCTGTAGAATCTTTATTTGTTCATCAATAATTTCTACAGTTTTTTCATAATCCTTAGGTGCGATTCCACAGAAAATAATCAGTTTATCACTAAATAGATCTAAGTCTGCTCCCACATAGTACGCTAAACTATGCTGTTCCCGAACGGTCGTAAATAGCAAGGAGCCTGCATGCCCGCCAAGAAGCATACTTCCTACCATCAATGCTTCAAAATCATCATCTGTAAAAATCGTTTGAGTACGATACCCGATGTGCAATTTTGCTTGCTGGATATCATCTATTTCACGAATGATCTTTGACGATTCAACTGACTTCACTTCCTTTGGTAACGCCGCTCCTTCTTCCAAACGCAGATCACTACCGCTAGGCACTCCAGTAAGCACTTTTTCAATTAATTCCTTTGTCCGTTCAGGTTTTACATCTCCTGCAACGAAAACATCAATTCTCGCAGTCTCCAAAAGTGCTTTGTATGAGGACAAAAGTCGTTGTTCTGTAATCGCATCAATGTCTTCCAAATAACCGTTCGGGTGTACAGCATATCGTTCACCAAGTGCCATCTCATCCATCAATCGCTCATCTGCATAGGAGGTTTTATCATCTTTACTCGCTTCAAGATTTTTTCTTAACTTTTCTTTTTCTTGTCCGACTGTAGTTTTATCAAAACCGCTTTGACTAGTCTTCGGATTGAATAAGAATTCGTTGATAAATCGAAACACATTCTCAGCGAGGTTATTTTCGTTATCAATAAATCGTTCGTTGGCGAACTCCATTTGAACCGTTAAAATGTGACTGTTCCCAGTAACACTTTGATAAAGTTGAAACGATGCCCCATATAAATCATCCAGCTCGTTCTGCATTGCACCAGCAGTTGGATACAACTTACTACCTGCTCGTAAAACCCCAGGTAATAGCGTTCTCTCAGTAATTGTCGCACGATCTAATAAAGTTTGAAACTTCAATTCCACAGTGATGGTTTTAAAATTTTTACTTTCAAGTACGTGCACATGCAAATTACTCTTAATCGCATCTTTAGGTATGCTCATGATCGTTCCTCCATTTCTATCGTTGGTGATAAAATAGCCGACATAGCATGATTGCAGGGGCTATGCCGGCGAATATCCTTATTATTCTTGACTGAAGTCGTTTACCATCACGTCATATACCTTGTCATGATCTGGATGTCCATCCGCGATAAAGTATAGGAAATCATCTTTAACTTCCATTGGGATTTGTCCCTCTTGACCTTCGAATTCCATTGTCACTTCGCCTTTTTCTTTTGCTGATTTCAAGTTTTCACTGCCCGGTTCCATCATGTAAACTTGGAAAGGAAGCATATCTTCACCATTAATAACAACGTTCATAACTTGTGTAGCTCCAGCGATGTCAGCAATTCCAGTTGTTTTTTCGCCAACTTCTACTCCTGCTTCTTTGAGCAAGTCTAGAATTTTATCGAAGTTCGGATCTGTTGGTTCCACGTTCTCAGCGCTTGCGTCTGCTCCAGACTCTGTTGTATCAGTGTCTGTCGCTTCTGTATCAGGCTTTGCTGAATTATCATTTGCCGAATCTCCGCCACAAGCTGCTAATGCTCCTGTCACTATCATCAGCATGAATACTAAAAAAGCTTTTTTAATCGTTTCCATGTAAAGCACCCCTTTTATTTTTTTGTTGCTATCCTTTACATAAATGACAGCAGCTCGTTTTTCTCATTTTGAATCTCGATTAAATCTCCATATAACTCGTTCGTTTTTATCAATTCCGCATGTGTTCCAGATGCTTCCACGTGTCCATTGTTGACAACAATGATATGATCCATCTGCTTCATCGTCCGTAAATTGTGACTAATCAATGCAGTTGTTCTACCATGCATTAATAAACGAAGTGCGCGATTAATCTCGTGTTCACTTTGGGCATCCAAACTTGCCATGGCTTCATCCAAAAGTAAATACTCCGGATCCATGACAAAGGCTCTGGCGATTGCAATTCGCTGACGCTGACCGCCTGAAAGTTTTGTCCCGAACTCACCGACGTCTTTATCCAATCCTTCTGGAAATTCACGGATGAACTCTTCTGCAGAAGCGTGTCGTGCAGCAAGCCACACAATATCATCACTGACATCTTCATGAATCCCGTATAAAATATTCTCCCTGATCGTACCTGAAAGTAACGGTGCATTTTGAGATACATATGCAATACCAGATCGCCATTCATCTAAGTGAACCTTTTCAGCTGGCGTGGTCCCAATCAGAACGCGACCAACATTTGGTTCATATAATCTTTCAAGCATTGCAAAAATAGTAGATTTACCTCCACCACTCGGCCCAACAATGGCTGTTAATTTCCCTTTAGGAATCGTCAAATTGACATTGTTCAACGCGAGACGTTGGTCATAGCTGAACGAAACATTCTCTAACGTTAAATCCGCATCAGTCTGGGTCGCTTTTTCTCTGAACGTATACGTGCGATCCAGCTTTTCTTCTCCGTCTTCTTGAATTTTAGCGATTTCTGTAGAAGCACCCTTTGCTTGTTTAAGTGTTTGCCAGAACAGTCCGTACTGCAATACGTTGTTGTGGATGAACTGTACATATAAATAGAACGAAATGACCTGGCTGACTTTCATGTCTCCTTTAGAAACCAAGTACCCGCCATAAACAAGAACCGTACCTACTACAATCGCCTGGACACTTTGCATGAGTGGTTCGGCGTATAGGTCTACAAATGCTCGTTTCTTATCAGCTGTATATTGGTTTTCAATCACTCGGCTCGATTTTTCAAACTCAAAATCTTCTTTACCAAATGTTTTGATAAGTCTGATCTTAGGGAGACGTTCTGCAAAGAATGCCGTCATATTGGACAATTGGTTTTGAACTCCATGTTGTGTTCTTTGTGTGAAATGCCCCACAACAATAGATACAATAACGATATAAGGAATAACCGGTAGTAGAGCCAGTGTCAATTTGACATTCATGCCATACATGATGACAAACGAACCAACCAAGCTATAAGTTGTATTGAAAAGACCCGTAAAATCCGAAATCGAGCGGTCAATGTACGAAGGATCGAGTGTTACCCGACTAATCATGTTCAACGATTTGTTATCACGGTACTCTTTCATAGGTAAACGAATCAGTTTGGGCCATATAACACGCTGGATATTCCTTTTGGTAATCGGACTCGTGATATAGACAAAGAAGGATGAAATGGTCACAAGTGCAACGCTACCAATATTCATGTAGACGTATTTCATAACAATCTCTTTATCAAAAATGTTTCCTTCCATAATTTGCTGGATGACAAGAGGCATACTGAGCAATAGCGTTGTCGTCGCAAGGGAAGACACTATTTGGAAAAAGTATAGATGCCACGGCAGTTTTGATGTCTTAATAAGATGGAAGAATTCTCCCCAAGAGCTTCTGCGTTTCAGATCATTCATTGCTGATTCCCCCGTTCCTTCTACAAGCAGTCATCAGCCCTTAGTTGTATTATTCAAAAATTCAACAAACTGTCTATATAAATCGCTTTCTTTCAGAACTTCCTCATGTGTCCCTGTTGTTTCCACTTTTCCTTCATTCAAAAGAATGATTTGGTCTGCATTGCGGATGATCGATAGATCGTGAGCAACAACGATAGCTGTTCGACCTTCCATCAAAACGCTCATAGCTGCCTGAACCGCTTTTTCAGATTGGACATCAAGACTTGCCATCGCCTCGTCTAGCAGCAAGAAGTCCGAGTTCCTTAAGAATGCCCTAGCGATTGCAATGCGCTGACGCTGACCACCTGAGAGACTCGATCCACCTTCACCTACAGACGCATCAAACTTATCCGGCTGTTCGTTAATGAAGGTTAAGATATTGGCATTCTCTGCAGCATTGATGAGTTCTGACTCTGATACTTCGCGTTCAAGTCCATACATAATGTTTTCCCTGATCGTCCCAGCAAATAGCGGACTATCTTGAGCTACATAGCTGAATAGATTACGCCAACTATCTAAATGGAATTTCTCAATCGGTGTGCCGCCGAAACTAATCTGTCCACCATTCGGATGGTACAACTGTTGAAGGAGCGCCAAGATTGTTGACTTTCCTCCACCACTCGGTCCAACAATGGCAGTTACCTTTCCGTAAGGGACCGTAAATGAGACTTCATCAAGGACAAGTTTGTCACCGTATGCAAACGTCACGTGATTGAACTCAAGATCGAGTTGATCGCTGTCTACTTCCTGTTCACGGTGGTATTGTTCGAGATCGTTTTCAACGAGATGTGCAATACGTGAAGTCGCTCCTTGGCTTTGTTTAATTTGCGTATACATCATGCCGAACGTTTCTAACATTCCGAAATACATCCCAACGTACATAAAGAAGGCAATCCAGATCTGAATTGTGATAGTCCCTTGAGTAACCAAGTAAATCCCGAACACAATCACGAACAATTCCATCACTAGATTTAGTATGCTAGTGAGCGGTGTATTTACCCATGCCGTCAACGAACGCTTCATGTTTGCTTTGTAGTAAAGCTGTATATTATCTTTTCCGCGTTCCGTCTCTTTTCGTTCATTCGCAAATGATTTAATCAACGGGATACTCACAAGTAATTCCGAGAGAAACTGAGTCAAACCAGCAAGACGATTCTGTGTATATTTGTGTGTCCTATAGTTCCATTTACCATAATATATAATCGATAATACATAGACCGGTGTATACAGTACCAACCCAGCACTCAAGCGCCAATCGTATCCGTACAGCACCTTTGCTATGTAACCTGTGCCATAGATCATTCCGATCAAAGAAGGTAGTAGTCCGGAAATAACTGAACTGATTTGAGATGTATCATTTACTGTACGGCTTACCATCTCACTTGGCTTAACGGAATCATATAGTTTGATTGGCGACCGCATTAGACGATTCCAGATCAATTTGCGATAGCGAATGTCAATCTTATAGGAAGTTATTTTAGCGATGTATCGAATAATACCTGAAGCTAGAACACGCACAACAATTACAACGACTACACCTGTAATCACTGGAGTGGTTATAACCCCCGAAGCAACTTCCGCAGTATAGGCTGGTAGTAAAAGACCTAACGTTATATCACCGATATTAAGTAACGCAAGAAACCCTAACCAGAACCATGGCAGCTTGGTTTTAAACAGGAGACGGACATACGATTTCCACATGCCACTCTCCTGTTGACGCCGGATATCTCGCTTAACACTTTTTTGCGTTGCCGTCACCAAGATGGTTCACGTCCTTTCGCTTGAAATTACAGTTTCCGTTACAATACTTGTTGGACTCTACGTTCAATTTCTTCGGGGTCGTAAATTCCAAGAATACTATCAACAGACTTTCCGTCTTTAACGATAACAATTGTAGGGAAGCCCATGACGTCATATGTCTTGATATGCTCGTTTGCTTCATTTACCAAATCATCAAAGTCCACATTGTGCTGAATGATTTTTACTTGTGAACCAAACTTGTCATCGATATCCTTCAGAATCGGTACAAGCAATTCACAAGGTCCACATCCGTCTGTAGTAAAGTCGATGACAACAGGCACCTCACTGTTCAATACTTCATTATTAAAATCCTCTTTGTTTACTTGGCGTAATTCTCCCATATGTAACTCCTCCTTAAGATGCATTTGCAAATCAATCTTTTAAACTTTCTGAATACTAAAGTTATTCTACGTCTAGACTGTTCCTAATTCAATACCTCCTGCGTACCTTGGCCGTTTACGTGCACATTCTGTCCGAAATCATGTCGATTTGGTCGAAAAAAAGTAGCCTTATCGGAACAACTCCGTAAGGCTACACCTGATTTTGTGATTACTGCTTGGTTTGTTGCTTTGCTGATGAAGGATCATTTGCAGAGACAAGTGGAATCGCACGTAAAAATATCACAACAATTATCCCGACAACCATGATACAAGCAGCCACAAAGAAAGTTGTTGTAATGGCTTCGCTGAATACCCCTTTAACTGTTCCTACTAGCTGTTCTGCAATCGGCTGAATATCCGCTGGTAGACTGGTTGTTAGTTTTTCCAGTCTTGGACCATCCAATAAAATCTCTGGATTCATCAGCTGGCCGATCTTTCCAGCTTCTTCAGGAGGCAAATTGGTTAATGCACTGCTCTCACCTGAAAACTCTGACGTTAACTTTTTTGACATAACTGAACTCATAATCGCTCCAAAAATACCGATTCCAATAGTGTTCCCAAGAGATCGGAACAACTGTGAAGAAGCTGAGGCAACACCTAGTTGTCGCAAGCTAACCGCATTTTGTACAGTGAGTGAAAATACAGGCATACTGAGCCCAAGACCAATCCCAACGATACATAAATACAAGATAATCAATGCTACAGAGGTACTGATAGTAATGAAACTCATCAAAAAGATGCCAATGGCTCCAATCGATAATCCTAAGATGGCCAACCCTTTATATTTCCCCGTTTTCGTCATAAAAGCTCCGGCGAACGTGGTTGCAAACACCATTGTAATGGACATCGGCATCATAATGTAACCAGATCCACTAGGTGAAATTCCTTTTACACCTTGAATGAAGAACGGCATATAAATCATAATTCCCATCATACCTGCACCTAATAAAAACCCTGCGATATTAGACATGGTAACAATGTCGTTTTTAAATAGTGAAAGCGGTAAGACTGGTGTTTTCACTTTGCTTTCAGTAACAACAAACGCCATCAACGCTAATATGGTCAATGCAAAGAGTCCGATTATCTGCCAAGAAGACCATGGGTATTTGCCTACTCCTTCACCTGCTAAACTGAAAGCGAGTAAGAGTGAAACAATCGTTACCGTTAAAAATAGAGAACCAAGGTAGTCGATAGTCTCACCTTCTCTTCTAGGAACTTTCGGGAACAGTTTTGCAATCAACACAAATGCTACAAATCCAAGGGGCAAGAAAATCCAGAAGACCCAATGCCAATCGAGGTGATCGACAATGTATCCTCCCATCAAAGGTCCAAGGACACTGGAAATCCAAAAGATTCCACTCATTGCCACCGTCCATTTTGCCCGTTCTCTTGGTAAGTATAAATCACCCACTGCAGTAAACGCAGTAGACATGATGACACCACCGCCGATTCCTGTAATGCCTCTGAAAATGATCAGTTGGAAAATCGTGGACGAAAATCCTGACAAGAATGCACCGACCATGAAGATTCCGATACCCGCAAGAAGAAACGGTTTTCTACCGTAAATATCAGACAATTTCCCAATAAGTATTGTCGCAACCGCCATTGTCAGCAAGTAAATTGTGATGACCCACGTGTAATAATCCATGCCACCTAGTTTTGAAATGATTCGTGGCATGGCGACACCAATAATCGTTTGATTAATCGCGGAGAAAAACATCGCCGTCATAATTGCAATCATGATCGTCACTTTTTGCTTCGCTGTTAAGTGGGTCATTTTTCATTTCCTTTCATATTCGATATATTTCCAGCTGCCTGTTCAAAAATCTCGAGAATCATCGGCAGTTGGTCTTCAGTAAGATGACTAAACGCTTCGGTCATTTTCGTTCTACCAACCTCGCGTAACTGCTGCAGCATTTCTCTTCCTTCGTCAGTAATTCCCAAATAGACAATTCTGCGATCCTTTTCATCACGAATTCGGGTCACATATCCATGATCGATGAGTTTGTCTGAAGCAGAGGTCACTGCACCAGCGGTCAATCCGAGAATTTGCGCCAACTCCGACATTTTCAATGGCCCCTTACGCGCTAGTGTAAAAACTAAATGAGACTGCGATCCTGGTAGATGTGATTCAAAGATTTGTTTCCACATCTTCCCCATTTCCCGAGTCACATTCCAAAATAATTCTTCAAACTTTACAAAATCCTTTGAGTTTCCCACGGACATAAACTCCTCCTTCTTGGTAATTTACTTTATCAGCTAAATAATTTAATCATTGAAGTATTTATTAGTATAAATTTCAATCAAATCCGCGTCAAGCATTAAAGTGGCTTTCAATGGAAATGACCGTGAGTAAGCGGTATGATATAAATACTAGAATTTACTACATCGTATTATGGAAAGAAGGATTTGACATGAATGAAGCTGCCCTACAAAAAGATGCGATGCGCGTTTTAAAAGCAACAAGCCGAACATTCTACATACCGATTAAATTATTGAACCCAACACTTCGAAAAACGGTCGGCTCTGCTTATCTATGCCTACGAGCAATCGATGAAATCGAAGATCACGAACAACTGGATCCTGTGAAAAAGACTGCTTTGCTCCGTGCTACAGCAGAACTTCTTCGAAACGGATTCAACGAAGCAGACTATGTTGAACTCTTAAAACCTGTACAAGGTCAATTACCCGAAGTGACACTTCGATTAGCTGATTGGCTCGCTGTCTGCCCACCGGAGTTGTATGAAAATGTCCGCAACGTCACTGCAATTATGGCGGATGGGATGGCAAAATGGGTGGAAAAAGACTTCCAAATCGAAACAAAAGAAGACTTGGATGAGTATACGTATTACGTAGCAGGACTTGTCGGTGTCATGCTCTCAGATATTTGGGAGCAATACGATGGTACAATCACCGATCGCGAGTTAGCGATTGGATATGGACGTGGGTTACAGGCAGTTAATATGTTGCGTAATCAGGACGAAGACGCAGAACGAGGCGTCCGTTTCTTACCAGAAGGATGGACGCGTGATGATTTGTTTGACTATGCCCGAGAAAATCTAGACATGGCGGATGAATATATGAAACAGATTGAAACGAAAAACATCACGTTATTCTGCAAAATCCCCTTAGCGCTCGCGAAAAAGACGTTGTCTGCGCTTGAAAAAGGCGAAGAGAAGATGAAACGCGACGAAGTGAATGCAACAGTAGATGACATTCTAAAAGAGACCACATGAAAAAGAGCAGCTGCGGCTGCTCTTTTTCGTTTGCCGATCGCTAGCATCGATGTGCTGGTCATAAATCGTGGATTCTGCTCATAAGTTCTGGATTGTGATCATAAATCTCACTTTCCGCTCATATACTCTGCAATGTGCTCATAAATCTCGCAGTTCGCTCATAAACTCCGCAATGTGATCATAAATCTCGCAGTTCGCTCATAAACTCCGCAATGTGATCATAAATCTCGCAGTTCGCTCATAAACTCGGCAATATGATCATAAATCTCGCTTTCCGCTCATAAACTCTGCAATGTGATCATAAATCTCACATTCTGCTCATAAACTCCGCAGTGTGATCATAAATCTCACATTCTGCTCATAAACTCTGCAATGTGATCATAAATCTCGCAGTTCGCTCATAAACTCGGCAATGTGATCATAAATCTCGCAGTTCGCTCATAAACTCGGCAATGTGCTCATAAATCTCACATTCCGCTCATAAACTCGGCAATGTGATCATAAATCTCGCAGTTCGCTCATAAACTCGGCAATGTGCTCATAAATCTTGCATTTCGCTCATAAACTCTGCAATGTGCTCATAAATCTCGCAGTTCGCTCATAAACTCGGCAATGTGCTCATAAATCTCGCTTTCCGCTCATAAACTTCTCAGTGTGATCATAAACTCCTAAGCCCCAATAATAAATCCTCCTCTTCACCCTCAAAATCACTCTTAATTCTATACAGTAATACCTAAAAGTATTGTACACACAAATAAAACGAACTGCTTAGGCAGCTCTTTCATGTATGTTTGTTCAAATTTCTAAGAAAATCTCTTATTTGTCGCCGTGATTGAAGATGGAACACCCTTTTCCCTTCATCTGCATATCGGCGCATCCGACCCTGCATCTCTAGTTTTCGACGTCTATACGTAGTGACGATATACTTAAAGAATTCCCAGTCCAATTTTTCAGGACATTCTTTTCCTAGTTCAGGTCTCGTTTGACGATGATATCGAATGCGCCGTTTTAGCACACGATACAAGCACAGGTAGAGAGGGAGTTCCAAGTAAACAATAGTATCAGCACGTTTTTCACGTACTGATACTGTCCTGGAATAGTTTCCTTCTATAATCCAATTGGAACCTGATGTCGCTTCAACTTGACGTTGTTCAAATACTTCCTCAGCAACCTCTTTCCAACCAGGTTCAAAAAATAGACGATCTAAATAAGTAACTGGATAATTAAGCTTTTCTCCTAAGGTACGAGCAAAAGTCGATTTCCCCGCCCCCGCAGAAACTCCCATCACTAGAATTCGATGCATAACGACCTCCTCATTCATGCCCAACTTGCTTTCTCTGTGCAAATACAAAATCACCCTCGTGTACCGTCATCTTTTTTTGATCGATCCACGCAATTTTCGTGAATAGCTTTTGCAAAAAATAGCGATCGTGACTCACTGCAATCATAGTGCCCTCAAAATTTCCAAGCGTATCTTCCAGGACTTCCCGACTCTCAATATCCAAATGGTTTGTTGGTTCATCTAAAATTAGCAAGTTAATATCTTGTTGCATCAGCTGCGCGAGTCGAAGTCGCATCTTCTCTCCTCCACTTAAGTCTTTCACTTTCTTAAAAACATCATGACCGTAGAAAAGAAACTGTGCGAGAACGTGGCGGGCATCGGGTTCCGTCATCTCAATTTCTTCACGGAAGGCATCTATTAAGCGCAGTTCATCGTTAAGTGTTTCAAATTGCTGAGCCAAGTATCCGATTGTGACATTGCTGCCTATGTGAATTCCTCCTTCAGACGGAACTAACTGGTTCATGATCATTTTCAATAGCGTAGACTTACCCGTTCCGTTATTCCCGACTATCGCTATGCGATCTTGCCAGTACACTGACATAGAAATCCCATCGAAAATCGGTGGCTGTTCCAAAGCAAAACGATGAGTTAACTGTTCGATCCGTACGACTTCTTTTCCGCTACGGTCACTTGCTTCTAAGCGTAGTCGCATTGCTTTCTCTGTTTTCGGCTTTTTGACGACTTCAATCCTCGCTAACATCTTCTCCATGGACTTCGCCTTTCGGAATAAATCTGGATTTGGTGGTGAAGCTTCATTTGCCCATTGACGCAGTCTGCGAATTGCCTCCCTGATTTTCTTGATTTTCTTTTGCTGCTCTTTGTACTCCGAAAACTGTTGTTCCAATTTAGCTTCTCGATTCAATAGGAAGGCGTCGTAATTTCCGTGACTCAGCCAGCATTGGCCATCTTCTAACTCAATGACTTTCTTAACGACACGGTTCATGAATTGACGGTCATGAGAAACGAGTACGACAGTTCCTGGGAATTGTTGCAGGTGTTGTTCTAGCCATTCAATGGCAGATAAATCCAGATGATTTGTCGGTTCATCCAAAAGAAGGATATCCGGATTTTTCAGTAAGATTTGGCCCAACATCACTTTTGTTTTCTCACCACCGCTTAACGCATCAAATTGCTGCTGGAAAAAGTGCATAATCCCTAATCCATTCGAGATGCTAGTTAACTTGGATTCCATCTCATAGCCTCCAAGTTCCAAATAATTCTCTTGGAGTTCCCCATATTGACTAAGAATTCGTTCCGAACTATCGGTTGCCATTTGTAATTCAAGTTCTTTCATTCGGCGTTCAATTGCAAGCAACTCACTAAACGCCTCCAGCAAAACATCTCTAACAAGGTGATCTGGATAGGAAGGAATCTGATGCAAATATCCGATTTTGCTGTCCTTTGCTTGAATAATACGACCCTCGTCAGGAGATTCAACACGCGCAAGTAAACTTAATAGTGTCGTTTTTCCACAACCGTTTCGACCAACAAGTGCCACATGTTCTCCAGAATTCACTTCCATGGTCAGTTTTTCCAATATGACTGTACCGCCAAAAGATTTTGTAAGATTTTCAGCTTTAATATGCATAATGAGTGCCTCCAGGAGCGCACTGATTTCAGGCAAACAAAAAAGACTGCCTGTTAACAAGCAGTCTTTTCGTGAAAAGAATGAAGTTAATCAGTTGCGCTATCATTTTTTGGTTTTGTAAAAATGGACATACGTATCCCGTTCTCCAAAAAAACGAAAGTAATGACACGTGCAAAATACATGGCAGTATCTACTTGTACACCTGTCAGCGCGACTGTCTTGTTCATTCTTTCCACCTCCGTTCAGAATAGTTGCTATTATTTTAACACATTATTGATAGACTTGCAAGAAAACTCTAATCAGACAAGATATTTACTACTCCAATTCATTTCCTGCTATAATTCCCCATCGTATTAGCTGCATTTTAATTACGTCATTAGCTTACTCTTTTCAAGGAATCATGTAACTTGTGCTTTGTAATTCTTCTAACTCAAAACTGCCTTCCTCAATGTGGATCTATCTTAGTTAAAAAACTGAAAATACAACGTTTACTACGAGTCCAATCTTAGCTCCATCAAACAACTCACTTCAGAAAATCCTAAATTCTCATAAAGGTACTTTGCATCATTTCCTTTGAACACGTTTAATTGAACAGAGTCATAATTTGCCTCGTTGAACTTATTGATTGCTTCCTGACAAAGTTTTCGGCCAATCCCTTGTTTCCTGAACGCTGGTAGTACATACAGTTCAGATATGAATCCTTTCAATTCATAAATATGGGCATCGCGGATTTCTCCTGTTCCAATCCAACCTTGAACCGTTCCCTCTTCTACCGAAACCAAATAATCAAAGTCATTATAGAAAAATGGAGCTAAGGGTGTGAGTTCACTCTCCGGATTCTTTTCTAAGTACCCTGCTGTAGCTTCTGCCATGACAGCTTTCCAATGAGATAAAATCTCTAACATTTCCTTCTCCTTGGCCAATCGGATCTCCATTATTCTCCTCCAAGTCTTTTACTTCATGCATTTAAAAATACGGACACCTAAATGATCCTTATAGTTTTCCGTCAATACAAAGTGCTTGCTCAAAATATCGTAAAACGCTTCATCTATCGATTCTGATAGTGAAAAATCAGTAGCAGTTTCACTATCATGGCTATTGGCCTCTAAGTCAGGTACTTCGATTGACTCAACTGCTAAACCTGACGCAAGAAAAGCCCTTCTCCATTCCTCCACAGTCCAAATTTGACCCAATCCGTAAAACTCGCTGATCTCTCTCCTCCCCTCAGCGTTCAACGGTAGTTCTAGAACCATCTCGATTGCAAAAAGCCTTCCGTTTTCTTTTAATACTCTTGTTATCTCAGGGATACTGATAGTAGGGTCTGTAAAAGAAAGTACGGACTCAGAAAGGATCACGTCAATTGACCCTTTTTCAAAGGACAATCTTTGAACATCTGCAACTTCGATATTTATTTCTTTCTGTAAATTTACAAAACGTTCCTTAGCTTTCTCAACCATCAATGGATTATTGTCTATCGCGATGACCTGACACTCGAATTCCTTCGCAAGATAGGCAGCTGTTTGCCCCGTCCCACATCCTACATCCAACACAACTGTGTTCTCATCGAACCTTTCATCGGTTAACAATTTTTTAGTAAGTTGAAGACCTCCTGGATGAGCTCCTCCTATTCCAAATTCAGCTAAACAAGATAAGTAAGTTTTATCCAAATACTTTCACTTCCTCTCCTGTTATAGATATGCAAAGAAGCGAAAGATGAACATTTTCTAATCCACAAACACGGTTACAAGAGTCCTTGAGTAAACAAATGCATACAATAAGTTAAAGAGGAGTGCTGCGATGCCTGTCATAAAAACAGATGAATGGCTAATTGACCTGTATCATAATCCTATGGAGTTATGTAAAAAGTTGAAACCCTTATTCCCTGGTGTTTCAGCTTTAGAAATTCATGATTACTTTCGTATGAATGGCATGTATCAGGAACTGGATAAAAACGGAACTACACTGGTCGATACTATGGTCTTTAACAATGTTTGGACCATTGTGAAAAAGGAGCATCAAGCGCTTAGAGAAAAATGGAGTGGACCCGATGTGCCCATTGTCATTTTGCCTTCAAACACTGCCGATAAGGAGTTAATGCGTAGAACGAATGGAAAAGCGGGCTTAGCATTTTCAGATAAACTCTTCCTATTTGTACCTGAATCGATATCAGAACGTGAGTTGAAAGCGTTATTCATCCATGAATATAATCATGTTTGTCGGCTATGGCATATAAAAAAGGCAGAGAAATCGTTCACATTGCTCGACTCTATTATTCTAGAAGGTCTAGCCGAGCATGCAGTACGTGAACGATTAGGAGTGGCATATACAGCATCTTGGACAAAACTGCATACCAAAGTAAATCTCGAGAAGATTTGGAAAAAGACCATTCTATCTAAAATAAAACTAAGGAAATCTCACCCTTTACACAACCAACTCTTATTCGGATGGAAAGGTGTTCCTAAAATGGCCGGTTACTGTGTTGGCTATTATTTAGTAGAGGACTATCTAAATAAAAACCAATTATGCACTGTCGATCTATTAAAGGTTGACGCAGAAGTCATTGCAAATCTTCAACCACTTAAATAACTCAAAAAAACTAGGAAGGTAGCAACACTTGTTACTCAGTGCTGCCTTCCTAGTCCATCATCACCAAAAAAAGAAAGGGAGTACCGCTAGCGTGGCAATTGCACCTAACGCGATACCTAATCCAAAACCTCTACCTCGATATCCATAACCACCATATCCATAGCCGAATCCACCTAAATTTCTTCCACCATTCATTGGCTGCAAATATACTTGTCGATTATCCACATGATGGATGATCCCGCGGTGTTCCTTGCCATCTTTTGTACGAATCATCACTGCTTTCCCTCTATGACGGTTGCACATCTGATACATGTTTTCCTTCGCCATTTTTCACCCTCCTATCTTAGTCACCCTCTAGCAGTATATGAACACATTCGATTCTGCGAAAGGGACAACACCCAAATAGAAACGAATTGTGTGAATGTCCCTGTCACTGATATGCAGCCTGCATACTCTATCAACATAGGCAACGTGGAGGTGGTATGAGCGGATCTGATAACCATTTACTCGAACTGCTTATGACTACTCTTTTAAGCTGGACGTTTGAGGAGGTGAATACTATGGGTTATGGATGTGATCCTTGCGGCTATGGCGGATACGGAGGTTACGGTCCTCAATGTGGAAATTACGGAGGTCGAGGTAACGGAGGCGGTTTTGCGCTACTAGTTGTACTTTTCATTCTACTTATCATCATCGGTGCTTCTTTTGCTTCTAATAACAATGACCACCATCATCACAAAAACGATTGCTAAGCAAATAACAGGCTGAGCCCCATTGGTTGTAATGACAATGGGACTCAGCCTATTCATAAATTTAATAGTTTATGGAGCTCTAACATATTCATAAATCATTACGAACAAAACTACATAGTGGTTTACAGAACAGCCAATCGGTATAGGATATCCCAGGTAACTTAAAAAAATATGACAGTACCTTGCAATGAACAATACTACATGATATTCTATTAGTAATGGTACTTTGTTTAAATTAGTACTGTTCATTAAATGGTAGCGAAAGGTGGGAAACATTTGTGAACATCCAGTTTAAGAAAGGTGTCTTAAACCTTTGCGTGCTAGTACTTCTCGACAAACAGGATCGCTATGGCTATGAATTGGTACAAAAAATTTCAAATCAAATTGCGATTTCAGAAGGTTCCGTCTACCCCTTGTTACGACGATTAACTAAAGAAGGATATTTCACGACATATCTAAAAGAGTCTACAGAAGGTCCGCCACGAAAATACTACAAGTTGACGGACACAGGACGTGAATATTTACATGAACAACTAAATGAATGGAAGCATTTTTCTCAAGGCGTCAACACACTTATCAAGGAGGGTATCAAAAATGACTGAAAAACAATACATTACGGAACTTGAAGGATTGTTGAGCCGGCTCCCTTTAGAAGAGCGTCAGGACATCGTACAAGACATCCGAGAATACTTTGTTGATGGTCGTGAAGACGGAAAATCAGATGATGAAATTACAGGGTCTTTAGGACCCCCTATATCAATTGCCAATGAACTGCTCGCATCTTACCCTGAACCAAGTAAAGTAGTTCAAACAGATGCTACTACTGAAGTCATTCGCCTCCAAGATGATAGTTTCAAAGATATTTCCATTGACGTTCAACATGGAGTTCTGCTCTTGTTCCCTTCTGAAGATCATGTCACAACAATAGAACTGGAAGGAAGTAACGATAAGTTGAAATTGTCCGCTGAAGTAAATGGGAATGCACTAGTTGTTAAGCTGAAGAGTCTTCGCCCACGATTTATGATGTTCAGCTTTTCAATGAAAAGTGTACTATTGAAAGTTTCTATACCTAAGAAACTGTATGATTCCATTTCCTTGAAAACGGACAACGGCAGAATCTCCGCAGAAAAGTTACTAAGTCAATCACTTCGAGTATATTCCGATAATGGGCGGATTCAATTACGAGAGATTGCCACTCGTTTACTAGAGTCAAAAACGGATAACGGCCGGATTGAAGTAACGAATACACAATCTGATCGGATCATCGCAAAAACCGATAATGGTCGTATCGAAATGCGTCATGTCGATGCAGATGCAATTGGAGTAGAAACAGATAACGGACGAATTGAGCTGAGTCACGTAAACGGAAACATCATTGGCGAAACCGACAACGGACGAATTACACTGCTTACCAATAGTCTAGATCGCAACATTGATATGCAAACAGACAACGGTAGCATACTGATTCAAACTGAAGAAAAGCCTACAAATGTTAGTATTCAAACAAAAACCGCTCACGGGCGTGTAGACGTGTTTGGAGAAAACAACTCACGTACGGAGTTTGGAGCAGGTCATCACAAAATCCGACTAAGATCAGATAATGGAAAAATTACTGTTCAATAAGTTTGAGCTCCATGCAGACAAAAGAAAAAACAGAGATAACTTGTCTCTGTTTTTTTGCATTGAAAACTATTGAGGCATTACTCTTGAGGATAGCTACAAAGCTCGAATAATGTCCCCTCTGTAGAGGCTGGATTTAAGTAGACGAGTCGTCGTCCCCGTACGTTCGTGCGTAAAGTGTCCTCAAGAAAACGGATGCCTTTTTCTTTTGCATCCAGAATTGCTTTGTCTAAATCGTCAACACGATATGCAATATGATGAACAC
This sequence comes from Sporosarcina aquimarina, assembly GCF_023715615.1. Classification (GTDB taxonomy): domain Bacteria; phylum Bacillota; class Bacilli; order Bacillales_A; family Planococcaceae; genus Sporosarcina; species Sporosarcina aquimarina_A. Next base: position 1,372,263 of record NZ_JAMBOM010000001.1, on the reverse strand, counting down.
CTTTCCCCTTTTGCCTAATAAACCGCGCAATCGGTGAATCTCGATTTGTCGGTTCAAGCAGTTCAATGGTTTGTCCGTTAGTTTGTACAACCGCTACACGCACTTCAACCCCCGGCACATCACTCGTGTACTGATCCTCCAATGATCCATTCAAAATATCTAGATAGAATGGAAGCGCTTCTTCAATACTTCTGACAGCGATTCCGATATGATCGAGTTCATAATCCGTAGTCGTCCTCCTTCTGAGTACATCCAGTTTTATGAATCAGTAGTGTTGTTTCTACTCACTGTACGTTTGACAAAATCCTCTTTATACAATGTATAGTCATTCATATCTTTGTTACCTGTCAACAAATAACTTAGCTTCAGCGCCTCGTATTCCTGTGCTAACAAATCCGATGCATTCAGCTGATCTCTAAATGATAAGAGGTCATTCCACTTCTGACCTTTGTATTCTACGAGATGAATAATATGTGTTTTCGTATCTAATTTTCCATTATCCAAAAACTTCGCGAGAACTACCTCATTTTCTAGAACGACTTGGAGACGGTAAAACTGAATGGATTTCAAACTCTTTAACAAGTCAACAGGTACATGGTGGATGTCATCCACGCCAAGCGCGATATCGATCATTGGCTTTGCTTTGATCCCGTTAATCGAAGTGCTACCGATATGTTCAATCCGGTTGAGAGCCAGTCCAGTTGCCTCGTGGATTTGCTGCTGTGTCTTTAGAAATTCCTCTTTCCATCCAACTTGAGGGTCCACAAGCTGGATTTCACCTCTAACTAATCCTAAAATGATAGCCATTACCTCCTCGATATCAACTAAATCCAAGAATCACTCATGCTTTAAATACATCCCTTGTTCTTTCAGTGCTGCCAATAGTTTAGGAATTGAAGCCGGTCCTAGACCATGAAGTTGTAAGAGTTCTTTCTCCGTATACGTAGCCAGAATCTCAAGAGAATGAATCCCGTTATTCTCTAAAGCACGTCTGGCAGGTGCTGATAGTTGTGAGAGAAAGCCGCTTTCTGGTTTCCCTTCCTTTTCACACATTGGACAAGTTGGACAGTCACTTTTCTTATAATACTGATGTCCCTTGTCACATGTTCTCAACTCTCCTTCAGATTTGTTCACACGAAGTCCCCTTTCTATTCAACCTGTTTCTAGTACTCGTGTCTTGCATTCGAACCTTGAGTTGCTGCTCTCATGAAGGACTCTTATTTCTAAATCTTTCACCTGTATTCGTAAAGATAATCATGAAAACTATAATGCCTACAAATAGCACCAGACCAAAGTACAGGAGCCAAGGCGTATTAAGAATGTCACTCATGATCCAGAACACCATACTAAAAGAGAGAGCAAACATCATCTTCCCCATAAACTTACATAATCCAATTGTATCGTAAGTTGCTTTTTCTTCCTCTGCCATCGTGTTATACCCAGCAATAAGATCCGCCCCTTTTCCTTTGATAAAGAGCGTCCCCAATCCTGTAAATAACAAGATTAATAATATGGATACAACCACCTAACCACACCTTTTTCACCTATCTTCTACCTATAACACCACGAACTTATTGGTTTTAGTCAATATATTTTATAAACTTCGTGTCATCAGAATGCGATCCCTGCATTGGATGCCATTCTCAAAAATTTCTTCCGGATAATGAACGATAAAATGGTCGTGATCTACACCAACTATCCGAAATCCACACTTTTGATAAAGTGCCAACTGCCCAATGCTTGAATTACCTGTAGCAACATGAAGTGTCGTGTATCCTTCGTTTTCAGCCACTTGAATAGCATCCAGCACTAATTCCTTACCGATTCCATTCCCTTGCAAATCTTCTGCTACGGCCACATTCATTAGCTCAACATTATCAGAATTTGTTCGCAACAATACATAGGCACCAATAATCCGTTGTTCACTCTCTGCTACGAAACAATCTCCATTCTCCACATATTCTTCAATCTTATCTATAGAAGGATCTGCCAACAATAATAAGTCCATTGGAGGTTTTTCATTCGCTTTCATTTTTCGAACCTGCATAATTTATCACCTTCAATTTTATAGAGTTTTACTTTTTATTAAAGAATAAATATAAGTATCATGAGCAACACCATCTTGATACATATAGCTTTTCAAAATACCTTCTCTCTCAAATCCTAGTTTTAACAACAATTTGTTAGAAGCATCGTTTTCTATGAATACAACTGCTCCTATTCGAGTAAGTTCCATGACAGTAAAGCCATATGAAAGAACCTCAGCTACCACTTCTTGTGCATATCCATTTCCCCATTGATCAGGATGCAGCTCGTAACCTATTTCTGCGCGTTTATGTCTTGGGGACCAAAGATGAAAACCAATCGTACCTATAAGTTCATTTGTCAGTTTACACTCAATCCCCCAGCGTATTCCTCTTTTTTCACTATAGTTTTTATGAAAAAGCTCAATTAAGTTTTCAGCGTCTTCAATTTTTTGAAAGGAATCTTGTCCATAATAACGAGTGACCTCATCAGAAGAAAAATACGAGAAAATGCGATTAGCATCCTCTTTCTTAATTTCTCTCAATCGAATTCTTTCTGTTTCTAGTATAGGAAACAATCTAATCTCCTCCTTAAAAAATCCAACATCTTGAATGGTACTACAAGATACATAGCATCCATTCCAAAATAACGTTTTCTCCCTTTCCTCTGATAAATTTAAACTTGAACTAGAGAAGTCAACCAAGATAAGAATATAGACATTCATCAACTGAATAGTTTAATGCTTTCTTAACCTGCTGAGAAAAAGGACATGTTGATTCTGCTTCTTTCCCAATCATTTGGATACCTGTCTTCAGCATCTTACATTTGCTGTTGAAGCTATTTGTCTAACTCCCAGATATTCTTCCATATCTAATGCATTCACTTCTACCACACACATTAATTAATTTACCTTTCTATAATGACATCACTCCATATTTCCTCCCAACATTTTTGACTCACTCTATCATGATATACCGCATAGAGCTGACTATTTTCAGCATAACTAGGTGTGGGTCTAACATATTTGGAGAACAAATCACTCAATCCAAATGGGGCCATAACTTCTAGCTCATTATTTTTTAATCGGATTGCAACAGCTGTTGGTGTTTCAGGGAAATTTGAGACCCCGTCAAAAGACGAATAATAGGGAAGTAAACCATTTTTCTCGTGCATCCTTGCTTGATTTTTTACAGACCATGGTAGAGCAGGCAAAACTGCTTTTAGTTGTTTTTCTAGTTTCTTTTCTATACCAGTGCTTGTATCATCTCCATCAAAGTAAATGACATCGATATCATTAATAGGCGTTGAAATATCATCTAGCACATCCCAAATTTTGTTACGGAGATAACCTGCGCAAACCCAAGCATCAGGTAGATGTAATTCCTCTACTGCTCGCAATACTGATAGAAATACATCGTCATTTGATATAATTTTCTTAAGTTCTTGATCATAATTCATGAATTTAGCTCCTTACACTAAGATGCTAAGTTGACTAATATCATCCTTAACTTATGAAAAACGTGAAGACCACAACTATGACAAAAAAAGCTGGTATTCCCATTAGATTACGTTTGTCTTTAACTGACAATTGATGTGAAGCGTGATGATCTACAGGCTTGAAAAGAAAAACAAATAGTCCAGCTATCGCAATGACCAAAAATCCTATACCTATGATGCCAAATCCCATTCCTTCAAATCCGCCAATCAATAGAATACTAGCGACAATAATAGCAATACCTGCAAGTGCTGTAATGACTGACGCAATATAACGCTTTTCGCTTCTTTTTGTAAGGATATATACAAATGAAAATAGTAAATATCCAAGAATAAGACCAATCCCGACTGGTACAAAAATCATATACTCCACTCCTTTAACTCAATTTAATAGTAATGACCATTCTAAACCTTAGTTATTTATTTCATAAAAGTGGTTGTTTATGGAACTCCACCCACCTCAATGTATCCGTTGATTATTTCATCTTCTTTCTAATTGTATGTTGCATCATGACGACATTTGTTTTCAAAATACTCTCTGGATAGAAGGGGTCGATACATTCATTCCAGTACTCCAAATGCTTCTTATCGATAAAATTATTTGAAAACACAACACCCTCGGACGGCATGCCCTGATAGGAAACCCAATACAAGTACATAACTCCTTCAATTGTTTCTTCAAAAATGAATTCTACATACATTTTTTCTGCAGGAAGTGTTTTCTTCAACTCTTCTAAATGTGTCGTCAAGAATTCCATCCATTCCCGTGCTTTTTCTTCTTTACCTGCGATGACTTGAAAGCGTTCTAATTCCACATGAAGATTACTCATTTTCTATTCCATGTTTCTTTGTATGTTTCTACACCAATCATTAACAAATTAAGGAAGCAATCCAAACAGATTCATGACTATTATTGAGAGCAGTAAAATTGAGATTACCACTAGTTCAAAGAGTGTCGCAATATATTGATTTTTACTCTTTGCGTACTTTTTTTCCATATATGCAGTAACCGACTCATTCACAATATTCATAAACAACATATAAGAGAGGAAAAGTGTGAACCAAGTATCTATTGGCGCGTTAGTTGAAAGAAAGATATAGCTCATCACAACTAATCCTGCCAACAAAAGTCCTTTTAGAACCCATTCGATTTTGAAGTGTTTGTTATTTACATACTGATTGAACCAAAATCTCTTCCTTTCAGTTTTCAGCAATTTTCTCGTAACATATTCAGTCAATAATAGGACTAAGTTAAAACCTAACACTATTGCAAACGGTAGAAAATATGAATAATCCACATCTATCTCCCCCTTCAGAAATCACGGAATGCCTTTTCAGACTGCTATTCGGGGATATATGTCCTTCATTTTGTTGATTCGTTAATGATCATTCATCTGACCTATCGGGCGATAACATCCTGTAATGCACGCTCAGAATTTTAATTTCCCTGAATAACTCCTGCGTTTTTTTGGATGAATAAAAGGAAACACCAGCAAACCAATGTTCCACTAACAAAAGACAGTACGATTATGTATGGAGAAAAAGTCACTCCAAATGCAACTTCACTTTGAATAATATCAATTTTCTTCCAGGCCGTTTCAATATCTGGTTTATAGATAAGCGTCTTGATAAACCCAGATGATAGCATTCCTACTATGTAAATGACATGTATTACAAGAGAGGCAACGATTGCTTGAAAAATAATTTTCACATACTCACCTCCACGGAATTTTAGGTCCTATATGAACTTGTGCTTTACCGAGGAGTCCTCCATCACTTTTCCATAATAGTCGCTTCACTTCTATTATCTTCTTATTTTCAAAAACCATTCTATATGCATCTGGCATCTCAAGATTTTTCCAAAAACTGAAGTCATAGTGGTCATCAAAATACTTCATAATGAGTACCATGATATTGCCATGAGTCCCGATTAAGATGTTATTACCTTCATACAAGTCGAGCACCTTAAGAGTTGCCTCAACTCCGCGTAGTTGCGCAATCTCATTCGACTCTCCTCCATTCCAGGAAAAGCTAGGATTCTGCCACACTTTCTTAATTGCAAAATCAAAATCTTCAACAGGTTCATCAGACAATTTTCGTTCCATAAAACCTTTGTCTATAATAACTTTCTGATCAATAAACTCGGCAATTGCCTCCACCGTTTGAACTGCCCTTTTGTATGGACTAGAAATGACAACATCAATGGGTTCGTTCTTAAGCACTTCGCTCATTTTGACTGCATCAGAAAAACCTTTACTAGACAGTGGCCGTCCTAATTCATCGGGGGTATAGGTTGAATGAGCATGCCGCACAAAAATAATTGTAGTTCGCAAAACCGTTCTCTCCTTTGAATAACTACATGAACTTTTCTATCTAATTCCAATTTAAACACATATACGTATGATCCTATATCCAGTTTCATTTAAAATACAAATCACATGAACAGTCATGGTATAATTCTAACAACTTGAAAATTCCGCCAAAATTATCCTAATTTCAATTCTATCAGATTATTTGGATAGTACAATTAGATATTTGGTAATTTTGAGAACAACTCTTCTGAAGGGAAGGATGAAATGGTTTATGCAAATCGTGCAGGACTGGGAATCAGATTGGCAGCTAGTTTTCTGGATTTTGTGATACTCGCAACAATTATAGCTTCGGGTATTTATTTAGTCACAGGCTCCTTTTCTTTTAGTTTTGCAAACGGAATTGCCTGGCAGTCAATCTATACTCTCTATTTGATGGTCATCCCTATTATTTGGAGTGGATATGTCATCGGGAAACGCATGTGCCACATCCAAGTGAAGCGAGTGGACCAAGGAAATGTCACGTTATCCAATATGTTCATGAGAGAAATCGTCGGTTATTATTTGATTGGCACACTCACATTGGGTGTTTCGATACTTGTCAGTGCTGGAATGATCATTTTTCGTGAAGACAAGAGAGGAATCCACGATTTTGTAGGTGGCACTTATGTTGCGCGGCATTGAAAGTCTGCATACTTGTCAAATTTTAGGCATAGAAAAAGAACTTCCCGGAAATATATCAGGAAGTTCTTTTATTATGTTTTCTGGACTATGGTCATTTAGCAAGTTTTACATAAGATTTAATGCCTGACACAACCTTAGTCAAACCATCCAAAAAATTTTGTATAAAGGAGAGTAGGGACCACTATAATCAGTAGGCACAATTGAATAAGGGTTGGGATATACTCATTTTTGTGCTCAGCGTACTTTTTCTGCAAATAGGCTCTTACTAACTCCAACACGACTGCATTGAGTAACGAAAAAGAAACAAAAATGATAAAGATAGTTGTGGTCTTCTTTTCTCCTGATGACATGATAATAGTCACCAATAGATAACCTAAAATCAAAACAAATCGCAGAATCCAATCAATTTTTTGATGTTTATCATTCACATAGTTATTCTTGAAAAAATTTACTTTTTCTAGTTTTAAATAGCGACGCAATAGGCTGTCTAGCAAATAGAACATACCCATGCATAAAACAACAGCTATTATCAGTTTACCTAAAAAACTATCCATTTATGTTCATCCTTTTATTTTCAGCTCACGATTCATTCTTAAAACCGACCTTCTAAATTCACATTTCCTATTATCAGCGTATGTTTACTTGCTTAGTTTGTCGAATTCGCTGAAGTGTCAAAAGAAGTCCACTCAAACCAGCAGTGAGTGCGGGTGCTAAGCTGAATAAGAAGAATTTCCAATTTCCTGTAGTTATTGAAAGGATGAGAAAAAATATAGGCAACCCAATTAAACTAAACAGTGAAACGATTAGAGCTAACTTTAAGTTTTCTTTCACCACTACTCCCCCCTCAGAATTATGACTTAATTCCAATTTACCATATTTGAGTCAGTGAATGAAATACCTTTCAGCTAAACATTCCCAATAGTTCTATTTTTAGCTGAAAGGTTTTATTAAGCGTTCTATTGATATTATTTAAATAGCTATATTTTCAACACTATATTAAATCATCAACATATTATTCTCATCGAACTGCCAATCAGCTCCATATGCAACTTCCCAATAATAGCCATCCGGGTCCACAAAGTACCCTCCATAACCTCCCCAAGAAAGAGGTTGGGGGTGTTTAACGACGTGAGCTCCTACGTCCTTTACCTTTTTAAATATGTCATCTACTTCAGCTGCAGATTTTCCATTATAAGCTAGCGTAAACCCTGGAAATCCTCCAGTAGATAGGGCAGGTGGATTCTCCACGTTAATATCTTTTGCTAGTTCCTCCAATGGAAACAGCTCAAGTCTAGATCCTTCATTTTTAAAGAAAACAATGACCGGCTTTTCTTCATCGCCCACCACAGATGCTTCAAACCCAATCTCCTTATAAAAATTCAAAGATTTTCGAATGTCTCTTACCCCTAATGCTATAAGATTGATACGATTCATTTATCATGCAACTCCTCTAGAAAAAATTCTTTGCCAACTATAGTATTGAATTCGGTAAACGGTTTGAATCTCCTTTTTAACCTGTGAATTGAATTTTATTCCTCTCCGGCAGCCAATTCCTTACCTGTCCAATAATTTTATCTAGCCCATTATCTCTCATCGACATTGCAAAATCTGGCCAGAACTTGCGGTGACCGAACCCATCAAAACGATCTGCTAAGACGATTTATATTGAAATTGACATCCCTTGAATCTCATCTGTTTTTCCAAATACGACCCGTCTTTTATAACTTTACAACAACTTCCGTTCCGTCCTTATCTTTTACTTCAACGATAGTTAATCCGCGATACTTTTTGACTTCTCTCAATAAATTCTTAACCTCTTTACGATCAATTGATACGGGAATAAACGACTTTGCATGTTCATCTATATTCTTCTGGATAAAAGTACTGTTTACAAATTTCCAAAGTAAAGGCGAAGATGCAACCCAACCACCGGCATGTAAAAGAAGATACGGCAATGGAACAGTGAATTCCACTTTTTCTTTTTGTTTCACTTTAACTTTTAACATGAGATCACTCTATAATGACGGAGACTTTGTCGCCATTTTGACTTTCGACATCGACAATTTGACCTGACAATTCTTCTTCAATCGCTTTTAAAATCAAGTCCACATCAAGAACATCGATATCTTTTACGTACTTTGCGGATTCAGGTATTGCAGAAGCAATGTTAAGACCTGTTTTTAACGCAACATTGATGAGTCGCAATGGTAAGTTTACAGTCACCTTATCGCCTTCTTCAGAGGTGACGCGAACTTTCAACATTTTATCCAAGTAGTTCGATTCTTTAACCGTACCTGTTGTCCTATCTTTTTCCTTTAATGCTTGAATGAGTTCACTCGCATCCTCGGTATTAAGCTTCCCCTCTTGAACCATAGATAGCACCTTTGCAATTTCTTCATTCATTTTCCAGTTCCCCCTTTTATTTTTTCTTTATTGTTTGTAATGCTTCATCAAGAGAGATTTCACCTTTATCAAGCATATCGATTACGTTCTTGTCATCTAGATCGCTTTTCTTGTCAGCAAACCCAAGAGCAGAAACAACTTCGTTTAACTTACCTCTTACAGTTGGATAAGAAACACCTAATTCTTTTTCCACTTCTTTTATATTCCCGCGGCTTTTAAGGAAAATTTCAACAAAATATAGCTGTTCTTGACTTAGGGTTGCAAACTTGGATAATTCAAATTCGTTTTCAATTGTTGTCTGGCAATGCGTACACTGTAACTTCGTAATTTTTAACACTTTACTGCAAACAGGGCAATTCGTGATAATTGGGTAAGCCATATATCCCTCTCCTAACTTTATCAATATCTTATCATATATATTCAACTAACAGAACAGATGTAATTGATATATTTAAGGGTAGAATTAAAAAAATTAATCATTCTTTAATATGTACGTGAATAATTCTGTTTTTAGAAAAACAAAAAGCTCCCACCCCTCACATCAAAAAGGCGGAAACTCTTTGTAGCTAAAAATGAGCAAAAAAATTAACTCACTCTTGCTAGATGATGGCTAAAATCGTACAGATACATCACTTGATCCATCGCTAATTGCAACTTTACCTATTTCCCAACTACCTCCTTAGTCGCGTCACTACTTTTATGCAGCGAGCTTTAATACGTAAGTTATTCGTTGAGATATCCAGAGTACTTCCTAATAAGATCTTTATCTACATCAATAACATAGAGAGAGCGTAGCATTTCAATTAAGGCTCCAATTATATTCAATGTGTTCTTATAAACTGAATTAATTTCATTCTCTTCCAGTTTGAGGTCATGGATATAGAATCTTTATATGACGTTAACCTACAATCTCGTTCTAAATTTTTGGTACTGGTTAGTCAGCATTCAATTATATTTTCCAGTTCTAATTGCCTTTTTAAAACGTCCATCCTTTTCTTTAATAGCTATGGCTTCATTAGTATTTATTCCTTGTATTGAGTAGTACGCCGTTCCCTTTTTGTACGTATTCGAAAAGTTTCCAGAGTATGTCCCCTCCGTGTCCAAATACTTAGTAACATGACCAATTTCTTTATCTATTTCACTAACATACTCTTCAGTAGTTTCATACATATAGCTCTCCCAAACAACAAAATTTACATTCCAGTCCGAGCTTGAGGATGAAGCACATCCCAAAATAAACAACAAAGAGAATATAAATATAGTAAAAAAAGATTGTTTTATATTCACACTTTTCCTCCACTCTATGCTAGCTATTAAATAAGTTCGTCACTGGCTGAATGCCCCTTATGCTAATCAAGCGCATTCTCATGAATAGGTATCACACCCTACTATGAAAGAAATCTTTAAGTATAAAACTCCATATGCGGTTTATCCTTCTTATAATAATCGATTCTATCCTGCAAAGTACCGGTATGAAATTCAAATTTATGCCCGTCAGGATCAGTAAAATAAATAGATTTTTCGTCCCTTTCATCTCTTGATCGCCCCGTTAAAATTTTCACCCCTAATTTCTCTAACTTGTTATATAGGCCATCAAAGTCTTTCTTATCAACTGAAAAAGCAACGTGCGTGTAAGATTGGCTAATTTCATTTCGTGGAATGTCCTTCTCCAAATTAAGTGCCAACCACATACCATTCAAATCAAAATAAGCAGTATTTCTTCCTTTAACCAATAACTTTGCATCAAATATATTTTGATAAAACTTTATAGAGTGTTCTAAATCAGACACGGAAAATAAGAAATGGTTTAACCCTTTTACAAACAACACAGTCACCTCAACATGCTTAAAGTAATTTCTCGAAACAAACCGCTAGTGAGCAAAGCCTTCATCCCATGACTGTACGCATCTCGGGATATTGAATTCTATGTCACACCTGATTTTCTATAGTCGTTTCTATAGCTTCATTTTTCACCTGCAAAATATACTCCTTAAGGACTTTCTCCTTCCCACCGTCCTTTTCATACCAGTCTTTCACACGCTCAACATGAGACATGTCACTTCTCACCTTATCTTCAATTTCTAAATAATCCTCATAACTGTCATATTCCCATATAGCGAAAATCTCGACAGTGTCGTTGTCATTTTTGTTCATCCACCGTCCTAATAAACGTGAACCGTATTTAAGTTGGGTTGGTAAGTTCGTTTTGTTAAAATGAGTATTAAAGTTCTCGACAAATTCATTTTTTACAATGTAAAATTTTCTCCTATAAAACATAGACTCTCCTATTATTAAAATTATTATAATAGCCTCTTACTCAGTTAGCATTCCCACAATAAAATAGCTAGATCAAAATGATGCTATTATTTAACAATAACATCAAGTTTAGGATCAAAAAAAGTCTACTAAGTTATGGTTGCTGAAATCCTACTGTACCTATGAGAAATACGATAAGATAAAAGACCATCGCTAAGATGTTTGAAAATAATAAGACCCCTCTAACTCCACCTTTTATCCCAAACCATCCCAATATTATACCTAGAAAACCAAACACAAATGGAAAAAATAAGCTTATATTTATGAAACTCATAAAAAGACTATCGCTCCACAATGGAGTGAGCATCAGTATCAAAAAAACTCCTGAAAGTGCAGAAAATATTTTCGTATTGGTTTGAGAATCACTCTTGAGAATGAAGTAATAAATAAAAATAGCATATAAGAGCAAAAGAACCCAAATCACATTTTCTCCTCCTAACTTTGCTTAGTCTGTTTTGGGACAACTCATGTTTTTAAGCTTTTAAATGATCTTTTCTAAATTGTAATGACCTGTTTCATACTCACACTAATTCATTTAGTTAATTAAATTAGTGGACCAACTATATCGCAACTAGTTTACAGAACCGTATCTTTTTTTAAACAGTAAAACTACCCGACATATTGAAGGACCAATTGATACAATGCAATGCAAAGTCCTAATATACTCGCTTTCATTTTAGATGGATGATACCTTTTACTACCATTTAAATAAACTAAAACAACTATAAACCCCAAAGGAATCCATAGCTCAAAAACTCCATTTTTTGTACTTTGAGAATAAATCGGAGCAATGAAAGAGGTAACTAAGAAATACAAGAAAATTGAAAACGTCGTGTTTCTACCTCCTTACTCCACTTTACTAAAAGTATAATAACTATAATTCCGATAATTGTAATAAGTATAGGTGGTAGAACCAATGTAATACCATCTGCTAACTCTAACTCCATTAATTGCATTCCCCCTCCGTGCTATTACAAAAAACTATGTATTCAGTTTATAATACCGATAAAAGTCATTAAAAACCACTAAAATTCCCATTTTTACAAATTAAATTTTACCGAGCTGACATCATACCACTATCTAACTACTACATCTGATTACAGCATTCGACTCTACTATTCTGATTCTCAAAAGTATTTGTTAGGCATTTAATAATATTTTTTGCACAATCACTCTCTAACAAATAACCCCCACACATTCTATGAATGCGTGAGGGTCCTTATTTTTAGTTCTTAATACGGATCTGCTTTGTGCCCTTTTTCTACTGCATTCTCGACTGCCTCTTTTTACTCTGAAGCGGCTTACTCAATGTCCATATGGAAATTCTCCCGATCCAATTCAATACAATACGTCCCACTGGAAGTCAAGTAAACTGCGCTCCCGACCAGAGCTTCGTATCGTCGAGTGGTTTGAAATCCAATTTCCCATAGTATCCGTCTTCCCTAATCTGCACAGAGAATTCCCATTTCGAATCTTTTCCAGGCTCAATCGCTCCATACAAATCCTGTACTACAATCTTCCCTTGAAGGGCATCTGCATCCTATATACAATTATGGAGACCTTGGTTCTCGCCCAACTGATGACAATGTTCTAAATAACGTTCATCGGTAATCATTGTGATTTGGACTAAACAAATCTTCACTTGCATTTCTAACCATTGAAAAATTATCAACGTTATAATGTCCATGAAGAGCTTCATTATGATGTGCTATGATTTGCTCAGCAGTAAGAGATTGAGAATCCGTTGTTGAATGGCCATCTCCTACTAAGGTGACATCAAATCCACTTACCGTTGCCGTTCGAACTGCGGTATCTATACAATGCTCTGTCTTGCAGCCCAAAATAACGAGATGCTCAATCATGTTATCTTGTAAAAAATCCAATAACGGAGTTCCATAAAATGAATTGGTTGCCTCTTTATCAAATACCTTAGATTCAGAAGGTATATGAATATCAGAATGAATCTCAAAGCCCTTACCACTGCCTTGTGCAACATCTTTATCTCTTATGAAAACAACCAAACTATCCGATGCTATTGCTTTTTTCACCACTGAATTGATAGTATCCAGGAGTGTAGTCTTATTAAAGACGCCCTTCTCTTTTTCATTACCATTAATGAGCTCTTGTTGTGCATCAATCACTAGTAAAGCCTGTATCATTAAAAAAACTCCCTTTCATCTAACATTTAATTTATCTCTTTTTCTTGTTTCTTCTCCTAGTTAAAGAATAGGAAAAAATGCTGAATACTAGAATCACCCTCATGTTTGTAAGATTGTTACAGGATATTTGACCTTCTTTACATATCCCTACTCACTAAGTATAATAAACCTGTAAAGTCGATTTCAATGAGCATATCAATTATTTTACAAGAGGTGAAGTTTGTGAGTGCGGTAGTTTCTAAATAAGAGAATTTTATAGGAAATAAGGAAGTTTTAACAACAGGGGATTTCAGTTATTTTCACCCCCTTATTTGTTGTGGACTTATTTCCACTTATGAAGATACCTACCATACTTTACAAAAAAGTGCATCACTTCATGATTAAAACTATCGTTATTGATGGTTTTATTTATGTATATTACTTTTGCATTGTAAGCGTAAGCTGCGGTATCTACCGCAGCTTTTTTATATTTATGTGCAACTCATTGAAATTTTGCCGATAGGTTTCTTCATTGCTGATCTATTAATCACATGGAGGAGAATGATATCATGAATGAGAGTACTTTTGAAAAATTACAGTACAATGAACTCAAAGAGATAATAAAATCTTATTGCGTTAGCGGACTGGGCAAACAATTATTTGATAAATTAATTCCAAGTTCCAACTTAAAAATAGTCAAGCATCGATTAACCGAAACATCTGAAGCACGTGCCATTCTGGATGCAGGAGGAAATGTACCTTTCATGGGTGTTACCAACATGGAACACACAATTGACAAATTGGAAAAGGGTATAATTTTAACTCCATCAGAACTTTTAAGTATTTCTGATTTTTTAAGAGGTTGCAGAAAAATAAAAGTTTTCATGTCAGGTAAAGAATTTTTTGCTCCGACCTTGTCATCCTATGCTAAATCCATGACAGAATTCATGGCGGTAGAAGAGGAAATTAACTTTTCTATAAAAAATAATCAGATTGACTCGGATGCCAATAAAGAACTCAAACGTGTTCATCATCATATCCAATCAACTGAACAAAAAATAAAGGAACGATTAAATAAATTTCTAAACAGTAGTGAAAATAGAAACTATATCCAGGAGTTCATAATTAGTATCAAGAATGATCGCTATACAATACCAATAAAATCCTCGTACAAAAATCAAGTACAGGGTTCTATAATTGAAGTATCATCTAAAGGTTCGACAGTCTTTATAGAACCCAGTATAGCGGCAAAATTAAGTGTTGAATTAGCAACATTAAAATCCGAAGAGGCAATGTTGGAATATCAAATACTTGCTACGTTAACAGGGCTAGTGAATGAAAACCTTGAGGCCATTACTATTAATATTGAGCTTATAGCCCAGTACGATATGATTTTTGCTAAAGCAAAATATAGCAAAAATGTGGATGGAATTGAGCCACACATAAATGATATTGGGAAGATAAAATTAATAAATTGCAAGCATCCATTACTATCGGATCATGTTATACCACTTCATTTTCAGATTGGGAGCAGTTATCGGAGCTTAATCATAACTGGACCTAATGCAGGAGGGAAAACAATTGTGCTGAAGACAATTGGTCTTGTTACTTTGGCAACTATGTCTGGGTTCCACATTACTGCTTCGAAAGAAACCGAAATTGCAGTATTTGAGCGCATGTTTGTAGATATTGGTGACAATCAGAGTTTAGAAAATGCACTTAGTACGTTCTCTTCTCACATGAAGAACTTATCTGAGATACTTCGATCAGTAAACAACAATACCTTGTTATTATTCGACGAGATTGGCAGTGGGACAGAACCAAATGAAGGAGCAGCATTAGCAATCTCCCTCCTAGAAGAGTTTTATCTTAAAGGGTGTATTACCGTCGCAACAACTCATTATGGAGAAATAAAACGTTTTTCCGAAATGCATAGTGATTTTATGAACGCTGCCATGCAATTTAATCATGAAACATTAGAGCCTTTATTTAAACTGCTCATCGGACAGTCTGGAGACAGTAACGCTTTATGGATCTCTAGAAAGATGAATGTACCGGAAAATGTTTTAAAAAGAGCAGTAGATTATATGGAAAACAAAGAGTATCGCTTGGAACGGTTACATGAAAGCAAAATCCTAAGACCAAAAACAGTGGTTGAAAAAATTGAAAATATTATCGATTATCAAAAAGGAGACCGTGTAAAACTGCTGGACCAGGATGACTTTGGAATAGTGTATAAAGAAAAAGATAATTACAATAACGTTACTGTGTATTATCAAAAACAATTTCTTGAAGTAAATGAAAAACGCTTGGTACTAGAGTTAAAAGCAGAAGAGTTATATCCAGAGGGCTATGATTTAGACACTTTATTCATTGATTACTATACTAGAAAACAAAATCATGATATTGAGCGAGGTTCGAAAAAAGCACTTCGTAAAATCCAGAAAGAAATTCGAAATAAAAATAATTAAACTATAAAGATTCCTGCTTTCTTTCGAAGGTTGGAATCTTTTTTCTTTAACTACTTAGAGATGTTTATCTACAACATTTAGGCTAATTTGATAAGTATTGCTTTCCAACTATTGCCCCTTATGTAGAATATCTTCATAAACTTTTTTCGAGTATTATTTTCAATTCATCGCTATTATCTGTATACGTCCCAATCACATTAAACCCATTCCTAATGTTTAAAATGAGCATATTTCGCCAATTGTTTTTTGTTTTAGTTTGTACGCTCTTATACCCTTTTTCTTTTAAGTACAGATGTTGTTGATACATTAGCTTGGAAGCGATGCCCTTATTTCTATGATTTTCATTCACGCCACCAAGCCAGCTATAATAGCAGTCAGAGTTAAGCTCATAACCAATTTTATACCCTACAACTTCTCCTCTTTCTAATCCGATTGTAAATAGTATTTTCGGTTTACTTTGAGCTTTGCTAACTAGTGTATGAGCGTCTTTAAAAATATCTTCATGCAGAATTAAAATCTGTTTTAGTACCTCGGCATCAGGGAAGCCCTCAATGTTCACAAAATCCAAATATCTTCCTCCTACTCTTATGCCGCTATAATCTGATCCGAATATAGGCTATCTCTTATACTTTAAACGCCCTCTATTCTGGAACGGTGTAAAGCCGTTGATTTCCGTTCCAGACGGACGCTTTCCTGAGGGCGTGGCTTGAGCCGCTTCCTTCGCTTCGCTCTGTCCAGGGTCTCAAGACTCACGCTGATCCTCCAGGAGTCGCCGTCTTGCACTCCACTCAACCGAGAGTGTGATGTGCAAGAATAGCGCCCTATTGTAGAAGATTGTTATTAAAAAACGGTAACCTTTAGTTGAATTAAAACACAATATTGAAAATTATGTTCCATATCATTTACTTATAAATAATTCGAATTCTTCTACCTTATCACTCTGTTCATTGAATTTTTAATTTTTTTCATTTAGAGTTAATACCAAATATTATACGTGGTAAACTGAATCTATGATGCAATTTTGAAAGTAGGTTGTTCAATGGAATTTGTCGTTTTTTTTATGATTGGAATTATAGGTAATGTAGTCGGTACAATGGTCGGAGGAGGGGGACTGATTAGCTTACCCACTATGTTACTCATGGGGTTACCCGTGCATTCAGCAATCGGTGCAAACAAGGTTTCCAATACTGTCAGTTCACTCTCAAGCTTTCTTGTCATATTAAAGAGAAAAGAAGTTTCCACAAAAGAAGCATTATTAGTCCTAATGTTTTGTCTTGGAGGAGGTATTTTAGGTGGACTCATTGCTTCCTTTTTAAGCGGAAGTACCCTAACGCTTATTGCAATTATTTTATTAAGCTTTGCATTTGTAACTTCCTTCATGAATACAGGTGATTTTGATGGAACTGAACAGTTTCATGCAAGTAAAAAATCAGGAACTGCACTAATTGGTATAGGAATGTATGACGGAATGTTTGGGCCAGGAAGCAGTACACTTGCGATGTATTTATATGCAAGCCAAAAAATTGCCTATATCCGAGCAGTTGGCTTAGCAAGAGTTGGGGTTTTTGCAAGTTGCTTTGGTTCTGCCATCACTTACATATCAACGGGTAAAATTTTCTGGCCCCTTACCATAGCATTAATGCTTGGATCTATTATTGGTGCACAGTTCGGAGTAAGATTAGCTCGTAAATTAAAAACGGAACATGTAAAACCACTTCTTAGATTAGTAACAGTTCTTTTAATCATACAAATGATTGTAGATTACTTTAATTTTTAAAAGTATCTTTTTTGAAGGTTCTAATTGAACTACAATTCTAACCAGACAAATAAGATAAGACGTCCATCAATTTTTGGATTGACGCCTCTTCCTTGAATTAAGATAATATTTATTGGGGTTCTAATAAAAAAATAAAATTCTATTCAACTTGTTCTTCAACTATCCTGCCCCATTAGTTTAAGTGCATTGCTTCACAAACTTTATTAACTTTAACATTGATTACCAAATATTTATATTTGAGGGTTATTCAACAATCTGGCCCGTTTGCGGTATTGAGACATTTGCCTACAAAACATTCGCACCCGTTAATAAAAAAACGATTTTTTAACTAAAAAGCTTTTCTCACAGACCAACCTATATACTCGCCTTCATACTTTTTTGTATATAAAGACATAAGCTCAGTTTGATAATCAATAACTGCCAAAGCTTCTGTTTTTGTCACTTTTAAATTTGTACACTCGCAATTTTTAATATCGACAATAATATTAAATCCAGTTTCAGATATTTCATTGATGCACAATAGCCTTTCGTAAGTTAGTAATATAGTTAGGATTGGCGAACCATTTATTCATTAATTCCTTTTGTTTCTTTTTTAAATCATCATAAGGTTCTTCGATTGATTCAATTTCACTGAACTTCCTATCAAAGATTTCCGCATCTTTGAATTTATTAAAACTACCAAACCCCATGTCATCATTTAGTAACCATACAACTTTTTTTATTTTCGCAAAAAGAATTCCACCAGTGCACATTGGACATGGCTCTAATGTAGTGTACATTGTAAGTTTTTCACGGTTAACTTTAGCCTTAAATATTGATTTCCCAGCATTACGAATAGCATCAATTTCAGCGTGGGTAGTAGCATCCTGATGAGTGTGTACTTTATTTCGCCCGCTCGCAATTATGTTTTGATTATCATCAACTATAATTGCCCCAACTGGGTATGTATTCTCATACAAGGATTTTTCTGCTTCTACTAGAGCCAACTTTAAAAAATACCTATCTTTGTTTATATCCATATTCCACCACCTCAGTTTTTCTTAGTTATTTACATGTACCTGCAAAATCATATTTCACTGAAGTTCCTGTTCACTATTATAAGAAGAGTCATCAACAGAATCAGGCTCCTTTCAGGCACGTGCAAGTTGCACAACTTACCTCGAATCTGTAATAACGTTAAACCCGTTGTTTTGCTTTCCAGTCGGACGATTTACGGTGGGCGTCTACTCCAATCATCTAAAGTGTTCTACTATAAAAATCAAATGCCGCCAGTTGCATAACAGTTTTTTAGAGCCCCTAAATAACTTAGTATTTCTCATCTAACCATTGTTTTAGGTTTTCAAGCATTTCTTCTGTAAGAGAGTGGTTAACATTTTCATATACATTAAAAACCACATCACATGACGTTTCGGAACTTTTCAAAAACTCGAAATAGTCCTTCTGTCCATCAATTGATATAACTCCATCCAATTCACCATGCATTAATAATATTGAAGAGTTACTTATATTTTTCCCTATTGGATTATAAATATTTATTTTGTCTATTTCTTCATCGGACAATTCTGGACGTTGATCATTTGCCCTAAAAATATTCTCTGATAAAAGAAACGAACCAGAACCATTAATATTTATTAATCCAGCAAAATTATTACCTTTAGCGTATATTCCATTTGCGATAAACCCACCCATAGAAATACCCATAAGAATCACATCTTTTTCCGAAACACCTAGTTCTTGAAATAATAATGTAGCATCATCAATACTTCTGAAAATGGTCTTCCAGAAGTATTCTTGAGTAACTTCTTTCAGAAAATGATTTTCTAATTTATGTCTACTATCATGAAAGATGATTTCAGGAACAATGACTTTAAAACCAATTGAAGAAAAATACTGAGCAAGTTCAACATAATTATTAACACTTGAACCCCATCCATGAAAGACAATAATCGTTTTGTCTCTACTTGATTGTCCCTGATTATATACATGATTCACAAAATTCTTAGATACAATTTTCTTCATCTTTCTATCCTTCCACATTCATACATATTTTAGTTCTTTCATTTTCAGGATTAATTTTAGATAAATAAATTAAATTCTAATCCAACTAAAGCCACCGTTAGTTTAATAACCACTATATGAATTAGATAGATTTTTATTTTCCAGCTTAACTTCCTGATTGCAATATTCATCATAAATTAACTTCATTGCATCAATAATTATTTCATCTGCTAATTTCTCTTTATATCGATTTGGTAACTCCTTTGCACCCAAAACAAATAATAATGGATCTTTAGAAAACTCACCCATTATTCCAATATAAACTACTACATTATCTAATCCACCAGACATATGATTTAAGAAATGGCTTGGTATACCTTCTATATCACCTCTCTGCCTAACTAAGCCATTAATAACTGGAATCCATAAATCAGGATCAGTTTTGTATCCTTGATATATTAATTGTAAAAGTTCTAATATCTCACTCAATTCTCCGTGGTTATCTATGTCCCTTGGATTCTGAGTAATATTTATATTTTTAAAATATGATTTTATTTTATTGTTAATCATTTCCCATCCACCACAAAATTGAACAATTCTATCTGCAACAAAACTATCGTGACAGGCTATCATCACTTCCAGCGCTTCTTGGAGTGCCAAGTTGTCTCTACTTTGAAAGTGAGGATACACCTCTTTACTATCCTCTTCTGGATTTAAAATTATATCTTCAACAATGTCAGTCCATTTATAGTGTCTTTCTTCAACCAGTTTTGTTATACCAAAGGCAATTGCAACTTTTGCCGCAGAAGCCAGAGGCACTAATAACCCCTTATTTAATGATGAAAGTATATCCTGTTTTACATTAGAATAAATAATAATTCCAACTTCTCCTGACTCTAATTCCTTTAGTTTTTCAAGAACTTTCTCCATTTCCGAACCCCACTTTACATTATTTCTATTTACTTATTCTCTCTGTAAACTTGTCTTTGTTCAACTAAAACTGGCCCGAATGGCGAATGGACGCTTTATATTAAAAACTCGCCGTTGCTTGGAGTGAAAGACGGCCGACTCCGTAGGGATCAGAGTGCGCCTTGAGACCCCCGCAGGGAGCATTTTTCGCGACCGAGGAGGCTCAAGCCACGCCCCTCGGAAAGCGTGCCGGCTGGAGCGGAAAGCAACAGTTTGTATACTTCATAAAGTCCCTTTATCGGTATAATCCTTATTCCAGAATCGCCCCTATTGGTGAAGAAACCCTATTTTTGTAAAGACATTAATGATGAAATATCTAACTTTTCGCTTTGTATTACAATTGCCGTTAAGCCAGTATCGGTTTTGGTTTCGTGCCATTCATCCTTCTCCCAAAAAACCGCTTCACCACTTTGCACTTTTACAAATTCATTTGATTCCCCTCTAACAAAACCTCCACCATTTACAATCAAAAGAAGCTGAGGTACAACAGCTTGATGGAAACCAATTACTCCGTTCTCCTCTAAGTGCATACATCCGATATTTGCTTTCTGAGTAAGGGCAATACGTGTCAATATAAAATCCGAACTGAATTGTGTGACCTTTTTGCCCATTTCTTTTTTAAATTGATAAATTTCCATAGGATCACCCCGACTGTTCAATAATATTTCTTCATGCTTGAATAGCCTATACATTTTCATTATTAAACTTTTAATATCCCTAGAAAAAACCAAGCCATTCTAAACTTACCGGCCGGTTTCAGGCACGATGATTCTTCTACAACTGCACCCGATAATAGAGATAGATTTTTGAAAGGATTACTGATTTTCAATAAACTCCCGCTCTATCTCTACAACTTATTTATTCTTATCTAAGAATAAGAAATCGTCAGCCTATTTGAATGCACAAATATATTACTTTTCTGCTATAAATACATACCTGTCTTCCACCAGCCAATCATCAGATCCGATCGATTTTGTCTTCAATCCTGTCAAGCTGCCGTGTTATTGTTGCTTCAATCCTTGAACTGCTGCAATTCGTCAGTCCACAGTGAATGATTCTTCCTGTCCATCCCACCTGATGGTAATAACAATCTTGTCTTCTTTCTCGATAGCGGTCTCACCGGTTTCTTACCCTTTTAGCGAAAATGTCTTACCTTCGGGAAGTTCAGGAAAACGCAGCTCTGTGCTCGCGCCTATTAAAGCTGTTGCATAGTCATATTCCAAAGTGTTCACACCTTCCAATTTCTTAGCCTTCCCTTTGAATGTCACCCTCAACTCATAGTCCGTATAGGAAAGGGTCACTGTACTTTTCTTTTTGAAAGGATGAGTCATCACGAACGTCCCCTGCCAATAATTACTTTCCCCCTTCAGTTTAACAACGCTCTGATTGTTGCAAGCACTGAGGACTCCAATCAAAACGAACATCAAAGTGATGCATGATAGCCATCTTTTCACAAAGTCATCCCCCGTATTTTTAGTATGGTTAGGACCTGCAAAGCCCTCATTTCCAGAACAAGTGTCCACTATTACTTAAACTGATGTTTTTTTAACTTCTATTGCAAGTAATCATCTGATTTTCCTTTTGGGATGCTAAGGGTTTCCCAGTTTTCACCTTTTAATTGCTTCCCAATATAAACAATCTGACCAACGTGATAAGCATAATGAGCCATCTGCCGTTCAATTGCTTCTAGCACAGTGTGCTGCTCACCACGAATTGTTATCTTTTTTAATAAGTCTTGATTTTCTAACTTGTCAATGTATCAAGAAGTATAATCCAGCCTTTTTCCCAAACAGTTATCATCTCTTGTCTTGAGGAGACATCATCTTCAAATTCCTGATCACGATTTCTAGAAGGCTTTTCTCCATCCGTTTTTAAAAAGTCTGACCATTTGGAAATCATATTTCCACTTACATGTTTTGCAATAATCGCGATGCTATTTGAAGACTCGTTTAATCGCCAGTGTATATCTTCCTCTGATAATTGGCTTATGGTTTTATCTCCTAACTTTTTAACACTTTCAAATCTTTCTTTCACAATCTTCAAGTATTCATTTCCAAAATCCATAAAAACACTCCTTTCCGAGCTGCATTTCGGCCACCTGTTCTTAAATAACATTTTTCCGTATCAAGACTTTTCATGTCTGTTTTCAAGGATAAAGTTTTTAGCCATATAATAAGCTGTCACCGTAAATAGCTGCGTTTTAATTTTGTTTGATAGGATTTGTTTTTCAAAATTTTCGAAGTCACATAACCTAACTATTATTTCTTCGGTATCATCCATATCCTGCTCATATGCTTTATACGCTTCAAGAATTAGGTAGGTCTTTACTTTATTGTTCTGTGTTGCTGGATTCACCCAAAATTCACCTAAGAAAAAAGGTTTTCTTGCAGAAGTGTAACCTGTCTCTTCTTTCACTTCTCTAATTAAGGCTTCCTCATGAGTTTCGTCACCTTCTTTTTTCCCAGCTGGAACTTCTAAGAAGTAATCTTTTCCTGCATGGCGATATTGCTCAACGAGTACAATCTGGTTTTCCTTAGTAATTACAACTGCATTTACCCAGTCAGAATACTCATTAACATAATAATCATCAATCACTATACCGTTTGGAAGTTCACAACAATCTATTCTAATATTTCCGAATGAACTTTTATGTAAATACTCTGAGTGTAACGTTTTCCACTTATTCATTGGTAGCCCCCAAAATCCATTCAATTTTCAATAATGTGTAACATTCTTATTAAAAAAACTATACAGTGTGATGGAAATTTCTTTTTTATATGGCCCAAGATTTATTCAAGGTTAATGCCCGTTAGTGTTATTAGTTTAAATTGAAATTTTCTATAAGTAATATTTTATCCAGAAGAATACGCCCGCTAAGGTAATAAAAGTTAAACCAAATTGGATTATAGATACCTGAAAATTTTTCCTGTTTTCCGAAAACTTCCATTCTATAAATGCCTGAACTCCGATTTGACTTAATACGAAAACTGCAAGAATTATAGATATTAAAAGAGGCTGTTTATAATAGATTATTGCACTTACTATAATAGAAATCATATAAACTATCCGCAATTTCCAATCGATTTTTTTATGGAGCTTATTTATATGATTATAAGAAAACCACTTCTTTTTATCAGCTCCCATTTTATAACGAAATATAGCTGGAATAATGCCAACTAGGAGAATAATACTTACTATGATTATTATAAATTCTGTCCAGAATCCTGTTGGCATTCCATAGTTCTCCATACATAATCACCTCCGTTTTTACTTTCTTTATCTCTTATACTAATTTTCCCATTTAATATAATGGCCACATTGAAGCGCAACCTATTTTCCACAACTGCGCCAGTTGATGTAACTTAGTTAATTTTAAAAATCATTTTTATTTTCTTTATTCTTCCAAACAATTAAAAGTAATATTACCAGCAGAACAATAGATGCGATACCGAGACTATCGACAAACCACAGACTAAATCCAAATATCAATGCACAAATGATATATGCAATCCATGTAAGTACCACTACTAATAAACCTGGTCGTTCTCTGTTCATAACAAACACTACTTCTCTAAGTTAAACCTTGCCTAAAAAGCATACTCCCTAACCATTTAATCCCAGACTTTCTAAATACAAATAAAAAACCTCTTTAGACAATTCTATCCAAAGAGGTTAATTTATGCAATTCTATTAAATTTAAATTTTCTTACTCTACAGTCACACTTTTCGCCAAATTCCGCGGCTTATCCACGTCACAGCCTCTCTGCAAGGATGCATAATAGCTTAGTAACTGAAGCGGAATAACTGTAACTAGGGGCGTCAATAGCTCATGGACATGAGGCAAGATGAGTCGATCTCCTGGTTCACTATCACCTTCCATCGAGATGATGCAGGCGTGTGCGCCACGGGCTGTGACTTCTTTTACATTACCTCGTAAATTAGGGCTGACAGTTGCTTGAGTCGCGAGTGCGATGACCGGAGTCCCTTCTTCAATCAATGCAATTGTTCCGTGCTTCAGTTCTCCTCCAGCAAATCCTTCTGCTTGGATATAGGAAATCTCTTTCAGTTTTAGCGCACCTTCTAAGCTCACATAATAGTCGAGATTACGTCCGATGAAAAAGGCGTTACGCTTATCGGTTAATAGCTCTATAGCGATTTTTTCAATCTCTTCTTTAGCATCCGTTAACATTTGAATCGCATTAGCTGCAATTGCTAACTCTTTTTTTAAATCTAGCTTCCGCGAACCTCCGCCTAATGAATAAGCAGTTATCGCAAGCACTGCAAGTTGTGCCGTATACGCTTTAGTCGATGCCACAGCGATTTCTGGTCCTGCATGCAACAATAACGTATGGTCCGCTTCACGCGATAACGTAGAGCCTGGCACATTGGTCATAGTAATTGATGGATATCCGAGTGCTTTCACTTTTACAAGCACTTGTCGACTATCTGCAGTTTCGCCAGATTGTGTAATAAACAAGAACAATGGCTTTTTAGAAAGAAGTGGCATATTATAGCCAAACTCACTAGAAATGTGGACTTCAACCGGTAAACCAGCTAGTTTTTCAAAGTATTCTTTTCCTATTAAGCCCGCATGGTAGCTTGTTCCTGCGGCGATAATATAAAGACGGTCTGCATGTTGAAATGCTTGCTTGATATACGGGTCAATATCCAAAGAGCCCTCTTCCGCGCTGTAGGCATCGATGATTTTACGCATCACACCTGGCTGCTCATCGATTTCCTTTAACATATAATGAGGATATGTCCCTTTTTCAATATCACTCATATCGAGTTCCGCTGTATAAGGAGCCCGCTCGATTCTATCTCCATTGAGTGTTTCGATTACAATGCCGTCTTTCCCAAGTAAAACAACTTCACCATCATGTAGCTCGATGAATTGATCGGTCACTTGAAGCATCGCCATAGCGTCAGAAGCCACCACATTACACTCTTCACTTACTCCAACTAGTAAGGGACTACGATTTTTCGCAACAAAAATTGTATCCGGATTTTGTTCGTCTAACATCGCAATCGCATAAGAGCCGTGTAACAATGACAACGCTTTACGAAATGCTTCGTCTGTTGTCATTCCAGAGTTTGTGAAGTATTCAATCAGTTGGACAATGACCTCCGTATCCGTTTCAGAAACGAACTGGACATCTTGCAAATATTCACGAGTCAGTTTTTCATAGTTTTCAATGACACCATTATGGACAAGTGTAAAACGTCCAGATGCGCTTTTATGTGGATGTGAATTTTTCTGATCAGGTACACCATGTGTCGCCCAGCGTGTATGGCCGATCCCGACATGTGTATCAATTTCTTCCGTTACTACTTCTCTCAGATCCGCAATACGTCCTTTTTCCTTGAACATTTGCACGCCTTTAGAAGTTTGGAATGCAATCCCTGCAGAGTCGTATCCTCTGTATTCGAGCTTCTCCAGCCCTTTCAATAAAATCTCTGCCGCTTGTTTTTTTCCGTTATAGCCTACAATTCCGCACATAATTGTTCCTCCGCATCAGGCAGTCCGGAGTCAAAACTGGTTAGGTCGTTCAGGCAGTTCTGCCCGGACTGGCCATTAAATTTGAATGATACCTGCTACATCCCTTTTGTATCACCGAGTTACCACCGTGTTTTAGGAACTGCATGTGATCGGGTATCCGCGATCAGGAGGCATCCGCCGAATGTTCGATGAACCTCCACCTCGTCTGCCGAGAATCTGTGCGATTTCCTCGGCGCTGGCGCTTTAATTGGTTTCCAATACTTTACGTGCCTACTACTCTCCTTTTTGCACGGACTAAATTGCCGTCATTGCTAACTATAGCGAATCTAGTTTTCTTCTGTCAAATGACGAATCGTTCTGACTATCAGTAAACTAACTTAATAAGAATATTTTATACAACTCTATTCAAAATTGTTCCTAAACTAATAAAGAGGACAGTCACAGAACTCAGTATGTACTGAAATTCTGTGACTGTCCTCTAATACTTCTTAGTATGCGAGACCGAAAAGTCCCTTGATGTGAGTCAAGTAGCGAATGTTACTTGCTTCTTTCATCAATGAAGCTGGCATTCCCTTAAGGGAAGTATTGTTTCCACCAATTGATGCAACTGCATCTTTACGGCCAAGGCTAGCAAGCGTTCCAGAATTTACTGGGTTGAACACTTCCATAGACTTGCCTGTAAGCATTGCGTACACGTTGTATCCAACAAGTTCGCCCATCTGCCAAGCGTTTTGTGCAGTTGGTGCGTATGGACGTGCTCCCTCTTCTGCAGGGAAAGCAACAGCACTGTCACCAACAACAAATACATCAGAGTGAGATTTAGATTGAAGGAATTCGTTTACAGTTGCACGACCACGGTCGACTTCAATACCAGATTCTCCAACGAGTGGATTACCAGTAACGCCACCTGTCCAAACGAAAGTATTCGCTTTAATGACACGGCCGTCTTTCAATGAAATTTCGTTACCTTCAACGTTTGTAACAGGAAGTCCGATTAAGAACTCAACGCCACGCTTTGCAAGACTTTCCGTAGCACGCTCAATCAAGTGATCAGGTAGTACTGGAAGGATTTTCGGACCTGCTTCAACAAGCATAATCTTCAAATCAGCAGGGTTTACACCGTGCTCACGTGCAATTTTAGGCATGTTGTCAACGATTTCACCAACAAGCTCAACACCTGTCAAACCGCCGCCGCCAATCATGATTGTTGCATCTGCTTCATCATGAGAAGTTGCATACGCTTTAATGCGGTCCACGATGTGTTTAAAGATTTTGTTTGCTTCACTAGCGGATTTAAGAACCATACTATTTTCTTCAAGTCCTGGAATTCCGAAGTACGCTGTTTTACTACCAAGTGCAACAACTAGTGCATCATAAGTAAGAGTTTCTCCGCCAGCAAAGTTTACTTTTTTCGTATTCACGTCAAAGTTCTCAACTGTTGCGATTTTCAATTCTACTCCTTTACCAGCAAGTAGTTTCTCAAGTGGAAGTGCAACCGCACCTTCGCTAGTTGTTCCTCCAGCTAAACGGTGAAGCTCAGTAATAATTTGGTGAGTTGGTGTTTGGTTGACAAGTGTGATAGTGGCATCACTTTCTGACAGGAAGTTACGAGCATTCAGTGCTGTCAAAAGACCACCATAACCTGCTCCTAAAATAACGATGTGTTTGGTCATTGTCTAGTCCCCTTCTACTAATAATTAGTTCGAATTATTTTGTATGGTTGCGTTGTCCAGCAATTTCAAGGTAAGCACTCAAGAAACGGAAAATACGTTGTGCTTCAGGGTCTTTAATCATCTTCATAAGACCAAACAAGCCGATTGTTTCTGTGTTTTTTGCAGCAAGATCTTTTGCTTCGATAACAGTTGCCGCCATATTTTTCGCAGAATCTTTAACTGGCCCTACGATTTCTTTCATAAATTCAGTTGTGTCGTTAACTAATACTTCGTCAGTTGCAACAGCCTTGGCAACATCATAAGATTTTGTCATTAAGTCAACAAGCTCCGTCAGTTGAGGAAGTTTTTCAACAAGAGTGGTCAATGATTCTTGAACTTCTGGTTTAAGCAACTGGTCTAGAATATCTTGTTTTTGATTGGAAGGTAGCTGTGTGCCTTCTGTAGCAACGTTTGCTGCTTCTTCAGGATTGAGCGGCGTAGTCATGTGCAAATCCCCTTTTTTAGTTTAATGTATTTTGTTCTGAAGCTAGGTAAACTATGTGCTGAACAATGCGTAATCTTTTTACAAATCCACATGTCATACTCTCCTATTCAGAATACCATCAAGTCACTATACGCTTCTTTTTCATATACTTCAAGTTTTTAGTTTGGCATTTAATTAATATTTATTTACTTTGTATAGTGCCGTATGGCTTGCACATCCTATAAAAAAGGAGGTGCATTGGAATGGGACAGCGGATTCGATGTGAAGTAAATAATTGCAAGTTTTGGTCTGAGGGAAACAAATGTGGAGCCGACGAAATTTACGTTGTCAGCAAGAAAGGCAACCATGCAAAGTCCAGCAGTGAAACAGACTGTAAAACGTTCGTTCCTCAATTGTAGAGTGTGAACCATTTTAACTTTGAATCATTCTATTGTACAATGATGAAGAGGATTGAAATCAATCCATTACTTCATCGGAGGTTTTACTAGGTCATGAAAAAAATTGCGGCAGCCTTTTTAGCACTCACGCTCATTCTTTCGCCGATTGGAACGATCGTATTTAACGATCATTCACCATCTGCAGAAGCGAAAGGCTACAAATCCGGCAAAAAAGGGTTTTCACCTAACCAAAACAATTTCAACAAACCAGCAGTCGATAAGAAAGACAATACGTCTTTCACTAAAAACACCGGTTCACAAGCGGCTAAGCCGAAATCGGGAGGGCTAATGAAAGGCCTTATGCTTGGTGGATTAGCAGGACTCCTATTCGGTGGTCTGTTTGCCAACATGGGTATTCTTGGCTCAATTTTAGGCTTACTCGTTAATGTCTTTGCGATCATCGCTATTATCGGCGTTATCCGAATGGCTTATCTCTATTTCAAGAAAAAGAAACAGGATAAAGATGACATGCACCGGTGGCAGAACTGATGATTGAAGAACAAGATATCATAAATGCGATTTGCCTACACCAGGCCAAAAGCAAGTCCGTTCAACCAGAGGAAGTAGAAGTTGAACTGTTCTATGATGATGACGAAGGTTTTTATGCAGAAGCTTTTGTAAATGGCATGACCGTCAACTTGAATACATTCGACATGACCCAAGCACTTAGGTTATGGATTGAAGAGCAACTTCACCAAGACCCTTACGCTGCGGGCATTAAATTCCTACTAGATGATGAGCGGGGAATTATCGCCTCTCTCATGTAACTTTTAAATGGACAACCTGATTTCAAGGTTGTCCATTTTTTCATCACTTAATAACGCCGCATGCAATTCGTTCTCCTGAGTCTCCTGATGGTTGAGTTTTACCGTCATCTTCCCTTGCATGGATCACGAGTGCTGTACCAGAATCTTTAAACAACGAATTAGGTTCACTAGTTTCCAATGTCACATTTTTAGCAGTGAATTCATCATCTACAATCCCATCTTCCCCTACTTCTAAATTTGGAAGATCTCCAGCATGTGGTCCACCATCCATTTCTAGTCCGTGATTCGTCTCTTCAGGATTAAAGTGGCCCCCTGCAGATTCAAAGTCAGGTGCTTTACAAACACCTGTCTCATGAAAATGGAGTCCAAGTTTTCCTTCTGGAAGCCCTTCCGCCTTTACATGCACATTGACCCCCTCATCAGTCTCTTCCAATTCAGCAGTTCCGGTAGTTTGACCGTCCGCATCCTTTAAATCCACTAGAACTGTAAATGGTTCCGATCGCGTGTCATTTTCAGGTTCAGTAACTTCATTATTCTTTTCAACCTCTTGTCCTGATATCGCCTGTTCTGAATCGTTTTCAGTTCCACATGCTACCAGACCAAACATAAGTGCCAATGATGGCAAAATTGTGAGTTTCTTCTTCAATTTAACGCCTCCTCAGTTCCACCTATAGTGTTCTCTTTCACTTGTATCTCGTTTTCAAACATTAAAAGGTGGGAAACATAAAAAAGCCGATCACCCATTTTAAAATGGGAAACCGGTTCTGTATGCTCATTCAGTCTACTTTTAGGTACGTTGTCACAAACGATGGACGAGAGAAGATATTCGGTTTCTGATCAATGCCTTCTTCTGTCCCACGCTTTTGGTGTGCATCTGCGTATTCTTGAGAATTTTGCCACGCTTTAAATGATGCCTCATCTTTCCACTTTGTCAAAATGACGTACGTATCGCTCTCTAATGGACGGAGTACTCGGATTGCAGAAAAACCTTCAGTATCTTCAATTCGTCGAGCCCGCCCCATAAACCGTTGTTCAAAAATTTCTCTTCCTTCAGTAGTAACAGGAATGTTATTGAAAACTGCATAGTTTCCATTAACGATTTCACCTGAAGCATCGAGTACTGTATAAGAATCTGCTTCAGCAAACCCTGCAGAACCTTCATTTTCTTGAATAAGTACAGCTTCGTTTCCAAGTTCCATCAGAACAAGTTGCTGATCTGTTAAACTTTCCTTAATTGCCTTTAACTCTGTTACATCTCCGTAAGTTACATGAATATTCATATACTGTCCCCTATCTGATTGAATGAAAAGTTGCATAAAAAAAGAGCAAAAGCCGGCAGAAATCACCTGCCGGCTACATTCAGATCATTTGTTCAATGCCATGCTCGCCTTCTGCGTGCTTGGACTGCGATGATGGCCGATGAGCCTGATAAGATCGTAATCACCAAAAGCCCCGCGATTAGACCATCCGTGAAAACGGTGGAGTAATTACGTGATGCAAGAGCTGCTAGTGCAACGCCGCAGACAATTGCAGCGAAAATGATTTTTTTCATAGCACTCACCTTTCCCATGCGCAAAAATCTTTCGCAGTTGACCGCATGGCGATTATGTAGTCAATGAGATTGTTTCTCATTTTCATCATAAAACATCAGATTGGGAATCGCAACAATAATCCATGATTCAAAACAAACTTATTGAGGTTTTGTGTCGAAAACAAAACAAGAACCTCTAAAAATTACAGAGATTCTTGTTTTGTTTTCAGTTGTGAGTCAAATCATCTTCAATAATGCTTGTTCTCCTGTCATGCCTGCCGTTATACCCCATTCTTCCGCTTCAAGCGTCACAGATTCCAACGGCGCCGCAAGTAACTCATCAATGGTTTTCACACCAGTGGCACGCCCTGCTATTATGCGGCGATCTGATAACAATCGGTTCAGCAATCCAACGTCAAGCGCCCCACACATAATGTACCCGTTCTCGTTTGAAACTGTCAGCAACGTAGTTTTTGGAAGCGATACGGAGACAGCTGTAAAACTATGCCCTTCAATCTGTACTGAAGTAACGGTAACCAACCCATCCTCCCCTTTCACTCTATAAGTATGGTGCCCGACTTCAAGCGGTGACTAAAAGCAGTCATTACTTCACATACTTTTTTTAAAAAGGGAGGTTTCCAAATGGCGAAACGCAATATAGATGGTGAAAAGAAGTCTATCCATCCAAAATTGCCGGGACGTGAAGAATTTTCTGCTGATTATTCTACACACGGTGAAAAACGTGAGGCCCTAAAAGAACTTTATAGAAAGTCACAGCAAGAAAAGAAATAGTAAAAGACACCCTGCTGTTTTACATAGCAGGGTGCTCCAACATTATGTGATCGATTGACCTTCGCGACGGAAGAAACCAAAAATGCCTACAGTCTGAACAATATTTGCAAAAGCATTCGGATCGACTTCATTAATTATTTTTTCCAAATCGTACAGTTCATATCGTGTTATGACCAAATACATCATATTCTTTTCTTCTTTCGTATATCCACCTTTAGCAGGCATGATGGTAATACCTCGTACCATCTGATTATGGATAGCCTCCTGAAGCTCATCAGCTTTTCGGGTAACAATCATGGCCGTCACTTTCTCGTGACGTGTATGGATAGCATCAATGACCGCAGTCGAGACATAAAGGGCAACCATTGTATATAATGCGTTTTCTGGCTCGTATAAAAATCCTGCAGCGACAATAATAATTCCATTTAGCAACAAGAAATACGTACCAATCGGCTTGTCTTGTAGTCTTGACAACACCATTGCAACGATATCCATTCCACCTGTAGAAGCCCCAAGTTTCAGAGAAATTCCGACGCCAACCCCTCCGATAACTCCACCAAATACAGCATTGAGGATAATATCATCTGATAAGGACATTACTGGAAGTATCTCCATAAAAATTGTTGTGAAAATTACAGAAACGATACTGTAAATGGTAAAACCTTTCCCCACCTTAAACCATCCCAGTATGAAAACCGGAACGTTTAATACTAAGAGGAGCACCCCTGTAGTGACAGTTATTCCTGCAAAGTCCGAGAGAACACTAGAAAGTAACTGGGCAATTCCTGCAAAACCGCTTGCATAAACATTTGCGTTAATGAGAAACAAATTTAACGATACCGCTAATAATAAGGCGCCTAAAATAACGGTGACAATTCGTTTAGCTTCAATAAAAAACATCATACATCTCCTTTCAATTACATTCAAAATTTTTTATGTGAATTAGAGAAACAAAAAAAGTCCTGTCAGACGGAGAAGACAAGGACCATCCGTCACACCTTTCCTATAAAGGTGAGTCAATCATCTATTCAAAAGCTATTATAACTAGCATACCCTCTCTATGCAATTACAATCCGTGCTTACAACAAGTAGTTAACTATTGCAAAAAATTGAGTTCCATCGTATGCTTCATTAGTTAGAGACTAATAAATGATTTGAGAAAACATTTCTTGTAGAAATGCGTCCTACTTATCAAGCAACAAACCGCATACTTGCGGAACCAACAACAGGTGGTGGCACT
This sequence comes from Sporosarcina aquimarina, assembly GCF_023715615.1. GTDB lineage: Bacteria > Bacillota > Bacilli > Bacillales_A > Planococcaceae > Sporosarcina > Sporosarcina aquimarina_A. The sequence goes on along the minus strand of NZ_JAMBOM010000001.1, from coordinate 1,339,255 downwards.
ATGAACCGTTCTGAACGCAGAACTCGTAAAAAAAGAAAAAAACTCTGGGTAATCCTACTCCTACTATTCCTCCTTATCGGTGGTGTATCTTATTTTTTGTTTGATCAGTTTAAAGCTGGACAATCCCTCGCAGGCGAAAAACCTGATAAAGAAGAAGATATATTTAACGCTCCCGAACCACAATATGGAGAAATCAATATCTTGCTTTTAGGGTCAGATGCACGTCCAAATGATGATGAAGGACGTTCTGATTCACTGATGATCGGACACTACAATCAGGACACAAAAGAACTGAAAACAGTCTCCGTCATGCGCGATATTTACGTCGATATCCCCGGTCATGGCAAACATAAGATGAATGCTGCCTACTCATTAGGTGGCCCAGAACTTGTTCGTCAAACGATTAAAGAGAATTTTGGAATAGATATCCATTATTACGCAGAAGTCAATTTCGACGGTTTCCCTAAAATGGTCGATGTTATTGCACCCGATGGAATTGAAGTCGATATTCCCTATAAAATGTCTCATGGTATTAACATGACGCTAGAACCTGGTGTTCAACGCCTTAATGGAGATGAATTACTTGGTTATGTTCGATTCCGTCATGACAGTAAAAGTGATTTCGGACGTGTGGATCGGCAGCAAGAAGCCCTTGCTAAGTTAAAAACCGAAGCTGCAAGTCTACACAGTATCCTAAGTCTTCCTAAGTTACTTGGTATGGCCGACAGTTATGTGCACACGAACTTAGATAAGAAAACTATGATTTCAATCGGCAAAGGGTTGTTAAGCAACAAAGAATCCGGCATAGAATCCATGCGTTTGCCAATTGATGGATCATTCGACGAAAAGCAACGAATCCCAGGAGTCGGTCAGGTATTGATGATTGACTTCGAAGAGAACACTCAAGCTCTAAAAGATTTTCTGTCTTCAGATTCCGATAATTCTACTTCGATTCAAAAAAATAATGATGTAGGTACAGAGAGTGAATAAGTATGTAAGAAAAGACGTTCAGCCACATTCGGCTGAACGTCTTTTTATGGTGTCATCTTTTTTATAATCGCTGTATGTTGAGGGAACTGTTCTACCAACTCTTCTTCTGAGAACAGTTTGAAATCCTCAAAATCAAAACCAGGCGATACCATGCATCCTACTAGCGCATAGTCTCCACTTTCAATCATAGATGACCCAAATATTGTTCCCGCGGGAACGAGTATTTGCGGTAGTTCTCCTTTATCTATGTCCAATCCTAGTTTCACCGATGAATACTCTCCATCTGTTGAGATCATATGGACGCTTAAAGCATTCCCATCGTGATAATACCAAAGTTCGTCAGACTGGAGCTGATGAAAATGAGAGATTTCTCCATCCGCTAGCATAAAGTAAATACTTGTATAAAGTGGTCTGGTTCCTGTAGAAGTTTCTATTGTACTTTCAGCTGCATAAGAGCCCGCAAAGCTACCACCTTCCGGATGGGTTTCTAATTTCAACTTTTTTGTCCAATACGTTGCACTATGTTTCATATAATATTTCCTCCTCTTATGTTAAGTAACGTTCACGCCAACTAGAGCGCTCATTTGTATTCACAAGTTGTTCCAACGTTTCATCCCACTGCTCGGCATACGTATTCCAAATTCTCGCATATAGGACATCCTGATTTGTATTGTGGATGTGAAACTCAATACAAGGAATTTGAATCTGTTCGATTTTCTCAACTTTCAGGACTTGTTCCACGACTTGCTGACGTTCTATCGTATTGTCCTGTTCTACTAATGAAGCAAGCTCCGACTGCAAGGTGTCAGTAGAAATGTCAGTTGTGGACCATCTACTAGGATCATTCTCATATCGGAAGGGACACAAACTTGCTTGAAGAGGTTGAGGTTTCTCAACATCCAGAAATTCGTTGTGAAGTGGACTCACTAGAAGTACCGACTCTTCTGTTTCTGTTTCATGAAGCAGCATTCCTGTCGTTAACTGAGAAACCCCTAGTTCTGTAATTGACCAGACATCATTGCTCACTACAAGTCCTGCGCCTTTCATAATCGAAAGAAGATCTTCAACAAATAATAGTTCAACACCTAACAAATGAGCAAGTTCATCTGCCCTTTCTATCTTAAGTTGTTGCACAGACATCAACATCATTTTCATCAAAACATCCATTTTGGTTTTAGTTACGGTAGTGTAAGAAACAAGCACTTTGTGTGCTGTGAATGCCCAGGATTGGTCCGCTAGAACTTTGCAATCCAACGATTGTTGCAATTCTGTTTGCAGTCGTTTTTTCAATTCTTCCACTTTGATCCCCACCTCCTGTCGTTATCTAACGGATTCGGTAAGGGATCGGATGCCACCTTGCCTACTAATTTCGTCGTATAGATTTTGGTACATATCACGAGTCATTTTTGATTTAGGTTTGTTGATGAACATCTCAGAACTCCCAACTATCATCAGCAGTTCTTTTGCTCGAGAGAGTGCGACATTGAGACGTCTGTAGTCCTTCGCAAACCCGATGTCACCGCTCACCTCTCCATGATTCCGAACAAAACTAACAATGATGATGTCCATTTCCATCCCTTGGAATTTGTCCACAGAACCTGTTCGGAACGTCAAATGCTCTGTCTGTAGCTCTTCTTGAATAAGCTGATTGATGCGTTTAACTTGCTCCCCGTAAAAACTGATTACGCCAACTTGTTTCATCGTATTCACTGGGAGTTTGCCTTCTTCAATCGCTTTTGCAGTAGCCTGATTCAAGTCTTTTATCATGTCACGAATGGTTGACAGTTCACTTTCATTGTAACGACTTGTCCCACCTTTTGGCTTCGCTTCATAGAAATCAGGAGAATTAGGTTGATCCATCCATAGTAAATGATCTTCGGGTCCAATGAGTTCTGTTTTCAGATGATGTGCTCGTGCTGCATCAGAATTAGGAAGCCCACAAAGGAGCTCATAGCCGTTTTCATTGTAGAATGGAGTGATAGAGTTCATGATGCGTTGGTGCATTCTGTATTGAATCCCTAACATCGTCTTATTTTGCTTTGGCAACGTTCTGAACAACCGCTCAAATAGAGATTCTTTAAGAAGACGCTCCATATCTTTTTTCTGTTCATCATCAGGCATTTCTTCTAAAAACTCTTCCATCGTTTCTTGTCCAACTAATGGGGGGAGCTGATGATGGTCACCTACGAGCACGATCTTTTTCCCTTTTAGCATTGGAAGTAACAATTCAGGTGGGGTTGCTTTTGAAACTTCGTCGATAATAACTAAATCGAATACCGGATATTCTTCTACAAATTCTTTTCGAGCGGAAGCGACACACGTAGTGCCAATAACATTTGCGTGTTTGACATATAATTTCCGGATTTCGTCCAAATCATAAGGGCTTGCATCTGTTAGCATCTGATGCCATGTTTTTTGAATAGATTGGATGGCCGGAACGTTTGCTAATTGCTTGGTAACCAACTCAAATTGGTGTTCCAATTCTTTTTCAGCTTGCGCATTCTCCGCTAAAAGTGGAGCCGGGTCATTTACTAACGATTGTTTTAGTATCTCTTCCTGCTTCTGCCTCTCCACAATAATACCGACAAATCCATTCAGTTGCTCATTTTGTTCACTTTCTAGGTTTGAGTATGATTGGATGGCAGCTTGAATTGTTTCTCTCTGTTCGTGGGCTGTTTCAAGATCTTGCACAGCTACTTTTAGGGACTTCTCTGCTTCCAAAGCGCCTAGTATTGTTTTGGATATAGCTTCATGTGAGGCTACAACTTCACTAAGAACCGTAGCTATTGCTTCAGGCGACGACGATTCAACACTCAAGTGCTGGACTTCTGACAGCTGCTCATTTAACTGATTAAAACGACCTTGCAGCTGTTTATGTTTTGCGGATAATGTTGAAAGGTTTTCATTGAAGACTTCTGCTACGTTCTTTTTAATGTCGTCAAATAACGACGTCGTAGATTGTGCTTCCAAAAGGAAAGCGGAAATGAAATTTTTACGATCATGCAGTAACCCCACTGCTTTTGTTAGGTTTTCTAGACAATCATAGGATTCTACTGAAAAGGAGGTTGTGCTTAAAATCTTTTTCACATTCGGCTGAACTAAATAGCGTCCAACCCGACTAACTGTTTCTTGGATTGACTGCAGAGAATGGCGATTTCTGAATCCTTTTGGAATGCGTATTCGATTATGAAATTGATGATCTTCCAGGATTTTTGTTACGGTAGTAATTGCTTTATCCACTCGAGCAACCGTATCCGACCAAGCTGTAAAACTCTCTTCCCCTCCTACTTCTTGTACCCGATCAATTTGACGAATGAGCTCCGTCATTTGGTGATCTAGTTGTGGAGGAGGAACAAACTCAACTTCGTCCAAAAGATCTTTCAAATCGTTCAACTTTCCTACTGTCGTCATGTTAGTGAGAACTTTTTGATAGGATTCAATCCGTATCATTGTATGGTCAAGTGACGTCTGCAGCTCATTTACTTGAGCAACCATTTCAGTTAACGATTGACTCGTTTTAAGTAAGTCGATTCGCTCTTTCAGTTGTTTTTGCTCACTTTCAAGTTCACTCAAAGTAGGCTTTTCTGCAGATACTCCAGTCGCTAACTTCTCTAATCGACTAATTTCAGTCATTATTTCTTCTAAATTGCCCTCAGATAATTTCTTCGCAGTTTCATTTTTTTCGATTGCAAGTTGTAGTTCCTGTTTTTTGTGTTTCACTTCTTTTATTTCCTGTTGGATTGTACGCAGTTTTTCTTCGTCATCATTCCATTGCTGCTGTTGCTCTAGTAACTCAACTCTACGCTCAATCAGAGTTTTGCTTTTATAGTTTAATGTCTCTTCCTCTAAACGCAGTGTGGATTCAAGCTGACTATGTTGTTCAAGCTGAGATTCCATCGCTTCTAACGTTTGAGTCCGCCAATGCTCCGCTACATTTTCTTCAATGAATTTGCGACCTTCTTCTTCAATACTTTCCGTCCTACCGTACCTCAAAATTCGGATGTCTTGGTTGTTGAGTAGCCTTCCTAATGCATTATCTACAGCAAGATTTGCTTGAGAGGCGACGAGTGTACGCAAACCTGCTTTTACAGCCTGATTACAAATTTCCGAAATGACTGTAGTCTTTCCTGTTCCAGGTGGTCCTTGAATGACGTACAAATCACTCGCATTCATCGCTCCGTTAACTGCTTCCTGTTGGAACTCATTCAGAGAAGTTTCAAACTCAAGGGGCTCCCTGCGGTTCGTTATTTTTACAACAGGACGTTCTTCAAATAAGATTTTCTCCAGGTTTGCATTCGCGGCTAGTCCGTCTTGCAAATCCTTGAATCCTCTTCTTAGCCTTCTTACTTGGCTTAGTTCTGCAAAGTTACTGAAAACGATTGTTTCGAAATCTTTTCCTTGAAAACCGGTTTTACGTGCATTTTGGATGGTGCTGTTCTTCAGTTCTACGTCAATGCGAGATGTTTTTCTATCGGCATTAACGACATTCCCCAAGTCATACCCCACACCTGCAAATTTTGCAGAAAAACCAGTAATACTTTTCCAGGCTTTACCTGGCAGACCATCGATTCGGATAGAGGCTTGACGAAAATCTTCACTCAATGTGACTGATTTTACACGAGCGTGAAGATCTTCAACATCCGCATTCTTTTCCATGATCCGTAAGTAGCCTTCCCAACCACCAATTCGTTTTTTCACATATTCCGAACGCTCTTCAGCAATCGGAAGCTCTCGTAAGAGTGTTGCAAAATCGATGGGCAACGTAATCCCAGAGCTCTTTCCTAATTTAAATTTCATCGTTGCCCGCAGTCTTCGATTCGTGGCTACAGGCTCCCGTTTACCGCGTACATGAAAGCCAGTCGCAAGGAACCCATCATTTTTCACGATGCATTCAAGCACTGGAACACGGCCATCCAATAATTCTTTCAGTTTTACATTCTCCTCAGGGTCAAAGAAAAAGGAAAACGCTTGGCTCCCTTGTTGATTTTCAGGTCTTTTTTCGATATGTACATAGAATGATTTTTGCATAGCAAAAAAAGAATGTTCGTCTTTGGCGATTTTTTCAATCCCATTACGAGCACTCGTTGTCATGGTCAATTCACATTTTACCGTCTCTTCAAAGGTATGTCGGTTCATGGCCTTCACTTCTTTCGTTCCGTAAAAAAAGGTCAGCCATTCGTAAATGGCTGAACCTGTTCTTATTAATCATCTAATTATCCATTATAAACGAAAACGGCTGATGCTGCGAGTGAGAAAAGACATGTTAGGAAGGTTCATTTTCATCTTGGATGGAGTCTCGTGTCATTCCAAAGTGGGACTTCATTTTTTCCATTTCTTTCAACGTGATGACTTTTCGGGTAAATGACTCCATTGTATCAAGGTGAATATTGAGCTGTTCCAATTCACCACTTTCGTAAAAAGGGTCTTCCCAATAAATTGCATTCTTATTTGATGAAGCAAGTATGCGTATCATTTGCATGTTAACTCCACCAGCAGTGTCTTCATCCGAAACAATCGCCTCTTCAGGTGTGTAGTCGGATTGGTTCACATACAACGTCTTTTGATTTCCTTGCATTTGAGAGGCTTGTTTCACAAATTCTTCTATGGAAGCTGGATGATTCATAACGCCACCTCCTTCAGGTACTAGTGTGTGTATTCCCTTTCAGGTAGGGGTTGTAAACAAGATGTTTTTAAAGTGTAACCTGAACTTTTCAACGAGTCCAAGTGCAAATTTAGTGATGGAAGAGACTTCTAATTTACTTATAAAATAATTGTCATTTTAACGCCTTTATTACAACACTCTTAGAACGATAAAGTTGTATACGCGTGGTATGTAAAATAAATTCTCATAACAAATCTTTGTGAACAGCTACGACTTTAAACGTTTGACAAATCAGCAATAAATTTGGAGTAAAAGTAAGTCCATACTGACTTAACTCCCAAGTGAAAAATTTCTCATGCGCACGGTACCAATAATCATAGCTTAAATCGCCTTCACCTTCAGACCTCGCAAAATCTTTCGTTACCTCATTCATTTTCACAAAATCAATCTTGGTATATTGGATAATGGCTAACGGATTACTGTCTCCATCTAAAACAATTTCATATTGACCTTCTTGTGGAATTTCTTCGCCTTCCAGTTCGTAAATACAATGCGCCGAACACGTTCCTGTTTTTAAGCCAGTAACCACCAAACTCCCTAATTCATCTCCCATTTCTTTGGAACCATCTCCAAACATCCATGCTTCCGGAGTGCTCATGCTTAACCTATTTTCACTAGCATACCTATTCCAAAATTCTTCTACCTTACGATCTGACATTATTCACTAACCCCCTTAGTAGTTACATGCGTTGCATTTAGCATGCAGCCTAATGTTTGTTCATATTTTCCAAGTGCCCGCTAACTTAGCATGTTTTTTTATTTGTCTTCTTCCAAAAGATAATTGTAGTAATTTTAATTTAACTTGTTTCTCAAATTTTTATCAGTACCCAATTTTGAGTTAAAATTGTCGAAATGCTACTTTTATTGGTTCTGTGTCATCAAAGACCCTCTTTTACAAGGGGGGGGCAAATCACCCATCCACTCGATGTACCTGATACTATTATACTATCAATCTATTTGATAAAAAGTGACCCCTGCTAATAGGGTAAACCCAATTATGAATTTCTTCTCCCACTGTTAAGAACTGTTTGTATCCACTCAATAATGGCGGCCTCTCTTTCATATGTTTCTATCTCTGTAGTTAACAAAAGCCATTGAAGTTCTCTTGGAAGCTTATGATTTTGAATTCTTAGACTCGTATTGTGAAGTGATTCTTCATCAATAAAGAACAATTCCTTATCTCCTGAGAGCTTTTGGTAAACTCTTAGTGAATATTCCTTTTCATTGATGGTAAGGTCATAATGTCCACGAGCATATGGACGACATCTACTATGATTACCTTTTAATTTTGAAAGGGAATATTCAAATGCTAGAAGATGTGTCTCACTAATAAGAAATTCCTCTAGATAATATTTATTGTCTTCATGCTTATTCCAATTTACATCGTAAACATCATACATCAAATGTATTGTTAAATCTTTTACATTTCTTCTTTTCGTTTTATCTTCCCTTTTAATTGCGAAAGGCATTAAGCGTTCCTTGACTAGAAAGTCAATATTACTATGATCCAGATCACATCCGTAACTAAGCAGAAACACACTTCTCAAATAATTAGCACCTCAATTCCGTAAGCTATCGTGATGTATTGATTGATCCCATATACTCTACAGTACTATATTTCTTGAGTTTCTTCTGTTAATTACTCAGTAATAAACTAAACATCAACTCAAGAAAACAAACGAAGTGATGCCAACTTACAGGTACATATTTTATTCCTTTTATCGACTTGCGAAAGTGCTGCAGTTTCACACAACTTATTCCTTGCAAAGTAACCCATTTTCTTGACAGCAACGATCTTATAAATTCGACATTTTCTAGGATAAAGGGTTACTTTGTAACTTTTTCTAGACAGCTCAAAACCGTATTACCGAAAGATCTAACATCATCTAAATAATTATATCCTTCAGGTGAACCAAAACTATTAAACATACGGACAGCTACTATACGTTCTTGAGGGATAACTAATAAGGTTACTCCTGTATACCCAAGAATTTGATAGGAACCTTTTGGTACATCTTCACCAATTTCCGTATTCAAAGCTGGTAGATCCTTTACAAACCATAAAAAACCATTTTGAGGTAAATTCTCATCTAAATGTGAGGGACTTTGTAATTCTGTAGCTAAAGAAATTATTCTCTTTGGGACTATTTGGTCCCCCTCAATGTTACCTTCATTTAAATGCAGATATCCCCAACATGCTAACTCCCGCGCAGAAACATACATATTCATTGCATCACCTTTAGTACTAGTACTGATTTGCCAATACTTATCCTGGTCATATGTAAGAATAACATCTGCAATTTTTTCATGTGTTTTTGAATACCAATCAGTTTCAGTGAAGCGTAATGGTTTAAATACTTGTTTGTGTAAAATATCTGATACTGTCATTCCAGTCGTTTGTTCCACAATATCCGTTAACATTTGAATTCCTATTTTTTTATAGGACCAGTTTTCCCCTTGAGGATACTCTCGATAAGTTATACCTTCTTTCTCATCTAATCCATGGGTATGCGTTAACAAATGTCTAATAGATGTATCTTTCCATACTTCAGGGTCAAGTTCAGGTTTGTATCTTAATACAAGATCATCAATATCATTTATATAGCCGTAATTAACGGCGTAAGCTACTGCAAATCCAATATAGCTCTTCCTTACAGATGCCACGTGAAATTGGGTATCTTCCTGGATAGGTCTAGCCCCTTTTGTAATAGATTGATTTCCAAGATATTCTTCCAAGACCACATGATCATTATGGATTATAATAGTTGCCGCTCCACTGCAAACCACCTGTTTATATGTATTAGTTACATGGTCTAGAACTGCTGTAAAGTTTTGATTCAGATTTTTATTTATCCTCAATTTTTTAATCAAACCTTTCTGCTTGGGCGTCAAGAAACAACTTAACATTATATCAAATTTTCCTTTTTTAAGATTTCGGAAACACACTGCCGTCTTCCTTTGCCGAAACCTGGCAATATTGCGATATATGCGCAATCGGATACGCTAGCGAATTAAGTTTAAACTGATCGAATTATCCTGTTGCCGTTAATAAAACTGCTATTGTATTGAAAACCCCATGAATTATGATTGGTGGTATGACAGAACCTGTCTTTTCATACACCCAAGCGAACACAACACCGTTGATGAAATTCACTGGCATTGCGTTTAAAGTTGGAAAGTGGGCTAATGTGAATAGTAACGAGCTAATCCCTATTCCCCATTTCATTCCAAGTCTCACTCTTAACCAACGGTAGATAAATCCTCGATAAAATATCTCTTCGTAAACCGGAGATACTATGCCAGCAGAAATAATACCAATGAGTATAGTAAATAAATTAATATTTTGCTGTAGGCTTTCCGTTTTGCTGTTATCAACACTATTACCAACTAAGGTAGTCAGCAATATCATAGCTACGCTTGTAACAATGGTTATTACTAACCATATCGGGATTTTCCACCAGTACTTTGTAGAAAAACTTCGTACTCCTACCTCTTTCCATGAAAGTTTTTTTGGACGTAATGCAATAAAATATATTCCTGACATAAGTACGATCGCAATTGTTAGTCCGGTTAATGTTCCAGAGTATAGTGTGTTACTAAACAAAGAAAGATAAAGTGATTGGACGCCATATTTAACAACCACAATCACAAAAACAAATTCGAGTAATAGTAGTAATATAAATTCCTTACAAGTCCAACTGTCCTTCAGTTTCCATGCCGAAACATCCATAGGCTAAATCTCCTCCGATAATTAGTTTTCTTGCTTCACAAACTGGCAATTTTGAAAAATACGCTTTTTATATACTATAAAAATGTTTTGTTTCTGGTAGAGTAAGTTGGTCAACTTAAAAGGGATCAGCGTGTGATACGAAACACTCATAGGGGAGGTGCTTTTTGGGACCGAGTAAACTCAAAACACTTCTCTTGGGACACATAGCAATTAGATTGAGAAGCAACAGGTGTTCTATTCTTATGAATAACTTAACTCACTTAATTTTCTTTGATTATAACAGAGTCTTCCTATTTAATTCCGCTATTTCTGATTATTCAATATTGAAATCTTGATCACTTGTAGAATTTAAGTAAATAAAAATCACGCGTCACGGTACTTTTTATCACCCAAATCATGTTATTTGAAGTTTCTTCCTTTGTTAATGAAAAGTACGTTTGAATTGGTTGCGAGATATAGGAGTGGGTTTGACTTTTGCTATAGCCGCGGGTTTTTATGAGCAATCATGGTAATTTATGAGCACTTTTCTAGAGTTATGATCACTTTTTTGGAGTTATGATCACGTTTCAGGATTTATGAGCAGATTTTAAGATTTATGAGCAGATTTTAAGATTTATGAGCATATCTTGTTATTTATGAGTATTATCCATGATTTATGAGCACATATGGAGCTCTAAGAGCATTATTGTCTAATTCCCCATCGGTTTATTCGCTATAACAACCCATCCACAAAAAAAAAAGAAACTGCAGAGGGAAACAGTTTTCACTGAATCCCTCTACAGCTTCATTAGTATTCTACTTTTACACGAACGTTACATCAAGTGAAATCGCGTTCGATCTTTTCTTCCCACTTCTTGTGGAACACTTCCTTATCGTTTTCCCATGCTTTTAATTCATTCATGAGGTAGTAATGGGTTTCATCTGCAGTCATCGTACTCTTTGTTTCCAAGTAGGTCTGCCACTCGTCTTTACCGACACTTAACGTCCAATCGCATGCTACGCGCGCACTGAGTGGATCATTTTCTCTTATGGTATAGAGATTTCGATTGGTGCTTCCGTATTCGAGTCCATTGCTGTGCAGTCTACGCTTGCCTTCATCTGAAAAGTCATCTAACGTCCAGACGCCGGTTGCAGCATCTTGCTTCACTTCTCGTGTACGACCTGCTTCACGCAAAATGTCCTTCTCAAGTACTTCCGCTGTTTCTGCTTGAGCAAAAGGTTTTAACGTCTTGTCCAGATCTGTAGGATTTCTAAGTGGCAAGACTAGTGCCGTTTCTTCTCCCGTTTCAACTGTGAAGGTAACCGCTTCAGGGAATGGCCAAATGTGTGGCCAATAGTTTGGTGAAACCGCGAGTTGCCAATGGTGACCCTTTTGCAAGGTATGTCCGATGACATTCATCTTTACTGTTATGTCGTAAGGTTTTCCTGGTTCCAAATAACTTGGGGTCTCATCGCTATCGCGGTGTGTAAGATTCAAAACACCCCAAGTGATCCGAGTGGAAGAACCGTCGGGCGCAACATCGTTGAGCCGGACCACTAGATGTGCAGCTTTTTTATCTGAAGTAATTCTGCAACGGAATTCAGGTTCGCCTAGAATGGATTCATCTTTTTCAACAGGTGCTGCATCGAACACTACTGCCATGCCGTTTTCAATTCGCTGATCCCCCGGTAGATCCCCTGGCTGGCCAAATGGACAAAAAACTCCTGCATACAATCCGTGTTGTTGAACGGACGATACGATTACATCTTTCCCTTCAGCTGTGTCACTCAAGTTCTTTCCATTTAAGAACAACAGCTTTTCTTGTATTTGTGCTGGTGGCCATTGTTCTTCTGCTACCCAGTGACCTGGACGATATAAGTACTCGGTTTGAGGGGGAACGCTATCTTGCATATACACGCGAACCATTGGCTCATCCATAATGCCTGTCCGTTCGTCTTTTAGCCATTCATCCCACCAACGGACCGCTTCTTGTAAGAATCCAATTTGTGGACCTGGTACCGCCATTTCAGGATACTCATGTGCCCATGGACCAATCAGACCTTTTTTAGGTCCTTTTAAACCTGTTAATAGTCTTGGAATCGCATTCGTATAACCATCTGCCCAGCCACCAACTGCAAAGACTGGAATCGTTACATCCTCATAGTTTTCAATAACAGAACCGTGTTTCCAATACGCATCGTAGCGCTGGTGGCGAACCCATTCTTCTGCATATGGAGGAGTCAGTTCCATGCGCTCCAACCAATTTTCTCTCCACGACTCGCCCCTGACTTCTGGAAACTGTGGTCGGGCATTGTAAGCAAACATCGTACTAGCCCACCAAAGCATATCTGACGCAAGCATTGCGCCCCCTTTGTAGTGAACGTCATCTGCATAGCGATCATCTGTAGAACACAACGTGATGATCGCTTTTAATGATGGATGTTGACGCGCTGCGATTTGAAGTCCGTTGAAGCCGCCCCACGATTTACCAATCATCCCGACGCTACCTGTGGACCATGGCTGTTTTGCAATCCAGTCCAATACTTCTAGTGCATCATCTTGTTCTTGCTTCAAGTATTCATCATACAAAATGCCGTCTGAATCACCAGTCCCTCGGATATCTACCCGGATACTTGCATATCCGTGCCCTGCAAAGTAGGGATGTCGAAGTGAATCACGCAGTGCGGTAAATTCGTTTTTACGATAGGGCAAGTACTCGAGAACTGCTGGTACCGGTTTTATTTCTGCATCTACCGGCAACCAAATGTGGGCTGCCAATTGTGTTCCGTCAGAAAGCGGGATCATAACGTTCGGTATTTCTTTCGTTTTTTTTGGGAATGTCGTGCGGATTGTACGATTTGTTTCTCTTACGTTAAATACCATGAGAAATGCCTCCAATTATTTGTTTAGAGTTTCATTTGGAAAATCTTCACGCAACCACCTTACAAGTGAAACGAGAAGCAGTAAATAGATGATGAATATCGGTACTGCTACAACAACGGCAGAAGTCTGTATGACGCGAAGTCCTCCAACTAAGAGCAACGATATTGAAAGAACCGCAAGTATTGCGCCCCAAACCATACGATGCCAACGAGCAGGATCTTCACCCGGCTGTAATTCTTTTGTTGCAACTGCAGCTAAAATATAGGTCGCGGAATCCATGGATGTTGATAAGAAAACAACACCAACGATCACAAAGAATGGCAATACAAGGATGTCCAACGGTAGAGAACGGAGGATTTCAACAACAGCTGCGGGCCCCCCCTGTTCAGAGAGTGTTTTCGCAACATCGGTGATTCCTTGTAATTGCAAATTCATAGAGTATCCACCGAAGACCATAAAATAGATCCAACCTCCAATTGAACCCCACAATAACATGTGGGTAATCAGTTCACGCAACGTTCGCCCTTTGGAAATTCGGGCGACGAATAATCCCATAAACATTGCAGTTGCAGAAAACCAAGCCCAATAGAACACTGTCCAACCTTGTGGGAATCCACCTTTGGCTATCGGATCCGTGTGGAAACTCAAAAACGTGAAGTTTTGAAGCATCATTCCAAAACTGTTCGAAAAATACGTGAGTATAAACGAAGTAGGTCCTGCGATGAAAACAAAGAGAGCAAGGGCGACCGCTAAGTAAATATTAATATCACTTAGTCTTCGAATCCCTTTTTGCAAGCCTAAAAAGGCACTGGCAGAGTAGATAATTGTAATGAGTATGACAATAACTGTATCCATCCCAAGAGAGGGTTCAATGGATAGTATCGATCCGACAACTGCAGAGACCATCGGAACACCAAGTCCTAAAGAAGTTCCGAGTCCACCGACTAAACTCCAAATAACAAGTACGTCAATAAGCTTTGCAACCCATCCATCTGCGTATTTACCCAATGCACCGCTAAGAGCTGTACTGATTTTAAGAGATGGACGCTTTTTCACGAAATAGGAATATGCAATCACTACGGTAGGAAATGCATAAAGAGACCATGCCGAAATACCCCAATGGAACAAGCCATATGTAAGCGACCATTCTGCTGCCTCATTTGTTCCTGGTTCTATTCCAAATGGAGGACCCGAAAAGTAGGAAATCGGTTCAATCATGGACCAATACATGATGCTGGTCCCCATTCCAGCTGTAAATAACATGGCACCCCAACTGAAACTAGAGAACTCCGGTTTCCCATCTCCTAATTTAATGCGACCAAACTTACTAAATGCCAACCATATCAAAAATACAAATAGACCAAACGTTAAAAATTGGAATGCCCAGTCCATCTTAAATGTAATGAACGTCATGACCTCATCTAGTACTGGTTCCGCGCTTTGTCTAAAGATTACAAGCAGCACAGTCGCGAATAAAATGACTACTATTGACGTCCAAAATACGAAAGGATCTAATCTCGTTTTCTGCATCTTCCAACCCCCTTTTTTGTTTCACAAACGCAAATTTGATAACGCTTTCAAATAACACAATTAACAGAAATTCAACGAGCTTTGTGTAATCGAAATGAATTGCGAAATCTCAATACTTGATTTATAATCATGATTATATTGTGAACGTGTTTATACTATCAGAATAAATTCGCTAGTACAAGTATATTGAGCTAGACTGTTAGTATTGTACAATTACTGATAAACGAGAAAAGCGAGGCGCTTTATTTGGATAAAAAAATGCTTCAAAAGAGTAGAATGTGGAAGTACTTTGTCGAGGCCGCTACTGAAATCATTGAAGAAGAAGGGGCGAGAGCTGTTACAATCCGTAAGGTTGCAGACCGTGCTGGCTATAATAGCGCTACCATATACAATTACTTTGACGAGTTTTCCCACTTGTTGTTTTTCGCCTCGATGCGATTGATGCAGGATTATACAGTTGAAGTGACGAGACGCATGAATGAGGAATCTTGTGCGCTAGATCAGTATGTAACTGCATGGGAATGTTTTTGTGAATACTCGTTTAAACAACCAGATATCTTCCACTCTGTTTTCATCCGAGATCTCGGGGATAACCCCGATCATTTGTTAGAGAAGTATTATGAATTTTATCCAGCGGACTTAGTGGACGTTCCCGAAGAAATCAGAATGAGCTTACTTGAACAGAATGTTGTAAAGAGAGGCAATCCTATCTTGAAAAGAGCTGTGGAACAAGGTAGCTTAGATGCCGAAAAAATCGAATCACTTAACGAAGTCACGATTTTAATTTGGCAAGGGATGCTCATGAATTTCCTTAATAATAGGATTGAAGCAACTCCTGGTGAAGCGGCAAGTCGAACCATGTTCTATGTAAAGGAGATTATCAATCGGTTGAAGTCCGAATAAA
The DNA here is from genome assembly GCF_023715615.1 of Sporosarcina aquimarina. GTDB lineage: Bacteria > Bacillota > Bacilli > Bacillales_A > Planococcaceae > Sporosarcina > Sporosarcina aquimarina_A. The sequence continues at coordinate 1,323,576 of NZ_JAMBOM010000001.1, read as the reverse complement.
ACATATAAAAACCATGCGGATTGAGCACCGCATGGCTTTTTCAGGAGACTAGCAACAAGTTGACATGGTCAGCATTGTCTTTCTCAGTCATGACGAACTGGATCTCGTAGCTCCCTAATTCATATATATAACTGGTTTGATTGGAATCTTCCAGCATCCTTTTTTCATCTGGGTTACCCAATTGCTCTACTAAATCTTTTGAACTGATACCACCTAAATTCGTTTGCCTTTCAACGTTCGTTCCAAGGTAACGTGCTTCAACTAATAGACCTTTTTCGTTATATCTGAGATCATAGGAAGCTTGCCCCATTGACCCGGTATATCGATCGAATGTGTCTTTGCGTTCAGGCTTTCCAATAGTATTATAGACGTCAGTTTGAGTGGTTTTCCCCACATAGAAGTTATCATTTAGATGATATACTTTCCCTTTCTTTCCATCTAAAACTAAGTCATTCAATGTATCGATTGCCATTTTCTTTTGCTCTTTATCAATTGACTCATCGGCAGTGCTCTCATGGCTAGAATGATCTTTGTTCTCATCTGCTTCTGATGATGTCGTTTCTTCGCTGTTTTGTGAATCTTGTGTTTCATCTGCCTCGGACTGTTCGTTATTGGAGGTCTGCTCTTCTTCATCATTTTGACCAGCAGCGTTTCCACCTGTTTCGTTTTGAACAGAATCGCCCATTTCCTGTTGGGTTGAATCGGTTGTTTCGTCCGTTGGAGATGCAGAACAGGCTGCTAGACCACCAGACAGTAACATAGTGAGTAGCAAAAGATTTTGTTTCATAATCATTCTCCCTTCTATATATGAATGTTTACCTTTCTTATTTTCCCTGTTCACTTTCAAATACACGTAAAAACGAAAAAAAGAGCTATAATAGCTCTTTTCTATCTATGTCACCAAGTATAGGATTCAATCTGACCAATTGAATAGGTGATGTCATTCCATGGAGATGTGTTGTAAATTCCGTTACCATCCTTAAATCTCCCTTGATTTCCAGCTCATCGAAGAGTTGCTTTTCCAACACAATGTCTCCTCCCTTACTCTGTTGTTGAACACGCGCTGCCATGTTAACAGTTCTACCAAAGTAATCTAACACACCATTTGCATTAACCGCGATCACGGGACCCTCGTGCAAACCAATCTTTATAATGACAGGATTATTCAACATTTTGTTGAGGGATGACACAGAGGATTGTATATCAAGCGATGCTTCCAACGCTTGAATGTTAGAAGAGAATGCCGCCATAATCGAATCGCCTATAGTTTTTACAATTGTTCCATCATAAGAACGAATTAGATTCCCAAGTGAGATGAAATGTTTTTGGACATCACTATATGCGCTTGCATCCCCAACCCGTTCATACAACTGAGTAGAATCCTTCAAGTCTGTAAATAAAATAGTAAGTTTACCTACTCCAATTTGCATGCCCGGTGCAAGAACTTCTGCTGGTAACAAATCACGGAACAATTGTAGGGAGGTGACCTCACGTGCTGTAATCGCATATTCATCCCATTTCGTCTCTTCAAATGCCACAATATATTCTTCATCACTCGTGTTTACAATTGAAATATCTGGGCTTTGCATGAGAAATTGTTCGACAATACCATTCGGCTGAATATGTAATTCGGAAGATTCAATGTTTGCTTGATAGGTAAATGGCACTTTAAAATTATGCTTCACCACCCGAACTTGCATGTCTTTAGCAATACTAGTCCACGGTACATGCTTCTTCGATTGAGGTGGAATCCGAAACTGCCCAATAGTATGTGGTGAATTGGTTGGTCCGTTAATGCAAAACGTTTCTTTGTTAGTTTTTCGGATTGCACCGTTCACTTGAAACGTCATTTCTACATAGTTTTCAAAATCAAGTTCGAAATCTACACCGCATAGATCACAATGCACCGTTTTTTTCACATCTTTTAAGACGGAGGCATGATCTTTAGCGACTCGACAGTTAGGGCACATCAAACTCCATTCATAGTCCAATACTCCGGCATCACTCGCAAGCAAGAATAGACGAACTGCTTGTTGTTTGGTAAATCCTTGCTCGAATGCCCATCGATATGGCTGAATAGATGTCACAGCTTCATCTGATTCTGTTCGAATGGTCCTAATTAGTGCTCTAACAAGAGTAGGATCCAGTGATAATTCGTTCAAGTGACGCTCTGCATTCTGTAAAACGCGTTCATCTAGTTGAATGGTCTTCTGTTCTCTTGCTGTTGGCATTTGCTTTTTAGTCTGTGCAGCATCTTCGACATAAGTAAATGTTTGAAGAAGCTGAGGAATAATTCCTTTTTTCAATGCAACTTTCCCTAAAAGAGAGCGATACTCAAATGATCCTGAAAGTGTCAACTTCGTTTCTTGCTCGTCCACTCTCGTAACAGCCACTTTCCAAATCACACGCTCTACTGGTCCCTTCGTATAATTGCGCTCAACTGTATAATAAGATTCACGAACCCATTCAAAAACGTTTTCATCCCACTCAACCTCTATTAATCCATAAGCTTTTCCCTTTGCTTTTCGTATGAGCTGTTGGGTCCTATTCGTAAACGGTGTAAACTCAACTGGCAACAAACCAATGTATCGATTTAATCGATTAGTATCGGAAACTAGCCCCCATAGTATTTCAAGTGGCAAAGTAACTAGACGAGTTTCTTCTATATAAATAGTTTTTGACACTGGCGCTTCACATCCTATCGGAAAAACTATCACGAATTGCAACAAATTCATCTAAATGGGCAAGAAATAGATCTATTAAGGTGGGATCGAATTGTTTGCCTCGTTGCTCAGACATATATGACACGATTTTTTTAAGTGGCCAAGCCTTTTTATATACACGGTCACTACCTAGTGCATCAAATACATCAGCGATTGCAGTGATCCTTCCAAATATATGAATCTCTTCCCGCTCCAACCCTCTGGGATATCCCCCACCTTCCCATCTTTCATGATGTTCATAAGCGATAATGGCGGCAGTTTTTAGTAATTCACGGTCTGATTTCCGAAAAATATTATATCCAACGACTGTATGTAACTTCATTTCTTCAAATTCCTCTAATGTTAACTTTCCGGGTTTCAGAAGAATTGAATCGGGGATTGCCACTTTTCCTATGTCGTGCATGGGAGATGCGTAACGAAGAAGTAATGATTGTGGCTCAGAAATCCCAGCAAGTTGAGCCAATTTATAAGAATAGGTTGCCACACGTTTAACATGGTTACCGGTTTCTTGGGATCGACTCTCGCCAATCGCCCCCATCTTTTCAATAATTTCTCGTTGTGTTTCCAATAACTCGTTATGTAACATAAACGTATCAAGAGACTTCCCAGCATACGTTGAGGCGAATGATAACAACGTTTCATCCTTTTTTGTAAAGTGTGTAGCCCCCAGCTTATTAATAGCTTGGAATGCACCTATTATTTTTCCTTCTTGGTTAGTGAATGGGATACACAGTATAGAACGTGTGCGATAACCTGTTTCCTGATCGACTGCAGTATTGAAACGGTCATCTAAATACGCATCTACCACATTAATCACCATTCCAGTTTGTATGCTTCTTCCTACAAACCCACTCGTATCAGAAATAACAATTCGGTTTACCCCATGTCCTGCGACTGTCCAAACAGTTTGTGAGGTAGATTCGTGGAGCCAAACCGTACATCGATCTGCCTGTACTAACTTTGTGCCTAAATCGGCTAGTAATAAAAGCATCTTCTCAATGTCAGTTTCAGTAGACATTTTCCCCATATATTCAAAAATAGTGGATAAAAGTAAATCTGACTGTGGAAATTCAGGGACGTCCGTTTGTGCAAGTGTTTTTTCCATTTATTTATTCCTTTCTAAAAAACTATTGTCACGTTTCTCTCTATTTGCAATAATAGTAGCATGAAATAACTATAAATACGCAACTAAAGTCATTACAATATATAAAAATTCGGTAATTCGGAGGCGATGACGTGACATTATTCTCATATTTGTTAATAGGTCATCTGATTGGCGATTATTTACTGCAAACGAGTTGGATGGCAGCAGGAAAAGCCACTAAATGGGCTCCGCTCCTAACGCATTGTTTTGTTTATACATCGGCTGTAAGTGCTTCATTATTAATAGACACAGGAATGATTCCTTTATGGGTAGTGGCCATTATTTTTGTGAGTCATGTCATCTTGGATCGCCGTCGTTTTGTCGCATGGTGGTCTATGACGATTATGGGGGTAAAACATGGAGAACCTGCGTGGCTGCTTATAATGGCTGACCAAATCTTTCATATCATTGTACTTGCCATAATTGCACACATTTTGGGATAGGAACGACAAAAAGAAGCAGAGTATAATGCATCCGCTTCTTTTCAAGAAAAATCATTCCGTTTTTGTTTAACTAATTAACTGCTGCACAAGTTTTTTGTTCCGTTCTTTAAAGACGTCATTGTGCGAGCTCACCATTCCTGCCTGTGTTGCTTTAGGATCTAAATACATTTTGGCACTATTTACAGCGTTGGCAGCATCTTGGAATGCCCCCGCAATAAGATTGACTTTACTTTCATGGAAAAGGACATCTCCAGCTGCAAAGATTCCTGCAACTGACGTCCCGCTCATTGGTGTTCCGGCAATTCGGTGGTCACTCGTAAGCTCAAGGTTCGCTTCACTGCCCCCTATTAATGAGGTATCCACCTCATACCCATGGTTAATGACCACGTCATCAACTTCCAGTGTCAAGCCAGATTCTTCTAGACAATGTTTTAATTCAACCTTTTCAATTGAGTAGTGATCCGCTGATGCTATCAATTTGTCAATCCGTGTATTAAAGTGGCACACTACTTTACTCTGGAGCAGTTGCTGAACCTGTGCTTCATGTCCGTTCAAATCACATTTCCGATATGTTAAAATCACTTCTTTAGCAATCGGTTCAAGCTCGTTAGCCCAATCGATTGCGGCATTTCCGCCACCTGATATGAGAACACGTTTCCCTTTGAAGTGTTGTAGTGATTTGACTGTGTAATGTAAATTCGCAACTTCGAATCGCTCTGCTCCTTCTATTTCAACCTTTTGTGGCTTTAGAATACCTCCACCTACAGCAAGAATGACTGTTCTACTGTAGTGTTTAGCCCCGGAAGCGCTAGTTAATACAAAATTTCCTTCGTCATCTTTTTCAATACCTGTCACTTTTTCATTCAATACAACTTCAGGGTTGAACGTCATGCCTTGCTCCACTAACTTATCAATCATGTCAGCTGCAGGTGCTGGTGTGACTCCGCCAATGTCCCAAATCATTTTTTCTTGATAAACATGTAGTTTCCCGCCCAGTTCCGGTTGAAATTCGATGATTTTAGTAGACATACCACGTAACCCGCTATAAAAAGCAGCATATAGCCCCGCAGGCCCTCCTCCAATAATCGTCACATCTACAATTGTTGCTTGAGACATACTTCATCCCCCTAAATTTATATTTGACTTCTTTAGGATCACTCTTTATAGTAGCATTATACCGATAATGAGAATCATTATCAACGATTATTGTGTATAAAAGATTGGAGTGCTCCGAATGGTACGTTTGGCAACTGAAAACTTACAGATTGCTTACGGTGAACAAATCATCGTGGACGACCTATCCGTTACGATTCCCAATAAGAAAATAACTGCGATCATCGGGGCTAACGGATGTGGAAAGTCGACTTTTTTGAAAGGGATGACACGTCTCATTCCTCGCCATTCAGGAAAGGTATTGTTGGACGGAGGAGATATTGCTGATCACAAGACAAAGGCGCTCGCACGAAAAATGGCCATTCTTCCCCAAACGCAAGAAGCTGCGAGTGGTCTAACCGTGTCCGAACTTGTTTCTTATGGAAGATTCCCCTATCAATCTGGACTAGGACGGTTGACAACAACTGATTTAGAGGTCATTAACTGGGCACTTGCTGTTACTAATACAGAATCTTTCCGTGATCGTCAAGTGGATGCCCTTTCAGGCGGACAGCGTCAGAGGGTCTGGATTGCAATGGCTCTTGCACAAGAAACAGACATCATTTTTCTTGATGAACCGACAACCTATCTGGACATGGCACATCAGTTGGAAGTTCTTGAACTATTACAGAAATTGAATGTTGAGCAAGAACGAACCATCATCATGGTGTTACATGATTTAAATCAAGCAGCTCGCTTCGCTGATTATTTAATAGCGATGAAAGATGGGAAGGTCATTAAAGCGGGTTCTTCTGAAGAAGTGATAGAATCTGCAACTTTGCGTGAAGTGTTTAGGATTGACGCAGAAATCGGAGTGGATCCGAGAAGCGGTAAACCAATGTGTATTACATACGATCTATTAAAAGGAGAATACTAACATGAAAAAGGCACTATTATTCTTATCCCTTGCACTGGTTCTTGTTCTAGGAGCTTGCTCTTCTAAAAATGAGGATGCTTCCAAGGAACCTGAGAAAGATGGAGCCGCGAAAGATTCAGGAACTATTACCTATGAATCTGAAGATGGCCCAATAGAAGTTCCAGCAAATCCACAGCGTGTTGTCGTTTTGTCATCATTTGCAGGTCATGTTATGTCACTTGACGTTCCTATTGTCGGTGTGGACTCTTGGTCAAAAGATAATCCTCGATTTGAATCGAAACTGAAAGATGCTGAAGTTGTGTCTGATGAAGATTTAGAGAAAATCATTGAACTGGAACCAGATTTAATCGTCGGACTATCTCCATTGAATAATCTGGATCGGTTAAAAGAAATTGCTCCCGTTGTCACATTCACTTACAATAAAGTCGATTATTTGACTCAGTATGTTGAAATCGGTAAGTTACTGAACAAAGGTGAGGAAGCTCAAGAATGGGTCACTGATTTCAAATCGCGTGCACAAGAAACTGGCGAAGAAATTAAAGCAAAAATCGGTGAGGGTAAGACCGTTTCAGTTATTGAAAACTTTGACAAGCAGCTCTATGTATATGGAGATAGCTGGGGACGCGGAACAGAAATCCTATTTCAAGAGATGAAGCTACCGATGCCTGAAAAAGTCAAGGCTGATGCATTAAAAGATGGTTATTTTGCTCTTTCTTCTGAAGTACTTCCTGAATATATGGGAGATTACGTTATTTTAAGTCGCAATAGCGATGGCGATAATTCCTTTATGGAAACTGAGACATATAAAAATACTCCAGCTGTTAAAGAAGGTCATGTATTTGAAGCTGAGTTGAGTGAGTTCTACTTCAACGATCCTCTAACACTCGAGTATCAGCTTGAGTTTTTCAAAGAAAACTTTTTAAAGTAATTGTTATTCAAGAAGGATTCTTTCACCTTGAAAGGATCCTTTTCTTTTGCGAAAGGAGTTCTGGCTAATGAATCTGCGAACTATGCCATTTTCAATTAAATTTGTTATTGCTTGCATCGGATTGGTTGCTTCTCTATTCCTGGCAATGATACTGGGTGCAGCAAATATTTCCGTTTCGGATGTGTGGCTTGCTATTATTGGAGATTCAAGTAAAAACAGTTTGATTTTACGAGAAATCCGTTTCCCACGCGAACTCGCTGCTTTACTAGTCGGTTCTGCCTTGGCTGTTTCTGGAGCCATCATGCAAGGAATGACCAGAAACCCTCTAGCTGATCCTGGATTACTCGGCTTAACAGCAGGTGCTAATGCCGCTCTTGCCATTGCAATCGCACTTGTTCCTTCCCTCAATTATTATGGGATTATGACCGCTAGTTTTCTAGGTGCAGCAGCTGGTGCCCTAGTGGTATTCGGCATTGCCTCTGCAAAACGTGGTGGATTCTCACCTTTCCGCCTTGTTTTGGCAGGCGCTGCAGTCTCGACATTTTTCTTTGCGGTTGCTGAAGGTGTCGGAATCTATTTTAAAGTGTCAAAAGACATTTCCATGTGGACTGCTGGAGGTGTGATCGGAACTACTTGGTCTCAACTTCAAATTATTACTCCGGTGATTGTTATAGGGATAGGAATCGCTCTAGTTTTGTCCAAACAACTCACCCTACTTAGTTTAAATGAGGAAGTAGCTGTCGGATTGGGTCAACATACATTCAGAATTAAAATGATTTTGTTCATCCTAATTATCCTTCTCGCTGGATCTGCAGTTGCTCTAGTCGGAAATTTGGCGTTCGTGGGACTTATGATTCCGCATATCGTTCGCGCAATTGTTGGCACGGATTATCGATTTATACTGCCAATGTCTGCCGTACTTGGTGGTGCATTCATGTTGCTTGCCGATACATTAGGGCGGACTATGAACGCACCATACGAAACACCCGTTGCCTCACTTGTTGCGGTGATGGGCTTGCCGTTCTTCCTTATTATTCTTCGTAAAGGAGGGCGTGCTTTCTCATGATTCAATCTAATGTGTTAAGAAAACAGCGGCTCTTATTGATCCTATTCAGCCTCCTCACTCTCGGAACTGCAGTTGCAGCCATTGCACTCGGGCCAGCTTCCGTAGAACCTGGTCGCATCTTCCCTGCACTTTTTGGCAACGGGACATTTAAAGAAGAATTTGTTTTGTTTTCTATTCGTCTTCCTCGTATAGCAATAACATTCTTAGCAGGATCAGCCTTAGCGCTCTCTGGCTCGATACTTCAAGGGATTACACGAAATGACTTGGCAGATCCCGGAATTATTGGCATTAACGCAGGAGCTGGTACTTCAATAGCAGTATTCTTTCTGTTTGTACCTGTTGAAGCAGGTTCGTTTGTGTATTTGATGCCGATTGTCGGGTTAGTTGGGGCATTTTTGACCGCATTCCTAATCTATCTTTTTGCTTACGATAAAAAAACAGGGATGCAACCGGTCCGATTGGTGTTAACAGGTGTGGGGTTCTCTCTAGCACTATCCGGTGTCATGATTGTTCTTACTTCTTCAGCAGATCGTGACAAAGTGGATTTCATTGCAAAATGGTTAGCGGGAAATATTTGGGGGTCTGATTGGCCATTTGTCATTGCACTATTGCCCTGGTTACTTATTCTCGTACCGTTCGCGTTATATAAAGCGAACCGATTGAATGTATTAGGGTTAAGTGAATCTGTTGCCATTGGAATTGGTGTGTCTGTTGAGCGAGAACGTATTATTCTTCTCGTCACCGCAGTCGCGCTTGCAGCCTCAGCTGTTTCCGTTACTGGAGGAATTGCTTTTGTCGGGCTGATGGCTCCTCATATTGCAAAGTCATTGATTGGCCCACGCAGTCAGCTCTATCTTCCAATCGCTATTCTTCTAGGTGGCTGGTTGTTATTGCTTGCAGATACGATCGGGAGAAACGTATCCAGTGTAGGGATTATTCCAGCAGGATTAGTCGTCTCCTTAATCGGCGCTCCTTACTTCATCTATTTATTATTACGGAAATAACAAAAACACGATCCTCAAGTTCAGAGGATCGTGTTTTTTTAGTTAGCGTAATTTAGTTGCGCCACCGTCAACCATAATTGTTTGTCCAGTAATGTATGATGCATCTTCACTCGCAAGGAAGACTGCAACTCGACCAATATCGCCTTCCAATTCCCCAAGACGACGCATTGGAATGTTGTTGATCATTTTGTCAAACGCTTCAGGCTGGTCTTTTTTCCACTGTTGGATACCAGGTGAATTGGCAATCGGTGAAATCAAGTTGACGTTAATGCCGAACTGACCCCATTCGTTAGCTGCTACACGAGTAATCGCACGGATCGCTTCTTTTGCAGCCGCATACGTACCTTGCATAATATCCCCGTTAATACCAGCACCTGAAGAGAAGTTAATGATTGTCCCTTCAGACTCTTTTAAGTGTGGGTATGCTGCTTGCATCAAGTAAAACGTTGGATAGAACCCAGTGTTAAAGGAGAAATCCATATCCGCTTGAGTTGCTTCTGCTAGCAATACTTGACGTGATGCGTGTGCATTATTGACAAGGATATCTAGTTTTCCAAACTTGTCGACAACTGTTGCAATGATATCTTTCAGCTTGTCACGATCTGTAAGGTCCGCTTGAATGAACATGCTTTCAGGTTGGAACACCTGAAGTTCTTTCACCATTGCTTCGCCAGTTTCAGCGTTTAAGTCAACGATTGCTACTTTTGCGCCTTCTTTAACGTATGCTTTTGCCATACCACTTCCGATACCACCAGCACCGCCAGTGATTACCGCGACTTTACCATCTAATTTACCCATAAGTATCACTCCTTTTTATCAACACTAGTTTAACACTTAAATAGTTAAAGTTAAACTTCTATATTTAAGTATTCCCCATTTCACCTGCAAATCACGAAAGTTCAAATCCTCTGTAAATCATGAATTGAACTATGGTTATCTTTGCCCAACTCTTTATAGAATATAGGCATGTCAACTGCATCCCTTAACAATCTATCGTTTTTTTGTTATGCTTCTACAGTGTATAACTTGCGAAAAAATAATTGACTGAACAGGAAGGAGATGCATGTATCGATTAGGAGGAATTGAATGAAATCAGTAACTGATAGTACAAATGAATATAAAGAAGAAATAGAAGAACTAGAAAGTGACTATTCACTGGACAGAGTTCCTCGAGAAGATCGTACGAAGGGTTGGTTAAGCATTACCAACATTACATTCGGAATCGCTACTGCCATTTTTTACTTCCAGATGGGAAGTGTCATGGCTCTCTCTTATGGGGCAGCAAATGCTATGATTTCTTCAACTTACGCAATCATAGTCGCAGGGATATTAGGAACAGTTATCGCCTATTTGTCTGCGAAATCTGGAATGAATGTAAATCTCCTGTCACGCGGTGGGGGTTTCGGATATATCGGATCCTCACTTACGTCACTGATTTACGCATCTAACTTTATTATGTATTGTGCATTTGAAGGGTTAATTTTAGTATCTGCAGTTCACCACTTTTTCCCTACCCTCCCAAAGTGGATTCTCATCATCGTGTTCGGATCAATCGTCATCCCCTTGAATTGGTTCGGAATTGAACAGCTTGATAAATTGCAAAAGTGGTCAATGCCAGTATTTGTCGTATTTTTAATCACTGCAATTATTATCTCGTTTTATAAACCAGCAGTGTACACCGGAGCCGTATTTTCCTATATGCCGGAAGGAGTCACACTAGGTGGTACCGCGTTACTCATGTGTATCGGTATGCATAATGGTATTATGGGTCTGACAGCTCTCCTCGCTTCAGATTATGCACGATTTTTAAAGCCTAAAGATATTAAACTAGGCTCTTTTATGATTGGTTTTATCCCCCAAATCTTTTGTTTTGGAGTTATGGGTGGGTTAGGCATCTGGTTTGGTGTTCGTTTTATGGAGCCAGATCCAGGCGTTTACATCGTTCTGTTGCTTGGTATTGGCGGTGCGTTGTTTACTATGCTTACTCAATTACGCATAAACGTCACGAATATTTACAGTAGCTCATTGTCGCTTTCTAATTTCTTTGAAAATATGTTCCGTTTCACTCCGGGACGGCGTTTTTGGGTAGTTGTGTCAGGAGTTAGTGCAATGTTGCTGATGCTTGCAAATATTGTGGATCATTTAAGTACGATGATGACATTCCAAGGCGTATTTCTGCTTTCATGGGCAGCGATTTTAGTAACCGATGCTCTTGTCGTCAAAAAACTAATGAAGATTGGCCCCAATTATTATGTAGCTCGTCAAGAATATTTGTATCGCTGGAATCCAGTGGGTGTAGTTTCACTACTAGTTGCAAGTCTTCTCGGAACCCTTGCCGCACTAGGATATATGGGTATTTTCTTAGAGTCTACAGCAGCATTTTTCGCCGCTGTTCTCGCTTCAATACTTACTGTACTTCTCGCAAAGGTAACCAAAGGAAAGTATTATTTGCTTCGTGAGCCTGACGATATCCACGAAAAGGACCGCTTAGCTTAAATCGTTTTTTTAAAATGCCTGTGATGACACTATTTTTTCGCATTTAAGACAAGGAGGATGTTCTTACATTCTCCTTTTTTTATATTCTTTTGCATTTTCAATTCTTTATTGCTATAGTTAATAACCGTGAAATCACTACAATTATCTTAGGGGGAATTATGAGAAAAATTTCAAACGTATTTTATATTACGATCGGACTGATCGTTTTGGCAGTTGGCTACGGTGTGCTCGCGCCGGAAAGTTTTGCCGAACAAACCGGAAAGATTCAAAACTTCGTCGCATCTACCTTTGGTTGGTATTACCTCATGCTGTTATCCGTACTCGTCATCATTTGCCTGTTTCTGATTTTTAGTCCATTCGGGAAAATAAGACTTGGGAAAGATACAGACAAACCCGAGTTTTCAACAGTATCCTGGATTGCCATGCTATTCTCAGCCGGTATGGGCATCGGACTAGTCTTTTATGGAGCTGCAGAGCCACTTTCACACTATGCTGTCATGTCATCGACAGGTGAGCTCAATACACCAGCTGCATTTAAAGAAGGCTTACGTCAATCCTTTTTCCATTGGGGTATCCATGTATGGGCAATGTACGGTTTTGTCGCCTTATCTCTAGCATTCTTCCAGTTCCGTAAGGGAGAACCTGGTTTAATTTCTTCAACATTGAAGCCGATTTTTGGGAATAAGATGAATGGCCCTTGGGGTGTTCTTGTGGATGTTCTCGCTGTGTTTGCAACCGCTTTCGGTGTTGCAACGACTCTCGGCTTTGGCGCTGTACAAATTAATGCAGGGTTGAATTATTTGTTTGGAGTTGAAATAGGAACTCAGTCTCAATTCATCATCATATTAGTTGTAACTGTACTTTTCATCATGTCAGCTTGGAGTGGTCTTAGTAAAGGGATTCAATACTTATCCAATTTGAATCTTGTACTTGCGATAGCTTTACTAATCTTAGTGGTGATACTTGGCCCAACCTTATTAATCTTTAATATGTACTCAGACTCCTTAGGCGGGTATATAGCTAATTTTGTGAAAATGAGTTTCTCCACTTCTCCATTAAATGCAGAGAACCGCCAGTGGTTGGATATGTGGACCATCTTTTACTGGGCTTGGTGGATTTCTTGGGCACCTTTCGTTAGTATGTTTATCGCACGTGTGTCCAAAGGACGTACAATTCGTGAATTCATGATTGGTGTTATGATTGCGCCGACAATTCTTTGCACGTTCTGGTTTACCGCTTTTGGAACGACTGCGATTGAAGCTCAGAAAGCAGGGGTCGTCAACCTTGCAGATAAAGCTACTGAACTCGTGGTCTTTGAGTTATTTAGTACATTACCTTGGGGTGCATTCATCTCCATAGTTGCAATTATCCTGATTGCTTCCTTCTTCATCACTTCTGCGGATTCAGCGACATTTGTGTTAGGAATGCAATCCAGTTACGGATCACTGACACCGCCGAATAGTATCAAACTCATATGGGGAGTCCTTCAATCGGCAATCGCGCTAATTTTACTTTCTGTCAATGGGTTAGATGCATTGCAGAATACGATTATTATAGCCGCCCTCCCATTCTCATTTGTCATTTTGTTGATGATCTTCTCTCTCATAAAAGCATTAAGTACGGAGTTAGATCTAATTAAAGCAAAGCGAAAATAAAATAAGACGTCCTCGATTTCATTAATCGATGGACGTCTTTTTAATATAGTTATTTTAATAGGCGCATGAAACCAACTATACATCTAAGGTTACACAGCCTATTAAATTTTCTTTTTGGTAAACTATCCTTTTAAACCACAAAGAAAATTAGTAAACTTGACGAGCGTTGTGTTTTTCAGCTGTTTTGTAAGCGTCATACATCCCCCATATCCAAACAAGTGGATACGTGATAAACCCAATTAATACAAACATAAGAAGTGAATTGATAACTTGCACTCCAATTAGAATGAGACCTTTCAGGATCTGACCATTATAAATCTGTCCGACACCGGTCCAAAAAAAGCTAAGTACAGCTGCTAGTCCTGGGCTTTTCATAATACGTAATTACCTCCTTCATTAAAAAAATATCCCGATTACAGCTAATGCCGCTACAATCCAGAAGCCTCCGGTAGCAATCGCATCGCCTGAAATAATCGGTTTTTTTTGCAAGAAGTCGATAGCGTGTATATCCTTTTTCAATTCACTGATTTCGTCCTCTAACGCTCTTACTTTAGTAGTTAGAGTATGCACTTCTTCAGTGACTGTACTTGGATAACGTTCTGGTTCCGTCTTCTTCAATGCATTTTCATCCACCGTAACACATCTCCCCTCAAATAGACACAAATACACATATGGAAAGTATATCAAGTATAATGGTGAGTAGATAGGTTTTTAAGTTTATTTTTTCAGAATTGTTCATCACAATCTATGATACACTTTTGGTTAACCCCTTTTACCTCAATTTCAGGAACGTATATTGGAGGTCTATACATATGAATCAGGACGATCAGAAGAATCAAGATGAATTCCACCAAGAAAATCATTTCCCAGCAGATGTAGACGATAATGTTTCTGAAGCTCTTGAAGGCAACGAGGTCGATCAATTTGAAGAACCCGAACTTACGCAAGAAGAAATAGAAGAAGAGGAGTTTCGCCAGCTTGTATTGGAAGCACAACGGGAAGCACTTGCAAAAGAAGCTTACCTTCGAAACAATCCTCAGCCAAGAAAACGTAGAGTTCCTAGGTGGATTGTATGGCTCATGGCATTGGTTTTACTATTTCAGCCTGTCGCTTTCATTTTCGATATCTATTCACTACCAGCAATCGATTTTTTAAAAACATCTGCGAAGCTTTCAAAACGTGAGGACATTACAAAGTGGAAACAATCCGTTGCTGTTGTTTTGACCGAAGATGGAAAAGGAACAGGTTTTTTTGTATCTCCAGATGGGTTGATTGTGACAAATAATCACGTGGTCGAAAATACAAAACAGATTACAGTTTCATTTGAAGAGCAAGGTCGCTTTTCAGCCACTCTTGTCGCACAAGATTCCGTCAATGATTTAGCGATTTTGCAAATTAAAGATCCACCAGATGTTCCATCGCTAAAACTAGCGGAAACTCCCACTTACACACCAGATTCCAAAGTCATGTTCATCGGAAATCCTTTGAACTTTTTTGGGATCGCAAATGAAGGAAAACTGATAGGAGAAAGTGAATGGGCGGGGCGTAATGTACCTATTATTCTATTGGATGCACCTGTTTACAGAGGAAACAGTGGCAGCCCCGTTTTCCAAAATGATGAGGTCATCGGTGTTGTCTTTGCGATAACCGAGCTTGACTCCCATGGTAAAGTTGGGATGTTCATACGGTCAAACGAAGTGTTGGAGTTATTAAAGGAAGTCGAATAGAAAAAAGTCCGGAAGCTCATATGGGCTTCCGGACTTTTTTGTTAGTATTCGTTTTTACGTTTATTCGTATTTTTCGTTGCTTTGTCCGCTTTCTTAAAGTCGTCCACATATTCTACTTCTTGAGCTGATGAAAGTTTGTTGTTTTTCTCAGTCATCATTTCATGTGGCTCTTTCTTTTCCGTCATTAGTCATCCTCCTTCAAAACTAGTGTACAAATAGTTTTTCCAGATAAAGACGAACTATTCCTGTCAGATCATTCCTGCTTGAATTCAGGCTCCAGGCGCTCCATGAATTCCTCAAGAGCACTATACCCTTGTTGTTTTAAATACCAGTTGTTTGCAGCTGCTTCGATAAGCCCAGCGACATCCCGCCCTGGTTGTAATTGGATTTGAATATAAGGTATAGGTACACCCATGTACTCAGTAAACTTCTCGTCTAATTCCAGTTCATTGTTAAGTGAGTTGTCTTTCCACTCTGTCAATTCGATATCGAGAGCGATTCTAGTCTCTTCTTGAAACGCAGCACGTCCATATAAACGGACAACGTTCATTAAACCGATACTCCTAAGCGCCAAAAATTCCCGGTTAGTCTGATTATGAGTACCGAGTAACGTTTGAGGACTGAGTTTTCGAAGGACGACGATGTCATCCGCTACAAGCCGGTGTCCCCTACCAATCAGTGTATGTGCTGTCTCGCTTTTTCCAACGCCTGATTTGCCGCGCAATAAAATTCCAATTCCCGCTACATTGACGACAACTCCATGAATGGCAATTTCTTCTGCCATCGAGCTAATAACAAATGCATCCAATTTTGCACTCGCCACACCCATAGAGTCAGGAGTTCTTAAAACAGGAATACCGTTCTCCGTACAATACGTATGTAGTCCATAAGGTTGTTCCTGATTGGAAGTAATTAAAATACAAGGTGGATCGTATTCGACAAGATTCGAAATTCTGCGTTTGCATTCGTCATCAGTAAGCGTATGTAAATAGTTTACCTCGTTTTTACCGAGTATTTGAATATGTCCTCTCGCTATGAACTCAAACGTATCCATGAATTCCAACCCTGGACGACGAACTTTTGTTTTTTTCAGCGGTCTTTCCAAGTGGTCGCTCCCAGATAAAATTTCGAATGAAAATTGGTGTACAATGTTTTGTACGGTTAGCTGTATCATGAAAGAACACCTTTCCTGAACGGTTTGTTTAGTCACAGTTTATCATAAACAATTTTCAAATGCAGTGTTGTATTATATTTTCTAATATCTATGTTCATGTCTTCTTAAGATTCCGCAATAGAAATTCAAAGAAAATAAAAAAGAATTTTAAAAAATAGGTTTATAGGTTGTTTTGCCGGGTATAGATTACTACAAGGCGAAATCCTGGAAGGCGCTAAGCGCTTACTTGGAGAAATGCACAGCCTTGGCGGGAAATTTGCTGTACTGACGAAGCATCACCGTAAGAAGAGTTACGAGTGTTTGTAAGACCAGTAAGAAGTAAGTTTTTTGTGCAAGTGCAACCTAAACAACCGTTTCTCTTCGATTTAAAGAACGATGAAGTGAAATGCGTGCAAGAAGAGTTTGCAGTATGCTTTCGATTTACCCGTCAGCTACACGCAACTAGTTAAAACAAATTTTCCGCGAATGAAGAGGCATCCGCTATTTGGATGCCTCTTTTTCATTTCTCAAAATTAGGTGAGGTTTTGGATTTATTTCATCTTTTTCATAAAAAAAGGTTTTCCTATTCGTTCCACTAAGCCTGGAGCAATTGCATGAAGTTTGCTCGTCAGACCCATCACTCGTGGCATATCCACTTGTCGTTTAGGATGACGAACCATCTTAACGACACCTTCTGCTACTTCCTCTACAGTAAGCAAATGCTTACCAACTGCCCCCCTATAGGTACCACTATCATCTGCTTTGTCTAAAAAGGCTGTGTCGATTGGACCTGGATGAATAACAGATACGTCGATTCCATATTGTGCAACTTCCATACGTAACGCATTTGTGTATCCAATCAATGCATGTTTCGTCGCTGCATAGACAGCTGCTTTTGGTGTCGCCACTTTTCCTGCTTGGGAACCAATATAAATTAGATGTCCACCTCTACGTTCCATCCATGACGGTAGTATCCTTTGAGTAAGCTGAATCGGTGCTGTCACGTTCACTGAAAACATTTGCTCAACCTGTCTATCTTCAGTTTCATGAGCAAATGCAAACTTTGCAACCCCTGCTGAGAAAATAATGACATCCGGCATTTCTAGCTCACGTAGCAAGTAATCAGCCGCTCCCTCACCTGTTAAATCTAGTTGAATCGCATCAGCTCCAAGAGCTACAAGCTTAGCCAGAATTTCTTCTGAACGCCCCGTCACTTGGACACGATGACCTTCAGATAGAAGCCTTACTGCAGTTTCATAACCTACACCACTGGTAGCTCCTGTTATTAAAATCGTTTTACGCTTGCTCATACCGATGAATTCCTTGATTGTCTGTTTTTTGAACAACCTTGCCTAGCTCTAATAAGTAATCCATTTGACCAAGTGTCTCTGAGAGTGTTAGACCAAGCTCCCTTTTATAGGCAGCCGGAAATAATTGCACGGTCAATTCGAAGACAGATTGCGGACCAACTGACAGCATATCGTAAACCTTCATTGCTCGCTCGTGCTGTTTTTGCAGTCGCTTCTCAATAAGGTCATGAACACCCGTTACAGGCATTCCATGTCCGCTGTAAACCATCTCTACAGGCAGGTCAAGCAATCGTTTTAAGGAAGCGTTATATTGCAACATTGTTTTTGGTCGGGGATATTCAGGACCTTTCGGAGGTTCTACGAGTGGATTGGAAGAAACCTTTTCCAGTAATAAATCACCTCCGATGAGTTCTTTCCTTTCAGGATTCCAAAATGCCAAATGACTTTGAGCATGCCCTAACGTCTCAAGAGTCGTCCACCCTGGATGTCCCGGTATTTCGTCCCCTTCAGTTAAAATATGATCAAGTGGACGCTCTGCCATGAAATCTGCCGCGCGTTTCATCTTCCCCACAATTCCTAGCGCTTTTTCAGGAACCCCTTGCTCTATGAATCGCTCCATATAAAATTTGTCATGAAATTGAATGAAATCCGGGTCTCTTGTTAACCAGAGATTATTGTACTCATGGCCATAAAGTTCAGCGTTCGGAAATGCATCCGCCCAACCTGAATGATCTGGATGATGATGTGTAAGAATGACTTGTTCAATATCCTCCAACGTATATCCAGATTCTTTAAGCCCTGCCTTTATTGCTTTAAGAGCTTCGGGTGTCTTTGGACCAGCATCGAATAGACTCAGAGTATCGCTCTTCACTAAAAATGCATTAACATCGCCAACAGCATACGGTGTTGGTATCGTCAGTTGTTGAATCATGGTTTTGCCTCCAATATTGAATCACTATTCATTCTATTGTACATGCTTTTTGTACGTTCGTCATGTATCGATAACTGAATCATCAGTTGACTTATTTCTATAATCGCATAGACTGATTGAATACACCTATCTAGGAAAAGAGGGAATTCCATGGAAAAAATCGTATTTGTAGGTGCCGGATCGATGGCGGAAGCAGTGATTGCCGGAATCTGTAAGCAAGGTACTGTTGCGCCTTCTAATGTTTTTGTCATGAACCGAGCGGATGAAGCACGCCTTCAATTGTTACAAAATACGTATGGCATCTCAATTGTCAGTCCGGACAAAAATCAGCTCCGAAAGGCTGATTTAATCGTATTGGCTACTAAACCTAAAGATGTTTATACTGCGATGGAACAGATTTCTCCTTTACTTAACGAAAAAGCAGTTGTCCTTTCTTTACTCGCTGGTGTTTCAATGGATACTATTGAATTAGGTCTAGGCAAACACGCTATTGCCCGCTCCATGCCGAATACGTCTGCAACAATTGGGAAGTCTGCAACTGGTATTGCATTTAATAGTTTGATGAAATCTAAAGAGAAACAAGAAATTCTTGAATTATTAAGTTCGATTGGCATCGTAGCAGAAGTTGAAGAAGATGACTTACATGCCGTTACAGCCCTATCCGGTAGCGGTCCTGCATATATCTACTATTTAGCAGAAGCATTAGAGACAGCTGCTATGCGAGCTGGCATCGAACAGCCGATTGCCCGCGATCTCATTATTCAGACAATTGAAGGGGCTGCATGCATGTTACGACAAACCCAAGAAGAGCCTGCCCTTCTAAGAGAAAACGTGACTAGCCCGGGTGGCACGACGGAGGCAGGGCTTCGAGCACTCACTTCCGCAGGATTCCAGGAAGCCGTCTTCAGTTGCATCGAGCATGCTGAAAAACGCTCTAGAGAGCTTGGATCTACAGAGGTTAAAGAGAGTACGAGTTCTTCCTAAAGGAATTCCTACGCTTCTTTGCTATAGTAGAGTCATTCATAAAAAGGAGTGACTCGGAAATGGCTAAATTATTTGAACCGTACACGATTCGAAATCTTACATTAAAAAATAGAATTGCGATGTCTCCGATGTGCATGTATTCTTCTCAAAATGAAGATGGTAAAGTCGAAGATTGGCATCGTGTCCATTATGGCTCAAGAGCTGTCGGTCAATCAGGTCTGATTATCTTGGAAGCGACAGCTGTTCAGCCTCAAGGACGAATCAGCCCACAAGACCTCGGAATCTGGGATGACACCCATATTGAAGGCTTGACTGAACTGACACGCCTCATTAAACAACACGGTGCTGCGGCAGGAATCCAGCTTGCGCATGCCGGCAGGAAAGCGACGGTAGATGGTGATATCCAAGCACCGAGTGCCATTGCGTTTAGTGATGAATACAAAACACCTGTCGCAATGAGCAAGGAAGCTATTGCAGAAACTGTTAACGCATTTGCGCTAGCTGCAAAACGAGCTGCTAATGCAGGATTCGATCTACTAGAGCTTCATGGGGCACATGGCTATCTTATTAACGAATTCCTATCTCCCCTTACCAATCATCGAACTGATGAGTATGGCGGAAGCGCAGAAAATCGATATCGTTTCCTCAGCGAGATCATCGATGCCGTCAGGAAGACGTGGGAAGGTCCATTATTTGTTCGGTTATCTGCTGAAGAGTATACAGAAGGCGGTATGACTTCTGACCAGTACATTGAGATGGCGAAGTGGATGAAGAGCCAAGGCGTGGACTTGATTGACGTGAGTTCTGGAGCTGTCGTACCGGCAAAAATTGATCCGTTCCCTGGCTACCAAGTGCCTTATTCAGAAACAATCCGAACAGGTGCCGAAATCGCAACTGGTGCTGTAGGTCTGATCACCTCGGGATTGCAAGCTGAAGAAATTTTGAGAAATAATCGTGCAGATCTCATTTTGATTGGTAGAGAACTGTTACGAGACGCGTATTGGCCGTATCAAGCTGCCCGTGAACTTCATACAGAAATTGAGGCTCCTACGCAATATAATAGAGCCTGGAGATTTTGATCGGAATATAATACGCAAACTGAAAAATAGGGCCAATCTCTTCAGAACGTCAGAGATAACTATAAAAAAGACCGCTAATTCTCATATGAATTAGTGGTCTTTTAAATTTCAATTTATCAAG
The DNA here is from genome assembly GCF_023715615.1 of Sporosarcina aquimarina. Lineage (GTDB taxonomy): Bacteria > Bacillota > Bacilli > Bacillales_A > Planococcaceae > Sporosarcina > Sporosarcina aquimarina_A. The sequence goes on along the minus strand of NZ_JAMBOM010000001.1, from coordinate 1,302,783 downwards.
GTTTGAACACAAATCGAGCATATCGATTCAGTTCAATTTCCCTTTTTCTAGCAGTGACTACTCCTTAACCCGTAAAAGACTATGTGTTCTGATATTTCTTCATTCGCTTATACACGATAACATCTAGTATCATTTTAGTAACCAATAGAACAACCATAGCAAGCACTATATTTTGCACAAAAGAATTTAGGAGGAAATCCTGCTTTGAACTTAATAAAGACAAGAAATTTTCAATACTATAGTTATTTATCGGAAACAAGTTTAATACTTGATAGACAATTCCTCGTTTAAAGAATTCTGTTAACGCCTTAGGTAAAAAGAATAGGCTCAATGCAATGATTAAGGAACTGAACGGTGAACGTGTGATGGATGAAACATATAAAGTTCCCCCTACAATGGAAAGCATACTAATAAAATGGAAGGCCACCAATAATAAGTAAACTTGTAAATGATTTATTTCAACCGGAAAACTGAATAATTTTAATGAAAAATTTGTTTGAATACTAGTGTCCCAGCCATTAAAACCACTATTGTAGATATAGAAGGAGACAAAGGATATTACTTGAATTAAGAGAAACACGAAAACGGAGATTAAAGTTGGTGAAATAATTTTGGAAAGAGTTAACTTGTTTCTACCGAACTTTGTAGACAATAATAATTGATTCATATTTCTTGCAGTATCTCCAGAGAAAACAAGCGAGCATATTAGTATTGTAATCATGCTTGTAAGAATAAATAACTGATTTGTGACTTTATAAAGGTCATACCACGTCACATGGCTACCGATTTTCAATGGCGTTTCAAATTGGGTAAAACCAACTTCTTTCAGAGTTTTAAGTTTTAATTGGTCTATCGTCACTTTTTCATTCTGTGCTACCGCTTCATTCATTTTCGAATAGATATCTTCATCTTGTGGGAAAAAGGTATCTCCAATTTGCCAAGAAAACAAATCAGCGGCTTTATTATCTACATCAGTGCTTTGGAATCTATCTATGTAATTTGAAAGAATATCCTTTACTTTTTGATCTGTGAAATCACCAGTACTTACTTTTACAACTTCTTGATAAAGTTTTCTTCCATCGCCAATTTTCTCACCACTAATGTTGATTTGAGAATAATAAAAACCGATGAATAATATCCCCGCTAAAACAACAAATGATACAATCAGGCCGCCAACAAAAGATTTATTTTGTATGATTTTATCAAGTTCGCATTTTATAATAGTCCTCATTTTACAGCGTCCTCCCTAAAATAGTAAAGATACAAATCTTCCAATGTTGGTTGAACTGGATGGGCATTATGGGTTGGTTTTGTCTTTGAAATAATTCTTAACACCGTTCCATTGACACTGTGTTTTTGATTGCTTATAACATGTTCAGCAAGCATATGATCTAGCTTATTTGCTTCAACCAAAACCTCCCAAACACTACCATTTATAGTATTAACCAATTCAGAAGGCACGCCTCTGTCTTCAAGTTTCCCTTTATTTAAAACAATTATTTCATCTGCAATATACTCAATGTCTGAAACGATATGAGTTGATAGAATAACAATTTTATTTTCAGAAAAAGAGCTGATTAAGTTTCTAAAACGGACACGCTCCTTTGGGTCTAAGCCAACTGTTGGTTCATCTAAAATCAATACTTCTGGATCATTAATCATCGCTTGTGCAATTCCTAATCGTTGTTTCATCCCACCTGAATACTTTTTTATTTTTTTATTGCATACGTCTTCTAATCCGACAAGCTTTAAAAGTACCAGACACCTTTTCCTTGCGAAGCTTTTATTGATGCCTTTAAGAGCTGCGATATACAACATGAATTTCATCCCTGTAAAATCAGGATAGTAACTAAAATCTTGTGGTAAAAATCCCAAAACCGAGCGAAAAGCATCTGGATTGGTTTGTACATCATCATGATTGTAAACAACTGTACCGGTATTTTGTTTAATCAGACCGCAAATAATTCTAAACAACGTTGTTTTACCTGATCCATTTGAACCTAAAAGTCCATATACACCTGGTTTTAATGTAAATGAAACATCATGAAGAACATCTATATCGTCATATTTTTTTGTAATATTATTTACCTCTAACAGCATTAGAAAAGCGCCTCCCATTTCTTAACTTTAAGTTGATCCTTTACGACAATCATTAAAAATAGTAGCGATAAAATGTATCCCGCTCCCCAAAACTTCATTTCTAATTCATAAATATTAAAAAAGTTGGATATGAACAGGACACTCACAATAACGATTCCTGAACTAATCCAAAGAACTGCAGAAGAAAAAGTATTTCTCCAAATTGTGAAAAGAGAAAACAGAACGATACAAATAATATTAAATGGGACTAGCAAATACAAAATTATTTTCCAAAAAGAAATTTCTAATACACCCTGACTGATAAAAGCCAAGCAAGAAATCAGTAGAAAATCGACCATTCCGAAAATAAATAGCTTTATAATTGTATGCTGGCGTAAATCGTATTTTAGTGTTTGTTCTAATTCCCACATGCCAGATGTAAAACTTCGAAGTAATTCATCTATCAAGAAAATAACAGAGAAGATAACAATCACTGTTAAACTTTGAATGACAAATAGGAATGATTCATTGTTAATAACATTAGTAATTAAAAAAGTTGTCAAGATGAGAAGAGCAAATTGAATGAACCAAGTATGTAGTCTCGTAAATTGTATAGATGAACGAATTAAATCAAGTAAAGAATGCCTACAAAGTTGGGTTTGGATTAATTCTTGTTTTCCCAATTTAATTATCTTTTGTTTATGAATCTCATCGATATTTACTTCGTAGGTTTTCATTTTTTTTATGGTTTTATTAGTCATTCATTAACTCCTCCCTGTCTAATAATCCCTTCAATTTTTTTAGACCCTGATTAATCCTAGATTGGGAAGTAGATACACTCGTCCCGGTGATTTTAGCAATATTTTTCACTTTTAAATCATGATAATATTTCAAGATCAAGGCTTCCCTTTGAATATCAGGAAGAGTATTGAGTGCGAGTTGCACTTGATTTGAATTGTCACAAGCAATGATAGTTTTAAAAAGAGTATCAGTACCCACATTTATAAATTCCTCATCAAACTCATACTGGATAAGTTTCTTTTTACTATGGTAGTTATTACAAACATTGACTGTAATCGTAAATAAGTAATTGAAAAATTTCCCACTAAACTTGTAGTTCTCAATGTTTTCTATGATTTTCAAAAAGATATCTTGTGTTAAATCAGCAGCCACCCCCCTATCACCCAAACACCTTCGTACACAGAATGAGAATATTTGAGTGTAATACTTATTAACCAGTCTTTCCCAAGCCTCTGTATCACCTGATTTTATTTTTCGAATTAAGATATAGTCTTCGATCAGCCTCACCTATTCTTGTTTAAAATACTCTTCAATATAGATTAACAAAGTAGTTGCAAAAATCATTTAAATTTCTCGATAAAATTCAAATTTTTTTCTTAACAATGCAATTAGTAGTGAAAGCCGACAATCAAATAATTGTAGTAAGGATAAATGTAATAACCACCTAAGTCTAAGCACTAATGCGTCAGGAATCTATTTCAAACCAAATAAAAAGAAACCGTTTTGAAAAGTACATAAACAAAATGGTTTCATTCTTGAATGATAAATTGCGATATAGTAGCAATCCTATCCAATTGTAGAATCTGTTCTATATTATTGAATAACAAATACTCATAGTAACTGATTTCAAAAGTAATTTGACAAGTCAATATATTTTTGCTAACCTATTGTTAAATTAATTTTACCGAGTAAATGGAGTGAACATATGAAAGATATAAAGCTATTAACAACTCATGAACAACTCAAGGCACTTAGTGATCCCTTCAAATGTGAATTGCTATTACGTTTAATGGAACGAGCGCAGACTGGACAACAGCTATCGGAGGTATTTGAATTGTCCCGTGCTAGAATTCATTATCATTTAAAAGAATTAGAGAAAAATGATTTAATATCTATTGTGCGAACTGAGGAGAAAAATGGAATTGTACAAAAGTTTTATCAGGCCACTGCAGGTGGTTTTGTACCTGATAGGTCGCTTCTACCATACTCTACCATGACTGAAACTGTCAGACAAATGATGATAAGTATGCTGGATCAGTCGAGAAGAAGAATTCTTGCTGCTCCGGAAGATTCTCTGCAAGAAGATTCAGGTTCAAAGGATCCTTCAGAATGGAAATACCGCTCCAGTGCCTATGAAATCCATGCCACTGAGCAAGATTTCATGGCTTGGCAAAAGAAATTCTCTGCATTAATGGAAGAGCTTGCGGTGATTCAACGACCTAGCCCTTCCCCAGATGCTAAATTATATTATTTCCATATGCTTGGTTTAGAAATAGAAGAAGGTTTTTTTGAAAGAATAGAAGAAGAGTCCTAAGCTCCGGTTTTGGGCTCTTTTTTCAGATCTATATGTTAAATTAATTTTACCGTGTAAAAATAAAAAACAGAGGTGATATAGTGAGCGATGCTAAAGTGATCGATAAAGAGGAAAAAGTTAATCTATTGAGGTCAAGATCGTTTGTCGTGTTATTGATTGCCACCGTTGTATCTAGCTTAAGTCTTTCTATGTTTATGTTCATTCAATCATGGTATGTTGTTGCTGAACTTAATAGGGAAGCAAGTCTGGGAATTATTATGATTTGCTTAACAATACCAAGGATGTTTTCCATGATTATTGGTGGAGTACTTGCAGATCGCAATAGACAAAATAGAATTATGTTCTTTTCGGATTCTTCTACTGCAGTGCTACTCTTAGGATTAGCTTTACTTTTTATGTATTTCAATGAAGTTCCTATTTGGATTTTAGCCATAAATGCTGCTTTTGTTGGAATCTTTGGAGGAATATTTGAACCAGCAAGAGATTCCATTTTACCTAAGATAGTTAAAACCGAACAATTAACACGAGCAAACTCAATGACTCAAGGAGCAATTCAAATTGCTCTTTTTTCTGGACCTCTCTTGGCTGGGCTGCTCGTTAGTGTTATTAGTTACCATTTGTTATTACTCATTATTAGTCTGTTATTATGCTTGTCAGGAATTGGCGTACTTTTTATCAGTACGCCTAACACGCAAGAAAAGATAAATGAGCAACCTGAGACTACTTTCATTAATAATTTGAAAGAAGGTTTCGTGTATACATGGCAAGAACCTCTAATGAGAGGAATTTTTATTATTTCGGTTGTTTCCAATTTATTTATATCTGGTCCATTAATGATGGGTTTGCCCATCTTTGTTAGAGGGGTACTGGATGGGGATTCACTGGCTTTCAGTTTAGTACAAGGGGGATTCACTTTTGGAATGATTGCTGGATCAGTAATCATTGGCATAGTTAATATGAAAAGAAAAAGAGGGGCATATACTTTGTATTTAATTGCTCTTCAGGGGTTAGGCATGCTTATATTCAGTCAAATTCAAACGGTCAGCATTGCGGTTATAGTAATTATTATGATTGGGATACTTACCCCCGCAATTAACATTCCGCTAGTATCCATGGTCCAAACCTATACGGATGAAAACAAAGTCGGGAGAGTTATGAGTTTAATACGTACGGGATCTATAGGACTTGTTCCTTTATCCTATGCAATCACTTCGTCTCTTTTAGGTCTTGGCATAACCATTAATGTAATAATGACTTGGAGTTCTCTTCCTTTGATTGCTTGTGCTGCACTATTATTTATTCTTATTCCTATTTTACGAAAAACAGACTAATGAAGGCAGCTAACGAATACATGACGAAAATCCCTACCAATTAATGGTGTTAATAAGACTGGAAAGTATTCAATTTGTGGCACCTCTTAGGATAGTATTCCTGATTCTTTGTGACTTTATCTATTAATTCGTCAATTGTTCCAGTATATTATTCGATTTTTGATAAATGAAAAAGACGTAAAAAACCGTCTTTTTCATTTATGATGGAATCTCTTTTAGTCATACCGCAATTTCTTTAATAAATTTGCGGTATAGCCTTTCATACCCTAATCAATCAAATAGCGTTAAAGTGATTTCTTTAATTCCGTAATATAATATAGACTAAATAAACGATGTAGATCGCGACAAGCACCAATCCTTCACGCTTTCCAATTTTGAAACCGGTTCTTGAAAAAATCAATAATACTACAGTCAGTACAATCATAAACACAACATCAATCAGTACCTTATCGTTCACCGCTAATGGTGAAATTATAGACGAGGCACCAAGTACAAATAGAATGTTAAAAATATTACTCCCTACGATATTCCCAAGCGCAATTTCACTTTCTTTTTTCAATGCAGCTGTAATTGATGTGACCAGTTCAGGAAGAGATGTTCCTATTGCAATAATTGTTAGTCCCACCAATGTTTCACTCATACCCAGAGAGTAGGCAATTTTCGTACCATTATCTACTACCAAATCCCCTCCAAATATTATTGCAGCCAGACCTAATATGGTAATTAATATATTTTTTCCCCAGCTGATGTTCTCAGGTACTGGTTCGTCCGTTGCATTTTTCCGACTTTTTAGACCAATCTCAATAACATAATACATAAAAATGGAAAGGAACAGCATAAAGATGAACCCATCACCGCGTGAAATCACGTTGTTGCTGAAACCCTGCAATACTATGTCACTCATAAGAATAAATAATGCCACACTTGCGAGTAAGGTAAATGGAATTTCTTTTCTAATCGTCTCACTTTCTACCTTCAACGGATATAGAATAGCAGCCACACCAACAACGAGAGTAATGTTAAAAATATTGCTGCCAACTACGTTTCCCACTGCAACATCTGCAGTCCCTTCCAGTGCTGCAATAATACTGACTGTCGCTTCCGGAGAACTTGTCCCAAAAGCTACAATTGTTAACCCGATTAAAATAGGTGGAACTTGGAGCAGTCTCGCGATATTGGAAGATCCGTCAACAAAATAGCCAGCTCCTTTTATCAACAATGTAAATCCAACAATTAATAAAATATATGCCATTGGTTTGTTTTGCCCCTATCATATTCACGTATTTTCTGAATCATTTTAAATACATACCCCGTTATTATGAAATATAAAAGCGGTTAAAGTAAAACCATTTCTATAAAAATCACGTACTTAAATTGTACGTCGGATTCAAGTATATTGGTCAACGAATATATGCCGCTTCTTTTTTCTGAACGAGCATTATCTAACAGTAGAAAAGGTATTATACATGAACTTCCTCGCTATTTGAAGAATGAAAACTTGTAAAACAGAGTCAGAATATATACAAACAGTTTTAAATTAGTACATCTAATTGAGTCTATTCTTTTACTTCTCTCATATTTGTTCAGTACTGTTTCATCAATTTTACATGACCTGAAGGGTTTCACCACAAGTCCACATCATTTTTCAACTGAATTTAATTCTCTCGGTTAAAAGTAATTACATTAACTCTGAATTTCACATTATCATAACTTTTCTATTCATAACTCCTTTCTGAAGCCTTTTCACAAAACGGCATCTTTTATGAAGAATGAGCGCTAATCATTGTTCATAAACAGCCCCTTTTGGTTAATAACAAAAAGCGGAAGACAATCATATAACCTTCACATAGAGCTCCCAGTTTTTTATTATACCAATAAAATAGCCTTCATACAGACCTTGAACATCATCTCCCCGAGTTAGACCGTCATTTGCCAATCCCCCAACGTTATTGGCTTGTAACTGTAACTTACCAGACCTTAAACCTGAATGTATCTTACCTTTCAATTTACTTTGGCCTCTGATCATATACTGCTTCCATTTGCCGTTACCTTATAAATATCGTGGCTTGTGTTCGGAATTGTTTGCACCTCAGCTCGAGGGATTTTCTCAACTAAAAACTTTGATAACATCAGTCTATCCAAAAGGTGTTTACGTAGCTGTTCACACTTTTACCCACAACCGATCTACGCCGGAAAATATAAATATTTTACATTCAATTGATAAAGAAGCATAAAAGTGATAAACAATAAAGCACTCCCGTCCGTGATGGATAGGAGTGCTTTTCTCAATTCATTTTTTCAACTGGCCCATTTCATCTTATATATCCGATAATTGATCGACATGCCTCTTCGCTGGTAATCGGCCGATATAGATAGGTCCCATCTGAAATGTCCAACTCCTGTCGCCAGGGACTTAGACGCTGCTGCGTTTTTTTGTTCGCCCCATGGGATGGTCTCCTTTTTGGTTGGTGTCTTCTTTGTCGATGCCGGCTTTGGAATTCCTACCATTTGACTCATCCTCCACCTTTGTAACATGCTTTTATCTCCATTAATCACTGACCCAACCATTAAATAAATCTCCAGCAAGTCCTCAGAACGATTACACAATCGAAAATTCATATACTACATTTGATAACGATCAGCTCCGACTTTAAAAAGATAAGTCGCAAAGTTCTAGTCGTTTCCTTCATTAATTAGTCTCATTTTATTGCGGTTGAAGTATTGATGTATGTCTTTCAGGTCACTGTGGATGTTGTCAGTTGCTCTCTTTACCACAGATACGTAAGGACCCTTAAACTTAACGGACATAACATTGATGTGTTTTAGATCTCTGTCTAGGATGGTTAGCAACATCGGCAGATAGATCATGTTTTCAAATTACTCAATTACTTCGTCAGTCATTGATCTTGTTGCAAGCATATTAGATCACTGACCTTTCACGTTCAATTACGGGGACGAGCGCTAAAACATTTTCGATAACGAAAGTCCTTTTGGATTCTCGCAGATGACAATAAGCACGAAAAGATTTATCCCCCACCTGCAGGACATTGATTCGTCGCTTTGTGACGCTACTGTCTTTAGCAAAATACATCATCTCTAATGTTTCACCATATCTTACCGCTCTTTCTAATGTCTTACGCACGTTCGTTCCCCTCCTTAATTTCAGTATATCGAACAAACATTCTTATGTAAAGTAAAAATAAAAAAGCCCCATCCATTTAAGGAAAGGGGAAATTTACAAGATGACTCTGACGAATCTCTCTAATACTACCAATATATCGCTATTAAATCTACAATTAATGCCTTTTACAAGAAATCCTTACCAAATTTTTTCTCAAAAAATAAAAAGCCATATCCGATTAAGGACAGGGCTTTGCACACTTATTCCTTAGCCACTGGAAGACTAAAGATTATTATGAAAAAGAGGTAAACCTGATAACAGTATAATTTTAACATTTACTAATTTTTCCGTCAACATAAAAAGTGGTGGCCGCTCAATTAAGAGTAGCCGCCTTTTGGTTTATTATGATATTAGTTCATCAATTTTTCCTTTTCCAATCTCCATTACATCCATGCTTTTTACTTGCAACAGATTGATACTATATCGTTCTTTCGTAATTACCATTTCGGCACCGTTAATCTTTACTGGTTAAATCTCTAATGGGTTATCGACAGATTCAAATTGTTCGTCTTTTTTGTTCTTCATTGAAATGAAAATGGAATACCTTTTCATCGTCTAACCCCCTGATCCACTAATACCACAAAAGTAGCGTATACTCCTTCATATTCCATAGTGAATCTATATTTTGAATGACGATGATATCTTCATCCTGAAATCGTTCAATTTTAATCCACAAAAAGAGGAGGCATTTGCCCCCTCACTTTATATTACCTCAACAAAATCTCGATGCAGCAATGAAATACAGTTTAATGATCGTCCATCAAGGCAATGCCAGAATAGCGCCCGATTCTGGTACAAACATTTCACTCTTCGCCTATGTACCTCTCCTTACTACTCAATTCCACAAAAAATGGATATAAAAGAAAAACGATTACAGCGATAACAGGAAGTAAGCTAAGTAACATAATTACTGGTATATCAGAGAAGGTTTGAATCAGTAGAGGTAATAAAATAATTACAGTTAGAAAACTAATCCTCTTTTTAGATTTTTGTGTTTGATATTGCTTTTCTCCGCAGTTAGGACAAGTCATTGCAGGGTCCAACGTTGTTGTTTTCCTTATCGTCTGTTTCCAATTCCACATATTATTACAATTCTGGCAAGTCGACACTATATCCCTCCTCCCTAAATACACCCTCCATAATTAAATGGTACGATTCTGATAGAGCGATGTCCTACAATCGCGCCCGTTCGCTTAAAAACAAGGATGTGACTTCTCTCAAAATATACACCTCGCATTTTTATTCCAATTTTTTCAAGAAACTTTTAATTGGCTGTTGAAGAACGTTCACAAAAGCTAGGACGATGCTTGTTGCTAAAATCAAAATTAAACCTAAAGATATAGGACCTGCTGCATCATCACCTGTGAATTGAACACGTCCCCTTAAATAGACTATTGCTAACAAAATGAAGAAAATGACAGAAAAAGTGCATTTTCTTATTATCTTCAAAGATTGAAGAGACAACTCAGAGAAAGCATTGTTCTTTTCGATATAGGTTAAAAGTTTAAACACTTGATACATCGCTACAATAAACGTAATACATATTCCATATGCACATACCAAAAGTGGATATAGCGAATAATCACCTGGACGTTCTATCGCATCCCTTCTGGCTGCTTCAGGCAACAAATATACACACATGGCTAGCTCTGCAATTCCAACCAGAAAAATAATTACCTTTAAGAAGATGGTAGAACCCTGTTTAACATTCATTTAAAGCACCCCATTGTTTAATGATACAATGATTTTAACATAGGATTTATCGTTAAACAATAAATTGTTATTGCAAAACAGCCTATTATTATTGTTATCCCCAGTCAATTTCGACAAAAATAAAAAGCATTTCCCATTAAAAAGAAATGCTCTTACTGCTCCCACTGTAAACTGTTCAATTTACAACTAGTTCAACAAAACTGACCGTTAGCAGAAAGGTTGCCGCCTAATTTAACAATTGCACTCATTTTATTTCTCGCTTGTTAGTATTCAAGATAATGGCCAGTTTGATGCACTGTCCTTATTACGCAAACACGCCCTTTTGCTGTATTACGTTTTCTTCTTGAATGACACAGTAATAAGATAAGTCCACGTTAGCTCAATAACAATTGAGTTAATAAATATATCTATAAGTCTCATGTTTTCTATACTGGATAGCAGTTTTATATTCTTCTCCACCACTTTTATCCTACAAAAAAGCATCCATCTTGTCATTTTTAATATTGTAATGTCTCTTATTCGAAAATCCTACACTTCGAATTATTGGATGGTCCAAAATCACCGATAAGTCACCATCTAAAACATTAGTATCAACAAATCTAAAATCAATTAGGTGAGGAAAATGATTTAAAAAAATCAAATTCTCAAGATTACCGCAAGAGTTAATTCGAAGAACTCTAAGTTTTCTAATAATATTATTGCATAGCACATGAGTGAAAACAAAAATGATAGCAACAATACGATAATCCCACCAAATGTATAAATAGCTGTTTCATCATAATCTCTATCATCAAACAAATTACCAAATAAAATAATGCATATTTTAGCAATTTGAAGAAGATATGATGATGGGAAGAGTACGGATATGAAAGTCTCAAGTGATGGGATGCTGAAAATAAGTAAACATCAAATTTATTTGTTCAAAAAAAGCAACTCTTCTAAGTTTTTAATAGCTTTTATCCCATAATTCATTTCCGTTGTCATACTTAATCGATACATATGCATGTTCGATTTTCAATTCATTTTGAAGATAATTAATAAAAGATAAAAACATTTCTTCGCTTAATTCTTCTTTATTGTTATTTAGCCCAATATTAAGCGAAGGTATACCTCCTACCTCATAAGATGCCGTAAGAGATATCTCTTTTGTTTCACCGAATTTTTGATTTATATAACTATCAATTTTTGGTTTTACTTGTTTAAGGAATTCTTCTTCTTCCTGAATTGATCTATCATCTTCCATTTTTCCGGTAATTCTATTTTCATAAACCATAAATGATTTTTGTGTCTCTGTATCAAAAACCGATGCAGCATAATCGTAATTTCCGGATTTCTCTTCACTATTATAAGAGATATGTGAAATTTGGTATTTCATTTCTGGGTATTTTGTTTGTAGGTATTGTTCTGCTTGTTCAGTTGCCTTTTCCATTTCTTGTTCATCTGGCACCAATGACGCTCTAAGATACATGAATAAAAAGACAGTGCCCAATATTAGTAATAACAATATTCCTGTAACTATCCATATGAATATGCTTATGGTCCAGCCTTTTTTTGACGAATTCATCATTTCACCTCCCTTTTAAAAAACCAACTACAATTCCCTCCTCTGTTCTTTGGCCCGATTGCTTAATTTAGTATAGAAACAAAGAGAACGTGAAGAAAGACATCCGCTGACATATGGGCAACCATTGCATACTCAAAGCCCTTCCTCCAATATAAATAGCCGAACCACAAGCCTAAAAGTCCATTTAAAACCAGTGCCCGTATTACAATAATTGTAGATAGATTGCCGAAAACTTGTATGGTCGCTGGTAAATGTCCTAATCCGAACACGATGGCTATAAGAAAAATTGCAATGTAGTAATAACTAGTAGGAATTTCATTCTTTCTCTTTTTTGTTATCCAAGCTATTAGCCATACAATGAATGTCATACCAAACAATCGCAGCATAATTTCTTCTGTAATGCCTCCGTATAGCGAAGCCAACAAACCTTTCCACCAACTTGGCGAGGATACCTCATTCATCGGTTCACCTATCATAGGAGCAAATACGAATACATCCAATAGAATGACAATACCACTTCCGATGAGAGCCCCCACAATACTGAGAACTATCCATTTCTTCGAGATTGGAACGCGTGCCTCAGGGTAAACAATTCCATTTAACAGGGGCGCTTGTAAGCCTGTACGATTTTGAAGCCTGACACCCACCAATATCAATACAACCATGTAAAATACCTGTACAGTTGAATTGATTATAACGATTAATGACATTGGTATATTTCCCGGCAGAGGCTGATCGCCCATTAACGACATTTGATATGGAATAATAGCCAAGATCCCTATCATATTCAAAACCGTAAGCAGCAAGACCAATTTGATTCTCCAATTCCGCACGTGTACACTCCTTTCACATCAATAACCGATTTGATCTAAACCGATTGCGATAATTATCAAAACTACGTCAATAATCGCTAATACTCCAGAGATCTTTCCAGCTGTCGCCCCAAACCAAATCATAAAAATAGATGTAAAAATAGCGATCGCACCTAAAATGATTAAAAGAATACCAATTCGATTCCCTAGTCTTTCTTTATGAACCGGCTGCCACGTTTCCCCGAATCCTGCAAGAATTCCAAACGCCTTTTTGGTTCGGACAAAATAGCCAAGCCACATTAAAAACAAACCGATAGCTAGGCCAATAACCATGTCAATCCCCATTTCTTTCCCTCCTTTACAACGCCGATTATTCTTAAAAATCAACAATCAATTGCCGAATAGAAGTATAGACCTTATTTGTTAAAAATCCCCGATTGTCAATTTACCAAGAGCTTCTTTTAATTTTCCAGATTCTTCAATATGGGATGCAGATCCCTATTCAAGAATTGCGCCCGATTGCAGGAATATGTAATGAATTTATTCTTTGTAGTTTCTTTTTAAAAGTCCCATAAAAATGATGTCATGCCACTTTCCATCTCGATAAAGCTGTTCTTCCAATTTTCCTTCTTCAAGAAAACCAAGCTTCTGATACAATTTTATTGCTCGATCATTAAAAGAAAACACACGCAGATATACCTTATGCAAATTTAACTCTTTGAAAGCGAACTCCAATAGTAGCTTAAATGCCTCCCCTCCAAAGCCTTTACTCCAATAATCCTTATCACCTAAATCAATAATGCATTCAGAGTTCCGATTGACGTAGTCAATGTTGATTAATGATGTAACCCCGATTGGCTTATTATTACTAATTTCTTCAATCACATATCCCTTTGAATTATGAGAATCAATCACACTATTGACGAATCTTTCAGTATCGGCATAAGTGAAAACATCTAAAAATGGACTTGTATACTGCATAACCTCAATATCATTTCTCCACTTATGGTAAATCGAAGCATCCTCTATGGACATTTTTCTTAATCGAATTCTTTCTCCAGTAAAAAGCATTATAACAACTCCTTTATTACATAATTCGGACCATTTGTCCCACTTATGAATTCAACAAAAACACCCAATTCTGGAATAGTGTTGAATCAGTCAAATGATTGACATTGAATTATACTGCTTTTTCATCACTCGAAAATGTGCTAAAGGCATTAAGCAATAAAACATATAAAGGATACAAAATTAAAAGTCCTAAAATCAGAAGTCCGTCGCCAGGACCACCTTTATCTGCGGGATTATTAATTGGAAATAACGAAGCGAAGATAAAAGTAAATAGAACTAAATAGGGCAGACAAAGAAGAACAGACCAAAAAGATGATTTGCGGTTATTCATCCAAGGCTTTGTCAAGCACCCAATAATTATAGAGAAAATTATAACGGAAATAATAGTGCTTTTTCCTATAGCTATGGCAGTAACATTAGGATTCCATCCTGTTAGTCTAGTTATGCGGGATCCATTTGTGAGAAGCTCCATAGGTATGAAAACCATTAAAGCATATAACATACTAATAACATTTAGCCTCCAGAAAATAATCATTTATCCCCCCGTGCATTTCATATTCTTATTCTCTCAACAACTTTTTTTAATGGCTCGTTTTTTGAATGTATCCTTTATAACCCCTACTCTCCGTTGCTTGGAGACAAAGACGGCCGACTCCGAAGGGATCAGCGAAAGACGTAACGAAGAACGGCTTTTGCGAACAAAAGCAAAGCGTTGGAAGCATATCTTTGCACTCGCCTTGAGACCCCGCAGGGCGCGCTTCTTGCGACCGAGGAGGCTCAAGCCACGCCCCTCGGAAAGCGTGCAGTCTGGAGAGTAAAGCAACATTTTGTAAACTACAAAATGGCCCTTTCGAAGAAGAAGCTATTTATATTAATATACTCCGTTGCTTGGTGCGTAAAGCGTACCTCCTGAAGCGGAAAGCAACAGTCTTCACAGACAGTTTGGCGTTATTGCAACTTAGCCATTCTGCACATCTATACGTTCTGGATAATGAAGAAACCATCCTATTTTGCATAGTTCGCCTTCACTAAATTTAAGATAGAAGCATTACATAATGAAATTGATTCAATCAAGCCATAGCCATTGACCACAACTAAAGTGTCTCATCCAATTTCTTGATGTTTGAGTGGGAAATTAAATACACTTCTCCCAAAACATCCAACCTCTCTCCCTTTACTCGCACAGCGCAATCCTTGTTCGACGCATAAATATTTATTTCCTCCGATAGGGAAGAAAGTTCGCGTTGAACCAGCGCGATGTTATTTTCCAGATCAAAATGAGATAAGACGGAAAAATCGTCAAGGCCGATTCCATCGTAAACAGAGCTTACTTCAACCTTATCTCCAAAGTTTTTCGAACATAAGAATTTAGCGGACATGTTAATCGAACCCGCGCTTGCTCCCATCACAACGGCACTACTTTTTTTATCAAATCCGATAATCCATATTCCTTCAAAAAACCATTTTGTTTAAGTATATTTCCACCCAACAAGAAAATGACTGAAGCATTTTGAATTAACTTTTGAGCCTCTTCCTTCTGTACGCAATAATTAATTAAATGATATTCATCAAACATAATGCCAGCCTCGTCGAGCCACGAACGTTCAGTAGCACCATCATCTTCATAACAGGATGGATTCGAGCTAATCATAGCAAGCGATTTTCTATCAGTTATATCCTCCTGTAACACTCTGCCCAGATTCTCTGGAAAAAAGTTGCTAAACCAACCTAAATAGTAGTGAATTTTCATGAGTACCCCCGCATCATTGTGTAAAGATCATTAAGTTCCATCGTTACTCATTCTGTTTTTATAACTAACAGAATACTCTCGATTTTATTATACCAAAGATACCCATAAATACTTTCAAAAAAATGAAAAAGCACCGCTCAATGCGATGCTAGTCAAAGCTCTAATTTGATGATAATTTGCTCGTTATTTTAAGTTATGAACCATTTAACTAACCGGACATTCTTAGACGGATTTGCGGTCTTTTCAAATGTCACTTCATTCCCACCATCGGATTTTCTCTAAAACATCATTTTCACTGCTCATTAACTGTTTCTAATAGAGTCGACCTTGATTCTGACAAGGGGGAAATCCATTTATATC
Organism: Sporosarcina aquimarina; assembly: GCF_023715615.1. Classification (GTDB taxonomy): domain Bacteria; phylum Bacillota; class Bacilli; order Bacillales_A; family Planococcaceae; genus Sporosarcina; species Sporosarcina aquimarina_A. Next base: position 1,286,587 of record NZ_JAMBOM010000001.1, on the reverse strand, counting down.
TTGTATCATATAGAAATCATACTTTTTTAAAGCAAATTGTGCTTGATATAAGTATTCAATTACATGAAGTTGACCATTAGTAACACCGCACAATATTCCTGATGTCCCTTGCCCATTCGTCAATGAAATTCCAACAGGTTGATTGATTAAAGACCCTATTTTATGATGCCAATACATACTCATCGCCTCCTATAGCATCCTATTACTAATGGAGGTTTTTAGTGTTTGTCTTGCTTGCTGGAATTTTCAACTGATGGGACCCTTTAAAGGTTAGTCATTTTTTAAAATTACTTTCAATGACTTCCCCATTGTGAAGTGAATACTGAGCAAAGTCGCTTGCTACAAAGACATTAGAAAAAATTTCTTGTCCTTCTTTCTTAAATGCATCAATGTCATTTGGGAGAAAGCGTGAGCTAATATGAGTCGCAACAAGCGCTTTGGCACTAGCCGTTTTCACAATTTCTGCTGCTTGTTGAATCGTGGAATGCCCAAAATCTTTTGCTAGTTGTCCCGTTTCTTCGTTAAACGTCGCTTCATGGACGACTAAGTCGGCATTTCGAGAGAGCTCCACTGACGCTTCGCAGACACTTGTGTCCCCTAGAATCGTTACTACAAACCCTGGTTTCGGCTCACCGATGACTGATGCGCTTGTGACAAGCGTACCATCCTCCAATGTAACATCGTTTCCATTTTTGAGTTGCTGAAGGAGCGGACCTTTCGGAACTCCAGCTTCGGTCGCCTTGTCGATCAGCAACTTTCCAGGCAACGGCTTTTGCACAATCCTGTAGCCGAAACACGGGATGACATGGGACAACTCGCGTGTGGTTACGATGTATTCATCATCCTCAAATACAATACCTTCCTCAATTTCGTGAATTCTTAACGGATATGTAAGATGAGTTTTTGTTAGTCGTAATGTCGTATGGATCCACTCTTCAATCCCTATAGGTCCATAGATATCAAGAGGACTATCTCCGCCTAAAAACGAGCGAGAGCCGATAAAACCAGGGATTCCAAATAAATGATCCCCATGTAAATGGGTGATGAACATCTTGGTAACTTTTCGCGGTTTCAAGGTTGTGTGAAGCATTTGATGTTGGGTTGCTTCCCCACAGTCAAACATCCAATAGCCTCGCTCTTCAGAAGACAAATTCAAAACAATTGAAGTCGTATTGCGCAATTTTGAAGGCATTCCTGCCCCGGTACCTAAAAACTGCAAATCCATAACAAATTCCTCCTCTCTATTGCTTTCCTTTATGAATTGTACCTGGACCAAATCGGTCATTCATACGTGTAACCAGTTTTTGCATGGACACTTCTTTATCATGACGCTCGAAATTATCGAAGGACAGCTGTTCATGTAATTCTTCAAAGGGAACAACACTGGATACCGTAATCCCCAGTAGTCGGATTGGTTCTCCATCCCAGTGAAGTCGAAATAATTGTGCGGCTTCTTTATAGATTTCTTGCGGACGATATAATGGATTCAAAACAGTTTTACTTCTCGATTGGTTTCGCCAAGCCGCCGTTCGGATCTGGATAGAGATGACAGTGCCAGCTAACTGTTTAGCTTCCAATCGGCTAGCTACTTTTTCTGAGAGTTTTTGAAAGACAGCTAGACATGGGTCTAATTCGGTTTCATCTATTGCTAGTGTTGTGGAACTGCCCACACTTTTTCGTTCTTCTGAAGCTTCTGGATCGACAATTCGATTATCTACTCCATTTGCACGTTGCTTCAAGTTTAGTCCTCTTTTACCAAGAGTCATTTTCACCTTCAACTCATCAGCTGTTGCAAGATCACCAATTGTATGAATGTCCGCTTGGGCTAGCTTTTCCGCACTGCTTTTACCGATGCCATGCATCTCAATAACGGAAAGTGGCCATAAGATTTTCTCAACTTCACGTTTCCTTAAAATCGTAATCCCCATCGGTTTTTTCATGTCAGAAGCAGTTTTCGCTAAAAACTTGTTCGGTGCAATTCCTATTGAACAGGGTAAATCTAGTTCGCGTAATATCCGTACTTGCATATCTTTAGCAATTCCCATTGCGTCCTCTAGACCGCCAATCGCAGTTATATCGATGTATGCTTCATCAATCGAGACCGGTTCCACTAATTCTGTATATGTTCTCAATATATCGAACATCGCCTGTGAGGCTTGTCTGTACTTTTCAAAGTCCGGAGGTACCAGTACAAGCTCAGGGCACACTCTTTTTGCTTCTCCGACAGTCATTGTCGTATAAACACCGAATGCGCGTGCTTCGTATGAGCACGTCACAAGAATCCCTCGACGTGCCTTAGGGTTTCCTGCAACGGCTAGTGCAAGACCCTTCAATTCTGGATTATGAGCTTGTTCAACAGATGCAAAGAAACAATTCATATCCAAATGCAGAATGACTCGACGGTTGACGTGTTCTTTGCGATCCATGTACTCACCTCTCTAGCTTCAAGAAAAAACCGGGCAGCGTACTACCCGGTTTCAACAGTCACACGTTCTCTGATACTTGCTGTCCCACATAGTCAGTAATGTCATCCATTCCTGTCAGTGTGTCAGAAAGAATTGTCGGATCAATCATCGTAATGATTCGATTTTCCAAATTGGCTACAGAAGAGAAATAAGGCGTTTTGGAATACGCCATTAACCCTTTTGATGTTAATGTATCTTCTGAAATATCAAGAATTTCTTTTGCTTCTAACACCAGTAATCCAAAGTAAACACCTTCTGTTTGTACAACAACTACTTTAGCATTAGGATCATCTTTTGCTGAGTTACCATAGAGAATTTGCTGGAAGTCCAAAATTGGAACGAGCTCCCCGCGAATTTTCATTAAACCTAATAGGTATTCAGGTAAATGTGGGATGGGGTTCACTTTTTCTAACTCTTCAATGGAAACCGTTTGCTCGACTGGAATTGCGTACTCTTCATTGCCACACCGAACGACAATCGCTTTTGTGTTAGCCATATTACTGAACCTTCTTTCCGCGGTTCGTCACGGTACGCACAATTTCAAGGAGCAAATCTGCTAGTTTGTTAAGCTCTTCAACGGGCATCCGTTCGTTTTTAGTATGGATTTCTTCATAGCCTACAGACAATGTCACGGTTGGGAAGCCATGTCCATTGAAGATATTCCCGTCACTACCTCCACCACTCGTTTTCAATTCCGGTGTCCGTCCAATTGCACGGATCGCTTCCGAAGCTACTTGAACCACTTCGTCATTCTCTTCAAAATGGAATCCCGGAGACATTAGCCGAACTTCTGTCTCAGCAGACCCACCCATTTTTTCAGCAGTTTCGGCGAATGCTTTTACCATATGCTCAGTCTGTGCTTGTAACTTTTCATAGTTGATGGAACGTGCTTCTGAGACAATGTTGACTTCATCACAAACAATATTTGTTGCTTGTCCACCAGAAAACATTCCAATGTTTGCTGTTGTCTCTGAGTCAATTCTTCCAAGTTTCATGGCTGCCACTGATTTTGCAGCAATTGTAATCGCAGAAACACCTTTTTCTGGTTCCACTCCCGCATGAGCCGTACGACCATGAATGACTGTCTTCAATTTCGCATTATATGGGGCTGCAGTAACGATTCCTCCAACTTTTCCATCACTGTCCACTGCATAGCCATATTTTGCTTGCATGAGAGTTCGATCGATTTCTCGAGCTCCCACTAGACCGCTTTCTTCCCCAGCAGTAATGATGAATTGTAAGTCCCCGTGCGCTTCTCCACTTTCTTTAAGGGTCCGCATCATTTCAAACAACGCCGCAAGTCCTGCTTTGTCGTCTGAACCTAGAATCGTATCCCCCGCAGAATAGATATACCCATCTTCTTTTAAGACTGGTTCAATTCCAACTCCAGGTGTAACTGTGTCCATATGACAAGTGAAGTAAATTGGATCCGCTTCCGGTACAGTACCTTTCATCGTTGCGATGAGGTTTCCTGCTCCGTGGCCTGTACGTTCTTTTGAGTCATCTTCAAAAACATCGAAGCCCATTTGTTCCATTTTTTCTTTTAGAACACCAACAATCTGTTCTTCGTGTCGTGTTTCAGAGTCAATCTTCACTAATTCAAAAAATTCGTCTAGCATACGTTCGTAATTCATGGAATCTCTCCTCTTATAGCGGCATATTGCCGTGCTTCTTTTTAGGACGTTGTTCTTTTTTATTTCTCATCATGTCAAGTGCTTGCACAAGTTTAATACGCGTCTCGCGTGGGTCAATGACATCATCGACCATTCCGTTTGCTGCCGCTGCGTATGGATTAGAGAACTTATCACGATATTCCGCAATCTTGGCAGCTCTGGTTGCTTCAGGATCTTCACTAGCGGCAATATCTCGTGCGAAGATAATGTTCGCTGCACCTTCTGCTCCCATTACTGCAATTTCTGCATTTGGCCAAGCGAATACGAGATCCGCACCAATCGCTTTCGAATTGAGGGCAACATAAGCCCCACCAAATGCTTTACGCAAAATCACTGTGATCTTTGGTACTGTCGCTTCCGAATAAGAGTACAAGATCTTTGCTCCATGACGGATAATTCCGCCATGCTCTTGTTTGACTCCTGGGAAGAATCCAGTCACATCTTCAAACGTAATCAGTGGGATATTGAACGAGTCACACGTACGTATGAATCTTGAGATTTTATCCGATGAATCGATATCTAAACCACCTGCCATTACTTTCGGCTGGTTACAGACAAATCCGACTGCCTCTCCTTTGATTCTTGCAAAGCCGACGACTGCATTACGCGCAAACTCTTTTTGAACTTCCATGAATGAGTCTGCGTCAGCAATTTGCTCGATCACTTTCCGAACATCATAAGGTCTGATTGTTTCAAATGGCACGACATCCGCTAAATCCGGACGATAATCATCTTGTTCAGCTATAGGTTGATTTGGTGTTTTTTCTTCATTGTTTTGAGGTAAATACGTCAGTAACCGCCGTACTTCTTGAAGTACTGTCTGTTCATCGGCTCCTCGGAAGTGTGCATTACCGCTAATGGCATTATGCACTTTCGATCCACCCAAGTCTTCAGATGAAATCTTTTCACCCGTAACGGTTTCAATGACTTTCGGTCCAGTGATGAACATTTGACTTGTTTCATCAGTCATAAAAACGAAATCTGTAATCGCTGGTGAATAGACGGCTCCTCCTGCACATGGACCAAGAATAACCGAAATTTGTGGAATCACACCTGAGTAAATGGAGTTGCGATAGAAAATTTCACCATAACCATCCAGAGAGACGACTCCTTCTTGAATACGGGCGCCGCCTGAATCATTTAATCCAATAAAAGGAGCTCCATTCTTTGCAGAGAGATCCATGACATTGGCAATTTTCATGGCATGCATTTCACCAAGTGCCCCGCCAAAAACAGTAAAGTCTTGTGAAAATAAGTAAATCGGACGACCATTTACCTTCCCATAACCCGTCACAACTCCATCACCTGGACCTTCCATTTTGTCCATCCCGAAGTCACGTGTCCGATGAGCCACAAATGGATTCAATTCAACAAATGTTCCTTTGTCGACGAGCAATTCGATGCGTTCCCGTGCGGTTAGTTTTCCTTTTTCATGTTGGCGGGCAATGCGATCATCGCCACCACCTAGTTCTATTTTCCGTTTCTTATCGTAAAGTTCGTTAATTTTTTCGTAAATATCCATCTTACTCATCCCCCAATGAGCGTTTGGCACATAGTTCATAAAGAACTCCAAACGAAGATTTTGGATGCAGGAATGCAACTTCTGCTCCACCTGCACCTATTTTAGGTTCCTCTTGAAGTAACCGGACGCCGTTGGTCTTCAATTCTTCCATTCGTTCACGAATATTGCTAACACCGAATGCAATATGATGGACTCCTTCACCGCGTTTTTCCAGGAAACTTGCAATGGCTCCTTCAGTACCAATTGGCTCAAGCAACTCGAGTTTGATATTACCGGCATCTAAAAATGCTACCGTCACATGCTGTTGAGGGACTTTTTCCACGCCCAACAACTTCAAACCAAGTGTATGTATATAATAATCCATTGAATCGTCAATACTTTTTACCGCAATACCGATATGGTCAACCTTTTCCACGATTCCACCCCTATTCTATTGTAACTGCTCTTAAAATATTGTGCCACCAGTTGAGAATTGTGTAGATTCTGTTAAACTAAAAGTATCAAACCAATTAAGGGGTTTTTGCACATGAGCAATAAAAAAGTTCAAAAAACGATTGTCATTATTATGATCGCTGCTATGGTTGCTTCCACAGTCTTGTTTGGTCTCAGTACATTATTTTAATAGAAGACACGAAAATGCAGGCCGGCATCAGTCACACTGATGCCGGCCTGTTTTTTATAGTTCTTCACAATACTGTTCAAACTGATCTTGCAAGTTTGTCACAACAGACATTGGATCATGGCCTTCAATTTCATGACGTCCCACTTCAGCAACCATTTCTCCATCTTTCATCAAGACGAATGACGGTGAAGAAGGTAAATGGTAATCTCCAAAGTGCATACGCGCTTGCGCAGTTGCTTTTTTGTCTTGTCCCGCAAATACGGTTACCAAGTGATCCGGACGCTTATCGTAGTGGATAGCATGAAGAGCTGCCGGACGTGCGATACCGCCTGCACAACCACATACTGAGTTAACCATGACGAGTGTTGTACCTTCACGTTTGAATGCATTTTCAACATCATCCGCTGTTTTCAATTGCTCATAGCCACCCGCTTCCATTTCTCCACGAGCCTGGCCAGTTATATCGTCCATATAAAAATTAAAATCCATTGACATCTAGTTGTCCCCCTTTGGTGCATGATACTACTATCATAACAGTTTAAGAGTGCGATGAAAACTGTTCAGCAATTTCGCGTGCATATGCAAATACGACAGCGTTTTTAATTAGCTGCTTTGCTTATCAAATAGTTGCTTAACGGCTCCAGCAACGGTTATCTGATCGCTCAATAACTTCCCTTCCAACTCTGATACTTCTTGCTTGCGACCTGGTTCACCATAGAACGAATCGATCAAGTGATCATTGATCATCGAGTAAAACCAGCTTCGCGTTTGGGATTGACGTCTTTCTGTCCAATAGTTTGACCGCTCCATTACGGTTCTAAACTCTTGAATCATCTCCCACGTTTCCGACAATCCTGTTTCCTTTATGGAGGATACCGCCAAAGCTTGCGTCGTCCAACCGGGAGATGCAGGTTGAAGGAAATGTGCAAGCTGACGATAATCCCTCACAGTTTTCTTGGCAAGTCTTTCGTTTTCTCCATCCGCTTTATGGACAATGATACCATCTGCAAGTTCCATAATTCCTTTTTTCATCCCTTGCAGTTCATCTCCCGCACCTGTTAAAGCGAGCAGTAAGAAGAAATCCGTCATTTCGCGCACCGCAGTTTCGGATTGACCAACGCCTACAGTTTCGACCAAAATGACATCATATCCAGCCGCTTCGCATAGCAACATCGTTTCACGTGTTTTACGATGGACCCCACCTAGCGTTCCAGCTGTAGGAGACGGTCGAATGAAGGCTTGAGGATCACGCGCCAGCAGTTCCATTCGGGTCTTGTCACCTAGAATACTTCCCCCTGTAATGGAAGAACTCGGATCGACTGCGAGAACTGCTACTTTATGACCCGCCTTCGTCAGCATGAGTCCGAATGCTTCGATAAAAGTACTTTTCCCCGCTCCAGGCACTCCAGTAATTCCGAGTCGAATGCTATTTCCGGTTTTAGGCAATAACGTACGAAGCAATTCTTGACCAGCCGGTTTGTCATGAATGGCAACACTTTCAAGAAGAGTAATTCCTTTTGCCAGACTAAGCCTAGAGCCCTCAGCAATTCCCTGCGAGAGCTCATTGATATCAACCGGTGCTTTGTTTCTTTTAAACTTTCTTCTCTTTACAGACTTCATGCCATCATGAGACGAATGCAGACCTTCCATAACGTTGAGCGCGGTTTCCTCCCGCACGTCCTCATCACGTTGGTTCACTCCATCACTTCCTCGTAACCTAGTTGGCGGTAGATCTCTTCAATTACTTTTTGAGCAGCTACTGGAATGACGGTCCCTGGACCAAAAATAGCTGCTGCACCATTCTCTCGAAGGAATTCATAGTCTTGGGCAGGAATGACCCCACCGACAATTACCAAAATATCTGGTCTACCTATTTTCGCTAATTCTGCCCGTAATGCAGGAACGAGGGTTTTGTGTCCCGCAGCAAGCGAACTTACCCCAATGACATGAACATCATTTTCAGCTGCTTGCAAAGCTGTTTCTTCAGGCGTTTGGAAAAGCGGACCGATGTCAACATCGAAACCAAGGTCAGCGAAAGATGAAGCAATCACTTTTGCACCGCGGTCATGTCCATCTTGCCCCATTTTTGCAACCAGAATCCTTGGTCGACGGCCTTCATTTTCAAGAAATTCATCTGTCATCGATTTCACTTCATCGATTTCTTCTGAGTTGGAGAAGTTTTGACTGTACACACCACTCACAGAACGGATAACTGCTTTATGTCTACCCGAAACCTCTTCAATCGCATCTGAAATCTCCCCTATAGTGGCACGCACCCTCGCTGCATTCACAGCGAGTGCAAGTAAATTACCTGATCCTTCTTTGGCACTCTCAGTGAGTTCGTTAAGGGCTTGTGCAACTAACATATCGTCCCGTTCTTCTTTCATGCGATGGATACGGTCAATTTGCTTTTGACGTACTAACGTATTATCGATATCTAAAATATCGATTGGTTCTTCCTGATCTAAGCGATATTTGTTCACGCCGACAATCGTTTCACTTTTTGAATCGATCTTCGCCTGTCGCTTAGCAGCTGCTTCTTCAATTTTCATCTTCGGAAGACCAGTTTCAATCGCTTTCGCCATCCCACCCAATTCTTCAATTTCTTCGATTAATTCCCAAGCTTTTTCAACGAGCTCATTTGTAAGTGACTCCACATAATAAGAGCCACCCCATGGATCGATTGTTTTTGTCATCATCGTTTCTTCTTGCAAGAACAGCTGAGTATTCCTCGCAATTCGTGCAGAGAAATCAGTAGGTAGTGCAATCGCCTCATCTAGAGCATTTGTGTGCAACGATTGTGTATGACCCATAGCTGCAGCGTTGGCCTCTATTAAAGTGCGCGTTACGTTATTGAAAGGATCTTGTTCAGTCAAACTCCAGCCCGATGTCTGTGAGTGGGTTCTTAATGCTAAGGATTTCGAGTTCTTTGGTTCAAACGTTTTCATCATTTTTGCCCAAATAATACGTGCTGCACGCATCTTGGCAATTTCCATGAAATAATTCATGCCGATTGCCCAGAAGAACGACAATCTGGGAGCAAATGAGTCAATGTCTATTCCAGCTTTCAATCCTGTTCGTACATATTCCAAACCATCAGCTAATGTATAGGCAAGTTCAATATCCGCCGTCGCACCAGCTTCTTGCATGTGATACCCGGAAATTGAAATGGAGTTGAACTTCGGCATTTTCTTTGATGTATAGTCAAAAATATCAGCAATGATTCGCATCGACATTTCCGGAGGGAAAATATACGTATTCCGCACCATGTATTCTTTTAAAATGTCATTTTGAATTGTTCCAGCAAGTTGCTCTGGAGAAACCCCTTGTTCTTCCGCTGCGACAATGTAGAATGCCATTATTGGCAATACGGCACCGTTCATCGTCATGGATACCGACATCTGATCAAGAGGAATTCCGTCGAATAAGATTTTCATATCTTCAACTGAATCGATTGCAACCCCTGCTTTTCCTACATCCCCTGTTACACGCGGATGATCAGAATCATAACCACGATGTGTCGCCAAATCAAATGCGACTGATAACCCTTTTTGCCCCATCGCGAGATTCCTTCGGTAAAATGCATTACTCTCTTCGGCAGTTGAAAAGCCTGCATATTGACGTACGGTCCACGGACGAGCGACATACATAGTCGGATATGGACCTCTTGTATTTGGTGCTATTCCAGGAAAGTCCCCTAAGTGATCGAGTCCTTTACTATCCTCGGGAGTATAGAAAGGCTTTACTTGAATTCCTTCATTTGTTAGAAATGATTCCGTCGCTTGTTTCTGACCAGATGTCGATTTCTGAGTCACTTGGTTAATATCTACTTTGCTAAAATCAGGCTTTTTCATGCTTCTGCGCCTCCCTTGCAACGATTGAGGATTTGACTAAGCTTCCCAATACGATCTTGTCCGCTGTATACAAATCCATCTAGTCCGCTTGCTAGCCATTCGCTCGTTAGCTCTTCACTCACACGGCCTGCAACATCCAATAGAAGACTTTGAGGCTTATTTGCAATTAGTTCTGCAGTAACCTGTTCCGTCATATCTGGAGTCGCACACACGATTGCATAGTCTGGTTTCTCACTTCTTAGCCATTCAATAGCAGATGCAGCATCAGGAAATGCTGGGCTATGTTGAGCAGTTAACCCAGCGGTTGCCAGAAAACCTGTCGCAAAATCTGCGCGCGGTTTGTAGGATTTTAAGCTACCAAATACGAGAAGGCGAATGTCAATCAGCTGTTCAGCTGCCTTTTTACGTAGCTCCTCAAATGGATATGCCGGACGAGATGTCTCGTTTCTAAAAGCGTTTTCAGCTAAATTATGATTCTCAGGATCTGCATAAACACTTGTTCCTATCAAAGAAGTAACTCCAGTTGCAGCATTAGCTTTTCGTTCATATGCAAGCTGTTGTAGCTTTCCGGATTGCAGATAGACATCTTTGCCGCCGCTTTCCTCAATCTCTAGGAACAGTTCCCAAGCGTTATGAACTAATTCTTTTGTTAGTTGTTCAATGAAGTACGAGCCGCCACCAGGATCGATGACTTTGTCAGCATGTGTTTCTTCTCGGATAATGAGTTGTACATTTCGAGCATATCTAAGCGACTGCACCGTACTTCCCGTCAACTCGTTATAAGGGTAAACCGTTAGCCAGTCAGCTCCGCCTAAAACTGCTGAAAACGCGCTATTTCCCGCTCTCAGCAAGTTCACATAAGGATCTATTTTTGAGAACGATCTCAGCGAAGTTACTCCAATTAAAGGAACAGGACTTGACTCGTTTTCATCGTATGCACTGCAAAACAATTGCCATAAAGTACGGAACGCTCTAAATTTTGCGATTTCCATAAAGAAATGAGTGTCTGCTGGAAATCTAAAAAAGACATTTTTCTTAAAGTGATCAAACGGAGCTGCTTTGGTTGCGAGATTCGTTGCTTCTGATAATGCGATTGCAAGCTCAGTGACACTATCTGCCCCATTCATATGAATCGGTTCCAAATCAATACCTAGTGACCTAATATTTTCATATCCTGAAGGCAAGTCAAATTCTGCAGTTAGCAAAAGACCTGTCACTTTTTCGCGTTCTTCAGACGAAATCATCTCAAATACTTCAAGCAAACGATCTTGAGATTCTATGTGCATGAAGGCAATTGGATGGTTTTTCATTAATGAGGCAAGTGCATGTAAAGAAGCATCGTTCCATTCAATCGATATTCTTCCATCAATATAGATCGCTTCGTTTCCCTTTTCGAGACTTTCAGACATAGAAGTAATCCACTCAGAGCCTGCACTTCCCGCAGTCGGTTGCGCACTAATCCATTTCCTTTGACTAGGACGTATATTTTTGTTTGGTTCGACGGGTGCTGTGTACAGCGGATTAAGTGTGATACCTTCTGCTGTCGTTGTTTTAAGGGAGTCTATTGTCTTCCCTTTCAATGACCGCTCCGCTACTTCTTTCCATTCGTTCCAATCCGGAAGTTCGAAGCGTTGTTGCATCATGTTATGTATGTCAGAGTTGCTCATTTAAAATCCCTCCCTGTATAACTGTTACCTCATAGTGTACCTGAAATGGATCCTTCTTGAAAAGACAACCCCCACGTCCATTCTATATATGGCCGAGGGGGTTGGTGTGTCTAACTTAGTAGACAGATGTTGTTTCTGGTGATACGTTTTCTAGTATTTCCTTAACACGTGCTAGGAAATGACCTGCTACGAGTCCGTCTAATACACGGTGATCTAATGACAGACAAAGGTTAACCATATCCCGAACACCGATCATGCCATTGTCCATAACAACTGGACGTTTGACAATCGATTCCACTTGCAAAATTGCTGCTTGTGGGTGATTAATGATCCCCATTGACTGAACAGAACCGAATGATCCTGTGTTGTTGACAGTAAACGTACCGCCTTGCATTTCAGAAGATTTCAGTTTACCGGAACGTACTTTTCCAGCAAGCTCTGTAATCTCACGGCCAATGCCTTTAATTGTTTTCTCATCCGCTTGCTTGATTACTGGGACATACAATGCCTCTTCAGTTGCTACAGCAATCGAAATATTAATGTCTTTTTTCTGCACAATTTTGTCGCCAGCCCACATTGAATTCATCATCGGGAATTCTTTTAATGCTTGAGAAACTGCTTTGACGAAAAATGCGAAGTACGTTAAGTTGAAGCCTTCTTTTTGCTTGAATTCAGCTTTCAATGAATCGCGGTATTTCACCATTTCAGTTACGTCAACCTCAATCATTGTCCACGCATGCGGTGCTTCGTGTTTAGACTTCAACATGTTGTTAGCGATTGCACGTCGAACCCCAGTGACTGGAATTTCAATATCACCTGCTGCAACAGGTACATTTGGTACGCTTTGTGCAGGTGCACTTGAAGCCGGTGCTGCTGGTGCGGATTGCTTAGCTGAAGCTGGTGCCTCAACAGCTGATCTAGGTTGTGGCTTTTCACCACTATCAATGATTGCTTGAATGTCTTTACGTGTAATCCGTCCATCGCGGCCGGAACCATCGACATCCGCTAGATTGATATCATGATCTTGTGAAAGACGAAGAACAGCTGGTGAGTAACGACCCGCAGCAGCGCCCTTCTCTTTTTTCACAGGACTCTTTGGTTTTTGTGAACCTTCTGCCGGCATTTCGTTCGCTGGCTCTTTTTGAGCTGGTGCTGCTTCCGGCTGCGCAGATTCACTGCCTCCGCCTTCAGTTTCGACCGTACAAACGATTTCACCTACAGCAACTGTTTGGCCTTCTTGAACAAGGATTTCTTTAATCGTCCCTGTGAATGATGAAGGTACTTCAGCTGTTACTTTATCTGTATTCACTTCCGCAAGTGAGTCATACTTTTCTACGTGATCACCTGGCTTTACGAGCCATTTTTCAATCGTACCTTCAGTTACACTCTCACCGAGTTGAGGCATTTTAATGGATTCAATTGCCACTGTATTTCCCTCCGTTCCTTATTAAAATTCAGCTAACTCTCGTGCTGCTTTTTCTACTTTATCTGGGTTCACCATAAAGAACTTCTCCATTGTTGGTGCATACGGCATTGCAGGTATATCCGGTCCAGCGAGACGTTGAATCGGAGCGTCTAAGTCGAATAAACAGTTTTCTGAAATAATCGCTGCAACTTCGCTCATGATGCTGCCTTCTTTGTTATCTTCTGTAACAAGAAGAACCTTCCCTGTCTTTTTAGCTGCTTCAATGATCGCTTCTTTATCCAGAGGATAAATTGTTCTCAGATCGAGAATGTGTGTTGAAATCCCATCTTCAGCAAGACGCTCTGCAGCTTGTAACGCAAAGTGGACACATAGACCATATGTGATGATCGTAATGTCTTCCCCTTCACGCTTCACATCTGCTTTTCCGATTTCTATTGTATATTCTTCTTCAGGTACTTCGCCTTTGATAAGTCGATACGCACGCTTATGTTCAAAGAACAGCACTGGATCATCGTCACGAATAGCTGCCTTCAACAAACCTTTTGCATCGTAAGGAGTCGATGGAATAACAACTTTAAGTCCAGGCGTTCCTGCAAACATGGATTCTACCGATTGTGAATGATAGAGCGCTCCGTGAACGCCGCCGCCAAATGGTGCGCGGACAACGAGTGGACAAGACCAGTCATTATTTGAACGGTAACGGATTTTTGCCGCTTCCGAAACGATTTGATTGACCGCAGGCATAATGAAATCTGCAAACTGCATTTCAGCGATTGGGCGCATGCCATACATAGCTGCACCGATTGCAACACCAGCAATCGCGGATTCAGCAAGAGGCGTATCGAGTGCCCGGTATTCACCGTACTGATCGTATAAACCAGTTGTCGCTTTGAAAACGCCACCTTTACGACCTACGTCTTCTCCCATTACAAAAACGTTTTCGTCACGTTCCATTTCTTCTGCCATAGCACTAGTAATTGCATCGATATATGAAATGACCGCCATCAGTTTTTCCCTCCTTGTTCAGCATATACGTGACGAAGTGCATACTCTGGTTCTGCATAAGGAGCTGCTTCTGCATAATCTGTCGCTTCGTTCACTTGCTTCATTATTCGTTCTTCAATTTCGCTATTCAATTCATCTGTAAGCACACCAGCTTCTTTTAAGTAATTAGCAAATTTAGGAATTGGGTCGAGTTTACGCTCTGTTTCCAACTCTTCAGCATCACGATACAAACGGTGATCATCATCAGATGAGTGAGCCGTCAAGCGATAGCAAACTGCTTCAACGAGGCTTGGTCCATCTCCACGACGAGCTCTGTCTGCCGCTTCTTTCACGACTTTATAAACTTCAAGTGGATCTGTTCCATCGACTGTTGTACCCGGCATTCCATAACCAGCTGCACGGTCAGCAACATGCTCGCAGGCAAGTTGTTTTTCAACTGGAACTGAAATTGCGTATTTATTGTTCTCTACCATGACAACAGTAGGCAATTTGTGTACACCTGCAAAGTTCATGCCTTCATGGAAATCACCTTGGTTAGAAGACCCTTCACCGAGCGTTGTGAATGTAATGAAGTCTTCGCCTTTAATCTTCGCTGCAAGTGCAACCCCCACTGCGTGTGGAAGTTGTGTTGTAACAGGTGAAGAGCCTGTCAAAATACGATTCTTGCGTTGTCCAAAGTGACCTGGCATCTGTCGTCCACCTGAGTTCGGGTCCTCTGCTTTCGCAAATGCTGAAAGCATCAAATCCTTTGGTGTCATGCCAAAATGTAAGACGACTCCCATGTCTCGATAGTAAGGGGCAGTCCAGTCTTTTTCTTTATCGAGTGCATATGCAGCTCCTACTTGTGCAGCTTCTTGTCCCTGACAAGAAATAACAAATGGAACTTTACCTGCACGGTTCAGAAGCCACATGCGCTCATCTATTTTTCGAGCCATTAACATTGTTTCATAGATTTGTAATACATCATCATTTGTGAGCCCAAGCTCTTCGTGGCGGTTTGTTGCCATGATTATTTCCCCCTTTTTACATGTGGATTGCTTTACCATCTACAGCTAATGCGGCTTCCCCAATCACTTCTGAGAGTGATGGATGAGGATGAATCGTTTCTGCAACTTCCCAAGGTGTTGCGTCTAATACCATAGCTAAGCCTGCTTCAGAAATCATGTCTGTAACACCGGCACCAATCATGTGTACACCGAGAATATCATCCGTTTTTTCATCCGCAACAATTTTTACAAAGCCGTCTGCTTTACCATTCACCAGCGCTTTACCAACGGCTTGGAATGGGAATTTACCAATTTTCACAGTGAATCCGCGATCTTTCGCCTGTTTTTCGGTGATGCCTACGCTTGCTGCTTCAGGGCTCGAATAGATACAACGTGAAATTTTCTCATAATCCATAGGCTCTGGAGTTTGATTTGCGATATGTTCTATCGCTGCAATTCCTTCGTGAGAGGCAACGTGTGCAAGTTGTAGTCCACCAATACAATCTCCAATCGCATAGATATGACTTTCTTTTGTTTGGAACGTTGGCTTTGTTTTAATGTATCCTTTTTCAACTTCAATATCTGTATTTTCAATTCCGATTCCTTCAGTATTGGCTTGTCGGCCAACTGAGACTAGAACTTTTTCTGCAGTGAAGCTTTGAGTAGAATCACCAATTTCCGCTGAAATGGTTACATTTTCAGCTGTCTTTTCAACTGTTTCAGGAAGCACTTTTGCACCTGTGACGAATTTGATGCCTTTTTTCTCAAGAATTTTTTTCATTTCTTTTGAAATGTCTTCGTCTTCAGTTGGAATAATTCGGTCTGCGTATTCAATGACAGTAATGTTAACGCCGAAATCGTTGAGCATAGAAGCCCACTCGATTCCAATAACACCGCCACCAATGATTAGCATAGAAGATGGCAATGATTCAAGAGCAAGTGCGCCATCTGAAGAAAGGATTTGCTGTTCATCTAACTCTAGTCCGGGTAATGTTCTAGGACGTGAGCCGGTTGCAAGCACAAGATTCTTCAAGATGAGCATTTCGTTTTCTTCGCCGTTATTCATCTCAACTGAGATGGTTCCAGGCATCGGGGAGAAGATAGAGGGACCAAGCATTCTGCCTGTTCCTTCATAGACATCGATCTTGCCTTTCTTCATAAGACCTTGAACACCTTTATAAAGTTGGTCGACGATGGACTTTTTTCTTTCTTGGACAGCTGAGAAATTAAGTGTAACGCCTTCTGTTTCAATACCAAAACTTTGAGCTTTTTCTTTTGTTAACTGGTAAACTTCTGCACTTTTTAATAACGCTTTACTAGGAATACATCCTTTATGTAAGCATGTGCCACCTAATTTACCTTTTTCAACGAGCGCTGTTTTCAGACCAAGCTGGGCAGAACGAATGGCAGCTACATATCCACCTGTTCCGCCACCAAGAATTACTACATCATACTCTTGAGCCAATGTGTTCAGCCTCCATTTCTATGTTTGTCTGTCTTGATGGATACACTTTTGCTTCCTCTTCACCGGTAAGAACACGGATTGCCCCTTCCGCAAGGGCTTGCAATTCGTCTTCCCCCGGGTAGACAACGACATCTGCTATCCAGTCAACATATCCTTGTATCTCAGCTGTAAAGTCTTTGCCGTATGCGAGTCCGCCAGTCAAAATAATTGCATCCACTTTACCTTGGAGTACAGCCGCTGCGCTACCGATTTCTTTAGCGACTTGGTAAGCCATTGCACTGTAAACTTCTTTTGCATGTCCATCCCCAGCAGCGATTCTTTTTTCCACTTCAACTGCGTTATTCGTACCAAGGTAACCTGTGAGACCACCTTTACCGACGAGCATTTCCATTATTTCCTGACGATAGTACTTTCCAGAAAAGCAGATATCTACTAAATCTCCAGCAGGAACTGTACCTGCACGTTCGGGACTAAAGGGACCGTCGCCGTGGAGTCCATTATTTACGTCGATGACTTCTCCATGACGATGGGCACCAACTGTAATCCCGCCTCCCATATGCGTTACGATGAGTCTAAGATCCTCGTATTTTTTACCAGTATGCAGAGCATATCTTCGAGCTACCGCTTTTTGGTTTAACGCATGGAAAATCGAGTGTCGTTCCAGTAACTTAAATCCAGAAACTCTTGCGATGGGCTGTAGTTCATCCACTACAACTGGATCAACAATATAGGCAGGAATCTTACACTCCGTTGCAATCTCATTTGCAAGGATTCCCCCCAAGTTGGATGCATGCTGACCAGAATATCCTTCTCGCAGATCTTCAAGCATCGATTCGTTCACTGTATACGTACCTCCAGCAATCGGACGCAGTAAGCCACCGCGTCCACACACTGCAGATAAAGAGGATAGTTCAATTTCATGTTGTTGAAGCTCATCTACAATCATCGACTTACGAAATTCGTACTGAGCGGTGATAGAAGCAAACTGGGCAAGTTGTTCAGTGGAATGACGCAGTGTCTCTTCCATGACGAGCCGATCATTATCAAACACGCCAATTTTTGTAGAGGTAGAGCCAGGGTTGATCGTCAAAATTCTTTCAACTGCAAGGTGCACAAGTATCCTCTCCTTTCACAGCACAGCTCAAAAGTTGCTTATCGACGATTTGAGAGTACGCTTTTTTCTTTTTGTAGAAATGAGTTACGTGCTTTTGCAACACGCTCAATACGCTCTTCAGCCAAACGGTCTGCTGCAACGTATGAAGGAATGTTGTCACGCTTAGAAATAGCAAAGATCTTTTCAATCGTATCGTAGATTGTGTTGACTTTTTTCAACGCACGTTCACGGTTATATCCATCCAATTCGTCTGCTACGTTAATAACTCCACCTGAGTTGATGACGTAGTCTGGTGCGTACACAAGTCCCATTTCGTGGATTTTGTCGCCGTGTTCTGGGTTCTTCAATTGGTTGTTTGCAGATCCCGCTATGACTTTTGCCTTTAATTGTGGAATTGTATCATCATTAATGACAGCTCCAAGTGCACATGGTGAGAAGATGTCTGCATCTACTCCATAAATTTCGTTAATGCCCACTGCAGTTGCGCCGAAATTGTCTACTGCACGTTGCACCGCTTCTTCATTAATATCAGTAACAATCAGTTTTGCGCCTTCTTCATGAAGGTACTCACACATTGTGTAGGCAACGTTTCCAACACCTTGTACTGCGATTGTCTTGCCTTTAAGTGAATCATCTCCAAATGCTTCTTTAGCTGCTGCCTTCATTCCTACATAGACACCAAGTGCTGTTACAGGTGATGGGTTACCTGAAGAACCGAATTCTGCAGAAACACCAGTTACGTAATCTGTCTCGAGGTGGATAAGATCCATATCCGCTTCAGTAGTACCTACATCTTCAGCTGTAATGTACCGACCGTTTAAGCCTTCGATGAAGCGTCCGAACGCACGGAACAATTCATCGTTTTTGTCTGTTTTAGGGTTCCCCATAATAACTGCTTTACCGCCACCGAGGTTTAGGCCAGCAGCTGCGTTTTTATACGTCATTCCACGTGCAAGGCGAAGAGCGTCTTCAATTGCTTCTTCCTCACTGTTGTATGTCCACATGCGAGTTCCACCAAGTGCAGGTCCCAGTGTTGTATCGTGAATTGCGATGAATGCTTTTAGGCCAGTTGTTTTGTCTTGGCAGATCACCAATTGCTCATAGTCGTAAGTTTCCATGTATTTGATAATTTCCATTTGTAATTCCTCCAATTATTCAATCAGTTTTTACTTACTAGTAATGCAAGTGCTAGTGAATGAAGTTTCGTTTCGGCATTGTCCGCACGTGACGTGACAACGATTGGCGCGGAAGCTCCTTGGATGATTCCGCCTACTTTCGCACGAGCAAAGTAGGTTAACGATTTGTAGAGAATGTTACCAGCTTCCAAGTTGGGTGCAACTAAAATATCAGCCTTCCCTGCCGCAGGACCAGAGAGCCCTTTATGTTGAGCGGCTTCTGGTGAAATTGCGTTATCCAATGCCATAGGTCCTTCAACAATACAATTTTTCAACTGTCCTCGCTGATTCATCATCGTCAAGGAAGCTGCGTCCAACGTTGCTTGCATCGCCGGGTTTACAGATTCTACCGCAGCAAGTGGCACTACAACTGGAACATCGATACCACATGCTCTAGCCACAGTTACCGCATTTTGAATAATTTGTGCTTTCACCTGAAGTTCTGGTAGGATACTCATCGCTGAATCCGTTACGAAGTATAGCTTGTTGAAGCCTGGGATTTCAAATGCAGCTACGTGAGAAAGCACATTCCCGGTTCGTAAGCCCGCTTCTTTTCGTAAGGCAACCTTCATCAATGCCGCAGTAGGAAGATTCCCCTTCATCAGCACTTGGGCTTTCCCTGTAGATACCGCATCGACTGCTAATTGAGCTGAATGCTGCATTCCTTCACTATATATCAGTTCGATATCAGGATGATTAGCGAGCTGAGGATACTTGGATTGAATGGTTTCTTGTAATTGTTTTTTATCGTCATAGAGTTTGAAAGTCGCTAGACCTCTCGTAACTGCTAGTTCAACTGATTCCAATACATCCGCATCTGCTGCACAAGCAACAGCGGTGCATGGTCTGTCCGATAATGCAGCTGCTTGTTGTACAAGTTCTGAAAGTGTTTCCATCCCGTCACCTCACTTTCGTTAAATCAATTTGTATTTTTCTAACTTGTAGTACAAGGACCGAAGTGAAATGCCAAGTCGATCAGCTGCCAAAACTTTTTGACCGTTATTTTCCTTCAACGAGGTCTCCAGCAATACCTTTTCATGATCTTCCATCAGCGAAGCAAGCGTCCGCTTATCAGGTATTCCTGAATCTGTTCGCTGTTCACTACGCGAAGACAATGCTCGTACGATGTCCGCTTCATCGAGCTTTGTAGAACCTGCTTCCGTTAAGATCATCGCTCTACTTAACACATTTTCCAGTTCACGGACATTTCCTGGCCACTCATAGGATTGTAGACGTTGCATCGCCTTAAATGTCACATGCTGAATCGTCATTCCGAATTCCTGATTTAGCATTGCGAGGAGAACATCTGTCAAAAGCTCAATATCATCTGTCCTTGTTCGCAACGGAGGAATCCGGATAGACATGCGGGTGAGTTGATAGTACAAGTCTTCGCAAAGGACTCCCTCGTGAACAGCGCGTTCCAAGTTAGCTGCAGAGGACGTAATAATTCTCACTGTCAGTTGTATCGGCTGTCCCGCTGCCGTGATACGTCCAGAAGTTAGGTATTCTAAGAGCTTTTTCTGTACATCAGGTTTCAATTCGGTAATTTCGTCCAAAAACAGCGTTCCTGAACTTTTTTCATGTTGAATTTCAGTGTGCATGAGTGCAACCTCAATTGCATCTACATCTAATGATGCACAAGAAACCCTCATGAACTCTCCATCATTTCTTCTACTTCCTGTATGAATGGCATGAGCGAAAAGTTCTTTTCCACTCCCTGGTTCGCCTCGAAGCATCACTGGGATTTCCGATCCCGCTGCAATTTTTGCTTGACTAACTGCAATTAGCAGGTCTTCATTGGTTCCGATAATATCATCGAATGTATACGTCGATTCTAACTCTCGAATCATCGCTTTTGCATGGTCAAGTTGTTTCATAAGACTGCGTATTTCTGTAATATCGTGTATGACACCGACACTGCCTTTCACTTCCTGGTCAACAATTATCGGTGCAACATTTACAATCACATCTCGATTATTTTCACCGATTTGCATATTAACACCGCGTGCAGGTCTTTTCGTCTCAAGGACCCTCATGTGAATACTTTCTCCCGAACTAATGTCGACAGTTGCCGGTTGACCAATTACTTCACTTTCTGTTAAACCTGTTAACCGTGTGTAGGCTGGATTGACTAAGATTCCTAATCCTTCAGAATCTACGACGGATATTGCATCATCACTGGAGTGAATTATTGCCTCAAGCATCGTTTTAACTCGCTTTAGGTCTGTAATTTCTTCTGCTGTGCGAATAACTCCTGTCACATCTTTAAAAACAGCAAACGCTCCAGTTATATGGCCGTCTGGCATGACGATAGGATATCTGGAACTCAAAATATCCAACCCGTTAGTTAGTTGAAGTTCAACATCGAATTCAGGATGACCATTTTGTAAAATGTCCGGCAAACCTGATGCAGGGATTATCGATAGAATTGGCTTTCCGATTACATCTTCAGCTGAAAAATCAAGCATTTTGGAAGCGCTATCATTAAATAGGTTTATGTTACCCGTTTCGTCAATTCCTATCATGCCTTCTCCAACTGAGTTGAAAATGGATTTGTATACCAACATCTCTGAATGCAATGAATTTAATTCTGATTGGTGATTAGCTAAAGTCTTCACGATAAGTTGACAAATGGATTTCGGTACCACTGTAATTTGTGGATATGTTTGACTGTAAATGAATGGGGAGTCCCCTGAGAAATCTAGAACTAGTTGCACATTTCCTGAAAGAAAACTTTCTGGATTAGGTCCATGAGGGATTCCGTTCTGACTCGCAAACTTACTGCAATCACAGTTCTCTGTACGATCAACAATACCGATTATTTGGTAAGTTTCAATTTGCTCAATGTGCTGTAAAACACTAATGCTTTCTTGGTCAGCATCAATTATTAAAATGTTTTGCAAAGATGTTCAATCCCCCTCTCACCTTTGTGCAATCTTTTGCATTTCCAATTTTATCATACATTATCCTTCGCGTCTTGACAATCTTTCGGCAGCAGGTAAAATTAATAAGGATTGGAGGGGTTCATATGGCTCGTTTGGCAGCGTTCATAGTGCTCGTAATACCAGGTGTTGCCGCCGCTCTTGGCATAAAGTTAATGCGTGATGCATTGTTCGGGATCTTATTTAGTCCGTTCCCATACATATGGATGCAATTTATTGCAGGATTTCTTTTACTTGCAGTTAGCATCGGATTTTTTGCTGGATTTTTGTTTCGAAGAGATCAGCGAACAGGGAGAATACAAAAAAAGAATAAATAAAAATAGGAGACTTGGCGTAATTGCCACGTCTCCTATTTCATATATGAACTTCATTCGCCCTTTTTGTTAGTCAACACAACAATTGATTTCCAAAAACATTTTCGCTTCCATTCATGATATTAACTAATAGACAGTAAACTACAGTTATTACTTGGTAAACCGTTCTGGATAGTCTGTAATCCATCCATAGATGAAGTCTGGCGGACTTTTGACAAAAGCTTCTTCTCCATCTACCCCGTAAACCCTTATCGTTTTTTTTGTTTGTTGCCATTGGCTAAGATAAGGATCTTTCATCATTCTTTTGTGAAAGTGAAATGCATCTGCTGCAGGATAGTCTGATAGTTGGTGATTTGTCAGCATTGATTTTTTAAGAAGCAATCCAGCTTCCATATCCGGGGCTAATTGTTTTACCTTTTTAACCAAACTATAATCGAATGAGGATATGTAAACTTCATCAAGAACTGAGATTTGGTCCAATAAAGTTGAAAGACATTCCGGATGATCCGAAACTGTCTCTTTTAGTTCAATATTTAACCCCACTGATTCCAAAGCTGCAAATGAAATCACGGAAGAAAGAGTCGGAATCGAATCGCCTTTTATTCCTCTCAAAAATCGCTTTCCAATACGAATTTGTTGAATTTCAGCTGCCTCCATTTCCGAAATCTTTTTTCGGATACCGGATAAGCGGTAAAGATCAGAATCATGGATGACAAAAAAGACACCATCTTTTGACAATTGGACATCTAATTCAATACCATCTGCTCCTGCTTCAACAGCTCCATAAAATGCCTTCATCGTATTTTCAAAGTATTTTCCTGAGGCACCTCGATGTGCATAAATTTCTCGACGTTTCTCTACCTTGTTTTCTACAGACATATAGCAGCCTCCTGGACTATATTTGACTTAGATGTTTAATACCCCATCAATCAATTCAAAAACACCTTTTGTAGGGGATTCGATAATAGAAGTCTTAGATCCAATATGAATACATACTCCAGGATTTGCTTCGTGTGTAATTTCGATTTGTGGAGGAATTGCTGATTTCATAATTTGTAAGTTGGATTGAATGGCTTGATCGAGCACAAAAATCTCTTCACGGCTGGTTGTTAACGTATCTTGTATCTTATCATATGCTTCACGCTGAGGTCCTACTAGCGTCGTAATCATTTTTTCTAATGGTTCAATATGCGACTCTAACTTAACGATTTGTTTTTGTAAGTTTTTAATCGACTGTGCCATTCTTTGAACTTCAATTTGGACGACTTCTTTATCGATTCCTTTCGCATACAACAAAGTCGAACGCTCATGCCGATTCCCAGCAGTTGCACACTCTATCCGATACTTCCCTTCGGTTGTTCCACCGATGATTTTCCCTTTATAACGATCAACATAAACATAATCTGCAATCACTTCGCATCCAAGCAAATAGAGTCCAACCTGTACAGTATTCGAAAAAAGACTACACTCATTAGCATGTTTAATGAAGATACTCCCTTTCGCTTCAATGAGAGTTGTACCTCCTCCAAATACACCACCTTTAATGTAGACATCAGCTTGTTCAGATCTCACTTCTTTTGCATTGGTTACCCCTTCGTTTGCTCCAATCGAAATATCCCCTGTGGCATTTACGCTGTAGCCTGCCAGTACCGTACCTGAAATCACAACGGTGCCATCAAAAGTAATGGAGCCGGTTTCTGGCCCAACATCCCCATTAATGACGAGTTGTTGACCGATTCCTACGATGCCGTTAACAAATTCCAAAACTCCGCCATGGATTGCTCGTAGGACCTTTTTTCCGTCTTCGTCCACTTCTTCAACAGATTTTCTGTCGTAGTAGAGCTTGTTGTCCAGCCCTTTCTTGCTCGCTATCTCATTTCCAAAAACGTCTATTCCTGGGGTTCCATCTTGAGCTGGAGTTTTTTCACCCAGCCAGTCGCCTTTTTTAATGGGCGTCACAAAATTCATCTCATAATAATCCGCAGATCCATCTGCGCGTATAACTGGTCGTCTTTCAGGAACTTCTATGTATGTAATACGTGCATCATCGCCTTTTACAGGGAATTTGCCTTCAGCTACCACAATGGTTTGTCGCGCCTTAACCGCATTCCAACTTACGTTATATTGACCCGGCTGAATGCCTTTACTTTTTAAAGCCTCTGCTACTAATGAGGGAAGCTCATTTCTTTTTTCTTCAATTTCAGCTTCAGTCAAGTAAATTTCAGCTTCTGCTTTCATTTTGTCGGAAGAAACGATAATTTCAATAACTGGAGCGTATGTAGCGATTTCTCCTTCGTTTCCTTCAGTAGAAAGTGCTCGACGAAGCTCTGGAAAGGATGTAATTTTTAATCGGGGTAATTTTTGTGTGATCTTGTCAAAAGATTTAATGGGAAAACCGCTCTTTTTTGTACGCATTTTTATCGTGTTTTCATTTCGTGTCAATTCGATGAAATCGTTTTCATATAACACTTTGTTCACCTCTCCCTTCATCCATTATAAATCTTTAACCATTATAAGAAATAGGTGTTTCGTCTATACTTAGTCCTTTTGCGTTTCACTGAACAATAAAGTTTTGCATCTTTTCACACAGTTCCCAGCGGCTTATCTATTAGGAAAAAAGTAAACTGGGATGCTTTCCACCTTCAAAATTCAGAATAGGTAAAATTACTGCGTATTGATTCATTAGACTACCTAGGAATAAAGGGCACACAAAAAGGCAGGACCAAGATCTCCCGCCTTTGTATTTTTTTAGTTTTTTTGCTTATACCTGCATTCAACAGCAAAGAACATTAGCTCGCCATATGTTCCAAACGGATTTTGTCAGCGATCATTGCGATGAATTCACTATTTGTAGGTTTACTCTTTAAATGATGAACTGTGTAGCCAAACGTTTTTGAGATAACTTCATAATTCCCTCGATTCCATGCAACTTCAATTGCATGTCGAATAGCTCGCTCTACCCGTGAAGGAGTTGTTTTATACTTTTCTGCAATTTCAGGGTACAATATTTTAGTTACAGCACCGAGTAAATCATTATCATTGTAAACCATTTGGATTGCTTCTCGAAGGTATGAATAGCCTTTAATATGAGCGGGAACTCCAATTTCTTTAATGGTTGTCGTAATAGCTGTATCTAGTACTTTTTGAGAAACGCCTTCTTCGGCTTTGACAGCTTGTTGTGCGGGTTGTTGTTCACGCGATGGTTTCTGTACGCTAGCGGCTTGGAAAATCTGGTTAACGAGCTGTTCAAATTCAAAGGGCTTTAACATGAAGTAGGAAGCGCCTAATCCAGCGGCTTGTGTCATTACATCTTCTTGTCCAAAGGCTGTCAGCATTATAATTTTCAAATCAGCAGTCTCATCATTAGAACGAATTTGCTCCAATACCGCAATACCATCCAAATAAGGCATAATGATGTCCAGTAATAGCACGTCGGGAACGGATTGTTCTAAATTCAGTAAACACTGCTTTCCATTTTGAGCTGTCCATAGCACATCTATTTCAGGATGCTTCTCAAAATAAGCAGTCATTGTTTTCACAAGCTCTTTGTTATCATCAGCTATTGCTATTTTAATTTTTCCCATTCTCAATTCCCCCTTGATTGACACGCAGCAAGTCTGTTGCTGCAATTCCCTGTCGATTCCTTGCTTGATAAAATTTTCGACAAAGGTTCTGCATTTCCTTTATTGAAATATAAAATGAATCCAATGGCGTACGGTTTCTCTTTATTTCGACAGAATTCATTAATTTTTAACACTTTAGTTTAACAGAAAACAGCCAACTCTGAAAAAGAGTTGGCTGTTTTTCGTTTACTTCGCACCTACTTCTGTCATTTTTCCAAGGAATAGACCGGCTCCTTTTTCAGGCTCGTCTACAAACATATGGGTGACTGCGCCGACAAATTTTCCTTTTTGGATAACAGGACTACCGCTCATCCCTTGCAAAATGCCCCCTGTTTTTTCTAGGAGACGCTTATCTGTCAGTTTAAATTGAAATGAATCATTGGACAGCTTCGAGATTTCAATCTCAAACGATTCGACTTCAGTTCCTTGAATCGTCGTTAAAATCTCAGCCTTTCCAACAGTTAACTCTGTTGGTTGCATAACTTCCAATGGTTCCGTCAAGACTTCCTTATAAGAAGTATTCCAATCGCCAAAGATTCCATAAACACTATTGGTTAAAATCGAACCGAGCGTTTTATCCTGATTGATGATTGAAGAGATCTTATAGCCGGGGTTTCCTGGGGTGCTTTTCTTAATTTGTTCGATTTCCGACAAGTAAATGGAGCCACTATCGAAATTCGGTGCACTGTTTAGAGAACTATCAATGATTTGGTGTCCAAGTGCTCCATACGTTCCATCGTTTAGGTCGACATATGTTAGCGTCCCTGTTCCTTCTGTCGTGTCCTTCAAAAAGGGTAGTGCTCGCTTGAATGACAATCCGTCCGCTTCTACTGTCACGTCATTTTCATCACGTTTGAGAACGAGCTTTACGACAGATTCATCTTCAATTACTCCCACTTTTTCATTTAAGGTCTTCAGTGATTCAATAGACGTGCCGTCGATGCTCACTAACTGATCTCCAGCTTTAAGCGAAGCATTCTTTTTACTCAGCGGCACATCACTTGTCACAAAGACACCCGCTAGCTCCAGTTGAATTCCAATCGAATTCCCCATTGGAATTAAAGAACTGCTTGCCGCAAACGCAACGATAGAACTAAAGGACATACCTACAATCATCACAACAGACGCCATGAAAAGTTTCAGCTGTCTACTCCATTCCATAAGTCACCTCCTTCGATTTTAGATTACCTATAGAGTGTGCGTTATGAAGGTTGTTATGAAAGGGTAAAACATGCAAAGGTGGAATTGAAAAAGAATATCGGGATCACCACCCGATATTCCTTTAATTTTTACAATATGCTTTTACGCGCTTCAGCAAGCTGCAGTAATTCGTCAGCATGACGCAACGTTAATGGCGTCACTTCAGCACCTGATAACATTCGAGACAACTCTCTAGTGCGATCTTCATCTAATACATCTTGAATTGATGTCCGTGTACGTTCATCTGTCACCTCTTTACGGATGAGGTAATGATGATCTGCCATTGCAGCAACTTGAGGCAAATGGGAAATACATAATACTTGGGAATTCATCGCAACCATTGCAATTTTTTCTGCAATCGCTTGCGCTACACGACCACTTACGCCCGTATCGACTTCGTCAAAGATAATCGATGTGATGCCTTGGTGTTTGGAGAAAATTGTTTTTAACGCAAGCATTACACGTGATAACTCACCACCAGAAGCGACTTTAACAAGAGGCTTCATGGGTTCACCAACATTGGTCGATATATAAAATGCGACATCATCGAATCCATTATAATCAAAAGAACCGGCTTCTTTCCGTTCAATTTTGACCTGGAATTCGGCTTTCGCCATATGTAGTTGACGAAGTTGTTCCATAATTGCTTGTTCTAGCATCGATGATGACTCTTTTCGAATTGCAGAAAGTTCCCCTGCTTCGATTTCCAAGTCTGCACGTAAATGCTGTAATTTTTCTTGTTCTTTTTCAAGACGGTCATCCCGGTTAATGAGCTCATCTAATCGATCGGCAATTTTATCCCGATACAGTAATATTTCTTCAACGGAATTGCCATACTTTCGTTTAAGAGTTGTTAACAGGGCTAATCGATCTTCGACAATTTCTAAACGATTTGGATCATATTCCATTTCATCAATCATGCCTTTAATGTCATGGGCGACATCCTGCAGTGAATAGAAACTTTCTCCAGTGGTTTCTGCAAGAGTTTTTAAATCCCCATCCACTGACGCAGCATCTTCCAGGTCACTCATTGCTGTTCCAAGGTAATCCAACGCACGGGAATCACCTTGAATGGCTTCGTATGCACTATTTAACCGATCAAAAAGACGGTGGAAATGCTGAAGCTTAACTCGCTCGGATTCCAATGTTTCTTCTTCATCGATTTTGAGAGCAGCTTCATCGATTTCGGTTAACTGAAATGTATACAGATCGATACGTTGAGCAATTTGCTGTTCGTTTTCCGATGCAAGACTTAACTTTTTGTGCAACTTTACATAGTCTTCGTATAATTCTGCATAGTTTTTCATCGCGCGCTTAAATGGTGATCCAGCAAACGAGTCCAATAAATGGATATGTCGCTTCTGGTGCATCAATTCCTGATTCTCATGCTGACCGTGGATATCAATCAACTGACTTCCAATTTCACGAAGAATCGCAATGGTAACCAGCTTTCCATTAACCCGACAAGTCGTTTTGCCGCTATGGTTCAACTCTCTGCGCAAAATGATAGTACCCTCTTCGGCTTCTATACCTACTTCACTCAGTTTTTGAAAAACTGGATGGTGGGAATCAGGAATTTCAAACATTGCTTCCAGTTCCGCTTTTTTCGTGCCATGACGGATGAATTCAACAGAACCTCGTCCTCCCGCAACAAGCTGAACGGCATCAATAATGATGGACTTACCTGCACCTGTTTCACCTGTCAGAACGGTAAGTCCCTCTTCAAATGAGACATCCAGGTCTTCTATAATTGCGAAATTTTTAATAGATAGTTCACTTAACAAGGGATTTCCCCCCTTTCTTACAGCATTGCAAGCAAACGATCTCTCACTGAGCTCGCACCTACTTCATCACGACAGATAATCATACACGTGTCGTCGCCACAAATGGTGCCAAGCATTTCGATCCATTCCAGATGATCGATGAGTGAACCAACTGCATGTGCATTGCCAGGTAGCGTTTTCAATATGAGAAAATGACTTGCACCATCAATACTAATGAAAGCATCGGTCAACATTCGGTGTAATTTATCCTCAATATTGAATTGTGGATTAGCCGGTAAACTATATTTATAACGTCCATCAGGCAATGGTGTTTTGAATAAATGTAATTCTTTAATATCTCGGGAAACGGTTGCTTGCGTCACATCCACACCCGAACTTTTTAGTGTATCTACGAGCTGATCTTGCGTTTCAATCGCTTGAGAGGTAATAATCTCGCGGATGCGAAGATGGCGCTGCCCTTTGTTCATATCAATCACTCCCTGCACATCATTTGTAAGAAAAAGAAAGGGATTCCATCATTGTTTCCAGATGAATCCCTTTTCTTGTTACGCTAATTCTGAATGGGCTCTCTTAACTAATTCTGAGAAGTCTTTGTCTGTAACACTAGTTGTAGGCTGATCTTCAGCAACTAGATGGAATAGGAATTCAATATTCCCTTCCCCTCCTGTAACTGGAGAATACGTCAAATCCCTTAGGCTAAACCCTTCTTGTGAAGCAAACTCGGCTACTTTTCGCAATACTTCTTTGTGAACCGCACCTTCGCGTACGATTCCTTTCTTCCCAACATTCTCTTTACCAGCTTCAAACTGAGGTTTCACTAGCGCCAACACATCTCCGCCAGGAATCAGTATTTGTTTTAAAGGTGGTAGTATCAGTCCTAGGGAAATGAAGGATACGTCAATTGTCGCGAAATCAGGTAATCCTTCGGTAAACATATCAGGTGTTGCATATCGAAAGTTGCATTTCTCCATTACCGTAACACGATTGTCTGAGCGGATCTTCCACGCAAGCTGGTTTGTCCCCACATCTAAAGCATAACAATGTTTTGCACCATTCTGAAGCGCACAATCCGTAAATCCACCTGTCGATGAACCGATGTCCAGCATTATCCGTCCATTTACCGTAACATCAAATTCCTCTAACGCTTTTTCTAATTTTAATCCTCCGCGGCTCACGTATTTCAACGTTGAGCCTTTTACTTGTAACGGTAAGGAAGATTTTATTTTTTCTCCTGGCTTATCCATCCGTGTTTCATTGGAATACACGATGCCTGCCATAATCGATCGCTTTGCCTGTTCTCTCGTTTCTACCAACCCACGTTGAACTAGCAAGACGTCAACCCGTTCTTTAGGATCCGTATTGGTCATTGCATTTCCTTCTTCCGTTCCAATACGGAAATTGCATCTACCGTCAAATCTGCAAGTGTACCCGGAGTCATCCCGATTTCAGCAAGCAATGCATCGACATCTCCATGCTCGATAAATTGGTCTGGTATCCCCATTCTGTAAATCGGAGCACTAACACCGGAATCGTGAGCGTATTCAAGAACTGCGCTACCGAAACCTCCCGCGAGAACTGCTTCTTCCACAGTAATAATCGGTTTTCCAGCTGCAAAGAGTTCATTCAACATCTCTTCATCTAACGGTTTAATGAAACGAGCGTTTACGATGCTAACTGAAATTCCTCGCTCTGCCAATAGTTCTGCAGCTTCGTATGCCATCGGAATTGTTGTACCGAATGTTAAAATTGTTGCATCTTGTCCATCGGTTAACTTTTCCCATTTCCCAATTGGTAACACTTTTAGTTCTTCATCCATAGGAATACCGAACCCATTTCCTCGTGGGTACCGCATAGCAATTGGTCCATCGTTATACTCTAACGCAGTTTTAACCATGTGCTGACCTTCATTTTCATCTTTCGGCATCATAATAACCATGTGAGGTAAGTGACGTAAGAATGCGATGTCAAAAACACCTTGGTGAGTTTCGCCATCAGCACCTACTAGTCCCGCGCGATCGATACCAATGAAAACATTTAACTTTTGACGAGCAATATCATGGACTAACTGATCATATGCACGCTGAAGGAACGTAGAGTAGATGGACAAGAACGGTTTCATCCCTTGTGTCGCCATACCTGCAGCCATAGTCGCTGCATGTTGTTCTGCAATTCCAACATCATAAAAACGTTCAGGGAATTCGGCTGAAATTGCTTCTAATTTTGAACCAACAGGCATCGCTGGTGTAATCGTCGCAACACGTCGATCATCTCGAGCAATTCTTGCAACTGTGGCTGCAACCAATCCACTCCAAGATGGTCCTTTAGCAGGGGATTTTACAAAATCTCCAGTTTCTATTTTATAAGGACCAGTTCCATGCCAGGTTCCCACTTTATCATTTTCAGCTGGATGGTAACCTTTTCCTTTTTTCGTAACAACATGAAGAAGGACAGGTCCTTCCATTTTTTTAGCATAGAGTAGATTGCGTTCCAATTCATTGAAATCGTGACCATCTATCGGTCCTAAATAGGTAAAACCGAGCTCTTCAAAGAAAACACCGGATACAACTAAATATTTCAGACTATCTTTAAGTCGTTCAGCTAACGATGCCATCTTCCCTCCAACTGCCGGGATACGTTTTATCAATTCTTCAACATCGTCTTTTACGCTGTTATATTTTCCAGCTGTCCGTAATTTCCCTAGTACAGAATGTAGTGCTCCTACGTTCGGTGCAATTGACATTTCGTTATCATTCAAAATAACGATCATGTTTGTCTGTTGACTTCCAATATGGTTAAGGGCTTCCAGCGCCATACCGCCTGTTAATGCTCCGTCACCGATAATAGGAATAACATAGTTGTCGTCACCTTTAATATCGCGCGCTGCCGCCATCCCCATCGCTGCCGATAACGAAGTTGAACTATGTCCTGTTTCCCAGACGTCATGCTCACTCTCTGCCATCTTTGGGAAACCGCTTAACCCTTTGTATTTACGAAGCGTGTCAAAATCACCAGCTCGACCGGTTAAAATTTTATGAACATACGCTTGATGCCCAACGTCCCAAATAAATTTGTCCTGTGGACTATTAAAGAATTTGTGTAGAGCGATTGTCAACTCCACTACACCTAGATTAGGTCCGATATGACCGCCTGTTACAGAACATTTGTTTATTAGAAACTTCCGAATGTCTGAAGCGAGTTCTTTCATCTCTTCCAGGTTCAAGTTTTTAATATCCGATGGACTGTTGATCTTTGTAAGATCCATCTCTATCACACACCTTCATAAGTTAATACTACTGTTTCACTCGTTTTCCTTATTATATCAACAATCCAACAAACAGTACCATCTAGACGCCTTACTTTATGCGTTTCGATTAATAATATAGTCTGCAATTTGTGATAATAGAGAACTTCCTAAACCGATTTCCTCTAAAGCATCTAGTGCTAGTTTGTGATGATTTTCAAGCTTAGCTTGAGCGCCTTCCAGCCCGAGTAATGCTGGGTATGTACTCTTAGCACTTGCTGTATCTTTGTTTGCCGTCTTTCCAAGTTGCTCAGTGGAAGCAGTAACGTCTAATATGTCATCTTTGATTTGAAATGCCAAGCCTATATTACTTGAAAAAATGCGAAGGCTTTGCATGACCGATTCAGATACATTTGCTAGAAGTGCACCAGATTCAACACAACACGCAAGCAATGCGCCTGTTTTATGGACATGAATTTCTTCTAGCTCAGTTAAGGTAAGCTGTTTTCCTTCTCCTTGCATATCAAGAATCTGTCCCCCTACCATTCCGGCTGCCCCTGATGCGGTACTCACTGCTCTTAAAATGGCAAGTATTGTAGTTGGATCCGTGTGCTGCAACGATGCAAGTTCTTCAAATGCAAGAGTTTGCAAGGCATCCGCAGCTAAAACAGCTGTTGCTTCTCCAAAGACAACATGGTTTGTCGGATTTCCTCTTCTAAAATCATCGTCATCCATACATGGAAGATCATCATGTATTAAAGAATATGTGTGAATTAGTTCAATCGCACCCGCCACTTGCACTGCATCTTGAGATGTTGATTGTAAATCTTTAAGCACTGCGAGAACTAGGAGAGGGCGGATCCTTTTTCCTCCTGCATGCACAGAGTAGGACATCGCTTCATTCAAAACTTCAGGGTAACTCTTCCCTTTAAAAAGTTCTGTGAAGTGTGTATGTAAAAGCGGTAACTGTTCATCCATAAATCTATTCAGTTGCTCACTCACTTGGATTCTCTCCCTTCGAAGATTCCAATGGTGTCGTTTCTCCATTCTTGTCTACAATACTAACGAGTTGCTTCTCAGCATGTTGCAGTTTTTGTTGACAGAATGTAGAAAGCTCCATTCCTTTTTTATATAAGGCGATGGAATCTTCTAGTTGAACATCTCCAGTTTCAAGTTGTTGAACAATCTTTTCCAATTCCAGCATCGCTTCTTCAAATTTCATTGAATCAGTTTCCATTCATGATTCCTCCTTAAGGGGTTCAATCGAGCGGACTTCAGCAATCGCAGTACCATCCTGCATGTTGATCTCTACAGAATCTCCTGGTGTTAGGGATCCGGCGGTCTTCACTAGTTCGCCTTGTTTATAAACGATTGTAAATCCTCTCTCCATCACGTTTAGTGGATTGAGAGCTTGCAACATTCGAATACCTGTCAAGAAGCGGTCTTGTTTGCCACCTAAGGATTGCCGCATTGCCCGAAGGAGCCGTTCTTCAACAATAACCGAATCTTTTAAGTGTTGCTGTAGCTGGAGAACTGGTGAAACGTATTGTAATCGTGCACTTACTTGAGTAACATGCTGAGATTTTCGATATACCAATTCACTGTGACTCCGCAAAAGACGCTCTTCAAGAGATGACTGTTTTTCAATAAATGGTCGATATAATCTTTCCGGATAAAGAAACGGATACGCATTTTTCAAACGATCCAATCTTTTTTGTTCTTGAGAAAGATGCGTCGCAAGAGAACGATAAATCACTCGTTTTCGATCTAGAATACGTCCTGCCAATTCTTCTTTTGCGGGGACTGCAAGTTCTGCAGCCGCAGTAGGAGTGGGGGCACGATGATCTGCAACAAAATCCGCAATCGTTGTATCTGTCTCGTGACCGACTGCGCTGATGGTAGGGATTGGACAAGAAAAAATTGCTCTAGCCACCGCTTCTTCGTTAAATGCCCATAAATCTTCTATGGAGCCACCGCCTCTTCCAACAATGAGGACGTCGATATCACCATGGAGTTGCGCTTGTCCAATTGCTTCAACAATGGAAGGTACCGCTTGTTTCCCTTGAACAGCTGCGGGGAACAATACTATCTCAGCCATAGGAAATCTACGAGCTATCGTTGAACAGATATCTTGGAACGCAGCGCCAGATTTAGCGGTAATGACACCTACTTTTTTAGGAATCCACGGCAACGGCTTTTTCCATCGGACGTCGAACAAACCTTCCTTGCCTAATTGTTCTTTTAATTGCTCAAAAGCAAGAAAAAGTGCCCCGATACCATCTGGTTCCATGGTTTGTACATAAAGCTGATAGTGCCCACTACTTTCATATACATTAATATCCCCTGTTATCAGTACATTCATGCCACTTTCTGGTCTGAATTTCAAACTAGAAGCATTCCCACGAAACATAGCTGCTTGAATTCTACTTTTGTCATCTTTCAACGTAAAGTATATGTGTCCACTTGGATGAATTTTCACATTGGACAATTCACCTTTTATATAGACATTCCGCAAGTGTGGATCGGCATCAAATTTCCGCTTAATGTATTTAGTTACTGCTTGTACGGTTAAGTATGGATTACCTGACAACGAATTCCCCTCCTGCGTATAAAAAGCTGTCTCTCTCTAACAAGAAACAGCACTGGTTTATTCTATGTAACGGCATTAGCCGTTTTCTTAAATATAATTACTACACGTCAATTGAGCACTCTTCAACGTGTTTTTCAGTAACATAGTTACAGTCATGGGACCGACACCACCTGGGACAGGGGTTAGTGCAGCTGCTTTTTCTTTAACGCTCTCAAAATCGACATCTCCACATAACTTTCCATTTTCATCCCGATTCATGCCAACATCAATGACTGTGGCACCTTCTTTGATATGCTCAGCTGTAATGTATTTTGCCTGCCCAATCGCGACTATCAATATATCCGCTTGACGAGTAAATGACTCCAAGTTTTCTGTCTTAGAATGGCAGTAGGTTACGGTTGCGTCTTTTTGAAGAAGCAATTGTCCCATAGGCTTACCTACGATATTACTACGACCGACAATAACTGCATGTTTCCCAGATATTGTAGTCCCTGCTTGCTCAAGTAATTCCATAATACCTGCAGGGGTGCATGAGACAAATGAATTCTGGCCAATAATCATCTTGCCTACGTTCTCCGGATGAAAACCATCCACATCTTTTTTAGGGGAAATGGAACGAATCACTTTGTTTTCATCAATATGAGGAGGTAATGGCAATTGGACAAGAATGCCATGAATTGTTGGATCGCTATTCAACCGAGCAACCGTATCCAACAAGTCTTTTTGACTAACGGTAATTGGTAACTCAATCATTTCAGATTTCATGCCAACTGCTGTACTGGATTTCTCTTTATTTTTTACGTATGTACGAGATGCTTGGTCTTCTCCAACAAGGACAACAGCAAGACCTGGACGACATCCTCTTTCGATGAGTCGGTCCACGTCTATTTTAATCTCTTCCCGAATTTTTGCGCCGATCGCTTTTCCATCTATGAGTTCACTTGGCAAATTCGTCACATCCTTTGTTGTTCAAATTTCGACAGCACACCATTAACAAATCTGCCTGACTTTTCATCTCCAAAAGTTTTGCAAAGTTCAATTGCCTCGTTCACTGCTACTTTGTGCGGAACATCTTCGTTATACAACAACTCGTACACTGCCAGTCGAAGTACTGTACGTTCAATTTTCGGAAGTCTGTCTAATGACCAATTTTCTAATTTCCCTGTCAGCACTTCATCAATAGATTCTTGTTTTTCACGTGTTCCTTTTACAAGCATTTCATAAAAAGAATCTACAGGTTCTTCAGTAATATAGCTGATTGCCTCTTCTACAGGTAGTGTTGTTCCATCAAGCTGGAAAAGGGTCTGGACCGCTTTTTCTCTCGCTTCTCTTCGTTTCATACAATTTGTCTCCTTCGTCACTGGTTCGATTAGGCTTTATCATAGCACACATGCTGTATGAAGATACAGTCACAATAGGCAAAAGCATCATCCGAAGATGATGCTTTTCGTCATTCTGTCACTGAATTCACTTCAGAACGGATTCCAGTTACGTGTACATTGACTTCTCCTGTTTCAATCGAAGTCATGTGATACACTGCTTCTTTGATTTTTTTCTGTACATTTGCAGCTACTTGTGGGATAAGTTGACCATCTTCTGCGATACAAAAGACGTCTATGATGAGTTTGTTATCTACCCAGTCAGTTTTCACGCCTTTACCATGCATGACTTTTCCGAATCGTTCTGCAACACCAGTTGCAAAGTTTCCTGAAGTCATCGCAATCCCTTGAACTTCAGAAGTTGCGATTCCAATAATAACTTCCAGAACTTCAGGAGCGAGCTCAATCTGGCCAAGGCTCTCGCTAGCAGAGGAGTTTGCTTCAATAAAAGAATTCGCTTTTTCAGCCATATCAGCGCGCCTCCTTCCTTAGTTTGAATTCATAACATCATATTTTTCAAGAAACTTCGTGTCAAAATCTCCTGATTTAAACACATCATTTTTCATGAGATTATAGTGGAAAGGAATAGTTGTCTTAACTCCTTCTACCACAAATTCATCTAGTGCGCGTTTCATGCGTGCAACCGCTTCTTCACGCGTGTCCGCATGAACAATCAATTTCGCTACCATCGAGTCGTAAAACGGCGGAATTTTGTATCCCGGATAAACAGCTGAATCTACACGTACACCATTTCCACCTGGTGGAAGATACATTTCTACCGTACCTGGTGATGGCATGAAGTTTTTCTCCGGGTTTTCCGCGTTGATACGGCACTCGATTGACCAGCCATTAATCTTAATGTCTTTTTGTTTAAAAGTTAGCTTTTCACCTGCTGCAACTTTCAATTGCTGTTGAATTAGGTCGATTCCCGTGATCATTTCAGTTACAGGGTGTTCTACCTGGATTCTTGTATTCATTTCCATGAAGTAGAACTTCTTATTGATATGATCAAAGATGAATTCAACCGTACCAGCACCTCTGTAATCAACGGCTTCCGCTGCTTTAACAGCTGCCTGTCC
Organism: Sporosarcina aquimarina; assembly: GCF_023715615.1. Taxonomy (GTDB): domain Bacteria; phylum Bacillota; class Bacilli; order Bacillales_A; family Planococcaceae; genus Sporosarcina; species Sporosarcina aquimarina_A. Next base: position 1,249,461 of record NZ_JAMBOM010000001.1, on the reverse strand, counting down.
CATTTCTTTGCGCAATTCAGGAGTTAGTGCAGGAGACGGTGCTTCTTCCACTAACTTTTGCATCCGGCGCTGAATGGAACAATCGCGCTCACCAAGGTAAACTGTGTTACCATGTTTGTCCGCCAATACTTGAATTTCAACGTGTCGGAAAACTTCAATGAACTTTTCAAGATAAACTCCAGGATTACCAAACGCAGCAGCAGCTTCTTTCTGGGTAATCTTGATCCCTTTTTTAAGTTCCTCCGGATCACGTGCTACACGAATTCCTTTTCCTCCGCCACCAGCAGTTGCTTTAATAATGACAGGGAATCCGATTCCCTCAGCTACGGTAAGCGCTTCCTCTTCATCAGCGACCAGACCATCTGATCCCGGCACAATCGGTACTCCAGCTAGACGCATCGTTTCACGCGCTACATCTTTGGTACCCATACGTGAAATAGCATCAGAAGTAGGACCGACAAACTCGATATTCACTTCTTCACACATTTCAGCGAAGCTTGCGTTTTCAGCAAGGAAACCATATCCTGGATGAATACCATCGCAGTCGGTCATTTTTGCGACACTTATGATATTTGAAAAGTTCAAGTAACTGTCTTTTGAGAGTTTTGGCCCGATGCAAAATGCTTCATCGGCAATTTTGACATGCAATGCATCGTGATCGGCTTCTGAGTACACAGCGACTGTCTCCAAACCTAGCTCTTTACATGCACGGATAATACGTACGGCAATTTCACCGCGATTTGCGATTAGAATTTTCTTCATCGTCCATTCCCCCTTTAATTTTCTTTTACAAGGAAAAGAGGCTGCCCATACTCGACCAGCTGTCCATCTTTGACAAGAATTTCAACAATTTCACCAGATACTTCTGCTTCGATTTCATTGAATAGCTTCATAGCTTCTACAATGCAGACAACATCTTCAGTTCCAACTTTTTGTCCAACTTGAACAAATGGTGCTGCTTCTGGAGATGATGACTTATAGAACGTACCGACCATTGGGGATACGATACTTTTTAATGATGGATCAGCAACTTTTTCTTCCACTGCAGGCTCCGCAACCGGTGCTGCCACTTTTTTAGGTGCTTCAACCGATACAGGTGCAGATGGTTGTACAGTCTGAGCTCCTGAAGTTGAATCTTGAACATCTGGTACTGGCATTTGTACTTGAATAGGTGCCGTTGCTGTTGCAACAGTATTACTTTTTACGATTTTAATTTTAGCCCCATCTGCTTCATACGTGAATTTGTCGATTGAAGACTGATCGATAAGTTTAATAATTTCTCTAATTTCTTGAATCTTTAACATGAACGATTCTCCTGACTCCATAAAGTTTTGTTTTACACCCTCATTCTCTATAGTAGACGTTTTTTATGGATTTTGAAATAGTTAACCCCCATTTCCCTGCTAAAAAACCTGTAAACAGAAAAAAAGACCCGTATTTTGGGCCTTTAACTGATTACTGATTGCCTGTGAAATCGACTTGTACTTTTTTAGCATCTTCCCAACTCGCTAGAACATATTGAGTGATTTCATCTGCCAGTTTAGCGGAATGCCCTTCAGTTGAGAGAACCGTTACCTTCACTTCTCCATTCTCTGTACGGACAAATGCTTCTGGATATCCAAGTGCCTTGATTTGTAATTCTAATAACGTCTCCGCAGAATCCCGTTTATTAAGCTCGGACATTTCGTCGAATGCTTCGTTTTTCTCTTCAGCTGTAGCATCAGGGGATGTCATCTTCGCATTCAGTTGTTCTGATATTTTGCTTCGCTCATCACGGACTGCCATCCGCATTTCTTCAAATACATACGACGTTGCAAACACCGGCGTTTGCTTATCGGATGAGCCTTTTTTCGGGACTTCAGCCGTTTCGGTCATATCACTTGAAAAAATTGAGATTCCGTCGAATGGCATTGGTGCTTTCTCTTTAATATAGTAAATCGAGATGACAGCAACAAGGCTCATTAGTGTTAAAAACCAAACTGTTCGTTTATTTGTTCTCATCATAGTTCCCCCTTTTGGTCATTTCCACGATAACAATTCGATGTTCTGGTACTTGAAGGACAGCAGACAATATCCTTGTGAGTTCAGATTTGAGACCAGGATTTCCGGCTCCTTCCGCCACAACAAGTACGCCCGTCGCTTCGTGTGTGTTGGAATCCGCTGACTTTGAAAAGTAATCAGTAAGCGGTGATTGTTCTTTAGCTCCCTTAGGAGGATGAAGGTATATAGAAACCTCCCCCACCCCATCTATCTTTTTCAAAGCTGTTTCAAGTGCTAGCGCTTCTGTATTCCCCTCCTTTTCATTAGACTTCCCGGACGTCGCTCCTTCTGAATTCCAGGGTGGATTGAGTAAGATGAATACGAGAACCGTGATTCCTATGAATAGGATCACTTGCATTTTCCCAGTAGGTTTTTGCATGACATCACCATTCCATCTGTCTGTTTAGGACCGGGGGCCTGTTCATCTATGAAACAATGTATGCACGTTTTTCTCTTCCTATAACCTGAGAAAGGAAAAGATATTCAGTAGCAACCACATTCCAGCAGCAAGTTTAGCCAAATGTCCGAAATCTTCTTTTCTGGATTCTGGCATCATCATAGACAAGACCCCCGAGAGAACCGAAATCAGGACAACGCCTATCAGAAATTTGCCATATCAAATCCCCTCCCTTTTTCCGTTAAGTCATTGAAAGCTTCACGTAAACGATAAAAAATAGAACTGTATAAACAAAAGCAAAAATCATTAGAAATGTAATTGCGCATAACACGAATAGAGATCGTCCGATATCATCCAGCACGTCAGATAACTCAGATGAAGTGAACGGTTCGATCAGCGCTGCACACCATCGATATAAAAAAGCCAATAGCAGCGTTTGCACGACAGGCAAGATGGCAATGCCCCACAATGTTACTAACAGCCAGCCTCCCACCATAAATCCTGCCCCAGATGAATACCGTCCAAGTGTACCCATGCTGTCTGTCACAAATGACCCGACAAATGGAATGTTCTGTCGGATCAATTCTTTCAGAGGCTCACTTGCTGCTTCTGAAATTCCCCATGAAACTGCTCCGCCAGCAGTGATGAAAATTGAATAGGCCGCAACAATTGAAGATACAACAGCTAATAATGTTGTCCTCAGCATGTCCGAAAGTTTCGAATACGAAATGAGAGGATTTAGCCTGGTAACGATATCGAATAGTAACGCAGCCGTGACCAACGGTAATAACAGTTTGTCTGCAAAAAACACAGCACCATTTGCAAACAACAGCAAAGCCGGCTGAAAGTTGAGCAGACTCAGTGCATTTCCTGATATCGCCATACCCGCTGTCAAAACCGGATAGCTCGTCACGAATAACATGGCAATCGACTTCATGAGCTGTTGGATCAGCAAGAGTTGCTCAAACGCGGGACGCAATACTACTAGAATTATCACAATATAAAGTAATTGTTTCGTCCACTCCGAAAATGAGGGAAATAGATAATTCAATACTGTCGCCAATAATGCAATGATAATTACGACAATGAAGCTATAGAGCACGCCACTAATTAGTGATTGAAGAAAGTCGAGTATGGTCATCATCCCCCATTCACGGCGTGATGAGCGCAGTAAGTGTCTGTATGAGTTTGACAAGCTCAGGCAGCCAGAAGGACAGGATGGCAATTTTGACTACAAATTGAGCTAGGTTCGCGAGCGACGAATATCCGGATTCAGACAAATGTTGCATAATTGATTCCGAAATAAAAAACAAAAATGCACTAATTAACAGAAGTTGCCCATATGGCTCAGGTACGCCGTGAAAGATATTTCTCAATTTTTTTATGAATGGGATTAAAACGTTCATCATGATATAAGCAAGAACAAACAGGAACAAGGCACTATACAAGATTGGATGTAACTGTGGCACTGCATAACGGATAACAAGTAGCAACAAGAAAACGACGAGTAATTGAAAAAGAAGTGCCATTACATTGCCAAAGAAAGCCATTGAAAGAACTCGGAGATTTCAGTAAAGAAAATCTTTAAAAAGCGGATCATTTCTACTGCAATGTACAAATAAGCAATGAAGAATAAGAAAAAAGAGAACTCTTTCTTACCTGTCTGTTCGAAAAAGATGTGCAAACAACCGATAACCAGTCCGATGCCGGCAATTCGCAATAAATCATTTAGTTCCATCCGGCGATCCTCCTCCTGTTTCACTATACGCACGTGCTGCACACAATATGAAAAACGCTTGCCCATTCAAGTTGAATGGACAAGCGTTTTAGAGGGTATTTTTATAAGTTATCAATACATATGAGATTATGCGCGGGACACATATTCTCCTTCTTCTGTATTGATGATGAGTTTGTCACCAATGTTAATAAAGAATGGCACCTGAACTGTAAGACCTGTTTCAAGCTTCGCTGGCTTAGATCCACCACTCGCAGTATCGCCTTTAATACCTGGTTCAGTTTCAGCAACTTCAAGTACAACTGTCGAAGGTACTTCTACGCCAAGTACTTCCTCTTTGTATTGAATGACGTGCACTTCCATGTTTTCTTTCAAGTAATTCAATTCTTCTTCAATTTGCTTAGTTGGCAGTTCGATTTGTTCGAAACTTTCGTTATCCATAAATACGTGATCGTCACCGTTTGCATAAAGATACTGCATACGTTTATTGTCAATTTGTGCTTTCGCTACTTTCTCTCCGGCACGGAACGTCTTCTCGTTCACGTTACCTGAACGTAAATTACGTAATTTCGAACGGACAAACGCAGCGCCTTTTCCTGGTTTAACGTGTTGGAATTCCATAACGCGCCAAATATCGCCGTCTACTTCGATTGTCAATCCTGTTTTAAAATCGTTTACTGAAATCATCTTGTTTCCTCCAATAGCTCTTATAAAATTTGCAGTTCTTTTGTACAGTGAGTCAACCGTTCACAACCATTTTCAGTGATCACTAGATCGTCTTCGATCCTTACGCCTCCGATACCTGGCAAATAAATACCTGGTTCAGCAGTAACCGTCATGTTCGGTTCCAATACCGTTTCAGAGCGGAAGGACAGCCCTGGAGCTTCGTGGACCTCAAGACCAATTCCGTGACCTGTAGAATGGCCGAACGCATCTCCGTACCCTTTTGAAGCAATGTAATCCCGTGCAATCGCATCTGCTTGGATGCCGGTCATCCCTGGTTTGATGCCTTCAACTGCCAATTTCTGCGCAGCAAGGGTAATCTCATAGATTTCCCGCATTTTTTCCGATGGTTCACCGACAGCCACTGTTCGCGTTATGTCGGAGATATATCCATTATACAACGCACCGTAATCCAATGTCACGAGTTCTCCAGTTTCAATTTTTTTGTCAGTTGCTACTCCATGCGGAAGTGCACCGCGAACACCCGAAGCAACAATTGTATCAAATGACGAAGAAGTGGCCCCTTGTTTACGCATGAAGAACTCGAGTTCGTTTGAAACTTCAAGTTCTGTCATGCCAGCTTTGATGAATCCACAAATATGAGTGAATGCATCATCCGCAATTTTTGCAGCTTGCTTCAATACTTCCAATTCTTCAGGTGTCTTAATGATTCGGATTTTTTCCACAAGGCCAGCAGTTGGGATTAGCTCAGCTGTTACTTTGCTTTTATACAGCTCATACATACCGAATGTCAAATCTTCTTTTTCAAATCCTAAACGCTTCACCTTCATTTGCTCAACTTGTTGCGCAACCTCTTCAATAATCGTTTTTTCATGTTGAACAATGCGGAAATCTTTAATTTGGTCAGCGGCTTGCTCCATATATCTAAAATCAGTAATGAATACTGCGTCGTCGTTCGAAATGATCGCAACACCCGCAGTTCCCGTAAAGCCTGTCATGTATCGGCGATTATAGCCACTCGTAACCAATAATGCATCCAATTCTTTTTCAACTAATAATTCTCTAAGTTTTGTCAGTTTCATAATAATCAGTTCCTTTCCATTTTACGAATCAATGCGCGTGCACCCAACTCATAGCCGTCGGTTCCTAATCCTGAAATCTGCCCTGCACACACAGGAGCAAGTAAAGAGGTCTGCCTAAATGGCTCTCGGTTATGTATATTCGAAATATGTACCTCTACAACCGGTAGATTTACAGATGCAATGGCATCCCGAATAGCAATACTCGTATGTGTGTATGCGCCAGGGTTAAAAACGATTCCATATGTATCCTCTTCTGCAGCTTGATGAATACGATCAATTAAAGCGCCCTCATGATTCGATTGAAAACACGATAACCCGATATCATGGTCCATGCATAACGCGCGAATACGAACTTCAATATCCTCGAGTGTTTCATGTCCATAAACATCAGGTTCCCGTTTTCCCAATCGATTCAAATTGGGTCCATTTAGCAGCAACAAATCCATAGTCTCTCAGCCCCTAGCCATTTTCCTTTCTATTTTATCACAACATTTAGACGAGGTAACCTATTTGGCTTTCTTCGGAAGTTCATTCTTCATGAAAACTGAAGTACCCACGACAAACCTAGTAATAATGGCGGTTAAGCAAAGAAATGGGATTGACACTGTTTTAAAAGCAGATTCTACAGAATCAGGTTTTGAAATCGTCCACTCCACTGCACAAACAAACAAAACGGCAAGTACAATTGACATAATTGAAGGCGGTAGTTTTGAAGCAAATTGCATCACACTATACAGCACGATGAAAAGTACAATTAACACAATAATTAAAACCAGCCATTTCACAATCGGTGATTCTGCAGCAAGGATATTCCATTTGCGAGACCAACCAATTGGTGACCATTTTACAAAATGGAATACTTTTAAAAACTTCAGACTCAGAGCCGTTAGTAATGCAGCAACTAACGCGGTCCAAAAAAGTGTAGGCATATGCATAGTTGTCCCTCCTGCCCCAAGTCTCACCGGTTCTCTCAATTTTAAACGTGATGGTGGAGCAATCATCTTTTTTCCTGTACAATGAGAACATTGATACAAAATTGAGACTTTATAAAGAAAGTGTGGGCTGTACATGGAAAAAGATCATCAATCCCCTGCATATGGCGGTCAGGCACTTATTGAGGGCGTTATGTTTGGGGGAAGACGACATACCGTAACCGCTATTCGTCGTAAAGATGGTACGATTGATTATTTTCACGCACTGAAAGAAAGTAGCCCCCTTCGTCAAAAGTTAAAAAAAATCCCTTTTATCAGAGGGATTGTGGCGCTCGTCGAGTCTGCAGGACTTGGATCAAAGCATTTAACTTTTGCCAGTGATCATTATGACGTGATGCCCGGCGAAGAAGTCGATAAATCAGATGAAGAATCATCTAAATTGACAATGATTTTAGGGGTTGCGGCAGTAGGAGTACTCTCCTTCCTATTTGGGAAGTTTGTCTTTACGCTATTCCCAGTATTCCTTGCTGGCCTTTTCCATCCGATTTTCCCAGGAAAAACAGCTCAAATTTTATTAGAGACATTTTTCAAACTGACTCTCTTATTGAGTTATGTTTCCCTCATATCCATGACGCCTCTCATAAAACGGGTCTTCAAGTACCATGGTGCAGAGCATAAAGTCATCAATGCTTATGAAAATAATCTTCCATTAACCGTTGAGAATGTGCAAGCTCAATCACGCTTGCATTATCGATGTGGCAGTAGTTTCTTGCTATTCACAGTTATTGTTGGGATGTTTATTTATTTCTTAGTACCAACCGATCCGTTCTGGTTGCGAATTGTAAATCGAATTCTACTGATCCCAGTTGTTCTTGGAGTATCATTCGAAGTGCTTCAACTAACGAATGCTGTACGAAATATTCCTGTGCTACGTTACCTAGGATACCCTGGGTTATGGCTTCAATTGTTAACTACAAAAGAACCCGAAGATGATCAGGTAGAAGTAGCAATTGCTTCGTTCAACAAATTGCTTGAAATTGAAGTACATGGTGAGGATGTTCTAACTGATTCATCCCCATTATCTCCAGAGAGTGAAATGAGTACAGTGAATCTATAATGCAAAAGGAAGGCTTCCACGAGGGGAGCCTTCCTTTTCACTTTCGATATGTCCATTCATCATTCGCATATTTACGTTTTTCAATTTCCTTCACAACTTGAAGTTGTTCAGCAGAGAGTTCATATGGGACGAGTTCTATGTTGAGTGCTTTTTCAAAGCCTTTTGAAAAAGCTGAAGAACACTCGGTTACAGAGATATTACGATCAGTTAAGCGATCAATAGCGACTGCTTTTTGCGGGAGTCCTTTTCTCACTTGTTCTCTAACTTCTTCAGTATCGAATTTAAATAGTGATACAAGTTTGTCTTCATCCAAACTGAGTAAAATCGCACCGTGTTGTAATATCACGCCTTTTTGACGTGTTTGTGCACTGCCCGCCACTTTTTTCCCCTCTACAACGAGCTCGTACCAACTTGAAGTGTCAAAACAAACCCCGCTTTTTGGACGTTTCAGTTGTTCCGACACTTGTTCTGAAGGTACAGCAAAAGAGGCTTCTAGACCGAGGTTCCGAAACCCTTCGAGCAAACCTCCTGAAATAACACGATACGCTTCTGTCACAGTTTCAGGCATGTCTGGATATTCTTCTGAAACAATGACACTGTATGTAAGTTCGTGCTCGTGAAGAACCCCTCTTCCCCCTGTTGGTCTCCGCACGAAGCCGAGTCCGTGTTTCCGTACAGCTTCAATATCTATTTCTTTAGACACACTTTGAAAATATCCAATTGAAAGCGTTGCAGGGTTCCATTCATAAAAACGAAGGACCGGACCAATATCCCCTTTGCTGTGCCAGTCGAGTAATGCTTCGTCCAAAGCCATATTGAATGATGGAGAACACTTACCTGACTGTATATAGTTCCATTTCATTTTCCATTCCTCCCACCTATCCCTTTATAACGAACTCAATTTTATCATTGCAATTGAACATGTGCCACTTAATCTTTATAATGAAGAATGAGATAGAAAGGGGAAAGATGTTTTGAATGCTAATCTGTATGTATTAATCGGACTGTTAGTTGTAATGATTGCCTATTTCATCATTACGGCTCTTCGACTCCGCAAAGCGGTTACGAATTTGACGCAAGAGCAATTCATTGAAGGTTACCGGAAAGCGCAACTGATCGATGTACGCGAACCAAAAGATTTTGATGCAGGTCATATACTTGGTGCCCGCAACATTCCGTACACTCAACTGCGACAAAGGTATAAAGAAATTCGTCCTGACAAACCCGTCTACCTGTATGATCAAAATGGAGGTAAAAGCGCACGAACAGCTCTTTTCTTGAAAAAGAAAGATTATTCCCAGCTTTACCATTTACAAGGTGGATTCCGTACGTGGTCAGGTAAAGTGAAAAGTAAAAAATAATTTGAAGAAAAGGACCGAAGCGCTTAGGCTCCGGTCCTTTATTTATGCTTTCACTAATTCTTCTTCCGTTGCAGGAGTGTAACGAAGAACTGGTTTTCGTGCTGCTTTTGTTTCATCCAAACGATTAATGACTGTCGTATGAGGTGCTTCTTGAACGATTTCCGGATTCTCTTCCACTTCTTTTGCAATTTGAATCATCGCATCGATAAAGGAATCAAGCGTTTCTTTAGACTCTGTTTCAGTCGGCTCGATCATCATGCCTTCTTCAACATTAAGTGGGAAGTAGACTGTTGGTGGATGGAATCCGAAATCAAGCAGTCGCTTTGCCATATCCAACGTTCGAACACCAAGTTTTTTCTGACGACGACCTGATAAAACAAACTCATGCTTACAATGCTGCGGATATGGAAGGTCGAAAAACGGCTCCAAACGACGCATCATGTAGTTCGCATTCAGAACCGCATTTTCCGTGACTGCTTTTAAACCATCTGGCCCCATTGAGCGGATGTACGTATAAGCACGCAAGTAAATTCCGAAGTTCCCGTAGAATGGTTTTACACGACCAATAGATTGTGGTACGTCGTAGTTGAACGTGTAGACACCATCGTTCTTTTCTAATACAGGCTTTGGCAAGAAGGCGGCAAGTTCTTTCTTCACACCAACTGGTCCAGAACCTGGACCGCCACCGCCGTGTGGCCCTGTGAACGTTTTATGCAAGTTCAAGTGTACTGCATCGAAGCCCATGTCTCCAGGTCGAGCTTTTGACATGACTGCATTCAAGTTCGCACCATCGTAGTACAACTTCCCTCCAGCCCCATGGACGATTTTTGCCATCTCCATAATATGCTCTTCAAAAAGACCTAGAGTATTAGGATTCGTTAACATGAGAGCTGCCGTATCGTCTCCGACTTTCGCTTTCAAGTCCTCGATGTCCACTAGACCGTTTTCATCGGAATTAACAGTAATCGTATCAAAGCCTGCTACCGTCGCAGATGCAGGGTTTGTACCATGTGCTGAGTCTGGAACAAGTACTTTTGTTCGTCCTGTATCGCCATTTGATTCATGGAATGCACGGATCATCATCAATGCAGTCCATTCTCCATGTGCTCCAGCTGCTGGTTGAAGTGTAACTTCATCCATACCAGTAATTTCACATAGATGCTCCTGCAAGTCGTAGGCAACTTCCATTGCACCTTGTACAGTTGACTCATCTTGCAAAGGATGGATGTTAGCGAATCCTGGAATACGTGCAACCGCTTCGTTAATTTTCGGATTGTATTTCATCGTACATGATCCTAACGGATAGAATCCTGTGTCAACGCCGTGATTACGGTTCGACAACGCTGTGTAATGACGCATGATATCCAACTCAGAAACTTCAGGAAGTGCAGCATCTTGCTTACGAATTAACGTTTCGGGTAGTAGTGCTGACAAATCCACTTCAGGAACATCCAAATCAGTTAAGCTGTATCCAATACGTCCTGGTTTTGAGATTTCAAAAATAAGTGGTTGGTTTTCGTTATGCATGGACGGCCTCCATTTCCTGCACAAGTGCATCAATCTCTTCTTTCGTCCGTTGCTCGGTCACTGCAAATAATGCGTGATTTTCCATTCCTGCATATGTCAAACTAAGGTCGTATCCGCCGATAATACCTTGCTCTAGTAAATGTTTGTTCAACTCTTTAACTGAACGCTTGCAATCGACAACAATTTCGTTAAAGTGTGCATTTCCACCAAGAACTGTGTAGCCCGCTTTTTCGAATGCCTGCTTAGCATAATGAGTTTTTGCATAGTTTTGGTAGGCAATGTCACGTGCACCGTTTTTTCCGAGAGCTGTCATCGCAACAGAAGCTGCAAGTGCGTTCAAGGCTTGGTTTGAACAAATATTGGAAGTGGCCTTATCACGTCGGATATGCTGTTCACGTGCTTGCAATGTAAGTACATAGCCTCTTCGACCTTGATCATCTGTTGTTTCACCAACAAGACGTCCAGGAACTTTACGCATAAGTTTCTTGGTCACTGCAAAATATCCGCAGTGAGGTCCACCGAACTGTTCAGGAATACCGAAGGGTTGTGCATCTCCAACTGTAATGTCTGCTCCAAGTTCGCCTGGAGGTGTTAAAATACCAAGCGCCAGTGGATTGGATGATACGACAAATAATGCGCCATTGTCATGTGCTAACTCACCGATTTCTTGTAATTCTTCAACTTGACCAAAGAAGTTCGGATACTGTACGAGTACAGCAGCCGTATCATCAGCCAGCAGTTTCTTTAATTCTTCGACGTCTGTCACGCCATGTTTTTGTGGAATCGTGATAACTTCAATCTGCTGACCATCCGCGTAAGCTCGAACTACATCTCTCGATTCTGGATGTACCGTTTCAGAAACAAGTAGTTTCTTTCGTTTCGTATGCCCTGCTGCTAGTGTTCCCGCTTCAGCAAGTGCCGTACCACCATCATACATAGAGGAATTTGCAAGATCCATACCCGTTAACTCACAAATCATTGTTTGGAATTCAAAGATTGCTTGAAGCTCCCCTTGGGAAATTTCCGGCTGATACGGTGTATAGGCTGTATAAAATTCAGATCTGGAAATAACATGATCGACAATGATTGGCTTGTAGTGATCATAGACTCCTGCTCCTAGGAAAGATGCATATTGTTTGGAATCCGCATTTTTTGCGGCTAATCTCGAAAGTTCTTTGAGTAATGCAGATTCGGATTTTGCTTCTTTAATGGCTAAATCCCTTGTGAAACGAACACTTTCAGGTATGTCTGCGAACAGTTCGTCGACCGAAGAAATTCCGATCACATTCAACATTTCTACACGATCGGCTTCAGTCATTGGCATATAACGATGCATCATTAATAGTTCCCCTCTTTCCCTTTGTACGAAAATAGTAGTCGTTTCACTTTATGAGCGCTTATAAAATGGTGTTTCGACAATTAGCGCTTTCAGCTTTTTATTTCTAACTTCCACTTCAAGTTCTTGTCCAAGATCAGATACCTCTTGGTTCACTAAAGCAAAGCCTATATTCTTTTTCAGTGTAGGAGATTGTGTGCCAGTCGTTACTTCACCGACCAATTCTCCATTGTGGTAAACCGGATATCCGGTACGCGGAATTCCTTTGTCTATCATTTCAATTCCGACAAGTTTGCGCGGTATGCCATCTTGTTTTTGTGCAGCCAAAACTGACTTACCAAGGAAGTACTCTTCTTTTTTCAATTTCACAACAAAACCAAGTCCTGCTTCCAGTGGTGAAATTTCTTTTGATAATTCTTGGCCGTACAATGGTAATCCCGCTTCAAAACGAAGCGTGTCCCTCGCGCCTAGACCTGTAGGGATCAAGCCATCTTCTTTTCCTTCAGTCAAAATTCTATCCCATAGTTTAACTGCAGCTTCAGGAGAACAGTAGATTTCAAATCCATTTTCTCCAGTGTATCCGGTACGCGATACTAACGTTTTTTCACCTGCGATATCGACATTGTCTTTAAAACGGAAGAAACGAATTTCTGACAGTGGTTCATCCGTAAGGCGTTGTAGAATGGTTTCTGCTTTAGGTCCTTGCAATGCAAGTAACGCCCACTTCTCTGACTGATTGTCAATGTGCACGTCCTCGTTAGCCTGTTTTTCCATCCAGTTAACGTCCTTTTCAATGTTGGATGCGTTGACAACTAAAAGATAGTCGTTATCTCCCCGTTTATAGATTAACAAATCATCGATTGTGCCGCCATCTTCATAGCACATAGCAGTATACTGTGCTTGCCCGTCGACTAATTTTGCAACATCATTCGTCACAAGCTTTTGTAAAAAAGGTAATGCGCCTTCTCCACTAACGAGAACTTCACCCATATGGGATACATCAAAGAGTCCCGCTTTTGTTCGTACAGCTTCATGTTCTGCTTTTATGCTAGAAAACTGAACTGGTAGTTCCCAACCACCAAAATCGATAGTTTTTCCATTATACCTCACATAACTATCAAAAAGTGGTGTTCGTTTTAAAGTTCCTGACAACACAATCTCCCCCATTCATCTAAAAAAAAGAAAGAGACCCCCTTTTTAAAAGAGAGCCCCTGTCCATCCTTCTGAACGCTCCATATTGCGGAAGCTAACTTCAGATGCCAGCAACACAATTGACCGGCACTGTTCAGAGATGCGTCCAACATGAGTCTTTTTGCCTGAGAGATTCATGACGTTGTCACTTGCTCCTTCGGCGGCGCTTTGTGCGCACTCTCCCCATGCATTCATCCGCACTATTCAATTCGTTGCAAGATAGTTTAAGATTCCGAAAACTAATATCTTTCGACCCTATCTTACCAGTTTGCCGATTGAAGTGCAATTACTTTTGAGTGCCCCTTAAGTGATCGTAAGGGATTTCAATTGAATCCGTCTCACTAGACAAGCGGTCCATTTGGAATGCGATGTACTCGGTGACTTTACTAAGAGATCGCTGCCTGGTCTGAACCATGAAATGCGCGGATTGTTTATACGCATCGTAGCGTTTGTGGTAAAGTGACTCGATTTCCGCACGAGTGGAGCGCTGAACAATCGGCCTGTTTTTATCCGTTGCAATCCTTCGCCAGATATCACGAAAAGGGGCATCCAGGAAAAACACCAGACCAGTCGCACGCATGATCGTTCGATTTTCTTTACGCATTGCAACACCACCACCTGTTGCTATAATACACTTTTCGTCTCGAAAGGTTTGAAGAAATTCGGTTTCCATCTCACGAAAACGTTCTTCCCCAAAGGTTTCAAAAATTTGTGGGATCGTCATACCTGTTTTCTGTACGATTTCATGATCCATGTCATAAAAGGGGAGCTTTGTAAAAAAACTCAATCGCTTACCAATTGCACTTTTTCCACACCCCATGAATCCAACTAGGTATACTTTGTTCATAAAATCATCCGCTCTGCATTATTGTTATCGCTGCTTTCTCATAAACCGTTCCCAGCGAATCATACGTTCCATATAAACTATCATGCCACGAAACGAATGTAAAAAGAAAGAGGGAGACGAAAAATAATAATGCAAGTGCCATCATAAGGACGACCCCACGTTCATCTTTCACTAAGTCCAACCGCAACCCTCCTTTGGCGTTCCGTCCCATCTTGAAGTGTTACAGAGACTACGAGTAATGGACCTTCATCAACAAAGATTACTTTTTGCACATTGGTTAGCAATGGAACATGTCCCTGGCTTCCAACTCTCCTTCGTATGACACCGCCTACGTTGCTGTACTCTGTATTCGTAGAGGTATCCATCATAAAGGCGGTTAAAATCGTACCTTCCGTGTTGAGTTCAATCCTTTTTACTGCTGAAAGATCTGTTTGCAAATCTACCATAAACAGCTCCCATTCAGTAGTTTGACTATCTGTTAATTGGTTATATGTGGACTCTTTAAAGAGCAAGAACAGGATAATGAGGTGTAAGAACGCGGCCGCAATGATCAGTTGAAATAAACTTTCAAGCAACGTATAACCTGACTCATTCCGGGTTTTCTTCAAGGTGTACATATCATTTCTGTTTTGTTGGATGTTGGATAATTGACGCACAGCCGATTATTTACAACTGTCCATTCATATTCAGTACCTTCTTCAGTTCGAACTCCTCCGCTAATTCCATAAGACGTATACAGCAAAGCCCCTTGATACATCGTTTCTTTTGCTCTCATTTCATGTTTTTTATTCTCTAACCCTGATAGCATCCTGAAAGACAAAGGAAGTAACGCACTAAAAATGACCATCATAATGGTTAGTGTTAAAATGGCTTCCGGCCAGGAATAACCTGATTCATTCATAGAGCAGCATCCTCCCCCTTTGGAACTGAAATCTAATCTTTTTCGATCCACTTGAAGTTTCAAACGTCATCGTACCCGTTTTATACATATTTCCATTTTCCTGAAAACTGATATTCCGTAATGTACTCGTGTTGTCAAATTTTATAGTTGGTGGAAAGTTTGTTTTTGTATTCTCATTCGTATCAGAGTAGGTCACTGAATACGTTTTCCCGTCATTCGTGAAACTCAGCCACGTAGTTGTTTGATGCGCAATGGAATATGCCTGCATTTTTTGAACAGTCGCTTTAAATGCTTCTAGCCCGTCCCGTTCCGACTGCTCGGTTGTCCATCCACTGCTAACAGGCATTATAATTGCAGTTAGCACCCCTAAAATTGCGAGTACCAGTAGCAACTCCAAAAACGTCAACCCCTGTTCAGTCGAGTTGTTCATTCAGTTGCAGAAGCTGATTTAGGATTAATCACTTTTCCTTCTGCATTTATGGTTAGGAGGGTACCGTCAGGACATTTCGCCTCTGCTGGCAAATAGTCCTTAGCAGTTAGGTCTTCCAGACTAGTAGGAATTTGTTTCGTATCCATTTTGTAAGCCTGCACTTGCCCTTCCACCATTTTTAAGTAGGCGTCACATCCCTTTGTGTCAATGGACTTCGAATGCTTCGTCACGTTGGGTATCGCAACTAAAATCAGCACAGAAATAATTAATAATACAATCATCATTTCAATCAGCGTAAACCCTTTCTCATTGCGTAGAAATTTCATTGAATATGCTCCTTTTACATGTTTTTTATCATTCCATACACGGGCAATAATAATGCTAAATAAGCTGCAATTATGCAAACGGCTAGAGCGACAAACAAAACGGGTTGCAACATAGCCATCATCCGGTTCACTTTACGATCGATTGTGCTCCCTAATTGCTCACTATAAAGCAACAATTCTTTAGCTAAATGGCCACTGTCAGAACCGTGTTTTGCAAAGAACGATAAGTCTGTCATGAGCCCATCTGTAAGATTTATCGCTACATGAAAAGGTTCTCCTTTTCCTGCTTCCTCATGAATGGATTGCGCAACACTCGCTAAAATAGGATCAGTTTTTTGTTTCGTTAAAATAGTCATCGCCTCTTGGATGGAATTGCCCGCTGCGAGTAAGTTTCCTGTTTCAGAAGCAAATAATCGAGTCAAAATGCTTTTATACATTTCACCAACTAATGGAAGCGCTCCTACTCTTTTGATTTTTTCTAAAGGACTTAATCGCTTCAAATAGATTCTTGTAATTACGAACAAAGCCACACCGGCGCCGATTCCTCCTAATAACAAATCAGGTGCTTTCGCTACTACACGGGGCAAATACTTTTCGATACCTTGAGTTGTCGCCGATCGAGAAGAGGCGAGCGTCTCGAAGTTCGGTAGAAAATAAATCTTAAATGCAATAAGCAATAACGCCATAGCAAACATAAGGACTACCGGATAAGTCGCTGCTTGAATGAATTTCTGTTTTCTTAGTTGGGCTGCTTCTAGCCGTAGGGACGCGCCATTCAATGCTTCTGCCAACCTTCCGTCATTCTCGGACAACTCAACGGACAATAAAATTCTGTCCGGAAATCCGAGGAATCTGAGTACTTCTGAAACGTTGGCCCCTTCTCTAAAAATGTCATCGACTTCTTGAATCAACGTCAAACTATGCAAACTGTGATGAGGGATTAATAAAGAAAAACATTCCTGGATCGTATAGCCTTCCTGTAGTAATTCAGAAGCACGCAAAAGAAACAGCGACTTGTCTTTTACAACGAATAGCGAATCTCTTCTGAGTGAATACCAACGCTTATGGCGAATAGCTGGAGCTACTGTATTTTCTCGCAACTGCCTCTACGCTCCCTTCTTCAGAGAGAGAAATTGGATCTTTCTTACTGAGGGAGTCTTTTAGATTCTCTAATTCTTCATCTTGATAAATTTCAAAAACAGCTGCCAATTCCCCATCGGATTTACGGATGAGACGTTGAGCTGATATGCAAACGACCGTCTGACGTAGCTCCTCTGCTGAAATACCGAAATCCATCATCCGATAAAAGCAGCCTATCGGATCTTTTGCGTGGACGGTAGTTAAAACTAAATGTCCAGTTAAAGACGCTTGCACAGCAATTTTCGCTGTTTCTGCATCACGAATTTCTCCAATCATAATGACATCCGGCGAATGACGTAAGATTGCCTTCAGCCCAGCTGCATAAGACATGCCTGCTCGTTCATTTACTTGAATTTGCAGTAAGTGACTATGAGGATTTTCAACTGGATCTTCCAAAGTAATCACATGACGATCCAATTCATTGACGCAGTGTGCAGTTAACGAGTAAATGGTTGTGGTCTTTCCGGAGCCCGTCGGTCCCGTAATCATAAACAATCCTTGTTGTTGTTTAATAGAGTGTTTCAGCATTTCAGCCCAAGATGATTCAATGCATAATTGATCAAGTGAGACAATCCTGTCATGTTGTTGGATTCGTATAACTGCACTTTCATTTAGATGTATGGATGGAATTGTTGAAATACGAAATGAGTAGTTGCTTTTGTTGAATTGTTTGTGGAAAGAACCGCTTTGAGGTTTTCGACGGTCGCTAATATCGAGGGAAGATAGGAATTTGTAAAAAGAAATCATACGGGTCGCTAACTGTGGGGGGAGTTTACCGATCCGTTCCAGCTTTGTGTTTTTTTTGTGAAACAAGCCATAACCATCTTCAGTTGGTACAAGGTGAATATCTGTCGCATCCACATCAATTGCTTTTTGCAATAATTGAAAACATTTTTGTTCAATCACATTTTCTTGAGTTTCCATGTACACCCCTCTCTCTATAAACATAAGACCGCTTTATGTCTTGCCAATAGTATAATGCCCCTTAAGAAAAAATGGAATAGTTTACGCGAAAGTAGCATTTTGGATACCTATACCCGTATGTCAATTCAATTTTGATTGACGTAAAAATTCTTTGAACATCACGGATCTGTCACATTAAGCCTTTTACTTTGAGTTTACTTTTGACAGCACTATCCTATATAATAAAGAGGAGTTTATTGTATTGTTGTAAGGAGGGACGCACTTATGGATAATATGTTCAAGCTGTGTGGTTTCTGGACAGGGATTTTCGCAGTTATGTTTTTTGTTGGTCATATGGACCAAGTCGCACTTTTATTTGTCGTAAGTACTATTTTCTTCATGCTGCTTGGCTACATGAAACTTACTGAAAGAATGTACTTGTACATGTTTGGAGCTTACTTAATGGTATTTACAGTTGGGTTCACGTACTATGCAACATTCATTCACGTACCAGGTGCAGGGCACTAAAAGTAAAAACAGCCGAAATTCGGCTGTTTTTTTAAAATCCATTTAGAAATGGATTGGAGTCCATCTCGTCTTTCGGAGTTGTTTTTGGCCCATGACCCGGATAGACTTTATAATCTTCATCTAAAGATAATAACTTCTGTTCAATCGATGTCAGTAATTGGTGCGTGTTTCCTCCAGGAAGATCTGTACGACCCACTCCCTGGCGGAACAACGTGTCCCCGACAATAACGAATCGATTCTCATGAAAGACGTAACTTACGCTTCCCGGTGAGTGGCCAGGGGTGTGACGCACTTCGAACTCAAAAGGACCGAGTTGCATAATCCCCTCATGTTCAATAATATGATCTGCAAGTTGACATACAACAGGAGCTAACATGGGATATTTCGCAGAGCCATTTAAATCTGGATTGCGTAACCATAAATTTTCATCTTTATGGATGTATACCGGAATGCTGTATTGCTTACGAACCGCCTCAAGCGCTCCTATATGATCGAAGTGTGCATGTGTCAATAAAATTGCTATTGGCTTCATATTTGCAGCTTCTACGGCTTCAATAATTTTTTCCGGCTCTTCTCCTGGATCAATTATTAGGCAATTGCCGTTAGAGTTACTAATCAGGTAACAATTCGCTTGTATTGGTCCAAGTGGTAAGGTTTTAATTTTCACAAGAATCGCCTCCTCTACTTTATAGTACGGAATCCTTGCAAAGATTTCAAACAATCGTCACGTTTACAACTCGACAAACTGGTAGTGAAACAGTACAATAGAAGGTGAGTATTGCTAACTAGGCATTCATTTGTTCTTTTTTGAAAGGAGTGTCATCATTCATGAATCTTTTAATGGTTATTTTTGGTCTTATTGCAATTTTAGCTGTAGTTGGTACCGTGCAAGGATTCAAAGAGCGCAACTTGCTCAGTATTGTGTTTAACCTATTGGCAGCCGTAATTTTTGGTGGTTTTACAATTGCTACAATTGTTTTCCAAGGCTATCCACCATCCCTACATTAATGTCAATTGAAAAACGTCTTTTGCTCACTTGCAAAAGATGTTTTCTTTTTTGTTCTTTATTACATACAAAACCCGATTGAGAGGCATAGCTCACAATCGGGTTATTTCTTATTCTTTGCCTTTTATTTCTGTCTGCTGTTCTGAAGGATTTCCTTGCCCATCTTTAAATCGTAGCAAGTCCCCGTTAATAATCGTATCTGAGTATTCAAGTTCCTTGGAAGCTCGCTCTACATAAGGCGCACAAAGCTCCCCATCTGTAGGTTCACCTGTTTCAGCATCATAACAAACTTCGTGCGAATAAACGTATTTGTCTGTTATAAATCTGCCGTCTCTAAAGATAACAAAGTCCTCATGTTCCTTCGAGAACAAGTCAGAACCAAACTGTAAATCGTCTTTCGTATCAATTCCAGCCAAATTTAGTACTGTTGGACGAATGTCCATTTGACCAGCAAGTTCATGCATCACTTTTCCTTTACCGTTACCAGGAATGTGAATGAAGAATGGAACTTTTTGTAGTTCAGCATTATCAAACGGTGTAATCTCTTTATTCAAATACATCCCCATTGCTTTATTATGGTTCTCAGAAATACCGTAGTGATCACCATACATTACAATAATCGAATTATCGTATAGACCATTTGCTTTAAGTTCTTCGAAAAGTACTTTAATCGATTCATCTAAGTAGCGAGACGTTTGGAAGTATTTATTTAATGTTTTCGAATTTGATGTATATGGAGGAATTAGCATATCCTCATCATCCAAATCGAACGGGTGATGATTGGTTAACGTCAGCATACGAGAAGAAAATGGCTGTGGCATCTCTTTCATCATCTGGACAGACTGTTCAAAGTATGGGATATCTTTCATACCCCAATTGACAGCTTGACCTTCACCAATATCGTAACTTTCCACATCATAGAACTTTTCAATACCGAGTGCTTTGTACATAATGTCACGGTTCCAGAAGCTCCGATTATTCGCGTGCATGACGTTAGTAAAGTAACCATTGTCAGCTAGTTTCTCCGACATAGAATCGAATGTATTCCCACTGTGTGTAAAGAACACAGCACTACCATTTCTCGGATAAATCGAGTTTTCTACAATAAATTCTGCATCTGATGTTTTACCTAGTCCTGTTTGGTGGTAGAAGTTATCGAAGTAGAATGTATCTTTATCCTTTGTCAACTCGTTAAGGAAAGGTGTAATCTCATGTCCATCCATTTCTTGGTTAATGACAAAACTTTGAAGGGATTCAAGAGATATTGTAATTATATTTCGCCCTTTTGCATCTTCGAACATATCAACACTTGGTTCTTTATGATTCGCATGAATATAGTTCTCAACTTCAGAAAGTTCACTGCCATCAGCAAGCACCCGCTGTGCATGTGACTTTGACTGGATGATCAAGTCATAAATGTGGTAGTTGTACGTACCAATGTTTTTCACAAGTAGTTCGCGGTCAAAGCTTCGTGTCAATAATTGAGGACGTTCTGCTTCAGCAAGACCTAAGTTCACCATGAACAAAGCTGCTGTTGCGATGAAATATAACCGGCGACCCATTTTAAATTGATTTACACTCTCAGTTGACTGGGGAATAAATTTCACAGCAAGTGCCACAATAATTACATCTGTGAAAAAGAAGATATCAGTTCCGTGAATGTTTGCCATAACCGATGAAGACAAGTCTCCGAAGTTATTTGTTTGGAAAAGCGTTGGAATCGTTATAAAATCACTGAAGAAACGATAAAATACTGCGTTCGCAAACATTACAATCGATGTCATCACACTGACAGTGATAATATAAATATTGCGGCGTTTCGTTGTTTTGATGAATAGCGCTACTCCATAAACTAACAATAAAAAACTAAGTGGGTTTATAAAAAGAATTAATTGTTGAACCATATTGTCAATACTCATATTAAAACTTGTCAAATAACCGAAGTAGGTCGTTAGCCAGGTTGCAAGAATTGCAATTACTAGCAAGGAGTGTTTCGGCCAGTTAAATCTCCTCATTTGATCTCTTCCTTTCTAAAACATAACATGTATCTACCTTATTATAACGTTTTAAGACACACAAAAGTTTCACTATAACAAAATTCATTGGAATGTTGTGGTTACTTTTCAGGAACTTTCACACATTTGTACAACTCATTTCGTATGAGTAATGATGCACTAATATAATCTTCTTTTATGATAAGTTTGTCATCATATAAATCTTTCAATTCGGACTGCATTAATAATATATCTGCTTCTCTATCACCCGTATAGATATATGCACCGAAACGCTTCATAAGTCTTAAGACGTCCCAAAATTCTTTCAACCCTGTTTGCTGCATTGAATTTCACGCTCTTCTGTGAGTATTTTTCCAACTGGTATATCATGACTTTCAATCGGTACTTGGTCGACAAGTTGAACTTCAAAAGCAATTGATAAAGTTTCTTTCGTATAGGTTTCAAGAAAACGATCATAATAACCGCCTCCATAGCCTATGCGGTACCCCTCTTTTGTGAACACAACTCCGGGAACGATTAGTAAATCGATTTCAATCTTTTTTACAGAATCTGTAGTTATCGGATTTGGCTCTTGTAAATCCAAGTAGACAGTTTCTAATTGCTCAAAAGAGGTGATTTTTCTAAAGTCCATTGTTTTTTGTTCTGGGTTACACTTCGGAACTACAACATTTTTCCCTAATCTCCAACAGGCTTCAATAATCGTACGTGTTTGAACTTCAGTCGTACGTGATATAGTAATAGCAACCGTTTCAGCTTTTATAAATTCTGCGGTTTCAAGTAAGCGCAAACGGATGCAATTTGATTTCTTTATATATTCATCCGCAGACATATTTTTCAATTTCAATAAACAATTTTTCCTGATTATAGTTTTCATTATATACTCTCTTCCCTTCTTTTTGAAAGAAAAAACCAAAACCGTGATAGGTTTTGGCATGAGCAATTATTTTGTTTCACGGTGAAGCGTTTGTTTCATTTCACGTGAGCAATATTTTTTCATTTCAAGACGTTCTGGATTGTTACGCTTGTTTTTCTTTGTGATATAGTTACGCTCACCACATTCTGTGCAAGCAAGTGTAATATTTACGCGCATTGTTGTCCCTCCCACTCATCAGCGATAGTAGAGTATTTATGAGCATGATTTATACGACTGTTCTATTGTATCATAAATTCAATGATTGTCTAGCAAGAAATCTAAATTCCCTAATTGGTTTTTGATATGGTACCATTAAGTAAACTAACCAACCAAGGAGGGCGCTATTGTGTCACTGCCTATCACCCTTATGATAGTCGGGATAATTGCTTTGTTCGTTTCCATCTTTTTTGGATCAAAGCAACCGAATACAAATGAAATTGAACAAATTTCCATCAGTTTACACCAAGAGACCAGCCAATTGAAAAAAAGGGTAAAAGCACTAGAAGAAGAGCTAATGGTAGATCCAGAACCACTTACTCACTCATCACGATCTAATGAAATGCAGAAACCGGTACATACGATTATCGTAAGTCAGATTATTGCACTTCACGGTCAAGGTTACTCTATTGAGGATATTTCCAAACGCTCTTCCCTCCCTTCAGAACAGGTCCTCTCAGTCCTCCGTTCGAAAGGTGTGCGCGTATGATTCGACAACTCCTCCAACTTATAGGCATGGGATGCTTAACAGCAGGCGCTGTTTTATTTTTCACAAGCGGGACAGAGGACGAAGAATATGTGAATCAGGGCAAGGTAATTGCAGAGCTCAATCAAGAATTAGCTACTGTTAAAGTTGCTTTAGCAGACGCACAAAAAGATACCAAGGCTAATGACGAAGCTGCTGTATCCACTCAAAAGTCCGACGATTCCGGGAAAAAGGATTCTGTTATCAAGATGATTCTCACTCTATCACCCGGTGATACTTCTAAAGACGCTTCTGATTTCCTTGAGAAATCAGGAATAATAAAAAGTGCAACAGAATTTGAAGGATATCTAACTAAAAATGGTCTGTCAGGAAAGATGCAAATCGGGCAACACGAAGTGGATTCATCTATGAATTTTGCAGATCTAGCCAAAGAGCTTACAACTATAAAGCACTAACAAAAAAGACAAGCTTACTAACACTAAGCTTGTCTTTTTTGTATGTTATTTTTCTGTTCCATCTTCCACTTTTATCGACGGCTGAATAGTCGGTGTTTCTGTAGAGAAGATTTCGGACTCAGCCCGTTTTTTCTTAAGTGCAAAATACTCTTTGACAGCCGCTTGAGCAATGTCATTATTGGGGTGAGCATAACCATTTGTATAGGTAGATACGTGCGGCACAATAACGGAATATGCAATTTCAGGTTTATCATATGGAGCAAAACCTACGTGAGCAACAGAAACTGTTTGAGTCCCCCATAGAGATCGATCTTCGCCTTCATAATATCCTGCCTGCGCTGTACCCGTTTTCCCTGCAGCATCGAAATCTTCACCTTGGAAAATGTTGTATGCAGTTCCCTTGGGCTGATAGTACGTATAATGCATCCCTTTTTTAACTCGTTCAATTTCTTCAGGTGTATTATTAATTCGGTTGAGAACCTTCGGATCATTCTGTTCCAAGAGCGCTCCAAATTCTTTCCCATCTTTAGATGGCTCGTATACAGCCTTCAGTACTTGTGGTGCAATTCTATATCCACCATTTGCAACAGTGGAAACATACTGCGCAAGTTGAAGGGGTGTGTACGTATCATACTGACCTATCGATAAGTCGAGCAATTTACCAGGTTCTTTACGGTTTGGCTCTGGTGAAGATCCAGACACTTCGCCTGGCAAATCGATTCCAGTTTTCACACCCAAACCGAATGAGGCATAACTCTCTCGTAATTTGTTGAATGCATCAAAATCGATTTTCAAGCTACCGCCTTTTACATAATTATAGTTTGCAAGGTCCATTGCAATTTTGAACATATATACGTTGGAGGAACGCCCAAGTGCTTCAATGTCGTTAACGGAAACACGTGAATTTTGGTTGAAGAGAGAGGCTTTCCGTTGTTTACCTACATAGATAGGTTCATCAACTTTCCTGTCTCCCAAATTTAATACATCGTGCTGATAACCACTTAATACAGTCGCCAACTTCACAGTCGATCCCACTTCATATGATGTACTGAACGCACCGAATGTGTAGTCTTGTACAGTTAGCTTACCCGTTTCTTTGTCTTTTACAATCCTTTTTCCAACCATGGAAAGTACTTCGCCTGTATTCGGGTCCATCATCACTAAGAAGGCACGATCTAAAAGTTGAGAGCCGCCCATCCGTTTTGCTTTTAGTAAATTATCTCCCACAATTTTTTCTAGATGGGATTGCAGTTCAGTATCCAATGTCAGCATCAGATCTTTCCCTGGTTCACCTTCACGAACGGTTTTGGTTTCTACGACTTGGCCAGTTCTATCCTTAATATTTTTTACAACTGTCTTTTGTCCTTTTAGCAAATCTTCATAATATCGTTCAATGTAACTTTTGCCTACCCGATCATTCCGCGAATAACCCCGTGAAAGGAAATAGTCCAGATCCGATTTAGGAATCCCTTCCAGTGGGCTTGTTGTCGTGCCAAGGATTGCGCTATCTGACATCTTAACGCGTTCCCAATCTGTTGTCGTATTAACTCCTGGAAGTGAGCCAAGTTGTTCTGAGACCGTTGCAAATTCCTCATCGGTCACATCTTCACTCTTAACAATTTGAGGAGTATAGGCATAGCCTGACATCATTTCTCTGTAAATCGCGAGTATTTCAAGCTCACTATCTGAAAATGAATCCAATTCTTCGTCTGTAATGCGATCGCGCGTCATTTTCGTAATTTTACGCTGTGCTTCCTTTTTTGAGATGGATTCGTCATTTTGAAGCGCCAACTGTTCTTTCTTCGTAATTTTTTCCAATGCCTCATCAGGATGTAGCAGAATCCAAAAATCTTTTTTATCACCTAGCGTGACTCGCGTGGTAGGTTTGTCAATTAACTTCGCAAGCTTTTTAGCAGTTTTCAACATTTCATCCGAAGTTGTTGAAGTTGCCTTCGTATATGTAATCGCATTTCGTGGTTCGTTATCGACGAGCAGATGGCCACTTCGATCAAAAATCCGGCCTCTTGGAACACTTGTGTTCACTGCGATTTCTTCTTTACGTTCTAATTCACTTTTATAGTCTTCCCCTTTAACAATTTGCAAATATCCTAAACGAAAAATTAGCAACGAAAACAAAACGAATATAGAAAAGAATAAAAAGTTCATCCTGAAGGAAGTCAATTTGCGCTGGCGTACTTTTGCCTGATCGACTTTACGCTGATTTTTCCTCACGTTTTCCTCCTCCTTCATTAGGTGCACATCAAATGAATTATAGCATTAAAAATGAAAAAGCACACATCTTGACGAACAAGATGTGTGCTTGGTTGCATCAATCACTTACTTATTTTCTGTGTAATGCTTTTGTACTTCATCCCAGTTTACAACATTCCAAAATGCTGTAATGTAATCTGGACGACGGTTTTGATAGTTCAAGTAGTAAGCATGCTCCCAAACGTCAAGGCCAAGAAGTGGAGTCTTACCTTCCATTAATGGATTGTCCTGGTTTGGTGTAGACATGATTGAAAGTTCGCCGTTATCAAGAACGAGCCAAGCCCATCCAGAACCAAAGCGAGTTTTTGCAGCATTCGCAAACTCTTCTTTGAATTTGTCTAAGCTTCCAAACTTCTTGTCAATTGCTTCAGCTAGAGTACCAGTTGGCGCTCCGCCACCGTTCGGTGAAAGAAGTGTCCAGAATAAGGAGTGGTTCGCATGACCTCCGCCATTATTGCGAACTGCAGTACGGATATCTTCAGGAACTGCATTTAAATCTGAGATAAGCTCTTCAACAGATTTAGCAGCAAGATCAGCATGTCCTTCCAATGCATTATTGACATTGGTAACGTACGTATTATGATGCTTCGTGTGGTGAATTTCCATCGTTTCTTTGTCGATGTGTGGTGCTAGTGCATCATATGCATAAGGCAATTTAGGTAATTTATAAGCCATTTCCAATTCCTCCTTGAATGATTAAATTCTTTCCTACCCTTCAAGATTATCAAACTTCCCATAGGCATTCAATTATCTTGTCTTTTATGTGACGAAGAAGATGAAAATACCGATCATAACAATCATGACAACACCTTTGACGACAACCGATGTTAAAAATCCGACCAATGAACCAATTCCTGAACGAAAGGCTTGTTTAAAACCAGCACGAGTAACGAGCAATTCCGCCAAAACTGCGCCAAGGAACGGTCCAATGAGAATTCCAGCTACTGGTATGAGGAATGGCCCAATGAGAAGACCAATCGTACTTCCCCATCCTCCAGCATTAGATCCTCCAAAGCGCTTTATACCGAAAAGGTTGGCAATTGTATCTGCTCCAAACAACAAAATAGTGAATAAAAGTTGTATAGTCCAGAACAGCCATCCCATGGAATCGAATGTATCGATTAACCCATAGAGCAAAAAGCCACCAATGATGAAAAGAACAGAAGGAATGATCGGATAGATTAACCCCATAAAAGCAACGACGAAAAACAAACTTGCTACAATCCATGCAATCCACTCCATCCGACTTCCTCCTCCCTTATGCGCGTTTTCCTAAAACCGCTTCAGCAATATTGACAGCGTGGTCTCCGATTCTTTCTAAGTTAGAGACAATATCGACAAATACAATACCAGCTTGCGCAGAACAGCCACCTTCATTCAATCGAATAATATGGCTCTTTCTGCATTTGCGTTCCATTTTGTCGATCAATTCTTCTTGTTTTGCAACAGTACGCGCAAGCTCCCAATCATTCGTATCTAAAGCATCCACTGCTTTTTGTACTGTTCCGATAGTCAGTGCAAACATCTCCGAAAGTTCTTCTAGAGCATCTTCAGAAAGCTTCACCTTATTAACTTCTCTAAAGTCAATAAGTTCAATAATATTCTCAAAGTGGTCACCAATACGCTCGATGTCACGAACCGTATCCATTAACATGACGTGTCGAACTGATTCAACTGGTGAAATATTGACAGCCGAAATTTCAACTAGATAATCCGTGATTTTTCGGTCTAAATTGTTAATGGCATCTTCAATTTGGTACGCAGTTTCTGCATGACTCTTCTTACTACTCTTCAAGTAATCAAATGTTTCTTCCAATCCTTGGACAGCAAATGAACCCATACGAATGATTTCTTCTTTTGCTTGTCCAATTGCAACAGCTGGAGACTGAGTGATGAAATGCGGATCTAAATGTTTTGGTTTATATTCAATCGTCAC
The DNA here is from genome assembly GCF_023715615.1 of Sporosarcina aquimarina. GTDB lineage: Bacteria > Bacillota > Bacilli > Bacillales_A > Planococcaceae > Sporosarcina > Sporosarcina aquimarina_A. Next base: position 1,221,685 of record NZ_JAMBOM010000001.1, on the reverse strand, counting down.
ATCTTCACCAGGAATAAGTTTCGTTACAAAATATGCCCAAGCACCAATGAATGGGAACTGAATGATTGTGTTCACAACGTTAAAAGTACCATGTGCGAACGCAATTTGCATTTTCTTATCGAGTCCAAGTGTACTCGTAATCCATTCCACATAAACAGTGAAAGGTACAAGGAGAATCATGAATATGGCAGCTCCAAGAATATTGAACAAAACGTGGGTTGCAGCCGCACGACGGGCAGCAACAGAAGCGCCAATTGAAGCTAAAATTGCGGTTATCGTAGTTCCGATATTGTCACCGAACAAAACAGGCAAAGCAGCTTTCAAATCGATAAGATTTTCCGCATATAAGCCTTGCAAAATTCCTACAGTCGCACTGGAACTCTGAACGATCAAGGTAAACACCGTTCCTGCAACCACCCCAAGCATCGGGTGGTCTGCCATCGAAACTGTCAAATCAGTAAACGAATCAAGTGTTTGTAAAGGTACCATCCCTTCACTCATGAGTTCAAGACCTAAGAACAGTCCTCCAAACCCGAACACGACTTCACCAAAATGTTTTACCGTCAATTTTGGGATGAAGAATATCATGAACGCACCTACCGCCATAATTGGCAACGCATAAGCACCTACGTCCAACCCGATGATAAATGCAGTTATGGTTGTACCGATATTAGCACCCATAATGACTCCAATTGCTTGTCTAAGCTTCATGAATCCTGCACTTACGAGACCGACTGTGATAACCGTAGTACCCGAGCTAGACTGTATGAGACAAGTCACAATTATACCAACTAGTACACCCATGAACGGGTTTGTAGTAAAACGGTCAAGAATGGAACGTAGCCTATCTCCAGCTACTTTCTGAAGACCGTCCCCCATGTATTTAATGGCGAAAAGAAAAATACCTAGTCCACCAAGAAATTGAAACGCCACTTCCTGCCAATTAATATCCATGTAATGCACAACCTCCAATAACGATATGTATACTCCCCTATTATTGTCGCCGACTTCTCATATGTAAATAGACAACGGTCAATCTTTACAATCCCTTAACAATTGACATGCTAAACTTGTTTTTGTTGTGACTATCCCTACCCAATAGCATACAACCGATGCTAAACTAGCGATATACCTAGAAAGGAGTCACCACTTTGAAGAACTATCAATTGTTTCTTGCTTCCATCCACGAACCAAAAAAACTTGCAGCTTTCCGATTGCTACCTATTGGAAAAGTATTTCAATACGTATTTTTGTTTGTAATTCTTTCCACCTTAGTGTCCTTTATACGATTCCTTACGGGAGATATTGATTTGTTTGGCTCTTCTCAAGAATTAATCGATTACGCAAAGACTGTGGGAGGTTTGCTCTATCCTATGGCATTTGTCCTTCAGCTTCTGATTAGCACCTTTTATTTATTCATTCGAGTTAGTTTCTTCGGGCTTGTTGGGCTTGGACTTTTGAAAATTTTCAAACGTCGCGGAGAATACAGGCATATGTGGCGTACTTCAGCTGTTTCAATTACTGTCCCTATTTTAGTTTCTTTAGTTCTGGACATCGTTCATGTTGAAAATGTCTTTAATTTCCCACTTACCGCGATTATTCATATTGTGTATTTAGCATTAGCTACAAACTATTATCCGAAACAGCCTCAAGTAAAAGTAACTCGTGCATAATTGTCTTCCTTCCTGCATAACGTGTGCGAAGGGAGGCTTTTCTTATGAGACTACTTATTACCGCGCTAGCTGTATTTGCGCTTATCCATATGCTAAAAAGTGATTTGACAGAAGGTACGATTCAACTTGCAGCTTTCGCATCAGATGAACCCACCTGTCAGGAAGTGGACAAGCCTGTATCTATTGTCGTCACAACGGTTCAAGGTGATACAATTGAAACACTATTTGCACTTTATCCAGATCCGAGTTTAACGTTCATTGATCGATTGAATGTTTTTTATCAATTGAACCCTCATTTGCAGCTTCAGGACATTGTAGGTGGAGAGCAGATTGAAATTCCACTTAGTAGTGAAACCGTCACATTTTGCTCAAAACAATAGCGTGCGGAGGGCAGTTCCTTGTCTTTTTAGCACAATGATTGATAAAATGTACTATAGTAAACAGTAGTAATTCGAAGTAAGGAGAGAAAATAATGACTGAAATGATACATCGATCCAACACTCGTCCTGTTAAAGTTGGGAATCTTACAATTGGAGGAAGCAACGAACTATTCATCCAAAGTATGACGACGACTAAAACACATGACGTGGAAGCAACTGTTGCAGAAATCAAACGTTTGGAAGAAGCGGGTGTTCAGATTGTCCGCGTTGCTTGTCCAGATGAGCGCGCAGCCTATTCAATCGGCGCGATTAAAGCACAGATTAACATTCCGCTCGTTGTCGATATTCACTTTAACTATAAACTGGCACTGATTGCGATTGAACAAGGTGCTGATAAGATACGTATTAACCCGGGTAACATCGGGAAGCAGGCAAAAGTGGAAGCTGTTGTTAATGCAGCTAAAGCAAAAGGAATTCCTATTCGAATCGGCGTAAATGCTGGATCGCTTGAGAAGAAAATCCTTGAGAAATATGGCTATCCTACAGCTGACGGTATGGTTGAAAGTGCCCTGCACCACATTAAAATCCTTGAAGACCTCGATTTCCATGACATCATCGTTTCGTTGAAAGCGTCTGATGTAAACTTGGCAATTGAAGCCTACAAGAAAGCTGCAGCTGCATTCGACTACCCTCTTCACCTCGGTATTACTGAATCTGGGACACTCTTTACTGGTTCCATTAAGAGTTCTGCAGGTCTAGGAGCGTTACTATCTGCAGGTATCGGTAACACGATGCGTGTATCATTGAGTGCTGATCCTGTGCAAGAAGTAAAAGTGGCGCGTGAGTTATTGAAAGTATTCGGACTATCATCGAACGCAGCAACTCTCATTTCATGCCCGACTTGCGGACGCATTGAAATTGACTTAATATCGATTGCAAATGAAGTAGAAGAATATATCTCACATATTAAAGCACCTCTTAAAGTAGCTGTTCTTGGCTGTGCAGTTAACGGTCCTGGAGAAGCACGAGAAGCGGATATTGGAATCGCAGGTGCCCGCGGCGAAGGTCTTCTGTTCATGCACGGAAAAACAGTGCGGAAAGTTCCTGAAGAAACAATGGTCGAGGAATTGAAGATGGAAATTGATAAGCTTGCGGAAGAGTACTTTGAGAAAAAGAGACAAGAAGAACTGCTTGAAGAAAGCGGAGCCTCTAAGTGAAAAACTATCGATTCGGTATCGATATTGACGGAACTGTAACAACTCCATCCTCTCTACTTCCGCATATCAATAAAAAGTTTGGATGCGAGCTCGTTTTAGATGATATTAAGGAGTATGATCTGACAACTGCTTTCGATGTCGATCCTACAGAGTTTTACAAGTGGTACAAAGAGGCTGAACCAGAGATTTGTCTCACCTCCTCTACACAAGAACAAGCGAAACAATTTTTAACAGACTGGCAGAAACAGCAAGCAGAGTTGTATTACATCTCTGCACGTGGTTCTGAAGTGTTCGATGTCACAATGAAATGGTTCGAGCTTGAGCAGCTCCCTTATGACCACATCGAGCTAATCGGAAGTCATCGTAAAATAGAGACTGCTCGCAAATTTGGAACGGACGTATTTTTCGAAGACAAACACGATAATGCTGTCGACCTCCATGAGGAGCTTGATATTCCTGTCATCCTTTTTGACACACCATATAATCGGGATCCAATCCCGAATGGTGTCATTCGAGTCAATAACTGGAACGAAGCTAATGATTGGATTCAGCATAATTTTTTTACAACTTCAGTGAAATAAAAAAAAGAAAGGCTCAGTTTCTGAGCCTTTCTTTTTTATTGGCATTGAGGGCATTTTCCGTATATTTCAAACTTGTGCCCTTGTATTTCCACACCAGGTAAGTTAACTGCAATGTGATCCATAGGGCAGGTGGGTATGTGCTTCGTTTTTCCACATATCGTACATATAAAATGATGATGATGTACCCCTGGATCACAATGCATCCGATACTGGCGCTCCCCATTCAAATCAGTTTCTTCCAGAATACCGAGCTCTGCGAACGTGGTTAAGTTTCTGTAAATTGTATCAAAGCTCACACCGGGATTGTCTTTCTTCAGAAATTCACCAACATCCATCGCAGCAGTATATCCATCTCGCTCTGCAAGAAACTCTAAAATCGCTTCTCTATTTTTTGTTCGTTTGAAAGAATGTTCCTTCAATGTCTCCCATGCTTTTTCTACATTCACAGTACTTCCCCCTTCCTTCTCACAGTACTTTGTCCAGTGAAACGTTTCCCCATTAATACAAGTAGTAATATGACGATTGCCGTCACTACAATCGTACCTCCGGGCGCAATATCCAGATGATATGCAGCGAATAGCCCGGTAACAACGGAAATTTCACCAAAAAGAATTGACAGTAACATAGCGGATTTAAAGCTTTTTGCGACCTGAATTGCAGCGGCAACCGGTAAAGTCATAAGAGACGACACAAGAAGAATTCCAACAATTCGCATGGAAGCCCCTATTACTAACGCCGTGAGCACCATGAAAAACATTTGGATTCCGCGTCCTTTAATACCCGACGCCTGAGAATAATCCGCATCGAAGGATAACGTGAACAATTCTTTATAGAACAAATATATGAATGCAAACACACCGACTGCAAGGATTGAGACAACTAGTAAGTCTTGCCGGCTTACAGCAGAGACCGAACCGAACAAATAGCCTACAAGGTCCGAACCAAAGCCTTTAGCTAACGAAATGAATATAGCCCCGAATCCAATACCTGCTGAAAGTATGATCGGAATCGCAAGTTCTTCAAAATTTCGATAAATCCTTCGTAATCGCTCGATTAAGAGCGAGCCACCCACCGCAGCCGCCATTCCTAAATAAATCGGATTGAGTCCTGCGAAGAACAACACTTGCTGACTTAAATACAAGCTTCCTGCAATCCCTGCAAGCGAGACGTGGCTAAGGGCATCAGCGATTAGAGCAAGACGCCTAACAACGATGAAGAGCCCTAGCATGGGTGCAATCACTCCGATAATTAATCCCGAGAAAAACGCATTCTGTAGGAATTCATAAGTAAATAATGCTTCAATCATTGGAAGTGTCTCCTTCCTTCTGATGAACGAGACGGACAGAGTGACCGTACCATCGCGATAGATCATTATCATTCAGCTTCGCAAAGTCTCTTCTTCCACCATGAAAGTGCATAGTCCGATTCAAACAGGCAACGTGTGACGCAAGATCTGTCACAAGGTCAATTTCATGGGAAACCAAAATAATGGCTATGCCATTGTCACGATTCAATTTTTCAAGCATAGAATAGAAAGAAGCCGAGTTTTGCTGATCCACTCCGACAGTCGGTTCGTCCATGATAAGCAGCTCCGGTTTTGCCGCAAGTGCTCGTGCTATGAAGACACGCTGTTGTTGGCCTCCAGAGAGCTCACCTATATTACGATCCGCAAATTCTTTCATATCTACTTCCAAAAGCGCATTCAAAGCAGCTTCTGTATCTGCTTTTGAAAATCGCTTGAACAATCCCGTTTTTTTTGTCAAACCACTTCTCACAACTTCCAGAACAGTAGCTGGAAATCCGCTATTGAATGAATTAGATTTTTGGGAAACGTAGCCAACTCGTTCTTTGTGGCTGACTGAAGAAATTGGCTCCCCTAATAGTTCGACTGAACCTTTATTAGGCTTTAACAATCCTAATAAAATTTTTATGAGAGTCGACTTCCCAGATCCGTTCGGACCAATAAGTGCCCAAAATTCACCTGGTTTCACAGTTAAGGTGATATCTTTCAACACCGATGAATTTCCATAGTTAAAAGTTACATCTGTTAATTTCACTAGACTTTCTTGCATACAACCATCCTTCGATTAATAGTAATGATTACGATTCACATCAATGAGTATAAACGAAATGGCGCGGGCTTACAAATTTAAAGAAAGCTAGGTGACAATTTGGATTACACACGTTTGCTACTGGAGATGAAAAAAAGAAGCGATGAAGAGATGTTGAAGATGTCCAAGTCGTATGGATTAGACTTTACTCTAGAGGAAATCAGAATGCTAAGACCTTTGTTAGATGAGATCTCTATGCATTGGATTTTGACAGGGGTTCCTGAGAGTTTTATTTCAAAGGTGGAACGGGTTTTAGGACAGAAACGCACGAATCAGTTGTTAGAGGATTATTTGAATATGCGAAAGTAAGAAGAGACTGTCGAGCAAATCAGTAGTGACCGATTTGCTCGACAGTCTATTTCATTTCGTACAAGTATTGTAAACTGTAATGTTTTTCTGCATATCCATACCTATTAACCCATAAAAACGATGACTATTATGCGTTAGTCGCCTCGTTCAAAAGTGCATCACGGTATTTAGTGGTAAATTCTCCACTTTTCAGCATGATGATTTCTTCCTTGTATGGTGCTGTTTTGTTTTTCTTGTCCGTTCCAATGAATGGAGTTTCCAGTATTTTTGGAACGTTTGTGAATGATGGATGATGAACGACATAGTGCAGTGGTTCAAAACCGATGTGACCAAAACCAATGTTTTCGTGCCGGTCTTTCCCTGCGCCACGGACGTTCTTGCTATCATTGACGTGGACAACTGAAATTCGGTCTCTACCAATGAAGTGATCAAATTCATCCAGCACACCTTCAAAATCGTTTACGATATCATAACCAGCATCATGAACGTGGCAAGTATCAAAACAAACCGAAAGTCTATCGCTGTTTTTAACACCATCAAAAATCTTCGCAAGCTCTTCAAAGCTTCTTCCGCATTCAGTGCCTTTACCTGCCATTGTTTCCAATGCGATGCGGACATCCGCGTCTTCAGCTAATACTTCGTTCAACCCTTCAATAATCTTTGCAATTCCCTTGTCAACGCCCTCGCCCACGTGCGCACCAGGATGCAATACAATCTGATTGGCACCAAGTGCTGCTGTACGTCTAATTTCTTCCTGCAAGAAATCGACACCTAGTTTGAAAGTTTCCGGTTTCACGGTATTTGCAATGTTAATGATATAAGGCGCATGGACGACCATAGAGGATAGCCCGTGCTCCTTCATATGAGCTTGCCCTGCTGCGATGTTCAACTCTTCGATTGGTTTACGTCGCGTGTTTTGAGGAGCTCCTGTATAGATCATGAAAGTCGAAGCACCAAAATCGAGAGCATCCTTACTTGAACCAAGTAACATATCCTTCCCACTCATCGATACATGGGATCCAATTAATAGAGGTTGTTCACTCATTTTTTCTTATTCAGTCTCCTTTCACGCTTTTTAAAGCGATCCACTTCCGCTGCCCGTTTCTTTTTATAACCCGGTTTCACCTTTGTTGGTTTCCGGATTAAAGAAGCAGCCTTTTTATCGATTTCGTCTTGTTCTTTTGGACGATTTTTCCTGGAATGCCGCTCTTTCAGCTGTTTCCATTCTCCATTTTTCACATCTTCATGTACGAATGGAATACCCATTTTCTCGATTTTAACGATCGCATCATCCTGAGAAGGATCAAATAATGTGATTGCGACTCCTTCCAATCCAGCACGCGCTGTACGTCCTACGCGGTGAATGTAGAACTCCAGGTCTTCAGGTAGCTCATAGTTAATGACGTGACTCACGCCTGGGATATCAATTCCCCGTGCTGCTAGATCTGTCGCTACAATGAATTGGTATTCGAGGTCACGAATTTGTTTCATCATACGAGTCCGTTCACGCGCATTCAAATCGCCATGAATTTTACCTGTTTTCACGCCCTGCGCTGCAAGATAGCCCGCAAGTTCATCTGCATTTTGTTTCGTATTGGTAAAAATAATCGCCAAATAGGGATTGATTGCCTGAATGACGTTCAATAGTTTCTTTTTTCGATCCATCCCTCTTACTGGAACAAGTGAATAGTGCATGCCCTCCGTTAACGGCTTCTTTGTCCCGAGCTGGATATGAACAGGTGAGTCCATATACTTAGCAAGGAACGGTTTCAGTTTTTCTGGAATGGTCGCAGAGAAAACATACATTTCCAAGTCACTTGGCATTTTCCCTGCAAATTGGTCGATGTCTTCAATGAAACCCATATCAAACGCAAGATCGGCTTCGTCTATTACAAGGATTCGGGATGTATGAATCGATAGCGCACCTGTGTCTGACATATCTCGGATACGTCCAGGTGTTCCAACAACTAAATGAGGATTCGATTTCAATTTGTCAGCTGAGCGTTTTTTATCCGTCCCGCCAATCAATAAACTAGTGCGGACCTCTGAGGAAGTCGTGAGCTTTTTCAACTCATCAAATAACTGGATAGCAAGCTCACGTGTTGGAGCTGTGATGACTGCTTGAAGCTCATCTGCATCTGTATGGATGCGTTGTAAAATTGGAATTAGGAAGCTGTGGGATTTCCCTGTTCCTGTATGCGCTTGTCCGATTGCGCTCTGACCTTTTAAAATGAGCGGAATCATTTCCTTTTGTATGGGGGTTGGACTTGTGAAGCCCAACTGTTCTATTGCTTCACGAAGAAACGGTTTAAATTGGTAATCAGTATATCTAGACATGTTCGTGTCCTCCTATCATTCGTTCATTGTAGCACGAAATTGTACCGCTGGTTGCTTTTTTCGCATAGGATACATTATCGACAAAGTACTCTTTGGGAAAGGAGATAATTATGAGATATCAATCTTTTTATCCATTCGCTAATCAGCAGCGGCAAGCTCCTGCTGGACAACAGATGTTTCGAGGAAACTTTCAGCAGGCCAACCCCTTTACGCAAGGGTCTGCGACACCATTTACACAAGGCCAAGCGAATCAGCAACCTTCCCCATTTGGAATGGATTCTGGGTTTGGTGGACAACAGCAAGCACAAGGTGGAGCCCCTCCAAGAGCAGGTCTTTCAAAACCTGAAATGTATATGGAAACCGCCAATCGCTTTATGACGACCGTACAACAGTACGCACCCATGGTACAGCAGTTTGCACCTATGCTTCAAAATATACCCGCCATGTGGAAATTGTACCGAGGATTTCAATCTCTTCCAGACGCAGGGGTAGCAGGAGCATCTGCAGCAGCATCTGTTGCACGTGGGGCAGCGCCAGTCGCATCAGGACCTCGACCTTCTGTACCTAAAGTGTTTCAGCCACCAATCTAAGACTTTGAACCTTTAAGCCAACTCCGCTATAATAGGGATAGATCCCTTTAGAGGAGTGAGCTTAAAATGGAAGTTATGAAGATTTCCCCGCGGGGTTATTGTTATGGGGTCGTCGATGCAATGGTGATTGCTAGAAATGCGGCACTCGACGAATCATTGCCGAGACCGATTTATATATTGGGCATGATTGTACACAACAAGCATGTGACGGATGCGTTCGAGGAAGATGGCATTATCACATTAGAAGGAAATAATCGTCTTGAAATTCTCAAACAAGTCGAGACAGGAACTGTCATATTCACAGCACACGGAGTCTCTCCTGAAGTACGTGAACTTGCACGTAAAAAAGGGCTAGTTTCAATCGATGCTACGTGTCCTGACGTAACTGTTACACATGACTTGATTCGCGAGAAGACGGCTGAAGGCTACGATATCATTTATATCGGTAAGGCACATCATCCGGAACCTGAAGGCGCTCTTGGTGTTGCTCCCGGCAGAGTACATTTAGTTGAAAATGCTGAGCATATCGAGCAGTTAACGCTTCAAAATGACAAATTACTTGTCACAAATCAGACAACTATGAGTCAGTGGGACGTAATCCATCTCATGGAAGACTTAAAAAAGAAATATCCTCACATCGAAGTCCATAAAGAAATTTGTATGGCGACACAAGTTAGACAAGAAGCGGTTGCCGAGCAAGCGGGCGAAGCAGATTTGCTGATTGTAGTTGGTGATCCTAAGAGCAATAACTCCAATCGTTTGACACAAGTTTCAGTTGAAATTGCTAATACCCCATCCTATCGAATTTCAGATGTCTCTGAAATTGAGTTGAGTTGGTTAGAAGGAGTCGAACGCGTGGCCGTCACAGCAGGTGCTTCTACTCCTACATTAATTGTTCGTGAAGTGATCGAATTCCTGACTAAGTTTGACCCTGCAGATCCTTCAACACACATCGCAGAGCGCAAGTTTGACTTGAATCGACTGTTACCGAAAATAAAGAATCCCACACCCGTTACACGAATTGAACCTTATGTTTAATTGAGTAAATCCCCCAACTCTTGAGAGCTGGGGGATTTTTTTAAACAAATGTAAATGGTTCTGTTTTTAGTTGGGATTGTAAGAACGCCACATTGTAGTTAAGTTCTTGGCATTTCATAGTCATATGTTCTGCAACACCTTGAATCATCACTTTTTCAACATTATGACCAGGATCTACAACACATAAGTCAATCGCTTCAGCATCTTGTGCGACATGGTAATACAGATCTCCTGTTACTAACACATCTGCTCCAGCACGTTTAGCGGCGTAAATGTATTTGTTTCCATCTCCACCTAAAACGCCTACTTTATGTATCAATCGGTCTTTATTTCCTACCATTCTAACTGCAGGGACATCTAGTTTCTCCTTCACGTGGATGGCAAATTGTTCAAGCGACATGCTTGAAGGAAGCTTGCCAACTCGACCTATGCCATATTCTTGGTCTGATTCATAAAAAGTCCGTTCAAGAATTTCCATCTGAGTGAGCCCTAGTTTGTCTGAAAGTAAATCATTCACCCCGCCAATCGCTATATCTAGGTTCGTATGGGCTGCATACACAGACAAGTCATGTTTGATACACTTCTCAATCATTCGTCCTTGTGGGGTATCTGTCCATATGTGTTTCGCTGGTCTAAATAAGGGCGGATGGTGTGCTATGATAAGCGTTGCCCCTCGCTCAATCGTTTCGTCGACAATCGTTTCATTCACATCCAATGTGACTAAGACGGTGTCAACTGGTCGATTCAATTGACCAATATGTAAACCGATGGGGTCCCCTTCCATTGCTAATTTTTTCGGTGCCCACTCTTCAAATACTTGAATGATTTGATGACCATTCACATCTTTCATGACTTTAACACCCTTTCAATCATATCTTTCGTCTCACTTAATTGCTGACGTTTCACTTTTGCCTCTTCAGATTGTGCAGACTGTGTTAACACATCGATCACACGTGATATCTCAGTTAACTCTCCTTGCCATTTCTCTAGAAAAACGGCTGAACGTTCCTGTAAAAGAATCGGTCCCATTAGTAATTCTTCAGGGGTGTAAGAGCGATTGCCTCTTTCCAGGACAAGTACTTCATAGATTTTATGATCCTCTTTAAGAATCGATTCATTCAAGATTTTCCATGAATTGCTGACCGCCCAAACACGAATTGCCATTGCATGGATATTCGGCTGTACAATAATTCGTTTAACCCCTGTTAACTTTTCAGCATCATTGTCTAAGATAGAGGCAATTAAAGCCCCACCCATCCCTGCGATTGTCACTGTTTCAACACCATCATCAGCAAAAATAGCTTGTAGCCCATTTGCGAGGCGTACAGTCACCTTATCTGTCAAGCCTTCCTTTGCAACATTTCGTTTTGCAGATTCAAATGGTCCTTTAACAACCTCTCCTGCAATGGCTCTGGATATTTGCCCTTTTTGAATTAGCCAGCAGGGTAAATAAGCGTGGTCACTTCCGATATCTGCAAGGACGGTTCCTTGTTCAGCAAATGATGCGACCAACCGCAATCGTTCTGATAAATTTTTCGCGTTCACTTTTTGTTCCACCTTTCAGCAGACGTACAAACCGTCGTCGACTTCTTCCGTTAATTTTATCTAAAATGAGACTTTTTTGCACGTATCAACAAAAGAGCAACCAGGTAGCGGAGTTCCGCCACACTGATTGCTCTCTAGATTATCATTTTAATGTTAGAATGTAATCGACCATTGCATCAATGTTCTCATCTGGGATGAGTCCAGGAGGCATACCGCCTTTACCATTCTTGATGATCTCGTGAAGCTCTTTAGGATCTTTGTCTTCACCGTGAAGGCTCGGGCCAACAGCGCCTTCTAGATCTCCACCATGACATCCGATACATTTTTGCTGAGCAACAGCTTCAGCATCGAATTCAGCAGATGCGCCTTCATCATCTTCCTTGCCTTCTTCCGTTGCTTCGCCATCTGCATCGGCAATCTCTTTTTGTTGATCAATACCATACATGGACATGAAGAAAATGAGTCCGATACCTAATGCGAAAATCAAAATATAAGGAACAACAGGATTTTTACTCAACGAACTTAACCTCCTTCACCAGAAACGATTCTGTAGTATATAGTGCACAACTCTTATTGTACTGTATTCCGGATGAAATCGAAAGACTTATCAACAGACTTTTCTCTTTTGTGACATTTTGGACATACTTTGTGAACTTTTTTCGTTAACATCCAATTTGGCGGGCAATCACCATATGTTGGACTTCAGAAGTTCCTTCTCCAATTTCCAATAACTTTGCGTCACGCAGATATCTTTCAACTTCGTATTCTCTCATATACCCATAACCACCATGGATTTGAATGGCTTCATCCGCAACTTCCATTGCAATTTCAGATGCATACAATTTACACATCGCTGCTTCTTTTGTAAACGGCTTTCCTTCGTCTTTCAACCATGCTGCCTTATAGACCATATTTCTTGCAAGCTCAATTTTCATCGCCATATCTGCAAGCTTAAATTGCGTCACCTGGAACTCGGAAAGCGACTTTCCAAACTGTTTCCGCTCCTTTGCATATTGCATGGCACGATCATAGGCTGCTTGAGCAATACCAACTGCCATTGCTCCAATTCCAATTCGCCCACCATCTAGTGTAACTAAAAACTGACGGAATCCGTTCCCTTTTTTACCTAGTAGGTTTTCCTCAGGTACTTGTACATTCTCCATAACGAGTTCGGTCGTATTGGATGCATGCAACCCCATCTTTTCATAGTTATCAATTACTTTGAATCCTTTTGCATCTGTAGGAACGATAATCGCGCTAATTTCTTTTCCGCCTTTTTCGGTTTGTCCTGTTATGGCGGTCAAAGCAAGATTTTTAGCATAACTTGCGTTGGTGATATATACTTTAGAGCCATTAATGGTATAAGTTCCATCTTCAAGTTTTGCTGTTGTTTGCGTGCCTCCTGCGTCTGATCCTGCATTAGGTTCGGTAAGTCCAAACGCACCAAATGAGGTTCCTTCACATATAGGACGCAAATATTTTTGTTTTTGTTCTTCTGTTCCAAACAAGCTAAGTGGCGCTCCCCCAAGCGAAATGTGCGCAGAATAAGTAATTCCAGTAGACGCACAAGCCCGACTTAATTCTTCAGTGACGATAGCGAAACTGATGGTATCTGCTCCGGCTCCGCCATACTCTTCTGAAAATGGAAGTCCCATCATTCCCATTTCAGATAGTTGTTTAAATATTTCTACAGGAAATTCATTCGTCCGGTCCCTTTCAATTGCACCTGGTGCGACAACTTCGTTTGCAAACTCTCGAATTGTACGCTGTATCATTTGTTGTTCTGTAGATAAATTGAAATCCATTATGACATCCCCTTTTTTGTGAACGCTTACAAGTTTCATTATACAGAATTAGTCGATAGTTTAACAGAAAAAAAAGGATTTTCGCTCAATAAGAAATGAGCAAAAATCCAATAATCATCAGTAACCCTACAGAGCCTGAAATCGTAAAATACAGTAGCTTCAGCAAGCGTCCAGCAAATAGCCATAAAATGCTATTCAACATTAGAATGCCTACTAACAACATTGTCTCACCTTCAAAGAAAGCAAACCATACTTTCAGTGATAATGCGAGTAACATAAAAGCCGCAATAATATATGTAAAAGGAATGAGGGCCGAACGTAATGGTTTGCTAATTAGTAATCTTACAATTAATCCAAGAACAAAAATGGATGCAGTTGCAATCATAATGATAGGATACTTAACAATAGTAAACATCAAAGCGGAAAGACCTGCTGCCAAAATTACCAATAGGATCATTTTTTTCGTGACTGTATAACGCTCTTTTTCCAAAATCGCTTTTTCTACTTGTACATTCGTAGCTGCCTCTGCATCCCCTTGAGCGTATAATGTAATTAAAAAATCACAATACTGCTCTGGCAACAGACGATTCTTCTTCCAATAATGTATTTCTGAAATAATTATTCGTTTACGCTGCGCATTCATAAACGTTCTCTCCTTCTACTGAAAAAAGACACCGGCAAGGAATTTGCACGGTGCCAGTTTCTTATTCTAAAAAGTCTTTCAGACGCTTACTACGAGAAGGATGTCGTAATTTCCGAAGAGCTTTCGCCTCGATTTGACGAATCCGCTCACGAGTGACTCCGAATACTTTGCCCACTTCTTCCAGAGTTCTAGTACGGCCATCGTCTAATCCGAAACGCAACCGAAGGACATTCTCTTCGCGATCTGTCAGCGTATCCAAAACATCTTCGAGCTGTTCTTTTAACAATTCATAGGCTGCATGATCTGAAGGAGACTGTGCTTCCGAGTCTTCAATGAAATCTCCCAAATGTGAATCGTCCTCTTCACCAATTGGTGTTTCAAGTGATACCGGTTCTTGTGCAATCTTTAGGATTTCTCGAACTTTTTCAGGAGTTAGTTCCATCTCTTCACCAATTTCCTCAGGTGAGGGTTCTCTTCCTAAATCCTGCAACAATTGACGCTGAACACGAATGAGCTTGTTGATCGTCTCTACCATGTGGACAGGAATACGAATTGTTCTTGCTTGGTCTGCGATCGCACGTGTAATGGCCTGGCGAATCCACCATGTTGCATACGTACTAAACTTAAAGCCTTTTGTATGGTCAAACTTTTCAACGGCTTTAATAAGACCCATATTCCCTTCTTGAATCAAATCCAAAAAGAGCATACCTCTTCCAACATAGCGTTTTGCGATGCTTACTACAAGACGCAAATTGGCTTCTGCCAATCGTTTCTTAGCTTCCTCTTCGCCTGCGATAATACGTTTAGCAAGAGCTACTTCTTCTTTACCGGTAAGTAAATCCACACGGCCAATTTCTTTTAAATACATGCGGACGGGATCATTAATTTTTACACCCGGCGGAACGCTCAGGTCATTCAGGTCGAATCGTTCTTCATCTGCAGCAGGTTTGCCTGGCGCTTCTTCAGAACTTTCTTCTTTGCCTTCCATCTCAATACCAGCTGCCTCGATTTGATCGAGGAACTCTTCAAACTGGTCGGGCTCCATTTCAAACGTAGCCAATTTTTCAGTGACTTCTTCAATTGTCAACTCGCCACTCTTTTTACCGGTTTCCAGCAAAGCAGCTTTGACTTCCTCCAACGTTGTCTCTGTTTCTCCAGTTAGTTCCTCTTTTTTAGCCATAATAACCTGTTCCTCCTTAGTACGCCGGTCGGCTTACATTGCCGATAATGATTTCCGGAGCTGTATGATCTCTCTCGCTAGCTGAAGGGCTGCGGGGAGATCGTTCATTTTTTCTGCATCTTTTGCTTCGTGCATTTTTTGTGAAATGAGTTGCTGAATTCTGTGTTTCTTTAAATGTAAGACACAATCTTCCACTTCCTGCTCTGCGCGTTCTGGGTCCCTTTCCATCACTGCTGCCTCCAACACGATTTTCCGAAGTTCGCGGTCTTCGATTGTTTCTGCAAAGCGATGAAAATCAGGTGATCCATATTGCTCATAGAAGCCTGCTAAATGGATATATATGGTAGCATAGTCATCATGAACAAACAGATCCTCGTGGTGATTCTGAATCGTGTCAAATAAGGTTCCATCGTTCAACAGATGACTTAACAGTAGCCTCTCAGCGCGTCCTGTCGCGGAGAGGTTTTGCTTTCTTTGTTGAATGATTGGGATGACGGGCTCGGTGATGATGTCAGATTGTGACTTCTTGACAGCTTTACCTGCAGCTTTTGCATACTGCTGCTCGAGTGCATCAACCGATACATTTGTATCCATCGAAAGCTGCCTCAACATCATATCTTTTTCTACCGGTGCTAAGACTCCCGCAAGTTCTTCCATCACTTCATGGATATATTGCAGTACATCATTTTCATGTGATAGATTTTTTGACCTTTTTGCATACGCCATCATGAAAGACATATACGTATGAGGACGACCTAGAATTTTTTCTTGAAATGCTTCAATTCCATTTTCAGAAATATAGTCATCGGGATCCATTTTATTAGGAAGTACTGCAATTTTAAGAGAGAACCCTTTCTGCATGACGAGTTCTGCAAAACGTTTAGAAGCTTCCCATCCCGCGTTATCCCCATCACAACAAATAATAAGATCGTTAGTAATCCGTTTCAACTTAATCAGTTGAGTATCTGATAACGCTGTCCCCATGACTGCTACAGTATTTTCAATACCATTACGATCTGCAGACAACGTATCCATAAATCCTTCAAATACTATTACATTACCCTTTTTCCGAGCATTAAGACGTGCACGGTGAAAATTGTACAACAATCGACCTTTTTCGAATATAGGAGTCTCCGGACTATTTAAGTACTTCGCATCTTTTTCGGTCTTCTCGAGCACTCTGCCAGAGAACCCGACTATTGTACCATGATCGTCATAAAGTGGAAACATTACTCTTCCACGGAACCGATCAAAAAATCCAGTTCCATTGTCACGCTGGATGACAAGCCCTGCTCGTTCCATCTCATTCATATCAAAACCTTGACGCTGCAAAAGGGAAGATAGCGCCTCCCAGTCATCAAGTGCCCATCCTATACTATACTTTTCGATGTTTTCCCTTGTAAATCCTCTTTGTTCAAGATATTGATATGCTTTTTCGCCTTCCACCGTATTTAACAGGAGGTGATTATAGAAGTTTGCCGCGAATTCATGGGCTTCATACATCTGTTTATGCGCTACATCTTTTTCAGACGCACTTCCCATCTCTATAGATGCATCAATCGGTATATCAAGTCGCTCAGCGAGTTGTACAACCGCTTCTGTAAATGGACGATTATCAATGTCCATTACAAAAGTAATGGCGTTCCCACTTGCTCCGCAACCAAAACAGTGAAAGAGCTGTTTGTCTTCAGATACCGAAAAAGATGGGGTACTTTCTCCATGGAATGGACACAGCCCAAACCAATTCTTTCCTCTCTTCGTAAGACGGACATGCTCACCTATTAGATCCACAATATCCGTCTTTGAACGAATCTCCTCTATCGTCTGTTCAGGAATTTTTGACATGCCATCACCATCTTCACTGTCTTTAAATTCGATGTATCCATTGAAAATCCTTCTTATTCGACAAATTTTTTATTTTTCTCCGAAACTGCTATTTTACAGGAAAGTATCTGTGAATACTAGTTCTAGTTGTAAATGAAGTATTGAACGAAAAAAGAGGGACCCGCCTTATCGATGGAGGTCCTTCCTAATTTGTTCAAATTTACGGCTATTCATATGAGATAAAATGACATTCGCTGTCTCTTCCACTGCCCGATTTGACACATCAATCACCGTACATCCGATTTTACTGACAACTTTATTGAAATGAGTAATTTCTTGTTCGATTCTATCTATTTTAGCATAATTCGCATCATCTTTTAGCCCTAAAGCAATTAACCGTTCCTTACGAATCGAATTGAGAATCTCAGGAGAAATGACAAGCCCAAAACACTTATCAGGATCGATTTCATAAAGTTCGGCAGGGGGCTCCACCTCTGGAACGAGCGGAACATTGGCGACTTTAAAGCGCTGATGGGCTAAATATTGAGAAAGAGGAGTCTTTGAAGTCCTGGATATTCCGACTAGAACAATGTCTGCATTCAATACGCCACGAGGGTCACGTCCATCATCATATTTTACAGCAAATTCGATAGCCTCAATCTTTCGAAAGTAGTCTTCATCCAACTGACGGACAAGTCCTGGTTCTTCAGTTGGCTTTTCATCTAATACATGTTCAAGTGACTTCATAATGGGACCTAATAAATCTATACATTGTACATGGTGCTCCCGACAAAACTGTGTCAGCGCTTCTCTCATATCACTACGAACTAATGTATAGACGATGACTGCTTCCTGTTGTTCAGCAAGCCAGGAAATTTCTTCAAGCTGACTTTTTTCTTCAATATGGGAAAATCGCTTCATAGAAACCGTATCCAAATCTTGACGGAATTGACTCGCTGCTGCTTTCGCCACAAGTTCCGCGGTTTCACCAACTGAATCTGAAACGATAAAAAACTTGAGTTTTTTCATAGGACTCACCTCATAGCTCATGATCTTGTGCAAGTGTTAAAAACGCTGCAGTTATATTTGTTTTTGTAATTCTTCCAACCACTTCTAGACCTTCTTTTGCTGTCCCTATTACAGGTAATGAATCTATTTGTTTATCGATCATTTTTCGTGCAGCAGATAAAAGTGTGTCTTTCTTGTGACAGTAAATAACATTCGGCATTCGGGTCATAATGACGTGTACGGGTATTTTTTCGAGCTCCGTATTCCCAATACTTGTCCTCAATAAGTCTTTTCGTGAAAGGACCCCTGTTAAACAGGCTTCTTCATCTACAACAAACAAGGTACCTACATCTTGTAAAAACATCTGGCAAATTGCATCATAAACTGAACTGTGTTCTGGTACAACAGCTGGAGTGGATTGAAAGTCCCCGACTTTCATTCCAATCATTTCATCTCCCACGGAATGCACTTGCTTTTTACCTGAGTAGAAATAACCGACACGAGGGCGTGCATCTAAATAGCCTGCCATAGTAAGGATAGCTAAATCAGGTCGTATGGTAGCTCTTGTTAAGTTTAACCGCTCGGCAATATGTTCTCCGGTAATCGGTCCGTCCGCCTTGACGAT
Organism: Sporosarcina aquimarina; assembly: GCF_023715615.1. GTDB lineage: Bacteria > Bacillota > Bacilli > Bacillales_A > Planococcaceae > Sporosarcina > Sporosarcina aquimarina_A. The sequence goes on along the minus strand of NZ_JAMBOM010000001.1, from coordinate 1,202,819 downwards.
CTCGAGGATCTCCGTCTGGCGCTTATTGAGTTCCATCTATGTCACCGTCCTAAGCGTTCAATTAAACAAATCTTACTTCAGTATATAACAAATCCAGTTCTATTGCGAAGAATCACGAACCGTGCTAAACTAAACACAACATTTGAATAGGCGAAGAAAGGTTAATAAGTACTGTCAGCAATAAGCGATCGGGGATAGTGAGAGCCCGTACTTGACATGAAAAGGCAGCCTGGAGCCATAGTAAGCTTAAAGAGGACTGTTCAGTTACGCAGTCAATCGAGGTGGAACCGCGGGGCATTACGCACCCGTCCTCGGACATTTGTCCGAGGATGGGTGCTTATTTTAATTGGAGGGATAATTATGTATACAATGGAACAAATTGTTAACGTTTCAAAACAGCGTGGATTCGTATTTCCTGGATCCGAAATTTATGGAGGACTAGCGAATACATGGGATTACGGACCACTTGGTATTGAACTGAAAAACAATATCAAGCGAGCATGGTGGAAAAAATTCGTTCAAGAATCTCCACATAACGTAGGACTTGATGCTGCAATCTTGATGAACCCAAAAGTTTGGGAAGCGTCTGGCCATATCGGGAACTTTAATGATCCTATGATTGACTGCAAAAAATGTAAAACACGTCATCGTGCAGACAAACTAATTGAAGATGCACTAGAAGCTAAAGGTATGGAAATTGTCGTTGACGGCATGCCATTTGAAAAAATGAAAGACTTAATCATCGAGCACAAAATCGTCTGCCCTTCTTGTTCTGCATTAGACTATACCGACATTCGCCAGTTCAACTTGATGTTCAAAACGACTCAAGGGGTTACTGATTCATCTGCAAACGAAATTTTCTTACGTCCTGAGACGGCTCAAGGGATTTTTGTAAATTTCAAGAACGTGCAGCGATCCATGCGTAAAAAACTCCCATTCGGGATCGCTCAAATCGGAAAAAGTTTCCGCAACGAAATCACTCCGGGTAACTTCACATTCCGTACACGTGAATTCGAACAGATGGAACTCGAATTCTTCTGTAAACCAGGTGAAGACGAAGAGTGGTATACCTTCTGGCGAGACACTTCTAAGAACTGGTTGCTCGACCTTGGCCTATCTGAAGAGAATATGCGTCTTCGAGAGCATAACGAAGACGAATTATCTCACTACTCAAAAGGGACAGTCGATATCGAGTTCAAATTCCCATTCGGATGGGGTGAACTATGGGGGATCGCTAACCGTACAGACTTCGACTTGAAGCGTCATATGGAGTATTCCAATGAAGACTTCCATTACCAAGATCCTGTTACAAACGAAAAGTTTGTACCGTACTGTATCGAACCATCAGTGGGTGCTGACCGTGTCACTCTTGCATTTTTATGCGATGCATTTGACGAAGAGGTACTTGAAGGCGATGACAAACGTACTGTCATGCGCTTCCACCCAGCTTTAGCGCCCGTTAAAGCCGCTGTGTTGCCGTTGTCTAAGAAGTTGGCTGAAGGTGCGGGAGATGTGTATGCAGAGCTTTGCAAGCACTTCCCTGTACAGTATGACGACTCACAGTCCATCGGTAAGCGGTATCGTCGACAAGACGAGATTGGAACTCCATTCTGTATTACGTATGATTTCGATTCTGAAGAAGATCGTCAAGTAACTGTGCGCCACCGCGACTCAATGGAACAAGTTCGCTTGCCGATTGAAGAGCTAAAAGCTTATATCGAAGAACGTATTGCATTTTAACTGAATGCAGCATCAGTCTCCCACTTCTATATGTGATGAGATGAAGTCACGAGTGATTGAAAAAACCGACAGAATCAGATTATTCATCTGACTTTGTCGGTTTTTCTTTTATTGGTAATAGACTAGGTGTCCGATCGAGCTGATCTAGAAAAGAACGTGATTTCAATCTCAGTCCGACTTGTTCATCATAAATTTGACGAACCAGCTTCTTCATGAATTGCTTGGTCGTTTTTTTTAGTGTAAGAGAACCTACTTGTGTAATCGGTACTGTTGCAAATGTACGGATGAGTTTCAGTTGAGCAGGAGTGATTCTTACGATATATGGATCCGTATGGAAGCAACGATGGCACAGAAATCCTATTTCCTGAAACGAAAATGCAAATTCCCCTTCCACCGAACCACATGATGCACAGCGATTTAACACCGGATGTATCCCTGCGACCGGAAGCATCTTCCACTCAACGAAAAGCGCAATGGCTTCAGGATCATATCCTTCGTTAATGGCATGCAATGCTTCGTATAAAAGATTAAAGACGCCTGCCGATCGCTCACCATCATCCGTAAGTCTGTCTATCAACTCTACAATATAACTTGCATACGAAGTGGCTTCCAAATCTTCACGTATATGCCGCATGGAATCTATAGGCTCCCCTTGTTCAAGAGAACCCATCCCTTTTCCTGTTCGCAGTAAAAAGGATCCATAGACAAATACTTGAGAAATGGAAGACAAACGACTGGCTGGCTTTTTGGCTCCCCTGGCCATCGCTGTCATCTTGCCTGCTTCCTTCGTTAAGATTGTTACAATCTTATTCGTCTCACCGTAAGGCATCGTACGTAATACGATGCCTTCCCATTTGTTCATCATGACGTTCGCCTCCACTAGTATGCGGGACGATCAATACTCGTCGTCGCGGAAGCCGAATTCTTTCAGCTGTCCTGGTTTGTTGCGCCAATCCTTTTGAACTTTCACCCACAGTTCAAGGAATACCTTAGAGCCCAATAACATTTCGATATCGCGTCGTGCTTTTGTACCGATTTGCTTCAATAAGGCTCCTTGTTTCCCAATGACAATCCCTTTTTGGGAATCGCGATCTACAATAATGGTCGCCATGACATTGACAATATTTTTGTCTTCATCACGAGCGATTTTCTCAATAACTACCGCTATCGAATGTGGAACTTCTTCGCGTGTCAGGTGAAGTACTTTCTCACGAATCAATTCTGATATAATGAAACGCTCTGGATGATCGGTTACTTGGTCGTCCGGATAATATTTAGGACCTTCTGGAAGATACTTGTTGATCGTCTCCATTAAGCGTTCAACATTATTGCCGTTTAATGCGGATAACGGAACAATTTCTGCGAAGTCATATTCATTAACATAAGATGTAATGATTCCTAGCAAATCATCAGGATGAACGAGGTCAATTTTGTTGATGACTAAGAACACTGGTGTATCTGAGTTCTTTAGCATTTCAATAACAAAGCGATCTCCAGGTCCGATTTTCTCGTTAGCATTCACCATAAACATAATGACGTCTACTTCTTTTAATGTGTTCTTGGCAGACTTCACCATAAAATCACCTAGCTTATGCTTCGGCTTATGAATCCCTGGTGTATCAATGAATACAATCTGTGAAGTATCGCCCGTGACGACCCCTTGGACCTTATTACGAGTAGTTTGAGGCTTATCACTCATAATAGCGATTTTTTGACCGACTACGCGATTCAAAAAAGTCGACTTTCCAACGTTCGGTCTTCCTATTATCGAAACAAATCCTGATTTAAAATTACTTGGCGCCATATTCGAGGTCCTCCTTACGAAACGCACCAGGTATCAGTTCTCCAACGGTAGTGTTCAGAACATCACCTTTAAGATTCGTTAAATAAACAGGCATATCTACAGAACAAAATTCAGAAATCACTTGTCGGCATGCGCCACACGGTGAGATCGGTCCATCTGTATCCCCTGTCACAGCTAGCGCTACGAACGAACGATTGCCTTCAGATATTGCTTTAAAAAAAGCAGTACGTTCTGCACAGTTTGTCATGCTATAAGCTGAGTTTTCAATATTACATCCTTCAAATATGGTCCCGTCTTCTGTAAGTAAGGCAGCGCCTACAGGAAATTTAGAATAGGGTACATATGCATTATGCATTGCATGTTTTGCATGCTCCATTAGTTGTTGTTTGTCCAAAAATCTCACTCCATTCGTTTACATCAGCCATTTCGGCAAAAAGATTAGCAACCCAATTATCGCACTGGCGATAGAAAAAACAAGCACAGCCCCGGCTGCGAGGTCTTTTGCTTGTTTCGCTAAAGGATGCCTTTCTTGTGTTACTAAGTCTACCACACGCTCAACTGCAGCATTCATTAATTCTAATGCAATCATCAGTCCAATAACAGTGGTAATAATTATCCACTCAAAGTAACTTAACCCTGTCCACCATCCTACAACGATCACAACAATCGCTGCCACTAAATGAAACTTAACGTTCCGTTCCCTAGTTGCTCCATGCACAATTCCCATCCAAGCGTAGCTGAATGCTTTGAAAAATGCTTTCACCGCATTATCTCTCGAGTCCGAACGACTTTAAGATGTCATCTTGTCGACCGAACATTTTCTTTTCATCGTTTTCCGTCATGTGATCATATCCAAGCAAGTGCAAAAAGCCATGCAATGCAAGGAAACCAAGTTCTCGTTCTACACTATGCCCATACTCTTCGGCTTGCCGTTGAGCGGTTTCTACCGAAATTAATAAGTCACCCAAATGACGTGGCATATCATCGGCTCCGATAATAGCCGCTTCTCCTTCGCCCTCTTCTTCAAGCGCAAAAGAGATAACGTCTGTTGGCTGATCTTTCCCTCGGTAATCTCGATTGACCTGTTTTATGGCGTTATCATCTAAAAAAGTGACAGACAATTCAGTTCCGGCTTCAAGCCCTTCTGCATCAGCAGCAAAAGAAAGGAGCTTCTGAATCAGTTGTTCAGCAATTTGCCCATCACCATTTATTTCATCTATAAAATCGATTTCTAACATATTACTCCCTCCTCTGTTTCCTCATTTTGGGTATTCAATCCGACTATGAAAAATACCGTTCAACGTTTCACAAATCACTTGTTCCACTTTACGGATTTCTTTCAAGGACAACTCACATTCATCGAATTGGCCATCATTAAGTTTGTCCTTCACTATCGATTTAACCAAACTTGAGATTTTTTCAGAAGTCGGTTCTTTCATAGAACGAACGGCCGCTTCACAACTATCTGCAATTGAAATGACTGCAATTTCTTTTGTTTGCGGTTTTGGTCCATAGTATCTAAAGTCATCTTCTACTACATCTTTACCTTCTTCTTTTGCTTTAAAATAAAAGTACTTTAAGAAACTGGTTCCGTGGTGTTGACGTGCGATGTCTATAATTTGTTGTGGCATCTTCTTTGTGGCAAGTAGATCAGCGCCATCTGACGCATGAGCAATAATAATATCTCGACTTTCTTCAGGTGTTAGCTGATCGTGAGGATTGACACCATGTTGGTTTTCGATAAAATACAAGGGTCTTACAGTTTTGCCAATGTCATGATAGTAACTGCCAACTCGAGCAAGTAGTCCATTCGCTCCAATTGCCTCACACGCCGCGTCGGCTAAATTGGCGACCATCACACTGTGATGATACGTTCCTGGTGTTTCTGTCAGCACCTTTTTCAATAGCGGATGGTTTGGATTAGACAACTCGACTAGACGCATATCCGAAACAATTCCAAATATCGATTCAAAGAATGGTAACAAACCGATTGTAAGCGCTGCTGAAAGTATTGCCGAGCTGATAGCAGCTATTGCATAGAATACGAGTTCTGAAAGCGTGTACGTCGATTGTGTCATCAGTAAATAGAACGCAACGTACAACAAATTTGCAATGGCAACCGCCAAGCTTGTTCTCATAATCGTAAGTCGTCTTCCACTTTCGCCAAGGACAAGTAGTGCTGTTACGCCACTTAGTAGGAAATACAATACTACTTCCATTTGCATGATGGACGTAACGCCTTCTTGTAAAATAAGGCCACTTGTTGCGGCAGTCATTACTACAGATAGAATGGCTAATCGTTCATTCGTAAGAATTTTCACTAGTAAAGGAGCTAATGCGGCAGGAAAAAGAAAAGAGACTTGGACATCGAACTCTTTTTCCAATAATCCTGTAAGCTTCATCATTACAATAATCAAAAAGAAAATTGAGTAAAAGATGAGTAGTGCTTTCTTTAAGACTTGTTTATCTTCTTTTCTTGACATGAAATGAATATAGACCAGACCCGATAAAAGAACAATCAAACAAATTAGTGCAACTATCGGTTTGATGGATGTTTGGTTTGTCAGCATTCCCGTTACTTCAAGCTGACGGTATATTTCTTTGTCAATCACTTGACCTTCCCTTACAATCACTTGCCCTTGAAGAATTCTGGTAGGTTCTATACTGTCTCGAGCCTGTTTTAATCGTTCCTCTGTCAATTCCTCGTTTATGGTTTCTGTAGGGACAATTAGCGGGCGTACTAGTTGAATCATCGTTTGAACTTGTCCATCAGGAATTTTTGAAGACGTTCTGATTTTACGCTCAGCATCATATTGTGCAACCGTAACATCTTTTGCTTTAATCGGTTTCGATAGTTCCTCTGCCACAATTTTAGTAAGTTCAGAGCGCATCTCTAGTAATACTGATTCATTTTCAGTGAGTAATCCTGTTAAGACAGTTTCACTCAAATAAAAGTCTGGTTCAGTCTCTTTTAATTCCTTTAACTTCTTATTCATTTCACGAATTGCAGCTTTCATTGAGTTTGCTGAAATCGTCTCTTCTTCACTCAATGTACTTTTTTTCACTTCAAGAATATAATCGAACAACGAGGTTGCGATCGACTGTCGATTGGTAGAAATCTCTTCATTGAACTGATAAACAGGTGGTAGTTCTTCTGAAACACGGTCACGCTCTTCTTCTGTTTTCGCAGTATCCTCCACCGTTTTTAAAGATCGGAGCGTACTTGGCGCAATTTGAAATGTAGTTAACTCATACGTCTCTTGCTTTACATCATCATAGATAATAAAAAACAGAAGGACTGCAGACAATCCAATAACCAACCAGGCAATTACGTGAAATTTTAAGGACTTGATAAGTTGGATCAACGGCTTTAGCATCCCTTGAATCCCCTTTCAGTCTGAAATACAAAAAAGTATGTAAGGAGCAGCCCGGTTAGGACTGCTCTTCTTCGTATGCATCGATAATTTTTGCAACAATAGGATGTCGGACTACGTCAGCTGGTTCTAAGTATTGGAAGTGAATTTCTCGAACTTTTGACAAAATGGATTCCGCTGCAATGAGTCCGGACTTTGAACCCTTGGGTAAATCTATCTGTGTCTTATCTCCCGTAATGACCATTTTAGAACCGAAGCCCAATCGAGTTAAGAACATTTTCATTTGAGCGTGCGTCGTATTTTGAGCTTCATCAAGAATGACAAACGCATCATCCAGTGTACGTCCTCTCATGTAAGCGAGCGGCGCAATTTCAATGGTTCCACGCTCTATTAGACGTTCCGTATGTTCAGCTCCTAACATATCATGCAGCGCATCGTAAAGCGGCCGCAAATACGGATCGACTTTATCTTTTAAATCACCAGGCAAGAAGCCTAAACTCTCTCCTGCTTCCACAGCTGGTCTCGTTAAAATGATTCTTTTTGCAGAACCAGTTTTCATGGCATGAACTGCAAGTACAACGGCCAAATATGTTTTCCCCGTTCCAGCAGGTCCTATACAAAACGTCAAATCGTTCTGCCGGATAGCTTGAACATATTCACGTTGTCCTATTGTTTTAGCGCGGATCACTTTTCCTTTACTGTTGCGAGCGATTTCCACATCATACAGTTCGGCAAAGTATTCAATAGTACCATTATTCACCATTTCAATAGCAGTTGCAACATCTCGTTGGTTTATTTGGATTCCTTTACGAATCACTTTCAACAATTGTTCTAAAAGTTGTTTCGCTGCATCTGTATTCTCTTCCGACCCTTTGAGAGATATCGTTTCACCTCGTGACAGTACAGCAACGGATAGATTTTCTTCAATCAGCTTAATGTTCTGGTCGGAAATTCCAAGTAACATGATCGCTTCGTTTGGATCTTCTAGATGTAGTTGTAGTTGTTGTTCACTCAATCAATCGTCTCCCCCTTGGGATAATGGTCTTTTTACCGCAATGTTTTCGTTGATCAAAAAAAGTATAGTCCCTGTTACTTTATCACTATCAAACGTCACCTGTAAAATATTTTCATCCTTTATATCCTTTTCAAATGAGGTTTCAGATAATAATTTGTGTTTTAATAATGGGACTAAAATTTTTTTCTCCATGCCTTCTTCTAAAGTAATAGTCTTTATGGTGGTATCCACTTCTTCGTTCCATTCTACAATTTTCCAGAATGGACGAGTTGACGATTTTTGTTTAAGCCAAGGCAAGTGCCATTCTACAAAGACACGCTTTTCCCCAGCGGCAGCGTATTGAACCGTTTTAGGTAATGAGAATTTGTACTCGAGCCAATAATCCGCAAAAACAGCACCTTCTGCTCCTACTACTGCCACCTTGTCACCTTGCTTTAATACGCCTGTCGCCAACAGATCCCCTTTTTTAACGGTTTGGTTGAGCCGAGCTACCCTTTCTCCACTTTTCAGCTGAAAGCCTGTAATAACTCCTCCAGTGCGCGCTGCTAGCTCACCAGGTTTTCCTGTTTTTTCAATCTTGCTTGAGGTTTTGGGTGAAATCATCGGGATAACAGTAAGTGTGGCACCCTTCTTTTCAAATCGTACCCAGGATAAATCAGGCTCATCCGTCATAATTTGGCTCCTGATCGTTCCTTCATCTGGTAGCTGACGCAACAACTTCATCGGAACTACTGATGACTTTTTCAAAGTTTGTTCGATTCGTTCAGCAATTTCAGGATGCTCCGCATCAACATTTACTTGCCACAAAAACATGGAAGCGAGAAACGGGATGATGCAGAGTAGTAAGCCGACCCACGAATGGAATAGTCGATTGAATGGGGTTCCATCTCCTAAGCGCTCTACATGGACTTTTAATTTAATTCGTCGTCTATTTGCCCGAATGTACTTTAAACCACTTTTGTCTGTACGAAACCAAACGGCACCGTCTATGTGCTCAAGTCTAGAAACACGTTTCTTATTCTGAATCATCTCATTGACTAGATGGGCAGGCTTTCCTTCACCTTTCAATTCTACGTCATATTGCTTACGCTTCATACACCTCTCCTTCCTTCGTGTCTTTCATAATTCGAAGTTCGTGTAACTCAGTGAAGGAGAGTAACGCTGATTTTTCCATTAGCATGTCAAAATGAATGTCAGTGCCTTTAATATGGATGACATAGCCTTCCTTACGTAACTTCGCGTAATTTTCGGAAATGATCACCAACTCATATCCTCCAAGTACTTTGAGTGAAGTTAAATCTTCCAGTGAAACTAAAGATCCCATTTCAAATAGTTTTCTCAACGCATTGACCCCCTATACCATTCTTATGCTCGGTACAGGGGGTCAATGCGTATTGGTTTATTGTTTAGATTTAGGCGGTCCCAGAATTTCTGAAAACACGACCCCTCTCAGGATATCTTGTTTGCTCGTAACATCGACATTAAGGGATTCGCTCTTCACAAACCGATGTTGGTCTGGATTATGCGTCGAGAGTCTACCCGAAGATCGTGTGTTCGCCTGTCTTTCTGCGCGAACTGGTTTTGTATTCACTAACTTCTTCACAGGTTCTTCAGGGATTGAAACAGGTTCAATCGGTGTCGTTTGTTGCGTCACCGATTTCCGCTGGTCTTCTTGAATTTCTTTATAAATTTCACCTGTAAGCTCTTTTAACCTTTTAAAAGGATCCATTTGTCCAGAAGAAGACCCCTGCCGCGTTTGAGACGCTTCTGTCCTTTGCGGCATTGACTGTCTACCTGAACTAGGTCTATTAGGAGGCTCCGTATTTTGAGGTGTCCCTTGCTTCCGAGTTTGATCGTCGCCCTTATTCTTTTTACCGAATATCGTACTGAGAAGTCCGATCACAATCAGAATTATTATTTGTTCCATCAGCACATCCCCTTTCCGGGAAGTTGCGGCTAACCATTAGTTCTTCGGCTTATTGTCCTGATCTCCAGAACCGCTTATTTTCCCGATGGAATCTCTCATACCTGTATCCGCTTGGAGATTCTTGTAATTCATGTAATCCATCACGCCGATGTTACCACTACGAAGTGCTTCTGCCATAGCAAGTGGTACTTCAGCTTCAGCTTCCACAACTTTAGAGCGCATCTCAACAACTTTGGCACTCATTTCTTGTTCGCTAGCAACAGCCATTGCACGGCGTTCTTCCGCTTTAGCTTGTGCAATATTCTTATCCGCTTGTGCTTGCTCAGTTTGAAGTTCTGCACCAATGTTCTTACCGATGTCAACATCAGCAATATCGATTGAGAGTATTTCAAATGCTGTTCCAGAATCCAATCCTTTTGTAAGAACTGTTTGAGAAATCAAATCAGGATTTTCTAGTACCTTTGCATGATCGACTGAAGAACCGATTGTACTAACAATACCTTCACCAACACGCGCAACAATTGTCTCTTCACCAGCACCACCAACGAGGCGGTCGATGTTCGCACGAACTGTAATACGCGCTTTCGCTTTTACTTCAATACCGTTCATCGCAACACCTGCAATGAATGGTGTTTCAATAACTTTAGGATTTACAGACATTTGTACGGCTTGCAACACGTCACGACCTGCAAGGTCAATTGCTGCAGCACGTTCGAATGTAAGTTCAATATTCGCACGTTGAGCTGCAATTAGTGCATTTACAACTCGGTCAACGTTACCACCAGCAAGGTAATGACTCTCTAGCTGATTAATCGTCACATCCACTCCAGCTTTGTGTGCTTTAATGAGTGGGTTTACAACACGACTCGGAATAACTCTACGGAGACGCATTCCTACGAGTGTTAAGATACTCACTCTAACGCCTGCAGATATTGCGGAAATCCACAATGCGACAGGTACAAACGTAAAGAACACAGACAACACTATAATCGCAGCGACGGCGATTACTACAATCCCAATTAGACTACCACTGATCATTATTCATTTCCCTCCATTTCTTGAAGTTCCCGAACAACTGTCCGAGATCCTTCAACTTTCACTATCTTAACACGCTTTCCTTTATCAATGTAGCTTCCTTCTGAAACGACATCAATTCGTTCTCCGTCTAACACGATTGCTCCTGATGGACGTAACGGTGTTAAAGTGATTGCTGTTTTGCCAAGCCAATCAATGCGGTTTACATTCGAAACATATCCGCTTTCCGTATCCGTTGCGTCCATAAGAATCATTCTGTTCAACAAATGCAGTTTCTTTCCAAAGAATTTCATAATAACCACCATCCCCGTTGTAGCAATTATTAGTGCAATGAGCACAGAAATCGCCATATATGCAGGATTCGCACCTGCCATTATAATACTACCGGTGACAGCGACTGCACCTGCTATTCCTGCAATCCCATGGGGCAAGAACAACTCTGCGACAATCAATCCCGCACCAAGGAGGAACAAGAGAATCGCTTCGTAGCCTGCTAAACCAGCTATCAAATGTCCGTAGAAAAAGAGTAATAGCGCTGAACCCCCCATTGTACCCGCAACTCCAAATCCAGGGGAGTACAATTCTACGATTAATCCAAGTCCTGCAATTGAAAGTAATATTGGAACAACTACAGGATTGGTAATGAATCGTGCAATCTGTTCACTAAATGTTGGATTGGTAGATATAGTTGTTGCATCTTCCATCCCAATTTCCGTCAACAACTCATCATAAGTAGCGACTGTTCCTTCACTGTAGCCTACTTCTACGGCTTCACGATCAGTCAATGTTAATAACTCACCTTTACCTGCACGGAATTCCGGGAGATCTTCCTCTGGATTTGCCATGGCCAGCGCAAATTTAGGATCACGTTTTTGTGACTCAGCTGCATTTTTCATATCTGCTGACCAAGCGCTTCGAGCTTTCTTATCTGCCGCATTACCAGAACCGTCAATCACTGCCGAAGCACCCATTTTAGAGCCAGGTGACATATAGATTTCGTCTGCATGAAGGGCGAGAAAAGCTCCTGCTGATAAAGCCCGTTTGTTAATGTATGCAACAATTTTAGGTTCAGTCTCATCCATTAACTTCGCGATTTCACCTGCAGTATCTGTAAAGCCACCTGGTGTATTGATGTCAAGCACAATAACATCTGCCCCTGCTTTTTCAGCCTCATTGAAAGAACGCTTCAGAAACGCATACAAGCCCTTTTCTACTTCATTATGAATAGGAACTTTGTAAACGGTTCCAGTTTTCGCTAGAGAAGTATTCGAAAATGGAAGTACAATAGCTGATACGATAAGTGTCAAAAGCAGAAATCCTCTAATGAGCTTCTGCAAAAACCTCACCTACTTTCTAAGTTGATTGTCCTTTAAGTATACCTATTATACGGACGAAACACACGTAAGTTTCACTCTGGGGAAAGTTTCTTGTGAATAATTTGCGACTGTTAACTTTTTAGATTTAATGAATTCTATGAACTCCTAACAAGAATTAACTTTATTTGTGAATATAAAAAAGTAAGCCAGAAAATCCATAGGATTTTCTGGCTTACGCGCATTTTACTGGGTTAACGTTGCTTTAAGCAAACAATATAGGAGTTAATCAGAATTTGCGTTTACGAGCAGCTTCAGATTTCTTTTTACGCTTAACACTTGGCTTCTCATAAAACTCATGCTTTCTTACGTCTTGTATCGTACCACTCTTTGATACAGTACGTTTGAAGCGGCGAAGAGCATCTTCAAGTGATTCGTTCTTACGAACAGTTGTTTTAGTCATCTCTTGTCCCTCCCTCCGAACACACTTCGAACATAGCATACTGCTATGTACTTGAAAATTATAACGTATTATTTTCTAACGGTCAATATAAAAGTTGAAATTAATAGTCGGATTTTGACTGAAGGCCATTCATGATTGCTACGCCAGAGCTTGCTCCAATGCGTGTTGCACCTGCTTCCTTCATAGCCGTCAAATCTTCTAAACTACGAACTCCACCCGACGCTTTAACACCCATTTCAGGTCCGACTGTGCTGCGCATCAATTTCACATCTTCTACTGTTGCTCCACCAGTTGAAAATCCTGTAGAAGTTTTTACAAAATCTACTTTTGCAAGAACGGACAACTCACAAGCTGTACGCTTTTCTTCATCAGTTAACAACGACGTCTCAATAATTACTTTTACGATTGCTTTGCCTGCTGCTGCGTTTACAACCGCTTCTATATCTCGTTGAACTGCTTCTGTATCCCCACTTTTTAGAGCGCCGATGTTAATGACCATATCAATTTCACTTGCGCCGTTTTCAATTGCATTTTTCGTTTCAAATGCTTTAACCTCTGATGTTGCTGCACCGAGTGGGAAACCGATAACTGTGCAAGTTTTTACAGATGTCCCTTGAAGCAATTCAGCAGCGGTTTTTACCCACGTCGGGTTCAAACATACTGAAGCAAATTCATATTGTTTCGCTTCATTACAAAGCTCTATAACCTGTTCTTTTGTAGCATCTGCTTTTAATAATGTGTGATCGATCATTTTTGCTATTGAATTCATAATTATGACCTCCTGGAGGATGTACGTACTTCTTCCATCATATCAGAATCAATCACAATAGAAAAGAAACCACTAGGCACAATGCCCAGCGGTTTCGATTAATGGACTAATTCTTGTTCTTCTTCCAGCACTCTAACGAATTGTCCTTCGTTGTACGGATATCCTGCTTTCAATAATTTCACGCGAACGATTTTACCGACCATTGATTCTTCAGCAGGAAACACCACTTTTAAATAATTGTCGGTGTAGCCTACGTACAAATCACTTTCCGGATCTTCTTGGAATTTCTCTTCCGGGATAACTTCTAGAACTTCACCTTCAAACTCGGCTGCATACTGCTTTGCAAGCTGATCATTCAGTTCGATTAGGCGATGAACGCGATCATTTTTCACATCTTCATCCACTTGGTCTTCCATGCGTGCTGCAGGTGTCCCTGTACGTTTAGAATACGGGAATACGTGCAACTCGGAAAATCGATGATCACGGATAAAATTATAGGTCTCCATAAACTCTTCTTCCGTTTCACCCGGGAATCCTACAATCACATCTGATGTGATTGCTAAATGAGGCAATGCCTCACGAAGACGATCCAATCGCTCAGCAAAGAACTCCATCGTATATTTACGTCTCATTCTTTTAAGTACTGTATTAGAACCTGACTGGATAGGAATATGCAAATGGCGCACGATGATAGATGAGTTATTTAACACCTCAATCACTTCATCAGTTAGTTGACTTGCTTCAATCGAACTAATTCGCAGTCGTTTTAAACCTTTTACTTTCGTTTCAAGGTCGATCAGCAACTTAGCAAGATTGTAGTCTTTCAAATCCTCACCATAGCCACCTGTATGAATCCCTGTTAAAACAATTTCCAAATACCCAGCATCGACTAACTGCTGAGCTTGGCGAACAACTTCTTCCGGATCGCGGGACCGCATTAGTCCACGAGCCCATGGAATAATACAGAATGTGCAGAAATTGTTACATCCTTCTTGGATTTTCAATGATGCACGGGTACGGTCTGTGAATGCAGGCACATCCAGTTCCTCATACACCCGATTTTTCATGATATTACGCACAGCATTGATCGGCTGGCGTTCTTCACGATATTCTTCAATTAATCCAAGCAATTTCGTACGATCTTGAGTTCCGACGACGATATCGACGCCAGGGATCGCCATAATTTCAGCAGGTGAAGTCTGTGCATAACAACCGGTTACACAAATAACTGCATCTGGATTTTGACGAACTGCGCGCCGAATGACTTGGCGGCTTTTTTTGTCACCAGTATTGGTTACAGTACATGTATTAATGACATAAACATCAGAGTTTTTTTCAAAGTCAGTACGTTCATAGCCAGCATCTTTAAAAAGCTGCCAGATTGCTTCAGTTTCATAGTGATTCACTTTACAGCCCAATGTATGGAAGGCAACCAATGACATCAGCTGCTCACCTCTTTCATTCAAATTCGTAAGACATAGCGGATAACACGTATAAAGGAGCAGTTTCTGTTCGAAGAATACGGGGTCCAAGTGATACAGGTAAGAACTCGGCATCCCTTAAGGCTTCAGCTTCATCTCTTGAGAGTCCGCCTTCAGGACCAAATAAGACCAGTATCGATTGTCCATGATACACCTTCTTGAGACGGACTGCAATCTTATTTGAAGTTCCTTCTTTCGCTTCTTCTTCATCCGCAAATAGACAAACATCGAAAGATTTCGCTTGCTTCAAAATCTCTTTAAAAGTGAGAGGTTCGGAAATCTCTGGAATGACTGTCCTATGAGATTGTTCAGCAGCTTCCTTGGCAATCTTACGTAGCCTCGTTGTTTTTTTGTCGCCTTTTTTTTCGTCCCATTTTACGATTGAGCGCTCCGCTTGAAAAGGGATGATTCCAGTCATTCCTAGTTCAGTTCCTTTTTGGGCGATTAACTCCAACTTATCCCCTTTAGGTAATCCACACGCTAGTGTAACTTGTACAGGAAGTTCACTCATAGAAGAAGTATTGCCTGTATCTAGTACAGTTACGCCCTCTTCATCGAAACGATGAATCGTTGCAATGTGGCCAACGCCTTCTGAAACACAGCAAATTTTTTCACCTTCGCGCATACGCATCACACGAGTAATATGCTTTTCGTCTTCACCAGTTATCATTGCAAAGCCGTCTTCTCCAAACGGCTGTTCAAGAAAATAGCGTTGCACGTTATTCCCCCCGTTTGCGGGCAACCAATGCAACCCAATCTTCCATTAAAACAGATTCAACGATTTCAAATCCTTTTTGAATGAGGTCTTCTTTTACAAAGTCTTTTTTAGCCCCAATGATACCAGATACGATGAACAACCCATTATCCGCTAATAGCTGAAAAGCGTCTTCAGAGAATGTAACAATCACTTCAGCCAAAATATTAGCAACGATTAAATCTGCAGGCTCTTTTACAGAGTCCAAAAGATTGCCGTGCACGACTTCAACTTTTTCATTACAATTATTTAACGCAATATTCTCTTTTGCAGACCGAACAGCAACTTCATCCAGATCCAACGCGAGTACTCGGTTAGCGTTCAACAAAGTCGCACCAATTGCGAGAACACCTGAGCCTGTTCCTACATCGATGACATAGTCTTCAGGCTTCACATACTTTTCGAGCGCTTGTAAACACATGACCGTAGTTGGATGAGTACCTGTGCCGAATGCCATTCCTGGATCCAATTCAATAATAAGCTCATCAGATTCCACCGGTACATATGTTTCCCAAATTGGAACAATGGTGAAACGGCCTGAAATCTTCACCGGATGATAATACTTTTTCCAAGCAGTCGCCCAGTCTTCTTCATCCACTTCAGTAGTTGTGATCGCTTTCTTACCAGTATCTAAGTTGAATTGTTTTAGTTTATCAATCGATTCACTAATTTCCTGCACCGTTTCTTTTAAGAAACTGCTTGCTGGTAAATAGGCTTTCACTAAAACACCTTCAGAAGGAAAGTCTTGTGGATCCAAGTCATAGATTTCGCCGAACCGATCTTCATGAGTACGTTCCGGTTCTCCTGAATCTTCAATGACTACACCACTTGCTCCTGCCTCATGTAGAATGTTGGCAACTGCCTCAGTCGCTTCATTTGTCGTGTGAATCGCTATTTCAGACCATTTCACGTACGCTCAGTCCCTTCAATCACCTTTAATGGATCGTTTGATTTTATCAAACAGTGAACTTGAATATTCTCCAGGAGCAGCTCCATCGATTGAAGCGAATTCCCGAAGCAGTTCTTTTTGTTTTTCTGTCATTTTCTTAGGTGTCAACAATTTCACAACTACATGTTGGTCCCCTATTCCATGTCCATGAACATTTTGAATCCCTTTTCCGCGTAAACGGAATGTAGTTCCTGATTGGGTACCAGCAGGAATTTTCAAATTCACAGATCCATGAATCGTTGGCACTTCTATTTCATCACCAAGAGCAGCTTGAGGGAATGTCAGCGAGACTTCCAAAAGGATATCATCCGCTTCACGAATGAACTTCTCATGTGCTCGCACACGGAATACGATATACAAGTCACCTGATGGTCCACCATTTACACCAGCTTCCCCTTGACCCGACACGCGCAATTGTTGCCCATCGTCAACACCTGCAGGAATTGTAACCTTGATTTTTTTACGTTTTTTGATTCTGCCGCTACCATGACAAGTTTCACACTTTTCAGGGATAATCTTACCTGTACCTTGACAGACATTACATACTTTTCGATTCACCATTTGACCAAGTGGCGTGTTTTGCGTAACTGAAATTTGACCAGTACCGCCACAATTTGTACATGTTTTCGCTGAAGTACCTTTTTTAGCACCACTTCCATCGCATGTATTACAGACTTCTTCACGTGGTATTTCAATTTCCGTTTCTTTACCGAAAGCAGCTTCCATAAAGTCGATGGTCATTGTATATTGCAGATCGTCTCCTTTACGTGGTGCATTCGGGTCGCGGCGACGTCCTCCGCCACCACCAAAGAACGAACTGAAAATGTCATCGAATCCAAATCCATCTCCACCACCGCCAAAGCCACTGAATCCGCCTCCGCCAAAACCTTGGTTCGGATCTGCATGGCCATACTGGTCATAAGAAGCGCGCTTATTTTCATCACTTAGGACTTCAAAAGCCTCTGTAACTTCTTTAAACTTTTCTTCCGCCCCTTTTTCTTTGTTCAAATCTGGGTGGAACTGTTTGGAAAGTTTACGATAAGCTTTCCGTATCTCTTCTTTTGTAGCCGTTTTCGCCACTCCAAGTACTTCGTAATAATCTCGTTTGCTCATTCATCTACACTCCCGAAACTCATTTAGCGTTGTGTGCATTGTAACACTTTTTGAGTAAGTTTGGTAACAAACGAAAAAGCCAAAGCCGGAATATCGGACTTTGACTTTTCCGTCAATCAGTTATTGATTTAGTTTTTCTTGTCATCTTCTACTTCAGAGAAATCAGCGTCTACAACACCATCATCTGTACCCGTTGTGTTTTCGCCTTGAGCGTTCGCTTCAGCTTGTGCTTGCTCATACATTTTCATAGTCATTTGTTGTACAACCGCTTCAAGAGCATCTTTCTTTTCTTTCATCTCTTCGAGGTTATTCGCTTCGATTGCAGCTTTCAAAGCATCTTTCGCTTCTTCAACGCTCTTCACTTCTTCTTCAGACACTTTGCCTTCCAAGTCTTTCAACGTCTTCTCAGACATGAATACGAGTTGGTCTGCTTCGTTACGAAGGTCTGCTTCTTCTTTTTGCTTCTTATCCTCTTCAGCGTGAGCTTCTGCGTCTTTTACCATGCGATCGATTTCATCGTCAGAAAGACCTGAACTAGACTGAATTGTAATATTTTGTTCTTTTTGTGTCCCCATATCCTTAGCTTTAACTGTAACAATACCGTTTTTGTCAATATCGAATGTTACTTCGATTTGAGGTACACCACGTGGAGCTGGTGGGATATCTGTCAATTGGAAACGTCCAAGTGTTTTGTTGTCAGTTGCCATCGCACGCTCACCTTGAAGGACGTGGATGTCTACAGCTGGCTGGTTATCAGCAGCAGTTGAGAACACTTGTGATTTACTTGTTGGAATCGTTGTATTTCGGTCAATTAGTTTTGTGAATACGCTACCCATTGTTTCAATACCAAGAGATAATGGAGTGACGTCAAGCAATACTACGTCTTTAACGTCTCCTGTAAGAATTGAACCTTGTACAGCAGCACCCATTGCTACTACTTCGTCTGGGTTAACGCCTTTGAATGGTTCTTTTCCAGTTTCCTTTTTGATTGCTTCTTGTACTGCTGGAATTCGAGTAGAACCACCAACCAAGATAACGCGATCTAGATCTGATGGTGAAAGATCCGCGTCTTTAATCGCTTGTCGAGTTGGAATCATAGAACGTTCTACTAGTGAAGCCGTGAGTTCGTCAAACTTAGTACGAGACATCGAAACTTCCAAGTGAAGTGGTCCAGCTTCTCCTGCTGTGATGAAAGGTAGTGAAATTTGTGTGTTTGTAACACCTGACAAATCTTTTTTCGCTTTTTCCGCAGCGTCTTTTAAACGTTGCATTGCCATCTTGTCTTTAGAGAGGTCAATACCGTTTTCTTTACGGAATTCCTGCACTAGGTATTCGATAATCACATCGTCGAAATCATCTCCACCTAGTTTGTTATCTCCAGCTGTTGAACGTACTTGGAATACGCCATCACCAAGTTCAAGGATGGAAACGTCGAACGTACCTCCACCAAGGTCATAAACTAGAATTGTTTGGTCCTCATCCGTTTTATCCAACCCATATGCAAGTGCTGCTGCCGTTGGCTCGTTGATAATACGCTCGACCTCAAGTCCAGCAATTTTACCAGCGTCTTTTGTTGCTTGACGTTGTGCGTCGTTAAAGTAAGCAGGAACAGTAACTACTGCTTTCGTTACTTTTTCACCAAGATATTCTTCTGCATAACCTTTCATATATTGAAGAATCATTGCCGAAATCTCTTGTGGTGAATATTCTTTGTCTTCCACTTTTTCTTTGTAATCTGTACCCATGTGACGTTTAACGGACATGATTGTGTTCGGATTTGTAATCGATTGACGTTTAGCAACTTCACCGATTTGTCGTTCTCCATTTTTAAACGCAACAACTGAAGGAGTTGTACGGTTGCCTTCCGGATTCGGAATAACTTTTGCCTCTCCTCCTTCATATACTGCCACTACTGAGTTTGTTGTTCCTAAGTCAATACCGATAATTTTACTCATGTCTAAATTCCTCCTAATTTTGGTTCATCAAAGTTTTTAGTAGAATAGTTATTCGTTCACTTTAACCATTGCAGGGCGAAGTACACGATCTTTCAACGTATACCCTTTCTGCAATACTTCAAGCACCGATCCCGATGGGAAATTCTCATCTGAATCTGTCATGACGGCTTGATGGTAATTCGGATCGAATTCGATACCAGCTGCTTCAATCTCAGTTAATCCTGATGACTTCAAGGCTTCTTCCAAACTACGGTATACCATTTCCATTCCAGTAAGTAATGACTTGGCATCGTCGCTTTCTACTTTAACAGAAAGTCCACGCTCGAAGTTATCCAATACCGGTACAAGGTTTGTCAATACCTCTTGTGAACGGTACTTTTGCAATGCTTCTTTATCTAGCGTAGCTCTTCTGCGAGCATTATCCAAATCCGCTAAAACTCGTAAGCGTCTGTTCTCTTCGTCCTGCAGCTTTGCCTTCAGTTCTTCGATTTCAGCATCTTTTAGTTCTTCTTCTGTTAGTGTCACTTGTTCTTCCACTTCAACTGCTTCATCTTGAACTGTATCAGCAGTTACTGCTTCATCCTGTTGTTCAGAAATTTCAGTTTCCATCTCTTCAGATGTTTGGCCTTTTTCTGTCATGATTCGTTCCTCCTATCTGTTCTTCCCTCAATCGTGAGTCTTGCAAGTGCAGTAGAAAGATCATCACTTAAAATATCTAGCAATGTAATCACTCTGCCATAATCCATACGTTTCGGCCCAATGATTGCAATCGAGCCAGTCATATCCGTACCAACTGCATAGGCCGTCGTTATGACACTAAAATCATCTAATGTTTGCTCATTATTTTCTGAACCGATACGTACTTGGATGCCTGCGAGATCATTTTTGAACAATGTGAGCGGCATTCCATGCTCAATTGCTTCTAAAAACGTCTTAACTTTTTGAACATCATTAAATTCTGGTTGTTTCATCATGTTCATCTGACCGCTGTAAAATAGGCGTTCCTCTGTTTTACCTGCCATGGCGTCTTGAATGGAAGTAAGAATTGTACCCGCATTTTTGACATGCCGTTCAAACAACAGTTTCGATTCTGTCGCTAGTTTACGCGGAATTTCAGAGAGCGGAGTTCCAACAAGTCGCTCATTCAAGAGATTGACCATTTTCTCAATATCTGAAGGCGATAATCCGTCAGTTGCATCGAATACATGATTCTCTACTCTGCCGCTATTCGTTACCATAATGGCAACTGCTTTCGATTCTGATAAGGGAACTATTGAAAACCGTTTTACTTTATGAGCCGTTGTATCTGGCCCTAGTAAGACAGTTGTATAGTTCGTCAGTTCCGAGAGAATAGATGCTGAATTCCTGATGAGTACTTCCGCTTCCAGGACTTTTTCCTGAAAGATTGAACGTAATTGAAGGTTGTCCTCCATTTTTAGCTTTTGAGGTGTCAGCAAGTGGTCGACGTAAAATCGATATCCTTTTTCAGAAGGAACCCTTCCGGAAGATGTATGGGTTTTCTCAAGAAATCCCATTTCTTCAAGATCCGCCATCTCATTTCGGATGGTCGCCGGACTAAAAGGAGCTTCCTCCTTTTTGGAAAGTTGCCGGGAGCCCACTGGCTGAGCGGATTCGATGAAGTCGTTAACCGTCAGTTGCAAGATTAGCAATTGCCTGTTTGTCAACATAATCATCACTCCTGTTAGCACTCCTTTTAAACGAGTGCTAATACTACTCATAATTTATCAAATGACAAAGATAGTGTCAAACATTTGAGTCTTGTTTCATCCAAGAAATTGTTGAAAGGCTTCGTTTCCTTTAAAAATTCCGTTTCGCGTTAGGCGGATTCGCTTCTCATGGAGTTCAAGTAAATCTTTTTGTATGAGATTCTGGATGACTGTACCGTACTTTTCATCCATTGGAATTCCGAATTTTTCAGCGAAGTGTTGGATAGAAACTCCTTTTGTTTTTCGAAGTCCGAGAAACATTTCTTCTTCCATGCTTTCTTGAAGAGTCACTGTATTCTCTTCTTTTCTCGGCAACGCACCAGTTTCCACATGATCCATGTACCGTTTTAGCGGTGCGATGTTTGCATAACGAACACCATTAAGATAGCCATGAGCTCCTGCCCCGATTCCAGCATATTCATCGTTTTCCCAATAGATCATGTTGTGAATTGACTCACTGCCAGGAATTGCAAAGTTACTGATTTCATACTGTGCTCTTCCTGCGCGCTCCATCCTATCGATAAGTTCAGCAAACATAACCGTCTCTTCATCTTCCCCTGGTAACGGAAGTCGTCCTTTATTCATCAAGTTATAAAAAACTGTCTTAGGTTCAACGATTAGCGAGTACCCCGAGTAATGTGGTAGCTCAAGCGCAAGTGCTTGGTCTAGCGTATCTTTCCATTGAGCTTGTGTTTGTCCTGGCAACGCATAAATCATATCAATGCTGATGTTTTCAAAACCTGCGCGTCGGGCGTTGTTGACAACGTCAATTGCTTGCTTAGGACTGTGAGAACGCCCAATTTTTTTCAGTAGGTCCGCATCAAATGATTGAACTCCTAAACTTAACCGTTTCATGTGACCATTTTTTAACACATTCAGTTTATCCATGGTTAACTCATCGGGATTTGCTTCTGTTGAAAATTCCGATAAAGCATCGACATTTATATAGCTATGCACAATTTCAAGGAGTCGCTCTAGCTGTTTTGCTGTTAACGCAGTTGGAGTTCCACCTCCAAAGAAAACAGTTTCAACTTTTGTGAAATCGGCTCCGCTTTGTTTTAATAACGACAATTCTTTATCTATCGTCTCAATGTATTCGTCCACTGGTTGGTTCTCAAAAAACACTTTGTTAAAATCACAATAGTGGCAGATTTGGTGGCAGAATGGGATGTGGATGTAAATACCTCTCATTAGTTGCTTTCCCTCCTGTAAACGCCAAACAGAGGGCTATATGCCCTCTGCTCATGCAGCTTATTCCAATTACTCTTCGTCCATACGTAGTACTGCCATGAAAGCTTCTTGTGGCACTTCTACAGATCCTACTTGTTTCATCTTCTTCTTACCTTCTTTTTGCTTTTCAAGAAGTTTTCTTTTACGTGAAATATCTCCACCATAACATTTCGCAAGTACATTTTTACCCATTGACTTAATCGTTGACCGTGCAATGATTTTCTGTCCGATTGCAGCTTGTACTGGAACTTCGAATTGCTGACGCGGGATCAAGGATCTCAACTTCTCAACAATCGCTTTCCCACGATCGTATGCGAAATCACGATGAACGATAAAGCTAAGCGCATCGACAGTCTCGCCATTCAATAAGATGTCCATCTTATTGAGTTTGGATTTCTTATAACCGATTAATTCATAATCTAAGGATGCATATCCTTTAGTACCCGATTTTAACTGATCAAAGAAGTCATAAACAATCTCCGCTAGTGGTAGTTCATACAAAATGTTAACACGGGAAGAATCCATATAGTCCATTGTAAGGAAATTACCTCGTTTTTTCTGACAAAGCTCCATAACAGCACCAACATAATCGTTTGGCACCATGATAGATGCTTTAACGTAAGGCTCTTCCACGTATTCCGTTTTTTGTGCATCCGGCATCATTGACGGATTGTCGACTTTCATTTCACTACCATCCGTCAAGACGACATTGTAAATTACGCTTGGTGCCGTTGTGATTAAGTCGATATTGAATTCTCTCTCAATCCGTTCTTGAATGATTTCCATGTGGAGAAGCCCTAAGAAGCCACAACGATATCCGAAACCGAGAGCTTGAGAAGTTTCCGCTTCGTATTCCAAAGCAGAGTCGTTAAGTTCAAGCTTCTCGAGCGCTTCTCTTAAATCATTATACTTGGAAGTATCTATCGGATATAAGCCGCAGAATACCATTGGATTCATCTTACGGTACCCTTCCAATGCCTCCTCAGCAGGGTTTTCAGCAAGTGTTATCGTATCTCCAACGCGCGTATCCCCTACTGTTTTAATAGCAGCTGACAAATAACCAACATCCCCAACTGTCAATTCATCCCGTGGTGAGATTTTTGGAGTGAAAACACCCAGATCGACAACTTCAAATTCTTTCCCAGTTGCCATCATGCGAATTGTATCTCCTGGTTTAACGGTGCCTTCCATGATTCGGATGTTAACGATGACACCTTTGTACTGATCATAATGGGAGTCGAATATCAATGCCTTTAGTGGGGCACTTGGATCTCCTGTTGGAGCCGGAACTTTTTCAACGATTTGTTCCAAGATTTCTTCAATCCCGATTCCTGCTTTTGCTGATGCCAAGACTGCTTCTGATGCATCGATGCCGATTACATTTTCGATTTCGTCTTTCACACGCTCTGGATCCGCCGCTGGCAGGTCAATCTTATTGATTACAGGTAAGATTTCAAGATCATTATCTAACGCTAAGTAAACGTTTGCTAAGGTTTGTGCTTCAATTCCCTGTGCTGCATCCACTACGAGTATCGCACCCTCGCACGCTGCAAGACTTCGAGACACCTCGTACGTGAAATCGACGTGCCCTGGAGTATCGATTAAATGGAACGTGTACTCTTCACCACTCTTTGCAGTATAAGAAATCTGTACTGCATTCAATTTAATCGTGATCCCACGTTCCCTTTCGAGATCCATTGAATCCAACGTTTGTGATTTCATTTCACGAGCAGTAATGGTTTCGGTTTTTTCAAGTATTCGATCTGCGAGCGTAGATTTCCCGTGATCGATATGAGCTATAATTGAAAAGTTGCGTATATTTTTCTGTCGGTCTAATTTCTGTTGATGATTCATCATAATTCTCACTCCTAATTCGGCTAGTATGAATTATAGCAGAAACCGAGCAGGGGTGTTACACATTTCCTTTTTACTATAGATTAAATGTGTTTTTCTTTTCAAACAAAAAAAGAGAAGCAGTATCCGCTCCTCCTTTCTTCAAACACTGAGTCTGGTAACTCACTATTTTTTACTTCCTCTTATTCTTCCGCAAATATTGAAGCGGCCGCTTCGGCAATGACAGCAACCGTTCGATTTAGTTCCTCTTCATTATTCCCGATGCCACCAAGTTCCACTAAAACGAATCCCGGATGAAGATCCTGATTGTACTTACCATCCACTCCCGGTCCACCTTTTACAATAATATTACGCGTAATGCCAGGTACCCGAGCTTCCATTTCTTTATTCAACCGCTTCGCTACTTCATAATTTTGGGTATAATTCTTATGTTCTTTCCCGATGACAAATGCTACTTTTGCATACCTCTCCCCATCCACAGAAACCGTTGTTTTGTCCGCACCCAAGGCATCCCGATGTATATCCAATACTATGTCATAGGTTTTATCTGCGAGCGTTTGTTGCAAATAGGGACGAATTGTTTTGTAGGAACGGTGGTATGGAATACTCTTTTTTGCCATTACTTTTTGAATATCCACTGGTAACAAGTCAGCTTCCACACCGTATGCAGCAAACTGCAGTTGCAGTTTATCTCCCAGTTTTGTGATGTTTTCTGTTTTGTGAGAGACAGCAACTTTTCCATTTGCAGCGAGTGTGATTGGCTCATACGCTTCTTCAGAATGCGTAAAATGGATTAATACCTTCTTGTCGCTTGATGGTTTAGGTGCTTCCAATACATTGGATGCGTAAACAATGTATGCTTTTTGTTTTAGCATCACTGAGGAACTGTCCGATTGTTTTGCGGGAAGCAATTGGAGCAAGATTGGAAATAGAAATAAGATGAATACAGCTAGAGTCCAGATTTTTAGTGTCTTTTTCAACAGTCATCCCCCCGTCTCAGCTACTATATGCGGGGGGAAGCCCATCAAGAACTCTGTTTTACACTCCGTATCCAAGATTCAAGGGAATTCGATAATGCTAACGAATAATGTTGCACCCAGCTATCAATTTCTTTAGGTGAGATGAACGTCTTCAACTGATGATTCGACAGAACTTCTTCAAATAATTGAACGCGCTCTTCGTGTGGCCAAGATGCCCAGTCCCCAAATACAGGAATTAAACTTTTTCGATCTGCATTTTTGGTATCAGAATGGAGCCACGGCGTGACAGAAAGCCTCGAAGAAGGTTTGCTTTCTTCCTCAATTTTAGCCGCCATATATCCAAATAACGTGTCAATTGCATCCGCAATCAGCACGGGACCATCTACCACGGTTGGGATTCCGATTGCTACAACTGGAATTCCCAATGATTCCTGAGACACTTCTTTACGGCTATTACCCACACCTGAGCCTGGGTGAATCCCGGTATCGGTAAGTTGAATCGTCCTACACAACCTCGAACTATCACGTGCAGCAAGTGCATCAATGACAATGAGTAAATCCGGATTCACGACGTCGACAACCGCTTTAATGAAGTCAGCTGTCTCTAAACCCGTTTGAATCGTAACTCCGGGTGAATACACATATACATCTGCTCCCTCATCTTTATAGTAATCCGGAACAACTGTGTTGAGCCGCTCCATTGTGAGCGGGCCTACTGCATCTGGTGTCACATCCTTGTTTCCAAGTCCGATAAACAAAATCTTACTATCTTCCTTGAGATTTAAAGGTTCAGTCAATTTTTTTAGTTGTTGCGTCATCGATTTTGCTAATTTCGTTAATCCAACGTTATCATCTGCATGTAACAGTGGATCTGTTAATGTAATATATGTTCCTTTTTTCTTCCCAATTCGTTTTTCGCCTTCTTCATCCACAACAACGGTCGTCAGGATTGTTCTTCCCTTTTTGTCTTCAGTGAACAGAATACCCGCTGACTCATCAAGTTTTTCTTTTTCCTCGGAAGTTTGGTGTCTCACCATTTCTTCACTCTCAACGACTAAATCCGTCCTGTAAAAGTCGTAGTTTTCCATGACCATCACCTCTATTATAAGTGTGTACGCGATAGTTACTTTTTATGCTTTGTTGTTTTTTTGACAGGAGATTCCCCATGTGTGCGTTTTGTTGTTGCATAAACGGTGTGAATTTGATAAAATTATTTTTGTTATAAAGAGATATCCGAGAGATCGTGGAAACACTCTTCTTACCTGATTTCTGGAGGTGAATGAAATGCCAAACATTAAAGGTGCAATCAAACGCGTTAAGCAAAGCAACGCGATTAATGAACAAAACTCACGCACAAAGTCTGCAATGCGTTCTGCTTTGCGTAAAGCTGATGTTGCAATTGACAACAAAGCTGACAATGCAGAGGAATTGAAGCGCGCTGCTATTAAATCATTGGACACTGCTGCCGGTAAAGGCCTTATCCATAAAAACACAGCTGCACGTCAAAAAGCACGTCTTACAAAAAAAGCTTTGTAATTTTTAAAGCTGTCCGTCAATGACGGACAGCTTTTTTTGTTACAACTTTTCCATGAAAAAGAGTTCGAGGACCCTTTCACGGCTACCAGATGTGGATTTTAGTTTCAAATCGATAGAAGCTAGCTTATCCAAAACCCGCAACAACCGTTGTTCCGAAGGACTATTTCGATTATTCATAACTAATTTCACACGATATGGATGTACATTAAGGGTGCTGGCGATTTGTTGTTGATGGTACCCTTTTCTTTTAAGGGTTCCTACGTGTAACATCAGTCGAACTTGTCCAGCGATTAACGAAGTCATCGCAATCGGTTCTTCTCCACTTCTCAACAAATCATGATATACCGCTAATGTTTGTGCGCGATTTCCAGAAATATACGTATCCGTTAACCTGAAAATCTCTGTTTCAGGGGACCTGGGTACTAAGAGATCGATAACTTCTTCTGTCACATTCCCCGATTCCTCTAAAAAAGCTGCGATTTTTTCAAGTTCCTTAGAAAGCTGCATCATATTTTCACCTGTTGTTTCAACAAGGTAGTCAGCTATTCCACGGTCCATACTAATTCCAAACGAAGTCGCATTTTGTTGTACCCAAACCGTTAGGTCACTTCCAGTCAACTTATTCGCTTCAATGACCACGGCTTTGGACATCATCTTTTTTGTGATTTTTTTCCGAGTGTCCAACTTCTCGTAAGGTGCGGTAAAAATCACTGTAGCTGTTGGAGAGGGATTTTCCAGCCATGCCTCAAATTGGTCTATGGGGTGCTCGATTTTCTCTTTCCCACGTTCCTTAGCCTTTAAGAATGACGCATTTTTAGCGACAATCACTTTTCGATCTTGTAAGAAAGGTAGCGTATCCGCCTCTTCAATGACTCGATCGACTGATGTTTCCTCCAAATCGAAATACATGACGTCTTGTTGCTCTATGCCAGGCGTTCCAGAAATAATTTTAGACAAAGTTTGTTGTAACAAATACAACTCTGTACCTGTGAGTAAGTAAATTGGTTGTTCAGGATTTTTCCCAATTTCTTTCCACGCTGCTGATACCATTTTCATTCACCTCATTCACTACTTCTAAGTATACATGACAGATGTTGTGTATGGAGAATTTGTGACAAATTGAAACGCAATTGCCATATCTCCGTTTTACTATGGATTTTTAAGTCCCTTTGTTCTATACTTGAAGTTGAATCAGGAGGTGTAGCAATGAACGAATTCGAAAAGGACGTCCAGTCCAAACGTAATGATCTTCTTGACTCAGGTGTTGGCTTCATTGTATCTTTCGTAGGTTTCTCTTTAATTTGGGTAATTGCTACGATTGTCGAAGTCGCTGCGCGCTGATCAGACAATAGTCAAACTAGGGAAAGACTCCACTACTCGGAGTCTTTCTTTTTTATCTTGTAATAGATGGTTTCAATACGTCCCCGTCCATCTGTAAGATGATCGTTCCATGCTCTGCTGTTGAAAATAACTTCACTTTTTGTTCGAAGAGTCGCTCAATTACTTCGTCATGTGGGTGTCCATACCGATTACGACGGCCAACCGAAATCACTGCCATTTCCGGTTGTAAGAAATTTAAGAAATCTTGAGTAGTCGATGTTTTGCTTCCGTGATGACCAACTTTCAAAATAAGCGGGGAAAGTTCTGTTTGGCCGTATTTATTAATGAGTTTGCGTTCTCCCTCCATTTCTAAATCACCGGTGAACAACAAGTATCCAAATTCATTTTTCATCAGTAATACGAGTGAACTGTCATTATGTGAGTACTTTTCATCGAATGGCGATACATACGTAAATTCTGTTTGAGCAGTCTTCCACCCTTCCCCCGCCTGCATGGTTGCGATGCGAGTATTTCCACGCTTCGCTTCTCTTAATAATGGAATCATATTCTTTTCTGTCAAACTTCCAACCGGAGCATGTACTTCCTTTACCCTTAGTTCTTGGAGTACTTCATCCGCACCTTCCATATGATCGTCATGCGCGTGGGAAATGATCAACTTATCAATCGTATGAATCCCTTTCCCTTTTAAATACGGAACGACAATTTGCCTACCTACTTCAAACTGGTTATCTGGAGTTTTCCATGTAGGAGGACCAATAGATACTGTTCCACCAGCATCAATAACATATACCCCTTTTCTATACCCTAGTTCGATGACTATACTATCTCCTTGACCCACATCCAAAAAAGAAATATACGTAGTCGGATCTAAATACGGTTTGACTTGGAAAAGTAGAGCCGGAATGAGAACAATGATAAGTGCTATCAGCTTCCTATTCCATCGTTCAATCACTATAAAGGCACAGGCTATACTTACAATCATCCATACTAACCATACTGCGCTCGGCTTACCGGCAGTCCACACTTGGCAAGGTAAACCTGCCAACCAACTAGTTACGGTTGCGATGGAATTACGGAAAGGTTCATATATGAAAAACAGTGGTGCAGCAACTGTTTGGGAAAGTAACGAAACGATGAGTAGAACAATGTTACTTGGAAGAATTACAAGTGAGTATAAAGGAACGTATACTAAATTCACGAGGAAGGATGAAAGTGATAACTCATAGAAGTGAACCAATAAAATGGGTGCAAGCGCAAGTTGTGTTATCGCGGTCACACTGGCAGAAATTATAAGAACCGATTGTTGCTTCTGTAAATAACGCGCTGAATATAGCAACGAGAAGGCAGCCATGTAAGATAACTGAAATCCAGGTTGAAACAAAACATATGGCTTTAGAAATATAAAACCTAATGCACTCAACGCCAACGCATCGTCCATTTTCAATTTCAACTTTCCGGATGCTGATAATAGCAACAGCATCGTAACGGATACTGCACGCCATACAGAAGGTGCACCCCCTGCCAATAGCGCATAGCAAGGCAACAGGAATAGTAGTAGGGTATCAGTCGTCTCGATCCTCAGTCGCATTCGTTTGGCTACTATGCGCAGCATGACCGTTAATAAACCGACATGAAGTCCTGAGATTGCAAACAAATGGGTAATTCCTAAGGTTCTATATTCGGAGGATAGTTCAGTGTCCATGCCACTCCTATCGCCAATTAATAATGCCTCGGCTTCGATTTGCAAAGAAGCGGGAAACGTGTTTTGGATATGCGTTTTAACTGCAGTACGCCTCTCTGTTAACCGAGTCGAAGGTCGAATTACTTTTCCGTGTAAAGTCATTTCCGTTGCTCGAAATAGATAGGTAGCACCATTCATTCGAAGGTATGTGGCCATATCAAATGAAAACTCATGGGCTGGTGGTTCAGGTAGCTCAAGTGTACCTTGCACAGAAATTCTCCTACCTGATAAAGGGGTTTCCAGTAAACGATTTTTTTCTTCTTCACTTTCAATGGTGTACGTAACGTAATAAGGGGTGCCCTCTGAATCTTTCGCAAAACCTTTTAATTTACCTCCGTCAATTTTGACGGTATCACTCCATTGCATAGAGCGTATTATTGTCTCCTCGGTCTGTTTCGGCGTGTGTGTAGATAGATAATTTAGGAAGTAGCAATAGGAAATTGAACTTACTGCAAGCAGAATAATTAAATTGGGGATATCTTTTTTACTTGTCAATATAAGGGGAAGTAGAAGAAGGTTAAGCCATAACAATTCAGTAATACCGTATGCAGCCATAGCTGATACGGCTACCGAAATTGTCCAGTACATCAAGCGGGTTCTAGGAACTAATTTCCAAATAATTCTTGTGCACGTTCCGAAAAACTTTTCAGGTCGTCTTCAGGAACATTGGATTGTTGCATCGAGTTCAACATATCGTTAAACAATTTCTCTTTTGAAGCTTTCTCAAAATCTATGGTACGCCCATCAAATGGAATATGCTCTACATCAATACCTGCATGTTTAAACAATTCAATTGCATAATCATTATTGCGGTAATCCGTGCCGTAGTAGACCTTAGAAATACCCGCTTGTATAATTGCCTTTGAGCATTGCAAACATGGAAAATGTGTCACATACAACGTAGAGCCCGCAGCCGGAATTCCATACTTCCCACATTGTAACAGGGCGTTCATTTCTGCGTGGATTGTGCGAATGCAATGATTGTCAACGACGTAGCATCCTTTGTCAATGCAATGATCTCCTCCAGAAACCGAGCCGTTATAACCACCAGCGATGATTCGATTATCTCGGACAATGACCGCCCCTACTGCTAACCGTGTACATGTACTCCGGACAGCAAGCAGGCTGCATTGCGCCATAAAAAATTGTTCCCATGTAATTCTATCCATATGGTCGCCTCCAAACTTTTACTACATTCTTCATAATCCTTTAATTAACAGTTATTAAATCGGACAGCGCATCAAAGGTCTTTTGTCCGATACCTGAAATATCTTTTAACTCTTCGATTGTTTGAAAAGCACCTTGTTCAGTTCGGTATTTCACAATTGCAGACGCTTTAGCAGGACCAATTCCTGTAAGCGTCATCAATTCGGTCTCATCAGCAGTATTAATATTGACCAATGCGGTATCCGGCTCGTCCATTTCGTCTGAACCACTAGTCGAATTTTCAAAAACTGGAGGTTCTTCTCCGATAAGCGGAACGTAAATCACTGCTTCATCCGTTAATCGCTGTGCATGATTCAACAGTCGACTGTCTGCGTCAGATGTGTATCCACCCGCAGCTGTAATAGCATCAATCAGACGTTGCCCTTCTTGTAACGTGTATACGTTAGGATGAATAACTGCACCCTTCACATCTACAATAATCAGTTCAGGTGTTTGAGGTGCAGGATCAGCAACCAGGTCAATCTTCTCATTTACAGGAGTCCCTTCAAGTGGAGTTTCAGAAGTTACCTCAAGTGAATCGTACAAACTTTTATCAGGAAGATGCTCGCCATCTCTTTGTTCTCGGGGAAAGAACAAAAATACTGAGATGACCGCCGCTATTGCAAGAGGAGTGGTGACTTTCCGCCATTTCCCAAAGATTAGTTTAGAAAACAGAGTTAGTCATCCTTTCTAAAAGTTGCTAGCTAATGGAGACCTCTCTACTATAACGCATCCGTTCATGAAGCGGTACTGTTATTTACGGACTTGAAAAAATATTCTCTCACTTTCTACTGCCGGTGCTTCATCGGACCAATCTGCAAAAATTCGTTCTACAGAGAAACCTGTTTGCTCAAGTAATTCAACGTATTTCATGATTGGAAAAGTCCGTTGGTAATGAACTTCGTCAAAACGAGTATACCGACCATCTTCTTCACGCACAAAAAAAGCAAGGTTTGAATGGACAGAATGAGGTTCTTCTCCTTCTTCAGTTTCCCATATGTATGAAATAGTATTGCTAACATACGTAAATGGACTCTCCATGAATAGCTCATCCGTTTTGAACGTTGAATGCACATCAAACAGTAATAATCCACCTGGAAGAAGCGCATCGTGGATTCCTTTAAACGTTTGACTCACTTCAAGTTCATCTTCTAAATAATTCAATGAATCAATTGGAATTACCGCAGCATCATATTGGCCAGGCACATTCAAATGCTGCATTGCTTGTTGTGAAAATTCCATAGATGGAAAACGCTCGTTCGCGCGAGATGCAGCAACAGCAAGCATTTCTTCCGATAGATCAATTCCCGTGACGTCCGCTCCTTTTTCAGCAAGTAGAACGGAAAGAAACCCGGTGCCGCAAGCGACATCCAGGATCTTTTTACCTGATAAACCATGTAGCGCTGTATCGACTAAGTCAACGTATGCTGGATATGGAATATCTAACATCAGCTCATCGTATACAGACGCAAATTGAGCATACATCATTGAACGGAGTCTTCTCCAATTTCAATCATTGGTGCATCGCCCCAAAGTCTTTCCAAGTTATAGAAACCACGCTCATCCTTATGGAAAATATGAGCGACAACGTCTCCTAGGTCAACGAGAACCCATCGACCTGATTCCATACCTTCGATACGTTTCACCTCATAGTTTTCTTCAGAAGCTTTGTCAGCAATTTCGCGAGCAATCGCTTGAACTTGACGTTCGGAATTTGCATGACAGATCACAAACTGATCTGCTATCAAAGATACGCCTTCCATATTGAGGACGACAATGTCTTCTGCACGTTTATCGTCTGCTGCTTTAAATGTTACTTCTAATAATGTTGGCATTGTTTCACTTCCCTTTCACTTCACAAAATAATTGTAGCACTCAATGGAGTCTGGGTATACTGGGACCTGTTTTCCAATTAAGTGTGTAACGCTGTGTATAATACATGTACGCATCGCTTGTTTTAACGGACCTTCTGCACTTAGCCGTAATTCCTCTACACCAGGATAGTTTCTTCCAGGCTCGATCATGTCTGCAATATATATAATCATTTCTAATTTCGACATCGCAGCTCTGCCAGTCGTATGAAAACGAATCGCATTTAGAATGTCTTCATCTTGAACTTTGAATTCCTCAAGAGCAATGATAGCACCCGCTGGAGCATGCCAAAGCTCTTTATGAAATTCAAAAACCAATGGGCCTACACCCTTTGCGAGTAAAAGCTTACGCATTTCTTCTGCATCCATAAACTTGGCAACATCATGAAGCAGTGCAGCAGTTTCTGCAGCTTCTATTGACTCGCCATGCATCCGGGCAAGGGATTTAGCTGTTTCCGTTACTCGTAGGACGTGCTGAAAACGCTGAAGGGGCATCCGTTGCTGCAATTCCTGAATGAGGTTACCAGGCTCCATATAAGCCCTCCTGACGAATGTAGCGATCTACAGATTTCGGTACGAGATACGCAGTTGTTTTATGCTGTGCATATTTAGCCCTAAGGAGAGTCGAGGACATATCAATCAAAGGTGAATCAATATATCGAATCGGATAATCAGTAATGCTCACAGTGCCCGGTCTTCTAACACCAACAAAATGAACCATCTTGACCAACTCGTCAATCTTGTACCACGTATGCAAAGAATCGATCATATCTCCCCCGATAATAAAATAAAACATTGTATCAGGTTCCTTAGCGAGCAATCTCTGCATCGTATTGAACGTATAAGAAACGCCTCCAAAATGCACTTCCTCATCACAAGTGCTGAGGTACTCATTTCCTGTCACCGCTAACGTTGCCATTTCAAGACGTTGAATAGGGGTAGCAGTATCGGAAAGCTGCTTATGTGGAGGGATTGCTGTTGGCATCAGTCTTACTTCATCCAATTCAAGGGCTTCGCGAACTTCACTCGCCATTATGAGATGCCCGATATGGGGTGGGTTAAAAGTACCGCCAAGAATACCGATTTTCCGCATTCCGCCACTCCTTATGGTAATACAATCTTTTTCTTTTCTGTCGATTCCTTGTAAAGAACAATCGTTTTACCGATAATTTGTACAACTTCCAAACCGGGTTGTTCAGAAAGTACTTCAGCAATTTCCTCTTTGTCTTGTTCACAGTTTTGTAGAACAGACACTTTGATAAGTTCTCTCGCTTCAAGCGCTTCCTCAATTTGTTTTATAATTGCGTCCGTCAACCCACTTTTACCGATTTGAAAAATAGGTTGTAAGTGATGTGCTTCACTACGTAAGAAACTCTTTTGTTTACTTGTTAACATGTTAATCCTCCAATTGTTGTGTTAGTCGTTTCATCATTCCAACAGTGTCTGGGCGAATGCCTGTCCATTCCTCAAAAGCGAGTGCTCCTTGGTGGACAAACATACCTATCCCATTTGCTGTTTCCGCTCCTTTGTTGCGAGCAGTTGCTAAAAATTCGGTTTCAAGAGGATTATAAATAATATCAATGGCTGCAGTCCCCGGTTTCACATTAGAAGGATCTAGAGGCATTCCCTCAGAGGAAAATACCATTCCAACAGAAGTGGTTTGTATAATGATGCCAAAACGGGCAAGCTGCTTTTCCGCTTCAGCAATCGTTAAATAAGTTGAATTGGCTAATCGTTTACTTATTTCGGCAGCATTTTTTAATGTCCGATTGGTAAAGGTAATCGTGCCATATCCAGCGCTACGTAATGCAAAGGCGATTCCCTTCGCCGCCCCTCCGGCACCTATAATTAAAATCTCATCTCTTTTCCGCCCACTACCGTACTTTTCTTCTAATGCCCTGACGAATCCACTTCCGTCTGTATTAGATCCAACTAGCCATCCGTTTTCCCCGGTTACTACCGTATTAACTGCTGCCATATGAGAGGCAGCCTCATCAACACTTCCTAGGAAAGGGAGTATATCACTTTTATGTGGAACCGTCACATTCCAACCACTACATCCTAATAATTGTAGACTTGTAATTACAGAAGGTAGCTCCTCGGTTTTCGCATGGACAGGAATATAGGTAGCATCAATACCGTTCTCCTTAAACCAGTGATCATGCATACCGGGTGACATCGATTGTGCAATTGGATCTCCAATGACTGCAAACCATTTTTTCACATTGAGTCCCCCTCTGTTAGATTAATGACGGGCGTAAGACCACGTCTACACCACGAGGTGCATGAACAGCAACCAATACATTTGCATGCTGAACTGTAATCCAACCTAGACCCGAAATGACTATGTCCGTCTTTGCTTTTTTAATTGAAAACTCATGACGAACTAATTTAGGGAAACGTTCTAGCGATTCTGGCCCAGGCGGTGAGAGCATGTCTCCGAGATGTGTTTCATATAACGCCTCCGCATTTTCAAGCTTCGTCCTGTGAAGCGGAAGTGCATTTGAAGCGTGTACGTTAAATGAAGAACGCTCTCCCTTTATAAAGTCAAATCGAGCTAAACCACCAACGAAAAGTGTTTGTTCTGCATTCAATTGGAAAATCTTTGGCTTGATTTCCTTTTTGGGAGTGATCGCTTTTAGTTCGCTCGGATCTAAATAATGTGCCATTTGATGATTGTTAATGATTCCAGGAGTATCATAAATTGCTTTGCCGTCATCCAAAGGAATCTCAACAAGATCTAACGTGGTTCCTGGAAAATGTGAAGTTGTAATGACTTCTCCTGTTCCTGTAGCTTGCTTAATGATTCGGTTTATAAAAGTCGACTTTCCAACGTTTGTGCAACCTACCACATATACGTCTTGACCTTTACGTAATTCATCAATTCGTTCGAGCGCTTCAGGAACGCCTTGTCCTTTAACCGCAGAAACCAGCATGACTTCAACAGGTTTTAGTCCAAGTTTGGCAGATTGCTCTTTCATCCAGTTAATCAGTTTGTTACGATTCACCGATTTTGGCAATACGTCTGCCTTGTTTCCGATCAACACAATATCTTTTTTACCGACAAAGCGTTGTAAACCATGAATCCAGCTGCCATTAAAGTCAAAGATGTCCACAACGAGGACAACAAGACCTTTTCGATCCCCGATACCATTTAAAATAGCGAGAAAGTCATCCCCAGATAATGAAACTGGCTGCAACTCATTATAGTTTCTTAAACGGAAACAACGCTGACAAATTACCTCTTCCTTTTCAAGCGAAGCGGGTGGTGCATATCCTTCTTTTTTGGGGTTTTCTGTTTGAATGCCAATACCGCATCCAATGCAAGTGAGTTCCAAATCTATTCCTCCCACGAAATCATTCCTTTTCGTTTCAACGTTTTCAAAATACGACGTTCCAATTGACGATTGAATTTTGTCATGAAACCATCAGAACTTGCCACTGGAACAACGAGAATCGTTTGTAGTCCGAACCTGTTGCCTCCAAGGATGTCGGTCATTACCTGATCTCCAATCATCACGACTTCCTCTTTTTGCAGTCCCATCTGGTCGAGCGCTTTCCTGAACGCCCTTGAAAGTGGTTTCCTCGCTGAAAAGATGAAAGGCGTTTCAATTGGCTCACTGAAAGCTTTTACACGCAGCTCATTATTATTCGATAAAATCGTTACTTGCAGACCGGCATCCTGCATTTCTTTTATCCATGTAGCAATTTCGGGTGTTGCATCCGGTCGATCCCAAGCGACCAATGTATTGTCGAGATCAG
This sequence comes from Sporosarcina aquimarina, assembly GCF_023715615.1. Classification (GTDB taxonomy): domain Bacteria; phylum Bacillota; class Bacilli; order Bacillales_A; family Planococcaceae; genus Sporosarcina; species Sporosarcina aquimarina_A. The sequence goes on along the minus strand of NZ_JAMBOM010000001.1, from coordinate 1,165,879 downwards.
TAATAATTCCTTTGATGCCTCTATTTATAAAATCAGTAGGTGAAAGTTGATAAACATCCTTTACATATTGATCCGGCAAGAAATAACTGTACATCCTATCCACTCCATTACTGTGCTAATTCGCACTTATTATACCATACCTAAGCGATAATACTTGCAGACCAAACTAAGGCAGTCATGCTTGTAAAAACTGCCTGTCCGCCAAAATCAGCGGTGATACGCCATCTTTTACCCGCATAGGATGTCAGACAACGACAGAGGAGGTGGTTCATTTGAGCGGCTTTGTTATGGCGCTAGTACAATTTTGGCTCGAGATTCCTGCAGTTTTAGGGTACATCCGAGGGCAGGCATTTAAACGCCCACTCTCAAAAGAGGAAGAAGCCGAATGTCTCGAACGTCTAGCACAAGGAGATGAAGACGCCCGTGATGAACTGATCGAGCGCAATATGAGGCTCGTTGCACACATTGTTAAGAAGTTCCATCCTAAACACGAACAGCTTGACGACTACATTTCAATCGGAACAATTGGCCTCATGAAAGCAATTGCAAGCTTCACTCCAGATCGTAAAACCAAGCTTGCAACGTACGCAGCACGATGTATTGAGAATGAAATATTAATGTTTCTAAGAACACAGAAAAAGACTCAAAAAGATATCTCTTTGAACGAACCCATTGGCACAGATAGTGAGGGGCAATCATTAGAAATAGCAGATTTACTCCAAACAGACGAAGAATCTCCCCACGATCATGCCGAAATGAATGAACGAAAAGAACGGCTTTACCGACATCTTCATAATTTGGAAGGTCGAGAACTTGAAATCATCCAAAAACGTTTTGGTCTTCTAAACGACCAACCAATGACACAAAAAGAAATTGCAGATGAACTACAAATTTCAAGAAGTTATGTGTCTAGAATTGAAAAAAGAGCAATTGTCAAGTTGTATCAGTTGTTCAAACGTGAACAAGACTCCAAGTAACCTTGGATTTCAAATTAAAAAACGTCTCCAGCATTCGTACCCTCGCTGGAGACGTCTACACTGATTATCTTCAATCAGCTTTCACTTCAAAATAGATCACGCCTGTAAGAGCAGCTGTGACAATAAATGCACCCAACATTAGAAATAACATACGAGTTCCTCCTCGCTCCATGAATTAGGTTTTACTTCTTAATATCTAGTTTACCACGAATGGATTAAAGTTTCGAGATGACTTCAAGCACAACTACTGAAGAATGTTGTGCCGCCGCAGGTAGAAATTCATCGAATGACAAGGAAGATTCTTTCCCAGCAATATCCGAGAGCGCTCTAATTACAACAAAAGGCACTTGAAATTCGTGACACACCTGTGCAACTGCAGCAGCTTCCATCTCTGCAGCAATTAGCTCTGGAAATTGTTGCTTCACATTATACACCCGTGTCGGATCACTCATGAACACATCTCCTGAAGCGATAAGTCCAGATGCGTGCGCATGCTTCCCAATCTCTTCAACTGCTTTTGCCGCAACTTGAAGTAGCTTGTCATCAGCCATGTATGTGACTGGACCGCCCGGCACTTGTCCGAGTGCGTATCCAAAAGCAGTTACATCTACATCGTGATGCGTAACATCCTTCGATAACACAACTGTTCCGACTTCTAGGTTTTCACCTATACCTCCTGCAGATCCTGTGTTCAATACCGCATCAGGCTTAAATAGTTGCAGGAGTAAAGTCGTTGCTACAGCAGCGTTTACTTTACCAATACCACTTTTTACGAGTACGACTTCACGGCCACCAAGCGTCCCTTCGCTAAATTCATAACCAGCGATAACCGTTTGACGAGCTGACTGTAACTGATTTTTGAGAATGGTAACTTCCTCTTCCATTGCTCCGATAATTCCAACTTTCATCGTTATATCCCCTATCTGGCATTACCTATTAGTAGTTAAAATCGAGTGTGTTCAAAACGTCCATTTGCGTCGGTTTCCAACCTTTGCCGTCAACCCACTCCAAATAGACTCTATATTTTTTTGATTTATCTTTTGATGAGACGATCCCAATTGACTTTTGAGGACTCCCCCCATTTTTTATCTTCAAGAAAATCATATCGTTTTCAGCCATCCCTGTTGCATACGCTAGCGCCTTCTTTTTCTCCTGCCAGTCTACTGATGAACCATCATACTGCGATACGTGATTACCTGACTGTGACGTTCCTACAGGCTCCCAAGAGGCATTTGAAACTGTTTCGTCCACGACGGCGTCTTCACTAGCTGTATAGGTAACAGTGCCTTCTTTTTCAGTATCATTCTTTTTTGATGAATCCTCACTCTGTTCGCTATCGTCGGATTCGTCATTGGCAATTCCTTCTTTAGACGAGTCATCGCCATCTGCAGTCTGATCTGAATCCTTTTCTTTTTCCCCATCATCAGTTTCATCAGTACTATTTTCTGTACCACTCGTTTCATCTTCAGGGGTTGTTTCAGTTATAGCTACTTCTTTGTCTTCTGGTGTACTGTCACTTGAAAGTATTTTCACTCCCACGAGGACAATTAACAAAACAACAATGGCAATCATCCAATTTAACATCTTATTCCCTTTATTGTTTTGTCGTTTCCGACGCACCCTTGAATATTCCGGTTTTTGTTCACTCACTTGAAATCATCTCCCTTAGTTCCACGCTTCTAACGATTGGACGTTTCTGCATGCGTGATGTTTCACAAAAAAAGCCGCCTTTATTTTGAAGGCGGCTTCTCTATGTTACTTCACTTCTGTGATTTCAACTTGCATTTCGCCACCCGGTGTTATGATTTTCACTTGATCACCTTTTTTACGACCAAGAATTCCTTTGGCGATAGGTGAATCATTGGAAATCAAGCCTTCTAATGGGTCAGCTTCAGCAGATCCTACAATCGTATACGTTTCAACTTCCCCGCCAGGGATTTCCTTAAACGTTACTGTGCTACCTAGTTGCGCTTCCTCAGTGCGAGTATCTTCTGATATGATAACAGAATTGCGGATCATAGATTCAAGCGATGAAATTTTACCTTCTATGAAAGCTTGGTCTTCCTTCGCAGAATCGTACTCGGAGTTCTCAGACAAATCTCCGTAACTACGCGCAATTTTAATACGTTCTACAACTTCTTTACGTTTTACTGTTTTAAGAAATTCAAGTTCATCTTCTAATTTCTGTTTACCTGAAATAGTCATTGGGTATTTTTTTTCAGAAACCATTTCCTCACTCCTCAATTTACAAATCATCAAAATAATATGTCGCACCTCAAAGAAAGGTATGCGACATAGTGTTTATTATATGAATATCTGACAATATCATATTACATATCATTACCAGAATCAAGAATTGTTTTTATTTTCGTTACCATTAGGTCAATTGCAACTTCGTTTTGCCCGCCTTCAGGGATGATTATGTCTGCATAGCGCTTTGTCGGTTCTATGAACTGATTGTGCATGGGGCGAACGACACTCATGTACTGATCTATGACAGACTCAATTGTTCTACCTCGATCGTTGATATCACGCAGAATTCTTCTAATTATCCTCAAGTCCGCGTCCGTGTCGACAAATAATTTAATGTCCATGAGATTTCTTAACCGTTTATCTTCCAAAATCAAGATACCTTCTAAGATAATCACATCATTAGGTTCAATCTCAATTGTTTCACTTGAACGTGTATGCAATGCATAGTCGTATACTGGCTTGTTAATCGACTGACGAATAAGAAGTTTTTCTAAATCATTAATTAACAAATCCGTATCGAAAGCGAGTGGATGATCGTAATTGGTCAAAAGTCGCTCTTCAAAATCTAAGTGTGACTGATCTTTATAGTAAAAGTCTTGTTCAATAACGACAACAGAATGATCTTGAAAAACTTGATGAATCTTCTTTGTTACACTAGTTTTTCCTGAGCCAGAGCCCCCTGCGATACCAATAATTAAGGGTTTTTGCGTTCCCATCTTCCTAATTCCTCCTCTGTAGCTGGTGCAACTTTATAAGTTTTTACGAGCGATTAAAATTCCGTCTCCTACAGGAAGTAAGGAAGTTTCATACGCAGGATTATCCATAATCCACTCTGTAAATGCTTTTAAATTCCGAATCATCGTGCGATTGCGTTTTGGCACTTCCTGATCCTCTAAAAATACCATTCCGTGCATAAACATATTATCACAGTAAATGACACCACCTGCCTTGACAAGTGGTTCATACTTTTCAAAGAAGCGTTTGTACTGCCCTTTAGCTGCATCGATGAAACACGCATCAAAGTATTCAAATGGAAGCAAATCTGTATCGAACGTCAGTGCATCATCCTTAAACAAGGTAATCCTGTCATTCAGCTTGGCGCGATTGATGTAGTGAACTGCTTTTGCATGACGTTCTTCGTCTCTCTCAATAGTGGAAATATGCAATACAGGATTCGCTTGTGCGAGACGAATCGCTGAATAGCCAATAGCACTTCCAATTTCCAGCAAGGTACGCGGCTTTTGAATACTTAACAAGCCGATAAACGTATCAATTCCACTGCGTTCCATGATAGGTACAAAATGCTCTTCAGCATCTTTCTCCATTTCCTGAACAATTGGATCCACTTCCTTTTCGAAGTGTAACCGGTACGTTTCATAATTTGTCATTATACAAACTCCATCCTGCTTTTTTACTTGCCATCTATATACTCCGCTTTCAACTTCAAGTGCTCATCGTACGTTTTAGCGAAGTGATTTTTCCCAGTTTTATCTGCCAGAAAATAAAAATAAGAAGTATCGGAAGGGTCTATTACCGCTTCGATCGATTCCGCCCCTGGAGCTGCAATTGGACCTGGTGGTAGACCTTTGTTCTGATAGGTATTATACGCATTCTTTACTTCTAAATCTTTGAGAGAGACTTTATCTTTATGTTCTCCTAGAGAATATAAGACAGTTGGATCCGTTTGTAGAGGCATTCCCTCTTCCAGACGATTATAAAAGACACTTGCGATTGTTTGGCGATCCGCTTGGGCTGTTGCTTCACGTTCTAATAATGAGGCAAACGTAAGTAACCAGTGGACTGATTTCTTGTTTTCCTCTAGTGAAGCTAAATAAGGTGTAACATTTGCTTTCGTTCCGTCAATCATCGTCTCTACTACTGTCTGCACGGTAGGCTCTTCCTCGTAAAATGGATAGGTGGCTGGGAAAAGATAACCTTCCAACGGATGACGAATGTTTTCATTTTTCACTTCATCCGTAATAACCTCTGGATATAAAGCTTGTAAATTGGTAATCGTCTCGTCGGAATCAATATAGGAAATGAACTCATCTTTTGTTACAGTTGTTTTTGCTGCTACCCGTTCACCTATTTGCTCGACCGTCAGACCTTCAGGAATCGTCATTGTAAATACAGGTGTACGATAAACTTTTCCTGTCTTTAAACTTTTTAAAAGTTCGTCTGGCGTCATAGAAGTAGACAACCCATAAGTTCCTGCTTGAAAGTCTGATTCGTTGTTCACTTTGGCATAATACTTGAAGATTTTCGCATTTTTAATAAGACCTTTATCCTCAAGAATCTGAGAAATCGTATCTAGCCCTGAACCAATAGGAACTTCCACTTCCACCGTTTTTTCAGAATCGGCGTCCATCGGCTCAAGTGCACTTTTTATGTATCGATACGTGAAGAACCCACCCACCGCAACAAGTAGAATCAATGCAATTGCGATCCAAAAAACAATTTTGCGTATGACTTTAACTTCTTTTTTCTGTTCTTGCATACGTTCAAACATTACTTCCTTTTTTGAACCCTTCGCCATATGGAAGGTCACCTCTTTCTTGTTGTATCACTGGCCAGCTGCTTTAACGCTACCATTCGTTTGCAATGAAAAAAACGGAACGGTGTGCACCGTTCCGTACGTGCGCATATGGCTTACTCTTCGTCTTCGTCTTGCTCATCCAAGAAAGTACCGAAAACTTCTTCGATCATTTCCCACTCTTCATCAGACTCAACTGGCATTAAATCTCCATCTTCACCATCTTCTGAAGGGACAAAGCTTGAAGCAAAGATTTCAATTTCTTCATCGTCGTTTTCAGGCTCATCGCCAAGTACGTGATAAAGCACGTATGATTTGCCGTAGTCTTCTGATTCAAATGTAAAAATCACTTCACATACATGTTCTTGTCCTTTTTCGTCTACAATTGTCATTGTTTCCATACCGTGTTCCATTTGATCACCTCATGTAGTTTTTGAGTCAAGATATCCTTGAAGAATCATGACTGCTGCCATTTTATCGATGACAGTCTTTCGTTTCTTACGACTAACGTCCGCTTCAATTAACATCCGTTCTGCAGCCATTGTAGTCATCCGTTCATCCCAAAGGATTGCAGGCATATTAAATTTTTCTTCTAGCAACTGGGCATATCTTTCAGAAGCCTCTGCTCGAGGACCAATCGAATTATTCATGTTTTTAGGATGACCGACAACAAAAGAACTGACGTTATACTCTTTAACAAGCTCTTTAATGCGTTTCATGCCTAAATTACCCGATTCTTCGTCAATTTGAACTGTTTCAATGCCTTGAGCTGTCCAACCCATGGCATCGCTAATTGCGACGCCAACTGTTTTAGTTCCTACATCTAAGCCCATCGCTCTCACTTCTTACTGCCTCCGTTTTCACGGATATAGAACTTCACGAGTTCCTCCAAAATTTCATCCCGTTCCAATTTACGAACCATATTACGTGCGTCCTCATGGCGTGGGATATAAGCAGGATCGCCTGAGAGCAAGTAGCCAACAAGCTGGTTAATGGGGTTGTATCCTTTTTCCTCTAATGACTTGTACACGTGGAGCATCACCTGTTTGACCTCTTGCTCCATCGATTCCTCAGGAAAATTGAACTTCATCGTTTTGTCATATGAATTCACAATCGACACCCCGCTTTCAATTTGTCCGATCGGCTAACCAATATTATGACCTTCACAAGCCACAATTTTGGGAGCCGAATTCAGTTAAACAGATTTGACATAATCATACACGGAAAGTAGCGCTTCATCAAGTTTTGAGACGTCTTTTGCTCCAGCCATTGCCATATCAGGACGGCCCCCACCTTTACCTCCGCATATTGACGCCACATGGCTGACAATCTTTCCGGCATGTTGCTCACCTTTTAAATCAGCAGTTACGCCAGCCGCAAGCATCACTTTGCCCTCAGATGCAGCACCTAAAACAATTACACCTTTTTCAATCTTTTGTTTTAGCTCATCAATCATTTGACGAAGTGCATTATTATCTTTTGTATCAACACGTGCAGCAATGACTGTCATATCGTCAACCTGTTTTGCGTTCGCTAACACATCCGTCAACTGGCTATTCCCTAGTTTTGCAGATAAGGACTCATTTTCACGTTGCAACTCTTTGAAATCACTAAGGAAAGATGCCGTTTTTGTTGCAAGCTCTTTGGAATTTGACTTCAAAAGTGACGAAGCTTCAATTAAAATAGCTTCTTCTTCCTTAAATGAACGATATGCTTGTTTCGCTGTCACAGCCTCAATCCGGCGTGTTCCTGCTCCGATCCCGCCCTCAGATTCAATCTTGAAGACTCCAATTTCTCCACTTGAATGTACGTGACATCCACCACATAACTCAAGCGAGTAGTCTCCCACCGATACTACGCGTACAACATCACCATATTTTTCTCCGAACAATGCCATAGCGCCCATTTCCTTCGCTTCAGCAATGCCTTTTTGTTCAATTGAAACCGCGATATCTTCCCAAATCTTCTCATTCACAATCTGTTCAACTTGTTCTAGCTCTTCTTTAGTTACTTGTCCAAAATGTGAAAAGTCAAAGCGAAGGCGATCTGGTCCTACATAAGAACCTGCTTGATTGACGTGATCTCCTAGTACTGTTTTCAAAGCTTTATGCAATAAGTGTGTTGCGGTATGGTTTTTCACAGTAAGAGCGCGGTCAGCTTTATTCACTTGTGCACGTACAAACGTTGCAGGTGACACTTCACCTGAACGGACAATCGCTGTATGCAAATGCTGCCCATTCGGCGCTTTTTTCACAGACACCACTTCTGCAGAAAATGAATCATTCTCAATCATCCCTTTATCCGCGATTTGACCTCCGCTTTCTGCATAAAACGGAGTTCGGTCAAGAATGAATTGGATTTCATCTTCTACAGATGCACGTTCCACAAGTTCACCATCTTTTATGAGGACCACTATTTTTGATTCACTTTCTAATTGTTCATAACCAATGAACTCACTCGATTCATGGATATCGCCAAGTACACCGGACTGAACGTGCATCGAGTCAACATCTTGACGAGCGCTTCTTGCTCGCTTGCGTTGTGCTTCCATTTCGTTATGGAAACCAGCTTCATCAACCGCCACACCTGCTTCTTCAGCAAATTCTTCAGTCAATTCGAAAGGGAATCCATAAGTGTCATAAAGTCGAAATGCGTCTGCACCAGAAACAATTGGCTGTTCTGCAGATTTGGCTTTCTCCAAAATACCACTTAACATGCTCATGCCTTCCGTTAATGTTTCATGGAATCGATCTTCTTCGTTTTTAACTACTTTCATGATGAATTCCTGTTTTTCTTTTACTTGTGGATAGAAATCTTCCATTTTGTCAGCAACAACGGGAACAAGATCATACATGAATGGACGGTCGATGCCGAGCTGTTTTGCAAATCGAACGGCACGACGTAAAAGTCTTCTGAGGACATATCCTCTTCCCTCGTTTGAAGGAAGTGCACCGTCACCGATAGCGAATGCAACTGTACGGATATGATCAGCAATTACCTTGAATGCTGTATCTGTTACATCCCCTTTGCCATAAGCTTCGCCGGAAACTTTTTCAACCGCGCGAATGATTGGTAAGAAAAGATCCGTGTCAAAGTTTGTTGGGACTTCTTGTAAAACAGAGGCCATCCGCTCAAGACCCATTCCTGTATCAATGTTTTTCTTAGGAAGTGGTGTGTACGTATGGTCTGGATTGTGGTTGAATTCCGAGAATACTAGGTTCCAAATTTCCAAGTATCTGTCATTTTCTCCACCTGGATAAAGTTCTGGATCAGTGAAATCATCTCCGTAAGAAGGTCCGCGATCATAGAAAATTTCAGAGTTTGGTCCGCTTGGTCCTTCCCCGATATCCCAGAAGTTACCTTCCAGACGAATAATACGTTCTTCAGGTAAGCCGACTTTATCTTTCCAAATTGTGTAGGCTTCTTCATCTTCAGGATGTATTGTGATGGATAGTAATTCCGGATTGAAACCAATCCAATCTGGATGCGTCAGGAACTCCCATGCATAAAGGATAGCTTCTTCTTTGAAGTAGTCTCCAATTGAAAAGTTACCAAGCATTTCAAAGAAAGTATGATGGCGAGCAGTTTTTCCGACGTTTTCGATATCGTTCGTACGGATTGACTTTTGAGCGTTAACAATTCTTGGGTTTTCAGGAACAACTCGTCCATCAAAGTATTTCTTAAGTGTCGCGACACCGCTGTTAATCCATAGTAGAGAAGCGTCGTCGATCGGAACTAATGGTGCCGATGGTTCGACACTATGCCCTTTTGCTTTAAAGTACTCTAAAAATAAACTCCGTATTTCAGATGCTGTAAGTGATTTCATCATCAATTCCTCCTTGGATATAAGCTTTCACTGTAAAATCAGGTGCAAATAGTTCTGTTGACAAAAGTTGAGACCATCTGTCTTAAGGGTACATCCATACTAGTAGTGTATCTAGCTGAAAATAAAAAAACTCCGCCCCAGGAAAGGGACGAAGTATTGTTCGCGGTACCACCCTCATTGCCGAAAATATAGACTCCGGCATCTTGAGTTGCCATAACGCGGCATACGGCGGGGTTCACCCGCACTCCGGAGTAGCTTTCAGCATTCATTGTGTGAGCTCCCTTTCAGCCTGGGGAAGCCTCTCTTACCACACTTCAACATGCATACTTTCTCCATCAATGTGTTTTGTATTCAAGCTATACTTGGATTATAAGGAAGTCGGAAAGTGTTGTCAATTCACAGTACGCATAAAGTCATATGGACTTTCTCCGTTCATCCCTACCATAGGGTCTACATCCAATATAGTTTCGCTCGATAAAACGTTCGCCAATTTCTTGTGAACTTGGACGATTTTTTCAGTTGAATTAGTTACTTCCGATTCTATGGCAGCTGTAGCATTCGTTTCATTAGTTGCAGGGACATCTATCTCAGCAATAGTTGGCTCGTTAGCTACAGGTTCCGGACTTTCTCCTCGAAGACGTTCTTTTAAAGTAGTCTGCCGTTCACGTTCGTCCATCCTGGCGATCCCCTCTTCAAATTCGTTTGGACTGCCACATAGAATGAGAAAGTTTTTAGCTCGTGTGATCCCTGTGTAAAGTAGATTACGACGAAGCATTTTCCGATGGCTACGAACAACAGGCATGATAACCGTAGGGAATTCACTCCCCTGTGACTTATGGATTGAACAACAGTAAGCCAATGTTAACTGATTCAGATCCGTCCGTTCATATGTCACTTCAATTCCATCAAACGATACAACCATCATATCCTTTTTCTCGATTGTTTCCTTAGCTTTTAAGATTGCGATCACTTCACCCATATCCCCATTGAACACATTACTTTCAGGCTGATTGACGAGTTGAAGCACGCGGTCGCCAATTCGGTAAACCACATCTCCGAACGTGACTTCCTTGCGTCCCGCAGAAGCTGGATTCACCATTTCCTGAATCATGGTATTCAATGCATCAATCCCCGCAGGACCTTTATACATTGGGGCAAGCACTTGAATATCTTTAATAGCTTGACCTTTAGTTAACGCATTTTTAACAATCTGACTTACAACTGTCGTTACTTGGTCAGCATCAGTACGGATAAATGAGCGATCTGATGTTTTCATCGCTAAATCGCCAAGTGGTTCAGACTTCTTGATAGCGTGAGCTAATTCAATGATCGTAGAACCAGCACTTTGCCGATAAATCTCCGTCAGTTCGACGACAGGAATTGTTCCGGACTCCAAAAAATCACGTAACACTTGACCTGGACCAACAGAAGGAAGCTGATCCTGATCTCCGACAAACAGAATTTGAGCGTCATTATCGATTGCTTTCAAAAGCTGATGGGCTAGCCACGTATCGAGCATCGACGCCTCATCAATAATGACAAGCCTAGCTTTGATTTCTCGCTCGGTTTCTTCTTCTTTTTCTTGTCCTGTAAAGCCGAGAAGCCGATGTATCGTCATGGCTGGTAGTCCAGTGGATTCTGACAGCCTTTTGGCAGCACGCCCCGTAGGAGCCGCCAAAATGATTGGAAATGGCTCTTCTTTTTTCGCGTACTCCTTCGGATCGAGTGTCAGGCCATGTAGCTCTGCGTAAACTTCCACAAGACCTCTTACGACTGTAGTTTTACCAGTCCCTGGTCCTCCCGTTAAAATCATGGCAGGAGAATTGAGGGCTTGTTCAATCGCAGCAATTTGCGTCTCCGCATAGTTGACTTCAAGACGTTCTTCCGTTTCACCAATTGCTTTTCTCATTTCTGAAGACGGAAATGTATTTTTTCGATCTTGATCTAATATCCGTTCCATTTTTGAAGCGATTCCTAGCTCTGAAAAATACAATGAGGGCAAATAAAGTTTGCGTTGTTCTGCACTCAACCGGCTTTCTTCTACTAGTTCAATAATGGCGTTGGATATTAATTTGAAAGGGATTTCCTCAGGTTGACTGGATTCCAACAACCATTTAACTTCCGGTAACACTTGAACGGCTTCCAAGTACACATGACCACTCGATAGAGTCCCGGTATTGATCGTATGCAGGATCGCAGCCTGAATCCGAGATGTATGTGTACCTGTAATTCCTAGTTGCCTTCCAAGTTCGTCCGCTCGTTGAAATCCGACACCTTCAACATCTTCAATGAGGCGGTAAGGATTCTCAGTAAGCATATCAATCGTCTCTTCCCTATACGTTTGGTAAATCCTCATGGCAACTTGAGGACCAAATCCCCATTCGTTTAACTTGACGATTGTCCTTTCCAAACCAAGGTTGTCCCTCAGGACGGAAACGAGAGTCTCTTTCTTTTCCGCGTTGAGGCGAGGAATTTCATCCAAGACACCGTCATTTTCCATTATCTTACGAATCGCATCAGGACCAAGATGATTGATAATCGTTTCAGCAGTTTTCCGCCCAATTCCAGGAAATAGGTCTCCTGATAGGTAGTGGATTAACCCTGTTTCAGTTGCAGGCAATTCTTTTTGAAACGTTTTCACATCAAATTGCTGACCATATGTTGCGTGATTGATGAGTCTTCCTGTAAACCGGTATTCTTCCTCTTCGGATAGTTTTGGAAAGTTCCCTTTGACGACAATTTCTTTTCCTTCAAACGAACAATTTGTTTTCCGCACTTTCAGTTTAGCAATCGTAAACAAACTATCAGGGTTATGGAAAATCGTCACGACCGCTCTGCCAATTAAAAAAGGTTCTTCTTGAACTGCTGAATCGGTTTTTTCCATAGTCTAGCCTCACCTCACTCGTCAGCGGATTCGTTTTCTTCCCCCATATGAATCATGTCGTAGATATATCTTGCCTGGACATGTTCTGGGTCAATCGTGTATGCACGTTCTAAATGATGTAGCGCCAGTTCTTTGTCTTCTGTAGAAACTGCATATAAGAACCCTAGATTGAAGTGAGCATCAGAGTTCTCTGATTCCACTTCTAAGATCGATTTGAACTGGTCTTCAGCTAGATCATAGACACCTTCGTTTGCTAGCAAAATCCCATAAGATAGACGAATTTCAAGATCTTCAGGAGCTAGTTCAAGCGCCCTTTGCAAATAAGGTAGTGCCAAGCGACCTTTTTCTGCTCTCTCCAAACTTTTCCCTAACATGAAATAGGCGTCTGCTTCTAGAACACCGCATGAAATTGCTTTTTCATAGAGTGTTGTTGCTTCGTCGTAACGATCTTGGTTAAAGTAAAGGTTGGCTAACCCATAATAGGCTGTTCCCATTTCACCATCTAGCGTGAGTGCTTTTTGGAAAAATGGTTCTGCTTTTTCAACATCCCCAATGGATGCAAATACGTTCCCGACATTTACATACCCGACGGGATCGTCAGGTGATTCTTCTGCTGCTTTGATGAATTCTTCCACTGCTTTTTCAAAATTCCCTGCTTGTAACGCTTCTATCGCTTGTTCATTGTGTCCCATTCTTAGTTCTCCCTTATCCGACATAGTCGAGTGTTTTTCCATTTTTTATGACTGTATCGATTGTTCCCCCACCAAGGCATTCATCGCCATCGTAAAAGACGACAGCTTGACCTGGTGTAATTGCACGTACTGGAGTGTCAAATACAACTTCAGCGGTTGTCGGTCCTGTCATGTTAACCGTTACACCAGTATCTGCTTGGCGGTATCTGAATTTAGCTGTACATTTGAACTCTTCCGGTAAAATCCGTTTAGTTGTGAAACTTACTTCAGTCGCTGTTAAACTTTCCGAATAGAGCGCGTCGTGGTGGAAGCCTTGTCCAACCAATAATGTATTGGCTTTAAGATCTTTCCCAATCACGAACCAAGGCTCTCCTGAACCGCCGATACCAAGACCGTGACGTTGTCCGATTGTATAATACATCAATCCGTCATGACGACCTTGCTTCTCACCCGTCATCGTTTTCATATCGCCTTGTTGAGCTGGTAAATAATTCGAGAGGAAGTCTTTGAAATTTCTTTCCCCAATAAAACAAATACCTGTGGAGTCTTTTTTCTTAGCTGTAGCAAGACCAGCCTCTTCCGCAATTTCACGAACACGACTCTTTTCCATGTCACCGATTGGAAACATCACTTTAGATAGTTGTTCTTGGTTCAGTTGGTTCAAGAAATACGTCTGATCCTTATTCGTATCTACACCACGGAGCATGGCAACTCCATCTTCTGTTTCTGCTATCCGGGCGTAGTGCCCAGTTGCAAGGAAGTCTGCCCCAAGATTCATCGCATGTTCTAAAAATGCTTTGAATTTAATTTCCTTGTTACACATTACATCTGGATTTGGCGTTCGACCCGCTTTGTATTCATCCAAAAAGTACGTAAATACTTTATCCCAATATTGCTGTTCAAAATTGACTGCATAATAAGGAATACCAATTTGGTTACATACGTTAATGACATCTTCGTAATCTTCGGTGGCAGTGCAAACACCAAACTCATCCGTGTCATCCCAGTTTTTCATGAAAATCCCTATGACTTCATAGCCTTCTTGCTTTAACAGATAGGCAGCGACAGATGAGTCAACGCCCCCTGACATCCCTACGACGACTCTTGTATCTTTTTTTGCTTTATCGATTCTCATTTATCATTCATTCCTTTTAGGTGTTATTTCATAGTGCGTTTGACGACGAGTGCAATCCGTTCTGCCGCTTGTTGTACGTCTTCTTCTGATAAGCCATAGCCAAAACTGAAACGGACAGAGCTTCTTAAACGTGGTGATTTTTTTCCGAACATCGCAAGCAAAACGTGAGAAGGATCTAAAGAACCAGCTGTACAGGCAGAACCGCTGGACACAGATATACCTTCTAGATCTAAATTGACGAGCAAAGATTCAATATCTGTTCCGGGAAAGTAAACATTGAAAATATGTGGAAGCACAGGCGTCCCTTCTTCTATAGTCGGTTCATATTCGACCTCCGACTGTTGGAACGCTTTTTTCATAATTGTTTGATAATACTTATAGCGCATCACATTTTCAAGTTGGACATCAGCAGAAAGTTGGACTGCTTTTGCGAATGCAACGATTGCAGGTACGTTTTCAGTTCCTGCCCTTCGTTTTCTTTCCTGTGAACCTCCATGAATAATCGGAAAGGAGTCGATCCCTTTACGCTGATAAAGAAAACCAACGCCTTTTGGTCCGTTCACTTTGTGGGATGAAACCGACAGCAAGTCAACTTGTAACTCGTTCACATTGATAGGAAGAACCCCATAAGCTTGAACAGCGTCTGTATGGAACAGCGCTTGATGATCACTTAATAGTTCACCTATTTCTTTAATTGGTTGAATCGTGCCCACTTCGTTATTGCCATACATGATTGTAACGAGGATTGTATCCTCACGTAGTGCTTCAGTAACTTGTTGAACAGTCACTTGTCCATTGCGGTCCACCGGCAAATACGTCACGTCAAACCCACTTTTCTCGAGGGCTTCACATGTTGTTAATACCGCATGGTGCTCAATCTTCGTGGTAATAATATGTTTTCCGAGATGTCTTCTGCTCATTGCAGTTCCAGTGACCGCTAAGTTATCCGCTTCCGTCCCACCTGAAGTTAAAATGATTTCACTCGCTTCAGCATGAATTGAGCGAGCAAGTTGTTGCCGCGCATCGTCCACGCTCTTTCTTGCAGCCCTCCCATGACTGTGTACACTGGAAGGGTTCCCAGGTACCGTTTGCATGGTTTTCATATAGGTCTCTGCCACTTCGGGACGTATTGGTGTTGTCGCTGCGTGGTCTAAATAGATAGGTGTTTTCATGCTTTTAACTCCTTTAAATATAAAACATATAACCGTCTGATTTAGGTTGGTTTCTTTCAGACTGTATTAAGTCCTCAATTGTTGTTGTGTCTAGTACTTCCCGTACAGCTTCGCTGATTTTCAGCCAAAGCGATTGTTGTGGGATATCAGATTCTTCAAGTCCTTCTACAAGTTGGATCGGACCTTCAAGAAGACGGATGACATCCCCTGCCGTCATTTCACAAGGTTCTTTTGACAGTTTGTACCCGCCATAAGCCCCTCTGATACTCTTCACCAGACCCCCATTTCTAAGCAATGGAATAAGTTGTTCCAAATACGCCTCTGACAGTGTCTGTTCTTCCGCTATTTTCCGTAACGGCACTGGTCCTTCTCCGTATCGTTTGCCGAGTTCGACAATTATGGTTAAACCGTATCTTCCTTTTGTTGATATTCTCATTTGCCATCGTCCCTTTTTTGAAATTGCTTCCGATAGTATATCATATTCGAACACTCGGCTTCCTTGAAATGACTTCAAGCGATTGCACATGTATACTTATCTCAACAGAACACTTTTGAACGGAAGTAGGGATACCATGCATAACGAACCACTAGCATTTAGAATGCGACCGCGTTCGATTGACGAAATTGCTGGTCAACAGCACGTCATCGGTCATGAGACGGCGCTTTATAAGATGATTAAAAATGGACACGTGCCCTCGATGTTACTTTACGGAGAGCCGGGTATTGGAAAAACTTCTCTTGCCTATGCGATTGCTGGCTCTACGAATTTAACTTTCATTCCATTAAATGCAACGACTTCAGGAAAAAAAGATATTGAACGTGTTGTAGATGAAGCACGAATCACCGGGAAAGTGATTTTGTTTTTAGATGAAATCCATCGTTTTAACAAACTTCAGCAAGATACTCTCTTACCACATGTCGAAAACGGATCGGTTGTATTGATTGGGGCGACAACAGAAAATCCATTTCATGATGTTAACCCAGCTATCCGTTCCAGATGCGGTGAAATTCTACAGTTAAAAAGGCTTGATAAAGAAGATTTACTCGTTTTGCTCACTAGAGCACTTAACGACGAAACTCGCGGACTAGGGAAGCAGCAAATTGAGATTTCTGATCATCAAATCGAAAAAATTGCTGAAGGAGTCAATGGGGATGCTCGCAAAGCATTGACATTACTCGAATCACTTATATCTGCATCTGACGAAGAAGGTGGAAAAGTCATTATCGAAGATTGGCTCATCGAGAACTTGATTGGACGGATTGGGGTTTTTGGTGATAAAAACGGCTCCCATCATTATAATCTTCTATCTGCTCTGCAAAAATCCGTCAGAGGTAGCGATACGGATGCTGCACTCTATTATTTAGCACACTTACTCGAAGTTGGGGATTTAGTCTCTGTCAATCGGAGGCTGCTCGTAATGGCCTATGAAGATATCGGGCTAGCCGCACCAGAAGTGGGTCCACATGTAGCTGCCGCAACGGATGCTGCCATCCGATTAGGGTTGCCCGAAGCACGAATTCCACTTGCTAATGCTGTCATAGAAATGTGTCTCGCTTCCAAATCTAACTCTGCTTACAAAGCATTAGATGCTGCTATTGCAGCAATTCACCAAGGAAAAACCGGTGATATTCCAATGCATTTGCGTGATACCCACTATGCTGGTGCTGAAAAGTTAGGACATGGCGGATACATCTACCCACACGATCACCCAATTGGCTCTTTCGGCGGTTGGGTAAATCAGTCCTATTTACCGGACTCAATCGCAAACCTACAATTTTACACGCCCGTTTTAGCAGGTGAAGAGAAAAAATCAGCTGCGATTTATGAACGATTAAAAGAGTTCAGAAAGAAGAAATGATTGATAAGTAAAGGGAGATGACGGATCCATGTCAACAAACCGGACAGCAAGTGAAGCACGAAGAGTCCAAATTCTTGAGCTGTTAAAACAAACTAAAACACCTATGACAGGAAAAGAAATCGGTGAACGAACAGGTGTTAGTAGGCAAGTTGTGGTTGGAGATATTAATTTGTTGAAAGCTGTAAATGAACCGATTGTTGCAACAAGTAGAGGGTATTTGTACATGAGTGAACAAAAAGGTCCTGGCCAAATCGAAAAAATTGTGGTGTGTCAGCATTTGGCCAACCAAACGGAAGAGGAACTAACGATTTTCGTGGATCATGGTGTGACTGTTAAAGACGTTCGGGTGGAACATCCGGTATATGGAGACTTAACTGCCTCGATTATGGTTACAAATCGCATGGAAGTAAAAGAATTCCTCAGAAAGATTGCTACAGCCAATGCCATCTACCTTTCTGCTCTATCAGAAGATCATATTCACTTACATACCGTGATGGCGGATACTGCAAAACAGATTGACCAAGCAATTGAAGCACTACGTAAAGCAGGCATCCTCATTGAGTGATGCCTGCTTTTATGTCCATTCGGTATTACAAGGATTGTCCTGTTTCAATTTCCAATTGTCGGACAAACTGTTTCATAAACTGATGACGATCTTCCGCGAGTTGTTTACCTCGTTCTGTTATCATTAAATCCTTTAACAAAAATAATTTTTCATGGAAGTGCGTAACAGAAGCTGTTTTTTTCGACCGATAATCATGTTCTGACATGCTCGTGCGTATACTCTCTGTCGGGTCATATAATTTACGTCCTTTTGCACCCCCATAAGCAAAAGTGCGCGCAATCCCAATAGCTCCAATCGCATCCAATCGATCTGCATCCCGAACGATGGCACCTTCAGGAGAATCTATTTCTTTTGAATTGCCTCCGCTAAAAGATACGGACTCTATTGTAGCTAAAACGAGTTCAGAAAGAGCTTGCGGCACTGCTAATTCCTTTAATATTGCTACAGCGGAAGTATTGGTGAGACCTGCATACTTGGGATCATCCACATCGTGCAGATAGACCGCCAACTCAACTGCTGTCCGGTTCACACCGTCCATTTCTTTCATAATTTCATGAGCATTTTGTAAAACTCGTAGAATATGGTCAAAATCATGACTGGCATCAAATTTTTCGTATATTTCTTTCGTTACAATCGCACACTGTACACTGTATGTCATTTCCAAAATCACACCTTTTTTATATTTTCCAAAAATCTGATAGTGCGTTTGACCTTCATAAAAGGTTGCGGTATAGTAAACTTAACCATGTTTCAAATGGGAAGACATCTAACGCCGAGGAGGAATAATTATGTACCACGGTAAAGTCAAATGGTTCAGTAATGAAAAAGGGTACGGTTTCATTGAAGCGGATGACGGACAAGATGTTTTCGTCCATTTCACAGGCATCACAGCAGAAGGATTCAAAACGCTGGATGAGGGACAAAATGTCTCTTTTGAAATTATAGAAGGTAATCGTGGTCCTCAAGCGGCAAATGTCTCTTCGACCGACCAATGATCTCTCGCCATAATATGTAAAGATCCCTCTGATTTCATCAGTGGGATCTTATTTCATTAATTTATTCATTTCAGACCCAAGAAAACGAAGTTGGTCGCCCACAGTGCATTCACGTATACAAAACTTGTGCGCTTCCGTCTTACCGCGCTCTTGTGTCAAATGCTTTTTCACTAGACATCCTTCACAATACATATCGAGTACTTCATCAATTTCAGAAATAACAGTAGTTTTCTTCATAAGCCCCTCCCGTCAGACCTTACGTTAATTGTAAGTTTTCTGAGACGAGGATGCAACTATACAGGAGGCCAATTCACATGATTGAACTTTATACAGACGGCGCAAGTGCAGGAAACCCGGGAAAAAGCGGAATCGGAATTTATATCACAGGTGAAGGTCACTCCCTTAAAATTTCTGAGCCGATACCTCCATGTGATAACCATACAGCGGAGTTTTTAGCGCTCATACGAGGCCTAGAGGAAGCTACGAAGTTAACGTCTGGAATCCTTTCAGTCCGAAGCGATTCGCAACTTGTGGTACAGGCGGTAGAAAAAGAATTTGTGAAAAATGACCTGTATAAACCTCATTTAAAAAAAGTACTCGAGCTCACGAAGAACTTCGAGTACTTTTTTATCAAATGGATTGCAGATGATACCAATCGAGCAGCAGATGCGCTCGCTCGTCAAGCGATTCATAAGCAACGATGAATCAATTCCTATGCCACTCTCATAAATGTCACTTTGCGTTCACTGTCATCGTACAACACCCATTCTTTGTTATCGACAACCGAGCCAACGTTTACCGTCACGGATTTCTCAGGAATCTCAATTGGCTCAAAGAAGTGGAACTTCTGCTCCTCACCTTCTACAGACCAAGAGGATTTATGTGTATGCCCATGTACCACTAAAGGTTCACCTTGCGTCACGTGTTGCGGGGGCAACTCATTGTATGGCCATTGGTGACCGTGAATAAGCAACGCATCACCGATTCTCATTCGTTCTGGTAATTGAGAAATCTTTTGCAACAACGGTTCAGTTGACCGGGAAATGAGGAGAATCCGCTCTTCTTGATTCCCTCTAATTGAAGGAAAATCAAGAAGTTGTTCGAACCCAACTGGATTGAGCATGATCTCGCTGAGAAGCGGAAAGGTCGTGCCATCCAGTTTTTTCTTACCGATGGTGCATTCGAACAAATCTCCGACACCGACTATTTTTGCATCTGGCGCTACCTTTTCAATTTGCTCAAGCACCATTTTCAGTTCATCTAAAGAAGAGTGGATATCACTAATAAATGCTACTTTCACAGCGAATCACCCTTTTTAAAAGCTCCTGTTTCAACCGCTAGGTCTCCTTCAGAAATCCAATCACTATAACTTCCTGCATACAACCTGACATTAGAATACCCTTTTTCCGTCAGCATGGCGTAAAGAGGTGCTGCAGTCACACCACTACCACAATAGACGGTAATCGCTTGTTCATGATTGGCCATCTTTTCTAATCCATTAACTGCCTCACCCGATGTTTCAAAGCGCCCATTCGTAGTCAACTGTGCCCAGTCAAAATTTTGTGCTCCTGGAATGTGACCTGCTATTGCATCTAGTGGCTCATGCTCTCCACGGTAACGTGCGGCTGCCCTTGCATCTAGCAGTAAGTTCTCACCATTTGCTTGCACTAGGTTCTTCACATCTTCTTTTGACGCTAAAATAGATTCATTCCACTCCGGTTCTACTGTTGAGCGTTCAGGAGTCACAACGCTGGCATCTGTTTGAAATCCAAGTTCTACAAGTTCCTCATAGCCTTCTAGAGAAATGTACACATTTTTAAATCCTCCATATTGCAACATCCACCATGCACGAGCAGCGAATGGTTCTCCTCCATTATCGTAAATGATGATTTCGTCCTCCAAATGGAGACCACTCTTGCGGTATAGCTCAGTTAATGTTTCGTGATCAGGCAGAGGATGCCGTCCGCCACTTCTTTGCATATCCGACAAATCTTTTTCAAGATCCCAATGGATTGCATGTTGAATATGACTTTGACTATAGAGATTCACTCCCATTCCAGGATCTTGAAGAGAGAATCGTGCATCAATCCATTTACGCGGTTGGTCACTATTTTGTACAACCATAGATTTGAATACGTTCACTTAAATCAGCTCCTTCTGTTGAAGTTGTCCATAAATCGACCGCCACTCGGACAGCTGCTCATGACTTTCCAAAAGACTCCGTTCAGCTTCAAGTTGAGCCAACGTTTCCGTTAATAAATGATCCGTCAATGCGGCTGCAGCATCGTCAATCCACTTGTTGGTCCATTCCCCTAAGCGTTGTCGTTCTTGCTCTAAATAGGTGGTAGCATCTTTCTTCAGTAATTCTGTCAATTGCTCTTGAAGTGTGTTCCGATCACCTTTTTCAAAGAACGATTTCGCATTCTTAAAGTGTCGATTCACTGCACTATATCGTTCTATCTGTTCGAATGGCGCAACAAATTTCAGCATTTCTGCATCCTTTGAATCGAACGGAGAAGGCGACAGCGCACTATCCATTTCAGCTAGCCAACGCTGTTCAGTCCGTTGCCGTGCGTCAACTTGTTTCTTCATGAACGTCAGCATTCGTAAATTTGTCACTTTAAGTTCTTGTGCAAAGTCAAAGCCTGTCATTCCTATGGTTTCTTCAAGTGCTAAACGAAGTGCTTCTGAAGCTTGGTGACGAACAAATAACGACGGTGTATAGCCTTCTTTGAAGAAATCTGGGAATCTAAGAAATACTCGTTGATGGATGTAGAAAATAAGTTCCCTCAACTCTTCTTCTACAGCTTTTTTAAGAACTGGTGCAAAACTTAAATTATAATGTTCCTTTACACGTTGTTCAAAAACAGCAAGTTCTTCTAACCGTTCCGCTTTCCGTTCACGGTTTTTTTCAGTCCGATCAATGAGGTCAGCAAGACGTTCAACCGTTTTTGTAGTCTCTTCATCCAACGCTTGAACAGCTAATGCATTTAAATAATTTTCTAAAAACGAATAAAAACGAGTTTCAAAATCATTCATTTTCGACTCGGTTTCGCCTTGTTGTTTTGCTTCAAGTGCTTGCAAGCTAGAGATTCCATGAACGCGTGGGTTTCGAATTCCGAATTTCACAAGTTCCTCTGCTACAAATCCTTTTACTTCCTGTGCTTCCTCCTCATTTGCAGCCAAGTCGATTGCATTGACCACAAAGAACATCTTGTCCATTTCAAACGCATCTTTCACACGTCCAAGCTGGATTAAAAATTCACGGTCAGCTCGAGAAAACGCATGATTGTAATAGGTGATAAACAAAATGGCATCAGCATTTTTAATATACTCAAACGCTACGTCTGTATGTCGAGCATTTATCGAATCGGCGCCCGGAGTATCCACTAAGGTAATCCCTTGGCGTGTCAGTTCGCAGTCATAATATAAGTCGATCGATTCGACAAAACAACTTCTCTCTTCTTCTGCTACAAAGCGGACGAATTCATCTCGTTCAGCAGTCAACACAGTGCCAAGGAAATCTTGATAGGTTGGGTAGCCGGTTTGGAATGCCCGTATGAATGATTTATGGATATGAAGTGATTCTTCAACTAGTTCTAATTTTAACGCTTCCTCTGCACGTGTGAACGCTTCTTCAAGTGTTGAAATAGATAGACCAAGCATTGCGAATGCGTCCACAGTATCTTGAGTCAATTGCTCAGGTGCTTTAAAGTGAATATCCGCCGTTCCATCGGCATGTGCGTCGGAAGTCGGTCGAATCCGATTAATGGCAGCGGTTGTCGGATTTGGAGAAACAGGCAGTACCGATTCACCAAGCAACGCATTTGAGAAAGAAGATTTCCCTGCACTAAACGCTCCAAACAATGCGACTGTAAACTCTTGCTGTTCAAGTCTTTTCGACTTAGATTGCAAGTACACAGAAAGCTCTTTGAAACCCGGAATGTGAACCACTTCGTCTGCAACTTGTTGTGCACGTTTTACGACGAGTTCAAGATCCCCAATGAAGGTTTCCTCGGTTTGTTCCTGAACGAAGAGATCTTGATTAGTTTGCTCCTGGATGACTTCAGTTTCTAGCTGTCGTTGTACATCGAGAATTTCAGGCTCGGATTGAGCTTTCCACTCTTCTTTTAAGCGATTTAATGAGGCTAGCTCCTCTTTCGACCATTCATGTTGCTGACCGGATTCAAATAATTGAAGGTTTGTAGTACGTGATTTAACAAGTCGAATTGCAGCTAACTTCAGCTCTAAATCGTTAAGTTCTTTTTGCAAACGCTCGGAAGCTATCTCACCTTCACGCTTCGCTACATCTGAAATCCGAACCTTCCAATCATCTGTTTTCCTCTTGTAATCGTTCAGGACAGCTTCACGCATTTGACTTGCTGCATTTAATATTAGCTCGCCTGTCAAAATATCCGGTGTTGTCAAAGTAGATGCAATCTCGCTAAAACGGAATGCTAGATCTATATCATCGATTTCCAATGAGCGTTCATCGGTTAACAAGCCCGCTTGTTTCAATACCTTCTTCATAAGTGACCGAAGATGTATCTCAATTTGAGTATGGGCTAACTTTTCCAATGACTCACTAAGTGTCTGAAGTCTCCGATTGCGTTCTTCCTCTGTCTTTTTCGCACTAAAGAAAAGTCCGACTTTAAAATGACTAGTTTGAGACTCTAAATACTCTTTTAGCAATTCTCTCGTTTCATAAGGAGTTAGAGTAGCACTCTGTAAAAGTTCTTTTCGCTCTTTCTCAAAGTGCAGATGGAATGCATCTCCATGAATGAGTGATAGTCGCATTTGAAGCTCTTCAGTTTCTAATTCGAGTTCATTTGTTTCAGACCATTCCTCATCCGCAATTTCAGGATGAGTATCTATAGTTTCTTTAATCTCTTCTTTTAAAAAGTCAATATGCTCTGCAGTTAACTGCGCGAGAGCATTTTGTGCATTCCGATCAAAGTGTTCATCGCGATTTTCAATCGATCTGTTGACAATTTCTTTCACAGAATCAAAGTCATTACCTACTAAGTCACGCTGTTTGAGAGATGTGAAAAATATCCCTTTCGGGTCGACACCCCAAAGTGAAAATGAATGCCGTACTGATTCCTTGAATTCATCAAATGACAACTCGTTTGAACGGTGTTTGTCAATTTGGTTGACAATTAAATAGACATTCGGATTATAACGCATCAGTTCTTTGGTAAACCTGAAATTCAATTCAGACTGCACATGGTTGTAGTCCATCGTATAAAACACCATATCCGCTAAATGGAGAGCAGATTCTGTCGATAGCCGGTGAGCATCATCTGTTGAGTCGACACCAGGTGTATCCATAACCGAAATACCTAACGGTAGTTTAGATGCAGTATGTCCAATTTCTAACGAAGCAATTGATGCGCCTTCTTTGCTCATTTTTTTAACAGCTTGTGAGAATCCTTCGCCTATAACTTTAACGGAAGTCCCATCTTGTCGATGAACGATAGCGAAGTCCTCTTCATCCTTATGTATTTTAACGATATTAGCGCTAGTTGGAATAGGGCTAGATGGCAACAGATCCTCTCCTGTCAGCGCATTGATCATTGATGATTTCCCTGCTGAAAAGTGGCCTGCAAATGCAATGGTATAGTCATCTTTCACTAATTTCTTCGCAAGCATTGTAGCTTTTTGAAACCTTTCCTGATCCCCATCTTCCTTACAAAGAAGACCAAGTACTGCTGTTTCGTCTAAAAAATCTTTATGCTGAGTCATAAACGCTTCGATCCCTTCTGCTAGAGCTTTGTCTATCATACCATTATTTATTGTTCACACTCTATCCATATATTCTCCGTTTTTAATTATAGAAATACTCTATACAATTAACGACACGAGTGGTATCATTGGACTATTATTACCTGCTGAAGGGGTGCCTAAATGACTGATGCAAAAACAATCCAACATATATTGAATAGTACAATACAATCTCTAACTACAGTTATCCCTGTTAAATTCGACGTTCTCTCACCTTCTCTCACAATTCAGCCATATGAACAAAAAGAACTAAGTGTACTTATTGCACTGCTTGGCGACGTTCGCGGAAGACTTATTATCGATACAAACGAATCGACAATTTCTCAAATAGGCGAAGCGATGTTCGGCATGACGATTGAAGGCGAAATGATCGAGTCGTTTACTGGCGAACTCGGAAATATGGTGGCAGGAAATCTATGTACCTTGCTCGAAAAGGATGCACTAACACTGGATATTTCTCCTCCAACTGTTTTAACCGGTGAGACAAAGTTCTATGGTTTCCAACAAGCATTTAAATTACCATTGAATTTTAACAACGCACCACCTTCCAATGTGTTACTGACTATCGACGAAGCTTGAAAAAGGTTAATAAACGATGAATCATAACGACAATACAAAAAGCAATACGGCAACGCCCTGTTGCACAGACTGTAGACAAACGCCATAAATCATGGGGCTTGCCTACAGTCTGTTTTTTTACAATAGAATTATCTATGAAAAGTTGATTTTCGCTGCAAGCGGACGCTTTCCGAGGGGCTTGCTCTCCGCTACAATCAACAATGTCACTCAATTATCAAATGAGGTGATGGAAATGATGATGAATAATCAAATCTAAGAACGAGAACAGAAGGAGATGCTTACAATCTAACAGTTAGTTCCGCAAGACCATCTGTTCCGTAAATTAGATGCAGTAATTGATTTTCCCTTTATTTATCCATTGGTTGAAAATCTATATTCCCTATGTGGGAGACCCAGCATTGATCCTGTTGTTCTCAAAAAATGTCATCCATTCATTAAATTAAGCCCTCCTTGGCTTGTCCATCGCACACCAAGCTTCTCTTTGGCGTCGACAAAGACACGTTCAACGGTCTCTTTACATTTATATAGACTTCTTTGATTTCATATCGGTGTCTCAGGTCTTCTGTTACATCTAATAAGTCTTGCCAGCAGGAAATGGAGACTCAATTGCATTGTTTGCTTGAATGAAGTGAATGTGTCCTCGGACATTCAGTTGATTGAAGTGCAGGACGGCGACTCCTGGGGATCAGCGCAGCGCGAAGACCCCGCAGGAGTGAAACGACGAGGAGGCTGAGAGCAAGCCCCCGGAAAGCGCCCGTCCGGAACGGAGATCAACGGCCTGTCAGCCTTCATTTCCAGCGTCAACAATGCAAAAAGACAAAAGGGATGGAAATCAAATCGATTTCCATTCCTTTTGTCTACAGTCTGAAGCAACACGGCCAACGGCCTGTTGCTTTTTGTTTTGTTCTATTTACATACCTATCAAGATTTCACTTTTGGGGCAACGGGAAAAATTGTATCGAATGTGGGGACTAATTTAGATTCTTCAGGGTTCAACAAAATATGAACAGAACCTGAATCTGTCGCAGTCCGGATAAGTCTACCAACACCTTGACGTAAACGGAGTAACATATATGGTAAGTCTACTTCTTCAAATGGAGCAGTTGCATGGCTACGTTTCGCATTGAACAACGGGTCAGCAGGCGGTAATGGTAAATCATAAATGACCACTCTCGTTAATGCATCATGGGGAATATCCAAGCCTTCCCACAAATGATAGGAGAAGAATGCAGACCACTTTTTAGCTTGGAACTCTTTAACGATAGACGATAGTTCACGGTCTCCTTCAAACGCCGCGAAAGGAAGTTGTCCTTCCGGCAATTGCGCTCGGAAGTTTTCCATGGACTGTTTCGACTTAAACAACACTAGCGTCTGGTGGCCATCATTCAATAACTCGACAAGTCTGTTCATTTTTCCAACCTCAGATAGCGATTCAATGGAAAGATCCATAACTTCGTCGTAATCATATGGAGATTCAATTGAAAAAGAAACAGAATGTTTGATACCTAGATTATTAGCAATAAACGAGAAATCATTTTGCACGGACAATGTAGCGGATGAGAAAATAATTGGTAGCTTTTCTGAAAACAAGCGCTCCTGTAAAACATCCGTTACAAGGCGCGGCATTATCACTAATGTCAATTCCCCTTCTCGGTCTTCTGCCCAATCGACAGCTTCCGCATTATCCGAAAACAATTCTAAAGAAAATATATATTGTTCGAGATATTCTTCTACCATTCTCAAGTCATACTCTGGTATTACATAAAGTTCACTATCAAAGACAAATTCTTCGAGCAATGCATTGGAAAGACGAACGGCTTCACGTGCTGTATTCATAAGTTCGGTAGTCTTTGAAATCGCGAGTCGTTCTTCCCCATCTTCCTGAGCACATTCAGAGAGGTAGTCGAAGAACAGTTCATGACATTCCATCAGTTGTTCCATCAGTTGAAGCGTTTGCTCACGAACACCATCTGTCATGACACGTTCCAGAAGCCCGAGAAGCGTGCTATCTTGTACTTCATAAGTTAGGGCGCGTTGTGCAGCATATTCAAGTAGATGGCCTTCATCAAAAACAGCCATAGAAACCTCTGGTAGCAATGGAAGTTGCCCCTGTCGTTTTCTTGACTCCTTCGTCCATAGGTGTTCCATAAAGAAATCGTGGGAGCAGATAATGAGATCAGCTGCTTTCCTATATTCACTTCTATGAATCGTTTGCCCACAACGGTTTCGGAGGTCACATCCACCACATTGTTGGATTGGATGATAATTGATCGTCTCCCACTCACCATCACTTAAATCCGGATAGGAAGAACGTTCTCCGTATGGGTACACTTCAGATAATGAAGCTGGCCCATATACGAATTCTGGGAGAGCATCTTCTACTTCCCCGGCATATTCTTCGTCTGCGCGATTCATTTCTTCTAAACGCTTTAAGCAAAGATATTGGTCACGCGATTTCGCAAGTCGCACATCAATTGTGAGCTCTAATGCTTCACCAAGTTTACGGATATCCCCTTCTTCTTTAACGAGCTGATCAATTAATGTTTCGTCTGCGCAAGAAATTAACGCTGGTTTTCCTGTGTAACGTGCATAGGCGATGGCAGGAAGTAGATAAGCAATTGTCTTGCCCGTTCCGACTCCAGCTTCAGCGAATAATACTTCTTTTTCACGAAGGGCTTGCTCTATTTGGAAAGACATGTAGATTTGTTCATCTCTGCAATCGAATCCTTTTTCGGTGAGCTCATCATATAAGGTATCTCCGATCCACTCATTAAGTGATTCGTAGAATGTTTTGTCGCGTGTGAGTGCAAATGGTAACTTTCCTGTCATAGTGAACCCCTTTCTAGTACATAAGAAAAGAGAGGAGAATCCTCTCTTTTTGATCTATTAAAATTAGCTTCGTTTGCCCCAGAACTGATAAAGATCAGTGCGTATGAACCCATTGAAAAGTTTCCGTTTCTTCGTAGCTCTCTTGCCATACATCGTCTCAAAGTTTTCAAGAGAAGAAAGCATATAGACAGACCATGATGGGTAAGGTTTCATGACGTTCCCTAATGTAGCGGTTATGTCTTCAGCTTCTTCTAGTTCACCAAGACGTTCTCCATACGGTGGATTTCCGACTAAAACACCGTTTTCCCCTTCAAGTGAAAGGTCTGCAACGTTGCAAACATTCCAATTAATAATATCTAAAAATCCTGCTTCCGCAGCATTTTTCTCTGCGACTTTTATCATCGATGGATCCCAGTCAGAACCTGAGATCATCAGTTTACGATCATAATCTGCGACATCTTCCACTTCTTCACGTACTCGGTCCCATACGCTTTCAGCCATCCATGGCCACTGTTCGCTTAAAAACTCTCGATTATAGCCTGGCGCTAAATTTTGTCCGAGCATTGCAGCTTCAATTGGAATCGTACCTGAACCACAGAACGGGTCGACAAATGGTCGATCCGGGTTCCATTTGGTTAATTTAACTAGAGCTGCAGCTAACGTTTCTTTTAACGGAGCATCCCCTTGTCCAACGCGATATCCACGTTTGTGCAGACCAGCACCACTTGAATCGATTGTTAGTGTCACCTTATCTTTTAAGATCGATACTTCCAATTTGAATAATGGACCCGTTTCGTCTAAAAAGCCGACACGGCCATGGACGGTTTTAAGTTTTTCTGCAATTGCTTTTTTAACAATTGCTTGGCAATCAGGCACACTGTAAAGAATTGACTTAACTGATTTACCCGCAACCGGGAATGTTGCATCCACTGGAAGATATTCCTCCCACGGTAATTCTTTAGTTTTTTCGAATAGTTCGTCGAAAGTAGTTGCTTTAAATTCCCCCACGATAATTCGAACGCGGTCAGCGATGCGCAGCCACATATTCGCTTTTGCAATTGCATGGGCATCGCCAGAAAAGTAAACTTTTCCATTTTCGGTTATTGTTTCATATCCCAATGCTTTCACTTCTTCTGCTACGAGTCCCTCAAGCCCCATCGCTGCCGTTGCTACTAATTTGTATTCTTTCATGAATCGTACACTTCCTCTCCACTGTTGAATCACTTTATGTACGTGCTTTATATGAACAAACCTGTTTTCTAACGCAGAAATGCTCTCCATAAATACAGGAGAGCATGATTGTATACATTAAGTACCATCAGGAAATTCGTAAGCCATGTTTTGTTCCCTTGTACTCGAACGGTTTACACCTCGTACTCAGGGTGGTAATCATCTATCTACAGACGATTGTCTGTCCCTTCCTCCGTTCATTTCCTTCGGAAGAGCGCCCCTACCATAATTTGGGTTTCTCACTCGCGGGGTTTACCTCGTTCCACCTGTACCGTTTCCGATACAGCTCCGTCACTGTGGCACTTTTCAGGAAACGTCTTCCATATCCCAAAAGGACTTAGGAATTATTTCCGCCGTCAGCTGAGTAAACAGCGCCCCGGCTTATTTTTTGGCCGGGCACGAACACTACGGACATCTCAGTACCGTGTGAGCATGGACTTTCCTCTCCAGTGTCTAGCACTGCAGCAATTACCTGAATTTCCGTCATGGCTTGATAAGTATACAGTAGAACCCCACTTTCCGCAAGGATAAGTGGGGTTCGTCTTATTCGTTTCCTGAAAGTTTACTTCCAAACACGGCTTTTTCCAAATTAGAAATACGTTTCAGCAAGTCGAAATTTGTTGTACCAGGAGCGCTCGATGCTGGTCGTTTCTGGACAGTAGATAACTCATTTTGAAGTTCTCCGTTTTCGCGTTCAAGCTCCGCGATCCGTTTTTTAAAACTTTCATAATCATGAATCACACTATCTAAAAACAAATCGACTTCTTCCTGATTATAACCGCGCATACCTGTTTTAAACTCTTTTTCAAGAATCGTTTTTGAATCCAATTTAATATCCATTCAACAACGTCCTTCCGTCAGTGGTAACTGCTCTAAGTATAGCATATCCTGTCCAATTCTGTCTGCTTACGTCAAGATTAGAAGTGTTATTTTGTCGAGTACTGCGCTTGCCCGGGAAATATTTTTCTCTTAAGTCTCATTTCCCTTTTTGTGAATTCCGCAATCATACGTTTTGAAAACGATGCAGACAATGAGGAATCACGTGCAAGCAGACCCTTGGCAACTCCACAAAGTTGTAGAGCCTTCGTGCAATCTTTGTTTTTATGCTCAAGAATTTTTGCCATTTCCTCAAGTGCAATAATTCGTTCACGTCCAGTCGACTTCGTCATACAGACACCAAACGCTTCTAGTGACTCACCATATTTACCGTCTCTTTTTAATAGAAATCCAAAATGGAAGTGAGTTGTCGGATGTTGAGTCCCATATTCCTCGATTACCTGCTCTAAGACGGCAGTTGCACGACTATGCGACTTTAAATCAGCATACCACTTGGCAATATTCGTTTGGCTAATCGCAGTTCCTGATAGCTCCTCTTGTAAAAGAAGCTCAGTTGAACGAATATACAACGTGACAAGTGACAAAATATCATACTCATTGTGCAGCAAAATCTTCATCAACATTTCTGCACGACCATTTTTCACTGCATCTTGATAGATAATCGGTGCCAAATACCCCGGCATATCGTCTTCTCGAACAAATCCAAGTTGCTCCTCTTCAACTGCAGGCAATTTGAACGACGCCATTTCATGTTTCCAAATGCGTCTGGAACCGTGGAGTAGGTCAATCTGATCGTGCTTCGGCAAAGGGGGGAGTAAGTTCCGATTCATTGTCCACCTCGTATCCAATTGGGGGACATCAAAACTCTTTCCATTATACATGACAAGCGTGACCGGCTTTTCCCATAATCCAGTCGCATAAAGAAATGCTGCTTCATGAGCAGGACCGGGCAGTACATATTGGGTCATTCTAAACCCGTTGCCTCGTTGCTCGATTAAACCAATCAGAAAGATCAGTGTTCCGGTCCCTTTCAAGCCCGTAGTTTCCGTATCAAAAAAAAGGAGTCGTTTGTCTGGATCTGGTGCTAAAGGATGTCGTTCCCCTGAGCTTTTCCATTTTTGCAACGTGGCCGTCAACTCAGTCAATTGATATCTCCCATGTGTATAGGATTCGTCATAGTCCACAACTTTCTTATAAACGGTCCCGTAATGATTGGTCTCTTTTTCGAGACCAGCTGCCAGCCACTGTGATTCGTAACTAGGTGATGACGCTTGAACAATCTTTGAGGTTTCTTTCAGAGTTGAAGAGCCGGCTTTTGTTTTTTTCAACATGCCCTTCATCTTCATGAGATTTTGTTCATAGGACATGCACGTCACCACCTGCTAAACTCTTCAAAAGCTCCGAAGCGCCTCGCTTCAAATTTGTATCAGATTCGGGCGGACCTGTACAAATTGGACAGCCCCCTTCACATTCACATGAACTTACGTGAGAGGCAGCTTGGCAAAGCAATGAATACCATTGGTCAAACATCTTCTCACTCAATCCAATACCTCCAGGATAGCTATCATAGATGAAAAACGTCGGTTTTCCAGTATGAACTGCTTTCACTTGCGGCACTACATGAATATCAGTTCTGTCACATTGCACAAACAAAGGAATAAAAGATTGCATCGCATGTGCTGCACCGGTCATGGCATCCGTCAGGGTAGCTTCTGTCCATCCTTCAGGCACATCAAATGCTAGCCACGTGGATGCAGTATGTAACTCTTCAGCTGGCAAATGAATAGGACCTGAACCGATATTGTCATGAGAATCGAATCGAATTTTCTTAAAAATTGTAGGGATGGCAAGAACGGCTAAATCACCGAAAGCAACTGTCTGCGAATTGAGTTCCTGCTTTTTATCTTCACTGATTACTTTCAGCTCAACAGCTAAATTGGCGTCTGTGAAGTAATCGACATCCACTTCTGTCACATACGCCTTCTTTTCTTCCCAATCCAGCATTTCTACTTGGTATTGTGTACCTTGGTGCAAATAGATCGCTTCTTCATGTAACAGGGTCATTGCACTGAATCGATCCATTTCTCCAATGACCGTCGTTTCTTTAGGACGGGTTTTATCGATAATCACTACATTTTCTTGAGAGGCAGATCGTAAACTTACTTCACTCGCAGGAAAACGCTCGGTCATCCAGTGCCAATGATCCCCTGCTAATACGAGAACCCCTTCCGACGCTAAAAATTCCAATAATTGTTGAACATCGAACTCTGCATATTGGTCGCTCACCGAAAAAGGCAGTTCAAACGAAGCACACCGTAGATGATCCATGAGAATGACAATATTGTCAGGGTGAATATGCGCTTCCTCAGGTGATCCACCTAATAAGTAATCCGGATGCTCAATGATGTATTGGTCCAGCGCCATCGACTGTGCGACATAAATGATGAGTGCGTCATCTTGCCTTCTTCCCGCCCGACCTGCTTGTTGCAATGCACTTGCGATATTTCCCGGGTAACCTGTCATTACACACGCCTGGAGTTGACCAATATCAATACCAAGTTCCAAAGCATTTGTACTAACTACTGTCTTAATCGTCCCATTTCGTAGTCCTTTTTCAATTTTACGACGCTCTGAAGGAAGATAACCACCTCGGTACCCCATGATCGTCTCATCCATCAATTTCTTTTTGGTAAGTTCTTTCATATAGGTTACGAGCATTTCTACACGCACCCTGCTTTTTGCAAAAATGATGGTTTGAACCCCTTCTCGATAAAGACGAGAAGCAATATCCCGAACTTCCAAGACAGCACTCCTACGAATTCCGAACGTTTCATGAACAACAGGTGGATTGTAAAACAAGAAATGCTTCTTGCCTGCCGGCGCTCCGTTGTCCGCAATGAGCTCCATCGAAGAATTCGTCAGGTTTTCCGCAAGTTGTTGAGGGTTAGCAATGGTTGCCGAAGTGCAGATGAACACCGGGTTACTTCCATAATAAGCACAAATTCGTTTTAAGCGTCTTAACACATGGGCAACATGTGTACCAAACACTCCCTTATACGTATGCAATTCATCAATCACGATATACTTCAAGTTTTCAAAAAGTGATACCCATTTCGTATGATGTGGAAGAATTCCAGAATGCAGCATATCTGGGTTAGTCAACACAATGTGTCCCGATTTGCGTACCTTAGTTCTAAGTCCAGGTGCAGTATCCCCATCATACGTATAACTCAATACCGTCTCTCCACTCGCTTCAATGAGTTCATGTAGATCAGCTAATTGGTCCTGCGCAAGTGCTTTTGTAGGAAAGAGATACAACGCTCGCGAGGCTTCATTCTCCAATATGCTTTGAAGAACAGGTAAATGATAACAAAGTGATTTACCGGATGCTGTTGGAGTTACCGCTGTATATGATTTTTTTTGTTGTGCGAAGTCGAATGCTCTCCGCTGATGGCTATATAATTGATGAATCCCTCTATGTGAAAGAGCCGTTATGAGTGAAGGATGTAATTTCTCTGGAAACGGAGCATAGATAGCATCTTTTCCTTCCGTCACTTTATAATGCTTCACATTCTTCGCGAATTCCGGGTCCTGTCTCAACTCATCAATAAATGACTGGAGATTTAGGTTATTTGCCATCTCCGCCCTCCTTTTTCTCTTTTTCCAATGCGATACGAACGGTATTTAATGTATAACTGGCGGATTGAATGGATTGAACAAATCGCTTCTTCCCTGTCTTTTGATAAAAGGATTGAACAGTAAATTGTTTCATCAAATCATTCAACGTAGAAATTTGAATAGGTCGTACGTATTTTGGCCGGCTTGTACGAATCCATTGGTGTACGAGTTCGTCCCATTCATCTATCACTTCATGCCAGTGGTCGGCGTATGGCTTAACTTCTTTATAAAAGTCGGGTTCGCGATTTTCATTTCGCATGTCGCTATGCCGAACTAAGCATTCATCACATACTTCAAGTAATTGTTCTGTTAACAGTTGTAACCTCATACTACTTGTCACCTTTCTACTACTTCTATTTTAAGTTTATCAAATTAGTGCTCTCAGTTCCAATATTGACGAACGTGCATTCCTCTTTAAAAGGGAGAGGTTTTTGTAGTTTGCAACCTAAACAACGTTTTAACGTCTCAATATTGTGGTATGATACACTGATGATGTGAGGTGAGTATGTTGGCGATACGCTATCCAAATGGCAAAAAATATATACCAACTACAACGAATACTGCTGCCAAACCAACTTCATTATCTTTCAGCAATCGAGGGAAAACGTTGGAAGATGAACTGAATGACAGTAACGAGTATTATACTAGTAGAGGGATCGCAGTCATTCATAAAAAACCTGTACCTATTCAAATTGTAAACGTCCGTTACCCGGCGAGAAGTGCAGCAGTAATCACTGAAGCTTACTTCAAGACTGCTTCCACAACGGACTACAACGGCGTATGGCAAGGGAAATATGTCGATTTTGAAGCGAAGGAGACGAAAAACAAAACTTCTTTTCCTTTACAAAATATACATGATCATCAAGTTGAGCATATGTCTCAAGTACACGAACAAGGTGGTATTGCATTTCTAATAATCCGGTTCTCTCTCTTAGATCGCTATTTTGTATTACCTTTTAAAAACTTCATCGGAACATGGACGAGAATGATTGAGGGTGGCAGAAAATCGATTCCTATTTCTGAACTTGAGGAATTGTCAATCGAATTACAGCCAGGTTATCAACCACGTTTAGACTATTTACATGCTTTAACCGGTATAGTTGAACAAACAACCGGCGAACGAATTGAAAGGTAGGAATCCTAATGGACAATAATACTCCAAATTCAAGGACCGCACGCAGACAACAAGCAGAAGCGGAACAGAAATCATCAAGGAAACATAAAAAAACACCTAAAAAGAAAAAAAGTCTCGTCAAGACCCTATTCAAAGCAATCGTCGTGATTGGGTTACTATTTTTAATAGCAGGTGCAGGATTATTCGCCTACTATGCGAGTACAGCACCTAAATTAGACGAAAGTCTACTGAAAGATCCGCTATCTTCCAAAGTTTTAGATCGCAACGACAATGTTATTTACACAACTGGTAATGAAAAGCGAAAATATATCCCATACGACAAAATTCCAAAAGAATTGGAAGACGCAATCCTTGCAACGGAAGACTCCCGTTTTTACAAACACCACGGAATAGACCTATGGCGTCTTGGTGGTGCTGTCCTTGCCAATTTTAAAAGCGGTTTTGGTTCTCAAGGGGCTTCGACCTTAACGCAACAAGTTATAAAAAACTCATTCTTCACGAATGAAAAAACATTAAAGCGGAAAGCTCAGGAAGCATGGCTAGCGTTTAAGCTAGAACAAAATTATTCTAAAGAAGAAATTTTTGAAATGTATTTCAACAAGGTCCTCATGTCAGGTAATAAATACGGATTTGGTACTGGTGCTGAGTACTTTTTCGGAAAAGAGTTAAATGAGCTGGAGCTACCGGAGATGGCAATGTTAGCAGGAATGCCTCAATCACCAAATGCTTACAATCCATTCAAGCACCCTGAACGTGCGCAAAAGCGTCGTGATATTGTATTGAAACTTATGAACCAACACGAAAAAATCACAAAAGAGGAAATGGAAAGCGCAAAGTCCATTCCTGTTACCGCTTCTCTTCTTCCAGAAGAGAAACGTGAAAAACCAATGGATACTAAATACCAAGCGTATATCGATATTGCTATGGATGAACTCCAAAAAGCAGGATACAAAGATATTGAGGCAGATGGGGTTACGATTCAAACTGCTCTCGATCCAAACGCACAACAGGCTGTCGAAAAAGCACTTGCTGATTCAAGTAACTTTGAGTCAGACACAATTCAAGCCGGAATGACGGTTGTCGATACAAAAACTGGTGAGATTGTGGCAGTTGGTGGCGGTCGTGATTACAAATTATTTAACCATAACTTTGCAAGCGACCAAAAACGACAGCCGGGGTCTTCCATCAAACCAATTTTAGACTATGGTCCTGCTATTGAATACTTGAACTGGTCGACTGGTCAGACAATCGTAGACGAAAAAACAAAAGGTATTAAAGCAAATAATGTCGATGGTAGATTTAAGGGTCCAATTACCATGCGTCAAGCAGTGTATGAATCTCGTAACATTCCAGCGATTAAAACATTTGAAGAAGTTGGTAATAAAAACGCTGGGGAGTTTGCAAATTCTCTCGGATTGCCAGTTAAAAAATTATTTCAGTCCGATGCGATTGGCGGATCCGAAAACGATTTCTCCACTCTTCAGATGGCAGGAGCATTTGCAGCCTTCGGAAACGAAGGTATCTACAACACTCCACATGCAGTGAAAAAAATAATTTTACGAGATGGTAAAACTGAAATCAATCTTGCTCCCGATCCAGTTTCTGCTATGAAGGATTCCACCGCTTATATGGTGACAGATATGCTTCGTGATGTGTTGACAAAACCAAATGGAACTGGCACAAAAGCGAATATTCCTGGAATGGACATTGCGGGGAAAACGGGTACAACTAACTACTCAGCTAACGACAAAAAGACTTATAATATTACTGGCCAATACAGCGTGCCTGACTCTTGGTTTGCAGGATACACAACAGACTATACGATTGCCGTTTGGGGAGGTCATGAAAAACGAAGTGAACCAATAGTTGGCTTCCAAGGCGGACGCGATATGCCTAAAGTATTGTTCCGTCAAGTCATGCGCGATATAACATCTGGCAACTATCCGAAGAAATTCAAAAAGCCTAGTTCTGTTGAAGAAGCTACAATTGTCGCAGGATCTCAACCGCTTCAGCTGGCAACGAACAGCACACCAAGCAACTTGAAAAGTGATGAATTATTTGTTCGTGGAACTCTTCCTGAGCGCACATATGTAGAGGAAGAGCCTGAGGAAGAAGTGACGGAACTAGAAGCACCTACTGATTTAAGTGCAGAATATGACGCTGATAACCAGGAAATCGACTTAAGTTGGAACCACAACGAACCTGATTCTGATGATTTTGAAGGCGATGTCTCATTTGCAGTTTCAGTATCTGTAGATGGCGGCGGATCCCAATCACTTACAGAGACAACCGATAATTCCTTCACATTCGGAAATGTCGAACCAGGTCATACGTATACGTTCTCTGTCATTGCAAAAGCAGATAATCTTGTAAGCTCCCCTGCTTCAACAACGCTTCTGATTCAAGCAACTGAAGAAGTGCCTGAAGAAAATCCTGATGATGAAAACCAAGGGGACTCTGATCAGGACAAAGAGGATGACGGTCAAAATAATGGCTCTAACAGTGACAACAACAACAACAATAATGGAAATAACAATAACGGGAACAATAATAATGGAAACAACAATGGGAATAACGGCAACAACGGCAATGGTACAGACGGAAATAACACTGGAAATAACGGAGAAGGTGACGATGCTGACGACAAAGATGGCGTCAGCAGCAACCCTTCGAATAACTCAAACTCCAATACAGCCAGTTCGTCGAAACCTTCTGCCACCAAACCGGATGATACAAAAACAGCAGACGAAAACTGACAACCAAAAACAGCGACTTCGTAAATACGAAGTCGCTGTTTTTTAATGGGTGATAAATCGGGCAATCTTCTTCCTCAATTCCGTATAAAGCAAATTCAATTGAATGAGTGCAAAAGGGCTTACTATCTTATCCTTAATGAATTGAAGGCGCTCTTCCCCATTCAATGGTTCCATCTTAGTACAACGATCAGAACCACCGACTGGTGCACATACCTCTAGTAATTCTTCATAGTGTGCAATCGCAATCGCCATCAACTCTGAAGCATTGGATTGCTTTTGGTCATAAAGCAATTGAATTTCAGGTTTTAAAGACTCCCATTTATCAAAGTAAAGCATTATTTGGTCTTTTGTTATAGCAGGTTTTGAATTATCCATTATTTTTCATTCTCTTCTTTCCTTCTCGACATACAGAAAGTAGTGGACATTCCGGACAGTTCGGCCTTTGGGCTTTGCAGTGATATCGACCGAAAAAAATAAGTTGATGATGTGTTTGTGTCCATCGTTCTCTTGGTGTCCATCTCATGATTTTCTCTTCAACTGCCAGCACAGAGTCTTTCCATCGGTTCATTGCCAAACGCTTGGCCACACGTTCAACGTGTGTATCGACAGCTAGAGCAGGAACACCAAACGCATTTGAGACTACAACATTCGCTGTTTTCCTCCCCACTCCGGGGAGTGTTGTCAGCATGTCGCGATCTTCAGGAACTTCTCCACCGAATTGAGTTAGAAGCATGAGCGATAGCGCTTGGATATTTTTAGCTTTGTTTCGATAGAGACCAATAGAACGAATGTCTTGTTGCAATTCCTCTATTGGAACTTCCAAATAATCTCCTGGCGTTTTGTACTTCTTAAACAACTCAGAAGTTACACGATTGACTAGCACGTCCGTACATTGTGCAGATAAAAGTGTCGCAACTACCAGTTCAAAGGCATTTTCGTGAACTAGCTCACAATGTGCATCTGGAAACATTGTGTCGATTTCCTCTAAGCAATATTGCCACTCGGTTTTAGTTAACATTTCACTCACCCATCCCGATCTTCAAGCCAGTTGTAAAGAGGAACCCGTTTCACAGTACCTTGTGCTTTTCCCTGTCGAATCGATTGCGTAGGGGAACGGAAGGCTTTCGTTTGTTTTTCGACATCTGCAAGTGTCGTTACATTTTTCTTTTTCCATTCAAACAAAATACG
The DNA here is from genome assembly GCF_023715615.1 of Sporosarcina aquimarina. Lineage (GTDB taxonomy): Bacteria > Bacillota > Bacilli > Bacillales_A > Planococcaceae > Sporosarcina > Sporosarcina aquimarina_A. The sequence goes on along the minus strand of NZ_JAMBOM010000001.1, from coordinate 1,126,972 downwards.
ATCGATGTAACGCATACTTAGTTTCTGAGCAATTACAGCCTCTTTTAAAGCTGCTTTTATTATATTAATGCCATGATGATCCTGATCAATCCACATCGCAATCGTTTCACATTCCATAGGAGAAAGAAGACGTCCGAATTCTTGTTCAAAAACGTGAAAAATTTGCCCTTCTTCTTCTTTTTCTTGTGCTTCTATTGATTTATTTTGACTCCCAATTTCACATTCTAAAACTGCTTCCCATAAAGGAAGTAGTGAAAATTGTTCAAACAGCACGCCGTTAGAATCACTAGTTTGGTCAATTTTCAAATATCCCTTTTGCATGAGACGCTGCAATACTTGGGATACCTCGTTTTCAGTAAGGTTCATCCGGGATGAAAAGTCGGACGGGGTTGGAAATTCAATATGTTGAGCATGGTAGGCTTCCATTTGTAAAATGAGCATGGCATCCGAATCCTGGATACCTAGTTTTTTATAAGAGTTAAAAAAAAGCTGGGGAATAGTAACATTCCCCTGCTCAATCCACATCCGGAGCCGTTCATCTTGTTGCATATGGCGAACTCCTCCTTGTTGCTTTATTAAGGATACAGACGGTTGAGTAGACGTGGGAACGGAATCGTTTCCCGCACGTGCTCAACGCCTGAAATCCAAGCGACAGTACGCTCTAATCCAAGACCGAAACCAGAGTGAGGCACAGCGCCATATTTACTTAATTCCAAATACCATTCGTATGCAGAAGCATCTAACTGGTGTTCTTCAATCCGTTGCTTCATAAGTTCATAGTCATGAATACGTTCAGATCCACCAATAATTTCTCCGTATCCTTCAGGGGCGATTAAGTCTGCACATAGCACAACATCATCACGATCAGGGTGTGGCTGCATATAAAACGGCTTTATACCGATTGGATAATTCATGATGAATACAGGTAGATCATAACTTTCCGCAATTGCCGACTCATGAGGTGCTCCAAAATCATCTCCCCATTGAATATCATCGAATCCTTCTTTGTGAAGGAACTCAATTGCATCGTCATACGTTATACGTGGGAACGGTGCTTGGATTTTTTCCAATTTCGAAGTATCCCGACCAAGACGCTCTAGCTCAAGTTTGCAGTTTTGGAGAACAGATTGAACAACGTGTGCTACATACTGCTCCTGTACTTCTAAACTTTGCGCATGTTCTACGAACGCCATTTCAGGCTCAATCATCCAAAACTCGATTAAATGACGGCGAGTTTTCGACTTTTCAGCTCGGAATGTTGGGCCGAATGAAAATACTTTACCAAGTGCCATCGCAGCAGCTTCCATGTAAAGTTGACCTGATTGTGAAAGATAAGCATCCTCATCAAAGTATTTCGTGTGGAATAACTCTGAAGTTCCTTCAGGAGAAGAACCTGTCAAAATCGGTGGATCGATTTTGATGAATCCATTCATATGGAAGAATTCATACGTCGCGCGAATAATTTCGTCGCGGATTTTCATCACTGCATGTTGCTTCCGTGAACGTAACCAAAGGTGTCGGTGATCCATCAGGAATTCTGTTCCGTGCTCTTTAGGTGTGATTGGGTAATCTTCTGCTACTTTAATCACTTCGATCCCTTGAACTTGAAGCTCATAGCCAAAGCTTGAACGTTCGTCTACAGTGACCTCACCTGTTACATACAAGGAAGTCTCTTGTGTTAAACCTTTTGCAGTAGCAAATAATTCTTCACCAGCATCTTCCTTAACAACAACCCCTTGTACAAAACCAGAGCCGTCACGTAATTGTAAAAATGCTATTTTACCGCTTGAACGCTTGTTGGCAAGCCACGCACCCATTCGAACTATTTCGCCTTCATGATCAGGCATTTCGTGAATCATAATCGTTTTCATAAGAGCCTCCAAATTTTTTCTAAGTACTTGTAGTACTACCTAGTCAGTTTTCGTTCAGTCGTTCCATTTCTCTTTTACAAATTGGTCTATACGGCGCACAGCTTCTTCTAACAAATCAATAGAAGTCGCGTAGGATAATCGAATCGTTTCTTCTGAACCGAATCCGCTACCAGGGATGACTGCCACATTTGCTTCTTCCAGTAATGCTTTTGCAAACACATCCACGTTTTCATATCCTGTATGTTTTACAGCTTCTGATACGTCAGGTAGCAAATAGAATGCACCTTGTGGTTTCACAGTATGAAAACCGGGAATAGCCTGGATTTGCGGATAAATACGTTCTAAGCGAGTGCCAAAATCTTTCCGCATAACTTCTACTGCATCTTGTGAACCAGTATACGCTTCGATTGCCGCATATTGTGAAGTCGTCACAGGATTTGATGTCGAATGGCTAGCAAGATCTGTCATCGCTTTTACGACTTTCTCGTTCCCCGCAATGAATCCAATACGCCATCCTGTCATCGAATGTGATTTGGAAACACCGTTAATAATGAACGTGCGCTCCTTAGCATCTTCTGACAATGTTGCAATGGAAACGTGTTTTGCCGTTCCATATACGAGTTTTTCATAAATTTCATCTGAAATAATCCAAATATCATGTTCCTTACACACTTTCGCAATCGCTTTTAGTTCTTCTTCTGTATACACCATTCCTGTAGGATTGCCAGGAGAGTTAAGGATAAGTGCCTTTGTTTTTTCTGTTATGGCTTGCTCAATCTGACTAGCCGTCACTTTGAACTCTGCTTCTGCAGTCGCCTGAACGACAACAGGTAGTCCGTCTGCAAGTTTCACTTGCTCTGGATAACTCACCCAGTATGGCGCAGGAATAATCACTTCATCTAATGGATCTAGAATCGTTTGGAACAATGTATACAATACATGCTTTGCGCCAATTCCAATCATGACTTCACTACGAGCATACGTTAAGCCTTGATCTTTTTCCAATTTTCCAATGACTGCATCCTTTAGAGCAGGAAGACCCCCAGATGGGGTGTACTTGGTCTTGCCTTCTTTCATAGAACGCCATGCTGCCTCCAGTATAGGTTCAGGTGTATTGTAGTCAGGCTCTCCTGCACCAAGACCAATTACATCAATACCAGATTCTTTCATTTCTTTCGCTTTAGCTGTAATCGCCAAAGTTGTTGAAGGTGAAAGAGTAGTTACTCTGGATGCTAATTGCTTCGCCAAGTCCATCGCTCCCTTTACCAGTGCGTTCATGCACTTTCTATAAATTTAAAATTCGCTTTTGCCACTGTCCATCTGAAAATGAGACATATACGTAATTCAGTTTATTGGCCTCATTTTTAAATGCAACTTCCCATACAGCGGCATCGTCTTCCTCCCCCAGTTTAACATGGATGAGTTTGTTGACGTTCATTTCTTGTTTGACAGAGGATAATGCTTGTTTTGCGGTAATGCCTTTTTTAAGAGCAATTACGTTCAAATCCTCATCTGATTTCGCCTTCTCGTTTACAAAAACGGCTTTAGAAACACCTTTTTCATCTTTTCCATAGACCACTGTAAGTGACGTTGTGCCATTGTACACTTCAGCCCGATCTGCTTCTACTAAAAGACCCGCATCCAATACGCGATTGGTCGCATTTTCTTTTAATGTAGAAGCAGGTTGATACGCTTTGTAAAAGACAAATGACGTAAAAGCTACTGTTAGTGTGAAGAGAAAAATGACGAAAAATTTTATCCAGTTGACCACTATTTCACATCCCACTCTTAATGGGTATAGACAGACCTAGAATGATTGTGCAAAAATGCATTCATCCAAGTCCGTTAGACTCATTTATTATAGCAATTATTAAGTTCATCTACCATACGTGCAAGTGATACTTTTTTAACAGGCACGTCTGGCAATGCTTCTAAAAATTTCTTACCGTATGATTTTGTTTCAATTCGTCGATCCAAGATGATGAAAAAACCAGTATCCGAAGATGAGCGAATCAGTCTTCCAAAACCTTGACGTAGTCTCAGAATTGCTTCAGGTAATGCATAAGCAGTGAAAGCATTTTTCCCCATCTGGTTCAGTAGGGCAGTTTTTGCTTTAAACACGGGTTCAGACGGAGAGGAGAAAGGTAAACGCACGATGATAATCGCCGACAATGAGTTGCCAGGGACGTCAACCCCTTCCCAGAAACTATTTGTACCGAACAATACTGCTTTTTCATACTGACGGAATGATTTCAACAATCGGTACCTACTACCTGAGCTAATGCCTTGTGCGATGAGTGCGTAGTCTTCCAATAATCCACTGTCTGAAACGAGTTCATGGGTTTGATTTAACATATCTTGTGAGGTAAACAGAACAAAAAGTCTTCCCTCAGTAACCATAACTGTTTGGACAATTGCCTCTGCCACTTCTTCCACGTATTCTTGTTGTGCGACTTGTTGTATGTTTGGCATATCGTCGACGAGAAAGATCTGGGCACCTGTATAGAAGTGTTCAGGTGCAAGCAACTTCAAAACGGGCACCTCAGGGGCAATTCCTAATTGCCGTGCAACAAAACGCTCATCACTTTTCACAGATAATGTCCCAGATGTCCATATTACACCTTTTTCCTTAGTGAAAAATGAATTTAAGGAATTACGAATTACGGGTGCGCTGTCAATCGGACTTTTAATAACTGTAAGACTTCCCGGGATACTTCTTTGGTCTTGCTCCATCCAAACAGTTCCATCCGTTTCAGAATCAAGGAATAATTCGACCCATTCTCCGATTTTCACGCGAAGCTCATCTATCCAATAATGCCATTCTGCTAGAATTGCCTGTTCTTTATCGGAAAGACTTTCCACTTCCTGATCCAATCGTTTGACATATATCGAAGCTTGCTCAATAAAACGATTCATCGATTGGAAGACAGTTTCAAATACGATCCGGTCTACTGAGATGTCCTCCAAAGCAACATGAAGTCGACTACCCTTTACATGTCCCCTTTGAACTGATTCTGACCCTATTAATTCATGGATAGCAGCGTCAAAAGAAGAAGAGAATTTTTCGAATGCTATCAAAAGATTTGAACGCTCGCGTGAACGATGTACTCTCTTTCGTATGAGGATCGCTTCGATGCGACGACTAATCTGGTCATCTGCTTCAGAACCGATTTGTCCCAATACATATTTCCAATTCGTATAGGAGAAGATGATTTCATTTGTTTTATAGGCCGCGTGTATAAACTGATGGGCTTCATCGACAACCAACCCACAAGATTCCTTAACGATTTGTTCCTTACTGGCTCCATCGCTGAGAAGTAATGCATGGTTCGTAATGACAATATCTGCATGACGGCAATTTTCCAAGGCGATTTGATGAAAATCCACTCCGACTTCATCTTCTGCAAGAACCGAAGAGCGTTTGCGGATTCGATCGATATACAACATGCCGCCACCTGATAGATTGAGTTCGTTGACATCGCCCGTCGTGGTTTCCGTCAGCCACACTAACAGTTGCATTTCAGTGAAGATATTGTCATAACTCGATTCGCCACTTAACAACAGTTCAGCAAACTTTGCTAGTGAGATATAATTTGAACTGCCCTTCAACACGGTAGCTTGAACGGGAACCGATAGTGCTCTCGAGACGACGTCAATTTCTTCTTCCATAATTTTATCTGCCAAATGATTGGTATACGTACTCACAATGACTGCCTGTTTTGTTTCCACTGCACGAATGGCCGCAGGCAGTAAATAGGATACGGTCTTTCCTATTCCTGTAGGCACCTCAACCATGATCTCCGTTCCTGTGCGCAACGATTTCCAAGCAGCATCCATGAATTGTAGTTGAGCCATTCTAGATTCGTAGGACGGATAAGCTTGAATGAGCAACTGGTCTTTTTCATCTTGACTGATTGGATAGGTAATTTCTCTCGATTCTACATTTTGGATTTTTTGGGTCTGCTGAAAAGGAATGCCCCTGAAATGAGAAAGATGCGAATGAGCAGTTTTTTGACGCGCTTCTACTAGTGCAAGATAGAATATTACGGATAGATCTGTTTTCAGCGAAAAGGAGCGCTTATGTAAACGAGTTATAGTTTGTTCAGGAAGCAAATTGACTTTTTCAATACATTTAAGCAATAAGTGGGCTGTCGCTCTTGCATCATCATCTGCCCTGTGAGCAGCGGAAAGTTCGATTTCAAGTTCCTCTGTCAATTCTTTTAAACGATAGCTGACAGCCGACGGAAACATGATTTTCGAAAATTCGACTGTGTCGATTTGTTTTCCCTGCCATCGAGAAATTCCACAACGTTGAAACTCTTTTTGCAGAAATGTTAAATCGAAATTCGTGTTGTGAGCAGCAAAAATCCATCCCTCTAATAAATCCCTTACTTCTTGTGCAATTTCTTCAAATAACGGTGCATCTTTTACCTCGGTGTTCGTGATATCCGTTAGTTCTTGTATAAAAACAGGGATTTTTTGACCGGGATTGACAAAGCGGACATACTCGTTTGTGAGGATGCCATCTTCAATGAACATGATGGCAATTTGAATAATCCGGTCGCCTTTTTCAGAGGAATGACCGGTTGTCTCCAAATCGACTACTGCAAATTTTAGATTTTCCATGGATTCATCAACTTCCTGTATCGGTTTCCTACTGCAGATTGTACCATATATTCAGTCTAGGCTCTAAAGGAAGGGTACGAACAGGACAAAAAATAAAAATGCTATCCAGAAAGTCATAGAATACTGATTCTGGATAGTCAATTAGTTTTATATTCGAATTGAGTGTGTGTTTCTCAACGCAATTCACATAGAGTTTATTAAACAATAACTCCGTGGGATTCTTGGATGATTTGTTGTATTTTATTGTGCTCATCCATGAGTAAGACCGTTGGTACATGCTGTTGTGCTTTTTCATCCGCCATGAGTGCATACGCAAGTATAATGACGATATCTCCTGGTTGGACGAGCCTTGCAGCAGCACCATTAACGCAGATCATGCCACTTCCACGTTTTCCTGGGATGGTATACGTTTCGAATCGTTCCCCGTTGTTATTGTTGACGATCTGAACTTTTTCGTTAACGAGGATATTGGCAGCATCTAGTAAGTCTTCGTCAATTGTAATGCTTCCTACATAATTCAAATTGGCTTCTGTTACAGTAGCGCGGTGTAGTTTACTTGTAAGCATCGTACGGAACATGATTCAGCCTTCCCTCTCAAAAATGATATTATCGATTAAACGAGCTTTTGAAAATTGGACAGCGCAAGCAATAATTAGATTTTTCGACATAGCGGTCGGTTCTTCCAATTGTGGATAGGTCAGTATTGATAGATAGTCAACGACTCCTGACGTCTTTTTCTCGAGTACATCTGTGACAAATTGTTTAACTGCATCAATTGCGACCCCTTCAAGGACTAAAACTTGCCCTTGTTGCAAGGCTTCATATATCGCTGGTGCCTCGTTTCGTTCTTGTACAGAAAGATTCACATTCCTCGAGCTTTTGGCCAATCCATCTATCTCCCGAACTGTCGGAACACGAACTATGGTTGCTGGACAGTTGTAATCTCGGAAAAATGTCTCAATAATCGCAAGTTGTTGTGCATCTTTCATGCCAAAATACACATTGTTTGGTTGCACGATATTAACGAGCTTTAAGACAACTTTCAACACGCCATCAAAATGACCTGGACGGGATATTCCGCATAACTGGTCTGCAAGAGGACCTGGCATTATACGTATCCCTCCGTCAGTTGGATACATTTCCTTTACCTCAGGACAAAATACAATGTCTGCACCCGCTTGCGAAGCAAGTCTTATATCAGCATCTAACTTGCGAGGATATGCTTCAAAATCCTCCCCTGGTCCAAATTGGGTAGGGTTTACGAATATACTAACTGCCACGCAGTCATTATTCTTTTTCGCTTCCTGTATTAAAGCTACGTGACCTTCATGAAGAAATCCCATCGTTGGAACAAAACCAATTGTCCGTTTCGATGTTTTCATTTCTTGTTGCCATTCAATCATTTTTGAGATTAAAGCTGTGGATTGCATTGGAGTCGTCTCAGTCATTCGTGTTCGCCTCCATACAAGGTCAACAATTCTTCTTCCTTCATCGTAAACTCGTGCTGTGTGTCAGGAAACGCCCCTGATCGCACTGCATTGGTATAGGATGCAATTCCATCTTGAATGACTACTCCAGCATCACTGAAGCTTTGTGCGAATTTCGGCAGACGGTGGTCTCCATATTTTACAAGATCATGGAACACAAGTACTTGGCCATCTGCTTCTGCCCCTGCACCTATCCCTATAATCGGGATATTGACCGCTTTCGTTAACTGCGCCGTCAACTGATGAGGGATGCACTCGACAACGATCATGCACGCCCCTGCTTGTTCACACATTTTTGCATCATCCAACAGCTTACGTGCAGCATCTGCTGTCTTTCCTTGTACTTTGTAGCCCCCTATAACAGATGCCGATTGAGGAAGTAATCCTAAATGGGCAACAACTGGGATCCCTGTTTTCGTAAGTAGCTGAATCGTATCCAATACTTCATCAGCTCCTTCAACTTTAAGCGCATCTGCACCTGTTTCTTGAAAGACTCGGATTGCTTCGTTAAGAATTCGATCTTGTGACCCTCTGAACGTACCAAAGGGCAGATCGACAACAAGAAACGTATCTTTCGCACCACGCCTTACCGCTTTTCCATGATGAACCATGTCCTCTGAAGTCACATATACAGTAGATGGATACCCCAGAACGACCATTCCAAGAGAATCCCCAACTAGTAAAATGTCAACATCCGATTTTTCAGCAAAAACCGCCGTAGGGTAGTCATATGCTGTCATCATCACAATTTTGTTCCCCTCTGCTTTCATTCGTTTCAATTCCGTAATCGTTTTCATTGTTCTTCTCCTCTCCTATTCAGGAGAAAACCAAAACATAAAAACCCTTCTAGTCATAAGAAGACAGAAGGGTTGTGTAGGATATCGTCATAGGTTTCCTCCGTCCCTGTCAATATGATCAAGGCAGATTTATTAAATTGTGTTCACGTACCGGTATTACAGGTGCGATTCAATATGATATCGCCCTTCTCAATCACTATAACACTCAATGTGGGTACTTGCCAAATGGTTTTTAATTGTTCAGACAATGTGAATATCAGCTGAATAGATGCCTCGTATTGTTCCATCATCCAGCTCGACTTCAAGTCTACCGTCTTCTGAAATGCCTTTAGCAGTCGCTTCATATGTGTCTTGAAGCGTCGAGATGCGAACCCGTTTGCCGATAGAGTCTGCGTAGCCTTCCCAAAGGAGTTTAATGGGGGCGAATCCTTTTTCTACATATAACGCCACGTATAATTCCAAGTAATCCAAGACTTTTGCCGCCAATTTGGCACGGCTAATTGGTTGACCTTCTTCGATACAAAGTGATGTGGCAATTGAACGAATCTCTTCTGGGAACTCTTCTGACTGCTGATTAACGTTCATGCCAATTCCAAGTATAATGGCTTTTACACGATCTGGATCTGCTTGAAGCTCTGTTAGAATCCCTGTTAGTTTACGACCACCCACCAAAATGTCGTTCGGCCATTTTATAGTCGGCGTGACAGTTGTCAGCTCTTCGATAGCACGTACAATAGCGACTGCAGCCACAAGAGTCATTTGAGGTGCCTGTTGGGGAGTTAACCTGGGTCGTGTAATAACACTCATCCAAATTCCTTTTCCAGCAACAGATGACCAGGGACGAGATAATCTACCTTTGCCTGCCGTTTGCTCATCCGCAATAATGACTGTCCCGTCGGCTGCACCATTTTGGGCTTCTTCATGTGCCAGTATCTGGGTCGACGGGCACGATTCAACATGATGAATGATACGTCCGTAGTTTTCCGTTTGCAAAAACTGTTGGACTGCAGCAGGACCTACAGTATCTGGTGAGTCGATTAAGTAATACCCTCTTTTACGAATCGTACCAATTTCATACCCTTCACTTTCAAGTTCTTTTACATATTTCCAGATGGCGGTGCGAGATACACCATACTCATCTGCCAATAGCTGTCCTGACACCGGATTGTCTTTTCCTGCCGACATTCGTTTCAGTAACTCACTTTTCACATTCGTATTCATGTAAAAACCATTCCTTTATTGCATTCTGTTCGTTCGAAATTACTTGATACAGGACCGCGTGCTCAATGGCTTGAATCGCTTCTCCTAGCCATCTTCCTCCTTTTTTACCTGTCCATTCCATCAGCTGTTCACCTTTTACCTCTAACTCTTGCTTGGAATGGATCGGCAACCCGTTCATCGCTGTGTTAATCTCGTCTTCTGCGATTGTTACTTGATTGGTAAACGCACGTACCATCTTTTCAACAGAAACTAGCGTCGAATAATCTGCTACGTAATAATCATCGATTGTATAAGCGCGCAGTTGTCTAATTTTAAAGAACTTTTGTATCGATTGTAAATACAATCGTTCCTTGTTTGATAATTTATATGCTCGTACGACTTCGGATGCATCGTAATTACCAGCAATCATCAAGGATGCCCACCCTTCAAGGGAATTTCGGAATGGGGCACACTGCAACCATGTATCTTGCCTCGGGGGAAATAAAGGAAGTGCCTCCGACAAATTGGTTTCTGCTAGTAACTTCAAAGCATCGTGAGCAAATGTACCTTGAAACAATTTATCGAACTCAGTTTTAATCCGCTCAACAGAGAGAGTTTTAACAGTACTGGCCAGCAATGTAATCGAATCTTTCGTCGAGTTTTCCAATTCAAATCCAAGCACAGATACAAACCGGACTGCCCGAATCATTCGAAGCGCGTCCTCATTAAAGCGTTCACTCGCATTCCCAACGGCCCGAATTGTTTTCGTTGACAAATCTTCTCTACCCTTAAAAGGATCTACCACTTCTCCGTCAATCCGAAGAGCGAGGGCATTGATGGTAAAATCTCGTCTTTTCAAATCTTCTTCTAGAGAAGTTACAAAATGGACTTCATCTGGTCTCCGATTATCTGAATATGTTCCTTCGGTACGAAAAGTCGTCACTTCAATCGGTTCACCTGATTCAATCACCAATACGGTGCCATGCTCTGTTCCGAGGTCAATTGTGTTCCTGAAAACAGATTTTACTTGTTCTGGGGTCGCTGAAGTGGCAATATCGATATCCGTTGGTTCTTTACCAAGAAGAAAGTCTCGAACAGCTCCACCTACAAAAACAGCTTCATGCCCCAATTCGTTCAAACGAGTGATGACTGTACGGCTTTGAGTAGTTCCAAACATATTAGCATTCCTTCTTTTGCAAGTCATAATAAAGCTTTTCATATTGTGCGACGATAGTGTCAGATGCGAACTTCCCTTTTACAGTTTTCAACGCGTTCTCTTTCATCTTTTGATGAACATCGCCGTCACTCAAAATACGTAGCGTTTTTTCTGCAATCGCATTCGGGTCACCTATAGGTACTATATGACCATTAACTCCATCTTCGATTACTTCAGGAATTCCTCCTGCATTTGTACCGACTGCAGGAACCCCACATGCAAACCCTTCTAATAACACCAGTCCGAATGCCTCTTTTTCAGAAGGAAGAACCATGACATCACTGAATGATAAAAGTTTTGGCAAGTCATCACGTTTCCCTGTAAAAATTACTTTCTCAGTAACGCCAAGCATGTCCACCAGCCTACGAATTCTTGGAACCTCAGGACCTTCTCCAACTAATAAAAGTTTGGCGGGAACTTTTTCTACAATCTTCGCAAATGCACGAATCAGATCTGGAATTCTCTTGACGCTTCTAAAATTCGATATATGAATGACTACTTTTTCATCCTTCTTAATATCGAAGTCCTCACGTAAAGATCCACATTCAACAGGATGGTACGTATCTTCATCGATGAAGTTATAAATGGTTTTAATATCATTAGTAGGCTCTATTAACTCTATAGTTTCTATACGAAGCGAATCAGAAACCGCTGTTGTAATATTAGACTTATCAATTCCATATTTAACTGTATTGCGAAGTGCAGGATCGTGTCCTAGAATCGTCACATCCGTGCCATGTAACGTCGTAATAATACCGATATCCGATTGGATCATGTCTTTCGCCAACACTGCTGAGACTGCATGCGGAACCGCATAATGAACATGAAGCAAATCTAACTGGTGCTCTTCAACGACTTGACCAATTCGATTTGCGAGAGCGATGTCATATGGAGGATACTTGAATACTGCATATCCATCGATTCTTACCTCATGGAAGTGGATATTCTCATGAGGTTCGTTATATCTAAACGGAAGGCTTGACGTTATAAAGTGAATTTCATGGCCTTTTCCCGCCATTTTAATAGCGAGTTCAGTAGCTACTACTCCGGATCCTCCTAAGGATGGATAGCATATGACACCTATTTTTAATCGTTCCATCCCATCATCCCTTACTTATTAAGATTTCATTACGTTTTATGCAATTGTCTAGGTCCTTATTTATTGCTGCAATCGACTGTTTTCGAAGAAGTTGAATTTTAAGCTCATCAACCCACCTAGAGTTCGAGTTCGAGTTCGACTTCCCCTAGTTCCAGGCCATTCGCCAAAATAATGGACACCAACTTATGCTCAAATGCTTCAATATCACTGGCATAAGTATTTCTCTGCTACAACATTTCCTACTAACGACTACAATATTAGGTTCCATCACACTTTTTTGTCCAACGTGTTTAGATAAGTTCTTCTAGCCCATTGATAAATTGATGTTGACTCATAGACTCACTCACGGCAAGGAGAACGCCTGGCATGAAGCTTTTTCGGTCGAACGAATCGTGACGTATGGATAATAACTCCCCTTCACCACCTAGCAACACTTGCTGGTGTGCAAGTAATCCAGGCAAACGGACACTGTGGATCTTCATCCCTTGAACATCAGCCCCTCTTGCACCATAAGCGTTCACTTGTTCGTCTGGATGACCCTGTAGGTGCGGTGTCCTTACTTTCGAAATCATATCCGCTGTTTTAGCTGCAGTCCCTGAAGGAGCATCCAACTTTCGGTCATGATGCATTTCAATAATTTCAACATCCCCTAGATAGTGAGCGGCTTGTGCAGCAAATTTCATCATCAAAACTGCTCCAATCGAGAAGTTAGGAGCTAAAATACAAGATAATCCATTTTGCTCACTCAACATTTTCAATTGATCAATTTCTTCTAGTGTCAAACCTGATGTTCCAATAACAGGCCGTATGCCCAGAGTCAACGCTTTTTGAGCATTCGGAAAGACTGCTTCTGGATCCGTTAAATCGAGGAGTACATCAGGTCTCTCAACTTCTGCTAGTTCAGCGATAGATGTATATACTCGGACTCCAGGTGAATACTCATTAAGTGTCCCCTCATTTATGTACCAACCATCATATTTATAGTCAAGAGCTCCAACAAATTCCATATCTGGAGCTTCAGTTATTGCTGTTGCTGCAGTGCTTCCCATTCGCCCACGGGCTCCTGCAATTGCGACACGGATTGTCATTAGATTTCCTCCTTTTTAGTCCAGCGGTCTGCGTCACGCGTTTTAAACTTATTAAGAACGGCATCTAACGCCTCCGTCAACTCAATCCCTTGAGCGTTCGCAAAGCAAATGAGTACAAATAACAAATCACCTGTCTCTTCAGTTAACGTACTCGGCATTTCAGAACTCTTTTTTTTCTTCATGCCATGTACATGCTGAACTTCCCGTGATAACTCACCTAATTCTTCTGTCAAACGGGCTATGAGCTCCATTGGCGGAAAGTATCCTTCTTTAAAGCTTGAAATGTATGCATCCACCTCATCTTGCATCGCTTTCATTGTTTTCAATTCACTCATTGTCGCTCACACCTTTCTTTCCTTATCGTATTCATTCATCTTCCTATTGTCAAAATATATTGGATGGCTGATAATAACACTAGTGCTTTTAGGAGAGTGATGAGATGTTCAAGGACATAAAGTTAAAAAATTTGTTTTTCATTGTACTCGGAGCTGCCATTTTCAGCTTTGGACTCGTTCATTTCAATATTCAAAACGAGTTAGCTGAAGGCGGTTTTACAGGGATTACACTAATTCTGTTTTTCGCTTTCAAATGGGATCCTGCGATTATGAACTTAGTACTTAACGTTCCTATGTTCATCATCGGATGGCGCATGCTCGGAAAACGGATATTTACTTATACCGTCGTGGGGACAATTGCCGTTTCTGTTTTTCTCAAGGTATTCATGAAGTATCAGATTGATATCCACCTCGAAGGGGACATGTTCCTCGTATCATTATTCGCAGGTATCTTTATCGGTGTTGGCCTTGGAATCATTTTCAGATTCGGAGGTACTACAGGTGGTGTAGACATTATCGCACGTCTCGCTCAAATCCATTGGGGATGGAGCATTGGGAAAACGATGTTTATGTTTGACGCTGTCGTTATTCTAGTCTCTTGGTATGTCTATCTCGATCATCGTTCAGTGATGTACACGCTTGTAGCATTATTTGTCGGTGCGCGAGTCATTGACTTTGTACAAGAAGGTGCATACGCCGCAAGAGGGGCGTTCATCATCTCGGACCATCAAGATGCGATTGCAACGAAGATTGCCCTTGAGATGGATCGTGGAGTGACTGTGTTCAAAGGATATGGCCACTTCACAAAAGCGGATCGCAGTATTTTGTACTGCGTCATCGCAAAGAACGAAATTATGAGGATGAAAAATATTATCACCTCCATTGACCCACATGCCTTTGTCTCCGTTTCAGACGTCCATGATGTGATGGGAGAAGGCTTTACGTTAGACGATAAGAAACAACCGATTCCAAGATAAAAAATGCCCTACGCTAAATTTCAGCGTGGGCATTTTTTTGTTTAGTCACGGTTTAAGAAAATTGTTACAAGACGTAGCAATTCAAGTACCGCCACAGCAGCTGCTGCAACGTATGTCATTGCGGCTGCACTTAAAACTTTTTTCGCATGGGGTTCTTCTTCGTTTCGAATGATCCCTAGCTCAACTATTTGGGTCATCGCTCTACTCGAGGCATTGAACTCTACTGGAAGCGTGACAATCTGGAATACTACTCCAACTGCCATCATGATAATACCAATACCCAGTAAACTGTTCATGCTTGAGAAAATCAGACCCGCCATTATAAAGAACCAGCTTGCATTAGAAGTGATTCCAGCTACAGGAGCGAGGCGATGTCTAAATTTAAGGAACGCATAAGCTTCCTTGTCTTGGATGGCGTGACCGACCTCGTGAGCGGCTACAGCTGTTCCAGCAACAGATGCCTCGTGATAGTTTTGACTCGATAATGCAACAATTTTAGTTACAGGATTGTAATGATCACTTAAAACTCCTTGAGTTTCTACAACTTTTACATCTTGTAGGCCATTGTGGTCCAAGATTAGACGAGCGACTTGTGCACCTGTCATTCCAGATGTTGAACGAACTTTTGAATACTTGTTATACGTACTTTTTACTTTGAACTGTGCATACAATGGCAACAAAATTATGATGCCTAAATACACTAAGAAATTCAACGGTCCTCACCCTTTCCCTACTCCCTATTTTAATGTGCTTGAAAGTGACTCGCAACTTTTAAGATACTTAATGGATTGGCTCTGTTACAATTTTATGACGACGCTTCCAATTCCATACCGTTAGTAAAATACAAGCAATGGATAGCCAGAACGTGAAGTAGCCGATGGTATCCATCATCTTCATCAAGTCTCCATAGATCGGCATCTGTCCAAAGACATAATCGATCACATCATTATGCAACGTCCAAACAGCGGCTATAAATATCGAAATCATACCGAACTTATACTTATTCCAATACAATACTCCTTGAAGCGCCATCGCCCCATGAGATATGACGAGCATCCATCCAGCAGGACCAATTGTGCCTACTTCGTTCAATGTCAGCAGATTCATAACTACAGCCCATACTCCATATTTCACAAGAGTAATTAGGGCCAGAGCTTCAAACAACTTGAAGTTCGTATTCAATAACCAACCGATGATTACAAAGCAGAAAAACAAACTAGCAGTCGGGCTATCAGGAACGAATATCCAATAGATTGGCTCTGTAATTTCAAGTTGCCACATGTACCAATCATACCCGTAAACCGTTCCAATGATATTGATAAACAATAAAATCCATAGGAACGATTTGTTGAACAGAATCATTCGTATCCAAGTTCGTGCTAATTGCATAGCCATCTCTCCAAACATTCCAGAATCCATTTATATGTAAAAAAAAGGAGTCAGTTTCCTGACTCCTTAAAGTTATTCTTTTCCTAGATTCGAGATGAACTCCGCCATTGTCGCCAAGTCTTCATCGGAACCTTCCCATTGACCAGCTGGCATTGTGCCAATACCGTCATGAGCGATTTTTTCAATTTCTTCTGGTGCAAGTCCAGTATCCGTTAACGGAAGACCCAATCCGCCTTGGAACTGATCACCGTGACAATTGATACAGCTTGAACCTTGATAGATTTTGTAACCTTCAGCTTCTGTATCAAATTCAACTTCTTCAACGATAGCTCCTTGAGCTGCTGCTTTTTCCCAGTCATGGTTCACTACAGATTCCCATGTTAGATAGAAAATAGCCGCAAATGCAAGAAGCATGAATCCTGTTGGCAACGGACGTTTCCAAGGACGACGCTCTTTCGAAGTATCCATGAACGGAACGAGCATCAGTGCACCAACTGCTAGTCCTGGAACAACAATTGCTCCAATTACGTTAAATGGACCTGACGCAAATTCATACTTCAGCAACTGATACATAAATAGGAAATACCAGTCTGGAAGAGGAATGTATGTCGTATCCGTTGGATCCGCTTGACGCTCAAGCGGCGATGGATGCGCTAATGTAATTATCAAATACCCGGTTAAGAAGATTGCACCAATCATCCACTCTTTCAAGAGGAAGTTTGGCCAGAAGGCTTCCGTTTTACCCGGATATTCGGAATAGTCTTTAGGTGTGTTGGACATTCTATTCGTTTTAATTCGTGAATCTCCAACAAATTTCATACCTTTTCCGTGCTGCATCTTGTTCCCTCCTTAGTGAGAAATCAAAGATTTCCGTATTTTACAATGGTCCGGAAATACCCTGTCTTCTGATCATGATAAAGTGTGCTGCAAGCAATCCAAGAAGTGCTGCAGGCAGGAAGAATACGTGGATCGCAAAGAATCGCGTTAGCGTTTGTGCTCCTAAGATCGTTGCATCACCTGCAAGAAGGATTTTAATCCACTCACCTATAAACGGAACAGAACCTGCAATCTCAATTCCTACTTTTGTAGCAAATAAAGCTTTCATATCCCATGGCAATAAGTATCCAGTGAATCCAAGACCTAAGATGACAACGAATAATAGAACGCCGACAACCCAGTTCAATTCACGAGGTTTCTTATAAGCACCTGTAAAGAATACACGTAATGTATGTAAGAACATCATTACAATTACGAGAGAAGCTCCCCAGTGGTGCATACCACGCACGATTTCTCCGTATGCCACTTCATTTTGAAGATAATAAACGGATTTCCAAGCATTTTCAATATCCGGTGTGTAATACATTGTAAGAAACATACCAGATAGAATTTGGATTACCGTTACGAAGAATGTCAATCCTCCGAAACAATAGATGAATGCAGAAAAATGATGTGCGGGGTTTACGTGTTCAGGTACTTCATGATCAGCGATATCGCGCCAAATCGGTGTGATATCAAGCCGTTCATCGACCCAATCATAAATTTTGTTCATCACTTTGATTGTACCCCCTGACTATTTAGACTAGTGTGTTCGGCATTGTTTTACCGAGGTGGACGAGACCGTCAACAACTTCAACTTCATACTGATCAAGTGGACCAGTTGGCGGAGTGCCAGGAACGTTCTTTCCGTTCTTCTCATAGCGACCACCATGACAAGGACAGAAATACTCATTAGGGTGGGTATCATCGCCTGCCCAGTTCACTGTACAACCCAAGTGTTTACAAACAGGGGATAACGCGATAATTTTATCGCCATCTTTATAGACCCAAGCAGTGTTTGAAACGTCTGATTTGTACCAAGCATCTTTTCGATCTTTAATGGTAAAATCGACTCGGACAGGCGTTTCAGTTACATCATCCGCTTTTTGGTCAGTTGGGACAAAATCTCCACCATCTGCTGATGCTAAAACCGGGTCAATTGCAAAGCGAATCATCGGCATTGCAGCTGCTGAGACCATGAATCCGCCGACACCCATCAATGTGTAGTTAAGGAATTGGCGTCTAGACACTTTGCTGCTCATTCATTTCCCTCCTCTTACTCCAAAGTCAGTCCAACGGACATACTTTTGCTAATTGTTAATACTAGGACATATCTATAATATCCTACCACCACTTGAAATTCAACGTTGCATTTAAATGCGTTTTCTGTTTGTGAACAAATCATGAATTTTTCTCAGTTATAATTCACAAATCCTTCTACATATTACCTATTTTATCCATTCTTCCGTAAACCGCGGTAATAGTTGCTTTAATTGGTCTTCTAAAATAGATTGTTTTAACCGATCATCCATATTTTCAATCGGAATGGAAGGCAACCATAACACTTTTTCTTGGATGTCAATGCTTGTCCATGCAGAATCCGTTGTAATAAAAAAGATGTGTTTAAATGGGGATTTAGTCAAGTCTGTTGAAATCACTTCACCGAATTGATGAACGTCCATTGAAGGTGTGTACGCAAAAGGAGGTGCCACCATGATCCTTCCTTTGAACTGCAATTCAATATAGTCTACTAAATTCATAAGAAAGTCAGTTGAAGATGCACTGGCTTTCATTCTCTCTTCAACTGTCTCTACTTTTATAAGTGGGACGACCAATGTATCTATGTACTCTTTTTGTTGCAAAAACAAGTTCATATCTGAAGCGTTCCAATTCATTGTATCCTACCTTTCCTAGAGAAGAATGACTCCATCACATAAGATGGAGTCATTTCTCTTCAAATACTTTCAACTCGTTCAACATTGCTGATAAAGCCAAAAATTGTTGCTCATCATTTGCATCAAGGGCTTCATCTACATACTTCATCAATGTTTCTTTAGTCATCGTTGTTACACTTTCATTTAATAACTGCTGAGCAATCTGTCGATCCCGCTCGCTGACTTGCTGATCCATTGGAAAATACGGATTCTCTTCAAGCACACTAGCGTAATGGGGCGAACTGTTACTCTTAAGGAAGTTAAGCTGAATGAACATTTTTTCATCCGGATGTAAACGCAAATCATGAAACGATTTCTCCGCATCTGTTGTCATTAGACTCCCTTTGTAAAATCTGAAAGGCACACCATTCGAGTCAGTTGTCGAAATCACCATCGCTCGCGGACAAAAATGCGCGTCGTCTGTAAAATGAACATTTCTCAAAATCTTCTCATGGCTTAATAAGTAATTCAAAATCCAGACACATTCCCGGCGCTTTAAACGATAGCGCTTTAAAAACCACCTAATGAAATCCTTTTTGGCAGCGACAGGAATCATGGCTTCCATCTTACGCCTCCTCTTCTTCCTGATCCTCTAGAAATGATGTCCATTCAGGATGATCCGGTACAAGCACCACCAGTTCCTTTATAATGGTCATCGCTTCTGGTCGTTTCCCTTCTTCTAGTAGAAATTTAGCGTATCTTTCTAGAAATTCCGGATCTTCCTTCATGCCAGTGTATGCCTGAACGTAAGAATCGTATGCCTCCGCATACCGTTCTAGATTCTCCTCAGCATACGCTTTGAATGCAGCTAATAAAGGGATTTCCAACTGTTCTTCAGATGTATCTTGAAGAAGTTCCAGTAAGTTATCATGTTGTTCTCGTTGTTCAAACAAAGAAGCTAGTGAAATTCGAGCTTCTACGTACTCAGGATCTAAAGCTAGAGCATCTCCCAAATAGTGCTCTGCATCATTAGGCATTCCTAGCTTCAGTGCAATTTTACCTGCTGCGAGATGGAGCTCTTTGTCGAACTCGTCTCTGCGTATTCCCTCTTTGAAGAAAGAGAGCGCTTTTTCACTTTCATCAAGTAATAGACTTGCCTGCCCCGCCAACATATATGCAGAAAAATAATCAGGATCCATCTCAATTAACTGATCTAAATGGTTCAACGCTGGTTGAGGGTTTCCACTTTGGTATTGGCTATATGCAGCACCAAAAAGCGTGTCAGGATGTACATTCCCATGCTTTAGTAAAGATTCATAATAAGGAACTGCTTCTTCATATGCACCACCTGCACTGTATGCTTCTGCAATTCGCGATTCAAGAGAAGTGCCACCAACTTCATCGAATCCCCGTTCTCTCAGTTTCAAGTAAAGACGAACAGCTTCTGAATATTTACCACTCTCAAGCAGAAGTTCCGCTTTCGCAAAACGAATGACAGGCTCTTCTGGTGCAAGCTCAGCCGCTTCATCAATTTTAGATAATGCAACTTCTGCCATTCCAAGTGTTTGGTAGTAATCGGCTTGCAATAACAGCGCTTGGAGATACTCTTCTTCTTCTTTCTGTATATCCGTCAAGAGTAACAGTGCCTCATCTTCTCTTCCTAATGCCATCATCGCTTCTGCTCGATCGATTTTTAATTGACCCGCATCTGGCATATGAGTAAGTAAAGTATCATACAACTGATCCGCCTGAGGAACGAGACCATATTCCATTAGAAGAGTCGCACAGTCATAAACCGTTTCAAACTCGGTGCTTTTTGACAGTTGCTTAACCACTTCTTCAATCTCTTGTAAATCGCCATTCATTATCATGTTTTCTAACTGTTGTACTTGCTCCATAGTTTCTCCTTTTTTAACACGTTGTATACAATAAGTCCATTAGTGTTTCGATTGGGTCAACGAATTAAGATGTTCGAAAAATCCAGGATAGGAAACATTTATACAGGAAGCATCTTCAATCTGCACTGGCCCTTCAGTTACTAGTGAAGCAATGGCACCCATCATTCCCAATCGATGATCACCGTGAGAGGTAAGTGTTGCACCCTTTAGTTTAGTTGGACCTGTAACACGCATTCCGTCAGGTGTCGGTTCAATGGATGCACCTAGCTTTTGAAGTTCAGAACAAACCGCTTCTATCCTGTCTGTCTCTTTCACTCGAAGTTCCTCAGCGTCCTTAATAATCGTTGTGCCTTTTGCTTGAGTTGCAAGTAAAGCAATCACAGGTAACTCATCAATCAGCCTGGGTATTAGAGAACCACTAATTTCAACCGCATGTAAGTCTGACGATTCCACTGTAAGCTTTCCATAGGGTTCGCCTTCCATTTCAAACTCCTGCTCAATAGACACTCTAGCACCCATCTCTTTCAATACATCGACAATCCCCGTGCGAGTTGGATTGAGTCCAACATCTTTAAAGGTAATGGCACTTCCCGGAACCATTGCTGCTGCGCACATAAAAAAGGCAGCAGAAGAAATGTCACCAGGCACTTTCACATCACAAGCTTGCAGAGACTGTCCACCAACAATTGACACAGAGGTTCCTTCGGTTTGGACCTTAGCTCCAAACTGTTGAAGCATCCGTTCAGTATGATCGCGCGAGACAGCTTTTTCAGTAACAACTGTCGTTCCCTCGGCTGAAAAACCTGCAAATAACAGAGCAGATTTTACTTGTGCGCTGGCAATAGGCATCTCATAAGACATGGCTTTGAGATGTGAACCTTTCACCGTTAATGGTAAAGTACCTGCTTCATGATTACTCTCAAATTTAGCATTCATTTCAGTCAATGGGGTTGTGACACGACGCATCGGTCGCTTACATAAGTACTGATCACCTGTAATTTCAGCTGTCACCATCGATCCTGCGAGAATTCCTAGCAGTAGTCTAGCTGTGGTACCTGAATTACCAGCATCCAATGCCTCATCTGGATTTTTCCAACCAGTGATTCCTGGGCTTTTAACGGTTACATTTGTTCCACTTCTTTCAATATTCACTCCAAGCTGGGAGAAAATACGGATTGTAGAAAGACAATCTTCACCAGCAAGAAAACCACTAATAGTCGTTGTACCCTTTGCAATAGCACCGAGCATGACGGCACGATGCGAAATCGATTTGTCGCCAGGAACTTGCAATGTACCATTCAATGAGCCTCCTTCAAAGGAAGCTGTAATCCTATCTATTTTCTCCATAAAAAGCGCCTCCGTCAAAGTATTTGCATAGAGTACTCTGTTTCTTTCTCAAGTACTTGTGCAGCATCGTTCCGTTCCGTTGCAGAACGGAAGCTGATGACGAGAATTCCATATACATCAGTCCGAGTTTCGACAATCCGAATGTTTGTCAAACTAATCTCTTTTAAAGCCAAAATACGTGTAATTTCAGAAATCACTCCAGGATGATCAGGGACATCTATATGAAGGTCGAATTGCATATATAAAGCGCCTTGAACTTCGTCTTGTGTAACTGATGGAAGATTGTCGCGAAACTTTTTTGCATCATCGAAAAATTTTTGAATTGAACTAGGGTCGTTGTCAGTTAACATTTCTCGAACCGTATGCATTTCAGTTAGCCATCTATCTAGCTGACCTACTAACTCCTCTTTGTTCTGAACAGTGATATCCCGCCACATAATCGGATCCGCAGATGCAATCCGTGTAAGATCTCGGAAACCACCAGCAGCAAGTCTTCGAACGAAAGGCTGTCGTTGTTCTTGGTGAGAAAGCAAGTTCACAAGAGAGGATGCGATTATATGAGGGAAGTGACTTACTACTGCAGTCATCTGATCATGCTCTGATGCGTCTAGCACAGCTATTTTGCCTTGTGTCACTGTTAACAGTGTTTTCATGCGTTCAAGGTCATCTGAATGACAACTCTCTTCGGGAGTTAACACATAATAAGCATTCTCAAAAAGATGCTCGATTGCTGCAGAAATTCCACTTTTATGGGATCCTGCCATCGGATGCCCTCCAATAAAGGTGACTCCTTTGTCGATTAACGCCTTTGCCGCAGTCATGATTGGTTGTTTAGTACTTCCAGTATCACTAACAATGACAGTCGGTTTCATGTCCCATGAAACAGCCTCCTGTAATAGTTGCGCAGTTGCCGCAACAGGCACAGCAAATATGAGGAAGTCCGCTTCTTTTGCTGCCGATTTGACAGAAGGTGCGACGGAGTCAATTATGCCTCTTCGGTAAGCTTCATCCGCCGATTTATAAGAACGATCAAATCCTGTAATTACGACTTCAGGATTTCGTTTCAACGCTAGCGCTAGGGAACCACCGATCAGCCCTAGCCCAATGATAGATACGTTAGTTGTCATAGATTTAACCCCTGTTTGTCAATAGTGTTTCGAACGCTTTGAAGAAACCATTATTCTGTTCTTCAGAACCGATGGTCACACGAATTCGATTAGGCGTTCCGAGTAGATCTCCGCTTCGTACAATATAGCCAAGTTGCATTAACTGATTTGCTGCTTCATTTGCACTTATAGGGACTTCAATCAGGACAAAGTTCGCTTCAGAACGATTGATGGTCAAATTATGCTCGTCTGCAAATTTTTCAAAACGCTTTCGCTGTTTAGCATTTTCAAGACGACATTCTTCAATGAATCTCTGGTCTTCTAAAGCATTTTCTGCGGCAATGAGAGATAGGGAACTCGTATTAAATGGATTTCTAACTTTGTTGAGCTCTGTAATAACTTCAGAAGAAGCAATTCCGTATCCAACACGGAAGGAGGCTAGACCGTATGCTTTGGAGAAGGTACGTAATATTATGAGATTCGGGTATTCAGATAGCCATTGAATCGGATCCTCATAACTCTCCTCAGTTATGTATTCAAAGTATGCTTCATCCAAAACAGTCAAGATCGTACTAGGCACTTCATCTAAAAACTGTTTCAAACAATTAGATGGGATCAAGTCACCCGTAGGATTGTTAGGACTGCATATCCAAATAACTGATGTGGATGAATCGATTTCTTGTAAGAACTGTTTAAGATCATGTTGACCATCCACTAACGGAACTTCACGAACCTCTGCACCTTCAACCCTTGCATTGTGCCCGTATTGTGGAAATGATGGCGTTGGCATTATGGTATTCGACTCACGTGTTAAGAGGGCACGACAAATAATCGTAATAAGATCGTCTGATCCATTTCCTAAGATGACATTCGATTCATCCACACCTAATTTTTCCGCAAGTTTTGTTTTGAGCGGAGGGGCTCCGGTCTCAGGATATATCTCAATCTGAAGCTCTGGATTCTCTAAAATTTTACGTACCGAAGGAGCACAACCATAAGGATTTTCGTTAGAAGCTAGCTTTACAATTTCTTCTAAGCCGAATTCCTTTTGTACCTCTTCAATGGATCTACCTGGTTTATACGGCTTCATAGTTGCTAGTGCTGGTTTCCAATTCATGTGAGAACTCCTCCTGTATGTTGACCTATTTCTTAAGATCAGGTCTTAGTTTCACTGCATCATTTTGATAGATATGAATGATATCTTGCTGGGCAATTTCTGTATTGACATGCATGAGGACACGAATACATAGTGGCATTCCTCCAGGTACGTCCATTTCGTGCATACACATTACAGGAACATATGTCCAACCTTCTATAGTTCGCACCGCTTTTGCAGGAAATGCGGATTGTACGTCAACAGTTGTAGAGATTAGCACTGACACAATGTCATTGGCTTCGAAATTATTTTCATTAGCCATGGTTTGAACTAATTGCTCGGTTGCTTCTAAAACGGCTTGTTGTTCATCCTGACTTACGGTTGTCGCTCCTCTTACGCCTCTTACTGTCATGTTTGCACTTCCCCCTTTATACGTGAAATCAATTCATAATACGAGTGTTCACATTGTTCTTCAGTAACTTTTTGTGTAAATGGATTTCCCAGACTCTTGAGTAATACAAAGACCAATTCTCCTGAAGATACTTTTTTATCCTTTTTCATAAATGGTAGCAGTGCAGAGAATTCAACTTCCAAAATTGCCTGCATTGGATACCCTGCATGATCAGAAAACCGGATAAATCTCTCTGTGTATTCTGGTGTGATGTCACCATATGATTCACTTAACAACAGACTATACGCCATACCAATCATTACACACTCTCCATGACTGACTTTACCAAATCCAAAATATGCTTCCACAGCATGGCCTAGAGTATGACCGAAGTTCAAAAACTTACGCATACCTTGTTCAAATTCGTCTTGTTCAACAATTTCAGCTTTGACTTGAATCCCTTTTAATAGCTCAGAGGATAACACGTCAGCAGAAAAGTTCGGGAAGTCAGAATTCAAAAGCAATGACTCCGTCCAGTCAGCATCTGATATGAGTGCATGTTTTATGAGCTCGGCCATGCCAGAGCGAATTTCCCGTTTCGGAAGGGTGGCAAATAGATCTGGTTGGAACAGAACACCCGCCGGCTGATGAAACGAACCGACCATATTTTTACCTTCAGGCATGTTAATAGCCGTTTTACCGCCTACAGCACTATCATGAGCAAGTATCGTTGTGGGGCATTGAATGAAAGGAATCCCCCTCATATAGGTTGCTGCGACAAACCCAGTCAGGTCACCACAAGCTCCCCCACCAAATGCAATAAGCACAGATTGTCTCGTAAAATTATGCTGTAACAAAAATGAGTGGCAACTCATGAAACTTAACGGACTTTTACTCTCTTCTCCCGCTGGAAGGGTATGCAGCTCATAGGCAATCTCGGCAGCATTTAATGCTTGTTCAAGTTTTTCCAAGTGATAGGAAGCAGCTGTCGCATCTGCAAAAATTCCTACTTTATCTGCATTGTGCAGTAACTCCTTGTACTCTGTGGAAAAGAGGTCATACACCTCTTTTCCAATATGAACGCTGTAAGAACAGTTTTTGGTTTTAACAGTGAGTTGTTCCATCGCTTAAAACTCCTTTGCATAAAGGCGGTATTGCTCGATGTCAGCTTTCAGCCCATCCATCTCAAACGAACGAAATTCTTCAATGATGACTTTTGCTAACTCAGTAGCGATAACGTGTTCTGCAACAACGGATGCAGCAGGAACCGCACATGGATCGGACCGCTCGATGGTTGCTGTAAATGGCTCTTTCGTATCGATATCGACACTTTCTAACGGCTTATACAACGTCGGAATAGGTTTCATGACGCCTCTAATAACAATCGGCATTCCCGTCGACATGCCACCTTCTAATCCTCCAAGACGATTCGATTTTCTGAAATAGCCTCTCTCTTCGGACCATACGATTTCGTCGTGCACTTCACTGCCGAAACGCTTTGCCATTTCAAATCCAATGCCAAACTCTACACCTTTGAACGCATTGATGGACATCATTGCCGCTGCAAGACGACCGTCTAACTTCCGGTCAAACTGTGCATAACTTCCCATACCAGGTGGGCATCCTTCAATTACAACTTCCACTACACCGCCCAAAGTGTCTCCACGACCTTTTGCGTCATCGATTGCTTCCACCATTGCTTGAGATACTTCGGAATCCGCACAGTATACAGGATCGGCTTCCACTTTTGCACGAATTTCTTCCATGGTCAGCTCAGCAGTTGAATTGGAGTCAGCGACAATACCTCCAATTTCGACCACATGCGCAATCGTATTAATACCGAGTTCACGTAAAAATTGTTTCGCCACAGCACCCGCAGCTACTCGCATCGTTGTTTCACGAGCTGATGAGCGCTCAAGTACGTTTCTAAGATCTCGATGCCCATACTTAATGCCTCCGACTAAGTCTGCATGGCCTGGGCGCGGCCGTGTAATCTGTCGTTTAATATCCTCCGGTCGAACGTTCTCTGAAAGTGGTTCAACCCCCATAATAGATGTCCAATGCTTCCAATCATCGTTGACGACTGTCAACGTCACAGGTGAACCAAGGGTTTTCCCGTGGCGAACGCCAGATGATATCACTACCTGATCTTTTTCAATCTGCATCCTGCGTCCTCTTCCATGTCCCCCCTGCCGACGTGATAGTTCTCTTGTAATCATTTCAGCTGTCAATGGCAATTGCGCCGGTAACCCTTCAATAATTGCGGTCAACTCTGGACCATGTGATTCTCCCGCTGTTAATATCCTCATCTCCAAATCCCCCTTTTGATACTTGCTGAAATGAACCATTGTTAGCACTTTACCAAACTACAGCAATATTGACTACTTCTTTAAACAAAAAAACCCGGAAGTGTCCGGATTTTTCATATTTTCTTATAAAAGAAGGTATCTTCAGATTCAAGACCATATCGTTCGGGACTAAAAATCTGCTCAGTGCTTCCTACAAAAAGAATCCCTCCAGGTTTCAACGCTTTGGCAAAGTTCGTGTAAATTTGATCTTTGGCTTCTTCTGTAAAGTAAATCATGACATTTCTACAGACAATCAGGTCAAAGTCATTTCCATACGCATCATCAAGCAAATTATGTTGTTTAAACACGACTGTTTTTTTCACTTCGTCTGTTACCTGGTAGAACTGGCCTTCTTGCTTAAAAAATTTTCTCTTTACATCTGGAGGGACTTCTTTCAAAGAACGTTCCGGATATAGACCCACTTTAGCTTTTTCAAGTACTCCATTATCCAAATCAGTCGCTGAAATCGTAATTTCTCTTAAAGGTAGGTGATTCGACAGAACCATCGCCATTGAATACGGTTCCTCTCCTGTAGAACACGCAGCACTCCAACACTTTAACTTTTTAGTTTTGTGTAAAAGCTGTGGAAGGATTTTTGTGTCTAATACTCCCCATCGTTGTGAATTTCTGTAAAATTCTGATACATTTATCGTCATGCGGTCCAGGAATTCATCCATCTTGGATTGATCATTGCGGATCAACTCAAAGTACTCGGTGAAATTTTTACAGCCTCGTTTTTCATAAAGCGAGGTTAGGCGTCTTTTCATTTGTGCTTCTTTATACAGAGATAGGTCGATTCCTGTTTTTTGTTTTACACTGGCGATAAATTTTGTGTAATCTGACAATTGTTTACCTCCATCCATCCAGCAATTATGTATAACAAAAACAGCCGGCGGAACCCGCAAGGCTGTTTTTGCTTTGTATTAGTTGATCCAGCTGTTTACTACTTTTTCGTAAGAAGAAAGTTCTTCTTCTTTAAAGAACAAACCGATTTCGCGTTCTGCAGATTCTGGTGAATCTGAACCGTGGATGATGTTCTTTGCGACAGTAACTGCAAAATCACCGCGGATTGTTCCTGGTGCTGATTCTTTAGGGTTTGTAGCACCCATCATAAGACGTGCTGTAGAGATGACGTTTTCGCCTTCCCATACCATTGCGAATACAGGACCAGATGTAATGAAGTCAACAAGCTCACCGAAGAATGGGCGCTCTTTGTGCTCACCGTAGTGCTGCTCTGCAAGTTCTTGAGAAATTGTCATCAATTTACCGCCAACTAGCTGATATCCTTTGCTTTCGAAACGGTTTACGATTTCACCAATTAGACCACGTTGAACGCCGTCAGGTTTTACCATTAAAAATGTTTTTTCCATAATTCAATTACACTCCTTCATAGTGACAAATCGGGATTACCCCTACTGATCGTACCAAAGGTGGAACGATCTTTCAATTTTTTATTTTTCTGCGAGAATTTAAAATGTTCGTTTAGCCAAAAATTCAGCTACTTGTTCAAACGCTTTTTTCGCATCGCTATCCGGTAATAACCTTATCTCAGCTGTCGCCTTTTCTAGATAGAGGTCACTTACCTCATGAGCTTTTTCAATGGCTCCGCTCTCTCTTATATAACGCAACATATCCCCACGTTCTTTTTCCGACAACGTTCCAGCAAAAGCTTTTGCTAAATACGGTTGGAATGAGGGCTCGTTTCGGATATATAAGACAGGTAACGTCAGATGTCCATTGAGAAGATCAGAACCCGCTGGTTTTCCTAACTGTTTGTCCGAAGACGTTAAGTCTAATATATCATCGACGATTTGGAATGCCATTCCCGCGTAATATCCAAAATTCCTCAATCTACGCACAACTTCATCGTCCGCATTAGAGATTAACGCACCTAGCTCACAGCTGGATGATAGAAGAAGTGCGGTTTTTCGCTTGATGCGACGCAAATAATCTCGGAATGATTGGTCCGTTCTTCTTTGGTAATCAAATTGTATGATCTCACCTTTACAAATTTCGAGCATTGTATCCGCTAGTAATTGATGCACGGAAGTCATTTCAATTTCTCCAATTGAAGTTAGTGCACGCGAAAAAATGAAGTCGCCAGTGTACATCGCAACTCGATTATCCCACTTTGCTTTAACGGTTTTGCGCCCTCTTCTCATATTTGAATCATCAATGACATCGTCATGAACGAGAGAAGCCATGTGAACAAGTTCTAAGGAAACCGCTACTTTTGCGGTTGTCTCCATCGAATAGTCTCCGAACTTGGAAGAAAGAAATACGAAAATTGGACGGATCCTCTTTCCTCCAGCTCTCAGCAAATGTATGGATGCTTGCTGAATAAGCGGAGAATCCGATTGAACGGCATTCTCAAGCTCTTTCTCGATATAAATGAGTTCCTTTCGGAAATCGGTATATAATGCCATCGCCTTCAACTTTTCCAAAATGATTCCCTTCTCCCGCCTGCTTATTATTTGATTGCGATATGTCCAGCAGCTACCCCGCCACTATAAGGACGATAATCGACTTGAGTAAATCCAGCAGACTTAAATAGCTGAGCTAATTCCTCACGACCTGGAAACTCATCAGCAGATTCTTGAAGCCAAGAATACTCATTATAACTTTTCGCGAACACTTTTCCGAATACCGGCATAATGTAATTAAAGTAAAGTCTGAATAATTGACGATATCCCGGAATCTCTGATTGTGACGTTTCCAAGCACGCAACAATCCCACCAGGTTTAACGACACGGTACATCTCTCTCAACGCTGTTTCATAATTGGGCACATTCCGTAAGCCGAAACCAATTGTCACATAGTCAAATGTATTATCTTCAAACGGTAAGTCCATCGCATTCCCTTGTATCAAAGTAATGTTAGGGTACTTGGCAGTTTTAGGCGCAGCTGAAGAGAGCATTGCATTACTGAAATCAAGACCTGTTACATCGCCTTTAATCCCAATGGTTTGTGCTAAAGAGATGGTCCAGTCAGCCGTGCCGCAACAAACGTCCAATGCCTTGGATCCCGCTTTTACGTTCATGCGTTCCATGATGTCGGCACGCCATCTTTTGTGTAAGTTAAAACTGATGACAGAATTCATCTTGTCATAGTCTGTTGATATGGATTCGAATACAGAATGTACTTTCTGTTCTTTAGATTGACTCAAGTGGAATCTCCTCTTTTCAATATCAGCTAAGCGATTTCAAAGGGTTCACAAGCTCATGAATCACCTGTTGAAGTAACGGGTCCAACGAACTCATTTGCTCTAGCTCAAGATTGAGCTTTGGTAAGAGTAAATCCATCGCCTGTTGAATAATGGTTTTATCAATTGCAAATGCTTGTTGCTCGGTGGAGTTAGCCATTCTGTCCAGTCGTACAAACGTAAGTACAGTCTCAGCTAAATCAAGGTAGCTGTCAAAACCATACGTCTTATAGTATGTAGCAGTGCACCCTGACTCAATTACTTTTAGCCTTTCCAGTAAGATTGGACCTGTCGTACGTCGTTCGTGGTGCAACGATGTTTTTTGTTCGTTAATATGAGCAATCGTTTGGGATAATCCGCGTATAAATCCGAATTCACCAATTTCAGCTAATATCCGATAGTGGATACCACTGAAATGATCCCCAGCCAATACTGTCAGTTGTTGCTCAGCAGACGTCGCTTGAGCACTTTCTATGCGATCGTGAATATCAAGCGCAGCGTGTATCGCTCCAACAGACAATGTAATTTTTCTAAGTTTGTCTTCTTTGATTTTTTCGTTCACAATGGGTAGCAAAAGAAAAAATGCTTTTATGGAGTCCACAGGAAAATGACCAATTTCCCGCTTTAGAATGGATTCACGAAGTGCATATTGCAAGTCGCTTATATATTTTTCTACAATTGAATTCAATTCGTGTTTATTCATCACCGTTTCTCCATTCCAAGGCATCTAACAAGTGAACGATGCAGGTTGCTGTTATGCTCTCTCTTCACTGGAGACAACCCCGTGCGCAGTTGTAATTTCTGCACTCCCACGGATTTTCATAGCGGATGTGTGTTCTGTAAACTGGGCAATCATCACTTCTCCACAGTCGAGTTTTTCCGTATGATGGAATTTCGTGTCGTTTCCACGGGTTAACCCGATAACACTGACACCATCTTCTTTTGCTTTAATGACGATGTAATCTGGTGCAGTCATAGTTCTCTCCCCCGTCTTTCATATCTTACCTATCATATCATAGTTAAACCGCGATCCGCAAAGGACCGCAATCTTACTTTACAAGCGAAAGAATTTCTGATCGTTTAACATCATCATGTTCGTAAATTCCTCTAGCTGCAGTTGTAATTGTTTTTGAACCTGGTTTTTTTATACCTCGCATCGTCATGCACATATGTTCTGCTTCGATGATGACGTATACACCAAGTGGCTTCAACATTTCCATCATGACATCTGCGACAGTCGTTGTAATACGTTCTTGCAATTGTGGACGCTTAGCTGTTGTTTCAACAGCTCTTGCTAATTTACTGAGTCCTGCCACAACGCCGTCACGGGGTATGTATGCAATATGGGCAACACCAAAAAATGGAACAAGATGATGTTCACACATCGAGTAAAATGGAATGTCCTTTACAAGGACGACTTCTTCATGTTGTTCATGAAAAACGGTTTCAAAGTACATACGAGGATCATCCGCCATTCCCGCGAACACTTCTGCATACATTTTCGCAACGCGCTTTGGTGTTTCCAACAATCCTTCTCGCTCCGGATCTTCACCGATCGCTTCGAGGATCATCGTGACCGCTTGTTCTATTTTCCCATAATTCACTTCTTCCATGGATGGAACCTCCTCTGATGCACATCTAGTCTTTCAAAATAGTAGCATACTCCTCGCATTCAGTACAGTTGATGGCTCGTATTTACCTCGTAATACGGAAAGAAGCCCGCCAGCTTATCCGTTATGGACGTCTGACGGGCTTCTATGTAATTGAACTCACTTTACAGCATCTTTCAATGCCTTACCTGCTTTGAATGCAGGAACTTTGCTAGCTGCGATTTCAATTTCTTCTCCAGATTGTGGATTACGGCCTTTACGAGCAGCACGCTCGCGTACTTCGAAGTTACCGAAGCCAATCAATTGTACCTTCTCACCCTTTGAAAGAGCGTCTTGGATTGTTTCAAATACAGTTTCAACAGCTTTTGTTGCATCCTTCTTAGAAAGACCTGCTGCTTCTGCTACGGAGTTGATCAATTCAGTTTTGTTCATCTCGTTCACCTCCTCTCAAACGTTTGTAAAACCTCTTTAACACTGTAAAAAGAGTAACATAACCAATTCTAGGGTGCAAGAATATTGTGGTCTACGTGGTGGATAGGTATCCAAAAAACAGAAAAAAGACCCGCTGTAGACGGATCTTTACTCTTTAGACGATGAACGTCACCATGCCTTTATTTCCTTCATTCACCATTTTCTCAATGGTCTCACGCAGTCTTCTCCGAGCGCTGGAAGGTACTGCAGACGTCTTAAATCGGATGCTTTCCTTCAACACTTCATGGAGCGGTGTTCCAAACAATTGAGTCTCCCACAACGCTTCACGATCGTGTAAGTAAGCATTTTTCAGTTCTTTCAACAAATGATGACTATGGAATTCAGAACCGATGAGAGGGGCAAATTCTGCTTCCATATCAATCCGAATCACATGTAACGCTGGAGCTGTAGCTTTCATGCGTACTCCATAAAAAGAGTCTTGTTTTATAAGTTCAGGCTGCGTCGGCTGGAAATCTGCAATGGTTGGCAAGGCGACCCCATACCCTTCCTTTTTCGCAGTCTCGATTGCCTCAGCGAACATATCATAGGATTTTTTCGCTTTGACCGCTTCTTGGATGAATATTAGCCAGTCTTTCTTCGTTTTCATCTCGGTGTCCATATAGGACTCACAAACGCCCAGATACGTTTGTTCGTCTATTTTCAAGTCCAGGATGGCTCTTCCTTTTCCTGCATCTACCTCAATGACTTCTGCATGCTTAATGTAGTCCTCTTCATTCAACCGTTCCGCAAGTTGTTGAACTTTACGGATCTTGGATGCTTCAAGGAAGCCTTCATTAATTATTTCATCAATATTCGAATTTAAATAATGCTCTGAGCCTAACACATCCATCCAGTCCGGCTTTTGAAGGTCAATATGTGTAATTGGGAATTCATAAAGGGCTTCTTTTAAAATCAATTGGATTTCCTGTGCATTCAACTGATCCGCACTAATTGCAATGACAGGAACACCATGTTCTTCTTGTAGTTGTTGTTTTAATTGAACCGTTTTTTCATGTGCTGGCATTTTCGAGTTCAGAACAATGACAAACGGCTTACCAATTTCCTTAAGTTTTGATACAATTTCTGTTTCCGCAGCTTCAGCAGAAGCTCTCGGAATATTATTGACGGTTCCATCGGTAGTCAGCAAGATACCGATTGTTGAATGATCTCGAATAACTTTGTCTGTTCCGATACGAGCTGCCTCTTCAAATGGAATCGGTTCATTATGCCATGGAGTATGGACGTATTTAGGGCCATCCTCATCCTCATACCCTTTCACACCATCGATGACATACCCCACACAGTCTGCCAGTCGAATTTGAAAAGAGAGTTCCCCATCTCCAATCGAAACCGCCGTTCCTTGTGCAGGGACAAATTTCGGCTCAGCCGTCATGATGACTGGCCCTGGAGAGCTTTGTGGGAGCTCATCCTGTGCTCGAGTACGGTCTGCCTGCTCACTCATATTGGGGATAACTACTTCTTCCATGACACGTTTAACAAAAGTAGATTTTCCGACACGAACAGGTCCTACCACTCCGATATAAATATCGCCATCTGTTCGTCTCGCTAAGTTTTCATATAGTTCTTCTTTCATTTCCATCGTCCTCCTTTTCTACGCATAGTAGTTTATGAAAACAAAAAACGTTTCATGCATAAAAGCACAAAACGTTTTCTTGTTTAGTTAGACGATTTCATGAAAATCGGTTCATTGTTTTCGTTAACCGTATACGGTAAAGAATAAGCAGGGAGTATCGGATGTTTTTCTGAAAGCAAGTAGCGAATGTCCTCTCCTGGCTTCACATCAGGCTTTTCCTTCTCCAAAATACGGTTTAAATCTATTGAATAATCGATATAGAAATTGCCGTCTCCGCCAACAACAAGTGGTAAATGAGCATCAGAATAAGGACTCTCTACAGTCAACGGTTCCTTAAGACCCATTTTTTCAAAATCCACTTCATAGACGTTTGCACCTTCTTGAACAGGATCTTTGAAAGGCAGTACACCATTCACTGTTTTTCGTAATATCAGTTCCCGAATTCTTTCTGCAACACGTAAATCTACAAGCTTAACTGTTGGGTTTTCTTCCACGTCCATTAAAACATATTGATAAATCCCCCCTTGCTCATAAGCATTTGAAGGGATTTTCTCCGTTAGAGATGGAACAATTTTAGTGAAATCTATTGGATATTTAATATATTGATCGACATCCATATCCCGTGTTTTTATTGGCAATAAACCTTGTGACTGTTCACGGTACGTATCTACCGCTTTTTGAACAGTCCCTAGCTGATCCTCATATGGTCTCTGCTTGCTTTCTATTTCATCTTGAGGGTACATGCATCCTGACAAAAAAATAGAAAGTATCGCCACTATAGGAAGTAGTAACATTCTTTTCATAGATTTACGAGCCTCCCGTAGGTCCGTTAAAGACGAGATAGATCATTGCAAAGAATGAAAAGATCAGTAAACAATAGGCAATGACCGCAAACACTATCTTGAGAAGCTTATTTGTTAATTTGGTACGGCTAACATGAATGAGTCCCATTGAAATCATCATGAAACCCATGGCGTAAAAAGATAGCCACATTTTATCCAACGAGGACAAAGTACGTCATTCCTTCCAGTCGTAAATTTATGCGACACAACGCGTAATTCGCGAGAACATTAAATAAGCTCCTTTAATTGGAAAAATCGTCAGTTTCCTTCTTTTTCCCTCGACTCATTAACCAATCTACCGCTTCTTTCGGTTCATTATCTTCAAACAAGACAGTATATAGGGCCTCTGTTAATGGCATTGAAACGTCATATTGCTTTGCTAACTGATGAGCTGCCTTAGTTGTACGGACGCCTTCAATCACCATTCCCATGCCTTGTGTCACTTCTTCTAGTGAATGACCTTTCCCAAGCATATTTCCTGCTTTCCAGTTACGCGAATGGACACTGTTTGCCGTGACGATAAGATCTCCCATACCGGCAAGCCCTGCAAATGTAAGGGGACTCGCCCCCATCTTAACCCCAAGACGCGTAATCTCTGCAAGACCTCGAGTTATTAGGGCGGCTTTTGCGTTATCGCCATATTCTAAACCGTCTGTAATCCCAGCAGCAAGTGCGATAACATTTTTCAAAGCCCCGCCTAGCTCAACTCCGAGAACGTCTTCGTTTGTATACACGCGGAAATATGAGTTCATGAATAGTGTCTGAACCTCTTCTGCAGCTTGACCATCCTCTGAGGCCACTGTTACGGTCGTCGGATGACGCAATACGACTTCCTCCGCATGAGATGGCCCCGAGAGGACAACCAAGGCTCTACGTGCTTCAGGTCGAATTTCTTCTGTTAGCATTTCAGTAATTCGCTTGAGCGTATCAGGTTCAATACCTTTAGACACATGTACGATGAGTTTCGGATTTTGTATCAAACTATTCAATTGTGCACCGATTTCCCTCATTCCTTTTGTCGGTACAGCAACGATTAGAACATCAGCATGCTCAACAGCTTGCTTTAGATCTGAAGTTGCTTTCAGTGATTCTGGTAGCATGCAATTTTTCAAATATGAATGATTCGTATGCTGTTCGTTTATCTCATTGGTTTGCTGTTTCCGTCTTCCCCAAATTAGACAGTCATGTCCATTTTCAGCAAGAACAAAGGCAAGAGCGGTTCCCCAGCTCCCAGCACCAATTACAGAAACTTTTGTCACGTTTCCTCATCCTTTCCCACAGTTTCGTTAACTTCTAGCCCGAGTGATAATTCGAATTGGTGTTCCTTCAAATCCGAAAGACTCACGCAAACGATTGCGAAGGAATCGTTCATATGAAAAGTGCATTAGTTCTGTATCATTTACAAATACGACAAAAGCAGGAGGTCTAACTGCTACTTGAGTTGAATAATAAATACGGAGTCGTTTACCTTTATCCGTCGGTGCAGGATTTCTAGCGATTGCATCCTCAACCACTTCGTTTAGTACGCTGGATTGAATGCGCATTGAATGATTTTCACTAATATTAATAATCATATCAAACAACGAGCGAACCCGCTGTTTTGTTTTTGCTGATACATAGGCAATCGGTGCATAATCCAGGAATAAGAAATTTTTACGAATATCTTCGTTAAAGCGATTCATCGTCTTTTCATCTTTTTCAAGAGCATCCCACTTGTTGACAACGAATAGAATTCCTTTCCCGGCCTCTTCTGCGTACCCTGCAATCCGCTTATCCTGCTCGCGAATACCTTCTTCACCGTTAATGACAATCAGTACAACGTCAGAACGATCGATTGCTTTTAGCGCACGTAGCACACTGTATTTTTCCGTATTTTCGTACACTTTACCTTTTTTACGCATTCCTGCTGTATCAATAATTTTAAATTTCTGCCCTTCATATTCATATGAAGAGTCAATTGCATCAGTTGTAGTTCCAGCAACGTCACTTACGATAACACGTTCCTCACCTAGCAATGCGTTGACAAGAGAAGACTTCCCAACATTCGGTCGACCAATTAAAGAAAAGCGAATAACATCCTCTTCAATTTCTTCTTCTGATGGATCAGGGAAATTTTCTGCAACGGTATCCAAAAGGTCTCCAAGTCCTAAGCCATGTGATCCCGAGATAGGATGCGGATCACCAAAACCGAGTGAATAGAAATCATAAATCATATCCTTCATCTCAGGGTTATCCACCTTATTGACGGCAAGAACTACTGGCTTTTTTGTCTTATACAAGATTTTCGCAACTTGCTCATCTGCATCGGTAACGCCTTCTCTTCCGTTTGTCAGGAAAATAATTACATCCGCTTCCTCGATTGCAATTTCAGCCTGCATACGGATTTGAACTAGGAACGGCTCATCCCCAATATCAATTCCACCCGTGTCAATCAAATTAAAGTCGTGAGACAACCAATCTGCCGCACTGTAAATGCGGTCCCGGGTCACACCTGAAACATCTTCCACTATCGAAATACGTTCTCCGACAATTCTGTTAAAAATCGTGGACTTACCGACATTCGGACGTCCTACGATGGCTACTGTTGGTTTACTCATTAGTCATTCATCCTTCCAAGCTATCTTCTGCATATTATACACAAAAAAAAGAGATGGCGCTCCTAAAAGAGCCATCTCTTTCAATACAGTTGTTACAGGTTCGCAAACCTTTTTAGTTGGAGAATTTTTTTAACTGATCTCCGATGACATCACTGATAGAGAAACCAGATGGTTCTTCTGGCATTTCATAGCCATCGTAGGTGTCCTCTTCTTTATCAGTTAGATCCTTTATACTTAGAGAGAGACGTTTATCATTAGGATTGACGTCCAATACTTTCACTTCAACATTTTGTCCTTCAGACAAAACTTCGTTCGGTGTCCCAATATGATCATGAGAAATTCTTGAAATATGCACAAGGCCTTCGACCCCTGGGGATACTTCAACGAAAGCTCCGTAAGACACAAGACGTTTTACAGTTCCCTGTAAGACTGCACCCTTAGGGGCTTTGTCTTCAATGCCTTCCCATGGGCCAGCTAACGTTTCCTTAATAGATAAGCTAATTCGTTCAGAGTCGCGGTCCACCGCCAAAATCTTGACTTGCACTTTATCGCCTTCTTTTAGGACATCCGAAACTTTCTCAACATGTCCATGAGCGATTTGGGAAATGTGAACTAAGCCATCCACGCCGCCTAAATCTACAAATGCACCAAATGAAGCGATGCGTTGCACGGTACCTTCAAGGACTTGGCCTTCGTGAAGGTTTTCTAGGATTTCCTCTTTTTTAGATGATTTTTCTTCTTGAATAACTGCACGATGAGAAAGGATTAACCGGTTTTTCTCTTTATCCATTTCTACAATCTTAAATTCCATTGAGCGACCTTTGTAGTCTTCAAATGATTCGACAAAATGATCTTCGACTAAGGATGCAGGGATGAATCCTCGCACTCCTAGGTCTACTACTAAACCACCTTTTACAACATCTTTCACTTCTGTTGTAATTGTGACAGAATTATTAAATTGCTCTTCCAAAGTATCCCAAGCATCTTCAGCATCCACTTTACGTTTAGATAACACGAAGGCATCATCTTCAACTTTAATAATAGAAAGTTCTAGTTCGTCGCCTTCTTTTACTGCATCTGATGCTGTCTCGATGTGAAGACTAGATAATTCACTGATTGGAATCACGCCGTCAAATGGTGCTCCAGAAATTTCTACTGTGACAGATTTGTCTTCAATTTTAGTTACTTTACCTGTCACACGATCTCCTTCGTTGTATCCGTCCATTGCTTCTACATTCATCTCTTCAGTCATATGTAGTCCTCCTCCATAATAATCATAATTCTATACTATTGGAATATACCCATAAAAACAAAAAATTGAACTTGTGTGTCAGCGATTTTTTTCGATTAGCTGTTGAATAGCGGCCATAATTACTTCTGTAACTTCTTCGGCAGAAGCTTTTCGTTCACGGTAAGATGTCATATCAATTGGTTCCCCGTAAACTACTTTCAGCTGTTTGAACGGGCGATATGGGCCAATAATTGCACAAGGCATGACTAACGCATCTCCTTTGAGTGCAAAAAAACCTGCCCCTGTTAGTCCTTTCCCTATTTCCCCAGTTTTACTCCTTGTTCCTTCAGGAAACATTCCAACTACTTGTCCTGAGCGAAGTAATTCAAGCGCTTTACGAATCGCCTGACGATCACTCAGCCCTCGTTTTACAGGAAAGGCATTCACATTAGGTAATATTGATTTTAACACAGGAAGTTGGAACAGCTCTTCTTTCGCCATAAAGTGCACAGGACGCGGAGCTGTTAAACCAACAACAGGCGGATCTAAGTTATCGATATGATTGGTACACAAAAGAACGCCTTGGTCTTTAGGGAAATTTTCTTGACCGATTACTTTGATTCGATAGAACGGTTTTAACACTGCAGTACACAGTGCCTTCCCAAGAGGATATAAATTCATGGGCGCTTCCTCTTTTCTGCATGATGAATGATCGTATCTGCAACTTGTTCAATACTCATCGAGGTTGTATCGATAAAAATCGCATCACTCGCTTGCTTTAGTGGAGATGCGATACGTTCTGTATCTGCCTTGTCCCGATTCGCGATGTCTTGGCAGAGCTCTTCCATCGAACGATCAATGCCTCTTTTCGTGTTCTCCACAAAACGTCTTGCGGCACGTTCTTCTACAGAAGCAGTCATGAATATTTTCAGTTCCGCATCCGGTAATACTGCAGTTCCGATATCTCTACCATCCATTACAACCCCTTTAGTATTCGCTAAAAGTCGTTGCTTTTCTACCATTATTTCTCTAACACGTGGTTGAGCAGCGGTAGCAGATACATTTGACGTAACTTCCTGTGACCGAATCTCTTCCGTAACATCTTCATCATCTACTCGCACACTTTGTCCTTCTTCGGTTGGTAATAACTCAATATCGATCCGCTCCAACAAACTAGAGAGGGCATCATCGTCATATACATCTATATGCTCTTTTAACGCCTTATATGTTAGAGCCCGGTACATTGCACCTGTATCGATGTAAGTGTATCCCAACTTGTTTGCTGTTATTTTTGCGATTGTACTTTTACCTGCAGCTGCAGGACCATCTATTGCAATTTGTATTCCTTTTTCCATGTCCAATACCCCCGTACTCAATTCGCAAACATTGTACCATAGCGAAAAGGAAAAAGTCTTTTTCTTAAAGACTTTTTCCTATTCGTTCCGTTTTTTCAATTGTCTTTCAAAGCATAAACGAATGACTTGCTGTCGTGATTCGTGATCAATTTGGTCGAACTGCAAAGACGCAATTCTCCTACCATCTTTTTCCCATATCCGAACAATTCTCGCATTTACTCTCACATATTTAATGGAATTATTGGCGAAGGGAAGAACGATTGTCAGCCTGACAATGTCATCTTCTTCAAAGTTCGACTTCGCCAAATTGACAGCCATGCCGCCTGCACTTATATCTTCCGCAACAAGTTGGTGAACAATACCATCTTTGTCTACAGCTACATCCAACGGGGAATCTACGCGTACAAATTCCCGACGCTGAATTTTTATCAATTCTGAATCACCAGGGTATGACAGTTGAAGCATCGGGATTCCTCGATTCAGTCTTCCCATCACTTCAGTCTTAAAGACATAAGCCATTTTCAACTCATCAACGAATGAGACCAAAAGTTGAGTTCCATCGATAAAGAATGCCGTTCTTCCTGTTTCAAGATTAGTCGGATAATCAATCATTACACACTCTTTATCGATATCCACGACTCGACTTTTAAATTTCTCGCCTTCTTCGGTATAATCTTTGTCTATTGTGATAGAAGTTCCTAATGCAAGCTTCACAAAACCGCCACCTGTCATGATTTCATACTAGTATTATGACATGAGTGGCGGGATTTTCCAAACACTATTTTAAGGTTGCTTCTCCGTCCTGATTACGTCTTTTGTTTCCGTGTCTACTAAGACAATATACGTACCAACTTGACCGTTCTCTTCAAGTGTTACGGTTGGGGCATAGGCAAGACGCTGGATACCATGTTCATTTTCGACATAAACAAGTTCTTGTTTATTTACGGTTACATTCTTATGAAAGAATGTTTTCCAATCTATTGTAATCATCGGTTGATCCTTAAGCTGTTCTTTCCGAATGTACTCCGCAGCATTAAGACCTAGTATTCGACCATCTTCTTTTGCTGCTTTTATCTGAATCGTATCAGACAAAACTTTCGCCTTATGCATTTTTTCTACTCGTGTATAAACAAAGTGAAAGGCTGTGTCGTTTTCTCTAACTTCTTCGAAGACTACATCCGTGTATCCTGAATCTTTTAAGAACGTTTCAATCCGATTACGTACATCGTCTAATTCCATAGTGCCTGCACCCGAAGGTCGTTCTGTTAAGAAAGAGAGTATATGTCCTCCTTTTTTCGTGATATCAATATATCCCACGGAGTCATTATCTGCAAAGCGGATATGATAAAACGGATAGGCTGCACCTGGTTTACTTTCTGTTGTGTCAATAACTTGATTGGATACGTCAGGAAATAATTTTTTGAATTTAGATAATGCATCCTCTTTGGTAACAGCAGGGTCCTTAATATGTTTTAATTCTTTTTTCTTTAACGCATCGGATTCACTTGCTGTTAGCGGGAAATCACTTTCCGTATATTGTTGAATGGATGCGCTTAGTCCTTTCCAGTCGAAAGAAGCTTTCTCACCGTCCAGTCGATCTTGCCATTCTGCCATCGAAAGATTCCCACTAGCCATATCTGCAGTTGCAACTGACCATTGGTCTGAAAGACTTTGGATATTTTTCGAGGCACGATCCATAACATTGTGAAATTCTGTAGGGTCAGTCTTTTCATCTCCTTCTTTAGAGAACTTCCCTAACCTTCCTAAGTAGTTCATCCATGTTGTTGAAAATCGTTGGTCGAGAGGTAGTGATGCCACAGATTGCTGAATATCCGAAGACAGCCTCCAAATATCCTCACGAGCCTCAAGATCTCCTTGGCCTTGGTTGAATAGCAATGTCTTCTTAACGGCTTCGTCTAACTCCTGCAACTTCGAAGAGGCATCAGAAATATTCTTTGCATACTGCACAGATAAAGCATTTTGCAAATCCTTATTTTGTGTAGCTGTTGAATAGGAGTACACGGATAACGAAACAATTGCAAAAACAGCAAGAAACACTAGTTTTTTCATAAGAATGTACTACACCTGCTTTCTGTAATAGTTATAGTTTCATGGGAAGTAACAATTTTTTTGTTAGTTACAAAAAATGTGCAATCCTATTTTCTTAATTTGTGGACGTGACCAAATCCATTTACTTGTAGCAGTTACCGGATTAAAGTAATAAATTGCATTCTCCGAAGGATCCCACCCATTCATCGCATCGATTACTGCCTCTTTTGCTCGTTCATTAGGTTCTAGCCATATTTGACCATCAGAAACTGCTGTAAATGCACCCGGTTGAAAAATTACACCACCAACCGTGTTCGGGAAGTCCGGATGCTCAATTCTATTTAATATGACAGCTGCTACAGCCACTTGACCTTCATAAGGTTCCCCTCGTGATTCACCATATACCGCATTAGCTAATAATTTGAGGTCGTCTGCACTATATTTTGAAGGGACTTGAGTATTCGTACTCGGTTTTGTAGTAGTTGATCCCCCCTTAACTTGAGAAGACAACGGTTTACCCCCATAATGAGTAAATTCTTTCCCCGCCTTAATATTGTCCATGACAAATTTCTTGTCGTAAGAAGAGGCCGAAGTTAACTTTTTCTTCGTTTTAGTTCCTGCGATACCGTCTACAGGCATCCCATACTTTTCTTGAAACTCGCGTAACGCCCAATAAGTTTGATAACCAAAGTTACCGTCTATTTTCCCTTTGAAGAAACCAATATATTGAAGTCTTGCTTGAAGTTCAATGACATCGTCTCCTTTAGTGCCTTTTGCGAGTTCCCGATTCGTGAAAGCTTGAGTGTCAGTTGAAAGTGACAATTGAATACCTACAAAAAAGAGCAAACCAATTAACATTGTGCGCATCATTTTGTTCATGTCTTTTCCTCCAGTCGTTCTACTTGTACCTTTAGACTGTCCTAAATCACCAGAATTATGATGCGTTGTTCCATTTCAATACAAAAAAACCATCCAACAATTGTGGATGGTTTTCATGATGCTCTTTTTTTGGTTTGTCTCATTGCAAAAACATGTGCGTATTTCACTCTTGTAAGGCCGAACCACCATAGAAACAACATGAACGGAATCATTAAATATACCCAAAGATCATGAATTTCTAAAATTGCGTTGTACGTAACATGTAATACAAAAGGGAAAATCAATGCAATTAACAAGTTCCATTTTTTCTTATCAGCCATTGCAAATTTCGATTTCCCAAAATAGTATCCCATCACTACACCGAACAATGCGTGGCTGGAAACCGGAAGTAACGCACGAATAAAAGCCGTATCCAGGCCAAATGTGAACAAAAACAAGATATTTTCAACTGTCGCGAACCCCAGCGAAACACTGGCTCCGAAAAGAATTCCGTCATACACATCGTCAAACTCAAAATTTTTGTAAACAAAGACTAATAAAATCAGCCATTTAAAAAATTCTTCCAAAGCACCTGTGAATACAGTATTCTGTAAAAATTCATTGGCGAAGACCTGTTCCTCTACAAAAACATGTTGAACGAACAGTATCGGAAACGTCATAACTGCTCCGTAAACAAAGGCTTGAAA
The DNA here is from genome assembly GCF_023715615.1 of Sporosarcina aquimarina. GTDB lineage: Bacteria > Bacillota > Bacilli > Bacillales_A > Planococcaceae > Sporosarcina > Sporosarcina aquimarina_A. Next base: position 1,083,495 of record NZ_JAMBOM010000001.1, on the reverse strand, counting down.
AAGAGTGCGCGAAGGTTCCCTAGAAATTTCTTTTCTTAAGTAGAGATAACTAAATAAAGCCAGTGACGGAGCGATCCCAACTGTAAACAAAATTATCAAGCTTCGCACCCCCAATCAGGGTGATTATATCACAAATACAGAAACAATTACCTATTCTGTTAACAATTCGCTTTCAACTTTTCAGAAATAGATAAAGCAATGGCCTCACCATGATGCCTTCCGTTCTCAATAAATATTGAATTCGCATTATTACCCGCAGCAATCACCCCTGCAATATAGAGGTCCTCTACTGAAGTTTCCATGGTTTCCTCGTTATACAACGGGCATCCACTTTCCTGTTCCAACTCGATTCCTATACTTCCAAGGAAATTGTAATCCGGATGGTAACCAATCATGGCAAATACAGTATCCGCTTGGATTTCTTCTACACCTGTCTCGGTACGGATACGAACTGTATCTTCCCTAATTTCTTCTACTGTAGCTTGAAAAATCATTCTGATTTTCCCGTTATTGACCAGACTTTCAAATCCAGGTAAAATCCAAGGCTTCACACTAGGTGAGTATGAGGCACCACGATAAACGACTGTTACGTTAGCACCTGCTCGTTCAAGCTCAAGCGCAGCATCTACTGCAGAGTTTTTTCCTCCGATGACTACTACGTTCTTTCGAAAGTATGGGTGCGCTTCTTTAAAATAGTGATGAACATGCGGTAAGTCTGCACCGACTGCTTCAAGGCGATTAGGTTGGTCGTAATAACCTGTAGCAACTACAACGTATGAAGTTTCGTACACTGCCTTATCCGTTGTGACATGAAACACATGCCCAGTTTTTTCAACAGATAAAACTGTTTCATTACTGTTTATCATTAATTGTTCGAGTTCGGCAACTGTTCTATAGTAAACCAGCGCATCATTACGTTGAGGTTTATCTTTCGCAGTAATAAATGGAATGTTACCAATTGATAATTTCATGCTTGAGCTAAAAAACGTTTGATGTGTTGGATAGCTGTGAATCGAGTTTACGATACTTCCCTTTTCTATCAGCAATACATCAAGACCTAACCGTTGTAAGTGAATAGCAGCAGATAGTCCACAAGGACCTGCTCCTATAATAATGGCATCTGTTTTAAGCATGTCGACTTGTTACACTCCTTTTTTATACTCAATTTTTATAAGATGAGTTTCAGGGGGGGCACCAAAACGTAATGGAACCAGCGTTGTGCCAAAACCATTGCTAATCAGTTGTGCATAATCTTCCTCAACCTTAAATTCACCTCGTGGTTGCATCCCGAAAGGTCCGAAGCGAATTTGCCCTCCATGTGTATGACCGCCTATGAGGAGCTCAGGATTAGCAATCTGGAGAAGTTTATTGAACAACGATGGATTATGAACTGCTATAAGCTGATACGTATACTCACCATTGTATGACACAGCTTTTTTTAAGTTTGTATTACCACTCGAAGGATCATCTGCACCACTAAGAATCCAATCTGAATGTGACGGGATGCAAACACTTTCATTATCAAGTATCTTTCCACCGACACCTTCAATAATTTCTCGAATGACGGATTCTCCAATTTCTCTATCGTTATTTCCCCATACGTAGTACACCGGTCCTAAGGTTGATAGTTTTTCTACATTACTTCTCACTCTTTCTGATGAAACACCTTTCTCCGCCACATCGCCACCAATAATAACTAGGTCCACTGAGCTGGATCGGGAATGGACTTTTTTTATCAATTTAGTAGGGATTCTTCTGCGGTGCACGTCACTTATAAAAAATACAGTAAGCTCGCAGTCAGCTTTGGAGGAAGATTTCACCTTCATGCGGTGGGTCTTTAAAGAATTTCGATGTGCACTATAAAACATACATCCAAGCAGCACGCTTAAACACGTGAATAACACACGTATTCCAATCCAAACATTTTTCATACATCCACCTACCATATGAAAAAGGCAAAGTTAGCGTACTTTGCCTTTTCAAAATTTTTAATTAAGGAATGACCAGCGTCTGACCAACACTGATTGAATTTGATGATAACCCATTTGCTGCTTTAATTTTTTCAACCCCACTACCCGAACCATAATAAGTGACCGAAATACGATAAAGTGTTTCGTTCGGTTGAACGGTATGTGATTTTGCAGAAGGCTTATCTTCTGGTTTCGGATCCGGTTTTGGGTCTGGCTTAGTTTCTGGCTTTGGATCTGGCTTTGGATCCGGTTTTGGGTCCGGCTTTGTTTCTGGCTTTGGATCCGGTTTTGGAGTGGCTACAGGCTTATTTTCTGCCTTTTGAGATTCAGATTCATCATCCTTTTTAGCGTTTTCATCCTTTTTCAAATCATCGTCTTCTTTATTTTCATTTGAATCAACCGCCGCATCATTCGAAGAATTCGGTGACTGACTTGAACCCAGTTCAAATGTCACGTCTGATTGATCAATTTCAACGTTAGTTCCCTCTTTAGGATTATACAAATCCGAAAGAACATACACAAATATTCCAACCGGTATGAGCGTAAAGAGCACAAGAATAACGTTGATCAGCGTTAGTCCTTTGCGGGATTCTTTCTTTTTACGCCCAGGGGTCGCATTTTTATTCTGACGTAGTTTTACGCGAGAGGGCAAATCGGCTTTAGTGTCATCCTCTAAGTCGATCTCTTTTCTATTTTCTTCAAACTCTGAGTTATAGTCACTTTTTGTCATAGTGGCATTCTCCTATCCCCTATTACTATATCTTTATTATGACGAATTTTGTCGTAAAAGTAAACGGCAATAAGGTCTACTAGCAAAGCAGTAATCGAATTCTCTCCTCCCATTGTAGGAGTCGTCTTCGATTACCTAAACTCTCAGTACTTATAAGCCACTCATCATTCACCGTTCCGCATACGGAACAGCACATATTAGGCTTTGTCTGGGATGTCTCATCAAAATAAGAAAGTAATTGCCCTCGCAAACAGGTTTTCTCATGCACATAGGCAATCATTTGCCTTAACTTCTCTTCTTTGTCGTACTTTAACTTTGTGAACGTTTTATAAACATCTTCCAAAGTAAGTGATTCCAGATAATACTGAACAACTCTGGAGCCCGTTTCAGAAATCCCTGCAAGTTCTGCTGAAGATTCTATCGACTGACCAGAAGATCGCATTGCCGCAAAATGATGCACTTGTGGTTCATCAGGCAAATCCTTTTGAACAATGAAACGAACTTTCTGTTCATCGTCCGTAACATACAACAAAACTGCACTCGATTGTTTACCATCTCTACCCGCTCTGCCAGCTTCTTGAACATACGCAGCTGCAGATGCCGGCATTTGATCATGTATGACTTGCCGAATATCATCCTTATGGACGCCCATCCCAAATGCATTGGTTGCACAAATCCAAGATAATTCTCCGCTCAAAAATTGCTGTTGAATAATATTTCGGTCCCCAGCTTCTTTTCCCGCATGGTACGAAGCAATCCTAATTCCCTCTTGCTGAAGGGCATGTGTCAATTCTTCCGCACGCTTCCTGGAGGCAACATAAATGATTCCAGGACCCTTAGTCATTCTCAACCGTTCTTTTAGCCACGTTGTCTTATCAGCTTCCGTTTCCAGTTGCTGAACCGTATATGTTAGATTCGGTCGGTCCAAGGACTGGCGAATTACGTTTGGATTAGACATATGTAAGTAGTGGATAATATCTGCTTCTACTCGAGCATCAGCAGTTGCCGTCAAAGCTAGAACCGGAGGATTTCCAGCTAATCGGATAAACTCTCCTAAACGCAAATAATCAGGGCGAAAGTCGAACCCCCACTGGGAAATACAATGCGCTTCATCCACCACCAGAATTGAAATAGGTACTCTCATCAAAAAATTTGTCATGTCAGAGCGACTAATCATTTCAGGAGAAATGAACAGGAATTTTAACTTATGGATTTCATCAAATATGTATTTTCGTTGTTCAGATGATAGAAATGAATTAACTGCCGCAACTTGTTTTTCTCCACGCTTACGGATACTCGCTACCTGATCTTCCATCAAAGAAACGAGTGGGGATACGATAAGAACAAGTCCATCCTGCATCTCACCGGGCAGCTGATAGCACAACGACTTCCCCATCCCTGTTGGGAGTATTGCAAGTGTATCATTACGCTGCAAAATCGAGCGTATGACACCTTCTTGACCCGGTCGAAACTCATCATATCCAAATCGCACTTTTAATTCATGATGAAGGTCCATTACACGTATTCTCCTTTCATTTTAGTCAAAATAAGACGAATTTGAAAATAGGTCAAATGTGGAAACTTGTCTTTCAGAAGACGTAAACGTTTCACATCATTATTTTTCACTTCCATTTCAACCGCTAGTTGATCTTCCTGATTTACAAATTGTAAAATAGGGAAATCTCGGTCGTTCGCCGCAATTTCTGAAATATGATCCTCAATGGTATTCACTTTTAACTGACGGGTACTTGCAATCTCTTCAATAGACACCCCTTGGTCAAACAACTTTTTTGTAATCGATGTCGAATCTGTTAGTGGTGTTTCAATACGAATACCTCGCGCAAGCTTATGTAGTATCGGGAGCTTTTCAGCCAACTTTTCACTTTCTGACACAGCAATTAATCGATGTAGTGCTTCTAAATACTCGAGTTGTAAACTGGCGACAGGTTCGCTTGTTGCCTCTTCAAGCTGCTCCCAAGTCCAGCCGGAAGCGTTCACCCCGGTTAGTCGGTGGCACAATATGGATGCCTGAAGGTCAGAAATACCGGTCATTTCCAAAGCCAGAAGTAATTCATCTGCTAAGTACTGCGCGTTATTCTGTCTTGAATCATAAAGACTTCGTAATACTTCCTTCACAAACTGCTGGATTTTCCGGTCGTTCGTGATTGGATGAAAAGAATTTTGGGAGTCTCGTAACTGAGAAAGCGTTTGTACAAGTAAGACCAATCGCAAAAAGAAAACTTCTTCCCTTCCTCTATAATTCCAGCCATCAAAGTGAAAAACTCGTAATTCTTCTTCCGTTCGCTTCCCCTTTTCTGTGACTGTTACAATTCCTTCACTCTCTTTTATTAATCCTGAATGTCGAAGTGACTGAACAGCCTCTGCAAAAGTCGCATCTGCTAGTTTTGGGAGTAGTGAAAAATATGGTTTCACTGAAAAATAATCGATATCTTGGAGTGTCTGCCCTGAACGTTTTCCACGCAAGACATGTAAACTCGCATTCAAAGACCTTTGCCCATCCATTTTTTTTGCGATCTTTAAAATTATTGAACTCAACTTCACTAAGAATCCCTACTTTCTAGTGGTTAAAGGTTGAAAACTGTAGAAAACCGTTTTAGAATGGATGAAGTACCTAGTTGCTAGTGTGAAGAAAAGAGGAGAGAACGAACATGTCTACTCGAAAGTTTACTATCGTAGATCAGGACACATGTATCGCTTGTGGAGCTTGCGGAGCTGCAGCGCCTGATATTTATGATTATGATGATGAAGGAATTGCGTTTGTTATCCTCGATGATAACACGGGAAATACTGAAGTTCCAGAAGAACTGCTGGAGGACCTTGAAGATGCATTTGACGGATGCCCAACAGACTCCATCAAAATTGCAGATGATCCATTCGATGGCGATCCACTCAAATATGAAGACTAAAAAACAGGCTACCCGCATTTTAGCGGATAGCCTGTTTTTCTAGTTCATACAGATAATTTACGATGTTGTTGTGAAATCCAGTTCTGCATACTTTTATATAGCAGTAGAGAAATCCCCATTAATATAGCACCTTTAATCAGGTTGAACGGCAAAATCCCTAAGACAATCATTGTATAGAGTCCTTCTCCTGTTACTGGCGGCGCATTTAAGAAATACGTGTAAGCCGGCAAAAAGACTAGGTAATTTAACAGACTCATGCCAACTGCCATCGAGATTGTACCTGATAAAAGTCCCACAGTTAAGCCGCGTGAGGTACGGAATTTGTTGAATATAAAGTAGATCGGCATGATGAACAAGACACCAGTCACAAAGTTCGCTATTTCCCCAACAGGCACACCTGTTGGACTTCCTGATAAGAACCAATAGAGTACGTTCTTCAGTAACTCTACGAGAATTCCTGCCACAGGACCTAGTGTCATCACCGCTAACACTGCAGGTATTTCACTAAAATCAATTTTCAAAAAACCTGGTAGTGCTGGTAGCGGGAAGTTAAACTGCATAAGAACTGTGGAAATGCTACCTAGGATGGCGACTAAAATCATCACCCGTAATTTCTTACTATTCATACTACTCTCTCCTTTTGCGATTCACTTCACAAAGAGGAAAGGATCTGCCTAATCTTTCGTCTGTCTTCACAAAAACACCCTTCAGCAAATATATGCCAAAGGGAGTGTGTAGACGTGTTTAATTAAGACACCAACATCAATTAGAATGTTCGCGCTTAAATAAGCCGTTGCCTAACAGACAAAAAGACGGCTTCGCCTTCACCTTCTCCCATCCAGACTATACTGTCGGCTCCAGAATCTCACTGGAATCAGCTGTTAAGCTCGCGGGCTAAAAAGCTTTCGCTTCCATTTCCGCCGGTCGGGAATTTCACCCTGCCCCGAAGATGAATCAATATTTTATTACACCATTAGTATATAAAAAAAAAACCAATCTGTAAACTTGTCTGTTTACAGATTGGCTGTTACTTCAAAATAAATGGCATCGGATTTGCTCCAATCGCTTTTGGGAGAAGTCCTCTGAAATTCAAGCCATTCCAATCCAGTGGTTCAACATTGACTACTTTTAGCTGTAGATTAAAACTAGCTGCTGTTAGCGTAAGTCCATCAATTAGTTGACTAGCTACATCCAGTGGCATGGAATCTAGTTGAACAACGTTGTTAAATTTAACTTCAGCAATTCCTTCATTTACCGTGACAGTGAAATCCATCTCTTTGGGAATCACAGGGTCATACAAGTCATTTGGTGCTGTTTGCATGAGATTTAGGGCTTCTTTAAATGACTCGGCTTGCTGCATGAAGTTTGGAGAAAGTACCTGTTGACCATCTTCTAGTGTGTAGACATAATAAGGCGTATTGGTTAGTTCTGTTTGTATATCGATTGGCTCAAGCTCACCTACTTGATCAAAATCGGCGGGTTGCCCATAACCATCTAATATTCGGATATTGCGATATGAAGGGAATGTCTGCATAAGAGAGTGAAGAAACACTTCCTGTGTAGCAGCTGATAAGTCATACCCATGCGTATCGCTAAGTAGTACGGTAAGCTGATCCCCCTTTTCAGAGAATGTCGCATCTAAAGGATGCATGGGTTCAAAACCTAGCGCTTCCTCATCCAACTCTCCAGCAAATGCCTTGTAGATTTCCAGATCTGTCGAGTCTTCAGTTACCCCTTTAGCTTCTAACTGTTCTTTAGACAAAAGAATAGAAACTGGAATACTGACAGCCTGAGCATCCTGTAACCCTATATGCAATATGCGTCCTCCATCCAGATCAGCTGGATACACGGCATATTGAGAATCATCTCCCATTGAAACGGCAGATTTTGAACTAAAATCTTTTGAAAAGTTCTCCATCTCTTCATCTTCTCTTGCAGTTGCAGGCACACCCTCTGAATCACTTTCGATTGACGCCTCATCTGCTGATTGTTTCCCAGTGTCCATAGAGCTCATGAAAGTAGGAATTAGTATCGCAACCAGTAAGACTGCTGCTACTGCCACTATTAAGGGAACAACGCGGCTTTTCTTGCGCAACGGTACGGCTGGTGTTTTAGTAAGTCGCTTATCGTTCTTCAAACGTTCCAGTACTTCTTCCTTAGAACGTTCATCCTTTATTTTTGGCATAGAGTGCAGGAGCTTTTCCAATTCATCAACTTTTTGTTCGTGATTCACTCGGCTCCCCCCTCTCTGATTCTGCCAAAGTTACTTTTGTCCTTAAGCTTTTCAGTGCGCGATGTTGCGTTGTTTTTACTTTCCCTTCAGACCATCCAAGCACTTCTGCTGTATCTGATATCGATAGGTCATTGAAATAGCGCATAATGATGACAAGACGTTGGTCCATCGTACACGAATCCAGATTTTCAAAAACAGAACGCATTTGTTCTTTATCAATCGATTGTTGCTCAGGCGTCTTGTCTGTCGATTTCAAGTCATCTTTGTCCCAGTCGAAAAAAGTAGCGTCATATTTACTGCGTACTTTCGTTTTCCGGAAATAATCGATCGATACATTCTTAGCAATGGCAAACAACCAAGTTTTTTCGCTGCTCCGTCCCTCAAACGAGGAATAGGCACGAATCGCTTTCACGTATACTTCATGGGATAAGTCTTCTGCAAGTTGACGATTTTTCGTCAAGTATGTCAAGAAGTTATATACATCCTGATGATACGTTTCATATAAATGATGAAATACGGAGTCGTCCACAATAATCCTCCTCGTTCACATAAGTTGACGGCTATATACCGCTAAAGTTACATGTTAAATTACTCTAGAGGTAGCACACAAGTAAAGATCGTGCCTTCCTTCTCACCTCTTCTTGCACTAATACTCCCACCGTGAGAATCTGCAATGTTTTTCGCAATTGCAAGGCCAAGACCGGTTCCACTTTTACCACGTGTTCTAGCCTTGTCAGCTTTGTAGAAACGTTCAAATACGAAGGGTAAATCTTCTTCAGGAATTCCACTTCCTGTATCAATTACAGAGATTGCAACGGATTTAGGATATTTCTCAACAGAAAGTTTTACGTGCCCTCCGTCAGGTGTATGCCGAATTGCATTGTCGATTAAATTGGTGAACACTTGTTCAATCCGATCTTCGTCTGCTTGCAAATGTAACATTTCTGATCCATTAGGCTCTATTTCAAGATCGACGTTTGCGTCTTTTGCAACTTGCATGAATTTGTTCCGCATTCGTTCTAAAAATGGAATAACCGCCATTTCCGATTTATACAAACGCATATGTCCAGATTCCATCCGTGCTAGATCAAGCAAATCTGTCACCAATCGTCCCATTCTCTGAGATTCATCATGAATGATCTTCACCATTTCATGATTTTCTTCGGCAGTTTCAGGGACCCCGTCTAGGATCGCCTCACTATATCCTTGAAGCATGGAGATTGGCGTCCTTAATTCGTGAGATACATTCGCAATGAAATCAGATCGCAATTTGTCAAGCTGGTGTTGCTCTGTCATATCTCGAAGGACCGCTACTGCTCCTCGAATGCTATTCTTGCTGTATAAGGGACTAATCTTCACTACAAAAAATCTTTTCCCAAGTTCTAATTCAGCATCCACTTCCTCCGCAAACATGACGGCGTGTTCCAACATATGAATAATTTCAGGAGGCAACAGTTCTTTTGAGTCTTGATTGATAAATGACCATTTTTGCAAAACGTTTTCCGCTTGAGGGTTACTGAGCAAAATTGTGTTATCCCGGTTGAATGTAATTACTGCATCTGTCATTGACGTCAAAATACTCGATAATTGTTCTTTATCCTGTTTAATGAGTTCCACGTTGTACTTTAATTGTCTACCCATTTGGTTAAATGCTGTAGATAGTTGACCAATTTCATCATTTTGCTTCACCGGTATCCTGGCATCGAAATTGCCTTTTGACAACTCAAATGCAGCTTCTTTCATCTGCCGTAACGGTCGAGTTATTCGTGTAGAAAGGAAAAACGCGAAAAATGTAGTTAAAATGAAAGCGATAAATGCAGAAAGTAGCACGATATGTGTTGTCCACTTAGTCGTGTCATGGATTGCTTCAAAACTTTGGTATACAACAACATAGCCTTCGCCTTCATTTGGCAAAGGTGTGGAGGATACAATGTAGCGTTCTGAAACTTCTTTTTCAGTTAGAGAAGGAAGAATCATTTGTTTCGAGGAATTCTCATTATCATTTTTTTCGCTGAATACCTTATCACTTAAGATTTTCTCTTCAATCGATTTAACATTTGCTACTCCATCATGGAATGAGTAAGCGACTTGCCCATCGTTACCAACGACCATGGCATGTGTACCGTTATTCAAAATATCGTTGACGACGAGTTTCATTGCAGATTCGTTTTCGTGGTCCATAATAATACTCCCCACAGTTTTCGCTTCTCGTGAAAGTGTTTCTTCAGCTTGACGTGTATGAAAGTTATCAAAGAACTCTAATAGCAATGCCGTGACGATAAACAGGACAAATGAAACGAGAAGCAATATGGTTGCCCATAGCTTCCCGACGATTGAATTCCATATTCTATTCATTCAGTGGGCACCTCAAACTTATAGCCGACGCCCCAAACAGTTACAATCATTTTAGCTGCTTGTTCAGAGACTCTGTTTAGCTTTTCTCTTAAGCGCTTTACATGAGTATCCACGGTTCTGAGGTCCCCAAAGAATTCGTAATGCCATACTTCTTTTAACAATTGCTCACGGTCAAACACTTTGTCTGGTGCTTTCGCCAAGAAATACAACAATTCGTACTCTTTTGGAGTTAAGCTGACCTCTTTGCCTTCTGCCGTAACTCGATGTGCATCGTGATCGATTGTTAGTTGTGGGAAAACGACTAAGTCTTTAGAAGTTGCAGCAGTGGAAGATCCGTTAAATGAGCCCGCACGTCGTAAAAGCGCCTTTACACGCAATACTACTTCACGAGGGCTAAATGGTTTAACGATATAGTCATCAGCTCCTGTTTCAAACCCTGTGACCCTGTCAGATTCTTCTCCTTTTGCGGTTAATAAAATAATTGGGGTTTGGTTTTCAGCTATTCTTAGTTCTTCCAAAACTTCCATTCCGTCTTTTTCAGGCATCATGACGTCAAGTAAGATACAGTCATAATGATTTTCTTCAATTTTTTCAAGCGCTTCTGCGCCATCACATGCTTCGTCCATTTCATACCCCTCACGAGAGAGATACATTGTAAGAAGCCGTCTAATACGGTCTTCGTCGTCCACGACGAGCAATTTTAAGTTTTCATCCATTGACGATTGCTCCTTTCAAAACTACTTCTTTCATTGTACTTGTCCAGCGTGAAAAAAGAAACTAGTATACCTATTTACCTCACATACAACGCACATTGTGTAGGACTTCTGATAAATAAAACACATAAAAAGACTGTGCAGCGGATTTGCTGCACAGTTTTTGTTATGCATATGAGTGTAGACCTGCAATGATTAAATTGACGGCTACTAAATTGAACATGATAATGACGAATCCAGCAACAGCAAGCCATGCCGATTTCTTGCCTTCCCAGCCTTGTGATAGGCGTAAGTGCAAAAATGCTGCGTAGAAGAGCCATGTGATGAGAGCCCATACTTCTTTCGGATCCCAGCCCCAGAATCGAGACCATGCTTCATGTGCCCAAATCATTGCAAAAATAAGCGCACCAAGTGTGAATACTGGGAAGCCTATGAGAACGGATCGATAACCAATTTCATCCATTAATTGCGAATTGGCTTTATTGGCAAATGGCTGTAAAAGTGCTGCAATCGGACGCCTGAAAATGAGTCGGATCAGTATATAGAGGATGATTCCCGTAAATAGTGACCAAACAAATGTTGTAAGTGTTTTCGCATTGACGATTGCAGGCGTTTCGAACCAAGGTTTCATCGTATCTGTTGTGACTTGTTCGTACTCACTCATGCCGAACAACGGTGGCATGTTATACGTCATTTCAGAAGGTTTACCGTTTTTGTCGACGTACGTAAAGTCTGCTTCATAACCTGATAGGCTGAAAGCTGTTGACGAAACAACAAATCCAAGAACTAAAACAACCGTGAACATAACTGCTTCCAGCCAAAAACGTTCTTTTGACTTCTTTGTCAAGTCTACGTTTTTAGCAAGGTAGATCAGTCCAGCCACCGCACTAATAGCAAGAATAGATTCACCAAGTGCTGCTGTAATAACGTGTACAGTTAACCAATAACTCTTCAATGCTGGAATTAGTGGTGTGATTTCTCTAGGGAACATACTTGCATATGCAATAATGACAATCGCAATCGGAAGCGCAAACAAACCGAGCGAAGGTGTTTTGTAGATAAAGAAAATGAGAATGAAAGATCCGACAAGCATCATACTGAACGCAGTCGTAAATTCAAACATATTACTGACAGGAGCATGTCCTGATGCTATCCATCGAGTTATGAAATATCCTAGTTGAGAAACAAAACCGATAATTGTAATGACAATCCCGATTTTCCCCCACATGCTATCTTTGTAGGTTTTTTCTGTTTTTGAAACCTTGACTGCCCCTCCGAAAAAGAAGGTGCCGACCAGGTAGGCGATAAATGATACTAGCAGTAAATTCGCACTTAATGCCGCGTAATCCATTATTTTGTCTCTCCTTCCGTCGTATCAATGACAGCTTCTTTGTCCTGCTTATCGGTATACGTTGGAAGAGTAGCAACTTCTTTCACTTTATCCAAATCTTTTTTAAGTGTATACCAGTTTTTGTTGGTGTGTGCTGCAATCAGCATTTCAGAATCCGATCCCTTTTGAATCCAAATTCTTCTATGCTGCCAATAGGATCCTTGGATCACACCAATCATAAAGACGATCCCACCTAACAAAAGAATATAAAGTGTCTTGTCTTTACGGATTGTGAGACCTGATGCATCTCTAGTTTCAGCAGAGAGAAATTTGGCTTCGTAGTCGTTTGGCTCAACTTCTAATGTTTGACGAATAGCAACAAAACTCTTCTCGCCATCAGGATGTTCAGGAGTCTTCATATTGAATATAAATGCCGGGTTGTTCGGAATAGGAGACTTTGATGAAGGTTGTCCATCGACAATTCCATCATAATCCGCATAATATTCCATGAGTTCTATTGAAGTTCCATTCCCAAGATCATAATCATTGGCCGGATCGTTAAGATCAATAGTAAATTCCCCAACAGACTGTTCTGTCTTTTTGTTCATCAAAGAAAACGTCATTGTTTTCAATTCACCTGTTTTGTAATCCATTTGGAAAATGCTATATCCATCAAACTTCAATGGTTTGTTGACAACGATCGGATATTCTTTCATGAACTCAACATCAGAAGAACCTGGTAGAGAGCCTTCTTTTTCTTTATAGAGTTTAACATCAGATTTGAACTCGCTCACGATGGCACCATTTTTATCGAGAGCCTCACCGAAAACTTCGTCCGCTTTATCTTTTGAATACGTTTCTACAGAGAAGTCGACATTTTCAAGCAAGTATCCAGGAGCTCCTGGAATTTCTCGAGTTTCCCCTTCGCGAATCCACATCGTTTCATCGACATAAAACCCTGGTATACCACGCATTAACACACCTAATAAAAATATGATAAGTCCAGTATGGTTAACATAGGGGCCCCAGCGACCAAACCGATTCTTTTCAGCGAGGATTGCGCCATCTTCGACCTTTACTTTATAGTGTAAATCTTTTAGAGCTTTTTCAGCATTCTTAAGTGATTCATCAGAATCAGAGACCTTACTTTCTCCGTAAATTCGTTGTCGTTTCATAAAAGATGGATGACGTTTCGTACGCTGTTTCGTTAATGACTTGTAAAGCGGAATAACCCGGTCCAAACTTGCAATAATGATAGAAGTTCCAAGCATTCCAATTAAGATTTTGAACCACCAGCTGTTATACATATCGTAAAAACCGAGCTGATAATACAGTTTTCCGACAGTACCATAGAGACGCTCATAGTACTCCAGATACTCTGAAGGATCGTTCCCACTCACCGGTACATAAAACTTTTGCGGGAAGATTGTACCGATTGCTGAAGTTGCTAGCACCGCAATAATTATACTGACACCAATTTTAACACTAGAGAAGAAGTTCCAAACCTTATCGATGACTGATTTTTTATAGGTTTGCGAACGTCTTGCGGATCCTTCATAACGCATGTCCACCATTTCACTTTTTTTTGCTTCATCAGTAAGTGGTCGACCACACTTTTCGCAAAGGACGGTTCCGAAAGGATTTTCGTGACCGCACTGGCATTTAATTTTACTCATTGGATACCATGCTCCTTATTCGGGTTGAATGCTCTCCATAAGAGACACAATTTCAGCTTCGCTCATTTCTCGAGTAACAATTTGTTTAATAACTCCATTTTTATCGATCAGCATTGTCGTAGGCAATGGGACCACATTATAACTATTCCGGCTCACACTTTTGTTCTTATCGATCAGAACAGGGAATGTTAGTCCGTATTGGTTAATAAATGTATTCACTTTAAACTCAGATTCACCGATATTAACAGAAAGAACTTGGACACCTTTGTTTGTGAACTCCTTAGAATGCTTTTCAATGTACGGCATTTCTTTTTTACAAGGTGGACACCATGTTCCCCAGAAATTCAAAAACACGCCTTGTCCCTCATAATCAGAGAGTTTTACTTTCTTTCCATTCATATCCTGAAGTTCAAAGTTCGGTGCTTTATCCCCGACAGCAAGCACTTTGGTTTCTTTCTTAGAAGTAAGTGCAAAGACAATGGCTGCCGCCAAGACTAGTAAGATCGCTCCCCTAATGAATAGGCGTTTCTTCTTTTTGTCCATCTTAGCCACCTCTTTCCCCCCTAACGTTGGTACTTCGAATCGTTCATAGCATCCTTCATTATAACAAAGATGTGTTTTTTAATTGGCTTCGTTCATGAGTGTTTTGTGAAACATTTGTGTCACAAATTAGCCAATTTTACCGGTTTCCGCAAGAACACGCAGTTGTTTCACTTCATGAGTAGTTAACTCACGAGCTTCACCTGCATTCAAACCTAATGTGGTAAGCGATGCAAAGGATTCACGACGTAATTTCACAACAGGGCAGTCGATGGCGTCAAACATACGACGAACTTGGCGGTTTTTCCCCTCAGAAATTGTAATTTCAACGAGAGCAGTTTGTGTTTTCTTATCCATTGAACGCATCTTAACGTTTGCAGGAGCCGTTAAGCCGTCTTCTAATTCAATTCCATGTTCGAGCTTCTTGAGTGCTTCCCGAGTTGGAATCCCTTTTACTTTTGCAATGTACTGCTTCCGTATTCCGAACTTCGGATGTGTCATTGTGTAAGAAAAATCACCGTCATTCGTCATAATGATGACACCCGACGTGTCATAATCTAGTCTTCCCACCGGAAAAATCCGTTGTTCAACGCCTGGCATAAGATCCAATACAGTCTTTCGTCCTTTTTCATCGTGAACCGTTGATATGTAGCCTCTCGGTTTATACAATAAATAGTAAACGAAGTTTTCTTTGACGACTTGGATACCTTCGACTTCCACTCTATCTGAATTTGTTACTTTCGTTCCAAGTTCCGTTACAACGGATCCATTCACTTTAACCTTGCCTTCCAGGATCAACCCTTCAGCTTTTCTGCGGGATGCAACTCCAGCTCGCGCTAATACTTTTTGTAGTCTTTCCATTTCCGTCACCTCATTCTTCAGTCTAAAAAATTATGTCATATTTTTATGCAAATGAAAAGGAGACCGCATAATACA
Source organism: Sporosarcina aquimarina (assembly GCF_023715615.1). Classification (GTDB taxonomy): domain Bacteria; phylum Bacillota; class Bacilli; order Bacillales_A; family Planococcaceae; genus Sporosarcina; species Sporosarcina aquimarina_A. Next base: position 1,068,085 of record NZ_JAMBOM010000001.1, on the reverse strand, counting down.
TGTTTGATCTAAAAGATAGCGACCTCTTTTCATCACGTTCATCTGTTTTTTAAGAAAAAAGAAAAAACAGAGGCTTTAAGTAGTCCTCTGCTTCATAGAGTTTCAACTTTTCTTATCCACTTTTTCATACAGAAGATTTCATTTGCGTTTTAGTTCAACTTCCGCAGTTACCAATGGCTCTTGGTCCAAAGAGACAGTCCATTGACCTAGTGATGATTGCGTCTCATCTCGCGGAATTCGCATGACAGAACTAACTTTACTCTTCTCTTCCGGTTTGAGCAACACTTTTATAGGTTTCTTCAACTTGGCCGTAACACCCGGCAAGACCGAATACTCACCTTTCTTAGCAACAGTTACAACAGAATACTCCTGGAAAACTTTCGCTGCTAGCGATTTATGAACGTTCCAGTCATTCCCATTATTCAATGTAACGACGATCACTTTCTTCCCATTCTTCTCAAAGTAAGTGGCTAATGTCCTACCTGCTGCTTTTGTAAAACCAGTCTTACCTGCTACTGCGTCGGTGTCGGATGTGATAAGACGATGTTTGTTTTCCCAAACCCCCGGTTGTTTGCCCGTCCTGGTGTACTGCTCGGTAGAAGCAATCTTTTTAAATTCTTTATTTTTCATTCCAAAATAGAGCATCATCGCAGTATCATAGGCAGACGACAAATGCTGTTCATCATGAAGACCTGACGGATTGGTGAAGTGCGTATCCTTTAGTCCATAAAGATCTGCTTGTTCGTTCATAAGTTGTACGAATCCTTCTTCAGATCCACCTGCATGCTCAGCTAGTGCCATCGCTGCATCATTTCCTGATCGAAGCATGAGTCCATGAAGTAAATCTTTTGTCGGGACGGTGCTGCCCGGCTCTAAGTATATCGAAGAACCTTCCGCTGATGAAGCCCGTTGTGAAATCTCTATTTCTTCACCGGCTGCACCTGATTCAATAAACGTCAGAGCCGTCCAAATTTTTGTTAGGCTCGCAATCGGTAACTGATCATGCGGGTTGTCTCCATCCAGTATTCTCCCTGTATCACCATCGATGACCACCCACGATGAGGTTACAGCAGCGTTCGCTGTTGGAACGGGCAAGAGCACCATTGAAGCACAAAGCATCAGTATAGCCAGCACTTTTTTCAAAGACGATTTCCTCCTTCTTCTTGAGCTTCTAATATGTCTTGAAACTTGGTTAGAAATAGGTCTGTATCTTCATCTTCCTCTGTTTCTTGAAGGAGTGGCGGCAAGTCTTCAAGTGAATTGAGTCCGAATCGATCCAAAAAATACGCCGTTGTTGCATATAGTATCGGCCGACCACTTGCTTCTAAACGTCCTTTTTCCATGATGAATCCTTTGGAAGCAAGTGTCTGGATAGCTCGTTCGGATTTTACCCCCCGGACATCGTCTACCTCCACACGTGTAACCGGCTGCTTGTAAGCAATTATCGCAAGTACCTCAAGTGCTGCTTGAGTCATCATTTTAGAAGGAGGGTTTTCAAACAATCGTTTAATATCCTCTGCGTATTCCGCTTTAGTGACAAGTTGAAAGACTCCACCGTACTGACGTAACGTAATCCCGCTTGTTCTCCGTTCTTCGTATCCCGCTAGCAACCGTTCTAAAGCATCAGTCACTTCACCTTCTGTACAAACAGTCAGTGCAGCAAGCTGTTTTAACGTCAGCCCTTCCTCACCAGCAACGAAAAGGAAACTTTCTAAGGTAGCTGTTAGGATGTTACCTTCATTCATACGTCCGTTCCTCCATTTGCATTCTAATCTGTAACCGGTCAAAATTCCCGTGTTGTTCTACGATAATATCACTTCGTTTCATTAGTTCAAGAATGGACAAAAATGTGATGATTAAACCACTAATGTCTCCTTCTTCAAACAACTCTTCAAACTCACAAGTCCCCCCCTTACGTTCTATTCGACTCATAATCTCATCCATCTTATCGCCGACAGAAATTTCATTATTTGTTATACTGGCAGACATAGGTGCTTTTAATCTCCTACGCTGTAGCATGCGCTGAAAGGCACCGATAAGATCAAACACGTTGAGTTCATCACCCGAATCGGCTGGAGCCACGACGCCATATGCCTCTACTTCAGTAGGAGGTTTAGTATAGTGGACAGCACGTTCATCAGCCGATTCTTTCAGTTGCACAGCTGCTTCTTTATACTTTTTGTACTCAAGTATTCGTGCAATCAGTTCATCTCGTGGGTCTTCTTCCATGTCGAACTCTTGCCCTTCGTCATCGAAAACTTCCCCCTCATGCACAGGAAGTAGCATTTTACTTTTGATTTCTATTAATGTTGCGGCAAGAACCAAGTATTCACTTAGCTCATCCAGTTCGAGTACACGCATCGCATGTAAGTGTTCTATGTATTGGTTTGTCAGCTGCGCCATTGGGATGTCATAAATATCAATTTCCAATCGGTTGATTAAATGCAGCAATAGATCTAGAGGACCTTCGAATGCTTCTAGCTTTACATTATAAGACATTTTTTCACCTTTTCTGCTCACAGCAGATGCACTAATGAATAGGAGTGACTGTATGCATCCTTATTTTCATCCGCTCTTCGTGGAGTTCATTGTATATTTTAATGACAATCAAGATTATTTCGAGGGCCATGAAGTGTTAGAAGAATATTGGAAGTCCATTCCTGGCTACTCAAAGGCACATCCACTTACTGCTTATATTTTGCTTTCTACTGGAATGTATCATTGGAGACGCGGGAATCTGAATGGAGCTTTACGAACAATTACCAAGTCGCACCAGAGATTCACCTCGCTTCCATCCAAATACGATGAATATTTGGATGTAGTTGACTTCGACCACCTAGTTCAAGAGGTTGCTTTTGCAAAATCCGAGATCTCAAATGGAAATTCATTCCAACCAATAAAACTCACTTTCCATTCTCAGCAACTAAATGAATTAGTACGCCAAACCAAACAAAACCTATATTTACTACCACCCGGTAGCGATGACGTTATTCATAAACATATGCTTAGGGACAGAAGTGATATTCTAAAACTTCGTAACGAAAAGAAGAAGAGCGGACGTTAGCGTTCCGCTCTTGTTTCTTCCAGAACACATTTACTGACAAATGCATCCGTATATTCATTCCCATAGGGAGTTTTGTCCGGAAATTCTTCTTGAAGTTTGGCAACCATTTCTTTCCCGATTCCTTCGCCTCTAAAAGATGGATTGATGGATAGGTGTTGAACGACAAATGAGTGGTCCGCAACTTCTGCACCGACAATTCCAATGATATCTTCTTTCTCCTTCACCAAGTACATTTCCCAGTTATCATCTGTTTCATAACGGGTCATGGTTTCTTGGAGTTGTTTGACAGGCTGGTCACCGGAACTATATGAAAGAAACCCCATTGCTATTTTGTGATACGCTTTTTTATAACGAACAAGTTTCATGGGTATCCCTTCACTTTCAATAATACTATCTGCTCGATTTTACAGGATTGTCGATTATTTATCAACTTAGGTCTTAGCGCGGATCGATAACCGGTACAACAAAATACCAATATACCGCTCCCCAAACTAATGCGATAATGACAATTCCTAAAAACAATAGAAGGTTACGCTTTTTCATTACGATTCTTTCCTCACCTTCTGCTGAAGGGGGAGATCTAAACGAGTAATGTCCTCATAAGTCTCTCGTCTAATCACGAGTTGGTGATGTCCTTCTTCTACAAATACTACTGCAGGTCTAGGAAGTCTATTATAATTCCCCGCCATTGAATACGTATACGCTCCCGTACAAAACAGTGCTAGGATATCGCCTTCAGTAACATCCGCAAGGTTTGCGTCAATTATGAGCTTATCCCCTGATTCACAGCATTTTCCTGCTATCGTAACGGTTGTATTATGAGGTTCCAACATCCGATTTGCAACGGCTGCTGAATAGTTTGCATCGTATAGGGCGGGGCGGATATTATCCGACATTCCTCCGTCAACTGCAATGTATGTGCGAATTCCCGGCACCTCTTTTTCACTTCCAGCAGTATACAGTGTTGTCCCTGCATCCCCTACAAGTGACCGACCTGGCTCTATCCAAATTTCCGGAAGTGGATAGTTCCAACTTTTTGATAATTCAAGGACGACCTCAGCCATTTTTTCTACATATTGAGAAGGTTCTAGCGGCTGATCTTCTTCCGTATACCGAATTCCGAAACCTCCCCCTAAGTTCAGAACCGTACAAACAAACGAATGGCTTTCTTTCCACGCTTGCATTTTTTTCATCAGTGCTTCTGCTGCATGGGTAAAAGCATCAGTTTCAAAGATTTGAGATCCAATATGACAATGGAGTCCTAGCAATTGTAGATATGGCGCATCATAAACAAGTTCAAATGCTTTGTCTGCTTGTCCATTTTTCAAGTCAAATCCAAATTTGGAATCTTCTTGACCAGTCGTAATGAATTCATGTGTGTGAGCTTCAACACCTGGCGTCACTCGCAACAAAATGTTCATCTGCTGTTTTCGAGTAGATGCGATTTCTTTTACCATGGACAACTCTAAAAAGTTATCTACGACAATACAACCTATTTTTTCATCAAACGCATAGTTCAATTCCATATAGCTTTTGTTATTTCCATGGAAATGAATACGCTCTCTTGGGAAGTCAGCTTTTGCAGCAGTAAACAATTCTCCACCTGAAACCACATCTAGGGACAATCCCTCTTGTGCGGCTAGTTCATAGATGGCAACCGAAGAAAACGCTTTACTTGCATAAGCAACTTGAGCTTCTATCCCCATCGCTTTAAACGTACTTTGAAAACCTGCTGCTCGCTTACGAAATAACGCAGTATCATAGACGACGAGCGGTGTGCCATAAACATGTGCGAGATCAATCGCATCTGTTCCACCAATGACTAAGTGCCCTTTGTCGTTCACCTTTTGAGTTCCGTATAAGTCCATCGGTTACGCCTCCACTCCAATAATTGCGATAAATCTCCTCGTACAGACATTTATTGTAGAAGGAGTTGTCTAAGGACAAATTTATCATAACTTTTAGGGGGAGGCAATTGTTTACGGCATTCGATTACGCTTAGGGGAGTGCGTGATGAAAGGCCTTGGCATATCCACCGTCATCGGTTGACGCAAGATTACGCGCAGCATCGCTTTCGGGAAAAATGGCAACGCTGGCCATAAGTAAGGAACATTTAACGGTTTCATAGAACTCAGGTAGTAGAAGAGTACCGCAAGCATAACGAAAAACCCTGGCGCTCCAGCTATAGCAACAGCAAAAAGCAAACCAATCCTGAAAATCTTAGTTGTGATACTCAATTCATAGGAAGGAATGGCAAATGTTAAAATTGCGCTAACCGCTACATATAGCACCACTTCTGGTGTAAATAAGCCTACATCAATTGCTACTTGTCCAATGACAATTGCAGCAACTAGCCCCATGGCCGTTGTCATAGGGGTCGGTGTATGAATGGCCGCCATCCTCAGCACTTCTATTCCTAAGTCTGCAAGTAATAACTGAACGAATAGTGGAACCGCCCCCGGATCATCCGGACCGATATAATGTAAAAACTGAGGAATATGTTGAGTTTTTGTTGCAAGTAAGTACCAAAAGGGAAGCAATAGAAGACTGAAAATTGCACCTGCCATGCGAATCATGCGAACGAACGTCCCAATAAAAGGAGCCTGTCTGTATTCTTCTGCATGCTGCATATGATCGAAAATTGTGGTCGGCACGAGGATAGCAGATGGAGATGTATCGACAACAAGAGCAATATGTCCTTCTAAGAGGTGAGCTGCACAAATGTCAGGTCGTTCCGTATATCGAACAAATGGCATCGGATTAAACCTCTGCTTAAATAGAAACTCTTCCAACGACTTATCCGTCATCGTTAGTCCATCTGTTTCAATTTCATCCATTCTTTTACGAATTCCGTCTAATATATCTTCATTGGCAGCTCCTTTAATATAGGAAATTGCCACATCGGTTTTTCCAACCGCAGATACTTTATGCATTTCAAATCGAAGTTCCGGTGTCCGCAATCTTCTTCTTATTAAAGTTGTATTTTGAAGAATGTTCTCTGTGAACCCATCCCTGGATCCTCTTATTACTTTTTCATTATCAGGCTCTTCTGGTTGTCTCCCGGGATAACTTCTAATGTCGATAAGAAAGGTGAACCCATCATCAGACACGAACCCTGCAAGTCCACTCAATAGTGATGTTAAAAATTCATCCCGACTTTTCGGCTGCTCTACTGCATGATAGGGGAAGTAAGAGAGCAGCTTCTCACCTGAATGGTGAGAAGCTTCATTTCCTCTATCTGCATCTTGCATTTCCGTTAGTAACGTTGTAATCGTCTGCCCATCAACAAGTCCATTGATGTATAGTAGAAGAACTGGCATTTCCCACAAATGAATTTCTCGTGTTACTGCATCATACGTTTCACCTGTTCCAAATTTATCAACAAACCACGCTTCGGCTTCAGTCTTAGATGTAAATAATGGATTCATTTATCGATCAGCCCTCGCTTTATCCAACGTTTCTTCTGCAGCTGCACCCATCCAGGTTTTCAATTGGGCTAGAATTTTCTTTTCTAATCGCGAAACTTGGACTTGAGAAATCCCAATTCGTTCCGCAATGTCGCTTTGTGTGCAATCTAAATAATATCGCATGTAAATAATTGTCTGATCTCGTTTGTTAAGTTTTGAAACAACATCTCGCAAAGGGATATGGTCAAATAGCCGAGTAGAACGATCATCTTTGAGCTGATCCATCAGTGTCAAACTATCCCCATCACTGTCGTACAGTTGCTCATGCAAGGATGCAGGATCTCTCAAAGCATCAGATGCTAAAATAATTTCATCTATCGTGACTTCAAGTGTTTTAGCAAGCTCAGAAATGGAAGGTGATATTCCATGCTCCTTCACATAACTGTCTGTCGCATGTCTGATTTTAAAACTGAGTTCACGAATGGAACGACTCACTTTCACCATTCCATCATCTCGTAAAAACCGTTGTATCTCTCCGACTATCATTGGAACTGCATACGTTGAAAACTTTACTTCATAAGACAAATCAAATTTATCAATCGATTTCATGAGACCGATACAGCCGATTTGAAACAGATCCTCCAAGTCTGCACCACGCGAAGCGAACCGCTGAACAATTGACCAGACGAGACGTGTATTCCCTTCCACCATGCGTCTGCGGGATTCCTTATCGCCTGCTTGGGACTGTTGAATCAGCATGCGCATTTCCTCTTGGGATAGAAGTGCTCCATTTTTTTCAACAGACATTTCCATAGGTCACCTCATTCTGCTTTTTTCCGTGACCGGAGAAAATGTTTTTTCAAACCGCACGACAGTCCCTTGTCCAATTGCAGATTCAACTGACAAATTGTCCGCAAAACTTTCCATGATTGTGAAACCCATCCCAGATCTTTCTAATAATGGTTTTGTAGTGAACATCGGTTCCATTGCCTGATCCACGTCGAAAATACCATTTCCTTCGTCCGAAACTGTCATCGTGACTTTACTGTCTTCAATTTTCCCATGAATAGTCACTTTTCTTATTCCATCACAGTCATAGCCATGAATAATTGCATTGGTCACAGCTTCAGAAACAATTGTTTTAAATTCGGACAACTCTTCAATCGTCGGATCTAAAGGTGTTATGAAACACGTCATCGTCATTCTAGCTAACGCTTCGTTTTCTTCGATTGCGACAAATGACAATGTCATCTCATTGTTCATGTAAAACCCCTCCGATTTCACCTATAGCTTTTTCTACGTTGCAATGCCTCACCACTGTGCCAAGTCCTGAGAATTGAAAAATCTTCTCCATAGTTGCTGAGGGATTTAGTATGAGCGTCTCTCCATTTTGCGGAGCAAGATCTCTCATTCTCCCTAAAATCAATCCAATCCCTGAACTATCCATAAATCCAAGATGTGTCAAATCCCAAATTACCCCATGTACTTTTCCACTAAAGATTTCCGATGAAATTTGTGTTCGGATGCGATTGGCTTCATGATTTCCTAATTCTCCACGTAACGCCACAACTATGATGCCATTTTTTGTAATTGCTATATCTGTCATCGTCAACCCCTCCTTCTCGCCAACTATTCAACGGCGGTTAAGCGGAACCCTTCTTCGTGACAAAACTAGTCAAAACTAGTGTTCACGTTACATGAACCGACAACAGAACTTACTTGTAGCCTGTCCAAAATTGACAGTCTTTAGACAACTATTCTTTTTTTTACATAAAAAAAGGCACCTTTCACGACAATCGTGAATAGTGCCTTTCTCATCTATGGTTGCTCTTATGCCATAACTTTATGAATCAGTTTAGGGCGCTTGGGCGCATGTTGTGTAATGTGAATATGCTTAAGTAGTAAACTTTCGGTCTGCAAGATGTTTTCAGTATTCGAGTGGATAACAGCAATTGTCTCCCCTGAGTTAACAGCATCGCCTATTTTTTTCTTTAAGACTATGCCGACTGCCAAGTCAATATCGTCTTCTTTCGTTGCTCTACCGGCTCCAAGTAGCATCGCAGCAACACCGATTTCATCCGCTTCCATCTTTGTTATGAATCCTGTAGTTGTCGATTTCACTTCAATTTGATGAGCAGCTTTCGGCAAAAGTTCAGGATTTTTCACTATAGCTGGATTGCCACCTTGCGCTTCAAGAAACTTAGCGAATAGCTCCAATGCAGAGCCATCTTGAATGACCTGATTCAGCTGATTTCGAGCTTCTTTGGTATCTTTTGCTTTTCCACCAGCAATTAGCATTTTACTCCCAAGAACAAGACACAATTCCGTTAAATCTTCAGGTCCATTACCTTTTAGCGTATCTATAGCTTCTTCCACTTCCAATGAATTTCCAATTGCGTATCCTAGTGGTTGACTCATATCCGAAATAACAGCCAACGTATGACGACCTACTTCTCTTCCGATTGCTACCATCGATTCGGCAAGTGCCTCTGCATCTTCAGTAGTTTTCATGAACGCACCATCACCAGTTTTCACATCCAACACGATTGCATCCGCACCGGCTGCAATCTTTTTACTCATAATGGAACTTGCAATGAGCGGAATGCTGTCTACAGTCGCTGTCACATCACGGAGTGCGTATAGCTTTTTATCAGCAGGTGTCAAATTACCGCTTTGTCCAATAACCGCTAACTTCAAATCGTTCACTTGTTTCACGAACTGTTCTTCCGTTATTTCCACATGAAATCCTTCGATTGCTTCTAACTTATCGAGAGTCCCTCCAGTGTGTCCAAGTCCTCTCCCACTCATTTTCGCAACAGGTACTCCGCATGCGGCGACAAGTGGCGCAAGAATTAACGTTGTAGTATCACCAACGCCTCCCGTAGAATGCTTATCAACTTTAATCCCTTCAATTGCCGACAAGTCGATTTGGTCGCCTGAATTCACCATAGCCATCGTTAAATAGCCTTGTTCCTCTGCGTCCATATCAGAAAAATAAATTGCCATTAGAAATGCACTCGCTTGATAATCACTTATAGACCCATCCGTGTATCCATTTACGAAGAAACGAATTTCTTCTTCTGACAAAGTCTCGCCATCTCTTTTTTTCTGAATTATATCGACCATTCTCATTCTTATCACCGTACCTTTTCGTTTAGTGATTGTAAAAAGCTCTCTCCGAATTCAGGTGCCGTTGCTTCAAAATTATCTGCAATCGTTGCCCCGATATCAGCAAACGTGTTGCGAAGCGGAAGCGTTCCGCCGCTTGTAAAACGAGGAGAATAGACGAGCAATGGAACAAACTCTCGTGTATGATCTGTACCTTCATGAATTGGATCGTTGCCGTGATCTGCAGTGATGATCAATAAATCATCTGGTTTTAAGCGGCTCATTATTTCAGGCATCCGTGCATCAAATTCTTGCAATGCAAGTCCATAGCCTTCAGGATCACGACGGTGACCGAACAGGGCATCGAAGTCAACAAGGTTTGTAAAACTTAATCCTTCAAAATCTGTGTCCATTTCTATGAGTAACTTATCCACACCATCCATATTGCTCTTTGTACGAACAGCTTTTGTAACACCTTCATTATTAAAGATGTCCGAGATTTTCCCTACAGCTACTACATCTCGTCCGATATCTTGTAATGCATTCATGACGGTAGGAGAGAACGGTTTAAGTGCATAATCATGGCGATTTGTTGTTCGAACAAAACTTCCTGGCACCCCAACAAATGGGCGAGCAATGACACGACCGACTAGAAATTCCGGCTCTAGTGTAAGTTCACGAGCAATTTCACAAATACGATATTGCTCTTCAATCGGTATAATTTCTTCATGTGCCGCAATTTGAAGGACTGGATCCGCAGATGTATAAACAATAAGTGCTCCTGTTTCCATATGCTCTTTTCCGTATTCTTCAATAACCGCAGTACCACTTGCCGGTTCGTTACAAATTACTTTTCTGCCTGTTCGTTTTTCCAATTCTTCAATTAGTTCAGAGGGGAATCCATTTGGATAAACTTTAAATGGCTGGTCAATATTAAGCCCCATCATTTCCCAATGTCCAGTCATCGTATCTTTACCAACTGAAGCTTCTTGCATTTTACCGTATAATCCGATAGGTGACTGTTCTTCAGGAACGCCTTGAATTTTTTTTATATTTGACAAACCCATTCGAGCTAAATTAGGCATATGTAGACCGTTTTCCATGTGTTCCCCGATATGACCGAGAGTGTCTGCGCCTTCATCCCCAAATAAGTGGGCGTCCGGAGCTTCACCAATCCCGACAGAATCTAGAACGATTAAGTGAATTCTTTTAAATGGTTGTGTACTCATTTGAATTGCCTCCTAAAAAAATATGCTTATGCTCTTGGATGAAACTGACTATATACATCTTTTAGTCGCGTTCGACTGACATGCGTGTAAATTTGGGTCGTTGAGATATCAGAATGTCCAAGCATTTCCTGTACAGCCCTCAGATCAGCACCGTTCTCTACTAAATGTGTTGCAAACGAGTGACGTAACATGTGAGGCGTTAACTTTTGAACCATTCCCGCATTTTTGGAAACTTCTTGTAGAAGACTCCAAATGCTTTGACGTGTTAAGCGTCCACCTCTGGCATTCAAGAAGAGCGCATCTTTCCCTGTTCCAGAAGAAACGAACTGTGGTCTTACGTCTTCAAGATAGCTTGTACACGCTTTCACTGCTGTGTTGCCTAAAGGAATAATCCGTTCCTTACTTCCTTTACCGAAAACGCGAACAAATCCCATCGTTAAATTGATATCTTCTGCATTCATCCCTATTAGTTCACTTACCCTCATTCCTGTTCCGTATAACAATTCAAGGATAGCCGTGTCCCGAATACTTTGAAGTGTCTTCGTACCAACCGTCTCGATGAGCTTGTCTATATCAGATACGGATAGAACCCTCGGTAATTTCTTTTCCAGTTTCGGTAACTCCAAGTGAACCGTTGGATCCGCGTCTGTCACTTTGTCCCTTAGCATAAATTGATGAAAAGAACGGATGGATGAGATGTGTCTTGAAATCGTTCTTGATGATTTTCCTTGTTCTTTCAATTGGAATAAGTAGTTTGTTATTTGTTGTTGGTCAATCGTATCTGATGGTGTTAAGTTAATAGCTAACCAGCTCGTGTACGCGGTTAAGTCACGTTTGTAAGAAGAGATCGTATTATCTGCCAGCTGCCGTTCGACTTTTAAAAAGTGCAAGTAATCTTGCAAAGCAAATTGCATATCTGTCATATGCTGCGGATATCTGATTAGACAGCACTATGCTGCAGACTCAGACTCCTTCCCTCCTTTTCCAACAAAAACGTTAAAAGAGGACAGCATGCTGCCGCCCTCTCTCACTTTCCCTTTGTATCTCCTTCAGATTTGCAACGTTTGCAAATCCCATGGAAGGTGAGCCAATGATCTTTGACTGTAAATCCAAATCGTTTTTCAACGACTTTTTCTACCTCACCGAGAAGATCTTCTTGAATTTCATCGACTGCTCCGCATTCAATACATATTAGATGATGGTGGAATCTTGCCGCGCCTTCTTTACGTAAGTCATAGCGGGCAACGCCATCTCCAAAATTAATTTTGTTTACGACTTTTAATTCAGTTAACAATTCTAGTGTTCTGTAAACAGTAGCTAGACCAATTTCTGGGGCTTTTTCTTTAACAAGCAGAAACACATCTTCTGCGCTTAAATGGTCTGCCTCGTTTTCCAGAAGTACCATGACTGTAGCTTCCCGTTGAGGCGTCAATTTATAGCTGGCCCCATGTAATTGTTTTTTTATGCGTTCAATTCGGCTTTCCATAGGACGCCCCCCTCAAGAATGATTCTATTATAGCAAATCGTCATTCGTTATGACAATAGAAAGGAAACCGTCCTATAGCGCTTTTATCCTCCTAAGAGATTGTAAGCAGCTTTATCTGCGAAGAAAAGTACAAGTCCTACACCCACAATCATAAGAGGAAGTTTACTATTGTTAGAACGTTTGACTGTTTTGCGTGTGAAAAATGGTGGTGAAAGGGTCCAACAGAATACTATTACAAGGAACGTTCCTAGTAATTTAAATGGGAACCACCATCCTGAGTAAGCGAGCATATTCACTCCACCAGCAAGAATATGCGCGGAAGCGAGCCCAAACAAAACCGCCTTCAGCGCCCCTACCAGCATAACGAACCAACTAGTTCTCTTGGATAATGACAAAATCATCGCCACTACGTAAAAAGAAAGAAACGATGCTAGTTGAATCAGTAAAGAAGTGGAGCTGTTCTGTGCTGCACGACTATCGTAAAGCTGAACTAAAAATGAGAAATCAGCATCAGGAATACCTCGATAGAGTAACACGCCACCTATGTAACCTACGGCGAGAATTACAAACAACTGTAAAAACGATAACGAACGAACCATAGACATGCACCTCCGAATAGTTTGTACTACTCTATGCTTGTCCGGTAATAATTAGTTCAACTTTTCAGGAGTTCTTTTATATAGAGAACAGCAAAGGCTGTTTTCGCATCATAGATTCTTCCATCATTCATCATTCCCTCCGCTTCTTCGAGCGTACATTCTAGAAGATTGATGAATTCGTCCTCATCCCCCGCTGCAGGGTTCTCCACTTTTTCCAAAGATTTTGCTAAATAGAGATGTATGATCTCATCTGCAAATCCCGGAGAAGTTGCAAAAGACTGGATATATGTAAATTCGTTCGCTCGGTAGCCTGTTTCTTCTTCCAGCTCACGGATTGCAGTTTTTTCTGGATCCTCGTCAGGTTCTATTTTACCAGCAGGGATTTCAATGATTGACCGTTCAAGTGCCTTCCTGAACTGTTCAACGAGAATCAGTTTGTTGTGTTCTGTAATGGCGATAATCGCAACTGCTCCTGGGTGTTTGACTAGCTCTCGCTTTGCACGTTTTCCGTCAGGCAGTTCAACTTCGTCTACATGTAATTTAATAATTTTCCCATTATATAGCGTCTCACTAACTACTGTTCGTTCTTCGAATTTTTTCATAAGATCCCCCACTTTCTTTCTTGTTTCGTCCAGTATACCATGGGGATAATGGAGGTGTTTGGATGAAGACAAGAAAACTCGGTAAAAGTGATCTAGCTATTTCCGAGCTGGGACTTGGGTGCATGTCACTACCAACGAATCGCAACGAAGTAGACGATATCGTTGCAGCCGCTCTAGATGCAGGCATCACATTCTTTGACACTGCAGATTTGTATGAAGGTGGAGCAAATGAAGAAGGCGTCGGACATGCAATCCGCAATCGGAGAGGTGACATCATCCTAGCTACAAAGGTTGGAAATAAGATGAATCCTGATGGGAAAACTTGGCACTGGGATGCCTCTAAAGAACACATCATAGAAGGGGTCAAAGAGAGTCTCAGAAGACTTAGTACGGATTATATCGATTTGTATCAGTTACACGGTGGAACTATGGAGGATAATGCTGACGAAGTGATTGAAGCGTTTGAGCGTTTAAAAGATGAAGGGATAATCCGCCAGTATGGTATCTCATCAATCCGTCCGAATGTCATTCAACAGTTTTTGAAGAACAGTAGCGCTGTTTCTGTAATGATGCAATACAATATGCTCGATCGACGTCCTGAAGAATGGTTTTCCACGGTTGAGGAACACGATGCTTCTGTCATTGTACGTGGGACATTAGCGAAAGGTCTTCTGACAGCTGAAAGTGAGAAACGAGCGGCTCAGACTGACTCGTTTGTTAATTATAAGCAACCTGCACTAGGTGAGGTTTTACATAATTTGACAGCACATACAAAAAAACTTCATGCAGCTGCGATTCATTTTTGTCTTCAGAAAGATGTTGTAGCGACTACATTGGTTGGAGCACGCACGCACGAACAGCTGATGGACTCCGTTTACGCTTATGAGACAGACGTTAGTCATGTAGAACTTGATGCCCTAACTAAACATCTTGAATTACACAAATACGACCAGCACCGAATTTGACTTACATCATGAATCAAAAAAGAGTGGGAAGCTAACAACTAGCTCCCACTCTTTTTATGCTTCTTGTTCAGTTAACACAACTGCTTCTTTACGCTTTCGCTTCGGAATCATATTGAAGATAATATTTAGCGCAATCGCCGTTAAGCTCCCTGCTACGATTCCGTTACTCGTCAATAGTTGGACGCCTTCAGGGAGTTTCGCAAACAGCTCTGGTACAACTGATACTCCAAGACCAATTCCGACTGAACACGCAACAATCATTGCATTGTCTTGTGATTTAACAACAACAGTGCTGAGCATCTTAATTCCTTGTGATACGACCATTCCAAACATTGCAACCATCGCTCCACCAAGGACAGCATTAGGAATAACAGTAGCAATTGCAGCAACTTTCGGCATGAAACCAAGTCCAATCAGCATGCCAGCTGTAATTACAAGAACCTTTCTAGACTTCACACCGGACATTTGAATAAGACCAACATTTTGAGAAAAAGTCGTATATGGAAATGCGTTGAAAAATCCTCCGAGAACAGATGCAAGACCTTCTGAGCGATACCCTTTTGCAAGATCTTTAGATTTTATGTCTTTTTCACAGATATCTCCGAGTGCAAAGTATACTCCAGTTGACTCGACGAGCGAGACCATTGCAACAATCGTCATTGTTAAAATTGGTTGCCATTGGAATGTTGGTGTAGCGATGAAGAATGGTTGAGCGACGTGAAACATGGAGGCTTCTCGTACAGCTGAGAAGTCAACTACACCCATGAACATCGCTGCGATAGTTCCACCAACGAGGCCGATTAAGATTGCGATCGCCCGTAAAAAGCCTGTGGAAAAGCGGTATACGAGAACGATGAATGCAAGTGTTCCGAAAGACAACAGGATATTTGTAGTAGAGCCAAAATCAGCCGCCCCCTGTCCTCCACCCATGTTGTTGATCGCAACAGGAATTAGTGTAATTCCAATAATTGTTACCACAGAACCTGTAACAACTGGCGGGAAAAACTTGACCAGTTTCCCAAATATTCCGCTGATGAGTACGATAATTACACCAGACGCAATTACAGAACCATAGATTGCAGATAAGCCAAACGTGTTTCCGATTGAGATCATCGGTCCTACAGCTGTGAACGTACAACCGAGCACGACAGGAAGTCCAATACCAAAATAACGATTTGTCATAATTTGTAGAAGGGTTGCAACACCACACATCAAAATATCGACAGAAACGAGATACGTAAGCTGTTTAGGTGTAAGTCCAATCGCGCCACCTACGATTAGTGGAACTAGGATTGCACCTGCATACATAGCTAACAGATGTTGAATTCCTAGAAGCGTCGCTTTCATTATTCGACAGCCTCCTTGAAAGTAATTTGTAGGTTTTCAAGTGATTCGATAATTGCAAGTGATTCTACACGAAGTCCTTTTTCCCGTAACATTGCGCCACCAGGTTGGAATCCTTTTTCAATGACAATTCCAATACCTGCCGTTTTTGAGCCTGCTTGTTCAGCAATTTCCAACAAGCCTAAGACTGCTTGTCCATTTGCAAGAAAATCATCAATAATTAGCAATGTATCTTCTGAACCAAGGTGTGCTTCCGATACCGATATTTCGTTCGATTCTTGTTTTGTGTATGAGTAAACAGATGCACTGTAAAGGTTGCTGTTTTGCGTCAATGATTTCCGCTTTCGGGCAAACACTACAGGGACTTTGAGCTGAATAGCAGCCATAACTGAAGGCGCTATCCCTGATGATTCTAATGTCAAAATCTTTGTGATGCCAGCATCTGCGAATTTCTCCGCAAACTCGTTTCCAACCGCTTGCATGAGCTCTGCATCGATTTGGTGATTCAAGAAGGAATCGACTTTCAAGACATCTCCCGGTAACACGTTTCCTTCTTCCATAATTTTATCCTTTAACAGTTGCATCGTATTTCCTCCTCAGTGGTATGGCAGACATACAAAAAAGCCGTATGACCCGCGCATCCAATCATATCTATGAGTGGAGCAAAGGTCATCACGGCTTACTATTCACCAGATGAAAACAAGCGAAAATCTGTAGTCACTCTTCAGATCCTCTCAAGTCCGTTGCTCTCATAGTCAGTTTGTTTAAGGCAAACCGGTAGAAACTTGCGGACCATATCTCCGCTATTATATGAGTGAATGTATTCGATTTTGACTTTAGTATAGCATGCTCAATCAAGAAAACAAGACCTATTCTAAAATAGGAAAAATGTAAGCGGATTCTTTTATAGAAGTTCAATTGCTTGCTCTACTGAGTAGGGCGATAGATCAATATCTACTGGATCGCCTGAAATTTGCTGAGCTAGTAATTTACCTAAATATGGTCCTGCAGTAAGTCCAGATGCCCCTAATCCATTTGCTACAAAAATTGACGGATGCTCTGGTAATGAACCAATGACCGGTAGAAATCCAGGAGTAAATGGTCGTACGCCTGTCCGTACTTCCAACAATTCTGCACTCTCTAATCCTGGTGCTACATCCAATGCTTTAGTTAACACTTCTTGAACCCCACCTACTGTAATAGAGGGTTGAAAAACATCTTCGTCTTCATGTGTCGCCCCTGCGATTACTCGCCCATCATCAAGAGAGAGTAAATATTGGTCACCTGGTGGGATCACGACCGGCCAGTTCAAACTGTTCTCATTGAACGGATCCATATGAATAATCTGTGCTTTTTGACCTCGAACGGTTAGACGAATGTTGAGTGAACTCAAATCCGGCGACCACGCACCCGTAGTTAAAATAATTTTGTCTGCGTCGTAGGTTTGATTTTCGCATACTACTTGGATCGCATTGTCTTCGTTTTTGCGAAGCGTCGCACTCCCCTCCACAAAAACTGCGCCATAATACTTCGCAGCACGAATCAGGGCTTGTTGAAGTTGGCGTCCATCGACTCGCGCAGCCCCGGATATGTATATCGATTGAAATCCTTCAGCAATCGGAGGATAATACTGCTTAGTTTGTGCTTCTGAGAGTTTTTCAATATGACCGATTTCAGGTGCTTGTTCTCTTCTTGTAAGTGCTCGCTCGTATGCTTTTTCAAGTTTAGTCTCATCTGTAAACAAACTGATGGCACCTACTTGACGGTAACCTGTTTCAGACTCACCTAGGACTCCAA
This sequence comes from Sporosarcina aquimarina, assembly GCF_023715615.1. Classification (GTDB taxonomy): domain Bacteria; phylum Bacillota; class Bacilli; order Bacillales_A; family Planococcaceae; genus Sporosarcina; species Sporosarcina aquimarina_A. The sequence goes on along the minus strand of NZ_JAMBOM010000001.1, from coordinate 1,050,484 downwards.
GTTCGGTGATAAGTGTTTTATAATGCTTAGCACCATTTCGGACAAGTCTGTACCAATCCTGATTTCTGCGTTGTGATAACCAAGGGCAAATAATCCCAGCAGCGGCTTTAGTTGCACTTCCAGAATCATTTCGGTCAATCACAGTAACAGAGGCACCCCGTTTTGCAAGTTCGTATGCAGTAGATGAACCTAAAATTCCGGATCCAATAATTATGATTTGCTCCACTGTGTTCCCTCCTTTTTCATCCTAACAGTGTACAACGGTCAACACCATTCATCAAACCACCGACACTGTAATCGTTTTCAAAATTGTAATAAAAGTAATATACGAACTATTCTTTCATTTGAACAAGAATGGCGTATAATGGCAGTATTCGATATATCAATTGCAAGTAACTTTTAATTGAAAAGGGGAAAATAAGCCATGACGACATCTAAGATCGATTTCAACCTTACCGATTCCCGTAAAGAAAAACCGAACGAAGAGAATCTTGTATTTGGTCGACATTTCACTGACCATATGTTCATTGCAGATTATGTAAAAGGGCTGGGTTGGCAAAACCATCGTATCGTTCCGTATGCACCGATTTCGCTCGATCCCGCGGCCATCGTATTCCATTATGGTCAGACAGTATTCGAAGGATTGAAAGCTTATCGTGCTAAAGATGATTCAATTCGTCTATTCCGCCCAGAAGAGAATTTCAAACGGCTAAATCGTTCCTTAGACAGACTATGTATGCCTCAGGTGGACGAAGAAAAAGCGATTGAAGGACTTCTGGAATTATTGAAAGTAGAAGAAGAATGGGTTCCTAAGTTAGAAGGTAATTCCCTTTACATTCGTCCATTTGTGATTGCAACGGAAGCTTTTTTAGGAGTTGCTCCAGCTACGACTTATCAGTTTTACATCATCCTGTCTCCAGTAGGGTCTTACTATGAAGAAGGTATCCATCCGGTTAAAATCTTAGTTGAAAATGAATTTGTCCGCGCTGTCAAGGGTGGGACCGGTGGTGCTAAGACGGCAGGAAACTACGCTTCTGCATTGAAAGCACAGGAAACTGCAAGTGAACAGGGCTACTCACAAGTAATGTGGCTCGATGGAGTGGAACGAAAGTATGTCGAAGAAGTTGGAAGTATGAATATTTTCTTTAAAATAGATGGTGAAGTCATTACTCCTGCCATTAATGGAAGCATCCTTGAAGGGATTACCCGTAAATCCATTATCGAGCTTCTCCATCATTGGGGAATCCCTGTGACAGAACGTAAAATTTCAATGGAAGAATTGGCTGCAGCTCATGAATCAGGAAAATTAGAAGAAGTTTTCGGTACGGGCACAGCAGCTGTTATTTCTCCTGTTGGAGAATTGAACTGGAATGGTAAAATTATGACCGTCAATGATGGCAAGACAGGTTCTCTTTCAAAAAAGCTATATGAGACATTAACGAAAATACAATTAGGTGAAGAAGAAGACACACTTCAATGGATAACAAAACTTTCGCCATCATCTGTAAAAATAGGTTAACATAAAACAAAACCCGACACTTCAAGTGTCGGGTTTTGTTTTATGGCTTAATGAGCATCTGGGAAAATTCGCTTCATCGCATCTCCGACTTCATCGAAAAATCCTTCTACTGGTTCCCCATCTCGAATCTGGTCGCTGTACTCATCAATCTGTTTTGCAGAGTCAGGATTTGTGGATACATATACTTGGTCAGTATCTGCTCCTGCTTCCTTAGCTTTGTCGGCAATTTTGTCATCTAATTCTTTCGAAGAAGTAGTCCCCTCTTTAAGAGTCACACCAACATACGCACTGTTGTTCATCTTAAGAACTCTTGCATGATCGACTTCTTCTAGGCTAGAGACGGCGTCTGCAATCTCATCAGCGTTCTCGACAGTTTGATCGTTTGTCGCATCATCGTTTGTGGTGTCATCATCAGTACCATCCATGTCTGTCGTTGTATCATTTTCATTCTCCACGACACCTGTGTCGTTTGTTTGATTTTCCACATCTTTATCTTTTTTCCCACATGCAGCAAGCGATAACATCAGCAGGCAAGCAGCGAATACCATCCAAAATTTCTTCATTTGTCTCTCCTCCATATCTGTTTACAGACAGTATGGACAAAAAGTAGAAAAACTATGTGTATTTTTGTCAAAGATGAATATCAATACGCTTGGTGGTATGGCGCTCAACTTCATTCATGTCCACTTCATATCCCATGCCATTAAATTTAGATACCGTGATCGTCCCATCTTCCACTGTGACTTCAGGTGTAATAATATCGCGATCCCAATATGAAGAAGAACCCGCTGTATCTCCAGGAAATGTGAAATTCGGCAATGTAGTAAGTGCAATATTGTGTGCTCGTCCAATTCCTGCTTCCAACATACCTCCACACCAAACTGGGATTCCGGCTTCCTGGCACACGTCATGGATTCGTTTAGCTTCTGCCATTCCTCCAACACGACCTATTTTAATATTCATAACACGGCAGCTACCTAGTTCAATAGCTTTTCGTGCATCCTCAGCGGAAAGAATACTTTCATCCAAACAAATCGGTGTTTGGATTTGCCGTTGTAATGTTGCATGATCAACGATGTCATCAGATGCTAGGGGCTGTTCGATCATCGTTAAGCTGAACTGATCCAGCTGTTTTAGTAATTTCAAATCATCTAATGTGTAAGCGGAGTTTGCGTCCGCCATGAGTGGAACTTTAGGAAAACGTTCACGGATTTCCGAGAGTAACTTCATATCGTGTCCGGGTTTAATTTTCACTTTTATTCGTTTAAAACCTGATTTCAAACTCTGGTTAATTCGTTCAGCTAACGTATCGATATCCGCTTGAAGTCCGATGCTGATTCCTACGTCGATTTTTTCTTTCTTACCACCTATCGCCTCTGTTAATGTAATTCCTCGTCGTTTTGCCCAGCAGTCCCAAACTGCACACTCAACTGCAGCTTTTGCCATATTGTTTTTTCGAATCGATTTAAAAATTTCATTCACTTCATCAGGGTGTTGGATAGTCTTTCCTTTTAGCAACGGTACTAAAAAGTCTTGGATTATATGTAAAGAAGTCTCTGTCGTCTCTTCTGTATACCAAGGTATGGAAAACGCTACACCTTCTCCATAACCTTTATTTCCCCTTTCATCGATCACTTCAATTACGAGAAATTGTCGAGTTTGCATCGTTCCGAAGCTTGTTGAAAATGGATTCTTCATCGTCATTTCCAATTTCCGAATGATTACATCACGAATAATCATTTCATCTTCCCTTCCTTCATTAACAAAACCGCACGTAAGAAACACATGCGGTTTTGTTCGTTAGTATTTACCTGTTTTTCCGTCGTATTCGTCTAGCAATTCAGCGAAACTCTTATTCGCTTCCCGCTCTTTTTTATCTTTTATCTCTTGTTCCTTGCGAGCTTCTTCCTCTTTTGCTTCCGCTTGCGAGAGTTCTTGCTTCGCTTCTTTTAGTTTAGAAAGAACATCCTCCCCCAATGCGTCGACGAGTCGGAGTGCACCATCATCTTTCGGTTTGTTTTCTGAACGTTGTTGATTTCTTTTTTTCGCCATGGTTGTTCTCCTCTTTTCTACTTACAGACGCTCGACAATTGTCGCGACACCTTGTCCGCCACCAATACAAAGTGTAGCTAATCCACGTTTTGAATCACGCCGTTTCATTTCATATAACAGTGTGACAAGTATTCGTGCACCACTTGCCCCAATCGGGTGACCAAGTGCAATTGCACCACCGTTCACATTTAGTTTTTCAGCATCAAATTTCAATTCCCGATCTACTGCAAGTGATTGAGCTGCAAATGCTTCGTTTGCTTCAATCAAATCCATATCATCTAACTTGAGGTTCGATCGTTTCAACACATTTGAAACCGCCTGTACAGGCCCGATTCCCATTACTGCTGGATCTACTCCCGCATTTGCATTTGCAACAATTGTTGCGAGCGGCGTAATCCCAAGTTCATCCGCCTTCGTTTTAGACATGATGACTAATGCAGCAGCCCCATCATTTAGTCCTGATGCGTTACCAGCGGTCACACTTCCATCCTTTTTAAATGCCGGCCGAAGTTTGGACAGTTTCTCTACAGTCGTACCTTCTTTAATATATTCGTCTTCCTTGAATAGGATTGGTTCACCTTTACGTACAGGAATTTCAACCGGAACAATTTCATCAGCAAACTTTCCAGCTGTGCGCGCTGCAGAAGCTTTTCTCTGAGAATTGGCAGCGAATTCGTCTTGTTCTTTACGAGACAAACCATAACGATCACACAGATTTTCTGCAGTGACACCCATATGATAATCGTTAAATGCACACCAAAGTCCATCTGAAATCATAGTATCTACCATTTTTTGATCACCCATTTTAAATCCTTCACGTGCATTATTCAGGACATATGGTGCTTGACTCATACTTTCCATACCACCGGCAACGATTACTTCTGCATCACCTGATAAAATTGCTTGTCGGGCAAGCTGGACCGCTTTTAATCCGGAACCACATACTTTATTAATCGTCATCGCTGGTACCTGTTCAGGAAGCCCTGCTTTTAATGATGCCTGACGAGCCGGATTTTGTCCAAGACCCGCTTGTAGTACATTCCCCAAAATGACTTCATCCACGTCTGCTCCTGTAAGCCCAGCCCGATTTATAGCTTCTTTAATGACAAGAGCACCTAGTTCTGTTGCGCTCACATTTTTCAATGCGCCTAAAAATGAGCCGATCGGTGTTCTTACAGCACTTGCAATTACGATTTGTTCTGACACTATGATTCCCCCTATGTGTTTATGAGTCTTTCCCTTTATGAAATACAGAACATTCCCACATATGAATTGCCTGCATCTGCTACAGTCCGTTAGAATAGGCTGTAGGAGGGATTGTATGTTTAGTTTACCAAAAAAAGTGACAATTATCGAGGTAGGACCCCGCGATGGTCTACAAAACGAGAAGAACCAGGTTGAAACCGATGTAAAGCTAGAATTTATCCGTCTATTAAAAAAATCCGGAGTAACTGAAATGGAGCTGACCTCGTTCGTGTCTCCTAAATGGGTACCACAAATGAGTGACGCGCTAGAAATTATGAAGAAGGCAGACTTAGTGGAACGCTCGATTGTCCTTACTCCCAATGCGAAAGGAGTCGAACTTGCCCAAGAAGCCGGTGCTAAAAGTCTCGCAGTCTTTGTAGGTGTGAGTAATACATTTAATCAAAAAAATATTAACCGTACGACTAATGAGAGTGTAGAAGCGCTTGCTCCGGTAATACTTAAGCTAAAAGATGAAGGCGTTTTTGTTCGCGCTTGTATTTCTACTGCGTTTTATTGTCCATACGAAGGGAAAATTGAAGTGGATGATTGTATTGAACTCTGCAGACAGTTTGTCGCGCTAGGTGTAGATGAGCTTAGCGTTGCTGATACTATTGGTATGGCCAATCCTGTCGAGACCTATGAACTTTTCACACACCTTCGACAGTCATTCCCTTCGGTACTGCTAACTGCTCATTTCCATGACACTAGAAAAATGGCACTCGCAAACATTTTTGCATCCTTGCAAGCAGGCATTGACCGATTCGATTCGGCAGCTGGCGGCCTTGGCGGATGTCCATTTGCTGTTGGCGCCACTGGAAATGTTGCGACCGAAGATGTAGTGAACATGCTAGATTCACTAGAAATCTCTACAGGTATCGATGTAAAACAAGTGTGTGAAGCAGTTGAAAAAATTGCACCACATGTCTCACGGCCGATCGAGAGCGGCATGTACCGTTTGTATGAAAACGGAAGGATCTAAGGAGCTGAAATTATTGAGAAAGCGTCTGCTTGCAATTACAGGTGGTGTCACTTTCATTGCGACTGCTCTGGTAACTACATTTGGCATCCTAGCTACCAATCGCTTAATGTTTCTTAAAATAAAAGATACCGATGTTGTTTTAAAACGAGAATCCATCGCTCGTCGATTCGATGCGCACTGGTATGAAACGGTACCGAAAACGACAATGCGTATCCAATCGCCCAATGGATATTTGTTGCACGCAATCTATCTAAGACCTCTTGATACTACAAGAACAGTAATTATTTGCCACGGGGTTACGGAAAATAAAATAAATTCAATGAAGTTTGCGCGTATGTTCGAACGTCTTGGATTTAACTCTGTTGTATACGATCATCGTCGGCATGGAGATTCTGGTGGAAAGACGACCAGTTTTGGATTCTATGAAAAAATGGACCTACGCGCAATAATTCAAGCAGTCCGGGAGCGTATTGGTCGACGGGCTTTACTCGGAATTCATGGTGAATCGATGGGAGCAGCAACGATGATTTTGACAGCGGGGACTTATCCAGAAGAAGCGGATTTTTATGTAGCCGATTGTCCTTTTTCGGATTTTACTGATCAGGTTTTTCATATTTTGAAAACAACCACGCCGCTACGTACCCCTAAGGTTATTCGAATTGCTAATATCTTTTTGAAGCTCCGCGATGGTTATACTACTTCTCTAGTTTCTCCAAAACAAGTCATCGCTCAGGTAGCACACCCTATGCTTTTCATTCATAGTTTGGAAGATGATTTCATCCTACCAACCATGACTGAGGAGTTGTATGAGCAAAAAAATGGCGGAAAGTCTATTAAACTTTTTCCAAAAGGTGCGCATGCTAGATCGTTTAACGAAAATCCAGAAGAATATGAAGCTACTGTTAAACGCTTCTTAAGAAAATATGGGTATTTAAATTGAAAAACCCGTTCAATATTATTGAACGGGGTGCTTTTTTATTCATGATAGTCATATAAGCCTATTATATCAACGTTTTTATTTCTTTTTCTTAGAGTCTTTTTCAGACGCCTTAGACATTTGAGCCATCATTTGATTAATTTTCTTTTGAGAAGGTTTCTGCCCCATCTGCATCATCATCATTCGAAGCATATCTTCATTAATCGGTGGGTTATCTTTCAAATACTTCATCATATATTGACGAGCTAAGAAGAAACCAAGAGCAACTCCTGCTGCAAGTGCAACAATAATTCCAACGATCCACCAAATAGTCATACGTACTACCTCCCCTACTGCAATAGTCCAAGTGTTTCCACCAAGAAGGATTATACAGCATCAGAACCCCAGTACGCAACGTCTCAGTTATCACAATGCGTTTTTCTTCTGCCACACGACTGCAAGTTAACGAATATTTCATAAAATATTCAAACTCAAACGAAGACGTATTGGGGTTCTAACGGAGAAGACGTATAGCGTACCGGCTTTAGCCAACCCCATTCGCCAGCTTCATCCATAATAGCAAAATAGCGGTCTTCCACACTTGAAAGTGCTACAAACAAATCTAAATCGAGCATGCGTGAACCGTGGCAAGCTGCATGTAATGCATGAGAAGAAAAACCGATATCAATCGTGCCTTTCAATGGATGGGTCAATGTATATTTCATATCTCCAGCTTCTACTGTATGAAAATTCTTTCCGAGTTCGCTCATAATCGCCTGTTCGACATCACTAATTTCCAATCGATCGCATAAATATCGAACTTCTTGTAAATGATTCTCTCGACCATCTGCTTTCAATAAATCATATAGCAGTTTTTCACGTCCAAGGACAAAAGTCTGGTACATTTCTTTGATTTTATAAATTCCATATGTTCGCATGTATGACCACTCCTTTACATTATCGTACAGGAGGTGGTTCGCAAAGGCTGTCACTTGGCGGAATAGAACATCACTATTTATGTCGAAACGTCTAAATAGTAAGATATATAACTAAAATCTAGTGAGAGTTATACTTCATGAAAATCTAAAGTTTTTTTTACTAATAAAAGCAGAGGCTAAGTTGGCCTCTGCTTTTATTAGTTATAACTTATTTACCTACCATTGTTTCTACTTTCGATACAACATTTTCAACACTGAATCCGTATTCTTTCATGACAGTTTCACCCGGCGCACTTGCACCGAATGTGTCGATAGCAAGGACATCACCGTCGTTTCCGACGTATTTATGCCAACCGAGAGATGATCCCATTTCGAGAGATAGACGCGCTGTCACAGCTTTAGGAAGAACTTGTTCTTGATAAGCCGCATCTTGCTCTTCAAACCGATCCCATGAAGGCATTGAGACGACTGCGACATCAATTCCCTTCTCATTCAGTTTCGCTTGTGCTTCTACAGCTAGGCTAACTTCTGACCCTGTTGCAATCAAGATTGCTGCAGGTTGGTCTGCTTTAGAAGGTGATACGGTATACGCACCTTTACTGACTCCTTCAGATGCCAGTTCTGCTGACTTTTCAAGTACTGGTAAGTTTTGACGTGACAATACAAGAACAGTCGGTTTATTCGTTGAAGTGACAGCTAAATTCCATGCAGCTGACGTTTCGTTACCGTCAGCAGGACGGATCACAGACAAGCCAGGCATTGCACGAAGTGAAGCTAAGTGCTCAACTGGTTCATGTGTAGGGCCATCTTCACCAACAGCAATGCTGTCGTGAGTAAATACATAGGTTACAGGAATGCCCATTAACGCAGATAGACGGACTGCTGGACGAACATAGTCACTGAATACGAAGAACGTTCCGCCGAATACATTCAAACCGCCATGAAGTGTCATTCCATTTAAAGCAGCACCCATTGCGAATTCGCGTACACCAAACCAGATGTTGCGACCATCAAAACTACCTGGAAGGAAATCTCCTGCTCCTTTAATTGAAGTTTTGTTAGAACCTGCAAGGTCTGCACTACCACCGAAGAATGAAGGGAGAGCCTTTGCAATTGCATTAATTGAATCTCCTGATGCTGAACGTGTTGCAACGGACTTTCCTGCTTCATAAACAGGCAACTGCGCTTCGACTGCGCTTTTATCTGTTCCATCAATTGCTTTTTTCAGTTGAGTTGCAAGTTCACCATGTTCCTTTTCATAAGCAGCAAATAAGTTGTTCCATTCAGACTCACTGTCCACACCAAGCTTCTGTACAGATGTTTTAAACTGTTCATAGACTTCTTGAGGAACGTGGAAGTCTTCTTCAAATGTCCATTTATAGGCTTCTTTTGTTAATTTCATCTCATCTTCACCAAGAGGTGCGCCGTGAGCATCCGATTTACCAGATTTATTTGGTGAGCCATATCCAATGACGGTTTTCACTTCGATTAGTGTCGGTCCACCTGTATTTTGTTTTGCTTGTTCAATAGCATTAGACAAGTGAGCGGTGTCATTGCCATCACCTACGTGAATGTAGTTCCATCCATAGGACTCAAATCGTTTTTGGATTTTCTCTGTAAAGGACATGTCCAATTCCCCATCTAGGGAAATGTCATTGCTGTCATAGAGAACAATTAGCTTATCCAATTCAAGGTGGCCCGCAAGTGAAATAGCTTCAGCGGCTACACCTTCCATTAAGTCTCCATCACCACAAAGTGCATATGTGTAATGATCGACAACATTAAAACCTGGTTTATTGTATGTGGAAGCAAGGTGTTTTTCAGCCATTGCCATTCCGACAGCCATTCCAATACCTTGTCCAAGCGGTCCTGTTGTCGCTTCAACTCCAGCGGTGTGTCCATATTCAGGATGACCCGGTGTTTTAGATCCCCACTGACGGAAGTTTTTCAATTCTTCCATTGGAAGATCATATCCACTTAAATGGAGCATGCTATAAAGCAACATCGATCCATGTCCAGCCGATAATACAAAGCGATCCCGGTTAAACCAAGAAGGATTTGTTGGATTATGGTGCATGTGCTGTGTCCAAAGTACATAGGCCATTGGCGCAGCTCCCATAGGAAGGCCAGGATGGCCAGAATTTGCTTTTTCGATTGCGTCAATCGACAACGTCCGAATCGTATTAACCGCCAGTTGATCAATAGTGTTGGTCATCGGTAATTACACCCTTTCACATTCTCTTATTTTAACTAGATTCCTCATCCATTGTAATGAAAAAACCGCAGGAATACAAACTGCGGTCAGAAAGATATGGGATACTTAATTTAAAAACTTCTTGTTTTGAGCATCTTTCACTTTTTCAGGCGTTACGTCATTTCCGTCAGGATCCACAACTTTAACATTTTCGATCGTGTCTCTCATTGTTGAACGGAAAGTTTTCAAATACTCACTACGCAACTGGGATTGCTCTTTCGCTTCTTCAATGGAAAGACCTGATGTTTTAGCTTTTTTTGCAAGTTCATTAATACGTTTTATCTTATGTTCTTCTAGCATAACGTTCCCTCCATTTCGAATTCGTCAATTAGAACGTAAACAAAAATGAAAGGAAGTGCAACCAATTAGCCTTCTTGCTCCGCATTATATTCTTGATACCGTCTATGTACAGTCGCTTTGCTGACGTTATGCCCGAGGCCTTTGAGTACAGATGTAATCTCTTCAAATGTCAGCCCTTTGTCTCGTAAAGAAACAATTTCTTGAACTGGTGCCTCAACTCTTTCTCTACCTTCCGCATTCCCTTGGTTGCTTAAATTACGTTCTGGTCGATACCCAGCCTCCACGGCGCGTTTCATACCTCTTCTAATTTTAGCGTTATGTAGCTTTCTCTGATATTCCTCTACTATGGCAAGAATCTCAAGAAGCATGGAGTCCATTTCGTTCAATTCTAATGGGCCATTGTCATGATTGGTAAAAACGGAAGTGTTTGTTTTCGCAAGCAAGTGCAAAACTGCAACACGCGCATTGCCTCTACCGAGTCGTGTTTCATCTTGAATTAGGACAGCATCAACGGAGTCTTCCTTGATATAATCAAGAAGATCCAATAGACCTTCCCGATCCAATTCGTATCCACTGTGTTTGTCTGTAAATGTTGCTGCTACTTTAAACCCCAATGATTCTGACAAGTTTGTCAGTTCTTCGTGTTGTCGGGCGAGTGATAGCTCCTGTGTATCTTTTTCTGTACTAACTCTACAATACAAGACGCAATTTCCTCTATTCCCCATTATTCTCCCTCCTCTGCAAGAACGAGTCGAGTATCGTCAACCTCCGACTCAATATAAGAAGGTAACTTAAGATCTTCACCTGCAATAATAGCAGAATCCGTTAAATTATTCAGTGTCGCTACCTCATGAATCCAGCGGTCAGTCGGTATTTCACCTGCATAACGTTCGGCTAGCTGTGAAAGTGTATCTCCTTCAACGATTGTCACTTCAATAATATCTTGAGGAACAGAAAGTTTATGAATAAGAACGAATGCTAATACTGCAAATAATGCGAATGCCGCTATAAGATTTTTGTTTTTCCGGATAAGTATCATGATTGGTTTCCCCTTTCAGAATGTACGTTCGGTTCTATATTTTTATTATATGCGAACACGGGTTTGTATGTCAACACTAAAAATTAGAACCTTTGTTTGCTATGTGTACGAACACCTGTTATACTATTTTCATAGAAACACTTCGCAGAGCACCGTCCGCTGCAAAAAAAGTGAAGAGGTGAACATATTGAAAAAGATCTCCAAAAGACAGGAGGATATCCTGACTTTCATTAAAGATGAAGTTCAAAAAAAGGGGTATCCACCTTCCGTACGGGAAATTGGTGAAGCTGTAGGACTTGCTTCCAGCTCAACAGTTCATGGCCATCTTGCGAGACTCGAAAGTAAAGGTCTCATTAGACGTGACCCGACCAAGCCCCGTGCAATCGAAATCTTGGACCAACAAGGTATGGACGAGTTAAAAACTGGCGTTGTTCATGTTCCACTAGTCGGAAAAGTTACAGCTGGGACTCCTATCACCGCTATTGAAAATATCGAAGAATACTTTCCTATCCCGGATACGTTTGGGACTTCTGAGGATAACTTGTACATGTTGGAAATCGTAGGAGATAGTATGATCGAAGCGGGTATTTTAAATGGTGATCGCGTTGTTGTGAAGCAGCAACATAATGCGAACAATGGAGAAATTGTCGTTGCGATGACTGAAGAAGATGAAGCAACTGTTAAACGCTTCTTTAAAGAAAAAGACTATTTCCGTTTGCAACCTGAAAACTCTTCAATGGATCCTATAATTATTGAGAATGTCTCAATTCTAGGAAAAGTGGTCGGTGTTTACCGGACGATTCATTAAATTTCTATATAAAAACTGCGTACTCGTCACAACTGATGAGTACGCAGTTTTTTTAGTTTTTGCTATGAGGAGTTATTTGGGTTTATGAGCACTTTCCTGGGGGTTATGAGCACTTTCCACAGGTTATGAGCATTTCCTCGAGTTTATGAGCACTTTCCACGGGTTATGAGCATTTCCTCGAGTTTATGAGCACTTTCCACGGGTTATGAGCATTTCCTCAAGTTTATGAGCACTTTCCACGGGTTATGAGCATTTCCTCAAGTTTATGAGCACTTTCCACGGGTTATGAGCATTTCCTCAAGTTTATGAACACTTTCCACGGGTTATAATCATTTCCTCGAGTTTATGAGCACTTTCCACGGGTTATGAGCATTTCCTCAAGTTTATGAACACTTTCCACGGGTTATAATCATTTCCTCGAGTTTATGAGCACTTTCCACGGGTTATGAGCATTTCCTCGAGTTTATGAGCACTTTCCACGGGTTATGAGCATTTCCTCTAGTTTATGAGCACTTTCCACGGGTTATGATCACTTTTCCAAGTTTATGAGCACTTTCTCAAGTTTATAATCATTTCCCAAGGGTTTATGATCACTTTCCCAAGTTTATGATCACTTTCCACGGGTTATGAGCATTTCCTCGAGTTTATGAGCACTTTACACGGGTTATGATCACTTTTCCAAGTTTATGAGCACTTTCTCAAGTTTATGATCATTTCCCAAGGGTTTATGATCACTTTCTCAAGTTTATGATCACTTCCCAGAGGTTATGATCATTTAATCAAGTTTATGAGCACTTTCCACAGGTTATGATCATTTCCTCAAATTTATAAGCACTTCCCGCAGTTTACAAGCACTCTCCAAGATTTTTCAGCTCTCACAAGTTCTCCACTAGTTACGCTTTGATCAATTCCTGTTCAATCAGTCGTTCAACAGATGAAAGAATGGCTACTTTTACATGTTCGTATGTGAGACCGCCTTGCACGTAGGCTGTGTAAGGTGGACGAATTGGGCCATCAGCTGTCAACTCGATGCTGGAGCCTTGGATGAAGGTCCCTGCAGCCATGATGACATCGTCTGAGTAGCCTGGCATATAGGATGGCACTGGACTCACGTGGGCATCGATTGGTGAGTTGGCTTGAATCATTTGGCAGAATGCAACCATCTGTTCGGCATTTTGGAACGAAACTGATTGAATTAAATCTGTTCGTGGTGCAGAAAAATGGGGGGAAGTCACAAGTCCATAGGATTCAAGCATTCCCGCTGTAAATTGTGCACCTTTTACGGCTTGGCTCACGGTATGTGGTGCAAGGAAAAAGCCTTGGTACATCTCACGTAACGTATCGAGCGATGCCCCCGCTTCTGCACCTAGACCTGGTGACGTCATGCGGTAGCCACATTTCTCAATTAACTCTTTTCTACCTGCAATGTACCCACCAGTACGAGCAAGACCGCCACCAGGGTTTTTGATCAATGAACCCGCCATAAGATCTACGCCTACATCTGTGGGTTCAAGCTCTTCGACAAATTCACCATAACAGTTATCAGTAAATATAATAATATCAGGATGATTTGCTTTTATTCTCTTGACCATGTCAGCAATTTCAGAAACTGTGAAGGAAGGTCGATCTGCGTACCCTCTTGACCGCTGAATTGCGATCATTTTTGTGTGTGAATTAATTTGACGTTCTACCTCTTCAAAGTCGACAGTTCCATCCTCTAATAAATCCACGTGATGGTAGCCAATATTAAAATCTTGTAAGGAGCCAGTATCTTGTTCTCCTCCTGAAACAATGGATTCTAATGTGTCATATGGTTTCCCTGTTATATAAAGCAATTCGTCTCCAGGTCGCAAAATCCCGAAAAGGCTAATGGCAATTGCGTGAGTTCCTGAGATGATTTGTCCACGTACTAAACTTGCTTCTGCCCCAAAAACATCGGCGTATAATTGTTCCAGCACTTCTCTGCCCGCATCATCATATCCATATCCAGTAGAACCGGTTAAATGAAAGTCACTCACTTGGTTTTTTCTGAATGCTGCCAGTACTTTCTTTTGATTCATGAAAGCTATACGTTCTGTAGCTTTTGCATAAGGTTGTAGCTCGGTTTCGACTTTTTCTGCACGATTTAAGATTTCATCGTTCAATTGCTGTATACTCATTCAGGATGCTCCAATCTGTACCTTAGGTTCAAAGCCCATTTTAGCAGGTAGAACGCTTTCGGTAAACGGAAGAGACATCCCGACAATCTTAAGACATGTTGAACGGAGGAACATTGAAGTGACATGGGATGTATTTAGTCTAATCGGTACAGCTGCATTTGCAATTTCAGGTGCTATTGTTGCGATGGAGGAAGACTTTGATATGTTTGGAGTCTATATATTAGGAATGGTAACTGCTTTTGGTGGAGGTGCGGTACGTAACGTATTCATCGGAGTGCCTGTTTCGGTCCTTTGGGGACAAGAACTGTTCTTTACAGTGGCTTCCGTTCTAATAGCCGTGATTTTTTTCTTTTCAGGCTACTTACTGAAGACGTGGAATCGATGGGGATCTTACTTTGATGCAGTAGGATTAGCTGCCTTTGCGATTCAAGGTGCCCTGATGGCCGTTGAATTGGAGATGTCTCTGTTTGCTGTAGTGGCGGCTGCGGTTTTAACAGGTGCCGGAGGGGGAGTTATTCGTGACTTACTTGCTGGACGCCAGCCACTTGTCTTTAAAAGTGATATATATGCGGTATGGGCTGCGCTTGCAGGGCTAATTGTCGGCTTTGATACGTATATACATGACGCTGCGCTTTATATTCTACTAATCGTTACAGCGGCTTTACGTATGTTATCTATTAAGTTTCACTGGCAACTGCCTCAACGCTCATTATTACCAAAATAAAAAAGGCCAATCACGGCCTTTTTTTATTGCTCATCTTTCAGAATAACTGGTTTTGCTGGCACATACGTAGAGATCGCGTGCTTATAGATAAGTTGTTGTTTGCCGTCTGATTCTAGAAGAACCGTATAGTTATCATACGACTTAATCATACCTTTCAGCTGAAAACCATTTGTTAAAAATACAGTTACAAACGTATTATTCTTTCTGAGTGAATTCAGGAACGTATCCTGCATATTGGCATTTGCCATCTCGTTTCCCCCCACAGTTCTTATTCGCAATTAATGCCTGCTTTTTGTATTCGCTACATGCAACTGAAATCCCTTTACTTCGTTACATATTTTCTGAACCAGCTGATTTTTCTCTGTTGTGGCATCATACCAATTAACTTCAAGCTTGTTACGGAAGTAGGTCATCTGACGTTTTGCATAATGACGTGTATTCTTTTTAATAAGTTCAACTGCTTCCTCCACGCGTAATGCCCCTTCAATTGCTTGGTACAATTCTTTATATCCAATCGCCTGAACAGATTGGACATCGCGAATCCCTTGTTTCCACAGACCCTGTACTTCACCTAGTAATCCTTTTTCCATCATGAGGTCAACACGTCGGTCAATCCTTCCATAAAGGATTTCTCTTGGCAGTTCAAGGCCAACAATATAAGAATTGTACATTGGTGTCGCCCCTTGGTCTGCTTCGTGATTCGCTTTTGTCTCACCACTCACCTCAAGGATTTCTAAAGCTCTTACTAGTCTTCGGTGATTATTAGGATGGATTTTTTCAGCGCTCACAGGGTCTTGTTGAAGTAGCCGTTCGTATAGTACATGCGCACCTAAAGTTTCAAGCTCACCTTCAAGTCGAGCTCGTACTTCTAGGTCGGCTGCTGCTTCAGTAAACCTGTAATCAAAAAGCACGGACTGCATATATAATCCGGTACCGCCCGCTAGTATAGGAAGTTTTCCACGGGATTGGATCTCGGCAATCTTTTCCCGGACGATTTGCTGATACTCTGCTGCTGAAAACGATTCAATTGGAGATTTGATATCAAATAGATGATGAGGAATGCCTTCCATTTCGTCTAAAGTGATTTTCGCTGTCCCAATATCAAGTCCGCGATAAACCTGCATTGCATCGCCATTAATTACTTCCCCATCGAGGCATTGAGCAAGTCCTACCGCAAGGGCGGTCTTACCGGAAGCTGTCGGGCCAGCAATTGCTAGTACATCCGCTGAACGAGTCATAGATTCTTCACCCACTGCTTCATCATATTCAACACAGGTTCTCTGGAAGGTCCTTGTAAGGATTCATGCCTTACACCTTCGTAAAGATATGCGGTAACGTTTTCAACGCCTGCATCCTTATACATTTCAGCTGCTTCAAAAATTCCACTGCCCATATTCCCTACAGGATCCTCTGCACCTGCAAATAGAAGTATAGGCAATTTCTTAGGGACAGATTCGTAGGCGGTTGTTGAACTAATAATTTTTAATCCGTCGAATAAAACTTGGAAGAAACTATTTGTAGAAACCGCACCAGAAAGCGGATCATCAATATAGTCTTGTACCGTCTGTCGATCTGTTGAAAGCCAATCGAATTTCGTCTCTGGATTTGAGACTGTTTTATTGTAGCCTCCAAAACCGATCGTATCGAGAACATTACTCGGAGCATGCGCACCATCTTTGATGGATAAAATCGAAGCTAAGAGACTGCCACCTACTCTTGTCAGACCAGGTTTTCCAGCTGTCCCTGAACAAATTAGTGCGTCTATTTCAGAACCGTATTTTTGAGAAAAACGGCGTACAACGAACGATCCCATACTATGTCCGAACAAAATGCGAGGTAGGTTGGGATATTCCACTTTGTATACATCCATCACTTCCAGAACATCTTCAACGAGTCTATCAAATGTAACGCCATCTCCAAAATCGCCAAGCTGGTGATGATCTAATGCTCGTTGCCCGTGTCCACGCTGATTATAACCAGTTACGATATAGCCTGAATGTGCAAGGTCGTTCATGACAGCCTCATATCGACCTATATGCTCGGCCATGCCATGAACTATATGGATGTGTCCACAGGGTGTTCCTGATGGTTCCACGTAATAGGAATCAAGTATAACACCGTCTGACATTGTAAGTATCTGTGCTTTCATTTTCATTCCTCCCTTACATTACACGTTTGAACATTTTTTCAAGTTCATACGTCGTGAAATGGACTAAAACAGGTCGACCATGGGGGCACGTATACGGATTTTCTGCCTTACCGAGATCATTTAACAAGCGATTCATATCCTCCATCGTTAAGTAATGATTTGCTTTAATAGATTTTTTACAACTCATCATGATTGCGGTGTCTTCACGTAATTTTGCAATGTTCACCTGCCGAGTGTGTAAAACTTGTTCAATCATTTCTTCAATAATTGAAGAGGCTTCTGCAGCAGGAAACCAGGAAGGATACTCTTTTACGGTGTAGGATGAGGGGCCGAATTGTTCAAGAAAGATGCCAACGTCCTCTAGCGCATCCAGTCGCTCTTCAATTTTGAGTTGCTCATCTGCAGAGTAATGAAAAATCAAAGGCATTAATAGCATTTGTCGTTCTTCATGATCCACTTCCGCAATTTTCGTCCTAAAATATTCATACTTAATGCGCTCCTGTGCTGCATGCTGATCAATCATATAAAATCCATCCTCATTTTGTGCCACAATATAAGTGCCGTGGACTTGTCCGACTGGTAATAGCTTCGGGAACGAGGCTTTTTGTTCGGAGGTTTCCACATTTTCTGCTACCTCTTCTTGATGAGTAGCTGACACTAGTTCATCTTCAGAGTAGGAAGTTTCGGATGTCTCAACATGGTCGAACTGACCTTCCGGATCGATGTTTAGATTTTCACTTGGTGCAAGCTCTTCAACCGTCCAAGCAGGTTTTTGTTGGGATGGATAGTTACTTGTCGTTTGAAAACTTTGCACTGGTTTCGTACTGCTTTCAGGATGCTTCCAAAACGATTCTTGGACGCTAGGTGTACTTGGTTTTTTCTTTTCTTTTACAATTGCATCCGGAACAATGATCGCCTTTTTTACTGCCGCATGAACCCCATCTCGAACTGCAGCGAGCAATTCTCCTTCTTTACTCACTTTAATGTATTGCTTGGAAGGATGAACGTTGACGTCTGTTAGATAAGGATCCGCTTCTGCCTGCAATACAATAATCGGAAACCGACCAATCGGCAAATATGTATGCAGTGCATTCAAAACGGCTTTATTTACAGGATAACTTTTAACCCATCGACCATTGATAAGCACCGTCATGTAGTTCTTAGAGGCCCGTGTCATTTCGGGTAAGGTTACATAACCGCTAACTTTATAGTCTGCATTTTCAGCTTGGAAGGGAATCATTTTTTTTGCTACTGCAATCCCATAAACATCAGATAGTACGCGAAGCAAATCACCAGAACCAGACGTTTTCAGCAACACTTGCTGACCATGGGCTAAACGAAATGATATATCTGGATGGCTGATTGCAAGCCGATTAACTAAGTCAATTGTGTGACCGATTTCCGTTTGGATTGTCTTCATATATTTCAATCGGGCAGGGGTGTTGAAGAACACTTGTGAAACCGTAATATCCGTTCCTTGACGGAGAGATGCCGCACGATGGTTCAAGACCTTCCCACCTTCAATATCGACTTCGGTTCCACTTACACCATCAGACGTCCAAAGGTGTACTTTCGAAACAGCTGCAATACTAGCAAGGGCCTCTCCACGAAAACCAAGTGTACGAATTCTGAACAGGTCATGCTCATTATCAATTTTACTTGTTGCGTGCCGTTCAAACGCTCGAACCGCGTCTGTTGTGGTCATACCCTTTCCATTATCCGTTATACGAATACTTGTTAGTCCTGCTTCTTCCAGCGTAATTTCAATCGTTGTACTGCCTGCATCGATTGAATTTTCCACAAGCTCTTTCACGATGGATGCAGGTCGCTCTACAACTTCTCCAGCTGCAATTTTATTTGCCAATGGTTCGTCCATCACCTTAATGATATCCATCGTCTCGCTCCCTTCTTATTACAGTTTTGCTTTTAGTTCAAATAATAGCTGCAAGCCTTGTAATGGAGTAGTATTCGCTAAATCTATAGCTTTCAGTTTCTCAAGGATTTCGTTTTCTTCAGGTGGCTGTACAGCAACTGGTTCTTCAGATCGTAAGTCAAAGAAACTAATTTGTTCACTCGGTGGAAGCTGAATTTTTTCAGAAGTTTTCTGATTCTCGAATCCTTCCAGTAGTTCTCTTGCCCGTTGCAGTAATTCAGACGGTAAGCCAGCTAGTTCAGCGACGTGGATTCCGTAACTTTTATCAGCCGGACCTGCCATCACTTTGTGTAGGAAGACAACTTTCCCTTCTTGTTCCATTGCTGCGACGTGGACATTCATCAGACTATCCAACCGTTCATCGAGAGCAGTCAACTCGTGGTAATGTGTTGAAAATAGTGTATTTGCACCGATTTCGTCATGGATGTATTCCATCATCGCTTGCGCTAAAGCCATGCCGTCATACGTGGACGTCCCCCGTCCAATTTCATCAAACAACAAGAGGCTTCGATCTGTAGCATGCGCAATCGCTTGTTGGGACTCCAACATTTCCATCATGAAAGTACTTTGTCCTGAGGCCAAGTCATCCGCTGCACCGATTCTCGTGAAGATTTGGTCTGTAATCGGTAGTGATGCAAACTCGCAAGGAACGTAACAACCGATTTGCGCCATAACTACTGTCAATGCGACTTGACGCATGTATGTACTTTTACCCGACATATTAGGACCGGTAATTAATAGCATATTGGCATCGGTTGCTAACTTACAGCTGTTCGGTACATAGAGCGAGTGGTCCATCATTTTTTCGACGACCGGATGTCTACCGTTTCGAATATCGAGTGCTCTATCTTCGGTGAAATTAGGTTTTACATAGCTTTGTGTTTCTGAAATCTCAGCGAACGCGAGCAAAACGTCCAATTCACTAAGGACAGACGCAAGTTGCTGGATTTGTTCGATGCCCTGTTTCATTTGCTCCCGAACTTTTGCAAATAACGTATATTCGAGATCTAAACTCTCTGCCTCCGCATTCAATATCAGCTCTTCTTTTTCTTTCAGCTCAGGTGTTATATAACGCTCAGCGTTTGCTAAAGTCTGTTTACGTTCATAGCGCGTTAAATCCGCAAGATGTAGATTGGATTTTGTAATCTCAATGAAGTAACCAAAAATTCGATTGTAACCAATTTTTAATCCTTTAATCCCTGTTTTCTGACGTTCTTTCTGTTCCAGTTCAGCAAGCCATAACTTACCGTTTCTGGAAGCATCACGATACGTATCCAATCTTTCATTGTACCCATCTTTAATGACGCCTCCTTCTTTCACGGAAAGAGGTGGTGACTCAGCAATAGACATTTCAAGGACTGCACATTGTTCTGTACACGGATCGATGCGTTTAGAAAACTCCACTAATTGCTTCTTATCTGAATCAGCAAGTTGCTGTTTTAAAGCAGGAACTGTTCGAAGCGAATTTCGTAGTTGTGCAAGGTCACGTGCGCTTGCGCTTCCCATTGAAATCCTACCAGCCAATCTCTCTAAATCGTACACTTCACGTAGTGCTGACTTCACATCATCCCGTAAAAAGTAGGCATCCATCAGTTCCGAAACCGTATCCAATCTATGCTCTATTTCTAGGCGGTCTGCGAGCGGTTGGCGAATCCAAGTTTTCAATTTACGAGCACCCATAGCGGTATTGGTTTCATCGAGTAGCCAAAATAATGTTCCCTCTTTCCCACCAGAGCGAATCGATTGCACGAGCTCCAAGTTTCGCATGGAGTTTGCATCAATCGTCAGCTTAGCTTCCCTAGCTAGAAATTTAAATGGTTGCAAGTGTTCTAAGCTTGTTTTTTGCGTCTGTTGAAGATAGGCGACGAGGCGTTTACATGCACCCGTCGCCATTTCCGGGATTGCTTCAAAAAGTTCCCTGCCGTGCGGCTTATATAGCTCTCTATCACAAATGGATAAAACAATGCCTTTGTTTTGGCTAATATCACCAAGCATCAGCTGCATTTGTTCATCAACGACCGCTTCTTTCATTCCAAGGGATTCCACTGCAGCCGCAAGTGCCCCCTCGTCTCCTTGGATGTGTTCCACTGTACCTTCACCAGTTGCAAGATCCACATAGGCAAACGCAGATAAGTTTTCAGAAATTCGATCGAAGGACCCGATGAAATGATTGGAATTGGAATCGATGTTTTTACCTTCTGTAATCGTACCTGGCGTAATAACTTTCACGACTTCCCGTTTTACAATACCCTTTACATGTCTTGGGTCTTCTGTTTGCTCACAGATTGCAACTTTATAGCCCTTGCTGACAAGAGTTTCTATGTATCCTTGAGCGGAATGATAGGGAACGCCACACATTGGAATTCTTCCAGACTCTCCACCTTCACGGCTCGTTAATGTAATTTCAAGTATATGAGATGCTTCTGTCGCATCGGTAAAAAACATTTCATAAAAATCACCTAATCTAAAGAAGAGAAAAGCATCTTCATATTGAGATTTTATTTGTAAGTACTGTTGCATCATTGGTGTATGTGTTGTCATTCTATTTCCCTCACAGCCTAAATAGTATTCCTTAAGTATAACAGAAGATGAGTCCATTCGTTGACGAAAGCTCAATCGTTTTCATTCCAAAAAAAAGAAAAAAGCCGAAACATGCTTCGGCTTTTAAAACTGAGAATTATCTTTTCCTACTCTTGAACCTGCCTCATTTGAATGACTCTGATGGTGAGATGACTCATCGAATGACCACTCTTCTTCGAAGTCATTTGGGTGAACTGTAATCATGACCTTCGTTTCCCCAATTACTTCCGCCACGAGCTCACGTTCCACTTTGATTAAGAATTTTTCTTTGCACTCCGAGATGATTGCCTCTGTGCAGTTTGGTTGTTGCAACACTTCTACTCGAATTTCTTCTTTAGATGAAGACGGTTCATCCCGATAGCGTAATCGGATAACATCCTTGTACGTCACTGTTTCCGTGAATACTGAAGTTTTGGAATGATCGTGGTGAGAGTACCAGACATTGACATCAAATTTACCCGAAACTTCAATGGATGAGCCAGTTTTTTTGGCACTATGGGTGTGATTGATGACCCAGCAGCCAAGAATACTGGAAGGACGGTTAGGCGGGATGAGCGTGACTTCTTTTTCTGTACGCTGCTTCCCTTTGGCAATCACTGCCTTCGTAACGACTTGTCGTAGATTCTTCAGTTTTCTTCCTCCTTCGTGGACTTCTTTACATCCTATGCAACAGGAGCCCAGAAAGTGAAAAAATCGGAGGAGAATTTTTCTCCCCCGACTTGAAAGTTAGGTTAAAGGCTTATGTTGAGTGCTTTGAACGTAAGAACCTGTCTGCCCTTTTAGTACATCTCCACCAGTAGACTCAATGATTTCATCAGTTACTCGATTGGAAATCGTATTTGAAATTAATTGCAGTAAATCGTTCACATCATTTTGAGATTGCTTAAATTCTTGAACCAAAGGAATCTCATCGATTTCGTTTTCGATTTGCTCAATTTTCTTTTCAATAATTCCAAGGGCACGCTCTTTGTCGTATTCTTGAAAATTGACGGCTTGTTTTTGTAAGGATTTCAAGCTTGCAATTTTTTCTCTTACTTTTTTGTTTTCATTAATATGAGCTTCTGTTTTCTTGAACAATTCTACTTGTTCCGTGTTTGCGACCATATGTGCAAGTTCTCTTGATTTTACAATAATCTCGTCTTTTGTATATAGTTTTTCCATTATAATACCACCTTTTCCTCTTCTTTTACTCCGATATATTCTCCGTCGAGTGACCAAGATTTCGCTTCAGTTATACGAACTTGAACAATTTTACCGATGACATTAGATGGCGCTCGGAAGTTCACCAATTTGCTTTTTTCGGTATATCCAGAGAGTACTTCTTTATTTCGTTTACTTTCGCCTTCTACCAACACATTTACAATTTTGCCTTGATAGGGTTTCATCCCAGCTGCTGAGAAATCATTGACAACTTTGTTTAGTCGCTGAAGTCGATCCTTCTTCACTTCCATTGGGACATTATCTTGCATCTTCGCAGCTGGTGTACCTTCTCTTGGAGAATAGATATATGTGAAAGCCATGTCAAATCCGACTTCATTATACAACGAAATGGTTTCTTGAAATTGTTCTTCGGTTTCATTTGGAAAACCGACTATAATATCCGTTGTCAGCGTTACGTTGGGAATTGCCTTTTTAATCTTCGTTACGAGATTTAAAAAGTGCTCCCTCGTATATTTTCTAGACATTAACTTCAAGATCTCACTAGAACCAGATTGAACTGGTAAGTGGATGTGATTAACTAAGTTACCACCTTTAGCGAGGACCTCGATGAGATGATCATCAAAGTCACGCGGATGACTTGTCGTAAAACGGATTCGCGGAATATCAATCTTGCGAAGCTCGTCCATCAGATCTCCTAATCGATAATTACCATCTTCAAAATCTTTTCCGTATGCATTTACATTTTGACCAAGCAATGTAATTTCCTGATAGCCAGCAGCAGCTAGCTGACGCACTTCCAGAATAATGTCTTCTGGACGTCGACTACGCTCTTTCCCTCGAGTGTACGGCACGATACAGTACGTGCAGAATTTATCACAGCCATACATAATGTTAACCCAGCCTTTAATATTGCCTTTTCGCACTCTCGGAAGGTTTTCTATGATATCTCCTTCTTTTGACCAAACCTCAACTACCATTTCTTTTGAGAGATACGCCTCCCGTAAAATTGCAGGCAGCCTATGGATGTTATGCGTTCCGAATACCATATCAACCTGGTCGTACGTTTTGAGGATTTTATTTACAACTGATTCTTCTTGTGACATACATCCGCATACACCGATCAGCATATCCGGACGTTCAAGTTTAAGTGGCTTCAAATGTCCAAGTTCACCGAACACTTTGTTTTCAGCGTTTTCACGGATTGCGCACGTATTCAATAGAACAACATCTGCGTCTTTGACTGTGTCCGTCGGTTCATAGCCAAGTCCCACTAAAATCCCGGCAATAACTTCCGTATCGTGTTCGTTCATTTGACAGCCGTATGTCCGTATGTAAAATTTGCGTCCAATTCCCATTCCTTGAAATTGTTCATCAATCTCAAAATCATCGTGATAGGAAATTTCTTCTTTGCCACGTTTCTTAGCATCTTTTAAAGATGGCGGGGTATAAACAGATTCGAAATACTGACTGTAGTCTTTTTCTGTGGTAGTAGGTGCTTGTCCCGCTAGCCGTTGTTCTTCGTTCATGCAATGAGCCCCTCTCTTGTTTCTGTTCATCTAGTTGAAACCAAACAGTAGGTATCCCCATTATACTGAAGGGATTGACGTCTGTATACGAGCATAAGGGATTGTCCCCCATTTGTCACAGAAAAAAACTGCGGAGGAAAGTTCTCCACAGTTTTTGTTTTCATAATGCTTGCTGACGAGTTCTTTTCTCAACAAATAATTTTAAGGCGGTCCGGCCTTCTCCATTAATTTCAATATCTGCAAAAGCCGGTGCACATATCAAATCACTCCCGCTTGGAGCTACAAAGCCACGTGCAATCGCAACTGCTTTTACTGCCTGATTTAAGGCACCTGCACCTACAGCCTGCATTTCAGCAAATCCCTGATCTCTGATGACTGCAACAAGAGCTCCTGCAACTGAATTAGGATTCGAGCGTGATGATACTTTTAATGGATTCATGGTATTTCCTCCTTGTAAAGAATAGTGTATGGAATGCAGTTCTCCATGCACTATCCTATGAAGGAGATGGAACAATTAGACGCTCAATTCAAGACTGAAACGGTGAATCTTCATTGATCATTATTCGTTCAATAGAACGTGCGCGACCTGTCTGATTATCAATGTCAATGATGACGCCGTTCAGCTGTGCTCTTCCTTGTTTCGGTACTTGGAAACGGACGGGCATATTTGTCTGGAATCGATAAATGACATCTTCTTTCTTCATGCCTAATATTGCGTCATATGGTCCCGTCATGCCGACATCTGTAATATAAGCCGTTCCTTCTGGTAAAATTCGGCTGTCCGCAGTTTGTACATGTGTGTGTGTACCAACTACACCAGAAGCACGTCCATCTAGATGCCACCCCATAGCGATTTTTTCACTCGTTGCTTCTGCGTGAAAATCGACGAAAACAAGTGGTGTACGCTCTTTCGCTTCTTTCAAAAGATCATCCGCTTTTTTAAAGGGATCGTCATGTGGTGGTAAGAATGTACGACCGTGTAGATTCATGACTGCTAATGTGACACCGCCACGCTCAATGTATGTCATTCCTTGACCAGGTGCTTCATCTGAAAAGTTTGCAGGACGGATTAGTGAATCCGTTTCGTCGATGAAATCATAAATCTCTTTATGATCCCACGTATGATTTCCCATCGTGACTACGTCTACTCCAGCTCGAAGTAAATCGTCAAAAATCGCTTTCGTAATCCCTCTTCCAGAAGCCGCATTTTCACCGTTTACAATCACCGCATCCGGTTCGTATTTTCGTTTCAATCGAGGTAGGTAATCAAATACCATATCTCTCCCTGGCGAACCGACGATATCTCCAATAAATAACACTTTCATTTCTTTTCCTCATTTCCAAAAAGAAAAAGGCTTCCAGTATTCAGCAGGAAGCCTTTTCCCTTATTTTGCGTACTCAACCGACCGTGTTTCCCGAAGAACGGTAATTTTAATATGTCCTGGGTAATCCAACTCTTCTTCAATTCGTTTCCGAATGTCACGAGCAAGACGATGCGCCGTAATATCATCAATAATATCGGGGCGTACAATAATTCGAACTTCGCGACCTGCTTGAATCGCGAATGATTTCTCAACGCCTTCATAAGACTCGGAGATTTCCTCCAGTTTCTGGAGACGTCTAATGTAGTTTTCAAGTGTTTCACTCCGTGCACCTGGTCGCGCTGCTGATAGCGCATCTGCTGCTGCGACAAGTACTGCAATAACGGATGTCGCTTCTTCGTCACCATGGTGAGAAGCGATACTGTTAATGACAACAGGATGTTCCTTGTACTTAACTGCAAGTTCCTTACCAATTTGCACGTGGCTACCTTCAACTTCATGGTCAATCGCTTTTCCGATATCATGAAGCAAACCTGCACGTCGAGCCAATGTAACATCTTCGCCAAGTTCTGCTGCCAATAAACCTGCAAGATAAGCAACTTCAGTAGAGTGTTTCAATACATTTTGACCATAACTAGTACGGAATTTCAAGCGACCTAAAATCTTAATAAGGTCAGGATGTAAATTATGAACACCAATGTCGAAAGTAGTTTGCTCTCCTGTTTCCCGGATCAGCTCATCAACTTCTCGTCTAGCCTTGTCCACCATCTCTTCAATTCGAGCAGGGTGAATTCTTCCATCTGCTACAAGTTTTTCGAGTGCCAGTCTTGCAATCTCACGTCGGACTGGATCAAAACCAGAAAGAATAACAGCTTCAGGTGTATCATCAATGATAAGATCAATTCCAGTTAACGTTTCGAGTGTACGGATATTCCGTCCCTCTCTACCAATAATGCGTCCTTTCATTTCATCATTTGGCAAGTTGACGACAGATACTGTCGTTTCAGCCACATGATCTGCTGCAAATCGCTGGACAGCAAGAGATAGAATTTCTCGGGCTTTCTTTTCGGATTCTTCTTTAGCACGTTGTTCGGACTCTTTTGTCATCACTGCGATATCTGTAGATAGTTCTCTTTCTACATCATCAAGGATTAGACGTTTTGCCTCATCACGTGTCAAAGCTGAAATTTTCTCGAGCTCTGTCTGCTGCGTGGCAACCAGTTCTTCCGCCTTGCGTTCCATCTCTTCAATATGCTGTTGTCTGCCGGATAGCGCATCATCCTTGCGCTCCAGACTTGCTTCCCGCTTGTTGAGTGAGTCATCTTTGCGGTCCATATTTTCTTCCCGCTGCAAAAGACGGTTTTCCTGCTTCTGAAGTTCTGTTCTTCGTTCGCGGATATCCGTTTCTGCCTCAACTCGCAATTTGTGATTTTCATCCTTCGCTTCAAGAAGTGCTTCTTTTTTTAATGCCTCCGCTTCGCGCTTCGCCTCTTCAACGATTGTTGCGGCGGAGTGCTTTGCACCTGTCACTTTTGATTCATTCACGTTTTTGTTGTACACAAACATAACAACTGCACCGACGATGAGACCGATCAAAGCGGAGATGATGATAGTACCCATTCAGGTCACCTCCTCTTGCTTATTTTTTCATTTTCAGTCAGCTTGTACATCAACTTTCAACATACCGCCAAATTCTTTTCAAATGGTGAGAATTATACAACTCTAATTGTATCGATGTCATATTCCCATGTCAAGACGGGAGAAGTGATAAGACTATGATTCTACAATGATGAGTTGTAGTTCGGTTAATGAAAAAGTTATTAAAAAAACCGGCACTCCCTCCTAAAGGGAAGCCGGCTTAGAACTGTATAGTAATGTGTTATTCTTTTTCGTCAAATAACTCTAATTCATCCTCATCTTCTGACTCATGAGCTGCAATTACATAATTATCACTAGTCAATCCATAACTACTACGGATTTTACCGGAGATTTCCGCACGGATTGCCGGATTTTCTTTTAAGAACTGTTTCGCATTTTCACGACCTTGTCCCATACGCTCGCCTTCATAGGAATACCATGCGCCGCTCTTTTGAACGACTTCTACTTCAACACCTAAGTCGACGATTTCGCCCTCTTTGGAAATTCCTTCTCCATACATAATATCTACTTCAGCGGTACGGAACGGCGGTGCTACTTTGTTCTTCACCACGCGAATTCTAGTTTTATTACCCATGATTTCGTTGCCGTGTTTAATGGCTTCTCCACGTCGAACTTCAAGTCGAACAGATGCATAGAATTTAAGTGCGCGTCCACCTGGAGTGACTTCAGGGTTACCGAACATAACTCCGACTTTTTCTCGAATCTGGTTGATGAAGACAGCAATCGTTTTCGATTTGTTAATAGCACCGGAAAGTTTACGTAAAGCTTGAGACATCAGACGTGCTTGCAGACCTACGTGTGAGTCTCCCATTTCTCCTTCAATTTCTGCTTTAGGTACTAGGGCAGCTACCGAGTCAATAACAACGATATCGACTGCACCACTTCTTACAAGTGCTTCAGCGATTTCTAGTGCTTGCTCTCCTGTATCCGGTTGTGATAATAGGAGCTCATCGATGTCCACTCCTAGTTTTTGTGCATAGACAGGATCAAGTGCATGTTCCGCGTCGATAAAAGCAGCTGTTCCTCCTGAAGCTTGAACTTCTGCAATTGCATGAAGTGAAACGGTTGTTTTACCCGAACTCTCAGGTCCGTAGATTTCAATTACGCGTCCTCTCGGATAACCGCCAACTCCAAGTGCTGAGTCAAGTGCTAGTGAACCAGTAGACGATGTTGAAATTTCTCTATCCGTCTTCTCACCAAGTTTCATGACAGAGCCTTTTCCAAACTGTTTTTCTATTTGTTTAAGTGCTTGATCTAAAGCCGCTTTACGTTCGCTCAAAAATAATTCCTCCTTCAAGGTGTTTTCTATCTGTCTCTACTATACTCCTATTGAGAAAAATAAACAAGAAAAAAGCGAACGAGTATTCGACTTTTTATTAGAGTTTCTCATTTTAATTGAGAATTCGAAGTGTTTTTGAATTTTAATTGAGAATTCGAGTGAAAATCGAAAGTTAGGTCATTTCAGATTCCAGCTCGCGAATTAAATAATATAGGGCAAAGTTCGCTGCGCGCAAACGATTTGTATTTCGAGAACCTGATAGTCTGAGTTTGTAGGATTTTATTTTCTCTTTGTATGAAAGACCAATCCAAACCGTTCCAGCAGGTTGTCCATCATGTATGTCGGGTCCTGCAGCTCCTGTTAACCCGATTCCAATATCCGTTTGGAACTTGTCACGGATTCTCTCTGCTAACGCTTCAGCACATTCAGCACTGACAGTTCCGTACGTTTCAATAAGTTGTGAATCGACCCCAAGCTGCTTTGTTTTTGCTTCTACATTATAAACAGTCATGCCACCTTTTAAGGACGCACTGATACCTGGTTCTTCTGCGAGTAATGCTGTGAAGAGTCCGGCCGTTAAACTTTCTGCAGCGGAGATCGTAAGACCAGCCTCAATTAGTAAAGAAGCCGCTTTGGAAGAAAGTGTGTCGTCATCAGTGCCATAAATGAACTCGCCAACTTCGTCATGCAGTTGAGAGAGGACAGGTTCGATTAAATGGTGTGCCTCTTCTGCCGTTTTGGCTTTAGCAGTGATACGAAGTGTAACAGCGTTTTTTGAAGCTAGAGGAGCAATAGTTGGATTCGTTTGAGCTTCCAATAAGTCTTGAACTTTATATTCAAGTTCTGCTTCTCCGATACCAAAAAATTTCACGACAGTTGAAACAATTACTTCCTGGCTACCTGACAGTCGCTGTAAATATGGAATAGCTTCATCTCTAAACATGGGTTCCATTTCATGGGGAGGACCTGGTAAAAGCATATACGTTCTTTCATTAGCCGTAATTGCCATACCGGGTGCCATCCCAAATCGATTTTCCAACACAGCCGAATCTTTCAAGACGAGTGCTTGCTTTTTATTGTTTTCAGTCATTGGTCTGCCCGTACGCTCAAAGTACGCTTCAATCGATTGCAATGCCTGTCTGTTGGATTCTAGTTCAACTCCTACATGTCTTGCAATGGTCTCTTTTGTTAAATCGTCCTTAGTTGGCCCCAACCCACCTGAAAAGATAATCAGGTCCGCTCTACCTTCAGCGATTCGGATTGCTTCTACCAGCCGTTCTGGGTTATCTCCAACAACAGTCTGATAATGTACATCGACTCCAATATCCGCAAGTTGAGCAGACATGAATTTAGCATTTGTATTTGTTATTTGACCGAGCAATAACTCTGATCCAACTGCAATAATTTCTGCTCGCATGAACGATCTTCCCCTTTACATAGATTTCGTAAGAACGTGCTTATTCTTCATGAAGTAATCGAAGCCTGACCATATAGTAAAGAAGAGACAAATGTATAACATGATTGTGCCAAATGGAACGTGAATAGCTTCAAAGAAAATATT
Organism: Sporosarcina aquimarina; assembly: GCF_023715615.1. GTDB lineage: Bacteria > Bacillota > Bacilli > Bacillales_A > Planococcaceae > Sporosarcina > Sporosarcina aquimarina_A. Next base: position 1,020,381 of record NZ_JAMBOM010000001.1, on the reverse strand, counting down.
ATTCAATAGTAATGATGAAATCGCTAAAATTTGAGTAACTGTTTTGATTTTCCCTAGCTGATTAGCAGCTACGACTTCTCCTTCGCCTGCTAGTAGAAGTCGTAATCCCGTAACAGCAAATTCACGACTAATAATAATTATGACGACCCATGAAGGTGCTAGTCCGAATTCTACTAATATGATAAATGCGGCAGAGACAAGCAATTTGTCTGCTAACGGATCCAAAAACTTTCCCATATTGGTAACTAAGTTGTTCTTCCGAGCAATGTATCCATCGAGCCAATCTGTTGCAGAAGCAAATATAAATATAAGACCGCCAATGAATTGTTCAATAGGTAAAGTAGTTCCGCCGATTGATAGTTGACCCATTCCAAAGTCAACTAGCATGAATACGATGAATACAGGAATCAGCAAGACGCGTGAAACTGTAATTTTATTAGGCAAGTTCATAGTGCAATGCACCCTCTTTTCGTTAGTTTTACTCTTTGAAAAGCCCTGCCTTCCAGCAGGGCTTAAAGAAAAAAGTCATCTTCGCAGATGACTATTTTTATTTTTTATATTCAATAATGATATTTTGAGTGACCGTATCATTTGGATAAGCTAGTGGCTGCCCATTTACAAGAATTTCTGTAAATTGTGTACGCCCTACACGAACTCTTGCAGATTGTTGGTCTGTTAGTTCAAGTTCCGCTTCTTCTCCATTTTTCATAACACGTGCACCTTGAGGTAGAAGTTCCTGACCGCTTTGGTTGGTAACTCCAATCCATGATTCTCCGCCATCTTTCACCTTGACGGATAACGTAAATGTATCCGTATTTTCTAGCGTAAAGGTCGTTGTCGGACCGTTTACAGCGCCTTGTGTAAGCGTCTGTTCAGGAGCTAGTTCTTCTTCCGGCTCCTCTTCAGGTTCAGTTGGCTTAGTTGCATCATCTTTAGATTCCGCATCTTTGCCACCCTCATCTTTTTTCTCATCTACTTTCGAATCTTCGGGTTTGTTTTTATCAACTGTAATCTCATCGGATTTCCCTACTTCAGGTTCCGGCGCATTTGCCTGGTGTTGATACAGAAAAATAACAACAGCAAGAATAACGATGATGAACAAGGCTGCTATAATTTTAGGTAGAACTTCATTCATTCTACCGGATTTCATAAAGCCTGGGTTTTGTGACAGCTGGGGAGCACTTCGTTGAATTTCCTCTTCTTTCATTTGCTCTGAGGATTCGTTCTCACGGTACAACGACAACATTTCTTGAGCATCAAGCCCAACTGCTTCAGCGTATTGCTTGATGAATGCCCGAACATAAAATGAACCTGGCATCATACTGTAGTCTTCGTTTTCAATTCCAGTCAAATACCGTTTCTGAATCTTAGTAATTGCTTGTAAGTCATCCAAAGTGTATCCTTTTGCTTTTCTCGCCTCTTTAAGGCGATCGCCTAAACCGGACAACTTTATCACCTGCCTGTTTTAAAAATTGAACATTCCAAAGCCGCCCGCGCCATCACGGCCAGAAATCATCCCATTATTTTGGATAACTTCATATGTAATCTCCTGTTCGGGTGTTGTACGCAGTTCGATAATGTAATCAAAATCTTCGATTGAATATTCCGAGTGTTGAACAAACATATCAGGATGCTCCACAACTTTTGTTGAAGGGAGACGCATCATTTCTCTAACTAACTGCATATGACGCTCATCTTCAGCTTTTCTCGTTACGATTCCGTCTAAAATGAAAATATTATCTTTTGAAAACTCATCACCCATTAAACTGTTGCGGACTGTCTGTTTTATCATCGTTGACGAAAGAAAAATCCACTTTTTGTTTGCACAGACACTTGCTGCGACAACAGACTCTGTTTTTCCAACCCGAGGCATTCCTCTAATTCCAACAAGCTTATGTCCCTCTGTCTTGAAGATTTCCGCCATAAAGTCCACTAAGACCCCTAATTCACTACGTAGGAATCGGAATGTTTTACGCTCATCCACTGTTCGCTGGATATATCGTCCGTGTCGAACTGCAAGAACGTCTCTTAGTTTCGGTTCTCTAATTTTACGGATTTCAATTTGTTCCATCGTCGATGCAATTAATTCAAACCGTCTGATTTGGTCATCATCTTCAGTCCGTACAAGCATACCGCGTGTATTCCCATCTACTCCGTTGATGGTGACAATGTTGACTCGGAGCATCCCTAGCAAAGTAGCAATATCCCCTAAGAGACCAGGGCGATTCACTTGTAATTTGTATTCCAGATACCACTCACCCAATGGAATCCCTCCTTCGTCTGTTCACCACTCATTGGATAGGACGTAAAAAACAACAGCTTAGTTCCTATAATAGCTGAATTAGTGCTTGAGTGAAAGCGAAAAACTAAAACAAGGATCTCCAGTTGTCCACGAACTGGTCAGATATACCAGCCGCCATTCAACTTCAGGATCTCCCCAGTCATATAATCGGCTTTGCCACTCGTTAAAAAGCAGACGAGATCAGCTACCTCAGCAGGTCTCCCTGGAACCATAAGTGGAATTTCTTCCATAACCATTTGTCTTTCATCTTCAGGGATTTCTCCATTCATCCGTGTTTCAATCCATCCAGGAGCAATACCATTCACACGAATCCCACCATATGCAGCTTCTTTGGCATAGGCTTTCACAAACGCATGCTGCGCACCTTTAACACTCGAATACATCACTTCACCCGCAGCTCCTGTGTTTCCCCATATAGAACCGATAAACACAACATAGGAAGATGCATAGGACCGTAAACCAGCAGAAAGTAAACTAATCATGCGAACTGGGTTTTGGACATGAACACGCCATAGAGATTCCATCTCATCTTCTGTTGTTTCTGTTAAGAGTTTTAGCATCGATTGTCCGTTTGCTACAATAACAGCTCGGACATCCGTCAGCTGAGAAGCTAGCCGTTCGGCAGCTCCTAGCTGACAAAAATCCGATTGAACACATTTAAAATCACCTGAAGGATACTTCTCACTGAGTTCTTCTTGCATCTTGTTAACGATCTGTTCCCCGTTGTTGTAATGCATATACAAAGACCAGCCCTCTGTCGCTAACCTTTTGCAGATGGCTTCTCCTATCCCTCCAGAAGCACCGAGGACAAGAGCATAGTTTTTCAAACTCACTTCGATTGCTCCATTGGATAGATTGTCATGATGGTTTGACCGTCTTCATAATATAGATCATCAAATGCTGTTTTCAGTTGCTCTGTTGTGAGACCTTCTAACACCGGAACGACATCGAACAAATTCATCTCATTAAAATTGTAATGTGTGAACTGGTTTGCTATATATTCTGGAGAATTCAAGGCTCTCATAAATAATCCAATTCGTTTCTTGCGAATTCGCTCAAGTTGCTCATCTGTAATGGACCAATTATTTTTCATATCGTCGAGAACTCTTTTTATCAATTTCTCAAGTTCTTCAGGCTTATCAGTATCAGACCCAATAGCCGCAAAGCCAAATCCATTTTCAAGATTGAATTCGTAAGAGAATGATTCATCAATTAAGCCCTCATTATAAGCTTGGGTGAAGAAGTCAGAAGATCTGCCGAACAATATATCCAGCGTCACATCAGATGCCAATTCTCTGATTAACATATCTTTTCCAGACATATCTGTTTTGCGGCATTTTGTTCCAACCATCAATTTAGGTTTAGAGACGTCCATATACAGCTCACTTCTTTTTTTCGCAACATGATCTGGTTCGTCTGGGAAACTGCGAACAACAGGTTCTGGTGCTTCAAATGACTTCGCAAGCTGATCTTGTTCTACAAACTTCAGCATTTCTTCAGGATTTACGTTACCGACAGCAAAGAACACCATGTTGGAAGGGTGGTAAAACGTTTCATAACACTCATACAAATGCTCTGCAGTAATGTCTTGAATTGTTTCCACGGTACCCGCAATGTCAATGCGAACCGGATGGTTTTCAAACAAATTTTCTATGGTACCAAAATATTGACGCCAATCCGCCTGATCGTCATACATCGTAATCTCTTGAGCAATAATCCCTTTTTCTTTCTCCACTGTTTTTTCAGTGAAATAAGGTTGTTGAACAAAATCGAGTAGCGTTTTTGTATTTTCATATAGCTCAGAAGTGGATGAAAACAAATACGATGTCCGAGTAAACGAAGTAAATGCATTTGCTGCCGCCGCGTTTTCGCTGAACTGTTGAAAAACATCCCCCTCTTCCTTCTCAAACATCTTATGCTCTAGGAAGTGTGCAATCCCGTCAGGTACCGTTACCAGTTCCTTCCCACCACGGGGTATGAATGTCCGATCCACCGAGCCGTACTTTGTTGTAAACGTTACATATGTTTTGGAAAAGCCTTCTTTCGGGAGGACATAGACGTTGAGTCCATTTTCAAGTTTCTGATGATACAGTGTTTCTTGTAGTTGTTCAAAGTGAATTTTATTCATGATCCATTGCCTCCCTTCCTGAAAGAAGATATGTGATTTCCTTCGTTAATAATGCGGCCATCTCCTGAACATCCTCTTTCGTTACACGCTCCCATTTTTCAATGAGCTTATCCGATGAAAAGTTTTCATCCAATAACTTATATTGGTCGTAAATTTCAATCTGCCCCTTCGCAGAATCGAATGAACTACGAATGCTATTTGACAAAAGTGCTAACGTCTGTCGCATTTCCAAGTCAGAAATGTCGCCATTTCGGAGTGCTTCTATTTGTTGGTCGATGAGCGCTGCTGTTTTCTCTTCCTGTTCAGCATCAATTCCAGACATGATATAGAGCAATCCGTAATGAGAGGCATACGAGCTCGAACAGTAATAAGCGAGGCTCTCTTTTTCACGTACATTGATAAACAACTTACTATGCGCAAATCCGCCTAATACACCATTCATCATTTGCATTTTCGGATAATCTGGATGCTTAAAACCGACTGGCGTACTGAAAGCAATGTTCAGTTTACCTTGCTTCATCTCCTGTCTTTCACGGATATGTTTTGCAGTAATAGCTCCTTCACTCTTTGTCGATGCTGTTACAGGTACAGATTTACGTGCTTCCTTCATGAAAGGGAATAATGTCTTTGCATGATCTGTCAGCTGATCCGTATCAACATCTCCAAGAATATAGATATCAATTGTATCCTCGCTCAACATCTGATCGTACGTTGTTTTTAGTGACTCCTTCGTAATAGCAGAGACCGCTTTTTCCGTTCCCGAAGCGGATAGTGAAGCTGGTTGCCCCGAGCGAATCAGTTCAAGCATCCTCTTATTCGCAAAACGGGTTTTATCATTATAAATGGATCCGATTCGGTCTATAACCGTTTGTTTCTCTCTCTCTACAGTGGCTTCGTCAAAAAAGCCATCTGTCAAATTCGGCTTAAACAAGCACTCTGTAACAAGTGTTAAAAGTTGCTCAAAAACAGGCACCTCAGGATTACGTAAATACTCTTCGTTTACGCTCTCGGCATAAATTGTAAAGATATGCTCATTCCCTCTTTTACTTGTGTCTGTATAGTACACAGCACCGTATAACTCTTCCAAAGCTTGTCGTAACTTTGTGCGGGTTGGATAATGTGCAGATGAATCCTCTAGCACATTGGCAAGTACCGTACGTGCCGCTGCATTTTCTTCTGTCAATGGTGCTGTAAACTTAATGGCTACACTCACGGTTTTAAACTGTGTAGTCTGACGTGTATACAAATTCACGCCAGATTGAAGTTCAGATTTATGGAACATGCAAAAAACACCTCAATCTTTAGGATAAGTAGATGGCGATAAACTCACGCAAATCACGTGTTCAAGTAGTATGCTTCTTTCCAACTTCACTATACATTTCCAAACGTTCTCATACAAGTGAATGGGTTCAACAAAAAACTGCCCGAAGTGTCCTTGGTTGGACATTCCGAGCAGTAACTGATTATCGAGATCCTTTGATGTAAGGATCTCCGAGGGCTTTTGGTCCATTCGCTTTTCCGATAAAGCCAGCAAGCGCAATAATCGTAAGCGCATAAGGCAAAATATACAAAAATACTGAAGGGACGTTTTGCATAAATGGTATTCCAGAGGAACTGATTGCGAGAGCTTGAGCAAAGCCGAAGAATAACGCTGCTCCCATCGCTCCAATTGGATGCCACTTTCCGAAGATCATCGCTGCTAGTGCCATGAACCCTTGACCATTAATAGTTGCATGGCCAAAATCATTCGTCATGGTTTGTGCATAGACAGCTCCACCCATACCAGCAAGACCACCAGAAATGATAACTGCAATATAACGAATCCGATTGACTTTAATCCCCATCGTATCCGCAGCCATCGGATGCTCCCCTACAGAACGAAGACGCAATCCGAATGGAGTCTTAAAGATGATAAACCAGGCAAGGATTGCAATCGCAACCGCTAAAATAGAGGATCCATAAACCGACTTAAAGAACATTGGCCCAATTACCGGGATGTCTTGTAAAAAGGGAATATTAAACCGCGGAATTTTCTCCTGAATAAAGTCGGTTTGTCCTTTCCCATAAATCATTTTTACTGAAAACAAAGCAATTGCAATACCTAGCAAGTTAATGGCAACACCCGAAACGACCTGATCGGCACGAAACGAAATCGATGCAACTGCGTGCATCAGTGAGAAGATTGCCGAAACGAGCATCGCCACTAGAATCGAAACCCATGGCGTCCAATCACCGAATGTATCTACAAAAAATAAGTTGAATACGATTCCTACGAACGCACCCATCACCATAAGTCCTTCTAGTCCAATGTTTATGACACCTGAGCGTTCAGAGAACACACCGCCAATTGCGGTGAAAATCAGAGGCGCAGCGTAAGCAATCGATATTGGAACGATGAAATATAGTATATCGAGAAAGCCACTCATTTTACTTCGCCTCCTTATTCTTACCAATACGCTGTAAACCAACGCGGATGATATAGCCACATGCTACAAAGAAAATAATTAACGCAATGACAATTGACACAATTTCAATTGGTATATTAGCAGCATTCGGCATATTGTTTGCTCCATATTTAAGCGATCCAAACAAACTCGCTCCGAAAACTACACCGAGTGGAGTATTTGCACCTAACAAAGCAACGGCGATTCCATCAAAACCGATTCCTGTAAATCCAGCCCGTGTAGACATGTTACCAAAAGTTCCAAGTGCCTCCATTGCGCCACCGAGACCTGCGAAGGCTCCTGAAATGACCATTGCCATTACAATATTCTTCTTAACACTCATACCTGCATATTGTGCAGCATTTTCATTGAATCCAACAGATTTCAACTCGTACCCAAGCTTCATTCTTTCCAGGATGAACCACATGATGAATACCATAAAGAGCGCAACAAAGATTCCGTAATGCAACGTTGAAAAATCTGTTAGCTCTGATAAGAAATCCGATCGCAGTGATGCAGTATCTTGGATTTTATCCGTTTTAAATCCACCTTTAGCCACCACTTTAATGAGCGCATTCACAAGGTGTAATGCAATATAGTTCATCATAATCGTGACAATTACTTCATGAACTTTCAACGTCGCTTTCAACAAGCCCGGAATTAGCCCCCAAATTGCTCCTGCCGCTGCCGCTGCAAGTAGTGCTAGCGGCAAGTGAATGATTTTTGGTAATTCGAACGCCATACCTACGTATGCCGCTGCAAACCAACCTACAATCAGCTGACCTTCAACTCCGATATTGAATAGACCTGTTCGGAAGGCAAATGCAACCGCTAGTCCAGCAAGGATATATGGACTGATTTGACGAATGGTTTCTCCAATCGCATAAGAATCTCCAAATATACCGTTCCAAAGTGCAATATAACCCGCAATTGGATCGTAGCCACTCACAAGCATGACAACCGCTCCAACTAACAATCCGAGGATAATTGAAATCACAGGAACGAGCACATTTATTAATCGATTAGACATGGTCGTCATCACCTTCTTTCAATACAGCACCGTCACTGCCTTCAACAATTTCACTTTTGCTATGCCCTGCCATGAACAAACCTAGTTCTTGTTCACTCGTTTCGGCAGGAATTACTGTGTCAACGATCGCGCCATCATAAATAACGGCTATCTGATCGGATACGTTCATTACTTCATCTAGCTCGAACGAAATCAAGAGAACCGCTTTGCCCTGATCACGCTGTTCAATGAGACGTTTGTGAATAAACTCAATAGCACCGACATCAAGACCTCGGGTAGGAAGTGCTGCAATCAGTAAGTCAGGGTTCCGGTCCACTTCTCGACCGATAATCAGCTTCTGTTGGTTCCCCCCAGAAAGGGCGCGAGCAAGTTCATGTTCACCTTGAGTTCGAACATCAAAGTCCGCAATTAGTTTGTTCGCATGTTTCGTTACTTCCTTGTAGTTCATAAGACCATTCGAAGAAAATGGCTTTTGATAATAGGACTGAAGCGCCGAGTTGTAACCAACACTAAAATCTAGGACTAGTCCATGTTTGTGACGATCTTGCGGAATATGTCCTAGACCATTTTCAGTAATTTGTCTCGGTTTTTTATTTGTAACGTCCTTGTCACCCATAATAATTTTACCAGACTTCACTTTGCGCAATCCTGTAATTGCTTCAATTAATTCGGACTGACCATTGCCATCAATTCCAGCGAGACCAACAATTTCACCGCGACGGACAGATAGGTTTAGTTTTTTTACTTTTTCAATTCCCCGATAATCTGTTACGACAAGGTTTTCAATCTTCAATATTTCTTCAGTAGGATGGGATGGTCCTTTTTCAGTTTTAAAGGTTACTTGGCGCCCAACCATAAGTGTAGCAAGTTCTTCAGGGTTCGTTTCAGCTGTAGTAACCGTTCCAATTCCTTCCCCTTTACGAATAACAGTTACACGATCAGAAACTGACATAATCTCTTGTAGTTTGTGAGTGATAAGAATAATTGACTTTCCTTCTTCTATCAATTTGTTCATAATTCTGATTAATTCTTCTATTTCCTGTGGTGTTAAGGATGCTGTTGGCTCATCAAAAATTAGTATTTCGGCTCCCCGATAAAGTGTTTTTAGAATTTCCACACGTTGTTGCATTCCGACAGAAATGTCTTCAATCTTCGCATAAGGGTCAACATCCAACCCATATAGCTTGGAAATTTCCGCTACTTTTTTCGCAGAGTCCTTGATGTTAAGCGTGCCCATTTTAGTAGGTTCGCTACCTAGGATAATATTTTCAGTAACTGTCAAATTTTCAACAAGCATAAAGTGTTGATGAACCATTCCAATTCCTAAATCGTTTGCTACGTTTGGATCTGTGATGTCGACTTTTTTGCCTTTGACTCTAATCTCTCCGCCATCTGGCTGATATAGACCGAATAATACATTCATCAATGTTGACTTACCTGCACCATTCTCGCCGAGAAGGGCATGAATCTCGCCTTTTTCCAACTGGAGAGTAATATTGTTATTCGCATAGAAAGTGCCGAACTTCTTTTTAATATTCAGCATCTCGATGACGTATTCCACTGATCTCACTTCCTTGCTTATAGTTTCTACTAGTTTAACTTGTTAAATTAACACAATAAAAGATTCCAAATAGAACCTTTTAGTCTGGCAATTTAGGAATTTCTAATTTTGACTATGTATACAAAAACAACGAAGGCCGGTATGAACCGGCCCCCATTCTCTCATTGAGAGTCCTCTTACTTTTCACCTGGAACTTCGATTTCACCTTCGGAAATCTTTTTGTCATACTCTTCGATTTGAGCAAGTACATCTTCAGGAATCGCACCGCGTGAATCTGCAAGAGCTACACCCTCATCATGCAAACCGTAAACTTTTGTTTCTCCGCCAGGGAATTTCCCTTCCTTAGAAAGCTTCGCGATATCGTTTACAGCGTTGTCAACACGCTTCAACATTGAAGTCAGTGTTACGTTATCGTCTCCAACTTGACCTTCGTCGTACTGGTCAGAGTCAACTCCGATTACCCATACATATGCATCTTTGTCTGCTGATTTACGTTCTTTAGCTTCACTGAATACACCGTTACCACTACCACCAGCTGCGTGGAAGATAATATCTACGCCTGATGAATACATACGGTTAGCTGCTGCTTTACCAAGTTCTGCTTTATCAAATGCACCTGTGTATTGAACGTCTACTTTAAGATCTGGCTTAACGGCTTTAACACCGGCAAGGAAACCAACTTCAAAACGTTCAATTACTGGAATTTCCATACCGCCAACAAAACCGATTTTATCGGATTTAGTCATTAGAGCTGCAGCAACACCTGCAAGGTAAGCTCCCTCTTGTTCTTTAAAGAGCACACTTGCTACGTTTGGCTGTTCAACAACGCCATCAATGATAGCAAACTCAGTATCTTTTTGTTGTTGAGCAATTGTATCAATTGCATCTTCCATAAGGAATCCAACACCAAAGATCAAGTTGAAATCACGTCGAGCGAGCGCATTAAGATTTGTTGTGTAGTCTGCATCACTTTGTGATTGCAAGTAGTCAAATCCTCCGTCGCCTTTTTTCAAACTGTTTTCTGAACCAAAGTCCTGAATACCTTTCCAAGCGGATTGGTTGAACGATTTGTCGTCAATACCGCCGACATCCGTTACCATTCCTAGAGAAAATTCAGATGTATTACCTCCATCAGAAGATGAACCTTTGTCACTTCCGTTGCCTTCTTCTTTGTCTGAACCACAAGCTCCCAAAACCGTACCTGCAGCAAGTACAAGGGACAGTGCAAGACCAAATCTGCGTTTACTCATTTTGTGACCTCCCTATTTATATGTTGGTATGATTATGGCGAATTCGCCTTATACCCGTTTACGTACTACGTGGAAGCTAAATTTGTCCGCGCGAAAATAGTTCTTAGAGAACAGGACCATTTCACCAGTTTCCGTGTAGTGTTTTTGTAGCAATACAAGCAATGGAACATCGACACCACACCTCAGTATGGATGATGCTTCATGATCGTATCCTACAGGTTCAATATGCGCAATCGCTTGGGTAATATGAATTTTCCCATCTTTTTCCAGCGCATCAAAAATTGAATTCTTCATAAGAGCAGTTGCTTCCGTCTGAAGATTCTTTGCGTTTACTTGGTCTACACAGTAAACAACGGGTTCACCGTCTGCCGTTCGAACTCTCTTAATAGTAACAATGGACTCCTTGTGGTTGCAACTGAACTTTTCAATATTCTCTTCCGTTGCAAGCGCTTCTGAAACTTCAAGAAATATCGTTCCCGGCTCCATACCTGCATCCCGAATCATTGAAGAAACACTTGATAGTTCTTCGATTCCTGAAGAGAACAATGGACGCGCTTTCAAAAATGTCCCCACTCCGTGTTTTCGAACGATTATTTTCTCTTCTTCTAATACACGAAGTGCTTCCCGCAATGTCGCCCGACTTACGCCTAACGTCCTAGCCAGTTCAAACTCCGAAGGGAATTTTTCATTTTCTTTAAACACGCCGGCTTCAATGTCCTGCTTAATATGCTCGATGACTTGGACATATAAATGTCTTTGATCTGCCTTAATCATCAACCCATCTCCCTCCGGCCGAGGTCAGACCTCTGATGTTTAACGTCGTTCTATTCACCCATACTATAACATTTAACGACGAGAAAATAAACATCGTTTCAAAAAAATTATTTTCCTCAATTACTTATTGTTCTAAATCTGACAAATTCCTGTGTTACATGTCTGTTGAATCTTTCCCTACCAATACTTGTCTCGGTTTACTTCCTTCTGGAGGTCCTACGACTCCACGCATTTCCATTTGATCGACAATTCGTGCTGCTCTTGAATACCCTACACGAAAACGTCTTTGCAATAGGGAGACTGAGGCAGTTTGCATCTCTACGACCAATTGGACCGCCTCTTCATAAAGCTCATCCGTCTCGTCATACTGGTGGACTTCTTCTATTTCTGTCGGTATCATTTCTTCCTGGTATTGTGCTTTTTGTTGTTGTATGACAAAGTCTACAACTGATTCTACTTCACGATCTGAAACAAACGCACCTTGCACCCGTGTTGGCTTGGAAGCACCTGCTGGTAAGAAGAGCATATCTCCTCTTCCAAGTAGCTTTTCTGCGCCGCCACTATCCAGAATCGTTCGGGAATCGACTGCTGAAGAGACAGCAAATGCAATTCTGGAAGGAATATTCGCCTTAATAATTCCGGTGATGACATCTACACTTGGTCGCTGTGTTGCGATAATCAAATGGATTCCTGCAGCTCTGGCCATTTGAGCAAGTCGTGTAATTGCATCTTCCACTTCGTTGGATGCGACCATCATCAAATCCGCTAGCTCGTCCACGATGACTACGATATAAGGCATTTTCGGGTGTTTTTCATCATTTTCTTCATTCCAAGTGTCTATGTGTGTATTATATCCCTCGATATTACGCGTGCCTGTATGGGAAAACAGCTCATAACGTCTTTCCATTTCAGATACGACTTTCTTCAATGCTTGTGCCGCTTTCCTTGGATCTGTAACGACTGGCGCCAATAAATGAGGAATTCCATTGTAGACATTCAATTCGACCATCTTAGGGTCAATCATCATCATCTTCACTTCATGTGGCTTAGCTCTCATAATAATGCTTATTATGATTCCATTTACACAGACACTCTTACCACTACCCGTGGCTCCAGCAATCAGCACATGAGGCATTTTGTTTAACTCCGAGAGCATTGCTTCTCCTGTCACATCTCGACCTAATGCAATAAGAAGCTTCGAATCAGGGCGGTTATTCTGTTTCGCTTCTAGCACTTCACGCAAACTCACTACCGCAACCGCGGTATTAGGGACTTCAATTCCTACAGCGGATTTCCCTGGAATTGGCGCTTCAATCCGAATTCCACTCGCTGCAAGTGCAAGTGCGATGTCATCTGCCAAACTGACAATTCGGCTTACTTTCACACCGGTATCGGGCAGCACTTCATACTTGGTTACTGCAGGACCTAGATGGACTTGAGTTACACGAGCTTTCACGCCGAAACTGTGAAATGTCCGTTCCAGTTTTTGTGCGTTTGCTTGAATTGCGTTGTATTCCCCTGACTGGTCATTTTCAGGGGGTTGTTTTAATAGATTAAACGATGGCAACTGATACGATTCGTTCTCTTTTTCTCCTGAGACACCTTGATAAGGATCTCTGGATGCTTCAGTTACATCGAGTTCTTTTTCATATATTGGACTTGCAGGTTCCGTCTCTTTTTGAGTCGGTACGGCTGCTTCATCATTGCGTTCATTAAATGCTGATATGATCGGCTGTACATAGGGTTCTTCTTCCTCAGGCTTCGCTATTGCATCGACTGTAGTTTCCTTTACTTGAGCAGGCTCCTTCTGATGCTTGCTCGAACGTGTTGTCCGTATTGGTTTTGACTTTTTTTCTGGGGCAACTTTAGGTGCAGGACGGAAACTAATCTCTTTAAGCTTATTTTTGACAGTTGAAAATGCAGCAGGAAACCACTCAGCAAGATATGGTGCGAGTGCTTTACCAGATACGAGAATCAGTCCTGTCAATAAAAGCAATATTCCAGCGACAGCTGCACCTGCAGCATCGAAGAGTGAATAGAACATCGCAAAAAGGACGGCCCCGATCATGCCGCCGCCAAGTGTTCCACTTCTAGTACTAATCCCTCCGTTTGAGATAAGTACTTTCCACGTTTCCTTTAAAGCAGAATCCGACATAAGAACACGACTAGCGGACAGTTCCTTGAACAAAAGGATGTGGCTGAATAGGAGCAGGCTTGCTAGTATGCAAAGACTTCCACCGACAATTCGATTTTTCCATCCAAGCTCTCCACGTTTTATCATAAATAATAGTGCTTGAACTATTAGGATAAACGGTAAAGCTACATGCCAATTACCGAATAAGAATCTTCCAAATGAACCCAAACCTCTTCCAACAATACCAAATTCAAATATCATAATAACGGCAAGTGCGAGCATTGTTAATCCGATTACTTCAAACAAAAGCGGATTTAAGGTTGATTTCCCTTTTTTCTTACTAGCTGCTCTTTTCTTTTTCTTTTTTGAAACTTTCTTAGACATGCTGTACCTCCTTTTTGCGAAAAAAGGATTTCCTGCCTGACGGCAAGGAAATCCTTAAGAAGAATCTTTCGATCAATACTCCATAATAATAGGAATAATCATTGGTCGTCTCTTCGTTTGCTGATACAAATAAGAGCTGAGCGTGTCTCGGATCTCTTGTTTAATGTTTGTCCATTCAAACGTTTCTTTATTCACATATTTTTCTACAATTTTACGAATCAGATTGGATGCTTCTTCTAACAACTCTTCCGATTCACGAACGTAGACAAAACCACGGGAGACAATTTCAGGACCTGCTGCAATTTTCTTTTGCTTCCGGCTTAATGTAATGACAATTGTAAAAATCCCATCTTGTGAAAGTAGTTTACGATCGCGCAAGACAATATTACCAACGTCCCCTACGCCAATTCCATCTATCAAAATATTTCCCGCTGGTACGCGACCACTCATTCTAATCTTACCACTCTTGTATTCAACAATATCGCCTTTATCTGCAATGAAGATTTGATTTTTACGCATACCAGTCTCTTGTGCAAGCTTTGAGTGAGCAATGAGCATTCTGTATTCACCCGTTACCGGAATGAAGTTTTTAGGTTGCATAAGATTCAGCATCATCTTTAAATCTTCTTGACTACCATGCCCTGAAACATGAACATTACGCGCAGACGTCAGAACAGTTGCTCCTGCTTTTGCAAGTTCGTTCATCATTGAATATACGGAGACCTCAGATCCTGGAGACGGTGTAACAGTGATCAACACCGTATCTGTATCTTTAATACGAATATCGCGATGATGTTTGCGGACGATTTTTTCAAGAGCTTCGAGTGGTTCCCCTTGGTTACCAGTCAAAATAATGACCACTTCGCTATCATTGTAGTTCCCGATATCTTTAACAGAAATGACAATATCTTCGCCTACATTTAAATAGCCAAGTTTTACGCCGACTTCAAAGTAGCTTTCCAAGCTTTTTCCGACGACAGCAACTTTCTTGCCTGCCTCAGCCGCTTTGTCCAAAACTTGCTGGATTCGAAGAAAATTCGAAGCATAGACTGCAACTAGAATTCTTCCCTCTGCACCATAAAAAGTTTTTGACAATTGAGTTTCGACTACAGTTTCAGATGTTGTATAACCAGGTCGCTCTGCTTCAGTTGAATCAGACATTAATATAAATACGCCCTCTTCACCAAGAGCTGCCATTTTCCCAAGGTCAGGCTTATAAGGACCTTTAGCTGCCTGGTCAAATTTAAACTCTCCTGTGTGAACAATTGCTCCTTCACTCGTATGGAATACAATGCCAAGTGCATCCGGAATACTATGAGTCGTATTGAAAAACGTCACGTATGTACGCTTGAAATTCATGCGGCTCTTCGTAGACACTTCAAAGAATTTCACACTAGAAGGAGCAGGCATCACTTTCAAATGCTCTTTAGCTAAAGCAAGTGTTAGTTTTGAACCATAAACTGGTGCTTGTACTTTTTGTAGTAAATAAGCAATTGCCCCAATTGCATCCTCATGACCATGCGTTAAGAAGATCCCTTTAACCCGATCTTTATTTTCTTCAAGGTATGTCATATCTGGAATAACGAAATCGATTCCCAGCATTTCTTCCTCTGGGAACATCAGGCCCGCATCGACAACAAATAATTCATCATCGATTTCTACCACATACATCGATTTCCCTAACTCTCCCACCCCGCCAAGCGGAATGACTTTTATTACTTCATTTTTGACTTTAGTCACATTGTTTCCTCCTATATAAAATTCCCGCTCTAAACGACTAGTTCTCATTATACTTGACATAGCACTTCTGCACAAACAAAAAAAGCCGGCAGTCTCGCCGGCTATTCCCTTTTTGTATCAAATTGTTGTTGAAACGTTTGTAGAGTAAGGTCCAAATAAGAATCCACTTCTGAAATTCCGATTAGGGGTAGACGTACATCCCCCACTGGAAGCCCAGCCTTTTTCAAAAAATACTTAATCGGCACTGGATTAGGTTTTGAAAATACCGATTGAAATAATGGCAGGAGAGATTGATGGAGCGCAGCAGCATTGGCAATTTTTCCGCTATGAAAATCCTGGATCATTCGTTGCATCTCAAGCCCGACGATATGCGAAGATACGGAAATAACTCCAGATCCACCAATTGCCAACAGCGGTAACGTTAACGCATCATCACCACTGTAAACACTGAATGTATCGTCTGTTCCTTCAAGGATAGCAGCCATTTGTGCCAAGTCTCCGCTTGCTTCTTTCACTGCTAAAATGTTCGATATTTTCGATAATCGAATTACTGTTTCTGCAGATAAATTCACACCGGATCTTCCGGGAATGTTATAGAGCAATACCGGTAATGAAGTGCTTTCTGCAATGGATTTAAAATGTACGTACATACCGTTTTGATCAGGTTTGTTGTAATAGGGCACTACAAGCATAACCCCATCTGCACCAAGCTGCTCGGCACGTTTCGTCGCTCGTATTGAACCGCGTGTATCATTACTCCCCGTACCAGCAATGACAGGGATTCGTTTATCCACAACCGAAATTGCATGAGCGAGCAACTGCTCTTTTTCTTCTTCTGACAAAGTAGGTGATTCCCCAGTTGTTCCATTGACAATGAGCGAATTTGTTCCGTTTTCGATTAAGTGATTAATAAGAAGTCGTGTCACTTCATAGTCAATCTCACCTTCTTCATTAAACGGTGTGACCATCGCTGTACCAATCGAACCTAACTTCATTCGCACCCTTCCTTTTCAGTTATCTAGTTGTTTTGTGCGTCGCGATTTTTAAGGAGCTGTTCTGCAATTTGCACAGAGTTTAACGCTGCGCCCTTCAACAAGTTATCAGCGACAATCCACAAGTGAAAGCCTCTTGGATGATCTGGATCTTTTCTGATGCGTCCTACGTAGACATCGTCCTTATTTTCCGCAAAAAGCGGCATTGGATACGTTTGCGTTGAAGGATTATCTTGAACGACTACACCTGGCGCTTTTGCAATCGCCCTACTGAATTCCTCCGCTGTAATGCCTTCTTTATCTATCTCCACATATACCGATTCTGAATGTCCTGTGACGACTGGCAACCTTACGCATGTTGCAGAAACTGCGATGGAAGGATCATTGAAGATTTTTTTCGTCTCATTGATCATTTTCCATTCTTCTTTTGTATACCCCATGTCGTCGAAAGAATCGATTTGAGGAATCGCATTAAATGCTATCGGGTAATGTCGTTCGGCACCTGCACTAGGCAGCTGTGACGCTGAATTTTCCGCTCTGCTGTCAAATTGGCCACTCTGTGATTTCAGTTCCAGGATCGCATCTGCTCCTGCTCCAGAAACCGCTTGATAGGTAGATACTAGTATTTTTTTTATGCCAAACGCTTCTTTTATAGGATTAAGTGCAACGACCATCTGAATCGTTGAACAGTTTGGATTTGCGATCAACCCGTTATGAGTATTCAGTGCTTTTGGATTTACTTCAGGGACAACGAGTGGAACCTCTGCATCCATTCTGAACGCACTTGTATTATCAATCACAATCGTTCCTCGACGAGTAGCTTCATTCGCAAGTTCTTCTGAAATAGCCCCTCCCGCACTGAAAAAAGCAAAATCGACGCCATTGAATGACTCTGGTTTCGCTTCCTCAATAGTGAATAATCTTCCACCCGCTTGAATAACTGTACCCGCTGAACGGGATGAAGCCAACAACTTCACAGAACGGAACGGGAAAGCCCGCTCAATAAGTTTATCAAGTATTTTAGCGCCTACTGCACCTGTTGCACCAACAATCGCAACTGTATAAGTCTGCATAATGATTCTCCTTCGCTAACACGATGACCCACAAAAATGAGAACATCGATAATTCGTATTGCAGGAATTATACCATAACATTGAATAATCGGCGGATTATTTTTTAGAAGAATGAAGTATTAAAAGAGGTTGGAGCTGTTCTTTTTCAATGGCTGCTGCTGCTGCTTCAACAATTAATGAAAAGTCGCTAATGAGGGAGTTTGGTTTTTTATAGGGATCGTCTTGACCGAATGGGATGAAGAACACATTTTTCATGTTTAATAATTTGACTAGATTCGCTGCATTCAATCCCAAAGCGTCATTAGTTGAAATCCCGAGTAGGACTGGTGAATAATTACGTAACGTCGCTTTAGCAGCCATGAGAACAGGAGAATCGGTGGAGGCGTTCGCAAAGCGGCTCATCGAATTTCCTGTAAGTGGAGCGATAATCATGCAATCAACCGGAGTGGACGGTCCAAAAGGTTCAGCGCCTGCAATTGATGAAATCACTTTTTCGCCGGTTGCCCGCTCAATCTTTTCAATCCATTCATCACCAGTTCCGAACCGTGTAGCTGCTGTAAGGACAGAATGAGTAATGATAGGCACAACCGTTGCACCAGCGTCTTGAAGTTTAGTAATCATTGGTATCAATTCTTCGTACGTACAATGGGACGCTGTAATCCCCAATCCAATACGTTTGTTTTCAAGCATTTTTTTACTCCTTTCCTCTACACATCCTCAAAATTGTATCTGCCAGGTAGCTTGCTGCTCTTTGCGGAAAATGTTTTCCCGGCAGACCGAGGTGTAACGTATAGTATGCAGAGGACATTCCGGGCTTTAGGCACCCGGGCTTAGATGCCAGATCAAACACACGTAAAGTATCTTCTGGCTGTAAAGATAGCCATTGAGAGGGAATGGTATTTATCAAAAAGCCAGGTTTGAATTCAACATCTGGCGATAGATTTTTCACTTCAAATCCCAAGGCTTCAGCTTCACCGAGTTGAGATTCTGACCTTGCAAAAACCGTCAGTTTGGCGCCAGATGCCGAGAGAACGTGAGCAAGCATTCTCCCTACTCTTCCAAAACCAGCTAGTTGAAAATGGGTATTAGCAATCGGCGTGTTGGTTTCCAGATAAAAATCTTTCACGAAACCTTCTGCCGTGAGAAGAGCATTATTCCAAACAAATCGTTCATCACTTAGATAGCTCGACACTAAATGACCTGATGATTCCAATGCTGTTTTCTGGACTTCAGGAAGAATGCCTGTAAAAAAAGCAGTCCCTCTGGAAAATAGTTTTGAGTCGAGCATCCCCTTCATCCCTTGTATCGGTAACACAATATGGGTAGGGTGAATTTCGACAATCTTGTTTGTAAGGTCCTCTGACACGTCATCATGTAAGTGAACCGTAACATCCAAGCCTTGTTCTTTGAAAAAACTGGCGCATTCTTCTATCCGACGATCAGAACCAATCATGAGCCAACGCGCTTCACTCATCAAACTCTGCTCCATCTAAGAAATGAGTTCGACCAAATAAAATACGGTGTTCGCCAATTAATACGATTTCGCTCCATGGAATATATTGCTTTGATGCTTCTTTCTTTTGTAGAAATGGAATTTTACTCGCTCGATCACGAATTTCAAATCCAATAATCGTACCGCTCGAACGATCGAATAACAAATCCGTATCTGCTAAAAACCCGTAACGGATGCCCTCTTCTACTTGAATCAACTCTTTTTGAGCGAGTTCAGACAATAGCACATGCATTCCTCCTAGTCTCTTTACAACTAGTCTATGATTAAACATGTGAAAAGCTGACAATCCATTTGATTAGTATTGGTTTGGAGAAACAATGGATATTGCAGGCGCATTCCTTAGCAAAGCATTTGCCATTTCTGCTACATCTTTCGTCGTAACTGCTTGGATCCGAGCAATGATTTCTTCTTCCGAACGATGTTCGCCAAGGATCAACTCGTTATTGCCATTTCTATGCATTCTTGCTTCTGTACTTTCTAAGCCGATTAGGTAACTTCCGCGCATTTGTTCTTTTGCGTTCCTGAGTTCTTCAGCAGTTACTCCATGCTCGATAATCTCTTGAATAGCGGACTGAACGGTTTCAAATAACTGTTTCTCGTTCTCTGGAGAAGCTGCGCATCCAATGACGAATGCCCCCTCCTCTGCATGAGAAGCGTAGTAGGAATATACCGAGTACGCCAAACCTTTTTCTTCTCGCACTTCTTGGAACAATCGCGATGACATCGTTCCTCCAAGAATACTATCGAGCATTGCCAAGCTGTATATGTCAGGGTGCTTGAGGGGAAGACCTGGGTAACCTAATAACAGATGGGATTGCTCGATATCTTTTGCTTTTCGACCTTCTCCATTTGTGAAGTTAGCCGGTTTCAAAGTTGGGCGTGGCTCGTTTAAAACAGTTTTGTTAAATGTACCAAATAGTTGCTCAATCTCTAGTAGCAAAGAATGATTAAAATTTCCTGCAACAGAAATGACAATCCGTTCCGGTGTATAAAAACGATCCATGAATGCGATTAGGTTCTGTCTTGTAAAGGACTGGACACGCTCTGGTGTGCCGCCAATCGGTTTGCCTATGGAATGATGGGGATACATGAGCGCCCATAAGCGTTCATCTGCATCTTCTTCTGGAGAATCTTCAACAGATGCAAGTTCGTCAATAATGACAGATTTTTCTTTCGCCATTTCATGTTCATCTAATTTAGAATTCAATAACATATCTGCCAAGATACGTGCTGCGTCTTTTGCACGATCTTCTAAAACGGTTGCGTAGAAACAAGTCGCTTCTTTTGTCGTAAAGGCGTTGATATCACCTCCAAATCGATCAAATTGCTGTGCGATTTCTTTTGCTGTAAGGGACGTGGTGCCTTTAAAGAGCATGTGCTCTATGAAATGTGCAATGCCTTCCTCACCTGTCAACTCTTCGGCAGAACCTACTTTTACCCATATCCCAAGCGATACCGAGCGGGCGTGGGATATCGCCTCACTTACGACCCTTACGCCATTTTCTAGTGTTTGAATAGTTACCATTATGGTGCCTCCCTATTATCCGTAAACAAAAAAGCCCCGCTCTCACAACTGTGGGAGGGAGGCTTCTTGCGATATAAATTACTCGCCTTTTTGTTCTGCTTTTTCTTTTTCTTCTTTAATGACAATTTTACGCGATAGGTTAACGCGACCTTGGTTGTCAATTTCGATGACTTTGACGAAGAGTTCGTCACCCAATTTCATAACGTCTTCTACTGCTTTCGTACGTTCTTCTTGAATTTCGGAAATGTGGAGCAATCCATCTTTTCCTGGGAACAACTCAAGGAAAGCACCAAATTTTTCAATACGTTTTACTTTTGCCATGTAATATTCTCCGACTTTTGCTTCGCGGACGATATTTTCAATCATCTTCTTCGCTTTGTCGTTCATCTCAGAATCCGGAGATGAAATGTAGATTGTACCATCTTGTTCTGTATCGATTTTCACGCCAGTTTCTTCAATAATCTTGTTGATCACTTTACCACCAGGTCCGATAACATCACGGATCTTGTCTGGATTGATATGAATCATAATGATCTTAGGAGCATATTTGGAAAGTTCTTGTGCTGGTTGCGCAATCGTTTCGAGCATGTGACCAAGAATCTTCATACGACCGATTTTCGCCTGTGACAATGCTTCTTCCAAAATCTGTCGAGAAAGACCTTCGATTTTTATATCCATTTGAAGTGCTGTAATTCCTTCAGCAGTACCCGCTACTTTGAAGTCCATATCTCCCAAGTGGTCTTCCATTCCTTGGATATCAGACAGCACCGAGTAGTTGTCCCCTTTTTTCACAAGTCCCATTGCGATCCCCGCAACTGGTGCTTTGATTGGAACTCCTGCATTCATCATCGCCATAGTTGAAGCACAAATTGAAGCCTGAGATGAAGAACCGTTAGATTCAAGAACTTCAGCTACAAGTCGAATTGTGTATGGGAAATCTTTTTCATCTGGAATGATTGTTGAAAGTGCGCGTTCTCCTAGTGCACCGTGACCAATTTCTCGACGACCAGGAGCACGGATTGGACCCGTTTCTCCAACACTAAAGTTCGGGAAATTATAGTGGTGCATGAAGCGTTTCGTTTCTTCTAACCCTAGCCCATCAATAATTTGCACTTCACCGAGTGCACCTAATGTACATACGCTAAGTGCTTGAGTTTGTCCGCGTGTAAATAGACCTGAACCGTGCGCTCTAGGAAGAATGCCTGTTTCTGAAGAAAGTGGACGGATTTCTTCAAGTCCACGACCATCTGGACGTACTTTTTCATCTGTAATGAGACGACGTACTTCATCTTTCACAAGCTTTTCCAATACGTTACGAACTTGCTTCATCGTCGCATCATCTGCTTCGTTCTCTTCGTAACGTGCGATCACTTCGTTTTTCACAGCAGTGATTGCTTCTTCACGAGCATGCTTTTCTTCAGTCTGGATGGCTTGGACTAAATCGCTATTACAGCTCTCTTTAATCGATGCAACAAGATCCTGATCGAGTTGGAACAATTCGATCTCCATCTTTTCTTTGCCTACTTCTGCAATGATTTTTTCTTGGAAGGCAACGAGTTTCTTGATTTCTTCATGACCGAACATGATTGCTTCTAACATAATAGCCTCAGACACTTCTTTCGCGCCGGCTTCTACCATATTGATTGCATCTTTTGTTCCAGCCACTACAAGATCAAGTTCGCTTGCTTCAAGTTGTGCTGGCGTAGGATTGACGATGAATTCGTCATTTATACGACCGATTTGAACACCTGCAATAGGACCATCAAATGGAATATCTGAAATGGAAATTGCAAGTGAAGATCCAATCATTGCTGCCATTTCTGACGAACAATCTTGGTCTACTGACATGACAAGTGAAATCACTTGCAAGTCATTGCGGAATCCTTCTGGGAATAGAGGTCGTATTGGACGGTCAATTAAACGGCTCGTCAAAATTGCTTTTTCAGACGGACGTCCTTCACGCTTGATGAACCCTCCTGGGATTTTACCAACTGCATAAAGACGTTCCTCATAATTCACAGTAAGGGGGAAGAAATCTAGTGCTTTCGGATTTTTAGAAGCAGTTGCAGTAGAGAGGACTGTCGTTTCTCCGTAGCGCACGAAAACTGCCCCGTTTGCTTGCTTTGCAAGTTGCCCCGTTTCGATGGTGAGCTCTCTGCCAGCCCAATCCATTGTAAACTTTTTGTGTTCTGTCATGATTGATCTCCTCTCGATTTACATCCTGTGTTTACGTAGTATGTATTACGTATTAGTGTATCAAATTAAGCAATGGTTTGCGAAATATTTCATTGAGTAATGGGATATTGGAGTTACAAACGCCAGTGTTATTGTCCGTGTGCATAGAAAAAAGCGGGCAAAGCCCGCTTTTTCGGTTGTCAATATTAACGGCGTAGGCCGAGTTTTGCGATTAGATCACGGTAACGCTGAACTTCTGTTTCACGCAAGTACTTCAAAAGACGACGACGTGTACCGACCATCTTATAAAGACCGCGGCGTGAGTGGTTATCCTTCTTGTGTGAACGTAAGTGCTCGTTCAAGTTGTTGATTTCTTCAGTAAGGATAGCGATCTGAACATCTGCAGACCCTGTGTCGTTTTCATGAGTTTTGAATTCGTTAATCAATTCATGTTTACGCTCTTGTGTAATAGCCATCCTAGTCACCTCCCATTCTTTAATATCCCCAAGTCCCAAGCATACGTTGGTGAATCGTCATGCCAAGGAAAGGTTCGTGTACATTGTACACTTACCTATCATAGCATGCGAGACTTCCCCTTGCAACCGTCAGTCTTTTTTAGAAAGAATCTTTTTAGCGATTTCTTTATCTTTCGCAATTTGACTTATGAGCATGTCGATTGATTCGAATTTCTGTTCAGGTCTGATGTGGTCAATCCAGTCAACAATTGCTTGTTTGCCGTACAGATTTCCATCAAAATTGAATACATTCACTTCAATCGTTTTTCGTGCTTCATCAGGCTGATCGAATGTTGGCTTGACGCCAATATTACAAACACCATCATAAGTAGTTCCGTCTACTGTAAATCGAACTGCATAGACTCCGTTTTGCGGAACTATAAGTTCAGCACCCGGAATAATATTTGCGGTCGGAAAACCAAGTTGCCTACCGCGTTTATCTCCATCTACAACTTTGCCGATTGAACGAAAAGGCCTGCCAAGTAGCATTGCTGTTTTTGCCACTTCTCCTTCTGCCAATAACTTACGGATACGTGTAGATGAAATCTTCTCATCACTCTCAGCAACTTTTTCCACAAGTGTCGTACCAAATGTTCCATTTGCTAAAGAAGCCATCTGTTCCATTGTTCCTTTGCCTTTTGCACCAAATGTGAAGTCAAATCCAGCTGTTACATGACGCACATTTAACTTGTTCAAGACTTGTTCAACAAATTCCTCAGGGCTCAAATCAGCAAGGTCTCGATCAAATGTAACGATAAACAATGTGTCTATACCCATTTCATGAAGAATTCTTTTTTTCTCCTCCAAAGGCGTGATGTACCCAATCTTACCTTTTTCATCTGTAAACAAATGAGATGGATGTGGATTGAATGTCATGACAGCTGGAAAATTGTTTAATTGTTTTGATGTGTCAATTGCGCGTTGGATGACGACCTGATGACCTTTATGCAATCCATCGAAAAAACCGATAGCTACTGAAAATTCTTTGTCTACAATCTGTACAATCCCTTGTTCAACTTTCAACTCAATTATTTCCACGGTCTTTCTCCCCCTCTCTTCTATTAACCGGAAACATTTTTACCGGTTTCATAAGCCCCTTTTTTTCTGAATGAGGCGCATACACAGCTAGAGCTTTGTTGTTTAACATGAATAGCGCTTCGTCTGCTGAGTCGAATACCGGATGAAGGGGGAGAACTTGACCATTTAAAATCTTGGACAGCAGTTCTTCATTTTCATCCAATTTCACCTCAGCAATTCCATTTAAAGCCGACTCCAAAGGTTTTAAAAACATTTCTAGAATACCTTCATCTTGCATCTTGCGCACTTCATCAAGCGTGCGGCAATCATTTTGTGTAAATGTCCCTGAAGCAGTTCTAACTAATTGGGACATATGGGCAGGATACCCAAGATGTTCTCCGATTTGAACTGCAAGTGTCCGGATGTACGTCCCTTTACCACAAGAAACTCTAATGGTAAAACGAGGCTCAACTCCTTGGAATTGAGACTCTTCACTTAATAACTCAATTTCATGGATGTGAACTATTCTCTCGGGACGTTCCACTTCAATTCCTTTTCTTGCATACTCATAAAGTTTTCTTCCATTCACTTTAACAGCGGAGTACATAGGCGGAATCTGTGTGATAGAACCTGTTAAAGATTCTACTGCTTGCAGGATCTGTTCACGAGTGATGACCTTGTTCGATAAGTCTTCCTCAACAACAGCGCCATCCGCATCTTCAGTTTCGGTTGCCTTTCCAATTAACACTTCAGCAAT
Source organism: Sporosarcina aquimarina (assembly GCF_023715615.1). Lineage (GTDB taxonomy): Bacteria > Bacillota > Bacilli > Bacillales_A > Planococcaceae > Sporosarcina > Sporosarcina aquimarina_A. The sequence continues at coordinate 995,067 of NZ_JAMBOM010000001.1, read as the reverse complement.
GTATTCTTTTCCTGAATCTGTAATGTATGATGCGACTTTAGTGGCTGAGCCGATGCAAATCGGAAGGACGCCCTCTACATTCGGATCAAGAGTCCCTGTATGCCCTACTTTTTTCGTGCGGAGAATTTTCCTTAATTTAAATACACAATCATGTGAGGTCAATCCTTTTTCTTTCCACAGCGGCAGGATTCCGTCCATTTCATCGCCTCCTCTTATCCAGCTAGCTAAGTGCTATGTAAACGTAAAAAGGGATCGGAAATCCAATTGGATACCGATCCCTTTTGTTTAATTGTCCGACTCGTCGTCCTTCACTTCACGTAGAAGTGATTCGATTCGGTTGCCGTATGCGACGGATTCATCAAACGCGAAATCGATCTCTGGTGTTTTTCTCAAACGGATTCGTTTTCCAATTTCAGAGCGGATGAATCCTTTTGCTTTCTTAAGCCCTTCTAGTGACGCTTCTCTCTCAGAATCTTTTCCGAGAACAGAAATATAAATCATTGCCTGCTGAAGATCCCCTGTTACTTCCACATCGGTAACTGTTACGAAACCAATACGAGGATCTTTTAAACGTTGACCTATAATGTCACCGAGCTCTTTTTTCATTTGTTCTGCAACTCGATTAACACGCATTGACATGGAGTTTCACCCCGCTTCACTATCCTAGATAGTCAATCTGTATTTCAGTTAGTTCCCACTCTGGATTGGACTCAAGAAATCGCTGAACGCGATGAATTTCACGTTCAGCGGCTTCAGTTGATGAAGCAACTGCGACAACACCCAGTGTTGTCCTTTGCCATAAATCTTGATGATCCAATTCAGCTATAGAAACATTATACCCATTTTTCACACGATCCATCATGCGTTTAAGCACTGAGCGTTTATCTTTAAGAGAAGCCGCCATTGGAATGATGAACGAACATTCTGCGTAAACAATCACACGCGCTTAATTTCCTGCATGACGTATGGCTCAATAATATCGCCTTCTTTTATATCATTGAAGTTCTTAATCGTGATTCCACACTCGTATCCTTTCGCGACCTCTTTGGCATCATCTTTGAAACGTTTTAATGTATCAAGTTCTCCTTCAAAAATGACGATGTTGTCTCGGTAAATACGAACTGAGGAATCTCTTGTAATCTTACCATCAGTCACATAACTTCCGGCGATTGTACCGATTTTAGAAACTTTGAATGTTTCACGGACTTCTACTTGACCGATTACTTTTTCTTCAAATTCAGGATCAAGCATACCTTTCATTGCAGATTCAATTTCTTCTACAACTTTATAGATGACACGGTGTAGGCGAATGTCTACGCCCTCTTCATCAGCAGCACGCTTTGCATTAACATCTGGACGTACGTTGAAGCCGATGACGATTGCATTTGAAGCAGCTGCTAAGGAAATATCCGATTCATTGATGGCGCCAGCACCAGTGTGAATAATTTTCACATTGACACCTTCTACATCAATCTTCATGAGAGAAGCCGCCATTGCTTCCACTGTACCTTGAACATCAGCTTTGACAATTAGGTTCAATTCTTTCATTTCGCCTTCCTTCATCTGATCGAACAAGTTATCCAATGTAACACGCGTCTTTTCTGTACGCTGTTCTTGGATTGCTTCCCCTGCACGGCTCTCACCGATTTGACGGGCTGTTTTCTCATCTTTGAAGACAACGAAGCGATCACCTGCTTGTGGAACGTTGCTTAGCCCAGTAATTTCAACAGGAGCAGAAGGACCCACTTCTTTTACACGGCGCCCAACATCATTAATCATTGCACGAACGCGACCGAATGTGTTACCAACAACAATTGGGTCACCAACTCGAAGTGTTCCATCTTGAACAAGTAAGGTCGCAACAGCACCACGACCGCGGTCAAGTTGAGCTTCTATGACAGTCCCTTTTGCGCGAACAGAAGGATCTGCTTTCAATTCAGCAACTTCAGCAACCAGTAAAATCATTTCAATCAATTGATCGATTCCTTCACCTTTTAATGCTGAAATCGAAACAAAGATTGTATCTCCACCCCATGCTTCAGGAACTAGTCCATGTTCTGTTAACTCTTGCATGACACGATCAGGATTAGCTGTAGGTTTATCCATCTTATTCACTGCAACAATAATAGGAACTTCAGCGGCTTTTGCATGGTTAATAGCTTCAATCGTTTGTGGCATAACTCCATCATCAGCAGCTACAACTAAGATTGTGAGGTCAGTAACCTTTGCACCACGTGCGCGCATTGTTGTGAATGCTGCGTGTCCAGGTGTATCAAGGAACGTGATCTTTTTCCCGCCGGACTTAATCTGATAAGCACCGATATGCTGAGTGATTCCGCCCGCTTCACCTTGAGTGACTTTCGTATCCCGGATGGAATCGAGTAAGGTTGTTTTACCATGGTCAACGTGTCCCATGATTGTTACAACAGGTGGACGCTCAATTGCTTCTGTATCCGTTTCAACAGAATCCTCATCTGTATCCGGATCTTCAAAGTAAATTTCAAGGTCCGTTACATCAATGCGAATTTCTTCTTCCACTTCAACATCGTACTCTGCACAAATCAATTCAATTGCATCTTTATCAAGTTCTTGGTTAATGGTAGCCATTACACCAAGAAGGAATAATTTTTTAATGATTTCTGACGGTTCGCGACCTAGTTTGTTCGCAAGTTCTCCAACAGATAGTGATTCATAAAACGTAATTTTTTCCGGTAATGGCTTTTCCACTTTAGGCATCGGGTTCGCTGGTCGATGTCTACGACGTCCTTGGTTAATGCCGCGTGCTGGCGGACGCCCGCCTCGACGATTTCCGCCACCGCCTTGTCGATTTTGAGAAGACGGTCCTTGGTTAGGACGGTTTTGTCCTGCTGGAGCTGAGCTCTGCCCGCCGCTTGATGGACGATTGTTGGATTGACCTTGGGGACGATTAGCAGATTGGCCTTGTGGACGATTGCTAGTTTGTCCCTGAGAGCGGTTTCCGTTTTGTCCTTGGGGACGATTGTTACCTTGTCCTTGTGGTCGGTTACCCGTTTGTCCTTGGGGACGATTACTGTTCTGACCCTGAGGACGGTTGCCCGTTTGTCCCTGTGGTCGACTGCTGCTCTGCCCCTGAGGACGGTTGTTGCTTTGTCCTTGTGAACGGTTACCTGATTGACCTTGGGGACGATTTGAATTTTGTCCTTGTGGACGAGAAGAACCTTGATTATTAGATGGAGAGCTTTTAGTAGTTGAAAACTTCTTATCTAATTTTTCAGCAGAACTTGTATCGATCATCGACATGTGGTTCGCAACATCCACATTCATTTTACCTAGTTCTTCAATGACCTCTTTGCTTGATTTGTTAACCTTCTTCGCGTATTCATGTACACGTATTTTCGTCATTAGCCCACCCCCGTTATAATTCGTTGAGGAGCGAGGACAGCTTTTTTGCAAAACCGCTGTCCGTTACCGCGAGGACGACCCGCGACTCTTTTCCGATTGCATGCCCGAGTGCTTCACGGCTCCCAAAAACATGCTTCTCAACGTTGTAGCTATTACATTTATCCGACAATTTCTTATTCGTATTGTCAGATGCGTCTTCTGATAGTATAACAAGTTTTGCACTTTGTGCCCGAACTTCGGAGACGACGAGTTCTTCACCCGTTGTCAACTTCCTAGCCCGAGCGGCTAAACCTAGTAGTTGAAGTATTTTAGTTTCAGTTGAAATCATTTAATAGCCTCTCTCCGAATCGCATGCAATAGATCTGCATACACTTGCTCCGGAACAGCGCTGCCCAACTGACTCTCTATGGCTCGAGTCGCTTGCGCTTTTTCTACAGCTGCTTCAGATTTCGATACATACGTTCCACGTCCGGATTTTTTACCAGTCAAATCGACGGATATTTCTCCTTCTTTTGTGCGAACAATCCGGATCATGTCTTTCTTAGGAAACATTTCGCCGGTAGCAGCACACTTGCGCAACGGCACTTTTCGGTTATTGACTGCCATGCGTATGCACCCTTTCGTCACTTCTTATTGAGGTTCGTCTTGATACAAGTCAATCGAATCCATATCTTGCTCTTGTAGGTCTTCAGTCGACTCCAACGCAGTTTCTTCGTCAGAATAAACATCTACTTGCTCTGCCTCTTCATCGTACTCTACCTCGGCTTGTTCTTCTTCAAAACGAGGGTAGATACCTAGTTCACGAGCATCTGTTTCACTTTTAATGTCAATCTTCCAGCCAGTCAATTTTGCAGCTAATCGTGCATTTTGACCGCGCTTACCGATTGCAAGTGACAATTGGTAATCTGGTACGACAACAGTTGTTGAACGATCTTCTTCTTTCACTTGAACGTCCAATACTTTTGAAGGACTTAGTGCGTTGGCAACAAAGACAACTGGATCTTCTGACCATTCCACAATATCCACTTTTTCACCATTAAGTTCGTTTGAAATAGATTGAACTCGAGCACCGCGCGCACCTACACAAGAGCCAACTGGATCTACTTCTTCATTTGTTGTAAAGACTGAGATTTTTGACCGGTCGCCTGCTTCTCGTGCAATGGATTTGATTTCTACAATTCCTTCAAATATTTCAGGAACTTCCATTTCAAATAGTCGACGTAAAAGACCTGGGTGTGTACGGGATACAAACACTTGCGGTCCGCGTGAAGTGCGCTCCACTTTTGTAATGTACACTTTAATGCGATCATGTGGATTGTACTTTTCAGATGCAATTTGCTCGGTCATTGGAAGTACAGCTTCCACTTTCCCTAAGCCTACATACAGATTGCGGGCGTCAAAGCGCTCTACAATTCCATTGACGATGTCGTCTTCACGATCAATATACTCTTCATAAATCAGTCCGCGTTCGGCTTCACGTACACGTTGGGTAACGACTTGTTTAGCAGTTTGCGCAGCGATTCGTCCAAAGTCACGAGGTGTCACTTCTTGCTCAACGATATCTCCTACTTCATATGCCGGATTTATAAGCAATGCGTCTTCAAGTGAAATTTGCAGACGATCTTCTTCCACTTCTTCTGCGACGACATCTTTGCGTGAGAAGACTTTAATCGTTCCTACTCCTAAATTCAAGTCAACACGAACGTTTTGAGCTTGATTGAAGTTTCGTTTATATGCAGTTACAAGAGCCGCTTCAATCGCTTCTACTAAAACCTCTCTTGATATGCCTTTTTGCTTTTCTAATGCAGTTAATGCATCGAGAAGATCACTACTCATGTTCATCACTCCTGATTATTCAATTATGCAGAAAAGTCGATTGCATATCTTGCAACAGCAATCTTTTGCTTATCGATTCTGACTGTCAATGTACGTGTCTTAATACGAATTTGAAGTTCAATGGCATCCGGTTCATTGACTAAAAGGTGCCCTTCGAATTCTTTCATATCTTTAACTGGCTCATAAGTTTTCACATAAATATACTGACCAACCGCTTTTTCGTAATCTTGCTCTTTTTTAAGCGGGCGCTCTGCTCCCGGAGAAGAAACCTCCAAAAAGTAGTTTTGCGGAATTGGATCAGTACGGTCCAGTTCTTCACTTAGACGTTCACTTACTTGAGCACATTGAAGTATATCGATGTTCCCTTCCTGCGTATCAACGTAAACGCGCAAAAACCAATCTCTTCCTTCTTTTAAAAACTCGATGTCGACTAGTTCGAGCGATAATTCATTGACAATCGGGAGCACTAACGCTTCTACCTCTTCAGTAATTTTACTCATCTTACCCCTCCCTTGCAGGTTGTAATTTGCTTACATAATAATGGCAGACAACAGAAAAGAGCGGGGAATCCCACTCTTTTCGCGTAAGACTATAGCAAAAGTTGTTCCAATTATACCATACGTTCATATCCCGCGCAAATTTTCCAAATGTATATCTTGGAATAACTGCTTATTCTATCAACACTTTCAAACAAATATTTGTAAAAAGTAAGTTTGGGGTTCCCTGATTACTGGACGCTACTTTTAGACGGGCATCCATTTTAATCATCAGGATGTCATCTATAACTTACAAGGATTATTTTTTCATTCTCAAAACAGAGAAAGCTGATTCATTTCCGGTAGACCTTCCAAACAGCCAAGTGAATCCATGTATTCTGTTATTGTCTTGGACACGCGGCCACGTCGCTGAAGATCTTCTTTCGAAAGGAATTCTCCATCATCCCTTACCTCTACAATTGTCTTTGCAACGTTTGTTCCGAGGGATGGGATCGCGTTGAATGGTGGGATCAGTGTGTTTCCTTCAATAATAAACTCTTCAGCAGATGATTTGTACAAATCAGGTTTTGCAAATGAAAATCCTCGTTCACACATTTCTAATGCGATTTCCAATACCGTAACTAAGCTTTTTTCTTTCGGCGAAGCATCCAGACCTTTATCATAAATTTCTTTTGCCTTCACTCGTATTGATGCTGGTCCTTTAATCATCGTTGCCAAATCGTAGTCTGTCGCACGCACAGTAAAATACGTTGCGTAGTACATTATTGGATGGTGTACTTTAAAGTACGCAATACGGAGTGCCATCAGAACATATGCCGCTGCGTGTGCTTTTGGGAACATATACTTAATCTTTTTACACGATGCAATGTACCATGCTGGAACCTTATTCTTTTTCATTTCTTCTTCAAATTCCGGTGTCAAGCCTTTCCCTTTTCTGACAGACTCCATAATTTTAAAGGCAATAGCCGGTTCAAGCCCCTGGTAGATTAAGTACACCATAATATCGTCACGACAACCGATTACTTCAGCAAGGACACATGTTTTGTTCTGTATTAATTCCTGGGCATTGCCAAGCCAAACGTCGGTTCCGTGAGATAATCCAGAAATCTGTATGAGCTCAGAAAACGTAGAAGGCTTCGTTTCTTCTAGCATTTGACGAACGAAACGCGTACCAAACTCCGGCACACCAAGTGTTCCGGTTTTACAGTTAATTTGCTCCTCAGTTACCCCTAGTGAGTCTGTTCCACTAAACAAAGCCATTACCCCTGGATCGTCAGGAGGAATCGTTTTAGGATCAATTCCGGATAAATCTTCCAACATTTTAATCATTGTCGGATCATCATGTCCTAAAATATCGAGTTTCAATAAGTTATTATCAATGGAGTGAAAATCAAAGTGAGTCGTTTTCCAACTCGAACCAACATCATCCGCCGGAAATTGAATCGGCGTAAAGTCATAAATCTCCATATTGTCTGGTACTACGATGATACCGCCTGGGTGTTGACCAGTATTACGTTTAACACCTGTACACCCTTGAACGAGACGGTCAATTTCAGCACCTCTTAAATTAATTCCATTATCGTTCATATAGCCACGGACATAGCCATAAGCCGTTTTTTCTGCAACAGTACCAATTGTACCAGCCCTATATACATAATCTTCACCGAAAAGTTCTTTCGTGTAATTATGGGCATTTGCCTGATACTCACCACTGAAGTTCAAGTCAATATCCGGTACTTTGTCACCGTTAAATCCAAGAAACGTTTCGAATGGGATATCATGTCCATCCTTTGTATAAGGGATGTCGCAATTCGGGCAATTTTTGTTAGGTAAATCGAAACCTGAACCCACAGAGCCGTCTGAAAAGAACTCGGACTGTTTACAAGTCGGACAAACATAATGCGGTGGCATTGGATTCACTTCTGTAATCTCCATCATGGTTGCAACTAATGATGAGCCAACCGAACCACGCGAACCAACTAAATAACCATCGTCCAAAGATTTTTTAACCAACTTATGGGAAATCAAATAGATGACGGCAAAACCATTTCCGATAATCGATTTTAACTCCTTATCAATACGAGCTTCAATAATTTCCGGTAGGTTTTCCCCGTAGATCTTATGAGCCATTGAATACGTTAGCTGGCGCACTTCTTCGTCAGCACCCTCAATTTCAGGTGGGTATAAGTCATCTTTTATTGGTTTAACATCACCCACTCGTTCTACAATGGCAAGTGGATTATCAATTACAATTTGTTCTGCGGTTTCAGGACCTAAAAATGCAAATTCCTCTAGCATTTCATCCGTTGTTCTGAAATGGACTGCAGGCAGTTCATGTCGATTCATTGGATTCGCTCCACCTTGGGAACGAACCAATACTTGACGATAGGCTGCATCCGTTTCCTCAATATAATGTACGTTACCTGTTACTACTACAGGAAGTCCCGTCTTTTTACCGAGTTTGATCATCTTACGCATAATGTCTTCTAAGTTCCATTCATCACGAATGAGATCCAATTCAATCAGATGATTGTAAACCGGCTTTGGATGAAGTTCTAAGTAGTCATAAAATCCTGCAACTTCTTCAGCCTCTTCAATCGATTTCTGCATGAGCGCTTCAAACACTTCGCCTTTGTCACATCCAGAACCGACAAGTAGCCCTTTACGATATTTCACGAGTAATGATCGTGGAATTCTTGGCACTCTGTAAAAATAATTTAAATGAGAGAACGAGACGAGTTTGAATAAGTTCTTCAATCCTTCATCACTGGTTGCAAGCAACGTGCAATGATTAGGTCGTGATCGCTTATACGCGTCCCCTTCTCCTACGTTTTTGTTAAAATCATCCAACCATGTAATTCCTTTTTCTGCAGCATCTTTCATCAGTCTTACAAACAAATGAGCAGTCGCTTCTGTATCGTAAATAGCCCGGTGATGCTGGGTCAAGTCGATATCAAATTTCTTGGCTAAGGTATTGAGGCGATGATTTCTGAGATCCGGATACAGGAGACGTGCTAATTCTAACGTATCGATTGCAGGATAATCTACAGTTTCTATGCCCGCCTTCTTGCAGGACTCGTAAAAGAAGCCCATATCAAACGAAGCATTGTGGGCGACCAAAATTGAATCCCCAATAAATTCAATGAAATCGATCATTACTTCTGAAACTTCAGGTGCGTCTTTCACCATGTCATCCGTAATTCCAGTTAACTCTGTCGTTGTGGACGATAAAGGATGATGGGGATTGGAAAATCGCTCAAACGTGTCTAAAATTTCTCCGTTCTTGACACGAACTGCAGCAAGTTCAATCACCGTGTCATACACAGCTGACAAACCAGTCGTCTCTACGTCAAATACAACATACGTATCGTCTTCGAGAAGTCGATGCTGTTCGTCATAGACGATTGGAACACCATCATCTACAAGATTCGCTTCCAAGCCAAATAACACTTTTATGCCATGCTTTTTACCTGCGTTATAGGCATCGGGGAAAGCTTGTACGTTAGCGTGGTCTGTAATTGCAATTGCAGGATGGCCCCATTTCGCAGCCTGTCCAACAAGTGCAGCAGCAGACGAAACCCCATCCATCTGACTCAGCTTCGTATGAGTATGTAATTCAACACGTTTTCGTCCTTCAGGTGCTTTGTCTTTCTTTACAACCGGAGCAACTTCCATAATATCTTGCGCCATCATGATCAAGTCACGGACGAATGTATCGTTTTGAATACTCCCCCGAGCTCTCACCCATTTCCCTTTCGTGAGTGCTTTCATGAGTTCTGCGTCTTCGTTATCACGCGAGAACATTTTAACAAGGATTGAATCGGTGTAATCTGTCACTTTCAGGGTTAACAGTGATCGGCCACTTCTCAGCTCTCTTACTTCAGCATCAAACACATAGCCTTCTATTGCTACACGACGTTCTTCATCTTGGATTTGTTGGATTTCTAGTAGTGGTTCATCTGCACGGATTGGTGTGCCAAGAGAAATTGGACCGGTCGGCACTCCATCACTTTCTTTTTTCGTTGTCTCTCTTTGTTGCATCGCCTCTAACGCTTTTTGTGCATACGCAACTTCTTCAGCTTTACGCTCCTCAAAGAATGCAACACGGGCTTGTTCTTCTTCAATAGGAGATTCAGCAATTGTAAATTCTGGATAGATCCGGGGAAATCCGAATGACTCATAAGCATTCGAAATGAGATGCCCATACTTATTTTTCAATGTCCGTTGTTGAACATCATTTACACAACAAACCGTGATTTTATCACCAGATAAAACTGGTTTTTGTGAAGTTAGCGCTTCCCGTATTGGAGGAGAAACTTCACCTAACTCGTCCATTATCGCTGGCCAGTAGGCAATGATCATTTCTGCATCATTCACTTCTGTTTTCGTACTAATTTGTAAACGAATCGCTGCGATATTAGAAAATGCTTGTTCAACTCGTTTGCGAAATAGGTGAAATACATCAAAAGGCAATGGTTTTTCTAGAGTTACTGCGAATTGCCACACCTTCGATTTTTTGTAAATATCCACCCGCTCTAGTTCAGCATCTTGAAAATGGATGACAAACGCATCTTCAGTAAGTCCAATTTGTTGGAGCAACATTGACATCTTTATTTTAGCGTCCATCCGGCTCTCCTTTCCCGTAAAAAGAAGGGAAGGACCGTAAGTCGGCCTTCCCATGTCTTTACTCTGTTCTAAAAAATTCTTGAAGCTTTTCTGTCACTTCTTCTTTCCTCATGCTAACAGCCTCGCCAATTGTTCGATAAGTGACTTCCACCATTCCTGCAGCAGCTTCATCACCAACCACTATTTTCACAGGAACTCCTAACTGATTCGAAGTTTTGAGCTTACTATCAGAGCTTACATTCCGATCATCAAACAATACCCGATACCGATATCCATTCATGACTGAGTGAATCTCTTCAGCTAGCTGCTGTTGGATTTCATCTTCTATATCTTCAATCAATAAATGAATGTCATATGGCGCAAGTTGAATTGGCCATTTCAATCCAAGTGAATCACTAAAATGTTCAGCAGTTGATGCAAATAGACGTGTCAAATCCATATAATAATATCCCGTCAAGATTTCGAGAGAATCCTTGTTTGCAAAGTTAATTTTACTAAATACAGGTTCCGGTTCAATAATTCGGGCAAATGTAACGCCTTGACGAAATGTTATCGTACCGTTGCCATCAGGTGAAGGTTCTCCCTCTTCCACGAGACGAATATCCACGTAATGATCGACTGAAAAATCACGATCTGGATTTACATTCAACAAGAATGTATCTTTTTCATTTGCTCCACAAATCCCATTAACAACTGTCGATACACCAAAGTCTGCATAAACCGGTAGACCAAATGGTAATTGTACTGGTCCAAGTGATTTCAACTCAACATCTAACACTTTTTTCATTTCTTCCGCACCTAATAAACTAATAGTTGAAGTACCAAATACTTTCTTCAATTTCATCTCATTCAGTTCATGATCTCCTCGGATAAGAATGAGTGTAGGTTCAGAACTAATGTCATATAAAAATGCTTGAATTGTTTGGGAGTAGTCCAATCCAAGTGACTCAGCAAGAGGACCGATTTCTTTACCATGTCCACTAACTTTTTCAGCCTTCTTTAGCTTTCGGGATTCTTCAAGTTCTTCTCGAACTGCTTCTGCAAGTTCTGCTTTTGACGTATAAAGCGAATTCGTACTCTGTGCAAAAGATTCTTTGCCGGATTCGGAAAATGCGATAAACTCGTATTCAGTTCTCCCATTATCGTTTTGTGATTCAATGACCCGATACGGGATTCCTATTCTATTCGCAATTGTTGAAAAGACTGATAAAAGCGTCTCGCCATTTTGTTTCGCTTCAACCGCATCTGTATGGAAAGAATATCCACTTACCAGTGAATACTCTTTCGCATACAGAAGACTAGAATCTTGAATGGGCTTCTTAGCCTTCCTGACGTGCTGTTTTATTTGAAATACTGAAATTGGTAATTGCTCAGAGCTAAAAACTTCTTTTGCAATGAACGACAGTAAAATCATTTCATCTGATTTTCCTGAAGCATGTTCAAATTGTTCGTACGGGAGATCCACTTCAAGGACACGCGCTGACTCCATTTCCTCACGGATCACACGTTTAATATTTTCCAAGACCTTTCCAGCCAAAGGGAAATACGCATACATCCCTTCAGATGTTTCTTGGACATAACCAGATTGAGTGAGAAGCTGATCTGCCAGACAGTTAGTTGAAGTTTCAGCAGCAGGTATGAATACACCTGATTGTTTCATCGTGCGTCGCCTCCGTTACTCTCTGATCAATTAGATCATCATTTCTAGAAAAAGAACTTTTGGATGTCGTTCCATGTTACAACAAGCATGAGTAACATGAGCAGCATAATTCCTACAAAGTGAACCATACCCTCTTTTTGGCGATCAATCGGTTTTCCACGTAATGCTTCAACCAAGAAGAACAATAGCCTCCCGCCATCTAGTGCGGGTAGTGGCAAAAGGTTCATAATTCCTAAGTTGATGCTCAAAACGGCAGCCCAATTCATGAGATTATAAATACCATACTGCGCGACTTCCTCAGTTGCTTTGTAGATTCCTACTGGACCTGAAAGTGCATCCAAAGTAAACTTACCGGTTATGAGCATACCAAGAAGTTCAAATATCTTAGCAATCCAAAACCAAGTTTGTTGTGCCCCATACGCAATGGCTTTCAAAGGATTTTTCTCTACTGGACTAGTATAGAATACACCTATTTGGCCAAACTTTTGACCCGCATCTTCCATTTCTTCAGGAGTTACTTGTAACGTGACAAGTTCCCCGTCACGTTCAATTTCTAAATCAACCGAATTTCCTGGATTGTCTTGAATGGTTTCTGTGAATTCCGTCCATGTATCGACAGCTACGCCATTCGATGATTTTACATAGTCGCCTTTTTCTATACCAGCTGCTTGAGCTGGACTGTTTTCTTGAACATCAGTAATAATAGGTTCGTTAGTTGGAACGCCATTCAATAGACCAAGTGCAACGAAAACAAAAAATGCGAGAATAAAGTTAAAAACCGGACCTGCTAGGATCGTCAAGAACCTTCCCATAAGAGGTTTCGAGTCGAATTGTCGATCCTTTGGAGCAATAAGGGTTTTTTGTCCTTTTTCAATAATGACAGCCGTCCTAGATACTGAAAAGCGAACAAGACTTCCTTCGTCATCATATCCTTTAATGAATAACTTATCATTCAAATCAGCTTCTTCTGTTTCAAGAAAAAGCACATCTGGATTCGAAACATTTGAATTCAGATAAATTTTAGTCACTTCATCTTGTGGATTAAGTATTAATCCTACACGATAGCCTGGCAATAATTCAACTGTATCAAAGTCTTCTCCAGCCATCCGAACATAACCGCCTAGCGGTAGTAAGCGTAACGTATATAAAGTTTCACCTTTTTGAATACCAATTATCTTCGGTCCCATTCCAATCGCAAATTCACGGACCATAATGCCGGCTTTTTTGGCAAATAGAAAGTGTCCAAACTCATGGAAAAAGACCAATGAGCCGAAAATAATTATAAACGAGATAACTGTCGTCGCCATTTATACCCACCTTTTCAGCCTTCTAGGCTACTGTACTAAATACCTTATTTTATCATGGAATGGACGATTTTACGAGTTTGCATATCCGTCTGAATTATTATTTCCAAATCAGGTTCATGAATCGTTCTGTGTTGCTCCATCACTTGCTCAACTAGCTCATCAATTTGAATGAATGGAATATGACCTGCCATGAATTGACTCACAGCCATCTCATTTGCTGCATTCATTGCTGTCGGCATTGTGCCTCCAATGCGTCCTGCCTCGTATGCAAGTGCAAGAGCTTTATAACGAGTAAGATCCATTTTTTCAAAATGTAGCGTACCAATATCTTCAAGCTTTAAGCGTTGCGGATCTTTCATAGGAATTCGTTCTGGATAAGACAACGCGTACTGGATTGGCACACGCATATCAGGAGAACCTAATTGAGCCATGACACTTGTATCCTCAAACTCAATCATGGAGTGGATGATACTTTCTTTGTGTAAAAGACAATCGATTTGGTCATAAGGCATATTAAAAAGATGGTGGGCTTCAATCACTTCAAGCCCTTTATTAAACATAGTCGCTGAGTCAATGGTCAACTTATTCCCCATAGACCAGTTCGGATGAGCAAGTGCTTGTTCCAGTGTCACATTAGCTAACTCATCACGTGTTAAGTCTCTGAAGCTGCCTCCAGAAGCCGTCAAGATGAGCCGGCTGATCGATTTGGATTGTTCCCCATTCAACGCTTGGAATATAGCGGAATGCTCGCTATCTACCGGCAAAATAGACACACCATATCGCTTCGCTTCTGCCATCACGATATCACCTGCTGCAACGAGTGTTTCTTTGTTTGCTATTGCTATCGTAATTCCTTGACGAATCGCAGCAAGAGTCGGTTTAAGTCCTACACTTCCGATTACCGAGTTAAGGAGTACATCAGCACCTGAATTGGCCGCAACTTCTTCTAATCCTTCAGCTCCATAAAGGAATCGTACCCCTGGAAACTCGCCTTGTAGTGTTTCAGCATCTGCCTTCTCCATAACTGAAACGAGTGGCGGCATTTGAAAAGCGGCAATTTCCCTTACTTTCTCAATATTACGGCCAGCAGAAAATGCTACAAGTTCAAACTGATTTGGGTGAGCTGCAATTACTTCAAGTGTTTGTAGCCCAATAGAACCTGTAGCACCAAGAAGGCTGATCTTTTTTTTCATCAAAAACATCCCTTTCAATTAACTAACAAAGTGCAATAAATGAAGCAGCGGCAAAACAAATAACAAACTGTCAAACCTGTCTAAAATACCACCGTGTCCAGGAAGCAGCTTACCTGAATCTTTCACGTTATAATTTCTCTTCAACGCAGATTCAACAAGATCTCCAAGTTGCCCAATAATGGACGCCACGATTGTGACACCTATTAAGATCAGGAATGTAGATGCGACAGGCTGTATAAATTGAAATAGTACCGCAAATACAACTGCACTCAAAATGCCTCCTACGAAACCTTCTACTGTCTTGTTTGGAGAAATATCTGGCCACAACTTATTCTTACCTAGTTTACGACCAATGAAATACGCGCCCGAATCTGTCGTCCACACAATGACCAGTGCATAGATGATAAACACTAACCCAGCATCACGAGTAGCTGTTAGATAGTAAAATCCCATACCTACATAAAATGCTGACATCACTAAAAAGGATGCATGAGCAAACGTAAAACGATTCTTCACAAGTACAGTATAGATTAATAAAAGCAATATAATGATAAAAGCAGCTTCTAATTTTGTATAACCGACTGATCCTAACCAACTTAACGCTAGTTGGTTGGGTAATAATAGAATGGCTGACAATAACCATGCCAGTACGCCTTCAATAGAAAATAATTTGATGGATTGCATTTTCAACAGTTCATACAGTCCGATTGTTGCAATTGCATAAACCAAAATGGTGAACGGAATCCCACCAGCCACAACAAATGGAATGAATACTGCAGCCGCTACAATAGCAGTTAGTATCCGTTGTTTCACTTAATTTCATCCCCTTCAAGACTTCCGAACCGTCTACTTCGTTTTTGATAATCTTCTATTATGCCAAGCATGCTCGCCTCATTGAAGTCTGGCCAGAGTACATCCGTAAATGCAAGTTCTGCGTAGGCTAACTGCCAGAGCATGAAATTGGACAACCGAACTTCACCACTCGTCCGGATGAGAAGATCTGGGTCTGGGAGATGAGAGGTCATCATTGCCCCGGATACCGTCTCTTCAGTAAGGTCTTCAAGTTGAATTGTGTTTTCTGATAGCTGTGAGGCTAATTTTTTTACAGCTTCGGCAATTTCAAAACGACTTCCATAGTTCATTGCGAAATTCAGTATCATTCCATCATTATGAGCTGTAGCCTCCATCGCTTTTCGAATCGCTTCTTGTGTATGGAGAGGCAATAACTCAGCACTACCAATCATTTCTACTTTCACGTTATTTTCAACTAACTCCGGTAAATACGTGCTTAAAAATTCGCCTGGAAGCTTCATGAGGAAATCAATCTCTCGTTTAGGACGTTTCCAATTTTCTGTTGAAAACGCATATAACGTCAATACACGTATGCCCAGTTCGTTCGCAAAGAGGGTAGTCTTTCTAACCGTTTTCATCCCTTCATGGTGACCTGCAATTCTAGGAAGTTTCCGTTGCTTCGCCCACCTCCCATTCCCATCCATAATAATGGCGACATGTGTAGGCATCGGCTTCTCTTTAGCAATGGTGAGCCGCTCTTGTAATGTCGACGGGACAGCCGTCGTCTTCTTTCGTAGTAGTTTATCGAACATCATTTTTCCTCCACTCGACGACGTTTCAAATCATTCATCCTCTTTATCCTAACAAAATAAAGGAAAACTTGCATGTTAAAAAGGACGTCCTAACGTTAGGACGTCCTTCGAAAAAGAAAGTTCATGTTTAGATTTCCATAATTTCGTTTTCTTTGTCCCCTGCAATGCTATCGATTTTAGAGATATACGTATCGGTTAGCTTTTGGACTTCGTCATTATGACGACGTAATTCATCTTCCGTAATTTCGCCATCCTTCTCGAGTTTTTTCAACTCTTCATTGGCGTCACGACGAATATTACGGATTGCTATTTTAGACTCTTCCGCGTCCTTTTTCACTTCTTTAACAAGATCTTTACGGCGCTCTTCTGTTAAAGCAGGGACTGCTAAGCGAATAACGTTTCCGTCATTAGATGGCGTGATTCCAATATCCGATTTCAAAATTGCTTTTTCGATATCACCTAAAGTTGTTTTATCGTATGGCTGAATGACCATTAGACGAGCTTCTGGTACTGAGACTCCTGCCATCTGATTTAACGGTGTTGGTGCTCCATAATACTCAACAGTAATACGATCTAATAACGAAGCGTTTGCTCGTCCTGCTCGAATTGAAGCTAAATCTCTTCCAAGAGAGCTGATCGCTTTTTCCATTCTTTCGGTTGTCTGATCCATAACTGCTTTTGGCATGTTTAGTTCCTCCCGACGACTGTACCGATAGTTTCTCCACATACAGCCTTTTTTATATTTCCTTCTTCCATAATCGAGAATACTACGAGTGGGATATCATTGTCCATACAGAGTGTTGAAGCTGTGGCATCCATCACTTGCAAGCCTTTACTAATTACATCTAGATAGGTCAACTGATCATATTTCACTGCAGCTGTATCGATCATTGGGTCTGCGGAATAAACACCATCCACATTGTTTTTACCCATTAAAATGACATCTGCTTCGATTTCAGCTGCACGAAGCGCTGCTGTTGTATCTGTGGAGAAATATGGGTTCCCAGTACCTGCTGCAAAAATGACCACACGTTTCTTTTCAAGATGTCGAATGGCTTTCCTGCGAATGTAAGGTTCTGCTACTTGACGCATGTCGATTGAGGACATGACTCGAGACTCTGCACCTAACTTTTCAATCGCGTCTTGAAGTGCTAATGCGTTCATGACCGTTGCTAACATTCCCATATAGTCCGCAGTCGTTCGATCCATGCCCATTTCACTGCCGACTTTGCCGCGCCAAATATTTCCGCCACCGACAACAACAGTTACTTCAACGCCAAGATCCAGCACTTCTTTCACTTGAATCGCAACGGATTTAATAATTTCCGGGGAAAGACCAAATCCTTGTTCTCCAGCGAGAGCTTCCCCGCTCAGTTTTAACACGATCCGTTTATAAGTAGGTGTGTTCATATGTATCCCCCATCTTCTTGGTTTTCTTAAAAATAGGGAACACAAAATGTGTCCCCTACCATTAGTATGAGTTAAATCAATTATCCTTTGTTAACTTGGCTCATGACTTCGTCAGCAAAATTGTCTTCACGCTTTTCAATTCCTTCGCCTACTTCGTAACGAATGAATTCTGCTAGTTTTCCACCAGTAGAAGTAACGAATTCTCCAACTTTTTGGTCAGAGTTCTTAACGAATGGCTGATCAAGTACACAGATTTCTTCAAAATACTTACGAAGACGTCCTTCAACCATTTTAGCAACGATGTTTTCTGGCTTGCCTTCGTTAAGAGCTTGTTCAGTCAGGATTTTACGCTCATGCTCAACTTCTTCTTCAGAAATTTGGTCATGTGAAACGTATTTAGGATTCATAGCAGCGATGTGCATAGCTACGTCTTTTGCAGCTTCGTCATCTGTAGAACCTTCAAGTACTGTAAGAACGGAAATACGTCCGCCCATGTGAAGGTAAGCGCCAAAAGCGTCATTATCTGTTTTTGTACGAATTTCAAAACGGCGAAGACTGATCTTCTCACCAATTTTTGCAATCGCATTAGAAATGTAGTCAGCTACAACAAGTCCATTAGTCATAGTTGAAGCCAATGCTTCTTCTACATTTGCTGGCTTAGTAGTAAGAAGGTGTTCAGAAATTTCTTTAACCAACGTTTGGAATCCTTCGTTTTTAGCAACGAAGTCAGTTTCAGCATTGATTTCAAGAATTACTGCTTCGTTTCCAGAAACTTCAATAGTTGTTGTTCCTTCAGCAGCAATGCGATCTGCCTTTTTAGCCGCGCTAGATAGACCTTTTTCACGTAAGAAGTCTAATGCTGCATCCATATCACCATTAACTTCTGTAAGTGCTTTTTTACAATCCATCATACCTGCGCCTGTTTTTTCACGAAGTTCTTTTACCATTTGTGCTGTAACTGCCATGTTGTATTCCTCCTATAAAAACTATTGATTTTTGGGTTATTTCTCTAAAAAAGACGATAAGGGGATTGGCCGCTTATCGTCTTTGATTTTTCAGTTACTCTGCAGTAACTGCTTCTGTTTGTTCTGCTTGAGCAGCTTCTTCGTCTTCACCTTGTTTAGATTCAAGCAATGCGTCTGCCATTTTGCTTGTCAAAAGGCGTACTGCACGGATTGCATCATCGTTAGCAGGGATAACGTAGTCAATCTCATCTGGATCGCAGTTTGTATCAACGATACCAACGAGTGGAATATTCAATTTATGAGCTTCCGCAACAGCGATGCGCTCTTTACGTGGATCTACTACGTAGATTACGTCTGGGATTGATTTCATATCACGAATTCCACCAAGGAACTTGATAAGACGTTCGTGTTCTTTTTTAAGTTGAGAAACTTCTTTCTTAGGAAGTACAGCGAAAGTGCCATCTTCTTCCATTTTCTCGATTTGTTTCATGCGGTTGATTCGCTTCTGGATTGTACCGAAGTTAGTCAAAGTACCACCTAACCAACGTTGGTTGATGTAGTACATGCCTGCACGTTCTGCTTCTTCCTTAATAGCATCTTGCGCTTGTTTCTTTGTACCAACGAAAAGTACTTTTCCGCCGTCAGCACCAACTTGGCGCATGAAGTTATAAGCTTCTTCAAGCTTTTTAACTGTTTTTTGAAGATCGATGATGTAGATTCCGTTACGCTCAACAAAAATGAATTTCTTCATTTTAGGGTTCCAGCGACGTGTTTGGTGTCCAAAATGCACACCAGCTTCAAGCAATTGTTTCATTGAAATTACTGACATAATTATTTCCTCCTGTTTGGTTGGATTCCTCCGCATACTTCATCCGCTGAGCGACCTTTCGGCACCATCTCAGTACGTCCATACACGTGTGTAGTAATACCACTTTCTAATATAGCACAAGCCTCATTGCTTTCGCAACAATTATCTTTTGAACTTTAAAATAAGCTCTACTTCTGTTTTGCCTTTTTTTAATTGGCTCGCTATTTCATTTAGAGAAAATCCTTCATCATGTAATCGGTAAACCGTTTCAAATTCAGTTTCTTGTTTCGGCTCTTCGCTAGATTTTGTAACGCTTGTCACACTAGCTTGCTGCTGGGACCGGTAGGAATCCAGAACTTTAGAAGTAGGTGGCTTAGGGTTAAAGTAAACAGAGTCCACAGAAGTTTCATCGTCTTGTGGAATCACTAATTTTTCGGCTGCTACCTTGCCTTTATTGTTTTGAGGTGTTTGTTGCATTTTTGAAAGTTGTTCGATTAAACGATCATTTTCTTCTTTGACTTCAGTAATGTAGAGCGCCAAACTATCTTCCATTTCTTTCATGAGTTGCTGTTGGTTCTTCTCGGTTTTATCTAATCTAGACATTCGCAAATACAACAAAGCGATCATATAAAATCCACCGAGTTGCAAAATAAAAAGTGCTACAATCAAAAATGCGGTCATTTCATCACCCTGTATAGTCTACGAAGCCGCCTTTATAAGGATGGCTAACGTGTGTATGTTCCTTCTGCTGAGAATCTTCCTGCTGTTCATAGTCCTCTGACTTTTCCTTGTCCGATGAATTTCTTGCGTTCTTAGTTTTTTCAGACTCTGCCGATTCAATTACAGTATTACGGTTTTTCATCACTTGTTGGTCAGTTTGGGCCACTGCTTGCTGATGATTCAGCATAGACTGCTGATTCTTTTGTTCTGTCAGTTTTCCTGCATCAAACGTTTTCGGGATTGCAATTTGAAGTTCTATTGACTTTAAACTCATAATATCCCCCGATCCAGCACTTCAGGCAGTAATAACTTTCTTAGCTTAAAAAGTGCTTTCGAATGAATTTGTGAAATACGTGAAGTGGATAAGTTGAGAATTTCACCAATTTCAGTAAGTGTCATCTCATCAGAATAAAACAGACTAAGTACTAGTTGTTCGTTGTCATTCAAGTCTTTGATTTTCTGGATCATTTCACCTAACAGTTCGCGTTTTACCGAGTGTTGCTCAGGAGTCACTGTTTTTTCATCTTTTAAAACAAAACTTTTTCCTGAATCATCTTCATCATCATTCATTCGTTCATCGATTGAAAGGACGCTGGAAAAGTAATGTTCCTGAACGGTTTGATAAACTTCAGACACATTGATACCTGTATGCTCAGCTATCTCTTCAGGTGTCGCTGTCCTCATCAGTTTCTGTTCAAGTTTACTGATTTGTTCTTCTAATTTTTTCGACTTCTCTCTCGACGAGCGTGGTAGCCAATCTTCTTTCCGTAATCCATCAAGGATGCTACCACGAATTCGAAACGAAGCGTATGTATCAAATTTCAAATCTCTACTTGGATCGAATTTTGTAAGTGCGTCAAATAACCCTTGGTAACCAAGGCTTTTGACGTCATCTCTAGAAACATTACGCGGTAATCCAGAACCAATGCGCTGGACGTGATAATTTACGAGCGGCATATATTTACGGACGAGCGCATCCCCAGCATCAGGATCACGTTTGTTTAACCATAGGTCCCAATATGTCTCCTCCGAAATGTCTTTTTTCGACATAGAATCCCTCGCTTCCGTGCAACAATGTATATTTCGACACTATCATACTAGTCATTATAGCAAAGTATAGGTAGTAAAGACAGTGAACATCTATCATTTATTCATAAAAAAAACAGCAGTTTCACTTACTGAAACCACTGTACATTTACTTTATATCGCCATAGTACCAGCGTTCACTGTACGTACTTGCAATGTACCGATTGCAGGATCAAACTCTATTGTGCGGCCATTGGATCCACCCGTATCTTCTGCTACTAACGGTATAGAAAGTCTAGCAAGCTCTTTTTTAACGGCTTCCACATTACGAGGACCGATACGCACTGTATCTCCTGAACCGAACTGGAACATTTGTGAACCTCCTGCAATCTTTGCTTTCAAAGACATGGGACGGACACCTTCTGCTTTCAGTTGCTCCATGAGGGAATATATACCCGTATCTGCAAATTTCGCAACATTAATGGAATCTCCTTTGCCAAGCGAACTGTCAGGCAACATGACATGCACCATTCCAGCAATCTTGCGACGCTCATCATACAACACAACTCCAACGCATGATCCGAGACCAGATGTTCGAATCGTGTCTGGCTCCCGGACAATGTTCATGTCTGCAATCCCAACCCGTACTACTGTTTTCACCATTTCCATATTACATCACACCTAGTGATTTAAAAATTGTGATGTAGGAAGGGGGATCTGGGAGTAAAAAGAAATGTCCGTCTACACTCTGATCATTTTCATCTTCTTCAACAATCTTCGTATCGATTACAATGACTTCATCACTGTAATGTGACACTTCAATTAGTCCGAAGCTCACAATGGCACCTACCATATCGACGCTCAATGAAGGAACCGTCGGGAAAATCTTTAATCCAGTGAAATCCGACAATGCAGATAAATAGGAACCGGACAAAATATTTCCTAGTTCTTGCATGGCAGAAACACCGATTTCACCAATCGATTCCGGAGTAGAAAAGTCAAATTGGGGGTCTCCGATTAAACGGCGAATAAAGCGATTGGCAGAATCAATCGGAAGAACAAAGAACATGCTTCCAGATAAGTCTCCTTCTATTCTTAAGAAAATCCCAACAACTACATTCTCACTACCTCCCGCAAGTTCGAACATGTCGTCAAATGACACAAGTGCAACTTTCGGAACGTGCATGTCGATTTTGCGCTGAAGAAGCTCAGACAAAGATGTTGCCGCGTGAGCCGCTCCAATGTTACCAATTTCTTTGAGAACATCTAAATGCATATCAGATATGTTGAGTTCAGTTTTCATCCGCATTCACATTCCTAATTGGACGCAACACATTATCCAAGTTGAGCATGACGAGGAGTCGTTTCTCAATCTTTGCAACACCTGCCACAAATTCCGATTCTACAGATCCGACAACTTCTGGCTGGGATTCAAGTGCATTCACAGGTATATCGATCACATCATTGGCATCGTCAACAATGAGCCCTACATCAAAGTTTTCAAGATTGACGATGATGATGCGTGTGTTATCATTGTACTCCATTTCTGGCAGATCAAATCGATTCCGTAAATCGACAATAGGCGTTACCATCCCTCGTAAATTGATGACTCCTTTAACATAAGAAGGTACACCAGGAATTCGAGTAATTGTCATGAGTAATAATTTTTCAATGGACTGAACGACATCCACTTCAATGGCATACTCTTTGTCGAGCAATCGAAATACGATTGTTTTCATTACATTATTTTCAGTTGCAGTTGTCATTGGATTCCCTCCTACTTATTTAATGAGCGCATTGCAGTCTACAATTAAAGCAACTTGACCGTTTCCGAGGATTGTAGCTCCAGATAACGCGAAAACGCTCTGTAAGTAGTTACCGAGTGATTTCAGTACAATTTCCTGTTGTCCGATGAACGAGTCAACGACCAGCGCTGCCAAGCTCTCACCTTTACGAACTATAACGACCGATTTGAGTTCTTCAGGTTCTTCTGGAAGACCCGTATCGAAAATCTCACGAAGATCTACAAGTGGAACAATTTTACCTCGGAAATCGATGACCCGCTGATTATGGGCATTCAAAATATCACTATTTTGGATAATTGCTGTTTCAATAATAGAGGACAACGGCACAGCAAAAATCTCTTTTTGCATCTGTACGAGCATAACCGAAATTATCGAAAGTGTAAGTGGGAGCTGTACTTGGAATAATGAGCCTTGCCCTTCTTTAGATTCGATTGAAATATGACCGCCTAATGATTCAATAGTACTCTTCACAACATCCAGACCTACACCTCGTCCAGAAACATCTGTCAGCTTTTCCGCAGTCGAAAAGCCTGATGATAAAATAAGTTCTGCAACTTGCTTGTCAGTCAAGGTTTCTGCAATTTCTTCTGTAACGATACCGCGCTCAATTGCTTTTTTTAGCACACGTGCACGATTCACCCCTGCACCATCGTCTTCTAATTCAATGAACACATGATTACCAGAATGATAAGCTCGTAACGTTACGGTTCCTTCTTCAGGTTTACCTGCCGCAATGCGATCTGCTGGACTTTCTACTCCGTGATCTAGTGCATTCCTGATAAGGTGGACTAATGGGTCCCCGATTTCATCAATTACTGTTCTGTCCAACTCTGTTTCAGCCCCGATAATTTCAAGGTTGATTTTCTTATCGAGATCCCGTGCCAACTGTCGAACCATTTTAGGAAAACGATTAAACACAGTCTCAACTGGAACCATACGCATATTAAGAATGATATTTTGTAAGTCTCCAGAAATTCGTGTCATCCGTTCCGTCGTCTCGTTCAGTTCCGCATTTTGTAATTCTGTTGCAATGGACTGAAGGCGTCCTCTATCAATCACCAATTCCTCAAACAAATTCATCAGTACGTCTAAACGATCAATATTGACGCGAATTGTCTTATTTGCAGAGTGAGCACTGCTAGAACGTTTAGTTGGGGTAGGCTCTTTTTTTGCAGTCTGCTTAGCAGGTTGGGTAACTGGACCAGCAACTGGTGCTTCAATTGTTGTAGCCACCTCAACAGTAGCTGTGTGAAATTGAACTTGTCGAATTTCAACCTGTTCAATTTCAGATACCTTCTGCACTTTTGCTTTTAACTCTTCTGCGTCTTCTTTCGTAATAATCACGACCGTAAATTGATTATCGAACTCTTCATTCTCCAGCTGCTCGACGGTCGGAAAAGTCTTAATGATTTCTCCTGCTTTTTCAAGAATTTCGAATACCATGAAAACACGTGCCGCTTTGAGTAAGCAATCATCACGTAGAATTACTTTCAGTTCAAATGCATTGAAACCTTGTTCTACAGACTGTGAAACTACAGTTTGTTCAAAGTCATCATAAACAAGTCCACCTGTAATCTCTTCAGATTCTGATTTCCCCGCTTTTTCTTCTACCACCGCAAGTGGCGAATTACCCGCTTCAATTTGGTTTAGCATCGTCACTAATTTCTCAACGTCTTTTTTTCCGCTTCCACCCTCTTCGATATCGATGACCATTTCTTCTAGTGCATCCGAAGACTCAAACACGACATCTAAAATTTCAGAAGTAACTCGGATTTTAGAATTCCGAATTGCGTCAAGTACGTTTTCCATCTTATGCGTCAAATTCGCAATATCTTCATATCCCATCGTAGCAGACATCCCTTTAAGAGTATGTGCCGCTCTGAATATTTCGTTAACAATCGCAAGGTCATCTGGGTTTTTCTCAAGTTCTAGTAATTGTTCGTTACACGCCTGGAGATGCTCTTTACTCTCTTCCAGGAACATTTCCAAGTACTGATTTGTATCCATCAAAATGCCTCCTTAAGACTTTACATGCTCTGTAAGTAACTTACCGATATCTTGTACATTTGCTGACAGGTCTGCAAGCCCTGCTTCTTGTATGGCTCTTGGCATGCCATAGACCACAGCAGTTTCTTCAGACTCAGCAATCGTAAATGTCGTGCAATGCTTTTTTAGTACTTTCATCCCTTGAAGACCGTCATGGCCCATTCCTGTCATAATTGCAGTGACAAACTGTAGTTCCGATAGCTCTGAAACTGATTCCAGTAAGACGTCGACAGCTGGCCGATGCCCCATCCGAGGTGGATCTTGTTCATCCAGCCGAATGGCAAAGCTAACTCCTACGCGTGCTACTTTCATATGCTTGCCACCTGGTGCAATATAGGCTGTGTTTTTCTCAATAAGCTCTCCATTTTCAGCTTCTTTCACTGAAATATTACACAAGCTGTTTAAGCGGTCTGCAAGTGATTTCGTAAATCCTGCTGGCATGTGTTGGACAATTAAAATAGGGACTCCTATATTTTCAGGAAGTGTGACGAGCACTTGTTGAAGGGCTCTTGGACCCCCTGTCGATGTACCTATAATCATAAATTGCTTTACCGCAGAGCGTGGGAGTCCTCCTTCAGTAGTAGAAAAAAATGAGCGTTTTGGAGTAATCGTCAAATTTGTTCCAGTCGTTGCTACTGTAGGGATAGATGGTGTTGCATTCGCTCTGCGGGGTAAGATTTTAACCATATCGATTTGTGATGCATCCAACACTTTTTCTATAATAATCTTTTCACTATCACGTAAATTAAGTGAAATTGCGCCTCCAGGCTTTGTGATAAAGTCTACTGCCCCATATTCCATAGCACGAATCGTATTTTCGGCGCCTTCCTTCGTCGTACTAGATAACATGACAACTGGCAATGGGTTCTCCTTCATGATTTGCTGGAGAGCACCTAAGCCATCAAGGACTGGCATTTCAATATCTAGCGTCATCACATCCGGCTTTAACAGACGTGCCTTATCGACTGCTTCTTGTCCGTTTCTTGCCGTACCAACCACTTCAAGGGAGGGGTGGGATGAGATAATTTCAGATATTAGTTTGCGCATAAATGCAGAGTCATCTGCAATCAGTACTCTCTTGGAAACGTTCGTATCCACAGTCATCCACGTCCCCTCGCAAATATTTTTTTGAGTTGTCCAAGAAACGTACTGCCCTCTTTACTATCTATATCGGTTCCTGATGAAATATAGTTAGTAGCAATTGCATTCATTCTTCGAGAAATCGTTGCATTCGGGTAAAGTTTTACGAAAGGTTGCTGTGCAACAACCGATTTATGGACGGCAGCATCTTCAGGGAGTGCCCCTAACAATGTCGTTTCTTTATTCAAAAACTTCCTCATAGCAAACTGCAAACGAGTTACCGCTTCATTTCCATCTTCTTTCGGCTGTACACGATTATTTACAATGAAGAACTTTTTTTCAGAATCTCTTAGACAAATAAATTTCATCATGGAATAGGCATCTGTAATGGATGTCGGTTCGGATGTCGCAATTACAATGATTTCATCTACCGCAACAATCAGCTCGATGGAACTTTCCGAAGCTCCTGCACCCATATCGAACACTATAAAATCGTACTGCTGTTGTAGGGTTTCAAAGGCTTCAATTAGCCGTTCAAAGCGACTTTCCGTCCATTCTAATACAGTTTCCAGGCCAGATCCTCCAGAAATAAAACTTAATCCATCTGCACTTTCAGCAATGACCTCTACCAAAGTACGATCACCCGTGAGATATTCCTTCAAACCATATTGAGCTGAAGCACCGAGTAAGATGTGGACATTCCCCATTCCAATGTCCATGTCTACAATGATGACGCGCTTTCCTTGAGATTGTAAGCTACTAGCAAAATTAGTTGTGAAATTCGTTTTTCCAACTCCACCTTTACCACTAATCACAGCAATGGAACGGGCTGCCGTTCCTTCAGCTTTCATCATCTTCAGTCGAAGCGCTTCTGCCTGATCACGCATGTGCCCCCTCCTCAAGTAAGAGAGTTAGTAGCTTTTCAACAGAGGCTTCTTCAAGATCTTCCGGCACTTCTTGACCATCTGTTACATAGGCAATTCCCATATTATAATCTAGCAATAAATTGAGAATAGGTCCGACGGTTTCGGTTTCATCCAATTTTGTAAAGATGAATCGAGAGATTGGAAATTCCAAAAATTGGTCGACGATTGACCGCATATCTGACTCTTTCGTTGTAGTAGAAAGAACTAAATAAGATTCCATTTCCAATTCAAAATCGATAAGTTGTTTTAAATCATCTACAAACTTTTTCTCTTTATAATTCCGACCTGCTGTGTCTATGAACACAACATCTTTTGAAGAAAGCTTCTCTAATGCCGTTTTAAAGTCCGCATCATTGTAAGCTACTTCAACTGGTGATTGAAGTAGATTTGCATAAGTTCGTAATTGTTCAATTGCAGCAATTCTATACGTGTCTGTAGTTACAAACCCTACTTTGCGTTTATTCTCAATGAGTGAACGCGCTGCAATTTTGGCGATTGTCGTAGTTTTTCCGACTCCTGTCGGCCCGAGTACGTTCACATATTTCTTTTTAAAATGAACACCACCGAACGGCAAGTCAGCAAGCTCTTCGTTCAAAATTTCACGAGCAATTTTTTTCTGTTCATCAATTGTAAAATCAACTTTTTCAGCTTTCATACGAGCAAAGATCTCGCTAGAAATTTTATGGATTGTTCTTATATTTAGCTCTTGTGCGCGCAATCTCGTCAACAATGGCTGCATTTCTTCAGGATATTGGTTAAATTCAAGTGGAGCATGATTCGTCTTAAGAAGTTGTTTCATTTCATTCATTTCTTTTTTCAAATCATGAATCACGTCGTCTTGTGTTGTTTCAGATTTCAGTTGTGAAGAGAATGATGAACCTTTTTTTTCTCTCCCGACGATTGGCTCATCGTATCCTGCAACGACTTCTACACTTTTCTTTTTAAAAAGTCCTAAAAATCCTTTAGTTTGGACTATGGTTGAACTCAGAATAACGGAGTCGTCACCAAAGTCTTGACGGATTTTCTCCATCGCTTGGACCATAGTATCTGCTGTATACTTTTTCATTTTCATGCGACATCCACCACCCCTACACTCTGTACTTCCACAGAAGCTTCCAACTCATTATATGACAAGATTGGGATTTGCGGGAAATAGCGTTCTGTAATTTGTCTCAGGTACATTCTGACTGCTGGTGAACAAAGAATGACAGGCGATTGGTCAAGTAATGCAACGCGTTCGACTTCACTAGCAATCGACTCTAAGATTGCCTGAGAGTTTTGCGGGTCAATCGTTAAGTAGTTCCCTTGTTCAGTTTGTTGGACGCTATCTGCAATCAGTTTTTCTACTTTTCCAGAGACAGTCATAACTTTTAATGCTTGTCCTTGAGGCGTATATTGTTCAGTAATTTGACGTGCGAGTGACTGTCTAGCATACTCCGTCAGCAAATCTACGTCCGATGTATACTTGGAGGAATCTGCTAGCGTTTCAAAAATAATTGGCAAGTTTCGGATTGAAACATGCTCACTTAACAATTTCGCCAACACTTTTTGAATCTCACCCACAGATAGCGGTGTTGGTGTAAGTTCATCCACAAGTATCGGGTACGACTCATGCACATGATCGATCAGTTGCTTCGTTTCTTGACGACCAATCAAATCTGATGCATTTGCACGAATAATTTCTGTCAAGTGTGTTGAAACGACACTTGG
This sequence comes from Sporosarcina aquimarina, assembly GCF_023715615.1. GTDB lineage: Bacteria > Bacillota > Bacilli > Bacillales_A > Planococcaceae > Sporosarcina > Sporosarcina aquimarina_A. Next base: position 966,467 of record NZ_JAMBOM010000001.1, on the reverse strand, counting down.
AGGATCTACTACGGTATATCCTAAGATTTCCGCATCCTCTTTTACCTCTTCAGTAATCCATTTTGCTGGAAGACCGAAAGATGGTTCTACAGTATCTATTCCTGCGATTGAATCATCGCCGCCAGGACTCATTGCTAAATAGTGATCAAGTAACAGTTCTCCTCTTGCCATTTCACTACCTTTAATTTTTATCCGATACTCATTCGGCTGAAGCTGAATGTTATCACGAATCCGCACAACAGGAATGACAAGACCAAGTTCTAGGGCAAGCTGTCTTCTTATCATAACAACACGATCGAGCAAGTCCCCACCTTGTGAAGCATCAACAAGGGGGATCAGCCCATAACCGAATTCAAACTCCACTGGGTCCACATTCAATAGGTTTACAACGTTTTCCGGACTCTTCAGACCTTCAGTTTGTTCGCTTTCTTCAAGTTCCAATAATTCATCCGGGTCTTCGTCTTTAGGTCGTGACATCATAAATGCACTAACCGCAAGAGCAATTGCAACAGGAATAGTTAGAATATCATTGATAGGCGTTGCAAGTCCTAACAAAAGAATCGTTGCAGCTGCAACGTATAATAACTTAGGTTGACCCAGTAATTGACTCGTAATATCTGTTCCTAAGTTGCCTTCTGAAGCAGCTCGGGTAACCACAATTCCGGTTGCAGTAGAAATGAGCAAGGCTGGAATTTGGGAAACAATTCCATCACCTACCGTCAGTTTTGAAAACTGTGTTGCTGCTTCTGCAAATGGAAGTCCTAATTGGACAACTCCGATAACCATCCCAACAAGCAAGTTAATCATAACAATGATAATCCCTGCAATTGCGTCTCCTTTAACGAACTTTGTCGCACCATCCATTGCTCCATAAAAGTCCGCTTCATTACTGACTTTTTCACGTCGCTCTCGAGCTTGTGTGTCAGAAATCATGCCTGCGTTCAAATCTGCGTCAATACTCATTTGCTTACCTGGCATTGCATCCAGTGTGAATCGAGCGGCAACTTCCGAAACACGCTCAGATCCTTTAGTAATAACGATAAATTGAATAATGATCAAAATCACGAACACGACAAGTCCTACAATTACGTTACCTCCGGTTACGAATGAACCAAATGTGTCTACGACGCCCCCTGCGCTTCCATCACTCAAAATCGCACGAGTAGTTGATACGTTAAGCCCAAGCCGAAAGAGTGTCAGCAAGAGGAGCAATGAAGGAAAGATTGAAAACTGCAAGGCTTCTTGCATGTTCATAGCTGTAAGAAGAACTAATAGCGCAAGTGTGATATTAATGATAATCAGGAAACTGAGCAACCAGTGAGGCAACGGAATGACTAGCATCGCAACAATCATAATTACGGATGCGAGTACACCGATATCTTTAAACTGCATGTCATCCCCACTTTCTGTTGTTCATTTAAATTTTACGCTGAATCCGGTACACGTACGCCAGTACTTCAGCCACTGCCTTAAAAAATTGATCAGGAATTCGATCCCCAATCTCTGTATCTGAGTAAAGAGCACGAGCAAGCGGTCGATTTTCGACAGTCACAATTTCGTTCTCTTTCGCTATGAGCTTAATCTTTTGAGCTATGAAGTCGACACCTTTAGCAACAACTACAGGCGCATCCATTTCCCCGTCTGTATACTTGATTGCGATTGCATAATGCGTTGGATTCGTAATGACCACGTCAGCTTGTGGGACTTCTTGCATCATTCTGCGCATTGCCATTTCACGTTGTCGCTGTTTAATCTTAGATTTTATTAACGGATCGCCTTCTGAATTTTTATATTCATCTTTAATGTCTTGTTTCGACATTTTCAAGTTTTTTTCATAGTCAAACTTCTGGTAAAGAAAATCGAGGATGGAAATAAACAATAAGACAAATGAAGCAGTTATTCCCATCAAAGCAACCAATTCACCGACTGTTTTCATGACAGCTGACGGCGTTTTAAAAGCTAAATTCAATACTTTATCAATGTTTAAATAAAGAATTATTGAGGTAACACCACCGATAAATGAAATCTTTAACATGGATTTAAGTAACTCGACAATTGCCTTGATAGAAAAAATCCGTTTAAGCCCTTTAATCGGATCAATTTTTTTCAAATCGAATTTTAACGGTTCTCCTGTGAATAGCAAACCAAACTGTATCAAATTACCCGCGATTGCCGCCACCATCGCAACTAGCATGACTGGCAACATAATGAATGCCATTTCTTTAATAACTTCCATGTAGATTATCATGGTCTGATCAATGTCTAACTTTTCCATCGTTATGTATGTATGAAATGTTTCTTTGAAAAACTTATAAAAACGATCTTTCATGAATCCTGCAGCAAAAAATAAAAAGAGGAATACTGAAAGTAGCACAATTGCGCTAGTCACATCTTGACTCTTTAAGACTTGACCTTTTTTTCGAGAATCTTCCCTTTTTTTCGGTGTCGCTTTTTCTGTTTTTTCTCCCGCAAAAAATTGAAGATCCAAGCGCAACATGTACTTATCCTCCTCCTAACAGCACCATTAAGTCCCTCATACTTACCGCCATCACTTCAAATATCTTTTGCATCATCGCTACAATGACGGCCCCCATGATGAAGAGGACCAGAAATCCTACCCCAATCTTAATCGGAAAACCAATTACGAAAATGTTGAGCTGTGGGACTGTGCGTGCAGTAATACCAAGAGCTAAATCGACAAGAAACAAAGTGGCTACAATGGGTATCGCCATTTGAAAGGAAATCCCAAACACAGCTGCCATTGTTTTTAAAACGTGCTCCGCAACTTGTTCACTTCCAAATGAGGGCCATAATTGGTCGATTGGAAGGAACTGATAACTATAAAACACCCCATCTAGCAAAACATGATGTCCATTTACTGCGAGTAGTAATAGCAACGCGAGTGAGTTGAAAAATTGGCCCATCAAAGGGGATTGCGTACCAGTTTGAGGGTCAATTACGTTAGCAATTGCGAAACCCATTTGGAAGTCAATGAGTCCTCCTGCAACTTGAATCGCTGCCATTACGATAAATGCGATAATACCTATCGTTAATCCGACTAATGCTTCTTTAAGAACGAGCATAATATAAGCAGCATTAATTTCAAGGTCCGGTACGTTCAGAGTAAATACAAGCATCCATGCAAGTAGAGCAGCAAATACGATTCTCATTACGGGCGGTATCGCTTTGTATGAAAACAACGGTAGTGTAACAAAAAATGCGGAAATCCGGGTCAAAACTAATAAATAGGTTGCAACGAATGGCATGAATGCTTCCATTGGAGCTACCCTATATACCTGGATAAATTATCAAAAATATCAGCCGCATAAGCTGTCACTTTGGACAACATCCAAGGTCCAAAAAAGACTAGAGCGACGAGTACAGCAACAATCTTAGGAACAAATGCGAGTGTTTGTTCTTGGATTTGAGTAGTTGCTTGAAAAATACTGACCGCTAACCCGGTCACTAATGCAACAATTAGCAGGGGCCCTGCTGTCATTAAAATCACCCACACCGATCTCTCGGCGACAGCAATGATCATTTCACCTGTCAATATGAACCCCTCCTAAAAGCTTTGCAGCAGTGATTTAACGATCAAATACCAGCCGTCAACTAGTACGAATAACAAAATTTTAAAAGGCAATGAAATCATTACCGGTGGTAGCATCATCATACCCATCGACATTAGGATACTAGCTACAATCATATCAATGACAAGAAATGGAATAAAGATCATGAATCCCATCTGGAAGGCTGTCTTTATTTCGCTTAGTGCAAAAGCAGGAACCATCATTGTTAACGGAATATCCTCCATCGTTTCAGGTCGATCTGCGTTGTTATATCTTAAAAATAACTCCAAGTCTTTTTGTCGTGTATGTTTACCCATAAACTCTTTAAAAGGAACACTAGCTTTTTCATAGGCATCGTCTAATGTTATTTCTTCTGCAAACAACGGTTTCAAAGCTTCGTCGTTCACTTGTTGAAAAGTGGGTGCCATAATGAAAAAAGTTAAAAACAGAGCTAGTCCAATAAGAACTTGGTTGGGTGGCATTTGTTGGGTTGCCAACGCCGAACGTACAAACGATAAAACAATAATGATCCTGGCGAACGATGTCATCAGGATCAGAATCGCTGGAGCTAAGGATAGAACGGTCAATAGAAGAAGCATCTTTACGGATGTCGATACTGCACCCGGATCACTATCCGAAAAAAATTGCATAAAGTCATTCATTCCGATTGCGCTCCTTCTCCGTCAGCTGATTAAGCTGCCGTTTCCTCTCGTTCTCGACTTCGGACAGCTTATGCTTAAACAGTTTTCCGAAATCGTTTGGTTCTTCTTGTTTCTGATAGGGATTAGTTTTTCTAGTTTTAAATCCATTCACGAGTTTAATGAGAAGACTTTGTTGAAGTGCCTGATCCTCTTCAGTATAATAGGCGGCTAGTTGGGCAATTTCCTCAGGGTTAGAGAGTTCTTTTAGCAATCGAACGTCTTCACCAACACCAATCAAGTAATACTGCTCACCTATTTTAACCAACTGAATTGATTTTTGCTGTCCGAGTGAAAGACCACCCATATTTTGCATAAGTTTGCCGTGTTGAGTCACTCGATTTCGTGTATTGATGAACTTAACCATGCCATAGATCAAGGCTATGACAAAAGCAAGCGCTAAAAGTGTTTTCATATAGTCCCATGCAGTTAAACCAACAGTTGGATTCGAATCTGCTTCCTCTGTTGCCTTGTTCGCTTTAGCAGGTGATCCATCTTTTTGATTATTTTTGTTTAGATAATCTGTTACCGATGAATCTGTTTCTGCCTGGACAGTCAAAGGAGTCGCATTTAAAACTATGCAAAGTGTAACAAGCAACAGCATACTGATGATTGAAAAAGTTCGAAACTTAGCTAAGTGCTTTTTCAATTGCTTCAACAACCCGGTCTGCCTGGAATGGCTTCACAATAAAGTCTTTTGCACCTGCTTGAATTGCGTCAATTACCATTGCTTGTTGCCCCATTGCTGAACACATAATAATTGTCGCATTCGGATCTTTTTCTTTGATTGCTTTCAGCGCTGCGATTCCGTCCATTTCCGGCATTGTGATGTCCATTGTTACCAGGTCTGGTTTTAATTCGAAATATTTTTCGACTGCTTGGACACCATCTGCAGCTTCTCCAACTACTTCAAAATTATTTTTTTGATAATATATCTTTTACCATCATTCGCATAAATGCTGCATCGTCCACTATTAAAATACGTTTTGACATTTCCATGACCTCCAGGTTTATCGTAAATTATTTAACCGTTCTGTTTGACTCAAGATGTCCGTAATCCGAACCCCAAAGTTTTCGTCGATAACAACAACTTCACCTTTTGCAATGTGTCTGTTATTCACGAGTATATCGACAGGCTCTCCTGCAAGTTTGTCGAGTTCAATAATAGAACCGCTCGACATTTCCAATATTTCCTTAACAGATCGCTTTGTGCGACCTAATTCAACTGTAACTTTTAACGGAATGTCTAGCAATAAGTTTAAATTAGAAGCTTCGTTTTGACTCAAAGCTGGTGATTCAAAACTTGCAAACTGTGCTTGTTGTACATTCGCATGCTGATTTTGTTGCTGCCGTGGTGGTAATTGCTGTGGTTCGCTATAGCCTAAATGTTGCTGTTCGCTTTGTGACGAATTTTGCTGTGACGGTAGTTGCTGATGAACCTGCTGAGGCTGTTCCGGTTGTTGTGCCGCTTGAGGTGCAGGTTCTGTAACTGTTGGCGCTGCTTCTACCGTCGAAGTCCCAACTAAGGACGACACTAACTCTTTACCAAGACCTAAAGGAAACAGTTGCATAATATTGGAATCAATAAGAGTTCCTACTTTTAAGTTGAATGATACTCGAATGAGTAAATCCTCATTTGGAATGCTTCCTGTACCTTTATCTTTTTGGACATCTAGTAACTCAATCGTCGGAGGTGAAATATCTACTTTTTTATTGAACACTGTCGACATCGAAGTTGCGGCAGAACCCATCATTTGGTTCATCGCTTCTTGTACAGCACTTAGATGAATTTCACCCAAATCTTCATTTGGTGACAGCCCATCTCCACCCAGCATCAGATCAGCTATAATAGCTGCATCACTTTGCTTAATGACAAGTAAATTTGTACCGCTCAGTCCAACGGTATATTCAACACCTACTGCGACATACGGATGAACAAATTCTGTTTCAAGATCGTTTCTGTCAATTACAGAAATCGCTGGTGTCGTGATTTCAACTTTTTGACCTAGTAAACCAGATAACGCTGTTGCTGAACTTCCAAATGAAATATTCCCAATTTCCCCTAGAGCATCTTGCTCCATTTCATCAAGATAATCGTCTGTTGAAATGCCTTGCATCTCCTGCTCCGCTTCAGCTCCAGTATCTATGGATTCTCCACGTAATAGAGCTTCTATTTCTTCCTGTGAAAGGATATTGTCACTCATCATCTTCGTCATCCCCTCCAATCAGGGTATCAAGTATTTGGACAGCCATACGATTTCTCAAATGGCCTGGTTGTGCGGTGAATTTAGGAATGCCGCTTACTTCTATAGTGAGGGGTGCGTCGTATGCGGTATCCAGTTCAATACAATCGCCAAGTTGTAAATACAACAAGTCTTCAACTGTTATAGCTCCTTCACCAAGTTTAGCAACAACCGGTAAATCTGCTTTCTTAATTCTCTTTTCCAACACAATACTTTGCTCAGGTGTCGGTTCTTTCTTATTCGTCTGCATCCAATACCTTACAGAAAGATTCGGTACGATTGGCTCGAGAACAACATGAGGAATACAAATGTTAATCATACCGCTTGATTCGCCAATCACAATATTGAACGAAATGACAACAACCGTCTCATTCGGAGAAATCATCTGAAGAAATTGCGGATTCACTTCCATTTCAGCAAGAAACGGATCGATGTCGGCAATATTCGACCAAGCTTCACGTAAGTTGTCAAAAGAACGCTCGAATAGCCCTGTCAGGATTTTCGTTTCAATCTCTGTCATGTTATCAATTTTCCCTGAACTCTCACCGTAGCCACCCATCAGTCGTTCCAGCATAGAATATGCGACATTTGGATTGACCTCCATGATGATGTTCCCTTCAAGTGGTGGGACTTCAAAAATATTGAGGAGCGTCATGTTCGGGATCGACCGAATGAACTCCTCAAATGGAATTTGGTCAACCGAAGCTACATTAATTTGAATATACGTACGTAATTTAGCTGAAAAATAAGTAGTAAGCAATCGTGCAAAGTTTTCATGAATTCTCGTTAAACTACGAATTTGGTCTTTTGAAAATCGCAATGCCCGCTTGAAGTCATATACTTTTACTTTTTTAGTTTCATCTTCTTTTTTAATTTCGTCCGCCGTCATTTCCCCTGTTGAAATGGCGGACAGTAGTGCGTCTATCTCATTTTGAGATAAAATATCTCCCGACATTTGGCCACCTCCTTTGCGCTCTTAATTGGCCGAACCATTACTGAATAATATAGGAAACGATATAAACCTTCTCAATCTTGCCTTCTTTCATGAGCGGGTTCAACTGAGCTTTTATAGCATCTTCAAAAGCTTGCTTCCCTGTTTTTCCTTCAAAATCTTTAGCAGTTTTTTCGGAAAGCTCTTGAATGACGATGTTATTCACTTGGAAGTCACGTTTCGTTAGTTCCTCTGCTGCTTTTTTATTGCTAGTTTGGATTTTCAATGAAATCCGGATAAATTGACGTCCACTCAAATTAGTTGTGATTTCTGGAATGTCTACGGAAGCTTCGATAATCTCATCAATGGAAGGTTCTTTATCCGCAACATCACCTTTGTTCAGTTGCATCATTAGAATAAGACCCACAACGCCAACGAGAGTAATACAAACTAAAATAATTAAAGAAATCGTCAATACTTTATTCTTCATCTTCTTCACCTCGCAAATGTGGGTTCGACAGTAGTTGAACAGATTGATAGAAGGTAACGATACGTTCGTTCACGATATCAATAGGATCGAGAACAACGTATTTCGTTCCCGTCGTTAACGTAATTGTCGTATCGGGAAACGATTCTACTTTTTCTATGTAGAGTGCATTCAAATAGAATGCAGCTCCATTTAAGCGTGTTACTTGTATCATATGTAAAGGGCCAGGCACAAGAGCCGGCCCGACCCTCCTTTAACGAGCAAATTATGTGGCGATGGCTGTTTAGTAGCCGGATGAAACTGGGAAGTCCACTGACGACCGTTGTTTTCAGCTACAGACTGACGCTTTCCGAGGGGCTCAATCTTAGCCGCTTCCTTCGCTTTGCTCAGTCCAGGGTCTTCGATCTTCGCTAGTCCCTCCGGAGTCGCCGTCTTGCGCTTCAAACAACTAGCATATGTCGATTTCAATGTGAATCCAGAACAATAGAAATAAGCTAATTATCGCTTCAAGTTAACGAGTTCTTGAAGAATTTCATCGGATGTTGTGATGATTCGTGTGTTCGCTTGGAATCCACGTTGTGCAACGATCATGTCTGTGAATTCTTCAGAAAGGTCAACATTGGACATTTCTAGGGAGCCGGATTTGACTGTGCCACGTCCAGCAGTTAATGGAGCTCCATCTAAAGCAGTTCCTGAGTTTGCAGATTCTTTGTACATATTACCCCCTACCTTCTCCAGCCCCCCCGGGTTATTAAATGTTGCAATTTTAATTTGCCCGGCAGTCTTAAGTACTCCTCCTTGAACATAGTTCACTGTGCCATCCTGTCCAATTGACATGTTTGTCGCATCACTCGGAATAGTTAACTTTCCTGTTGCTGTTCCAACTGCTGTATCGTTAGTGATACCTTGGAATCCCATTACAAATCTACCATCTCCATCAACCAAAGCACCAGATTTATCCATATAGAAATTCCCTGCTCTAGTGTATTGTACATCAGTCGTATTTGCACCGTTTTGTACGATAAAGAAGCCATCTCCTTCAATAGCTAGATCTAACGTATTCCCTGTAAATTGTGTAGAACCTGCTGTATGAAGTGTATCAATCGCCGCAAGTTGTGAACCAAGACCTACTTGCTTAGGGTTTACCCCACCACGCGTATTTCCAACTGGTGCACTTGCACCTGCTACTGTCTGAGAATATAAATCTTTAAAAATCGTGCGACCTTTTTTAAAGCCGTACGTATTTACGTTTGCAATGTTGTTACCAATCACGTCTAGTTTCGTTTGAAAGTTTTTTAGTCCTGAAATTCCTGAGTACATTGAGCGTAACATAATGTGTTTTCCCCTCTCGGATTGTAGAGTGCATCTGCCTCTGTCGGTCGGCAGTGCGGTGGCATCCTCAATTTACAAGGTCCTGCCAGTTGTTCGTTTGTTAACTTAAGACTATAGTTCCATCAATGTTCGTAAAAAGCTGATCTTTTGCTTCCTTACGATCCATCGCTGTAATAACTGTGGAGTTTTTTGCACTGACGATCAGTGCAGCTTGGTCCATCAATACGAGTGAGTCGCGAATTCCTTTCGCTTTTGCCTCGTTTACTTTGTCCGTGACATGAGCCCATTCGGCTTCAGAAATCGTGATATTCCGTTCCGTTAGACGTTCTGTCGCATGTTTACTGACTTTCAGCGGTTGTGGAGCCAGCGCATTATTCAGTTGTTCGACGAATGACTGTTTGGGTACGGACTGTTTCAATTGTCCGGGTCGTAGATGCGGCTGCGATTGGAGACGCTGAATGTTAAACTGTTCCATACAAACGCTCCGTTCTAACTTGTTATTTGCTAATTGAAGTGAATTTGTTCCCTTCGATCTTTTCTCCATTATCGAGAATATAAAATAGTTTTCCATCTTTATTAGAAACTGATGTAACAGTTCCTGTCTTTTCAGTTTCACCGTCTAGATAACCGACTGTTTTTCCGATCAGCATACTGGCTTCAACTAGACTATTGGAATTCATTCCACCCGATAATACTTCTGAAATGTTCCCAGGAGACAATTCTTGTCCGTCATCCATTGTAAATACTACAGACCCATTAATATATTTAATAGCTGTTATTGTTCCTGTGCCTTCTGTAATGATAGGCTTACCATCTTCATCAGGTTCTTCAGCGACTTTATGCCACTTAATCTCTTTTCCAACAAATGAATTGTACTGGATCAATTGGCTTTGGTTTTGCGATTCTGCAAACTTCTCAAAAGCTTTCGTGAGATTCATTGTTTGTTCTAGTGCCGAAAATTGCGCCATTTGTGCAATGAACTCATTATCTTTCATCGGGTTCGTAGGATCTTGGTTTTGCAACTGCGCAATCAGTAGCTTCATAAAATCGTCTTTTCCTAAAGTTCCTTGCCCAGTCTTCCGTTCATCCCTCTTCTTATTCACAAGATACATGGAATCCGTTATTGGTTGTTGTCCATCTACCATTTGTTACACCTCCACATCGAGCAAAAATTCTTGGAATGATTGCTGTTCATCATGATCATGCTCTTGAGACTCTTGCTGTTCATCATTTCCTTTAAACTGTTGATGGTTAAAGTTCTGGCTGCGATCATTACGCGCGGGATCTTGTACAGCTTGCGTTACATCAATCCGATCTACTTGAATGTTTTGCTGGTTGAATGACTGTCTCAACTGATGTAGTTGGCTATCGAGCATCTCTTTTCCAAGCGCTGTCGAAGCAAGGATTCTCGCAGTCATAACACCATTCATTTGAATGAGCTCTATACGAATTTGACCGAGTTGTTCTGGATTCAGCTTGACTAACAAACGATTTGTGCCCCCTTGTTGACCAAAGTTCGTTTGTTTAAAAAGTCCTTGTAATTTTGCAAGCAATGCTTCAGATTGACTAGCTGGTCGCGTTTCTGGAGTATCTAATGAAAAAACATTCCTAGATACTATCGGCTGAACGCCTGTATTTTGAAGAAGTTGTGAATGATTTTGCTCGCTTTTTCCTTCATTAGATGTCTGTTCTTGACTACTCTTTGTCACATTTACCATCGTATTCACAAAAGCTGTTTGAACTTGAGTCTCATTTCTCTTAACAATCGCATTTGGATTAGCTTCACTGTCATGAATACCTTTCAACTGTCCACTCAACTGCACTAAACTAGCTTGTTGCCATCCGAGCAAGTCTTTTGTCGGAAGTACAGTTTCAACAGTTTTTAGTAAAGCTAAAACGATTGTCGCTTGTTGTTGAACAGATTGATCCTTGCTATTCAGCATACTATCTAGTGAACTAGATAGTTTTGATGCATGTGCGTTTGCGACATTTAAAAGAGTCCAGAGATCGTTAGAATACATAACCTCCGCTAATTCTTCTTTCGAAACGCCTGCTTCTTCTAACATTGAACTGATTGTTTCCATTAGCTCTGTAGGGTCAATTTCTAAAGCCTTAGCCCATTCTTCAAGCGGACTGGCTTGTCCCAATTTACCAAGACCATTTAAGATATCTTCTTGTGGAATGTCAGTAAGTTCTTCAAGCGCTGCAGCAAGGTCTTCGACATTTGTTGCAGAAAAGATATTGGTTATTGTTTCAGTTAAAGAGCCTATCTGATCACTTGAAGGAGAAGTTTTCGATGTTTCAACATTTTTCGCCATTCCTGCGAGAACTGAACCGAATATTCCACTAGAATTCCCAGAGGATCGAATCACATTCCCACCACCAGCAGATGATGATATCTTTGATAAAGGGACTGAAGCTATGTTCATTTTTTCACCTCCTTAGTTAAAATCTATTACTTTATGATTATATCATCATTTTGCTAAAAGGGCAGTATATTTAGCGGCATCTTCTGGAGACATTTTTTCGAGAATAGCAGCCAGCGTATTTGCTTTCATTTGGGACAATAGTTGGAGCGCCTGTGCATCCTCCATCTCTGTAATAACCGGAGCAGCTGATTTCGCAGACATTTGCTCAAAAGTTGAGACAAGTTGGCCAACTTCTTTTTTTGAGTCATCATTCGTTCTTTGTAAAACTAAAATTTCCGCTTGTAACTTTTCTTGTGCTAAGACAAGTTCTTCGTTTTTTGCGTTGGACTTTTTCAAGTCTTCTTGAATAACCAAAAGTTGTTGTTCTTTTTGTTTTAATTCTTCTTTCATAGCAACGACACGCTCTTCTAATATTTTTTTGTCTTTTTTTGTTGAAGAGTCTTGTTTTTTCTGTTCAAGCATAGGCACAGAAGCTGTCCATTCCTTTGCTTTTTCAACTACATTTACATCTGCAACTTTTGCAATAATGAGCAGAACAGCAATTGCAAAAATAAGCGGAATCACAAACCACGCAAGCAACATTTGCAAGAAACTACCTGCCTTATGCTCTTCTTTAAACGAGTCTGGGGTCTTATTCTTTTTTCGTTTCACCGGCTTACCACCCATTTTCATTTTTGCGGAATTTCAGTGTCGATAGCTCATCCAATCGTTCTGCTTCTTTATGTTCCATCTCATCTTGAAAAGCTTCTCGATCTTTTTCCCGCATCTTTTCGTATTTCTTCACTTCAATCGTTTTTTCGAGTAAACGTTCTTCGTACCAGTTCATCTTATTTCGTGCTTGAATGACTTTTTTTTGCACAGAGTTAATTTTCATTTCTAGACTATCGATGAATCTGGCATAGTGATGAATTTCATTCACTGCAAACCCTTTTGTCATCTTTTCTTGTTGCTCCACTAAAACATTCTCTTTCTTTTTCAAAAGATCGTAAAGTTCAGTAGCAATCGTTTCAAATGATTCAATGGATTCCTTATATGCAGACTCCGTCTCATTTTTTTCCTGTTCCCGATACGTTAAGACTTTCTCGAATCGATAGTGATAGGATTTCACGTATGACCGCCCCCAGTAGCGAGCGCAATCAGCTCTTCAATACTTTCTTCCATCGAAATGTTGTCTTTGTACCCTTGTTTCAGAAATTTTGTAATGAGCGGTTCGTATTCTATCGCTTGATCGATCTCTTTAGAAGTCCCTCTTTTGTATGCACCAATATTGATAAGATCTTCTGACTTATCATACGTATAGTACAATTCACGTAGTTTCTCCGCAGCTTTTACATGCTCTGGATCAGCAATGTGATTCATGAGTCGACTGACACTCTTCAATACGTTTATAGCAGGATATTGGCCTTTGTTCGCAAGCGTTCTATCTAATACGATGTGTCCATCCAAGATTCCTCGGACGGCATCTGCGATTGGCTCGTTCATATCATCCCCATCCACCAATACTGTATAGAATGCAGTTATTGCACCGAATTCGTTTGTGCCACTTCGTTCAAGCAGCTTAGGTAAAATTGCAAAAACGGAAGGTGTGTATCCTCGTGTAGCAGGCGGTTCTCCAACAGCAAGTCCAATCTCTCGTTGCGCCATGGCAACCCGTGTTACGGAGTCCATCATTAGCATGACGTTCATGCCTTTATTTCTAAAATATTCAGCGATAGCTGTCGCAGTAAATGCACCCTTTATCCTCATGAGTGCAGGTTGGTCAGAAGTCGCAGCAACCACTATCGTCCGACTCAACCCTTCAGGACCTAAATCTCTATCGATAAATTCACGAACCTCTCTACCACGCTCACCGATAAGTGCAATGACGTTTAAATCGGCTGTAGTATTTCGTGCAATCATACCGAGAAGTGTACTTTTACCAACCCCTGAGCCAGCAAAGATGCCTACTCGCTGCCCACTACCTACTGTCAACATTCCATCAATCGCTTTAACGCCGACCGCTAATTTATCATTAATGGTCGGGCGAGTTAACACGTTGGGAGGGTTTTGCTCAGTACGAACGGTTGCAAGTCCTTTTGGCAGTGCAGTTTGATCAATCGGGTTCCCCATCGAATCTAGGACTTTACCGATCAAATTCATGCCGACCTTCACTTCAAGTGGCTTACCTGTTCCTTCCACTAAGCAGCCACTCGAAATCTCTGTTACATTTGTAAAAGGCATCAGCATGACTATTTCTTCACGGAAACCAACAACTTCCGCTAAAATTTTCGATTCTGATGTACTTGTAGGATTTAAGTGGATGATGCATAAGTCACCGATTGAACTTTCCGGACCTTTAGACTCAATCATTAATCCGACAACTCTTGCCACACGGCCGTACTTTTTAAAAGTTTTGACACTAGATACTTTGTTCGAAAGTTCCTCAGCTTTTTTCATGATCAGCCCTCGCTTTCCAATAGTTCCACAAGGCGCTCTTTCATCTCATTTAACTGTTCATCAACAGTGACGACGATTCTCCCATGATTGGTTTCGATGTAACACTCTGTAGCTTTGAACTCATCATTCACAAAAAGCAGCATAGGTACGTCAGGTGGAAAAATTGAAGCTAGTTCTTCTCGACTATCTGAAACAAGTTTATAGTATTCAGGAGATACATACACTTTCACATCACGCATTTCACGAGCCTCTTTCAAACCACGCTTCACAATGGATACAAATAACTCCGGTTTTTCTTCTAACGACTGACCGAGAATACGTTCGGCAGATTTCATTGCAATTTCTAAAATCAAGCGTTCTTGATGCTCTAAGTAAGACTGTCCATTCTTTTGTGCAATCTCGATGGTTTCATTGACACGCTTAATTGTATCTTGCATATCTGAAATACTTTTTTTCGTACCTTCTTCAAAACCTACTTGGAACGCTTCTTCATATGCCTGTTGCTGGAGAGCTGCTTTTTCAGCTTCCCAAGCATTTCGCATAGCATCAATATCTTCATGAGCTGTTGCACGCATTTGTTCAATTGCAGCTCTTTCAATGCTCGCTTGAGTTTGCGCTTCATTTATTAAACGGTCTCGCTCCATAATAATTTCCGCTAAATTCATTTGAGGGACTGTTGTAGTTTCTATGTTGTCCGTAACAGTCTGGAGACTGCGAATTCCAATCTTCTTCACACCTGTCGTTTGGTTCGAGCCAGGTCTGTAGATATTAGACAATCACATCATCTCCTCCACCACGTGCAATAATAATTTCTCCCGCGTCTTCTAGGCGACGTATAGTTGCGACAATACGAGATTGTGCTTCTTCAACATCACGAAGTCTGACTGGTCCCATGACATCCATCTCTTCCTTGAACGACTCAGCCATACGCTGAGACATATTCTTGAAGAGAATGTCTTTAACTTCTTCACTAGATACTTTCATAGAAAGTATGAGATCTTCATTTTCACAGTCTCGGATGACACGTTGAATTGAGCGATTATCGAGCGTAATAATATCTTCGAAGACAAACATCCGCTTTTTGATTTCTTCTGCAAGTTCCGGATCCTGGATTTCGAGTGCATCCAGAATGGTTTTCTCAGTGGCTCTATCCACCCCATTAAGAACTTCAACCACTGCATCAACGCCACCTGTATCTGAGTAATCCTGAGTAACTGTTGAAGAAAGTTTACGTTCAAGGACAGCTTCAATTTCACTAATAACTTCAGGAGAAGTAGATTCCATCGTCGCAATCCGTTTAGCGATGTCCGCTTGCACTTCTTGAGGTAAGGACGAAAGAATCATACCAGCTTGCTCCGATTCTAAGTAGGACAAAATGAGTGCAATCGTTTGTGGATGCTCATTTTGAATGAAATTCAAAATCTGGCTAGGCTCTGTTCTTCTAGCAAAATCAAATGGACGAACTTGTAGAGAGGATGTCAAGCGGTTTATAACCGCTTGTGCGTGTTCTTTGCCCAACGCTTTCTCGAGAACTGTTTTCGCATAACCAATACCGCCTTGTGAAATATAATCTTGGGCAAGAGCAATATTATGAAACTCTTCAATGATATCTTCTTTGACTGAAGACTCGACTTTCCGGACTCCGGAGATTTCGAGTGTTAAGCGCTCAATTTCTTCTTCCGTTAAATGCTTGTAAATCGCGGCGGATACTTCAGGACCGAGAGAAATCAGAAGGAGAGCCGCCTTCTGTTTCCCGGACATATCTTTATCTTTTTTTACCATGTCTGACCTCTCCTTAGTCCTCTGCTATCCAAGTGCGTAGCAATTTCGCGAATTCTTCCGGTTTTTCTTTCGCCATTTTTTCAAGTTGTTTTCTGCGTAATGTTCCTTCTGTTTCAACTTCGCCATTAATATCGCTAACTTCAATCGCTTTTAATTGCTCTTCCAGTGCTTGCGCCTCTTCTAATGCTAACGCCTCATCTTTACGGCGTTTTCTAATATAAAGAATAACTAACGCAATTATTACGAGAATAAGCACTCCACCTACAACATAAACCCACCAAGGAATAACGGTACGTTCTGCATCGAAATCAGTTTGCTTACCTCGAATCGGCTGAATCGATACTGCAATTTTCTCTGCCAGTTCTTCTTCAGTCAACTCACCTGCAGAAACTTTGTCAATGGACGTTCTTACAATCGTTTCAAGGATTTGTTTGATGTCATCTTCAACACCTGGTTCTAAAGATCCAGGGTCGTTTGGTGTTGGTGGTTCAACCATTACTTGTAAACCAATGTCTCGGATTTTATAAGGACTTTCTACTATGTTTTTACGAATACGATTCACTTCGTTATTGATTGTCTCTTCCACTCGTTCATAATCTCCGCTACCCGTGGATCCTTCAACAATTGTTGTTCGGTTATCAGTCGGATCTTCTCCTTCAGGGATACCGCCTGGTACAGCACCATCGCCCGTAAATGTTTCTGTTATACGTTGTACACTTAGCGCGATTCCTTCCATACTTTCTTCGTCAACAGGTGTAACTAGATTCTCTTCGCGTTTTTCTTGTTGAAAATCGATATCTGTAGTTACCGATACAACGACTTTATCTTGACCCATCATGGATCCTAGCATCATTTGAACTTGACGTTGCAGATCACGCTCAATCGATTTCTTAATCGTCATCTGATCGGCAACATTAGTACCAAACTGATTATTCTCTTGGTTCAAGTCATAGTATTCGAAGTACTGGTTCATGACTACGATATCTTCCGGAGCTAAGTTTGGAATACTTTTAGAGATTAAGTTGTACAGCCCTTTGATTTGTTGTTCACTGAACTGCTGACCCGGTTCTGTTTGTAAAACAACGGAAGCACTGGCTGCTTGAACATCTTCGTTAACGAAGACCCCTTGAGTAGGAAGTGTAATCATGACTTTGGCATCTTGCACACCTTCAATTCCAGTAATCAGTTTAGCAAGTTCATTTTGCATCGTTGCGAGCTTAATCATATTAAACTCGTTATCAGTGGTCCCAAAGCCTGCGTTTTCAGAGAAAAACGAGTAGTCGATTTTTCCTGAATTTGCAAGTCCTTGAGATTCAATTGAAACAAGTAAATCATCTACTCGTTCTGCAGGTACTAGTATCGAGGTACCCCCTGGTGCGATTTGGTTCGGCACAGCTTGTGCATCTAACTCTTCTTTTATTCTCCCAATATCCGAACGAGATAGGTCTTTGTATAACGGAACAAACGTCGTACGTGATAGGAAGAAAGTAAGAAGTGCTGCAACAATGAGAATTGAAGCAGCAATGCTAATGTACAAGATTTTCTGTTTTTTTGTCCGGTTTGACCAAAACGCTTGTAAGTCGTTTTTGATCTTTGTCACTCTCTCTTTCATTCTGATCCTCCGGTCGGCAAACGTCATCCGTACTCATACTTTTGAATAACGCCATATTTTTCTTACACTGGCATGCGCATAACTTCCTGATAAGCTTCAATTACTTTATTACGAATTTCCATAGTAGCATTCAATGCGACTGAAGCTTTTTGAGCAGTAATCATTACATTATGTAAATCTACATTTTCACCACGAACTAACTTTTCAGTCATGACATCAGACTGAACTTGAGCTGCATTCACATCTTGGATTGCATCCTTTAAAAAGCTACCGAATTTTTGTTGGGATTCAAATGTCGTAGGCGAAGTTTTCGTTGCATCAGGCGAAATACCTGGTGCCATCGCCATGATTGAAGAAATAGCCATCTGACCTCATCCTTTCATCCTTTATTTTCCGATTTCAAGTGCTTTCATTAACATTGCTTTGTTTGAATTAAGTACCGTAATGTTTGCCTCATACGAACGAGTTGCAGACATCATATCAATTGTTTCACGTAATGGATCGACGTTAGGCATTTCTACGTACCCTTCTGCATTTGCATCTGGATGTGTAGGATCATAGACTTGCTTAAAAGGAGTTTCTGTATCTTCTTGAATACGTGATACAGTGACGCCATTCCCGATGCCACCTCTGTCACGAGTACCCATCGCAGCGTTTAAAAAGTTTGAAAACTGTCCTTGTTTTGGTTGAAACGTTACAGATTTTCTTTGATAAGGTTGCCACTCACCGTCAACTAATTTACCTCGAGTTGTGTCCACATTCGCCATATTGGAAGAAATAACATCCATACGAAGACGTTGTGCCGTTAAAGCAGAAGCAGAAGAATTTAAGCTATGGAAGATCGACATGATTACCGTCCTCCTTTAATGACATTATTAAGTGAATTGAACTTGCTGCTTATTCTATCGGCAAGAGCGTTGTAATAGATCTGGTTTGCAGCTAGATCCGCCTGTTCCTTATCCATATCCACACCATTCCCATTTTGGTTATAACTAAAATTTGCATAGGTATGCTTTGTTTCTCCAGTTGAAGTTGGAGCAAACTCTAGGTGTCTCTGATCCGTTCGATATGCTTCTAACTGGGTTAATTTTGCATCGTTTAAATACGTTTTAAAATCCACCGATTTTACTTTATAATTTGGCGTGTCAACATTCGCCACGTTTTGCGAAATCGCTTTAGATTTGTCAGATGAGAAATTGAGTCCTTTTTCTAAAGCAGAAATTGTTCCTCCAAAAAGGTTCATATGATACTCCTCCTCCGTCTATTTATTAGAAATCTATTAAATTCGACATAATCTATCAAAAGTCCACATTTAATAATCATTGTATCGGATAGTGAACCATTTTGTCTATACAAATTATATAAAAATACCAGAAGTTTTGCTTATTATTTCGTATTTGTTCACAAGAAATACCCTTTTTATTAGTTCTTATGTACCCCATAATCGTTTTATATAAAACTGAATATTAGGATTTTATTTGATTAATTCCTAAAAAGATTTTATTTTCGTCTAATATATCCCTTATATAAGTACTATTTACATAAAAAAAAACAAGTAAAAGCGACAATCGCTTTTACTTGTTTTACATTTCTTTTTGACTTGACAGATTATGATTTTTGTTTTTCGAGCTCTTCTAGGAATTTGCTATTCAACACTTTAATATATGTGCCTTTCATTCCTAGGGAACGTGATTCGATTACGCCAGCACTTTCTAGCTTACGGAGTGCGTTTACGATAACTGAACGCGTAATTCCAACACGGTCAGCAATTTTAGATGCGACAAGAAGTCCTTCATTTCCATCTAACTCGTTAAAGATATGTTCAATTGCTTCATGTTCACTATATGAGAGTGAGTTGATCGCCATTTGAACGACAGCTTTACTGCGAGCTTCTGTTTCGATTTCTTCAGATTTCTCTCGAAGAATTTCCATACCAACAACAGTTGCACCGTATTCGGCTAGGATTAGGTCGTCTTCTTTAAAGTCATCGCTCAAACGAGCAAGAATAAGTGTTCCAAGACGCTCGCCGCCACCAATTATCGGAACGATAGTTGTTAATCCATTTTTAAACAGTTCCTGGTTTTCAACAGGGAATACTGTATATTCACTATCAACGCCAATGTTTGGTGATGTTTCACGAATTTCAAAAAGCTGTTTCGTGTACGCTTCAGGGAATTTACGATCTTCAAACATTTGCTTCATGCGCTCGTTTTCAATTTGGTGATGGATTTCAAGCCCAAGTAGCTTTCCTTTTCGACTTACGATGAATGCGTTACAGTCAATTACTTCACTAAGTTGCTCAGCCATTTGTTTAAAGTTTACTTGCTTACCTGCAGTTTCTTGTAGCATAGCATTAATCTTTCTTGTTTTTTCTAAAAGTGTCATTATATTTTCCTCCTCATTATTTCGGAACTGATACGAATATTCTAAAGGTTTTTAATTGTTAATTAAACCATTTCGACTTTGTCACAAGATGAAATGTGACAAATCTTTGTCTTTGACGATTCCTTGTAACTTTTCGTCGACATATGTCGGGGTAATTTTAATACTCGTTGGACCAATATCTGATGCTTCAAACGAAAGCTCCTCAAGTAGACGTTCTACGATTGTATGAAGTCTTCTTGCACCAATGTTTTCAGTATTGTCATTCACTTCGAATGCAATTTCAGCGATGCGATCAATCGCATCATCTGTAAACTCTAATAGGACGTTCTCTGTTGCTAGAAGTTTCTCGTATTGTCGAATAAGAGAGAAATCTGGCTCTTTCAAAATCCTGACGAAATCCTCTTTGGATAATTTGTCTAATTCAACACGAATTGGGAATCGTCCCTGTAACTCGGGTATAATATCAGACGGTTTTGCCATATGAAAAGCACCCGCAGCTATAAATAAAATATAATCGGTTTTTACCGCACCATATTTCGTATTCACTGTTGATCCTTCTACAATTGGTAAAATATCACGTTGAACTCCTTCACGAGAAACATCAGCACTAGAAGATCCGCCACTCTTACTTGCGATCTTATCCATTTCATCGATGAAGATAATTCCAGATTGCTCCGTTAACTGGACTGCTTGGCGTGCAATTTCGTCATGATCAATTAGTTTGTCCGCTTCTTCGGCTTCTAATACTCTTCTTGCATCTTTTACAGAAAGTTTTCTTGTTGTTGTTTTTTTCGGCATAAGCGAAGAAAGAGCATCTTGCATATTTGAACCCATCTGTTCCATTCCAGAACCTTGCAACGCATCAAACATGGAAGGTTGTTGAGAAGCGACTTCAACTGTCACTTGCTCTTCTTCAAGCATTCCTTTCTTCAGCAAGTCAGCAATTTCACTGCGCTTTCGCGTCATCTCTGTAACTTCTTCATGTTCTTCAGCGCCACTCTCATTCTTTTGCCCACCAAACAACATTTCAAACGGATTTTGCATAGATCCCTTCTTTTTTTTCGAAGGAACGAGCAATTCCACTAATCGTTCTTCAGCTTGAACTGCTGCTTGACCTTTCACTTGAGCACGCTGTTTTTCTTTGATAATCCGGACACCGGTTTCAACAAGGTCACGCACCATGGATTCAACGTCTCTTCCAACGTAACCAACCTCCGTAAACTTCGTTGCTTCGACTTTTACAAATGGCGCATCCACGAGTTTTGCAATACGACGTGCGATTTCCGTTTTCCCCACTCCGGTTGGTCCAATCATCAAAATGTTTTTCGGGATGATTTCGTTTTTTTCTTCTTCAGTTAACAAGTTGCGTCTATAGCGATTGCGAATCGCAACTGCTACTGCTCTCTTTGCCTTATCTTGCCCAACAATGTAACGATTTAAAAATGTAATCATTTCTTTTGGCGTTAGTTGTTGTGAAGTCATTCCCCAAGCACCTCCACGATAATCTTGTCGTTTGTAAAGACACAAATTTCAGAAGCCGTTTCAAGTGCAGCGCGAGCAATCTGTTCAGCAGTCAATGACTCCCCTGCATATTTCGCAAGAGAACGTCCAGCTGCTAATGCATAGTTTCCACCAGACCCAATAGCGAGAATGCCATCATCAGGCTCGATGACTTCACCTGTTCCTGATACAAGAAGAAGATTCTCTTCGTTCATCACAAGTAGCATTGCCTCTAGTTTGCGAAGTATCTGATCTCCACGCCATTCTTTTGCAAGTTCAACAGACGCACGCTGTAGATTACCGTTGTACTCTGTCAATTTATCTTCAAATAGATCGAACAGTGTAAATGCATCGGCAACAGAGCCTGCAAATCCAGCGAGTACGTTCCCGTTAAATAGTCTGCGGACTTTTTTTGCGGTATGTTTCATAACTACACTTTCTCCCATGGTCACTTGACCATCACCAGACATTGCACAAACTCCTTTATGCCGAATGGCAAAAATCGTAGTTGCATGAAATTCCATTTAAATTTCCTCCTAAGCACGCGGATGCGTATTCATATAGGTTCTTCTTAAATGCTCTTTCGTAGTATGGGTGTATATTTGTGTCGAAGACAAATCACTGTGTCCAAGCAGTTCTTGGACAGTCCTCATATCCGCTCCTGCAGATAGTAAATGGGTTGCAAACGTATGTCGCAGCATATGAGGATATACATTAGACTGGATAGACGCTCGCTCAACAATGGCGTCTAGCACATGCCTGACACCCCGTTCAGTGAGAGGGCCACCTCGTAAGTTAACAAATAATCGATCATGTTTTGTATTTTTCATAAGTAACGACCGGCTATTTTCAATGTATCGTTCAATTGCCGACTGCGCAAAGCTGCCGAATGGGACATAACGCTCTTTTCTGCCTTTCCCCATAACTCGAACAATACCAAGATCATTGTCGATATCACTTAAACTGATTGATGTAAGTTCACTTACTCGAATTCCTGTAGCGTAGAGAAGTTCCAATAATGCTCGATCTCGCAGATCCCTAGGTTTTTCTCCTAGGCATGAATCGAAAAGCTTCTCAAGTTCCTCAACATAAAAAAAAGCAGGAAGCCGTTCCTCCTTTTTAGGGTGGTGCAGTAAACGGAATGCTGTGTCATTAATGTCATATCGGGAATTGGCAAAGCGGAAGAATGAACGAACTGAAGAAATCTTTCTCGAAATGGTTGCTCTCGATAATTCGCGCTCATACAGACGCGACGCAAAAAGACGTGCTTCTTGATATGTAATGCTCTCTATCGTAAGAATACCTTCAGTTTTTAAGAACTCAAGAAATTCATCTACATCTTTTTCATATTCCGATACAGTGTGGACTGAATAGTTCTTTTCCAAACGAACGTACATTATATATTCGTTACGTATTTGGATTGTCTGTTCATCCATAAAATACACCTCCCGAAAAATGAATAAATAATCATCATTTAAACGCTTGGCAATTAGCGTATTCGATTACCCAAACTAATTGAAAATGCTGATTACTCCTTAAATTCAAATTCATCCACGATTTACTATACACGATTTACAGGTATTTCTACAACTATGAGGCACTAGGAAGTCTGACCTCTAGACATTCTTTTACTACATTGCCATCAAAAGTTCACAAAAAGCTCACACTACCGCAATAAAAAAGAAGAAGAAAGGTAATCCCTTCCTTCTTTACACATTTTTTAAAGTTGGTTTTCCATCTTAAACGTATCGAGTGATTCGAGTGCCCGATTCGCATGTCTTTCCGCTCGTTCCAGTTTAGAACGAACACGCTCTCCTAGATCCGGGAACAATCCGAAGTTCACATTCATTGGCTGGAAGTTCTTTGAATCTGCTTCTGTAATATATCTTGCCATACTTCCTAATGCTGTCTGTTGTGGGAGAACATAGAGCTCTTCACCTAAAGCTAATCTTGCTGCGTTCATTCCTGCAACTAGACCTGCACCTGCAGACTCTACATATCCTTCAACGCCTGTCATTTGACCTGCGAAGAATAAATTTGGATTGGCTTTTAGCTGATAGGTTGGTTGCAACACCCTCGGTGAATTGATGAACGTGTTCCGATGCATCACACCATAGCGTACAATTTCAACATTTTCAAGACCTGGGATGAGTCGCAATACTTCTTTCTGGGCGCCCCATTTCATATGCGTCTGGAATCCAACAATATTATAAAGTGTGCCCGCAGCATCATCTTGGCGAAGCTGTACGACGGCTTTTGGCCTTTTACCGGTTTTTGGATCTTCTAATCCAACTGGCTTCATCGGGCCAAATAATAGTGTCTTCTCACCTCGACTCGCAAGAACTTCAACAGGCATACAACTTTCGAAGTACACTTCTTTTTCAAATTCTTTAAGTTCCGCTACTTCCGCGTTCACTAACGCATTGTAAAATACTGCAAATTCGTCTTCATTCATCGGACAATTGAGATATGCAGCTTCTCCTTTGTCGTAACGTGATTTCAAGTACACCTTATCCATATCGATCGAGTCTTTCTCAACGATAGGTGCCGCTGCATCATAAAAGTATAGATACTCTTCCCCCGTAAGCTGGCGAACTTTTTCAGCCAATGCGGGAGAAGTGAGTGGACCGGTTGCAATCACTGTTATACCTTCTGGAATATCCGTCACTTCTTCATTTATTACTTCCACTAATGAGTGATTGCGTACTTTATCCGTTACATGCGCGGAGAACTCATGACGATCGACAGCAAGCGCTCCACCAGCAGGAACTGAGCAAGCATCCGCTGCTGCAATAATGATGGAGTCTAGACGGCGCATTTCTTCTTTAATGACGCCTACAGCATTCGTCAGTGAGTTTGCACGTAACGAGTTACTGCAAACAAGCTCTGCGAATTTGTCTGTATGGTGTGCTGGAGTTTGTTGAACAGGTCGCATTTCGTATAACCGTACCTGTACCCCTCGGCTTGCAATTTGCCAAGCCGCTTCACTTCCTGCAAGTCCTGCACCGATGACATTTACAATTGGTGTCACATTGAACCCTTCTCTCTAGCTAAATTATTCTTGTGGTTTCTCTTTATAATCACATTCCGTACATTGGATTTGTAATCCTTTTTTCAGACGTTTTTCAACAAGAGTACTTTCACATTTCGGACATGGCCTAGAAATTGGTTTATCCCAAGATATATATTCACATTCAGGATACCGATCACAGCCATAGAAGATCCGGTTCTTCTTACTCTTGCGTTCGACAACTTCCCCTTCTTTGCAAAGTGGACATGTCACACCAATCGGTTTAATGATTGCTTTTGTATTACGGCAATCCGGGAAGTTTGAGCACGCCATGAACTTACCATACCGACCCATTTTATAGACCATTGGCGATCCGCACTTTTCACAATCTTCTCCGGCAGGCTCGTCTTTAATCTCAATTTTCTCCATTTCTTCATCTGCGACTTTCAAATGCTTCTCAAAGTCTTTGTAAAACTCATCAATGACCGTAACCCAAGGGATCTCACCCACTTCAATATGGTCCAGACTTTGTTCCATCTTAGCCGTAAACGCCACATTGGTAATATCTGAGAAATATTGGTTGACCGCAGCGTTAACGATTCCACCTAATTCAGTAGGAACAAATCGTTTCGCATCTAAAGTGACATAGCCTCTTTTTTGAATCGTATCCAATGTTGGCGCATAGGTCGATGGACGCCCTATCCCTAGCTCTTCCAACGTCTTCACAAGTCGTGCCTCGGAATAACGTGGAGGTGGTTGCGTGAAATGCTGTTTTGGGTCAATCGACGCACACTTAACCGTTTCCCCTTCCGTAAGTGGAGGAAGGACATTATCTTTTTCCTCTTCCTTATCATCATGACTCTCAATATACACTTTCATGAATCCTTGGAACTTTACCTGGGAGCCAGTAGCTCTGAACTGAACGTCATTGTTCAGTAAGTCTACAGTCACCGTATCAAGGATGGCAGGTGCCATTTGACTTGCGAGAAAACGCGACCAAATGAGTTTGTATAATTTCAACTGATCTTTTGATAAAAACGCTTTCATCGCTTCAGGTGTACGTAGGACAGATGTTGGGCGGACGGCTTCGTGCGCGTCTTGTGTCTTCGCAGCTGAAGCCTTGCTAGTTGCTTTTGTTTTACGTGTAAACTCTTCGCCATACATCGTCTCAATATGTGATTTCGCTTCAGCTTGGGCCGTCTCGGATGTTCTCGTCGAATCTGTACGCATGTAAGTAATGAGTCCAACG
Organism: Sporosarcina aquimarina; assembly: GCF_023715615.1. Lineage (GTDB taxonomy): Bacteria > Bacillota > Bacilli > Bacillales_A > Planococcaceae > Sporosarcina > Sporosarcina aquimarina_A. Next base: position 940,804 of record NZ_JAMBOM010000001.1, on the reverse strand, counting down.
ATTCCTTCTTTACCGATTGTAATCCCTTCATACAATTGCTGGGCAATCATCATCGTTTTCTTTGCACGGAAGTTTAACTTACGTGCCGCCTCTTGCTGTAGGGAAGACGTTGTAAATGGTACAGCGGGATTACGTTTACGTTCTTTCTTCACGACTTGGTGTACGGTAAAGTCATCTCCGTCCAAGCTAGAAAGAATTTCGTCAACTTGATTTTTGTCCGTCAGTTTGACCTTCTTACCTGCTGTTCCATAAAAAGAAGCCTCAAAATCTCCTTCTTTTTTACTGAATCCAGCACCGATTGACCAGTACTCTTCCGGTACGAATGATTTAATCTCTTCTTCGCGATCAATAATAAGTTTTAGCGCAACAGATTGAACCCGACCTGCTGACAATCCTTTCTTAACTTTCTTCCATAGAATTGGACTGATATTATAGCCGACAAGCCTATCGAGAACACGACGCGCTTGTTGGGCATCTACTAAATCGGTATTGATCGGACGAGGATTTTTAAACGAATCTTTTATTGCATCTTTTGTAATTTCGTTAAAGACGACGCGACAGTCGGAATGATTGTCCACACCAAGCTGATGTGCAAGGTGCCAGGCAATCGCTTCCCCTTCTCTGTCGGGGTCAGCTGCGAGAAAGATTTTTTTCGCTTTTTTCGCTTCTTTTTTTAAATCTTGTAAAATCGGGCCTTTTCCCCGAATCGTAATATACTTCGGTTCATAGTTGTTTTCTACGTCGACTCCCATTTGACTACGGGGTAAGTCTCTCAAGTGGCCAAGGGATGCGCGCACTTTGTATTTCTTTCCTAAATAGCGTTCTATTGTCTTCGCTTTTGCTGGTGATTCCACGATTACCAGGTAATCTGCCATTCTAATGTGCCCCCCCTTAAAGAGGTTCTTTGTATTTATTCATCTAAAAGAATATCTGTTGCAAAATGTATAACAGTTTTCATGGAAAAGCAACTATTTTAGTAAAAAGACATTTCTCTCGTCAAGATTCGACAAGAGATTCTATGATTTGAAAGCCACTCCAAATTGGTCGTGCTCCTTCATCTAATAACTTGTTCGGTCCTAATGACAATGGCGAGTCGATAGGTCCAGGAACTGCAAATATTTCCTTTCCATGATCAAGTGCATGCTCAATTGTACTCATCGTTCCACTCTTTATTTCAGACTCCGTAATGACAAGGGAGTTGGACAGGCCACTGATAATCCGGTTTCTCATCGGGAATGTCCATTTAGCAGGTGGATGGTACGGTGGATACTCAGTTAGTAAAAGATGCTTTTCTGCTAGAGTTGCTGCAAGTTCGGCATTTTCTTTCGGATATAGATGAAAAAACCCATGTCCAAGTACCGCCAGTGTCTGGCCACCATATTTTATGGCTGCTTGATGAGCCATTGTGTCTGCACCTTTCGCAAGTCCTGAAACAATTACAGACCCATGTTGGACGAGTGGCGGGACAATCATCTGCATAGCACAGACCGAGTATTTACCAGCTTTGCGAGAACCAATTATTGCAACTTTACTTGTTTTTTTCAGTAAATCCAGGTCTCCTTTCGCATAAAGAATGGCAGGTGGATCTATTAACTGTTTTAGTCGTTCGGGATAATCAGGATGTGTATAAGGAATAGGGATTATTCCTTTTTCGAGTAGCAAGTCAAGGAGAGGGAGTGGGGTTAGCTGAGCAAGTTTCAGATTCAAGTTTGTGCGTTGTTTTTGTGATAAATTAGGCACGTATTTATAGTCATAGTTACTTTCAAGCAATCTAGCGATTCGGGGATACGGGACAGGCAACGCGTAGTGAAGTTTCAAAAGCTGATGTTCTTGTGCAGTTAGCTTCATTAAATACCTCCTCTTTGTATAGAAAAGATGCAGCGTATCCATTGAATACGCTGCATCTTCTATCTTAGTGGGTTTTACACTTTTCGTATAGCCCTTTTTCTTTGATTACTTTAATCAATGTCTCACCGATAACAGATGGCGTCTCTGCAACCTCTACGCCAGCGTTATTGAGTGCCTTGATCTTTTCGTCAGCAGTTCCTTTACCGCCAGAAATAATGGCACCAGCATGGCCCATGCGCTTTCCTGGAGGTGCTGTTTGACCACCGATAAATCCTACTACCGGTTTCTTCATGTTGGCTTTGATCCACTCAGCTGCTTCTTCTTCTGCAGTTCCGCCGATTTCACCAATCATAACAACAGCGTAAGTATCCTCATCTTCATTGAATTCCTTCAATACGTCGATGAAATTTGTTCCATTGACTGGGTCTCCACCAATACCAACAGCTGTCGTTTGACCGATACCTGCTTCAGATAGTTGGTGAACCGCTTCATATGTCAATGTACCTGATCGTGAAATTACACCTACGTGTCCTTTTGTATGAATGTAACCTGGCATAATACCAATTTTACATTCTTCTGGTGTAATGACACCAGGACAGTTCGGTCCAACAAGACGTGTCTTTTTGCCATCCATGTAACGCACTACTTTCACCATGTCCAGAACAGGAATGTGTTCTGTAATACAGATTGCCATATCAAGTTCAGCGTCTACCGCTTCCATGATTGCATCTGCCGCGAAAGGTGCTGGAACGTAGATTACGGAAACATTAGCGCCAGTTTCTTTGACAGCTTCTTCCATTGTATTGAATACTGGAACGCCATCAACTTCTGTGCCGCCTTTGCCTGGTGTTACACCTGCAACGATTTTAGTTCCGTATTCAAGCATTTGCTGGGTATGAAATTTTGCAGTCCCGCCAGTGATACCTTGGACGACTACTTTTGTATTTTTATCGATATAAATACTCATCGTTTGTCCCTGCCTTTCTTAGCCTACGATTTCAACAATCTTTTGCGCGCCGTCTGCCATTGAGCCAGCTGCAATAATGTTAAGCCCTGATTCGTTCAACAAAGCTTTACCTCTTTCCACGTTTGTTCCCTCAAGGCGAACAACTAGTGGTACTTCAAGGCCGACTTCTTTCGCTGCAGTGATTACACCTTCAGCGATAACGTCGCACTTCATAATTCCGCCAAAGATGTTAACGAAAATCCCTTTAACATGCTCATCTGAAAGGATGATTTTGAACGCTTCAGTTACTTTTTCAGCAGTCGCACCGCCCCCAACGTCAAGGAAGTTTGCGGGTGATCCGCCGTAGTAATTGATCGTATCCATTGTAGCCATAGCAAGTCCAGCACCATTGACCATGCAGCCAATGTTACCGTCTAGTGAAATATAGCTCAAGTCATACTTGGAAGCTTCGATTTCTTTTGCGTCTTCTTCTTCGAAGTCTCGCAACTCCACGATGTCCTTGTGACGGAACAATGCGTTGTCGTCAAAGTTAAATTTAGCATCAAGTGCAAGCACTTGATCATCACCTGTGACAACGAGTGGGTTGATTTCTACGATAGAAGCATCTTTTTCAACGAATACTTGGTAAAGACCTGTCATGAATTTAGCTGCTTTGTTCACAAGATGTGCAGGAATATTCATGTTGAATGCCATACGTCGTGCTTGGAATCCAGTCAATCCAGATACTGGGTCGATGACTTCATGGAAGATTTTTTCAGGAGTCGCTTCTGCAACTTCTTCAATATCCATTCCGCCTTCTTCAGATCCCATAAGTGTAACACGATCCGTAGCACGGTCTACAACAAGACTGATGTAGTATTCTTTTTTGATGTCTGCGCCTTCTTCAATAAGTAAACGCTTGACTTCTTTTCCTTCTGGACCCGTTTGGTGAGTCACCAACGTTTTGCCAAGAAGTTCTTTTGCGTATGCACGTACTTCGTCAAGATTTTTAGCAATTTTGACTCCGCCTGCTTTTCCGCGACCACCTGCATGAATTTGCGCTTTCACGACAAATACTTCAGTGCCAAGTTCTTTTGCTGCTTTTACTGCCTCTTCTGGAGAAAATGCTGCAATCCCTTTTGAAGCTGCAACTCCATAATCACGAAGCAGTTGTTTCCCTTGATATTCATGGATATTCATCTTATATCCTCCAATCAAACTGATAACTATTCTTTACTGCGTACTCTATTGTAGTAAACTTGTCATACTATGTCCATATTTGTACTCGTAAAGTGCGAAATTTCTGTTCTACTACAGTCTTAAACTGTTTATTTTCCGCTTTTTGAACGATCTAATCTGTAAACATAGGCCAGAACTTCCGACACCGCTTGATATAGCTGGTCAGGAATCGTCTCATTTACTTCAAGCTGACCTAGTAGTTCTACTAAACTGGGGTCTTCTTGTATAGGAACACCATGCTCTCGCGCTTTTTCAAGTATATTCTCCGCGATTTGACCTTTCCCCTTAGCTGTCACTTTCGGAGCTTCATTGAGCTCTGGCAAATAGGTCAACGCGACTGCTTCACGGCGCTTATAACGCTTATCGCTCATATCCGGAAATCGACTCCTTGTTTTCCGCTATCTGTAGCCAAACTAGACTTAGTCGGAGTAATTACTTCTTCTTGGAATTGTTTAAAACGGACAGCCGAAAGACGATAACCTTCCGCATCCAGTCCTTCTGCCAGTCTATCCTGAAGGACTGCTCCTAGCATTTTCAATGTAGGATCTTCATTAAAAATGGTTAATGTCACGACTTTGTTTTGTACTTGCATATCGACCACTGTTTTGTGGAGTGCTTCCAGATCTAAATAAAACATAACACGCGCGTGATCCGGGTCAATCTTTCCATCTTCTTTCATCCGCCCATTCCACTCAATCGTCGCGTCAATTCTCTTCCCCTGTAAGTGAAGTGGTACTTGCATAATAAGTTGCTGTTGCACACCCGATTCAGTCGATTGTAAAGGTTGTCCATTCAATCTCGAAACGACTGTCTCTGCTGCTTCACGAAGAGCCGTTCCTGCCAAACCTTCTTGCAAAAGTGCAACAAGCTGAGGTTTTAGGGAATCTTGAATTTGAGATATATGAAGTTCTTTTGATGCGAGACCTGCTTCGTAGTGAACGCCCAGTTTCACTAATACGGATTGTATCGCTTGTTTTATAGTACTGCCTGAAAGTTCTTCACTTGTTGCTGCTTCTGCTGCAGCTAAGAAGGATTGAATGAACTGGACATTCGATTGCATTGCTTGTTTAACAAGTGCAGGAAGTTTGTCTGATCCTCCTTGAGCATCGAGTATCGATTGTAACAGAGCCGGCATACCAGTATACATGGGATTAGGACTTGAATTCACAGATGTCGGAATGGGATTTTGACTAGGGAGCATTTGTTTTGTAGCTAGACTGAATAATGTGTCACTAAATTTCGCAAGTAAAACGCTTGCAGTCTCGTTAGTTTGAGAATGGACTGTTAAATAATTGGATAGTTGAGTTTTAACGCCTACGGGCAATTCCATTTGTTGAATGATTCGTTGGAGTTCTGCGGATGCTCCTACAGGTAGCTTAGTTGCACCCATCGTTGCTTGTTGAAGCGCCGTTAACAACTGTTTTGGGTCAATTTTAGAAGCATTTTCCGTTTGTATAGGGAAACCAAATGTAGTATTGGTTTGTTGAACCACTTGTTTTTCAACAGACGTCATTTGAGACTGGGTGTTTTGTGATGAACTGACAAGCTTTGCTAACACGTCGGATAGATTGGCAAGTGATGTTTGTGCCGGTAAGATATCTGCTGACTTCAGTAGTTGAACTGCTTGGAATCGAAGTTCAGGAGGAGCTGATTTGTCCAGTGCAGTCGAAAGTGTTTGCGCCAACAGGTTGCCTCCATTCGCTTCCAATAAAGGCTGTTTTATTTGCTGAAGAATCGCTTGAATGGTCATCTTTTGAGTGCTAGGGATTTTACTATCTACGCTTATTGCCTGCTGAAGTGCATCAAGGACTCCTTGAAGGCCTGCTTTCGTTTCAACTCCCATCATCGCATGAAACAGTTGCGGTGTTATAGGTAGCTTGAGGGACACTAGCTTCCCTATAGATTGAAGGGCTTCCTGCTGTTGTCCTGGTGACGTTTGCTTTAAAAGTGTTTCAGCCGCAATCAATGATTCTCGCGTGATAGGTATTTGCTGTTTCATGAAAAAGTCCACAAGTTTACGCATTTCAGGTGTCTTAGTAAGTTGTAGAGTGTCGAGCAAACTGCCGATTTTCGCACTTTGGCTCTCCCCTTGTGTATGAGGCCCGGAGATTAGTTTTAACTGCAATTCAGGTTCTGTCGCCTTCACTTGAAAATAATAGGAGTCTCCCGCCTTTAGTGGGACTTCTAATTTTGCATTCAGCTTTTGGTTACCGATTTGCACTTCTGCCATTTCGCCTGGATATAGTTGTTTGATCGTCCCATGGAAAAGTTGTCCTTCTCTTAGTTGTGCCGACTGTGATGGTTGTACATTTCCTAGGTTAGCTGTGTTGAGATTTTGTGTTATTGACGGATTATTCATCTGTTAGCCGCCTTTCTTGCAATCATTGTCTTGATCGGTTCAAATGTTTTCCGATGGTGAATGCTCGGACCATACTCGTTGAGCGCATCCAAGTGTTCTGGCGTACCATATCCTGCATGCTTATCAAAACGATACATTGGATATTCGTCGTGTAATTCATCCATCAACTGATCTCTTGTCGTTTTCGCAAGTATGGAAGCAGCAGCAATCGCTAAACTTTGAGCATCTCCTTTCACAATGGAGACAGATGGACAGTTTACAGTTAGTGGCATCGCATCCGCAAGGACTTGATCGGGTTCAATAGGTAATGTACAGATTGCCTGTTCCATCGATTCGCGTGTCGCTGCATAAATATTGATTTCATCAATCCGCTTAGCAGATTGCACATGAACAGACCAAGCTACCGAGATGCGTTTAATGATTTCTGCAAGGCGTTCTCGTTCTTTCTTAGGGATTTGTTTAGAGTCATCCAACCCTATCAACTCGTCTGCTTCAAACGGAAGAATTACAGCTGCTGTTACGACTGGACCTGCTAAAGGGCCTCTTCCAGCTTCGTCCGTACCCGCTACTTGAGCTCCTTCAAACGGTGCATACGAAATATCAAATTGCTGTTTCTCTATGTGGCTAGCCCTAGAATCGCAGCGTCTTTCATATGCTCGATTCCAACTATTGAGTGCTTGTTGTACTCCTTTACGTTCATCCTTTGTCAACTCCGCCATCCACGGCTCAGGCTCGGTCGTTTCTTTTAGTCGTAATTTAATCGCTTGTATTGTTTTCACACGCTCACCTTCCATCCCTCTTCAATTCCATACTCCTTATATCGGTCACTCCACCGATTTTTAGATATGTAAAAGCCGAAGCCGGGTGCCGGCTCCGGCTAGGTCATTCCTGTTCTTCTGTCCAGTCGAATGTCAACCTTCCAAAATTGCCTGTTCTGACATCTTGTATGATTAGCTCTGCAACTTTATCATAGTCTATTTCTCCACCAGTTGTATACGCTTTACGACGCGATCCCACTACTTCAAACAGCTCTGCCGTATTGTCCTCTACAGTAGCAAAGCCATACCGCTCTTCTAGTCGCTCTGAATAACGATTGGATAAGAATTTTAAACCGTACATCGCTAGATCTTCCATATTGACAATCGTATCTTTAATAGCACCAGTCAGCGCAAGCTTTTGACCTATCTCAGGATCTTCAAACTTTGGCCATAGAATTCCCGGTGTATCGAGAAGTTCTAATTCTTTTTCGTACTTAATCCATTGTTGAGCTTTTGTGACACCTGGCTTGTTTCCTGTTTTCGCTATGTTTTTATGAGCAAGTCTATTGATCAGTGTTGATTTTCCAACATTGGGAATCCCTACAATCATCGCGCGAATCGCTCCAGGTCGAATACCTCGTTTTTTCATCCGTTCAATTTTAGGTGCTAACACTTCTTTTGCTGCCTTCGTTACTGCCTGTAGGCCTTTGCCTTCGAACGAGTTAATGGCAACTGCACGAATGCCTTGCTCATCAAAATATCGGATCCATTTAGCAGTTTCATGTTCATCGGCCAAATCCATTTTGTTTAATATCAAGATTCTTGGTTTTTGATGAATGACTTGGTCAATCATCGGATTTCGAGAAGATAATGGAAGTCGTGCATCTACAAGTTCAAATACAATATCTACAAGTTTTAACTGTTCGGTTACTTCTCTTCGGGCTTTCGCCATGTGACCGGGAAACCATTGAATGGTCATCTGCTCCCCTACTTTCTCAATCCACTAGCCCGATATTATCCATCGGCCAGAAAACAAATTTTGTCGTACCTATAATTTCATCTATGCTGATCACACCAATATGACGGGAATCATTACTTTTTCTTCGATTATCCCCCATAACAAACACATGCCCTTTAGGAACGGTTTGCTGTTGAATCTTTTCTTCCAATGTAAAGTCTTCAGTTAACGTGCCTTCTGTAAGTTCTTTTTTATATGCATCCAGATAAGGTTCCGGATATGCTTGATCATTTATATAAAGAACATCATTTTTATATTCTACGGTATCGCCGGGAAGCCCAATGACACGTTTAATATAATCTTTTTGTTCAGGTGCATGGAATACAACGATATCAAAACGATCAGGCTTGCCAATCGAATAACTAATTTTGTTTACAATCATTTTGTCGCCGTCTTCCAGCGTTGGCATCATGGAGACACCATCTACAACAATCGGCGTGAAAAGAAAGACACGAATGACCGCTGCAATTCCAAATGCAATAAGTAGCGCTTTCACCCATTCAAAGGTTTCATTTTTCTTTTTCTTTTCGTTCATGCCATTGCCCCCTGTAGTCGATTAAACCTATTGTACCTTCAATTCGACTTAGAGGCAAAAAGAAAGGAGGCCGTATAAACGGTCTCCTGATCTTTCTATACTTATCGAAGTTCTTTGATACGTGCAGCTTTTCCGCGTAGGTTGCGAAGGTAGTACAACTTCGCACGACGTACTTTACCACGACGAGTGACTTCTAATTTTGCAATTTTTGGTGTGTGTACAGGGAATGTACGCTCCACGCCAACACCGTTAGAGATTTTGCGAACTGTGAATGACTCACTAATTCCGCCTCCACGACGCTTAATAACGACACCTTCAAAAAGCTGAATACGCTCACGCGTTCCCTCAACGATTTTTACGTGCAAACGCACTGTGTCTCCCGGACGGAATGCCGGTAGATCGCTTTTAAGCTGATCTTTTGTAATATCTGCAATTAGTTGTTGCATGATTTTTTCTCTCCTATCCTTAGAGGCTCTTGCGATGAAAGACCGCAGCGGAACATCAGTTAAGTATGTGCTTACATAGAAGCACGTATATCATATTAGCACAAACCGAGATCGTGTGCAACATTCACCGAGTAGATTTCAGTTGCTCCAATATCTTTTCTTGCTCGGGCGACAACGATATTTTATTTAACAAATCAGGACGACGTTCGAGAGTACGTTTAAGTGACTGCTCCATACGCCATTTGGCAATTTCACCATGGTTGCCTGAAAGTAATACATCTGGCACCGAAAGACCTTTAAAGGTAGCTGGACGGGTATAGTGCGGATGCTCGAGCAATCCTGTTGAAAAAGAATCTTCCACGGATGAAACGTTATTCCCTAGCACTCCCGGAAGCAAACGAACGACGCTATCAATAATTGCCATAGACGCAATCTCACCGCCAGTTAGAACAAAATCTCCGAGGGAGAGTTCGTCTGTCACAAGATGTTCGCGGATCCGCTCATCATAGCCTTCATAATGGCCACAGATGAAAACAAGGTTCTCCTCTAACGCCAGCTCCTCCGCTTTAGCCTGGGTGAAACGTTCTCCCTGGGGACACATCAGAATGACTCGAGGCAGCTTTGTAGCATCCTTTGTGACAGCTTCAACCGCATTGAAGAGCGGTTCAGGCTTCAATACCATTCCCGCGCCCCCACCATAAGGATAATCGTCCACTTTGTGATGCTTATTCTCAGAGTAGTTTCTGAAATCAGTAACTGAAAATGAGACGGCTTTGTTCTCTTGGGCTTTCTTCAGAATCGATGTATGAAGAACCCCTTCGAACATTTCTGGAAACAACGAGAGAACATTGATATTCATCATGAAAGAAGTCCTTCCATGACTTCAATCGTTATTTTCTTATTTTTGATATCAATCTCTTTGACGATATCTTCAATATAAGGAATGTAGTGTGGTTTACCTTGAGCTGGTGTAACTGTCCACACATCGTTTGCGCCGGTTTCTAATATGTCTGTAACGTTGCCAATGGAATTCCCCTCGAGAGTGACAACAGCACATCCTATAATTTCGTGGTAATAGAATTCGTTTTCCTCGAGTTCACCAAGTTGCTTCTCTGATATTTTCAGCATTCCGGTTTTGTATCTTTCTACATGGCTGAGATTGAAGTGGTTTTCAAAAGTGAGTAAGTAGAAATTTTTGTGACGACGGGATCCAGAGATTTTTAGCTTCACGGGTGTCGTTTCGTTTGGCATGAACAGGTATAGTTCACTACCGACTGCAAACCGCTCTTCTGGAAAGTCTGTCCGAGATGTGACACGTACTTCACCTTGTACTCCGTGCGTATTGACGAGTTGCCCGACGTTAAACCATTGCATAGTCCATTCACTTCCTTTGTTCATATATAGGGTGTCAAAATTCATTTATATAGAAAAAGAGAGGAACCGAGGCTCCTCCCTTTACGCAGTGTTAGTCAACAATATCTAGGTAAACTCGTTTACCTCGGTAGCTGCCTGCAGCTGATGTAACAATTGTCCGTATCGCATCTGCGACACGTCCTTGCTTTCCAATGATCTTCCCCATGTCTTCAGGGTGGACAGAAAGTTTGTAGGCAACCCGGTTCGTTTGTTCATCCTGTTCGACGTGAATCGCTTCGGGATAATCGACTAACGGTTTTACGATTGTCTTAATCAGCTGCTCCATCAGCGCACCTCCTGATTACTTGCTAAGTTTTGCGTTATGGAATTTCTCCATGATGCCTTGTTCTGACAACAAGTTACGAACTGTATCAGATGGCTTAGCGCCTTTCTGCATCCAATCCAAAACTTTTACTTCGTCAATTTTCACTTCAGCCGGCTTTGTAAGCGGGTTATAAGTTCCAACTGTTTCGATTTGACGGCCATCACGAGGAGCTCGTGAATCTGCTACTACGATACGATAGAAAGGTGATTTCTTTGCACCCATACGTTTAAGACGAATTTTTACTGACATTTTTAATTGCACCTCCGAATAGTTTCACACAAGATAGTATATTATCAAGCTTTCCGTTGTTTGTAAAGTGTTTTTTCTTAACACCATGTTTTTTGAATGAAATTACTTAAAAAAAGCATCCATTCCCGGCATTTTCATCTTCTTTTTACCACGTTGTTGTGACCCAGTCATCTGTTTGACCATCTTTTTCATTTCTTCAAACTGCTTCAGTAATCGGTTGACTTCTTGAATCGAAGTGCCTGATCCTTTTGCAATTCGTTTTTTACGACTCGCGTTAATCATCTCAGGGGTGGTACGCTCTTGCGTTGTCATCGAGTAGATGACTGCTTCTACTTTCCCCATTTGGCTCTCATCGACTTTGGCATTACCGAGGCCCTTGATTTTATTGAAGCCTGGCATCATTTTCAAAATCTCGTCCAGCGGACCCATTTGCTTTACTTGTTGCAACTGATCTAGAAAATCATCCAAAGTGAAGGTTTGTGTGCGAAGCTTTTGTTCGAGTTCCTTTGCTTTGTCTTCATCGACATTTTCCTGAGCTTTTTCAATGAGAGACATGACATCGCCCATGCCAAGAATTCGTGAGGCCATACGTTCAGGATGGAACGGCTCAAGCGCATCCATTTTTTCACCCATACCGACATATTTGATGGCCTTTTGAGTAACAGAACGAATTGAAAGTGCCGCACCACCACGTGTATCTCCATCAAGTTTTGTAAGAGCTACACCTGTAATACCAATTGCATCGTCAAAGTTTTTAGCTACGTTTACAGCATCTTGACCAGTCATCGCGTCTACAACAAGGAAGACTTCATCAGGTGATGAAAGTTCACGAATATCTTTCAATTCCTGCATGAGGGTTTCATCAATATGTAACCGTCCTGCCGTATCAATAATCACGACGTCATTATGATCCTCATCTGCTTTTTTGAGTGCTTGACGAACGATTTCCACGGGTGAGATATCAGTTCCCATAGAAAAAACAGGAATTGTCAATTGTTTCCCTATCGTTTCAAGTTGCTGAATAGCCGCAGGTCGATAAACGTCTGCTGCAACGAGTAAAGGTGATTTGTTGTTCCGCTTTCGTAACGAATTTGCAAGTTTCCCGGATGTCGTTGTTTTACCGGCACCCTGTAAACCAACCATCATTATGACAGTAGGAGACTTGCGGGCAAACTGAATAGCTGTTTGCTCTTCTCCCATCAACTTTGTAAGTTCATCTTTTACAATTTTCACGACTTGTTGACCAGGCGTCAGACTCTTCATGACATCTTGACCGACCGAACGCTCGCTAACTGTCTTTACGAACTCTTTAACAACTTTCAAATTGACATCCGCTTCGATTAACGCAAAGCGAACTTCTCTCATCATTTCTTTTACATCAGCTTCACTAATTTTACCCTTGCCTGTGATTTTCTGAAGCGTCCCTTGCAGGCGCTGCGCTAATCCTTCAAAAGCCATGCATAGAGCCCCCTTAGTCGTGTTCTTTAATTTGTTGTAATAAAATTTGCACTTCATCTGTCAGCGCTTTTTCAGTGGAAAGTCGCTGTTCGATCTGCTCGATTAACTCTGAGCGTTCTTGAAATTTATTGAACAACGAAAGCTTTGCTTCATAGTCTTCGAGCATCGCTTCTGTTCTGCGGACATTATCATAGACAGCTTGTCTGGATACTTCGTACTCCTCCGCAATTTCGCCTAATGACAAATCGTCTAGATAATACAGTTCCATATAGATACGCTGCTTATCCGTCAATAACGATTGATAAAAATCAAAGAGGAAGTTAACACGGGTCGTTTTCTCTAACATGTACAAATCCTCCTCGGACCTTCTCTTAATAGTAGCTGTTGCTCCAACCTCCGTCAAGGCATTTTACTTGTCTTGATCGTCACTGGATTCTTTAACTGCTTCCAATTCAAGTCCGTCTGCAAAAAGTCCGTACACATACTTTTCAGGGTCGAATGGCTGCAAATCATCTATCCCTTCTCCTAACCCTACAAACTTAACAGGGATGTTTAACTTGTTGCGGATCGCTAAAACGATTCCACCTTTTGCAGTACCGTCAAGCTTCGTAAGCACAATCCCGGTCACGTCGGTAGCTTCTTTAAACGTTTCAGCTTGGATCAATGCATTTTGCCCAGTTGTCGCATCAAGTGCAAGTAGCACTTCATGAGGAGCACCTGGAATTTCACGACCGATGACGCGGTGAACTTTTTGCAATTCATTCATCAAATTCACTTTGTTTTGTAAACGACCAGCCGTATCGCAAATCAAGACATCTACGTTACGTTTTTTTGCAGCACTAACGGCATCAAACATAACAGCAGCTGGATCTGATCCTTCAGACTGTCGAATCACTTCAACTCCGGCACGTTCTCCCCAAACAACAAGTTGGTCGATAGCCCCAGCGCGGAATGTATCACCTGCTGCAAGCATGACAGTCTTTCCTTCAGCTTTCAAACGGGAAGCTAGTTTACCAATTGTCGTAGTTTTGCCTACGCCATTCACTCCTACCATGAGAAGAACTGTGATTCCGTTTTCTTGGATATTTAAGCTGTTGTCACTATCACCTTGAGAATTATAGATTTCAACAAGTTTTTCAGAAATAACCGTTTGAATGCCAGCTGTATCTTTAATATTCTTACGTTGAACTTCGACTTTCAGTAGGTCGATCAATTCCATTACTGTTTCATATCCAACATCAGCTTGTAGCAAGACCTCTTCTAATTCCTCGAAAAACTCTTCATCGATTTCACGGAAACGGGCAACCAAATCATTCACTTTAGACGTGAATGAGTCGCGAGTTTTAGTTAACCCCTCTTTAAATTTACCAGTGACCGAATCATTCGTACCTGTGATTTTCTCTTTCATTTTCTTAAAAAAAGACATCATTCTCACATTCCTTTATAAAATTATGGTGTGCTCAATGCAGTTTCTGGAACTTCGGACATTTTTACTGATATGAGTCGGGATACGCCGGATTCTTGCATCGTAATTCCGTACAGGACATCGGCTCCTTCCATCGTCCCTTTACGATGGGTAATGACGATGAACTGAGTATCTTCCGAAAACTTTTTCAAATAACGACTATACCGAATGACATTCGCTTCATCCAATGCTGCCTCGACTTCATCCAATATACAAAATGGCACTGGGCGTACTTCGATAATGGAAAACAACAACGTAATTGCTGTCAACGCACGTTCTCCTCCTGAAAGAAGGCTCAAATTCTGAAGCTTTTTCCCTGGTGGTCGAGCGATGATATCCACACCTGTCTCTAGTAGGTTTTCTGGATCTGTTAGAACTAGATCTGCTTCCCCACCACCAAACATTTCCTTGAAAACGGTACGGAAACGTTGTTGTACAGCGTCAAACGTGGACTTAAATCTCGTTTTCATTTCCATATCCATTTCGGACATCGCTTCTTCTAGCGTCGTTTTCGCTTCTAATAGATCGTTTCGTTGGTCAGTTAGGAAAGTATGTCTTTCGAGCACTTCTTTGTACTCTTCTACTGCTCCTGGATTCACTGGACCTAAGGATTCAACCTCTCGTTTCAACTGTTCCACACGAGCTCTCACACCGGAGGCATTGAAATCTTTAGGAACTTCGTAATCAGGGTGAAGTCCGTAATCTTCAAGTAAACGTATAAGGACGGACTCCAGCTTCACTTCATTTCTAGAAAACGTGACATTCAAATTGCCGAGTTCTGAAGAGATGTTTCGAATCTGGTCAGATAGCTGTTTTAGTGTGGTCTCCTGCTCATCACAAGAACGTGCAAGTTGATCCCGTTCTGTCCGTTTATCGAGTAGTTCTGATTTCACTTTAGTAACAATATTTGTTTCTGTAGCTATACGTTGCTCAATTTCTTCAGGGGTCAGAACTTCTCCTTCTTCTTGACCTGCCAAAAATTGAAGTTCTTCTTCCGTTTGAACAAATTTGCGTTTTGCATCTTGCAGTTCTTGTTCCGCTGAGGTTGCAAGAGACGATCGATTGGTTACTTGCTCACGTAAAATTGCAGTTTCCTCACGCAGCTCACTATAACGCTCCCGAAGGGCTTGTTCTTCGTTGCGACGATCTGCAGCGAGACGTTCTAGAGAAGCAACTGAAGTTTGAATTTCTTGTTGCTGCGCTGTCAAACGTTCTCGCTGCAACTGAAGTTCCTCTCGTTTCGCAAATAGTGAACTACGCGTATCCTCTGAACCTTGTCTTCCAGCTTCAATCGTTTTCCATTCGGATTCAGCAGTTCGGATTTCAAAGGTCGTCTCTTGAAGATTTGAGTCAAGACGAGTAATGGCGAGCTGCAGTTCTTCCATGTTTTGCGCGGATATCGAAGCTTTTTGCATCTCACTAGCAATCGTCAGTTTGATAGCACTTAACTTTTCCTCTGCGGTACCAATCGAACGATTTAACTGATCGAGTTGGCTCGTTAACGTTTCCAGTTCAGCTTTGCGGGAGAATACGGTCGATTGTACTTTTGAACCCCCACCTGTAAGCGAACCTCCCGCATTCACAACATCCCCATCCAGAGTGACAATTCGGAATCGATAACCAGCAAGTTTAGCAATTTCAGAGGCACCATTCAGTGTTTTTGCAACAATGGATGCTCCGAGTAAATTCGCCGTCACATTTCGGTAAGCTGATTGGACGGTTACAAGTTGATCAGCCGTTCCAACAAAGTCAGGATGATGGGTGACTTTGGATAAAACATCTTTCGGAACAAAGCGTGCCTTCATCACATCGAGCGGCAAGAACGTTGCACGCCCCGCATTCTTCTTTTTTAAGAAGCCGATGGCAGCTCTAGCATCTCGCTCAGTTGTGGCGATAATATGTTGCATAGCCCCACCGAGCGCAGTCTCTACTGCTTTGATATGTTTTTTATCCACAGATATCAATTCAGCTACAGCGCCTTCAATTCCTTGGAGTGTTCCCGCTTGTTTAGCCACAAGCACTTCTTTAACTCCCGAATAAAATCCAGAAAAATCTGCTTCCATACTCTTTAAAGCACGAAGTCTTCCTTGTAGTTCGTAGCGCTTGTTAACAGCTTGCTGATGCATGGTTTTCGTCTCTTCAAGCTGGATTTCTGTTTTTTGAAGCTGCGAACGATTCGTTGTTACCTGTTTCGTCGCTTCCTCCATGTTTCGTTTAAGCTTGCCCAGCTCAGAAGTCTGCTGCTCTTTCAATTCATGAAGTGTGTCGAGTTTAGATCGAAGGACTTCCGTTTGCTTGCCAGTCTTTTCCGATGAATACTGCTCACCTGCGAGACGTTCCTCAATATGTTTCAACTCATTGCGAACGGTTGCTTCTTCGTTTAACACTTCAATATATGTCGATTTTAGATTTTCAATTTCTTGTTCAGTTTCAGCAAGAGAACGTTTCAATTTTCTTGAAATCGACGTCATTTCTTCAGTCATGCTAGATAATTGAAGTTCAGTTTCATGATTATGTTGTGTGAGTTCTGCTCTTTTCGCTTCCAGTTGGAGAAGCAATTGCTTTAAGCTCGCCAAATCCTCTGTAAGACGCTTAGACCGATCTTTAACGTTGCGTTGTTTTTCCAGAGAAAGAAGTCGTCGTCCTTCCCACTTCTCGGCTTCAGAGCTCGATACGACGTGCTGTTCTTGAAGTTCTGAAATCTTTTTATCTAAAAAAGAAAGTGTAGATTTAGCTTGTTGCAGTTGGTGTTCAGCAATATTCGCTTCTTTTTCGAGTTCAAGTTTTTCTTTCGTCTTGCTTTCCACAACTGTTTTATTCTTCAATAGTTCCGTTTGCAGATAGGATGCCTCAACATTGAGAAGACGCACATCGGCCTCTCTCAATTCAGTCACAAGCTGTCCATGACGCTCAGCTGCACGGGCATTCGCAGCTAGCGGTTCCATCCGGTCATCGAGTTCCTTTAAGATATCTAGAATACGATCCAGATTATCATCTGTTTCAATAAGCTTAAACTCTGCTTTCTTTTTACGCATCCGGTACTTCAACACGCCTGCAGCTTCGTCAAATATGCTTCTCCGGTCTTCAGGTCGACTATTCAATATTTCGTCAACCCGTCCTTGTGAAATGATTGAAAATGCTTCTTTCCCTAGACCCGAGTCTACAAAGACATCGTTAATGTCTTTTAGACGACATGCTTGCCCATTCAGTTGAAAGGAACTCTCTCCTGACCGGAACACGCGTCTACTTACACTGATTTCAGTATAATCGAGCGGAAATAGCCCAGTTGTGTTATCTAAAATCAGTGTTACTTCGGCAAAGTTCAAAGGTTTCCTGGAATCACTGCCGGCAAAAATAACATCTTGCATTTTCGCCCCTCGCAACGATTTGGCAGATTGTTCACCAAGTACCCATCGAATCGCATCGATGATATTACTTTTGCCGCTACCATTTGGACCAACAACGGCCGTGACACCAGGTACAAATTCAACGGATACCTTTTCGGCGAATGATTTAAATCCGATAATTTCAAGACGTTTTAAAAACACGTTCAGCTCTCCTCTTTCGTATGCTCATCCAATAACTGCTGGATCGCCTGACGAGCCGCTTCCTGTTCAGCTTCTTTTTTCGATCTTCCGATACCTTCTCCAAGTTTTGCGTCTCCAAGCTGTACGTATGTGAGAAACTTTTTCGCATGTGCAGGACCTGATTCTTCAACAATCCGATAGTTAAGCTGCCCATGATTTGTCTGTTGGACAATTTCTTGTAACCGGCTTTTGTAATCCATCACATGCGAAAAAGCTCCAAGTCCAATTTTAGGGAATACCGTACGTTCTAGAAAATCAATCGACACTTCAAATCCTTGATCGAGATAAAGAGCTCCGATAAATGCTTCAAACACATCTGCTAGTAGAGCAGGTCGTGTGCGTCCTCCAGTCAGTTCTTCACCTTTTCCTAAAAGGATATAGTCTCCAAAGTTAAGCTCCGTAGAGAACGTCACGAGAGACGGTTCACAAACAATTGCCGCGCGCAACTTCGTCAACTCTCCTTCACTTTTGTTGGGTTCAGTTGCAAACAAATATTGCGACACTGCCAGTTCTAGCACGGCATCTCCTAAAAACTCCAACCGTTCATTGTCCGAGAATTTCTTACCTCGGTGCTCATTCACATAGGATGAATGGGTAAAGGCATTGTACAGCAAGAATACATTCTGAAAGCGAACATCAAGTCGTTCTTGCAGTTCCTCAAACTTTTTTCGAACCGCTACTGGTAACACGGTTTTAGCTGGCTTATCTTTTACTCTTTTGTTCGTCGTCATTCAATAAATCCGCCCTTCTTTAACAAGTTCCTCTTTATTCTACCTTGTCCGCTAGCGTAGTGCAAAATAGAAAAGAGACACTCCCGACCTAATGTGAACGGTCGAAAGAGTCTCTGTGCTATACTCATTTAGTTTTTTCTTCGATATATGAGACAGCACTTCCAACAGTACTGATTTTTTCAGCATCATCATCAGAAATTTCCATGTCGAATTCGTCTTCTAATTCCATAACCAATTCAACAACATCCAATGAGTCAGCACCAAGATCATCAGTGAAAGAAGCTTCTGGTTTCACTTCGCTTTCATCGACTCCCAAACGGTCGACAACTACCTTAGTAACACGCTCTAAAACTGTAGCCAATGTAATTCACCTCCTTTCAAAGTAAAAAGCGGATGCAGCCGTTAAGGGCGACGGGCGTTGGAGGAAGGAAACAGCAGGACGCTCTTTGTCCTGTTTTTCCTTCCGAAACGACCCCGAGCCCTGGCTGCAGGAGCTGGATTATTAGAAAAGCGCAGGCAGCCTGATTAGGGGCGACAGGTGCTGGAAGAGAAACCGTCAAGGTGCTCTTTACCTTGTCGGTTTCTCTGAAGCAACCCCGAGCCCCTGGCTGCCGGAGCTGGATTGTGCAAAAAGCGGATGCAGCCGTTAAGGGCGACGGGCGTTGGAGGAAGGAAACAGCAGGACGCTCTTTGTCCTGTTTTTCCTTCCGAAACGACCCCGATCCCTGGCTGCAGGAGCTGGATTAAGAGTAAAGCGTAGGTGGCCGTGTAGAGGCGACAGGCGCTGGAGGAATTGAACAACAGGACGCTCCCTGTCCTGTTTTCATATTCCGAAGCGACCCCGAGCCTCTGGCCACCGGAGCTGGATCATGCAAAAAGCGCAGGCAGCCTGATTAGGGGCGACAGGTGCTGGAAGAGAAACCGTCAAGGTGCTCTTTACCTTGTCGGTTTCTCTGAAGCAACCCCGAGCCCCTGGCTGCCGGAGCTGGATCGTACAAAAAGCGGATGCGGCCGTTTAGGACGACCCCATCAAGTCAAAAAATCCTAATTCAAGAGATTAAAAACGAAACCCTCTTACATCACCATGCCGCCATCTACATTCAATACTTGTCCAGTTACATAAGACGCATCATCAGACAAGAAGAAAGCAACTGCTTTTGCAACATCTTCAGGGTGTCCTAATGATCCTAATGGAATCCCACTGAGCAACTGATCTTTCGTGTCATCCCCTAATGCATCTGTCATGTCTGTGGTGATGAATCCCGGTGCGACTGCATTGACCGTAATTCCACGAGATGCCAGTTCTTTGGCTGTCGTTTTCGTCAGTCCAATCACGCCGGCCTTCGCAGCTACATAGTTTGCTTGACCTGGGTTACCAGCAATTCCAACAACTGATGCCATATTCACGATACGACCCGCACGTTGCTTCATCATCTGTCTAGATACCGCTTTCGTGCATAAGAAAACGCCTTTTAAATTCGTATCGACAACCGCATCCCACTCGTTTTCTTTCATACGCATGAGTAAATTATCTTTTGTGATTCCTGCATTATTGACAAGGAGATCAATCGACCCGAATGTCTCAATGGTTTGATCCATAAGAGCTTTCACACTATCTGCTGATGTCACATCCGCTTGAACAGCGATCGCTTTTCCACCATTCGTTTCGATTTCGTGAACAACTTGTTCTGCTCGTTCCTGGCTTCCGCTGTAGTTAACTGTCACATTTGCACCTTCACGAGCGAGTAATAAGGCCACTTCACGACCAATCCCTCTAGACGCACCTGTTACAACTGCTGTTTTCCCTGCAAACTTTCCCATTACGACCACTCCTTCGACGCTTCTACCACTGCATTTAGTGTCTCTTCATCGTATACTGGCCAAACCGTTGCACTTCTGTCGATTTTACGAACAAGGCCGCTCAACACTTTCCCAGGTCCGCACTCTATGAATTGCGTTACCCCTAATTCTAGCATTTGACGAACGGATTCTTCCCATCGTACTGGTGACGATAACTGTTCGATTAACAAACGTTTTATTTCAATGCTTTCTGTTACGGGTTGCGCTGTCACATTGGCAATGACTGGAACGTCCGCTTTATTCATATCTATACTTTCTAGCACTTCACCAAGTTTTCCTGCTGCTGGACGCATTAGTTCTGAATGGAATGGACCACTAACGTCAAGCATGAGGGCACGTTTAGCTCCTGCCTCTTTCAACCGGATACACGCTTCATCCACTCCTGCTTTTGTTCCAGAAATAACAACTTGCCCTGGGCAGTTGAGATTAGCTGGCTGAACAAGATTCCCTTCAGCAGTGACCGCTTTCGTCACTTCTGTCAAAGTTTCTAAATCAAGTCCTAGAATCGCCGCCATCGCCCCTTCACCTGCAGGCATTGCCTCGTTCATGAATAATCCACGTTTGTGTACCGTTTTCACTGCATCTTCAAAAGTAAGAACTCCCGAAGCGTAAAGCGCTGTATACTCTCCCAGGCTATGCCCCGCTGTAAAGGAAGCCAGAATTCCAGCCTCTTTCAAACGGTCAGATATCATGGCTCCTACAGTTAACAATGCTGGTTGAGCATTATATGTAACTGTCAATTCTTCCTGTGGCCCGTCTGTTATCAATTCGCTTAATCCGAATCCTAATTCTCGATCTGCTGTTTCAAAAAAATGCTGACTTCCTTCTTGTGCTGCTAATTCAACACCCATGCCCACTTTTTGGGAGCCTTGTCCGGGGAATAGTAATGCTACCTTTGTCATCGTGTCTCCTCCTCTTTAATGGTTTCACGAATTGTTTCACTAACGTGATGTTCCGCCATGATCCGTGCCTGCCGGATAGCATTTTTCACAGCATTTGCATTGGATGATCCATGTGCTTTAATTACGGGGGCGTTCAAACCGAATAACCCCGCTCCACCATACTCTGTATAATCCATCTGCTTTTTCAAGCCGCGCAAATCGTCTTTAACAAGTGCTGCAGAGAGTTTTGTTTTAATGGAAGATGCAAACACATCTTTAATCATAGAAAACAGACCTGAAGCTGTTCCTTCAATCGTTTTCAATACCATGTTTCCAGTAAACCCATCGGTTACTGCTACATCAGTTGTCCCTGTCAACAAATCACGAGCTTCAATATTCCCGATAAAGTTAAGGGGGGCTTTCATTAATTCCTCATATGTTGCTTTTGTTAAGTCATTTCCTTTTCCTGCTTCTGTCCCGATATTCAATAAGCCAACTCGCGGATTTTGAATACCACGAACTTTTTCTGCATAAATACTTCCCATAATCGCATATTGAACGAGTTGGCTCGGTTTTGCGTCCGCATTCGCTCCAACGTCAAGCAAAACGAATCCCTCTCCACCAATTGTTGGAAGCGTTGGTGCAAGTGCAGGTCTTTCAATACCATTAATTCGACCGACGATGAACAACCCAGCAGCCATTAAGGCACCTGTGTTTCCTGCTGATACACAAGCATCTGCTTCTCCGTCATTGACAGCTTTCGCCATACGGACCATAGATGCATCTTTCTTTCTTCGGACCGCTTTTACAGGTTCATCATCCGAGGTAACGACCTCGCTACAATGATGAACGGTTAACCGGTCGTGTGCTGCTAAATAAGGCTTCATTTTTTCCTCGTCGCCAAACAGCTGTATATGTATATCGTTATATTCTTGAAGACTCTGCATTACGCCTGCAATGATTTCTTTTGGAGCATGGTCGCCGCCCATCGCGTCTACTGCAATTTTCATTCAACTTCCTCCTGACTCATTCCAGTCGAGCGATACATTTGAAATTCACCGCTGAAGACCTTTTCATCACCAACTGTGGAGGTCACATCGACAACTGTCCGTTTGTCTCTTTTTTCACGGACAATCGCTCGAGCAATGACACGATCTCCCGCTTTAACCGGCTTGACAAAGTGTAGCACAGACTTCGCCGTAAGTGCGAGCTCATCGTCAAGAACAGCAACAGCTAGTGAATTCGCTTGTCCAAACAAATGGTGTCCACGGGCAATGCCACTTTTTTGGAACACGTGAAATGGTGTAATATCGAGAATTGATAGTGCTTTGCTATCCAATTCGATATCGATGATTTCTCCGATCACTTCTTCTTGTTGCAGCGCTTTTACTTTATCCGCAATTGTTTCGGTCGCTGCGGTCCTCATGCGTTCTCTCAGTTCAGGAATTCCGCATTCAAGTCGATCTAGCCGAATGGTCTGCACGCTCACGCTGAAGTGCTGTGCGATTTCCTCATCAGTTAAAAAAGGAGTATCATCCAACAGCTGTGCCAGCTGATGCTGACGATCTTTTTTAGGTACTCGCAACATAAGTCACTCCTCACGTTTAGCACTTGGTAATAGTAACAGTATATAAAGATAAAAAAAAGAATGCAAGAGGAGACATTCTCTTAGCATTCCAAAATTCTCTTTGCATAACTACTTTCAAAAATAAAGATACCTTATTTAGTTGTTAATCAATGCGCTCATTTTGCAATACACCTGATTCTTCCACAGTTGTCCGGAGGTTCTTATAATCAGCCTCTGTCCAAAACGAATCCATTTCAAGCAAACGTTCTGCATCTTGCCGAGCCGTTTCCAACGCACGATAATCATGGATTAAATCCGCCATTTTAAATTCGGGCAATCCACTTTGCTTCTTCCCGAAAAAGTCGCCCGAGCCACGGAGCTCAAGATCTTTTTCAGCCAATAAAAAACCATCATTCGTTTCAGCCATCGTCATCATGCGCTCTTTACCTTCTTCAGTCTTCGGATCGGCTAATAAAACACAATACGATTGATCAGCACCACGACCGACACGCCCTCTCAATTGATGGAGCTGAGCCAGGCCAAAGCGTGTCGCGTCATAGATCAGCATAAATGTCGCATTCGGCACGTTCACACCTACTTCGACAACAGTCGTCGACACTAAGCAATTGATCTTTCCTTCACTGAAATCTCGCATAACTTCATCTTTTTCATCGGAGTGAAGTCTTCCATGCATAAGTCCTACAGTAAAGCGACCTGAAAAATACGTGGAAAGCTGGTTGAAAACATCAACAGCATTCTGTACGTCCAACGTATCAGATTCCTCTATGAGTGGACAAATGACATATGCTTGCCTACCCGCTTGCAATTCTTTTTCCATTCGACGCAGAACTGGTGCGAGTGAATCTTCTTTCAACCAGTGGGTCTCAATCTCTTTTCGTCCTGCTGGCATTTCATCTAGCAAGGAAACATCCATTTCACCGAACACAGTAATTGCAAGTGTCCTTGGAATAGGCGTCGCCGTCATAAAGAGGACATCCGGACTCTCCCCTTTGTCACGAAGAACACGACGCTGTTCAACCCCGAATCGGTGTTGTTCATCCGTGATGACCAGACCAAGCCTATGAAAGTTCACATCTGGTTGAATAAGGGCATGCGTACCAATGAGCAAATCGATTTCTCCACTTTCAAGTCGAGCTATAATTTCACGTCGTACTTTTCCCTTTGTAGATCCTGACAAGAACGCCACCTTTACGCCAACTGGCTCGAGCCAACTAGCCAGTGTCTCGGCGTGTTGTTCCGCCAAAATTTCTGTCGGCGCCATGAGAGCTCCTTGGAAACCTGCCGTGATAGCGGCATATAGCGCAATGGCTGCTACAACCGTCTTGCCGGAGCCTACATCTCCTTGAAGCAGACGATTCATACGTAATGGGCTTTTCAGCTCTGCACATAACTCATTGACCACCCGTTTTTGAGCGCCTGTCAGCTCGAACGGCAGACTGGAGATGAATTGCTTCAACTTCTCCAGATCATACATTATAGTTGTGCCTTTCCCTGCCGCTTTACGCACTTTCTTGAGCGCAGCCATTTTCAACTGAAAGTGCAGCAACTCTTCATACACAACACGACGTCGTGCCTGTTTCACGTCTTCTGGACTGTTCGGAAAGTGAACCATTTCAAGCGTTTCCGCTATTCCTGGAAGTTTATAAGAGTCTAGCAACTGCACAGGCAACGTTTCGGGAATTTCATGCACGACATCGTCCAACGCTGTCCTCATCCATCTTCTGAACGTCGGCTGTTTAACAACACCCTTCAAACTATAAACAGGTTCAAAGTCAGCTTGTCCGATTTTTGGTCCGTCTTTAAAATTGCTCACATTAATGAGCTGTCTGCCTCGATCCCATTTCCCTGTGATGGTCACGATTTGTCCTGGATGAAGCCGATCTTTTAAATAATGTTGGTTGAAAAATACCGCTTTAACAAGATGGTTTCCGACTAACAACTGAATTTGCATCCGAGAACGTTTCTTCCCGGTAAACAGGACGGATGGAACACTCTCCACCCGTCCTTCAATCGTTACACGTTCCTCGTGAGGGGTTTCAGACAAATCTTTCAGTCTAAAATCCTCATGCCTGTATGGAAACATCATAACTAATTCTTCAATTGTTTCAACACCTAGCTTTTCCAGCTGCTCGCCAGCTGACTTGCCAATTCCTTTTAGTACGGTAACAGGCTCACTTAGTGACCGTGTCACGTGATTCCTTGTCCTTACCAAATATTTTTGCTTCCAACGCTTTGCCTGTAGGGGTAGCAGCAAGTCCACCTTTTGCGGTTTCACGCAAAGCAGATGGCATCGATTGTCCGATTTTATGCATGGCTTCAATAACTTCATCGGTTGGAATCACACTTACGACTCCAGCAAGCGCCATATCGGCACCAACGAGTGCTTTGGCTGCGCCCATTGCATTACGCTTCACGCATGGTACCTCGACGAGCCCTGCGACCGGATCGCAGACGAGACCAAGCATATTTTTCATTACAATTGAAAAGGCTTCCGCACTTTGCTGAGGCGTTCCTCCAGCCATTTCAACAATCGCTGCTGCCGCCATCGATGCAGCAGATCCCGTCTCCGCTTGACATCCACCTGCAGCACCGGAAATGGATGCATTATTCGCTACGATAAACCCGAAAGCCCCTGTCGTGAACAAATAATTGACCATCTCTTCATGTGTCGGATTGAGTTTGTTTTTCACCGCAAACAATGTACCTGGAACAATCCCGGCAGCTCCAGCAGTAGGAGTCGCGCAAATCATTCCCATTGCTGCATTTACTTCATTGGTTGCGACTGCTTTACTTACTGCATCTAGCAATAGTTCGCCAGATAAAGATTTACCCGTTTTCATGTAATTTTGAATAAGAACTGCATCGCCTCCCGTTAAACCGGATGAAGAGTGGACACCTTTTAATCCCTCTTCCACAGAACTTTCCATGACTGCAAGGTTGTTTTCCATTTGCGCAATTATCTCTTCACGTGATCTACGCGTTAATAACATTTCTTGACGAATCATGATCTCTGAAATCGGTTGTTGCTCTTTTTCAGCAATCTCCACAAGTTCTTTTACGTTTGAAAACAAAATATCCATTATAACTGCCCCCTTAGTTCGCCAATGTCGATACTTGTGTAACATTCGGAAGTGCGCGCAATTCTTCAATCAGCTCATCGTTGACGACTTGATCGACTTCAATGACCATAAGCGCCATTTTCCCTTTTTCTTTACGTCCCACTTCCATATGAGCAATATTCATATCTTGCGCAGCAATCGCGTTCGATACATTAGCAATAACACCCGCACGATCATCATGAACAACGAGTAATGCTGGGAAATGGCCGGATAAGCGAAGTGGAAAGCCATTCAGTTCGACCACTTCCATCGTGCCCCCACCAATTGAGATTCCAATGAGTTCCATGACGCCTTCTTTATCTCCGATGACTAGCTTAGCCGTATTCGGATGGTCCATCTCTTCTTCTTCGGCTATAAATTCATATGACATGCCCAGCCTATCCGCATCTTCAAACGCCGTGCGGATTCTCTCGTCGAACGTATCGTAACCGAGAAGTCCGCCGATAATCGCAACGTCTGTTCCATGACCTTTATAAGTCTCTGCGAATGACCCATATAAGTGAATCGTTGCCCATTCTGGTTGACGTCCAAACAAATCTCTTGCTACAAGACCAATACGTGCAGCACCTGCTGTATGTGATGATGAGGGTCCAATCATGACTGGCCCGATAATTTCAAAAACGGATCTGAATTTCAACAATAACTCCCCCTTTTACCCATATTCCTAGTATTCATTCTACACGAACAGCTGCTAGAAAACAAAATTCATAACCACTTATAAACGGACAAAAAGCGCCAACGACTAGGAGTCGTGACGCTTTTCATTTTCTGTTATTCCACTGACAAAATATAAGGGTATAACGGCTGTTTCCCGTTATACAATTCAATTTCGACGTGTTCAAACTGACCTTCAATATAAGCAACCATCTGTTTTGCATCTTGTTCAGAAACGTCTTCACCGTAAATCACTGTTACGATTTCATCATCTTCTGTGATCATATCGTCAATTAATGACTTCATTGTCGTTTCTAGTGAAGGTGTAGCTACTGTAATCTTCCCATTCGATATAGCCATGTAATCATCTGTATGAATTGAAACGCCATCAATCGAAGTATCTCGAACTGCTGTAGTTACCTGACCGGTTTTCACAACAGAAGCTGCTGCGTTCATGGATTTTGCATTCGTCGTCACGTCTGCTTCAGGGTTAAAGGCTAAAATGGCTGCAAGCCCTTCAGGTACAGACTTTGTTGGAACGACTGACGCTTCGATTCCAATCACTTCAGCCGCTTGTTCAGCAGCTAACACGATATTCTTATTGTTCGGTAAGATTAGAACGCGTTCCGCCCCCACTTCTTGAATCGCCTTGACGATATCTTCAGTAGAAGGGTTCATCGTTTGTCCGCCTTCAATTACGTAGGAGGCCCCGATACTTCTGAGCAACTCTGCAATTCCTTCACCCATTGCAACCGTCACGATTGCATAAGGTGCTTTCTTTGCAGTGGAATTTTTACGTGCTGATTGATCCCCCACAATGTCCATGTGTTGTTGGCGCATGTTCTCAATTTTAATATTGATGAGGGAACCATACTGTTGACCGCAAGATAAAGCATCTCCTGGGTTTTCTGTATGAATATGTACTTTCGCAATTTCCTCATCAGAAATAACAAGTAACGAGTCACCCATGTCATTCAACTGGAGTCTGAAGTCATTTTCATCAAAAGGATGATCCTTCGTTTTTTCGTCTTCAAATCTCACCATGAACTCCGTACAATATCCAAACTCAATATCAGCAGTATCCATAAAACCTTGTACATTCCGATGGTGTTCTGCATTTACAAGTTCGTCCATTGACTGGACAACTGTTCGTTCCGGCAATTCTTCACCTTTAAGACAAGCCAAAAATCCTTCGTAAACGTACACGAGACCTTGTCCGCCACTATCTACAACGCCAACCTCTTTCAAGACTGGCAATAGATCTGGTGTCCTTTTGAGAGAAGCTTTTGCTTCTGTCAAAACCGCTTCCATTAACTGAATGAGATCCGTTTCCGTCGTTGCTGTTTCTACAGCAACAGCTGCTGCATCTTTTGCAACCGTTAAAATCGTGCCTTCCACAGGCTTCATTACAGCTTTATAAGCCGTTTCCACACCATATCTGAGCGCTTCAGCAAATTCACTTGCCGTTAACGATTCTTTGTCTTCGACTGATTTACCAAAACCACGGAACAATTGTGACAAAATCACACCCGAATTTCCACGAGCGCCCATTAACAAGCCTTTAGACAATGCTTGCGAAGTCTTCCCTAGGTGAGCAGAAACGTTCGCTTCCGTCTCTTTTGCACCCGAAGTCATCGATAAATTCATATTTGTTCCAGTGTCCCCATCTGGAACGGGAAATACATTTAGGGAATCCACATAATCCGCATTTTGTTTAAGGTGGTACGCACCCATCTTCACCATCTCTGCAAACTGTAGTCCATCCATCAACTTCATAGAACTGTGTTCCTCCTTCACGGGTTCGTCACACGAACGCCCTGTACATAAATATTGACGGAACCGATTTTCATCCCGAGTGTTTTTTTAAGTGTATACTGTACTTTGGATTGTACTTGGTAGGCAACTTCAGTAATTTTTGTCCCATACCCAACAATAATATACAGATCGATTTGTGTGTCAGCACCAGCGTTTCTAACGATGACACCTCTACTGAAGTTTTCTTTTCTCAGAATTTCTGTCAGTCCGTCCCGAATTTGATGTCTAGAGGCCATTCCTACAACCCCGTAGCACTCTATTGTAGCTTCACCGACGATCCGGGCGATTGTCTCATTCGTTATATCAATTTTCCCATAATCGTTTTCCATTTGAATTGACATGCCGTTATCCCTCCTGAATCCAGTTTCACTGTTCACATTGTACTATATACAAGCCTATAAGAAAAGAAAGCAAGCGTTTTCTTTAAAGTGTAAAGGGAAATTGCTTGAGAGAACAGAGAAAAAAGCTTGCATGGGATAGATGGATATGATAAATTAATCTAGTATGCGAATTATAAGTGAAACGCTTAATCATCATTCGCGAGGAGGTTATAAAATGGCTAAGGAATGTGTAATTACTGGTCGCAAAGCACGTGCAGGGAATAATCGTTCCCACGCAATGAACTCTAGCAAACGTACTTGGGGTGCGAACCTTCAAAAAGTCCGTATTCTTGTAAACGGCAAGCCGAAGCGTGTTTGGGTATCTGCCCGCGCACTTAAATCAGGTAAAGTTCAACGCGTATAATAGACCGCAACGAATAAAAACGCCAGGCTGAAATTCAGCCCGGCGTTTTTTCATGTCGCTTTTTTCGCTTCTTAGATGCTGTAGCGGTCGTTTTCGTTTTCGCTTTCGCTGTATCCTCCTTAGAAAACACGACCATGCACTTTCGTACAATTCCACTTACAAACTTAGGCAAGGTAAAAGTATAAATCCGCAACTCCCCACTCCTTTCAGGAATCTGAGCTCCTTACCATTAAACATATGCCTGCTGTCATAGAGATAGTACAAGATGGTGCAATAATCTCGTTGCTTGTGAAACGTGTATCTCCAATATGCATGTCTTCAGAGAAGACTTCATACTTTACTCCTGTTAACGTCAGCCCACTGACTGCTTCAGTCATGCTATAAAACGATAGATATGGAAACTGCTCATTCTTCTTGATGATATGAGTACCTTCTTGAAAAATTGTCAACTCATTTTGTCTGTTCGCTAGAGTCAATTGCGTGGATGGCTGCTGCCGAGCATTACGAACTAGGAGTTGAACTGCGGAAAACATATGATCTAGACGTCCCCCTGTTACTCCGGTCAAAATAATCTTATCCGGATTCTTTGAATAAGCAAAGTTCAAGGCAAGTTCGGTATCAGTTTCATCTTTTTCGGGAGGTCGTTTTTCGATGATACAGCCTGTTGCTTCAATCTTTTTCAGTTCCTCTTCACAGACCGAATCGAAGTCTCCAACCGCCGCCAATGGAACGATTCCTGCCTCTAGCAGTTGGATAGTGCCACGATCAGCCCCTATGAACTCTGTTTCTTCATCTAAAAAGAGAGCCAGAGGGATAATTTCTTCCTCTGGCCCCCCTGCACATATTATAATCGTCTTCACTTGGTTAGCGCCTTTTCCCCTGCAGTACGGATATTATGGATTGCTGCAGCACGGTCATCCTGATTATAAACCGCTGACCCTGCAACAAATACAGTTGCGCCTGCCTCTACACACGTTCCAATCGTTTCGGGTGTGATTCCTCCGTCAATTTCTATCTCAATGGATAGATTACGATCTTTAATAATATCAGATAGTTGTTTGACTTTAGGAACGACAGAAGAGATAAACTTCTGTCCGCCAAATCCAGGATTCACCGTCATGAATAGAACGAGGTCAATATCCTCAAGTACATGGAGAATTGTTTCAACAGGAGTATGTGGATTTAACACAACGCCTGGTTTCACTCCATGTGAGCGGATTAGCTGAATCGTTCTGTGTAGATGACGACATGCCTCGACGTGGACCGTAATGTAATCCGCTCCTGCTTTTGCAAATGGCTCGATGTAGCGATCTGGTTCTTCAATCATCAAGTGCACATCTAATGGCAAGGTTGTAACTGGTCGGATTGCTTCAACGATTAATGGGCCAATTGTAATATTCGGTACAAAATGACCATCCATCACATCGACGTGAATCCAATCAGCGCCTCCTTTTTCCACTTCTTTTATTTCATCCCCAAGCTTTGCAAAATTCGCTGATAAGATAGAAGGTGCTATTTTTAACATACGATTCAATACCTCGGCTTTCGATCAGATATTTCCTGCAAGAACTGCAAGTAATGATTATATCGGCTTTGAAGGATTCTGCCGGATTCCACTTGTCGTTTCACTTCACAAGAAGGTTCTTTCAAGTGTAGGCATCCTCTAAATTTACATTGTTCCGAGGCTTCAAGGAACTCTGGAAAACAGCTTCCCAATTCCTGTTTTTCAAGGGCGTCGAATTCCAAAGAACTAAAACCTGGTGTATCTGCCACTAAACCACCACCCACTTCATGTAATTCAACATGACGTGTTGTATGTTTACCTCGTCCAAGTGATTCCGATATCTCGCCTGTTTCAAGCGATAGATTGGGTAATAACGTATTTAACAATGTCGATTTCCCAACTCCTGATTGACCAGCAAGAACAGTTGTCTGTCCCTCTAAATACGGACGCAACTTTTCCAGGAGTCCGGGTTCGTCAATAGAAGTCATCAAGACCGAGTAACCGATTGATCGGTAATATGCAGCCGACTCTTCAGCTGCCTGTAACTCAGATTCACCAGCTTTATCTTTTTTGGTTAAACAGATAACTGGCTCAATATGATGGGACTCGACAAGGACAAGAAAGCGATCCAGCAAGTTAGAACTGAACGTCGGCTCTACGATAGAGACAGCGAGTAGCGCCAAGTCAATATTGGAGACAGGCGGGCGTACTAATTCATTTTTTCGTGGATGAACTTCAGTAATCGTCGCATCTTCTTCGCCTTCTTGCACGTACGTTACCCAGTCTCCGACAAGGGGGGTGATCTTCCGCTTTCTAAATACGCCTCTTCCTCTACAGCGCACCGTTCCTCCATCGTACTTCACATAATAAAACCCACTAATCGCTTTTCGAATTTGACCTTCCGTCATCTTATCCCCATCCTTATTGAACATCTTTGTAGTTAAACGTCCTTTCTTCGATAATTGTAGTTCCTCGAAGAATTTTATAGCCGCCTCGTTGACCTTCTTCCAGCTCTACGGTAATTTGTTCCTCTTTGTCCTCTGTTATTTCAAATTCCTTTACTGGATCAGTCATGGAATTCTTACGGTCTTGAATGTAGATGCGAACAGTTTGAGGAACTTTCACTTCTTCTCCATCATCAGATGATTCATCATCCTCCAACACTTCGTAAGGAATTTTGACACGCTTGACGAAAGTTTTAACAGGCTTTTTAGCTGGCCCTTTTGAAACCGTCACATTGACTTTTGATCCGATAGGTAGCGACTGACTAGCAGAGGGATCTTGTTTCATCACCTGTCCTTCAGGAATAGTATCTGAGTTACTCTTTTTGACGACTTCAATATTGAATCCTGAAGAACGAGCGTATGCATTCAACTGATCGTCAGTGAAGCCGATCAAACTTTCCAACGTTCTCGTTTCCGGGCCTTTACTTACTTTGAAAACGACATCTGTTTCACCCGGAACTACTTCTGTATCCGGTTCAGGGTCTTGACTCAAGATAGTTCCTTCTGGCAGATCATCATAAACTGGTACTGAGTCTACAGATTTGAATTTATAAGTATCCAATCTTTCTTTAATGGAGTTATAGTCTCTATTAGTGTAATCACTGAAAGTCATCGTTTCTTTACCTGTACTGATGTATAACTTAACCTTACTACCTTTATCACGCTCTTTGTTTGCTTCTGGTATCGTTCGGAAAACTTCGCCTTTTTCATATTCCTCAGATGGTTGCGGAACTTTGTCGTCTACGACAAAACCACTTTCTTCAAGGAGTGCAATTGCATCTGCCTCATCCTTACCTAACACGTCAGGAACGGTCACTTTCTGATCGAACACACCAGTTATATAAAGGATTGCGATTGCAGCTGCAATCAGAATTGCAATGCTAGCAAAAATTGGCCACTTTTTACGTTTTTTCTTTTGAGGAACAGGTTTAGTTTTCACTGGCTCAGGCTCTATTCGGACCGGCTCCATTTTCACAGTCTGTTCAGAATCCAGGAAACTCGGTGCATCTTTAATGACAGGAAGTGCACGAGTTTCGTCTTCATCGAACGGGATCGTGAATTTCGGTTCGTTGGAACGGGACGGGTTAAGCGCTGTCAGTAAGTCCTCATACATTGCATCAGCTGAGACATATCGATGTCTCGCGTCTTTTGCGGTTGCTTTTAAAATAATATTTTCCACACTTTGCGGGATCATTGGGAAATCCGCCCTCACAGAGGGAGTTTCTTCTTGAAGATGCTTGAGTGCAATCGCCACTGCTGATTCCGCTGAGAAAGGGAGCTTCCCTGTTAGTAATTCGTAAAAGACAATTCCTAATGAGTAAACATCAGATTTCTTAGTTGCCATCCCACCTCGTGCTTGTTCTGGTGATAGGTAGTGGACGGTTCCAAGCACTGAATTCGTTTTCGTATGGGAGGTTGCTGTAAGCGCCATCGCAATTCCGAAGTCTGTGATCTTCACATTCCCGTCTTCATCCATTAGAATATTTTGCGGCTTCACGTCACGATGAATGATTCCATTATGGTGTGCATTGGAAATAGCTGAAACAAGTTGTAACATGATTGGAATGGCTTTTTCAGGCTCGAGTGGACCGTTTTCCAATATAAAGCGCTTTAATGTCATTCCTTTTACATATTCCATCACTAAGTAATGAAGCTCGTCTTCTTCTCCCACATCAAAAATATTGACGATGTTCGCGTGGGTTAAACTGGTCGCAGAGAGTGCTTCTCTTTGGAATCTGCGTTTCAACTCTTCTTCGTTCGCAAAATCATAGTTCAAAACTTTAATGGCGACATCCCGATCCAAAATAACATCATGTGCTACGTATACCTTTGACATCCCGCCTTCACCGATTGTGCCAATGATATCATAGCGATCACCAATTCGATTACCTATCATACAGCACCAACTCCAAGGTCAGAGGAGGCAAGCAATACCGCAGTAATGTTGTCCTCTCCACCCCTTTCGTTAGCCAAATCGATCAGTTGAATGACTTTTTCTTCAAGAGTGTTGTCGGAAACAATGAGTTCCCTCATCATTTCAGCTTCCACTTTGTTACTTAGACCATCTGTGCACAATAACAAATAGTCTCCTTTTGTAAAAGGTACATGATAAAATTCAGGCTCGATCTCCCGCTCAGAACCGACAGCCCTCATAATCCAATTTCGCTGAGGATGTACTTCTGCTTCTTCTTCCGTAATTTCTCCACTGGCTAGTAGTGCATTCACATAGGAATGATCCCTAGTCAGCTGAGTGATTGTTTCATAACTAACTGAGTAGACCCGGCTATCCCCAACATGTGCGATGTAACAGTTCCCTGTTACAATGACCGCAACTTCTAACGTTGTTCCCATTCCCTCATGTTCAGGAGACGACTGTGCTTTTTCAAAAATTAGCTGGTTCACTTTACGAATAATCGAATCGAGCCATACAATCCATGACTCCTTGGATTGTGGTAGATCAGAACCTAATTCGCTGAAATGCTTTCCAATTAAAGAGACTGCCATTCCACTTGCGACATCACCACTACGATGACCACCCATGCCATCAGCAATTACAGCGAGTGTATACCCGTTATCGAGTTCAAATACAGCAGCTTGGTCTTCATTGAACGTGCGTTTCCTACCTATGTCGGTTCGTACACTGAAATGCATTGGACTTCCCCCATCCCTGTACGTCTTTTTAGTCGTTACTAGCTGGTTTTTGCAAGGTAGCTGCAAAGAACCCATCACTGCCAAAGTGTTGAGGCAATACTTGTAGCATGCCGTTTGGTGTCGCAAGACCTTCTTGTTCGAAGAATTCCGGAACTAATTTTACAGCTTCAGGATGACGCTCTAAAAATTGCAGAACAACTCCATCATTTTCGGTTTTGTCTACAGTACATGTACTATAGACAATTTTTCCACCCGGCTTGACGAGTGTCCAAGCTGTTTCCAGTAACTCTGCTTGCACTTTTGTAAGCGACTCTAAATCCGCTTCTGTTTTGTTATATTTAATCTCTGGCTTCCTTCGGATAACTCCTAAACCACTACATGGTGCATCCACTAAAATTCGATCGAAAGTGTTCGCATCATACGTGTCAGTCAGTTCCCGGCTATCCCCACTTGACGTCCAGATTGACTTAAGGCCCAATCTCTCCGCATTTTCTTCGATTAGGTCCAGCTTGTGCTCATGCAAATCATGCGCATGCACTTCTCCTGTATCTGCCAAGTGTTCAGCGATTTGAGTTGTTTTTCCACCAGGTGCGGCACACATATCAAGCACTTTCATTCCTGGATGAACGTCAAGAGCATATACAGGCAACATGGAGCTTTCATCTTGAATCGTGAGCCAGCCTTTTGAATACGTATAGGTGTTTGCGATATTCCCTGAGTGACAATAAACCGCTTCTGGTACGACTTTACCTAATTCAACTTTTGCGCCTTCACTCTTTAACTGATGTAACGCTTTTTCAATAGTTGTTTGCACGGTGTTGATCCGCGCAGTATTCGTAGGAGGTACATTGTTCGCTTGCGCCATCTCCGCTGTATCTTTCATGCCGTACTGATCAATCCAACGACGAATCAGCCATTCCGGATGACTCGTTTCAAGTGATAGTCGTTTAACATCATCCGTCTCTTCCCCAATAGAACGGACGCCTTGACGTAATACTGATCGAAGGACACCGTTTACGAGTCCTGTCGTTCCTTTATGACCACGTCGCTTAGCAATTTCTACAGCTTCATTGACCGCTGCGTGTGGCGGGATTTTTGTTAGATAGACGATTTGATAGAGCGACATGCGTAGCAGATCCCGAACCCAATCATCCAGTTTCCCTTTAATAAATGGCTCTAGATAATAGTCTAATGTAAGACGATATTGTAAGGTACCGTACGTTAAATTCGTCAATAACGGCTTATCTTGGTCTTTAATGGCATACGTTTTCATGGTACGTGTTAATAATAAGTTACTGTATGCTTGGTTCCGGCTGACTTCTAACAGAATGGAAAGTGCCGCATCGCGGACGTTCCCTTTCCATATGTCCTTCTTCTTTGCTGTCATAGGAACAGATCTCCTTTTTTCCACTGGCTACCTGATCCGTTTAAAAAGACGGGTGCAGTCATGCGTTTTTTCCCAGAAGGTTGTAACTCTGTAATCGCAATAGCTGTGTCATCACCAGTTTTCACGAGAATGTGTTCTTTCGTTAACTCGATGATTTCACCTGGTTTACCTTCAGATTTAGTTGGTATTGCTTCAGTCTTCCAAACTTTCACGTTTTCACCGTCGAATGTCGTATACGCTGTTGGCCACGGTGTGAGTCCTCTAACTTGGTTATGAATTTCCGTTCCTTTACGTGTCCAGTCAATTCGCTCTTGCTCGCGTGAAATGTTTTTCGCAAATGTGACAAGCGCTTCATCTTGTGGGATGCGTGGATTGATCCCTTCTAAAATGGAAGGCAGTGTCTCTTTTAACAACTTTTCTCCAGTAAGTGATAACTTTTCAAACATACTCCCGGTATCATCGGTTGATAAAATCGGTGTTGTCGCTTGTGAAATAATGTCACCTGCATCGAGTTTTTCTACCATGTACATAATCGTTACTCCCGTTTCTGTGCACCCATCCATGACTGCCTGATGGATCGGCGCTCCACCACGATACGCTGGAAGCAAGGAAGCATGGACATTGATGCACCCTAATCTAGGTACATCAAGTAACTCTTTTGGTAAAATCTGACCAAATGCGGCGGTGACGATCAAGTCTGGAGCAAGCGCTTTAATCTCTTCCAACTCAGCGGAGCCTCTCAACTTTTCAGGTTGAATGACAGGAAGCCCTAGACGCAATGCTTCCGCTTTCACAGGAGGTGGTGTCAAGATGCGCTTTCGGCCAACAGGTCTATCAGGTTGAGTCACGACTCCGACAATTTGATACCCTTCTTCATGAAGCATACGTAAAATAGGGGCCGAAAAATCGGGAGTCCCCATAAATAACAGCTTATTCAATCCCTTCACCATCCTCACCAAGTTGAAGAAGTTCTTCATCCAATTCTTCAAATTCCGATGCATCGACAACCCGACTAATTTTCGTATTAAACAAAATGCCGTCCAAGTGATCGATTTCATGCATAATGGCACGCGCTTCAAAGCTTTCAGCTTCTAGTTCATAAAGTGAACCATCACGCTCTTGTGCTTCTACACGGACAAAGAAAGGGCGCTTTACTTCACCGTACAAATCCGGGAAGCTGAGGCAGCCTTCCAAGTCCACATCTTCTCCACCAATTGCAGTAATAACTGGATTGATCAGTTCAATGGGCGGATCTCCTTCGCCGATATCCACAATCGCAACACGGATCGAGTGACCGACTTGCGGTGCAGCAATTCCCACGCCATCTGCAGCAATCATCGTTTCCATCATATCGTCCAACAACCGATGTAAGGTGCGGTCAAATTTCGTCACTTCTTTTGTTTTCGTTTCTAATATTTCAGCTGGATATTTAACAATTTCTAGTACAGTCAAGCAAATTCCTCTTTTCTGATCCCTATTCAGTAAATAACGACAGGTGATTTATCAACAGAAAGCAGTAATCCATCTTTTATCCAATCAGTTCGATAAAAGCGAATGAGTGCTTGTAGCGTCTCTGTCAGTTTCGGTTCTTTTTTGTATTTTATCAAACATTGATAGCGATATCTATTATTCACCCGACTAATGGCGGAAGCTGTCGGACCGATTATGACGCTTTCGGGACTTAATCCTTCCGATAAAAATCGCACAGCCTTTTCAGCATATCCCACAACTTTCATTAAGTCTTCATGGCTAAATTGAATATTAACAATGTAGTAAAACGGTGGATATCCAAATTGCTTCCTACTACTCATCTCCATCTGATAAAACGGTTCATACACTTGAGCTTTAGCAAGTTCAATGGCGTAGTGTTCAGGGGTGTATGTTTGGACGAAAACTTCCCCTTCTAAATCATGCCGTCCTGCCCTACCGCTCACTTGCGTCAACAATTGGAACGTTTTTTCTGCAGATCTAAAATCTGCCAAATGGAGCGTTGTATCAGCAGCCAAAACACCGACCAACGTGATATTCGGAAAATCGAGGCCTTTGGCTATCATTTGCGTTCCGAGTAATATATCAGCGTGCCCTTCACTGAATTTCTGGAGCAATCGAGCATGCGAGCCTTTTTGACGAGTCGTATCAACATCCATACGAAGCACTCGCGCTTCAGGGAACAGTTTTGTAATTTCTTCTTCCGCTTTTTGTGTGCCTGTACCAAAAAATCGAATGTGTTCGCTTTCACATTCAGGACAGATGTGAGGCACTCGTTCTTCATGACCACAGTAATGGCATTTTAAATTTTCAGTAGCTCGATGATACGTCAATGAAATATCACAGTTCGGACATTGGATCGTTGTCCCACAATCTCTACATAAAACAAACGAAGAAAATCCACGTTTGTTTAAAAATAGTACCGTCTGTTCTCCCTTGTCCAATCGATTTCGGATGGCTTCCGCCAATGGGACTGAAAACATCGAACGGTTACCTTCTTTCAGTTCAGCACGCATATCGACGATATTGACGTTCGGTAGCTCCTGATCTTTTGCACGGGTCGGCAATTCGAGAAGACGATAAACATCTTTTGAGGCACGAGCATAAGATTCAAGTGCAGGAGTTGCACTCCCAAGAATAACGGGACAGTGATTGAATTGTGCCCGCCAAATTGCGACATCTCGAGCATGATAACGTGGAGAATCTTCCTGCTTATAAGTCGATTCATGCTCTTCGTCTAGAATAATAATCCCTAGTTTTTCAAAAGGGGCAAAAATAGCAGAACGTGCTCCAACGACCACTTTCACTTCTTTCCGGTGAATTTTGCGCCATTCATCATATTTCTCACCTGCAGACAATGCACTATGCATCACTGCAACTTGATCAC
Organism: Sporosarcina aquimarina; assembly: GCF_023715615.1. Classification (GTDB taxonomy): domain Bacteria; phylum Bacillota; class Bacilli; order Bacillales_A; family Planococcaceae; genus Sporosarcina; species Sporosarcina aquimarina_A. The sequence goes on along the minus strand of NZ_JAMBOM010000001.1, from coordinate 902,344 downwards.
CGAAACGTTCTTTGAACCGTGAAGTCATTTGGGGTGTCAATGAAATTTCAGGAACAAGTACAATTGCTTCCTTGCCAGCAGATAGCACTTCTTCGATAGAGCGTAAGTAGACTTCAGTTTTGCCACTCCCGGTTATTCCATGTAATAGGAAAGTCGTGTCTGATTCTTTTCGAAATGCATCAAGTACTTCATTTACTGCATTTTGCTGATAGCTCGTGAGCTGTTTAGGCATGGCAGTGTCCAGAATCTCCAAAGATTCAGGTTCGCGATACACTTCCAACTTTTTTTCTTGCGCGGCCCCTTTTTCAATTACTGTTTTCAGCACTGATGCAGATACACTTGCATCTGCCATCAATTTTCCTGCTTCGATAGCTTGTCCAGCGTACTCAATCATCCACTCCAGCAGTTCGCGCTGTTTGGCCGCCTGTTTACTAAGCGTTCCAATCAGTTGATGAAGAATTTCTGCGCTTTCTATATGAATCATGCGGACTCTTTTAACTGTAGTTTGTTGTTTAACAAGAGTATCGACACGCACTGCACCAGATTTTGTGTACACTTTCAATTGCTTCAAAAGCTCTGGTGTGTCAGCATTTTTCAAAGGGACACGATCTCGTTTTTGAAGCATTTTCAAGAATGGTTCATCTGTAATCGCTTGGTGGTCCTCCACTTGGATAAACTTCTCGTATTTTGCACGCATTGCTGCAGGTAGCATGACTTGAAGAGCTTCTATGCGATAAGCAAGTGTATCTGTAGCAAGCCACTCCGAAAGCTCCAGTAACTCCTTGGAGAGGATTGGTTCAAAATCAATAAGTTCTTCTAATGGTTTTATCTTACTAATATCCAAGTCACTTTCTTCTTTCAATGCAATCACATAACCTACAACTTTCCGTGGACCAAATGGTACTTTCACTCGCATCCCAGGTTCAACAAATCCAGAAAACAGCTCAGGGATTCTATAGTCAAATGGACGATCTATCGGATACGCTGCGACGTCCACAATCACTTCAGCGATCATAAGGAATCTTGTCCTTCATGAACAATTGTTGTGAGTAGTTGTTTTGCAAGTTCCTTTTTCTCCATAGCTGGGAACGACATCTCAACACCAGACCTTGAAATTAACGTTACGACGTTGACATCACTGCCAAATCCTCCTTCAGGATCTGTGACGTCATTGACTATAATCCAATCAAGATTTTTCGATTCCAACTTCCCTTTTCCATATGTAACGGCATCTGTCGTTTCTGCCGCGAATCCGATGAGCCGTTGCGTTGTTTTCAATTCACCTAACGATTTCAAAATATCTGTTGTCCGTTCCAGCTCCAACAAAGCAGGGCCTTCTTTTTTCTTCATCTTTTGGTCATGTACTGTTTTTGGACGATAATCCGCAACTGCTGCAGATTTTACGACGTAATCCGCATCTTTATATTGATCCAAAACTGCCCCCAGCATTTCATCCGCACTCTCGACACGAATAAGCTCTACACCTGTTGGAGGGGTTAACGACACAGGTCCTGAAATAAGAACCGTTTCAGCACCGAGTTCAACCGCAGCTTGTGCCATTGCGTACCCCATCTTGCCACTTGAAAAATTTGAAATGTATCGGACCGGATCAATCCGCTCTAATGTAGGACCTGCTGTTATAACGACTTTTTTTCCAGCTAGCGGGTGTTGTAGTGTTTCACTGAAGAACGAATCGACTACCTCTACAATGCGCTCAGGCTCTTCTAGACGACCTTTACCTACATATCCACATGCTAAAAAGCCCTCGGATGGTTCGATGAATCGAACGCCATCTCGATAAAGGCGATCGATATTCCGAAGAACCGCTGGATGCTCATACATATGGACATTCATAGCAGGGGCAACCCAAACAGGAGCTGTTGCTGCAAGCAAAAGGGTTGAAGCCATATCATCTGCGATGCCATTTGCTAGTTTACCGATGAAATTTGCAGTAGTCGGTGCAACAATAATGAGGTCTGCCCAATCTGCGAGGTCAATATGCGCAATGACCGAAGAATCCTTTTCATCGAACGTATCGAAATAAACATCGTTCCGAGACATCACTTGAAATGATAACGGCTGAACAAACTCCATAGCAGAGCGGGTCATTACTACTTTCACCTGCGCTCCGGATTGACTCAATTTACTAACCAGTGCGACCGCTTTGTAGACAGCAATGCCACCTGTTACACAAACCAAAACTTTTTTATTGGCTAACAACGTCTTCATCCTCCCCGAAAATGACAAACTCCCAAAGAAAGTACATTTTCTAAGGGAGCCTCCATATGTGTATTCAACTCAAGTACGTTTAAATTTCGTCCTCATAGACAACGGAAGCGTCCGTCTTGCGTTTGTGAAGCATGCCAGCTGCGACTTCTTCAAGTGCTTTACCGACATTTTTATGTGATGTGTAGGAAACGAGTTGTTCATCCTTCTTCTCCTGCATTTCGCGTGCTCTCTTTGCAGCGAGTGAAACAAGTGTGTACTTTGAGTCGATTTTCTCTTTTAGTGAATCTACAGATGGATATAACATTGTCTTATTCCCCTTCCAACATGGCTAAATATCGTTCTTCAACGCGTTCTCTTCGGCAGTGTTCAGCTGTGACAATTGCATTGATGCGATCACAGGCTTTTGTTACTTCATCATTTTCTACTACATAATCATACAAGTCCATCATCTCTAACTCGTCACGCGCTTTTGCGACACGTGATGCGATGACTTCTAAAACTTCTGTCCCTCGACCTACGAGTCGTTGCTCTAAATGCGAAAGACTTGGTGGTGCTAAGAAAATGAATAGCCCGTCTGGCATTTTTTCCCTAACTTGTGCAGCACCGACAACTTCAATTTCCAAAAAGACATCTCTTCCGGAATCGAGAGTTTCGTTGACATAATCAAGCGGTGTCCCGTAATAGTTACCTACATACTCTGCATGCTCAAGAAGTTTACCTTCTTCAATCAGTGTTTCAAATACTTCACGTGGACGGAAAAAATAATCGACTCCATCCACTTCGCCTTCTCTTGGCTGACGCGTCGTCATCGATATAGAATATTCATAATTGGTGTCCGGCTGTGTAAAAAGCTCTTTCCGGACAGTTCCTTTCCCGACTCCCGATGGGCCAGAAAGAACAATCAAAAGTCCTCGTTGTTTAAACATGCGATCCCTCTTCTAATGTAGTCTCTCCATTCAAATCATCCCTAATCCAGTTCGATCCGAAGTTTGTATTCGTATTATACCATATGTTAGACGCGTAGTGCTAAAATGGAGGAAACGAAAAGAAAGAGGAATTCACATGGCATTTGACGGATTGTTTACGACCGCGATGAAACGCGAACTACAAACTATTGAAAGTGGAAGAATCACAAAGATTCACCAACCAAACGCACAAGAAACCGTATTCATTATCCGTGCAGGCGGTCAAAACCGAAAATTACTTTTTTCGGTGCATCCATCCTATGCACGCGTACAATTTACAGAAGAAACGATTCAAAACCCTAAAGAGCCTCCTATGTTTTGCATGACACTGCGCAAACACCTTGAAGGAGGAACTATTACATCTGTCGAGCAAATGGGAACGGACAGAATCTTGAAGTTTACTATCCGCTCAAAAAACGAAATTGGAGACGACATGGAACGTGCGATCATATTTGAAATCATGGGTCGTCACAGTAACTTTTTGCTGATTGATCCTGAACGGGATATGATTATTGACAGTATGAAACATTTGCCCCCTAGCGTTAACAGCTACCGCACAATTATGCCAGGGCAACCTTACATTCCAGCACCACCACAAGATAAACGAAATCCATTTACGCTCACACAAGAAGTGTTTGAACAATTACTCCCAACCTTTAATACTCCGAAAGCTGTTGTCCAGGAGCTATCAGGATTTTCACCGGTTCATGCTGAAGAACTCTTGTATCGATTAAATCATTCAAAAGGGCAATCTGCATTCCAAATCTATCAATCATTTGTCCAAATATTTTCAGATGGTCCAATACATCCGAACACTTTAGAAAAAGACGGAAAGTTATTATTTTCTGCCGCTGAGCTAACTTTCGCACAAGGAGAAGGAGCCGAGATAGTTTATCCAACCCTCGGTGAATTGTTAGACAAAGTCTACTTTGCTCGAGCAGTTCGGGAACGGGTTAAAGCTCAAGCTGCCGATCTAGAGCGCTGGCTAGATAACGAAATTTCGAAATTGAAATTGAAAGTACAAAAGCTAGAAAAAGAACGCAATGACGCAGGTCGTCTTGATACTTTCCAACTTTACGGAGAGCTTCTGACGGCGAACAGTTACGCGATCGATAAGGGGCAAAAAGAAGCGGTTGTTGATAACTATTACGAGCAAGGAACGACGGTGACCATTCAGCTAGATCCACGAAAATCCGTGATTGACAATGCCCAACGCTATTTTTCCAAGTATACCAAAGCGAAGAATGCATTAATTCAACTCGCAAGTCAATTGGAAAAAGCACACGAAGACATCGACTATTTTGAAATGGTGAAGCAGCAAGTTATGCAAGCATCTACTGATGATATCGATGAAATCCGGGATGAACTTGCCGAACTCGGACTTATGAAAGCTAGAAAAGGCAAAAAGAAAGTAAAGCCTAAGAAGCCCATGCCGGAAGCGTATCAGTCAACAGACGGTGTTAAAATTTCTGTCGGAAAAAATAACCGTCAAAATGATTGGCTGACTTCTAAGCTTGCTGCACGGAATCACATTTGGCTTCACACAAAAGATATACCAGGATCCCACGTTGTGATTCACGATGAAAACCCGAGTGAAAAAACGATTCAAGAAGCCGCAACACTCGCTTCCTACTTCAGTAAAGCTCGTGGCTCTGCTTCTGTTCCTGTCGATTTTACAGAAGTTCGTCACGTGAAAAAGCCCAATGGTTCAAAACCTGGATTTGTCATCTATTTTGAACAGAAGACGATTTTTGTCACGCCGGATGAAGAAATCGTACGACAATTGAAAGCATAATTGAAACCAGCATGGCTCAATGCCCTGCTGGTTTTTCTACTGTTTTTTGGGAGTGTGATCATAAATTGCATAATTCGCTCATAAACTTGAGAAAGTGATCATATATCGTCGAAAACGCTCATAAACAACAAAATTTGATCATAAATCACATATTACGCTCATAAACTCCAAAAAGTGATCATAAAGCGACAATACTGCTCATAAACCTACTTTCTTTTACAAATATCTCCTCGAGTCGTTGAGAATCCACATAAGAATTCAATTACAACTATCAATCGACACCCATCGAATGCTGTCGATTTTAAAATCTCCATAAAAAAGGAAGCACAGCGTAAAACGCCAGCTTCCGTCAATTATTGCAATGTGCCTGATTTTAATTTTTGGTGCCAGTCAAGGAGAGAGGCAACGGATTCTTCGCGAATTGCTCCGGAACGAGTTGCAACTTCAGCGAGGGCATTGAAATCTGTGAGGCTTGTGTAGGATAAACCAGCTTTTTCAAAAGCTTGGTCTGCACTTTCCAATCCGTAGGTAAAGATGGAGACAACACCTTCTACTTGAACGCCAGCTTCTTGCAATGCGTCAGCCGCTGTCAAACTACTACCACCAGTAGAGATTAAATCTTCCACTATGACAGCACGATCTTCGGGCTTAATTTTTCCTTCAATCTGCTTGCTTCGTCCATGACCTTTCGCTTTCGAACGAACATACACCATCGGCAATCCTAAAATATCAGCAATCCACGCTGCATGCGGAATTCCTGCTGTTGCAGTACCCGCGATGACAGTTGTTTCTGGATAATTCGCTTTAATAGATGCTGCCATTCCTTCTGCGATTCGTCTTCTACCGCCTGGATCTGACATGATGAGACGGTTATCACAATAGATAGGTGATTGAATGCCTGATGCCCACGTAAAAGGCTCATCCGGACTGAGAGTTACAGCCCCTACATGCAATAGAATTTTAGCAATTTCCTGTTTTGTCATCATTCACTCAGTCCTTTCCACTGTTGCGCAATTTCCTTGTATGCTGCTAACGGATCTGCAGCTCCAGTTATCGAGCGACCCACCACAATATGGGTCGATCCCATTTTTTTCGCTTCCGCTGGTGTCGCGATTCGTTTCTGATCATGTGCTGCGTCATTTGCAAGACGAATTCCTGGAGTCACTTTTAGAAATTCCCGTCCACATACTTCCGCAATTGAACCAGCTTCTAAAACGGAGCATACCACACCATCCAACTTTGAAGCTTGAGCAAGTTTTGCATAGTGAAGTACTGAATCGTTTAATGTAGTCTGAATGAGTTGCTCCTGTTGCATCTGTTCTTCCGTTGTCGAAGTCAACTGTGTAACCGCAATGATCGATGGACGTTTACTCCCTACTGCAGTTCCTATATCCAATCCTTCAAGTGCAGCGTCCATCATGAATGACCCACCCGCTGCATGGACATTTACTAAATCTGCACCAACTGATGCAAGTGATGTCATCGCCGATTTCACTGTATTCGGGATATCATGTAATTTTAAATCCAAGAACACGTCAAACCCTTGCTCTTTTAAACGATAAACAATACTCGGACCTTCCTTATAAAAAAGTTGCATCCCTACTTTGACAAATGTTCCGCTGTCAAATGGTTTTAAAAAGGACAATGCGGCTTCTTGATGTTCGAAATCCAATGCAATGATTGGTGATGTGTTCATACCGCATGACTCCTTCCGATTAATTCTGTAATAGTTTCTAGCCCTAGTTCGTCTAATAAGGCTGGCAAAGCATGAATGATCTCAGGACAAACAAATGGATTCACAAAGTTTGCTGTGCCGACTGCTACTGCACTTGCTCCTGCGGATAAAAAGTCGATAACGTCACCAGCTTCAGCAACCCCACCCATTCCAATGATTGGGATATTAACTGCTTGACTCACTTCATACACCATTCGGATAGCAACTGGTTTCACTGCAGGTCCAGAAAGTCCACCAGTACCGTTTGCGATGACAGGCTTCCCTGTTTTCCGATCTAGACGCATACCGACTAATGTATTTATCATCGTAATTCCATCAGCTCCAGCTGCTTCAACTGCTTTCGCAATCACGGTAATGTCAGATACATTCGGCGATAGTTTTACATAAACAGGAACACTTGATACAGCTTTCACAGCTGCCGTTAACTCTGCAGCAAGTTTAGGATCCGTCCCAAACGCTATCCCGCCACACTTGACGTTTGGACATGAGATGTTCAATTCCAACGCGTTGACATTCGGTGCTTTTGAAATTGCCTCAGCAACTTGTACATAATCTTCCGTTTCAGAACCCGCAACGTTCGCTATAATCGGAACATCATGTTGCGCAAGTCGTGTTAGCTCTTCAGCCATCACACGTTCCAATCCCGGATTTTGAAGCCCGATGGCATTTAGCATTCCTGCAGCGGTTTCCGCTACACGTGGAGTTGGATTGCCGAAACGTGTTTCCAGTGTTGTAGCTTTTATCATAATTGCCCCAAGTTGCGATAAATCATACAAATTTCCATATTCTTTTCCAAACCCGAAACATCCAGAAGCAGGCATGATTGGATTTCTTAGAGACAAACCAGGTAATTCAACAGCTAATCGATTCATATCGCAACCACCCCCGCTGGAAATACAGGTCCATCCGAGCAAACTTTGACGTAAGGTGTGTCTTGTCCCGATTGTGTTTCACATACACATGCGAAACAAGCACCAATACCACATCCCATGCGCTGTTCAAATGATAAGAATCCCTGCTTATCGTGAAATGCTTGCTGTACGGCATGAAGCATTGGAGTTGGACCGCACGTATAATACGTTGTGAACTCTACAGGATTTCGTGCTAGAGAATCCGTGACGAAACCTTGTTCCCCTGCACTGCCATCTGCAGTTACGATTCTTGTCTCGCCAAGTGCTGCAAATTCTTCTTCATAAAATACAGCAGTAGCTGATTGAAATCCTAGAATATGTACGCAGTGAACGCCTTTGGCCGTCAGTTCTTTCGACAATTGATACAAAGGAGGAACTCCAATTCCGCCCCCAATCAGTAGGGCTGTTTCTCCCGGTGCTGAATTGTCAGCAGAAAAGCCATTTCCAAGCGGACCAAGAACATCGACTTCTACACCAATTTGTTTTGCAGCAAGTAACTGGGTACCCCTGCCTTCAGCACGAAAAATGAGTGTCATCTGTTCTTTTTCTTTATCAAATGAAGCAATTGAAATCGGTCGTCTAAGCAATGGTTCAAATGTATCCGTTACACGGATGTGAACAAATTGACCAGGTGAAGCGATTTCTTTCACTAAGTTACCTTCAAGTACCATTTCAATAATATTATCGGCGAGTTGACGTGTTGCGCATATAGCCATTCTGTTCTGCACAATCATGCAAGAACCCCCTTCTATTTCTCTGGATCGTCGCGGTCCTCACTGTTGTTCTGAAAAGACCGTTTCTCCTCCGAACAGTGTCAGTACTGGCCACCCTGTACATTTCACTCCTGTAAACGGTGTGTTTTTTCCTTTTGATAAAAACGTAGTTGGGTCAATGGCTTGGTCAGTTGTCAAATCGAGCAATACAAGATCGGCTATAGCCCCTTCTTCAATCGAGCCATACGGAAGGTCAAAAACAGCACATGGCTTTTTTGTAAACCAGTCGATCAGTTGTTTCAATGTCCAGTCTCCGTTTTTCACAAAATTTGTGTAAAGTAACGGGAATGCTGTTTCAAATCCAGTAATTCCGAACGGTGCTTTCTTGAATCCTGCAGCTTTCTCTTCTGCACTATGAGGTGCATGATCGGTTGCGATGAAATCAAGCGTCCCGTCAAGCAATCCTTCTCGCAGTGCCGCCAAGTCTTCGTTTCCACGTAGAGGCGGGTTCATCTTCCAAGCTGCATCATCTTCAGGAATATCATGTTCTGTCAGCAATAAGTGATGAGGTGTCACTTCAGCCGTTACATGGACACCTGCTCGTTTTGCATCTCGGATTACACGAACAGATTCTTTCGTACTAACGTGGCAAACGTGATAGTGTGCACCCGCAGCTTCAGCAAGAAGAATATCGCGTGCAATATGAACCGACTCTGCAACAGACGGAATGCCCGGCAGCCCAAGTTCCTTATTTCGAATCCCTTCGTGCATTGCACCACCATAAATAAGCGTATTATCTTCACAGTGCGCAACGACCGCCATGTCCAATTTTGCAGCGTCTTGCATCGTCTCAAGCATCATACCTGCTTCTTGGATTCCCACACCGTCGTCCGTAAACGCAAATGCTCCATGCTCTTTTAGTTCCGCCAAATTCGTACGTTCTTTTCCGGCTTCTCGGATTGTTATGGATGCATATGGTAATACGCGAATGACTGCATTTTTTTCTATCAATTCATTGACATGTTCAATATTTTTAATCGTATCTGGAACTGGTCGTGTATTTGGCATCGCGCAGATTGTCGTGTAACCGCCTTTTGCAGCAGCTTTCGTTCCACTTTCAATTGTTTCTTTATGCTCTCCACCTGGCTCACGTAAATGCACGTGAACATCGACAAACCCTGGTGCTAGACAGTAACCATTGCCGTTGATCACTTCAGCTTCAGTTACATCTAAATTTTGTCCGATTTCAACAATCTTCCCATCTTTAATTCGTACATCTTTTAAATTCTGTGACGTTTCATCATATAGCCAAATATTTCGGAGCAGCTTGTGCATGAACATTTCCCCCTCTTAAAATCATTTCCATTGCTGCAGCTCGGATGTAAACTCCATTTTCAACCGCTTCGTAAACTCTTAGTTTTGGATGGGTCGAAAGTGGTTCTGCAATTTCCACTCCCCAGTTAATCGGTGCGGGATGCATGATGATTGCGTTATCCTTCATCATTGCTGCGCGTTCCTCTGTCAATCCAAATTGTTCGTGATATTCTTCTTTCGTATAACTCATCTTTTCATCATGTCGTTCATGTTGAACACGGAGTAGCATGACTACATCAGCTTGACCTATCACACCATCCCAATCTGAAAGTGTCTCATAATCCCCAGACCACTCAGCCGGACAGATGAATTGGACGTTCGCACCCAGTTTTTGTAAAGCTTCTGCATTTGAAGCTGCAACACGGCTATGTGATAAATCTCCAGCGATGACCACGTTAAGTCCCTCAAAATAGCCGAACTCTTCTTTGATCGTAAATAGGTCCAAGAGTGATTGACTTGGATGTTGTCCTGTACCGTCACCACCATTAAAAACTGGGATTTTAATACCTTTAAGTTGCTTGTAATATTCTTTTTCTGGGTGACGAATGACAACTGCGTTTACACCGAGTGCTTCAAGAGTCTTAACCGTGTCAAAAAGCGTTTCCCCTTTAGTCGTGCTTGAATGACCTGGATCAAATTGGATAATTTCTAATCCTAATTTTCTTTCAGCGATTTCGAAGCTTAGTTTTGTGCGTGTACTTGGCTCAAAGAACAAGTTGCTCACTAAATATTTCCCGGGCAATTCCCGAATTCCATGACGCTTCAAGTACTCCGCATAATTCAAGATCTCCATAATATTCTCTTCGCTAAATTGTTTCATCGTAAGTAAGTTATCCATTTTGTCGTCCTCCTCTTAGTTAGGGGAAGGTTTTAAAAAAGGCCTTCCCAGCATATAGGAAGGCCATTTATGTATGCAGATCCCTTTTACAGTCCCCGCCACATAAACCTTTCCTTGTCTCTCTGTACAATGTTAAAAGGTCTAACGTATTTAGTTGTCTTTATCCACAAGCAATGGTTCTTCTTGAACATCATCTAGTGTGTTCTTCTCACGACCTGGGAGCACTATATTCAGCACTACACCAACGATGGCCGCCAACGCCATTCCTTCGATATGGAAGGTTTCGCTAAAGTTGATGGATGCACCACCGATTCCAATGACGAGAATGACAGATGTGATAACAAGATTCCGCTGTTTGTCGAAATCCACTTGATGATCAACGAGCATGCGCAATCCGGATGAAGCGATAATTCCGAAGAGCAAGATTGAGATTCCACCAAGAACAGCTGTTGGGATGGTTGAAATGAGTGCCATGACTTTCCCCATGAAGGAAAATAGAATCGCTAGCAAGGCAGCTCCAACAATGACATAGACACTGTAGACTCGTGTAATCGCCATGACTCCGATGTTTTCACCATAAGTCGTTTTTGGTGGTCCACCGAGCAATCCACTTATTAATGTTCCGAGTCCGTCGCCGAGCAACGAACGATTCAGTCCTGGGTCACGGATGAAGTCACGTTCCACTACCTTGCCAAGTACGAGCTGATGACCGATATGCTCTGATATCGTCACAATTGCAATTGGAACCATGACGAACAACAGAGTCGGTGTTACAACAAAGTCATAATCGACTCCTGGTATTAAAAATTCTGGAACTGCAAACCACTTTGCTTCAAGCACTGGCTGGAAGTTCAAAATGCCGATTGCAGCCGAGTAAATGTAGCCTATGATAATCCCAATTAAGACCGGCATCAAGCTGATGACACCCCTGAAGAACATGAGGCATATGATTGCTGACGCCAATGTGACGAGTGCTGCTGAGAAATGAAGCAAACTGTAAGTTGACACTCCGTCAACGTCGATACGACTTGCCATTTCAACTGCAGTTGGTGCCACTGCGAGACCAATAACCATAATAACTGGTCCAACAACGACGGGAGGTAGAATTTTCATAATCCAGTTATGACCTGTCTTCCATATTAGAAGGGAAACAATCGCGTAAACGAGTGCTACAAACATACTTCCGATCATCGCACTTCCAATGCCCCCAGTTTTAGTAGCAACTGTTATCGGGACGATGAAAGCGAATGAAGATCCTAAATAAGCCGGAACTTTACCTTGCGTAACGACTACAAAGATGAGTGTCGCGATACCACTTGTAAGTAAAGCGATTGCTGGGCTTAGTCCAACGAGTTGTGGGACCAGGATAGTTGCCCCAAACATAGCGAACATGTGCTGGAGACTAAGGGCAAGCCATTTACCGGCTGCGGGTTTTTCGTGAATATCCAATACTTTTTCTGCCATAGTCTGTGCGCCTCCAAGCTTTTTTCATTTATCTAGAGTGTATGGTGACGCTGTCTTCTGAATCGGTTTCAACTAAATTCACAACTACTTTTTCCTCACTTGAAGTAGGAATGTTTTTTCCTACGAAGTCTGGTCGAATCGGAAGTTCCCGATGTCCACGATCAACCAATACTCCAAGTTGGATAGAGGATGGTCGTCCTAAGTCCATAACGGCATCCATTGCCGCTCTCACTGTGCGTCCTGTATAGAGGACGTCATCCACCAGGACTACCTTTTCATCTGTCAAGCTATAGTTGATGTCTACTTGTTTAACAAGCGGTTCTTTGTTCTCGTATTTCAAACCTAGATCATCACGGTACAAAGAAATATCCAGTTCGCCGATGCGGATGGGCTTGCCTTCGATCTGTTCAATTTTTTCTGCGAGTCGGTTAGCAAGGAACGCTCCTCTTGTTTTGATGCCGACTAGGATACAATGATCGATACCTTTGTTTCGTTCAATGATTTCGTGTGCGATACGAGTGAGTGCTCGATTGATGGCACTTTCATCTAGGATATTTGCTTTTTCTGCCACGTCTAACGCCTCCTTCAGCTTTTGAATAGTGACTAATCCATGGTATTCCCTTTAACTCCAAATACTTTCCTCCAAAAAGCTTGCCAAACAAAAAACCTTCCGGCCGTCTTTCGGGCAGGAAGGTTTGCGTGCGTAAATATAATCCAGCAGTCTCCGCTCGCAAGCGTGACTCTGAACATCGTGCATCCTTCCCAACCTCTCTGGATTGGCGTTAAAGGTTCGCTATGAAGTTTCTACAACAAGCATACAGCCTAAAATTCTTCACGTCAACCTTTTTTGGATTTCATTTCATTCAGTAACTGTTCAAAGTCTTCTGGAAGGGGAGCTTTGAATTCCATATACTCTTCCGTCACTGGATGTACAAATCCTAGTGTTCCTGCATGAAGGACTTGGCCGTCAAAATCGATGGTTTTTTTCGGCCCGTATTTCGGATCTCCTGCAAGTGGGTGGCCAATATATTTCATATGAACACGAATTTGATGGGTTCTACCTGTCTCCAAGCGGCACTCCACGAGTGTAAAGTCCCCGAACCGCTCCATCACTTTAAAGTGAGTCACCGCATGCTTGCCTGTGTTCTCGACTGACATACTTTGGCGATCTTTCTGGTTTCTTCCGATGGGTGCATCAATTGTACCGTTATCGTGTGGAATATGGCCATGAACAAGTGCTGTGTAAACGCGTGTCACGGATTTTTCAACTAGCTGATTAACAAGTGACGTATGCGCTTTATCATTTTTAGCAACCATGAGTAATCCTGACGTATCTTTATCAATACGGTGTACAATCCCCGGTCTCATGATGCCATTGATACCTGACAAGTCTGTACAATGATGCATAAGCCCATTCACGAGTGTTCCTGTTGTATGTCCAGGAGCAGGGTGGACTACCATGCCTCTTCTCTTGTTAACAACTAGTACATCACTGTCCTCATAGACAATCTCAAGATGTAAATCTTCCGCCGGAATATTGAGCTCTTCCGGTTCAGGTTCATCGACTGTAAGTGTATCTCCAGACTTCACCTTATAATTCGATTTCACAGCTCCACCGTTCACTAAGACAATACCGTCTTTTACCCATTGCTGAATAAGAGTCCGTGACCAGTCTGCATTTGCAGATGCAAGCGCTTTGTCAATCCGCTCACCTGCTGTCTGTTCTTCAATTACATATTGAAACTGTTCCATTATGCCACCTTATCTTTCTTGTTCTTTTTTTCGTCTAAAATCAAATGAAGGATCACTAGTATGACACCAACTGTCAAGGCTGCATCTGCTACGTTAAATATCGGAAAATCGTAGTTAATGACCGGAATAAGTACGTTAACAAAGTCAACCACTTCGCCCCTTACCATTCGGTCAATAAAGTTTCCGACAGCGCCGCCAAGCAAAAACATTAAACTCCATGCAAATAACGGTTCGTTCTTTCCTTCTTTTTGAAAGTAATAAACGATTCCGCCTACAACGACAATCGTAACAATTGCAAATAACCACATTTGACCTTCCAACATGCCCCACGCTGCACCACGATTCCGATGAGACAGTAACCCTAGATATGGTTCGATTAAAGGAATTCGTTCTCCGATTTCCATATTAGTAGCGACCAACCATTTTGTCAGCTGATCGACCAAAATAACAAGTACCGCAATACCATAATAAATGACCAACCCGATTCCCTCCGTCCTACAGTATCTAGTTTAGTTTATCATACCCTAACCCACCACGCGCAAGTCTAACAGGTATGGAAGAAAAAAGGCGCTGCAAGACCCGTTAGACGGATTGCAGCGCCTTTTTTAACTATTAAGCATAATGTTGCGCAACAACGTCTGCGCATCGCTGACACAACTCAGGATAGTCAGTATGAGAACCGACTGACTCTGAAATTGTCCAGCAACGTTCACATTTTTCTCCAGTTGCTTTGTCAACAGCTACTTGACCCGTCGCAAGTGAAACTGCGTTATCCGGCATCTCAGATGCAGCAACAGCACTGAATTTCGAAACGATGAAGAATTGAGCAAAGTCGATTTGCTCCGTTGCAAATAGTGGAGCCAGCTCATCACGTACAGCTACAGTTACGTGAGCTTCTAATGATTTACCAATTGTCTTGTTATTGCGTGCTTCTTCCAACGCTTTCAACACATCGTCACGTACAAGCATCAACTGATCGAACTGAGTACGGAGCTCTGTCGCTTCAAGCTCTTTTGCTTCTGGCATATCCGTAAGCTGGATACTTTCTGCTGTTTCATGCTCCAAGTATGCCCACATTTCGTCTGCTGTATGTGGCAAGATTGGTGCAACTAGCTTCAATAGTGCTAAAAGTGCATCATACATAACTGTCTGCATCGCACGACGATGTGGATGATCAACAGCTTCGATATAGACAACATCTTTTGCAATATCAAGATAGAAGGAGCTCAATGTACCTGTACAGAATGAATTGATCGCATGGTAGACATTGGCAAATTCATATTGGTCATAAGCTGTTCTCACGTCACGAATCAAATCTTGAAGCTTCACATACACATACTGATCTACTGGGCGTAACTCTTCAAACGCAACCGTATCTGTTCCTGGTGTAAAATCAGAAGTATTTCCGTGAAGGAAACGAACTGTGTTACGAATTTTACGATACACTTCAGAAACCTGCTTAAAGTTTGAATCGGAAACACGGACATCTGCTGTGTAATCGACCGAAGATACCCATAGACGTAAAATATCGGCTCCGAATTGGTTCGTTACTTTAGAAGGAAGAATGACGTTTCCAATTGATTTACTCATCTTGCGTCCTTCACCGTCTAATGTGAATCCATGGCTCAGCAAACCTTTATATGGTGCAATCCCGTTAATCGCCACACTTGTTGTCAAGGATGAGTTGAACCATCCGCGGTATTGGTCAGATCCTTCGAGATAGAGATCTGCTGGGTAAGAAAGATCATCGCGCTCCTCAAGAACCCCTTGATGAGTAGAACCGGAGTCGAACCACACGTCCATAATATCCGTTTCTTTCGTAAATGTACCATTTGGGCTTCCATTATGAGAGAAGTCTTTCGGAAGTAACTCTTTTGTATCCCACTCAAACCAGATGTTTGAACCATGTTCACGGAACAATGCTGAAATGTGATCGATTGTTTCATCTGTGATGATTGGTTCACCATCTTCAGCATAAAACACAGGAATCGGAACACCCCATACGCGTTGACGTGAAATACACCAGTCACCACGGTCACGGACCATATTGTAGAGACGAGTTTCACCCCAAGATGGTGTAAAGTTCGTCTTACGGATCGCTTCAAGAAGATCGTCACGGAACGTTTCAATCGATGCAAACCATTGCGCAGTTGCACGGTAAATAACCGGCTTTTTCGTACGCCAGTCATGTGGATATGAGTGCGTGAAGAACGAAAGCTTTTCTAGTGCTCCTACTTCTTTCAACTTTTCAGTCACCGCTTTGTTAGCATCTTCATAAAATAATCCTTCAAATAATGGTGCTTCTGCAGTCATGACACCACGATCGTTGATTGGTGATAATACACCTAAGCCATATTGTTTAGCTACGTAGAAGTCATCTTCACCGTGTCCTGGTGCTGTGTGAACACACCCCGTACCAGCGTCAGCTGTCACGTGTTCACCAAGCATTACGAGGGATTCACGATCGTAAATCGGGTGACTCGCAGTGATGCGGTCGAGTTCACGACCTTTGAATTCTCCAGCTGTCGTGTAGTTTTCCCATCCAAGTTCAGCTGCCAGACCTTCTACCAAGTCTTTTGCGACGAGGAACTTCTTATCATTTGCTTCTACAATCGTATAAACAAAGTCAGGATGTACTGAAATTCCTAAGTTTGCCGGAATCGTCCAAGGTGTTGTTGTCCAGATCAGGATATTAACGTCTGAATCTAACACACCTTTACCGTCACGAACTGGGAAGCTGACATAAATAGAAGGTGACTTTTTGTCTTGGTATTCAATTTCAGCTTCAGCTAATGCTGTTTCAGATGATGGTGACCAATAAACTGGCTTTAATCCTTTATAGATATAGCCTTTTTTCGCCATGTCCCCGAATACTTTAATTTGACGTGATTCAAATTCAGGTTTTAGTGTGATATACGGATTATCCCAATCGCCTCGAACACCTAGACGTTTAAACTGGGTACGCTGGTTGTCGATTTGAGTAAGTGCATAGTCTTTACACATTTCACGAAACTCCGCAACGCTGTGCTCTTTCCGCTTTACACCTTTGTTCACAAGTGCTTGCTCAATTGGCAGACCGTGTGTGTCCCAACCTGGGACATACGGTGCGTGGAAGCCTGTCATGGATTTATGACGTACGATGATGTCTTTCAATACTTTGTTAAGCGCGTGCCCCATATGGAGGTCGCCGTTAGCATATGGAGGACCGTCATGTAGAATGAAAGTTGGTTTCCCTTTTGTACGTTCCTGCACTTTCGCATACATATTATCTTTTTCCCATTGTTCTTGCATTTGAGGTTCTTTAGTCGGCAAACCGCCTCTCATCGGAAAGTCAGTTTTTGGCATTAGTAATGTGTCTTTATAATCCATTCCAATTCCTCCTTTGATGTATGTTACTTTTTCAATAAATATAGCCACTAGTTAGAATCACCGTTGATTGAAACGGAAGGCGGCGAGTGAAGCGCTCTCAACGTCGCACTTTTGTTCGCAAAAGCCGTTCTTCGTTACGGTTTTTTCTGCGGAATCAGCGAAGAGCGTCCGCATGCAGTGCAAATCAACACCGTAAAATAATAAAACATCAAAAAATCCCCGCCCCTGTAAAAGGGACGAGGATTGTGCTCGCGATACCACCCTAGTTGCAGTCGTATAGAAATCACGACTACCTCTCGAACACCGTAACGGGGTGTGCACCGGGACTGCCTTGAAGCAATCCGGCTCCAGAGTGATCTTCCTTTCCAACCTGCAATCGGGCTCTCACTATCCCCGACTCGCTATATACAGCCTACTTGGAAAGTACTGTCTCTTTCAATGCCTGTCATTCAATATGAACCATATTATAGGTGCGAACTGCCCTTTAAGTCAAGTGTCTATTATTCTTGATCAGCAGCTGCTTCTAGTTGTTTCGTGTTCTGTTCATAATCGAGAAGTGTGTCCCAATCGTCCATCTTCACTAAATCCAACTGCGCTTCAATTAGCATACGGAAACGGTTGCGGAATACTTTAGATTGTTTTTTCAAATCCTCAATTTCCATTGAAATTTCACGTGAACGAGAAAGCGCTTCGTTCACAATGCGATCCGCATTCTTTTCTGCTTCCTTAATGATGAGCTTAGATTCTTGTGTAGAGTTTCTACGAACATCTTCCGCTGCTTCTTGAGCAATCATAATCGATTTCTGCAACGTTTCCTCGATTGCATTGAAATGAGCCACTTGCTCTTCTGTTTCTTTCAGTTTACGCGTCAATTCTCGGTTCTCATCAAGCAAGTTTTCATAATCTTTCATGAGCTGCTCGAGGAATTCGTTCACTTCATCTTCATCGTAGCCACGCCATCTGCTTCCGAATGTTTTATTATGTATATCAATTGGTGTAAGCGCCATGTGAGTCTCTCCCCTTTTGATGTTCGTTATACGTTATATCGTTGACTATAACAGAAAACAGACTTTTTCTAAAGTCTGTCCATAAAAATCATTCCAACTTCCCAGTAACCAATCGTATTTTATCCTTCTTAGTCCTACCTTCAATCGCAATTACCTTGAATCGACCATGACCTCTGATGGAAAGCATATCAGATTCACTTAACTCAAATGATGGCTGATCTACCACACGCCAATTCACTTTTACTTTGCCTCCATGAATGTAGGTGGAAGATTTCTGCCTTGCAACATTTAATAATGATGCAATCACCGTATCTAGTCGAAGCGAGCTAATGATTTGCGTTTCTTCAATCCAGACTTCTTCAAATGTTATCCATCCATCATAATCGGGCAACTCAGTAAGATGGATCTTGGCTTTGCCCGCAGAAGTGAAATTAGCAGTGAGGTACGTGCTCAACTCCATTACAGTAGCAAGTTGTACTTCTCCGTCTTTCAAACGAATGTCGCCAAACTTCGCTCGATCCAATCCAAGACCCATTAACGCACCGAGAATCTCAGGATGTTCTAACGTTAGAAACTTGGAAGCATATCGCACGTCGAAAACAGCTATTTGGAAATCTTGGCGCGTTGGTTCATAATAATCCGGATAGATGAGCATCCTTTTCCGCTCAGCACCATCAAATCCTCCATCTTCAGCAACGAGCAAACCGCTTCCATTAACGACAGATTCCACAATAAAACGCTGACGTGGATCGAGAAAGTCGGTCAATTTAGGTGAATATAAATCCTCGACCTCTCTAGCCCAGTCCATCGCCATTTCTATAAAAGGCTGCTCTTCTTTTCTAAAGTGTTGTAAAATGCCATCCATTATACGTGTCTCCTTATAGAAAAATCCCCACAGCGTGAGGATGGGTTCACCGAAATGATTGTTAAGATCAGCACATTAAAGTAAGCGTAAAAAGAAATTAAATACGGGTGTTAGCCCTTGGCCAATTAGCTGTAATGCAAACAACGCAACAATTGGGGAGATATCAATCATTCCAAGAGGCGGAATGAAGTTACGGAAAAACCCTAAATATGGCTCTGCAATTTTTTCAAGGATTTTACCGAACTTCGTGTCTCTTGAAGCTGGTACCCACGACATCAAGATATAGATGACGAGCAAAATAGAATAAATGGAAAGAGCATACGTAATTACTCGGTAAAGCTGGATTAATAATTCTGCCATTACTGTTGGTACACCTCATTTAGTTTCTTTCGTTCAAATAGTCGGAGATCGAGCCATTCACTTCTACGTTTTCCGGTACGCAAAGGAAAATATCTGTGCCTATTCTTTGGATATCACCATTCAACGCATATACTGCACCACTAAGGAAGTCGACAATTCGTATTCCTTGTTCACGATCAATGCGTTGTAAATTCACAATAACCGCACGTTTGTTAGTCAAGTGTTCTGAGATATCTTGTGCTTCTGCATAGACACGAGGCTCTACTAAAATAACTTTTGATGATTTTTGGACGCTCTGCAAGCTCACAATGTTCCCTGCTGTCTGAGGCTCTTTGCGATTTTGTTTTGGCAAGGGAGCATTTTTCATCGAGGATTGTTTGCTTGGCTTCCTCTCTGGTTGTGTAGTAGCAACTTGTTGCTTTGCCGCTGTTTCTTGCGCCGCCGCTTCTTCTTCTTCGTCAAGGTAAAACCATTTTTCGAATTTGCCTTTTATACTCATTCGTCTCCCTCGCTCTCCGAACCGACGAGTGCAGTCCCAATTCGCACATGGGTTGCGCCCTCTTCGATTGCAATACTGTAATCATTCGACATCCCCATGGACAATTTGGTTACCGGTGCGTGTTGCATCTTTTTAGCCGCAAGTTCATCTCGCAGTTCACGCAAGCCTCTAAAAACTTTCCGGATTGTATCTTGATCTTCAGTCAATGGAGCCATCGTCATCAGACCAATCACTCTTATTTTGTCATAATCCCTCAATGCCTCAATAAATCCTAGTGTCTCAGCTGGTGACAAACCTGATTTCGACTCTTCAAAAGAAACGTTAACTTGTACGAAACAGTCTACTGGTTCAACGGCACGTTTCTGAATTTCTTTTGCTAAGCTCAAACGATCCAATGAATGCAGATAATCAATACGTTCAATAATTTCTTTCACTTTACGACTTTGCACATTTCCGATGAAATGCCAAACAGCCCCTTGAGGAATTGCTTGTTGCTTACCTATAAGTCCTTCAGGTCGGTTTTCACCTAAATGGATGATTCCTTCGTTTAACACGTTTTGTGTACGTTCATCAGACACTTGTTTTGTGACTGCGATAACCGTAACATCATCACGTTTTCTACCAGCATACTCACACGCCCGACAGATTGTTTCTTCGATGGTATTTATCCGCTGCTGTAATGGTTTCATCTCGATCACTACTTTTCTCGATACTTTGTTCTATTGTATCAAGCGGCCACTGAGTTATCAACGATTAGTCACTTTTTAGGCTCTTTCTTTTTAATGAGCACAATATCCTTTCCAATTGTCACAACTTCGTCGTACCCAAATTGCTTTTGGTCTTTCACACGCATTTCCATAAACAAGGATCGTTCTGTATCACCGATATGAAGCGTATCAATCTTTCCTTTCGTTATGTCGATAGCCGCATCTTGAATGAATCCAAGAAATTTCCCGCGTTGCATATCAATCACTTCTTTTTTTTGAAATTCTGAAAAGCGCATAGAAATCCCCCCTTTCCATATTCTATGCAGATAGACGTACAAAAAAACGCAATGCAGTGATCGCATTGCGTCCAAAGTTAATTACTTTGTTCCATTCCTTCACGAATTTGAGCGATTGCTTGCTTCTCCAATCGGGATATTTGAGCTTGAGAAATTCCTAGCTCTCGAGCAATTTCTGTTTGAGTTTGTCCGAGATAAAATCGCTTCGATAAAATTAGTTGTTGGCGATCATCCAGTCCTGTCATTGTTTCCTTCATCGACACATAAGTTGACCAGCGCTCTTCCGATACAGTTTTGTCGTGTAACTGATCCATCATATACACAGGGTCGCCTCCCTCACCATTCATCGGTTCGTGGAGAGACATCGGATCTTGTATCGCATCGAGTGCAAATAAGATATCCTCTTCTGGAATGTCTGTCATTTTAGCTAAGTCTGAAATTCTCGGTTCCTTTTGGTGTTCATTGATGAATTCTTCCTTTGCACGTATTGCTTTATACGCAATATCTCGGAGCGATCGAGACACCCGAACCGAATGATGATCTCTCAAATGCCGCTTGATTTCTCCGACAATCATCGGAACTGCATATGTCGAAAACCGGACATTGTGTTTTAAATCAAAGTTGTCAATCGACTTAAGCAGTCCCACACATCCTACTTGAAACAAATCATCTGCTTGTTCCCCACGATAGGCAAATCGTTGCACAAGGCTTAGGACGAGGCGTAAATTCGCTGTTACGAGTTCGTCTCTAGCTGATTCATCCCCACTTTGCAACCGGATGAATGTCTCTTTCATGACCTCACTCGACAGAAGAGGCAAAGTAGATGTATCGATACCGCAAATTTCCACTCTTGTACGTACCATCTGAATTCCTCCGTATTCTGTAGATGACTGTACGAGATAGCTTATCCGCTGAGTGGAGTTCTATGCGGTTTTCTGTAACGCCAATTTCAACCATTATGCGATTGGATGATTCAGTTGCTCTCGAAGTTCTGAAATGATCTTCTTCTCCAAACGAGAGATATACGATTGTGAAATACCAAGTAAATCTGCAACTTCTTTTTGAGTCATCTCAATCTTTCCTGTTAACCCGAATCTACATTCCATAATATGACGCTCTCGATCACTGAGAGTCGTAACAGCATCTATCATATGCTGTCGTTCAATTTTCTTTTCAACATCATCTGTAATAATATCTTCGTCCGTCCCTAAAATGTCAGACAGCAAGAGTTCGTTCCCATCCGCATCAGAGTTCAGTGGTTCGTCAAAAGAAATCTCAGAACGCGTACGATTTGTTTTCCGTAAATGCATTAAGATTTCGTTTTCAATACATCGCGATGCGTAAGTTGCCAACTTAATATTTTTATCACTTTTGAACGTTTCAATAGCTTTGATAAGACCAATCGCCCCAATGCTGATCAAATCTTCAATATGCGTATTCGTATTATCGAAACGGCGAGCAATGTAAACGACTAGACGCAAATTCTTCTCAATAAGCCGATCTCTAGCTTGTTGGTCACCCGCCATATATGCAGCAATCGTCTCCGCTTCTTCTTCTCTAGTTAGAGGTTTCGGTAACGATTCATGTCCTCCAATGTAGTAGGTTCCATTTTTCTTTTTAAATATTCCTGCGAGTACGGATAACCATTTTTTTAATTCATGTAGCATGAAGCATTCCCCTTTCTTCTTCTCTAGTTTCCAAGGCAGAAACATGCAAGATTGCAGATGCATTGTGTGGATAGCGTGCATCGTCAGCCGTTAGAACAATATAACCTTGTTCGAGCAGGCGATTTCCTTCCAGTTCCCATTTGTCAAATCGAATTCCTACTGCCCAATTCGCTCCTTCGACAGTTTGAATTCGAATAAGACGTAAATCCTTCCTGTATTGTTCAGGAAATTGAGTGATATCCGGAATAGCGACTTGTGCATTTCCAATTTGATGTAAACTTTCAAGGAATTCATCTGGAATAATTGGTTTTAGAGCCCCTAATGAGACAAAATGGACAGCATCATTAGACAATGGCTCAGTACAACTATTGCCTGTATCGATGAATACATGTAGAGGTATAGAAGAGCCGAAAAGATGTAATGTGGAGCTGCAAGCAAACTCTGAAAACCGGCTAATTTTGCGAACATCAAGCCATTTAACTTTTACAACTTGAAGACCACAATAAGCAAGAGCTACGTAGATGATCAAGCGATATTGAAAATCTTGTCCCCACTGGCTAAATGGAAGTGCCGATAGCAATCCTCCTGCTAAAAAAGCCCCGATTAACACTAAACCCACTGATGATTTCCAGAGTCGTACAGAAAAACCGAATGCACAGCCTGTCATGATTGCAAACGCAGTCAACGACGCAATGATGGATCCAGGAAAAGCAACGGCTGGAATTGCCCCAGCAAAGGCTGCTAACGCTAATCGTTTTCTGCTGATTTTTGTATTTCCCGTCGCATTCGCAAATGACAGAACTGTATAATTGAAGACCATATTAATGCCGATCATGACTTCCCCATACATAGGCTGTCCTCCTTGTTTGCAAGACTACCATTTTTCAATTACGAGTTTTGTCACTTTACGGCACCTAAATGAAAGAAAAGTTCGACAGATTGTCCGAAAGAAAAACACAAAAAAACCTCCGACTCGGTTGTCGGAGGTTTTTACACTTAATTTATTTGCGGCGACGATTACGTAAGAACGTCGGAATATCTAGGCCATCGTCTTGTTGGGTCTGTTGCTGACTGCGCACAGGTTCTTGATGAATTGGTTGCTGATGCTGCGGTTCTTCATGACGAATTTGATTGTTTGGAGTCGGATTACTTTGTGGCGCTTGCGCCTCACGTTGACGAATTCCAGCATATCCAGCTGATCGTGTTCCTCGAACTTGAGCAATTTGCTCATCTGTGAAACCGGTTGCGATGACTGTCACAATAATTTCATCTTTCAAATCATCGTTAATGACAGATCCGAAAATCATATTCACATCTTCATCAGAAGCAGAAGCGACAATATCAGCAGCTTCTTGTACTTCGAATAGGCTTAAGTTAGAACCACCTGTAATGTTCATTAACACACCTTTTGCTCCATCAATCGATGTTTCAAGCAAAGGACTGGAGATGGCTTTTTTAGCTGCTTCAGATGCGCGATTCTCACCAGTGGACATCCCGATTCCCATGAGAGCTGATCCTTTATTAGACATAATCGTCTTCACATCGGCAAAGTCCAAGTTGATCAATCCAGGTACAGCGATCAAATCTGAAATACCTTGGACACCTTGTCGAAGAACATTATCTGCTTCTCGGAATGCTTCGAGCATCGGTGTATTTTTGTCCACAATTTCAAGCAGCTTATCATTTGGAATAACAATAAGTGTATCTACAGATTCTTTCATCGCTGTAATTCCACCAATTGCTTGTGTTGAACGTTTACGACCTTCAAATGTGAAAGGACGAGTCACAACACCTACTGTCAAGGCACCTAAATCTTTTGCGATTTGTGCAATGACAGGAGCTGCTCCAGTACCTGTACCGCCACCCATACCTGCAGTAACAAATACCATATCAGCTCCTCGAAGTGCCTCTTCCAACTGTTCACGGCTTTCTTCAGCAGCCTTCTTACCAACTTCAGGGTTAGCTCCAGCTCCCAGACCACGTGTCAATTTCCCACCAATTTGAAGTTTCACTTCGGCTTGAGATAAGTTAAGTGCTTGTGCGTCAGTGTTCACTGCTATGAACTCTACACCTTGTACTCCGTGCTCTATCATTCTATTTACTGCGTTATTTCCTCCGCCACCAACACCGATTACTTTGATGACTGCAAGCGCTTCAATATTCGTATCAAACTCTAGCATCTCTTCTCCTCCTAATCATTCAACGGCTCATTTGGAACTTAAACTTATTCAAAAAAACTATCGAAAAAGCGTTTTGTTTTACCAAGTAGTGAATCTTTTGCTTGTTTTGGTTCGTGAGTCTTTCTAGCAGCAGGTGCAGCAGCCGTTTCATCATACGCTTGTCCCATTGGTTCAGAGTATTCTTCCCCAAAGAACGTATCCTCCATACTCGCATAACGAATTAGTCCAACAGCTGTTGAATACATCGGCTCACGAACACCGATATATTCTGGCGTATGGATTCGAACGCGCGTGTTGAGGACATGACGTGCCAGTTGCAAAATGCCATCCATTTTGGTTGTACCACCAGTCAACACAACACCACCCGGAAGATCCCGGATGCCCAAGCGATACAACTCTTCAAGGACAAGCTCAAATAGTTCCTCGAGCCTTACACCGATAATCTCCGATATGTATTTTTGGCTATACTGATCTTTTGTATCTGCACCAATTACCGGAACTTCAAATAGCTCGTCATCCGATGCATCATCGTAAAATGCATGACCAAATTGGTGTTTAATTTTTCTTGCTTGTTCAGTCGTCGTCTTAAGAATAATCGAGAGATCTTTTGTAATATGATCTCCACCTACTGGTAAAACTGTTGTTGCCGCAAATCGATTTTCCCAGAACACGGAAACTGTCGTTGAGCCCCCACCGATATCGATGAACGCCGTTCCATGATTCTTTTCGTCTTCCGTTAATGCGAATGTACCGGAAGCGAGCGGCTGCAAATAGATTTCACGAATGGATAGCCCAGCGCGTTCTACACAACGAAGGATATTGTGTACAAGTGTTTTTGATGTCGTAATCATTGTACCGTCCATTTCAAGACGAACTCCGATCATCCCTCTAGGATCTTTTATCTCATCATAATCATCCACAATGAATTGCTTCGGAATGATATTTACAATTTCTCGTTCAGGTGCAACAGACATTACTTGTGCAGACTCCATGACACGGTCTAAATCGTCATCTGTAATTTCACGATTCACGGAGTTTACAGCGACGACACCTTTTACATCATGAAGTGTAACACCATTTGATGGTATTCCAAGCACAACCTCTTTAACTTGTAATCCTGTCATCCGTTCTGCCTGTTCTACTGCTTTACGGATAGATTGTACTGTTGCATCAATGTCCACAATGGATCCTTTGCGGATACCGGCAGATTGAACATTGCCCACCCCAATCACATGTAGGGACCCGCCATCCACCTCGCCGATTAGGACTTTGATAGTGGAGGACCCGATGTCGAGTGACACATACATATTTGACTGACTCATCTTTGGCACCTCCCATTGTGACTCTTCTTCCATTCTATTGTATTCTTACTGCATTGTCTAAATATTTTCGCCATCCCCTCTCGAAATCCTCTCATTTTGAAGTATTTGTCGTAGAAACTTTTCGATACTCTGACCATTTAGTGAGTAATACCCGTCGAATAACGGCTAGATTCTGGAATAACCGGACTCCAAATGCAAATATAGCTGCTAAATAAAGATCCACACCTAAGTGTACTCCAAGGAATGCAAGCCCTGCAGCCAGTAAAATATTGAAGAAAAATCCTGTGATGAATACTTGATCATCATATACCCTCTGTAAGTGAGCTCGGATGCCTCCAAGCAATGTATCGAGTGCTGCCAACACGGCAATTGACAAATAATTACCGTATTCTTGTGGAATCTGGATATCCGAGAGAAATCCAAGCGATACCCCAAGTATTAACCCCAATATTGGTAACCACATTGTCAGCCCCCCTTTGGCAATTCTTTAAGAAAGTGATTCTCAAATTGTTCGATTCGGCCATTTATCGTTACTTCAGATTGGGGTTGTCCAACCTCTAACACAAAATCATCTAAATAGAAGTCATCGAGAATAGATGAGGATTGTAAAAAGTTATATAACTTTTCACTACTCTCCAAATCCGCAGAAAGGATTTTTATTTGAAAGGGTGGTAGCGATACAGCCAATCCATTCACTGTCGTCTCACCGTTTATGTCCCGGATAGCACTTAACCCAGTCACACGTTTTCCATCGATCTCCATGTCAATCCCTTTAAAACGGTTCACTTCATTAACAAATCGCGTTAGTAATTCCGGGCTTACTTCGTGCAGTGGTGTCCCAAATGCAATACTTTCTTCTGAAGGGACGACATCTATTACTAGGCCAGGACCCGTTTGGTCAATTATTCCCGCTTGTTCTCGTAAATCGTGAACCGTATCAGCTAATGCTTTCCCTGCACTCGCTCCTTCAGATGCATTGTACTTCCCAATTGTTGTATCCAGTTCACGAACTTCTGTCAATAGTTCCGAATGGAGTTTACGTTCCTTTGCTAACTCATTTCTGATTGCCCACAAGTCCCGCGTATCTCGCTCTTCCGGCTGCTGAACAGTATTATACTGTACCGCAACCATAAAACCGACAATGAGCAGGATGAAAGTGAACATCCATTTACGCCTCATACACACCCATCCTCCCTCGTCGGATTGGATTATCCCTGTATATCATCTCGTAATGCAGGCATAAGAATCTCTTTCCGCTTCTCGATTTTCATCTCAATGTTATCTGATAACAAACTATCCATTACGCCGCCTTTTAGCATCAGCGACGAGTTAAGCGCGTTGGAATCCCCAATTGCTTCTACCACGAAAGGAGCAGGATAGGTTTGTCCATCAATTGTAATGACGGGGCCCGTACATTTTATACTAGAATTCGCATTCAAACGTTGACCATTAATCGAAAGCGCCTGCGCCCCTGCTATTTTGAGTTCGTTAACTACTAATAGAACTTGGCTTTCATGTACTATATATTCATTCGGATTTTGCTCAGCCGGATCGTAATCTCCGTCCGCCAGTTCTACCCGAATCCCCTGTCCACTTGCTGGAACAACTCCCAGTAGTAACCGGAGATTTTTTGCTTCTTTGACGAGCAAATCATGGTTTTCTTCCGTATCGCTTAATGTTTGTTCAACTTCTGCAATTGTCTTTTGTTTTGAAGAGATTTCATCTGTCAGCTGCTTGTTACGTTCTTTTTGTTCGATTAATTCCTCTCGAAACCCTTCTTCTTTCGAATCAATTTCAGAGCGCAGTTGCTGTGTTTCAGACCCTGGTCCGAGCGTACGGTAGGAAAAGGATAAAATGAAACCAAGCACTAAAAATACGAGGGCATAAGAAATACGGTTATTCCTTTTTTTTCTATCACTCGTCTTTAGACTCACTGTCATCACCTTTTTCTTCTTCCGCATTTTCTTTATCCACTTTACTTTCTTCACTTCCATATAATTTACTATACGGAGTGAAATACGTTCCTACTTCCACGTCGATCACGCCTTTTTCTGAACCATTCAGCTGATTCACAATTTCAGGATAATACGAAAGCTTGTCCGAAAGTGTTCCGAGTGAAGCATGAACTTCATATCCATCGTCCATGTACAATATCACTTGGTCACCCTCCGAATCTTCCTGTTCCACAATTTCAGAAACGAGTTGGTAAATCGAGTCGTCCAATTCGATTAGTTGTGAAGCAAGAAGTTTTCGCACTTCCTCGTCTTCAAACCCATCCACGATTGGAATGTCCACTAAAGGTTCTTCATCTGGCGTAAAAACATCTCCATTTTCAAGGATGAGCTCGTATTGTCCTTTTCTATCCATCCATGCAATCGGGCTCCATTCCTGAACCGTAATGTGCACATCCCGAAACCATTTCCGTGAAACAGAAGCCTCTTGTACACCTTCTACAGCACGAAGACGCTTGGTTGCATTCTCAATATCGAATCCCCATATAGAGTCCCCTGAAGAAATTCCAGCTTGTTTTAAATAGAAATCCTTATCATGTAGCACTGATCCTTCAAGAACGACTGCATCGATTTTACTCGCTTGCGATTGAAAATAAAGGAGGACGAGGAGGATGGTGACAAATAAGAGTAAAATGAACACAAACTTCCTATTCGTCTTTTTGCGACGTTTTTTACGCATAGACGGAATCCGTTCTTCAATATCAATAACCTTTTCCATTTCCTCCCCCTCCTTTTCACTCAATCTCTCTTTTGTCTAGAAAAATGTAAGATCGTACCTACAGCAAGCCATGTCGTCAGCATAGAAGATCCACCGTAGCTGATGAATGGTAAGGTGACACCTGTTACTGGAAGCAGGCCAGAAACAACCCCGACATTCAGGAATGTCTGGAAGATAATGATGGATGCCATTCCAGATACAACAAGACATTCTTTCCATCCGGAAGTTCTAATAGCAACCCCAAAGGCACCTATAAGTAAACAAACAAACAGCAACAAAACAACAGTCGCACCTATAAAGCCAGTCTCTTCTGCAATAATCGAAAAGATAAAATCATTTTGAGGCTCAGGTAAGTACAAATATTTTTGTCTACTATTACCAAATCCATGTCCCAGCAATCCGCCTGGTGCAATTGCAAAAAGTGACTGAATACCTTGGAATCCTTTACCTAGCGGGTCACTCCATGGATCGATGTACGATTTTATGCGAGCTAACCGGTAAGGTGCTGCTGCTATTAGTGCAGTGAACGCTCCAACACCAGTCACCCCCAACAAAGAAAAGAAAGTAAGAGGATAACCTGCAACAAACAATACGACAAAAGCTGAAACGATCATTATGACGGCTGAACCTAAGTCAGGTTGCATCATAATTAAAGCAAAAGGCAATAAGATCAATGCGAAATGACGCCAATCCCAAACTTTCTGCCCAGATTTAGACTTCATACTCATTGCAAGTTTCCCAATCAAAGCAACTTTCACAAACTCTGCTGGTTGCAAACTAATTGGTCCAAATGCAATCCAACTTTGAGAGCCATTTCTAACTGCCCCAATTCCCGGAATGAGAACCAACGTTAATAACACAACAGCTACAACATAGAATAATGTCCAAAACTTCTCTGTTGATAACACAGGGGTCCGCATCATCAAATAGGCAATTGAAATAGATACACCTATGTAAATAAGTTGTTTGACGGCAAATGGAGCGGCATCAGCATATCGGACTTCTCCCCAATAAGCCGCGGCTGAGTGAACAAAGAGCACACCGATTATCGTCAGTGCTATGGCTGATAACATAAAGAGCATTCTATACTTTGAAAGCAGTGGATGCATCCTTTCGCTGTTAGATTTAAAGAATTAACGAATACTGATAGTTCATGGTTTTAGTTTTTGAACAGCTTCGATAAATTCATCGCCTCTTGCTTCAAAGTTAGGATACTGATCCCAGCTCGCACATGCAGGAGAAAGTAGAACTGTGTCTCCTATTTCAGATACGGCGTAGGCATCCAGTATGGCTTCACGAAGAGTTCCTGCCTCACGAACAATTCCTACGCCACATGACTCGGCGAACTGTATAATTCGATCAGCCGTTTCACCAATTCCTATTAGGGCTTTAACATGGACCATATGGGGGCGTAACTCCTCAAACGAGTGTCCTCGATCCAAACCACCAGCAATTAGAATCGTCGGTGTTTCAAATGAAGATAGCGCACTTTTGGTTGCTAACGTATTGGTTGCCTTCGAATCATTATAAAATTTACGTCCTTCATATTCTGTTACAAATTGCATGCGGTGCCTAACACCTGTAAACGAACTGAGTACACTCTCTATCGCACATCGTTCACAGCCATACAACAACGCAGCAGCAGTTGCAGACAAGATGTTTTCTAAGTTGTGCGCTCCGGGTAACGTAATTTTTTTCCTAGAGATAATCGGCTCACCCAGCCAGTAGATTGACTCACCGTCTGCTGAAATCCCTTCAGAACATCTTCCTTTTGTTGTAAAAGGGACAAGAGTGGCTTTTGTGTTTCCTATGAATCGCTCAATAATTGGTTGGTCTGCGTTATAAATCAGAAAATCAGTTGCTGTTTGATTTTTTGTGATTTGTGCTTTCGCTTCGGCGTACGCTGTTGCACTGCCATGATAGTCCAAGTGCGCCTCGTACAAATTTGTCCATATCGCGATATGTGGACGGAATTTATCAACGCCCATCAATTGGAATGAAGATGCTTCTAAAACAATAACTTCATCAGCAGTTGCTTTTGAAGCAACTGTGCTTGCAACCGTTCCAATATTACCAGCTATTAGAGGATGTCTATCCCCGATATTTAACATGTGATAAAGCAGTGTAGTCGTTGTAGTTTTTCCATTCGAGCCAGTAATCCCAATAATTGGTGCGTCACTGATCAGATAAGCAAGTTCAATTTCTGTCCAAATTGGAATCCCAAGTTGCTCAGCCTGTATAATCACTGGATTGGTATACGGAATGCCCGGATTTTTTACAATGAAGTCAAATCCAGCGTGTAAGATATCTTCTGGATGTCCACCG
The DNA here is from genome assembly GCF_023715615.1 of Sporosarcina aquimarina. Lineage (GTDB taxonomy): Bacteria > Bacillota > Bacilli > Bacillales_A > Planococcaceae > Sporosarcina > Sporosarcina aquimarina_A. The sequence goes on along the minus strand of NZ_JAMBOM010000001.1, from coordinate 871,241 downwards.
CAAATCACACGGACTCCTTGTACCCGTAGCTCTTCAGCAAGTGGGTTTCCTTCGTCAGGCGCAGCGTCATTTAACGTAACTGTTGCCCCGCAAGCTGAAAGCAACGAGGCGGCTGCATGACCACTTTTTGCCAATCCTAGAACGAGTGCTTTTTTCCCTAAAAACTGCGCTGCATTGTGCATTTACATCACCTCCATAAGTACAGGTACGATCGCAGCAAGAAATGCAATTCCCCAAAAGACAAGAACCACTTTCCATTCAGACCATCCAGAAAGTTCAAAATGATGATGAATCGGACTCATCTTGAATACCCGTTTGCCTGTCGTTTTAAAACTAATCACTTGAATTATCACGGATAGTGTCTCAATTACATACACAATCCCGATAATGAGCAACAAGAACTCTTGTTTAATAAGCATTGAAATCATCGCCAATGCCCCACCAAGTGCGAGCGAGCCCGTATCTCCCATAAATACTCTCGCTGGTTTCATGTTGAACAATAAGAAACCAAGCATTGCTCCAGAAACGACGAATGAAAACATCGCAATATCTTGCTGATTATAGGAAACTGCTAGAATACCGAAGGCAGAAAATGCAATCGATGATGTACCTGAAACAAGTCCATCCAATCCATCTGTGAGATTCACAGCATTTGAAAATCCAACTAGCCAAAAAATCAGGAATACGACATAAAAGATTCCCATATCGATCTCAAATCCTGTGAAGGGAATCGAGATTACTGTATCAAAAGGTCCTAGTTTCAACAGGAAAAATGCAAAAATCGCAATAATGATTTGACCTATCAGTTTTTGCAGAGAAGTCAGTCCAAGATTTCTTTTCATAACCACAATGATGAAGTCATCTATAAATCCAATGACCCCAAAACCAACCAGTACAAGCAATAGAACGATTGTCTGAGTAGTGAGTACGCCATTTATGTAAGACAAAATAGGCGTTGCAATAAGAATCGCGACAAGAAAAATCAAACCGCCCATTGTTGGTGTTCCTGCTTTTTTCAAATGAGCTTGAGGACCTTCTTCACGAATGCTTTGACCAAATTTCATCCGTCTTAGCAATGGGATGATCGCATAACCCAGTAGAGCCGTAAGGCCAAATGTTACGGCAATAGCCGTGATTGTTGTGACGAGCGTCATGTCTAGTTCTCCTTCTGTGTTCCCAAACAAGTTGTTGGTTCAGTCATGTTCGTACAATTACTCTGTATAAACGTGAAGCACATCTCCTTCATTCACTTCTGTTCCAGGTACAGGTAACTGCTTAGTAACTTTCTTACCATTTCCATGCCATTCAATTTTAAGCGTATATTGCTGATTTGCAACTTCGTCTTTGGTCAACCCTCGAAGATCTGGAATTTGTTGCGTAATCGGATCGCCCCAACGATATTCTTTTTCCATCTGATCTTTTTGTGGTTTGACACCTGCCAATGGAGCAATTTCCTCAATGATTCTTCCTACAATCGGTGCTGCAATGACACCACCGAATTGAACTGAGTTTTTAGGGCTATCTATTGCTACATAGACGACTAATTCCGGATCATTAGAAGGTGCAACCCCGATGAATGAGACGATGTAGTCTCCTTCCTTATACTTTCCATCTTGAACTTTTTGCGCTGTCCCCGTTTTCCCACCAACTCTGATTTCATCGACAAACGCATTACGCCCTGAACCATTCGCAACAACAGATTCCAATGCTCTTCTAACTTCTGCAGAAGTCTCTTCGCTGATGACACGACGCTTCATTTCAGGTACATATGATTGAGTTGCTTTCCCATCAGGTCCAATAATTTCCTTGACGATATATGGTTTGTACAGCATTCCACCGTTCACTGCGGCTGCTACAGCCTGGACTTGTTGAATTGGTGTTACTGCTATTCCTTGACCAAAAGAAGTAGTTGCTTGCTCTACAGGTCCAAACGCATCTTTAGCAAACAAAATTCCATTTGCTTCACCTGCAATACCCGATTCTGTAGATTCACCAAAACCAAAATTACGGATATAAGAAGATAGTTTCTCTTCCCCTAGTCGACGGCCGATTTCTATGAAGCCCGGGTTACAAGAGTTTTCAACGACTTCTAGAAATGATTGATGGCCATGACCTTCTCGCTTCCAGCATCTCAAGCGAGCTCCACCTACCATAGTATACCCTGGATCATTGAAGGTTTCATGGTCCAAGTCAATAACTTTTTCTTCCAGCCCTGCCGCTAATGTCATAATCTTAAAAGTTGAACCAGGTTCAAAGGTCATCCAAACCGGTAAGTTTCTGTTGTAAATATTAGGATCTGCTTCCTGATAGTTTGCTGGATCGAATGTTGGTGCAGACGCTAAAGATAGAAGCTCTCCTGTTTTAGGATTCATCACAATCGCAAGTGCTTGACTGGCATCATACTTTTCCATTGCTTGTGAGAGTTCTCGTTCAACAATTTTTTGTATCTCAGCATCAATTGTCAAAACTACGGATGAGCCCTTTTTACCATCTTTAAAATCATCATCTACATGGGGGAGTGGCACGCCTCTTGCATCCGTATACATCCGAATTCTGTCCCCTGTTCCGTTCAGGAACTCGTTATATGCATATTCAATACCAGCAAGACCTTGACCGTCATATCCTGTAAATCCTAAAAGGCGAGAAAGTAGTTCGCCATTTGGATAACTACGCATGAAATCTACACCTGTATAAAGACCAGGAATTTTCAACTCGGAAATCTTATCCGCCTGAGCTTTCGCAATATTTTTTCCTTCTGGTGCTAATTTAACCATGTAATCTTTTTTACTCATTTTCTCGGCTAACTTCTCCTGATCGACCTGGAGGATGGGCGCAAGTTTAGCTGCCGCATCTTCTGGATCCGGATTTTGAGCTGGCATGAAGTATAGAGTAGGGGCAAGTTGGTTACCAACAATCAATTTGCCATTTCGATCTACAATCTCTCCTCTAACTCCGCCAAAAGGGATCTCACGATCCCAGTTTGCTTGTGCACGCTCTTTCAGCCATTCATGTTTAATAATTTGTGCATGAAATAATTTCCCTACAGTTGCCCCCAGTAGGAGTAAAAAAATAATGAATACGGCTCGCAGTCTCTTTCTAGACCGCATTCCGATTATTTCTTTCAAAGAGCTTCACACCTCTCGTTTTATTGCTAATTTATGAGAGTGTATGCTCCGCTATTCATCAACCACCAATAATTTCAGGTTCTTCTTCTGATTCGGGCTTCGGTTGGTTAAGCTGTTCGGGTTCTTCTAATGTAATTACAACCGGGTCATTTTCTGAGACGGTTGCGCCCTTTGAAAGGCTTTGTTTTACAACGAATCCTTCCCCATTAAAACGAATATCTAGACCTGAGAAGTTCTTGAAAACTAATACTTGTTTCTTGGACCATCCTGTAAAGTCTGGAAGAATAGTTTCGCCAGAAGTTTTGAGAAGCACAAGCGAATCCTTGGTTATCTTAGTGTTGACAGCAGGAGACTGCTGAACAACTTTACCTGGTTTTCCGACAACAACTGGTTTTAGACCTAATTCGGTCAAACTCGCCGTCACTTCTTCTGATGATTTACCTGTATAATCTTTCAACTCCAGCGATTTATCAGGTTGTTCAGCATCAGGGGCGATATTTAAATACTTCAAACTACTTTCCATAATAGATGTGAAAATTTCTGAAGTCGGGTCTGATCCATATTGGCCAGCTTTCAATTTAGGCTTTTGAACGAGCACATACGTTAATAACTGTGGATCGTCAATCGGCGCCATCCCCAGGAACGAATACAAGTAATTTCCATCTCCACCAATATATCCTCCGCCTGATGTTTTAGGGATTTGTGCAGTACCTGTTTTCCCTCCCGCATCATATCCCTCTAAAGCGAATTTTTTACCAGTTCCATGTTCAGAAGTAATAACCGATGCTAGAATTTCACGTACTTGCTTAGCAGTTTGTTCACTAATTGGGCTCTTTTTCGCAGCAGGTTCATGTTTCTCGACGATGTTGTCTGTATTAGGATCAATAATTTGATCAATTACATAAGGGGTCATCATCTTTCCGTTATTAGCGATAGCCGTTGCTGCTTGTACCATCTGAATCGGTGTTACAGTTGAACCTTGTCCGTAAGAAGTTGTAAGTCGTTCACTTGGATAGTTCGCTAACAGAATCCCTGAGGCCTCATTTGGCAAGTCAATTCCAACTTTCTTGCCAAATCCGAATTCCTCAAAGTATTCAATAAGTGTCTGATCTCCCAATTTCTCAAGCAAGTATGCCATCGATACATTGGACGAACGCTGGAAACCTTCAAGAAATGTGATCATCCCCCACCCAACTTTATTTACATCACGAATGGTTTGATCATAAATTTCATATTGTCCTGATTTGTAATAGGCATTCGGATCCCATTTGTTTTCTTCAATAGCCGCTGCAAGTGTAAACATTTTCATGGTCGACCCTGGTTCAAATGTTTCTTCAACAGCTTCATTGAGCCAATTCCCTGTCAATCCTTCGCGTGTTCCAGGATGGAAAGATGGACGTTGACTCATTGATAGAATTTCACCCGTTTTCGGATTCACAACGACTGCGAGCATTTTTTCAGGGTGGTATTTCTCTTCAGCACGATTAAGCGCATCTTCCGTGAAATTCTCAATTGTTTTGTCGAGGGTTAGTTGAATCGTCTGACCATCTTGAGGTGCTTGGATATTCTTCTTTGTGTCACGGAGCTGGATCCCCCACCGGTCTGTTTTGAAGTCCACTTTCCCGTCAATTCCTGTAAGTTGTTTATTATAGGTTTTTTCCAGCCCCATTTTACCTACTGTTTTCACGGTTTTGTCTTCCGTTTCTTCCGGCATCGCAAAGCCTACTAAATAAGAAGCAAAATCCCCATTCGGATAAAGACGCTTTTTGTCCTCAAAGAAACGGATACCTGGTAATTCCTCTTTCTTGATAGCGTCTGCAGTCTCATTCGATATGGAGCGTCCAGCCTTGCCGAATTCCACTTGATAAGCTTTTTCAGGAGCTTCTTCAAATCGTTTCAAAATTGCTTCCTTGTCCATATCAATATACTTACTTAGAACTTCTGCTGTATGTTCAAAATCTGTGACATGCTGTGGTTTTTTAGAACCTTTGCTTGCATCCTTACTTAGAACAGCAACCAACCGATAACTCAGCGTATCCGTCGCAATGACTTCCCCTGCTCGATCAACAATCTGTCCTCGGTTTGCTTTTAACACACTTTCCTTTAAGTATTTTTGATCCGCCATTGCTGCAAGGGGGCGACCATCGATCTGTCCGGTAATTTGAATAAGTAGCATTCTTCCGAACAAAAGGAAAAAGAGCCCTCCAAATAACAAAAGCATTAGAAAGGCTCCACCTTGAAATCGAAATTTCTTTTTCTTCATCGTCCAGGCACGACCTTTACGTTACTTTCATTCAGATTCAAGCCGAGTTCTTTCGCTTTCTCCCAAATACGTTCGTACGTAGATTTCTCGCTTACTTGATTGGACAATTCAATATTCTGTTTTGATGTTTCCTCAATTTTGTTTGAAAGATAGTGCATATCTTTGTTTGTATCATTGATCTGCGCCTGTGTATGAAGCACCGTCGTTGAAAACATCACAACAGCCGCAATGAACACAACAGCTAGGAATTTTTCACCCGGTGAGAAAATCTTCCGGGTTTTCGGAGCAGGTATCGTTGCGGGACTCGCTTGAGTTTCCTGTTCCGGTATGTAATTCGGTTGGATTTTACGTTGCTCTAGAGCCATTCATCCTCATCCCCTTTTCATTTTCTTTCAGCTATTCTAAGCTTCGCAGATCTTGCTCGCTTGTTGGCTTCTATTTCTTCTTCACTTGGCAAAATAGGTTTACGGGTAATCAATTTCAATTTAACGTCAAGACCTTCTGGGATTACTGGCAAGTTGGGTGGAAGTTCCGGCAATGAGGAAGCCTCCTTGAAAATTGTCTTACACAATCGATCTTCCAACGAGTGAAAAGTGATTACACTTATTCGCCCTTTTGGATTGAGGAGCTCAATAGCGTCTGTCAGCGACTTTTCTGCTGCACCTAATTCATCATTAACTGCAATTCGAATAGCTTGAAACACTCGTTTTGCAGGGTGCCCACCTGTTCTTCTTGCTGCTGCAGGGATTCCAATTTTAATAAGCTCTGCAAGTTCTGCAGTTGTTTGAATTGGCTTTTCAGTTCGCGCTTCCTCAATTTTTCGAGCAATACTTTTTGAGAACTTCTCTTCACCGTAGCGGAAGAAGATACGAAGCAATTCTTGATAACTCCATTCGTTTACTACTTCAAAAGCAGTCAAGGCAGCTGAGGTGTCCATCCTCATATCCAAAGGGGCATCATGATTGTAGCTGAATCCTCGTTCAGGTGTATCCAATTGCGGTGAAGAAACGCCAAGATCATACAAAATTCCATCAACAGATTCTATATCAATTCTAAGGAGTTCCTCTTTTAACTGACTGAAATTAGCGTGAATGAATGTCACTCTATCTAAATACTCGGATAACGTATCTTTCGCCGCTTCGATTGCAGTCATATCTTGGTCAAAACAAATAAGTCTTCCTTTACCTGATAAACGCTTTGCAATCTCTGTACTATGACCCGCACCGCCAAGTGTGCAATCTACATAGATTCCTTCAGGTTGTATGGAAAGGCCTTCTACAGCTTCGTGAAGTAAAACAGTTGTATGATCGAACACTGGTACCGCCTGCTTTCTAAAATTAACGTCAAAAGTCAAAGTCCATAATATTTTCTGCGATATCGTTAAAGGATTCCTCGGATTCTTCGTAATACGTCTGCCAATTTTCTTCAGACCATATTTCAAATCTTCCCGAAACACCAATAACCATGCAGTCTTTAGAGATTTTGGCATAGCCAAGTAGTGAAGATGGAATATTTACACGTCCTTGCTTGTCTAGTTCAACTTCAGTTGCACCAGAAAAGAAAAATCGTGTGAATGCTCGGGCGTCTTTCTTAGTCACGGGCAACGCTTTCAATTTCTCTTCAAGCTTTTTCCATTCATGCATTGGATAACCGAAGAGGCAATTGTCCAAACCACGAGTCAACACAAAGCCATCCGCAAGATCTTCCCTGAATTTGGAAGGGATTATCAAACGGCCTTTTGTATCGATAGTATGCTGATATTCACCCATGAACATACCCTTCACCCCACTATATAAATTTAATGTACCACATCCCCCCACTTTCCTCCACCAATTTCCCAAATTGCAATGAAAATGTATCAATAGTACTTCATTTATTGAGATTGTTACATTTATTACAAAGAAAAGCACCCCTATAAGCACAGTTGCTGTGCTTAAGAGATGCTCTCATAAATGATTTATAAGTAAATAACAACATGTTGACCATTAATCGGTAACGGGGCTTTCAACAAGTCGTCGATTAACGTAGGTCCATATACATTTAAATATGGGTATGGTGTATACGTACGTTCCTGAAGATTTCTTTCAGGATACAAATCCCCTTCTACTCGACTATAATCACGGATCGCTACGGCGTATTTCCTTAACAACGCGTCCTCCGCTTTATCTTGAAGATAGGTAAGCTGACGTAAATGATAAGCACGATTTTTTTCAGCGAGATTCGCCAAGTCCTTGTCAGTGATGTGTTGCTTCATTTTGTTGTATTGTTCCTGAATTACATTTTCAGTTTCTTGTAGTAACTGTTCGAGTTGAACGTCTCGTTGCTCGTCTAGAAAATCGGCTCTTCTGCTAATGACTTCTCCAGCCATCACACCGGCAACTGTCAGCTTTGACTTTTCAAGTGCGTGCAAGGTTTGTTGAGTAACTAACGTCATGGAGATTCTAGGTACGAGTATTGGCATCTTCATATTTAACTGATTAAAAGCATCTTTTAACAACGACCAATAAGCAATTTCACCAGGTCCTCCTACAAACGCAAGAACAGGGAATACCATATCTTGCATCAAAGGTCTCGTCGCAACGTTATTGCTTAGTTGCCATGGGGTTTGTTCAGCGATTTCAAGCATTTCTTTAGTTGTAAACTGAATACCTGCAGATTCATTGATAAACAAATCGCCTTTCCTACTCAATAAGACTCGGCCTGTGTCGTGAATGTAAAAAAGGTGAGCCGCATCTTTTGCTGATTGAATAGGTGTCCCAAAGCCTTGTTCTTTAAATAGCCGCTCCTTTTCGGTAATCTTTTCGGCAATCGCTTCAGATTCTTTAATGAGTTTTTTGAAATAGTCGGATTCTAGCTTACGCAACGCCTTTTCTGCTGAGTCTATGAACAACAGTCCATGTTTTTTAAATAGGCCGTTCATTAATCGAACAAAGAAACCAGTAAAGGTGTGTTCTTGATTTGCTGATTGAAGCACTTCTTCTAATAATTCCTTCGTATATGCGGTTTCTTCGAAATCTCGGAAAACTTGACGTATGTAGCTAGTCATTTGCACAGCATCATACTCAGTGTCTGATGCCATTGTCTTTAAGACAAATCTTTCCGGATATTGCTGTTTCAACGGTCTGCCATCTTGTTCTGAAAAGACATGATTGATTTCTTCTAAATCATGGTCCTCACCCGCTACCCAAAATACAGGGATAACAGGAACCCCCAATTCTTTCCGTTGTTGTGCCGCAAGCAAAATAACGGTAATCGCTTTGTGGATGGAATAGAGCGGCCCCGTCAAGAGTCCAGCTTGTTGTCCTCCGACGATAACAACCCCATTGTTTGAGAGTTCATTTAAATGCGCAGAGGCAGCATCTGAAATTCCGAAAGGCTCCATATAGGAGCGGATTGTCCGCGCAAGTTCTTCTCGTTGAAACAGGCGACTGTTCAATTCAGCAAGTCGCTGTGGGTAACTTTCAGCGCTAAGTGGATAATCGAAGAATGTTTTGTTGAACTGCGCGTCTTGTCCATACGCCTCCATAACGGCGCTTTTATGTACGTTTTGTGATGCAATTTCCATCGTTCAAGCCCCTTTTTTCACCATCTATTTATGGATTGAGTATATCACTCCACTGTCATTGTTAAAAAACATACGCTTGCTCATCCGCTAACTCCTTAAAAATTCAGCAACCGTTTGCCCAACACCTAACAACAACAAGACGATGTAGAGCAATGATAGGATAAGAAATAGCATTCTCCACAGATTGCGGAACATATACTTCATACGGAACTCTTTACTACGAATTCTCTCCGCAATTGCAAAACCTATCCCCGCTATAAGTACTCCTACAATCAGGAAGACACCGCCTTGTATCCCCGTGATCATTGTGAATAACACACTCACAGATAGGAACAAAAAAGGCACTGTTACATCTGCCGCAATTCGAAATGACCTTACAGAAGAATAACCACTCACTTTTACTATTACAAACAATACCATTGTCAACAAATAGGGCACAATGACGATGAGTGACAACAAAAACTGTAACATCTCTTTCATGCGTCTTCTTTCCTTTCATCAATTGCTTTCAACAATGTTTCACACAATTTAAGCGTTGGCATTTTCTCTTCATGTCCTTCTAAAATCGCACTAACAATCGTGTCGATTTCCATCGGGATTTTATTTATTTTATCAACAAACATAGAAGAGCAGTTATCTGCAGTACGTCTGCAAACCGCTTCTATATCTGAAAAAGACATTTTTTTGGCAACCTCTGGATATTCAGTTGCAAGTTCTACATAAATCGCTTTCATAAGATGATGAGCAGAATTATTAGTGAGTAATTCACCATTCTTCAACTCCAAAATAGCCGTCAGCGGGTTAATGCAACAATTCACTAACACTTTTCGTAGCAACATCTGATATGCATCCTTTTCGTATAAAATAGGAAACGAAGGGGAATCTACTGCAATTAGCGAAAAGGAGTCCTTCTGACTGCTTTTAACGGGAGCGATACTCATCACTCCGATACCGTTATGAAACACAGTTCTGTCATCTCTTTTCCAAGCGCCATGTGTCAACGAAGCAACTGCTACAGAAGGGATGGACAATGAGAGAGCAAGTTCATAATGACGGAGTCCGTTTTGGATGAACACCAGTTGTTCTAGAAGTACATGATTCTCCAGCTTTTTCATTACATGTCGAAGATCATTCGATTTCATAGCAAGAATCCACAATGCCTTCTGCGGGACATTCGTCAAATCCGAAAAAGCAGCAACTTGAAAAGTTCTTTCTCGGTCATTCTGTATTCTTGTCACGCCATGTTTTCGAAGTTCACTAGCTTGGTCTTCACGTCTAGTAAAAAACGACACCGACATCCCCGCTTCTGCTAAGTAAGAACCAATTAATAGTCCCATTGCTCCCGCTCCTGCAATGACGACTTCCATTCTATCCCCCCTTCCATGAGAAAAGTCCGCCCTTTAGGCGGACAGAAACTCTAATCACTTAAACTGGATAAACCGGATGTTTCCGAGGAGGCTGTGGGATATTCTTCGTACTATACAGCTTAAAACGTGCAGCAAGGACTGTACGCAAATCAGAAGGTTTCACGATTTCGTCAATAATCATTTCTGATGCTAAGCGATAAATATCAATCTCTTCTTTGTACTCCTGCTGTTTTTGCTGTACATACGCACGCCGCTCTTTCGGATCTTCAATCGCTTCAATTTTGTTGGAATAGACTGCGTTCACAGCAGCTTCCGGGCCCATTACTGCAATTTGCGCTGTCGGCAGTGCGATACAAACATCTGGTTCAAACGCAGGACCCGCCATCGCGTATAATCCAGCGCCGTATGCTTTTCGAACAACAACGGAAATTTTCGGTACAGTCGCGGAACTCATCGCCATAATCAGTTTTGCTCCATGACGTATGATCCCCTCTTTTTCCACTTTCGTCCCGATCATGAATCCAGGAACATCAGCTAAAAATAGCAAGGGAATTGAAAATGCATCACACAAATTGATGAATTTGGCACCTTTGTCTGCGGAATCGACGAACAACACACCGCCCTTCGCTTTTGGCTGGTTTGCGATAATCCCTACAGACTTGCCGTTAATACGCGCGAGTCCCGTAATCAATTCAGGTGCAAATTTCTTTTTCACTTCAAAGAAACTTCCCTCGTCAATCAGCACATCTAGCGCTTCATACATATTAAATGGTGCGTTTTGGTTTTCAGGAATGATTTCTTCCAGTGATCGTCCTACTTTTGCCGCCACAGCTTCCGCTACGGGTGCAGGCTCCGTAAAGTTCGCAGGAAAGAACGCAAGATAACGTTTCGCTTCAGCGATTGCTTCCTCCTCGTCCTCTGCCAGTACATCCCCACATCCACTGACGGAACAATGCATTTCCGCACCGCCCATTTCCTCTAACGATACTTTCTGACCAATGACCTTTTCAGCCATTCTCGGAGAACCTAAATACATCGATGCATTCCCCTTAACCATGATGACAATATCACAAAAAGCTGGTATGTACGCACCTCCAGCGGCTGAAGGTCCGAACAGAACGCAAATTTGCGGGATAAACCCTGACAGTCTCACTTGGTTATGGAAAATTCGTCCTGCACCTCTGCGATTCGGAAACATATCCAGCTGATCCGTAATACGGGCGCCTGCAGAATCGACTAAATAGAGCATCGGTACTCGATGCATTTCTGCCGTTTCTTGGATTCTAATAATCTTCTCGACTGTACGAGAACCCCATGAGCCCGCTTTAATTGTTGAATCATTTGCCATAACGCAAACAGTTTGGCCACCGACTTTCCCCATAGCGGTAACGACACCATCTGCTGGCAAGTCTCCTGCTTCACAATTCGCGAAGCGACCATCTTCTGTATACTCACCGTCGTCAAAAAGTAACTCAAGACGTTTGCGTACAAATAACTTTCCTTGTTGCGCAGCTTTTTCATGATAGTTAGGTTGTCCGCCAGCAAAGATTTTCTCGAGTTGCTGTTCTAGCTTATGATTATACCCCTTTTGTTCTTCTGTGTGGTTTGTCATGTGAACTCCCCCTTAACTAATTCGCTTATCCTTCAAACGTCAGAATAAGGTCACCTTCGTCAACAAAATCCTCTTCTTTCACAGCAATTGACGCCACTTTTCCATCCATTTCAGCTTCAACAGGAATTTCCATCTTCATCGATTCAAGGATAACAACGACATCCCCTTTTTTCACTTCTTGCCCCACTTCAACTTCAATTGTGAAAACTGTTCCCGTCATTGTAGAAAGTACTTGAGCCATATTATTTCCTCCTCAACTTTTGCTTGCTGTAGATAGATGATTTTCATTTATCTATTTACTAGTTTATCTGAACAATGAAACCGTTTTCAACTATTCATTTATCTTTTGAATATTCAATCTACTAAGCAAGTGTTTACCGGCTACGAAATTGATGAACAGCTGCATGATGCGCTTCTGATTCCCAGAGAATTGAACACCGCTTGCACTCTTCAATCATCCGTCCTTTTAAGTCAGATTGTTCCCATTTGCGGATTGCAATGGCTTTATAAGCTTGCAGCACTGAAGACTCTATGTGGTCGAATTTAGCTGTAAATTTATCGAGTGCAACTTGTTTGTCGCCTGAATAGGTATCTGTAATCCATCCCCACTCAAGCAGTTTTTCAGCTGTATGGACACGAGCTTCTGTCAATAGTTGCAGTACTTCACTATGCCCAGACTTTTTCTCATATAGCAACGATGCCCCACCCCATCCCGTTGTAATTGCAAGAGACCCTTGGATGAACCCTGCTTTTGAACCAGACTTCATCAATCTGTAATCACAAGCCGATGCAATTTCGCAACCGCCACCGACTGCTGCACCATCCATCAGTGCAATAACAGGGATCGGTAACGTTGCAAGTCTGTATAACAACTTCGTCATTCGAGAGAGCATTGGAAGTGCTTGAGCAGACGTTTCTAACGAGTGGAACTCACTGAGATCTCCTCCCGAACAAAATGCTTTTCCACCTTCAGACGTGATGACACACCATTTCACATCACCATCTTGCTCAACAAAGTCAACGAATTGTTCAAGTCCGTCCATCACTTCATAATTTACGGCATTGCGAACTTCAGGGCGCGTGATTGTAAACGTGACAGTTCCCTGATCGGATGTAATCTTAAAGGACATGCTGATGCCTCCTAATTATATGTAAAAAAAAGACTACCGTGAGCCATGGTCTCACGGTAGCCTTTAGATAGCAAACGCCATCCGGGAGTTGCGGCAGAATCTAATTATTCGCCTACAACAACTTTCCCTTTGTATTGACCGCAAGACTTACAGATGCGGTGTGCCAATTTCATTTCACCACAGTTATCACAAGTTGTCATACCTGGAACTTGTAACTTGTAATGTGTACGGCGCATGTTCTTTTTGGTTTTAGATGTTCTTCTCTTTGGTACTGCCATTAGAGGGCACCTCCTTTATTTCGACTAGTCGTTATCGGATTCAAAAAATCTTGCTAAGCCTGCAAGTCTAGGATCCGTTTTCTTATCCTGTTCTTCTGTCAATTGTAGATTGTACTCTTCGTCAGTCGCATATGACCAACCCTTGCCGGAGGCTTCCGTCATGGTATCCGCATCATCACAGTAGACCTGTAATGGTACTTCCAAAAGAATGAGTTCTTCAAAGATCGGCATTGGATCGACTACATCTCCCGTAATCGGGTGGATCTCATCGTCTTGTGCTAATACGTCTTCATCCCAACTGTACTGCTCGTCCGACTCAATAGAGAACGGAAAATGAACATCTTCCCATGTGCGTGCACATGGTAATGTCAACGAACCTTCCAAATGGAAACGAAACGATATCTTTTTCGAACTAACTGTACAACTTCCTTTTAACTGAACAGGTGAAATTGCCCGAATTTCCGGGTTTCTTTCCCTTACAGATCCAAGATCAACCACTTCGTCAAGCGGCATTGATGCTCCCTGCCTGAACTTACGCAATTGATGAATTGACCATTTCATGCCTATCACCTCAAGACAACACTTTTGATTATATAGCGGATAAAAAAAGATGTCAAGATATTTTCTTGTCACTTGAACGCTTAGTTCATTATACTAAACGAATAGAATTCTTCAAACAGGAGTGATTTTCCATGAAAGCAGTTGGCATAGTTGTAGAATATAATCCTTTTCACAACGGACACTTGCACCATGTAATCTCTGCGAAAGCTCAAACCGAATCAGAATTAGTTATCGCAGTAATGAGTGGGAACTTTCTACAGCGCGGGGAACCTGCACTCATCGACAAATGGACACGTACAAAAATGGCCATCGACAATGGAGTAGACCTAGTTTTCGAATTACCTTATGAACGGGCAACCTCGAACGCACCTTCGTTTGCATCGGGTGCCATCCAACTGTTAGATGCTGCTGGCTGTTCCAGCTATTGTTTCGGAAGTGAAAACGGTTCAATCGCCCCCTTTATTGAAACGCTGAACCGTATCGACTCGGTTCAAGCGCAGTATGACGCAACTATTCGTGATGCAGTTCAGGAAGGCATCAGTTATCCAAAAGCGCTGAACAGAGCCTACTCAACACTCATTCGTTCTTCTATGAACGAACATGAAACAGTGGATTTATCATTACCTAACAACATTTTAGGCTTCCACTATATGGAGTCAGCTAAAAAAATGGGGTCCGCGATGATTCCCGCCACCCTTCCGCGACTTGGTGCCGGATATCATGATGATGTCGCACATGACACACCAATTGCAAGTGCAACCGGTATCCGGAAAGAGTTTTTTGAAAGTAAGAGCACAGAAAACATTCAGCAGTTTGTTCCCCACTCAGTTGTTCAATCACTGAATGATTGGCTTGCGCAGCGCGGACGTTTTGGTAGCTGGGATGGCTTTTATCCACTTCTTCGATTCCAAATCCTTCGAGAAGGTCCTGAGAGGCTAGCAACCATTGCAGACGTTTCAGAAGGACTTGAAAACCTTTTGTACAAAGCAGCAAAAAAAGCAGATACGTTTCAGCAATTCATGGCAATTGTAAAATCAAAGCGATACACCTGGACACGGATTCAACGCATGCTGACTCATATCTTCACAGGTTTCACATACAATGATCGAGCGGCCATGCAGAATCCAGATCACTTGCGACTCCTCGGAATGACATCCATCGGCCAATCCTACTTAAAAGAAATGAAAGAGGAGATGAAACTGCCTGTAGTGAGTCGCCTAGCCAATTCCGAAAGTGCTTCTGCTATCTTCTCTGCGTCTATTTCGGATTTGTACGCTTTTGGCATTGATCCAACTCAGCCACAGCTCGGGCTAGACTATACGATTCCTCCTATTCGGAAGTACTAACTCACTTTTTTGACTCTAACTTCTCTAGGTAGCTCAATGCATCATCCACTGTTTTTACAGGTACGATTTTCATTTTCGTACCTATTTTTTTTGCGGTTTCTGAGGCTTCTTCATAATTGGTCTTAATGCCTGGGTTTGCAGCTTTTACTTCTTCAGGTAAATCGTCATCCGGAGCGAAGAAAATTTCCATTCCGTCACGATCAGCAGCCATGACTTTAAAGTCAATCCCACCAATTCTTCCAACAGTTCCACCTGGCATCATTTCACCCGTTCCCGCGATAGTATACCCTTTAGAGATATCTTCTTCTTTTAATTGGTTAATAATTTCTAGCGTAAACATTAATCCAGCAGAAGGACCTCCGATTTCAGATGTATTGAAATTCACTTTGGGAATCGTTTTCAAAGAGCGATCTTCTAAAAATTGAATTCCTAAACCTACTTTTCCATTTGCTTCTGGAATTTCTTTTAATGTAATATCTGTTTGGAATTTTTTCTTGTCTCGCTCTGCTTCAACTTGAATCGTGTCACCTTTTCGCTGATCCGCAATATAAGTAGCGAACTGGTCGGGCTCAATTAGCGGCTTCCCATCCACTCCAACAACTCGATCACCAGCTTCTAGTTTCCCGTCTGAAGCACTCCCATCCACGACGTGTTGAATGTAAATGCCTGCAAAATCGATGTCCACTGGTTTCCCGGCTTTTTCAAAGGCAACTGTAATAGCGTTAAATTGTGAATCACTCATCAAACGCAACTGTCGCACATTGTATTCCTGATCACTCTCGCCATGTCGTCTTACTTTATTCGCTGGAAGTAACTGCATTTTGTCTGAAACCTTAGACCAAAAATAGGTTGCAGGTGTAGCTTTCCCAACAGATATTGTCATGAGACTAAACGTTCCTGCATCGTCTTCGTCTCCATCTTCCACTTTAACAAGCGGTGTTAATTCATAAGCACCACCAGGTTGGGATATGTAACTATCGAGTGGATATAGCATAAACAAAGCAATCAAAATTGTAAGCATTGCGGTTATGCCAATTCGTTTAAATGTAATTTTCCTGCACCTCCATTAATAGCCTGTACCTATTTTACATATGGTTAAGTGTACCATCTGAAAAAAGAGCGGCACAATGTTTTTTGTTTGAGCTTCTCACACATTAGAGAAAGGAGCCGCAAGCGTGCAAACAAAGCTACCAATACTTGCAAGCGAAGCATGATTAACGTCATTATGATTTGGGCGCTCATTGTCTTATTCATTTTACAACCGGGGATTGCACATGACGGCGCAGAAACAGGCGTAAAATTATTTGTGCAAGCATTGCTTCCCTATTTACTTCCTTATATCATTCTAACCCAATGGCTCTTAAAATTACCCGCTTCCAAAAATTCTTCTCCTCCTTGGATGCGCTACTTGAAAGCCTACACTCTTGGCTCATTTGGAGGATTTCCAGTCGGAGCGGTTACAGTAAGTGAAATGAAACGAAACGGGCAGCTTACTTCTTACGAAAGCAGCCTTCTTCTAGCAGCTTGTCACGCACCTGGTCCAATGTTCATTGTTGGATATGTTGGTCTCGAACTTTTTGGGAATTCAATGTCAGGATGGAAATTGCTCTTCGCAATCCATGTAGCCAACATTTTGTTCTTCCTGTTCGTACTTTTGTTAATGGCATCACGACGTTCTCATCAGGAGACGACAAAAAACGCACCAACCTCAGCACCAAGTTCAGCACCTCTATTAGATGCCTTTAAAGAGAGCTCGTCTATTATCATTTTAGTCGCAACAACCGTCGTGTTCTTTTCTTCACTCGGCAACGTACTGACCACTGTTATCCAAGCAGCTGCATCAGTGGAGATGGGGATTGTGAAAACAGTTGTACTTTCCTTCTTTGAAATGACATCGGGTGTCCAATCCGCCACTCAGCATTTTTATGGTTCCCCCATCTTTCCGTATTTAATCGCCGCCATTCTCTCGATCAATGGCCTTAGTATTCACATGCAAGTATTCGTTATTGCGCGTTCAGCCGAACTGTCACTTAAACCTTATGTAATTGGTCGTATCTGGAGTGTCCTAGCAGTCCCTGTGATTCTTTATATACTTCTTTGACCAACAACCTTTGTAATCCCGTGTTGAAATTCACTTCAAACAAAAGAGTTCACCTGCAGCTATAAGCAAATTCAATAAACGAGTTGCACAAAAAACAAAGGGTACGGCAACTGCCGTACCCTTTGTTTGCTTATGTTATGTATACACTTTCTTTAATGCCTGATTGACCGTCTCTGGAACTAATGCCGAGACGTCTCCGCCATACTTCGCTACTTCCTTCACAATACTAGAACTGAGGAAAGAGTACTGATTCTTTGTCATGACAAAAAATGTCTCAATGTCTTCATCCAAAAAGCGGTTCATCGATGTAATTTGCATTTCATACTCAAAATCCGATACCGCACGTAATCCTCTAACAATCGCAATTGCCTTAATACTTTTAGCATAGTCAATAAGCAATCCTGAGGAAGAGTCGATCTTCACAGACGGATACTCTGCTGTTGCCTGTGCAATTAGCTGTTGACGTTCCTCAACCGTGAAAAGCGGATTTTTAGATGAATTGTTCATGACCACAACGTGGACTTCATCGAAAATTTTTACTGCCCGCTTAATAATATCAAGATGACCATTCGTCAGCGGATCAAAACTTCCTGGCACCACTGCCACTCTAGACATGATAGACCCTCATTTCTTGTAAATAGTGATTGCACTTCCGCCATACACAGTAGTCCCTACCGCTGCAAACGCACCGTATGAAGGTGGAAGAGTAAGTTGTTTTTCGTGTTCACAAACAATAATTGCATGTTTTGACAACAAATCCTGTTCAACAAACTCTAATGCGAGATCGTAAAATTCTACTTTTGCATAGGGTGGATCCAAAAATAATAAATCTGCTTGAATGCCTTCTTTAGCAAATTTACTGCCTGCCGATCTAGCATCCCCTCGAACAATATGAAGTTCGTCAATAAACTTGCATTTCTCTGCATTCGCTTTAATGATCGCGCATGCTTTAGGATTCTTCTCAAAAACCCAAGCGCTGTCCGCTCCACGCGAGAGCGCTTCCAAAGTAAGCGAACCACTTCCTCCGAACAATTCTACCGCAATGCCTCCATCGAAAAAGGGTCCGATTTTACTAAACAACGCTTCTTTTACTTTGTCAGATGTCGGTCGTGTATCCGTGCCCGTAATCGATTTTAAAGGGATTCCCCTTCTTGTTCCAGCGATGACTCTCATTTTGTAACTCCCTTATTTATCCCCTTCGCCCCAATCTGCAAAGAATCCATTAGCATGCTATGATGGAAAAGATTCTTTTTGAAAGGTGTGTGTATCACATATGCGACAACAACGATTCATCGAACTAGGTGAAGGGTACTCGGATATTTTTGAATTGTGCGAACTAATGACTACAAACGCAAACAGACTTGAAAGAACCTTTCTATTCAAAACAGCCACAAAAGATGGTAAACCTTCCATTTCTTTAGCTGCTTCTTTCACGCCTGCTGGTGAAGGTGGCTTTTATCCAATTTATATTTGCCGCGAAGGAATTCCATCTAACGAAGGAAACGTTTCTAAACGACAACTCATGTTTGAAGAAGCCGCTGCATCTGTCGGCAGCAAGCCGGTTCCAGTAGACCTTAAACATTCCTCTGAATTTCCAGAAACAAAGTTATTTTACCACTATGTAACTGGAGTTTTACGGCTTAACCACTTATTGCCGCCACTCGACTAATCTTATAAACCTGTTTTGTAATCGTATTCCTTGGCTTTGTCAGGACGTACATTCTCGTATTCCGTGCTCACAAACGGTCTATAGGAAGGAATTGCTTTCTTTACCGACGAGAGCTTCTCAACTTTACGAATGACGTCCTCGACGTCGTCTTGACTGCAATAGAGGACAACATACTTCATGCGTCGTGATATATAGTGAACGTGTCCGTATTTACGGAACGATTTCGCCTGTTTCAGATGATGGAGATAAATAATAACTCCTTGACGATCAACCAATAGTATCCCTCTTTTCTTCCCCTTACAATACCATAGGTTTGAAAAAAGCCGCAACCAGACTTTACTGACAGTTCGTCCGATTTGTTTTATAATGAATGTAACAGCTTCAAAACAAGGAGGAATTTGACATGGGAAGAAAAACGAAAGTTGCCCTATCTGTCGGTGCAGCAGGCGCAGCAGCCTGGGCCGCTTCAAAAGCAATCATTCGTCCGAACGCAAGACCAGGAAAAAAAGCGTTACACTTTGAAGGTCCTGTTGTCATTCAACAGTTAACTGACGTCACAGCTATTGAGCAACAAGCTGCTGAGGCTGCTTCTCTTGGAGTTCACGGATTTGCTTTGGATGTAAAACTTACAGCCCATGAAGAGATTATTCTCGTAACTAATCAGCATCCGGATCCTCCTCATTGCTTGCTTAAAGAGATGTTGACTCGTTACCCACATCTTCTTTTCATCATTCGTATTGCCGATTCTCCAGATACCTATGAAGGAAGTCTGATGCCTTCGAAGTTATGGAAACTGCTTGAAGAATGTGAAGCGCAAGAACAAGTCGCTGTCATCAGTCATTATGATGAACAAGTAGATCGTTTCAACTTGTACACACAACATATGGCTGCAGTAGGAGCTGGCGTGACCGAACTGAAGCAAGCTTATGCAGCATATACAAGCCGCTTCGGACACCTCTATCATCCTCGTACTGATTTTTTTGTACTAGCTGGTAAGATCGGACCATTTCAGCCAGCAAGTGAGGGATTCATCCAATTTTTAAACAAACTAAACATCAGTGTTTATGTAGAAAAATACGAGACCGATGACATCATTAAGCTGGCGCAAGCAGGCATTTCGGGATTCATTACGAATTCTCCTGAGGCGACAATGGCACAATTAGATATGTTACTTGAACACTAAAAAGCGGATGGCTGTTATTAGCCATCCGCTTTTTAGTGTTCTATTCTTAAGCAGAGCACGAGCAACCTCCACCCGTGCCACAACTCCCCCCGCATGAGGAATCGGTTACAAATGTATTGTCACTTGGCAATTTTACGGATTCTGAAACAGAATGGGCAATAGCTACACTAATTTCATCCAACATATATTGGACATCATTCTCTGCCAGTCGCAAGGCTGCAACCTTCTCATTCATATCTAACGCTCGTTTATCGAGTCGTATCGATTTCATAACTCTATTATAATCCGGATGGTATCTTCCGAAGCGCTGCACCTCTTCATAACGGTCTTTCATCTCAGAAAAGTCACGGATTTGCTTGACTAAATCCGGATCACTGTAAACTGCTTGATGAGAGGAGCGGTATTCGAAAAGTACGTCCGATGTCAAAATCATCTCGGCCAATTCGTCAGTTTGTTCGATGATGGCAAGCCATTCGTCGGTCATCATCATAAGTGAATTCCCTCCATTCTTCCCCATTATACCAAATTGAGGGAGCAAACGCATCACTTGTTCATTCTTGAAGTGATTCTAACTGATGAAGAGCTGTCATCGCTTCTGAAATATCAGACATCCTGATTTCCTTACCAGCAATGTATTGTGATGTTTCATGACCTTTTCCAGCAATAAGCACAATATCATTCGGCTTGCTTGAAGCAATTGCTTGGTGAATTGCACGTTTTCTATCCATTACTACTTGGATTACCGAGGGATCGTTCATTCCCTTTAAAATATTTTGAACAATTTCTAATGGATGCTCGCTTCGAGGATTGTCAGATGTGAGTACAATGGTGTCACAACAATTTTCAGCGATTTTTCCCATAATAGGTCTCTTCTCTTTGTCTCGATCTCCACCACATCCGAATACACAAATGAGCTTTCTTGGTTCCAAACTTGCTACCGCTTGCAATGCAGCGGATAACGCATCCGGCGTATGTGCATAATCGATGAACACCCGCCTTCCTTCATGCTCCACAAGCTGCATTCGACCTACGGGTAATTTTAAGAGACGAAATGATGAAAAAATCTCCCTCTCAGGAAATCCTAATAACTTCACAACAGATGCAGCAGCCATTGCGTTTAACCGATTATGCTCTCCAGGAGGCAACGTTCCTATTAACTCTTCCGATGGCATATACCCCCCTGCGACATTTCTTCCAAACAAGTGTATTGGCAACTCGACATCTCTAACAATAGCCATACATTCGCTATCTTCACAATTTACTACGAGTTGTTCAGACAACGAACACAGCTTTTTTTTCGCAGCGATATAATTTTCACGCCCCCCATGCTCTTCAAAGTGATCTGTACCAATATTCAAAAAGACCCCTACTGATACTCTGCAATGAGCGAGTCTCTCTTTTTCTAATCCTAGGGAAGATGCCTCTAGTGCAACATGGGTAACACCTCGATCTCTGCATTTCCTTAACAAGGGATGTAAATATTCTGCAGTAGGCGTTGTAAGAGGGGGAATCTCTTCATCTAGCTTTTCCCCGTCTATATAACAACCTGTTGTTCCAATTACAGCCGTCTTAATACCAAATCGGGCGAGCAACTGGCCGATGAAATGGGTCACAGTAGTTTTTCCATTTGTACCTGTGACTGCAATTATCGTCAAATCATCTGCAGGTACTCCAGACAATTGTGCACTACTATAAGAGAGGAACCGCTTACAGTCTGGCACTGTCACAACGGCTACGCCTCGTTGACTCCATTCGGAAATCTTACGTTCCGATACTGTTCGGTCTATGACAATCGCTGCGACTCCTTTCTCAAGTGCTTCTTCAATCGACTCGATTCCATCATGTTTAGCTCCTTTTCTAGCAATAAACAAACACCCTTTCGTAATACGTTCCGGATGCTCTGTAACTGACTCAATGGTGACGTCCCTCCAGTTCCCGCGAATCGTACACGGCCAATCTTTTAATAATTCGATCAGATACAAATTAGCTTCTCCTTCCCGAACGTTTTTACTTTCAGGGAATATAGTAAGAGTGAACCTACCACAGCGTATGAAATGTTTCGGGTAAATGTCACGAAGAAAGTTGGGAGAAGAGATGATCATCCAAAAGTTTGGTGGCGCAGCGATGAAAGATCGTGCGATGCGCCGTTTATGTATTGAACGAATTCAAGAAGGTCTAAAATTAAATGAAAAGGTCATCGTTGTCGTGTCTGCGATTGGACGGCAAGAAAGCCCATATTCAACAGACAGGCTCCTGAGCATTACACCCTCCTTAAAACCCTCTACAGCATCCTGGGACCTAGCTGCAGCATGCGGGGAACTGCTTGCATCCGCTATCCTAAGCGCAGAATTAGAAGAAGCAGGAACCCCTAACAGGGTTATGCATAGTGTGAACTCAGGCATAAGAACCGTTGGCTCCTTCGGTAACGCAACAATAGAAACAATCGAGACAAGCTATATCGAACAAACCTTTCAAGAACATAACTGTTTAATCGTTCCTGGATTTCAAGGGATGAATGCATCTGGAGATTATATGACATTAGGTAGAGGTGGGAGTGATTTGACTGCAATTGCTCTCGGCAGTAGTCTGAATGCCTGCCATGTCGAGTTTTTTAAAGATGTCCCCGGTGTAATGTCGGCAGACCCTCATATTTATCCTGATGCTAAAAAATTCGATTCACTGACAATTGATGAATTCCTTCCTCTATTAGACTGCGCAAGACCGATTATTCAAAAACGAGCAGCCCTTCACGCAAAAAAAACAGCGATTCCTCTCAGTATTAGAGGAATTGCTGTAGCTGAAGAGGGTACGTGGATAGTTCCACACTCATCTTAAATACCCTATTCTCGTGTTGGTTTCTCAACTTCTTGTATTAAATTTTGTGTATAATAATTTCCATATACCCCCGTACCAATATGTGTAAAGTTCTTATCCAACAAGACCTCTTGGTGAGCAGGAGAATTCAACCAACCATGAACCGCTTCAATCGCATCCGTATAATTCAATGCTATATTTTCTCCTGCTTTTTTAACGTCTATTTCCGCAAGTTTCAGCCGATTGGCAAGAGTACCAGATGTAGGTGAGTCTTGAGAGAAATAGTTTTGTAATGCCATTTCTTTACTATGCTCGCGCGCAACCAGTTGGAGTTGGTAATCACGCTTCAATTTGTCGACATTATGATTTGCCCGGTAAATGTTAGTGATATCGAGTATTTGACGTTCAAGAGCCCTATCAACAGCCATCTGATCTTCTGATGACGGTTTCTTCACTTCCATAAGCTCCCCTTTATAGAAAAGATCATAAGGTTGCTGCATAACAAGAGTCATCGGGTCAATAAACCGTACACCTTCTAACTCTTCACCGGTTTCGTCTATATAAAGTTGAGTGAAAAGACCTTCGGATTGAATAAGCATTTTGTTTTTAACGTCGTCCCCATTTAGCACAAATGTATACTGATTGTCCCCCACAACCACTTCCAGTTCTGACTCAATGATTGTGCTTCGATAGATGTCCTGACTGTTTTGCCCATTTACATACGGATAGACATCTGCTTCACGATCGGCACTATAAACCTGATTCACTTTACCATCTGCGACTCCTGCCATAATCATGGGGTTTGCATTATAAATCCACCATTCGAATCCAAATACGGAAAGATCCTTTCGATCTGGTTCTCCAAACAGTTTCGTCAATTCTTTTGAAGATTGCCCAACCACTGTCGAAATTCCTTTTTCGGGTCGTTTTGCACTGCTATCGCCTTGCTGTTCGAAAGTGCTCTCCCCGCTAATCGCAGTTCCAGGCTGAACAGGTGACTCCAACGGCTCGTTTTCCCTAATTCCATCATCCCAAAAGTAAAAAGCCAGAAGTGCAATCAGGAATAACACAAGCACTTTCCATAATCGTTTCAATTCCCCACCCCTTCTTACAGTTACCCCACACATAACTTTCTATCTTATTGTAATCAACATTAGATGAATAAGTCATCCATTTTTCTCTCGTTCTCCAAAATAAGCTTCAAGACACAATGTTGCCATTGCAACCAACTTCCTTTTGTTCTATGATTATAGACGAATAGCAATCGATTGAATGTTGCATAAGGAGGAAGCTAATCAATGGATTTTGTAAACACAGGTATTGAAGAGCTGGCTGTTAGCCTAATCGATCTTGAAGAAATTGCTAAAAGATATGATTTAGTTCTCGCTGGACAATGGGACTACGAACGTGTCACATTCGACAAAAAGTATACAGTGAGCGAAGGAGTATATTATTTACGCGTCTATGGACTCACTCCGAATGGTGACATTGGTAAAAATGAGGCAGTTATTGAATTCATCACTCCTCAGCTCGGTAAACATTACTATCCACACGGCGTTGAATACGGAGATGACGAGTTCTATCCATCATTCGTTGTAAATGATTGCAAAAAAACATTGGCTGGCCTAGTTAAAGATTTGCAAGCATTTAACTTACAAAAATAATTATCCACCGGAGAATAAAATGTTCTCCGGTTTTTCATATCCATTTTCTTTTCTTTTGGCTATAATAGAAATAATACACGATTTGGAGGAATGCCGGGTGTCAAAAAGGTTAACAAAACGAACTTTGCTTATTTTAGTAACTGCACTTGTTGCAGCTGCTGCACTATTCTTCATTCTCCCGGTTTCCATACCATTAATATTAGCCCTACTGACAGCGCTGATTATTGATCCGCTTGTCAAGTTAGTAGAGCGTAAATTCAAATGGAAACGAAAATTATCGGTTATTTCCGTGTTTATCTTTGTTGTTTTGCTAGTTGCGGTTGGAATCTATTATTCCGTAACATCATTAATCGGTAGGATTATTCAATTCACAAAAGATGCACCGGACTATTTAAACTCGTTATCCGGCGTCTGGATCGATATGCAGGAGAAAGTATTTAAATATACTTCAGGAATGCCTTCAGACATCGTCAAAGCCACACAAGAACAATTGACTGCTGCGCTCACTTCCTTCAAAGATTCCCTTCTTGAACTGTTGAGCTATGAAAAGATCATTGCACTCGCTTCAGAAATCCCGAATTTCCTCGTGAGTTTCATCGTCTTCCTGATTGCTTTGTTCTTGTTTATGCTTGAACTCCCTCAACTAAAACAAAGTGCGTTTAATCTACTAACGGACCGTACAGCAGAAAAAGTACGTTATATGACTACTAAACTAAATGCAACGGTCATTGGATTTATGAAAGCACAATTGCTCGTCAGTTTCATAATTTTAGCAGTTGCATTCGTCGGATTGTTGTTAATCGTTCCAAAATACGCAGTCATTATGGCGATTATCATCTGGGTTATCGACGTAATTCCTATTCTAGGTTCCATTATCATTCTTGCGCCATGGTCCCTTTATGAATACGTAAGTGGAGACGTTGCGATGGGCACAAAACTCGCAATATTAGCTGCAGTACTACTAATTATACGGAGAACTGTGGAACCAAAAGTGATGGGTTCTCAAATCGGTTTATCCCCTCTACCTACTCTGATCGGGATGTTTATCGGCTTAAAATTATTTGGGGTACTTGGATTCTTTATCGGCCCAATGGTCGTCATTCTTTTTACTACTGCAATCGAAGCAGGTATTATAAAGCTGAATTTTAGAATTTAGCTGGAATGCAACCCATACAAAAACACGCATGTCCCAATTAGAGGGGCATGCGTGTTTTACGTTAAAATCCAAGAATTGCTTTGATCATTGAAGTCGTCTCTCCGCCTTTGTAAAACACATAGAGGAGCAAATAGACAACAACACCAGTCAAGGCTGCAAAGACCCACACAGTGCTCGTTACAGGGCCAAGACGCCGGTGCTTTGGTAAGTTGTTCTTAAAACCTGAGATGAGCGATAGAACGCCCAGAACCGCTCCAGTCGTAGCCAAACAAATATGGAATATCAAAAACACCGTGTAATAGATTTTAATGTTGTCTGGGCCACCAAAAGAGGTGTTCCCAATGATAATTGTACGGGATAAGTAAATTACTAAAAACAGAAGTGCTGAAATAGATGCTGCAATCATCACATTTTTGTGTGCTTGCTTCCGTTTTTTGCGGATTAACTTCCATCCAATCACCACTAAGACGCCAGAAATTATTATGAGCAATGTGCTCAATGTCGGCAGAAAAGGCAAGTTCATAAAGGTTCTCCATTTCTATTCAGATGTAACTCTCAGCCATGAACTGATAATTTCTTTCGGTTGATCAAATCTTGGCGGGTAATTTCATCAGCGTTATCTTGTTCATCTCGATACCAAGTAATAAAGATTTTACCAATGATGAACACATACAATAATTCTTGAATGACTTTCATGATAATGCCACCAAGTTGCTGATCATAAAGAGTTGGCATACTTGTAAATAACTCGGGACCAGAAATCGTCAAACCTGATAGCGTACCTGCAGGAACACATAAGGCCATAGCTTGTAACCAAGCTTCACCACTACTGTACGTTTCGTAAACAGGTACGTCCGCAAAGATAATCAACGAGCAAGCAGGTGTTAACAGAATCGCACTTAATATGACATAACCGATCTTCTTCAAACCATGTAACTGTGACTCGCCCGGTAAGGTATTAAATATCGGCCACCACAAGAACAAAGCCGATAAGAAAAGAGTTAACGTAAATGCAGTATGCAAAGGTAAACTAAGTTTTATGGTATCCAAAACTAATGGGTAGTGATTTAAAGAAAACATAATTGTAAAGACAATCAAGCTAATAATTGGCTTTGTGAAAAAGCGAATAATGCTCGCAAGTTTCGGGTAACTAAAAACTTTTTTCCATAAAAAGTTCGGAATCCCGACGATAAATAACGGTGCAATGACCAGGAGTAAAAGTGCCATTTGTGACATATGGACAGAAAACAATATATGTCCCATTAAATCCATTGGTGAACCTTTTACAATATACAACAGTACAATTGCAGATAAGAAAATTGTGATCTGCCTTTTTGTAACTTCCTCATTACCGTCAAATCGAGATCTCCACTTTTTTGTCAGTAAAAAGTACAGGACCGTCACAAGGACGAGAAATAAGAAAAAATACGGACTCCATAAAGCGCGGAAGCCAAAAATACTTAACGACAAGTGTCCCAGCTCCTTTTATAAGTTCTGTTCTTATTATAGGCGGTTCTTTTATGTAAAACAATGAACGTTCTTTGACATCCATAAAAATAAGAAAACCTCTGGCCTTGGCAATTGGCCAAAGACAGAGGTGTTGTAAGGCTTACCACCAAACAATCGTAACGAAAGTCAGTGGAATTAGGAACGCAAACACGACTCCTGTGAACATGAACATTTGAGGAACTCCATGTCCTTTGTCTTTCATGTGCATGAAATAGTAAAGCTGTAGTCCAACTTGAACCGCTGCAAAGAGGAAAAGAACTGGAATTACTAAATACTTCGTAAATCCTTCTACTCCCTGCTGGTAAGCCACGACGAATGTAAACGAGACAAGTGTCATGAAGATCATGAGTGAGAACATCATAACTTGACCACGCATTGTTTCCTTAGAACGACGGACAAATAGATCCTGTTCAATAGGGGTTCTCTTGTACATTTCTACTTCTGCCATGTTATCCGATCACTCCCATCAAGTAAACTACCGTAAAGATGAATACCCATACGACGTCAATGAAGTGCCAGTAAAGTGAGAAAGTGTAGTACTTAGATGCATTATACAGGTTCAAGCCACGTTTTGCATTTCGGAAGAGCAACAGTGTTATCCACACGAGTCCGACTGCAACGTGGAAACCGTGTGTTCCTACAAGTGTAAAGAACGATGAACTGAATGCACTGTTTCCAAACGTAAATCCTTCATGTACGTAGTGATTAAACTCATATACTTCCAGTCCAAGGAAACAAAGTCCTAGGAATGCAGTAATTGCTAACCAAAGTTGCATTTTCTTGAAGTTATAGTTCTTCATATGGTGCATAGCATACACACTTGTAAGTGAAGAAGTTAAAAGCAACAAGGTCATGACAAACACTAATGGAAGCTGGTACAACTCTTGTGTTGAAAATCCGAAACCGCTCGGTCCCTTGTTTTTCAACGCCATATAAGTAGCAAACAACGTTGCGAATAGAATGGTTTCGCCACCAAGGAAGAGCCAGAAGCCAACAAACTTATTTTTTCCTTCAAGCGTTGCACGCTCAGGGTGTTCCGGCCAAGTTTCCGGAGTGAATTTTTTATTCAAATCCATCAGTTTTGACCCCCTTTGCTAGCATTGGTAATGTCACGCTGAATTTCTTCTTTCGTTACATGATAGCCTAGGTCATCTTTCAATGAACGCATTGCCATTGCCACGAACGTCCAAGCAAGACCGAAGATGAGCAATGGAAGTCCCCAAGAAGTTTCTTGATGGAACATCGCACCAAATCCAGCGATGAACAAACCGACTGACATGAAGAATGGAATGATTGAACCATGTGGCATATGGATATCAGTTACGGGTTCAGCAAATGTTAGCCCAGTTGCGTTCCCTTCCTGCTTTTCAATCCAAACAGTATCAAGTCCACGTACGAGTGGAGTTTGAGTAAAGTTATAGAACGGTGGCGGTGACGGAATTGCCCATTCAAGCGTACGTCCATCGCCCCATGGATCGTTTCCAACACGCACGTTTTTAACAGTGGTCATGATGATATTGATTACCATGACAATGACACCGATTGCCATGAGAAGCGCACCGATAGAACTAATCAAGTTTGCTGTATTCCAGCCTTGTCCATCCATATATGTCCAAACTCGACGTGGCATTCCCCAGAATCCAAGCCAGTGCTGGATAAGGAATGTACAGTGGAATCCGACAAAGAAGAATACAAATGTGATTTTACCAAGTGTTTCACTGAGCATTGTTCCAAACATCTTAGGCCAGTAAAGGTGTACTCCAGCTAAGATTGCAAGTACAACCCCACCGACAATTACGTAGTGGAAGTGAGCAACAATGAAATAACTATCGTGTAACTGATAGTCAAGAGGTGCAGCACCCTGCATAACCCCAGTAACACCACCCATTACGAACGATGGGATGAAACCAAGTGCATACAACATTGGAGTTGTAACGGAAATACTTCCGCCCCAAATTGTAAGCAACCAGTTAAAGATTTTAACACCAGTTGGTACAGCAATCGCCATCGTCGCAACTGCGAAAATTGCGTTAGCTGTTGGCCCAAGACCTACTGTAAACATGTGGTGAGCCCATACCATGAATCCTAAGAAACCAATCAATACTGTCGCAAATACCATCGCCGGATACCCGAAGAGACGTTTACGAGAGAAAATCGAAAAGATTTCAGAGAAAATACCGAATGCCGGCAAGATCAGGATATATACTTCAGGGTGACCGAAAATCCAGAAAATATGCTCCCAGATAATTGTGTTTCCACCCATCTGATGGTCGAAGAAGTTCGCATCGAACATTCGATCGAATGTCAAGAAGAACAATCCTACAGTAAGTGGTGGGAATGCGAATAGGATCATTGCTGAAGCGACAAACGTCGTCCATGTGAACAATGGCATCCTCATATACGTCATACCTGGTGCACGCATATTAATGATGGTTACAAGGAAGTTAATCCCGCCCATCAGCGTACCTCCACCTGCGATTTGAAGTCCTATCGCATAAAAGTCAATACCATGTCCAGTTGATGCGAGTGAAAGTGATGCATATGAAGTCCATCCAGCATCAGGAACCTGTCCGAAAAACCAAGAAACGTTTAAGAACACGCCTCCCAAGAAGAACATCCAGAATCCAAGTGAGTTAATGAATGGGAATGCAACGTCACGTGCTCCAATTTGGAGTGGCATGATATAGTTCATAAAACCAAATAGTATCGGCATGGCGGCCAGGAAAATCATCGTAGTACCATGCATTGTGATTAAATCATTAAAAAGACCTGCACTTACAAGGTCATTGTTCGGCTTTAACAGCTGGAGACGAATAATCATCGCTTCAATACCGCCGACGACGAAGAAGAAACCGCCGCCAATGAGGTAAAGAATTCCGATTTTCTTATGGTCGACGGTTGTCATCCAATCCCAAAGCGCTGCGCCGAATCCTCTTTTTTGAGCAACAGAACTCACGTTGTTTTACCTCCTCTTCAATATCGCGTTACGTATTACTGCTCAACAGATAAGCCAAGCAAGTACTCAGTTAAGTCATCCAATTCCTGTTCAGATAGCTGATTTTCAAAAGAAGGCATTGTGTTGCCTGGTTTAACTTTTTGTGGATTTTTAATCCATTTTTTCAAGTCTTCTTCATTATGTTTTAAGAAACCAGCTACGCGGTTACGGTCACCGAAAGATGCTAGGTTTGGACCTTGAGATCCACCTTCACCAGCACCAGAAGTCGCGTGACAACCGATACAGCTTTGTTTAAAGACTTCTTCACCTGCTGCGTTTGCTACAGAGTTTCCATCCTCAGTTGCTTTCATGTTTTTCGCCCATGCGTTGAACTCATCACGTGGTAAAGTTTTTACTTTGAAATCCATCAGTGAGTGAGACGGCCCGCATAGCTCAGCACATTTACCATAGAATACGCCATCTTTAAGACCTTCTGATTCTTTGTCGAATGTCAGATAGAACTTATTCAAGTTCTCAACGTTTGTATCCATTTTCCCACCGATTGCTGGAATCCAGAAGGAGTGCTTCACATCGGCTGCTTTCAAGTTAAAGTAGATTTTTTCCTTTGTTGGTACTACGAGCTCTTGAGCTGTCACAATACCAAGATCAGGGTATTCGAATTCCCACCAGTAGAGCTTAGCGGTTACATCTACAACAAGGTGTTTAGCTTTACCATCATCAGTAACTTCTTCCATTGCTTTTACGTCCCCAAGTTTGTAAGTGTAATATACGGTAGGAACTGCAAGAATGATAATGAGGATAATTGGAATAATAGTCCAAACAAGCTCCAATTTATGACTACCTTCAACTTGTTCAGGTATGAAATCCTCACCTAGTTTCGAACGTCTGAAACGAATCAGTGCTACTACATAAATTGCGACTACAACAAGAATGACGAACAGCATGATTCCTGAAGCAAGCATCAGTAGTTTAAACTGATCTTTACCTACCTGACCAGCTGGTAGAAGCGTGGATAATTCCTCTTGGCCACATCCTGCTAAAAATACAGTCAGAACCGCTAATAAGGAAAAGAGACGCCATTTTTTGAGTCCTTTCATCATCGCTTCATAATCCCTCTCTTTCTAATAGTGTTTTCTTCCATCGAGGAGTGTAGACCTCTCTATAATGAATTCCTGTCAAAGAAAGAATTCCATACATTTAGATGAAAATCGAAAAGATAATCATCGAGACAAAAAGAATTGTCATATAATTCAGCGAGTAGATGAACATGGACGTCGCCCACTTTAAATCATCTTTTACACGGAATCCTTTTAGTGCGAGTAATAACCAACCTACATTCAACAATGTGGCAAGAACTAAAAACGCAGTTCCTAGCTCAGTTAGCATAAATGGCAAAGGAAACAACAGCACGACCCATGCAAGCATTGATTTTTTTGTGCGGGCAAACCCTTTTACAACAGGTAACATCGGAATCCCGGCTGCTCCGTAGTCATCTGTTTTCTTCATAGCAAGCGCGTAAAAATGAGGTGGCTGCCAGACAAACATAATTAGAAACAGAGACCAAGCTCCAAGTCCAAGTGACGGTTCCACTGCTGCCCAACCAATTAGTGGTGGAATAGCACCAGACAAACTTCCGACAATCGTATTGGATACGTGACGGCGTTTTGACCACATAGAATAGAGAACCACGTAACTGAATACTCCAGCGAGTCCAAGAAGCCCAGTAGTAGAATTTGCAGAAAACAGCAATATCTCTCCGATAGCTACAAAGCCCAACGCCATGGCGAGCACTGCAGGGGCCTTAAATCGCCCAGTTACTGTTGGTCTAGTTCTTGTCCTCTTCATAATCGGATCGATATCACGATCGATCAAGTTATTAAGCGCTGCTGAACCGGCTATGATCAGGGCAGTTCCGAATAGCGTAGCAATCATAAGGTCCAGTCTATGTACAAAGCTGATGTTCGCAAACTGGAACGCTAAGAAGAGACCTGTAAATGCAGTAATCAGGTTAGAATTTACAATTCCAATTTTAATAAGTGCTAAAAAATCCTTCATGAATGTTGGTGCAATTACAGTTTCCGGTACCCTCTCTGCAGCAGTCGTACGACTATTTGACATGTTACTCCCCCTTTCAAAGCCTATTAAAAATGACCGCTGTACTTAACTATATCGAAAATCCTTCACAATTTCTATACAAAATCGCAATTTGTATAGAATTGCACAAACTCTCGAGGAATTATACAGTGCACACTCTATAGTAAATCATTCCATCTACCCATTTGTGAAGTTATCAGGTCTTTTTTATGAACATTTTGTGAAAAACAGAACCTATTTGTGCCTTCTTCGTTTCCGGCATTGTGTTTTAAGGTTCTATTCTCTATCATTAAAAACTAGAGACCTTTTCAACGGTCGACATTTTACAAAAGAAGGTGTCTTTGTTTGAAACGATACAACTACTTAAAATGGTTTGCGGTAGCTGCGACAATCGGGATGCTGCTCATTATGCTCGGCGGCGCGCTCGTTACGAAAACAGACAGCGGTATGGGTTGCGGAAGACATTGGCCTGGCTGTAATGGACAACTAATTCCGGACGAAATTACCGCAGAAGTACTCATTGAGTTTTCTCATCGTCTCGTTACTGGTGCTGTCGGAATTTTAATAGTAATTTTATCTGTATGGTCATGGAAAGCAATTGGACATGTTCGCGAAACTAAATTCCTTTCGGTTATGGCCTTATTTTTCCTCATTTTACAAGCACTCATTGGGGCCGCACAGGTAAAATGGGGACAAGGGGATTTTATACTTGCTTTACATTTCGGAATTTCATTGATTTCTTTTGCGGCAGTCTTGCTTCTCACCCTTCTCATATTTGAGGTGGATAAAAAGTTTGATGCCGACAAAATTCAAGTTGGATCCAAATTGAAATTCCATACAATCGGAGTTACCGTTTACTCGTATATCGTCATTTATACGGGTGCACTTGTTCGTCACACTGAATCTAGTCTCGCTTGTGCAGATTGGCCACTTTGCAGAAATGATCAGTTTGAGCTCCCTTCCAATTTAAATGAATGGGTACAAATGGGACATCGAACTGCTGCTGCACTGATTGTCATCTGGCTTGTGTATATTGCCTTCCTTGTTTGGCGGAACTATCGTAACCAAAAAGTCTTGGTATGGGGCTGGTCAATTGCATTATTACTTGTTCTGGCGCAAGCAACGACCGGTATGCTATCCATCTTCACCCGGTTAAATCTTACAATCGCATTGCTTCATTCCTTATTTGTAACACTATTATTCGGATTACTTACTTACATGATCTTGTTACTATCTAGAGTACGAATTCAAAAATAATGAAAAAACAGCCACTCGAGTTTCCCGAGTGGCTGTTTTTGTGATTTCTATTTAATTGGAGAGTGAATGATTGGTTAATTAGGTTATAAAGTGTACATTTTCTCATGGGTTATGTTTACTTTTCAGGATTTATGAGCACTTTTCAGCTTTTATGATCACTTCTCGCGGGTTATGAGCACTTCTCAGCTTTTATGATCACTTTTCACGGGTTATGAGCACTTTTCAGCTTTTATGATCACTTTTCACGGGTTATGAGCACTTCTCAGCTTTTATGATCACTTTTCACGGGTTACGAGCACTTCTCAGCTTTTATGATCACTTTTCACGGGTTATGAGCACTTTCCTGCTTTTATGATCACTTTTCACGGGTTATGAGCACTTTCCTGCTTTTATGATCACTTTGGGAGTGTTAAAAGCACTTCACTTCCTAAATAACTATTTCCCAGTTTTATGAGCACACCAATCATTGCATGCGCTCATTCTCACCTAGTACCAGAATTCAACTAGTAATCACTTAACAAGCACTTCCCCTATTAATGCTCGAGTTCAATCAGCAAATCTCCCGTTGAAATCGCTTCGCCTGGGGTGACATGAATTTCTTTTACGATACCGTCATATGGCGTTTGAATCGTTGTCTCCATCTTCATCGCTTCCGTGATCAACAAGTGTTGACCTCTACGGACACGGTCCCCTTTCTCAACCGCGAGCTGCAGAACCGTACCAGGCATCGTTGCAGCAATATGGGCATCATTTCCAGGATCGGCTTTTTGCTTCTTCGCAGAATCTGTTTCAACACTCACATCTTGAATAATCACTTCACGTGGCTGTCCGTTCAACTCAAAGTAAACGACACGAGTTCCGTCAGCTTGAGGTTCACCAATGGAAACGAGCTTAACTATAAGCGTCTTCCCTACTTCAATCTCGACCTCAATCTCCTCTCCTAATCTCATACCATAGAGGAATTCAGGAGTTTGAATAACAGATAGGTTACCAAAGTCTTTATACATCGCCAAATACTCTTCAAATACTTTCGGATACAACGAATACGCTAATGCATCATGTATGGTTGCTGGTTTCTCTAGTTCCCCATCGAGTTTTTCAATAACTTGTTCAAAATCAACAGGCTCTAGTAGTTCCCCCGGACGCACAGTTAACGGTTTGCGACCTTTTAATACAACCTTTTGCAGCTCCTCTGGGAAACCGCCATAAGGCTGACCAATGTACCCTTCAAAAAACTCAATGACAGACTCAGGGAAGTCAATGGAGTTTCCTCTAGCCAGTACCGCATCTTCATCCAAATCATTTTGGACCATGAACAACGCCATATCTCCAACAACTTTGGAGGAAGGTGTCACTTTTACAATATCCCCGAACAACATATTCACGCGGGAGAACATTTCTTTAACTTCTTTCCAACGATTACCGAGTCCGACACCCTTCGCTTGTTGCTGTAAATTGGAGTATTGGCCA
Organism: Sporosarcina aquimarina; assembly: GCF_023715615.1. Lineage (GTDB taxonomy): Bacteria > Bacillota > Bacilli > Bacillales_A > Planococcaceae > Sporosarcina > Sporosarcina aquimarina_A. The sequence goes on along the minus strand of NZ_JAMBOM010000001.1, from coordinate 836,121 downwards.
CCCGGCATTTCATGGACGTACACTTCTGAATGTGGGCTGATCATGCCGCTTTCAAAGTGAGCGTAATACTCACGGACATCCTCCCAGTAGAAGGATAACTCTTCAAGTGCTTTAACATCTGCACGGACTCCACGGCCACCATTCTGTAACGCGTAGTAAAGCGAGTTAGCTGAAGGTTGTGATGTCAATCCAGACATCGCACCCAGTGCGGTATCGACAATATCAACACCTGCTTCAATAGCGCGTGTATACATAGCGATTCCGTTACCACTCGTATCATGAGAATGTAAGTGAATCGGGATATCGACGGTTGCTTTCAATTCAGAAATAAGTTGATATGCCGCTTCAGGCTTCAACAAACCCGCCATATCTTTCAAGGACAAAATATGGGCTCCCGCATTTTCAAGCTCTTTCGCCATTTCTTTATAGTAAGCAATCGTATATTTAGTTCTCATTGGATCTAGTACGTCCCCTGTGTAACAAAGAGCGGCTTCCGCTACTTTACCTTCTTGACGTACTGCATCGATTGCTACTTCCATTCCCTTGATCCAGTTCAAACTATCGAAAATACGGAATACGTCAATACCTGCCGCTGCGGACTCTTTAACAAATTCCCTGATCACATTATCCGGATAGTTCTTGTAGCCAACTGCATTTGCCCCTCTAAATAACATTTGGAACAATACGTTCGGGATTTGCTTGCGAAGCACTGCAAGACGCTCCCATGGATCTTCTTTTAAGAAACGATATGAAACGTCAAACGTCGCACCGCCCCACATTTCAAATGAAAATAGATCGGGCATCAGACGAGCAGATTCTGCAGCTATATTTGTCATATCTGCTGTCCGGACACGTGTTGCAAGTAATGACTGGTGAGCATCACGGAATGTGGTGTCTGTCAGCAACACATCTTCCTGTTCTTTGACCCATTTCGCTAACCCTTCTGGTCCTCTTTCATCCAGAATTTGTTTGGTTCCTTGTCTGGGTGGAATCGCAATATCAACTTCAGGTTTGCGTGGAACCGCAAATACAGGTTTTGATTGCCGTCCAATTCCTGGGAATCCATTGACAGTAATGGTTCCTAAATAATTTAACACTTTCGTTCCCCGGTCTTTTCTGACTGGGAATTCAAATAATTCTGGAGCTGCATCTATAAAATTCGTTGTGTAATCTCCTGTAAGGAAGCTTTCATGTCGGACAACATTTGCAAGGAATGGAATATTGGTCTTAATCCCACGAATACGGAACTCTTGTAAATTCCTATCCATTTTGGACGCAGCTTCCCTAAACGTCATTCCCCAAGTTGAAACTTTTACAAGCAACGAATCATAGTAAGGTGTAATAACTGCCCCTTGGAATCCATTCCCCGCATCAAGACGGACACCAAAACCTCCACCTGATCGGTAAACGGATAATTTTCCAGTATCGGGCATGAAATCGTTTAAAGGGTCTTCAGTTGTTACCCGTGCTTGTATCGCATATCCAAACAAAGGAATATCCTCTTGTTGTGGAACAGCCGACTGTCGCGTATGAATATTCTCTCCATCTGCAATAAAAATTTGTGTATGGACGATATCTATGCCTGTCACCATTTCCGAAATCGTATGTTCAACTTGAATACGTGGGTTGACTTCAATAAAGTAAAACTCATTATCTGCGACTAAAAATTCAACTGTCCCCGCATTTATGTAGTTTACATTTGACATGAGTTTAACCGCTGAATCACAAATGGCTTGTCTTATCTCATCAGACAACGAAATGGAAGGTGCAATTTCCACTAACTTTTGGTGGCGACGCTGTACTGAACAATCCCGTTCATACAGATGCACGATATTGCCGTGAGTGTCACCTAAGATCTGCACTTCAATATGTTTTGGTTCTCTAATCAGTTTTTCAACGTATACTTCATCGGATCCGAATGCTGACTTCGCTTCAGATTTCGCACGGTTATAAGATTCTTGAACTTCATCGGCATGCTCCACAATACGCATCCCGCGCCCACCACCACCAAGTGATGCTTTGATGATAATCGGATAACCATGAGACGTCCCAAACGCCTCCACTTCTTCAATCGATTGAACGGGTCCATCTGTACCTGGAATGACAGGGATCCCTGCTTGTATTGCTTGTGAACGCGCTTTCACTTTATCGCCAAACATCTCAAGATGACGAGAAGTCGGTCCAATAAAAATGATTCCTTCTTTTTCAAGACGTGCAGCAAACTCTTCGTTTTCTGCTAAAAAGCCGTAACCTGGATGCACGGCATTAGCACCCGAACGTTTAGCGATATCAATAATCCCATCGATGTCAAGGTACGCATCAATTGGTTTCTTTCCTTCACCAATCAAATAGGATTCATCTGCTTTGTAACGATGAAACGATCCTCGGTCTTCTGCCGAATAAATACCTACTGTCGGGATTTGAAGTTCAGTACACGCTCTGAAAATACGAATTGCAATTTCCCCACGGTTTGCAACTAGAATCTTTTTAATGGATTTCATTTCCACGTTAGGCACGCCCTTTTCTATTTATTTTTCTCATATCTAGTGAACATTGAAACATTCATCAATATTCCTAAAGCTAAAGATAACAGAATAATCGAAGTTCCGCCATAACTAATAAAGGGAAGTGTGACACCCGTCAATGGAATGAGCCCTGTCACCCCACCGAGATTGATGAATGTTTGAATACCAATGATGGCACCAACACCTGAAGCAAGCATTCTAGCATGGGGATCTTTAGTAGTTAACGCAATCCAAAAAGCACGCACTACTAAAAATCCTAATCCTCCGATTACAATGATTGTCCCAAAGATACCAAGTTCCTCAGCGATAATCGCCATGATGAAATCGGTATGTGGTTCAGGTAAATACCCCATTTTTTGAACCGAGTTTCCTAGTCCAAGTCCAAATAGACCTCCCGCACCGATGGCAATATAACCATTAACAATTTGGAGTCCAGAACCTTGGATGTATTGGAATGGATCGCGATAGGCTGTAAAACGACCCATACGACTCCCTGTCATGACAGAATCCCATGAGAAAAACAAAACAATTCCTACCAAAACCAGAATTGCTGCAACAAACAAACTTAACTTCCAAAATGTCTTGACGTTGATGCCACTAGTCGCCATCACACATATTGATGTTGCAATAATAATAAAGGTCGCCCCGATATCCGTTTCCATCATAACGGACGCAACTGCAAAACCTAATATAATGACCGGCGGTACGATTGCTGTATTTATACTGTTAATTGTTCCAGCCTCGTACTTGTTTGCAAACACACCTGCAAAATATATAATCATCACAATCTTTGCAAGTTCAGAAGGTTGTATACTCCCTACCGGAAGATTAATCCAGGATTGTGAGCCTACTTCTCCACCAAACCCAATGAAATGAACAAGAAACAACAATATCAACATGACTGCGACAGTCACTACCATAAAATACTTTTTACGGTATAGTTTATATGGTAGAAAAGCTGTAAAGAAAAATGCCAAAAGTGCGATAATCACACTAATAAGCTGCTGGTTAAAAAACTTATCAGGCTCCCAGCCATATCGATTCACAGCCCATACCATACTGGAACTGTAAATCATGACGAGCCCAAAAAGACAAAGTACTAGATATGTAAAAAACAATGGAAAATCGAAATGGCGAAATATTCGCTTTGCATAACTTTTCAAGAAAACCCCTCGTATCTGTAAATAAAAAACTCAAACTTGTGTGTAGTTTGAGTCTTTTGTTTATTTTTTTATGCTAAGTTCATGTAAGATGTTCATTTCCTTCTCTAAAGCAGAAAGTATGTTCTTTCCACGCTCTCGCTCAACAAGACCTAGCTTTACAGCAAAGTCAATTTCGCGTGACAGCCCATACATTTGTGTGTCCAATACTTCCTCATATAACGGACATTGTGGCATCGTCAAATGATCCATCTGCACTTTAATGAGCTGGGCGATTTTGTCTGCATCTGCCTGCAGCTGCATTATGGCTTTTTCCTGATAGGTTTCCTGTACTTCTATATCCATGAGGACGCCCCCATTATTCTTATTTCAGCAAGCTGCTATAGAGTAAATTGTAGCTGTAGAAAGCTGAAATTGCAAGTATTTCCCGTAGTGTTCCAACGACTTCTAGCCAGATAACTTCCGATTAAGGACAAATAGCGGTATACTATAATATAGAAACGAATGAGCTGGGAGGATTTACTGTGGAAACAATTGTACCGATTAAAGGGAATGTGAAACATACGATTACGCTCGATCCAACTGTTTGGATTTTTGACGACAGACGACTCGATTTAGAAACCTACTTCACCACTGAGGTTGATGAGTTCGATGAAATGGAAGACTATAAAGAACGAATGGGTAAGCACTGGTCCCGTGAAATCATGGAAGGCGCTACCTATCCTCCAACATTGAAATCTGAAAAGAAATATGAGAAACAAAAAATGTTAACCGGTACGTTCGGTATCATTTTTGAGCCATTTTTAAAAAATGCTATTCCGGCAGAGGATGCAACTACGATCACTTTTGAAACATTAGATGGAGAGCATAGTTTCCCCATTGAAGATGCAGCGAACCTGCTATTTCAGTTCAGTCTGGAAGGTAAACCACTGAAAGAAGATGGTCCGATTCATGTCCTACTAAAAGACGGCTCAACACGAAATAATCCAATCCGTAATGTTACGGCAATTCGCATTAGCTAAAGAGAGGTGCAACGATGCGTGTTAAATGTGTAATGTGTGATGAAATCGGTAAACTAAGTGACGAAGATCCACTCGCAAAGAAATTACGCAATCGACCAATTCATACATATATGTGTGAACCTTGCAGAGATCGTATTGGTGAGTTGACGAAATCGCGAATAGCAACAGGAAAATTCACCTTCCGCCGAAGTTCCCATCCAGCTGAAGTTGAATTTTAAAAAAGATCCAGCCGCATTATGCGACTGGATCTTTTTGGTGTTCATTTAATCTACGGACTCTATATATAATCAGAATCAATGCGGCTACAATCAGCCCTTCCGTAATTGGAAGGAAAAATGCCAAGAACGTTAACACGAGGCAGCCGATAAACAAAAACGTATAAATGACAAGATTTTGCAATGGCTTGATTTTTCTAGCGAACCCTAGTTTGTACACTAAGGCAGCTAGTAAAAACACGAGGGCGAACAATACGTACCCAGCAGATGAAAAACTCGGCATCATTTCATATATGAACTTAGCAATACCGGACATCTTAGTGGCTACGAGCTCTGAATCCTCTACCTTCATTCAACACATCCCTTTCATAACTGCTTATTTGCTCTTTTTTTGTGCCTTTTCACGTTCGTTCTTATCAAGGATTTTCTTACGAATACGAATTGACTCTGGTGTTACTTCACAGTACTCGTCGTCTGCAGCATATTGAAGTGCTTCTTCAAGAGTCATGATTTTAGGCTTTTTAGTTGAAACGGTTTGGTCCTTTGTTGCGGAACGAACGTTAGTCGCGTGTTTCACACGTGTTAAGTTGATAGTGATATCACTTTCACGAGTGTTTTCACCAACAACCATCCCAGCATAGATATCCGTACCAGCTTCTACAAACATAATTCCACGATCTTCAAGTTGCATCACGCTGTATGCTGTAACTTTTCCGTTTTCCATGGAAACGAGAACACCATTACGACGTCCGCCAACTTTACCAGCTGACATCGGCTTATAAGAATCGAACGTGTGGTTCAAGATTCCGTAACCGCGTGTAAGAGTTAAGAAGTCTGTAGAATATCCAATCAATCCACGAGCTGGAACTAGGAAAGTCATACGAACTTGTCCATTACCATTGTTAACCATGTCGAGCATTTCACCTTTACGCTCACCCATAGATTCAATGACAGATCCCGTATATTCTTCAGGAACGTCAATTTGTACGTTTTCTACTGGTTCACAACGTACACCGTCGATCGTTTTAACGATAACTTCCGGTTTTGAAACTTGAAGTTCAAATCCTTCACGGCGCATGTTTTCGATCAAAATCGACAAGTGAAGTTCTCCACGGCCAGAAACAGTCCATGCATCCGGTGATTCCGTTGGATCTACACGTAACGATACGTCAGTTTGCAATTGCTGTTGAAGACGTTCTTCAATTTTTCTTGAAGTGACCCATTTACCTTCACGGCCAGCGAACGGGCTGTTGTTCACAAGGAACTTCATTTGTAATGTAGGCTCGTCCACGTGAAGCAATGGCAAGGCTTCCTGATGATCTGTCGGACAGACTGTTTCACCAACGTCGATATCATCCATACCAGAAATCGCAATCAAGTCACCGGCATGCGCTTCTTGAATTTCAATACGTTTTAATCCTAAGAAACCGTACATTTTAGTAACACGGAAGTTCTTCACCGAACCATCACGTTTCATAACGCTTACTTGTTGACCGACTGTCATTGTTCCGCGGAATACGCGTCCGATACCAATACGACCTACATAGTCACTATAATCTAAAAGAGATACCTGGAATTGTAGCGGCTCTTCACGATTGTCGATTGGTGCAGGAATTTTATCCAAAATTGCATCATAAAGCACTTCTAGTGTCTCTTCTTGATCAGCAGGATCTGGTGAAAGGCTTGCAGTACCATTAAATCCTGAAGCGAATACTACAGGGAATTCAAGCTGTTCGTCATTTGCATCTAATTCGATGAAGAGTTCAAGGACTTCATCAACCACTTCTTCAGGACGTGCAAAATCGCGGTCAATCTTATTAACTACTACAATTGGCTTCAAATTAATTTCAAGCGCTTTTTTCAAAACAAAACGAGTTTGTGGCATACACCCTTCAAATGCATCGACAACTAAAACAACGCCGTCTACCATTTTCAAGATACGTTCAACTTCTCCACCGAAGTCAGCGTGTCCTGGCGTGTCCAAAATATTAATTTTCGTGTCTTTATATTCGATCGCAGTGTTCTTCGCAAGAATTGTAATTCCACGCTCACGCTCAAGCTCGTTTGAGTCCATTGCGCGCTCTTCTACGTGCTCATTTGAACGAAAAATACCGGATTGTTTCAATAACTGGTCGACTAGTGTTGTTTTACCATGGTCAACGTGGGCGATTATAGCTATATTTCTAAGATCATTTCGTGTGTTTGTCATCATTTCACTCCATCTGTCTTTATTCAGTTGATTAACTGTGTTATTATAGCACAAGATACTTCGAGAAAAAAAGATTTACTTTATCAGGAGGCGCATTTTTTTGAAAAATGTCAAATGGGTATTTGTTTTATACGCTCTAGGAGCCATTCTATCCATGTTTATGATTGGAATTGCTGTTGGCGTAAAAAGTTTCTTATTAGCAATCGCTGCTATCATTTCTCTCGTATTGATCATGGGAAATGGATTTAAAACAAAAAAGAAGTTTCGTGAACAAGGACTTCTTTAATAGATGAGTGAAGATTGTTAGGAAACCTAATAATGCTTCACTTTTTTAATACAATGAAATCTTCAAGTAGCTGGGAGTGGATACTTGCATTCGACACGATGAATGTCTCTTGCTCCAGCAAACTGGATTGCTCCCCATTAAGCGTAGAGGATATTGCACCAACTTCGCCCGCGATGATCATACCGCCCGCAATATCCCACGGGGACAGTCTCATTGAGACGTATACATCAACCCTGCCAGTTGCCACATGTGTCATTTCAAGAGCTGCAGACCCATATGAACGTGTCCCTCGACAAGTATTGACAAGTTCAATCATCGGATTATTTTCTACATATCGATTCGGGGCAATCCAACTTGCATTGACGCCAATAATTGATTCTTCGATGGTCGTATCCGTCAACTGTGGTAACCGAATATCATTAAGGTATGCACCTTCGTCCTTCATAGCCGAATACAAATCGTCTGCCATTACATCGTACACATATCCTAGCATTCCAATGCCATCTATATAAATACCTAAAGAAATGGCGAAATTTCGTTTTTGATGGATAAAGTTCATCGTCCCATCAATTGGGTCTAAAAACCAAATGACACCATTTAATGACTGGATTTCATCCCCAAATCCTTCTTCCCCCATAATTCGATGATTCGGGAAATCCCGACGAATCCTAGTGATAAAAAATTGTTCAATTTCGCGATCAATATTTGTGACTAGATCGTTCGCTGATGATTTTGAACTAATTTCAATTTCAGTGAAAAATGAATGCTTTATATGATGCCCTGCTTCTTTAATCAATGATTTCGCGTAACGGTCCATGGCTCCCCAGTTCATCTCAAACCCCTCCAGTTCATCTCCAACAAGTATAGCATAGCCATACAGAGCCAAAACAAAAAAGGCTCCTGTGCATGGAACTCCCTCGAGAGAACAATGTCCATTAGCCTTTCTTAACAGTTACAGTTAGTCATTACGTTAAAAACCATTCAACTTCTCCAATTCAGTATGAATTTCAGTCAATCTTTTTTTGCTTTTCGCAATTTGCTTAAAGTCTTCTTCATTTAACGCATCATGAAGGGTTGCTAATTCATAGTCCAACTCTAGGTTCAATACTTTAAGAAATTCTTTTTCGACATCAGCTTTACGAATAACATGGACGACTTGTTTCATCGAAAACACCCCTTTTTTGAAAGTATGTGCAATTTCCTGTTACCATAAGATATGCGGGAATCGGTTGGACGGCTAGATGTTTGTCCTCTTGCCTTCAATTATTCCCCAAAGTACGTCTCTATAAACGTAGAAAAAAGAGAGGGGTCACAAAATTGACAAAAACATTTTGGACGGAAAGTGATTTTTCTGTTTTCGAAGTAACAGGATTGGACGAACGAATGACAGCACTACAAGAACGTATACAGCCTAAATTCGTTAAACTAGGAGATCTATTCACGCCTTTGTTGTCTGCTCACGGTAAGGGTGAGTTTTATCCTCACGTAGCAAGACATGCAAGACGTACAGTAAATCCCCCGTCAGACAGTTGGATTGCTTTTGCTCCAGCAAAAAGAGGGTATAAAGCGCTTCCTCACTTTCAGATTGGTCTTTGGGGCTCACATTTATTCATCATTCTCGCGATAATTTACGAAAATCCCGATAAGAAAGGAATTTCCGAGCGTCTTCAACATGATTTGTCTATTTTGACTTCTCTCCCTAAGGATTATGTTGTTTCTGGAGATCATATGAAGCCAAGTGCACAGTCAATTCAAGATTCTGGTAAGGAAGGCGTGTCCGAATTACTTGGACGTCTACACGATGTAAAGAAAGCGGAGTTCCTTGTAGGACGGCATCTTAGTCGCAAACAAGCCATAACGATGACGGAACAAGAATTCTTATCATACGCAGAAGAAACGTTTGAACACCTACTACCTGTTTATGATCAAGTAATTGGATAAAAAAGAGGTTAACCAAAAAACGATTCGGTGTTTGCCATTTACGCAAACCTATCGAATCGTTTTTAAATTCGACTGAATGTAGAGACATTCGTCAACAGGATACATAATCACAATCAGTGGACCTGTCTTTTAGAAATTATTATTGTGGGACATTGAGTCCTCGATAAGGATTTACAACAAATTATCCTTTAATCACATCTCCATTACCGCCTTCTTTTGCTTGCTTCACCACTTTGTAGCATTCATAACTACTAGCTTCCTTAAACTCCTTAAATAACGTCTTTTCTTCCGCCATCGAAGGAACTACCTTCTTAAATGAATTGTATGACCCAAGTAATTCTTCACGACCGATTCCTTGCTCAAATGCTTTTTCAACGCAAGTGAAAAACTCAGTCACCATCATAATTTCTTTAGTGGACCAATCTGCACGTAGTGGATAACTATATTCCATCTTTTTCTCCTCCTGTCTCTCATTAGTTTACACACAAAGGAAAAAACCTATCCGACAGATGCCGGATAGGAGTCTCCACATGTTATTTAGAAAGAATATGAATCGGTTTACCAAGCGCTACTTCTGCAGCTTCCATTGAGATTTCACCCAATGTTGGATGTGCGTGAATTGTCATAGAAACATCTTCTAACGTCATTCCGCTTTCAATAGCTACTGCCATTTCAGCAATCATGTCAGAAGCATTCTCACCGGCAATCTGAGCTCCTAGTAACAATCCGTCTTCTTTACGAGCAACAAGCTTCACAAAGCCATCTGGAGTATTTAGTGCAAGCGCACGACCATTCGCACCGAATGGGAATTTGCCTACTGCTACTTCATAGCCTTCATCCTTAGCTTGCTTTTCATTAAGACCAACTGTAGCAAGTTCTGGATCCGTAAAGCATACTGCAGGGATTGCCAAGTAATCCACTTCTGATTTTTCACCAGAGATGGCTTCTGCAGCAATCTTGCCTTCATAAGATGCTTTATGTGCAAGTTGTAAACCAGGAACAATATCCCCGATTGCGTAAATATTAGAGATGCTAGTGCGACATTGTTTGTCAACACTTAGAAGTCCTCGCTCTTCAAATTTCAACCCAAGTTCTTCAAGACCCATCTCATCTGTATTTGGGCGACGCCCTACAGTAACGAGTACATAATCAGCTTCTACTGTTTTTTCTTCACCTTTTACTTCATAGGTAACTTTAACACCTGATTCGGTTTCTTCAGCACCTTTAGCAGTTGCTTTCACAACAACCTCAACGCCTTTTTTCTTCAATCCTTTTTTCACAAGTTGTGTCATTTGTTTTTCGAAGCCAGCAAGAATATCATCTGCTCCTTCGATAATCGTTACTTCAGAACCAAGATTGGCATAAGCAGAACCAAGTTCCGTACCGATATAACCTCCACCAATGACTACTAACTTTTTAGGAAGCTCTTTCAATTCAAGGGCACCTGTGGAATTGATAACGCGCTTCGAATATTTGAAGTTCGGAATCTCTACAGGACGAGCACCTGTTGCAAGAATAACATTTTTGAACTTATAAGTTTGCGCGGATGCGTCATCCATCACACGTGCTGTATTGGCATCAACAAAGTATGCTTCACCTTTAACGATTTCAACTTTGTTCCCTTTAAGAAGACCTTCAACACCACCAGTAAGCTTCTTAACAACGCTTTCTTTGAAAGCCATTGCTTTAGAAAAATCGAGCTTTACGTCTGATGCAGTAATCCCCATATCGTCAGCATTCTGTGCATTCACAAAACGATGTCCGACAGAAATCATAGCTTTAGATGGTATACAACCTACGTTTAGACAAACACCACCGATTGTATCTCTTTCTACAATCGTTACTTTTTGTCCGAGTTGTGCTGCACGGATTGCCGCTACATATCCTCCAGGACCTGAACCGACTACGAGCGTATCTGTTTCAATTGGAAAATCTCCTACTACCATGGTTTACGCCTCCATTAATAAAAGTTCTGGATTTCCTAGCAAGTGTTTAAGGTGATTCAACGCTTGTTGCCCCGTTGCTCCATCGATCACCCGATGATCAAACACTAATGACAATGCTAACATAGGTGCAGCAACGATTTCACCATTTTTAACCACAGCTTTTTCAGAAATACGACCAATTCCTAGTATCGCAACTTCTGGATGATTAATAATTGGTGTGAACCATTGACCACCTGCAGAACCAATGTTTGTAATCGAGCAGGAAGCACCCTTCATTTCTGAAGCAGTAAGTTTTCCATCGCGGGCTTTTCCACCAAGATCAGCAATTTCTTTTGAAATCGCAAACATCGATTTACGATCAGCATGCTTAATAACTGGTACCAAAAGACCTCGATCTGTATCTGCTGCAATTCCGATATTGTAGTAATGCTTTTGTATCAATTCTTCAGTCGCATCGTCTAACGATGTATTCAATTCCGGGAATTTACGTAATGTTGAAACGAGCGCTTTTACTACATACGGCAAGTAAGTCAGTTTAATATCTTGTTCAGCCGCAATTTCTTTGAACTTCTTGCGGTGAGCAACCAATTCAGTTACGTCTACCTCGTCAAGAAGTGTTACATGAGGCGCAGTATGTTTGGAGTTCACCATCGCCTTCGCAATCATCTTACGAATAGGGCTTAACTTCTCGCGTGTTTCTGGGAAGTCGCCTTCAGGAAGCTTAACTGCTGATGATTGAGCTTGTTGTTCCTGTTGTTGTTCACCCTGACTACCAGTTTGAACACTATCTTCTTGAGTTTCAGCTTCAGCTTCAGCTTGAGCTGATTGGTTACCACCTGATTTGAATGATTCGATATCATCTTTGACGACCCGACCATTTTTTCCTGAACCTACAACTTGTCGAATATCCACGCCTTCTTCACGAGCAAATTTACGAACAGAAGGCATTGCAATGACACGACGATTCGGGTCAACTTCTTGACTCGCTGCTTCTCCTGTTGACTCAGGCGTTGCATCTGTTGCAGGACCTGCTTCATCTCTTGGTGCTTCTTTTTTATCAACAGTTTGTCCTTTTTCCGCAGTAGCTTGAACTTGAGATTCTGATTTAGCTTCCTGTTTTTCTTCCGCAGGCGCCTCTTCTTCCTCATCTTCGTGATCTGGGGAGTCAATTCGAATCAATTTATCTCCCACAATTGCTACTGTTCCTTCACTTACAAGTATTTCTTCTATAGTTCCTGACACAGGTGAAGGGATTTCCACGACAGATTTGTCGTTTTGTACTTCAAGAAGTGTATCATCTTCGTTAATAGTGTCGCCTTTAGATACGAACCACTTTACGATTTCACCTTCATGAATTCCTTCTCCGATATCTGGTAAACGGAAGTGATATGCCACGTGATCCACCCTCTCCTCAGTCCAATAGACTGGCTATTAAAATTCAAGTACTTTTTTCGCTGTTGCAACAATGTCATCTGCTTTTGGAAGCCAAGTGTTTTCACCTTGTGCAAAAGGATAAATTGTATCCGGTGCAGTTACGCGAAGTACTGGTGCCTCAAGACTTAATACTGCACGTTCCATAATTTCAGAAACGACATTTGCAGCAATTCCGGCTTGGCGCTGAGCCTCTTGCACAACGATTGCACGGCTTGTCTTTTCAACAGATGCAATAATCGTCTCAACGTCTAATGGCTGAATTGTACGCAAGTCGATAACCTCAACGGAGTGACCATCTTTTTCAAGTGCTTCCGCTGCTTTTAGGCTTTCTTGTACCATTGCACCGTAAGTGATGATGGACAAATCAGTTCCCTCACGCTTCACATCTGCTTTACCTAAAGGAATTGTGTATTCTTCTTCAGGTACTTCTTGACGGAACGAGCGATATAGTTTCATATGCTCTAAGAAGATGACAGGGTTCTCATCTTTGATTGCAGAGATTAGTAAACCTTTTGCGTCATATGGTGTTGAAGGGATAACTACTTTTAGACCAGGCTGAGCGGCAACAAGTCCCTCAAGACTGTCAGCGTGCATTTCTGGTGTAGCCACTCCCCCGCCAAATGGTGAGCGGATAGTAATTGGTGCGTTTAATTTACCTGCACTACGGAAAGACATACGTGCAGCTTGTCCGCTTACTGAGTCCATCACTTCAAATAAGAAGCCGAAGAATTGCAGTTCCATTACAGGACGATAGCCTGTCAAAGCAAGACCAATTGCAAGACCACCAATTCCTGATTCCGCAAGTGGTGTGTCAAATACTCGTTCTTCTCCGAATTCTTTTTGAAGACCTTCGGTTGCTCGGAAAACCCCGCCGTTTTTACCGACGTCCTCACCAAACACGAGCACGTTTTCATCATTTTTCAATTCCGTGCGCATTGCATCGGTAATCGCTTGGATCATCGTCAATTGTGCCATCGGTTATTTCGACTCCTTTTCCGTGTAGATGTCAAACTGTTCTTGTACATTGTATGGCATATCGCCTGCATACATAATTTTAAGGAAATCAGTCACCTTTTGTTTTGGTGCTTGGTCCGCTTGTTTAATCGCGTCCTTTATTTCTTGTTTGGCACGTTCGATCACTTCATTTTCTTTTTCTTCGTTCCATAGTTTTTTCCCTTCCAAATACGTACGGAAACGAACGATTGGATCGCGCTTTTCCCATTCGTTATCAATATCAGAAGTACGGTAACGAGTTGGATCATCGCCTGCCATTGTATGTGGACCGTATCGGTAGCACATTGTTTCTATCAGTGTAGGACCTTCCCCATTCACTGCGCGTTCTCGTGCGTCTTTCGTAGCTGCATAAACCGCAAGTGGATCCATACCATCTACAAGAATACTTGGGATTCCCGCTGCAATCCCTTTCTGTGCAAGGGTTTTCGCTGCTGTCTGTACTTCACGTGGTGTTGAAATTGCAAATTGGTTATTTTGCACAACAAAAATAGCAGGGGAGCGGAATGCACCTGCAAAGTTGAGGCCTTCGTAGAAATCACCTTGCGATGTACCACCATCACCTGTGTATGTCATCACAACAGATTTAGTGCCTCGTTTTTGGAATCCAAGTGCCACTCCCGCCGCTTGGACGTATTGTGCACCAATAATAATTTGTGGTGGGAAAATATTAAGTCCTTCAGGAATTTCACTTCCTAAGAAATGTCCACGAGACCAAAGGAACGCCATATGTAACGGCAAACCATGGAAAATCAGTTGAGGAACATCACGGTACCCCGGTAAAATGAAATCATCTTTTTCTAAAGCAAAATGAGACGCAAGTTGCGATGCCTCTTGACCTGCTGTTGGCGCGTAAAAACCAAGGCGCCCTTGACGATTCAGTGCAATCGAGCGTTGATCGAGAATACGCGTATACACCATGCGCTCCATCAGCTCTGTTAATTCGTCATCGGATAGATTAGGATCTGATTCTTTATTCACAATCTTTCCGTCCTCATTTAGGATCTGGAACATTTCAAACTTTTCTTCGATCTCATGTAAAACACCTGTTGGATCGAACTGCTTGTTCTTTTCTGCAGCCATTTCGGCAACTCTCCTTCGCTTAACTGTATTAGGTAAATCACGACATTCTATTGATACAATCAATCTTCCACACTCAGTATACTGAAAGGTAAAGGAACGGTCAATGTATGGAGCATATAGATTGTATGCGTCACCAAAAACCTTCTATTTATCCACCATAACTGTATTAGTACACATATCATTCTGTATTATAATAGAATAAACTGAAAGATTTCATTCAGATTCCACTTGTTGCGTTTCTTTCAAAGCGCTATTCACTTCCAATGTTGATTGATTGAAAACTAAAATTGCATCTTCTAGTTTCGCTCGTTGTTTATTTACCGCAACTGTAGCCCTTTCTAACTCTACCCGTTTTACATTTTCCTCAATCAATAATTCATACAAAGAGCTTTGTTTTTCCGTTAGCTCACTGTATAAGTCCATGACTTCATAATGAAGTTCAAACCTTTTAGACAGAGCGGTTTTTAACTTAGCAATCGCCCTTTCTGCTTCATCACCAGTTTCTGTTGGGAGTGATTCAAGACGTTTAGCTGTTTGCTCTGCGTCATCAATTACTCCCCTTTCTTTCTCTATAAGATTTTCTCTCTCTTCGAGGGACGTTTCCATTTTGGAAACTCCACTTTCAATGAGTTCTCTTTCTTCAATCGTAAAGTCCACAGTCTTATTAAATAAAAGTTGTTCCTTTTTCTCTAAAGTTGCCAACTGATTTTCATACTCGACAACTTTAGTCTCGTACTCCTGAATATCCGTTAAAATTCCCGCTAACTCTTTTTGCATTTGATCTTGCTCTTCTGTGCATCCTCCTACAAAAAGCATCAAACTCATCGGGATTATCCATAATAATTTTCTCACTGTATTCCCCCTATCTTTTTCAAGTTCAACAGTAAATCCTTTCACACGTTTCCTAATTCCATTATACTAAGAAAAGGCACTATAACGAAAAGGAGACACCAACATGATTTTAATGGAAGACATTATACGAGAAGGCCATCCGACGCTGCGGTTGCGTTCGGAAGAAGTAACATTCCCTCTTACATCTGAAGACAAACAGTTAGCATCTGATTTACTAGAATATGTTATGAATAGTCAGGACGATGCCATCGCTGAAAAATATGGGCTCCGTGCTGGAATTGGACTAGCAGCACCTCAAGTGAATCACCCCAAAAGAATGTTCGCTTTGTATATTGAACAAGAAAAAGACAAAGATATTAGTCTCGTGGCGATCAATCCAAGGATTGTCAGTCATTCTGTAGAAAAAACGTATTTAGCTACAGGAGAAGGGTGTCTATCTGTCGATCGCGAAGTGGAAGGTTTCGTACCAAGATACTCACGGATTACGATAAAAGCATTCGATGTGGAAGGAAACGAATATAAAAAGCGCTTAAAAGGTCTCCCTGCAATTGCATTTCAGCACGAGCTTGATCACTTAAATGGAATAATGTTTTACGATCACATCGACCCGAAAGCTCCTTATAAAGAGATTCCTGATGCGCTCCCTTACGAAAGAGAGTAATTGTTACTTGACAGAAAGTTCAAAATACGTTACACTTCTTTAAACAAGGAGTGATATTGCCATGTATAAGCGCCTGAAACGTAAACTGTTAAAACGGCTGAATGGCATCCTCGGTAAAAAGTCAATTGCATAACGTTAATACGCCCACCCTTCATAAGGTGGGCTTTTCTTTATTTTCCATGAATGACGTGGTACTATTAAAAGTATCAGTCCAAAAATCGAACGTTAAGAAAAAGGAGAGCACAACATGATCTTTAAAGTTTATTATCAAGAAACCAAGGTACAAGTACCTGTCCGCGAAAACACACAAACATTGTATGTAGAAGCTGAATCTGCACGCGATGTACGCAAAAAGTTACAAAGTCGTAATTATAACATTGAATTCATTCAACAACTTGAAGGGGAGCATCTCGAATACGAGCAAGCTTCTGAACACTTCGAGCTTGAGCAGGTGTAATGCACATGAAGTCTATTAAAAACAATGAAACTGCCGTTTTTGCCTTAGGCGGACTAGGTGAAATCGGCAAGAACACATATGCCGTGCAATTTCAGGATGAAATCATCTTGATAGATGCAGGTATTAAATTCCCTGAAGACGATCTACTTGGAATTGACTACGTCATTCCTGATTACACGTATTTGAAAAGAAATGCAGATAAAATCAAAGGGTTATTCATCACGCATGGTCACGAAGATCATATCGGTGGAATTCCATACTTGTTACGTCAAGTGAACATGCCAGTTTACGGTGGTAAATTAGCGCTTGGCCTCTTGCGTAACAAACTTGAAGAACACGGTCTCGTCCGTTCTACCAAGCTGATCGAGTTCGGCGAAGAGGATGTTTTCAAATTCCGAAAAACGTCAGTATCTTTTTTCCGCACAACACATAGTATTCCTGATGCATATGGGGTCGTTGTTAAAACTCCTTCGGGTAATATTGTTCACACAGGTGATTTCAAATTTGATTTCACTCCTGTCGGAGAACCTGCAAATCTCGCTAAAATGGCGAAGATTGGTAGCGAAGGCGTCCTATGTCTCCTCTCAGACAGTACAAATGCGGAAGTTCCAAACTTTACAATGTCTGAACGTAAAGTCGGAGATAGCTTAAATGATATTTTCAGAAAAGTTGACGGACGTATTATTTTTGCAACGTTTGCTTCAAACATTCACCGTTTGCAACAAGTAATTGAAGCAGCTCAAATTCACGGACGTAAGGTCGCTGTCTTTGGACGCAGCATGGATAACGCAATCACGATTGGACGAGAACTCGGCTACATCGATGCCCCAAAAGATCTCTTTGTAGATGCTCAGAGCATTAATCGTCTACCTGCAAACGAAGTGATGATTTTATGTACAGGTAGTCAAGGTGAGCCAATGGCTGCCTTGTCTCGAATTGCGAACGGTACACACCGTCAAGTTCAAATTCAGCCTGGAGATACGGTCATCTTCTCATCTTCACCTATTCCAGGTAATACGTTAAGTGTTAATAAGACGATTAACGCTTTGTTCCGCGCTGGAGCAGAAGTCATTCATGGTGCTCTGAACAATATCCATACCTCCGGTCACGGTTCACAGGAAGAACAAAAACTGATGCTACGTCTTATTCAGCCTAAATTTTTCATGCCCATCCATGGTGAATATCGAATGTTGAAAATGCATGAAGAACTTGCAATTGCATGTGACGTAGAACCAGATAATATCTTCATCATGTCAAACGGAGATGTCCTTGCACTTACTGAGGATACTGCACGACCTGCTGGCCGCGTACCTTCAGGTGACATCTACATTGACGGTAGTGGGATTGGAGATATCGGAAATGTCGTTCTTCGAGATCGCAAAAATCTCTCCGAAGACGGTCTTGTTATTGTCGTGGCTACGATAGATAAGAAACGTAACCGCGTGGTTTCCGGTCCAGATCTAATTTCTCGTGGATTCGTTTACATGCGTGAGTCTGGCGCGATGATCAATGAAGCACAATATATGCTAACGCGTCAAATGCACCGCAAATTGTCAACCGGACCAGCTGATATCGGAGTGCTGAAAAGTGATATCATTGATTCACTCAGCTCTTATCTATATGACAAAACAAAACGCAGACCTATGATTCTACCTGTTATTTTAGAAGTATAATAAAAACAGCCTCACCCGATTAAACCAACCGGGTGAGGCTGTTTTTTAGTGCAGTACTTTTTTCTCAAAGCGATGTATATCGACATCTGATCCTATTACAATAAGAACATCGTTCAATTGAATCTCCTCTATCGCTTGAGGTGATACTAAAATGTGATCTTCCCTTTTAATTGCAACAATATTGACTCCATACTTTGCACGGATATCCAAGTCTATCAGAGTTGCTCCTGATAGTTTTGCATTTGCACGGATTTCCACAATTGAATACTCATCTGATAGTTCTAGATAATCGAGAATATCGTTCGATACCATTCTATTCGCAATTCGTCGGCCCATATCACGCTCAGGATGAATGACATGGTCTGCCCCAATTTTGCGCAATACTTTTTCATGATAATCATTTTGCGCTTTCACCGTAATCATCTGCACACCAAGTTCTTTTAGAATTAGCGTTGTTAAAATACTGGCTTGAATATTCTCACCAATTGCAACGACAACATGTTCAAAATTACGAATTCCAAGTGATCGCAAAGACGATTCATCAGTTGTATCCGCCGCAACTGCTTGTGTCGCAATTTGAGCGAATTCATCCACTCTCTCTTGAGATTTGTCTATCGCCATAACAGAAGCATCCAGTTCAATTAGTTCGTTCACGATACTCCCACCAAAGCGGCCAAGGCCGATGACGACAAATTCCTTTTTCATATCTCATCTCTCCGATTCACGTAAGAATGCGTTAAGTTTACCATAGCAGCTCGACACTCTCAAATATCGAGAAAACCCGACAGACCGTGAAACGGCAGCCGGGTTTTGAATCTTACTTCTTCATTTCATCGAGTACACGATTTACTCGCTTTTCGAGCATTTTCATACCACTTCCGCCAGCTTGGAAGTGACGAAGCTGACCGTCTTTGTCGAATACATAATATGCAGGCACGTACTGATTTTCGAACGCATCGTTCAATTTAAGTTCGCTGTCTACATAAATCGGCTGTGTAATGTCGTGTTCAGCAGCAACTGCTTTAATATTATCCAAATCCACATCATCTTCTGAACGTGGCATATGGACAGCAACAACATTCAATTCATCTTTGTACTTATCACGAAATGCATTAACATCTGGCATTGCTTCTTTACACATATGACAGCTCACTGACCAAAAGTGAATGAGTGTCGGTTTTTCTCCTACGAGTTCAGATTTGGTAACTTCACCGTTCAACCATGCTGTTGCACCAGCTAGTTCTGGCAATTGTTCACGTAATTTCATGTGTTAGTTCCTCCTCTTGGATAAAAATCCCCGCTGCAAAAGCTTAGCGGGGAACTTCAATCAATTTTCAATATATGAGATTATAGAGTTTCTTGACCGGGACGCCAGTTTGCTGGGCAAAGACCACCAGTTTGAAGTGCTTGAAGTACACGAAGTGTTTCGTCTACATCCCGACCAATATTGTTGTGGAATACTGTTTGGTATTGCATTTCACCTTCTGGGTTGACGATGAAAAGACCACGCAAAGCAATTCCCTCTTCTTCAATCAAAACACCATAGTTACGAGCCACTTCGTGATTTGTATCAGCTGCAAGTGGATAATTCAAATCTCCAAGACCATTGTCTTTACGGTCTGTGTTAATCCAAGCTTTATGTGTGTGAATAGTGTCTGTAGAAACACCAATAACTTCTGCATCAAGGTCTTCAAACTCGTCATAACGATCAGACATTGCAGTAATTTCTGTCGGGCATACGAACGTAAAGTCCATTGGATAGAAGAACAATACAGTCCACTTATCATTTTTCATGTTTTCTTCAAGGCTCACTTTACCGAATGACTTGTCCGTCATTACAGCTTCCATTTCGAATCTTGGCGCTTGCTTACCAACCATGCGTTCTACCATTCAAAATCCCTCCAATTATCTTCTGAGCAGAATTCTCATCCGCTCAATTCTTCTATAGCTTATCAAAAGCTTGTCGGAATATCAATTAGAATGAATCATACATAAGAATCATTATCGAAAAATGTCATGTAATTGAGAAGAAGATCAATTATGACTCTTCACTATCCGTGCACATTGATGGCTTTGCAGGTCTGTCACCACAAAAGTCGCAAGATGGATCTTCACACGATGTTTCCCGCCATTCGTCACACGTTGCACAGTAAACAGAATCAAATTCTTCATTATAAACTAGTGAGCTCATACAACGAACACAGTGATCCGCCATTTCCGACCACTCAATCATCGCTTCATTCTGATATAAAAATACACGGGAACTACCATCCGTTACCGTTTGCATGTCACTATTCAGTGCAGTCTTCATCAAATTATTCCAGTGCCGGTCTTCCGGGTCAAAATAAAACAGCATTTTCTCGCCCAATCGAAGTCCCCCATTTCTTTGGTATTATTCTACTACGCCTCTAGTAATAACACAATGAAAGCCCGTTATTACTCTCTGTTAATAACACCTGCGGGATAGGTATTTTAGGATTAAACAGTGACTACTAGTATTGCTTAAATCTACTCTTGATTTCCTGTGATGATTTTGTATAATGAAAGATGCTAAAAGTAAACTTGAAGTTCAGTTATACTAAACTTCCATGAAAGTAGGATGACACATGCAGATCGGCAGCAAAATCAAACGGCTGCGATTACAAAGCGGGCTCACACAAGAAGAGCTTGGTGAACGCACTGATTTGACGAAAGGCTACATTTCTCAATTAGAGCGAGATTTGAATTCTCCTTCTATTGAAACGCTTTTCTCCTTGCTCGAAGTTCTCGGTACAACTCCAAAAGACTTTTTTGACGAAACAAAGAAGAGTGATCCCGTCGTTTACTCTCCTGAACACCAAACAACGTATATAAACGATGAGTTACATTACAAAATACGCTGGCTCATACCTAGATCCAATGAAAACGAAATGGAACCCGTACATATTACGTTCTCACGTAAAGGAGAGCTAAAACAGTTTGCCCCTTCCCTTTCTGAAACGTTTATCTATGTACTTGTAGGGAACGTTGAAATAGAGATCGGAACTCGTATTTATTCAGCAAGTGAGGGGGATGCAGTGTACTATTCTGCAGAAGACCAGCACCGCATTTCAAATGCACACGACGGAATTAGCGAGCTCTTACTCGTCGCTACAGAATCTTACTTATAAAAAGGGGGACCCTCATTGTCCACACAACCAATCATTCGCTTTGAGAATGTCAGCAAACGCTTCGGCGAAGACACAACTGTATTAGATGGTGTTTCATTTGAAATGGAACGCGGAAAGTTCTACACACTTCTCGGCCCTTCCGGCTGTGGGAAAACAACAATTCTACGACTTATCGCTGGATTTTCAGAGCCCTCTGAAGGGACGATTTACTTTAACGGGAAATCTGTCAACCAAACACCCGCAAACGAGCGACAAGTGAACACTGTTTTCCAAGATTACGCCCTGTTCCCTCATTTGAATGTCTATGAAAACGTCGCATTCGGGTTACGCATCAAAAAAGTGAAAAAAGCCGAAGTGGATCGCCGTGTGAAAGAAGCACTCAAGTTCGTTAACCTTGCTGGCTATGAAAACCGCGAGATCACGGAAATGTCCGGTGGTCAACGCCAACGTGTTGCAATTGCACGTGCGATCATCAACGATCCGGAAGTCATATTGTTGGATGAACCCCTTTCTGCACTGGATTTAAAATTACGTTCAGCGATGCAGTATGAGCTACGAGAACTCCAGCAACGTCTTGGGAAAACTTTCATTTTTGTCACACACGACCAAGAGGAAGCGCTTGCGATGTCCGACGAAATCTTCGTCATGAACTCGGGACAAATTCAACAATCGGGTACTCCAATCGATATTTACGATGAGCCTATTAACCGTTTCGTTGCTGATTTCATCGGCGAATCGAATATTGTATCTGGCGTCATGATCGAAGACTACCTTGTTGAATTCAACGGGAAACGATTTGAATGCGCCGATGCTGGACTCCAGCCCAATGAGAAAGTAGACATCGTGCTTCGTCCGGAAGATATTGAAATTACACCCGTTGATGCTGGGAAACTTACAGTTACAGTAGACACCTCCCTTTTCCGAGGTGTACACTATGAAATTTCAACATACGACCAAGATGGCAATGAATGGCTAGTCCATTCAACGAAAAAAGCTGAAGTAGGCATGCAAATCGGTCTAGACTTTATCCCAGAAAACATTCACGTCATGCGTCTTAACGAATCCGAAGAAGACTATGATGCGCGACTTGAAGCGTATGGTGCGGCGGATGAAAACTAATCGCGCTGGCCTTCGGTTGTCCATGGTTCCGTACTCTCTTTGGATTTTGCTTTTTGTCATTGCACCAATCGGACTGATTGTGTACTACTCATTTTTCGATTTAAGTGGCAATTTCACATTTGATAACTATAAAAACTTTTTCACGTCTGTCTATCTAAAACTGACAGTTAGCTCATTTTGGTATGCTTTTCTCATTACGTTCTTCTCTTTGTTAATTTCATACCCAACAGCCTATTTCTTAACGAAATTAAAGCATAAACAGCTGTGGCTATTACTAATCATTATCCCCTCATGGATCAATTTACTGTTGAAGACCTATGCATTCATCGGATTGATGGGGTTATATGGACCGGTAAATGCGCTACTTGAAACTGTTGGTATTGGCAAGCAACAGATCTTGTTCACAGACTTCAGTTTCGTGTTCGTTTCTGTTTATATCTTCATTCCATTTATGATATTACCGATTTTCAATGCGTTGGATAAATTGAATCCTGCACTGATAGACGCCTCTCGGGATTTAGGTGCAAATGCTTGGACGACTTTCAGACGTGTCATCTGGCCACTTACCCTTAATGGGGTTAAGTCAGGGATTCAGGTCGTATTCATCCCTGCCCTTTCGTTGTTCATGATCACTCGACTCATTGCAGGAAACAAAGTCATAACGCTAGGTACAGCAATTGAGCAGCAATTCCTCGTTACACAAAACTGGGGAATGGGCTCAACGATTGCCGTATTCTTAATTCTATTCATGGTAGTCATCTTGCTTCTAACGACTGCGAACGAAAGGGGGATGGCTGGAAGTGGAAAGAAACGGTAAACTCCCAAAAATCTATTTGACAGCTGTCTTTCTTGTTTTATATGCACCCATTTTCTATTTGATTTTTTACTCATTTAACTCTGGTGGTACGATGTCCCATTTCGAGTCCTTCACGTGGGAACATTACGCTGCTGTTTTTGAAGATAAACGGCTCATCATCATCGTGCTCAATACAGTAGTCGTTGCTTTACTCTCTGCTTTGATTTCAACTGCAATTGGAGTGATGGGAGCAATCACAATCCATTACATGAAGAACAAAGCGATGCGGAACGCGATGCTTTCCATGAATAGTATTCTTATGGTAAGTCCTGACGTCATCATCGGTGCTTCGTTCCTTATTCTGTTTACACTAGTCGGCATCAAACTCGGATTTGCCTCTGTGCTACTTTCCCATATTGCATTCAGTATTCCAATCGTCGTCATTATGGTTTTACCGAAATTGCAGGAGATGAGCCCGACACTGATCGACGCTGCACTCGACCTTGGAGCTACTCGTAAAGAAATTATGTCACGTGTCATTTTGCCGTTCATTAAACCTGGGATATTCGCGGGCTTTTTCTTGGCGCTGACCTATTCTTTGGATGACTTTGCGGTGACGTTCTTTGTGACCGGAAACGGATTCTCAACACTTTCCGTTGAAATATATTCGATGGCTAGAACAGGTGTCACATTAACGATCAATGCACTCTCTGGTCTCATCTTTGTAATAACAGCTGGTCTGATTTTGGGTTATTACTTCCTAACAAATCGCTCTAAAACACCTGCTAGGGGGCTGAAACGATGAAAGCGTTAGTACGTGGAGCCGTTCTTATTGCAGCAACAGCAGCCATTCTCATAATCATCAATGCACAACTAGCTAAAAGCGGTGCACAATCTGGTGGGAATACGCTGACTGTTTATAACTGGGGTGAATATATTGACCCTGATCTCATCAAGCAGTTTGAAAAAGAAACAGGCATCAATGTTATCTATGAAACCTTCGATTCTAATGAAGGCATGATGGGGAAAATCGAGCAAGGCGGTACATCCTACGACATCACAGTACCGTCCGAGTATATGGTGGAGATGATGCGAGAAAAAGATTTGCTCATTCCTCTCGATTACGACAAGATTCCGAACATCAAAAATATTGATCCTTATTTCATGGATCTTCCGTTTGACCCTAATAATACGTATTCCATCCCCTACTTCTGGGGGACTCTTGGGATTGCTTATAATCCAACTTTGTTAGAAGGCCAAACATTTGAGAGCTGGGATAATTTATGGGATCCTTCACTTAAGCAACAGGTTGTTACGGTAGATAGTGCACGTGAAGTTCTCGGGATGAGCTTGAATTCACTAGGCTACTCACTCAACTCAACAAACGTTGACGAACTTCGTGAAGCGACGGATAAACTGAAAACGCTCAGCCCGAATATTAAAGCAGTTATCGGGGATGAAGTAACCCAAATGATGATGAATAACGAAGCAGCCGTCTCACTCATATGGTCCGGGCAAGCAGCGGATATGATGTCTGAGAACGAAGACATCACATATGTGGTTCCAGAAGAAGGTTCGAACTTATGGTTCGACAACATCGTGATTCCAAAGACGGTGAAAAACATCGACGGGGCTTATGAGTTTATCAACTTCATGTTACGTCCCGAAGTTGCTGCTCAAAATGCGGATTATGTAGGGTATTCTACACCTAATAAAAAAGCACTATCTCTCCTAGACCCAGAGGTCGTTTCTGATGACCGGTATTACCCGGATGAAAAGGCTCGAGAGCATTTGGAAGTGTATAAAGATTTAGGATTGGAAATGCTTGGTACGTATAATGAGCTGTTCTTAGAGTTTAAGATGAATATGAAGTAAGTTGTTTGATTCCAGCAGAAGCGAATTATCGCTTCTGTTTTTTTTGGGGAAGGAGTTAATCGGTCGCGAGGTTATTATGGTCTTGGGAGCAAATGTTATGTTCCGCGGTAGGTTGAACCAACGGTTATGGGATTGGAATTTTATTTATGATCACTTTTTATAGTTTATGAGCACATTCTGATTTTTATGATCACTTTTCATAGTTTATGAGCACATTCTGATTTTTATGATCACTTTTCTCGATTTATGAGCACTTTTTGACGCTTATGATCACTTTTCTCAATTTATGAGCACTTTTTGACGTTTATGATCACTTTTCTCAATTTATGAGCATTTCGGGAGTTTTATGAGCATTTCTCCAGTTTTATGATCACTTTCACCGATATCCAGATAAGCTAGTCAATCTAAATATGAATCTAAGTTAAAATACGTAAATTTTCAGTATTACAAGAATTGCCCGAGTTGTCCCACCCCAGTAGAGACAAGCTGTATGCTAAACTAAGATGAGGATACAACTGAATAGGAAGGAGGAACACGCGTGGCCACTAAATCTACTTCTTTTGCGATTTATATTCTGATGTTCAATATGTTTATCACCATGTCAGGTATTGGACTTATCATTCCAATCATGCCTGATTACTTAGGAACGTTTGGCGTGGCTGGTGCAGCTCTCGGTTCTCTCATTGCCGTTTTCTCATTTGCCCAATTCATATTTTCTCCCGTTTCCGGTTCCCTTTCGGATAAGCACGGAAGAAAAAACATCATCATTTTCGGACTCATTCTTTATGGGGTTTCCCAACTTGCATTTGGCCTTTCCACTGAGCTTTGGATGCTCTTTGTAGCACGATTCTTTTCTGGTTTTGGTTCGGCATTCTTAATTCCTCCGATGATGGCCTTTGTTGCGGATATTACAACCTTTGAAGAACGTGGTCGCGGTATGGGGTTACTAGGTGCCTCCATGTCCCTCGGATTCATGATTGGACCTGGAGTTGGAGGTTTTCTATCTAAATTCGGGTTACAGTTTCCCTTCTACTTCGCTGCAGGCGCTGCACTTTTCGCTGCAGTCATGTCATTTTATATTTTACCTAATCCCGCTCCGAGCCCCGCTGCTGAAAATGGGCCAAGACGAACAGATAATTTGTTTCAACAAATTGCGCGCTCTACTAAAACTCCCTACTTCGTCGTCTTACTTGTCATGTTCGTCTTCTCTTTTGGATTAGCAAACTTCCAATCGACCATCTCACTATACGTTGGGATAAAATACAATTACACCCCTCTTATGATTGCAGTCATCATTACAGTCGGGGGATTCGTTGGCGTTATCATCCAAACGTTTGTCATCAACCGCTTGTTCAAAAGGTTTGGTGAAATGCGTGTCATCCTCATCAATTTAGTCATTGCAGCGGTGGCAATGCTCAGTATTACATTCGTGAATATGTTCTGGTCCATCTTGCTAGTTGCGACGATTTTCTCAACAGCTACTGCTTTATTGAGACCTGCAGTAAATACTTTGGTTTCAAAACTTGCGGGTAACGAACAAGGCTATGCAGCCGGAATGATGAATGCTTACATGAGCTTAGGTAATATGGTTGGACCCGCGTTAGCTGGTTTCGTTTTCGACTGGAAAATGACAGCACCTTACTTTCTCGGGACTGCAATACTCCTCACATGCTTCCTAATAGCCGCTACATGGGCAAAGAGAAACACAGATATATTAGCTGCTACACGTTCGTAAACTTCAAAAAACCCAAAGCCACATAAAAAGGGCTTTGGGTTTTTTGTATGAATCTATCGCTTCCGCTTTTGTTTAAGCAGTTCAGTAACACTCGTCTGACCTGTTGAGTCTATTTCTTCAATGGGAGTTTTCTTTCTCAACACGGGCACAAATCTGCTGAAACGGCGCAATGTGATATCCGCAAAGAATAGGAGTAAAGATCCTAATAAGAGCCAGGTTGTAATGGATTTCCGCTCTTCACCACGATAAGGAAGTGACCGAAATGCCTCATTAGGATTTTCCAATACACGTCCACCAGTTTCTTTAGTGATTTCCGCTAACAAGTCTTCGTTCGGCACTTTCGGTCTATATTCTTCACTGTAAGGAATTGTCACACCTGTCTCAAATAATCGGTTTTGATCGTCCGTTACGCTGAGATAAACAAGACCAGGTGTCGAGTTGAGTGAGATATTCACTTTACCTGGTGCTGTCTGATCTTCAAGTACTTCTATTTCCTCACCAGCCTCTGTCACCGCAGTCACCTCAAGAAATGCCGCTTCTCCACTCGTATCTGTAATAGTGAATTTACCGCCATCGCCTTGCGTCAGAACGTAAGGTGCAGAACTATAAGAAGGTAAAATTCTTCTCATTGCCGTATTCCAAAACTCAGGATATGCTTCCCACGCAGCTAATTCTCCAGACCATTTACCTGATGAATCCGAAGTGAATGCAACAGTTCGTCCAAGTCCGTATTTCCATTCAGCAATGATTGGATCCTCCTTAGGACTAAACGCTGCAACGTCAGCTGTTGGTTTAGCAGTAGTTGCGATGTAGGCATTCATCTGAGGGACTCCTACAGCGAATAACTCATTCCACTCCGGCACGTGTCCAAGCTTCATATAGAAGGGATCATCTTCGATATAAGTCCGGGTCATCGTTATGGTTTCGCGAGACAAAATTGCAGGAACGGTGGATTCATCAGAAACACCATAATAACGTCCACCACCTGCTTCTGCCATCTCTTCTAATAAGGATTCGTCGGCATCAGTACCGATTCCCACTGTGGATAACGTCGTATTGTTATTTTTAGCTTCTTCAATAATATCGAGATATCCAGCCGGCATCGAAGATTGTCCATCAGTTAAGAGAATGACGTGTTTCCGTTGGAGAGATAGGTCTGCCAGATCCTCATATGCTTTTGCTACCGAAGGGAAAATATTAGTCCCCCCTGCAGCAGGTACGGATAAAATCTTCGAGGTCACGTCTTTTTTATCATCTAGAGGACCTACGGGGACAACTTCCCATATACTGTCTTCAAACGCAGTAAATCCGAAAGTGTCTTTTTCTCTAAGTAAATCGACCGACCGTGCTGCAGCTTCCCGTGCAAGGACTAATTTTGAGCCGCTCATACTTCCCGATCGGTCCATGGCGATGACAAGTCCAAGAGAAGGAAGCTCTTCTTTACCTTTCACTTCCATTTCAACTGGCAAAAGAGTCTCAATCGGCGTTTTGAAATAACCACCGAGTCCGAAACTGTTAGTTCCCCCGGTCATCATGAAACCCGTTCCAAAATTTTTCACGGTCTGTTCAATCATAGCCATTTTTTCTTCTCCAACTAGAGTGCCTGGCACATTATCAAAAATAATTGCCTGATAAGGTAAATAGCCTGATAAAGTTGAAGGTAGGTCTTTCGCTTGAAGTGTTGTAACGTTCAATGTGTTTTGATCCAATAAACTGGGTATGACGGATGGATGTTCATCCGTTTCAACTACTAATACGGAAGGTTGCCCTTGAACAGTCACAGCTGCGAACATCCGATTATTCTCTAAAAAATGATCATTTTCAACGACGAGTTTCGCTTCATACTTTACTAACCCTGTATTCACTGCAGGTAACGGATAGGTGAACTGATTCTTCCCAGGAACCAGTTCAATATCCTCTTCACCAATAGGACGATCGTTTTGATACAAATATAAGGTCCCTGTTGTCCGATCTGATGCATTCACTTCAATGGTCATAAGCTGTTGTTGCCCGGCATAAGCCGTCCTCGGAACATCTAACTTTGTTATGGCCGCATCTGGGAACACCTGATGGTTCAGCTGCGCAACATCAATCTGCACACGACTAGTCGTGAATTTCTGCAAGTAGCTTAATGCATCTCCTCTAGTTTGTAATCCATCTGAAAGCAAAACAATTCGCGTGGCGGATTCGGCAGAACCAATCGCATTTGTCAGGGAAAGAGCCTTTTCAATATCTGTTTCTCCTACTTCTTCTAGTGATTCAACCTGGGGAACGCGGACTTGACCTTTGGTTAACGCAGTATCCGTCCGAAAATCACCTGCAAACGAATAGAGTCCTACCGCTTGGTCCGCTTTTTTTGAACTTAGACTTTTTTCAATGAACGCATCCATTTCTTCTGATGTACCTGAGGTTGAAGCTGAACGGTCGGCAAGGAACATTATCTGTTCCTCTTCATTGAAAAGGACTAGATATGGTGACACGAGTGCCGCTAACAAGAATAGAATGGAAGCACTTCTAAGTATAAATAAAAGTGTTGCCCTTGGTGTTTTTCGTTTTACAGAACGCCACGTAAAAATCATATAGGCAACAAGGGGAGCTGATAATAACAACCATAAAGGGTGATCAATACGGATATCCACGGCGTCTCTGCACCTCCCATTCTATGAGCATTAGCAGTAAGAGTGGTAGAAGAAATGGCCAAATGACTGGGATTGTTTGCTCCTTCTTCACATCTGTTGTTGTTAGCTTTCCTGTTGAATAAGAATCTCCTGTCGCTACACTTTTTTCAGAGGATTCAAGCTGAACAGCTAATAACTTGTCAGTTGTCCCATCTGTTGCTTTATAAATGCCAGGTATTGCTGGTGCCTGCAATGTATTTGCCGACTCTGTAGTGAACAAATAAGAACCAGTCACCTCATATATATCAACAGGTTCCGTCATCACAACAGACTTCCGTTGAAGTGGCGCGAATACTCCTAACGTTTCAGCATCATCTGACAAAGATTTTACGACGCTCCAAACGAACAGGGGAAACGTAGGCTGCAACGGCCAGTCCGTTGCTTCCAAGTCCGCAAGTAAGATAATATCTCCACGAGGTGAGCGTTGGATAAGTGGATCCTTACCAACTCTTGCAAGCACTTCATAGTCTGCAAAAGGGGGATAAATTTCTTCAACATACATGTCTTTTGGAGCTGCAATTGAAAATAATGGATCATTTGTAACCGAAACTTCTCCCTTTGCTTTCATTGGTTTAGCATCTTCTCTACCAATTAGAAGAATCGGTCGTTTCCCTTCTTGTAGAAAAACTTCTGAACTGGTTATTCGTAAAATACCGTCTTCATCGAAGTCTTCCCCATTATCGATTGTGACCTCTTCCTGTATAGCTTGTGCAGCTTTTTTCAGTAATTCATGAAGTGTTTCATCCACTACTACTTTCGTACGTTCAGTCGCTAGCAATGCATGACTGATGTTATCAGCACGATAGTCATCAGTACCCACCAGTTCAACTTGAAGCGCAGAAGCATCGGTCTCAATCTTTTTAAAAGAAATCAATTCTTCACTTCCCGGTTCCCCTTTAAACGCTTCCTCTGCAAGTACTTTTTCAGTACCAGCTTCTTTTAATTGAATTGTCCCAACCTGTGTTTTCTCTGTATCATGCTGTAACTTTACAATTGCTACTACCCCTTCTTCACGCCGATTTGCTCCAAATCGGAGAATGGAATGGTTGTTTACTTTTTGGTCATTTGTATGTACATGCCAACTCATAGTAGTCCCTTCATACACGAATGCCGACCGTTCCAACGCATCCGTAAAGATATGAACTTCCGCTCCGTGCTCACTATACATCGACTTAACAAGCTCAATGGAGGTATCCAGATGATTTTGTTCATACCTAACAGTCAATTCTCCAATTGCCTGGATAGCTGATTGAGAATCACTGTTTTGTATCGCGAATTCTGGTTCCTTCCCTGTTATCACGATGGAAACAGGACGTCCTTCCGCTGATTCCAGTAAGTTATTCATTTCTCTTTGATTCATCTCAAATAGTGTGGAATCGTTTGGAGTTGCTAGCATCGATGCAGAACTATCGACGATGAATACGAGGGGAATACCTTCAGATTGAGTTTGCTTGATGGATGGTCCAAGGAGCAACCATACAAATAAAAGAAGCGCTAACAGTTGTAAGTAAAATAGAGCATTGCGCTGCAAATTACGAATGAATGGTGATACATTCTCTTCACGGCGATCTTCATCCCAAAATAGTGTAGATGAAATCGTTTTCGGTTCAAAACGTTTTCTGAATAAATAATAAACGATTACTGTTAGTGGAAATATCAGTGTCCACAAGTTCGTCAAGCTGGCAAACTCCATACACTCCCCTCCTCTCTAGCGTACCCAACCTTGTCTACGCATTTGTATTGTAAATACATCTTCTGGTCCTGTTTGAGGTGTTATCATTATCACGTCAATCCCGTATTTCGTTGCACTTTCCAGCATGCGCAGTTGATGTTTCTTCTGCTGAAGCAAATATGTGTTTTCGATTGAGGGCATCATCGTCACTTCTGAAATTTTTTCACTTTCGCTGTCTATAAATCGAATATCTCCCTGGTAGTTAGGCGCAAGCTCTGATTTCGAACGGATAGCAATTACGCGCACATCCCGACATCTCGTTGAAAGCTGGTTAAACAGCTGGGTGAGATTTTCATTCGGTTCTAATGCATCCGTGATTACAAATAACAAAGTCGTTCCTTTGGGGATTGTGTGGATTCCATCCAATAAGCCAGTTGTTTCAGAAGGTTGTTCAAAGCGACTAATATAAGTCATCCAAGAACCTGCCTGACGCGCACCTTTACGTGTAAATAATTGCTTTTTCCCACTAACTAATCGACTGATGGATACCGTATCACCATTCTTCAATGCAATTTGCCCAAGCCCAATCGCAATTTGTTGTGCAAATTTCCACTTATCTTCAAAGTTCATGGACTTACTTGTATCTAACACTATATGAACACGCATTTCCTGTTCATCTAAAAACTGTTTGATGAAATACGAGTCAGTTCGAGCGTACACGTTCCAGTCGATATGACGGATGTCATCACCAGGATGGTATTCCTTAAAATCCGAGAACTCCAAAGAAGCACCCGTTTTTTTAGATACATGGCTCCCTTTGTGATGACCAAGCCGTCCACCATGCTGCACAAATGAGAGTCTACCAAGACGGGCAGATAAGCTAGAAGAAAAGAAAGAAGTCATTAACCGACAACCTCCCTCCGCATGCTCGCCAGCACATGATCAAGAAACGTCTCATTTGTAATTCCTTCTGCTTCTGCTTCATAGTTCAACTGAATACGGTGTAGAAGAGCTGGTTTCGCAACCGCTCGTAAATCACCGATGGATACGTGCACACGCCCTGACAGAAAGGCTCTTGCTTTTGCAAGACGGATCATTGCTTGCAAGCCACGGGGGCCACTTCCGAACTGGATATATTGGGACCATTCATCCGCCTCTTTTGTTTCAAAATGAGTCATTGAAATGAGTTTAATCGCATAGTCAATCATTTCTTCAGCAATAACGATTTCACGAACAAGCTGCTGTGCTTGGAGTAATTCCTCTCTACTGATCACCTTCTGAATGGAAATAATAGTAGTTCCAGTCGTGCGTTTTACAATTTCTTTCAATTCAATTGCAGAGGGATGAAGTAAATTAATTTTACATAAAAAACGGTCCAACTGTGCCTCTGGTAAAGGATACGTACCTTCCATGTCGATCGGGTTTTGTGTTGCGAGTACAAAAAACGGCTTTTCCATTGGATATGTTTTACCCAAAACCGTCACTGTTTTTTCTCCCATCGCTTCTAGCAACGCACTTTGCGTTTTAGGTGTGGCCCGGTTGATTTCATCCGCTAGTACGAGCTGACTGAATAATGGTCCCTCGTTAAACGTGAACTTCTGGCGCCCTTCTCTATCCCGCTCTAGTAAGGTCGTACCTGTAATATCTGAAGGCATTAGGTCAGGGGTGAATTGGATACGTTTAAAGGACAGATCCAATGCTTCACTAATCGTACGAATCAGCATTGTTTTTCCAAGTCCAGGCGCGCCTTCAAGAAGCGCATGCCCATCCGCAAGAATAGAAAGAAGTGTGTATTCAATTGCCTCTTCCTGTCCTACAATGAATTTTTCAATTTCAGTTCGGACCTCACTCATTTTTTGACTCATCTCTTCAAACCGTTGTAGTAAATCACTCATAGCAAATGCTCCTTCCAGATTGAATTATTCGATGGAGGAAAAATAATCAGTTAAGATTTTTTCGAGTTCAGGCGATAAAGGTAACTGCTCTGTACGTTTTAAATAAGCATCTTTATATTGACCTACAACTTCCTCATAAGGTCGAATCGTTCCCCGTTCATTGGCTGTTTGTTTATCATAGGAGTCGATCGACTTGCCGTCACTTAGCTTTCCTCCATCTTGATCGATGTCAGGTGCGTTACCAAATCGATTATTCGGAATGGAGAGCAAGTTTCTCCCCCCTTGGCCCGGTCCTTGACCTTTGCCTTGACCTTGACCTTGACCTTGGCCTTGGCCTTGTCCTTGGCCTTGTCCTTGTCCTTGACCTTGTCCTTGGCCTTGGCCTTGGCCTTGGCCTTGACCTTGGCCTTGGCCTTGACCTTGACCTTGGCCTTGGCCTTGGCCTTGTCCTTGGCCTTGACCTTGACCTTGGCCTTGGCCTTGACCTTGGCCTTGGCCTTGACTACCTGATTGTTTGTTTGTTCCAGTCGATGGCTTACTTGGATTTGGATTTTGTCCTCCAGTTGTTGAGTTTTTCTCTCCATTGAAAGAACGTTCAGATCCTGTTTTTTGCCCGCCTGCACCTGCCTGACCAGCCGCCAATTGTGGAATCGATGGAGCTTTTCCGATACTTGCTAAATCTTGAAATGCTTTGTCCGCTTGTTCAGTAAGTGGCCCCGCTAGCTTTTCCAACTCTGCCAGCTGTTGCTTTTCTTCAGATGACAATCCTTCTTTACCAGTCCCGCCCTGTTGGTTCCTCTTCTTCTCGAGCAACTGCATTTGTTGCAATTTCAACTCTTTTTGGGTTTTCACGAATTCCTTCAATGCTTTTTCGGACCCATCTACTTTCTTTAAATCCGATACGAGCTGCTCCAGTTTCTTTTTTACAGCAGGAGTAGTTGAACGTTTTAACTGTGTCTTTGTTTCTTTTACAAGGTCGTTCATAACTTCTTTTTCTTTCACGATTGTTTGTGCTTCTTGTTGTGCAGGAGAGGGTACCAGCAAAAGTGCAGTCAATACCATAGCTGCCCCAACCCCAGCCATCATTATTTTCCATTCTATTGCTTTCTTTTTGCGAGCAGCAAACAAGCTCTCTGCAGGTGGAAGTCTCTTCCCAACCCGTTCCAGTAAAAACTCTCCAAATGTAGAAGCTTGAATTTCTTGATCTAAAACGGTCAATAATAGATTATCTGGTAGGTAACGATCGAATGTATGGACTGCATCCGTGCGCTTCACACGTTTTTTAATAAACAAGCCGCAGGTAATAATCACTATTAGTAATGCAGCACTCCATGCATACAACGTGTAATAAGGAAGGACAAACAATCTGGATACAGCAATGACTGCGGTTGCAGCAACAATTGCAATTGCAGATCCACGTACAAAGAAAAAAATTGCTTGTTCAAGTAACAAACTTCTTCTGACTTTAGTAATTGTCCGCTCAATCATTTCCTTATATCCAGACGGATTAGCCATAGTGACTCTCCTCCCTACTTATGCTTTTTCATATTCACTCTCAATCTTTTTGTCGCAATCCAGATGGATCCAATCGTTATCAGTCCATAAAAAAGTAAATAACCAATCCACAACGGAAATGTAACTTGAGTCATCTCTTGGACACTCATTCCAAGCTCTGGCGATACCAACGAGGCAAAAAAGATTTCAGGATTAATGGATGCTAGGATATGTCCTACGTAGGTTTTAGACGACGTCATACCCATTGACCCAAACTGTTTTACCTGTATGAGAATAAGAAACAAAAATGGAATGACTGCTGTAAAAAACAACATACTTCCGTACGTTACAATCATCGATACCGTCGTTCTGCGTATCAATGTTGAAAACATAACACCTAGACTCCCTATTGCAAGCAGCGTCACAAATAAGAAGAACAGAGATTTTACAAACAACACAGGGGAAATTCCACCGAACAGAAACACCATACTATACACCGGTAACCCAGCTATGATGAGTAGCAATAAAAACAAGACGGATGATAACAGCTTCCCTGTAACGATTTGGAACGAACTTTGGGAAGTTGTTAACAGCATGGGTAACGTTTGACGTTCACGTTCCCCACTAATAGTTCCAGCAGTCAAACCTGGAGTTATGAAAAGGACTAGACCCAATTGGATAAACGTTAAAAATGCAAATAGAATGACACTTTCAGACGGCTTAAAATAGGCAGTGCCCATGAGACTAGTCGTGGTGTAGATAAATCCAAAAACAAAGATACACATGGCTAGCAAATAGAACAAGACGCCTGTAAAGCTTTTGGAGCTACGGAATCGGAGCTTTATTTCTTTAGCGAGAACAGGATTATTTAGTCTGCTTTTCAACGAGCTCCACTCCCTTCGTAATCTCCATGAACACATCTTCCAGATCAACAGAGTTTTCCGTAAATGATACGATATGAATTCCGGACATTACAGCTTCTTTCAACAATTGAAACTGCTGCATATCGTCCCCTTTGAATGTGAACGACAGCACACCGTCATGTATCTCATGAGAAATTGCGGAAACAAACGGACTCTCTTCAAAAAATGCAACTGCAGAACCGCTGTCTCCTGAAATTCGGGTCGTAATTGTTTTATCCCCCAGAAGTTTGGCCTGGATTTCCGAAACGGAGCCGTGGGCGATTAGTTTACCATTATCAATCACTCCAATTTCATCACACATTTCCGCTAGTTCAGGTAAAATATGAGACGAAATTAGGATTGTCTTCCCTAAACTTTTCAGTGATCGTAGAATGTCTCGCATTTCCACACGCGCTCTAGGATCAAGCCCAGATGCAGGTTCATCTAAAATAAGAACTTTCGGATCATGAATGAGACTTCTCGCCAAACAGAGTCTTTGCTTCATCCCTCTGGAAAGAGAGTCTACATAGGCATTTCGTTTGTCTGTTAAATTGACGAGTTCCAGTAGTTCCGTAATCAGCTGATTTCTTTTATCTACTGGAATCCCATAGCTAGCTCCATAGAAGTCTAAATACTCATGTGCTTTCAACTGATCGTATATTCCGAAAAAATCTGGCATGTAGCCAATGAGTTTCCGGATTTCCTCAGGCTTCTTTGTAATGTCTACTCCATTAATTGTTACATTCCCCGAAGTAGGCTGTAAAAGTGTAGCTAAAATGAGAAACGTTGTGGACTTCCCCGCACCATTCGCTCCAACAAACCCAAAAACAGTTCCTTCTTTGAGTGACAATGTCAACTCATCCAACGCTTTAAATTGTCCATATTTTTTTGTGAGCTTGGAGATTTCTATCATTTTTTAACCTCCCCTGTCAAACGGAGTTCCGGTGGATGAGAAGGTTCTCCCATTTGCGAATTATTGAAATTCAACTTAATTGTTAAGTTCCCATCCTTCGATACATAATCACTTGCTGGTTCCACTGTTAGCGACGATTTCCCTTCTAACACTTCATAACTCCCTGTTTTCACATTGAGAATACTTACGTCATAACGATTAAGATCCACGCCAAACAGCTGAATCTTCGTCCAGTTGTCCACCTTCTGAGAAAAGTCGTTGTTAAGTTGCCACTTCTGACTATATTCCTTTTCAGAAAAGATGTATTCTTTGTTTACTTCATCTACTAAATCTGCAGGATTTCCGCTGGATGACAGTAATTCCATTTCCATTAAATCACTGTCGATAGTTACAGTTCCTGACAATTTAGTATTAATATCGATTGGCTGAAGTAACATGGAGATTGGTGAGTTTTCAACTTTTCGTTCTGCTAGTGAGAGTTCCATAATTTGAGTTTCTGTAGTTGCTGATAAGATTGGTTTAGATGACTCATTCATATGAATAGATGAGAAGTTCAAAAGGCCATCTTTTCTCATTTTTACCAAATCATCCTGATTGTTTGCTATGGGGTTCATGTATCCATAATTAGAGGTACTCCGTGGTCCAAGTACATTCACTTTTACTTCTTCTTGTACCGTTAAAGTTTCTCCCGCCATAATGGAACCCAGTTTAATGGTTTTACTTCCAGATAAAATTGAAACGTCTTTCACGCCAAATGGAAAATTATTCGTTACTGTTCCCGTCAATATCTTATCCTCAAGAGTTAGATTAGTATCAAAATTACCAACAGCACCAAGTTCTGTTTCCCCATAAATGGATGCGACATTCCAAAACCCTAGATTTCTGAATGATAGCACCTCTTCACTCGCACCCTTTTCTAAAATAGAGTGATTATGGGCTGGTAGATTAGTGCCAAATACCGAATTTGCCGATGAGTTTGCCGAGACTGTGCTCGGTTTTTGTATTGTAAAAGTGAAGTTCCCTGATTTATCGGTTAGTAGGGATTCAGCGTAATATCCCGATAATGTATTGTCCGGTTTCACAAGATAGACAGCGGAATGTTGCAGCTGTGCCTTGCCTAAGCGGTCCTTGCCTCCATAAGCAAAAATTGCAAAAGAAACGACCACTGCGACAACCGGAATAATCCACCAAGCATGTTCTCTCTTATCTCTTCTTCTCAAAAAGATATAGAGTAGTGGAATTACTAAAATGATATACACAATGATAATGCCAAACAATAAGGGTGTAGATACTTTAAAAGAAGGAAAGAGTTCATTTGTTTCCCCGACAGTAAACATTAAATCATCCGTCGGAGGTGTGTAATACATTTGAGAAGGTCGTTGTTTTAACAGTTGGTTACTCTTGTTCAATAGATCTGTCCAAAAGGTTTTCGCACCTGTTGAAGTCCGGAATGATTCGTTACCGATTGAAAAAGTTGTCTGGAGAACCATTCCCGACCCAACAAGTTGAGAGGCCGCTAGAATCGTATCATCCTGCTGTAATAGAATCGCAGCGTCTGGTGCTTTCTT
The DNA here is from genome assembly GCF_023715615.1 of Sporosarcina aquimarina. Classification (GTDB taxonomy): domain Bacteria; phylum Bacillota; class Bacilli; order Bacillales_A; family Planococcaceae; genus Sporosarcina; species Sporosarcina aquimarina_A. The sequence continues at coordinate 797,850 of NZ_JAMBOM010000001.1, read as the reverse complement.
CGCTGAAAACCCTGGTACAGGATCTTTGAATTTGTCATTGAATAAAGCTGGGGCAAACTCTTTACTTTCTTGAATCTCAAGCGGTAACAGTGAACGGAAAACTCCTGCTTCAGCCGCTACGTTCTGAGAGCCTCCTATCAGTAAAGTTCCTCCTGCTTTAACCCATTCCAACATGGCATCTTGCTGTTTTGAAGAAAGATCAGCGATGGCAAAACCATCTACAGCAATAATATCCACTGCATCCCATCCGCCTTTTTCAGCGGGTAAAGGAGATTGGTCTGATTTTGTTAAATTCAGGAGTTGAGTCCCTTCTTTGTTTTTTAAATATAAGTCTTTTAAAGAAGATAACCGATCAATATTATCTGCTAGTCCAGCAATGAATAAAACTTGCTCAGGAAACGCTGTAGATTTAATGAGTTGCGTTCCGGAGTGCTTGATTTCATCACCTGATCTCCACCCATTTTCATAGAAAAAGATATTTTTCTTAATGGGATTGCCATACATCATTGAATCTTGTATGGAGTCAACAGTCATCGTAACCGTCTGCTTCTCTCCTTCTCCAATCGTTAGTGCAATAGATTGACCAACACCGCCCGTTTGACTTGAAGTATTGACAATCAAATCTCCAGCAAATGCGGTTCCTTTGTTTTCAATCGTGAAAACTATAGGTGCACCTTTTCCATCCTTAGTTTTTTGGTCTAGACCAGTTTGAACGGACACATGCAAGTCAGGTGCAGCAAATGCTTTTGTCATCGGCCATAGACTAATGATTCCGACTAGAACTACTAACATAGTAAACGGCTTCCATAACGACTTTCTCAAATAGCCCGCCTCACTTTCTGAATTATTTTTCTACTTATATCGATAATTAGTACGTTTTACTTGCTAGAAAGTTCCATCATTCAAGTAAACTGGAATCATTTTTTAATTGAAGCGCATGAGCTTCGATTACCTTTGAAAAAGCTTCTACCTGTTTCAACTCAAAACTAGACTGATACCCAATAAGGTAGGTATCCCTTGTCAATTCAAATTCTGCTTCATTATTCAACAATGGAATTTTATTCACTTGTTCATCTCCACGTAATGTAATTGATGGCAATATCGCATACCCAATACCATTTAAAACGAGTTGTCGACAGGTTTCCATTTGGTCCACTGTTAACTGTCTAGTTGGATTTTTTGAAAAGTGTTTCTGCCACCATTGTTGAATTTCCGTATAATAATTTGAATCACTTTTAAATTGAATATAGGGCCGTTCTGTATCTTTCAATTGCTCGAGTGAAGTGAGTTCTTTATCCACTAAATACAACTGATCACGGAACAAATAAGTACGCCTGCTGTTCCACTCAACTTCTCCTCTGACAATTCCAACGTGGGCTTCCCCTTCATACAATGCCTTCAATATTTCTGATGTCCAACCAGTCATCAGTGAAATTTTAGCGTCTGGATATTGCTTCACATAATCTTTAAGTACTTCTGGAAGCCAAGTCTGCCCAACGATGGATGCACATGCGATTTTTAATGTTCCATGCACTTTGTCTGCAAGCCCAGCAATTTGTTCAATTGTTTCTTCTTTCCTCTGAACAGTCTCTTTTGCAAACTCAATGACGAGTTCTCCAGCAGCTGTCGGGACAAGACCTTTTTGCGATCTTACAAATAATTTTGCTCCCCAGGATTTTTCAATAGACTGGAGCCTTTGTGAAAGTGCCGGTTGAGAGATGAACAATCGGTCCGCTGCTTTCCTCATATTTCCTTCTTCTGCCAAGACTTTCATGATTTCTGTTGTGTTCATTTAGTTTCTCATCATCCTTTTCAAGAAGCGGCTGCTTCGTCACTTGTTTCTTAGCCTTCTATCTAAAAAGAAAGAGACTCTTAAAAAAGAGCCTCATCACTTTTGTTTCTAACTATTATCACATGTAGTCTACCTTGAGCTATATACATATTTCTTAAACTGCTTTAACATCACACGACGTGTTAGTATACCAGCAAACGTACCGTCCTCTTCTGTCACGCATAAGAATGTATGATTGATGAGCAAATCTAGCCCTTTTTGAAAACGATCCGTTGTCCGGATCAATGGTAAATCCGTTTGCATAATATCATCAACCTTCAAATCTGAAAGACGTTCATATTCGATTCTTTCTAAGCCTAATATTGCATCTGTAATCATTCCAATACCTAACAAACCTCTCAATTTATACTTTGCGTCAAGTACAGGAATTGCTGAATACCCCGTCTTTGTAAGAACCAGTAATGCATGTTCTGCATTATTGCCAACCTGCACATGCGCAACCTTTTCAGAAGAAATCAGATAGTCGGATATTGGCATGACCAAAAAGTCACTATTATTCAAAGCAACCAATTTAAATCGCTCCTCCAGCAACAATTTACTTCAAGCTATGCTGCTCTTCTACTATATCATAGAGATCGCTATAAAATGAAGAAGTCCTGAACGATTCGTATAGGTATTTACCATTTTTAACAAAAAAGCCTCTTCCTTATGAGAAAGAGGCCCAGTAGTAAAATATAACGATTACACTAAATAGAGCAGCTACGAGAATCACCCACAATATAGGATTAAACGTGAAGGGATGGTCTTCAATCGGCTCTGCCACACTTCGATCCTGTCTGTTGAGTACTCCATCCGGATTATAATTCGGCTTTTTACGAACCGCTAAGACTCCAATGATGACCATTATCGCCACGACAACACCAATTGGAATCGCCCAAATATCAAACAATCTTTTCCCTCCTCAACAGGCCTCTATTTTTTTGCTACCTGTTGATTTAGGATGTGCATATTATGGGCAAACTAACCGTCAAAACGGATATTGGTTCAACCATTGACCGCCATCTAATGTGACAATCTCTCCATTCATATAGGACGCTTTATCTGACATGATGAAGGCTGCAAGTTCAGCAATTTCTTCTGGCTTTCCAACACGTCCAAGTGGTACTGATTGAATAGTTCGCTGTGCTGCTTTCTCCGATTGAAACAACTTTTCTGCTCCACCTGTACGTTCAATAGGTCCTGGTGCAATACCGTTAACACGAACACCATATTTTCTTCCCCATTCTACGGCAAGTGTACGTGTGAGCGACATAACTCCTGCTTTCGCTGCAGCTGAGTGAACTACACCTGGTCCAGCATCCCAAGCATATGTTGCCAACATGTTTAGTATCGCACCTTTTTGCCCCTTTTCTTTCCAGTAGTTCATTACTGCACTTGAACAGTAGAAAGTTCCATTCAAAACAATATCGATTACTGACTTCCATCCGTTCGGAGATAGATCTTCTGCTTGTACGATGAAATTTCCTGCAGCATTATTGACAAGTCCATCAATTTTCCCAAAAGTTTTGTCTGCAAAGTGTATAAGTGCTTCGATAGTTTCAATTTCACGTACATCCATTTGAAAAGTATAAGCATTTTCCCCAATTTCCTCTTTGGCAGCATTTAACTTTTCTGAGTCTCTTCCGGTTATAATGACATTTGCCCCGTCTTGAACAAATTTCTTTGCCATGTATTTCCCCATACCGTTTGACCCGCCTGTAACGATAATAACCTTTTTCTCGTCCATTTTTATTCCCCCTTGTAAAATGAATGAATACTCATTCAAATCGTACCATAACTCTGACTCTTTTGCATCTGCTGCTAGTTCACAATTTCTTGAAGTTCCTGGTGACAAGAGTTTAAAAGACTTTGTCGCTTTTGGTGTACTTATTTCTAATTTACTAGTACAATACTGTCAAAATGAAGTTTTTTTTATTTGATGGGAGGTCTACGTATTGGCAGACGCCAATTCACTGCGGGAACTAGCCGTAGCAATCTATACCGTTAACAGGCATGCAAAAACAGCTCCGGATAATCGACCACTTTACCAATTGAAGAAAGTAGCTATCGCTAAACTTCTTGAAACAGGTGGCGCCGAAAAAGTTGGGTTACATTTTGTAGAAAATCCAAAATACAGCAAACAGCATTCCACTGTCCTAGTACGTTGTGGAGAATTCCTCTTTCACACTCTCCCTGAAAAAGATGACTTCGCCCAGTTGCCACATCTAGGTGAGCAAGATTTGGAGTTTAGGAATCCTCAAGAGCGCATGAGTTTAAAAACCGCTCGCGAACTGCTTACTAATTTCACGGGCATTCTACAAGAGAACGTCCCGGCACCATCCGTTAAAAAACCTCAACAGAAAAAAACTAGACGGGTTTCAAATACAGAAGTTTTCCGTTCTTCCTACTTAGATGGGAAAAGATAAAAGGGACATGCCTAAATCGGCGTGTCCCTTTTTTCATTAATACTGTTTGAAAAGAACTTGGGTACCCTTATCACCGTATCCTTTAGCAATAAGGTCCTCATACAGACGGATTGCTAACTGCAATCCCGGAAGATCCAAATCCATGGCACTCGCTTCATCAAGTGCAATCCGCAAATCCTTTAGAAAATGCTTTGTGTAAAAACCAGGTTCGAAATTCCCACCAAGCATACGAGGTCCAAGATTTGAAAGCGACCAAGAACCTGCCGCACCAGGAGAGATGGATTCTAAAACACGTTCTGGGTCCAGCCCTGCTTTTTCGGCATATGCAAGCGCTTCACAAACACCGATCATATTGGTCGCAATGGCCAGCTGATTGCTCATTTTTGTGTGCTGCCCAGCTCCAGCACGACCTTGAAGTACAATTTGACTTCCGAATATCGAAAATATTGCTTTGACTTGGTTAAATACGGACTCGTCACCACCACACATAATCGAGAGTGTCCCATTTTTAGCTCCGACGTCCCCACCAGAAACAGGAGCATCGAGTGAAGACATTCCTTTTTCAATAGCTGCTTTTTCGATTTTTTTTGCAAGCGCTGGACTCGAAGTTGTCATATCTATAAGCACTTGTCCGCTTCTTCCGTTAGCGAGAATACCATCAACCTTTAGATAGATTTCTTCAACGTCAGCAGGCATGCCAACCATTGTAAAGATAATATCTGCTTTTTGTACAGCCTCGGCTACCGTAGAAGCCCACTTAGCGCCTGCAGCAATAAGTGGCTCCGCTTTCCCCTTCGTACGTGTATGCACAGTTACAGGATAGCCTGCTTGAAGCAAATGACTGACAATACTAGAACCCATTACTCCCGTTCCGATAAACGAAATATTTTCCATATGTAATATCCCCCCTAAAAATAGTGACGCTATACTAATAATACTCTAAAATAAGCTTCATTTCTTGTTATGAACAAAAAAGAGACGGTCCTGGGAAAGGACCGTCATCAAAAGGGGGAAATGAGAATGTTGCTGTGTTCAATTGTAGTATCCCCCTTCGGCAGAATTCTAAACACATTCAGCCAAAATTTTCACTTTTAATTTGTACTTTTCTCTCTATACTACTATTTTTAATAACAGCACTCTTTTCATCGTATGAATAGATATTTAATAAGTGATCCAATTCAACGCTCAGATTGACCGTCTCATTGGAGGATAGACCTTTTTCCTCTGCAGTTTTCAAGAGTTCCCTGCGAATGAATTCAATTTTATATTCCAGATTATCCATAGAGAAGCCCTCCCACGATTAATAACAAAGCTTAATATATAGTAACATAAAGTAAAAAAAGTTGTGTCAAAACTTTTCGACAATTCACGACAAATACTTGTCGAAACAATAATAATTTGTACATTCTCTCATTTCATGATACTTTACCTGTATTGCTTTTGTTAAGTATAATAGGTTTAATCAGTTGCAGAAGGAGTTGAATCAGATGGATGAAATGGAAGAGTTGAATATTGCAGAGGTGGGAACCATTATTGAATTTAAGGATGGTTTACAGGGGATTGTAGAAAAAGTGAATGATAACTCGGTTATTGTGAACTTAACGTTTATGGAAAACTTTGAGGAACTTGGTCTTGAAGAAAAAACAGTTGTGAACCATAAGCGCTACACAATCCTTCATAAAAAAGAAAATTGAAACTTTTTTTGCAAATTTGCGTCACATTGAGTAAGGAGGAGTTGACCGTATGAAAAACAAAAAACTACTTTACACAGCATTGTCTGCCTCACTATTATTAGCTGCTTGTGGAACCGATACAAGCGAAGAGGACTCTGATAAGCAGTCCATTGAAAATACTGATCAAACTGTTGATACTGGCACAAATGAAACTGAATCTACTGATGGTGAATCTGGTGAAGCAGAGGGAACAGAGTCTACCGATGAGAACGCTACAAGTGAAGAAGATGAAGCGACAGAAGAAGATTCAACTAGTGATTCAAACTCCGAAGCAGACAGTAGTGAATCTAATGAGGTTGCGACGTTACCAGATGCTGTGGAAACAGAGAGCGATGAGCAACCCTTTAAAATGCAAGTGCTCCCAACTTATGAATTGACGAGTGAAGAGCCTGGTCGTGACATTCTTTATCTGAAAGAACATGAAGACAAGTTTATGGTAATCGGAACAATGCAAGCTACTGAAACTGATTTTGACAAAGCTGTTGAAAACATGAAAGAAACACTTGCTGCTACAAGTACAGATGCGTCTCCTGTTGAGTTGACAGACGAGACAAAACTTCCAACTAGCAAAGAACTAGAAAAAGTGCAGGCATATCGTGTAACTTCAGCTGATGGTCCCATTACAGCAATGATTTTCCAAAAAGGAGAGCTAATCGTTCGGGTCATGATGTATGATAACAACGATGAGAGCTACTATGAAGAATATTTGAAAATGGCTGAAACGATTCAACCAAAATAAGACATCAACAAAAAGCTGAACAGCAAATTGCTGTTCAGCTTTTTGTTGATGACAAATCACGAATGGATACTCCTAACTTTTGAAGCAAACCTGTCGCTTGTTCTTGCTCCTCAGCCGTCAACGATGAGAGTAATCGAGTAATATTCTCTGCATGCCCAGGGAACAATGCATCCATTAACTGTTCGCCTTGAGTAGTAATTTCTACATACGTTACGCGTTTGTCGATAGAATTGACTTCTCGTTGTAAGTAACCGTTGGACTCCAGTTTGTTAATGACATAGGTCATTGAACCGCTACGCATTAAAATTTTTTCTCCAATTTTTTGGATAGGCTGTTTTCCTTTGTGGTACAACAACTCGAGAACCGCAAACTCAGTCGGATTCAACCCTTTAGATGAGATTAGTCGATTCGTCTCTTCGTGCAGCACTTTATTTGCCCGTGATAGGACTACAAATAATTTTAGTGCGCGTTCGTTTGCTTTCCCCATAAATTATTCACCTGCTGTTTTCCAATTTAATCTATGAAATTAGTATAGTTGGTTGAATACCAATTCGTCAAAATTGATCTAATATGAATTATTAATTAGCTGAGGATTGCTCCACTATTACACAACTCTCCAAATAATGCTGCGGAAATACTAAAGTGAATGTTGTCCCTTTTTCTGCCACACTTGAAACCGCTACTGCTCCCCCTAGATCTTCCATTGTCTTTAGAACAAATGGTAGTCCTAGACCTGTTCCTTCTGGTTTTGATGTGAAAAAAGGCATGAATATGTTTTTAATCTGTAACGGAGTCATACCTTTTCCTGTATCGGTAACGGAAAGTGTAAATGCGGTCCCTTCTGCCTTTTCAAGTTTCAGGGTCAAAATTCCTCCTGGTTCCATAGCCTCGAATGCATTTTTAAAGATATTCAAAAGAACTTGCTTGATTTTATCTGCATTTGAATAGATCATCGAATTGCAGAAAGAAGCATCTTGCCAGTCAATGTGAATCGATTCAAACATGGCTTTTGGCTTCATGATTTCTAGCACTTTTGTAATTAGAACTCCTAAAGAGAACTCTGAAATTTTTTCTTCCGAAGGTTTTGATAGCATAAGCATTTCATTCAGAATCGCTTCCATCCGTTTCAGCTCGTCATCCACGACGGACAAATATTTTGCTGTATCTCCTGTTGCGGTGACTTCCATCAATTGCACAAATCCTTTTAACGTCGTCATCGGATTACGAATTTCATGTGCAATACTTGCTGCCATTTGACCTACTGTTGACAAAGATCCGGAATGATCCAACTTTCTGCGAAGCATTTCTATCTCTGTACAATCCTGTATTTCCACGATATACAAGTCGCTATCGCTGTTATACACAGCACGAATCTCAAAAAACTGAATCGTATTCGGTTCATCTTCAAATCGTTCTTTGATAGTGACTTCCCCGATAGTGTGAAGTGTTTTTATATATGCTTCATACTGGGCCTCTGCATTTCTCTTTTGTGTGTTGAACTTTCTATACAACGATTGCACACGTTTTCCAATAACCGCATTCCTTGTTAAGTTAAATAATTCATTCACTCGATTATTGACATCAATAATGTTACCTTCACGATTGACAATCATCGTTAACATTGAGGCATGCGTAAAGCACCCTAAATAATCAGCTAATGGTAGTTCTGTACAAACCGCCGGTACCATAAATGTAACGATAGCTTGCTGTGTTTGGTTTAAATAAATTATATGAGCTTTGCATAAACACTCAACATTTCCTTCAGAAACCAGTGCGAAATTATCTAATATAATTTCTTTTATTTCCGTGCATTCTTGCTTAAAGTCATTCCAGCTGCGTAAACCATCTCTTTTGAGTAACGATAAAAAGTTATCGTTTTGTCCCAACGAAAACTTCTTACAAAACAAGAAATTTGCCTCAGCAATGACACCATCCATACTGACCAAAATACAAGGGTGACGTTTGTCGGTAACGAAAAGTGAGCCATAACTATTCACATTTTCTAATTGTTCAAGCATTGTTTACCCTCCCGAGACTGTTTAGACAAGATATGAAATAGCACCATATGTTATAACTTACATAAATAAACGGTCCAAAGTGTATAATTCAGATTATTCCATATTTCCACAACTCGTTATATAGGTCTTTAGAATTATATTGCACGAATTTTCTTCCATACAAGGTTATTCAAAGAAACATATAATCATTTAATTGATCTTTCAGCAAAAATATTATCCTCCATTTATTTCCTACTACCCTATTATTACACGTTCTTTTGGATAACGGAAAGAGGTTTTGTTTACTTTTCCACCTAATGTGAATAAAAAAGAAATTAGCCCCACTCGTCCAATGAACATGAGCGCCATAATAATAACCTTACCGGGTACAGATAAATCCGCAGTAATTCCAAGAGACATTCCACACGTTCCGAATGCAGAGGTTATTTCAAATAACAATGAGACCACAGGGACTCCAGGCTCCGTAATTAACATAACGAGAAGTGCAGTCATAACCATGAAGCCCGCTAGCAAAATGACGGCATACGAACGAAAAATGTCGACAAGCTTTATACGACGTTTAAAAATGTGAATAACATCTTTTCCTTTTGCAAAGTTAATAAGAAATAATACAGCAATTGCAAATGTCGTAGTTCGAATTCCCCCACCAACTGAACTTGGAGATGCACCGATAAACATCAATAAACTAATTACGATATCCGTCGCATCACTAAAGCTAGTGATATCATACGTCGTTAAACCTGCAGATCGTGCTGAAACAGAGTGAAATAGAGAAGAAAAGATCTTTTCATGCCAAGACATTCCTTTAAAAGAATGAAATGACTCTAGAATAAAGATCAATACCGCACCTGCTACCAATAGTATTCCGAAAGTAGATGTCGTAATTTTGGTAAAAAGTGAAAAACGAAAATGCGGAATCTTTTTTGAAAAGAAACTTTTCACCTCTACAAGAACAGGGAATCCGATCGCACCTAAAATAATTAACACCATAATAACAAATTGTACAAAGTAGTCATTGAAATACGGCAGCAAGGACGCATCTGTAATGTCGAATCCGGCATTCGTTGTAGCAGAAACTGATAAAAACATTCCATTTAGAAGAGCGTCAGAAAAACTATCGTAGAGAGGCATAATATAAATGGTCAGGACAATTCCACCAATTAGTTCAATGAGAAAAATAATCCGTACAATTTGTTTAATCAATTGCACCACTCCGGCGAGTGAGTACTGATTATGATCCACCATAATGAGCTGTCGTTCACGCAACCCAATACGTTTTTTTACGAGTAACCAGAAAAACGTGCCTATTGACATAATACCGATTCCACCTATTTGCAGAACGAGCATTAGCATACATAGTCCGAAAACTGTATACGTACCTGCGATACTAATCGGCGTCAATCCGGTGACGCTGACAGCACTTACAGATGTGAATAAACTATCGATAAAAGAAACCTTCACACCGGGTTTATAAACGCCTGGAAGATTCAACAATAGAAATGAAAATGCAATGGCTAAAAAATAATAAAACACAATTAATTGAGCTGGTGTGAATTTGCGTAAACTATCACGGTTAAATTTCATTTTTTGTATCCGATCCTTTCCTTCAGGAGGACATAATCATACCATATTCGATTTTATCCTGACAGAAAAATTAGGTTCTCTTATAGTTTTGGCTGCTAGTTTCATTTTCAGTCACCCCATTTATCCTCGAAATTAAAATCTACCTAGTTATGGTGTGCACAAATAAAAAAACTGTCCAGCGCAAGAAACATCTCTCACATTGGACAGTTTTAGTATCGTTACTTAGATGTCTTTCTATTACTTGCAACAGCAGTTAAATAACCGCCTAATGCGATGGCTGCAAGGACAGACCAGAAAATAAGTTTCCACGTAAGAGAGTGTGGAAATTCTGTATCGAGAATTTGAACATTAGGATGTGCAAGTGTCATTACAGCAAGTTTAACACCTACCCAGCCAACAATAAGGAATGCGGCTGTTTCAAGTGCTGGAAACTTCTCAAGTAATGTCACAAATTGGCGAGCTGCAAATCGGATCATAATGAGACCGATAATTCCACCAACCAGCATGACGGTAAATTGTCCACCATTAATGCCTCCGATATGGAAGTTACCTAGTTCTGGCAGGGTTACTGCAAGTGCTACCGCTGCAAGCATGGAGTCTAGTGCAAACGCAATATCCGCAAGTTCCACTTTCAATACAGTAACCCAGAAACCAGACTCTTTCCGTTTTTTCTTTGTCGGATCGGCATTTTTATGATGCTTTTGGTCGTAAATATTCTTTGCCGAAATATACAATAGGTAAACTGCACCTAGTGCTTGAATTTCCCAATAATTCACAAGGTACGTGATGAAAAACAGAGCTGTAAATCTGAAAACAAATGCCCCTAATAGTCCGTAGAACAATGCTTTCTGTTGTTGTACTTTTGGAAGATGTTTCACCATAACCGCCATAACGACTGCATTATCTGCTGCAAGAAGGCCTTCCAAAACAATTAGTACAAGTAATACCCACGCGTATTCAAAGAAAATACTTTCCAACAAAAATTCCTCCCTTTTTTTCAATCAAAAAAACCCTCACCTAATAAAAGGCAAAGGTCTCGCTAAGTCGGAATTTGTAAAAAAATCCAGCTATCATAACCGATGGTGGCTTGCCACCATGTATTGACGACTATGAAATAGGTTTCCCTATAGCTACTCCCCTTTGACAAACGTCAAAGACATTCATATGTTAGGTACTTTTCTCCCTTTATTATACTGATCATCAGCTGTTCTGTAAACTAAACATCCGCTTTTTCAAATAAGTTTCTTCTCGATGTTTTAGTTTCGACACAATCGATACCAATAAGGAGAATCGTATTTTGTAGCTGCTGTTTTTTCAAATAAAACATTCCTTTGCAGATACTCACATTATATGAGAAATCGGTACATTCTATGAATGATTGTCCTATTCATTCCATACAAAAAAGCAGAGGGATCTTCTCCTCTGCTTTTAAGTCAACTTCTATCAATCTTTATTGTTATCCACAGATGTCGTTGGACGTGCACGTCTTCTTGTTTCTTTATCGAAGAGACTATAAATAATCGGTACGATAAAGAGTGTTAGGAACGTGGAGCTGATGAGCCCACCAATTACGGCAATTCCCATCGGTTGGTTTATTTCTGTACCTTCACCGATACCAAGTGCAAGTGGTAACAGGCCGAGAATTGTCGTCAGAGCTGTCATAAGAATCGGACGCACCCGGTTTTTAACAGAGATGACGATTGCATCATACGATTTCATACCAGCAGCCTTTTGCTGGTTAATGTAGTCCACAAGGACAATTCCGTTGTTCACAACAATTCCTACTAACACAAGAATACCAATGATCGAAGTGACACTTATAGGGGTATCCGTCACAAACAAACCAATCGCGACACCAATCACCATTAACGGAACAGAGAACATGATAACAAATGGGTATTTAAACGACTCAAATTGAGCTGCCATAACAATGTAAACGAGAACTACTGCAAGTATAAGTGCAAGCAGCATATCGTTTGCTGCACTCTCAAAGAGCTCGCGGTCTCCACTGTAGGACATCTTCACTTCATCCGGCAACTTGAGTTCGTCAATTGCCTCGTTCACGGATTTCGTCATTTCTCCAAGTGATTTATCATTTTCATACTTCACTTCATAAGAAACAGAGTGAGCCTGGTCAACTCGTTGAATGGCAACAGGACCTTCAGCTATATCGATTTTCGCAATCTGCCCTAACTTAACAAACTGCCCTGTTGGTGTACGGAGCTTAATCTTTCTTAAAGCACCCGTATCTTTGTAAAACTTTTTGTCATACTGGACATTCACCGTCAATACTTGATCATTTTCATCGACAATTTGAGTCGCAAATGTACCTCGTGTAACGTCTGTAATCGTTTGAGCCACTTGATATGGGGCTAAACCGAAATCAGCAGCTAACTTTTGATCGACAGTTACTTGAACTTCTTCTACTGTATCCATCAAGTTATTGGATACATCCGTCACACCATCCACTTTAGTAAGAGCATCATCTATTTTTTCAGTTGCTTCATTTAAACGGGTCTCGTTTGTATCTTCAATAGCGAATGTCAACGTATTTGGATTTGAACCTGCAGCCGCTTGTACGTTGAAGCTAATTTCAGCAGTATCCCCAATTGCTTTGTTCACTTTGGGCTTTACATCATCCATGAAATCGAATACAGAGCGTTCCCGGTCGTCTAGTGGTTTTAGCTTTACATACATTTCAGCCGTATCCGCTTGTGAACCTCCTTGTGCCATGGACTGTTGGGTTCCTCCAACTAGACTGACATATACATCGACATCTTTTTGTTCTTTCAACACATCTTCTACTTTTTTAACTGCTTCATTCGTTGTTTCTAGTGAAGATCCATTTGGAAGTTCAACATTAATGCTGAAGAAACCTTCATCAGTAGACGGTAAAAATTCCGTCCCTACTTTAAACAAACCAAATGCACTAGCGCCAAGTAAAACTACCGTCATGACTAGAATAAGGAATCGATGACCTAAAGACCACTTGATGGACTTCTCAAATGTACTGAGTGTTTTCGAGCGACGTCTACGTGCTTCTACATTGCGACGTGGTTTACGTAACATGCGACTCGCCATCATTGGCACAACAGTCAATGCAACAACTAATGATGCAAATAAACTGAATGAGATCGTCAACGCAAATTGAGTAAAGATTTGTCCGATCAATCCACTAATGAAAATGACTGGAACAAAAACAGCCAGTGTCGTCAATGTGGATGCAATGATTGCCCCACTAATTTCTTTTGCCCCTTCACTAGCTGCGACTTTTCGGTCTTTCCCCATAGCAAGGTGTCGTTCAATATTTTCAATTACGACAATGGAATTATCCACTAGCATTCCGATACCGAGGGCTAACGCACCCAACGTCATAATATTGAGCGAGAAATCCGCAAAGAACATTAGCACGAATGTCACAATAACAGAATAAGGAATTGCAACGCCAATAATTATCGGGCTTCTAATTCCCCGTAGGAAGAAGAAAAGAACGATCATGGCGAAGAGACCACCCAGAATGAGTGATTGACCAATGTTATTAATAGCCAATTTTACATAATCACCTTGGTCAAATAATATATCCGCATCTACGTCTTTATATTGTTTTTCGTCTAACATCTGATCTAAGGATTGTTTGAAAGACTTGGACACTTCAGCAGTATTCGCTCCCGATTCCTGGAGGACTGAGAGTAACACGGCTTGTTGGTCATTTGCACGAGTTAACGTCCCATTATTTGCTTCTGTGAGGGTGACAGCTGCGACGTCTTTTACATACATTCGCTTCCCAGTTACAGGGTTTGGACCAATAATGACATTTTTCACATCATCTGCTGAGTTGAGGGTACTGATGATACGCGTAGTAAGTTGTTTGCCACCCGAGGCACTAACTGGCTCACCTGGCATCGTTACATTCGAAGCTTGAACTGCTTGTAACACGTCCGCTTGAGTGAGTCCGTTCTTTTCTAGTTTACTTTCATCTAATACGATTTGAATTTCTTCAACAAGTTTACCGGATACGCTGACACTTGCGACACCTTCAGTTTGACGTAATTCTGTTTCCAATTCCTCCGCTATCTTCCGAATATCAATATCATCAGAGTCTGTTTTAAGTGAGAGTTGAATAACTGGGAATTGAGAAGGATCAAACTTCATGAAACGAGGTTTATCCGCACCTTCAGGTACAGGAACCTGGTCAATGCGCTGCAAGATATCTAGTTGAACATCATCTAAATCGGCAGACCAATCAAACATCATGAATACTAAGGTAGCACCTTCTTGGGAAGTAGATTGCAAGGTCTTTAATCCAGGTGCTGTGGAAAGACTTTCTTCTAATGGTTTTGTTAGTTTTTCGCTTACTTCTGTTGGAGATGCCCCTCCATAATTCGCAACGACCACTGCGACAGGTGGATTTAAATCTGGTATGAGCGTAACGGGTATTTTTAGAAATGATACGGCCCCTAAGATAATAATTAAAAACATCGTAACAATTGTAAACACCGGGCGTTTAATCGAAAAATCGCTTATTTTCATGTGCGCGTCCCCTTTTGTCTGTAATACAGTACTTTCATCATATGCAATACGTCGCTTGAGTTCAAACAGAACGTTTAAAAATTTTATGATAGTAAAAAAACTCGTACATAAATATGTAACGAGTTTTCAATGTAGGACAATGCTTATAACAAACTATATAAACGAATATCTGGGAATTTGTCCCCGAACCAACGCATTGCAAAGTCGTTTTCGAATAAGAAGACTAAGTTATCAAAACGGTCTTTTACAAGCATAGAGCGTGGACCAGTCATAGATTCCTTTACGTCTGCTTCGTTTTCAATCCAACGCGCAACTTTTGAGCCAATGTGCTCCATTTGGACTTCGACGTTATATTCATTTTTCATACGGTGCTCAAATACCTCAAATTGAAGCTGACCTACCGCACCAAGAATGACTTCTTCAGTGTGAAGTGTTTTGTAATACTGAATAGCCCCTTCTTGAACAAGCTGTAAAATTCCCTTATGGAAGTGTTTCGACTTCATGACATTCTTTGCCGTAACTTTGACGAATAATTCTGGGTTGAACTGTGGCAACGCTTCGAATTGGTAGGTAGATTTGCCACCAACAACAGTATCTCCAATTTGATAGTTCCCTGTGTCATACAATCCGATAATGTCTCCTGCTACAGCTTCATTCACTGTCTCACGATCATCTGCAAGAAACTGAGTTGTTTGTGATAACTTTACTGTTTTCCCTATACGAGGTATGTTTACTGACATTCCTCTTTCAAACGAACCAGACACAATTCGAACGAACGCAATCCGGTCCCGGTGAGCTGGATTCATATTTGCCTGAATCTTAAAGATGAAACCAGAAAATTCATCCGTCATAGGGTCTACATATTGCTCGTTCTCTGTTATACGAGGTTGTGGAGCGGGAGCAAAGTTTAAAAAGGTCTCCAAAAATGTTTGTACGCCAAAGTTTGTCAAAGCACTTCCGAAAAATACCGGCGTTAGCTCGCCCTTTGCAACGCGGGTTTCATCAAAAGAATTTCCAGCTTCTTCTAACAACAATGCATCTTCCACTGCTTGTTTGTAATAAGAGGTTTCCATCATTGGATGAGGTTTAGCCAGTTGACCTTCGTCGTCTAACTCAAGATACTTATCTTCCCCTACAACACGGGCTTGTTCAATGCGATTGTTGTAACGATCGTAAATCCCCATGAACTCTTTCCCCATACCGATGGGCCAGTTCATTGCGTAGGACTCGATGCCAAGAACTTCTTCTAGTTCTTCCATTAACTCAAGCGGTTCTTTACCTTGACGGTCCATTTTGTTCATGAACGTGAAAATGGGTATCCCTCGCATACGACAAACTTTGAAGAGCTTGATGGTTTGAGGCTCGATTCCTTTTGCTGAGTCGACCATCATAACCGCCGCATCTACTGCCATAAGTGTTCGATAGGTATCTTCACTAAAGTCTTCGTGTCCTGGTGTATCCAAAATATTAACCCGTTTTCCATCGTAATCGAATTGCAAAACAGATGAAGTTACCGAAATACCACGTTGTTTTTCAATTTCCATCCAGTCGGACGTTGCGTACTTACCAGTTTTCTTTCCCTTAACTGTTCCGGCATCTCGAATGGCACCACCGAAATAGAGTAGTTTCTCTGTCATTGTCGTCTTCCCGGCATCTGGGTGAGAGATGATGGCAAACGTTCGTCTTGAAGCAATTTCTTCTTGCATATTTTTAGTCATTTACTTATTCTCCTTCATATATGAGCCCGACATTTAGCTGCCGATCAAGCCTTTACCAAATTTCTTTTCTGCCTCTTCAAGTGCAATCGTTGCATCTGAATGTGGATATTTTGTTGAACCGATAATTTGATAATCTTCATGTCCTTTACCTGCAAAGATAATAATATCGCCTTCATCAGCAATTTCAATCGCATGTCGTACGGCAGCTTCGCGATCTCCTATACATGCAAACTGTTGATGGGTCATTCCTGCTGCAAGTTCAGATGTTATGGAGTCATACGGTTCGTCTCTTGGATCGTCGGTCGTTAAAATCACGTAATCTGCAGCTGAAGCTTTTTCAGCCATCACTGGACGTTTCTTCCGATCTCGGTTTCCTCCTGTACCAATGACAAAGATAAGTTTTGATTCTGCTGATTTATACGGCAGTATGGCATCGATCGCTTTTTCTATCGCATCTGCAGAATGAGCATAGTCCACGTAGATTGTTAAAGGCAGTTCAGTTTCCACTCGTTCCATTCGCCCTTTAATAGGCGCGAGAAAACGGAGTGGCGCTAAGATATCTGGTATTGCAAGTCCTTTTGCGTAGAGCGCAGTAATCGCAGCTAGCGCATTGGATACACTAAACTCACCAATCATTCGCATTTCTACTTCCCATTCACCTTCTGGCGAGTGTAGCGTAAACGAGCTTCCATCTGTTCGAAGGTCGATATTTGAAGCTGAGAACATTGCATCCGCATGAATTCCATAAGTTAGCACAGGATAGGATGTCATCTCCTTCATCTTAGTGTGCCACTTATCATCTGCGTTCAACACGGCAACTTTATGTTGTTGTAAATCTTGCCCAAGCTGAGCAAACAGAAGACCTTTCGCATTACCATAGTTCTCCATCGTTCCGTGGAAATCCAAATGATCATGTGTCAAGTTCGTGAAGATGGCAATATCGAATTCTGTTCCTGCTAACCGTCCCTCTATGAGACCATGAGAAGAAACTTCCATCGTCATCGTGTCGCAACCTTCTTCTGCTGCACGAGCAATCATCTTTTGTGTTGTCAACACGTCCGTCGTAGTATTTTCTGTTTCATACAATACGCCATCCAAGTTGAACCCGATTGTCCCTGAGACAGCTGAACGTTCACCAACTCCCATTAGGATGCCATGAATGATATTACTTACACTCGTTTTTCCGTTCGTCCCTGTTACCCCGATCATTTTCATTCGTTTAGATGGATAGCCACACCAAGCAGAAGCGAGTAAGCTAATTGCTCTAGAAGTGTTTTCTACGTACACCACCGCCACTTTATCAAGATCGACTTCTATTGGTTTGGAAGCGATGATGACCCTTGCGCCTAATTCGACTGCTTGTCTAACATATTGGTGGCCATCTACTGTAAAGCCTTCGATACAGACAAATAATCCTCCTGCACTGACAGCTCGAGAGTCTGTTGTTAAATCTGTTACTTGTTCAGGTAGTACCCCTACCTCACGTTTAACTGGCAAAACCGCCAATAATTGTTTTGTATTCATTGTACTCCTCCGTTCAGCCGTACCTTACAGTGATCCATTTTCGATTTTCGACCATCTGCTTTTTTAGGCAATACATTCATTATACGTTTTTTTTGTTGCTACGTCATGGTTGAATTAACGAATCAAAAGAAAAACCGCTGTTCTTAACGAATCAGCGGTTTAATGTATTTCAGCTTATTACCGTATGGAGGAAAAGCAGCTCTCATCGGAATCGCAGTACTACGATTCATCATAGCTTTTTCATGGGTGAAGACATCAAAGCTTGCTTTTCCATGATAATTACCTTGTCCTGAAGATCCCACTCCTCCGAATGGCATGTGAATGTTGCCAACATGAGAAATCGTATCATTGATACATCCTCCTCCAAATGGCAACTGTTCTGTGAAGTATGTAGCGGCTTCCTCATTTTCAGTAAACATATATCCAGCAAGTGGTTTTGGCATTTTACGAATTTTATGCAACAAAGCCCCTAAGTTTTCATACTCAAGTACAGGCAAGATCGGTCCGAACAATTCATCTTCCATAGAAGGGCTGTCAAAATGAACACCTTCTAGGACAGTCGGTTCGATATATAAGTCAGCTCTGTCAGTAGTTCCACCACTACTTACAAAAGGTTGCTCTTTTTCAAGAATAGTTTGAAGCCGTTCGAATTGTTTCTCATTAATAATTCGACCGTAATCCTTGCTTGAGGATGCATCTTTTCCATAAAATCGGCGAATGGCTTTTTTAATTTCTTTTAGTAGTTGTTCCTGAATGGATTTATGTGCCACTACATAATCTGGTGCAACACACGTTTGACCCGCATTCGAGAACTTTCCCCATACAATCCGTTCAGCAGCTATTTTTAAATTTGCTGTTTGATCTACAATTGCAGGACTCTTACCACCTAGTTCAAGAGTTACGGGGGTTAGACGTTCAGATGCCGCTTTCATAACAATTTTGCCTACCGCAACACTGCCGGTAAAGAAAATTGAATCAAACGGGGCATGTATCAAGGCTGAAGTTTCTTCTTTTGCACCTTCTACTACACAAACATACTCGGGTGGAAATTGCTGTTCCAGTATTTTTCTAACAACTGCAGCAGTATGAGGTGCTGCTTCAGATGGCTTTGCAACTACACAGTTTCCAGCAGCTATAGCACCTATGACCGGCTCAATGACTAGTTGAAACGGGTAATTAAACGGTCCAATTACTAAAACCGATCCATACGGTTCACGGAGTACATAACTTTTCCCTGGTTGTAAATACAATGGTGTTTTTGCTATTTCTGGTTCCATCCATTCATCTAAATGTTTCAGCACATGACCAATACTTGAAAGAACAAATCCGATTTCAGTTACATATGATTCAAAAGGATTTTTCCGCAAGTCCTTGTAGAGCGCTTTTTCGATATCTTGTTCGTTTGCTTGAATCGCTTCTTTTAAACGGATTAGCATTTCTTTTCTAAATTCAACAGAACGAGTTACCCCTGAAAAGTAATAAGCATGCTGACGCTTAATTATTGATTCTACGTCTTGAGATGTAAAATTCATGGACGTTCCTCCTCTTAAGCAGTTTCTTCTATCTTAACTGCCCTTCGAATGTTAAGCAAAAATCCAACCTACAAATAACAAAAAGCTGTCTAAAAGTCAATCATTCAAAAGGATCTGTTTTCGTTTTCATTAATTCCGACAAAATACGCAGGTTAGCAACTCCTGTCGATTCATATACTAACCACATCAGGCAGTCCTACAAAATTAGAATTTAGTTGCAGGACTATCGGAGCTTTTTTTAGAAGAACGTTTTGAGCTAATTAAAGTTTGGGTAAAGAGTGTATAACAAGCAACCAACCACATTCTTTAAGGGAGGAACTAATGATGACAACAACTGATACTTGGTGGGAAACAATTTTCGAAGGACATCTAGCTGCTGGCTTGAATAAGGAACGTATAAATGAATTAGACGAAGAACACTTCTTATACTTTAAAGATGAAGAACTTACTCACGAGGTTGTCAACTGATTTTGAAAGCACAACTCAACCTACAGACTTTTCAAGATGACGTTGATACATAAAACAGCTTTTCTTTTGCTTAACGCATAAAGAAAAGCTGTTTTTGTTTGCCTAAAAATGGACATCCTTGTCACTTCTAAATCCTCATAACTCTCCGACTTGCCTAAAAAAACCTATATTTCTAATAACTTCATTAGACAAATTCTTAATTATTATATCACCCATTTAATGGGGGGTGCAACTAGTTCGCTCATGAATCAAAACAGATAAGAACCTTTTGTGACATACTCACTTGAGCATTGTAATCTAGGTTTCAGGGTACTATTATAAAGTTCGCACGGAAGTCGTTTACATTTTCATGAAAAATACAGACCGTTTTTAATTATTTGAATATATTTTAACGGTTAACTAAATTGACTTCCATTGTCACCATTTCACCCTTGAGAGGAGTTCTATCATGAAAAAAAAGTGGATAGCCCTAACGCTATTTTCTATTACAGCCATTTTGCTTGCCGGTTGTGACAACCCACTGCTCATATTAGATCCAAAAGGTCCGCAAGCTAGGACATTATCGAGCACAATCCTGTTCTCTATCGCAATGATGGCAGGTATCCTTCTCGTTGTTTATGTACTTTACACAGTTGTTCTAGTGAAGTATCGTGCTTCAAAACTAGACGACGATTACGAACCACCACACGAAGAAGGAAACAAATGGTTAGAAATCATTTGGACAGCCATTCCGGTCGTCATCGTAATAATTCTTTCGGTTGTTACCGTGTCTACCACTAGTACAGTGGAGCAAAAATCTGTCGCTTATGCAGATGAAAAGCCACTTGTTATCTATGCTTCTTCCTCCAACTGGAAATGGCATTTCAGTTACCCTGAAGAGGGAATCGAAACTGTAAATTATGTGAATTTCCCTGCTGACCGTCCAATTGAGTTCCGACTTTATTCTTTCGGACCGATTACAAGTTTTTGGATTCCACAACTCGCTGGTCAAAAGTATGCGATGAGTGACATGGTGAATACCATCCATATGTCTGCGGATGTCCCTGGTTCATTTATCGGGAAAAACTCGAACTTCAGTGGTGAAGGTTTTGCCAAAATGGAATTTGAAGCTCAATCACTGTCAGATGCCGATTACAAAGAATGGGTGAATGATGTGAAAACAACTGCCCCTAAACTAACAGAAGATGAGTTCGACGATTTGTTAGAAGCTGAACACGTCGGTCGTAAGACTTATTCCTCAAACCACCTTGAATTCAAACCCGCTCCTGAAGGGGAAGATAGCGGACACAACCATGGTGGGACTACATCCACTGATGATCAGCACGAAGAACATATGGATATGGATATGGATATGGATATGGATATGGATCATGATGCTCACTAAGTGCATGCCTAGCAAATCCAACCTTCCATTCACTTACTTTACAAACGAAAGGAGTTCAATGATATGAAATGGGACGAATTTTTCGTAACCGGGGAACCGATGATTTACGCAGCGATGGTAAGTATTGTTGTGGTATCTCTCGCAATACCGATTGCGCTCACATACTTTAAAAAATGGAATTGGCTTTGGACGAACTGGTTAACTACGGTTGATCACAAGAAAATCGGAGTCATGTACATTCTTGCTGCACTACTGATGCTATTCCGCGGAGGTGTTGATGCACTCCTAATGCGTGCTCAGACAGCAGTTCCTGATAATGGATTGCTAGACGGTCAGCATTACAATGAGATTTTTACAACACACGGGGTTATTATGATTCTGTTTATGGCGATGCCATTCATCATCGGATTAATGAACGTTGTGATTCCTCTTCAAATTGGAGCACGCGACGTTGCATTTCCTCGATTAAATGCAGTTAGCTTCTGGTTATTCTTCTCTGGAGCTATGCTTTTCAATATTTCGTTCGTTATCGGTGGTTCACCAGATGCTGGTTGGTCTGCGTACTTCCCACTTGCAAGTCTAGAGTTCAGCCCGACTGTCGGGAATAACTATTATGCAATCGCTCTTCAAATTGCAGGTATAGGTACACTGTTAACGGGAATTAACTTCTTGGTAACGATTCTGAAAATGCGTGCACCTGGTATGACACTCATGAAAATGCCGATGTTTACATGGTCAGTCTTGATCACTAATGTCATTATCGTGTTTGCATTCCCTGTTTTGACAGTGGCACTTGCATTGATGACACTCGATCGTCAGTTTGGCACGCAGTTCTTCGCCATGCAAAGTGGCGGTATGGACATGCTTTGGGCTAACCTGTTCTGGGTTTGGGGCCATCCTGAAGTGTATATTGTAGTTTTACCAGCATTCGGTATATACAGTGAAATCATTTCCGCATTTGCACGCAAGAACCTCTACGGTTATAAATCGATGGTTGTCAGTATGGTTGCAATTTCACTGCTATCCTTCGTCGTTTGGGCCCACCACTTCTATACAATGGGTCATGGCGTAATGGTTAATAGTGTGTTCTCAATTACAACGATGGCCATAGCAATACCAACTGGAGTGAAAATATTCAACTGGTTGTTCACGTTACGTAAAGGTAAGATCAGCTTTACGACACCTATGTTGTATTCACTTGCGTTCATTCCAATCTTCACCATTGGTGGAGTAACAGGTGTCATGCTTGCGATGGCAAGTGCTGACTATCAGTATCACAATACAATGTTCTTAGTTGCTCACTTCCACTATGTACTGATACCAGGTACAGTATTTGCGGTCATCGCCGGGTTCCATTTCTGGTTCCCTAAAGTGTTTGGTTTCCGCCTGAACGAAAAATTAGGAAAATGGGCATTCTGGTTTATCACAGTTAGCTTTAACGTAACGTTCTTCCCACTGTTCATCCTTGGATTGAACGGAATGACACGCCGTATGTATACGTATTCCGAAAGTACAGGCTATGGAGCTCTTAACATGGTCTCTATGGTAGGCGCATTAGGTCTTACTGTCGGTTTCATCATTCTCGTATACAATATTTACTACAGTGTGCGTTATAGTCCTCGCGATACGAATGGCGATCCATGGGATGCTCGCTCACTTGAATGGAGCACTCACAGCCCAGTTCCAGAATACAACTTTGCATTGATCCCTACTGTGGATCGATTAGATGCTCATTGGTTCTCCAAGAAAGAAGGAAAACCACTGGCGACTGGTAAGTACGAACCAATTCACATGCCAAATAACAGTGGTGTTCCAATTATCATGGGGGCTGCGTTCTTCTTCTGGGGCTTCTTCATGGTATTTAGTTGGTGGATTCCTGCCATCGTATTCGGAGTTGTGATTTTAGGTACGCTAGCTTACCGCACTTTCGAAAAAGATCATGGACACTACATTTCTGTGGAAGAAATCGAACGAACAGAAAAAGCATTGCGAGGTGAACAGCATGAAAATTGATCACTCAGTACCAATGGAATATAGTACCGATGAAAACAAAATGAAAATCCTTGGATTCTGGATCTTCCTGGGGGCGGAAATCGCCCTCTTCTCTACTCTTTTTGCAGTGTATTTCACACTACAAGGCAATACGAATGTCGGACCTACTGCATCTGATTTGTTCCATCTAAGTCCGGTCATGATTGAAACGATTCTTCTCTTGTCTAGTAGTTTCACGATTGGTCTCGGTGTACATGCGATGCGCCTTGGATTGAAAAAACCAATGATGACGTTCTTCGGCATCACACTTGTTCTTGGTGCTGCTTTCCTTGGTGTTGAAGTTTATGAATTCGTGACTTACGTCGGTGAAGGCGCAACAATTCAGACAAGCGGATTCCTATCTGCCCTCTTCACACTACTTGGAACACACGGATTGCACGTAACATTTGGTCTCCTCTGGGGTGGCTCGATTTTACTACAAATCAAAAAGCGCGGCTTTACACCAGAAACTACGAATAAGTCGTTCATCTTCTCCTTGTATTGGCACTTTCTTGACGTTGTTTGGATTTTCATTTTCAGCTTCGTCTACTTGAAAGGACTGATGTAAGATGAAACAACTTTTTCCAGCACAGCACGTCATGGGATTCTTATTCTCCCTATTACTATCACTTGTAGCACTTGTAGCAGTACTTTTTGACTTATCATTTGCTGCAGGAATGACGATTCTCGTTGTTACAGCTCTTGTACAAGCAGGATTGCAACTGTTCCTGTTCATGCACGTGAAAGAAAATGCAGAGAGCAAGACGCTGTATTTGAATATCCTTTACGCCTTGTTTGTTGGACTCGTCACGATTTTCGGGACATTGTTCGCAATGCGTTGGGGCTATATGGTTAAATAAGGTTAATAAAAAAAGAAGCTGCCTCAAAAGGTCATGAATTGACTTTTTGGGACAGCTTTTTAAATTGGTTAATTATTATGGGTGATTAAACGGTGTTGATTTACGTTTCAGATGGACGCTGGCCTACAGTATGTAGGTCATGCAACCGTTGCCGACGATGCGGCGAACTTAGGTTGTTTCCTTTTGTATCCCTCCGGAGTCGCGATCTTCCACTTCAAACAACGGAGCTTCTATTATTTAGCGACTTCGCTAATCTTTCGTGGTATAAAAGACTTCTCATCTAACCCTTAAAGAGAAAATCAGAATTGATTTCTGAAATTGTTCGAACTCCTGCTAACGCCATGGAGATTTCGAGTTCGTGAAGAATTTTCTGAACTACTTGTTTTACTCCTTCTTCTCCACTAATAGCTAGTCCATAGATGAGTGGGCGACCTAATAAGACTGCGTCTGCACCTAGTGCGAGTGCTTTGAATACATCGCCCCCTGTTCGGATTCCACTATCTAGTAAAATCGGAATACGGTCTTGTACGATTTGTTTTATATCGGGTAAGGCATCTAATGAAGCCATACACTGGTCTAACTGTCTTCCGCCATGATTAGAAACGATAATACCATCAATATTGTGCTCAAGGGCTAACTTTGCATCTTCAGGATGTAAAATTCCTTTCAACAAAATCGGTAAATTCGTCATCTCCCGAACTTTCTTGAGCTCATTCCAATCGAGTCCTGGCTGGTCGATAATGTCAATTTGTTTTTGTAAAGCCGCTTCCATATCTTCCTCAGGTGAATGTTCTAGTAATGCACAAAATGCGGGGTCAGTTAAATAATTCCCACACCCTTCTCCTTCTTCTAATGGGGAATATTGATTGTGAGCATCCGTTTCACGAATGCCCAATATCGGAGTGTCTACAGTGACGACAATTGCAGAATAGCCATTCGCTTCAGCTCGCTGCACGAGGCTCCTTGTTATCGAATCCTCAAGCGAACAATATAGCTGAAACCAACGTGAACCATCCCCTAACTCATTCGTAATCTCTTCCATCGAAAAAGATGATGCACTGCTGACGACAAATGGGATATTTACTGCTTTAGCTGCTCTTGCTGAGGCTAATTCTCCTTCTGGGTGAGCAATACGCTGTACTCCAATAGGTGCGAACAGAATCGGCGAAGACAGCTTTTCATTGAAAACAGTACATGACAGATCTATTTTGGTAACATTTCGCAAAACGCGCGGCCTGATTTTCCACTTTGAAAAAACTTGAAGGTTCTCTTTCATCGTTGCTTCAATGCCCGCACCTCTAGCTATGTAATCGAACGCTTCTCTGCGAATCTTTTCGTATGCTTTTCGTTCTAACACGTTTTCAAACACCGGTTGTATTTCTGCTGTAGTAATCATTTTCCTACTCCCCTTTTTGAATGAAGATTAAAAAGCTTTATCGCACTCAGCTCAACTTCCAACTGGGCCGATAAAGCTTATTTTATTAGTTAAAGATGAATAGGTGTGCAATCAGCACAATAATCGGCAACGTTATAATCGTGCGCTCTAGAAAGATAATAAACAGATCAACAATTGATACTGGAATATTTGAACGTAATATAAGAATTCCAATTTCAGACATGTAGACTAATTGTGTTAACGAAAGTGCTGCTACAACGAACCGTGTAATTTCTGCGTCAATCGATCCTCCGATTACTGCAGGTAAAAACATGTCTGCAAATCCGACTAACATCGTCGGTGCTGCTTCAGCCGCTTGTGGTAATTGCATAAGTTCTAATATCGGGACAAGAGGATACGAAATGATGCTAAAAACTGGTGTGAATTCAGCAACAATTAGTGCAAGTGCACCCAGACTCATTACAAGTGGAATTAAACCTAACCAGATATCTAATACTGTCTGAATACCATCCTTCGCTAATCCCATTGGACTTTTTGCAGTACTTGCCTTATCCAATGCCTGTCTCCATCCCCATTGGATATTAGAAACACCTTCAGGTTGGATTTCATCGATTCTTTGACCTACTGGCTCATAATACGTATCCTCCTTACGGGACAACGGTGGAATACGAGGCATAATGATTGCTGCGATTACACTTGCAATAGAAACAGTAATATAAAATGGAACAAACATGTGACCGATATTCGCAACGTTTGCGACTACCAGCGAAAATGCCACCGAAGCAATTGAAAACGTAGTCGCAATGACAGCTGCTTCCCGTTTCGTATAATATCCCTCATCATATTGTTTCATCGTCACTAACACACCAACTGTCCCCGCTCCCATCCATGATGCCATGGTATCAATGGATGAACGGCCAGGTAGTGTAAATAACGGCCGCATAATTTTCTTCAGCAAAGCACCGACAAACTCCATGAGACCAAATTCAACTAAGAGTGGAAGTAGAATCCCTGCAAACAAGAACCATGTCAATAAAACTGGAGCTAAGTCATATAACACGACCCCACCCGTGTTACGAGAAGCAATGAACTCTGGTCCAATCTTAAAGAAAGCCATAACTCCAACCGCCAGACCGAATACTCGAGTTGTAATACCGAACCAACCGACTAGGAATACGTTTTTAAAAAATGGTCGGTTGACAATCACTGACGGCTTAAATATGACTGTTAAAAGTGTGAATGCAACTGTAACGCCTAACAGTATCAATATGAAGTGAGGAATATAATCCCCAGCTCCTTTAAGAAGCATCGATGCGAGAACCCCAACCCCGATTGTAACTTCCCCATTCATTTTGATCGGTACTAAAAATAGTGATATACCAATAAGTGATGGAATCAAAAACTTCCAAACAGCACTTTTAGAGCTAGTGTTCTCCCCTTTGAACGCAACAGACATGGCTTTCCCCCCCTTTTAGTTTGAAACTGATTGAATGGCAGTCTTCAATACATCAATACCTTTATCAATTTGATCCTTTGTGATTGTAAGTGGCGGAATCATTCGAATTACTTCACCCGAATTCCCACAAAGATAGAACAAAACACCGTCAGCCAAACACTTGTCGAGAACTTCCATTACTACTTCCCCAGAGGCAATTCCTGTTTTCGGATCACCTAATTCGATGCCAATCATTAGTCCGACTCCCCGTACATCCCGAACGATAGATGATTCTTCCTTCATCTCAAGTAGCTTTGCCATTGCATAGGCACCCATCTTTTGGGCGTTCTCCAGTAATTTCTCTTCTTTAATGATTTCTAATGAAGCAAGTGCTGCAGAACATGCAATTGGATTTCCACCAAACGTGGTACCATGTGCTCCTAGTGGCCATTGATCCATCAATTCTTTTGAAGCAATCGTTGCACTGAGTGGTAAGCCTGCACCAATCCCTTTCGCCACCGCCATTATATCCGGTGTTACGTCGAATGTTTGAGCCGCAAACCAATTTCCGGTACGCCCGAATCCAGTTTGAACTTCATCAAAGATTAGTAAAATCCCGTGGCGGTCACAGATTTCCCTAATTTTTTTCAGCCACGATGCAGGAGGAATGATATAACCACCTTCACCGAGGATCGGTTCGATGATCATGCATGCAACTTCTTCCGGATCAACTTGATGACTAAACAGTTCCTTCGTATCCCGTTCTAGTTTTTCAGCGAAATACACATCTGGATCCTCTCCTTCAGGTAGATAATCTGGAAGTGCATAGGGCAACTGGTAGGCAAGCCATGAAGGTTGAAGGTGTTTTCGATATTTACTCTTCGAGGTTGTAACACTGAGCGCTCCAATCGAACGTCCATGAAAACACCCTGTAAAGGAAACAACATATGGTCGCTTCGTAACATATTTTGCAAGCTTGAGTGCTCCTTCAATCGCTTCTGTTCCACTGTTCGCAAAAAAGAAATTATCAAGGTTTGGAGGCAATACTTTTTGCAGCTCCGCAGCCAACTTTAAAATCGATTCATATATAATGACGCCAGACGGTCCGTGAACTAAATGATCCGCACTATCTTTAATGGCCTGCACAACTTTCGGATGCCGGTGGCCAACGTTTTCAACTGCAATCCCTGAAGTGAAATCTAAATACTCTCTGCCATCCACACCGTAGTAGTAGCAACCTTCTGCACTTTTCACTGGCAAGTTCGGATGATCTTTTGCCATACTAGGTGCTAAAAAGTTACCAATTGAGTCAACCATTTGAACCCAGTCTCCCTGGGCGTTAGTTTGTTTTTGCATAAAATGACCTCCTAATACTATCTGTTCTAATATCTAATCGTATAAATATAGACTAAAACGGATTTTTATTCAATGTATTTTTATATTTTTTCTTCTGTCTGTGTATATTTCTTCAGCTTTCGAACCACAGAGGGCTGACTTATTCCTAGAATCCTTGCCATTTCAGTCGTTGTTTTGTATCGTTTCTTCGCCCTATTAAGTATTTGCATTTCTACTTGTTCAAGAATGACCGGCAGTGTTTCACCGTCCAAAGTGAAGTCTGAAAAGTTATCTTCAGGCAATCTATATTCATGCGGCAAATCATGAAGATCGATAACATCGCCAACACTATGAACAACTAATCGTTCAATGACATGACGAAGTTCTTGAATATTGCCTCTCCACTCAAATTGCAATAGTTGAGTAAAGACGAGGTCAGTCATCATTTTTCCCGTCTTATATTTTGCCGAGAAGGTTTGAAGAAAATGCGAAATAAGAGCGCTTATATCTTCAATACGTTCTCGTAAGGGTTTTAAGGTAATAGGAACGATATTGAGTAAGTAATATAACTCTCCCATAAACTTTTTTTCACTAACTGCTTGCTGTAAATCCGTCTCCGAGGAACATATTATTCTTACATGTAATGGGATCGAGAATTCACACCCAAGAGGTTGAAAACGTTCCTCTTTGAAAATTTTTGTAATTTTCGATTGCAAATGAAGCGACATTCTATCGACATTTTTCAGAAAGAAGGTACCTCCCTCCGCGATGCTTAGAAGGCCAGGCACTGTGATAGTGTCACTTGATTGTTCACCTACAAGTTCTTTTAAAAATATGGATTCAGGAATGGTTGCACAATCGAGTTCAATGAATGGCCCATTACTTCGCATACTCTCTTTATGCATTTCTTTCGCAATCGTTGTCTTTCCTGTTCCTAGTTCTCCATATATGACGACAGGTACATCAAGAGAAGCAACACGTCGTGCAGTTGAAAAGGCTTCCTGCGTACACTTACTTCGCATTATATATTCAGAAGCAGTAAACATTTGTCTACGTAAATGCTGTACTTCTTCTTGCACTTTTGCCATTTCATATTCAATTTCTTTCATATAATCCTGGATTACGAGTAACTCAGACACATCATAGGAATAGCTAATGACATAATCGACTTCCCCGTTGTAATCAAAAAACGGCATTCCTGTGATTAAAATTTTTGAACCCGATGCTGTTTTCTGAATCGTGACGATTTTCTTCTTCTGTTTTAAAACTAATGGTGTAACTGCAGGAGTAAATATTCCTTCCTTTTCTAATTCATATACTGACTTCCCTATTAAATCTTCCGCTTCTAATCCATATCTGTGACCGCTAATCCGTGTAGCTTTCATGATAATTCCCTCGTGATTTGTAACAATAACATCCTCATCGTGAGTTTCCAGAACTTCTTGAATCGAGTTCGGGTTTAAATGAAATTGTGCCATACCTTCTCCTTTCATTATGAACAGAATTTTCAGATATTATCAAGTTATGAATTAACTATACAGGAATGAATAAGCGGTATGCAATAGTATATTTGAATTTTCAATAATTTAGATCAACTTGTTTGAAGTATCCAGTCACTGACCTCTTTGAATTCAACGAAAAAAGAGAGATAATTGAATTCAATCATCTCTCTTTTTTCTCCTACTATATAGTTCTTACTTCAATACTTCTCCACAAATACAATGCTGCGTAACTTAAATAAGGCGACCAGTCCGAAAAACGTGCACGTATTTCATCCTGAGTAGGTTTGCGATCTAACTTCCATAACGTTTTGAGTGCATTTTGAAGTCCGATATCTGCTAGTGGAAAAAGGTTTGGCCTCCCGAGACCAAACATCAGAAAACCTTGCGCGGTCCATGGTCCAACACCACGGTAGGCAATGAGTTCTGCAGTCACTTCGTCGTCGTCTTTCATTCGCATCGATTCAAGATCTAACGCTCCTGTAGCTATCGCTTGCGAAAGACCAATAACATACTCTGCTTTCCTAGTACTGAACTGCATTTCTCGAAGCTCCTCAACTGTGACAGCCGCAATCAGTTCCGGTTTTGGATACCGCCAGACCCCATCTTGCTGGGAACCGTATTTTTCCACAAAACGCATAAGCAACGTGTTAGCGAATGCCAGATTTAATTGTTGATGGATAATACTCTTCATAAGCTCACCATAAAGTGAAAAGCTTCTGACGAGCGGTGTGCCGATATGTTCTTGAAAGATAGGAGCAAGGTCTGTCCGAGCAAAATGAGCAGCGATCCCATCAAGAGATTCTTCAAAGTGGAAAAGCCATTTGATATGTGCAAGTTGTTCTTTGTCTTTTAGTCCTTCTATAATGAAATTCGGCTCTTGTAATGTCCCTGTTGCTCGAACCGTGACCAGATTGCCCTCTTCCATCGGAACACGCACGAAGCGTTGATGAATATCTACAAAATTCACAGGTGTCCCGGATAATCTTTCTAGCGCACGATTGAAATCATATGGGAATGATAGTTTCAATTCAATGTTCAAAAGAATAACCTCCTTGCAAGATAATTAACGATTTCCTCTGAATTTACTTGTTGCAATTGTAAGAATATTATAAAATAAAAACAGATACATATCCTAAATTTTTCAACTTTCGGAGGAAACGAATGAGTCTATTTATACTAGGTGTATTGTTTGTATTTGCTAAATTCAATTTGCAATTCCTCGATACCGGGGTACTTTATTACGTTACAAATAGCATCGGGTACATGTTAATCTATGTCGGATTAATGAGTATAAGTAGCGGCATAGAATCCACTCGACGTATTCAAACAGTTGTTCTTTTCATGATTTTGCATAGCATTGGATTCTCAGTATTAAATGGATCTGGACATTCGATTACAACCATTTCGCTTTCCACAGGAATCGATACTGTGATTGCTATGAGTCTTACATCATTAGCGGTGGCTGGCATGATTATGATATTTTATATTATCCAGCAACTCATTCTTGCTGTTCGCAACAACACCGAAGACTTCACCTCTTATTCTAACATAACCATGCTCGAAAAATTTCCTAGCATATTGGTAGTATTGCTAATCATAACGGCTATCCTCTTCTTTACAATGCCTTCTGTCGCTACAATTTCAATGATCTTGTTACTGGTTGCAGAAGCATTCTTCATCCTTTACTTCTCAACAAAAGTGCAAAAAGCCGATTAACCACAAAAAGGTTAAGTCGTCAAACCAAGGTATAGCAACAAATAATCAAGGGTCGAATCCAATACGGATTCGTACCCTTTTTCACATTTTTGAGGTTAGTACCTCTCAAGAAAACCCGTAAACGTAATACAATTTCTCAGCTAACTGAAGGTAATAAAATTAGTAAGTAACCCAACTTAATCCTGTAGTCCCTTCACCCGCATGTACGCCCACGCAAATACTAAGTGGAACAACTTGTACTTTTAACGTTGGAAACTCTGGCAATAACTCCTTCTTCCAAATTTCCGCGTCAGGGGCATTATTGCAATTAAAAACAGCAACTTCTGGAACATTACCATTATCCATGTCCGCACGAAGTAAAGAAGTCACGTTTATTTTTTCTCGCTTATTTGAACGGATTTTTTCTTTCATGAGCGGTTTACCATTCTCAAAACTAATGATTACTTTAATGTCCACAAAATTACTTAAGAAGTTCTGAGTTCCAGAAACACGTCCACTTTTCTGTAATTGGTTTAGACTGGCGGGTATAAAGGACAACTTAGATTTGGATGTTATTTCGTTAATGGATGAAACAACTTCTTCTACATCTTTACCGTCCGCAAACAGTTCATTCCCTATTTCAATCATTTTAACCATAGGAAAAGAACAGATTTTCGAATCAATAGGATACACTTTGAAATCCGTCATTTCACAAGCCGCCTGTGCGCATTCAACTGTACCTAAAAGTCCACTTGATAAGTGTAATGCAATGGCAAAATCGTGCCCTTCTAACTGCAGTTTTTCGTATAAAGAAAACATGTCTCCAATTGCGGGCTGCGTTGTTTTAGGTGAAACTTTCGATATATGTAATTTTTCGTAAAACTCTTCCTGTATAAGATCGATGGATTCCTTATATGACCCATCAGAAAAAAACAACACCGAGGGGCAAAATATGTACATTGTGTTTGCGGATGAAAGATTCCGCTAATTGCGCAGCTGTATCCGTAATCCAAGCTATTTTCTTCTTTGGAACTTCTCCTCTAACTGTAAATTTCATATCGGAATTAGCTAACTACTACCGATAACTTACACTACATAATATTATGGATACTAGTGATAGTTGTCATATTAAGAAGAAACTTTGAATGTGCCGTCATAATTTGAACATACATAGCATCTTTCTTTCCATCTTTAATTTACGTTGTCGCGAAGTAGGTGCTCATAACATTGTTATTTCACTAGGATGCCAAAATAATAAACAAAAAAAGAAGACAATCTATAGTATCTAACGGATCATCTCCAGTTGTACAAACAAGACTTGTTATAACTAGATAAATCGGAGACTAATTATTTTAACGCAAGTGGATATTAGGGTGTTTTTACAAATATCCAAACCCGTGCTTAGGAGTTAATGAAGAAGAGTGACTTACCTCAACTTAGATTTGTAAGAGACAAACTTTTTTGGAATCGCATCTTTCAATTCTAATTCCCGTAGTCGTGTAGAAGCGAAATAAAAGCACAAAAAACAGACCCTAGGCATCCGGCCAATAGGTCTGTTCTGGATGAAAACCGTTGTTCCGACGGCTTTCCCGAGGGTTTGGCACCCAATGATTCCTACTGGGCTCGAACTAGCGATCTCTACCCTGTAAAAGTATGAAATCTGACTTTAACATTAAATCACCAGGTGTCTAAATCTTGCAGTATCAATGTTTACTGACTACCATTCTGTCAACAATGCTCATCTTTTATCATAGAAAATAAAAATTGGTCACTCGACAGCCACTACTACAAAAAGAGGAGGCATCTGCCCCCTCTCTTTTATTGTGTTCAACTTATTCTCATGGCACGGAAATCTGTTTAATGATTATTTGTACAGGTTATCCCACAATCGCCAAAGATATCTTAAGTGCTTAACATTATAATTACCGTCTTATATATAATTTACTAAAACCGCTTTTTGTAAAATGATATTATAGATCGCTTACTATTATTAGAAATATTAAAAAACGAGCACTTGAATTATCAAGATCCTATGCTCATTTTG
Source organism: Sporosarcina aquimarina (assembly GCF_023715615.1). GTDB lineage: Bacteria > Bacillota > Bacilli > Bacillales_A > Planococcaceae > Sporosarcina > Sporosarcina aquimarina_A. The sequence continues at coordinate 764,065 of NZ_JAMBOM010000001.1, read as the reverse complement.
ATTTATGAAAATTAAAGTGGCAGGTCTTTTCTTTTAAATACTTCTAGACTCGCTATATACAGAACTATACCAATACCTAAAAGTACGCTCAGCTTCCACCAATAGTTTTCTCCTTCTAGAATAGCAGTAGTGTCAAACAATGCATTAATTGTAAAGTAATTGAGTACATCAAGGCTTTGGTCAACTGTACTTAGCAAATGGAACAAGAAAAAGGCGATTGGAATTCCCGCCCCAAAAGCAAGGGAATTTTTCGTTAAGTTGCAGTAACTTGAAAAAAAGAATGATATACCGCTGATTGCAAACATTAATAATAACAATCCGAGATTTAACATAACAAAATCAGATACTACAATATCTGTATCAGATTGGAATACTTGAATTGATACAATACCAGCAACTGTTTCAATTAAAAACATTACAATTAAAGCCATAATTAAGTAGATGGCTTGTGTCATAATAATTGTAGATCGTTTTGTAGGTGTTGATAACAAATACGCCATGGATCCGCGGTCTACTTGTGAGGCAATTAAACTATTTGCAGTCATTATGATGAAAATAATCGGGAATATAACACCGTGAATTGAATAAAATGTTGAAGCAAGCATACTTAGTAACGTTGTTTGTGCAAGAAGCCCTGCTAATGGTGTACCTTCTACTAAACCACCAACATTTTCTAAAGTACTCGCATCAAATACAGCAATCATCACTACTTGTAATATAGATAAAACAATCGTAAACATTAGCCAAAGCTTTACATTGGAACGCAAAGTTTGTTTGAAAATTGTACCATTAATCATGTAATTGCCCCCCCGAATATAGGTTATAGAACTGATCTTGAAGTGTATGTTTTTGTTCTGTTAAATTATCGAATTGATACTTTGATAAGACAGCTAATAATGTATTTAAAGTTTGATTATCAACATCAACTGATACGGTTGTATTACTAATTGCCACCGAATCAATCTGTTCTTTCATAAAACGATTACATTCCTGATCATTACTAAACTCGATAATAAATTGTTGATTTTCATTTGACATAATTGTTGAAATAGACTCCATTGTAATGATTTTGCCCTCTTTAATCATTACTACTTTATCACACGTTTCCTCGATTTCTTCGAACATATGGCTAGACATAAAAATCGTTTTACCTTTTGCTTTTTCTTCTTTAACAATTTGTATAAATTCCTCACGCATTAATGGATCAAGACCCGTTGTAGGCTCATCAAAAATTAGAATTGGTGAATTAGCCATTAATGCGGCAACAATCGCGGTTTTTTGTTTCATTCCCTTTGACATACGTTTAATATTTGCTGAAGGATCAAGCTGAAGTCTTTCAATCAAATGGTTAGCAAAGCTTAAATCCTTTAGCTGTAAAAGTTCTGCTTGCTGATGGATGAACTCCCAGCCAGTTTTCACATCAGGAAAGGCAATTTCTCCTGGAATATAGCCAATCCACTGCTTTATTTCTGCAGCATCATACCAAGCATCAAGATTCTTAATTTTCACTGTACCGCTATTGGATTTTAAGAACCCCATTAAATGGCGAATCGTCGTTGTTTTACCCGCACCATTTGTACCCACAAATCCAACTGCTTCACCCAATTCAATTGAAAGATTGATATTAAAAATACCTCGACTATCTCCATAATCTTTCGTTACATTTTGTAATTCAATTATTGCCACGCTAATTCCCCTCCTACACGTCGATCGTAAAATTTCATGAAATGCTTTTCTAAACTGAATGGAATTTCATTGAAACTTGATACAGGAAAATCAGCTAGTATTTTTATGAACTTTGATAAATCACTTGGATAACAGCCAATTTGTAGTTCTTTTGTTTGTTCATTTTTAAAGAGTAGATGGATTGCTTCATTCGTTTCAATCTTTTGTACAAGTTGCTTAAAATGGGTTTCGTTTTGAATTGTCAGATTAAAGACCTTTTCTGTTATTTTCAAAAGCTCTTGTTTGTTGAATGAAGAAATTAAATGTCCATCTTTAATAATTGAAATCTCATCACAAGTAGCGTCAACTTCAGTAAAGATATGGCTTGAAAGTAAAATTGTTTTTCCACGCTTTTTCTCTTCTTTCACGAAATCGATAAAGCGCTGTTGCATTATCGGGTCTAAACCGCTTGTTGGTTCATCAAGTACGAGTACATCTGGATCATGCATGAATGCCGTCACAATCGCTAATTTTCTTTTCATCCCCAGTGACATACGTTTTATCTTCCCAGAAGCTTCAAGCTCAAAGAATTCAATTAGTTTTTTACAACGTGTATCATCATTAACTTTTCGTAAATCCATCATCATTTGAATGAATTGCTCACCTGTTAGGTTTTCGGGTAATGCTACTTCACCAGGTAAATAGCCAAGGCTTTCTTGGATAGTACTAGCATTTGTCCAACTGTCTAGACCATCTACTGTTACGATACCTCTTTGGGATTTCGAAAATCCCATAACATGACGAATAGCTGTCGTTTTCCCAGCACCGTTTGGTCCTAAAAAGCCATACACAGTGCCTTTTTTCACGTTAAATGAAACATCAAAAATACCTCTTCCATGTCCATAATCTTTGGTTACATTTTCTAATGAAATTACTGTCATCGTCTCTTCTCACTCCTTGAATCTCTATGAAATTTAGGGATTTTAGCTATTCTTTAGTTTTATTATAACTTCTTGCTAAACCTATTGAATAATTCTCTAATAGGGATTTAGATTAACCTTTGTCAATTAATAATAGGGCTAAGATTCTTCCCTAGTTTACTTACGTTTAGCGAATATAGTACCTCTGACATTTTTCAGAAAATCGGCATACTTCATGCCACTCATTCTTACTACGATTTGCTGTGCCGTCATTATACTTATCAGAATGAACCCGAAGGCGTACAGCCATGATATGGGCTGCATCAGATTGTTTTGCACAACGTAAACAATAGTATAAATTGAGATGGGTAACATCAATACCACAGAAGTAACAAGACCAGGCGAGTAGAACCTTTTCAATTTGAACATTTTTATAGCGGCCAAATGAGCGACTACTTCAAGAATACCGAGCATCATGGGTGCCATAGATAACCAAACAACATTTGGGAAGAATAATGGAAAAAGGATGATTATCAAAGCGTAAGAAGCCGTAACGATTTCACCAAAGTGCCGATTTCGAGCCGTAAAGTTCAATGTCTTCGTGATCATCTCCGTAAAACCACCGGGATACTTCCCCTCCTCCCACAAGTGGAAAACTAATGCTAAGAAGAACAAGCCTACCATCCTTTGTACAACTGGCATCGCAGACCAATTCAGTACTGTAATAACAGCTATAACGATGCCCAAAACAGTGATTAGATACAGGTTATTCTTGATAAGAAAATTTTTCATAGTTAATCCTTTCTATAAATAAGGTTCTTTATTCAGATGACATCACCGTCATCTTCTCACTCCTTATAGTAATCTTAGTTTTACGATCGTTTTAATACACCCATATTACGAATTTACTGTTGAGTATGTTCAAACATCTTGGTCTATAGAAACTCAAACTTAATCTTGAAAATATTCACTTCACTTCTCACTAATTTTCAGTTACAATTACCAACACCCTGTTGTTTATCATACTTCAAATTATATTCGCAGATACATGACTTATCAATAATCAGTAATATAGGTTGTGTTGTTTAACCAACACCTTTTCTCAATGTGTTGGAAACGTTAGGAGGGGAATTAAATATGGATTTACGTGTAGTTCGTACAAAAGAATCTATACGGAATGTATTTATTGATTTGATAGAAGAAAAAGGATTTGAGGCAATTACTGTTAAAGATCTAACAACTAGAGCAAAGATAAATCGCGGTACCTTTTATGCCCATTATCAGGATAAGTATGATTTAATGAACAAATGTGAAGAAGAATTTATGCAAGAACTAACTGACAAAATCATCACGAATTATCCGAATATGATGGCAGATATTGAGTCAAACAATCCGGCAACCACACCTTTTACCATACTTGTCTCAATTTTTGATTATCTAAATCAAAATAGAAGGTTTACAAAAGCCATGTTGGGTCCAAAAGGAGACATATCCTTCCAAACGAAATTGAAAAAATTTGTTTGGAAATCACTATTTGACAGCAACAACGCATCACAACCCACACTTATTCATAAAGAGAATTTTCTAGTTCCAGCTGAATACTTTATTTCCTATGTTGCATCAGCACATATAGGTGTTATTCAGCAATGGCTTAACAGTGATAGAGACGAATCACCACAAGAGATGGCTCGTATAATATCCACGATGACTATTAATGGTCCTTTTTTTGCTACTGGTTTAAAAAAGTAACTGGAAAGGAGAAAAGGAACCTCAATTGGCATACCGACAACATAGAAAACAGGCCACTGCTTTTAGCGCAGAGGCCTGCTTCTTTATGCTATTTGATAACTTCTTTCTCTATTTCTTCAGGTTGACTAGGCTTTTCAATCAGCTGCTTTACCCATAGTAAAATAAACGAAATTACGGCAATCCAGGTTAATATAACGCCATTGCCATTAAATACACCCTGGCCAAAGTAGAAAATATCTTTTAAACCATTAATTAAGAACTTCATCGGTAACCAAGGCAAAATGTAATCTTGATAAAAAGCAGGTAACATTTCCGGTGCCATTTGAATTAAAGGTAAACCAAAGAACATCAGTAAAGCGTAGAAAGCTATGCTAGGTAGACCCAGCCAATTAACTGTTGCAAGTATTAAAAATAGGAAACCTAAACATGCAAGTGAACTAAATAAAGCGACTGTATTGAAATTTTCAAAAGAAAAACCTAGCATCCATGTCGCTGCCCACGTCACAAAATATCCAGCAAAGAACGAGTAGATAATTGCAATAAAAGATTGCAATCCATGGAATTTGAGTTTTTGTTGCTTTGAACTAAAAATGGTCTTTTTACTAGCAAAATACAATAAAACAGCGCCAATAATACTTGCAAACCAAAGAGGTTGGAAGAATGCAGTTGGTGCAGTTCCTAACTCACCTACAGCGTTTACAGGAATTGTTTCAGCTTGTATTGGCGTAACTAATGTTGTGACTTGACTTACTTGAATTGGTACTTGAGCCTTCTCAATATTTTGAAGCAGTTGTGTACTCATGACCGTATTCATTTGCTTGACAATGTTATCTAAAGCAGAGGTTAACATCGTTGATACGGATGCATTGGCTCCTTGATTAATATAAATTTGCATCTTTGGATTTTCAGGTGAAGACGTTTGTAGAGAAGCAAATTGTGCGGAGAAATTTTTAGGTACCACTAATCCCCCATACACTTCTTGTTCTTTCATCGCTTCGTTCATCGATTGAACGGAATCGTAAACTTTGAACTTAATCATATCCATGCCAGTTGTTGCTAATTGCTTTTGCAAATTCTGCAATAAGGTTTCTCCCATTTCTCCAGCATCTTCAGACACAATAGCAACCGGTAAATCTTTTGGGCTCATTTTAACAGTTGGGATCATTGTTGATAGAAAAATAATTCCTAATACCATGACCGCAATAAAAGGCAATACCAAAAACTTGTTTTTCATCTTTTCCCCTCCAATTAACAGACACTATGTTGTCTATTAATATTCAATATAAGTGAAATGATGACTAAGCGCTACCAACAAATAATGCAAAAACGTTGGGTAAGGAACATCTTTAAGAGATATGTTTACTAAGTTTCTTAATTTCTTGAAGTTTTACGTACTTTGTAATTAGCGGTAAAGGTGGTTTAATGATTTTTTGTGTTACAAAAGATTTGGTCACTCATCATTCACCCCAATCACAAAAAAAAAGACCCTAGGCATACGGCCTAATAAGTCTGTCTTGGAGAAGTATCGTTGTTCCGACGATACTTCCTGCGGGTTTGGCACCCAATGATTCCTACTGGGCTCGAACCAGCGACCTCTCCCCTGTCAATTTTGTACTACTAAACCAATCCTGATAAACTGAGAAAATTAAGTTGATGTTACAACAACTTAATGGGTACAAGATACAGCTAAAGTTAATTAAGTTAAATAAATTTGCTTTATAAATAAATGATTTCAAATAAATCGAAGTATATTTTCTACCTTAAATCTTGCAGAAATAGATATGAAGTGTAAAAGCGGATCTGTTGCTATAGCTATATTAAAATGCTGAGTCTTACTTGAAATGAATCCAACTATCTTTTTTTCAAAAAAGTGTTCAAACTATTTTCTTTCCTAGAATCGCTGCTGGGCAATCGCAGAGACAAATTCCTCTCCAAAGTTCGGATTGTCACAAGCAAAAACAACTTCGGCCAAATTGTTTTTTTCGATTTTTTGATGAAAAAATGTCCAGAAGAGGCTACTCCAATCGGTTTATAGTGCTTGTATGCGACAGTTAAGTATTCATTTACATCATAGGTGAACTTATTTTGATTTTTAGTGTTTCCACCTACTATATAGATTGAGTCTAAGAGATAAGGACTTGTTGTCAGGAACGTTTCCTCCATTTTGAACTGTGTTCCATCTTTCCCCGTAACAGTTCCTAGTGTTTCGCTTACAATGACTATGAACACCCCGTATTCTTTCAACATATTCAACACATTTGCTACCTCTTTACCATTAAAACCATTCCCAATTAGTACACCAACTTTTTGGGAATAAGCGTACTTTGGCGTGTTGGCCTGACTAAGTGAAGGATAAATCGTCGAGACAAGCACTTGAGAACCGCTTGGTCGATTTACACCAATATTATCTGCAACGATGTATGACATCTCCTTGTCAACGTTGACCAACATGTCTACGTTTTGCTGTCGAACAGATTCACTATTCACACTGCCGAGCTGATAACTAAGCGCTTCAATTGTATGCTGTTTTTCAATTCGCGTTAAACTATTCCAGAATATCCTAGGTTGAGTAAAAAAGTCATCAAATGATTTGCTCCGTTCCCGTATGACATGCCCTTCTACTTTTTTTGGAAAAGATACATAACCTCCTTCTTCAGGAGAAGTTGTGTAAGGCGTATTATCCGATAGTGAGTTAGTGTGGTAGTTTGTCTGGTACACGTCAATCCGATACCTCATATACCCTTGTCGTTGGTTATTATGAAACGGACATATCGGTGTGGGTATTTTTCGGACCGTTTCGGCAGAAAGATGGTCATATTGCCAAGTTGGGTTTTCGCAAACAATCTTACCTAAAAATCATTTGTCCCATTGTAAAGTTTATTGTAAGGAAGAGGCACAATTCCGTTAAAGTTTGTCCGAAATTGTACCTCTTTTTATTCTTACGATTTGCAAGTCAATAAGAAATCTTATCTTTTTGTGAAATCACTTCTTTAAGATATAGCTTTTGCTTGTTTATTCGGTTTTCCCAACTATATGGCCACGATCAATCGCCACATACAAGAGACCGATTGCATCTGATATTGTTAGTTCACCTTTTAATAATTTTTCACGCCATTGTGGATCTAATGGCAAATCTGTTTTTTGTTCGAGACGTTTTAGTACTGTTGCAGTTGAGTTTAGTATTGCCGAAGATGTTGGTTTATACAAACTTTTGTCTCCAAGTTGTGGGAGTGACGGCTCTGGAACTGGAGGTGTAGTAGCAGGTTTACCTCCCCCTGCAAAAGCTATAATCCCCTGTGCTGTCCACTGTGCTAGTTGTTCCACTTTGTTGATTAAGATGTTTTCATCTTCTGGGTAAGATACAAACGCATACTCGATTAATACAGATGGCATATTTGATTCGCGCAATACTGCTAAGTTTTTCCTCTTCATACCACGATCACGGACTCCAATTTTACTTGCAATAGCATTATGAATAGTGGCTTGTAATTTTGATGTTGCAACGCTCACAGCACTGTCCTGGATAAACGTTTCGAATCCTGATGCATTAGTCGTTGCAGAATTGTTATGAAGACTAATGAAGTAATCAGCCCCCCAGTCGTTAGCCATTTTAGCACGACCAGAAAGTGATACAAACACGTCAGTTGACCGTGACATTTTTACGGTATGACCATAAGTTTCAAGCAAACTTTTCAATCGCATGCCAACTTTCAGAACGTTGTCTTTTTCTTTTGAGAATTTACCTGATGCTCCTGAATCGTGACCGCCATGTCCTGGATCAATAAAGAATTTCGCCATTATATTTTCCTCCTTTCAGTTATACTTACGTTAATTTTGAATGAGGTTACAGGCTACGAACATGCATTTCAAAAAAATAATTAATGGGATTGCTTTCATTTGATGAACCTACCCAGAAAATCCAGTAACGGTTAGTCCAAATAAACCGCCTGCCCATAATCTGAACATTACACTCTAGTCGGTGAAAGTTTAATGAGTAGGATGTTTTTCTATTGATTGCTAAAAAACTTCAGTGACTGCCAAGGTATTTGAAGTAAGTACGATTCATTCCTTTGTAATTTAATGATTCTCCACTCCATTTTTGTAAAGTTTCAATCAATAAAGATAGGGCTCCTTCACCGCTAATATAGTAATGAGTAAGCCCTCCCTTTACTGATTACATTTTTGATGCCTAGTGGATGACTCAAAAAATAACCAGAATTTCTGTTTATCCTGCCAGATATTTATTAACAGATCTAATGTTCTGTATTCTGCATATATAACATTTTTTCGTTTTACTCCAAGACTTTTGTACAACAGTCTGTTCCTTATGGATTTTACTCTTTCTCATTAATCATCACTAGTTGCTTTTCATGACCATTCAGCATACTCTCTAATTTCTCTTCCTCCATCCATCATTGTCTCTTTTTAGGTAAAAAAAAACGCCCATCAGGACGCTCTTTGTCTAGTATTCGTTATACTGGTGTTTTCGTTTTTCTCTGAAACCAGAAAAAATATAAACAGAATATTATAAAATATAAACGCAACGCTAGTGACTTTGTTTATATCTTCAAAATTTTGCGTATAAGGAATTAGAATTATGAATTTCATTCATACAAAAAGATATTTAATTGTTCTTGATCATCCATCGTTGCCAATAAAATTTCTTTTGTTCTAACATCCAAAACCGACATTTTATTTTCTAACCAAGCTATGTCTTTACCTAGGTGTCTTAATTCAGAGAAATCTATTTTTCCTTCTTTAATAATAGTTCTCGGAATAAAAAAAGGCTTTTTGACTAACTGAATATCTTCTGGAGTTAAAGCTTGGAGTTGTGGGGATAAGAAGAACGAAATGGTCCCATCAGGTTCCCACATTGCAAATGCAACTTTATTAATTTCTGTTACTTTTGCTTTCCTAGCTTCTGATAATAAATGATCAATTGTAATTCGTGCTTTACCTAATTCTTTATATAGAATTTCTCCATTCCTTATTAAAGGGAATGGGGTAGGTTCAAACCATTTACTAATACGCCTCCATTTTAAACTTACTAGGACACTTAACAAGTAAAGAGCAATTAGTACTCCTGTCGTAATAATTGAACCTTTTAATCCTAACTGCTCGTCTGATAATGGGTGTGCAAGTATATTTCCAAGTATCAATGCTATCGTAAAGTCAAGAAGCCTTAACTGTGCGATTGAGCGGCGTCCCATTAGTTTAGTTGCTAAAAGTAAAAAGGAAAAAGAAACTATTGCTCGTAATATCCATTGAATACTTGTAAGATTTTCTTGGCTGTGAAAAAAATCCACTTGTGCCCCACTCCGTTTCACCATCGATATTTGATGTTATTGTTCCCATAAAATAAATAAACATGAGTGAAACAATTAGTTATCCCTATAAATATTTTACCTGTTCTTTTCCTGTAAATACTCCTATCACGTTATACAGGTGACTGTATAGAGGAAGCTTCTTGAGTAGCATCAGCTGTCTTTTTTGTGTTTACTCCCATTCTACATCTTTGCTTCCCTAAGGCGGTTCATTACCACAAAATTGATAGCATATGATGATTATGATTCTCGTAACTATGAACGTGAAAGGAGACTTTTCATGAACAACTCCAACGATAAATCGCAAAATAACCATGATGAACAGCAACCAATTAGTACTAGTCTACAACTAGCTTTAATAGCGGCAATCCTTACAACAATTGCAGACGGGATTGCGACTATCTCCGCAATTGCCGCTATAGATGAAGCGAGAAGTGATGCTCAAAAAGAAAAGCAAGATCAATCAGATTCTGATGAAAGGCTAGACCGTATGCAAAAGCAAATTGATCAATTAACAAAAGAATTAGCTAAATTTAAATCTTCAAGATTTTAACCATAAAAATACTTAAAAACTTTTCCCCCTCATACATGTTCCCTTGTATTGAGTTAGGCATACATTAAGAAAAAGGGGGCTAATTAATTGAATAAAAGTACTACTGAAACTTCTATAGACACGAAAGTTTTAGACGATATTCTGAAAGCTATTGATAGTGAGTACACTGCAATTGCTTGCTATGAATTATTAGCGAGCCAAGCTCCGAATGAAGAGAAAAAAAAGCGCATTCTCGAAATCAGAAATGATGAAATGAGACACTACGAAACCTTTTGGTACCTTTATTATTCCTTAACAGATAAAGAACCAAATCCAAAAGTTACGAAGCAGTGTGCAAATAATTATAAAACTGGTGTAATTGATGCTTTTATTGATGAACAAGAAACCGTTGACTTTTATCATAAGATATCGAGGAGTACCGATAACCCAATAATTAAGAATGCTTTCATTCAAGCCTCTGCTGATGAACAAAATCACGCTGTTTGGTATTTGTATTTTTTAAATCAACTTTAGAAATCAAGGATATCCTTACTGTAATGAGACGGCTAATCGAGTAGGATCAGCTGTCTTTTTTTGATTACTTCCCCGTCCCATACCAAAGCTGAATATCGCTAGCAAGATTCCTCCTGCAATGATTACTACCGCTTCTGGAGTTGTTAATAATGTCATGAATATACTTACTTGCTGTGGTTAAATGTTAGAAATATGCATTACTATTTTTCCTCAATTCCCTACTTCAGATTGCCTTGATTACACTAAATTTATATTTATTTGAATTTTTTAACAGTAGACTGTATAATTCCAAGAGGTTGATAGTCAATTTACTATCTTCCGTAATAACGAGATGGGGTGATTTTATGAAAAAGATGATGGGATTAAGTATTATTCTATTTGCTATTATCACCATATCTGGATGCTCAGATGTAATAGAAAAGTCTTTAGATTCAAGTGATAAAGCTGGTTATGAAACTGCTTTCAAAGGAGATACTGGATATGGGAGTATTGAATTATTAACACCAACGATTACAACGAAAGATAATGAATTAGAATTTACAACTAAGGACTTTGATGAAAATAAATTGACCTTTATTTTTGTTGCGAATAAAAAAGTTTTTGAACAAAAAATAACAAATGATAAATCTTACACACTTAACATTAAGGGCATAAAAGATGCTCATAGAACGAATTACTATCCGAAAGTTCAATTTTTGCAGACTGTAGATGATACTGAAGAGGGAGATATAACCAGTTTTAAACAGGTTAGATATACAGTTGAACAAAAATAATTTATATTTTTTTATTTTTCAATCTCTTCCTCTTTGAACCTATCAATTTTCTGATAGGTTTTTTTATGTCTTTCACGGATATTGATACGACGCATTTTCTTTGGATTTTGTCCTAGTCTTCTTCATCTTCAACAGGTATTTTTGCTGCTTCCCATTCAGCACCACAAGAACCGTACACCGTATCCCCATCGTAAGTTGCCGGAAATCCTAAATCGCAATATCTACACTCATAATGCATTACTGTACCTCTTCCTTCACATTGTTGTTTATCCAAAACTAAAATAAGTTATTGCAATAAAACATAGAAAAGTGTATAATTCCCAAATGAAAATTTTTAGGAAGAAGATTATATAATTGAAGAAACTAATACTTATTTTTGCAGCAATAATAATCCTGTCTTGTATAGGACATCTACCAGTGGGTGGATATAAGAAGTCTTTAAATTCCCGATTTAGGTCTCACATAAATTCGTTGCCTGATTCAGGAATTAAAAAATAAACCTAAATTGAAACTTGAAGATTTTAATGATTTCATTGAAATCACTACACCTTTTGTAGATATGAACCATGATCATTCTCTATTGTATTTTTCTCATAAAAAAGATGGAACTAATAAAATTACTGATGACCGGTATATTCTACAAGAACTAGATATGCTTGGAGTTAAAATTGATAATGCAAAAAAAGAAATGACCTTTTTAATACAACCTTGAAAGTTTTTGGAATCTCATTTTATACAAAGAGCAACGAACTATTTGTAACTTTCGATTCCCTAGAAGAATACTCAAAAAGACAAAATAATTTGTTGCAGTGTATAATGCGTGCATCAGATATATTACTTACTGCTAGAAATACTGTTGTAAGTATTTTTTCAGAGGAATTTGCAGATTTTTTCGAGAGCACTAATGTTTTTTATACACCCAATCCAGGTTTTATAGGAAGGTCGGGAAATCAACAAAACTTTGATTTTATATTACCACATACAAAAAAGAAGATAGATTTCAGAGAGGCAAGACCAAGTTCAGAGTTCTTTGTGCTTGCGAATGATGTTTATGTCCCGATAGCAGATAAATTTGGAAGCTCCTTAAAGAATTATGATGTAGAAGTCTTAGCTTGGTCAGAACGCAGTAGCTGGGTTGATAGCCTATGAGTTATATAAACAATTTAGTTATATCAATACTTTTTTATACTTACCTCTTCATTTCAAGGTGGTTTTATTACAACACAAAAAAGAACATATATTTGATTCAAAAAGAAAAATAAATGGCTTCATATAGAAATATGAGAAACGGCAGGTTTAAGTTATTTGTTGAGTTAGGGGATGACGCAAAGGGGAGACGGATCCGGAAGACAAAAACTATCGTAGCGACTGGTCCCAGACAAGCAGCCAAGATGCTTGCTACCTATGAAGTAGAAGTTTATAACAGTGTACATATCAATCCAGAGCCGCGCCATCAACTTATGATTAAATTGGCCCTTGTCGGTGATTAGCGACTTGGTGACGTGATGGCGATTGCATATGATCAAGTAGACTTTGCTAAAATCAGATCCACATTAAGCGATCGCTGCAGTTTACAAAAAAGGAAGGATGGAAGTCGAAAACTTGTGGAAAGGATTTAGAGATATAATAGGTGAAGAGGCCATGCTGTTTGTATCTGACGACTTTGGAGTCCCCTATCAGCCAAATGCCGTCACACGTTTTTTGGGGTCGCTTCATGGAACGCTCCGGTCTCAAGAGAATTCACTTCCAGGATTTGGACATTCGTCCGCTTCACTCATACTTAGCTATGGTGTGAACATGATAGTGTTGCAAAATAGATTAGGGCATCGGAACATCAAAACGACTCTAAATATTTTTCTCATATCACTGAAAAGGACGATGAATAAGCGGTGATGGCTTACGGGATTTGCTGTGATTTTGGTATTTCTCCGGAATTGGTCACTCATCGGTCTCTCAAGCACAAAAAAACAGACCCTAGGCATCCGGCCTAATAGGTCTGTCTTGGAGAAGTATCGTTGTTCCGACGATACTTCCTGCGGGTTTGGCACCCAATGATTCCTACTGGGCTCGAACCAGCGACCTCTACCCTGTCAAGGTAGCGCTCTCCCAGCTGAGCTAAGGAATCGGGAATTTTCAATCTGCTACAATGACAAGCACTCGTTTGAGGTAAACGATCTATCACTTAGCACATTTAAGATAATACCATGATCCTGAGATTCTTGCAATACAAATTTGTGAAATAGTTTTAGTATCCAGGTCATCCATTCACCACTTCTCGCCCAACGCATACATTGAAGTAGGGAGTTATCAGATAGGAGGGTACGCCGTGGTAAATCCTGATAGTCTGGATTTCATAGATATCGATGTCGGCGGGCAAGCGGCCAAAATAGATGTGATTGGAAGTGTCATCACCATAATCGGAGAATCCATTTCAACCTATGCTGCTGTGCTCGCAATTGAAGAAGAAAAAAAGGAAAAAAAGAATGCTTCAAACAATTTAGATTTAGTGAATGAGTTAAAAGAGATGAAAGAGCAAATCCTGTACTTAACGAATGAAATTCAATCGCTTAAGAAAAACCAAAGCAGGGATAGTCCATGGCGCCTTTGAAAAGGCGATGGTGCTGTCCCTGCTTTAATTGTTTTATAGAAGCAAAGAAATCTTCATTTCGAAAGTTCATCCAGAGCTAAAACTTTTAACGAAAGAAGTTCTTCTTCAGTAAGACGACTTTCAACTTGTTGCAATAATTGCTGTTGTTCTTGTGCAGTCATTCCAGACTGTGCTTTTTTCTGTATGTCTTGCAACTCGCTAATACTGAACTTCTTGAGCACAACTCGAGTAGCCTGTTCTTTTGTTTGAATAGGTAATTTACTGCGATCCGCAGTTTTTGCGTCTTGCAAATATGCCTGAACTTCTGGATTGCTATTGATTTCTTGTTTGACTGAATCCAGTTGCCCACTACTTTCCAACTGAGCAGTGACTTGATCCATTGCTTTGTCAGCGATCCAATTCGTTCCGAAATAATAGGCAGCACCGACTAGTAGTGCAACTACAACTACTGTCATCATGAGTTTTTTAATAAACCTCACGTTCGTTTTCCTCCTTCAAATCATTATTCATTAGACGCTCAGCACCTTACAAAGTTTCAAAAAACAAGCCCGCCTGTATAGTATGACAGACGGGCTAGGATTATACAGTTGCAGTTTCTTCTTCTTTGTTTTTGTCTTTAGTGACTAGTTGAATTGCAAACAGAATAACAAACAATCCAAGGCCAATAAAATCTGTTTTCGTTTCTGGATAGATTAGCATCATACCCGTCGCAACCGTAATGATTCGTTCGATCCAATTGATTTTTCGATACCAGAAACCAATTAGACCTGCGCCAATCGCTATCATCCCAATTATGGCCGTGGCGGTGACCCATATAATTTCCCACACACTGGCGTCAATCATGAGCATAGCGGGGTTAAATACAAACATATACGGAATAATGAATGCCGCAATGGCGAGTTTGGCGGATGTGACACCGGTCTTAATTGGATCTCCACCTGAGATTCCAGACGCCGCAAAAGCTGCCAGTGCAACTGGTGGTGTGATATCTGCAATAATACCGAAGTAGAATACGAATAAGTGAGCAGAAATCGCAACGACTACCGGTACTGTTGCATCAGGTGTATCCAACATCAGCAACGTAATGATTGCTGGTGCTGCAATCGTAGAAGTTATGACATAGTTTGCTGTTGTTGGTGAACCCATACCAAGAACGATTGCAGCAAACATTGTAAAGATAAGCGTCAGTAAAATGTTTCCTCCAGCAGCTGACACAAGTCCATTTGCTAAACTTAGTCCAAGACCCGTTTTTACAACTACCCCAACGATAATACCAGCACATGCTGTCGCTGCAGCAACAGCGAGCGCTGTACGTGCACCGTCAACGAGTGCTTGAATAATATCTTTAAATCCGAGACGTGTCTCTTTGTTGAACGAACTAACAACAAGTGTTAGCACAATTCCGAGTAACGCAGCTTTCATCGTTGGAATTCCAAGTAACAAGAATACAATGATTCCGATGATAGGAAGTAGTAAATAAATCTTTTTCAATGTTTCTTTACGATTCGGAATCTCTTCAGGTTTCATTCCTTCTAGTCCGACCCGTTTTGCTTCAAAATGCGTCATAATCCAAATTCCTGTGAAATAAAGTAATGCTGGTATTGTAGCTGCTTTAGCAATTTCCCAATACGTAACGCCGCCAATGAATTCTACCATTAGGAATGCAGCAGCCCCCATGATTGGTGGCATGATCTGTCCCCCTGTTGAAGCAGCTGCTTCAACACCGCCAGCAAATTCTTTTCGATAGCCGAGCTTCTTCATCATTGGAATTGTATAAGAACCTGATCCAACAACGTTTGCTACAGAACTACCGGAAATTGTCCCTTGCAGTGCGCTTGAGAAGATGGCAACTTTTGCTGGTCCACCTGTCAATTTACCTGCCAGTACAACTGCTAAATCATTGAAATAGTTGCCGACTCCCGTTTTCACAAGGAATGCGCCGAACAACAGGAATACGAAAATGAAGGTAGCAGATACGCTAATCGGTGTTCCAAGAATCCCGTCTGTTGTAAAGAACATCAACTGGACAAGATTATCTAAATTCTGACCTCTGTGTGCTAGGAAACCTGGGAAATAAGGTCCGAAAAATGCATAAACTAAGAACACACCTGAAATAATCGTAATTGGTAAGCCTACAGCACGACGAGCTGCTTCCATCGTTAATAGAACAGCCAATATTCCGACGATCAAGTCTAAATCAGACACACGACCTACTCTTAAAACAAGTTCGTTCATATTGAGTGGCCAGTACAATCCGACACCAATAGAAAGAAGAGATAAAATCATATCGTAAAATGGAATTTTGTTTCGTTTCTTCCCCGGCTTTTTACGTGCAGGAAACAGTAGAAAAATCAAAGATAGCGCAAATCCTAAGTGAATGGATCGCTGAATATAGGCCGTGAACGGTGTTCCGATTGAGGTATACAATTGAAAAATTGAAAAAGCCAACAGACCAAAAAACACAATTTTGCCAAATATGCCTGCTAAATCCCTCGTGTTGGATTCTGGATCGTATTTTTGAAGGAGCTCTAACTGTTCCTTTTCGGAAAGTGTTTCAAAACGCTCGTCATTTGGATTCTTTATAGGATCCACTTTCTGTTCTTTTTTTCGCTTTGCCATTCAAGTTGACTCCTTTCATCATTTCATATAGGGTTAATTTCTTCACACGGAATTCGTACGAATGTCCACGTTCCAAGTAAGCTTTTAAATTCGTTTCTTTCCCTTTATAACGAAATGCTAATTGTGCATCTACATCTCCAATATAAAGTACAAAAGAATCGACTACTTTATCCTCATATGTAAGTGTATAAATGCCTTCTTCCGTCACAGACAACGTTTCTCCCTCTTCTGCATATCCGGGAAGGCCAATTCCAACATCCTCATAATGCATCGTTAAGAATTTTAACGAGTTGTTCTCCTGTACTTGGTAGGATTCTAGTACATCTGTTAAAAAAATAGAGTGGACATATCTGATTTGAAATTCTGAATCATTTGATAAAATCCGATAAGTCATTTCGGGATTTTCCGTCCTCGTTTCTGTAAACGTATATGCTCGTTTTACTGGAATCGTTAGACCACCAACAATCAGAAAAACTACAACTAACAATCCAAGCGGAATCTCCCATCGTTTCATCCGCTCACCTCTTTGTAAAGTTCTATGAATGCAGAAGGGACGCATGAAGCATAGATCGCCTCACCGCCCCATTCCATCATTTAACTCTTATTTGTTTACTTCGTCAAAGTACTTTTGAGCACCTGGGTGAACTGGAATCCCAATTCCGTCAAGACCAGTTTCAGCTTTAATCAGTTTCCCTTTTGCGTGCTGAAGTTTTGGTGCATTGTCGTAAATTGCTTTTGTAATTTCATAAGCAAGATCTTCAGGAACTTCGTTTTGGATAACAAGCATAGCTCCAACTGACACAGTTGGTGTGTCCTCAGCCAATCCATAAGTTCCAGCTGGAATAACTTCCTTCGCATAGTACTTATACTTGCTGATGAGTTCATCTGCCTTGTCATCTTCAACAGGTACTACAAAAACTTTCGCTACTGCGTTCAAACCTTCAACAGCACCAGTTGGAGTACCAGCTGTAATGAATGCTGCGTCGATTTGACCTGCTTGTAAACTCTCCTGAGACTCCCCAAAGTCCAGGTTTTGTGGCTTAATGTCATCCATTGTCAAACCATGGATTTCAAGAAGTTGCTCTGCATTTGCATACGTACCTGAACCTGGAGCTCCAACTGACACTTTCTTACCTTTCAAATCATCAAATGTTTTAATTCCCGTCTTGTCTAGTGTCACTAGTTGTACAGTTTCAGGATAAAGTGATCCGATTGCAGAAACTGTATCGACTTTATCATCCTTAAACATCATTTCGCCTTCTTGTGCATAGTACGCGATATCCGTTTGTACGAAAGCGATTTCAGCATCCCCGTCTTTAAGTGCTGTCATGTTAGCAGCGGAAGCCTGAGATACTTCAGCTGATGTTTTCACACCTGTATCTTTTTCGATGAACTCTGCAATGGCACCACCAAGAGCGTAGTACGTACCTTGAGTTCCTCCAGTTAATACACTAAGGAACTTATACTCTTTACTGCTATCTGAATCCCCTTTTGCTCCATCTTCCTTTTCCCCAGCATCATCCGATGTGCCACACGCTGCAAGTGCAAGCACTGCAATGAGTAGCATCGAGATGAGCCCTAAAAGTTTCTTATTCATCCAATAACCCCCTATTTATCTATTCCTCTAGTAATGTATATTCTACCATGTAAGCGGGTTCAATTGTCAATCTTTTTCAGAAAACAAAATTATTTGCAACCGTTTTCATTATGTATATATAAAAAAAGAAAAGAGTGATTCATCACTCTTTTCAAATGTAGTTTTTGGTCATTTTCTTATTTGGCAGCATCCTTCACATCGTCAAACGTCAAACCGGCTTCTTCCAAATCTCGTGAACGATGGGCAATTCGAGCTGCCGCACATGAAGCAACACTAGCAACTAAGTCATCTAAAAATGTATGGACTTTATTTCCTTTTTTAGTATCTAAATCATTAATAATACCTACTTTGTTTTTATCCAAGTGACCAAACGTTGTCACTGCAATCGATCCATACGTAAATACTGCTCCTAAAGCTATTGTTTCATCCACTCCGAAAAGGCCTTCATCTGACTCAACGATATCTTGTAACGGTTTTGATAATTTGCCTTGTTCACAAAGCTCGTCCAGCTCAATGCCGACTAGGATTGCATGTTGAAGTTCACGCTTTTTCAATACATTTACGACAGAGTCCACACATTGTTCAAGCTGTAACTCTTCATTATAAGGCGCTTGCATTTCATAAACGATTTTTGCAATATCTATCAGCTCGACCCCTCGGCGCTGCAACGCTTCTTTTGTTGCTAATGCAATTACTTCTGATCGTACTTTGCTTTTCCCGTCAAACATAGCTACCATCCCCTTCTAATTTCTACCTGCCAGACTTTCCACCAATCGTGCACATTATACCCTCTAACCATCCTATGTTACAATTTCCTTGAATAGACTTGTGAGGGGGTTACATGATGAACAATGGAAAGATTCATGATATTCAATTTTACAGCAATGAACTTCAGGAAGAAATGGAGCTACTCATTTACCTTCCGTATAATTATTCTCCACTATATAAATACTCTGTCCTATTCGCATCAGATGGAAAAGACTATTTTCAGTACGGAAGAATCGGGAAAGTTATAGACGACTATTTAGCTACGGATGAAATTGAAAATGTCATTGTTGTTGGCATTCCATACAAATCTGTTGCTGAACGTCGTAGAATGTATCATCCTGACGGAGATCGTCAAAAAGACTACATCCGCTTCCTCGTCCACGAACTCGTCCCTTATATAGACGAACATTATCCCACTTACCAAATTGGTGGAGGACGAGGGCTGATTGGTGATTCTCTTGCTGCCACCGTCTCGTTACAAGCTGCAGTGCAATACCCTAATTGTTTTGGCAAAGTCATACTCCATTCTCCATACGTGGACGAAAACGTGCTTGAAGCCGTAAATTTAGCTAAGAACCCATCTGGACTATCGGTTTATCACGTCATCGGAACTGGAGAAACTGAAGTCGCTACGACGATAGATGGAAAACAAGACTTTTTGACTCCGAATCGTGCGCTCAATAAATTATTTGGAAATAAAGGATTTTCATACTTCTATGAAGAATTTAATGGAGAGCATACCTGGAAATATTGGCAACCAGATGTGCGTCGTGCTATCCAAATGGTATATGGACAATAACCAATCGGACAATTCTAAACAATTCTGCTATACTTGAAAAAAGAATTGTTTTCACTTTCCTAAGGAGGTTTTTTACATGAAATACGGTGTTGTAGCATTTCCATCAAAAAAATTGCAAGATCTAGCAAATGGATATCGCAAACGGTATGATCCTCACTACGCTCAAATCACTCCCCATATGACGGTAAAAGGTGTTTTTGAAGCGGATGAAACTGAAATTAGAGAAGTGGCTGAAGCATTGCGTAACGTCGCAATGAAAAACAAGCCATTCGAACTGAACGTTTCAAAAGTTAGCTCTTTTGCGCCAATAACAAACACTATATATTTTAAAGTTGCCCCAAATGAGGAGTTACTTGCATTGCACAAAGCTCTTAATAATGATGAGTTTTTCGGTCCACTCCCACAATATGCGTTCGTTCCTCACATCACAATTGCTCAAAATCTAACTTCCGGTGAGCATGACGACATTATCGGTCAGTTGAAGATGCTTGGTGCAGATCACTCAGAAGTCATTGATCGCATTCACCTTCTGTATCAACTAGAGGACGGCTCTTGGACAGTATACGAAACGTTCCGTCTACAAGAGGAAAACTGATTTGTACGAGGTAAAGATTGCCGCGTCAGAACAGGAACGTGAAGCTGCATTTACTGTACGGAAGAAAGTATTTGTAGAAGAGCAAGGGGTTCCCCTAACGATGGAAATCGACGAACACGACATGTCTGCATCCCATTTTGTCGTCTATGATGGTCCTAAAGCCATCGCTGCTGGCCGCATCAGAAGTATCGCAAGCGAAGTGGGAAAAGTAGAACGTGTTTGTGTATTAAAAGAGTATCGGGGTCAACACCTCGGTGTACTGATTATGAACGCTCTTGAGGAACATGCAAAAAAGACTGGCATTCAAAAAATCTTGTTGAATGCCCAGTCTTATGCAATTCCTTTTTACGAGAAACTTGGGTATGGAGTCACTTCTCCCGAATTCATGGATGCGGATATTCCCCATCGCGCCATGGAAAAACAAATGGACCCAGCACTTTAAACTATTGAAAAGCCCCATTCCAAGTTTTGGAATGGGGCTTTTAATGAGGGTGCTTATTATGCGTATTCGTTTACAGCCAGACCTTTTCCTACCACTGCCGCAACTTGTTTTGACAAAATAGTTGGATCCGGTTGGATGAAACCTTTTTTTGCCGGAGACAATGGTCGTTGCTGATTCGCAATTCCACCAAACTCCTCTTCAGAATTCCTTTCCCGCTCTCGCCGAAGAACTCGTTGCCATTCTTCATATTCTGCCTGTGATTTAATAGATTGGACTCTGTCAATATAAGAAACTGCAGGCGAAGCTTCCTCCAAGCGGTTTGCATACATTTGTGATTGGATGTTCTGAATCGGCAGCAGGTAACCCATTGCCTCCACCTTCCTTCTCGTTAAGTTGTTAGTTCACTGTACCCGGTTGTTAGAGAAGTTAAACCTATTTCTTTACTTCCCTAACATCCTTTGAATATCTGCAATATTTACAGGCTGACCACTTGAAACAAGTGAATTGACAAGTTCATCTTCTAAATGTTGAGGTACATTTTTATTGGCAAGCATCCCGACATTTTGAATAATTCGTCTCACTTGTCGTTCGTCTTTAAAATCAGCATGTTGGATTGCATTCGCTAGTGCAAATACTTCCGTCATCGGCACACCAGTTTTAGATTCTATTTTCTTGAAGAAGGAGTCATTCATACTCCTAGTTCCCCCCTCTCATTTAGCAGAACGTACTTCCAACAATAATTAGCAAAATGAACAAAACGACTAGCAAAACGAACGTAGAGCCGCCTCCATGATTACAACCACGGTCATATGCACCTTCATAACGCGGTTCTCCGTAACAATAGTTTCCGTACATAAGAAAATCCCCCCTCTCTTCTCTGTATCCTATGCAAAGACACAGCGAAGCGGGCGGGACATTCGCATATTTATTTTTTGTTGAGGTTTTAGATGGTCCCTTTTGACTTAAATACTAGGGAAGCGACGAATCCGAATATGATGGCAGCACTGATACCTGAACTGGTTACTTCAAACATTCCAGTCAAAACACCTATGATGCCATGCTTTTCTGCCTCAGCTAGGGCACCGTGTGTTAGTGCATTCCCAAAAGATGTAATTGGAATCGTTGCACCTGTACCAGCAAAGTCGATGAGCGGTTCATACAGTCCGAAACCATCCAAAATAGAGCCTGCAACCACTAATGTACACAATGTATGTGCCGGGGTGAGTTTCCCCACGTCCATCATCAACTGCCCGATGACACAAATCAGTCCACCGACTATAAAACTTGTTATAAAAATGGAAAGCAATTCAAACCACTCATTTCATTTGGATTTCCACTGCATGAGCAATACAGGGAATCGTATCGCCTTGCTGATAAGATAGGGGGGACATCAGGGAACCGGTAGCAATTAGTAGTACACGCTTGTATGTTCCGGACAGCAGCTTATCATACACTTCAGTGAAATAAGCAGATGCCGAACATCCGGAACCACTGGCTCCCGCAAGAAATTCTGGATGTTTACCATAGTATTCTGCTCCAGCATCACGAAAAACACTTGAAACATCATATTCCCAACGATCAAGTAACGTTTTAAATAGCTCGAATCCGATTTTTCCTAAATCCCCTGTCATAATCAAATCATAGTCTTCAACCGTGGAACCATGACCTTCCAGATGGCGTTTAAATGTATCTGCAGCAGCTGGTGCCATAGCGGCTCCCATATTTAAAGGATCAGTCAATCCTAAATCCGTTACAATACCAATTGTTCCGCACGTAATAATTGGCGCTCCTTCTATATGAGGGATAATCGTAGCTACTCCTGCTGCACTTACAGTCCATTGAGCAGTAGCCCCTTTTTGACTTCCGTATTGAACGGGATAACGAAATTGACGTTCAATAGCATTATGCTGACTGGAGGAACCCGCTACTACTAATTCAGCCATTCCAGATTCCGTCAACAAGGCAGCCATTAGTAGAGAGGAAACAGAAGTTGCACAAGCTGAAAACATCCCCAGATAAGGAATCCCAATTGTGCTTGCTGCAAAGTTTGAAGGAGTCATTTCGTTAACTAAATCACCCATCAATACAAATTCGGCATCTGATGGGGTCTTGTCCAGCTTACTCAATGCGATCATACAAGCATCTTCCATCATTTTTGCATGACCTTGCTCATTCGTCTTTAATCCGCAACGCTCATCGTCATAATTCTTATCGGCATACTTGGAAAAGGGACTCTTCTTCATCTCCAATGGCCCAACCGTGACACCAGTTGATGCAATCACAGGATTGGATGCAAATGTCAATAACCCTCGTTTGTTTACCAAGATACCACTCCTAATCCAACGAGTACCGTTTTAATGAGAGCAACTACAAATGCCGAAAAGACACCATATAGAATGACGGAACCTGCCAGTTTAAACATATTACCACCGACACCTAATACGTATCCTTCAGATCTGTGTTCGATTGCGGCGGATATCATGGCATTTCCAAATCCCGTAATGGGTACAGCACTTCCTGCTCCACCGACCTGAGCAATTTTTTTATAGTAGCCAAATCCAGTCAATAGCATGGAGATGAATATCATCGTCGCGACAGTCGGATTACTTGCAGTACGTTCGGTAAAGTCAAAATAACTGATATAAAATAGCGCGACAAATTGACCAATAAAGCAAATAAAACCTCCGACTAAAAAGGCAGCTATGCAATTTTTTAAATACTTCGGCTTAGGTGTAATCTGTTGTTCAAGTTGCTGGTATTTTTTTTCATCCATTAAGTCTCTTCCTTTACCAATGCACTAATTTTTTTCATCTGTTTTACATAGTTCTGTTCATTCTCTTGTTCGATTAACTTGTTTGTTTCTAACAGTACTTTGCTATCTGCAGATACCGTAATTTTTAGGTCTGGATACATTTTTTTCAGCTCTTTCGAAAGTTCCTTGGCAATCTTACGCTTTGAAAATCTCTCAAAAGTATTCACTCGTAACCCTGCAATCAACCGATCATCATGGATCAGCATAACTGCATTTTTTATCCGTTTATCTTCTTTCAACAACGTTTCTGCTTGTTGTTCATCTATATCTGTTGTATTAACGGTTTTAAAACCAACCGAAGTCGAGCAACCCGTCAGCAGAACTAAGATGAATACAAGGAGCAGTATTTTACGAATCGCCATCCCCTCCTTTTTTCACCAGTATGTCTGTTTTGCATGCATTTTATTCAAAACGGTTCAAGCGCCCTGCCAATAGGTAGCTGAAAGCCATAAGGTATAGAGAACAAACGAGAGGAGGAAATGATCAATGAGTTGTGGATGTGGAAAGAACGAAAATACGGGGGATAAGGTGAATCCAATTCAAGGACACTGTGTTTGTGAGGCAGTTCGCTTCATTAAACGCCTTCAGGATACGCATAGAGACGACGACTGCTTCGACTGCGATACAGACTGTTTCATGCGACCTTTAGGCAGCTTGGTTAACCCTGCGAACGAACGCTTTAATACACGGGTGTTCTCACTGTTAACAGAAGACGGTGACTTCTTTAAAGCGATGTTCCGCCCGAAGAGCCATACACATCATGGCATCAATTGTTTCTCTGTATTCTTCAGAGTTCAAAACATCTTTGACAATTGCTGCGCAACCCTGATGGTGCTTGAGCCTCTAGATAAAGACGGAAAACCGGTCGACATTACAGATTGCGGCAAAGTTTGTCTGGATAAACTTTGCAAAGTTGAGCGCTTCAGAGCAACAAAGTCTTGTATCACAGTTGACTTGAATTGCTTCTGTGCAATCCAATGTATTACAGATACATTTGTTACACAGTGCAATACACCAGCATAAGCATCCTCCCCGCGATGCTCGAAAGGAGACTACCCACTTGGGTAGTCTCCTTTTTAATTTTATTAAAAAACGTCTCAGACGACTTAGCCTGAGACGCTTTGTTTCACGTGAACGGGGTACCTTTCCAAAACACTTCTTCGATTTCCTGCAAGTCCAGCGTTCGAATTTCGTCCATATCTTTGCTTTCTTGCTTCACTTCAATCGCAATCTGTGAATCGGTCATAGCGGAAATACCGCCTGTCAGTAATTGCCCGTTCACTAAAAATTGAAGAGGGCGATATGCATTGCGTGGAAACGGTTCAGCTAAGTAACGTAACTTTTTGACTAGCCGAGAATCCCCCGTTGCTTCAATCACTTGTTGAGGCACAGTTGCTTCTTGCAATTGTTCGTTTTGTTCCATTAGTTCAGGTTCATTACCTGACCAATAAATGGACGTACTCTCTTCTTTAACAACCTCGACAATCGTTACCATAGGGGGCCCGTCGATGAACAGTAAAGGAACTTGAAGTGAAATATGCGCCACATCCTTTTTACTGCATTATATGCAACATCTGCCCATGGGTGACTGACGTTATAATAGGTTAATGAATGTAGTCGCTAAACCTAAGTAAATTAAAATACTAATTAAGTCATTCAATGTGGTAATAAACGGACCTGAAGCGACAGCCGGATCAATCTTCATTTTGTGCATAAACAAAGGGATGAACGACCCGGATATAGTTGCCGCAAAAATTGATACGAAAATTGCGGCTCCGACTAGCATTCCAATCACCAATTCGTGTTTCCAGAAAAAGATCAAGCCGATTACAAAGACTCCACATATAAATCCAGTAATTAGGCCGGTTCCCGCTTCTCTTATTAATAATTTGAACTTACTTTCTTCTTCAATATCACGTGTTGCAATTCCTCGGACCGCAACGGCCAGAGCCTGTGTACCACTGTTACCAGCAGTTCCTGCAATTAAAGGAATAAATGCTGCCAGTAAGGCTACTTGGGAAATTGTGTCAGTAAACATATCAATTAAATTCGCAGTAATCATCCCAAGTATGAGCAAAATAATAAGCCATGGTACTCGTTTCTTCGCTGCCGAGAGGGAGTTTTTGTCAAATGTATCCATATTTGATACACCGGCTAATTTCGAATAGTCATCCGATGCCTCTTCTTCGAGGACATCGAGCACGTCATCGACTGTAACAATTCCGAGTATATGTTGCTGGAAATCCACAACTGGTACAGCAAGTAGATTATAGTCTTGAGTTGTACGGGCAACGTCTTCCTGATCGTCTGACACGAGTACGCTAACAACACGTTCATTCATAATGGAGTTAATCAGGACATCTTCTTCAGAGGTGATTAAGTCACGTAACGATACAACCCCAGTTAGTCGGTTGTCGTCATCCACAACAAAGACGTAGTAAATTGTTTCAGCACTTGGAGCCTGAATGCGAAGGATATTCATGGCAGATCGAACAGTGGAGTTCTGGGGAACTGTTACGTATTCAGTCGTCATGATCGATCCAGCAGTGTGCTCTTCGTAGTGCAATAGCTCCTTGATTTGAGCAGCTGCTTCTTTGTCCATGAGTGTCAAATAGCTAACACTTTGAGACTTATCGAGTTCTTTCAGGACATCGACCGCGTTATCCACAAACATGTAAGAAATCATCTCTGCGGCATACGTCGCCTCCATCTCCTGAAGGAACTCTTCGTATTCATCTTCATCAATTTCACTTGTTTCAAAAATCTCCGCCATTTCTTTAGGTGATAAGAAGTAGTACATCGTTTTCCGCAGGTCAGCTCCAGCCTCTTCATAGAAGATTGCGCGATCATAAGGATGGAGTAGCAAATACTCATCTCGGAACGCTTTTATATCTTGCCGTTCTAAATCTTCCCGTAGCTTCTCCTCGTTGAAATCCACTTCTTCATTGCGGTCCTCTATTGTTTCCATGGCTACACCTTCCTTTCTTTTCGCCACTTGGCACTTCTCCTGTATACTAATTGTGTACTTTACAAATACTTCGTAAAAAGGAGTGAATGTATATGTTCGATATTATCGGTGACATACATGGTTGTTATGATGAACTGCTTGATTTACTAAACACTCTAGGCTATTCCCTAAAGTCCGGAATTCCAATCCACCCATCCGGTAGGGAGCTTGCTTTTGTTGGCGATGGCATGGATCGTGGCCCTTCCTCCTTACAAGTGATGCAGCTTTTGTTTGCGTTACAAGACAAAGGTCAACTTATTTATTCCCCGGGAAATCATTGTAACAAATTGTATCGTTTTGCTAAGGGCAATAATGTCCAACAAACACACGGCTTAGAAACGACAATAGCAGAGCTTGACTCGTTATCGCAAAAAGAGAAAACTCAAATTCTTAACCGCTATCAGCATTTTTATGAGGCACTGCCCTTATACCATCAGTTAGACAGCGGAAAACTAATCATCGCACACGCTGGTCTCTCTGAGCAATTGATAGGAGTTCCTTTCTCGCGAGCTGTCCGCACATTTGTCTTATATGGCGATATAACAGGGAAAACATTACCAGACGGACGTCCTGATCGTCGTGATTGGGCAAAGCATTATCACGGAACCCCATGGATAGTTTATGGTCATACCCCAGTCAAAGAACCTCGTTTCAAACATCATACAGTTAATATAGATACTGGATGTGTGTTCGGCGGTAAGCTCACTGCTCTTCGATGGCCAGAACTTGAAACCGTCTCAGTAGCTTCCAAACAACCTTCTCAACCTGAGAAGTTTACTGTGTATTCTTCTTGAGATTGTTTCTCCTCCGGCAGTAGCCTTGCCAGATCTTGTGGAAGTCCACTCACATAAGTAACGTACTTGTTCGTGGAAGGATGCATAAATGATATGGAGCTACAATGTAAAGCTTGTCGTGTAATCAGTTCACATGGCCCTCCATACAAATCATCGCCTAACAATGGATGTCCAATATGTGCCATATGAACGCGGATTTGGTGAGTTCTACCTGTATGCAACTGGAGCTCGACACACGTATATCGACTACCACCCATCTCAAAACGATTGATTACATGTACATCTGTACGCGCGTGTTGACCATCTGGGCGAACTACACGTTCAATGATACTGCCATCTTTTCTACCAATGGATAAGTCTACGGTAAACTCTTCTTCGATTACCCAACCACTTACGAACGCAATATATCGTCTATCAAACCCTGTTTGCTGCATTTGCAAGCTCATGAGGTGATGGATATGACGATTTTTTGCGATACAGACAACACCGGATGTGTCTGTGTCCAAGCGCGTTACTACGTGAACTGTCGCAGGATGTTGTTCACTTGAATATTTCCCATAAATTGTATTCGCAAGCGTTCCATTAGGATGATTCCTTGATGGAATAGTACCTTGCCCAGCAGGTTTTTCCACAATTAAAATCGAATCATCTTCGTCTAAAATAGAAAGGTCTCCATGCTCCGGCTGTAATCCATTCCCTATCTCTTCAGGAGGAAATTCAATAATTACGTGATCCCCCAGTTCAAGCAT
The DNA here is from genome assembly GCF_023715615.1 of Sporosarcina aquimarina. Classification (GTDB taxonomy): domain Bacteria; phylum Bacillota; class Bacilli; order Bacillales_A; family Planococcaceae; genus Sporosarcina; species Sporosarcina aquimarina_A. Next base: position 735,778 of record NZ_JAMBOM010000001.1, on the reverse strand, counting down.
CCACCGGACAGTTCGTTCTTCTCCGTTCACTAAAATCCGACCACCGTCAAATTTAATAGCAGTCAATGCTCTTTTGGAGATACCTTTCTTCTTAAGAAAGTCTCTTAGAAGAATCCGCTCTTCTGTAATGAATTTTAGTAACAGCGTCGAAACGTTACTTTTCTTCATCGCTGGCAACAAACGATTCGGACACCCGTTTCCAAAATGGGAAAGGTCTAAAACGAGCGAACGAAATGCGTTCTTTCGACACTTTGTATTCGATGGACTTCACATCTTTTTGAAGCAACTGCAGGTGGTCAACAGTTACCATGAAATCAGGCCCCTTTACTGGCTTTAATAAACAGGAATGATGTGATGGAAGGATTAGTGGTGAGCCTACAGTCCGGAATACCCGGTTATTTATTGACGCCATTTCAGTCAATTGCATGCATGACAATGAAGGATGCAAAATCGCACCATTCAATGACTTACTATATGCAGTTGAACCGGATGGTGTGGACATACATAAACCATCACCACGGAATCGCTCGAAATGTTCTCCGTTCAGTTCCACATCCATGACAAGCGTAACTTCGGGTGATTTGATCGTCGATTCGTTCAATGCAAGATACGTGGACTTTTCTTCGGAATGCGTATATGAAATTTCTACTTCTAGGAGCGGATATTGCACGACATGATAATCTTTTCGTGCAATCATAATGACTAATTTCTCAATTTCTTCAGGCTTCCAATCTGCATAGAACCCAAGGTGGCCAGTGTGTATTCCAACAAACGCAGTTTCTTGCAGTCGATGTACATACTTATGAAAACCATGCAATAACGTACCGTCACCGCCAATTGAAAGCACGATATCGGGTTCCACCTCGTCATATTCCAAACCAAACTCCACCAAATACTCTTTTGCCTCTGCCATTAAACGATTGGATAACTCATCGCCCCGTGATTGGATGACAAACTTCATCATTCTGGTTCCCCCTTCCATGAGGTATCTTGAATATCTCGTTTTTCCGTTTCCTTAAACGAACTGAAATAGGATTGTGCTTCATGAATTTCATCTCGTATGAGTGACATTTCTTCATCCAGTCGGAAAGCGGCTTCTGCAGCTCCTTCAAGTCGCTGTCGAATTACGTCTGGAAGCTCGCCTTGGTACTTATAATTTAAAGAATGCTCAATTGAAGCCCAAAAATTCATCGCAAGTGTTCGAATTTGAATTTCAGCAAGAATCGTCTTTTCGCCATGAATCGTCTCGACAGGATATTCGATAATAATATGGAACGAGCGATAACCGCTCTGTTTTTTGTTCGATATGTAGTCTCTCTCTTCGACAATCTTTAAGTCATTCCGCTGTCTAAGCATACCCACGACACTGCCGATATCATCGACAAACTGACACATTATCCGAAGTCCAGCAATATCAGGGACTTCAGCAGCCAGTTCCGGAGATGGCTCGAACGGAATGTTCTTTTCGAGAGTCTTGTCGTATATGCTAGCGAGTGGTTTGACGCGCCCTGTCACAAATTCAACTGGCGCATGCAGGTCTTCTAATTTGTATTGGTGCCGTAAGCCTTTTAATTTCACCTTTAGCTCCACCACTGCTTGCTTATAGGGAGCAAGAAAATCATTCCACATTCTCATATAAAGGCCGCCTCCCATCCGTTCATGTTAGCTAGTTTTTTGTAGCGTCTCTTTGAATGCCTGCTCCACAGCGAGCATGAACTCTTCCCCGTAATTTCCATTACCTTCTATATTAAAAATCAACATCATCAATTCTTCTGTAAATCCAATTAGTGTGATAGATCCATCTTCACACTCTATTACAGGATCCCCATTATCCATTTCAATAAGATGTTGCATGAGTGCCCATACTTCCTGCGTAAAATGCAAGTATCGATACCCTTCTCCATCTTCGAATAGATACACAAAACTAAGTGCATCTGAATCGGTAATCATTTTCCCAGAAGGGGAATCTCCAAGCATTTTTGTCGTACCATCATACGTGAAACAAACGGTTCCTTCTTTTATCTGTCCTTCAGTAATTCGATGTTCTATACGCACTTTTCCCTCTTCCCTTCCCCTATCAGTCAGTATGAATAGTTTACCATAGAGTCATCACAGTTGCAGTCAGGTTTGTGCTTTCAGCAATGAAATTGATATACTGAAAGAAGAACTAGAATTGCCACGGATGATTAAGTATCGGAAAGGATCGATTAGTATGGACACGAAAATGATTCGTACACTGTTCGAATTGAATTCACTACAGTCACTAGGGGCTGTTCACTCTGCAACCGAAACGAAAACAGAAGGCACGGATTTCTTTCAATCGTTATTAAACGAAATGACGAGTGAGAGCTCTATTTCCGATTCGCTTTCAAGCTTCTCAGCGACAACACTTGGTAGTATTCAATCTCCACAAGGGATGAATCCGTTTGCGTTCTACTCCACTCCATCTGTCCAATCGCCTACTGATGCAACTCAATACATTGACCAAGTTTCTGCAAGCAGACCTCCGCTTGTGTATAACGGTGGCAGTGTCAGCACAGCTTATGCGCCATTAATCAGCAAAGCTGCAAAAAAATATGACGTACCGCCATCACTGATTGCCGCAGTCATCAAGCAAGAGTCAAATTTCAATAAAGATGTAGTCAGCCACGCTGGTGCAACAGGACTAATGCAGCTCATGCCCGGAACGGCAAAGTTTCTAGGTGTTTCGAACGCAGCTGATCCAGAGCAAAATATTATGGGCGGCGCTAAATACTTACGACAAATGCTCGATCAGTTCGGAGGAGATTTGAAATTATCTCTTGCCGCATATAACGCAGGTCCGGGAAACGTCCGTAAATATGGAGGAATCCCGCCATTCCGCGAGACACAGAATTACGTCACCAAAGTTATGAACAACTATAATACCTTCAATGCGTAAGGTGAACCTAACGAATGAAAGCTATTTATTTGTGAATGTTTTATGTGGTTGATAAAATAGAAGTACAGAGTAACAACAAAGGAGAATGACATCCATGACACGAAAGCCTTTGATACCCTTTGAAGAGATCGGTGAAGCTCGTTTGTCGGATCTTATCGACCGGTTCTACGCCAAAGTGGCTGTTCATCCGGACTTAATTCCCATTTTCCCATCAGACCTAACAGAAACCGCTCGTAAACAAAAGCAATTCCAGACACAATACCTAGGCGGACCTAATATATATACAGAAGAACATGGACATCCGATGATGAAAGCTAGACATATGCCATTCGCAATCACACCAACACGAGCAAAAGCTTGGCTCGCCTGTATGGCTGAAGCGATGGATGAAGTTGGTCTTGATGGACCTCTTCGTGAAATTTATTACCAGCGCCTCGTCTTAACAGCCAATCACATGGTGAACCGGAACGAGGAGGGAGATCAGTGAATCGAAGAACTTTTGCAGAAGTTGATCAGCAGCCGATAGCACATGCTCGGCCGATTGAATTATACGTATTTCTAGATCCTTTATGTCAGGACTGCTGGGCATTGCAACCCATCCTTAGAAGATTACAAGTAGAATACGAACGATATTTCACGTTGCGCATCGGACTGCTTACGTCCCTACCGAAGATGAATTACAAAGCACTCCCTTTAGTCGATGACGAATGTAAAGAGATGAGCGCATTTGAAAAAGCACATCCTGCATTCCCAAGCATTGCAATCAAGGCAGCTGAGTTCCAAGGAAAACGGGCAGGTTTTAAATTTCTCACAAAACTATTCGAGTATTCATTTTTAAAATCACGAAACGTCAAATCATTTGCAGTACTCGTTGAAATTGCCGAGAAATTGAAATTGGACAAACAGGAGTTCATAAGCGATTTCTTCTCTAGAAACGTTCTGCAATCTTTACAAGTCGATTTACATTTAGCAAAAGAGATGGAAGTCGTGAAATCCCCAACATTCGTATTTTTCAATGAAAATATTGAAGACGAAGGACTCATGGTGGATGGTTCATACAGCTATGAAATCTATGAACAAATTTTAGAAGAGCTTACGGGATCTCCTATCATACGGGATCGCGCACCTTCATTGGAAGAGTTATTCAGCCGATTCGAAATGCTCGCAACCTCTGAAATTGCAGCAATTTACGGTGTCCCTGAAAAAGAAAGCGAGCGAGAACTTAAGAAACTTTTACTGAAACAAGAAGTAGAACGCATTTTCATTGACGATAAATTCCTATGGCGCAAACGCTAAGATACTTGATATAGAAAACAGATGGAGAATTTTTCTCCATCTGTTTTTTTGATTTGAGGTGAAATTTGGGTGGGCTATGGAGAGGATGGAGTGGCTATGTCTTGGTTATGATCACTTTTCTCGCGTTATGAGCACTTTCCTTGGTTTATGATCATTTTCTACGCTTTATGAGCACTTTCCCTGAGTTATGATCATTTCCCACGCTTTATAATCACTTTCCCTGGGTTATGATCACTTCCCACGCTTTATGAGCACTTTCCCTGGGTTATGATCACTTTTCATGATTTATGAGCACATTCCTTGTTTTATGATCACTTCCCACGCTTTATGATCACTTTCCCTGGGTTATGATCACTTTCCCTGGGTTATGTGATCACTTTCCCTTGTTTTATGAGCACTTCCCCTGGCTTATGATCACTTTCCACACTTTATGAGCACTTTCCCAGGCTTAACTTCACTTTTGCCCTTCAACCACACAATCATCATCATGCAACACGTGATATTCAAACGAAAACAAAAAGAACACCGCTCCTGGGGGGAAGCGGTGTTCATATAAAGGGAATGGGAAAAATGTTCACGTTCAAACAAAAGGGGTGTATGTTTGGTTTGTGAGTTTCATTCACAAGTTAAATCTATCACAAAATAATTGTTACATCAACTATTCACAAACAATTTCATGGATTTGTCACATATGAATTCTTTGAAAACGCTTACTTAAGGACTTTTTTTCTAAGCATTAAATAGACATTCATGCGGAATACACATGAATGTCTGTTTCGTTACTATTTTGATATACTAAATTTCTCAATTATTGTTTAGCGAGTAATTGTTCCAACTCATTCAAGCGCTCTTCGAATACTCGGCATGCTTCCTCAATGGGTGCAGTTGTTGTCATATCGACTCCAGCTTTCTTCAACACTTCAATTGGATAATCCGACGATCCAGCTTTCAAGAAATTTGTCACATAGCGCTCTACAGCAGGCTCGCCTTCAGTTAAGATCTGATGACTCAACGCAACCGCTGCGCTGTATCCAGTTGCATATTGATATACGTAGTAGTTCATATAGAAGTGAGGAATTCGTGACCACTCTAATCCAATTTCCTCATCCACTGTCATTGCGCCACCAAAATACTTTTCATTTAACGCATAATACTCTTCCGTGAGCTTCTCAGCCGTCAATGCCTCACCTTGTTGATCCAACTGATAAATCCTATGCTCGAATTCAGCAAACATTGTCTGACGGAATACTGTTCCACGGAATCCATCGAGCCAATGATTCAACAAGTAAATGCGTTTCTGTTCATCTTCTGTAGTCTTTAATAAATAATCGTTGAGCAACGCCTCATTTACTGTTGACGCCACCTCAGCTACAAAGATTGAATATCCGCTATAGATGTAGGGCTGATTGGCACGTGAATAGTAGCTGTGAGCACTGTGTCCAAATTCGTGTGCAAGTGTAAACATGTTATTCACATTGTCTTGCCAGTTCATTAAAATATAGGGATTCGTGCCGTAAGAGCCTGAAGAATAAGCACCGGATCGTTTCCCTTTGTTTTCACGGACGTCTACCCAACGGCTTTCGAGGCCTTTTTTAATGATTGAACGGTACTCTTCGCCCATTGGCTCAAAGCTTTCTAGCATCGTTTTCGCTGCATCCTCATACGTAATTTTCATATCTAAATCTTTCACGAGTGGTGCGTAAAGATCCCACATGTGAAGATCGTCCAATTCAAATACTTTCTTCCTAAGTGCGATATAACGGTGCAGCAACCCGACATTATTCGAGATTGTATTCACAAGGTTCTCATACACTTGCTCAGGAATATGGTTGTTTGACAAAGCAGCATCGCGAGCCGATTCATAATTACGGATTGTCGCATTGACGTTATTTGTCTTCACATTTCCTGATAGAGTTGCTGCAAATGTGTTTTTGAACGAACCATATGTCGCATACATCGCTTTGAACGCTTCTTCACGAACAGAACGATCCGGGCTTTCAAGGAAGTTTATGAAGCGACCTTGAGATAGCTCAACTTCTTCCCCTTTTTCATTTTTCACAGTAGGGAACGTCAAGTCTGCGTTATTCAACATGCTGAACGTTTTGGATGATCCTTGTGCAACTTCAGACATTTGTGCAATCAGCGCTTCTTGCTCCGCAGGTAGCACGTGAGGTCGCATACTGTTCAATTCTTTCACTTCTTGCTTATATAGGGAGAGTCCTTCATTTTGTTCTACCAGTTGATTGAGCTTTGCTTCTTCAATTGAAAGCAACTCTGGTAAGAAAAACGAGAGCTTCGTGGAAACTTTTACAGCTAACGACTTGGCACGGCTATCCATCGCCTGATATGTGCTATTTGTTGTATCTTGATCGGTCTTTAAATGTGAATATGTGTATAACATGCCTAACCGTTGTGAGAGCTCATCACGGTAAGTAAGTGCGCTCAAAAGGGCTTCTGGTCCATCATTCAAGGTTCCTTGGTATGATTCTGCTTGTGACGAAAGTTTTTCAATTTCCTCATACTCTGCAGTCCATGCCGCATCGCTTTCAAAGATGTTTTCTAAGTTCCATGTTTCTTCCACTTTGACTTCATCGCGCGTAAGTAATTTCTCTGCCAATGTAATTCCTCCTTGATCCCGATAATTCGAGAATCGAATCTTTTTCCATTTTCTCAATTTTCTATCTGTATTGCAAGGAATCGCTCTAGAAGTATGTGAACAATCTCTTCCTCTATTCGCGCATTCGGGAGGGACTCCTTCTTTTTCCAATCAATTCTTTGAAGGAACTGTAAATAATCCCTACAGGCTCCAATTTGTTCTGTGCTGTCCCCCGTATAGGCATGTACAAATTGGCGCAATCGCTGAATCGGAAAAGAGTTTGGTGAAAGTTCGAACCGTCGCAATAAGTAAATCAAGCCAAGCTGCCATTCACAATCATGAACAGCGAATGCACGATTCCCTTTCACGGGAACACCTATCCACAGAGGGAGTTCTGACGGACGTAATTTCAGTTCATAACATTGACGTAAAAAAGGATTCTGGACGCCTCGTCGATTCCAAAAAATAGAGCGCTCCAAGTACGTAGTTCTGTGGAATTTGTAAGACTTATAGTAGTGAAGGAGCACATGCTGATCAGGAAGTTTCGGACGTGCGAACGGAAAGGTTTGTAAATTAGCAGGTAACTTTCGATGAATTGCTATGAAGCGATTTCCATCAACGGGGAGAAGATGACTAAAATAATGGAATTCCTTTGTCTCTGGGGATAATGTGAGCAGTGTATGTTCTGGGGATACGCTCGTTGTAAAGAACAATTGATGGAAGGCTGAAAAACTGAACAGTCCCATTCCTTCAGGGCGCCCTTTATATTTTTCAGGAGTTTGTAAGATCCAAATAGGCTCCATTCCCAAGGATCGATACCCTTCTGTGCGATTGGATTTCACATCTTCCGGCAAGCGGCTACATTGGAATTCAATCGGGATTGCCCGGCCTTCGTGTTGCACAAGCAGGTCCGGACGCTGTGCTAGATCGGGTATGAGTGGTTCTAATACAGACGGTTTTTCGATGCGCTGAAAGAACGAGTGCAGGAGCTGTTTTCCCTGAAGATGTGGAATTGACTCGCCTTCCGAAAAGCTGGAGGTACAAGTAGAGTCCACTTCATGAGCAAAATGAGGAACCCGTATGGAGCCCACTTTCAAAACAACTCGGTCACCACATTCGGGACAACGGAATTGTTTATTGGTTCGCCACGTTCTCAGGCGCTCTCGTTTAACGGTATCGTCGAGAACAACGGGCGTTCCATCGGCTAAGTTTGCTGTGAGTATCTAAATCACCCCTTTCACTGAATAGTTTACAAATTTAACTGTAAAATAGCAAATTTAACCTCATTATCAGCTTATTCGTGACTAAGTTTGAAGAATCTCTCGGTTGAGTAGTGCACCACAAGTATATTTTTAACATAAAAAAACCACCTCGAAAAAAGGTGGCTGTGAACATTTTAGAAATAAGTTTCGATGGTTTGGAACACATGAGAGCCCATTACTTCTGTTCCATACTCTCTCAAGCGATGGATTGTCAAGTTCGTTGGTGTTCCATACTCAAGAATAATACTTTCCACATCAATTTTATCTGAAGTTTCTTTATCTGATGAACTATAGTCAATATACAAGTAATACTTATCTTCGAATGAATACAATGAAGTTGATTCATCAAGATTAGAAAGTTGAGAAGCCAAAGGGATTAAATCATCAAACTCTTTAAACACGAACAACTCACGTGCTGTCGCCATTTTGCTATCAGCAAGAGGCTCATTTGTCGACTCAGAAGATCCATCTGTTCCTTCAAGTTCAGGCTGGAAGAGTTTACGAGGATCGTCAATGCCATAAGGATATTCCGTCGATTCCCCTTCTTCCGGTAACTGAGCTCGCGTAACGAGAACTTCGATACCACCACTCATTGCATGCACTTGAATCCATAAAGGCCCTTCAATTTCAAACTCAATGTCAGATTCCGCATCTATTTCTTCCATCATATCCCAAAACAATTCCTCACTCTTATCGCGGTTATACCACACTTCCTCACGAGTGAAGCCTCGCTCTTCGATATCCATGTAGGACAAGTAAAATTTGACCGTATTCTCATTGATTCTCTCGATTTCCATGATTTCTCTCTCCTTTCCCCTGAAGTAGACATGCCGTCCAACTTCTTTTTCGTTCCCGCGATGCTTCTTCTACTATATGTTCAATTCTTCAGTAACGAAAGGGTTTTGCCTCGAAGGTTGCAGACAAATTTTTTTAAGTGTGAAAAAACCATTCCCTACGCTAAATTTCTAAGTAGAATCTATCCATTGCACCGTGCACAGAAACTAGGAGAATGGAAAAAGCTGATAGGTTTACGGCATTCACCATGACATCCCCTATCAGCTATCTATATGTTTTCGTTAGTTTACCATGCGACGTGCTTCTAGTAACTGATAGGCTCTAACCTTTCTTGGTAAGAAGCGGCGAATTTCATCTTCATTATACCCTACTTGAAGACGTTTTTCATCTAAGATGATTGGTCTTCTTAATAGACCCGGATGTTCTTGGATCAATTCATATAATCGTTGAAGTGGTAAGCTCTCAACGTCAACATTTAGTTTTTGGAAGATCTTAGAGCGAGTAGAAATGATTTCATCAGTTCCATCTTCAGTCATTCGAAGAATTTGTTTGATTTCATCAATATTTAGAGGTTCAGAGAAAATATTACGCTCCTCGTAAGGAATTTCATGTTCCTCTAACCATGCTTTCGCTTTTCGACATGATGTACAGCTTGGTGATGTAAATAATGTAACGCCCATTTGCTGACACTCCCTTTCAATCGGCTTCATATAATGGTGACTATCTTTTTTACATTAGAATTATTTTAAATTAATGTTCATAATGACTATTATACACACATTTGTTCTCAATGAATACACTTTTAAAAAATTATTTCTTGCACTCTTCAAGATTGTAACATTTCCGCAATAATCGCTACTTCTCAACACCGTATTTATGTAATCTCTACTGTTATTCCCATATCTGAAAGAGATTAAACATCAAATTTTTTCAAATCTTATTATCAATTACAAAACCTTAGTGAAAATGTGTTCTTGTCTACTAGTACGTTTCAAACGTCAAAAGGTTCCATTTTTGAAGAAGTTTCGTTGATTATTTTGAGTATTCCCGAAGAATCTTTTTTGAAACTGATTTGTACTTGCAATCCATGTGTATGCATATTATAATTACTCCAATTATAAGAACGGCTTAGACGGAACAAGTACTTTTAATGGAGCTTCTAAAGAGAGCCTGTGGGTGGTGTGAACAGGTGAAGCAGTTAAAAGGAATGGGCTCCCGAGCTCGGTTGAATGTGTAGAATACCACTACTATTCCGCTGCGTTCCCCCGCGTTAAGGGGTTTGAGTGGCCTTCGGGCAATTCGGGTGGCACCGCGGTTCCTACACATCGACCGTCCCTATTTTTATAGGGATGTGTCGGTGTTTTTTTGTGTTTAACTTTAAGGAGGAACCAACAATGACAACTATTTTTTCAGGTGTTCAACCAACAGGTATTATTACGTTAGGAAATTACATTGGAGCATTCCGACAATTCATCGAGCTTCAGCACGAGGCGGATTGCATTTTCTGTATCGTTGATCAACATGCGATTACCGTTCAGCAGGATCCTGATGAGTTGAAACAAGCGATCCGGTCACTTGCCGCAACCTATATTGCAAGCGGGATAGATCCTGAGGAGTCTGTACTCTTCATCCAATCTGAAGTCCCTGCTCATGCACAAGCAGGATGGATCATGCAATGTACGTCATCCATCGGAGAACTCGAGCGCATGACACAGTTCAAAGATAAATCTGATGGGCAAGATGGGGTTTCTGCTGGCTTGTTAACCTATCCACCACTAATGGCAGCTGATATTCTCCTTTACAACACAGATGTTGTCCCCGTTGGAGAAGACCAGAAACAACATTTAGAGTTAACACGTGATTTAGCGGAACGATTCAATCGTCGTTATGCAGATGTGCTAACGATTCCAGAAGTGCGCATACCAAAAGTCGGCGCGCGCATTAAGTCGTTGCAAGATCCGTTGAAAAAGATGAGTAAATCGGATCCGAATCAGAAAGCAACGATTTTCCTAATGGATACGCCGAAACAAATTGAGAAAAAGATTAAAAGTGCCGTCACAGACTCTGAAGGAGTTGTCCGTTTTGACGTCGAGAATAAGCCCGGTGTCTCGAATTTATTGATCATCGAATCTGCGCTGACGGGTGTTTCTGTGGAGAACCTAGTTGCTAAGTATGATGGTCAGGGGTATGGTGCGTTTAAAGCGGGTGTTGCTGAAAGCGTCATTAATCACCTAGCGCCCATTCAAAAGACTTATCATGAATTGATGGAGTCCGACAAATTGGATACGATTCTGGATGAAGGCGCCATTAAAGCGAATGCAATTGCATCTACAACGCTTACGAAAATGGAAGCCGCGATGGGACTCGGACGTAAACGGTAAGCAATAGTAAGATGATTGCCCCTATAAATAGCGCAAAGTCCGCGGATTTCAGGATAAAAAGCCCAACAGTCCGCATATCGAAGCCCATCGATGTGTAGTTCAAATACGTGATCATGGTTGTACATGTGGTGACAATAAGGCCATAGCTAAGTAGAAATAAGAACAGTCGCGTCATGACATCGATCCTTTTTTAGTTTTGTCCTACTATATGAAAACTATCCACTTTTTAAGACTGACACGGTACACATGAAAAAGAGCTACTTCGGAGAAATAATCCGAGTAGCTCTTTTGATTGGAATCAATTAGATTTTCTTGAATATAAGTGATGCGTTATGACCACCGAATCCAAGTGAGTTGCTCATTGCATACGTGACGTCCGCTTTACGAGGACCGTCTGTAATGTAGTCGAGATCACACTCTGGATCTGGATTTTCATAATTAGTTGTCGGTGGCAATATGCCTTCTTGCAACGCTTTTGCCGTAAAGATTGCTTCCAGTCCACCTGCAGCTCCAAGCAGATGTCCTGTCATCGACTTTGTTGAACTAATAGCAAGTTTGTACGCATGTTCGCCAAATACAGTTTTTGCTGCCATCGTCTCAAATAAGTCATTGTAAGCAGTACTCGTACCGTGTGCATTAATGTAACCTATTTCATCAGGTGAAATTCCAGCTTGCTGAATCGCTTGTTGCATGGCACGCACAGCGCCTTCACCTTCAGGAGCAGGAGCTGTAATGTGGTGTGCATCCCCTGTCGACCCATACCCAATTACTTCCGCGTAGATTTTAGCGCCACGTTGAACAGCATGCTCGTATTCTTCCAAAATAATAATCCCGGCTCCTTCACCGATGACAAACCCATCACGCTCTTTATCGAATGGACGTGAAGCTGTTTTGGGATCCGGATTAAGTGATAATGCTGTATTTGCACAGAAACCTGCGACAGACATCGTTGTGATCGGGGCCTCTGCTCCCCCAGTGATCATGACATCTGCATCGCCTCGAAGAATTACTTCGAATGCATCTCCAATCGAGTTTGTACCTGACGCACATGCCGTCACGGTACAAGAGTTAATACCTTTGGCACCAAAATGTATGGATACTTGACCAGAAGCCATGTCAGGAATCATCATCGGAACGAAGAACGGGCTGACACGTCGGTAGCCTTTTTCCTGGAATGTAAGGAACTGCTTTTCATGCGTTTCCATTCCGCCGATGCCTGAGCCAATCCAGACACCAGTGCGAAGACCGGTCGCTTCATCCAACTCTTCAAGCCCCGCATCTTTCATTGCCATGATGGAAGCCGCCATTGCATAGTGCGTGAACCGGTCCATTTTACGAGCTTCTTTTTTAGATAAATACTCTTCGATGTCAAAATCTTTTACTTCCGCAGCTACACTCACTGGGAATAACTCAGTATCGAGTCTCGTTAATGGCCCGATGCCTGACTTGCGGTCAAGAACGGACTGCCATGATTCCTCCGCCGTATTTCCTACCGGGGAAACGGCCCCGATTCCGGTAATGACTACGCGTCGTTTTTCCATTAGTTGAACTCTCCTTCGTTTCATAGATAGAATAGTTGCTTCCTTCGGTATGATTTATATCAGATGACTTATTTGCCCCAGCGCATACAGATGCCGCCCCAAGTGAGACCGCCACCGAAACCAACAAGGACGAGAATATCATCGTCCTTCACGCGTCCTTCTTCGATATCGTCATGTAACGAAATCGGAATCGATGCTGCGGATGTGTTGCCATATTTGTGTACAGATTTAGACATCTTTTCAGGTGGAAGTCCGAGACGTTCACGAGATGCTTCCATGATTCGGATGTTCGCTTGGTGTGGTATAAGGAAGTCCACATCTTCTTTTGACAGTCCCGCTTTTTCTATGACATTCACTGCCGACTCACCCATCTGTCGAACAGCAAATTTAAATACTTCACGTCCGTTCATATGCAAATAACGGTCCTGATAAAGATGCTCACCGCCAGCGCCATCTGCACCCAATTCGAATGAAAGGATACCACGATTTCCACTCACTTTTCCAACGATTCCCGCACCAGCACCATCTCCAAATAAGACTGCTGTATTGCGATCTTTCCAATCTGTAATCTTGGATAGTTTTTCAACACCTACCACAAGTACATAATCATATGTGCCAGCTTCTACAAAATGCTTTGCAGTGACAACGCCGTACATGAATCCTGCACATGCTGCAGAAACATCCATTGCAGCAGCATTTTTTGCACCTAGGCGTGCTTGAAGCATCGTTGCTACAGAAGGAAATGGACGATCCGGTGTTACAGTTGCCACTAAAATCATTCCAATTTGCTCAGGCTCAATGCCTGCTTTTTCTATCGCTTCTTTTGCAGCTGCATAAGCCATATCTGATGTATCTGTACAATTATCAGCAATACGGCGTTCTTCAATTCCTGTGCGTGTACGAATCCATTCGTCTGATGTATCCATTCTTTTTTCAAGATCTGCGTTTGTCAGCACGTGTTCAGGGACATACTTGCCAATACTTAGAAGTCCTACACCCATTGCTCATACCCCGTTCCTTGTTATCTATTGTTAGTACCTGGTATCAATAATAGTGGATATCGTGATTTTTTTCAACAATGGAGACACGAAACCGTCAAACTCTTTTATCGAGGATGTAAATTAAGTTTCGAAACGAGCGTCGCTATGATATGATGAAAGGTGAAAAAGTATTCTAGAGGTGATTTCTGTGAAGTTCATCATGACGTTTGTTTGGTCATTCCTATTGGTTTCTATGCTCAACTATGTAGCAGGTTCCATTGCGAACGTACCAACGTTTGAATTTACAACTGGAATCATTGTCTCACTTGTTTTGTCTGTGATGGTTTTCGCAATTACTGCGATTATTCCGGACGAGCCAGTTGCAGAGCATTGATCCATATCGCAGCGAAAGGGTTTGTTCCCTTTTGCTGTTTTTTTGTGGAGAGAAGAATTTAGTTAGTGGGATTCGGCAACTTGTGTTGTGAATGGAGCGGGGGCTTGCCCGGATCGAGCGCCTTGCTTTCGGAAACGAGCGGGTTCTTGCTCCGATCGAGCGCCTTGCTTTCGTAAACGAGCGGGTTCTTGCCCGGATCGATCGCCTTGACTACGGAAACGAGCGGGGGCTTGCTCGGATCGAGCGCATTGCTTTCGTAAACGAGCGGGTTCTCGCTCAGATCGAGCGCCTTGCTTTCGCAAACGAGCGGGTTCTTGCCCGGATCGATCGCCTTGCCTCTGGAAACGAGCGGGTTCTCGCTCGGATCGAGCGCATTGCCTTCGGAAACGAGCGGGGGCTTGCTCCGATCGAGCGCCTTGCCTACGGAAACGAGCGGGGGCTTGCTCCGATCGAGCGCCTTGCCTTCGGAAACGAGCGGGGGCTTGCTCAGATCGAGCGCCTTGCTTTCGGAAACGAGCGGGGGCTTGCTCAGATCGAGCGCCTTGCTTTCGCAAACGAGCGGGTTCTTGCTCGGATCGATCGCCTTGCCTCTGGAAACAAGCGGGGGCATTCATTTCCACAAAAAAACAAGCCCCCTTTCGAATGTTACGAAAGGGGGCTCGAACGATTAGTTAACGTATATCCACAATCAGCGTCCCGTCTTCCATCCGAAGATGCAAGCGTTGATTTTCCGCTAAATCGCCTTTGATGACTTCCTTCGCAACTGCCGTTTCCACATATCGTTGGATGAACCGTTTCAATGGTCGCGCACCGAAATCGGCATCTGTCCCTTCTTCAACGACCCATTCGAGAACAGGCTCCTCATACGTCAACGGGATATCTTGGCCATCCAATCTACGCACAAGATCATCTAACATCTTCCGTGCGATTTCAACGAACGCATTGCCTGAAAGTGAATGGAAAATGATAATGTCATCCATTCTATTCAGTAACTCCGGCTTAAAGTGATTGCGCAATTCCGCCATCACCAAATCTTCTGCAGCGTGTTCTTCAGATTCAAACTGACCACTCATTAAAAACTGCGAACCAATGTTGGACGTCATGATGACTACGGTGTTCGTAAAACTCACTAGACGACCTTGGCTATCCGTAATTCGACCATCATCTAAGATTTGCAATAAAATATTTGAGACATCTGGATGGGCTTTCTCAATTTCATCAAGCAAGACAACGGAGTATGGATTACGACGTACCGCTTCCGTCAATTGTCCCCCTTCTTCATAACCGATATATCCTGGAGGTGCTCCGACAAGACGGGAGACGCTGTGTTTCTCCATATACTCAGACATATCAATTCGAATGAAGTGTTCCACAGAGTCGAATAGTGTGCCTGCGAGTGTTTTCGCAAGCTCCGTTTTTCCGACTCCTGTTGGACCTAGGAATAGGAACGAGCCAATCGGTTTATCAGGGTCTTTAATGCCTGAACGAGCACGCCATACCGCTTCCGTCACAAGTTGAACGGCATTATCTTGACCAATGACCCGCTCTTTCAACGTATCGCCCAATCGTAACAACTTCTCACGTTCGCCTTCCATCAGCTTCGTTACTGGGATTCCTGTCCAGCGCGCTACAATCATCGCGATTTCATCTTCGGTTACTTCTTCGCGAATCAAACGGTTTTCTGCCCCACCCTTAAACTGCTCTTCTAATTCATGCAGTTGGTGTTCCAGCATAGGAATTTTACCGTGACGTAATTCCGCGGCTTTGTTCAGGTCGAATTTGTTTTCCGCATCTTCCAATTCACGACGATAACGATCTAACTTCTCGCGCACATCTTGCACATCTTGTAGTTTTTTCTTTTCGGTCTCCCATTGCTCGCGCATGCCTGCCGAAGAATCTTTCAACTCTTTTAGTTCATCACGCAAGGCGGCGAGTCGATTTTGACTAATGGGATCCTTTTCTTTCGTCAATGCCTGTTCTTCAATTTCAAGTTGCAAAATACGACGTGTCACTTGGTCTAGCTCTTGCGGCATCGAATCGATTTCTGTACGAATCATTGCACTTGCTTCATCCATGAGGTCAATCGCTTTGTCTGGCATGAATCGTTCTGTTAAATAGCGATCTGACAATGTTGCCGATGCAACAAGAGCCCGGTCATGGATTCGTACTCCATGGTGCAATTCAAAACGCTCTTTTAATCCACGTAAAATCGAAATCGTATCTTCAATTGATGGTTCTCGCACCATTACTTGCTGGAAACGTCGCTCAAGTGCTGGATCTTTTTCGATATACATCCGATATTCGTCTAATGTTGTGGCACCGATACAGTATAATTCACCTCGTGCAAGCATCGGTTTCAACATATTTCCAGCATCCATCGCTCCTTCCGTCTTCCCTGCGCCAACAATCGTATGAATTTCGTCAATGAAGAGAATAATTTCACCATTACTCTCTTTTACTTGTTTTAACACCGCTTTAAGTCGTTCTTCAAATTCTCCACGATACTTCGCTCCCGCAATGAGTGAACTCATATCGAGTTCGTGAATTTGACGGTCTTTTAACCCTTCTGGCACATCACCTTTTACAATACGTTGAGCAAGTCCTTCGACGATTGCCGTCTTACCAACACCAGGTTCTCCGATTAAGACCGGATTATTTTTCGTTTTCCTCGATAAAATTCGAATCACATTTCTAATTTCTTCATCTCGGCCAATAACGGGATCCATTTTTCCGTTTTTCACTTCTTCAACCAGGTTGCGTCCAAATTGTTCTAATGGTAAACGCTGATCTTCTTGTACGCCGTCCATTCTCATGAACCATCACCTCATTATAATTTATTGTTAATTTGACTTTGACTATCTTTGACTAATAATAGTATACCTCGCTTTTCTGCGCATGTAAAGTCAGATGCTTAGGTCTCATTAACTAGTATTTCCCGCGCACATATTAGTAAAACACAAAAAATCCGACCAGTGAAAAACTCACCAGCCGGATCTTATTCTGCTTATTTATCGCACGCCTAGCGCCATTTTTGCATAGCGTGACATGTTTTCACGTGACCAAGGTGGATTCCAAACGATGTCGACTTCGACGTCTTTCACTTCTGGGAGCTCCATCAGTTCTTGCTTCACATTCGCAACAATTTGAGGACCCATCGGACAACCGATAGATGTAAGTGTCATCGTGACTTTACCGATTCCGCCTTCAAGCAATTCTGCATCATAGACGAGACCGAGGTTTACTATATCTACACCAAGCTCAGGGTCAATCACATTTTCAAGAACGCCCATCATGCTTTCTTTCATTTCATCAGCCATTGGAATTCCCCTTTCTCTTACAATTTGTTGTACTCATCATATCAAAACGAACTCAATCGTTCAAACGGTCTGCAAGGAAGTCCACAGCACGCAACATGCCAGGTCTTGAAACAGCGTGACCTGCATGCTCGTCCACCATGAACTCAAAGTCTTCTGGTTGCTCGCTGTACTTCTCTTTCACGGCATTGTAGAAATGATGTGTCGGTTCAAACGGTACCATTGTATCGTTCATGCCATGCCAGAAAAAGACAGGTCGGCCATTCAAACGTTCTGGATGTTGAGTCAAATCAAATTCAGCGAGCGTGCTCAGTAGCTTGTGAACATCTTCGTCTTTCATCGGAAGTTTGAATCCTTTATTCTCAAATTGCTTCATTTGACCTTTTGCAAGTTTCACATAACCAGGGGTCCCCATCATAACCGCTGCGCTTGTGATCCAGGGATACGCTGCTAAGCAACCAAGTGTCGTAATGCCTCCCATGGACGTTCCAGAAAATGCGATTTGCCCAGAATTCAACAATCCTTTTTCTTTCAATTGTTGGTGTAACAATCCTGCTTCTTCTATGGAAGTCAGTACGATCTCCCAGAATCGCAAGCTAAGTTGAACTTCATCAAGTGCTTCGGAACGGACACCGTGCAGATGCGCTTCAGGCAATAACACACGGATTCCCTTCTTCGCAAGATTGAAAGCGTAATGCAAGTTATGTTCTTTTGCGCTCGTAAAGCCGTGGAAAAAGATGACGACCGGCATCTCAGACGATTCTTGTTGCTCATCTACAATATGCAATAGAGGGACTGTGCCCCATTGTTCTTCACTGATAATCATGCTGGACACCTCGTTTACAGTTTTGTTGAGCATACCAATATTTTTCTAGAAAAACAAAAGTTGTGCACGGATAATTAGTTTTTTGACTTGTACACTTCCAAAAGGCTACACTTGAATTAGGAAGGAGGCGTTTTGCCATGAAACCTCATTTAATTGCACTCGATTTAGATGGAACGTTATTAAATGATCAAAAAGTAATCTCTGAGAAAACGCTAGCTACACTAAAACAGGCGGAATCAGAAGGGCATCAAATCATGATTGCGACCGGACGCCCCTATCGCTCCAGTGAAGTCTATTACCGCCAGCTAGGACTTAAAACACCGATTGTTAACTTTAATGGAGCGTTCGTACATCACCCTACTGACCGTACTTGGAAAACCGTCCATGAAACTATTGATTTAACTGTTGCTAAAGATGTAATCGATGCCATGCAAGACTTTAACTTGAAAAACATTGTGGCGGAAGTTATGGATGACGTCTACTTGCATTACCACGATGAGAAATTGCTTGATATCTTCAGTACCGGGAGCCCGAAAATTCAAGAAGGTGATATTCGTCAATACCTACAAGTGAACCCGACGAGTCTTCTCATTCATGGTGGCGAAGGAATGGCCGACCCGATTCGTAAGCACTTGGAAGAAGTCCATGCAGAAGTCATCGAGCATAGACGCTGGGGAGCTCCTTGGGAAATCGTCGAAGTCATTCGTCACGGTCTCAACAAAGCGGTCGGAATTTCCAAAGTTTCCGAGTGGATTGGTATACCACAAGAACGAATTATTGCATTCGGGGATGAAGACAACGATTTGGAAATGCTCGATTACGCGGGAATTGGTGTTGCAATGGGCAACGGGATTGATCAACTGAAATCGATTGCGAATGAAGTGACCTTGACGAATAATGAAGATGGCATAGCCATAATGTTACAAGAACGACTTAATTTAAAAACTTCATAAAGAGATTGGAGGATTCACATGAAAATTTTTGTAGATAGTGGTTGTGACTTACAAAAATCTTATTTAGATGAAAATGATGTCACGTTGCTTCCTTTAACAGTGTTGCTTGACGGAAAAGAATATCAAGATATCGTGGATATTGACGCAAAAGAAGTATTCCAAGCCATTCGTGCAGGCAAACAGCCAAAAACATCTCAAGTTTCTCCAGATCGGGTGCTTGCGCTCTGGAAAGAATTTGCTGAGACTGGAGAAGATGGAATTTACATCTCATTCTCTTCCGAATTGTCGGGTACATATCAGACATCTGTCATGATGCGGGATCAGGTGAAAGAAGGCAATCCGCGTATGAACTTAATTGTTGTCGATACACGTTGCGCTTCCCTTGGCTGTGGATTAGTTGTCCAGGAAGCTGTACGTTTACGCGATGCGGGAGAAGATGTCCGAACCATTGAACGCAAAATTCGTAAAATGGCCAGCAACATGGAGCATTTGTTCACTGTCGAAGATCTCGATTACCTCGCTAAAGGGGGACGCGTCTCAAAAGCAAGCGCGTTTTTCGGTGGACTGTTGAACATCAAACCATTGTTGCATGTAGAGAGTGGACGTTTAGTGCCAATTGAAAAGCATCGCGGACGCAAAAAAGTGTTTCGTCGAATTCTAGAACTCATGGAAGAACGCGGGGATCATGTTTCCGAACAAGTGATAGCAATCAGTCATGGCGATGACGAAGAAGGCGCTCTTGAGTTACGGGACTTAATCGAGGAAAAGTTCCACCCTAAAGAAATTCAAGTCCACATGATTGGCTCGGTCATCGGCTCGCATGCAGGCCCTGGTACGCTCGCCGTATTTTTCTTAAACAAACAGTAAGTTAGTTATAAGCAACTCCGTCGTTCATCTATTATGACGTCTGAGCTGCTTTTTTTTGCGTTTTTCTTGAAGCTCGATCTAGATTTTCTCCAAACAAAAAGAGAGCACTGATGCGCTCTCTTTCATCCTTACTTTTTGGCTGCTGCTTTCCGTTCTTGACGTGCTTTTCGACCTTTTCTCCAAACTGCCCAAAGGAAGCTTAAGAAGAGGACGTATACCATAATCGATGCGATCAGATAAGGGATATTGAATCCTTTGTCTTCTTTCACCAAATAGATTTCTGCCATTTCACGGTCCAGAACAACGTGATATTTGTCATCCTCGGTTTCCACAATTTGATCATTATCCAACAATCCACGTAACCGTTTTTTACTACCAATCTCCTCTGGATCTAAAGCATAACTTTGTGTTTCAGAAGTGTTGTTGATGGCGATGATCCATGATTCTTCATCATCGTAAACTTTGTACACGATATATCCATCTTGATTGTGAAGCATTTTGAAGTTCCCGTTACGAAGTGTATTCGACTGGTTTCGAAGCGTATTTAAATCTCCAATAAGCTCCTTCAGTTCCATATCGGTCTTAAAGTTGAATAGTGGGTGGCTCTCAGGTGCTTCTTTTCCGTTCACCGCAATTTCGGTTCCATAAGGCATGACCGGAATTCCTGGTAGCGTAAATAGTGCAGTAACGCCTACTTTCCAACGGGTCGGTGGAAACATACGCTGCTCCACGATGTTGTAAGTGAAACGCGGGCCTGTTAGCTGATCGAATTGGATCAAATCATTCGGTTCACCTGTTTCAAATTGATTTATTTGAGATGAATCAGGATTCACTCTTACAAACGACTTACGTAAGGCCTCCATAGAGGAATTGTTCGGTTTGGCATCGACAGCCGCGTCAGTTTCTTCATCAGACAATATATACAGATCAGGTGATGCTTTTTTTAAAGAAGCAATAAATTGATCGAGCACTTCTTTCGAATACCCTTCCGTTTTTGTTAGACGAATCCCGTCCAACTCAAAAGTTTTCACAAAGTCGACCATAGTTTCTTCCAAATTACGTTGCACATCCGCATCGTCTGCTTTCCAATCAATGGTATTCCCTTTCCCTTGTATGAACGAGAGCTTGTTGGCCCATACATGATCTTTACTCACTCCCGCTAGCGGGAAATCAGCAATGACACGGACATCCTTATCATGTAATTCTTTGAGCATTGACTTGAAATCTTCTTCGGTTCCAAAGTGTTTTTCAAGTTTCGTATAATCGAGAACCTCACTGCCGTCGTAAGTTGCTGTTTGGAAAACTGGCCCGATGGAAACAGCTGTGAAGCCCATATCTAAAATATGTTGTAAACGGAGGGCAATCCCCGAGAAATCGCCACCATTGAATGCGGACAAATCCTGTGTATCTGTATCTATATCGTTTTGTCCATCCCCGTTATTAAAACGGTCCACCAATAAATCATATATACTTTCGTCATTCAAGGTCCGTTTCGTCTCAGCCGAAGCCCAGCTTGGTAGTGCTGTTGGAACAAGTAAAATAACCATCATCATAACACTAAGTAGTCGTTTGACGTTCACCCAAAAAGCCTCCTTCAACAATTCATCCTTAAAATTTGCTCATAAATTCTTTAATGTGATCATAGTCTACGAGTTTCGCTCATAAGTTTTGAATTATGCTAATAACTCACACATTTCGCTCATAAATCTCGTATTGTGCTCATAACTCACGATTTCCGCTCATAAATCTCAAATTATGCTCATAAACTCACGATTTTCGCTCATAACTCTCAAATTATGCTCATAAACTCACGATTTCCGCTCATAACTCTCAAATTATGCTCATAACTCACGGTTTCCGCTCATAACTCTCAAATTATGCTCATAACTCACGGTTTCCGCTCATAACTCTCAAATTGTGCTCATAACTCACGGTTTTCGCTCATAAATCTCAAATTATGCTCATAACTTATGAATAATAATCCTAACTCATCACTTTATACTACCAAACCGCATCCACCATCGCCATGGTTTCTAAAGAAAACTAAAACCATGTTACAAAAATAAGGCAAACTTGTGAAAACTACAAAGCAAAACCCGCTGATGATTATATCAGCGGGTTACTTGCTTTCATTCTAACTCATCATGATCATCATTCGTTTGCATTCTCCGCGATGTCACAACTACAGAGAGTGCGAATAGTAGCATGATGCCGAAAACACCTAGCAATACCATCCATCCTACCATTCAAGCACCCTCCTTAGTCGTTCATTGAAAAATTATTAAGCGAAGAAGTCCAGTCCAATTGGCAATTTGAAGCCAAGGAACATCGTAATTAGTACGGAAACTACGAACAAAATCCAAAATAGTTGTGTGGGTTTGCTTTTAGATTGTCGTGCCAATACCATTTCCATCATACCGATTGTTACAATACCGAATACGAATTTCACGCCGTATAAAGCAGCATTTATGTTCATATAGCGAATGAACAACGCAACTCCAGTAATAATGATTAGAATGTAGAATACACGGAGCACCATCTTCGTAATTTTACGACCTTTGGAGTCGAGGGGTTGAGTCGCTGCAATCAAGAACATAATAATGCCGACTACCCACGAGAAAATGTGTAAATGTGTCGAGTTCGATAAAAAATCCAAGTTAGTCACCTCGTTTAAATTTCATATGTGCATCCCTCATCTTACCATACATCATAAGTTAGGGAAAATAGAGGGACCTTTACTCGAAATAGTTGACGAGTGTTCCGATTCCTTCAACAGATATCTTCACAGTGTCGCCCGCCTTCAAGTAACTCGGAGGATTCATCCCTTTTCCAACACCTGCTGGAGTCCCTGTTAAAATGACATCTCCCGGCTCCAGTGTGACAAACTTAGACAGTTCCTCAATGATTTCATCGATAGGAATAATCATAGATCCGGTATTGCCATTTTGGCGAACGTCATCATTCACTTTGGTGACAATTGACAAGTTATGTGGATTTGGAATCTCGTCTTTCGTAACGATGTAAGGTCCTAGTGGGCAGCTGCCATCCAGTGTTTTTCCGAGGAAGAACTGTTTGCGCTCTGCCTGTAAATCACGCGCAGTTAGATCGTTCGCGATGGTATATCCGAAAATCGTGTCGTATGCGAGCTGTTTCGGGATATTACGTCCACCTTTTCCAATGACAACCGCAAGTTCGCCTTCATAATCCAGCTGACTTGTAAGGGTTTCATGGATGGACAGCGTCTGCTCATCTCCAGCAATCGCAGTCGGAGCTTTTGTGAAAATCATCATCTTGGCGGGTACACCTTCGCCTCCCATTTCGGATGCGTGATCAGCGTAGTTTTTACCAACACCTAGTACATTTTTAGGTGTTCGTGGAATTGGAGATAACCATTCAATTGCTTCGAACGAGTACTTAAAGGTATCCATGTCTTCATGAGAGTGGGCTTTTTCGCACAAGTTACGGATATTTTCTACAAAATCCATTCCTGATGCAACGCCTTCTGCGATTGAAGCAGGAAAGTTCTGCTCTCCAACTGCCTCAGCAATTTTCTGTACATCCCATACCGCTTCTTCCTTTTTCACTTTAGGTCCGAATAACGTCTTCCCATCATACTTGAACGAAAGTAGTTTCATTGAATAGTCCATCCCTTCCATCATTGGTTTGCATTACGTACTGTTACGACAAGTCTTGTCGTTTCTCCTTTTTATTCGATAAAAATGTACCATATGTGCCAATACGCCAAATCCATTCAATTGGCCCCATTTTGTATCGAGATAGCCACAAGTCAGCGAGTAACGCCTGAACAACAAAGATTCCAATCGCGATGAGAGTTCCCGTCATAATATCCACTTTGCCGTACATCCCGAACCCATAATTATAAAAAATGAGTGTCGCAATAACGGACTGGCTAAGATAGGTTGTGAGTGACATACGACCTGCCTTTGCAACTGGACGGAACACTTTCGAAAACCATGGCGTTGTGCACAACAGCAACACGAGTGCTCCATACCCTAAGGCAACGAGTGGACCTCCAAAATAAGTTTGAACAAGTTGCATTGAAAAATTGGGGACTACCAAAAACGGCAATGCCTTTAGTAATATCCCAACAATGAGGAGACTACCTCCAACTACAAGTAGACGTCCCTTCAGTTCATTCGCTCGTTCAAAAAGTTTCCACTTCGCAAATGCTGCCCCGATCATCATAAGTGGTAAAATCATAAACGGTGTTAAGAATAGATTTGCACCACTTACAAACAACCATTCTTTTGCACGAAATGCGAGAGCCGCCAAATAGCTTCCGTGTCCATACGCTTCAATGGTCTCCTGAATTCGCTGAATATCGGCAAACTCCGAAAATACCCCATCTGTGTCAATTTGTTCAACGACGTACGTCATCCCTGTAAGTAATCCGTTTGGCACGATGTAGAGCGCCAATGCTCCGAAAAACAACCACTTAGGAGGAATTCGGACGAGCGCAATCATAAGAAAGCCCATCATCGCATACGTGAATAAAATATCCCCTGACCAGATGAAAAACGCGTGAATCAGACCAAACAAGAGCAGTATCACCATACGACGAACCACAACCGGTCCAAATGGAGACTTTTGCAGCAACGACTTTTCATACTGCATACTTAGTCCATACCCGAAAAGCATCGCAAATATCGGATAAAAACTCGCTTCTATGAGAATATCTAGCCACATAAACGAAAAACCATCACCGTTGCTTTCAAACCAACTATATGGATCCATGTACATATATGGCGAATGAAAAACGAGCATGTTGGCGATAAAAATACCAAGTAATGCAAATCCTCTTAGCATATCTAACGATTCAATACGTCCGGTCTCACCGGTTGGTAGTCTAGTCAAACTGTCTCCTCCTGAACTGTCAGTGCTCGATCTTCATCAAACAAGTACAACAGCATTTCTTTAATCGTCACATGAGTAATCGCTTCTATCGCGGTTTTGTATAAGCTCAGTTGCATGTGATAACGCGAACGCATCTCAACATCTGCCGCTTCCTGTGATGCAAAACGGCCCTTCAATCGATCCGTTTTGTAATCCAGTAACACCCATCCGTCCGGCTCTTCAAACAAACAGTCCGCGATTCCTTGTAAAATCTGTGAATCCCCGTCTTCTCCTTCAACCGCAAACGTGAAGGGTAATTCTTTTAAAACGCGTGTTGCTTGCTGCATTCTCTTTGAAACCGGCGAGTTTGTAAATTGGACAATCGCATCCCTATTAAGGGAATTTACTTCAGCTTTCGTCAACAACTGACGCTGCAACAAATCCTCCAACAAGACGTCTACACTTGCCAGATCATTCGTTTTCGCTAAGTCGATATGTTGCATCACAGTATGCATCGCCGTTCCGACTTCAGCTGCACTGATCGATCGTTGTTGTAAAAACGCAGGTCGTGCGTGCAAATACGCTTGGCTCACTTCTAGATTCCGACTTGCAAACGGATCATTATGCGAGGCTTCCGCTTCCAGTTGTGCAATCCTTTTCAATTCGGTCACAGAGACTTTCGATCGCTTTTTGACAGACGCATCGTATGGATAATGATAGTCAAAGCGCTTCGTCACTTCTGCATGAATCGATTCATCTACAACGGGTATCTGCAGTTCTTCCGGTTCGGATAAATCCTCAATGAGTTCCGGCTCAGACAAAGACTCGCTGAAGTAGGATACCGGCAGTGCATTGATAGCCCACTTGGAAGGGTGTTCTTTCACCAGAGCACCTTGCGTCGTTCCGAACTTCATGAAATCTGCATGGCGCGCTACCGCTGGACCAATCCAATCTAAGTACCCATTTGCACGGGAGCGCATGTAATCTGGCAATCGATCTCCCGGTTCTACGAGTTGTGCATCTTGCCATTTCGTTATCGACTTTTCGATATCCTTCACCGTCGCAATCAGTTCCAACTGTTCTTTTGCACGAGTCATTGCGACATACAAAATACGCATTTCTTCAGAACGCATCTCCAACTCTTTCTGTTCTTTCATCGCGAGAAACGGCAATGACGTATACATAATCCGTTTATCCGGATCAATCGCTTTAACCGCCAAACCGAAGTGCTGGTCAAACAGATAGGGTTCGTTAAAATCCATTTTGTTGAACTGTCTGCCCATCCCAGCAACAAACACATTCGGAAACTCCAATCCTTTTGACGAGTGAATCGTCATAATGCGTACAACGTTTTCCTTTTCACTCAAATACCGTGCAGCTCCTAGATCATCACCACGCCGTTGCATCCTATCGACAAATCGCAAAAAGCGGAATAGTCCACGGAATGAAGTCTTCTCATATTCAATGGCTCGATCATGCAGCGCACGCAAATTCGCTTGCCGTTGTTTACCATTCGACATACTTCCAACCATTTCATAGTAATTCGTATCCCTATACACTTGCCAGATAAGCTCGGATAATGATCCACGACGTGCTAGATTCCGCCACTCTTCAAAAGCAAGCATGAATCGTTGCAGCTTTCTCTGTGTTTCTGGTGCCATTCCAGATCCTTTAGTCGCTATAAACGTCTTCAATGCTTCATAAAACGGGACGTTCTTCGCAGCGAGACGCACTTCTGCTAACTCATTTTCCGTCATACCGACGAACGGCGCACGTAGCACAGAAGCGAGCGGAATGTCTTGATAAGGATTGTCGATCACCCGCAATGTGTTCAACATAATCGTCACTTCAAGTGCATCGAAATAGCCACGGGACAGTTCAACGTAAACAGGAATTTCAGCACGCTTAAATTCCTCTGCAATTTCAGCAGACCACGTCATCGAACGCATAAGCACTACAATGTCGCTGTATCGGATCGGACGTTTCTCCCCACTGAATGCATCGCACACTTCATGTCCGTCCGACATCCACTGTTTGATTTTCTTAACCATATAACGTGCTTCTGCCTGAGAACTCTTCAGATTTTCTAAGTCCTCCGTCGTTTCATCTTCAAACTCTTCCTCTTCAGAATAAAGGACAGTCAAATGCGCAGCCGCTTCCATCTCTGGATAACGCGCACCGTATTTTAACTCTGCAGCCTCATCGTATTCGATTTCACCAACACGCTCCCCCATGATTTGTGAGAAGATGAAATTCGTCGCATCCAATACTTCCTTACGACTCCGGAAATTCGCGTTCAAATCAATTTTCAACCCTTGTTCCATGGCGTCTTCAGTAAAACGCCCGTATTTCCCTAAGAATAAGCCGGGCTCTGCAAGACGGAAGCGATAGATGGATTGCTTCACATCCCCAACCATGAACAAATTGCCATCTGACTCCGTTCCACTTTTCACGAATTGCACGATTGCTTCTTGCAATAAATTAGTGTCTTGGTATTCATCGACTAACACTTCTTTGAATTTGGAACGATAGTCCATCGCAATATCAGATGGGACAAGAACGTCACCTTCACGATTAGTTAAAATATCTAGCGCAAAATGCTCAAGGTCGGAAAAGTCGACAATTCCTTTCTCCGATTTAACTGTGCGATAGCGATGACCAAATTCTATGACCAGCTCAATGAGCGTATGCATCATCGGTGCCATTAAACGGATTTCCGTAAGCAAACGCGCTGGCGTCCGGACAAAATAGGCATCTTTAATTCCAGTGACAAGCTTTTTCACGGAATCCCTTAAGGATTTCGCGCGCTTTGCGAGTTCTTCATCACACGAATCTTTTTTCACTGCTCCCGCTTTCACCCAGACTAACTGTTGGAACAACGCATGAGTTTGTTCCCAAGTACTTGTTGAAATTGAACGAATGGCTTCGTTGATCCAAACCAAGTCCGCTTCTGCCGTCTTAATAAGTGGTGTTGGCCCGTCAGGTAAATCAGCAATACGATGCAGATCTGTTGTGAGTGCAGCCGCTTCTTCCAGTTTCTGCTGAATAGCGGATTTCAAAGGTCCTATAAATTCCAAGTCATCAATCGTGATTTCCTCGCCGATTTCGTATTGTTGCGGAATTTGCAGCAACCATGATTCAGGATCAGGATGCACACGAGAATAGTCATACAGTCGATCAATTAATAATTCCAATGACTGGTCATTCCTGTCCGAAGTGAAACTGTCCGCCAATCGATAAACTGCTTCGGGATTCTCTGCGCTATAAGCATCTTCCAACACATCTGCAATCGTATCGTCGCGCAGTAACGCCGCTTCTGTAGGATCCGCTATCCGGAATCCTGGGTCAATATCTAGCAGATACGCATATTGTCGAACGACATTCAGACAAAATGAGTGCATCGATGAAATTTGAGCTTTGTTCAATAAACTGAGCTGTTTTCGCAAATGCGGGGATTCTGGATGCAAGGCGATCGCCTCTTCCAGCGCAGTTCCCATACGATGGCGCATTTCAGCAGCCGCAGCATTCGTGAAGGTCACGACGAGCAATTCATCCACGTTGATCGGATTTTTATCATCTAAGACCTTTTCAATAAGTCGGGTGATGAGTACTTTCGTTTTCCCAGATCCCGCTGCTGCGGAAACGAGGATGTCGTGCCCGGAAGCGTAAATTGCTTTCCATTGGTCGTCTGTAAACGTCACGTCACTCGGTTTCGGTGGTATGTGCATCGCCTTTAACCTCCTTCCTCATTTTTTCAAGCGATTCTTTCGCGGAGAGTTCTGCGTAATTCCGGTACTTTGCGTCCGGATCGGTCGTGTCGAACTGGCATACCCCTTGATACGGACAATAGTTACATGGCATCCGCTCTTTCAATCGATATGGATACACCCGTGCATCCCCTGCAAGCATCGCGTCACCCGCTTGACGATGTCGAGAACGAACTGCCCCACGCAGAACGTGCATATCGTCTGGTGCGAGCACTTTAGAGGTCGCATAGAACGAACCATCTTTCTTCACACGAGCAGGAATGATTTTGGACGATTGTTCAATGTCACTGTCCATTTCTTTGACAACAGATAAATCCTCAAGCACATACCCTTTCATCGAAAATGACTTCAGCATCTCTTCTTCAACTGCATCCTCTGTCAACTCCTGAATACTGCGCACCATTGGATTGTGAACGTGAACATACAACATGCCAGCAGGATTTGCCTGCACTTCTAGCCATTCGTCCGCATGCTCAAGTGCAACATCCAGATATGTCAGCATTTGTAGCGACAATCCATAATACACTTCGGTCAAATCTAGCGCTTTTGCAGAAGATTTGTAGTCGACAATGCGGATATATGTCTTCTCATTCACTTTCGATGCATCGACACGGTCAATCCGTCCACGTAAATTCATGTGCCCACCGCGTTTTAACGGAATGGACAGTGGTGGCATTTGCTCTCCTTGTCCAAATCCAACTTCGACTGCAATCGGCTCAAAACTAGACGCCGACGCTTGGCTGCGGAGCGCAAACAGCGTCCGCTGGATAATGCGTGTCAGTTTGCGTTTAATGTAAACATGACGGTTCGTCGACAACAAAATTCGATGGAAGAAATACGGTGCAATACCGTCTACCGCTTCCCGCGCCAATCGGAAGCAGTCCTCTTTCGTTAACCCGGCCCATGTTGCTCCTGTTCTCATTATGTCATCCGATACCCATTTCAGAGCCGCGTGGAATAAATCTCCGATTGCAGGTGCTTCCAATGTGAATTCAGTTCTTTCACGTAACCCGAGACCATATGTCGCATAATGCTGAAACGGACAACTGTAATACGATTCGACACGCGAGACACTCGATGACATCGTTTCACCATATAAACCCGATGTTAAATCTGGCGTCAGCCGCTCCGTATCGGTCCCATGCTTCCTCTTTCCTTGAATACCTCTAAGGATCGAAGCCCAGAGAGGGTCGTCCTCATAATATGCCACTACCGCCAGCCATAAGGGGGATAAGGATCTCCCCGTTTCCGCTTGACGAAGTTGAGCGGACGCGTACGGCAACACAGCTCTCGGATGGCTAACATACGAAAATTCGTCCACATCACCTACTAAATCTAACGGATCGGCAACGACGATTTCCGTAGTTATTCCTTCAAGTAGTTGACCGATTCTAGGAATATATAGTGAAGGTATGAGCGCTTTTCCTGCTTCGTCTGCTATGGGATAGGATATCGTCAATCCTTCTGAGGCTGCAGTAAACGCACGGTACGCTTTGTACGTTTCATCCATTAAACGTGATTTAGCAGAAGGGGCCAGTTCAAATCCGACCGTTTCAAACCATTGTCGATCGGCATCGGATATGAGCCCTTCATTGTCAATTCGTTGTGGCAACACGCCATCGTTAGTCCCAATGACAAAAATTTCATCAATACTTAAAAAAGTTGCGAGGTCAATCGTCATCACGGTCACTTGATCGAGCGATGGCGGAATCCTTGAAAATTCAAGTGTATCGAATCCTTCATCGAGTACTCGTACTGCGTCTTTTGGTGCCATTTTGACATCACCAAACATCAGCACAAACTGGTCGAGAATATTGATCCATCCGTTCCAAGCCTGTTCATGCTCCGATGCGCCAAGCAATCGTCCTGCACGCTCTTCTTCGGCACGAAGGTCAATGATTTTATCATACACATGGAGTTCTTCCATGAATGCAAACAACGCTTCCGCAACTTGCCTGCCGTTTTTTGCCACTTTCAACTGTTTTTCGAACTTCTCAAGTGGTCTGCGAATCAAGTCCCGTACACTATGCAACTCTTCCTGCATAGCAAGTTCTTCATCCGTTTGAACTTCCGTATGCAATTCAAGACCACGATACTTTTTCACCCGCCACCGAACATCGTCAAACCACCGGTGTCCATGGATTCCATGCGCTAACACATAGTTCTCCAAGCGATCCGCACGTTCTCGCCATAATTGACGGTCTTCTCCATGCGGGAAGAACAAGTCTGTCTTCACTGCACGGAATATGGCTTCATATGACCAATTTCCAGTCACCGCTTCTAGTACCGATCGTGTGAATTCAATGAGGGGATGGTGTAGCATCGGCTTTTTCTGACTAATGAACACCGGAATGTCGTACTGCGGAAAAATCGTCTCCATCAATTCATCGTACACTTCCGGTTGGCGGTACAAAATAGCAATCTCGTTATACCGTTTGCCTGACATTACAAGTTTTCGAATCGAACGCGCCACTGCATGTAATTCAGCACGGCGATCCGTCGCTTCTAATATTTTGACATCTCCACTACTCGCTTGTGGTGTCGCCGGATACTTATCAAATTGGGCTTCCAAATGCATCACATCAGGATTCCGGAATCGGTGAGTTTTCGTCAATCGCATCTCAGGCTCCACTTCCACCGATACCTCACGTGCTAGTTCCGTTATGAGTTGTTTTGTGCGCATCGGACTGAAAAACAGCTCGTGGTCAGCAGTTGCTTCCCCATCACCGTCTGTCGGAAGCGCTACTGTCACTCGTTTTGCATGTTTCAATAACTCTTTAATAATCTCGTGTTCACGGTTTGTCAGTAGCTCAAATCCGTCTATGTAAATGTCTGCTTCTTTGATATATGAAGAGAATTGAACTTGTCCGGAAAGCATCGATAAGTGTCCTTCACTATCAACGTAGGAAGTGCCAAGACGTTCTTCAACTTTCTCCAATAGAAGCGATAAATCTCCTGCTTTGTCTACCAATGAACGCGGTGCAGAAACTGCCGTTAACTCGGTATGAAGCTGTGCCAATCTCGTGTGGTCCAAGCAATATCGGCTGAACTCTTTCAACACCCCTTCTACTTGCTCAGTGAATCCACGTTTATCAGCTGCCTGTCGGAACAACTTGAAGTCCTCTCGATTTTCTTCCAACACACTGCGAATGAGCATCCGGTATCCGAATCCGTCCACTTCGCGTCGTGTGATTCCTCCTGTTTCTTGTAGCACTCGCCAAGCCAATCGTTTAAATGTCAGTACTTGTGTGCGTACCATTCCATTCAATCCGAATTGAGCCGCTAAACTATGCTCTAACGAATACGACATTTGGTCTGGCACGATTAACACAATCGGTGCGCCAAGAGGATCTTGTCGAAGTGCTTCCACAATTTCATGCTCAATAGTGTACGTTTTTCCAGTCCCGGAACGTCCCGTTATAAATCGCAGCGTCATCAGATAGCCCCTCTCTGTCCTACTAGTCTCCTCATTGTAATTGTTTTCGTAAGAAGAATCAAAGTTTGAGAGGCTTTTTAACGAATGAACGTTCGTATTTTTGTGAGTGATACAACTTGAAGGTTGTTAGATGAAAAATTGTGTAGTAGTTTATGAGCGTTTGGTGAGATTTATGAGCATTTTTTCAAGTTTATGAGCACTTTCCATGAGTTATGATCACTTTTCCACTTTTATGAGCACTTTCCACGAGTTATGATCACTTTTCCACTTTTATGAGCACTTTCCACGAGTTATGATCACTTTTCCAGGTTTATGAGCACTTTTCATGAGTTATGATCACTTTTCCATTTTTTTGAGCACTTTCCACGAGGTATGATCACTTTTCCAGGTTTATGAGTATTTTCCATGAGGTATGATCACTTTTCCACTTTTATGAGCACTTTCCATGAGTTATGATCACTTTTCCAGGTTTATGAGCACTTTCCATGAGTTATGATCACTTTTCCACTTTTATGAGCACTTTCCACGAGTTATGATCACTTTTCCACTTTTATGAGCACTTTCCATGAGTTATGATCACTTTTCCACTTTTATGAGCACTTTCCATGAGTTATGATCACTTTTCCACTTTTATGAGCACTTTCCACGAGTTATGATCACTTTTCCAGGTTTATGAGCACTTTCCATGAGTTATGATCACTTTTCCAGGTTTATGAGCACTTTCCATGAGTTTATGATCACTTTTCCAGGTTTATGAGCACTTTCCATGAGTTATGATCACTTTTCCACTTTTATGAGCACCCAACCAAACTCCAAGCACGTACTCAAAAATCTAGTTACTTTTAATCAAAAAAACGCTTCGCAAAGGCGAAGCGCACATCTTTATCTACAAATACTTCTTACTTGTCCCAATGTTTGTGTCCATTCCACTCCCTTGCATGGCGTTCTACTTTCTTGTTCAACCGTCGTTCAAAATATTTACCTGCTAGCCACATTAGCAAAATTACAACACCAACAATGGCGGAGCGAATCGGTTGTGTAAACAATGCTTTCAAATCGTAGCCGACAAAACTGATCATGAATACCATGACAAACTTCCCTGCTATCAAAATCATTAAGTAGTACGTCTTCTTCATATTCGACAGTCCCGCCACTAGATTTACGAGAGCAGATGGCGTAAATGGGAAACAAATGAACAAGAACAACGGACCAAATCCATTGCTCTCCACCCATAAAATGAGCTTTTTCACTTTTTTATGCTTGGTGAGGAAGTTTAGTATGCGACTTTGACCATATTTTCGGATGATCAAAAATACGACATAGGAGCCGACGACTGTTCCACCCCAGGAAAAAATGAAGCCTAACCACAATCCGTATGCGGTGATATTTGCGATGACAAACACAAATAACGGTAAAAAAGGCAGAAACGACTCGATGAACGGCAACAAAATGCCTATGAACGGACCGAATGCCCTATAATGTTCTGCAAGTTCAGTAACTTTATCCACACTTAACCATTCTTGCATCTTGAGTCACCTCAACCTTTTCTCCCTTTTTTAAACCATTTAAAAATTCAGTCTTGTTGTCTTTAGCAGTTGTAGTATAATCACTAGTATTGAAATTCATAAGAAAGCTGGGATGTGAAATGGAACGCAGTGAATTTAACAACGGACTTCGCGCCGGTCTCAGCATAGCCATCGGGTATTTCCCAGTCGCGCTTACATTTGGGCTCCTTGCCAAATCGACCGGTCTTTCGCTGTTCGAAGCGACCGCGATGAGCATTTTCGTCTTTGCAGGCGCATCACAATACATATCGCTCAGCTTGGTAACTGCTGGCGTCGATCCATTATTAATTGTCATGAATACATTCATCGTCAACATCCGTCACTTCCTTATGACGGCTTCGCTGAATGAAAAGATGCAACCTGCACCAAAGCCCATCAAAGCTGCATACGCATTCGGGGTGACAGATGAAACCTTTTCCGTCATCGCGACGAGTAAACAAGACAAAGTATCGAGTGCCCACGCGTTTGGCGTCATCACCATTGCTTATGGAAGCTGGGTAATTTTCACGGCTTTAGGGCATGTCATTGGCGCCAACTTACCGCTATTTCTTCAAGCTGCCATGTCCATCGCGCTCTATGCCCTCTTCATCGCATTACTTGTCCCATCGATGAAAGGCAACCGGAAAGTTATTTTACTCGCGAGTCTTGCTGCACTCTTACATTGCTTCTTTTATTATACCGAATTATTATCCACTGGGTGGGCAATTCTTGCGTCTACATTACTATCATCGATAATTATCGAACTGCTTTATGCAAAATACGGACTAGCCCCAATTCCAGCTGTTGAAAAGGAGGAGAGCTGATGGGTCCAACCTATTGGTGGATGTTGTTCGGAATGGCGCTTGTGACGTACATTCCACGTATGATCCCACTCACAGTCCTCGATGGGAGAAAGTTACCGCCACTCGTCACTGGAATTTTAAGCAACATCCCATTTGCTGTGCTTGGTGCACTCATTTTCCCAGCAGTATTCTATGTACAGGAAGGCAACTTTCTTTTCGGGTTGATAGGGGCTGTAACTGCATTTCTCATTGCAATCTTTGGTTTCGGACTGATGACCGTTGTCCTTGGAACAATTGGAGTTCTCGCATTCTACAGTTTGTTCATGTAATCCCTTTAAACCTATCATACCCATAAATTTCGTTTCTCATACTTGTAGAATAGAAGAAATGAAAAAGCCTTACACCATGTGCAAGGCTTTTTCGTTATTCATGCAGATTTTCATTGGACTGACGGTGGGAATTTGCGACCATTCGATTCGCAATCCAAAATCCGACCGTCAACGACAACGCATCTGCCACGTACAGCAACCAGTTATGCGTATAGCCTGCATACACAGAGGCGGCGATTAGCGCAATCGTTAGCACCAAACCGACTAGTTGATGGAACGTAACCCGCGTGAAAAACACGACTAGAACTCCTGGGATGAACAACGCCATCACTAATTTAGTTGCTAGACTCTCCACTTTGCACCGCCTCCTTTCTATCTATCATCGAACGAGCAACAGTCCAAGTTGATAATGATCATGCCGGTATAGCACTTGTTGCATAAGACGGACTTCTCCGTTTCGATCTGCAACTTGCAGGCGGCAATGCGCTGCATTCACTTGAATCGCATCATACAATTCCTTATCGTTCGCTACTTGTATCCCATTTACCGCACGAATCACTTCACCAGGTAACAACCCTAGCTTTTCTGCAGGTGATCCAGGAAGAACTCCTGCAATGACAACACCTTTCGCACTCGGCAATGCTGCATAACCACCACTGCGTTCTTGTACCGCAACGGCCATCGTTAACACCGATCTTAGGAGGACACCTAGAACCAATGCTCCCCATCCAATGAAAGGTTCATAGAGTGCGCCTAAACCGAGCACCGCGACAGCGACACCTGTCCAACTAACTGACATCCCGAGTTTCGGAAAGATTTGGTCTGGAAAACGTTTGCGGGCAATCTGGCTAAAGCCAATCAACACCGGCACTGGAACGAAGCTGAACGATACAGCACCAAGTGTAAATTGTGGCCAATACGGTACATATGCTGAAATCATGTCACCAGGTACAAGTAAAATTACTGGTAATAACCATATTTTCTTCACTTTAAAGACCGCTGCACGAAGTCCTCTGCTTGTCTTCTCAAGATGTGGCGACGCATAGCGCACTGAAGACTTTCGGATGAGCGCTCCTTCTGCTATGAGAAATAGCCCTGCAATAACAGGGATCGTTACAGACAATTGTCCAAACAAATCCACATCCTGTAAAGACCATCCACGATACGTAAACGTACCGCCAAATTCTTGCCATGCGTACAATCCGAAAAACGCAATCGCAGTTGTGTATATCGGAGATCCCCATTGGTAATAAAAACTCACTAAAACGACAAGCATGATCGCAGAAAACATTACGATCCATCCTGCATCCACCACAAATCCGATTCCGCTTAGCAGGACGGACAAAATGAGTGCATGCAACCATGAGTCCGCAACGAGCCGTCTCAATTCCGTGAGCCCTGGCAACTTCCTAATGTTGAAGTCTTTTCGCTCCCGCTTCACTCTCATATACCCGAGCGCAACCGCAACGAGGAGAATTAGCAGAAATAGTGGATTCAAGAAGAATACTCCCACTGCTTGTAAGACATCGAACAACCAATTCTCTGACACGTTCTATCACACTCCAATCCAATCCCGCTGTTTTCTTCTATTGTAACAAAGATTGGATTGGAATGGATAGTCGCGACAGACTGTAATTTATGAGTAGGGCAAATCGATCAGTTTTCAGACAGCTTGTGATGCAAATAGCCGACTGCCATCGACAGCTGTTCATCGTTGGCACGATCGTTGCGATATGCCTCCGCACTCGCTTTCAATGTTTGGAAGAATTTACTGTCCATTTCCCCAGTAGACTCTACTTTTTCATCTTTCATGAAATCCGCTATTGTCTGACTCGTTGTTTCGTCAAAGAAACCATCCACCCGACCTGGGTCATAGCCTAGTGACTTGAGTACTCGCTGTGCATACGCGATGTCGTCGTTAAATTGCTGTTCTTTATAGACGTCTGCAATCACTCTCAAATGCTCAGAAAACAAGCTATTCTGCTTCACTTCTAAATCCGAAGCGACCCCTTCCGAGTGAATCCAGCGTTCTTTTGGGGTTAACCACTTATGGGTAGACAACTTCACTTCTCCACCATTCGATAGCTTCATCGTCTCTTGTACTGTCCCTTTCCCGAAACTTGTCGTCCCTACAATGAAGCCTCGGCCGAGATCCTGGAGTGCACCACTCAATACTTCACTTGCAGAAGCACTTCCTTTATCCTGCAACAAGACTACCGGTATGCTCTGCAGCTTCGGATTATACTCCAATTCTTTGGCCGATTCTGTTACAAGTGGTGTCAATTGACCTTTCACGTCTTCCATATACGCAAATACTGTATCTTCAGGAAGCATACTCCCTGCAATATTCCCTACGGCATGCAAGTAGCCTCCCGGATTTCCACGAACATCAATGAGTAGTGCTTCTGCACCTTCCTTAACAAGTAACTCTGTCGCCGCTTGCCACTCTTTCGCACTATCTTCTCCAAACATCGTCAACCCTATGTAGCCAATTTTCTTGCCGCGTTCTTCCAAGATTTCCGAAGATACTGTGTGAACAGCAATCACATCACGTTCAATTGTAAATTCTACATGCTTACCAGATTCCGGACGATAGACAACCATTTTCACAGATGTCCCTTGTTTCCCTCGTATTTTTTTGACGACTTCTTTTAGTGTGAGTCCATCCACACGTTCTCCATCAATTTGCACCAGTTCGTCATAAGGAAGCAACCCAGCCTTTTCTGAAGGCGATCCTTTGACTGGTGAAACAATTACAAACTTGCCATTGGTACGCGTAATCTCTGCTCCTATCCCCACCCGTTCTCCAGCGAGCGATTCTTTATGGGACGCTGCTTCTTCCTTCGTCAAGTACGTTGAATATGGATCACCGATTACGTCCGCCATACCTCTCAAGGCGCCTTCGATTAACTCATCGTCTTTGAGTTTATACACCGCGTTCCCTGTTATGACCTCATACGCTTCGTCAAGGACTCCAAATTTCCCACTCGAGTTGTGGGTTTTTTCCTCACTTTTCCCGCAGCCATCCAACACCAGTACTAGACAAACCGCAACTGCGGCTAAAATTACAAACGCCAAAAAACGGCTCCTGCGCATCGTCACCATCCCCTCCTCTTTCCACTATATGAAAGAAGGGAGAAGGTTACGACAAGCAAGAACCGCTATTTGTAATTAGAACTAACATGTTTGAATTACACTACAGACGGACGCGGGCCTACAGGATGTAGGTTATGCAACCGTTGCGGTAGGACGCCGCGAACTTAGGTTGTTTCCA
The DNA here is from genome assembly GCF_023715615.1 of Sporosarcina aquimarina. Classification (GTDB taxonomy): domain Bacteria; phylum Bacillota; class Bacilli; order Bacillales_A; family Planococcaceae; genus Sporosarcina; species Sporosarcina aquimarina_A. The sequence goes on along the minus strand of NZ_JAMBOM010000001.1, from coordinate 697,646 downwards.
TTAACATCCCTACGGAGTCGCCGTCTTTCGTTTCAATCAACGAATTTGACTGGATTTATGACTTTCATTGAATGAAAGGGTTAAAAAAGAAAAAGGTCAAGACCGTTACTTAACATCCTTCACTAGCTGCTTCATCATTTCTTCGTCCATGGGGCCGACGATTTGGTTGTCGATGGTTCCGTCAGTTCTAAGGATGTAGGTCGTGGGAATAGAGAATACTTTGTAGTCGGTCATACCGAGTTCTTCTGTATCGAGCAAAATTGGAAACGTTAGCTCATAAGCATCCACAAACTCTTCGACAGCTTTAACCCCACGGTTTTCTGCAGTCGTCAAGTTGACGGAAATCAGTTCTACATTGTCTTCGGGCTTTAAGTTCTTATAGTAGTTTTCCATATGGGGCATCTCTGCTTTACAAGGTGGGCACCACGTTGCCCAAAAGTTCAAAATAACTTTCTTGCCTTTCAAATCAGAAAGCCGAACTTTATCCCCATCCAATGTTTCGAGCTCAAAGTCTGGCGGTGTATCTCCTTGTTCAAGCCCCACTGTGCTTTTGGACATTGCTTTAGTAGAAGCCGTGTTGATGACTTCAGGTTTATCCAAATTGGACTTTACCATCAAAACAATCATCGTACCGATCAATAGAATTGCGATTGCATAGCCAATCCACTTTTTATTCATCGTATCCCTCCATCTGTTTCCTTACCTTGTGTCAAACGACCCGCAATTATTACGACTAAGATGCTTGTCATACATGTTGCGGCGAACGGAATTCCCGTAAATCCAGCAGGCTGCAGTGCAGCAATGAACACGTGGATAGCCACAAACAACCCTGCCACATAGATAACCGGTATGTTTTCATGTTTTGCATAAATAAAGGCAAGCACAGCAAACGATGTAAACAAGACGATTGTGATCACCTTTGTTACAAGCGTTCCCTCATTCAGCAACGCCATCATCAATTGATAGCCTGTCTGTGCACTAATAACGCCTAGCAAAAGTCCATTACTAACTTTTGGCGGCTTAGGCTTACGTGAAAAAAGAATGAACAGAGCAGCAATAATAATCCCTGCTAGGAATCCAAACATGCCCCCATTAAAATAAGCGATGGCCATGGGTGCACGACGTACTGTTTCAAAGTCCGTTACAATTACGGACAGTTTCCATACAATAATCGTGGTAAAGAGCGCATCCACCACAATATCTGCGACTGGTTTACCAAATCTCATGTTAACAGCGAGCCAAGCGAGAATAAATCCAATGATGGCTGCAATCCAAGAAGAAGGTACAGTAACCTTCCATAATAGAAAATAGTCTGTGACAGGCATCGGAATCTCCTTTAGTCCAGTATACCTCATATGGTATCGTAAAGTGCCTACCAAAACCACTAAATTTACTTATGGTTTATAAAGAAAAAGGCCCGCATGTATGCGAGCCTTTCCTTTTAATCGGTAATCCCTGATTCCAACATGTTTGTTTTAGGGAAAAACCGGTAATAGAACTTATAGAAGGGTTACTTAGAATGATACATAACGTAACGGGTTCACGGCACTTGGACCGGATGCAGAGAAGTTACCTACGTGAATTTCAAAGTGCAAGTGTGGCCCTGTTGAATTTCCTGTATTCCCTGATTTCCCAATGAATTGTCCTTTGCCAACGTGCTGTCCTGTACTCACACCAATACTAGACAAGTGTGCGTAAACAGATGTAAAGATTTGCCCGTTTATGGAGTGTGTAACCATAATCGCATTACCAAATCCGCCCATCGGTCCTGCATGGGACACTACACCTTCAGCGGCAGAAACGACTGTTGTACCAACTGGAACACCAATGTCTTGTCCACGGTGTTGCTTCTGTGTATGGAAGATTGGGTGCATTCTCCAACCGAATGACGATGTAAGTGGACCACTTGCTGGACGAGTCCATGTGCCACTTGAAACTGGAGGAGCAGTCGGTTGGCTATAATCATGGTTATTTGACGACGAAGAACTTGATGAATTCGCTGCTTGTTGTGCCCGGCGCTTCGCTGCAGCTTCTGCTTCACTTTTACGCTTAAGTTCTGCTTGACGAGCAACTTCTGCCAAACGATCTTGTTCAGCACTAATTTGATTCACAAGATCTGCGGAAAGTTCGTGTGTTTCGTCATATTCGTTCTCTAAGCTTGCTTTTTCAGTTGAAAGTTTAGCTTGTTCAGTTTCCAACTGATCGACAAGCTTGTCCTTTTCAACTTTTTGACCTTCAAGCTTTTTCTTCAACTCTGTCAATTTGTTTTTACGCTCTTCTTGTTGCGCAAGTTTAGTCTCAACCATTTGCTTTTCTTCTTCAAGTTGGTTCATGTCATCTTCTTGCTGTTGCATGATTTTACGGTCAGCATCCATCAAAGTCGAGACTGCTGAGAAACGGTCAATGAAATCAGAAAAACTGTTCGCACCAAGTAGCACGTCCAGGTAGCTGACGTCTCCGCCTTTCACCTGCATCGTACGAACTCTTTCTCTTAACACTTCGTCACGCTCTTTAATTCGCTTTTCCAACGTCTTGATAGAAGCACGAAGTTCCGTAATTTCTGTAGTCGTTTGGCTAATTTGTTCCTTAACGTCACGAATTTTCTCGTTGTTGGTTTCGATTTCACCATTCAACTTTGTAATTTGCTCCAAAAACGATTGTTTCTTTGTTTGCTTTTTATTAATCTCATTGGATTTGTTTTGGATGCCTTTATTCAACTCTCGTTGTTTTTGTTGAAGCACCTTCTGTTCGTCCTGCATATCTTTCAGCGAGCTCGCTGATGCTACTGTTCCAGATAATGTAGTTGAAAGCAACAACACACCCATTGTAGATAGTAGCAAACCCTTATTCTTTCTCACAGTCCCAGTTCCCCTTTCAATTCGATCGGCTTTTTAGACTTTCAAGAATTTGCGTACGGACATCAAACTGCCCCACACGCCGATAAACACTCCCATGAACAACAACAAACCATCTACCTGTATGATGAACGGTATCGGATCTAGCAATTGGAACATTTCATTGACCAATTTAGGTTGCCAGTAAGCATAGATTTGTTGATACGCTATAGCGATGGCGGCCATCGGAAGAATAGATCCGAAGATTCCTAACCAAACACCTTCTAATATAAACGGTATGCGAACAAAATTATTGGTCGCTCCTACCAGTTTCATAATTTCAATTTCTCGACCACGTGCAATAATCGTCAAACGAATTGTATTGGAGATGAGGAACATTGCCGTAAAGAGTAGCGCCAATATTAAAATCAGACCAACGTTCCGACTGATTTCTACGACATCGAACAATTTCTCGACTTTCCCTGCTCCATAGACAACATCTGCTGTGTACTCGTATGTATCGATTTTTTTCGCAATAGCAGCCGTATCATGTGGATCTGCCGCTTTCACATAAAGGGCATCTCCTAATGGATTACTTTGTTTGTAGAGTGAGAGTTCTTTCCCGTAAGATTTAATAATCTTATCTAACTCATCTTCTCTCGAGGCGAATTCTACACTTGCCACGCCGTCTATCTTTTCTACTTTCTCTTTCAACTCTTTTACGGCCGCATCACTTGCTGCAGCGTCCGCAACCACTTTAATTTCTACGTCGTTTTCAATGTTATCTGCCATCTTGTTCAAGTTCATCATCATCACAATGAAACTACCTACAAGTAGGAGAGTAACCGCAACGGCGCTGATGGAGGCGAACGTCATCCAGCCATTTCGTCCGAGGCTCTTGAAACTTTCCCGGAAGTGTCGGCTTAGCGTTCTACCCTTCATAACTGTATTCTCCTTCATATTCATCTCTAGTAATCATTCCGCCTTCTACTAACAAAACCCGATGGCGGATGCTGTTCACAATGTCTTTGTTGTGTGTCGCCATAATAATGGTCGTCCCACGGTTGTTAATTTTCTCGAAGATGTTCATGATGCCTAACGACGTATCCGGATCGAGGTTTCCTGTTGGTTCATCTGCAATGACCAATTTAGGTTCATTCACAATCGAACGTGCAATGGACACTCGCTGCTGTTCTCCGCCTGATAACTCGTTAGGAAACATTCTCGCTTTTTGGGATAATCCGACCAGCGCTAAAACATCTGTTACCTTTTTACGTATTTCTGTTGGTGTCTCTTCAATTACCTCAAGCGCAAATGCCACATTCTCATAAACATTGAGTCTTGGAAGCAATTTAAAGTCCTGAAACACAACCCCAATCTGTCTACGCAAGTAGGGGATCTCTTTGTTTTTTAACAAACCAAGGTCTGTCCCGTCAATCAAAATTTGTCCGCTTGTTGGAGCTTCCTCACGATACATCATTTTAATGAATGTCGATTTACCTGCACCACTCGGACCCACGACGTAAATAAATTCACCGTGGTTGATGTCGATATTAATACCATTGGCGGCAACGACACCGTTAGAATACTTTTTGTACACGTTTTTCATTTTAATCATTTTTTGTAACCACCTGATTCAAAACTTGTTTTCAGCTTTTTAAGTATAACAGATATAAACCTACACAATATTACAGGAATATTTCATTTTCCCTAAAACGTTCACAGCTTTTCAACAAATCTGTAATATGGAACCCGTTTTTGGTAGTCTCATTGAGTTTATGTCGAAGAGTGGACATGCGCTTTTGTATGTAAAAAGAACAAAAAACAGAGGCAGCCGAAGCATACCTCTGTTCGTTATGTGGATGTTGGTTGATTGTTTACAGCAGCTTATTTCTTTTCAGAAAGCCATTTAGCAACTGCGTCAAGCTCTTCCCCTTTAATGAGACCTCCAGGCATTCCGCCGGATTTACCGTTTTCGATGATGTCGTGGATTTCGTCTTCAGAAAGCTCTCCACCGATGTTTGCGAGTGCAGGACCGTTCATACCTTCCAATTTCCCACCGTGACAAGTTGCACAGTTCGCTTGGTATACTTTGTCCGCGTCTACGCCGCCAGCAGCTGAATCTTTGTCTCCACCTTTGTCATCTCCGCCGCCACCACAAGCACCAAGTACAAGTGCTGCGCCGAAGATTGTTGCTAAGAATTTGTTTTTCATTTTCATGAAATTTCCTCCTTTAGATAAAATAAATACGTGCTTTCCTAGTATAGCAAAAAAAGACCAAACCCGCTCTAAACCGTGTGACAAAATCAGGACGAATACCTTATATAGAGCGCTCTCCTACTAGTTAATATTCTCTTTTCTACAGAAATCAAACCTATTTTGATGAAGTATTCGTTTTGAAATGATCATTTGTTGATTTCGACCACTATTTCACTACTGTTTGTCAACCTTCATCAAAATGACGCCTGCAACTGTTTCTTCCAATTGCCATCTACCTCTTTAGGCTGGCCAATTGGCGGTTATTTATTCATCCTCAATTATCAATCTTCGCCTGTTTTACTAAATATCGTTCAGCTTCATCCAAATCATTTGTGCAGAATAGCGCCTTCGATGCATCTGAAACAATTCTGTCTTCGATTTCAAGATAATTTTCTAAAGGGATGAGGTTGAAAAACTTCCGCCACTTCTGGGTGCTTTCCATTTTTTCCTCTTCATTTCGAATCGCGGCATAGTCAATTTCATTGATTTGGAAAAAAGGACGTTGCTGATCAACGGCTGGAAACCGTTCCTGAAGTAACTCAAGTTCCCGGCTGTCATATTTTTCAGCAATAATCCATTCAGCTGTCCCCACATTGTCAGCAGCGTCCATTAGCTGATCAGTCCACTCTTGTAACGTGTCTTCATCCGTCGAATCGCTTGTAAAGACTAGAACGTTATATAGCACTTGAATCGGTTTTTCTTTCTTTTTAAAAAACATATTCTCACCTCCGGGTAAGGATTATTCTATGTATAAGGGAACTAAATTTTCAAATAAATTATTATAAAAAACAGGGCTGCCTTCGAATGTCAATTACGTGACTTTCGATGACAGCCTAGCTATTTTAGGTGTATTACGAAATACGTGAACGCAAGAATGCGTTAATGAATGGATCGATTTCGCCATCCATTACAGAACCGACGTTACCCGTTTCTTCATTGGTACGATGGTCTTTGACCATTGAATATGGGTGGAAAACGTAAGAGCGAATCTGGCTGCCCCATCCGATTTCTTTTTGATCTCCACGGATTTCGAGAAGGCGTGCCTCTTCTTCTTCGACACGGATTTGATAAATTTTGGCTTTCAATAAGTTGATAGCCCGTTCACGGTTTTTGATCTGTGAACGTTCTGTCTGACACGTAACGATTGCACCTGTTGGAAGGTGAGTCATACGAACGGCTGAATCCGTCGTGTTAACGTGCTGTCCACCCGCACCACTTGAACGGTACGTGTCGATTTTAACGTCTTCCATCTTCAAATCGATGTCTACGTCACCTGAGAATTCAGGCATCACTTCAACAGAAGAGAATGACGTGTGACGACGACCTGACGAATCGAACGGTGAAATACGAACAAGACGATGAACGCCTTTTTCAGCTTTCAAGTAGCCATACGCATTGTGACCTTTGATGGAAAGTGTTACAGATTTTACGCCAGCTTCGTCGCCTGCTTGGTAATCGAGTGTCTCCACTTTGTACCCGCGCTGCTCTGCCCAGCGTGTATACATCCGTAATATCATGGATGCCCAGTCTTGAGACTCCGTACCACCAGCACCTGAGTGAATTTCAAGGACGGCATTGCTGCTGTCGTATTCTTCACTCAAAAGCATCTGCAAGTCGAAGTCTTCCATACGCTTCAAGAATGTTTTCAACTCGCTACCGAGTTCTTCTTGGAGCTCTTCATCTGGCTCTTCTTTCAACAATTCAACTGTCATTTCTAGATTTTCTTGCTCTTCATTCATCTCATGGAACTCGCCGACGACGTCTTTGAGTGCATTCGATTCAGAAATGACGGTCTGAGCTGCGTCTTGGTTATCCCAAAACGTAGGATCTAACATCATTTCCTCTAGTTCTTGCATACGAGCCTCTTTGTTTTCTAAGTCAAAGAGACCCCCTAAAGTCCACTAATTTCTTAGCTGTTTTGTCGAGCTCGTTACGTACATCTGATAATTCCATCATATATTGTTCCTCCAAAAATTCAGGTTCACAACCAAGTTATTCTTGACCATGACAATTCTTATATTTCTTCCCACTGCCACACGGACATGGGTCATTACGGCCGATATTGACGGAGCGACGAACCGGCTTTTTAGCTGGTTTCTCGCCGTCCTCTTTCGGATTTACCGCTTGCCCTTTTGCGACTTCTTCACGCTCTAGGTTGTTGCGGATTTCCGCTTTCATGACGTATTTCGCAGCATCCGATTCAATAGCATTCACCATCTCTTCAAACATGCCAAATCCTTCTGCCTGATACTCGCGAAGAGGATCGTTTTGACCATACGCACGCAAGTGGATACCGTGACGGAGTTGATCCATCGCATCGATATGGTCCATCCATTTTGTATCGATCGCACGAAGGAGAACAACTTTTTCAAACTCACGCATTTTCTCTTCAGACATTTCCTCTTCTTTTTCATCGTACCGTTTAATAACTTCCGCTTTGATGAATTCAGTGAGTTCCTGTGCCGATTTACCTTCGAAGTCTGAAACTGTCAGCTGGTCCTCAGGCAAGAAGTTTGCGCCTAAGTAATCAACAAGAGCTTTAAGTGCCCAGTCTTCTTGTTTTTCTTCAGTCGTATGAATCGCCACCGCATTTTCGATGACACGTTCAATCATTGCTTCTAGTACTGGGCGTACGTTGTCTGATTCGAGTACGTCATTACGTTCTTTATAGATAATTTCACGTTGTTGACGCAACACATCATCATATTGAAGCAATCGTTTACGGGAGTCGAAGTTATTTCCTTCTACGCGCTTCTGAGCAGATTCAACAGAGCGTGAAACCATTTTCGATTGGATTGGGGTTTCATCATCCATACCGAGTTTCGTCATCATGCCTTTCATTTGCTCAGAACCAAAACGGCGCATGAGTTCATCTTCAAGTGACAAGTAAAACTGGGTAATTCCTGCGTCCCCTTGACGACCAGAACGTCCACGCAACTGATTATCAATACGACGAGATTCATGTCGCTCAGTACCAACTACTGCAAGTCCGCCGACTTCTTGAACGCCTTCGCCAAGCTTGATATCCGTACCACGCCCCGCCATGTTCGTTGCGATCGTAACCGCACCTGGTTGGCCAGCTTGCTCGATGATTTCTGCTTCACGACCGTGGTTTTTCGCGTTCAATACATTATGAGGCACCCCGTACTTCTTCAAGAAGTTCGAAATGATCTCAGACGTTTCAATCGCAACCGTACCGACAAGAACCGGCTGGCCATTTTTGTGACGCTCTTTAATATCATCCGCAACCGCTTTATACTTCCCTTCTGTTGAAGAGAAGATTAAATCTGGGCGGTCATCACGAGCAATCGGACGGTTCGTCGGAATCGCCACAACGTTCATATTGTAAATGTTGCGGAATTCCTCTTCCTCCGTCTTTGCAGTACCTGTCATTCCAGACAACTTGTCATACATCCGGAAATAGTTCTGGAATGTAATCGTCGCAAGCGTCATCGATTCGTTTTGAACTTCCAAGCCTTCTTTTGCTTCAATTGCTTGGTGAAGTCCATCACTGTAGCGACGACCTTTCATAAGTCGACCTGTGAATGAATCGACGATGACCACTTCGCCTTCTTGCACGACATAGTCTACGTCAACATGCATACTTACATGCGCTTTTAACGACTGATTAATCGTGTGGTTGAGAGTCACGTGCTGCAAATCGAACAAGTTATCGATCCCGAAAGCTTTCTCCGCTTTCTCAATCCCACTCTCTGTCATTGTGACACCTTTAGTAGTTTCATCAAATGCAAAGTCTTCCTCTTTTTTCAGCGTCGTTACGAAACGATTCGCCAAACGGTACAATTCTGCTGATTTCGCAGCCTGCCCCGAAATGATAAGTGGAGTTCGAGCTTCGTCAATCAAGATCGAGTCAACTTCGTCAATGACTGCATAATGAAGTGGGCGCTGTACTTTGTGCTCGCTGTACAACACCATGTTGTCGCGCAAATAGTCAAAGCCAAGTTCATTATTCGTCGTATACGTCACATCAGCAAGGTACGCTTCACGCTTTTCATCTTTACCTAAACTGTTCAAGTTCAAGCCGACAGTCAATCCAAGGAACTCATACAACTGTCCCATTTCCTGTGCGTCACGCGAAGCCAAGTATTCGTTAACTGTAACGACGTGTACGCCTTTGCCGTCTAAGGCATTCAAGTACACCGCAAGCGTTGACGTTAACGTCTTACCTTCACCGGTTTTCATCTCCGCGATATTACCTTCGTGTAGTGCTGCTGCACCCACGATTTGAACACGGAATGGATACAAGCCGAGAACACGGCGCGCCGCTTCACGAACAACCGCAAAGGCTTCCGGTTGAATCTGGTCCAGGGTTTCCCCTTCGCTCACACGTTTTTGGAATTCCGCTGTTTTTGCAGTCAGATCAGCATCTGATAGTTGCTCCATTTGGGTAGCAAAGGCTTCTGTCTGATCAGCAATCTTTTCTAGTCGTTTCAAATCACGTTTATTCGGATCAAACATTTTATTCAATACGCTTAGCATAATTTGGTCACATCCTCACAAAGTTCACCCTTCATTTTAACATTGTGAATGGGTAGGCGCAAATGCAATGCAATGAAATTTCCGACTTTTGAATGTTGGGAGGAAGTATGGGAGGTGCTTGAGCGGATTTTGTGGTGGCTTGATCACTCTTGGGGCTCGCTTGAGCTGATTTGCTGGTTGCTTGATCACTTTTGACCTCGCTTGTGCAGTTTTGTTACTCGCTTGACCACTTTCTGCCTCGCTTGAGACGAAATCCTAAATTCCCCACTTCTCATCACTAAATGCGGAGCGTAGCGGAGCACACCAATCAGTCTTGGTTTTAAGATCTAGGAAAGATGGATTGGTCGCGAGCTAGGATACCTATTTAGAAAAAGGGAGGTTGCCGCGGGATTGAGCAAGTTTGGCTTGTATGATCACATTCTGACTCGCTTGATCAGATTCACCTCTCGCTTGATCAGATTCACCTCTCGCTTGATCAGATTCACCTCTCGCTTGATCAGATTCACCTCTCGCTTGATCACTTTCTGCCTCGCTTGAGCGGATCCACCACTTGCTTGATCACTTTCGACCTCGCTTGAGCAGATTCACCTTTTGCTTGATCACTTTCGACCTCGCTTGAGCGTGTAAGTACCTTCTAGAGCACTCAACCGCGTAATGGAGCCGCTACCAACAATAATGGAGCACATGAAAGCAAACCTAAAATTTCTCACAAAAAAACCGCCCAAAGTTATGGGCGGTTTCCAATTATAGAGTAGCTCCTGTTTCAATCAAGCCGTACTTGCCGTCACGGCGTTTGTAGACGATGTTTGTCGAATCAGACTCTCCATCAGTGAAGATGAAGAAATCGTGTCCGAGCATATTCATTTGAAGGATGGCTTCTTCTTGATCCATCGGCTTCAAGTCGAGTTGCTTTGTACGAACTACGTTGAAGTCGTTTTCGTCATCTGCATACTCTTGCTCTTTCGATTCGTTTTCCATTGTTGCTTGCAAGAATGCACCAACGCCTTCTCGCTCGCGGAACTTACGATTCACACGTGTTTTATATTTACGGATTTGACGCTCGAGTTTATCGACGATTAAGTCGATGGCTGCGTATAAATCGTTATGACGTTCTTCTGCTCGGAGTGTCAAATTTTTCATTGGAATTGTAATTTCAACTTTAGTTTGCTTGTCGCTGTATACTTTCAAGTTCACGTGGGCTGTTGCTTTCACACCCTCAGTGAAGTACCTTTCCAGTTTACTGACTTTCTTTTCAACGTACTCTCGAATTGCTGGAGTAACCTCTACGTTTTCGCCACGAATGTTGAAGTCTAACATATAAACTCCTCCTTTAATTTGACACTATCTCTATCTTCTCCATTGAATGAACAAAACCCTTCTTTTCTTTATGAAATTTAAAAAGAATTTTGTCGAAACTTGCCGAAGCGCTTTTCTAGCTGATTAACGCTCAGCTTGTCTGCGAAGCTTAAGATCATTGACGATTGTTTGAGCCACTTCCTCGTTCTCGTCAAAGTCTATGCCGTACATCCAACCCGTTCCAACCGCTTCCTTCCAGACAATGACTCCGTCTGTTTCAATTGGTTGCTGAAAAAGGTTGAAGCGCAATCGAATAGCGACTTCTTCTCTTTTTACTGGAATATTAAATGACGTTTCCATGCGGGTTCCGCCCGGACTAATATCCAGCAACTTAGAGTCACCCGTTCCGGTTCCAGGACGATCACTGTTTTTGAGATAAATACTGAATTCTGCTGGGATAGGTTCATTAAAGGGAAATCTGAAAGCTTCGTCACGTTTATAGTGCATATCTTCACACTCCATCCATGTCTCTAGTCCCTTCAGTATATCAAATCGTTACCAGTTCCGTGTCCTTCATTTCACCGAATACTTTAGTAAGTGTTCCGTCCTCTACTATTACCAAACAGACGCGAGACGAAACCTCTTTCTCTAAATGTGGGCGTCGTTAACCATATGTTTCCGAACTTGGACTCATTTATAAAAAATGCTCACCCAACAACAGCCGAGTGAGCCATCGTTAACCGCGTAGGCTAACTGCTTCATGATACGTTTCTTGTAAGTATGCGTCGATTTCACTTTGTTCGTCCACAAGATGTGTAAGTGTCGCATCCAACTCTTCAATGGTAGCCGTACTTTCTTCAATAACCGAAGCAAATTCCATCGTCCGCTCCTGAACATTGCCCGTGTTCACTGAGATTTCTTTAAATGCCGCGATGAACAATTGCATTTCTTTCTGCAAGTCGCGCATGCCTTCATGCAATGTGGTAAATGTCGTGTTCGACGAATCCGCTACTTCCGTTTGCTTAGAAATCTGTTTTTTCCCAGTAGCTAGCTTGGATACTGCGAGTTCACTGAACGTATTCACTTCAGAGAGGTTCGTATCGATTTTAGATAACGTTTGATCTGTCATTCCTGCAAGCTTACGGATTTCATCAGCAACGACAGCGAAGCCTTTCCCGTGCTCACCCGCTCTTGCTGCTTCAATGGAAGCATTCAACGCAAGCAAATTCGTCTGATCCGTAATCTCTTTAATGGAACCTGCAAACGCATTTGTTTCCGCAATCTTATCGGATAACTCCAAAAACGTACTGTTTAGCTCATCAAAGAATTTTGCAAATGCATCGATTCCACTTTTCAATCCAGCAATCTTGGTACTTCCTTCACCCGCACTCGCACCCGCATCATTTGCTTTTTGGACAAGCAACGAAAGTCCTTTAGAAATTTCCTCAATTGATTCATACGTCTGTTCAGAACGCTCAGCAATTTCCGAAATGTGGTCCGCCTGATGTTGACTAGCTCCGCTTACTTCATGAATGGCTGCCAGCATTTCACGTTGAGAGCCTAATGAAGTCTCGGAAGAAGCACGAAGTTTACTCAAGTTACTCGTGATTTTCTCAACAGTTCGATCCAGACGTTCTGCAAGTTCTGCTTCTTCTCTTCTCAGCGCTTCCGTTTGCTCAGTAAAGCGTTCAATCTCCGAAAAGTTCTTTGCATTTTGATGGACGACGAGCAGTAGAATCATTCCACTCAAAAAGTGCAGCAAGATTAAATTCGCACCACTTCCATCGACTAATTCGGGGTTCACAAACACCCCATTATTCAGGATGAGTGCTCCTAAACTTAGCACATAAGCGACACCCATAATAAGCAAGCGTCCATGGATTGCACCAAATACTAATAAGAAAAAGATAATCCCAATAGAACCCAAATTAGCCTGTGACAATAAAATAACGCCAAGTGATACCGCAAATGTAGATGCTAATAATATGTACGGCAAACTGAGCGTCAGCCATTTAGTTTTCGTAAAACGAAAGGCAACATAAAACGCAGATCCGATGAGTAAAGGGATGGCTACGGAAAGAATTGTTTGTATATTAGATTGGAAAATAAGCTGTGCAACGAGTCCTAGTCCTCCACCAATCGCAAAACCAATAAACAGAATATGATTTTTCCTAAGCCAGTCAGCATGTTTCAACTGCTCAATCGTCATAGCATCACTCCTCATTTTGATAGTTCTTCCAATTTCTTATTACTATTATACCTCATCTGACAACCTCTGATAATAGACTTAAAGACACATAAAAACCGACGAAATATAAATTCGTCGGCTGGTATTCTTATTGTTTTGCATCGTAAAATGTACCATCACGGGCTACTTTGCTATAAGGATTGACATAACTCCGCACACCATCTTTTTTTGTTTGAGAAGCGGAGAGATCTTTTCGAATGGCAGTTAGATAATTTTCCAACTTTCCAGCGACTTTCGGCTCCTGAGCAACTAATTCTTTTCCAAACACTTCTTCTTCCAAGGAAAAAGGTGGCTGGATGAAAGGTTGCAATTGCTCCCGTTCATCTAAAATCTTTTTAACGGAAGCAATCATCGCATCGCGTTGGTCGTCATCATTTACGATGGGAAGTGCAAGCAACCGATCTGTTGCTTCTTTCCATTGAATGAGCTCTGTCCGAATCATATCTCACTCACGTTCCCGTATTGCTTTTGACGATTCAATTGAATGACTTGCTTCCACGTATCACGGAACTCCGTAATGATTTCAGCGGCTTCATCAAACAGCTTTGCATCATTTTTTATATTCCCATCAACCAGACGGCTGTTTGCGAATTCATACAACACGAGCATGTCTTTCGCGACAGGGAACGAGGCATCCAACGTGATCATCAGTTCAGAAATAATTGCTTGCGCTTTTTGCACAGCCGTATTCTTCTGTTCTATCTGACCCAAGTCCGCAGCACGTTTCGCCTGTTCAATGAACTTCAAACAACCGTTATACAGCATCAGAGTCAATTCACCAGGCGTCGACGTTGTGACAGAATTATTTTGGTACGTAGCGTACGGATTATGCATAACCATTTTAAAGACTCTCCTTTTGTATTACGTGTTTCAATTAAGCACCGCCACCGAGCGCAGACATCAAACTTGCAGACTGCGCATTTGCACGTTGAATTGCATTCTCCATCGCCGTGAACTGTTTCCAGTAGCGGGATTCGACCATTTGCATGCGTGTCTCGAAACGTTCAATTTGCTTATTCATATCATCAAGAGTACGACCTAAACTAAATGACTTATTACTGTCGCCTACTTTGCCGGCACTGTTTTGAATAGATTTTTGCGTTGCATCGACAGCAGCACGCACTCTACGAGCAAGCCCCTGTTCTTTACCGGCACCATCGTTTGAAAATAACTTTTGTACCTCAACAGGATCCTTAGAAATTGCTTCTTTCAACTTGGTTTCATTAATCACTAATTTACCATTATCGAGATAGTCTTTAGAGGTGGTGATTCCTAAAGAGCTTAAATTGAGTTTTTTGCCATCTATTTCAACAGTTCCTGTAAGTGCAGTTCTCATTGAAGATAAAAGATTTGAGAGTTCAGGATCATTACGGAGTGTTCCGCTTTTCGCCTTTTCTTCCCATAACTCAATTTCCTTTTCTTTCATATCTGCTTTTTCTTCTGCAGATAAAGGTTGGTACGAGCGATATTTGGGTTCTCGGATTTTTTTGTTTAGATCTTCTATTAGTTTATTATAGTTGTCGACGAATCCTTTGACAGTTTCGAACACTTTATCTGTATCAGTTGTTGCATCAAATGTTATATCTTTCTGATTTGCAGCTTTAAGAGTGATTTCCATACCGTCTAATTCGAATATGTTGGACGAGCGGGTTATATCCATTCCGTTATATTGAATTTTAGCATCCACCCCCGCCGTTCCTGTGCCTTGAGTCTTACTTGAAATTCCCAAATAGCCAGCTATACCAGTTCCCTTACTACCTTCTGTAATCACGATATTGCCCTCACCACTTTGTTTTGCAGTGAAACCAAAATTACCTGTTTTTTCATCATAAAATGCACGAACACTAGATTTCTCATTAATCTTCTTTACAATGTCATCCATGCTATCGCCTTTAGCAAATTCAATCTCTACAGGTTCTGAGTCACCTGGGCCCTGTATTTTAATTGATGAATCGCCTTTTAACTTCTTATCAATATTAAGTGTAGTGCCCCCTGTATACGTGGCATTCGTCGCAAGCTGTTTAATATTAATCGTCCCAGAAAAATTTTCCGTATTGCCTTTTGACTTAATCGAAATATCATCAGGGGCTGAAATTGAAACATTCTTCGCAGTGTAGTTCTTCTGTAAAATCACATTATCAAACAACTTATCACTAAAGCTCTTCAAATCCCGATTCGCACTGCGATAATCATTCAACTGCCATTCAAAATACTGTTTCTTCTGTGTTACTTTATCCAACGGTATACGTTGAGCTTTCATTAAGTCCTTAATAATTGATTCAGTATCTATTCCACTAGCTAATCCGCCTATTTTCATATCCAGTCACTCCTTTAGATTTTACGATCGATGAGCAGTCCGAGGAATTTTTTCATTTCTGCGTGCATGTCCATCAGCTTTTTGGATGGGATTTCTCGGATTACTTCTTCGGTTTTGGAATCTACAATCGTCACATAGTATTCGTGAAGTTCGTCGTGCATTTTAAACCTCAACTGCGTATCTACGCTCTCTAGAAACTTATTTAACCCCGCTGTTAATTCTTTGGCTTTCTTGATGGGGAGATCCTGTTCTCTAGATGCTTGCTGTTGTGCTTGGTCGTGAATGGCTTCAACTTTTGTCACAATTCCGGATGCAGTTCCATCCGTCTGCCCTGCCGTATGTTGGCGGTCTGGGCCTCCCCCTATTTGACTGACCATTTCTCCGTCCTCCTCTAAAGTCACACTTTACTATTTGTTATATCGGCAATGATTGAGAGAAGTTTACAGGAGTTTTGGAATGCAGGATGGAAAACGAGCATGCTCTTTTTTGAATTACTATTTTAAAATAATTAAATTGTTGCTAAACTTTTAGTTCAATCTACCGAAATAGGCTTTGTGAACATTATAGATGAAAGAAGGAAAATCATGACAAAGTCTCTTAAAACCAAAATCATTTCAGTAACACTTGTACTATTTTTAGTCGGTGTTCTGCTGATGGCCTATATGCTGAATGGTATGATCAAAATCCGCTCCGTTGAACGGGTCATCAGTTCTAGCGAAGGGACAACAGACCAAATGTCCGATTCCGTAGAAAATTTCTTATCACAATACAGTAAAGGATTGTCTTTTCTTGCAGATTCAAAGGAAATAGCGGACTTCACTACTACTAAAGAAAGTGCACCTGCTGAAGCCCAGCTGCAGGAACAGCTTGAACACTTCCTTAGCTCTTATGATGATGCCGTTGCTGTCTACTTTTCGGCCCCATCCAAGCACACTGTACAATTTCCAAAAGGAGATACTACTGCTTTCGATCCGACAGAACGTCCATGGTATCAGTTAGCCGCTGAATCTCCCGGTAAAATCCAATGGACTCCTCCATATGCAGATGAAGCAACCGGTAATCTCATGACAACCGCTTCTCTTGCCGTTGAAACGAACGGAACGCTATCTGGAGTGGCAGCTGTGGACCTTGAACTGACTGCTATTTCGGAGATGCTGAATGAAACATCTATCCCTTATGACGGACGACCAATTCTCTTTGATAAAGAAGGGACGGCTCTTTCTCATCCCACAAAAATTGGTGAGAACCTTATGAACTTGTCCTATGTGAAAGATATGTACAATTATGAACAAGGTGACCTGACTTACAAGGAAAACGGAAAAGAAATGGTAAGTATTTTCAACACACTCCCCGAATTCGGTTGGAAGGTTGGAACTGTATACGAGAAAGATAACTTGATGGGAATGGCAAAACAGATGAGAACCTCCATTCTAATCATCTCTGGAATCGTTTTAGTATTTGTTGCTGTCGTGTTGTATTTCCTAATCGGAAGAATGCTTAAACCGATTGCTCGTCTTCGCGCACTCATGGATGAAGTGGCGGAGGGTGATCTTACTGTTCAATCCGATATTCAAACCCTAGACGAAATTGGCCAGTTAAGCACGAACTTCAATCAGATGATTATCAACATGCATGGTATCATTTCCGTCGTGAACCAATCTGCAGAACATGTACGAGCTAACTCTGAAAGTTTGAGCGCAGTTGCTGAAGAAACGAGTGCATCGAGCTCAGAAGTCGCGCATGCTGTGAATGAAATTGCTTTAGGTGCTGCAAAATCTGCAGAAGATGCTGAAATGGTGACAGAACGGTCAGACGAGCTCGGTCGTCAAATTAACGGCATTACAAACCGTGCTGAATCGATGACAGAAATCGCTGAGCGTACAGGGGCCATGAACACAAATGGACAAGCTCAGATGGCTCAATTGCAGCAGACATTCCAGACATCCGGCATGAATTTGAAATCGATGAATGAAGCAATTTTCACACTCAGTGAGAAAGTGAAAGAAATTGGCGGAGTAATGGATACAATCACGGATATTTCATCGCAAACGAATTTGTTGGCACTAAACGCAAGCATTGAAGCAGCACGTGCTGGTGAGCATGGAAAAGGATTCGCGGTGGTTGCCGAAGAAGTTCGCAAACTTGCAGAACAATCAGCGCAAGCAACCAAAGATGTTCAAACGACTGTTCAGCAATTGCAGGATGAGTCACGTCTCGTTACAAAACAAATGGAAGAGACAATTACCACGTTCTATAACCAAGGCATGGTCGTCAAAGATACCGAAACAACATTCGGTCAATTATCTACTCTGATGGAGGATATGCAAGTATCCATCAATTCGATTTCATCTGAAATTCAGACGGTTTCAGAACACAAAGACGATGTGGCTTCTACAATTCAAACTATGGCGGCAACGTCACAAGAAACCGCTGCTGCCTGTGAAGAAGTAAGTGCATCTACGGAAGAACAGCTACGTGCCATTCAATCGGTAACGGATGCAGCAGAGACATTGACGAATCTAAGTGAAGAATTGAGTCAAACAATTGCTCGATTTAACGTTTAAAAGATGTATAACAGGGTGCTGCCATATAATAGGCAGCCTCTTTTTTCTTGAAATCTAGCAATTTTTTCTTTTCAATCCCTACCGCTACTATCCGTCAATTCATTTACTCTCTTTCGCCTATAATTAAGAAATATTTAAATGATTCGAACTCAACTTCCTGCGAAGATTGTCGAAGTAACTAGTATATATACATATAATACAAGGGAAGAGGGTAATGAGTATGGCGAAGTCGCTGAAAACAAAAATTATTCTAGCAACAATCGTACTCTTTTTAGTAGGTATGGCCCTAATGGCATACATGCTGAACGACCAAGTAAAAAAACGTTCTTTAGAGCGCGTAATTGATTCGAGCGAAGGTTTGGCTGATCAGATGGGCTATTCTGTAGAAACGTTTCTTAACCAGTACGGGAAAGGAATTAACCTCGTTACAACGTCAGATAAACTCATGAACTTTACCGGTCCTGAGGGCGGAGAAATCACTGAAAATGAGCTGTTAAAGGAGTTGGAGGAATTTCTTGAGATTTATCCGGATGCATCATCTTCCTATTACGCCCTCCCCTCGAAATATACAGGAATCTTTCCGGTGGTGGACTTAACAGGTTTCGATCCGACAGAGCGAGAATGGTACCAAAAGGCAGCATCGAATCCCGATGAAGTCCAATGGTCCAAACCATATGTGGATGAAGCAACAGGCGAATTCGTAATTACCGCATCAAAAGCCATTGAGAAAAATGGAACACTTGCTGGTGTCGCAGGTGTAGACATCCAACTTTCTTCGATGACTGCCGCACTGAATGCTACTAAAATCGCTTATGATGGATTTCCAGTGTTGTATGATAGCGAAGGAACTGCCATCTCCCATCCGACAAAGAGTGGGAACAACTTGATGGACGTATCCTATGTGAAAGATTTGTTTACCAAAGAACAAGGAAGCTTACTTTATAAAGACGAAAAAGGGATAGAACGTGTAAACGTCTTTAAGACACTTCCCGATTATGGATGGAAGATTGGAACCGTATATGAAGAAAAGAACTTGATGGGCATGGCCAAACAATTGCAAGTTTCCATTCTCATTATTTCACTTATCACTCTAGCCATTGTAGGTACTGGCTTGTACTTCATCATCGGAAAATTGTTGAAACCAATTGGGCGACTACGCAATTCGATGGATGCAGTAGCAGAAGGTGATTTGACTGTTCAATCTGATATTCGTTCGAAAGATGAAATCGGACAGCTCAGCGATAACTTCAACCAGATGCTCACAAATATGCACAGCATCATTTCTGTCGTCAATCAATCTGCAGATAATGTACGGTCAAACTCTGAAAGTTTAAGTGCAGTCGCAGAAGAAACTAGCGCGTCGAGTGCAGAAGTTGCGCACGCGGTGAATGAGATTGCAGAAGGGGCATCGAAGTCAGCGCAAGACTCGGAAATGGCCACGGATCGAACAGAGGAACTCGCTCGTCAAATTAACGACATTACAAAACGAGCTACGTCCATGACTGAAATTGCGGAACGCACAGGCAACATAAACACGAACGGACAAACACAAATGGCACAGTTGCAAGAAACATTTAAATCGTCCGGTACGAACCTGCAATCTATGAGTGCAGCGATTGCAACGCTTGGTGAGAAAGTAAAAGCGATTGGCGGCGTGATGGATACGATTACGGATATCTCATCTCAAACGAACTTACTCGCATTGAACGCTAGCATTGAAGCCGCACGTGCAGGTGAGCACGGAAAAGGCTTTGCAGTGGTAGCAGAGGAAGTACGGAAACTCGCAGAACAATCCGCGCGTGCCACTGAAGAAGTTCAAACGACTGTCCAGCAGTTGCAACAAGAATCGCATCTAGTGACTAAACAAATGGAAGAAACGATTACAACGTTCCGTGATCAAGGCGTCGTCGTCCAAGAAACCGAATCGACATTTGGTCAATTGTCAGCGTTAATGGCGGACATGCAAGCTTCCATTGATGCAATTTCAATTGAGATCCTAACTGTTTCACAGCATAAAGATGAGGTAGCGATGACGATTCAAACGATGGCGGCAACGTCGCAAGAGACTGCAGCTACTTGTGAAGAAGTGAGTGCCTCAACGGAAGAGCAACTTCGTGCGATCCAGTCGGTGACGGATGCAGCAGAGACGTTGACGAACTTGAGTGAAGAATTGAGTCATGCAATTGATCGGTTTAAGATGTAGGACTTAAACAAAAGGGACTGCCAAAGTTACACGGCAGTCCCTTTTGATCGTTCTATTATGATGAATTACGATTTGCTAGAAGCTTGAACGAACTCCTCAAACAATCTCAACGAAGTTTCATCCCCTCGGTTGAAGAGTGCTTCGGGATGCCATTGCACACTCAACACAAAACGATGCTTCGTACTTTCTAACGCTTCGATAATCCCATCAGTCGCAGTAGCAATGACTTTCAATGGTTCAGGTACTTCCTTCACTGCTTGATGGTGGAGAGAGTTCACAAGTATATCTTTGTCCGAAGCATATTCTGCTAGACGGCTTCCCTCTGTTACTTGAACAGTATGTGTCGGATAGTTTCTATTTGCTTGTTGCTTATGTTGTAACAAATCTCTTTCTAAATCGGAGTAAATGTGCTGATAGACAGTTCCTCCCAGCGCAACATTCAAAATTTGATGACCACGGCAAATTCCGAGAACTGGCATGTCCTTACCAACGGCACATTTCGCAAGTGCCATCTCCATCTCATCTCGCTCAGGGGCAATTTTGCCAAGCTCGTGTTTGGGCTCCTCTCCAAATAGAAGCGGATTTACGTCTTCCCCTCCAGTCAATAGTAACCCATCAATTCGGTCGCAGATTTCATCGATATCTTCAAGTCCCGCCGGAAGTACTACGGGTAATCCTCCCGCTCGCAAAATTGCCCTGCTGTAGTCTGCTTTTAGGAAGGTTTCTCCGTTTTCGTCTATGTCTGAAGTAATGCCTATTAGTGGTTTCATGATGGAAATCTCCTTTAAAAATAAAATAGCAAAACCATCCGTAGATCCGTGGATGGTTTTGGTCGCTATTGATGTATTCCCAGATTTGAAGGTTTTAAATCCATTAGATGAATAATTCAAAGACTTGAGTATCAAGTGTTGTGCATGAAACAAGCGTGATATTTTGTTCCCCTGGCGCCTTACACTAGTGCCAGTGCTCTCACCGATCACGTTGGAGAAGCGGACAATCAGCTTTCTCGTTGTTTGGGAGCCGCTTCTAGTAGTGTTTGGATGCTCTTTTTAGATTTACCTCTAGCGAATTACATTTAGTATATCTTCACGTAATTCTATCGTTTTAAAAAACCTTCCGCTCATAAACCGTAGCCGATACTACCCAAGACAGACTGTAAATCACCGCTGCGATCGCGAGGAACCCAGACAGAATGATTGGCATGGATAAGCCCATCACAAATTGGATGATGCCTTGAAGGGAACCACTTACGAGCTCAAACACAGCCGGCCCTCCCCCTACGAATAGGAAAAAACTGATCATGACAATTGGAAAAATATAACCCTGTTTGAGGATGTAAAACAGCGGAAAAGTCATGGCCGAAAACAATAGAAACAGTCCAGCTCCGAGTGCAATATGTGAAAACGTGAAGGATCGGTCCGCAACGAATAAAGCCAATGCTGTCAAACCAATTGCAATTGCCATATAGACTAAGCTACCAAGATATCGGGAAGCAATGATTTCTTTACGTGTATAAGGCAGCGAGTTCAGCAACACATTGACATTCGTTTTTTCATCAAACGCCAATGCGTTAAAAGGTACAAACAGACTGGTCACTAAAAAAATGAAGACCGGATGCGAATCCATCACAATAAAAAATATAATGAAAGGAATAAACAACAGCAACTGTTTTTTCTGAATAATGACCTCCCGTTTTATCAAGTTAAACATGAACTTCACTCCTCTTGGAATAATACATAATATCTTCAAGCGTGGCCTTTTCAATCAAAGCCGACTCACCGAAAACGCTACCCGCTTCCCTCACATTTGAAGTCAATGCTTCAAATCCAGCCTGTGTGCGGTTCACGTGAACGAACAACTTTTCCGTATCCCGGTCCAACAAGTCCACAGTGCCTTTCACCAGTCCGTAATTTTCCTCTACGTTATGAATGGATTGATTGAACATAAGCTCACCGTTTTTTATGAATGCGATATAATCCGCGATTCTGTCCAGATCACTTGTAATATGCGTGGAAAAGAATATCGTCCGCTCGCCGTCCAACATGATTTCCTGCAGCATATCGAGCAGTTCTCTTCGAAAAATAGGGTCCAGGCCTGCGGTCGGTTCATCCATAATAATCAGTTCTGCCTGATGGGATAGCGCCAATGCCAGCGAAGCCTTCATCTGCATCCCTTTGGAGAATGTCTTAATGGCCTTATTCAGTGGCAGTTCGAACTGTTCCACATACCGGTGGAACAAGGCATCATTCCATCGCTTATATGCAGGACCGACAATCCGTTGAATGTCCTTTAAATTCATCCCTTCGTAAAACACATTGCCATCATACACAAAGCCAATACGCTCTTTAATCGCTTTTTCATGGGTCGCATAATCGAGCCCAAAGATGCGCACTTCCCCCTCATCAGGTCTCAGCAAGTTCATCATCAGCTTGATGGTCGTCGATTTCCCTGCACCATTTGCGCCGATGAATCCTGTGACAAACCCTTTATTCACACCCAAATTCATATTCTCAATAGCAAAACCCTTCAACTGTTTGGATACATTCGTAAACTCAATGATCGGTTCCAACCCATTCACTCCTCATATAGAATCTTCAGTATGTCCTGCAACTCATCATAGGAAATCCCGATTTCCTTACTGTTTCGGATAACATTTCCGAGCTGTTCCTCAATCGCTTTCAATTTCTTCTCCCGAATAACCTCCATGTTCTGCTCCGCCACAAACGACCCTTTGCCAACAATGGAATAAATGAAACCCACTTTCTCCAACTCCTCATAAGCACGCTTCGTCGTAATCACACTGATATGCAAATCCTTCGCCAGTTGACGAATCGACGGCAACGCACTCCCTTCTTCCATCTCCCCCGACAAAACGGCAGAGATGACTTGGTTCATGATCTGTTCGTACAACGGTTCCTTTGACTGATTCGATAATATTATCTGCATGCTATCCCTCTTCACAATCGTCTTTTAAAAATATCGTATATACACTTTATATACACTATATACAAAAAAAGAAGATTGCAATGGTTTTTGCAATCTTCTTTAAGGCGGTTTATAAACTGGGAAATAAGCATACAGCAAATCGAAGGTACATATTGAGATATTTAGAAGCCGGCGAAACTTTATAATAGTAGAAACGTAAAGATAGTAATACAAAAAGTGGGGGCGTTAAGATGAAAGAACATGACAAAAAGCGGTTCGTGATTGTACATCAGGATGTTATTTATCTGGTGTTAAATATGAGTAGATAAGATAACAGGCGTCCACTACTTATACAGCTGGGATGGATATCTCGGCGGACTGCACTGCTGGACGAAAATGGGGATGTCGTAGTGGATATAAATGCCGTGCAAGACTAAGCGAAGGAGGATTACCTAAATGTTATCATCTATTTTTACCTGCAGGCATACAGCCGATAATTCGGAAGACATCGTTGTCTTTATCATCGGTATGCGCATCAATAAAAGGCTTTCCATCCACAAATGGCTGCCCGTTTTTCTTTCCATGCCAGGTATGATAAGGGAGCTGCACACACATAAAAGCGAACTTGGTTTTCTATCAGCTGAAAATTACTTCGGACTGCGTACAACCGCAATGATCCAATATTGGCAGTCTCTCGACGATCTGCTCGCCTATTCGAGAAACGAAAATCACCTAAAAGCTTGGAGAAAGTTCAATCAGCTAACCGCCACTAATGACGCAGTCGGTATCTACCACGAAACATATATCATTCGTAAAGGACAATACGAATCCGTCTATGTC
Organism: Sporosarcina aquimarina; assembly: GCF_023715615.1. Lineage (GTDB taxonomy): Bacteria > Bacillota > Bacilli > Bacillales_A > Planococcaceae > Sporosarcina > Sporosarcina aquimarina_A. The sequence goes on along the minus strand of NZ_JAMBOM010000001.1, from coordinate 673,660 downwards.
AACATGCCCAAATACGGACTTGGCAAAGCGGCAAAGCACATGCCGATTACTATCGAACAACAGACGACAAAAAAGCGGCTTTCCCGCTAATGGGTGGCCGCTTTTTCGTAAAAGGAAGGGTTCATACTTTTCAATAAGTCAAATCCACCTCCTTATACTACTTGGTGTTAATTTGAATTGCATCGAGATGTTGTACAAGAGCCGTAAAAGGCTGCTGCACAAACATCTAAAACTCTAGTTGTCTTAATAGTATTCGAATTGCAGAGAATCCAGATACCTAATCATTAGTCCGAAAATAAATTCAAGTTCAAACGGGAATATACGTTCCCTTCCATGGTATACTTAGTACACCATAGTTGAGGGAGAGATGGAGATGGATTCTATATTCTTTTCAAGAATGTGTGGAAAGCTTTTAGGGGATGGGAGTATCGTACAACAGAAAGGGAGAAAGCCAAGGTTTCAATTCATACACCGAATAGAGGATGAGCCATGGACCGCGTATTGCCATGAAAAACTAAGAAATCACATTCCTCTAGCTCATCCGTTCCTTCGAACCACCATCGATTCAAGAATGGTAAAAGGATATACGGAAAGTATTATGGTACAAAGCAAAACATCACCTATCATTACCGAGTTACGAGAGATTTGGTACCCAAACGAATCCAAACAACTGCCTATCCCTTTCATAACTACTCACCTCACTGAAGAAGCACTCGCATGGTGGTACCAAGACGACGGACATCTAAAAATACACAACGGTATAATGAAGAAAATCGTTTTATCAACTGACAGCTTCACAATGGCCGAGAACTTATGGCTAATTCAATTATTAAGAAACAAATTTGATCTACAGTTTTCACTCGATGGACAAAACCGACTACTCCTCTATGACCAAGCACAAATCATCCGATTCTTGAACATAGTAGCACCTTACTTGCAACCGTGCATGGAAAGAAAAGCACATCTCCTTCCGCCTTTGAAACCGATTGCAAATAGAACAACTGTTTACTTACCAAAACGGTTTGAACTCCATCATCCTACCAGGGAAATCAATGAACAGCTAACAACTCTATCTTCTTTTAACGATTATAAATGCAGCTTGGCAATAAAAGACTCAGACATTCTCCAGATTCTTTTGCAACGGAAGAACAGACAACCAACGAAGCCCTATCAGGTAAGTATTAACTATGAATATCGAGATTCTTTAGCAGAGATACGGCAACATACAGGATTAACAATCAGCGAGTTAATCACTTACTGTTTTGAACAAAATTGTGTAGAAAGACGGTAGTATATAGACAATGTATGTGTCTCTATTATTTCCTACTGTAGATATAGCGTGGACTGCAACTGTAATAACTTGCCCTCCAAAACGTGAATAGCTTGTTGTTTCTTCAGGATTTCATTATTCAGGTGCTCACTTTCATGAGAAGGAAGTTTACTCGCTGCTGCGTATAAAGCAATCTTTTTCATTTCATGCAATAGAACTTCAATTTCCTCCAGGAGCTGATCTTGATGCTTACATAACTCTAACTGTTTCTTGACCTGTTCTATTTCACTATGTCTATTATCATTCACAGTAACACTCTTTTCATGTAAAGTTTCTGCTTTCAATACAGGCTACTACTATACATTTTTGCGATACTCCAACAAGGACTGACTAAAGGCTGATTGAGATGGTGAGATTATAAAACAAAGTCATCTGAATAGTATCTGATTGGTGTGCGGTCCAGGTACCTACTCATATGTTGTACAAGAACCGTAAAAGTTTGTTGCACAAGCATCCAAAACTATAGTTGGCTGAATAGCATTCGAATTGTACGGGGTACAAGTACCTGCTCCTTTTATTTGTGTGACGAACCCCAAACTCGAACAGACTTTTGGGACTGATTTACACTTCATTTAAAGTGTGTCATACCCAGACAAATATTTTATATCATCCGTCCTGTTTTTGAATGAAATGTATTATTTCATTATCATTATCAAAAACAAAATCATAATAATTCCTATTAAAGCGAAAGGTAACTTGCATATTTTTATTTCCGTTGCTTATCTCGTTAATTTCATTTAGCTCAAGATTTCCAGGTAACGTATTTAAACATAAAGCTGCTTTTTTCTTAAAATTTTCAATTCTACTTTTCTTTAAATTGGTAATTATTTTAAATTCCGGCATCTTCTTAATCAAATCATATACAACACCAGCAGTAATTGTGTCTACAATATAAAGCAAAACCTCATATATGCCACCACTTGCTCCTTGATCAGTTACTTGAGAGCGTTCATATTCGATTTTATAAGAAATCGTATCCTGCTCTAATTCACTAATAAAGTCTCTAAATTCATTACTATCACTAGCTCCGGGACAACTATAAATAAACACATTATAATCATTATCATCGCTTTTTTCATCCAAATTAAATTCGATGCTCTTTGCCTCATTATCATATACAAACTTTTCAATTTCATTTTCAATAGCTCTGATTAATATTTTTTCAGTTTCCCTATATTTATCATCAGTTGAGTCCACAAAAAAAGTTGGTCTTATTTCTATTCTAGTTTCAGATGCAGTTACTACTATTTCATACGATGACCATCCAATCCGAGATGGGTCTATTGCTTTATTATACAAATTAGTAAGAGATGATTTGTTCACAGTTTCCGAGCTGAATGCCCATTCATTAATCAGGTCATTATTTTGTGGAAAATCTCCTTCAAAAACTAGTTTATTAATGATTAGAGAGATACGTATTAGTTTCAAAATAAATTCCTCCTACAATGATTGTTATTGAAATATAAAACGCGACCCAATAAATTGGATCGCGTTTCGTTAACCTAATTAACGTAGCAATTGAAGTACGCCTTGTGGTTGTTGGTTAGCTTGCGCAAGCATTGCTTGTGCTGCTTGAGTAAGGATGTTGTTCTTAGTGAACGACATCATTTCTTTCGCCATCGTGCGAACATCCACTTTCATGAATGACCAGACTATATCTTCACCCTCCACATCGGGTAGGGGTCGGGCACTTCGGAGCGGTAGGGTACTCAGTCCTGCGTTTCCTACGGGTTTCATCATCATGGGCCGCAGCCGGTAGATGGTATACCCTAGTCGTTGAACCTTCTCCACTCTTTCGAGACAGGAGCTTGGCTGCTGATTGCCCAATTTGTTCTTTTTTCAGGCCGTCACGCCTACCGTTTCCGGTTTCGTTGTGGCAAGAACAGCTCTCAGGGGTTTCCAGCAATTCACCCGATCGTACTCACTGACCGTTACCAGTCAGGACGACTGTGTTTGTCTCAGTTGCTTACGCAGCTGATAAAACATAATCCACGTCGCGGATCCGTGATTCCGCAGCTGTGAGGTTTTCGGAAGATGTTCCGAGGTTGTTGATTGTGTGCTCTAGGCGGTTTTGAGTTGCACCGAGTTTCGAGCGCTCTGCTGATACAGTGTCAATAGCTTGTTGGAATTTAGTCACAGCTTCTGCTGCTTTTTCATGGGTAGATACATCCAGAGCTTGCTCTGTCTGTGTCTTACTTGTTCCATCATTAACTGCCAAGTCAGCGTTAGTTCCAGCAGTTGTAATTCCCAAAGCACTTGCTCTCATATCAGAGATATCTAATGTGAGACTTTGATTTTGATTTGCACCAATTTGGAAATTCAAGCTATCTCCAGCTCCAGCCGCTTTTCCTTTTACTCCCTCAGTAGCAGTAGCAACTGTTCCTAAAGTTGAGGTAGGTGCTGTTGCAGATTCTGAACCAGCTTTTTGTTCAAGAGTAATAACCCCTGCTGCAGTTGTTACTGTATACTTAGCGTTCAAATCTGTATCTGCTTCAATCAAAGTTTTAAGAGCACTTGCTGCAGCAGTTTCGTCTGCTGCTGCTCCTCCAAATGTTAACTCTTTACCATCGATAGTCACTTTATCACTTGCTGCTGCTCCTGCAGTTAGTGTCAAAGTATATTTACCTTGCACCCCAGCAACTGCAGCTGATCCGTCTTTCTCGCTGTTTAATAGTTTCTGTGTATTAAATTCGGTAGTGTTACCAATACGATTCACTTCAGAAGTTAGTGAATTAATTTCTTTTTGAATCTCGCCACGGTCTTTATCAGTATTAGTATCGTTACCAGCCTGGACAGCTAATTCCCGCATACGTTGAAGAATGTCGTGAGTTTCGTTCAATGCTCCTTCAGCTGTCTGAATCAGCGAAATACCATCTTGGGAGTTCTTTGCAGCCATATCGAGGCCACGAATCTGTCCACGCATTTTTTCAGAGATTGCAAGACCCGCCGCGTCATCTCCAGCTTTATTAATTTTAAGACCAGAAGAGAGTTTCTCCAAGTTCTTAGATGCTGCTGCATTGTTCGATCCTAATTGACGGTGTGTGTTCATTGCAGCGATGTTGTGATTGATAATCATTGTTGTTTCCTCCTTGAGTTGTGAGGGTTCACGTCCTTGTGACCCGTTTGTTTTTTGTTTGCGCGATCGGAATGCCGGCCGAACCATCCTTCTCTTGCTTACAGTAATAGTATCGGAAGTGGCTGGGGGTTGTTTAGTGTTTTTTGAGAGTTTTTTTGGATTTTTTTCTCTTTGTGAAGGGAGGGATGAATGCGGACTACTTCCAATCAACCCGGTTACGCTGTGCATGTCACAATTCACAGTAGGACGGTAATGGATGTAATATACCGGTACGCCTGGTGTGTGATGGTGCCAGGCAGCAGGTACATCTACCTGGTGGGTGGTGGTGTGAATGTATGAAAAAAGAGCCGGGTGGGCTCTTTTTTAGTTGCTTTTCAGTTGGTTGAAGAGGTTTAGGTCGATTTCGATGGCTTTGGTGTTGTTTTCGGAAATGGAGGCAACGAGTTCGCCGCGCAGGATTTCGACGGATTTGGGGGCTTCGATGCCGATGCGGACCGTTTCGCCTTTGATTTCGATGATTTTAAGTTCGATGGTGTCGCCGATTTTGATGGATTCGTTCGGTTTACGGGAAAGGACGAGCATGTCAGCGGTCCCCCTTTTGTGCCGGAGCACCGATTGGCGTTCGCAGGCTGTAACTGGTGTCATTCAGGATCATCTGCTTGGCGTTGTGATTCTGGATATTGAAGATGAGCGGCGCCTGCAGGTTGATGGTCGATGCGTCGAACGGGTCTTTCATGGACATGACAGACAGGATCATGAGGTCTTCCTGGGAGCCGATGCCGAGCAGTTCGAGTGTCGGGTCGTCGATGGTGAATGAGTAGTCGCTGACGACGGTGTACGGGTTGGCGACGATGAGAGCGACGGCAGGTGACTGCACAGACTGCATAACCTGGAAGCTGTCGTTTCCTTCGATTGGCAGGAGGACGAATGCAGTCTCGTCTTCGAGTCCGGGCAGTCCTTTCGGGAATGTCCATTGTGTTAGTATGTCCAGGTCGAGTTCGCCGTGAAATTTGGTCTGGATGGTCATACGGGTGTCTCCTTTGGTATACGGATTATCCTTTCCAGTCGATCTGGATGGATGGGTACTGTTCCATGGTGCCGGTCACTTTGCCGGACGTGTACATGTGCATTGGTTTGGTAATTTGCGCATTAAATATCGGTTTTTGCGGTGTTGCGTTTATGGTGAGCGATCCAGGTGTAATGGACATTTGTATTTTAGAGCGATTGGCAACAAATCGAATACCTAAAGGTGCTGGAGGCGGTGTGCCATTTTGCTTCGCTAAGTCTGCAATTGCATTGCCACCGTTTTCTATCCTCAATAGCTGCTGTCCCTCTTCAGCTCGCCTCCCTACTCCGTCTATCGCTGCTAGTCGTCCCAGTTGAGCGTATTCTTCAGTACGTTTAAATACACTCTTCATATCAATATCTTCACGTACTGCGGAGGTATCTAAAGATAGCTGAGGCTTTGTAGTTGAAATTTCTAATATGGCAGCGGGTTGCTGTTGATCGATTGTCGCTCTTGGTTGTTCGATTTGCTGTACTGACTTTTCGATGTTTAGACCTAATTTACCAGGTGTTGTCTGAATTTGAAGTTCTGGCATTTGCATGAGTGGCACCTCCTTCTATATGTGAAACAACAAATGCCAGGCACAAGAGTACCTGGCACAACTCGTGCAGAATCTATTATTATCTTAAGAAATCTACGAGGGATGGTTGAATGATACGTGCACCAACTGAAAGAGCTGCACGATGGACTGATTCTTGTGAAATCATTTCAGTAATGACCTTTTCGAAATCGATATCCTCGTTCATTGACATTTGCTTAGTAGAAATTAATTCTTGTGTTTCTAAGCGGTCATTCATAAGTTCTGCTCTATTTTGACGTGCACCAACATCTGCACGTTCAGTCAAGAGTTCATCCATCATGCCATCGACTTTTCCAATTGCAGCACCGAAGTCGACATCAGGGTCATTGAAGCTTTTAAACATGTCGTCAATTTCTTTAAATAGTTCAGCAGACTTCGAGTTAACGTTTAACTCAACTCCATCAAAGACATTTATGTTGATATCCGAAGTAAATGCTGCATTGTTCGGGTCCGTTAAATCCGGATAGCCGTTAGGTTCTGTACTTGGTGGAGTAATCGTTTTATCATGTAAAGGTGAATTCGTTTTCGTACCGCTAAAAATGTATTTATCGCCAACTTTTGTATTTGCTGTATCTTGAATCTGTTGACGAAGTTGGTCTAGCTCGGATTTGATTTTCTCACGGTCTGCATCTGTCATAGCTCCCGAGTTTGCAGCGTTTGTAACAAGTTCTTTTGTGCGGTGCAATGCCTGACCGACCTTATCAAGAGCATCATCCGTACTATCGAGCCAGTTATTCACTTCACCAATGTTCCGCTGATACTGTACGACTTTATCTACCTGCATACGATAGCCTAGACCCCGCATAGCTACGACAGGGTCATCGGATGGACGGTTTACTTTTTTTCCGGTAGTTAACTGATCGTTAAGTTTGCCCATTTTGCTATAGCTGGACGTTAAATTGCGAAGCATATTATTGGAAAGCATTGATTGTGTAACTCGCATTTCTATGATTCCTCCTTATTATCTACCGACGACACCCATACCGTTGATGATTTTGTCGAGCGTTTCGTCAACAACTGTAACCATTCTCGCAGAAGCATTGTAAGCTTGCTGGAATGTGATCATGTTTGTCATTTCTTCATCGAGTGATACGGCACTGATGGAATCACGACGATTCGATACTGAAATCATGAGCGTTTCTGAGTTGAATTTCATTTTAGCTGCTTGTTCTCCATCAACGCCTAGTTCACCGATTATCCCTTGGAAGTAGGTTTGGACCGTAGCACCGCCCAATTGGCCATCCCCTTCCCCGTCAATTTTCAGGAACTGAATTCCGCCTAGTTTTTTTGCATTATCACCATTTCCCTCTGCATTTTTCGCAGAAGAAGCTGCGATTTTGGAAGGATCTTTAATGATTTCTTCATTGACTACCAATTTGCCATCAGAGTTTTTGATAAAGAAAACTTCTCCCTTATTGTCTGAATTTAACTGGTAACCTTCTTCGTGTTGATCATTGAATGCTTTCACAAAGGCTTTTTCCATTCTGTCTAACTTCCCGATCATATCAGGGAGAAGACCTTTCACCTCGTTGTTCTCCACGTATCCAAATGTATTGATCAGTGACTTGATACTCCCTGTAGTTATCATATCTTCAACGTTAAGTGTGTAAGGCGTAGGATCTTTTGTAGAAAAAGAAATACCAGTGACAGCTTCATCCGTTTTATTCACGGTCATTGTAGTATGATCTTTTCCTGATACGAGATTCATAGTGGTAGTCGTATCATTCGATTTCAACTTAATCGTCACGGAACCTTCAGCAACTGCAGAAGCATTCCCACCTGATTTTGTATAACTCACTTCGATTGGCAAATAGCCTGAAAGCTCGTCGATCAATGAATCCCGTGCGTCATATAAATCGTTTGGTAAGTATCCGTTAGGCTCAATGCTGGAGATTTGTTCATTGAGGCCCGCGATTTGTTTTAAAATTGAATTGATGTCTTTTGCCGCGATATCCAGTTCTTGGCCAGTGTTGGTCTTTAACTCTTGCAATGACTTATTCATATAGTTAAACGCATCGGCTACTGCTTTCCCTCGTTCAATGACAACTTTACGAGCTCCACCATTTTCTGGGTGGACTCCTAAATCTTCTAAACTACTCCAAAACTGGCTGAGTGATTTCTGCAATCCATATTCAGAAGGTTCGTTCATAATATCTTCAACCTGACCAATCGCATTTGAACGCGTATCCCAGTATCCCAATTTATTGAACTCCCCACGGTATTGCTGATCCACAAATCCATCACGAATTCGCTGAATAGAACCGGCTTGAACTCCTGTGCCCAAGAATCCAGGCATCGTCCCAGCATTCATTCCCACTCCTGGGAATCCACTGGTCGCCTGCATATTGACACGCTGACGCGAGTAGCCAAGCGTATTCGCATTACTAATATTATGCCCTGTCGTATAAAGAGCGGACTGCTGGGTTTGCAGGCCGCGTTTGCTAGTTTCTAGTCCCATAAATGTTGAGCCCATGATGATTTCCTCCTCAAGCTTGCGAATCGAATGATGTGATTTTCTCTGTTAGTGGTTTGCCTTGTACTTCTTTTTTCGAGTAGTTCACGGATTCGGTCCGTGGACGGACCATGTCCAGCGACAGATTCACAAATTGAAGCGATTGGTAGGTAAGCTTCTGGTTTAAATCGTTCTGCCATTTCAATTCATGAATCGCGTGCAGGAGACGGTCCTTCGCCTCCTTGAGCTGTGCGTGTTCCGGCTCTTGGATGATGTTGAGTACATCTGTGATTGTCGGTTGTAATGGTACCGGACGTCCTTGTTCGGTAAAAAAAGCAACGACTGCTGTTTCGCGGGCTTTGTCTGTCTGCAAGATTGCAGCGAGATGAGCTTGCTCGTCTTTTAGTAGCTGATCGAGTCCGCTGATGTCATTTTTCTTGATGAGCGTTGTTTTTTCGTTTGCGATGCGTAGCAGGCTTCGATGTAACTTTTCTAGTTGGTCCAGCGAGGCTAGAATCTGTTCGATTGGCATGGAATTCCCTGCTTTCTTCAAGTTAAGTGCGCTCGCTTATTGTTTTGGTTGGTAATAGCCGATTAGATCGGAAGCGAGCTGTTCCGCGTCGACCTTATACGTGCCAGCTTGGATTTGTGCTTTCAATGCGCTGACTTTTTCGTTACGTTGTGACGTAATCGGGCTCGGTTCGGAAAGTTGCTTGGCCTCTTTTGAAATTTCTAGACGGTCTTTCTGAACAGCTGTGTCATTCTTTGTTTGTTCGTTTTTCACTTGGTTCGTCCGATAAGGGTTCACCGGAGGAATGTTATTGTTTGTAATCTTCATGTCTGTTCTCGCTCCTTTCGAGTTTTTTGGCTATTAGTTACTATTTCGGTTGAATTCCGAGTTGTTGAAGGGTCTTTTGTACGAAATTACAGTTTTCCGGATATATACATCTGTATACCTACGGGTTTGGTAGCGCTTTACACGTACCCGTTTTAATAGTTATAAAACTAATTCATTAGATGCGTATTATATTGTAGACAACCCTGATTTTCAGAAAACTTCGTTGATTGAATTGGAAAGTGGCGACTCCCGGGGGATCAGCGAAAGCCGTAACGAAGAACTGCTTTTGCGAGTAAAAGCGCAACGTTAAGAGCATTTCTTTTGAAGACCCCGCAGTGAGTGAAACGAGTGAGGAGGCTGAAATCGAGCTCCTCGGAAAGCGTCCACTTGAAACGTAGATCAACACCGTCAACAATCCAGTTCAATACCAGAAAAATTAATGGCAATCCCACTTAGTCATTGTATGACCCTTGGAACTGCCAATTAATCATTTTTTACGTTCTGAAAGATACGTGCTTTGTTCTTTCTGTTGAATCGCTTCACGGAACTCTGTAGCTGCTTCAAACGTTTTTAAATCTTGTTTTAGGTCTGCTGTACACTCGTCACACAATTTCCCTTTAGAAGTCAACTTTCCACAATTATCGCATGGATAGCCTAGATTCGGAAACAAAGCAGGTTGCAAGCGTCCTTTTCGAACCCATTTGTGAAGCATGGACTCAGTCGCTTCTGTCATTTCTACAATGCGTTCGATTGTCGCTGCACGGTTTTCTCGCTTCCGTAAGAAACGGTATACCTCTTCGTACACTCGTTCTTCGTTCATCCCACATTTCCCGCACACGTCACGCACTCCTGTATAGTTGAAAAAATCGCCGCATGATGGGCAATGTCTTAGTTCTGCCATTTGTAGTTCCTCCTGTACTCATTTCTGAATTGATCGAATCAAGGTCACTGCTTCTACTCTTGCAGCGCCTGCTTGTTTCAAGACAGTTGCTGCCCGACGCAATGTCGTTCCTGTCGTATAAATATCGTCCACCAATCGATACGTGATTGGTTGTACTACTGCACCTGGTACGAGTTCAAATAACTGACCCATGTTGAGTCGTTCGTGTCTGGATTTTTCGCCCATGACAGTTGTATTGGTCTTAGTCAGTAACTGCACATAGGGTCGTTTTGCACCATCCAATAGCGTTTCTACGTGAGCAAAGGTCCGATTCCGTGCCCGTTCTGGATGCATCGGTATGGGAACGATCGTATCCTTGTTTGAAAATGCTCGTCGCAGTTCGTTTGAGAACACTTGTGCAAGTGCTACATCTTGGAGGAACTTGTATTGATGTAGCCAATCCCGCATGGCTTCATCGTATTCATATAGAGAATGAACGGCATCCAATACGTCCCCTTCTTCCTTTATGTCGGCACGAACGAACCGTTTTGAACAGTCGTCACAAAGTGTCTTTTTCTTTTCTATGCCGAAGAACGATTGCCAAGAGGCGACTTCTGAGATTGGTTTCATGCACAATAAACATGGGTTCATGGTTGATCCCCTCCTGCATTGAGCCGTTTTATTTCCCGACGCGCTTGGTCCATCGCATAACTGATTCCGTTATGGAACAACACGAAATCGCCGGAAGGATGGTTCACATTTCGACCAACCCGACCTCCAATTTGAACAAGTGCACCAGCGTCAAATAAGGATTGTTCTGCACCGACGACCGCCACTTGGATGTTTTTAATCGTAATCCCACGTTCTAATATAGTTGTCGTCAGCAACCCCGGTATCTTCCCTGCCCGTAAGTCTTGGACGTGCTGTTTACGATCAGGATGCGCGGAATGGACAGCTCGGATCCGATCGTCGAGTTGTCGGATGGCTTGCTCCGCTTTCATCATTAGTTCAATTTCATGAAAGAATACTAGGAATGGTTCGCTCAGTTCAAGTCGTTGTTGAATCCATTTTTCGAGTGCTTTCGGCATTTTTCCTTTAGATAGCTGTTTTGAGTAGTTCCAGAGCGATTCATATCGTGGACCAGGGAGTGGGTGACCGTGATAACGACGATAGATGGTCGAGACTGCGCCTGTTTTCTTGATGTCTGTCAGTAATTTGTCTGAGGGCGTTGCGGTGACGAAATGGATTGGTGCATCTGGTTTTGCAGCTTTTCGGACGGCGTGCTGAAGGGTTTTCTCTGCAGTATATGGAAAAGCATCGGCTTCGTCGACAAAAATCGCATCGAATGCATGACGGAATCGGTACAGCTGATGGGTCGTTGCTAGAATAAGTTGGGCGTCGAATGCTTGGACATCTGCACCTCCATACAATGCCTCCAGTTTGGTCGATGGAAAGGCTGCGCGTAGTCGTGGTTCCAGTTCTAAAATGACATCGACGCGAGGTGCTGCGATGCAAACTCGTTTGCCTGCTAAGAGTAGCTTATGTATCGGTTCAAATAAAATTTCCGTCTTACCAGATCCACACACTGCATGAATTAGGTGGGGACGTGCCCTCACAATACTTTCATATAACTCTTTTGACGCTTGTTTCTGGCGTTTCGTCAATGTTCCTTCCCAGGCAAGAGCGTGTTCTGTCGGGTACTCGGTACATGGACCTTTCCAGACAATAAGCTCCGTACAAACGGAGACTCTTCCCATTTGCAGGCAGTTACGGCAATATGCACATGGACCTTCGCATTGCAGGCAGTCGAACGAGGTGAATAGTTGTGGGTCTACGTTTTCGCACCGAACACATTTACAACTTGGTTGCCCGAACAAACCTTTTTTCATCTTGACTCCCGGAGTTGTTTCAACCATGCCACTTTCGATATGCTCGTTGATTTTTTCCACAGAAAAAGGCGTGTGCTGACGCAACCAAATGCGACCGTCCAGAAAGTCTCTGACGGCCGGATCGAATGGTTTGTTCATCCGCACACCCCCTACTGTTTAGTTGTTCGTTTTTCGCTTGACCCAACCGAGTCCCATGGCACCTTCGCCGAGATGAGTACCGATAACGGGACCGAAATGGCTGATGGTGAATTTCACATCCGGGAGGCGGTCACTCAATTCTGCTAGCCATGCCTCCGCCTCTTCGGGTTGGTTGCCATGAATGATGGAGGCTTCAAGAGGCATGTTCGCTGCGTCTTCTGCAAGCATGTCTGCAATCCGCTTCATCGCTTTTTTACGAGTCCGAATTTTCTCGAATGGCACAATGACTTTATCGACAAAATGCAAAATAGGTTTCACTTGTAATAGGCCGCCAATTAATGCTTGAGCGCTGGATAGTCTCCCACCACGTTGCAAGTGTGACAAATCATCAACCATGAAATACGCACGCATCGTTTGTTTCATTTCAGCGAGTTCACTCATGATCTCATCCATCGAAGCGCCTGCTAGTGCCAGCTCAGCTGCACGAATCGCATAGAACCCTTGCATGTAACAGGAGATTTCCGAATCGAAGACACGAACGTCCAAGTTTGCAGCTAATTCACCCGCTTGGACGGCACCAGCGTATGTACCGCTGATGCCACTCGACAAGTGAATAGAAACGATTCCCTCTACACCTGCGTCTTTCAATTCGTTGAACTTCGATGCGAATTGGCCGACTGACGGTTGCGAAGTTTTCGGTAGGGGTCCATCTCCACGCACTTTGTCGTAAAATTCTTTAGAGGTTAAATCGATTTCTTCGTCATAGTCTTGTCCTTCTATTGTTACTGCGAGCGGAACAATATGGATCTTTAGCCGCTTGCGCAAGTCTTCGGGTAGATAGGCCGTACTGTCTGTAACAACTGCAATTTTCACTCTCATCAACTCCTTTCCTCATTCTAACGAATTGCGCTAGAATTGGGAAATGCAATGCGATGAAAAGTAAAAGATTTTTAGTCAAGTTGACGTCCCCAACGGATTGCTTCTTGGGAATACACACACAAATCGTTCAACGGGATGTCCAGTTCCTCACATAGCACTTTCATTTGTGGTAAGTCGAGACGTTCAACAGCAACTGCGATTTGAAGAAACGGGGTCATCTTTGTCGCGTCCCCCATTAGTGTTTGCATGACTTCATCCGAAAGGGGAATATCATGTTCAATTTCCTGCCAATCACGATGGAGAATTACGTCCAACATCGAAAACATACCTACTAAGAAAAATTCATCTGAGTTTTGGTGACCATTTCGTTTTGCAAGCAGTTCACATAACTTCGCTCGTACGAGGGAGTAGTCAACAAGTACTTTCGTTCTGCCTTTCCCTTGACCGATGCCCATTTGATGGAGCGTAATGATGTAGAGCCATTTTTTTGTTTCTTGCAGTCCAATAAGGACAATCGCTTGTTGAATGGATGTAATTTTTCTCGGGATCCCAAACGCATAGGTGTTGATGAAGCGGAGTAGTTTGTAAGTAAGTGACATATCTTGCGTAATGAGTCCCGCCACTTCCTGCACACTCGGTAGCTCGGTATTCAATCGGTCCATAATCCGGAAATTGTGCTCATCAATCGCAGGAACTTCAGCGCCCATTACTATTTCAGGTGTAGCGAAGAAATACCCTTGAAAGAGCGCGTACCCCGCATCTTTTGCTTCCTGAAAATCGTCTTCTGTTTCAATTTTCTCAGCAAGCAATTGTACATTCGGATAGACACGTATGAAATTTTGAATCCGTTCGCGTTCTTGTCGATCTGATTGGATGAAATCGACTTTGATGAAATCGATAATTTCAAACAGTCCTTTTTCGACTTCATATTGTTTCGTCAGGACAAAATCATCTAGCGCGATACGAAAGCCTTGGTTTTTCAATTTCCGTAGCTTAGTAAGAAGTGTCGGCGTAATTTCGACATCTTCCAACACTTCGATAATGACTCTCGCTGGATTGAGGTGATCATACAAATCTTGCGCCAACAACTCACCGGTAAAGTTGATGAAGGAAGGGTATGCCCCAGAAACGCGATCGACACCGATCGTGAGAAATGTATTGACTAATACACCGATTGTCGCTTTTTCTGGATTGACGTTTGGAAACCGGTTCACTTCACTGTTGCGATATAAAAGTTCATAGCCGAAAAGGTTTCCATTACGATCTAAAATCGGCTGTCTGCCTACAAATACACTTGCGTCCACTGGGATTCCACCTAACTTAGTCCATTTTCCTATATTGTAGCAAATTAGCACTAACTTGCAAGTTCACTATTTTACTATAATATCCTTCTTCTGGCTTCAAATTCTTTGAAATGATATGTTTTAAGAGTATTCAATGATTTCGGGGGTGTATAGAATGGAAACAATTTTATTGGAAAAGAAAAATGGACTCGCTTGGGTAACGTTGAATCGACCTGATTCGATGAATGCGTTTAATTACGACATGATTCGCGAACTTGGGGAAACGGTCGAACAACTTAGAGTGGATCCGGAAGTACGCGTCGTTATATTGACAGGATCTGGAGACCGTGCGCTTAGTGTGGGGGCCGATTTAAAAGAACGAAAGACGTTAACGGACGTTGACGTGAAACGTAATTTGAATAAAATCGGTGATGTTTTCACGATGATTGATCAGCTGCCGCAGCCGACAATTGCGATGATCAACGGGTTTGCGTTCGGTGGTGGAATGGAACTTGCGCTCGCCTGTGATTTCCGATTCGCAGCGATGTCCGCTGTTATGGGGCTGACGGAAACAGGGCTTGCGATCATTCCAGGTGCAGGAGGAACCCAGCGTTTGCCGCGTCTCGTAGGAGAAGCAAAAGCACTTGAGCTCATTTTGACCGCTCAACGAGTATCTGCATCTGATGCCGCATTGTGCGGACTTGTGACACGTACTGTCGAAGATGCTATGTTGAAAGAAGAGACACAGGCATTTGCCGACAAAATTCTCGCAAATGGGCCAATTGGAGTACAACAAGCGAAATTTGCGATAAAACAAGGAATGAAGGCGGATCTTGCGACAGGACTTACGATTGAACGAAAAGCGTACGAAATCACGATTCCGACAGAGGATCGAATGGAAGCGTTGAATGCGTTCGCGGAAAAGAGGAAGCCGGAGTTTAAAGGAAGATAAGAGGGGGACACACGAATCTGCTTTTGTGGTGGATTCGTGTTTTTTGTTGGGATGGGTGGAGTAGATTCGCTGTACGCGCTCGTTTCTGCGCTGCACCCGCTCGTTTTCTCTCCGTACCCGCCCGTTTCCTCTGCACCCGCTCGTTTCCTCACCGCACCCGCTCGTTTCTCCTCTGCACCCGCTCGTTTCTCCTCCGCACCCGCTCGTTTCTCCTCCGCACCAGCTCGTTTTTCCTCTGCACCCGCCCGTTTCCTCTCCGTACCCGCTCGTTTCCTCTCCGCACCCGCCCGTTTCCTCTCCGCACCCGCCCGTTTCCTCTCCGCACCCGTCCGTTTCCTCTCCGCACCCGTCCGTTCTCCCTTCTCTCATCTTCCCTTTCCATACAAAAAAGCCGCCACTGGTTCTGGCAGCTTTTCAAACATATGTTGTATGAACTTGCTTCTTCTTTGCGTGTTGCCAATCGGTATGTAGGTTCCTCGCAATCGCCTGGACTTCCGCAATTGCATCCACGTCCGCTTTGAGCGATGCCGTCACTAGGGTTTGATTGGCATAGATGTAGAGGGTTAGTAGTCGTTGGCCTTCTACAGAGGTAGCATCTGTCATCGCCATTAATTCGAAGACCAATTGCTGGGCTAGTAGGAGTCCGTCTCGCCAGCGTTTGTCATTTTGTTCGAGATGATGAAGTGAAGCATCCAACTTTTGATCGATTGCTTCCAGCGCTTGGCATACCGCGGTAAGTGGCGGTAGTGATTTGGCATTCATGTTGCGATAGGCTGTGACCGCTTGTTTGACAGTGATCACCCACTCCACCTCCATTCTTCTATCTATATCGGTAAGTTCTCATTCAATTTTATGACTTTCGGTCGATATAACGTGAGAAGCCATTATTTACATAAATGAGGTGAGCCACGTGCGTATAAATAGCAACGAACAAATTCAAATGGCAGCGAATCGCGGCGTACGAAACGACAAGCAGATTGAGAAGTCGTTACGCCATCTAGGAAGTGGATTAAAAATTGCAACGAGTGCCGATAATGCAGCGGGCTCTGCGATTTCTGAAACAATGCGCGCGCAAATTCGTGGGATTTCGCAAGCCCAGCGCAATATGCAGGACGGATTGTCTGTTCTCGAATCTTCCAATGAAGGGATGAACAACGTCAACGGCTTGTTGCAACGGGCAAGGGAATTGGCGGTTCAGTCTGCGAATGGAACGTTTACGGATTCAGACCGTATAGCAAGCGGATTGGAACTGGAGCAAATTTTTGCTGCTATCAATGATACAGCGGATAAGCTTGAGTTCAACACGAAGAAGATTCTTGGAGAAGATAGCGAGCTGACGCTTCAAGTAGGTGGAAATGCTTCTCAGCAAATGAAAATAAGCTTATTCGACGTCCACACAGATGCAATCGGGCTCGGCGGTGCATCGCTAGCGACTCAGGAAGACGCAGACAAGCTGATAAGCACGATTGATAATGCGCTAGGTACAGTGACAGGTTATCTCACAAAAATCGGTTCGCAAATGGAATCACTTGAGCATCATCTAACGAACGCTGGCGTTTTTGAAGTGAACTTGAATAAGTCGTTATCACTATTAGAAGACGCCGATATGGCAAGAGAAATGATGGACTTTGTCGGATCCGACATCCGGAAGAAAGGCGACGAGTTGCTGATTAAGCATGTGAACAGCACATTGCAGGAGTCACTTGGATTGTTGAAATAAATTTCAATGTCAATATCTAGTGATTCAAGACAGTCCCGTTGATTGAAGCGGATGGCGGCGACTCCGGAGGGATGCCAATGGAAACAACCTAAGTTCGCGGCGTCCTGCCGCAACGGTTGCATGACCTACATCCTGTAGGCCCGCGTCCGCCAGAAGCGGAAATCAACACCGTGAATTGTATTGTGAGTAAAGAAAAAACACCGAAGCCACATGCGCTTCGGTGTTTTTACTGTTCTTGTTTCAATGCAAATGTCTCACAGCGTGGGCTCTGAGAAACAAGAGCTGCTGATTTAGCGATGATGGCTATGATATTAGTAATTCCTTGGTGATTCGCTTCATGTGTTGCCCGGACATACGGACCATATTTTGAGTTAGCTATGTACCGAGGTGGTAATTCATTGAGGGCAAGTGCTGAAATGTCATTCAAGCACTGTTCGCAGTCACACGCTAGATTCATATTATTCTTATATGACAACAAGGTATCACGAACGACATCTTCCATTACATTGTGGACTCCCACTTCGTTCTCCTCCATTCAAATTCCCTTCAAGACTCTTTGTAGCTATCCAATCCTTCAAGGAATCTGGAAAAGTATGGACAGTTTTTCTAATACGTACATCCTACAATATTTCCTAAATAGTTGCAATCGCTTTTGTTTTGCTGAAATTCCTAGTCCCCCTAAGAAGTTTGTCCTCAGACGTCTGTCCCTTTACCATTGACGGAGCGGAATATAGTAGAAGTGTTCGGATGAAACATGCTTGAAACGCACTCACATCAGCACTTTGTCTCTACAAGACAGTTGGCCTCGGACGGTTGTCCAATTCTCAGTAAACAAGCAGCATATAGTAATAGTGTTCGGACGAATTAATCCTACCTAAAACAACGCATAGTTCAAAACACATCCACAAGACAATTTCCCTCGGACGCTTGTCCAACTCTTGCAAAGTTCACATCATACACTATTAATGTACGGACTAGTAAAACCATCCTTCCTCGACATGTCGATCAAAAACACATCCACAACACGTTGAGCAGATTGTCCCACGGACGGTTGTCCAACTCTTGTAAAACGAGCCGCATATACTAGAAGTGTCCGGACGCACCACATTTAAAGGAGGTGAATGAACATGGACCACGCTAAAATGCTTAATCAACTTCAAGCAGCAGCGGCAGAATCCCTCAACAATCCTCGTGTCACATTGGGTGAGATCACTATCGTTTCTGCTTTGCTGACAGAATTTGCAGTTACACTTCTCTTGTTTGAAGAGGTAGAAAAGTTCCGCGAATTCAATGACAATGATACGTCACCTTGCGAAAAAATTGAGTTCGACAAAGCTCTCGCTGATGTATTGAAAGGCGTTTGTTGTATCGAAGACGCAGTTGTTAAGAAAATCAGAGCAGGCATCGCAATCGATGCAGCCGACGATTCAGTAAATCCCCCATATGTAGGAGATTGCTGCTCACGCTAACCCCTTCCCCTCCTCATCAAAAAACGCCTGTCCCTTCCCCCGGGACAGGCGTTTTCCTCATGTCACAAATATTTTTCAAACCAGCCCGTCAGCTCATTTAATCGTGTAACACGCAAGTTCGGTTTTCCTATACGGGACAAGTTATGGTCGGACTCCGGGAACCGAACGAATTCGGTTTCCTTCTTCATGCTTTTCAATGTAATGTACAACTGTTCCGCTTGTTCTATCGGACAACGCAAGTCATTTTCAGAGTGAAGAATAAGAATTGGAGTTTTCACATTTTCTGCGTATTTCAGCGGCGAATGCTTCCACAATGTGTCCACATCCGTCATATCTGCTTTCATTTGCCAGTCACTGAAATAATACCCGATGTCTGAAACTCCGAAGAAACTGATCCAATTGGAAATAGAACGTTGTGTAACAGCGGCTTTGAATCGATCCGTGTGGCCAACAATCCAGTTCGTCATGAATCCGCCATAGCTTCCGCCTGTTACGCCGAGCCGGTCTTTATCGATCCAGCTATGATTTTTTAAAACATCATCAAGTGCATCCATAATGTCTTGATAATCACCACCACCATAATCGCCACGCACTGCATCGACAAATGCTTGGCTATACCCGTGACTACCGCGTGGATTAATGTAGAGAACCCCCCAACCGTTTGCCGCTAGCACTTGCATTTCGTGGAAGAACGAATTGCCGTACATCGCGTGTGGACCACCATGAATGTTCACGACGAGCGGATACGTGTTGCCCTCTTGATAGTTTGCAGGTTTCATTAGCCAACCATGTACGTCAAAGCCTCCAGCGCCTTCTAATTGAATCGTTTCTGGTTTTACTAAAATCGTATTAGCTAAGTAGTTTTCATTGAACGAAGTCAGTGCTTTTCGTTCCCCCGTAAAAATGTCAAGACGATACAATTCGCCTGGATTCACCGGAGTGCTAACAGCTACGAGTGCGAACTGTCCGTTTTTAGCGACATCATAATCGTAGACATGCGCCGACTCAGGAGAAGCAGGATACAAGCTACCTTCCAAATCTGCGAAATACAGTCGAACATCACCCATCGTCGTGACTTGGAAGTACAAGTAATTGCCTTCCGTCCAAACCGCTTCAGGCGGGTTCGGTCCTTGCTGATGATCCGCGACTACTGCATCTCCAAGAGGCGCATCGAGTGCTTCCGTCAGATTAAGCGTCGTCTGGTTTTCACAGTCATAGACAAATAGGTTAGAGTGGGTCGCGTTCTCAAACGTCCGATCCGATCCGCCATAAGCAATATAGCGATCATCTTCGGAAAACGTTGCACCACCAAAATAACCTTGTTCATCGACAAGAACCGTTTCTTCTTTCGTTTCGATATCAACGAGCACCAAAGGCTGACGAAAGTCGAAATCTTTGTTTTCCGCGCGGTTAACGCCGACAACGAGCTTCTTTCCGCAATGTGACACTGCTTGTAAGGAATGATCGTACACATCTTCAGTGAATGCTGTGATTTCTCCACTTTCAAGATTGAGACAACCGATTTGCGAATGACGGTCGTCTTTCACAAAACCTGCCCCATCCGCTTTATATTTCATCGTCGTAACGCGAAGTGCTTCAGGCTGTTTCTTTTCATCCTTCTCTTCTTTATCTGTAAATGTTTTTCCGTCTTTCAGTGTACTAGTTAGCCAGATTTTCGTTCCACATGGCGCCCACAAGAAGCTAGTCACACCTGTCTCATAATCCGTCAAACGGCGTGCTTCTCCTCCACTAACTTGCATAACAAATAGCTGGTTCTTCTCATCACGCGTCGACAAAAATGCGACTCGACTTCCATCCGGCGACCATTGAGGCTGAGAAACGCGCTCTTTCCCATACGTCCATTGCGTCGAACTACCAGACTCCACATCGAGGTGATGCAAATGTGCATGATACGCATTCTCTTCTTTATCCATCTGCGTTACAATAAACACCGCTTCAGAAGCATCCGGAGATAACACCGGATTCGTCACCGATTTCAATTCAAATAAATCCTCTTGCCGAACCATCTGTTTACCTGTCATCTTCATTCCTCCCTAATGCCATCTATTTCGACACTCGGAAGACTTTTCCTTTTATTCATGAAACATTTCCTGTGGATTTATGGTTTTTCTTTTTCTTCTCCATCTGTTTTAGTAGAGGAATCCTATGCCACCCATTCTCCGCTGATTGCAGCGGAAGACGGCGACTCCGGAGGGATAAGCGCAGGTTGAAGACCCCGCAGGAAGCGAAGCGAACCGAGGAGGCTGAAACCAAGCCCCTCGGAAAGCGTCCGTCTGTAGAGTAAATCAGCCCTGTCGATTATCTGGATTACCAGTTTCCAACTCAAACACATCAATCATCGTCTTCAGCGACTCCGCCATATCACTCAACACATGTGCACTAGCCGAAATCTCCTCCATCGTGGCATTCTGCTCCTCAGCCGCCGCCACAATATTTTGCGCGCTGCCCTCAGACCGCTCCGACAACTCCTCCACTTGCCCAACAAGCGATTTCATCGAATGCGTACTTGCATTGATTTCCTCACTAATCGCAGACACTTCCTCCGTCTGGGCTGACACCTCGCCAATCATCTTCGCGATCTCATGGAAACGCTCGCCTGAACGATTTGCCATCGACAACCCTTCTTCGACATTCGACTTCGTTACAGTTGTTGCCTGTTGCACACTCTTCACTTCCATTTGGATTTCTCCAATTAATCGGTTGATTTCACTCGCCGCTTGCGCAGACTCCGACGCCAAATTTCCGACTTCACCCGCAACAACAGCGAACCCTTTCCCATGCTCCCCAGCGCGCGCCGCTTCAATTGAAGCATTCAATGCTAGCAAATTCGTCTGCCCCGCAATCTTTGTAATGAGCTCAACGATACTCCCAATCTTCTCAGATCTCTTGGAGAGTTCATCCACCACACTTGCCGTATGTTCCGTGGACGCTTGTATTTGCTCAATTTTTTTAACGGTTTGTTCCATGACGGCTGTACCATTTTGAGTTTCCTCCGTTGTGGAAATTGCAAGGTCCGACACTGTATGAATCGCCGTTGCGGTTTGATCCATACCTTGAGAAATTTCAGAAACGATTGTCGTCGTTGAGTGTGTGTATTCCAATTGTTCGGACGAACCTTCCGATATGCCGACGATTTCTTCCGTAATTTGTGTCGAAGCTTGTGCAGTTTCGTCCGCACTCGCTGTCAATTCACTTGATGTCGAAGCGATTGTAGCAATCGTTGTCTGTAGTTCCGCAATGATTCGATATAAATTGTCGGATAGCATATTGGCATCTCGTGTCAATTGTCCAATTTCGTCGGGATCTCCGACTTCGATTGGTTCTGGCGTCAATTTACCTTCCGCCATTGCATTCATCCGGTTCGTAATGCTGGTGATTGGTTTTTGGATTTTGCTTTGCAAATAGCGAATGCCCAGTCCGGCAATTACGATGCCTAGGATTGCACCGGCAATCATTGTAATAAGAACACTTAAGTATAAAGCTTCTCCTTCCTTTTCGATTGCTGTTAATTCATCTTTATGTGCCTGTTCAAGCGAGAGTAGGTCACTTCTCAGTGTATCGATGGTAACTCCCGTTTCATAGGAGTTTTGGATAGCTGTCTGTTTATCTCCTGCTTTGCTTGTTTGCAATAACTGCTTGATTTGACTGTTGTAGGTATCAAGTTGAACTTGTACTGCATCAAAAGCTTGTTGTTCGTTTGAGGAGAGCACTTTCTTATAAGCGGTTTCTGTCGCTTGCAATTGTTCTTGGTTGGATGCAATTTCTTCTTCATATTTTTCTTCAAACGGACGATCTTTCGACACAAGATGACGCTGCGTAGCACTTAGCATCTGTTGCACCGTTTGCTCGAGTTCGTTGTTGTATTGAATCTTCGGCAGAACCCCTTCATCGATAGCCTTTGTGTTCTCATTCAACCTGTACGAACTAACCACACCAATACTTCCAAGCACGAGGATCAAGACCAAAATAGTTCCGAAAACAGCATTCAATTTTCCTCTAACCGACTTTTTCATAAGGCACCCCCTTTTGATACTTTTAGTATATAGCGTATATATCGACCAAAACTTATAGAGATTCGACATACGTGTGAATTTTTAATATATTTGCAAGGTGTGGTGAAAAGGGTTGATGGAGTGGAAGGGGTGCCTTGTGGAATGGAGCGCTTAAACTACGTAATTGGGCGGGTTTCATCACGAAACGAGCGGGTTCATCTCAAGAACGGGCGGGTCCCACGCCGAAACGGGAGGGCCACCTCTAAAACGGGCGGGTTCCACGCCGAAACGAGCGGGTCCACCTCTAGAACGGGCGGGTTCCGGGCCGAAACGGGCGGGGTCCACGCCGAAACGAGCGGGTTCCGGGCCGAAACGAGCGGCTCCACCTCGGGAACGGGCGGGTTTCACCACGAAACGAGCGGGTTCATCTCAAGAACGGGCGGGGCACACGCCGAAACGGGCGGGGCCCCTCGAGAACGGGCGGGTTCCGGGCCGAAACGGGCGGGGCCACCTCGGGAACGGGCGGGTTCCGTGTGGAAACGGGCGGGGCCACCTCGAGAACGGGCGGGGTCCACGCCGAAACGAGCGGGGCCACCTCGAAAACGGGCGGGTTTCACCACGAAACGAACAGGTAGCTCAAGTTTTATTGCACAAAAAAGAGGACGCAAATGCGCGCCCCCTCTCTTCCCCCACTTTCCGTCAAACTTTCACGTAATCTTTCAAAGAACGACGCAAGATTTTGCCGGTTGTGTTCTTTGGTAGTTCATCCAGAAATTCGATATGCTTCGGCACTTTGTACTTTGCGAGACGTTTCTCGCAAAATGCGATCAGCTGCTCTTCGGTCACATCTACGCCTTCTTTTGCAACCACATAAGCAAGCACCTCTTCACCGAAATCAGGATCTGGTACGCCGAGCACTGCTGCTTCGATGAGGTCGCGATGTGTGAACAATACTTCTTCTACTTCTCGCGGATAGACATTATATCCACCCACGATGATCAAATCTTTCTTGCGATCGACTATGTAGAAGTAGCCATCTTCGTCTTTGCGCGCGAGGTCGCCTGTGTACAACCAGCCGTCACGAAGGGCAGCTGCTGTTTCTTCAGGCATCTTGTAATAGCCTTTCATGACATTGTCGCCTTGAACGATAAGTTCGCCGACTTGTCCGACAGGTACTTCATCTCCAAGCTCATCGACTACTTTGTTCTTTACATTTAAGATCGACGTTCCGATTGATCCCGGAATCCGTTCCCGATCTAGTGGATTAAAACATGTCACTGGCGAGGCTTCCGACAAACCGTATCCTTCCGACACTTTCACTTGAAACTTCTCTTCGAAGCTTTCAAGGAGAGCAACTGGAAGGGATGCCCCGCCTGAAATTGCAAGTCGAATCGATGAAAAATCTTCTCGCGTTGCTTCCGGGTATTGCACCATGAAGTTGTACATCGTCGGCACACCCGCAAAGATTGTCGCTTGCTGTTCTTTCACTGCCTTGAACACTTCAGCCGGACTGAATCTTGGCATCAAAACAATCGTTGCACCTTTAACGAGAGGTGCGTTGACGACAACAGTCAGAGCGAAAACATGGAACACTGGCAACGTTGCGATGACGCGGTCTTCAGAAGAAAATCCGAGATACTCACCAACGTCACTAGCGTTTGAATACAAGTTTCGATGCGTCAACATCGCGCCTTTTGGACGTCCTGTCGTACCAGATGTATATAGAATGATAGCGGTTTCATTTTCATCAACAGAAACTGGCTCCATGTCAGGCTTTCCACTTCTAAGTACTTGGGTGAATAAGTGTGTTTTCGCTTTTGCTCCAGCAGATAATACACTGACTTTTTCACTTGTTTCAGCCGTTGTCTCACACACAATATACTGTTCAATAGCAGGGTGTTGAACAGATGCTGCTTCAACGAGTGGAAGTAGTTGTTCGAGCGCAACTACTACTTTTGAATCGCTATCTTGCAGAATGTACGAGATTTCATCTGGTGAATAGATTGGATTTACTGGAATCGCAGTTGCACCTAATCGCATGGTTGCATAGAGCGATATAAG
Organism: Sporosarcina aquimarina; assembly: GCF_023715615.1. Lineage (GTDB taxonomy): Bacteria > Bacillota > Bacilli > Bacillales_A > Planococcaceae > Sporosarcina > Sporosarcina aquimarina_A. The sequence goes on along the minus strand of NZ_JAMBOM010000001.1, from coordinate 649,034 downwards.
AAAATGTGGTGTGTTGCCGAGTAACAAAGCGACGTGATCTCCTTTGTTAACTCCTAAGTCTTGTAAAGCGGATGCGAATAATGCGACTGATTGGTCAAATTCTGCGTACGATGTATCCTTACCTGTAAAGTGATATGCTGTTTTTCCAGGCTGTGATTTAGCGGTTGCCCGGACTCTTTCTACTAAGTTCATCGTAGTACCACCCTTCGTAGTTGAATGAATAGTCATTCATTACCGTCAACTATTAGTATATAAGAAAAATTTAAATAATTCAATAGCCTATATTTTTCGATATTTTATCAACAAACTACTTTTCCACCAAATTAAAAGACACCGAAAATTACTCCGGTGTCCGAATGTGAGATAGATACCGCCATCGAATTAGATAGAAATAAGAGATTTGTAAGACCGCAAATCCACCTAATACCAGCGTAAGCTCTTTTACAATTGAAATTTCTGCGAGTGCATCCCAAATGACTTGAAGCGCTAAGAATGCGAACGCACTATGCACAAATGCCACTCCCCAAGGGATGAAAAACTGTGGTAGCAGCTGTCGATTCACAATCTTCTTTAACTCGCTATCCGTTATTCCCATACGTCGCAGCACATCAAACTGTCTGCGGTCACGGTCCAAGGTAGTATATAAACGGAAATAAACGAAACTGCCTGCAGCAAGGAACAACACCGCCGCGAGCATTAATCCCATGAACAGCAATAAAGAAAATGTTGTACGGATGATGGAATAATTCAGGCCTGGATTGCCGAACGAAAACAACGTTCCCGATTCGCCACCAAGTAAAATGGACTGTAATTCGTCTTCATGTAGTGCGCGTCCAACATCTTTCGTCTCTTGCCAATCCGATATATTAAACGCGTAATAGCGAAATAGCGAGGACTCCGATCCGTTCTCCCCCATAAGTACCCGTTCAAAGTCTGCGTTCGTCAAAATGATTGCATTGGCTCCAATTGCATTCGGTGGGAATAGCTGATGTGAATACGCTCCAGAGATTTCTATATCGAGACCACTTTTTTCTAGTGAGGTGTTGACTGTTCGATCTTTTAATTGTTGGTAGGATGATTCAGACTGTGGCAAAAAGAGTGCTTCCCCATCTTCTATGTCAACAGCCGGATAACCGAACGTGTATCCGAGTGCATTGATACTCGACAGTCTAACAATCGACACATTCATATTAGTAAAGGATGACTTCTGTTCAAGCACCTGAAATTCAACGAGATTATAGTCGATTGCCTTCTCATTCAACTCGTCTGTGAGCTCCCGAACATGAATCTGCTCCAGCACGTTTCCTGGATAACTCTTGTAGACAAGCCCTAAAGGGTTGATTTCCCGGTATTGATTGGCAAAAGAAGTGAGGGATGCGAGCAATCCGACTGACATGAACGCAAGCGTAGATACCATCGTAACGATAAAAAACATGCGCGCATTTTCTTTCAAACGGACAACGCCTTCTGAGAGCGATAGTAGCCAAAACGGCCGCCAATAAATGCGTTTTCGTGTCCGTAACAGCTGAATCAAATACGGCAAGGAGTCGCTAAAGAAGAAATACGTTCCAATTACAGCCGCAGCCGGTAACATAAAAATAACCCGGATGACATACGTATGCGTTGCGTAGACAGCCATTGTATACGTCAATACCAGCATTGCAATTCCAGCGAACGCACGCCATTTTGACGTCGAATACGCATCTTGTTCCGCTGCTTCTCCTTGCAGTAAATCGTACACTTCCCCCGTTCGGATGAACATGGGAGCAAGCAGTGAAATGATGATGAATACACTCGCGAAACTCCCCACTGTCAAAACAAAGGGATGCCATGTGAAATAAAGCGGCAGTGTCGGAACTTGGATGAGTTCTTTGACAATCATCAAGAAAAATTTCGAGAAAACAAATCCAAGAAATGTTCCTGCAACGATTGCAACACCTCCTATCAACATCGTTTCAAGGAAAATGAGTCGTTGGAGCTGCCTCCTTGCCATACCGATCAATAACAAAATACCAAACTCTTTCGTCCTAGCTTGTAAAAAAGCGCGCATTGAATAGAACAAGAAAAAAAGTGTGAAGATGAACAACACAAATTCTGCAGTAATCATTCCACTCGTCGCAATATCTTGGACAAAGCCTTCGTTCATCGCAGGGTGGAACAATAGCATAGAGTAAAGGAAGAACACCATGACTGAAAAGGCACTCGCCATAAAGAAGGCTGCGTAAATACGTCGATTCCGGACGACGTTACGGTAGGCGAACTGACGAAAGGTCATTGACGTTCCCTCCGAGCAACGACAGCACGTTTAAAATCTGCTGAAAAAATGTCCGGCGCTGTTCATCTTTGTACAATTCATTGAAAAACTCACCATCTTTGATGAACAACACACGATCACAATAACTTGCGGCAAGCGGATCATGTGTCACCATAATAATCGTGGTGCCTGCAGTTTGATTGATTTTCGATAGTAGTTCCAATACATCCCGTGCTGATTTCGAGTCGAGATTTCCTGTCGGTTCATCTGCCAAAATGAGTTCTGGCTCATGGATAAGCGCACGGCCGACTGCTGTGCGTTGTGCTTGCCCACCAGATAATTCGTCTGGTCTTCTGGATAAAATTTCATTTAGTGACAGTTTGTCCGCGAGAGCTGCAATTCTTTGTTTCATCTCAGGCACTGACACGTGATCGAGCGTTAACGGGAGCACCAAGTTTTCCTCAACTGTCAGCATTTGTAGCAAATTGATTGTCTGAAAGACAAATCCTAAGTTCCTTCTTCTAAATAACGCGAGGTCATTTTGATTGAGCGCTTCGGGTTCAATCCCATTCACCGCAATCCTTCCATACGTTGGCAAGTCAATTGTTGAAATAAGATTAAGCAATGTCGTTTTACCGCTACCAGATGGCCCCATAATCGCGATGAACTCGCCTTCTTCTGCTTCAAAATCGAGACGATTCAACGCTCGATGCATCACTTTGCCTTCATAAATTTTCGTCACTTCCGATAACTCGACGATTTTCCGCGCCATCGTTTTCTACCGCCTCTCCATTCGAAAACAACACAGACACTGCTGTCCCTTCGCCCACTTTCGACTCAATTGTCAACGCGTGTCCAAGTCGTTCGCATACTTCAGATGCGATATATAATCCCATCCCTGTCGATTCTCCAGTTTTCCGACCGTTTTCTCCAGTGAAAAACGCACGAGTTACTCGCTTCACATCCGTTTCAGGTATACCAATACCTTCATCCTCTACGGTCAACTTGATGCCTTGCTCCGTTCTATCAGCAGTCATGTACACTTTTTTGCCTTTTTTAAACGTATACTTCACCGCATTCGTTATAAATTGTCCAAGTATAATTTTCATCCATTTCGGGTCGGTTGCGACGACATATTCCGGATCTACATGAATTTCAGGAAACACCCCATTTGTGATGAATAACCGCTTATGCTCTGTCACCACTTGTCGAACGAGGTCTTCCAATACAATCCGCTCAATTCTCATATCATCTTCAAATGTCTCGAGTCGTGCATTGACGAGCACCGCATCTAGTCCATCCTGCAATCTATCGAGCTCTTCATGGAAACTTTTTCGATCGATTTCTTCTTCTTGCAAGAGTAAGCCAAGAACTGAAATCGGTGTTTTCATCTGATGCACCCATTGGTTAATGAAATGCAGTTGTCGATGTTGTGCTGCGTCAAGCTTTTGAACATCACTATGATAGAGTCTATACAATTTACGCATATATTGTGCTGTCATCCGATGTTCCGGCGTTTGTGGCCGTCCGATTAAGGCATCTTCCATCCGCCCCGGATCTCGCTCGTACACTTCATAAAACGATCGCCGTGTAATGAATTTCACGAGTAAGTAGCCAATGGTCAACATGATCCCCATCACTATTGCGTACACGGCTGTGCCCCAGTCGCGCGAACCATCGAGCCAAAAAAGAAGGACAATAAATAGCAGCAATACAAACTGGAACAGCAAAAATGAGGCATGTTCCTTTATAAATAGCCTGTACTTATTCATACTTCTTCAGTCGCTAGTACAAATCGGTAACCAGCTCCACGAACTGTATCGATTGTTGAAAGAATATCAAAATCCGCTAGTTTTTTTCGGACGCGAGCAATGTTGACATTCAACGTGTTTTCATCTACAAATGACTGATCGTCCCAGAGTTCTTCGAGTAACGTCTCGCGGGATACCACTTTCGGTGCCGCCTCCATCAACAACTCCAGAATAATGCACTCCTTTTTCTGAAGTGGAACAAGGGTGTCTCCTGATTGTAGTTCCATTCTTTCTGCAAACAGCGTCAACGCCCCTACTTTTACAATTCGTTCCGACTGCGCAGGTGCATATTCGCCAAACGAACGGCGTAGATGGCTTCTGATTTTTGCTAAAACGACGTCATAATGGAATGGTTTCGTGATAAAATCGTCTCCACCATTTTCAAGTGCAAACACTTGGTCCATATCACCTGAACGTGCCGAAATAAAAAGAATCGGACATGTCGTTTGAGTCCTCAACTGGCGGCACCAATAATAGCCGTCATATGTAGGTAAGTTGATGTCGAGTAAAATCAGATGCGGATCGAACGACAGACACTCATCCGCGATTTGATCAAAATCCTCCGCAACGGCTACGTCATACTGGTATTTCCGCAGTGTGTCTGCAAGCAGTTCCGCGATTTTACGATCATCCTCAACGATAAAAATACGATGTTTCTCCATAGATCCGCGCCCCCTTTACAAGTAGTATCAGTATACCGTAAATCCTCTCCACTCGCCTTTCTCACACATATGAAAAACAGGCTCCTCTCGCCGATTGGGCAGAAGAAACCTGTTTGGATGTCAGTAAATCAAATTCACGAATTCTTCTTGTGTAATGCCACCGAGTAACTTAGGAATATCGAGATTGCTGACTGCAGCTGTAATCGATTCTCGGTCATACTGACAATTCACGAGACGATTTTCAATCTCTGTGACACTACCGATTCCGAAGAAGTCACCAAAAATGTGTACTTCATGGATTGTCCCTTTTTCAACTTGTAGTCGAACATCGATGCTCCCCACAGGGAAGCGATGTGAATGTTGGACGTTACATTTCGGCGAGCGACCATAGTTCCAATTCCAGTTGCCATAACGCTCTTTGGACAATTGGTGTATGTTCTTCCAGTCTTCCTCAGTTAATACTTTGTATTGTATTTTTTCTTCGCCACCAAAAATCGAATTTAAGATTTCCATACGGAATTGTTCGATCGTCATCGGTTTGTCCATATGCTCAGAAATATTCGTAACACGACTGCGAATCGATTTAATCCCCTTGGACTCAATCTTATCTTTCTTTACACGTAACGCATTGACTACTTCTTCAATTTCCGTGTCAAACATGAGCGTCCCATGGCTGAACATGCGACCTTGGGTTGCAAATTGTGCATTTCCTGAAACTTTTTTACCGTCAACGAGTAAGTCGTTGCGTCCAAGTAACTCCGCTTTCACACCCATTATAGCGAGTGCTTCCACAACTGGTTCCGTGAACTTTTTAAAGTTACGGAACGACTGGCCATCATCTTTTGTGATGAAGCTGAAGTTCAAGTTTCCTTTATCATGGTACACTGCGCCACCACCAGAAAGTCTGCGTACGACATGAATCCCGTTTGCATCCACGTACTCTGTATCAATTTCTTCAATTGTGTTCTGGTTTTTCCCAATAATGATGGAAGGTTCATTGATATAGAACAGAAGATAAGAATCCTCATCGGTATCCATTGTTTTGAGTACGTATTCCTCAATCGCTAAGTTAATTCGCGGATCCGTAATGCCTTGGTTATCTACAAAACGCATGCTAGTCTCCCCTTTATATGAAGCTGATAGTGACATTCTAACATAACTTGTAATGATAGGGACAAGTGTAGCCTACAGCTGTTCGTGAATAAATAGACTTATGCTGTCATATGAAGATAGAACCATTTTTCTAAATTGTTAAAAAATTATTGACAGTCGACCATCTGTTATAATACACTATGAGTAACAAGTCGAAGTGCTAGTACAAAGGAGCTGAAGAGCAAATTTTTTTGTCGCCTCTGTTGCATAACACTCGTCACTGGACAAGGTAGTACTACTACAAATTGAATGGAGCGGATGAGAAATGATTGAAAACGTTGTAGAATTTTTTAAGAATTTGCCTCCGAAACAGTGTGTTACTTGCGGTGAACAGATGGAAGAACAACATGAGTGCTATCAAACAAAATGCCCATCGTGCTCAGAATAACGAGCTGCTGTTATAGGTTAGATTGATTGGCTGTCACAGGACGTCAGTACATACTGGCTTCTGAGGCAGTTTTTTTGTGGGAGTGGGAAAGATTAGACTTTGTTGATTTCTGCTTCGGATGGACGCTTTCCGCGGGGCTTGATTTCAGCCGCTTCCTTCGCTTTGCTCCGTCCAGGGTCTTCAATCTTCCCTGATCCCTCAGGAGTCGCCATCCTACGCTGAAATCTACGTATTATTGTTAACTTTAGTTGTTCCCATTGTCATAATAAGTCCATGAGGATACTCCCTCCATATCCCCCTCATAATAATCAAGCGAAGCGCTACCAATTTATCCTTTAAATTTTGGGAATTGTGTCCCGTTATCGAGAAATTCTGCTAGGTGTCGGAGAAATATTCTGGGGTGATGGAGAAACATGCTCTTGTGTCGGAGAAATCTCTCGAAGTATCGGGGAATCACTGCGGACTGTCAGTGAACACAGAAATGATGACGTGCGACGGGATAGCCCTTCACTAAACAAGCGAAGCGCCACCAATTAATCCCTTTAAGTCGTTGAATTGTGTACCGTTATCAAGAAATTACGAGATGTGTCGAAGAAACCACACGAAGTGGCGGAGAATTCCATAAGTTTGATCGAGAACCCCCCATGAGTGATCGAGAATCTATGCTGAGTGTCCGACAACGTCCAAAACCGCCATTTTAACCTGACGAGCAAACAAAAAAACCTCACACATGCCAAAATAGGCTGGGTGAGGTCTTTCAGATTAATCAATTTTAGCGAGTCAATCGCTGCATGACGCTTTCCGCTGCTGCTTTTCCTTGGTCGATGCAGTCTGGTAAGCCGACTCCTTCATAAGATGCGCCTGCTAGCTCAATATCTGGAAATGCGGTGCGTAATTGTTCTTTGGCGTCTGCAATGAGTTTTTTATGACCGACCCGGTATTGCGGACGATCATCTTTCCAACGTGTGACGATGGAGAACTCAGGATCTTCATTAATTTCAAAGATTTTTCGCAAATCCGCTAGAACGATTTGTTCAATTTCATCATCCGGTAAATCGACGATGGCTTCTTCGCCGATCCGTCCGACGAATGCACGCAATAATACTTTACCGTCAGGTGTCGTAGTCGGCCATTTACGGTTCAACCACGTGCAAGCGGTAATGGAATAGTCGCCACTCCGTGAGACTAGGAAGCCTGTTCCTTCCTTATCTTGGACAACAGCACTTTCCGGGAATGCGAGCGTTATCGTCGCAACGGATGACGTTTTAATCTCTTCCAGCTCTTGCAAAATCCCATGCGGCTCGAATAATTGACGAGCGACTGCATGTCCCGTAGTGAGGATGACTGCATCCGCTTCGATAACAGAACCTTCATTGAGGGTTACGAATGTCCGACCCTCTTCTTTTTCAATTCTCTCGATTCGAACGCCTTTGATGAAATTCACCTCAGGCAACTGTTCTTCCAGAGCCTCCACAATTGTTTCAAGTCCATTACGGAATGTGTGGAATGCGCCTTCTTTTTTTGCAGCATGCCCTTTGTTCGGTAGTTGTTCAGGCTTTGGTTGTGTTTTCTTCATGCCTAGGATGAGGCTTCTGTGTTTTTCTTCTACGCTGACAAATTGCGGGAATGTCGATTCCATGCTCATGTGGTCAATGTCACCCGCATAGACTCCAGAGAGTAACGGTTCAATCAGGTTATTCACGACTTCATTTCCGAAACGACGTCGGAAAAATGCACCTAATGACTGATCGCCTTTAATATCAGAGCGGGGTAAGAAAATATCCCCTGCTGCACGAATTTTACCTGTCAATGAAAACAGATTACTTTTCAGGAAAGGTCCGATTTCTGTCGGAACTCCCATAATCGAACCACCCGGAATTGGATGCAATTCATCATTCAACAATACATACGACTGTCCTGTTGCATTTTTCACGAGCTGATCGGCGATACCGAGCTCTTGTGCAAGACGGTCCATACTTTTTTTTCGTATCAAAAAGGAATCTGGACCGCGTTCTATAATATAGCCGTTGCGTCTGACAGTTTGGATCTTACCACCAAGTCGGTTAGTTGCTTCGACAAGAATAATATCGATGGGAAGATTCTGCTCACGGATTTGTTGCTGCATGTAGAATGCAGCAGATAGACCCGTGATGCCGCCCCCCGCAATGACAACTTTTTTACGCTGTTCGTCCATTGCCTTCACACGTCCTTTTCAAAACTTACTGGTTTACTTTTTCAATCACTGCATCTGCAACAGCTCCGATAAAGAGTGGATCTGTATTTGGCATTGCAGGTCGGTGGTACGCTGCGCCGATTTCATCGCAGACCACTTTACATTCATAGTCGTTGTCAAAAAGTACTTCTAAGTGATCTGAAACAAAACCTACTGGAGTATAGACAAATGACGTGTACCCTTTTTTCTTGTTTAATTCACGTGTTAAGTCTTGTACATCTGGCCCAAGCCATGGCTCGCCTGTCTGTCCTTCACTTTGCCATCCGACAGCGTATTCCTTCACATCTGCTGCCTCTGCAAGTAGTTTTGCTGTTTCCTCTAGCTGGTCTGGGTAAGGATCACCAGCTTCGCGAATTTTTTGTGGGAGTGAGTGTGCTGAAACTACAAGTACTGACTTTTCGCGTTCTGCATCGCTCATACTGTCGAAGGTTTCACGAATCTTCTCTTCCCAATACTTTAAGAACTTCGGTTGTTTGTACCAGCTTTCAACAGAAGTGATGGAAATCCCGTATTTATCCGCTTCTTCTTTCGCACGTGTATTGTACGATTTCACAGAGAATGTTGAATAGTGAGGAGCCAGGACAACAGTTACTACCTCTTTGATTCCGTCTTTATCCATCTGCGCCACGGCTTCTTCAATGAATGGCGTAATGTGTTTTAGACCAATATATAGTTTGAACTCAATCTCATCTTGAGCCTGGTTCAACGTGTCACAAAGTGCTTGTGCTTGACCTTCAGTGATGTGAGCAAGTGGAGAAATTCCACCGATTGCTTCGTAACGATTCTTCAAATCTTCAAGTTGCTCCGGTGCAGGTTTACGTCCGTGACGGATATGTGTGTAGTACGGCTCGATGTCCTCTTCCTTGTAAGGTGTACCATAAGCCATTACTAAAAGTCCCATTGTGCGTTTTCCCATGTCAATCACCTCAAGTTTAGTTTTTAGTTGCGCGTAATTCCGCACTGTACGTGTGAATCAGTTCAGTTAGTTTTTTCAGCTTGGCAGGTTCGATTTCTGGGAATACTCCATGCCCCAAGTTAAAGATGTGGCTGCCGTGTGCAACCCCTTGTTCAATAATCACTTTTGCACGTTCTTCAATGACGGACCAATTCGCCAGCAATAGTGTAGGGTCAAGATTCCCTTGTAGTGGTTTTGTTAATCCACGTTGTCCTGCTTCTTCTATCGAGAGTCTCCAATCTAGACCGACGACATCAACAGGAAGCTCATGCCACTCGTTCGCTAGGTGACTTGCACCTACTCCAAACGTGATCAAAGGAACATTCAATTTGCGTAGTTCTGTGAAAATACGTTCCATTACAGGTTTAATGAAAATACGATAGTCGGATACATTCAAGGCTCCTACCCAAGAATCGAACAGTTGAATCGCTGACGCACCTGCTTTGACTTGTGCAGTGACGTAGGTAATCATTGTGTCCGCAAGTTTGTCCATGAGCGCGAACCAAGCTTGAGGCTCGGATACCATAAACGCTTTTGTACGTGCATAATTTCTTGATGGACCTCCTTCAATCATGTAGCTCGCAAGTGTGAAGGGAGCTCCTGCAAAACCGATGAGAGGTACATCTAATTGTTCTTCGGTTAGGATTCGAATCGTTTCAAGAACAAATGGAATATCATCTTCAGGATTCATCGCTGTCAATTTCTCGATATCCGCGACTGATTTAATCGGATTCGAAATAACCGGCCCAATTCCAGCTTTAATCTGAACATCGACGCCCATTCCAGGAAGTGGTGTGACAATATCTTTATATAAAATTGCAGCATCTACGCCATATTGGTCGACTGGTAATTTTGTAACATAGGCACACAATTCAGGTTGGTGCGTAATCTCTTCAAGTGAGTACTTTTCCTTGATTTTCCGATATTCAGGTTGCGATCTTCCTGCCTGACGCATATACCAAACCGGTGTGTGATCAATATGTTCTCCACGGGCAGCTCTAAGAAGCGTATCATTTACTATTGTCATGAACAAATTCCCCCATTCTCTTTCTACCGAACTGAATTATGAATTTCACGAGTAGCTTATCGTTTTCAATATAGACGTAAACTGTTGGGATGTATAGCAATATACACCCATTGTCATAAATTTGTGCCACATTCCGTCATTGTTTTGACATCGTTTGTTTTAGGAGCAGGATTCGGGGAAATAACTGAAGAAGAGTATTATTTGGTTAAACTAGCCAAGGAGGGTACCAATTATGAAAAATTTATACATTACACGAGGCACTCCAGAATTCATGGAGAAGGTCAAAGAGAAATATGCAGGAGAGAATATGATTTTAATGCACGGTAGTGGGTCTTCTCAGCTGCTACACGAAACCGCAGGAAAAACGGTTTTTCAAACACCGCAGCGATATGAAGTCCTCGAAGAAATGGGGCAACTTCAGGAACATGGATTTTTTGCACTTAACAATATATCCGTTTCCGATGAAGGGAAACCCATTTTTGAAGAACGCTTCAAAAAAGATCATTTAGCTATGAAAGACACTTCAGGTTTTATCGCTTTCCGATTACTACGATCCATCGATTCAGATACGTATATCATTTTAACAGAGTGGGAAGATAGCCAATCATTCGATTTGAATAAGAACACCCCTTCTTTTTCAGCTGCATATGATACTACAAAAAGGGATATCGTCGCTGGTCCTTCCATTCATATCTTCTCAAGTGCACCTTATATTACATTATTTAGTTCACTCCAAAATCATGATTCAGAATGATAATTCCAGAGAGGCCTTGTGCCTTTCTTTTTGTTATCAAACAATTGCGAGTTCGAAAACACACTGATATACTGGATACCATATTCGAAAAAGGAGATGTCTTTCATGAATGAAAAACTTTTTACACTACTCGACAACTCTTTTGATGACATGGTTGACGTGCGCCGTTACTTGCACCAGCATCCAGAAGTGTCATTCCACGAGACCAATACAGCACAATACATTCAAGATTTCTATAAGAAATTAGGCGTAGAATTTAGGAGTAATGTTGGTGGAAACGGTATTGTTGCTCGTATTGAAGGTAGCAAACCTGGCAAAACAGTTGCACTTCGAGCTGATTTTGATGCACTACCGATCCACGACCAAAAAGATGTTCCTTATAAATCAACCGTCCCTGGTGTTATGCACGCTTGCGGTCATGATGGCCACACTTCCACACTGCTTCACCTTGCTAAAGCAATGAATGAGCTAAAAGATGAACTTGCTGGTACATATGTCTTCATTCACCAACACGCTGAAGAATATGCTCCAGGAGGTGCTATTTCTATGATTGAAGACGGTTGCCTGGACGGTGTGGATGTTATTTTCGGTACTCACTTATGGTCAATGATGGAACCGAACACAATTCAGTACGTAAGCGGTCCAATTATGGCAGCCGCAGACCGTATCGAAATTACAGTTCAAGGTGCTGGTGGTCATGGTGCTTCTCCGCACCAAACTAAAGATGCAATCGTGATTGCTTCCCAACTCGTCACTAACTTCCAGCAGCTTGTCTCTCGTCGTGTCGATCCGATTGAGTCCGCTGTTCTATCAATTGGCTCATTCGTATCTGACAATGCGTTCAACATTATCGCCGATCAAGCAGAGCTCAAAGGAACCGTTCGAACGTTTTCTCCTGAAATTCGCGATCTCATGGAATCAGAGATCCATAGAATCGCTGAAGGAACTGCGCTTATGAACAACTGTGAAATCAGTGTCACATATACGCGCGGCTATCCAGCTGTCGTAAATCACGAAAAAGAGACAGCATTTTTGCGTGACGTTGCCAAAGAAGTCCCAGGAGTAAAAGAAGTAGTTCAAACCATCCCTCAAATGGGCGGCGAAGATTTCGCTTACTACTTGGAACAAGTTCCTGGAACGTTCTTTTTCACAGGTGCACAACCTGAAAACGCATTTCCTCATCATCACCCGCGATTCGACTTTGATGAATCCGCAATGCTAACTGCTGCCAAAACACTCGGTGCAGCCGCTCTTGCTTATCAAAACTAATAAAATAACCATCTACTCTGCAACTCTGCTACATGTCTTGCTGCCCTTTTCACGAAAGGTCGTCAAGTTGTGGCAAGTTCAGAGTTTTTTTACTTTTTATAATTATTTCATTTTAACTGATTGCTTTCCAATATTTATCCTATATAATAGGAGTTATTACTTATTGAGTAGGAGTGACTTGAATGCATTCACGAAAAAATGCGGAGAATTACCTCATCAATTCCGATACGTTTGTGTTACAACCCATTCGTGAGGACTACAAATTAACGACTCGTGTAATTGAGCGCAATGCCGAATTTGAACTTCCTAAGAAGCCGATTCAAATTGTCAAAAAAACGTGTGAACTTTATGGAGCTTCATTAAAAACTCGTACACTAACTGCGCGACACGCTCTAGGCAATCGCCATAAAACACCTATTGTTGTGGCACATGCATTTGATACTCCTTATATCTTTTTGCCTACTATGTCACCGAATGCAGAAGAGAATATTTGGATTTCCTACCAGGCAATTGTTGACTTTCAGGAAGAGAATGTCGGGTGCTCCATTCTACTGGAGAATGGCTATAAAGTGAAAGTAAACGTATCTACTCCGACTATGTGGCGCCAGTTTGCTTTTGCTGCTTTACTTGAACGGGACTTTGCAAAAAAACAATTTTTGTTGCACAGACCTAGAACGTACCTTGCACAAGAAGGTTCGTTTAGATACCCGGTTGTCGAAGATACTGAGTGAGCAACTCTTCCGTTCGATTGCGTAAGCGTACATTTAGGTATCTTCGGCAGTCCTGTTGGTGGTCGTGTACAAAAATATATTCTGTAAAAATATCATCCATTTTCCCCCTCACCACCGATAAATGATTCATACGCAAATATGCAGCCGTATTTCCAAGCTCTTTGTGTACGCGCTTTGCGACATCATCCACGAGCCCCAAGTACGGTTTTTTCAACTTGAATTCCCCCTGCTGTATATGCAATCGATCCCTCTCCAAAATCGTTAATATCATCGGTAAGTAAATCATATTCTCTAAATAGGGAATCACTTCTGTTTTCAAGGCTGTCATTTCTCCACCTCCAATAATCGAACGTTTGTTCTATTTATTATTTTATGACATACTAAGAAAAAATGCAACCAAAAAACAGTGAATTAGAAGGCAAATTGCCATCTAATCCACTGCTTGAAATAGAATTTTATTCTTTTGGTTCCTGATCACCAATGTAGTGAACTGATTTTACTTTCCAGTTGCCATCCTCGTTTGTCATTACTGTTACTTGGCGTCCTATGTTTACATCTTGTTCGCCGCTTTCTTTATCTTTTACTGCGGTTTCCATCGACGTGAATACTTGTGCTTCTGTATCGGAATACTTAACGATTGTAATGTCTTCTGGAGTGCGCGTCAGTACATGGGTAGCAAGCAATTCTTTAGTCGCAGCCCGCTCTTCTTCAACATTATAGCCATCTGCAGAAAGCGTTTCAAGGTACGCATCCACGTCCCCTACATTCAATGTATCGATATATCGACTAAAAGATTCTACAATGGCTATTTTTTGCTCTGCAGGAACGTTGGCCGCTTCTTCAATACTGCCCCCTTCCAGACTGAAGCCTACATCAATGCCATCTTCGCCCGTTTCATCTTTCTTCCCTTCTTTTTCACCACTTTCTTTAACTCCATGGTCAATCGAACCGTTTTCGTTCGTCTGTTCACCATCGTCGATCGAACCTGAATTCTTTTGAGCACTATCATCATCCCCACTGCAAGCGCTTAGCATAAGTGCTAGTGTTACCATTCCGACGAGTCCTGTAATTTTCTTCATATGCCTTCTCCTTTCATAACAAAAGGACCATCCGATTGGAGGTCCTTTTATAAATACTGCATTACTTCACTTCAACCCAACCGTTTTTAATTGCTGTGACAACTGCTTGTGTACGGTCGTTCACGTTCATTTTTTGTAAAATACTTGAGACGTGGTTTTTTACAGTCTTTTCTGAGATGAACAAAGTCTCTCCAATTGCCCGGTTGCTTTGGCCATCCGTCAACAATTGCAGTACTTCACATTCCCTCTTCGTTAACAGATGCAAAGGTCGGCGTATTTCGTGCTGATGGAATGAGCCTTTATGTTCTCGTTCGCTCAATCTGCGATATTCTGTTACTAAATTATGCGTTACTTTTGGATGTAAATAAGATCCGCCAGCTGCTACAACTTTAATAGCCTGAACAATTGCATCTGCATCCATTTCTTTCAACATGTATCCAAGTGCGCCCGTTTTAAGCGCCTGAGAAACGTATGATTCATCGTCATGAATGGACAATACGATGACTTTCGCATCGGGATATTTGGTCATGAGTTGTTCAGTTGCTTCAATCCCGTTCATTCGTGGCATATTAATATCCATAAGAACTACATCCGGATTATGCTCTTCGTACAAAGTAAATACTTCGCTACCGTCATCTCCTTCTGCTACAATTTCGAACGTATCTTCAAACGCCAAAATACGTTTGACTCCTTCGCGGAATAATTGATGATCATCTACTATTAAGATTTTTGTCATGTTCGTTCCCTCCAAAGCCTCTATTTGCCTATACTATCAGAATTAATCGGAATTTTAAAGAACACGCTTGTCCCTTTACCAACTTCTGAGGTGATTTTAAAATCGCCTTTCAACAAGTCAATGCGTTCCTTCATCCCAATAATCCCGAATGATTTTTCTTTCACTTCGTTTTGATCGAATCCTGCTCCATTATCTTTTACAATTGCATTCATCGTCTCACGTAACCATTCAACTTTCACCCATATATCACGACTATTCCCGTGCTTAATGGCATTAGTTACGGATTCTTGAACTAAGCGGAACACCGCAATTTCAAAACTCGACTCGAAACGGCGGTCTTCTCCAATACTCTGAAAGTGAATACGAACATCAGGTTCATATTCCATAAGCGTGGATAAGTACTTTTTCAATGTTGGCACCACGCCGAGATCATCAATCGCCATAGGGCGAAGATCATAAATGATTCGCCGTACTTCATATAATGAACTTCGTACCATTTCTTTTAAATCCTTAAATTCCTCAAGTGCTTGCTTAGGACCTTTTTGCTCATATACTTTCTCGATGAGTCCAGAACGAATGAGCACGCTGGCCATCATTTGAGCAGGTCCATCGTGAATCTCTCTTGAAACCCGTTTACGTTCTTCCTCTTGTGCTTGAATGATCCGAATCGCAAAGTCCTGCTTATGCCTGGCTGTTTCTAGTGCTTCACCCACGTCCTTCAAATCTGAAGTTAAGTAAGTGACAACTGTGGATACTTGGTTGACGAGCTGATCCGCCCGTTCAATCGTCTCCAACAGTTCCGCTAGGCGACGATCCAGGTCATCCCGTTGAATACGTAATTGCTTTTCTTCCATTCTGTTTACGGACAGCCTAACAAGAAGGTCATTTGCAACCTCATAAGCCTTCCTCACTTCTTGTTCCGAATAATTCACAAAGTTCTTCGAGACATCAGCAAGCCTTCTGCGTGAGTGACGTGTCATTTCTTCAAGGTAATCACCCTCGGTTATTACCCGGGAAATATCTTCCTTAGCAAGAATGAGCTCGCGTTGCATGGATTCAAAACTTCGACGGCTTTGCTCACTGATCATAAAGATGTCGTTTTTGGACTGATCCATTACATTCACCATGCTATCGAAGATACCTTCTAGCTTTTGAATATCAATTGCCGCCTTATCCATTGTTCACACTCCCACCAATGCTAAAATCTCATTGTAGAATCCATAGGCTGTTGCGATTACATTGGATTCACTATACACTTTATTTAGTATAGCATCTTAATGCCCATTACATATTAAAATTGTATTACAGATTGAGGAGGTCTTGCAATGAGAATGGACTATAAGACCGTAAAACAACAAAGTGAATCGGAAATCGTCATCAATAAATCTCGATTCATCACTTCCGTAAAAAGAACAGAAACTGAACAAGAAGCTCTTGAATTCATCCAGGAAATAAAACGAGCACACCCTTCTGCTAACCATAATTGTTCCGCTTATTTAATAGGTGAACACGATCAAATTCAAAAAGCGAATGATGACGGAGAGCCTTCAGGTACAGCAGGTGTCCCAATGCTGGAAGTACTAAAAAAGCAAGGTTTAAAAGATACAACAGTTGTTGTCACTCGTTATTTTGGCGGTATCAAACTCGGTGGTGGCGGCCTCATACGTGCATATGGACGTTCAACTTCAGAAGGAGTTGCAGCATCCGGTACAGTAGAGCGTGTCCTTCATAGTACTATATGCATTACAGTCGACTACACGGCGCTTGGAAAGGTGGAAAATGAAGTTCGACAATCCGAGTGGCCACTTGAGCATATTGAGTACGGTGAACAGGTAGCGTTATTTATATTAGTGCCCATCTCAGACGTAGACCTATTCCATACTTGGGTTGCAGATTTAACGAACGGGCAAGGTCAGATTAGTGAAGGTGAACATAAGTTCTTGGAGTTTTCTGTCTAAAAAGGTGTACGCGATTTCGTAAAGATAGTATACTGTTGATAATTGCAATTTTCTTAGGTAATATACCTATTCGACAGATATTGCCGTCGCCATCATTTGACAGCATCTACTAGCACGGCGATGGAGTTCGACATTTAGGATTGATTAATGGAGGCTAAATAAAACATGAAACGAAAAGAATATAAAAAAGCCAAAAGAAAATCTTCAAAAACGCGACTTGTTTTGAAGATAGGACTTGTGATGACGATTGCGGCTTTTTTAACAGTTGCAGCCTACGGAGTCACTCTTCATAAGAAGGCTGAACTCGCTGCAGATAGAGCCTATGAGCCAATCCAAGACCGTACTGGCCGAACAACTGTAAAAGATGACAAAATCAAACCCGCGAAAGACAATGTCTCGGTGTTATTGATCGGTGTGGATGACAGTGATGATCGACAACAGGGGGACAGCAACAGCCGAGCGGATGCATTGCTCGTAGCTACGTTGAATCCGAAACAAAAAACGGTAAAACTGCTAAGTATCCCTCGTGATTCTTACGTTTACATTCCAGAAGTGGATTATAAAGATAAAATTACACATGCGAATGCTTATGGTGGAACAAAGGCAACGATTGAAACTGTAGAAGAAATGTTGGACATCCCGATCGACTACTATTTGAAAGCCAACTTTAACGCGTTCATCGATGTAGTGGATGCACTTGGTGGAGTCGAGGTCGAAGTTCCTTATGAACGAATTGAAAAAGATGAAACAGATGCAGGGACAATCCACTTAATGCCAGGTCTTCAAGTACTAGATGGTCGTCATGCACTTGCACTTGCTCGAACACGTAAACTGGACAGCGACATCGAGCGAGGTAAACGACAGCAAATGATTATTCAGGCGATGATGGACCAAGCGAAATCTCCTACCGCTATTACGAAATTTGGTGATGTGATTGATGCACTCGGAGATAACATTAAGACGGATATGCAGTATAAAGAGATGTTGTCGTTCTTAGAGTATGCAAAAGGCGGAATGCCATCCGTTGATACGCTGTCACTTGAGGGTGATGATGATTGGACGACAGGTGTATACTATTGGAAGTTGAACGACAAAGACCTTCAAAAGACACAATTGATTCTACAATCACACTTGGGATTGATTTCTTCTCTAGCACCTAATGTAGATGATGACTCTTCCACAAACAGTAAAGAAAGTACGAACCGTGTCGTTATCTCGCCATCAGAGGATGAAAACTCTAATTAATGATCTAGCAAACGCGAAAGGAAACCATTCCTTTCGCGTTTTAACTTGATTTCAATATCAAAAAGGCTGTCCCGGGTTAAATACCTGGGACAGCCTTTAAAATTATTTTCCTATCATACGAACTAGGTTCAATATAGGACGGTAATTTGTACCGGCCAGGCCGATGATTTCCACAAATAATTCGATAGCGAGTAAGATGACGAAAAGTAACAAAATCGCTCCCCATACAGTCGCTTGTGAGAATAATACTGCCGCGATTCCGAAAAGAATGGCGATACCGTAAATGACGAGAACGGTTTGTCGATGTGAGAACCCAGCACGCAACAAGCAATGATGCAAGTGAGATTTATCCGGCGCGGTAATCGATTGTTTCATCCGAATACGTCGAACAATCGCGAAGAATGTATCGGAAATTGGAACACCAAGCATAATAATAGGAATAACAAGTGACACGACGGCGACGTTTTTAAATCCTAGTAGTGCCAGTACAGAAATCATAAATCCTAAGAACAATGACCCTGTGTCCCCCATGAAGATTTTTGCTGGGTGGAAGTTGAACAGTAGAAAACCAAGCGAACTTGCCGCAAGGATCGCTGCGGTAACAAGTACGAATGTATTCCCCATGATGAGCGCCATGACGGAGATGGAGATAAGCGCAATTGTCGAAACACCTGCAGCAAGTCCATCAAGCCCATCAATCAAGTTAATGGCATTCGTCACTCCGACAATCCAGAGAATCGTAATGGGGATGCTCAAGTATCCGAAGTCAATTTGTCCGAGAAAAGGTAAGTTAATAAAATCAATTTGTAAGTCTCCAACAGTCATTACCACAATTGCTGCAACTAGCTGTCCTAATGCTTTTGCTTTCGCTGTAATTTCCAACATATCATCGAAGAACCCTATTGCAATGATAATTACAGCTCCTATTAAAATTCCTGCTGCATGCTCATCTTTAGGCAAAAGTATGGCATAACCGATTAAAAAAGCTCCAAATATCGCAAGGCCGCCAATACGCGGCATAACCGCAGCATGGACTTTGCGGTAATTCGGTCTATCAACCGCCCCAATTCGGAACGCGAATTTTATGACAAGTGGAGTTAGTATGATGGCGCCGACAAATGAGGCTGCCATTGCAAGGAATAACATGTCCTTCCTCCCTGTAGAACTCAATTTTAGTTAAAGCCTACCGTATTATAACATGCTCACAGAAAGAAAGCACTCTGCGAAACAATTTTTCTATGAG
Organism: Sporosarcina aquimarina; assembly: GCF_023715615.1. Classification (GTDB taxonomy): domain Bacteria; phylum Bacillota; class Bacilli; order Bacillales_A; family Planococcaceae; genus Sporosarcina; species Sporosarcina aquimarina_A. Next base: position 629,537 of record NZ_JAMBOM010000001.1, on the reverse strand, counting down.
ATAGCAAAACGATTAGTTACCAATACCCTCTCTTGGCAAGGATTAAGCCTGTTATTCAAAACGTTCTTTCACGCACTTCTAGTTTTTTCCGCTCTTGTTTGATAAAATAGAGTCGTGTCCGTTGAATGGACTATATAAAGGAGCGTTAACTATATGCTATCCATTTTTAAACGATCAAACCAAACCAGTGATCGACAGCTTAAGAAATATCGAAAAATTGTTGATCGTATAAATAAATTAGAAGCGAGTTTTACTGAATTGTCAGATGAGCAACTTGCTGAAAAAACACTTGGATTCAAAGAACGCCTTGCAAATGGCGAAACTGTCCAATCCATTATCCCTGAAGCGTTCGCAGTTGTACGTGAAGCCTCAAAGCGTGTTCTACACATGCGTCATTTCGACGTTCAGCTAATTGGTGGCATGGTGTTAACTGAAGGTAATATTGCAGAAATGCCTACCGGAGAAGGAAAAACACTTGTCGCATCCCTCCCTTCTTATGTACGTGCTCTCGAAGGTAAAGGCGTTCACATCATTACAGTAAATGACTATCTAGCCCGTCGTGACTTCGAACAAATGGGACAAATTCATCGATTTCTCGGTCTTACTGTCGGACTGAATGTACCGATGATGCAAGGTCTTGAAAAGAAAGAAGCGTATGATGCGGATATTACATACGGAGTTGGTACTGAATTCGGTTTTGACTACTTGCGAGACAACATGGCGCAGCACATCAGCCAAAAAGTACAACGACCATACCATTACGCGATTATTGACGAGGTTGACAGTGTGCTGATTGACGAAGCGAAAACTCCATTGATTGTTGCTGGTAAGATGCAAGCAGACGCAGATCTGCATATGATTGCAGCTCGTCTAGCGAAACGATTTGAACAAGGTGTTGACTTCGACTTTGATGATGAAACTAAGTCCACATCGTTAACTGAAACAGGTATTGAGAAGGTGGAAAAGGCGTTTGGTGTGGATAACTTATATGACCTTGAGCATCAGACACTCTATCATTATATGATTCAAGCGGTACGTGCCTATGTTATTTTCAAACGCGATGTTGACTATATCGTACGGGACCAAAAGGTCGAATTGGTCGATATGTTTACCGGAAGGATCATGGAAGGACGGACATTGTCTGATGGTCTTCACCAGGCGATCGAAGCAAAAGAAGGTCTTCCTATCACCGACGAAAACAAAGCACAAGCCCAAATTACGATTCAAAACTATTTCCGCATGTACCCAAGACTTTGTGGGATGACGGGTACTGCGAAAACGCAGGAACGAGAATTCAGGGAAGTCTACAACATGCAAGTGATCCAAATTCCGACAAACCGACCTCGTCAACGTGTGGATCAAGAAGACGTTGTCTTTAAAACGATCGACCAAAAATACAAAGCAATGGCAAAAGAAGTCGCCGATCGCCACAAAGTTGGACAGCCTGTACTTGTCGGGACAACTTCTATACTGCAATCAGAAAAAGTTGTCGAGTATTTAGATGAACACAAACTCGATTATAATTTGTTAAACGCAAAAAGTGTCGAGCAAGAAGTCGATTTAATCTCCAATGCTGGTCAAAAAGGACACATAACAGTTGCGACGAATATGGCAGGGCGAGGAACCGATATTGTACTTGGCGATGGAGTAGAAGATTTAGGCGGGTTGTTTGTGCTCGGTACTGAAAAACACGAAAGCCGACGCGTCGATAACCAGTTGCGAGGACGCTCAGGTCGTCAAGGCGACAAAGGGGAATCACAATTCTTCCTATCCCTTGAAGATGATATGTTTAAGCGATTTGCAAAAGAGGATATCGAGAAGTTCGAAAAGAAAATCGAAACCGATGATAACGGCCAAGTACTCAACAAAGACGTCAATGAGCTGACAGAGCGTACACAACGTATTGTTGAAGGTGCTCATTACTCGATGCGTGAGTACAATTTGAAATTGGATGATGTGATAAACGACCAACGTAACGTATTATACGGGCTACGCGATAATGTATTAGAAGGTAACGATGTGAATGGACTTTTACAAACGATGCTGAAAGAGACGACCGAGTTCGTTGTATTCGACAGTTGTCCTGAAGGCGAAACTCCCGATCAATGGGATTTCGAGCAAATTGAGCGGACGATGAACTCCTTGCTTCGTACGTCAGTTGAACTTCCACATACATTCGAAAAACCAACGCAAGTTATCAAGTTCTATCAAAATCCACTTGATGAATTGGTTGATTACATCCAATCCTTTGAGGATAATGAGGAAGTAAACCAACTTATTCCACAAGTGATGCTAAGTCATATCGACACAATGTGGGTCAAGCACCTTGAAGTAATGACAAGGTTAAAGGAAGGAATTGGACTTCGCTCATATGGACAGGAAGATCCGATGCGAATTTATCAGCGCGAAGGATTGGAACTTTTTGGGAAACATTATCAAAAGTTACGCCGAGATATCGCTTTAGAAGTCATTCAATTCATGAAGATCTTAACAGAACAGCAGGAACTACACTCACAGGAGGTTAACTCATGAAATTTCTTTCATTGTTTAAAAAGACCGAAAAGACAGGCAGCGAAAGCACAATCGGCTCTGAAGAACTAATGGCTGGTACTGGTGGCCCAGCTAGTGATGAGGATATCGAAACAGCGCTATCCCTACACCCTTCATGGAATTTGCCGCAAGAACAGGAATACGTTTTCCGTTTCCTTGCGAACGAACTCGAAACTCTTAAGCCAAACCAAATTTCTTTGTCTGGTATCGATATTGACATCGAACCAGCAACTGGTGAATTTTTGGTCAAAGCATTTTTCCGTTCATCTCTAGACCAGACAATTACGATTGGTGAAGTTGAATTGATGCTTATGGATGAAGAAGGCAAAACACTTGGTTCTCAACAATTTGACTTGAGCGAGCTTGGCGAAATTGCTCCACGTAGCGCACGCCCTTGGGTATTCGTCTTTACAAAAGACAACCTATTCGTTGAAGAGCCTCCTAAAGAGAACTGGAAACTTGCATTCAACGTACAGTCCATGGTTCCTCACAAGTTAGAACTTGAAGAATCTTGGGAAACAAGCCTTCCAGCTGAGCAAAAAGCAGCACTTGAAGAGGTTGTCGGCAACTTGCCGAAGTTGAAACCACGTGAAGTGAACATAGCTGGATTCCAAGTCGGGAAACAAGAGGACGGAAGCATTGCAGCGTCTGTATTCATCCGTAATGGCCACTCGAAACAAATTAATATTGAGAAATTACCACTAGAACTAATCGATGCAACAGGTGAGGTCGTGGCAAGCGGTTCGTTCGACATAGGTTCACTTCCCGTGAATGCGAATACAACTAAGCCTTGGACATTTGTGTATCCAACAGAGATGGTTTCAAAAGACGAGCCAGATTTCTCTCGCTGGACAATCCGTGTTCCTCAGCAAAATGCATAAAGAATCGATTCCCCGTACAATTTCGTTTGTGCGGGTTTTTTGTGTTCAATAAATCTACTCCCCTCCTATTCATCTCGTTGAATTGTCTCCTGTTAACGAGAACTGTACGCTGTGTCGGAGAAATTCCAATATGTGATGAAGAAATCCTTTATTTGTCCGACAACTACCAAGTTCTGATTGAGAACCTACTCTCTCCCCCAAAAAAAGACTGCCCGAGTGGACAGCCTTCCCTCAAACATCTTCTATTATAATTTCAAATCTGTAATCACAATCACATCAGGGTGATCCAACAAATAAGTCACTGGCCACTCCGTTGTCACAACTCCTTCGAAGAGTTTTTCAAGAGCAGGACGTTTTTTCTCGCCGAATGCCGCCACGATAAGCTTTTTGGCTTGCATGATTGAAGAAATCCCCATTGTTAGAGCTGTCACTGGCATTGTTTCATCTTCCGTAAAGTACTGGCTGTTCACTGCAATTGTCGATTCCGTAAGTTCGACAACATGCGTCACGGATTCTGGAGATGTACCGGGTTCGTTGAATGCGATATGACCATTCTCACCAATTCCGAGGAACTGGATATCAAGAGGATTTTCCTTCAATAGTGTTTCGTAGCGCACGCATTCGGCGTCTAGATCTTCAGCCATCCCGTTTTCAATATGAGTTTCTTTAAATGGCTTCTTTGAAAATAACAATTCGTTCATGTAATACGCATAACTATTTTTGTGCGTTGCTGGAATCCCAATATATTCGTCAAGGTTAAATGCGATCACATTCGTGAAGTCAAGGTCCGATTCCGTCATTTTTTCATATACCGGCTCCATCGTACTTCCTGTCGCCAGTCCTAGCACATGTAAATGTCCTGCTTCTAATTCCTTTTGGACTAATTCGCATATCTTTTCTGCGCCTTGCTCTTTACTATCCACCACAATTGTTTGAATGTTTTCCATGACCATCAACCAACTTTCTTATAAAAGTTTACTTCATTTATTGTAAAGCGTTGTGACACCTTGGTCAACAAACACACTATACTCAAGCCATTCCCTAATCTATCTGCCCTACACATGTACTTTCTTTTTCCCCATTCATTTGTCAAAAATGTGGTGAGTCTATGAACAAAGTGTGAACTTCCTATTCACTACGAAAGTATTAGGGAATTCCCTAGTATTTTAATTTCTCAGATTCAATATGATAAAAGTAGTTCTTATAGAGTAAACAAACACCCATTAAAGGCGGTGAGTGAAATGACAAAAAAGCACGTTAGCAACAAAGTTCCTACACCAGAGGTATCATCCAATTTAAAAGGAACGTTCATCATGGTTATGATTCTCGGTTTTCTAATGGTTGGTGCATGGTTTGGCGCATATTGGCTTTTCATTTCAAGATAACGAGACAAGAAGAAGGAGGCAGAGATTATGCACCTGCATAAGTATGAGAAGGTTTGGCTCACGTTTGGCATGGCATCATTAATTATTTTTCTTTTAGTTATAGGATTTGCAGCGTTTTGGAAAGGGACTCATCCACAGAGTCACTTGGAAACAATTGATCAAAATAACGTGGAAGCACACGATTCGTTTAAACCTGAAAACTTGGGCCTGACAGAAGTCGCAGACGGTAAATATAAAGTCAACATTGTCGCATCCGCATTTAACTATGATTTCGGTGTGGACAAAGATGAAAAACCAGTCAAAACCATTCGTGTTCCACAAGGATCCACCGTTCTCTTTACAATTACATCAAAAGACGTAGTTCACGGGTTCCAAGTAGCTGGAACGAATGTCAATATGATGGTTGAACCTGGTCATATTAGCCGTTATGAAGCGGTTATGAAAAATAAAGGCGAGTTCACAATTGTCTGTAACGAATATTGCGGCATCGGTCACCACCAGATGTTCGGAAAGGTAGAGGTGTATTAATATGGACGGAACAGAAAATAACCTTCGCTTATTCCCTAAAAAAGATGCACGACTCTACATGTCATTCATGTATGTCACGTTTGTTTCATTGCTCGTCGGTGGACTCATGGGTCTCCTTCAGACATTTGTCCGGTCTGGAAAGTTCACACTTCCCTTCAACATTAACTACTATACGATACTAACGGTTCACGGTGTGATTCTTGGACTTGTATTGACAACATTCTTCATCATCGGATTCCAGTTTGCACTCATGGGGAAAACGGTCGGAATTTCGGATAAACAACGGAACGTCGGTTGGATTTCATTCTGGATGATGCTCGTCGGTACAGTCATGGCCGCGGTTACAATCCTAGTTGGCCAAGCTAACGTATTGTATACATTCTATGCACCACTTGCTGCACATCCCGCATTTTACATTGGTCTTGCACTCGTAATCGTGGGAAGCTGGATTTCCGCATTTACAAACTTCCGTCAGCTGTATGTATGGAAGAAAGCTCACAAAGGTGAAAAGTCACCGTTACTTGCATTCATGGTAATCATTAACATGCTTATGTGGGTCATTGCATCCCTCGGTGTCGCGGTTTCAGTAGTTATTCAGTTCATTCCTTGGTCACTCGGGTATACAGAAACCATTAACGTGCTCGTCAGCCGTACATTGTTCTGGTACTTCGGTCACCCGCTTGTGTATTTCTGGTTGCTTCCAGCATATATGGCATGGTATGCAATCATCCCGAAAATCATCGGCGGAAAACTATTCAGTGATTCACTTGCCCGTCTAGCATTCATCTTGCTGTTGTTGTTCTCGATTCCAGTCGGGTTCCACCACCAGTTGACAGAGCCAGGTATTGATCCGACTTGGAAATTCATCCAAGTAGTACTTACAATGATGGTGGTTGTTCCTTCACTGATGACCGCATTCTCGATTTTTGCGACGTTTGAAATTACAGGGCGCAAAAAAGGGTTCAGCAGTCTCTTCGGTTGGTTCAAAAAATTACCATGGGGCGACGTACGATTCTTCGCACCATTTGTCGGAATGGTCGCTTTCATCCCAGGGGGAATTGGAGGTATCATCAACGCGTCTCACCAGATGAACGCACTTGTCCACAATACAATTTGGGTAACAGGTCATTTCCACTTGACAGTTGCGACAACCGTTCTTTTGACATATTTCGGGATTGCGTATTGGCTCGTCCCTCACTTAACAGGACGTCGTTTAACGAAGCAAATAAACAAACTTGGAATCATCCAAACGATTATCTGGACAGTAGGAATGACGATTATGTCGACAGCGATGCATATTCAAGGACTCCTTGGCGGTCCACGACGTTCTGCGTACTCACAATACGCAGGTGGTGAACAGGTTGATACTTGGATAGGCTATCAGCTTGCTCAGGCTGTCGGTGGAACAATTTTATTCATCGGTATCTTGCTTATGATCTATATCTTCATTAAGTTGACATTCTTCGCACCTCGTGGCGTAGAAGAATTCCCGATTGCCGCTGAGGATGAAGATGCTCAAGCCACACCTAAAATTCTTGAAAACTGGTATTTGTGGGTTGGCATTACGATTGCACTTATCGCGTTTGCGTACACGATCCCTATGATCGATATTATCAAGCACTCTCCTCCTGGATCCGTCCCATTCAAATGGCCAATTGGAAGAATGTAAAAAAGATCCGGATTGTAAGCGACTTTGCTTACAATCCGGATCTTTTATTTTAAGCTGGGGGTATGGGTAAGTATAGGAATGGAAATCTTGGTGACGCAAGCAGCCAACTATTCAATTCCTCGATAGGCACCGGTTTACTGAAATAATACCCTTGAATTTCGAAACAGCCTAGCTCCTCTAATTTTTTCATCTGGCCAATAGTTTCTACTCCTTCCGCTACTGTGTGCATGTGAAGGCTCTTCGCAAGCGTTAAAATCGCACGGACAATTGCACGACTTTTCGGATCATTTTCGATATCTGTAACAAACTGTCGATCAATCTTGACTTCCTGTATTGAAAAGCGTTGTAAGTAAAGGAATGCCGAATACCCCGTTCCAAAATCGTCAATGGAAATAGGAAAACCCAAGTTCTGGACTTTTTGTATTTGCAGTTCTACTATCTTGGAATATTCAATGGCAACATTCTCGGTGATTTCTATAATCAGTTTTGCAGGGTCGATGTTATATTCCTGTATACAACTGTAAAGAAATTTTGGAAATTGATAGTGTAGGAAGTGTCTAGGTGAAATGTTGACGGAAATCGTCAATGCCCCTAAGCCCTTCTGCTCCCAACTTTTTAACTGCTGACACGCCTGACTCACTACCCATTCTCCAATTTGCGTGATGTGGCCAGTCGTTTCAGCGATTTCAATGAACGCAGCAGGTGACAACAGACCCTTCTCAGGGTGTTGCCATCGAATGAGCGCTTCGACTCCCGTCACTTTGTGAGTCACACTTTCAACTTGAGGTTGGTAAAACAGACAAAACTCGTTCATGTCCAACCCTTTTCCTAAATTCATCTCCGAATGCATTTCCTCTTCCCACTGTTCATACATAAGGGGTTCATAGACCGCGCGAGTCTTTCGATTCCCCATTTTCTGAGAGGAATCGAGTGCGATTTTAGCGGCCTGAATTCCTTCATACGCATCGGTTACATGTTGCGGATAGAGAGACACCCCGTAACTAAACGTCAAGAATAGCTTCTGGTCACTAATCATTATTGGATTACGTAACTCCGAAAGAATTTGCTCCATGGTATTTTCATCTTTTTCATGATCACTACTGTGTTCAGTAAATATGATGAAATGATCAAAAGCGATTCGCGCAAAGATTGAACCCTCTGGGAAAAGTGATCGTAGTCTAATTGCTATTTTTTTCAAAGATTCCTTTGTTCCTTCTTGGCCAAGTACACTTTGAATCGAAGTGAATTGATCAATTTTCATGTAAAGGAACGCTCCGAAAAGCTCTTTTCCTGTCTTATGTATCTTATCATTCACTTTTTCGATGAACGCATTTTCATTGTCGATGCCTGTTAATAAATCCGTATAGGCTAATTCGTGAACTCGATTTTCCATTTCTAATCGATTTAGCCGATCGAATACAAAAGACAACATATCTGCAAAAGCTGCAATGAATACTTCGTCCAATTTCGTCCAGTTGCGTCTTTTTACTGTTTCACAGCAAAGAAGCCCTCCGATTCCTCGGCTCATAATGATGGATGCATCGAGTAAAGAAGTAATCGGAGTGTCAACGAGATAATTACTCGGTAGGGATTGAAAGGCTTCGTTTGTAGTGATGTCATCCACCGAATTGACCCGTTGACTAGTAATTGCTTCAAAGTATAACTTGGCATTATAGAAATTGAGTTCACGAACGATAGGAATAGCAATTGAATCAGCAGCATAAGTCAAATGCTCAGTTAGGGCAGTTTGATCGTCATTAAACAACCAAATACTCACCCGATCAGCCCTCATAATCATTGCAATATTTTCGCAAAGCTCGTACAAAACAGTTTTCATGGATTGGGGAGTAAGCTCCAATTGCTTCGCTTGCTTAAATAATTGCTGTTGCTGTTCCTGCATTCTCGATATGAATTCTGTAAGTTCTTCCTTAGACCTTTTCATGCTCAAGCACCACCTCAAAAGGATTTACTAGCGGTATCACCTGTGCTTACATGACTGTTCGAGTTATAGCTACTATTACTCTAACCTATAATTCGACAAATTAGGACATTCACCTTTAAAGTTTTCAGTAAACTCTGCGCATTTTACCCGGGTAGTTTGCTATACTGATAATGAGCCACTATTCATTTTTAGGAGGTTGGAAAACTTGGTAATCGAACATGAAAAAGATCTTCAACAAACATGGAAAGAAATTGAGCGGCAACTGAACGATCATTCCGCTCCTATCCAAGGGTTGGATGTAAGTTACGGTTTTAATTTGTCTGGGGATGAAGAGGGAAATTATGTATTACTATTTGCAAATAATAAAGCAAGCGTCACTTCAAAAGAGACCGCCGAGGCAGATTGTACGTTGACGATGAAGGTCGAGGATTTCTACAAACTGCTTGCTGGAAAATTGAACACAACGACTGCGTTCATGATGGGGAAACTTAAAGTAAAAGGTAGCCTGGGGCTTGCGCTCAAACTGGAAAATATTTTGACACAGTACCGTTTCTAATCTCTTCTTAATTATTTATGATACAACGTATAAATGTTGAATTTATTTAACGTTACACTTTTGATTGGAGCGAAAGGCTGCGACTCCTGGAGGATAAGCGAAGATCGAAGACCCTTGACTGAGCAGAGCGTTAGATGCATATCTTTGCAATAATCAACACTGTATATAACCTTTTTACAAAGCAAAAGACGCCTCCTCAATAATGAGAAGACGTCTTTTTTAGTTCATTTACCAATTAGCGTGCTGAGAATCCACCGTCGATTACGAGTTCTGCGCCAGAGATGTAAGAAGCTTCATCAGAAGCTAAGAACATTACCGCGTTACCTACGTCTTCAGGTTGTCCAAGACGAGCAAGTGGTGTCATTCTGATAAGGCCTTCAAGAGCTGCTTTAGAAGACTCAAGGTTTGCTACCATTGGAGTTTGGATAACGCCTGGGAATACTGCGTTTACACGAATTCCATCTTTACCGAACTCAGCTGCAGCTGCACGAGAGATCGCACGAACTGAACCTTTAGAAGCTGCATATGGGTTGTAACCCATACCAACTAATGCTGTGTAAGAAGAAATGTTAACGATTGAACCTTGTCCAGCTTCCTTCATGTAAGGAACTACTGCACGCATACCAGCGAATGTACCGAATCCGTTGATGTCGTGTAGACGTTGCCAGTCAGCAATTGTAATATCGTCCATGCCTTTTTCAGTAGAGATACCTGCACAGTTGATAAGGATATCAAGTTTACCGAACTTGTCAGCAGCCGTTTTTACAGCCTCTGCCCAGTTGTCAGCATCCGTTACGTTAAGCTTTACGTAGTCAACGTTTTCAACGCCGTCCCATTTAGCTTGAAGCGCATCTGTGTTAATGTCTGCAGCGATGACTTTAGCGCCCTCAGCTGTGAATAATTTAACCATCATTTCGCCCATACCTGAAGCTCCACCTGTAATAAATGCTACTTTATCTTGCATTCTACCCATTTAAACCGCTCCTTTTTATATGATTCATAAGTTTTAACATCTAAATAGTACTCCTATATTTGGCACATTGCAACCTGCGACACTCCACACATGATATTTAAATTTTTCAAATAAATGATAACTCTCAATCACTTATTTCTCATTAAAATCCACGTCTTTCCGACAACACCTCACACGCAAAAACTTGCACGTTTCAGCGTCTCAGCTAGAATTTTAGCGCCCGTTACAAGCGCATCCCTATTGAATGTCATTGCTGGATGATGCAATCCTGGTCCTAAATCAGCCCCCAATCCAATCATCGTCGCTTTCAACTCTGGGTTGCGAATCGTATAGAAGTGGAAATCATCGCTTCCGGATGTAACAACGTCTGGTGCAAGCCCTTTTTCACCAAGTACGGCAAGGATTCCTTCACGTGCGATTTCTGCAGCTTCATCTGATACTTCTGCTGCCGGCGTATAGTCTGTCCATTCCGCTTCAATTTTAGTCGTGTAAAGTTCAGCAATCTGTTGTAATCCTTTATCGACACGTTTTTGTAATTGTTGTAACACATCATTAGACTGTGCGCGGATGTCTAATCCAAACTTCGCTGATCCTGGGATGATATTCAGACTGTCTCCACCTGCTTGAAGGTATGTCAATTTCACGGAATATGCCTCATATGGTGAAAACTGCACCGTCTTCAAAAATTGACCGATTGCAAGTAATGGATCGATAGCATTGACGCCTTGATGTGGACGAGCCCCATGTGCGTCCACGCCACTAATCTGCCCTTCTACGAAATAAGCTGCACCATGATGAATCGCAGCTGATGCTTTGCCTAACGGTAGCTCCTCTTGTGGCCGCAGATGAATACCAAACAGATAACTCACACCATCTATAGCTCCACGGTCAATCATTGCATTGGAGCCATTCCCTTTTTCTTCAGCGGGTTGGAAGATAAAGCGAATTCTGCAACCAAGGTCTTCTTCCTTTAAATGAGTGAGTGCCCCAAGCACCATAGCCATGTGACCATCGTGTCCACAAGAATGATTTGCTTGATATGTACCCTCTACTTCTTGCCAAAGGGCATCGATATCTGCGCGTACCGCTATGACAGAATCGCCTTCTCCGATTTCTGCAACAGCGCCAGTGACCTCTTCAAACGTCTTATAAGGAACTTCCATCTCATTTAAAATGCGTGCAATTTCCTTTGTCGTCTCTTGTTCTTTCCAACTAACTTCCGGATTCGCATGGAAGTATTCGAACCAATCTCTTATTTGTTCTGTGACTGCCATTCCTTTATCCCCCTTTATCGCGTACGTTCGGTTTCCCCATATATCTTCAACAATTTCTCCAATATCTTCTCATAGGAATGTTCGTGAACGATTTCTTCTTGCCGCGCACTATTACTTGCTTCATCTGAAGTAAGCGCCTGAAGCAATCCTTCTGCAAGACTTTCCACATCACGCGCTGGCACCAAAATCCCAGCACCTTCCGCTAACAAATACGACAATCCCCCAACGTCAGATGCAACTACAGGCGTACCTGCCGCCATTGACTCAAGCGCAACGAGTCCAAATCCTTCGTGATAGGAAGGTAGCGCTAGCACATCTGCTGCTGCTAGCCATTTGGCAAGTTCACTCTGGGGTTTCGTGCCTTCAAAGTGTACTCCTTCAATTTGGTGAGTCGTAATGTACTGTTTAACCTCTTCTACAAAGGTAGCTGACTTCGAAGAGCCTAGTAGATGTAGCGAAACTTCTGGTAAAGAACTTTGAATAGCCTCGAATGCCTGTACTAATTCAAGAACCCCTTTTTCACGGATTAAATTGCCGATGAATAAGATCACACGCTTACTCTCCAGTAAGTTAAGTTCATTACGGACCGCATCTCTTGCTAATGGATGAAATACTGTTCGGTCAACTCCCATACTCATCACTGTTACATTTGTTTCAGACACGCCATAGTTTGTAACAACTTCTTGCTTCAGACGTTCCCCAACTGTAATGACATGAGATGCTTCCTGTAGAATGGTTTGAGTCAGCCCAGCAATTCTCGCACTCTTTTTCGCCATTTTATCGATATCCCCGCCATGAACCGTCACAACGTAAGGTAGTTTAAACAATCGTTTTCCTATTAATGAAAGGAGTCCTGTCGGAAACGCATAGTGAGCGTGAGTTAATGAGAGTTTCCCACGATTCCCCATTAGATAAAGAAACGAGTTCGCAAACCATTTCCCGTATTTTAAAAGGGCTTGTACTTTACCGCCTTTAGGGTTATCAATTGCTTTTACATCTAACATGACACCAGACTTTTTAAGTAATTCAACTTGGTTTCTAACAAAAATTCCATACGTAGGGTGTTCTGCAGATGGATACATATTGCTAAATACTACAATTTTTTTCATGTCAGCTCCGTTCTGCCAGAATCCACATTATAGTTCCGGCATTTCAATACGTTTGGTTACAAAGATACAGGAATTTCGTGTTTTTTTCACCTTCCATAGCATTTTCACACAAAAATAAAAACGCTTCCATCGGATTTATTATCCGATAAACCGCGTTAAATCAGTCTTTTATACATGAAGCGACCATTTGTAACATCATTGTAATATAACTGTAACCGAAATGAGGTTTAGCCTATGCTAAGATATTCACAGATAAAGACACTGTCCTTGATACGGTGCGAAAGGGGAAACTGAGAAACTTATGAAACTGAAACGTCTTTTGGCACTAGGAATCGCTAGTTTAGTAATTTCAACGTCCGTACCGTCTATGGCTTCCGCTGCTACACTATCTGCAACTAACTTGGTAAATACAGCTAAGAATTACATAGGTACACCTTATCGTTATGGTGGTACAAGCCTTACATCTGGAATCGATTGCTCGGCATATACTCAACTCGTATACAAAAAGAGTGGATCTTCACTTCCACGAACAACAGGACAACAATACAAACAAGGTAAAGCAGTTTCAAAAAGCAATTTGACTACTGGCGATCTTGTATTCTTCAACACAAGCGGGCGCGGTGTCTCACACGTTGGAATCTATATTGGTTCTAGCAAATTCATTCACGCGTCAACTAGCAAGGGTGTTACCATTTCATCTCTTAACGATCCCTACTACTGGAAGAGCCGTTATGTAGGCGCAAAACGTCCTGCTACATTTGGTGAAACATCTGTTGCTTCAAAACCAACACCAACTGTAACTTATGCAACACGTGGACAAGTGGCGAACATCGTTGTTAAAACACTAGGTCTTCACAGAACTGGTAGTAACATGAGTTTCTCTGACGTTAACTCAAAAACACCTTACTATAACGAAATTATGGCTGCTGCTGAAGCAGGTATCTTTAGCGGAAGTAACAGTGGTAGATTTAATCCAAATGATCCGTTGACTCGTTCACAAATGGCGAAAGTACTTACGGATGCATTCGACCTTTCTACTTCAACTGAAGTTCCGTTTAAAGACGTCCCTTCTGATTACTGGGCATTAAAATATGTTGGTGCTCTCTATTCAAATAATGTAACGGCTGGTTACACAAATGGAAACTTTGGGGTTGACGATAAAGTTAAAATTCAAGACATGCAACGCTTCTTGGACAACCTTAAATAACATTAACGAATGTGGAACTCTCTTACTATAGAGAATTCCACGTTTTTGTTTTATTAAACTTATTTCCAGAAATTATTTACTTGGTTCAGTTTTCATTGCATAGTAAAAGCGCACTCCCCTTATATGTGGGGAGTGCGCTTTTTATGTTCACTGCTACACTTGAAATCTACTCACCTCTTGCTGAAGCTCGTCTGCAAGACGCGTAAGGCTTTGTGCGCTCGCACTAATCTCTTGGCTTACTGCAAGTTGTTCTTCCGTTGCTGAGCTTGTCTCCGTCGCTGAGGCAGCCGCTTGTCCGCTTAACCGTTGAACTTCTCGAGCGCCATCTGTCACTTCATCTGCCATCGCTTGGATTTCTTCAATTGCGGCAGAAACCGTTTCAACCTTTGCGGATACATCCCCAACTGCTTGTTGGATGTCTTTGAATACCGCGTTGGACTCTGCTGTTGCTTTCATACCATTTTCAACTTTTTCACTTCCGGTTTCAATCGATTTCCTAGCTTTCTTCGAATATACTTGGATGTCACTGACCATAGTTCCAATCTCTGTTGCAGACTTCTTGGATTGCTCTGCAAGTTTTCGGACTTCATCGGCAACAACCGCGAACCCTTTACCTGCATCCCCTGCACGAGCTGCTTCGATCGCTGCGTTAAGGGCCAACAAGTTGGTTTGCTCCGCGATTCCTGTAATGATAGCCGTTACTTTTTCAATTTCAGAAGAATGATCTGCCATCTCTTTCATGATTGTTGCAGTTTCTCGAATCGTTTTCCGAATGGTTTTCATCTCTTCGACGACCTCATCCATAGATGCTGAGCCTTTACCAACAAGTTGTGTTACTGCTTCTGCAGACCGTAACATGTCCTCATTGCTTTCTGAGATTTCTCCCACCCCTACAGACAACTCATTCATCGATTGTGTGGATTGGTCTGTTATCCGCTGTTGACGCTCACTGCCTTCTAGTTGTTTTTCTGCAGTACTAGCGATTAACTCCGACGATGCCAAACTTTCTTCAGAACTTGCAGATAACTCCTCGGATTGCATGGCCAACTGTTCAGCAGAGACGTTAATTTTGCGAATCATGTTTGCTACATCTGCTCCCATTTTGTTAAATGCGACCGCCATTTCTCCGATTTCGTCTTTGCTACGCACGACAAGTGGATCGATGGAGAAATTCCCATCCGCAATATGGTGTAGCCCTTCCGTTACGATGCCAACGGGTTTCGTGATTGAGCGGCTGATGCGTTGAGAAATCAGGATACCTACCACTACAGCGATGATTATGATTGCCGCAATGATGATTGTTAGTTGCGTCATCATCTGATTGACTTCTTTTCGCTTCTTTTCAAGTTCTTTGTATTGGTTATCTTTAATCGTATCCGCACGGGTCATGACAACATTTCCAACATCCTTAGATGCTTCTGACATCCATTTTGCGATATCATCTTTCCCTTGTTCCAAGTTATCGACGATATTATTTTGAAGAGTCATCGACTTTTCGTTCGAGTCAACAAGCGCTTCATATTCTTTTTTCATTTTAGCGCCCTTCATCATCTTGCCTAACTCTTGGATAAGTTGCTCAGAACGTTCGTAGTTTTCTTGTCTTTCGTCCAGTAACGTTTTATCCTGATAGAGCAAATATCCCCTAATTTTACTTTGCATTTGTTCTTGTTTCAGTACGAACTCGTCTACAATATCCACTTTATGCACTTCATTATCGAGCATATTCCTATAATCACTATTCAATTTTAAAAGTAACAGAATGCTAGCTACCCCAATTACAACTAGCAACGCAAGTAATAAGCCAAACCCGTTTCGTAACTTCCCAGCAATTGTTCGTTTCACCCATTCCACCCCAATTTTATCTCTTTTTTCAGAAACGACGAACTTTACCAATCGTCTGAATAATTATAACTAGTTCAATTATATCTGTTTATTAAGAATTAATCACTACTTTTCGACCACTTTTATAAATTCATGATTCCCGTAATGCCTAATTTCTTATGAGAGCATAAAAAAAACCACGCAAGCACTCGCGCGGTTTCCTACTCCTCTGTCGAGAATGTGTCTTCCTTTCCTTCAAAAACCTATATTAACTACTAGTAGTTCGTCTTCTCCTAGAACCTATTAACTCTTCCGCTTGGCAATCATTTCCCGTACAGTATTAGGGTTCGGACCTCCAGTGATATGTCGGCGTTCAACGAAAACGACAGGATCTATAATTGCCTGCCAATCTGCTCTGGATAGAGAAACGTCTTTTAACCACTCATTGACCAGTTCCACAGGTAGTTCATATAACTCTTTCTGTAATGTAATCGCACTTTTAGCAACCATAGCAGCTTTACCGTGCGCTTGGCGAAACGAAATGTCATAGTCTCTCGCTAACACATCTGCAAGTTCAGTAATCGTTATCATATTCTCTCTTGCTTGCTGATGAGCCCGTTCCTTATCAAATTCAATCGTAATCATAACAGCATTCAACAGCTTCAACACTCGATCCGCTTTCTCGAATCCCTTATATAAATGTGGCTGTAAATCATCTTCAGTATCATTGATATCACCAAAAGGAGTGTTGTGAATCATGTGGAGTACAGCAAGCCCCTCAGCTACAGCACTCGAAGCAAGAGAGCGAGAGTGTTCCAGCGACACCGGATTACGTTTCTGCGGCATGATACTACTGATTTGCACGTAGGCATCTGAAACACGTAGTACCCCTACTTCTTTGGATGCCATCCTTAGGAATTCTTGCACCCACCGCCCGATGTTGGTCATCAAACTGATTAAACTTTGTGCAGCTTCCAGTAAATAGTCGCCAGCACCAATGGCATCATACGAGTTCTCGACCAATCCTTCGAAATCGAGTAGATCCACCATTCGCTCACGACTAATCTGAAAACCGGTTGTCGTAATCGCAGCTGCCCCCATCGGAGATTGATTGACTACCGTCCTTGCTCGTTCCAAACGTTCAATATCCCGGTAGAGTCCATCATAGATCGCAACGAGATAATGCCCAAATGTTGTAGGTTGGGCAGGCTGTGTATGCGTATGGGCTGGCATAATGGTTTCAACATGATACTCAGCTTGACTCAATAGTGTGGATGCTAAGTTTCTTGCTAAGTCAATCGTATTTTGTAAGTGTTCCCGTAACACAATTCGATACATGGCTTCTCCCATGTCATTACGACTTTTACCAATGTGCATTTTCCCTGCTAAATCGTCACCAACTATATGACCGATTTTAGATTCTACAAGGAAGAATAGATCTTCATATGCTGCAGAATAACTTAATTCTTCATTTTCTAGTAATTCTATCTCTCCAATAGCATTTAAAATCTTCTCTGCTTCCTCAACTTTGATTATCTGTTGTTCTGAAAGCATAGTTGTATGGGCTTTGTGCACAGCCATCATCGCTTCAAATAAATACGCTTTTTGATCGTCAAACACGGGTTTCAGTAAAACTTTAGAATAGACTTTCCCTGGAAATGTACCTCCATCTTTAATTTTAAACTCTTCAACTCTTGACATCATTTTATGCACCTCAAGTAATTGCTATTTTTCAATCTAAAACTTTAGCCGAGTGATTTCTCAGCTTTCACTCCTAAGAATTTGCTCGAAATGAACATTACAATCGCAATCAAACCTACCTGAATCATTCCGTATGCAGCCGCTTGACCAATGTTAAACATTCGAAGTTGGTTCATAATTTCAATAGAGATGGGTCTGTTTCCGATTGTATAAAGTAAAACTGATGTCGGGAACTCACCAACAGCCTGCACAAATGCTAGTAATGTACCACTTAGTACTCCAGGCATAATGATAGGTAAAACTACTTTCCTAAATGTATAAAACCATTTCGCTCCTAAATTTTGTGCAGCTTCCTCAATTGAATCATCAAGTTGTTCCAAAACTGCATTTGTAGAACGAACAACCAATGGAAGAAACCTTACAAAGTATGCTAATGGTAAAATCCAAAATGTTCCTACTAACACCTTTCCAAAAGAGAATGGGGACGGTGTGTTGAAAGCTAAAATCATATTCATTCCCACTACTGTTGCTGGAAGTGCCCATGGAATCATTACTAAAATATCCAAGAGGTTTTTCCCAAAAAACTTACGTTTGACTAGTGCGTAAGAAGTGAAGATACCAAAAATAAACACTCCTATACATGCTAAAAACGCCATTATCAAACTATTTTTTACTGGCTCCCAAATGTATGGATCTTCAAAGAGCAAAATAAAATTTTCAAAGTTAAAACTTTGCGGATAGGTCTGCCAAGTCCAGGCGCCATCTGGTACTAGAGATAAAATAAGCAATGTTGCATGTGGTAAAAGCAATACAATCATTGCCAATATTCCAATAGACACCATTACCCATTTTAAAAGTGGGTTATTAACCTCACTTCGATGTGCCCCAATCCCCTTTGAAGCCATTCTGTAATCTTTACGGCTCTGATACCATCGCATAAATAGTAAGAACGAAATAGAAACCATCGATAAGATCACAGACTGTGTTGCTGCCATCTCTAAATCCCCATTAATTTTAGAGAAGTAGATCTGTAGACTTAACACACGGAAACCACCCGCCAATAAAAATGGGGCACTGAAACTGGCCATCGACACCATAAATACAAGAAGTGCTGCTGCAACAAGTCCAGGAGTCAAAAGAGGAAATGTCACTTTCCAAAATACTTTAAATTTACTAGCTCCTAGATTTGAAGCTGCTTCTTCAAGTGATGGATCGATATTACCTAATGCCGATGAACTTGTCATATAAAAGTAGGGATACATTGTATATGCATGGACAAGAAGAATTCCTGAAATACCACCTATACTAAAAGGTACATTTTTTAAATTGAAAATATCTTTGATAGCATTAGGAATTAATCCCGCTTCCCCATATAAAAACATGAACGCCATTACTCCAACTAGAGAGGGCAATACAATTGGCATAATTGCAATACCAGCGAAAAACTTTCTACCTGGGAAATCATAGCGATTAAAAATATACGCTAGAGGTAGACCAATACATGCACTAAAGAATACAGACGCTAACGATATCCAAACTGAATTCCAGAGTGCTTCAAAATTTGCTTTAGCCTTGGCTCCAAAAAAATCACTGTAGTTTTGTAACGAAAATACACCATTCTTATGTATGCTCTCTAGCGCTGTTCGTAAAGCAGGGTAAAGAACATAACCTCCTAGGATTAGGAAAACTGGAATCAATAGCAAAATGGTTTTTCTTCGTTCTGCATTTAACATGTAAAATGCCTCCCTTTACATCACGATCAGCTACTGCAACAGCAAAATTAGGTTATCTATATTTTTTTCATTTCAGGGATAACACGAATCTGTTCTGCTGGAAACTGAACATAAACCTCATTTCCTACATTTAAATAGGTTGCAGGTCCTTTGTTTAAATTCGTACTTTCTATTAAAACTGTTTCATTTAATTCAACATAGGTATGCACTGCCGCACCAGTAAACTGAACAATTTTCACTATGCCTTTAAATACATTCAATCCTTCTAGAGATTTCTCAGACACTATTACGGCTTCAGGTCTTATCGACATGCTCAACTTATCTGTTTGATCATATGCAGCTATATTTGCACCATCATTTTTCACTTCTACCTTACAGTCAAGTTCACATAACTGGTAAGAATGCAAGTCTGGGGTTTTACTTACATAGTCAATACTTAAAAGGTTTGTTTCTCCAATGAATTCTGCGACAAAATCATTAATAGGTTCATTGTAAATTTCAGTGGGTGTACCCACTTGCTGGCAAACTCCATGACTAAAAACTGCTATTCTGTCACTCATTGTTAACGCCTCAACCTGATCATGAGTTACATAAATAGTTGTGATTTTATATTCCTGCTGCAACCTTAATATTTCAGTACGCATTTCATCACGTAGGCGAGCATCTAAGTTACTGAGGGGTTCGTCTAAGAGCAAAATATCAGGTTCAATGACGATCGCTCTAGCAAGAGCTACGCGTTGTTGTTGGCCGCCAGATAATTGGCTAACCTGCCGATCAATGTATTGTTCTAATCGAACTTTCTTTAGAACATCTTCGACTTTTTCCTTTATTATTTCTTTGGAAAGCTTTCTAACTTTCAATCCAAATGCGACATTTTCAAAGACAGTCATATGAGGAAAAAGCGCATAGTTCTGAAACACCATGCCTGTATTTCTATTTTCAGGTGAAACAGTTGTCATGTTTCTCTCATTGAATTTCACTATCCCTTCAGTTGGATAGTAGAAACCTGCGATCATTCGAAGTGTCGTTGTTTTTCCACATCCGCTGGGACCTAAGAACGTGAAGAACTCACCTTCTTTTATAAGTAAATCCAATTCTTTAACAGCTGTAACATCACCAAACCTCTTGGTAATGGTTTCCAAATGGACGATTGACATCCCAACCAACCTCCTTCTTTGAACAAATATTCGACTATCATAGACTTTAAGATATGATAGTCGAATGCTTTTAATCGGTGTTACAAATTTTTTACAGCAGTTAGAATTTAATTACTATTCGCCACTTTTGTCTTTCTTTGTGTTTTTAATATTGTTATCCCAATAATCCATCCACTCGTCTGATTTTTCTTGGAACAATTTCCAATCGATATCCATTGGTTTAATTTTGTCTTCCGCTTCCTTGATCCATTCCGGCAGATCAGTCACGTCATCACGTGTTGGAATACGGTAATAGCTTTCAGCCAACAACTTAGCAGCTTCAGGAGTGTTTACAAATTCATAAAAAGCTTCAGCAGCATTCGGGTGTGGAGCATCCTTTATGATAGCGATGCCTTCAGTAAGTACTGGAGTTCCACTTTCAGGAAGTACATAATCGAAAGGATATCCTTTTTCTTTAGCCAGCATAACAGTATCTGGCATATTCCAAACTGTTATGCTTCCTACACCTTTTGCCACTTGGTTGTACATGATTTCTGGATTGGCTGCATATTCCTTTGTGTTCATATCAAATTTCTTCAGCCATTCATAACCCTCTTCAGGGTCTTCAGAATCTTTATATGCTCTATAAATCATAGATGAATAAATGGTTCTCATTGTTCCGGATGCTAACGGGTATCTAATAATAACTTCATCTTTCCATTTAGGATCAAGAAGGTCATCCCAGTCCTTTGGAGCATCTTCTTTAGATATTTCCTTTGAGTTATACAAAATTACTTCAGGTGTCATTGATGTACCTGACCACATCCAATCTGGATCATGATAAATTTCATCTAGTGAATCAGCATAGGAAGGTTTGTATTCTGCTAGTAAATCGTTATCTTTTGCTTGGTCAAAGTTAACTTGTGGCGCGCCCCACCAGACGTCAGCCTGGGTATTATTTTTTTCCGAGCGAATACGGTCTAATATTTCCTGAGAACCCATATCTAAGAACTCCATCTTGATTCCATACTCCGCTTCAAACTGATTTTGAAAGTCACTTAAAATGTCCTTGCCATGTGGAGAATATATAACGACTTTATCTTCAAGTTCTTTATTTTCTGCTTCTTCATCTTTATTTCCGTCGGTATCTCCAGTTGCGGGCTTTTCAGTTTTCTCTGTATTTCCGGCCATACAACCTCCTAACAACAATGCTGCTAACAACACAAAAAACAAACCTAATTTTAGTTGCATCTTCATCGACCTAACCCCTCTCTTTTGTAGTGAATAATGCTCCATGTTCGTTTAAAACCAATGCCACGGCACCAATAACCCCAGCCTTCTTACCAAAAGCTGATTGTACAATTTCGCAAGATCTAGGTGTATAGCGATTCAAGATGTCATTAATTATCGGTTGTATAACATCAAACGACTCGGTGACACCACCTCCTAGAATGACGATTTCAGGATCGAATAATGAAACATAATTCGCTATGCCAAATGATAAATTTTCTATTGCTACAGAAACCACTTCAATAGCAGCGGTGTTCCCTTTCCTGTAGAGCTCAAAAGCTTCTGATGATGTAATCTCTCTTTTCAAGCGTCTAGACAAGTTTTCGCCAATTGAATTCCCCCCTGATATACTCTCTAAAAATCCATATCCTTTGACAGATGGTTTATACGAACTCGCACTTTGGCGATCAGTTACCATATAACCTATTTCTCCAGCACTATAATTACTACCGCGGTATATGTTACCTTGCAGCATGATACCGCTTCCAATTCCTGTACCTACTGAAATATAGATCATGTTTGACGCCTGCCTACCTCTTCCTAGCCACTTTTCACCAAGTAAACTAACATTTACATCATTATCGATAAAAACAGACATAGACAAAGCCTCTTCAATTTTCTTCTTTGCAGGATAATTACTCCACTTCAAAGCGGGGGCTTCAACTACAATCCCAGTTTCCAAGTTTGTAATTCCAGGAACACCAACGCCAACCCCTAAAATATCTTTACTATCAATATCGCTTTCGTTTAACATCTCATCTACTTGAGATTTAATTTCTATCAGCAACTTTTCCCCCAAGTTTTTTTGCGTTTCAAATTCTTTAAAGTTTACTAGTTCTCCATTTAAATCAGTTATTCCAAGTACAACTCCAGTACCTCCAATATCAATTCCAATACAATACGCATTTTTAGCATTGAATCTAAGATTTACAGGTTTTCTGCCTCCATTAGAAGATGCTTCTCCACTCCCAGTTTCAATAATCCAACCTCCTTCAATTAATTCTTCAACAAGACTCGATACCGTCGGTTTACTCATCAATAAATCTCTAGAAATCTGAACTCTAGTCGTCTGTTCTTCATCAATTATTCGTTGAAGGACTTTACGTTTGTTTTCATTTCTTAAAAATCCTAAACTTCCATTTAGCATTTCAACTGCCCCTTACTGTTGGTAGGTAGTAGTTAACATTAAAACAGTTAGTTAGTAAACAAAACTTACTAACTGAACATTACGTTTATTCTAAACTATCTATTCTACTTTTTCAATACTTATTTTCAAAATAATCTTTCTATTAAATAAATTCCATAACATTAGTTAATCAGAATAATTTTTGCACACTATTTATCAATAAGAAAAGGATATATGACCTGTTTCCAAACAAAAAGACTGCAAAAATTCAAATAAGAATTTTTGCAGTCTTGCTATTCTATCGCCCTAGTAAATTTCTCAGATAGTTAACAACGATCCTAAAGAATCCTGCAACACAGATACAGCCTCTTCAACATCCACTTCATGCCCGCAATTTTGCAAAGCTTCACCGATTTTACGGATAGCAGTCTCCAACATATCTGGAGTCGTGTTGCCCATATGGCCAATTCTGAATGCTTTTCCTGCTAGATGTGCAAGTGCGCCTGATAATATCACACCTTCTTTAGCTAACTCCGCACGGAATGCGGCATCGTCTACACCTTCAGGATAGTAGAGACAACTCAATGTCGGTGCGGCGTCTTTCTCTTCAGCCAGCGGCACCATCCCATAAACTCGTAAGGCTGAACGAACCGCAAGTCCATAGGCTTTATGCCGGACATAACGTTCTTTGAGACCTTCTTCTTCAACAATCCTTAATCCTTCTTCAAGCGCATATATCATATTGACAGGCGGCGTTGCAAAGTATTTGGATGGATCATGCATGACTGGAATCCAGTTGTGGATATCACAATAGTAGGCAGATACCGATTCCATTTCGTTACGTGCTTTCAGCGCAGCTTGGCTAAATGCTACGATCCCAAGGCCTGGCGGGACACCAATCGCTTTTTGCGAACCGGTTAGGACAATGTCGATCGCTGTTCCTGGACCTGCATAATTGTGTTGCATATCTTCAGGCACAGCTGTTGTTGCACATACACCGTCAACGATGGCCAAGGCACCATGCTGTTTAATGAGGGGAATTAGTTCCTCTAGGTTTGCTTGAACACCTGTTGACGTATCTGCATGTGTCACAGTAACCGCTTTATATTGTTTTTTCTCTAAATGCTCTTTGACATGCTTCAAATCCACTTGCTTGCCCCACTCTGCCTGCAGAAGATCAATTTGAATTCCGAATGCTTGCCCCAACTTAATGAAGCGATCTCCAAAATAACCATGGCTGATGATCAAGAGCCGTTCCCCAGCTGCAATCGTGTTGACGAGCGCCATTTCCATTGCAAGCGTTCCAGATCCAGCGACGATAAATACTTCCCCATCCGTATTCAAAATTCGCTTTGTACGCTCAATGGCTGATTTAAATCTACTTACAAATCGCGGATCTGTATGAGCACGAGTTTCCTCCCCCAATGCATCGTAAATGGTATCGACGACCGGCGTCGGTCCAGGTATGAGCAGCAATTCTTCATTTCTCAATCAAATCCCCCCGAATAATCAGATTGTTGTGCATACAGATTTTCGACATGATTCATACAAAATCCTTTATTACGAAAAAAAGCCCGTTATCTCAACGGGCCATACGTTCTTCATACGCAGCAATTTGTTCTTCATATTGGAACGTGAGCGAAATTTCATCCCAACCATTCAGCAACATTTGACGAGAATACGGGTCGATCTCGAATCGTAGGTTAGCTCCCGTATCTTCCCGTGTAACCGTTTGTTGCTCCAAGTCCACAGTGAGCTTAACGGGAGTCTTTTGGCCATCTGCAAGTAAGGAATCGATTTCGCTTTGAGCGAGTCGAATCGGTAAAATCCCATTTTTGAAACAGTTATTATGGAAGATATCCGCAAATCCTGGTGCAATTACCACTCGGAACCCATAGTCCAGAATAGCCCACGGTGCGTGTTCCCGGGAGGAGCCGCAGCCAAAGTTTTCATCCGCTACTAAAATTTGTGAACCTTCAAATCTAGAATCGTTGAGAACGAAATCAGTATTTGCTTTACCTTCTCTATCAAACCGCCAATGATAAAAAAGATATTTCCCGAATCCCGTTCGTTCAATTCTCTTCAAAAACTCTTTGGAAATGATTTGGTCCGTATCGACGTTTTTTCTGTCTAACGGAGTCATGATACTTGTGACAACATTAATCGGTTCCATGAAATGCTCCTCCCTTCAGTCCTGCAGAACAGGTACTTTCCGAATGTCTGTAAAACGTCCTGCAATCGCAGCCGCAGCCGCCATCGCTGGACTGACGAGATGTGTCCTTGCTCCTGTCCCTTGGCGGCCTTCAAAGTTCCGATTCGATGTGGATGCACACCGTTCACCGGCAGGTACAACATCGTCATTCATTGCTAGACACATACTGCATCCCGACTCCCGCCATTCGAATCCTGCTACTTTAAATACTTCGTCCAACCCTTCTTGTTCTGCAAGTCGTTTAACAGAACGGGATCCTGGTACGACAATTGCAGTTACACTTGGATGAACATGTTGACCTTCCACAATGGCTGCAGCTGCACGCAAATCACTTAAACGAGCGTTGGTACAGGAACCGATAAAGACATGCTGGATCGGGATATCAGATAGTCGCATCCCTTCTTCCAACCCCATATAAGTGATCGCTTTTTTCAATGCTTCTTTGTCAGATGACGAAGCATAATCTGATGCATATGGAACGTGCCCGCTAATTCCTGTTCCCATTGCAGGGTTCGTTCCCCACGTTACAAAGGGTTCAATGTCAGCTGCATCGAGAGTCAGCGTTGTGTCATAGACCGCACCTTCATCTGTCGCGAGTGCTAGCCATTCTGCCGCAGCCACTTCAAATGCTTCTCCTTCAGGAACGTGACGTCGGCCTCTTAAGTATTCAACAGTCGTTTCATCCGGGCTGATCATCCCTGCTTTCGCTCCAGCTTCAATCGACATATTACAAATGGTCATCCGCTCTTCCATCGATAGGTTACGGATCGCTTCACCGGTGAATTCTATGATATGTCCGGTTCCGACATCAATTCCGAATTTTGCAATGACAGCTAGGATGACATCTTTTGCAGTGACTCCTGTTCCTAATTCTCCGAAAATCTTAACCTCCATCGTTTTCGGTCGATTTTGCCAAAGGGTTTGTGTAGAAAGTACATGCTCTACTTCACTCGTACCGATTCCAAAAGCAATCGCACCAAACGCACCGTGTGTAGATGTATGACTGTCTCCACAAACAATTGTGCGGCCAGGTTGTGTGAGTCCTAATTCAGGACCGATAATGTGGACAATCCCTTGGTCTGGATGCGTCATATGCGCAAGTTCAATCCCAAATTCTTTGCAATTCTTTTCGAGTGTCGTCATTTGTTTCAGAGCTGTCGGATCACTGACAGTTTTAATATTACGTGTCGGTACGTTATGATCCATTGTCGCATAACATCGTTCCGGACGTCGCACTTTTCGCCCTGCAAGTCGTAAGCCTTCAAATGCTTGCGGAGATGTCACTTCATGGAGGAGATGGAGGTCGATGTAGAGTAAATCTGGTTTCCCTTCTTCTTCTGTCACGACATGTCGATCCCAAACCTTTTCAATAATTGTTTTTACCATTTCCAATTCCCCTTTCCATGAGTGGCAGCCTGCAAACGCCGCGTTTAATTAGTTACACATACGAATACATGATGCTGTTCGAAACCGATTGGACATCTACTTCTTCAGCAACACGTCCTGCCCATTGCTCTGTTGACATCGGACGAACACCTGGTCCAACGAGATCGATGGTACAATGACCTTCTTCATACACCGTCTGAACGGCTTGCTCAATCGCAGCTGCTTCTTCTTCCATTCCGAATGACTGTCGCAACATCATTGCCGCGGACAAAATTGTAGCGGCTGGATTCGCAAGTCCTTTTCCTGCTACGTCTGGTGCAGATCCATGAACCGGTTCGTATAGTCCGAAACCATCTGTACGAACACTAGCAGAAGGCAATAGGCCAAGGGATCCTGTAATGACTGATGCTTCATCACTCAAAATATCACCAAACATATTCTCCGTTACGATGACGTCAAATGCTGCTGGATTCGTAATGAGTTTCATTGCAGCGGAATCGACTAGTTGATGCTCGACTTCAACATCCGGATAGCCAGCATGAACTTCTTCAACCACTTCACGCCATAACCGGCTAGATTGAAGTACGTTCGCTTTATCAACAGAAGTTACTTTCCCACGTCTCATCCGTGCAAGGTCAAATGCAGATCGTACAATCCGTTCTATTTCCACTCGCGTATACACAAGTGTATCCACCGCGGCATCATGTGTTTTCCGGCTTGGTTCTCCGAAATACAGACCCCCAGTAAGTTCACGAACAATGACCAGATCGACATCTTTAACAAGTTCCTCTTTCAAAGGAGAACGATGAAGAATGGCCGGCACCGCTTTAACAGGACGGATATTTGCAAACAATCCAAAGTGCTTACGGATTGCAAGCAATCCTTTTTCCGGACGTGTTTCAGCAGGGTTTTGATCCCACTTAGGACCTCCGACTGCTCCGAGCAACACTGCATCACTCTTTTCACAAAGTGCAATTGTTTCATCTGGCAGCGGTGTGCCAAAGGCGTCTACTGCAGCTCCACCGATGGAACCATAGACAAATTCGAACGAATGATTAAATCTTCTAGCAATGACTTCAAGCACCTTCACTGCGGAACCGATTACTTCCGGTCCAATTCCGTCTCCTGGCAACACTGCGATACGTTTTTCCATCGTCTTCTCCTCCTTATAGGATTAATTTACAGTCTCTACTGCAAGCTCTTTTTGAGTTTCAAATGACTCGCGTACTAGTTGCCGATTAATGGCATTCAAATATGCCTTAGCGGACGCTTCCAATACATCTTGCGCAATTCCTCTACCTGTTAACTGCTTTCCATTGAAGTTCAAATTCACGACCGCCTGACCGAGCGCATCGCGTCCCTTACCAATAGAAGAAACTTGGTAATCGAGAATGTGCACATCACCTTTCACAAGCAATTCCAACGTGTTGAAAATCGCTTCAACCGATCCAGCACCCGTTGTTGCAACACTAACCGTTTCTCCTTCAGGATTTGTGCTCGTCGCAGTAGCAGTCGGTACATTGTTCGTTCCATATTGGACTTGGATACTTTCCAAGTCGTAAATAGGTGTTTCCGTTTTTTCAAGTTGTTGTCTCGTAAAGAGGACGAAGAGATCATCTTCCGTAATCTCTTTCTTTTTATCCGCTAGCTCCTTGAACTCTACAAACACTTCATCTAGCTGTTCGTCACTCAACGTGAATCCCATCGTGACAGCTCGATCTTTAAATGCTGCCCGTCCTGAGTGCTTCCCAAGAGCTAGTGGCTCTTTCGTTGCACCAATAAGTTCGGGTGTAATAATCTCGTAAGTCTCTGGATTTTTTAACATACCATCTTGATGAATTCCGGACTCATGCGCAAATGCGTTTTTCCCGACAACCGCTTTATTGGGTTGGATTATGACACCCGTCAATCGGCTAACCAATTCACTTGTTCGTTTAATTTCATTTAGATGAATGCCCGTTTCTACGTTATAAAAGTCTTTTCGAATATGAAGGGCGACGGCGATTTCTTCAAGCGCTGCGTTGCCAGCACGTTCACCGATACCATTGATGGTACCTTCTACTTGGTCGGCTCCATTTTCGATGGCAGCGATAGAATTTGCGACGGCCATTCCTAAGTCGTCATGACAATGCGCAGAAAGTTTCACGCGATCAATCCCGTGAACATTCTCTTTCAAGAAACGGAAAAGTGCTCCATATTCTTGTGGGGTTGCATATCCGACCGTATCTGGAATGTTTACCGTTGTAGCACCTGCTGCGATGACTTCGTTCAGAATTCGGACGAGAAACGCTGGGTCTGAACGAAATGCATCTTCAGCGGACCATTGGACGAGTGGGAATTTAGAGCGGGCATATTTAACCGCTTGAACTGCTATGTCGACGACCTGATCCGGTGTCTTTTTCAATTTATATTCCATATGAATAGGTGAAGTTGCGAGGAACACGTGTAAGTGAGGCTGTTCTGCACCCTTTAACGCTTCCCAAGAAGTGTCAATATCACTTTTTATAGCACGGGCCAGGCCCGTCACTGTAGAGTTTCTTACGGTTGTTGCAATGCGTTGAACTGCTTCGAAGTCGCCGGGGGATGAAGCGGGAAAGCCCGCTTCAATTACCGATGCGCCAAGACGTTCAAGTTGGCGCGCGATTTCAAGCTTTTCCGCCGTATTTAAGTTAATGCCTGCTGACTGTTCGCCATCCCTCAGTGTCGTATCGAAAAAGTCAATTCGTCGCACCAGCTGTCACCTCTTCCTCTTTTTTCAAGCCTTTCGCAACAAACGGCATCATTGCACGTAGTTTCTCTCCGACTTCTTCAAGTTGATGTCCAGCTTCTTCTTTTTCAATACGGTTGAAGTTTGGACGGCCCTCTTCGTTTTCATGAATCCATTCTTTTGCAAACTTGCCAGACTGGATATCCTCCAAGATCGACTTCATACGAGCTTTCGTATCTGCATCAATGACGCGTGGTCCTGAAACGAAATCGCCCCATTCTGCTGTATCTGAAACGGAGTAACGCATGCCTGCCATTCCTCCTTCATACATCAGGTCAACAATGAGCTTCGTTTCATGAAGTGTTTCGAAATAAGCAAGTTCCGGCTGGTATCCAGCTTCTACAAGTGTTTCGAATCCTGCTTTGATAAGTGAAGTTAAACCACCACAAAGTACCGCTTGCTCACCGAATAGATCGGTTACTGTCTCCTCTTCAAATGAGGTTTCAAGAACTCCTCCTCGTGCAGATCCAATTCCTTTTGCATAGGCGAGCGCTGTTTCACGAGCTGTACCTGATGCATCTTGATACACCCCGAATAGTGCTGGTACACCTGCACCTGCAACGAAAGTCCGTCGTACGAGATGTCCTGGACCTTTAGGAGCGACTAGGAATACATCAACCTCTGCAGGTGGTTTGATCTGACCGAAGTGGATGTTGAATCCGTGTGCGAATGCGAGTGCTTTTCCTGCTTTCAGAGAAGGTGCAATTTCGTCTTCATATACTTGCTTTTGGCGTTCATCTGGAAGCAATACCATGATCACGTCTGCTTGTTCTGCAGCTTCAGCAACAGTAGCTACCTCAAGACCATCTTCTTTTGCTTTATTAAATGACTTCCCTGGACGAATTCCTACGACAACGTCGAATCCGGAATCTTTCAGGTTTTGTGCGTGTGCATGACCTTGTGAACCATAGCCGATCACCGCGATTTTCTTGCCGTCCAATACTTTCTCGTTGATGTCCTGGTTATAATACATATTTGTCATAAAGAATTCCTCCTAAGGTTTGTGGGTTTTATTTTTTGTTTCATTTTCCATGAAATTAATCTATCTACAACTAGCCCCGTTGATTGTAACGGAAGGCGGCGACTCCTGCGTAATACTAATGGAAACAACCTAAGTTCGCCGCGTCCTGCGGCAACGGTTGCATGACCTCCATCCTGTAGGCCCGCGTCCGCCTGAAGTGTAAATCAACCCCGTCCATCAAGTTATTTCAAAATCGATAGCAGTGGAGATGAAGCTTTTTGAACTTCCCGGACGAACGCTGCCGTACCTGTTCGTGTAAGCTCCTTGATGCCATATGGCTTCAGCAAGTCGATGAACGCGTCGATTTTTTCCGGATTTCCCGTCACTTGATACGTCACAATGTTCTTTCCGGAATCGACAACCGTCGCCCGGAATGGTTCAACCAGGCTGTTCATCTCCCCCCTTGCATGTGGCGGAGACGTTACTTTCACTAAAGCCAACTCCCGAAGCACAATTGACTTGTCGGTAATATCATTCACCTTGATGACATCGATTTGCTTTTGCAATTGCTTGACTAGCTGCTCGATTTTCCGTTCATCCTCCACATGGACAATGAAGGTCATCTTCGACATACCTGTTTGTTCCGTGTGACCCACTGTAATACTTTCAATGTTAAATTGCCGTTTCATGAGCAACCCAGTGACCCGATTTAGCACGCCACTTTGGTTGATAACTGTTACTGTGATAACTCGTTTCATGGCGCACTCACTCCAATCATTTCTTGAATTCCTTTACCCGGTGCCACCATTGGATTGACGTTTTCCATTCGTTTCACTCGACAGTCGATCAAAACGGGCTCATCTGATAACAAAGCTTCCGTAAATACTGTTTCCGCTTCTGCCATGCTTTTAATTCGGTAGCCTTTCAAATCATAGGCTTCTGCGAGCTTCACAAAATCCGGTTGGATTGGGATTAATGATTGTGAATAGCGTTCTTCGAAAAACGTTTGCTGCCACTGCCTCACCATTCCGAGTGCTTCGTTATTCAAAATCACAACTTTCACTGGAATTCGTAGTTCTTGCAGTAGCGACAATTCTTGTGCCGTCATTTGGAAGCCACCGTCACCAACAACTGCAATTACTCGTGCATCTGGTTTTGCGAGTTGCGCACCGATTGCTGCCGGGAATCCGAAGCCCATTGTTCCTAGTCCGCCTGAAGTGACCCAGCGATCTGCATGATTGAGTCTATAATACTGAGCGGTCCACATTTGGTGCTGTCCAACATCCGTTGTCACAATCGCATTTCCTTCGGTAATTTTATGAATCAGCTCCAATGCTTGTTGCGGAAGGAGATGATCCGGATCTTCCTCATACCAAAGTGGGAAGTTTTTTGTCAGACTTTCGAGTTTTGTTAACCAAACTTCCGTGTCTGGCTTGCATGCAGGATGCTCCAATAGTGCAAGTAACGCTTCTTTTGCATCAGCTACAATCGGAATTGCCGTTGGAACATTTTTTCCGATTTCCGCTGGATCGATGTCGATGTGAACGACAGTAGCATTCTGTGCAAAGCGTTTTAGATTACCTGTCAATCGATCATCAAACCTAGCACCGATATTGATGAGTACATCACATTCACTAATCGCCATGTTTGAGGTGTACGTACCATGCATACCTGCCATACCGAGGAAGAGTTCATGATCTCCCGAAATACTGCCTAAACCGAGCAGCGTGTTCACAATGGGAATCCGATTCACTTCAGCGAATTCCTTCAGTTCTTCTGTCGCTTTAGCGTGAAGTACACCAGCTCCCGCTAAAATCACAGGCTTTTTCGCTTGTTTGACTAGTGCAATTGTTTTTTGAATTTGCAGGTAATTCGGATGAACAGTAGGCTGATAACCAGGCAAATAAAGTTCAGTTGGAGCTTCTGGGATGTTTTCTGCAGAAGCTGTGGCGATGTCTTTTGGAATATCCACAACGACGGGTCCCGGTCTACCAGTCGATGCAATATGGAAGGCTTCTTTAATGATACGGGGCAGATCTTCCACACAACTAACTTGGTAGTTGTGTTTCGTAATCGGCTGTGTGATTCCAATAATATCCGCTTCTTGGAAAGCATCTGTTCCAATGACGCTGCTTGCGACTTGGCCAGTAAACACAACGAGTGGAATGGAATCCATCATGGCATCTGTAATGCCTGTGACAAGGTTAGTTGCACCTGGTCCTGATGTAGCAATCACAACACCTGGATTACCAGAAACTCGAGCATACCCTTCAGCAGCATGGATCGCTCCTTGTTCATGGCGGGCTAAAATGTGTTGAATCGGATTTTGATACAGTGCATCGTAAATCGGGAGCACTGCACCACCTGGATATCCAAAAATGATTTCCACTTGTTGTTCTTTCAAGGACCGAATCAACACATCCGATCCATTAGATGGCCGCATTGGAGCGGCATCGTTCTCACTAACTTCAGGTGCCGTTTTCACTTGCAATTCCGTACTCATTTGCATCTCTCCTTGTCATCATCTATCTATATAATGGCTTTATAGGAAATCTAGTTATCATCAATATAAAAAGCCTTTTCTCCCCGCGCAAAAAATTATTGCGCAAGGGATGAAAAAGCTTTCATGGTACCACCCTTGTTCGCGGTAACGTTCACCGCCTCATGGACGCGACTGAATCGCATCCTTTTACATAACGGGCACAACTTGCCCGAAATAGCCTACTTAGTTCAGCTATTCACTCCGAGGCGATATCGCGTTGGCTGCATTACCGGTTTTCAGCACCACCGGCTCTCTGGGAATGCAGGATCCAAACACTTTTACCTCATCATCGAGTTCATCTATTAGATTTTCATAACTCCGCCTGTACTGGCGGATGTAACTAATTTGGAATAACGGGCAAGATACCCTTTTTTGATTTTTGGTTCAAATGGTTTCAATTGGCTTTTGCGTTTGGCAAGTTCAGCTTCATCAACTTCCAATTCGATAGTTCGATTGATTAAGTCTATTTCTATGATATCTCCATTGTTCACAAGTGCGATTGGACCACCTTCAGCTGCTTCTGGAGAAATGTGCCCGATGGAAATGCCTCGGGATGCTCCTGAGAAACGACCGTCCGTGATGAGAGCGACTTTTGTTCCAAGTCCTCGACCGGCAATCGCTGCAGTTGGTGCAAGCATTTCAGGCATTCCAGGTCCGCCCTTTGGGCCTTCGTAACGAATGACCACGACATGACCTTCTTGTACAGTACCATCGTCAATCCCTTCTTGAGCAGCTTCCTGAGATTCAAAGACAATGGCTTCACCTCTGAACTCTTTGATAGAAGGATCGACCGCTCCGACTTTAATGACGCCGCCATCGGGTGCGATATTTCCAAATAGAACGGAAAGACCTCCAACCGGACTATAGGCATTCTCTTTATGACGAATCACTTGATCATTCTTAATGTACCGGTCTTTCACATTTTCATAGAGTGACTTTCCGGTGATGGTCATTCGATCTGGATGTACCGCTCCTTCAATTTCGCAAAGCTCTTTTATAATGGCGCTGACGCCACCTGCCAGATGGACGTCGTGCATTGTATAATCGGATGCCGGACTGATTTTTGATAAATACGGAATCCGTTTAGCGACTTCATTAATATCACGGACATCGTACTCGATTTCAGCTTCGTGTGCGATTGCTAATGTATGAAGGACCGTGTTTGTAGATCCGCCCATCGCCATATCAAGTGCAAACGCATCGTCAATTGTTTCTTTTGTAATAATATCTCTCGGTTTAATGTCTTCTTTTACCATTCTTACGAGATGTTGTGCCGCTTCTTTGATGAGTCGGTGACGTTCATCGGAAGTTGCGATAATCGTACCATTGTCCGGCACGGTGACCCCAAGCATTTCCATGAGAGAGTTCATCGAATTGGCGGTAAACATTCCTGAACAGCTACCACAAGTTGGACATGCACTTTGTTCAATATCAAGCAGTTCTTCAGCAGTCATAGTTCCTTGTTTGTAAGAGCCAACTCCTTCAAACACGGATACGAGGGATAACGGCTTGCCGTCTGTTGAAGTCCCGCCTTCCATTGGACCTCCTGAGACGAATACTGAAGGCACATTCGTACGAACTGCCGCCATCAGCATTCCTGGTGTGATTTTGTCACAGTTTGGGATGTAGAATACACCATCAAACCAGTGTGCGTTAATAACTGTTTCCGCTGAGTCGGCTATGAGTTCACGACTTGGCAACGAATACCGCATACCGATATGCCCCATCGCAATTCCGTCATCAACACCAATTGTATTAAACTCGAATGGAATGCCTCCTGCTTCACGGATCGCTTCTTTTACGACTTCCGCAAATTTGTTTAAGTGCATATGACCAGGAATGATATCAATGTATGAGTTACATACTCCAATGAATGGTTTCTCCATATCTCTCGATCGCACGCCTGTCGCATACAGTAGACTTCGATGCGGTGCACGATCGACACCTTTCTTTATCATGTCACTTCTCATAGAACTCACTCCTCACAATGCACCAACGGGTGGACGATAATTTCAGTAACCAGGTAGTTGAAATAACCTTTCTCTGAAGTAGATTGTTGTTATCATATAGCGAAAGAAATAAAGAGTCAACCATGTTTTTGAAATTATTTTTCAATTTAGAATATATAGTGAAAATGTATACGCTTACAATGCTTTAACCACGCGATATATTGCACATCGCACTTTTTTTATAAAATTTTTGAACAACTGCTAGCAATAAATCAAAAAATCTTTCGACAAAATTCGCACCGTCCACAAGTGTGCATAACTTTTTCCACGTTATCCCCTTGAATGCGATAGACTTAACAACTCCTATGAACAGCTTGTCCACATTTTATCCACTTATGATTGTGGATAATCGAACGGTTGTTCTTTTTTTAGTTATCTGATAAGTTAGAACCAAGCCGCTTTCCTCGTACTTGGGGAAATTGAATAATACAATGCTGGAAGAAGGTGTCGTGTTTGTGAACAAACTCCCCGATGATCTGCTCATCATATCTTATGTAAAAGCCTTGGAACTAGAACTAAGTGCTGAGTTTATTAACTTACTGAAGTGTGAAGTGAATAAACGTAGTTTACTTTGTTTCATCCATTAACTAATCGCAATAGCCAAACCATTTTAAGGAAAGCGGCGTTCTCATGTCCCTATACCAACGTAAGATCAGCTGTTCAAATGAGCAGCTGATTTTTCGTGCCTGATAATAGGAACAGTGGTTTGTAGAAATCGTTCACCATGAATTAAGCAAGTGACTCCGTCTGATGCAAAAAAAAGTCCTCTCGGCAGCTTATGCTGACGAAAGAACTTCCATTTCTAATTATACTGTAAACTGATGAATCATTTCCTGTAGGTCTACCGCTTTGTTGCTAAGATCTTGGGCCACTGCATTGATTTCTTCAATTGTTGCCAATTGCTCTTCCATCGCCAAAGCGTTCTGTTCTGTTTGTGCGGAGGCACTCGTAGCTTGACCTGATATTTCATTAACAGAGGCTGATACTTCTTCAGCACTTGCAGAAATCTGCTCAGTTGCTGCGGAGATTTCAGCAATCTGACCGGACATAACCTGAACAGCTTTTACAATCTCCAAGAATGTAAGACCCGCATTTTCAATGACATGAACACCTTGTTCCACATTCACCATACTTTCAGAGACTGATTGTTCGACGTTCTTTGTATCCGTCTGAATTGCCATCGTCAACTCTACAATCTGACTCGCGGACTTCTTCGATTCCTCTGCCAGTTTGCGTACTTCATCTGCGACAACAGCAAATCCTTTTCCATGTTCACCGGCGCGTGCTGCTTCAATTGCAGCATTAAGAGCTAGCAAGTTGGTTTGTTCCGTAATGCTAGTAATGACATTCGTAATGTTTTCAATCTCTTCAGTCTGACGGCTCAACCGCTGGATCAGCTCTGAAGTCTGATTGGATGAATTATAAATAATGTCCATTTGCTCTTTAGCGGTTTCAATCGTTTGACCACTTTCCGTAGCGATATGCATGGTTTTTTCAGCACTGTCGTTTAATTGTGTTGCTGATTCTGCAATTCGTTGGACACCTACTGCCGTTTCTTCCATTACAATTGAACTCTCACTTGCAGCAGATGCTGACAATCTTGCTCCTTGTGCAACAGAATCAATGGATTTCGCCATCTCTTCAGAGGATTGAGATACCTCATACGTACTTGCAGACAACTCTTCTGCAGAAGCTGTCAAATGCAGAGCGTTGTCATTCACCCCACCAATAAGGGTTCGAAGACTTTGTTTCATTCCATTAAATGAATTTGCAAGATCTTTCAGTTCATCTTTGGATTTCAAATGAATGTCATCATCTGATAAGTTTCCAGCTGCCACAACAGATACCGCTTTCGATAGACGAATCACCGGCTTTGAAATACTGCGAGTAATGGTTGTTGAAATGATTGCAGCTAGAACTAATGAGATAATGCTTGCCACAAGCAAACCAAGTTTTGCATTGTTAGCAGTATTGAGTGCATTCTTATTTCCGATCTCTAAATGTTCATTTTGATACGTAGTCATTTCTGTTAAGTTTGCTCTTATACCATCATTTATAGGGCTCATTTGTGAATCCATCAATTGTATTGCACTTTCTACATCATTCGATTTTTTCAATTTAATGACATCTTGTGATACTGCGTAAAATTCTGCATTTAATTTTTCTATTTCTTCTATCAATCCTTTCATTTTATCAGATTGGGCAAGTTGACGAATCCCTGCGATAGATTGGGTGATGCTTTCATAATGCTCGTCGAATTTATCCAAATCATCCTGTTTCCCCAGCAACAAATACGAGCGTATGTATACACCTTCTAGACCGCTCTCTGCCTGTATATTTTTTGCGAGTATAGTTTGTGCAACACGACTTTCTAGCAAAAAGTTATATTCATCTTCAATTTTAGCTATTTGATTAAAACTAAATAATGATGAAAGTAGAATAACAACGATAAGTACACCAAATCCTCCATACAACTTTTTTCCAATTGACATAGGCCATCTCTCATTTCTAGTAAGTAGTAAAAGCATACTTATACTTTCGGTGCATGATTTCGATTGTTTATATTTAAAGTAACAGATTTTCATATTAATTTTCATTTTAAAATTATTTCAGAATAACTTACCTCTGAATTGCATATTTTTTTACTAATTTACGCAAAAAAAGAGACGCAATGAAAACGTCTCCCAGACTGTAGACAAACTCCAGAGATCACGGGTGGGGGTTGCCTACAGTCTTTTTCTTTTACAATTGTATTAACTAGGAAAAGTTGATTTCCGCTGCGAGCGGACGCTTTCCGAGGGGCTTGCTCTCAGCCAATCGAACGACGGAGAGTTCGATTTGCCATATTTTAGCGAACTTGGCTGAAATTAAGGCAGCACTCATCTCCCTCGCTTTGCTCAGTCCAGGGTCTTCAAGCTTCGCTGATCCCTCCGGAGTCGCCGCTCTCCGCTACAATCAACAGAATCTCCCAACTATTAAATGAGGTGATGGAAATACTTACAATCGAACAGTTAGTCCCGCAAGACCATCTAGTCCGTAAATTAGATGCAGCAGAAGACTTGAGACACCATTATGAAATCAAAGAAATATACGGGAAACGCAAAGAGACGGTTGCACGAGTCTTTGCCGACACCAAAGAGAAGCATGGTATGCGAAGGACAACCCTGAGTCGACAAAAAAATGTCTATGCAGGCGATGCTTACTTTCGCTGCTCTAAATCTGACGAAACTTGCCAGCTGGATATGAAGCCCACCAGTGAGGGAAGATGCACATACATATGGAATGTCCTCCTGTGCGACATCTAGTTGCTTGGAGAGCAGGGCGGCGACTCCTGGGGAATTAGCGCAGCGCGAAGACCCCGCAGGAAAAGCCGTAACGAAGAACGGGTTTTGCGAGCATAAGCACTAGCGTTGGGAGCACATCTTTGCTTTCAAAGCGACGAGGAGGCTGAGGGCTAGCCCCCTGGAAAGCGTCCGTCCCGAAACGGAAATCAACGGCTCTTGACCAGTTGCAGATTTATACTCTCAAAGACAAAGGGTTGGAAATCATATCGATTTCTACCCCTTTTGTCTACATTCTGAGAGACGCAATGAATGCGTCTCCTTAAACGTTCTTATTTCAATTCATACTTTCCATAACCTTCTTTAGTTGGTTGGATGTACTTAATACGAGTGTCATCACCGATATGTTCTTTACCTTTTATTGAGGTTTCAAAAATCATTTTTGCACCTTTTACAGGCTGAATTGACCAGTTGTTGTCTACATAAGGCTCAATTTGATCGATTGTTTCTAAATACTCAATAACGGCTTCCCGGTTCTCATCTTGATAGAAGATGATCTCTTTTGCATCCCTTACACCAGGGAAGTTTCCGCTACCGCGATAGTTATTTGTTACGACAACGAACTCTTGATTGGGATCGATCGGTTGATGTTTATATTGCAAGTTACGAATTCGGGTCGCGGTTTCATTTACAAGCTTTCCTTCTTTGCTATCATACTTCGCAGGCTGTGTAATATCGATTTCATAGGTCAGTCCATCAATTACGTCAAAGTTGTAAGAACGGTGGTTTTCATTCACAATATTCTGCTCTTCTGTCTTTGTAGGATCTACTTGGTTGAATGCACCTGAAGACATCTCGAGCCATTCTTTGATGTTCTTACCTGTAAGAACAACCGCAGCGACCGTATTATCATAGACATACAAGTCCGCTAAGTTTTTAATAGACACATCACCAGCTGGGATATCTGTATAATAATCCGGTCCGTAACGTCCCCCGAACTTTAATGGCGATCCTGCAGATAAAATCGGAAGTTTCTCATACTCGGTTCCTTTAATCTTATCCTCAACGTAGTGTTTTTGTGCTTCCGTTAGAATTTGAATTGATGAATCGTCTCTAATGAGACCAAAATAACTTGTAAGTGGAGCAGTTGTTTTAGAAACAGGAGTACGAATGTAATCTAATGTTTCTTTATGGACTTCTTTCACTGCGTCTACCACTTTTTGATTCACCTTGTCAGAGTCTTTATGAACTTCACGTACGGATCCTTTACCGGAAACAACTATCCATTCGCCATTTTCCATTTTTAATTGGTAGTCCAATAATCCAAGGTGACTACCAAAACGGTTTGGCATAACAACTGGAGTACCATTCAGTGTACCTGCTTCTGAGTTCACATTTTTCACGTCTGTGAAATCGCCAGGGAAAAGTGCATGGTTATGACCTGTCAATATACCATCCACACCTTCAAGTGCAGAAATCTGCCAGGTGACATCATCTTCTCCATTGTCGTGAACATCATCACCTATTCCTGAGTGAGCAATAACGAATACGACGTCAGCACCTTCCTTTTGTACTTGTGGTAAGAACTTTTCTACAGTATCCACACCATCTTCGACTTTGACTTTCCCTTTTAAATTCGATCCATCCCAACGCATAATTCCAGGAGCAACTACTCCAATTACGCCCACTTTCAAAGTATGCTTGACCCCTTTAGAATCCGACACTTCCTTGTCCAGAATGACGTAAGGTGTAAAGCGGTTTTTGCCTGTGGTTTCATCATAAATGTTTGCATTCAGAACTGGGAATTCCGCACCTTTAATAACATTGTCCAAGTAATCCAAACCAAAGTTAAATTCATGATTTCCTAGTGACATCACATCATAGTTAAGGGCATTCAATCCGGCTACAGAAGGATGTACTTCCCCTTTTTGGAGCGGCTTTTCCTTCACTTTGTAACTGCCGAGTGGCGTCCCTTGAATCAGATCCCCGTTATCGAACAGCAACGTGTTTTCAACTTCTTCCCGAGCTTCGTCGATAAGAACTCCTGTTTTCGCAAGGCCATAGTCTTGAATTACTTTGTCTTGATAATAATCATAGTTCATGAGGTTCGTATGAATATCCGTCGTCCCCATAATACGAAGTGCTACAGTCGCCTCTTCAGGATGCGGCTGACTAACTTGTACCAGTCGATTCACTATTGCTCGCATCTCATTTTTCATAACTGCCTGTTTCGGTTTTGCTGTTCCATCTGAATAGCCTTTCATAAGACCGAGTCCGATGCTTTTCGCCATTTCAGGACGCAATGAAGCACCGAATTCTCGCTTGTCCTTAAACTTATTCAGCAAACTCATCGGATACGTTTTGTCTGTATTCGCTGCACGTGCTGAAATCACAAATGCCTGCTCTCGTGTCAATGTACCATTTGTGTCGAACACCGTAGTCGATCGTCCATAAACAAGGCTTGCTTTTACTGCGGCTTCAACATAGGGTGCAAGTTGTATATCTACGTCTTTAAATTTGAGCGTTGAACCGTCACTTAGCGGAAGATTAAGCGCTCTCACAACTTGTTGGATAAATTCTCCTCTTGTGGCCTCGTTTGACTTTGCAGCATTTGCTTTCTGTGGGATCACTAAGCTTCCAACAGTTAACAATACGATAAGAAAACTAACCCCGACTTTTTTAAGCAAATTTTCCATCCCCCTTTTACTGTGTAATGTTTACCCGATTTAATCGTTCTGTATTTTTCTGACACTCCTATTAACTTACATAGAATAACGAATAAAGAAACTGTTTTCCTGCATCAGAACAACACTAGAAAAAAAGAGACGCAACGAGCACGTCTCTTTCTCTAGTTCTTATTTCAATTCATACTTCGCATATCCATCTTTTGTTGGTCCAACGTACTTGATGCGAGTATCATTACCAAGATGTTGTTTACCCTTTTCAGATGTTTCAAAGATCATGTTTGCTCCATCCACTGATTGAATGGACCAGTTGTCGTCTGCAGAAGGGTCGATTGGATCTACAGCTTTCATGTAGTCTACAACTGCTTCACGGTTTTCGTATTGGTAAGAAAGCGTATCTGTCGCGTTACGTACTCCCGGGAATTCCCCACTTGCACGATAGTTGTTAGTTACTACGATAAACTTCTGTTTCGGATCAATTGGCTTTCCGTCAAACATAAGATTTTTCACTCGGCTTGCGCCTTCGTTGACGACTTTACCTGCACCGTCATATTTGTTTGGTTGAGTCACGTCATACTCATATGTGACTCCATCAATCACGTCAAACAGGTAGGAACGATAGTTTTCATTTAACACGTTTTGTTCTCCAGATTTTTTCGGGTCAATCTGATTGAACTGACCACCTGACATTTCAAGCCATTCCTTAACATCGGCTCCTGTCATGACCAGTCCTGTAATCGTGTTGTCAAACACATATAGATCAGCCATGTTTTTAATGGCAATATCTCCAGCCGGGATATCTGTGTAGTAATCAGACCCGTATCTACCGCCAGCTTTGAACGGTGCACCTACTGACAGAATTGGTAAGTCTGCATACTCTGTACCCGGAATCTGTGATGCTACATAACGTTTTTGTGCTTCTGTAACAATTTGAATTGATGGATCATCTTTCACAAGCGCGAAATAGCTTGTAATTGGTGCCGTTGTTTTAGAAACCGGTGTGCGGATATACTCAAGTGTACCTTCATGAGCTTCCTTGACTGCATCCATGACACCTTGGTTGATTTCTTCTGAATCTTTGTGAACAGCGCGGAGTGAACCTTTTCCGGAGATGACTTTCCACTTGCCATTTTCCATTTTCAATTCATAATCGAGTAAACCAAGGTGGCTACCGAACTTACCTGGCATCACGACAGGTGTTCCATTCAAAAGACCCTCATCTTGATTAGCATTTTTCACATCTGCGAAGTCTCCAGGGAACAAAGCATGGTTGTGACCGGTTAGAACACCGTCAACGCCATCAATATTAGAGACCTGCCATGTAATGTCATCTTCGCCTTTTTCGTGCACTTCATCACCAATACCTGAGTGCGCGATGACGAATACAAGATCCGCTCCTGCTTTTTGAACTTCTGGCAAGAACTTTTCTACAGTTTCCACACCATCTTCCACAGTTACTTTACCTTTAAGTACTGCGCCATCCCAGCGAAGGATACCTGGTGCAACGACTCCGATAACGCCGACTTTCAATGTATGTTTTTCACCTTTAGAGTCTGTTACTTCTTTATCCATTACAATGTAAGGATTGTAGCGGTTTTTACCTGTTTTCGCA
The DNA here is from genome assembly GCF_023715615.1 of Sporosarcina aquimarina. Taxonomy (GTDB): domain Bacteria; phylum Bacillota; class Bacilli; order Bacillales_A; family Planococcaceae; genus Sporosarcina; species Sporosarcina aquimarina_A. The sequence continues at coordinate 587,202 of NZ_JAMBOM010000001.1, read as the reverse complement.
TCGTAAACGTTCGCGTTAATAACAGGGAATTTAGACTTATCAATCACTTGGTCTAGATATTCCAGTCCATAGTTAAACTCGTGGTTTCCTAGAGACATAACATCATAGTCAAGTGCTTGCATCGCTGCAAATGCAGGGTGTACTTCCCCCTTTTCCAACGGATCTACACTCACTTTATATGTACCGAGTGGATTTCCTTGGATTAAATCTCCATTGTCAAACATAAGCGTATTTTTGGATTCAGCTCGTGCTTCATCTACCAACACACCTACTTTTGTAAGTCCATAATCTTCTACCTTAGTATCCTGATAATAGTCATAGTTTACGAGGTTCATGTGAAGATCCGTCGTCCCCATTACACGTAGGGATACAGTTGCTTCGTCAGTACCAGGGTACTCTTGACTTATTTTTACTAAACGATTAACGATTGCACGCATCTCATTTTTCATCACTGCTTGTTTCGGTTTTGCTGTGTGATCTGAATAGCCTTTCATCAGACCTAAACCGATGCTTTTTGCCATTTCTGGACGCAACGAAGCACCGAAGTCACGCTTGTCCTTAAAACGGTCAAGGAGGCTCATCGGATAAGTTTTATCTGTTTTTGCGGCGCGTGCTGAAATGACAAACGCCTGTTCACGAGTGAGTGAACCTTTAGTGTCGAACTTTGTAGCTGAACGACCGTGAACCAGACCTGCTTTCACTGCAGCTTCAACATAAGGAGCTAACTGTTTGTCCACATCTTTAAATGTAAGTGTGGAACCGTCGCTCGTAGGTAAATTAAGAGCTTGCACAACCGATTTGACGAATTCTCCTCTAGTTGCCTCACCTGACTTAGCAGCGCTTGCACCTTGAGGTATAATCAAACTACCTAAGGTCAGCAAAACGACAAGAAAGCCAAAGGCGATTCTTTTAAGCAAAGACATTCATATCTCCCTCTCACCATTTAGTTTTCGTACTAGTCAAACATACCATATATTTCAGGTAGTTCCAATGTCTTCTGACGTTAAAGTTAAAACTTTGCAATCCTTTACTTTGTTGTCATATAGGGAATTGAAGAGGAAGCAAGACTCATGTTTGGATTATTGATCTCATGTCTCACTTTTACCGATTAGAAAGGATGATAATTATGTTATCTGAAGATCTCTCAAAGATTATTCGCAGTGCTTCGACAGAAATCGAGAAGACTGGCACATTGCCAAACGACTTATTACAAGTTGCTTACGAGCAACAATTATTTAAGCTGTTTTTGCCGAAAGAGTTAGGGGGTCGGGCACTATCATTACCTGATGCTGCCCATGAATTTAGAGATGCTTCGTTCGAGGACGGTTCGTTTGGTTGGCTGACAACCATCGGATCTGGAGGTAACTTATTTCTTGAAAATATGACAGAAGAACAAGCGAAAGAACTGTATTTACCAGCAAACGCTGTGATTGCAGGAAGTGGGTATGCAACCGGCGAAGCACATGCTGAAGAGAACGGATATCGCGTTTCCGGTAAGTGGCGTTATTGCAGCGGCGCACCGTACGCTTCCATGTTTACAGCGAATACGATTATCTGGCGTGACGGTGAGGAAACTGATGAAATGCGGGCATGTATATTCATGCCAGAACAAGTCGAGATCCTGGAAGATTGGAATGCGATCGGACTGAAAGGAACAGGAAGCCACACAATCCGTGTGAAAGATGCATTCATACCACACGATCGAACCTTTTCAGTAGTTGAAACTCAGAACACACTCGGTCTACCTGTTCATTCGTTCCCATTCGTTCAATTTTCACAAGTCTCATTTGCGGCTGTTTGTCTTGGACTGGGCGCCCGCTTTTTGGAAGAAGCACAACAGCTTATAGATCAAGCCAAGTCTCGCTGGACTGCAGAAAAGATTGCTGGAACAGTGCGTTTACTAGAAGAACAACAGGAACGTTTCAATCGTGCTGAGCAACTCTTCCACAGTACAGTGGAACAGTGCTGGGAAAAGCATCTGAATGGTTCCCTTGACGTCCATGTACTTGATCAACTTTCAGCTATATGCATGGAGAGTTCAGACATCGCAACGGATTGTGCGGTCCTGTTGTTCCGCCGACTAGGAATGCAGGCTGTGATGGAAACTTCTCCTGTAAATCGTGCGTTTCGTGATTTGTGGACAGCCGGGCAACATGGATTTTTGAATCGTTCTTAACTACTTTCTACAAGCAGTCTTTCATTATTCGAAAGGCTGCATTTTTGTGCGCTGAATTGTGTCCGGTTATCGAGAAACTCTTCTATGTGTCGGAGAAATCGTTCTATGTGTCGGACAAACACCGTGATGTGATTGGAAATTCGTCCCAAGTGTACGACATTCAACCAACTATGTCGGACAACAGACTACCCAGTCTCAAAATGGATGACACCTCCCTGAATAAGCGAAGCGTTACCAATTAATTCCTTTGCTCACTTGAATTGTGTCCCGTTATCGAGAAACTCTGCTATGTGTCGGAGAATTCGTTCTATGTGTCGGACAAACGCCATGATGTGATCGGCAATTCGTCCCAAGTGTCCGACAATCAACCAGCTTTGTCGGACAACAGACTGCCCTGTATTAAAATAGATGACACCTACCTGAATAAGCGTAGCGTTACCAATTAATCCCTTTGCGCACTTGAACTGTGTCCGGTTATCGAGAAACTCCGCTATGTGTCGGAGAATTCGTCCTATGTGTCGGACAAACGCTGTGATGTTATCGGACATTCGTCCCAAGTGTCCGACATTCAACCAACTCTGTCCGACAACAGACTGCCCTGTCTCAAAATGGATGACACCTTCCTGAACAAGCGAAGCGTTACCAATTAATCCCTTTGCGCACCTGAACTGTGTCCGGTTATCGAGAAACTCTGCTATGTGTCGGAGAATTCGTTCTATGTGTCGGACAAACGCCGTGATGTGATTGAGTATCCAACCCGTATGATCAACAATCACTCCTAACTGTCCGACAACACAAAAGGACGACACCCAGGGGCGTCGTCCTCTCCTCAAAACCTATTCAGCTCGCCACACCATTCCATGGCCATTGAATGCCAGGCTTAGTAAGTTTGCGACCAAAACGGTCATAAAACTCAACATTTTCAGCACTTGCACCGTTCACATAACTAATCTTCATAACATTCTCGGCTCCAAAGATTCGAAGTGGATTTGTCCCATCCACAACGACATTTCCTTGAACTGTCCACTTTGTATCGACAGTTAAGCCTTTTTCAGAAGGTTTCAAAATCAGTTTGTTATTGGCAAAGCCCAGCCCGCTTAAAATTGCATACTGGCCAGTTAACGTAATGCCATTCGATACGCGCGAGCGATAATCCATTGTAATGGAAGATCCTTTCGCATCGACCGTTAAACTTGGCTTCTTATAGTTCAATAAGAAGTAATACTTTGTAACTGGAACCTTCTCCCACTCAAATGGATCAGGATCGCTCTTTGTTTTCAGCGCTAGTTGCACTAAGATTGGATCATGGTCACTTGCGCGGCCCGCCATGTCTGTATAATCTGCATTGATATGCAACATATCGATTTCAGAAGCATCTGCTAGATTGTTCGATACGAGTACATGGTCAAGCACTTGAGAATTTCCTTGATAAACGTACGAATAGCGATCCGATTCTTCGACTTTATTCACAAGATTCGTCATGAGTTCACCTTCGTGAATCTTGAGCGCATCTGTAAATTGGAAGTCGTTGAAATCTCCCAGAGACACAACATTTGCATCAGGGTTTTTCGACTTCACATCTTCAATGAAGTTATACACAATTTGTGCAATCTGTTTACGCTGAATCTCACTCTTATACACAGGTGGCTGTACTGCTCCAAACAATGGTGTGTCTCCACCTTTCGAATTCCAGTGGTTTGCAATGACGATGACATCTTCACCTTGGAACGTAAATTCTGCTGCAAGAGGCTTTCGGCTACTATTGAACGCTGCATTTGTCGGATCAATCCTTCCTGGATTCACCGTCAAACCACCATTTTCGTACCCAACCGCTGTCACTGCATCCCCGTGAGGTGCTCCTGTTTTCATTGAAACGCGATCAGGATTATACAAGAATCCTACACGGATATTGGCATTCGGCTGTCCACCATCTTGGTTATTCAAGGGATCGATGTTGACATACTCATACTTCACTCCGCCCGCATCTACAATTGCTTGAATCAGACGTTCGTAACTTTGATTGGCTTCGGGTCCGCCCGCATCAGGACCGTTATTGTCTTGAACTTCAGTAACACCAACAATATCAGGACTTTGCATGTCCACAGCGAAAGCACGCGCTAGCTTCTTCGCTTTATCCGCAGAAGTCGTTTTCATATTGTTTGAGAAGTTCTCTAAGTTGTACGATGCTATGGTTAATTTTTCGTTGTCCTTCACAATCGTTGTTTTTTCTGGAACTGCTTTACCCTTTACAAACTTCGCCTGCATATCTTCCAGTCCCACATAAATCTTATAGTTTTGGAATGAATATCCGACCACTCCAACGATAGGTCCTTTAAACTGGTCACCTGTCGCGACTTCAAAGTCACGTGCAGCGCCATTCGGCTCTAATCGGAATTGGACCAAGTCTGCATTTGGAGCGTCTTTCTTCAATAGCACGCCTCCGTTTTTCGTATCTGTTTTACGAGACGCTAACACAGTTGCCAAATCACCATGCTGTTGGGGTCCAACTGCTTTCACATTGCCTACTTCAACGAGCATCGCTTCACGACTTTCCCAGAAATCGCCTGCATATTTAACCGGATCAAATTCTTTTAAACCTTCACTGAGAATTTGTTCTTTAGGTAAATTTGATTCATCGATAACAAATGGCGTAGGAAGTTCAACATTGCTGTCTACAACCGTTACCACACCACCACGATCTTCACGAACGTTAATTTGCGTCGTTTTCAAATCGGTCTGCTGACGATCGGAGTAACCGTCAATCGCATACTCACTCACTTGTCCACTGACGGAAACGAGATCACCTTTCTTCAAGTTCCATGCATCACGTCCACTGTATAAAACAACCGCTTCTGAAGTGTTCAAATCGCCATCACGCTTATTATCTGGCGTTTGAATGTGATAATACGTCGATCCTTGCAGTTCGTATTTATACGTAACAATCCCTTGCACACCATCAACGACTTGTCCTACAAATGGTGACTCATGGCCAGCCCCTTGAATGTCATGGATTTGCAGTGCATCTGTAATTGTATAGTCAAACGTTTGAACAGCACTTATCCGTCCATCATCCGTTTTAGCTACAGCTTTCAACTGAACGTTATCGGTAATCTTCAACGGGTTTGCATACGTTGCGCCATTCTTTATCGGATCTGTGCCATCCAGTGTGTATAAAATTTCTGCATCGACTGTTCCAGATGTCAACGTCACGTCCACACTTTCAACAAATGTTCCGCTTCCTGGATTAGCAACAACTGGCTGGACCACTGTGGAATCTGCAATAACATCTGTTGGACCACGTGGAATCACCTGATAGACATCGTCAAATTGCTGAACAATACCTGTAATCGAGTCATACGTCATACCTGCTTGCAATCCAAGGCTGTCTTTTTCATCGCGAACCGTAAATTCAGTACCATCTGTAGCAATGAAGTTTGCCCAACCTGGACCTGCTTCTTTATCAGAAAGCGTCACATTATTCACTGTGACAAGTTGTGATTCAACCTCTTCACCGATCGCTGCTCCTGTTACTGTTTTTGCAGTCAGCTCTGTCCCCTTAACCTTTTCAACAACTGCAGCTTCGTCCAATTGTAATAATCCTCGATAGTCAACAATCTTCCCAGTCACCGTCACTTCATCCCCAACATTTACGTCTAAACTCGTTGGACGAACAGCGATGCCTCCAGTTTCATCTTGAATTGAAATTGTATTTTTTAGCTTTGCCGCGACAATCCCTTTTACTGTCGTTTTTTCTCCAGCTGGCAATGCACGTGCATCTTTTATGGACACAACTTCTACAGGTACTTCAGGCTCTTCGGGATCCGTTGAACCTGATCCATCCAATACATGGGAACCTAAATTCGAAAACGTATCTTTCGGATAAACCGTCCACTCTTTCGTTCGGTCAAATGGATCATCAATGACTCCATCACCTTTTGTAACGTCCGTATTTCGAACGAGTGTTACATCCGTCCCCCAATTATCTCGAGCACCGACTTGTCCAAAGGAGTCGATTGCAGTGTTCCCTTTTTTCAACACGATGGCATCATCGCCATTAAAATTTGTTACACTCCCAATTTCCATATCGGCCTTGGCTTTAAGATCGGCTGAAGCTTGGTTATGCACAATAACATACGTTTTTCCATCTTCGAGTGTACCCGTCAATTCCTGTTTATTCGTCGGCGCAACCGCTCCATTTGCATAGAGTTCAACAGAATAGCCACTCAAGTCAATTGCAGCACCTGTCCCGTTGTACAGTTCAATCGCCTTATTGAATCCAGACCCTTCCACATATTCAGAAATGAGTAAATCGGTTGCTTTTACAGCCGGTGATTCTACTGCATACACCGGAACAGCTGGAGCTACCAAACCCGCCACAAGCGTTGTTGCCATTAATGAGTTCAACCATTTCTTCCCCGTTCGACCGTGCATTGCCTCACACTCCTCGTTGGAATGAATTCTCACAATAGATAAACTAGCTAACTATTTTAAGAATCCTAGTTTCAATTCAAGAGTACCACTCCCGTGTAATAGCGACTATGCGTCTTTGTAGGAGTATTCATAGTTTTCGTGTGAGCGGGAAGTTCTATTTTTCAGAAAAAAAATAATCTAGGTATTTGGGCACGCAAAAAAACACAGTCTTCGTGAAAGACTGTTAGAGATAAATAGTTTTCTTTCAACAGTTAGTAATTAGTTACATCTGGATAGACTACCGTTTTATCCTCCTCGACAATCGGCATTGCTCCCCACTTTCCTAGTATATGGGGAACCAACTCTCCTGTACCATCGCTTTTCGGAACAATATGAAATACATCCCAATCATGAACCACAAGCCAGTTACTAATAATCAACCGATGACAGCGTGCGGGATGTCTTTCCGAGCAGCAATACGCTGTACGTTTTTCAGAAGCAATGTCAGTCAATCTCTTTAAACCATCTCGATAGCAATTCGACAATGTATAATCAGCGTAGTTGTGAAAGGATTGGTTTTGCCACCCCTCATTTAACAAAGGAGAGACAAGTTGGGATGACTGTCGTCTGCCGCCAAGTTCTTCAATATGTGTATAGTCGATTCCCGATTCATGTAACCATTCGGCCATTTTATCTTTCGCGAACCATGGGAATTTCCGACTGCCTGGGAACGCCCGTACATCAACGAGTTTTTCAATCCTAGCTTGTTTCAAGAGACTAATGAATTCTTCTTTCGTGTGTGAATAGTGTCCGATCGTATAAATGTTCATACGTGTCATCCTTTTTAAGCGTTTCTTATTCAACTGCCCTCGCGGAAGACGGTTGAAACCTTAAAGGCAGTTAAAATGAAAGAATAGTTACCGGATAACTGGTAGCTTTGCCCCTCTAGCCCAGTCTAAGATAAAAGATTTCTGTCTCAAGTTTAGGTTATCAGGTAAATTATTTGGAGCAAAGAAACGATGTTTCCTACTTTCCTCACCTTTTTGAAGCAATACACCCGAAATTGAATGGGCACTAAAAATCACCTGGACACTATAGACTTGGTCTCCATTCCTGTATTCGGCATAGCAATCTTCTCCCGAATAGATACCAAATAACTCCAGCTGATCGACAGACAATCCCGTTTCTTCAAGCGCTTCACGTTTTGCAGTCTCCTCAAACGTTTCTCCCAGCTCCATGACGCCCCCAGGAATACACCAGCTGTCTTCATCAGACCGATGCTGTAATAAAAGTAGGTCATTCTGAACAATCATCACTCCGCATCCAACAGTAAAGAGCGTTTCGTGTCCAATCAACTTGCGCATATTTTGTATGTAATCCAATGATTCTCCTCCTTAAAATGCCAGTTAGGACTTCTTGATAATCTTGCTGACGGCATCATTCACCGTCTACCACATACTCCATCAGCCAGCAATCTCTATATTGCCCTTCGTGCCACTCGCGCTCAGGTAGCAATTTCACTTTTTGAAAACCACACTTTTCATAGCAACGAATCGCCCGTTCATTCCACGTCTGAGGATCCAACACGATACGGGTTGCTTGTTTTTCCCGAATTATCCTCTCAACCGTTAAGTTAACGAGGTCCGTTCCAAGCCCTCTGTCCCAAAACTCAGTCTCTCCAATGAACTGATCCATTCCAAAGATGGCATCCTCTAGGTTTCTATAACCATAGAGTTCCCTTTCTTCCTCCCCAATTGGGTAAAACTGAATGTACCCAATCGGGGTATCCTCGTAAATAATGATACATCTCGTTTCCTCCAGATTTTCATCAAAGAAGGATGCTTTAACTTTTGACAGAGTAAAAGAATTATCACGTCCTTCATAATATCGAAGCACTTGTGGATCTGTTAGCCATTTCAATAATAAATACTTATCTTCTTCCATCAATTCGCGAAGCTCAATTGAATGTTTTTTCATCAGAAATCCTTCTTTCCTTGAAATTAGCGAATTAAAACGGATAAATCTAGCCTTCAGCTAGCAGCAAATACTTCTGCAATTCCCCTTCCACTTCGGCGAGTAGGTACAATCCACCTTCATTCGTTGAATAGATCATGGAACCAATAGGTAACTTTGAAGCTGTACCATCTTGAAAGTCTTTTGGGTTTTGGGCATTTTCAGCATTTTCAGCAATTTCACCAAGCAATTCATTCTTAGTAAGCTCCAATTCTTGGACCCAATCTACGTCTGCCTTGTAGATAGAACCTTCCCATTGAAAGATGTCAGCATCTGGGTCAAGTCTTAACGTCTCACCTGCGTCTGGAGGTTTGCTAGAGGATTCAGTGATTGTCCCTGATTCCGAGGTGCAGCTCGTTAAAACTAGAACACTAAATACAATTCCAACTACAAGAAGTCTCATTGGTAACTCCCCCTTTGTTGGAGTAGACTCGTTAATACAATAAATGTTACAGATACCATAGATGAAATTCTTAAGCAGAAGAACTCACCTTGATCACGCTTCAGTTTTCAAAGTAAATCGACACTTAGGATATGCACTACAGCCCGTGAATTCTCCAAACCTGCCTTTGCGTTGTACGAGTTCACTCGCACAACGTGGACAACTGCCCAACGTTTCTGTTGAGTTCCTCAGATTTACTTGTTTCTTAATCTTTACCTGATTGAGTTCATTGATTCTATCCTTCTTCTGCTTTGACTTTGCAGTAACTATTTGTCGCGGCTTCTGTTCTCTCTTCTTGCTTTTAACAGACTGGAGATGTTCCTTCTTCACTTTCCGTTTTTCTTGTTTATCAGTCATCCGCAATTTTTCAAGCGACTGGTTCATGTGACTGAGTTCTATTTCGGTAAACACGGTTTCGTGATAGGTTTTAATGACATGATTCAGCTCATGAATTTGAATAACATCTGCAGTTTCAAATGGCTCCTTAAATTTGAAAGTTGCATCACTTGAAAACGAAATGATTGAATGTACTTCCAATTCTTCCTTATGTAAATAACCTTTGAGTGACTGTATATGTCCGTAGTTTTGCCAAATCGGATTGTACATACGTTCCTTGCGCTTGTAAATCACTTGCGTCCAATTTTTCTGTCGTTCACTACCGTATATCCAACCGCTGTAGTGCTTCGTCTCAATGACAAACACTCCGTAATGCGATAGCACGATGTGATCCACTTGAGTGTATCCCCCCTCCCCATTTGGTACATATATGTCTGAAAAAATACGATATTCGTCACCAAGCTTTGCGAGTTTTCGATTCACCTGCCACTCACCTACCGCCCCTCGGATAGCGGGACGTTTGATCCGATACACGACTCGTAAAAGCAGTAGGCCAATTAACACATAAAATAACGGTGACTTGGTATACATCCATATACCAGTTAATATCCCTTCATAAAACCCAGACATAATACTCCCCCTCTTTCTATTGCAAAACGATTTTGTTCACGACTCTAGTAATTGTGATATATTTCCATTAATTCAATCATAATACTTTACTAAAGAAAGTCCACACAAAAAGCGGACTATCCTACATATTTTGTTAGGAGAAAAAATTTGAATTTTTTTGTATCTGTTCTTTTTTAGTTCACAATTGAATGTTATAAACGTCTAGGTGTCTATTGCAGAAGCAATCATACGTTTTTTCTCAAACACTTTTGGACAGCCTATCATAAGGCTGAAAATAGTGGATTGAATAGTAAATGGATGCGTTAGCTTCTAAAATGATAACAAAATGAGAGAGGAGGGAACGAGATGAAAAAAGGGATGTATAATCGATTTTGGCGGTGGCACTTTTTCGGTGCATTGTTCATGGCACCACTTCTCATTACGCTGACGCTGAGCGGGATTGGTTACTTGTTTTATAACAATGTAGAAAACGTGGCATACAAAGATTTCTTTTTTGGCAACAGTGAAGAAACGTATCAATTAACAATTGACGAAGGAATTTCTCTAGTAAAGCATGAAAATGAAGGATTTGAAGTAGCCAAGATTATGATTATGGATGAACCATATAATACGAGACTTACTTTGTCCTCTGACTCCGGCGAAGAGAAGTATGTATTTTTAGATGAACATAACGAAATTGTCGGCTCACAAAACCCAAAGTATACGTACGCAAACATTCTGAGAAACATCCATAGTTCACTCTTTGTTGGTGGAACCATCGTGAATTACTTAGTCGAATTAGCTGCATGCTGGGCAATTTTCTTATTATTTACTGGACTTTATATGACATTCAAAAGTCGTGCACTAACGAAACCTAAGAAACCGACTCCTCGCTTAAAACTTAAAAGGATCCATGCACTCATCGGGACAATCATTACGATTCCAATGATTCTCATCATTTTCACAGGTCTTCCTTGGTCTGCGTTTATGGGGAACTTTATCTACACAGCATCACAAGAACACCCCACCATCGGAACGCCATTGCTCCAACAACAACCGCCAACTTCCGATATGAGCGAAATTCCATGGGCGACTCGGAAACAAGAAGCGCCTGAATCCGAAAAGCCTGATCCACACGCGAATCATGGAGGTCATGGTAAAATGCCTGGAATGGATATGGGGAATGATGGCATTCTAGTCGAAAAACTCTTGTGGAAAGCAAGAGACGCTGGAATCTCAAAACCGTATTCTATTGTGTATCCTTTTTCGGAACATGGAGTATTCACGGTATCTAAAGGAAGTAATACCGGTGTCACTGGATTAGACGTCAGTCCTGCAGAAGAAATGACTGCTTATTTCGACCAATACAGTGGAGATTTAATTTCCAAAGTGGGTTATGAAGATTATGGAATTTTGGCAAAATGGTTTACATGGGGAATTCCATTGCATGAAGGTCACTTGTTCGGATGGCCCAATAAAATCATTAACTTAGTTGTCTGTCTCGCGTTTTTATCTCTAATTTTCTACGGATTTAAAATGTGGCTGTCAAGAAAACGTAAAGGGAGTCTTTCGTCTCCTCCTAAAACAACGAGCGGGATTTCCATCGGGTTTATTGTGTTAATGGTGATTTTAGGACTCATTATGCCTCTATTTGGAATTTCTTTGATAGTTGTCCTGATCATTGAAGGGGTCTTGTACTTCATTAATAAAAAAGTAAATACTTCCAACTCAAACTGATCACATTAGGATTAAAATAAAAAAGAGGAAGCCTCTCCACTTGGAGTCGGTTTCCTCTTTTTGTACCTACATTACTCCGTTACTTGCATTACAAAGCTCGTACTTTCAAACAAATCCATAATGGCCTGTGGACATTTTCTTTGTATTTCAGCTAAACTTTGCGAATCCATGCTCTTCTGCTCTCTATATAAATCATGACATAAATATAGCTACTGCGCGCTAACACAGTAGCTATACCTACTAATCAAGCTTCACATTTAATACCTTCCCACTACTCGCATCCACTTTCACTTCATACTTCTGACCATCGCGTGTACGGATTTCGATTTCATAGATGACGGAACCGTGATCGTATTCTAATTCCGCTTTCACTACCTGCCCGGGTACTTGTTGCAAGGCGATCATCATTGCCTCCTCTATAGAAATCACACGATATCGAGGATTTTGCCAATGGTTTTCCCAATGTGGGTTTGGGGTCATCCAATTCTGATTTGTCAATCCATCTCCTCCAGTTCCCGTTCTCTATGACAGTGTATTCATAGTTGGGCAATGTGTGAGGAATTTGAGATCACATATTCATTTTCGAATACACGTAGACACCATAGAATGCTGGAATGAATAAGGCGATTGCAAGGCAAACGACAGCCGCAATTTTCGATTGCTGTGCGAGCCGCTGATCCTCCATTTTGAGATGTTGGAAGAAAGATAGTGTGAAGTACAAACAGCCTATCACGAACACAGCCGATACGATATTCAACCAATTGATGGCACCGAACATTGCTACATTTTCCAACCTAGTCACTTCACTCTCTTATATTTTTTCCATACATTCATGGCCGTCCCATCTGCTGTTCGATGAAATCTTTCAATACTTGCACACCAATTACACAATCACTCAAGTCCGTCCATTCTTCCGGATTATGGCTGATTCCTTTTTTACTTCGAACAAACAGCATGGCCGCGGGAATTTCTCTTCCTATCACCATGGCGTCATGGCCTGCACCACTGATTAGCTCCATCGGTTCGATTCCGAATTTAGTGATGGATTCTTTCATATCCGATAGTAATTCATCGTTTATCAACAGTGGTTGAACAGCTAATGTCTTTTGGCAAATAACGTCAACATTGTGTGCTGCTCCTGATTGTTCAGCTGCCACAATAATAGCTTTTACTAAAGCGTCACGTTTGTCTTCGTGGATATCACGTATATCTACAGTCAGCTCGACTTTCTGAGGAATTACATTGATACCATTTGGATAGACATTCAGTTTACCAATTGTTGCTACAGCTGTTTCACTAAATTGACGAGGTAATGATGAAACACTATGAATGAAGTGACTCGCTGCTACCATTGAATCCCTTCGATCATTCATTGGTGTGTTACCTGCGTGTCCTGCTTCTCCTTCGAACGTCACGTTCATCCATACTGGTCCAGCAATTCCTTTAACAACTCCGACAGATCGATCATTTTTTTCCAAAATCTTACCTTGCTCTATATGTAATTCTACAAATAATTCAATTTCGCTCATTTCTCGCTTTGCACGCCATACAGATGAAAGTGAACTACCATACTCTTCGATGACGGTTTCAAATGACTTGCCATCTTTGTCTATTTTCAAGTTCGTCTCTTGTTCAGTCAGTTGCCCAGTCATTGCATGACTTCCAGTTAGACCGGCACCAAATCTTGTGCCTTCTTCGTCAGAGAAAATAACAACTTCAAATGGTTTTCGAGGTAGATATCCGGTTTCTTTCCACGCTTCAACTACTTCTAAAGCAGCAATTACTCCAAGAGGCCCGTCAAAGTTTCCGCCATTCGGGACACTATCCACATGCGAACCTGACATAATCGTCGATCCCTTTTCGGTTCCTTCCATTCGACCAATGACATTTCCCGCTCCATCTTCAATTACCTTCAAACCCGCTTGTTCCATCCAAGACTTCACAACCTGCTTCGCCTGCTTTTCTTCAGTAGAGTATCCAGGTCGGGTCACTCCACCTTCTAACGATGCACCAATCATCGATAACGTACTCAATCGTTCTGCAACTCTCCTGCCATCAACGCCTCCACGTGATAGGGACTGATCATATCCGGCAGTTAATTTTGTCAATAAGGTTTCTGATGCAATCATCGATTTCACTCCTCTCATTACTTCTTTTTGAATTTGTGTAATAGGTTGACTATACCATAAACCGATGTACTTTTAGATCGAATCTCGGATTATCCGCTTGTTTTACAATCTTGGTTTCCTAGAGTTAAATGATGATTCGACTTTGAGTGAAGTAATTCTGTAAGGACTATTCTCTGTATCTATTTTTTTAACGGAATATTACATCTTCAAAACCAGAAATCTTTTCACTATTTCCCTTCAGAATCAGTTCATTTTACCCACACTTAGAAATACGAGACGGATAATACTAATTGCGCTTAAAATTATTGAATATACTATCAATACTTATAATTCCATGAAATATCGGATTAAGTACTAAACACCTATGCTATTCGGAATGTACGTGTTAAAATGCTTAATAACAAACTGTTTAAATTGATTTTTTGACACTAGAATTAGTACGCAATTACTATAATGATACAATTTATCTCTAAGAAGGTTAGGAGGAGATGTTACGGATGTCAGACCCCGACTACATTATAGCAGCCAACAAAATGTGTGAAGAGGCAGGTATGAACTCAACTAAAATGTCCGCCCCAAAACAGTTCTTAAGTAAGTCAGAGTTTGAAGAGAAGCGAATGGCGTATAGTGAAATCTTATCTGTCGTCAGGTTCTTTTCAAACAAATTGCTGAATTCCTTAAAAGGAACTCCCATTCTTGTCGTCGTTTCAGATGAAAATGGCTACCTCCTTTCGTCTGAAGGCGATGAAGCTATCAAGGCGATGAGTGACCAATTCGGGATTAAGCTTGGCGCACAATTCACACTGGAAGATACAGGCACAAACGTGGTAAGTCTATCCTTGCAACAAATGCATCCTATCAGCATCATTGGAAAGCAACACTATCATTCACCTCTCTATGGAATCGCGTGTTATGGGACAGCTTTTCTCAATAAAGAAGAAAATAATTTATTGGGTAGTATTTCAATTATGATGCCCATTGAATTTCAAAATCCGCTCTTTCTTTCAATGCTTGGTCAAGTGGTAGATTCGATTGAACGTGAACTACTTCTTCGTAGGCAAAATCGTAAGCTTAACATCTTAAACCAGATTATGCTAAAGAAAACAAGGAATGGAATTGTCATTACTGATGCAAACGGGATTACAACTGAATTCAATGAGTTCGCCGAAAAAATATCTAATAACAGTAGAGAATCTGTCATCGGTAGGAATATTTGTGATTCGCCGATAACAGGTGAGTATTTTAGGAAGGTTTTACATGAAGGAAAAAGCTTTAACAATGAAGAGATCAAATTTGAAGATGAAAACGGGATACAAGTAGTCTGCTTATTTGATGCGCAACCCATTTTTGAAGAAGACAAAATGGTCGGGGCTTTCGGCCAGTTCAGAGATATATCAAATCAATATAACATGCAAGAAAGGTATAATTACTTGGCTTACCACGATGATTTAACCCTCCTTCCGAACAGGAGATATATTCAAAATGAAATGGAATCCGCTATCGATGAAATCAATTCAGGTCAAAACCGCCAACTTGCTCTCCTGTTCATCGATTTGGACCGCTTTAAAATCATTAACGACAACTTCGGTCATTCATACGGAGATGAGCTACTGCACAAGGTTAGTGAACGTTTGTCGAGTGCTCTTGGAGAAAACGATACACTTGCACGAATGGGTGGAGATGAATTCATTTTTCTTCTAACTAACTTTAACAATCCGAGTTATGTGATACAAAAAGCAGAAGAGATTCTTAATCTCTTCAGTGAACATTTTCTCGTGAACAATAAAGAATTACACACGACGGTCAGTATCGGGGTCGCAATTTATCCTGACTATCCCCTATCAATGGAAAAGTTTTTGGTATATGCGGATAACGCCATGTATCAGGCAAAAGCTCAAGGTAAAAATCAATTCGTCATCCATACGAGCGACTTATCGGATCAAATGATTGCGGAGTCTGTTCTTGAAATCGAATTACGTAATGCGCTCGAAAATGATGAGTTTGTGTTGCATTATCAACCACAAATTCATAACATCACTGGCGATTTGATAGGATTTGAAGCGTTGATTCGCTGGCAACATCCACGTCTAGGAATGCTTGAACCTGGACGTTTTATTAGACTAGCCGAAGAAAATGGCCTCATCACCCAAATTGGCGAGTGGGTCATCAACGAAGCCTGTTTACAAAACAAAAAGTGGCAAGATGCAGGCATGACACCTGTCAAAATCTCCGTAAACTTGTCAACTCAGCAATTTTTAACTCGAAATCTTATTTCATATGTACAGGAAGTACTGGAACGTACAGCCATTAATCCTAAATATCTCGTTGTAGAGATCACAGAGAATATGGCGATGGAATACGAATATTCCATTTACGTTCTAAAAGAGCTGAAAAAACTTGGCATTGGCATCAGTATTGACGATTTCGGTACAGGATATAGTTCACTAAACTATTTAAAAAACTTTCCAATTGACTACATCAAGATTGACAAGTCATTCGTCAACGAATTGATGAATGATGTTAATGATGCCATCATCGTAATTGCTATCATTACACTTGCTCACAACCTAAAAATGGAAGTGATTGCAGAAGGAGTGGAGACACAAGAACAGTTGGACTTTCTAAAACAACATAACTGCGATATCATACAAGGCTATTTCTACAGCAAACCCATGTCTGTTTCTGAAATTGAGCATGTCTACTTGTTACACTAATTAGGATAGGGAGAGAGTTCAGTATGAAAAAAGTTGCATCTGTCTTAGTTGAAAATTTTAAACATTGGGGGATCCATCATGTTTTCGGCATTCCAGGGAAGGCTGTTTCCCCTATTCTTTTTGAACTCATAAGTTATGAAATGGAATTCGTACTTAGTAAACACGAAGGCGCAGCAGGATATGAAGCGACAGGATATTCGTTAATGAATGAAACGATTGGTGTTGCGATTGGGACATCTGGCCCCGGCGGCACCAATTTACTTTCCGCTGCTGGACAAGCAAAAGCATCTAATGTCCCACTTTTACTCATAACCGGACACCCTTCGATGAAAGATACGGGGAAAGCGATGGGACAAGACTCAAGTATTTTCGGAACCGATCTGACAGATATGTTTGAATCAGTGACAAAATTTAGTGCCCGGGTGGAACGCGGGGATATGTTGAAGCCTTTCTTACAGCATGCACTTGAAAAAGCAGTCTCCGGTGTGAAGGGGCCTGTGCATTTATCTATCCCGTTTGATATTTTACTTGAAGAAATCGAACCGTTTTTACTTGATTTCCCTACTTCCTACGAGCTGATTTCGCCGAAGATAAGTGAGGTAGCAGAACAACTAAGTAATGCGAGACGACCTCTCCTTTTCCTTGGGAAAGGCGTCCATTCCAGCAAATCTTATGAGGAAGTCCAGCATCTCGCAGAGCATTGGGAGATTCCTGTGATTACAACGCCAGGTGGAAAAGGAACGTTCCCTTCCAATCACTCTCTTTCTCTAGGCGCTTTCGGATTAGGAGGAACGCCTGAAGCATCGGCTTATCTCAGCGAAGGAGTCGATTTGCTTATCGTTATCGGTTCACAACTCAGCGACATGTCAATAGCTGGACTATCAGAAGTAATGTATCCAGAGCACATTCTTCACTTCGACTATAACCCAACATTCATTGGCAAATCAATTCCAGTACCCGCCACGCCGATACTCGGGGATATCAAATCGAATTTAGTAGCAATCTTGAAAGACATTCCGAAAACAAATCACGACGAATTTCTATCGAAAATTGAGAAGAAACCACTAGAAGAAAATACTCCTGGAAAGCGCATGTCGGCTGTCCAAGTATTGAAAGCGATGCGGAATACACTACCAGAGGAGGCAATTGTTTTCGGGGATGATGGCAGTCATTCGTTCTATGGCATCCAGCACTTTGATATCTACAAACCTGGCACGTTTTTCTTTGATGACATCTTTGGTGCAATGGGTAATGGTATCGGCTATGCTATTGGTGCAAAACTTGCAGCTCCCGAAAAACTGATTGTCTGCTTGGTTGGAGACGGGTGTCTGTTCATGCATGGGACGGAATTATCTACTGCATATAACTACGATGTCCCAGTACTATTCATCGTCGTCAATAACGGTAGATTGGATATGGTTGAAAAAGGCATGAGGAAAATGATTGGGACATCCATAGGTGGCATTTATGAAACCCCTCTTGACGCAACTAAATTTGCAGAATCAATGGGGCTAGAGGCGATTACTTGCCAGACTCCAGTAGAAATTTCCAATTCAATTCAAAAAGCACTCTCACGTATTCAAGAAACAAAAAAACCTTTCGTCATCGAAGCATTAGTCGATGAACACGAAATACCACCAACAATGGGGAGACAATGATATGGATCACAATGAGCGCTATGAAAAAGGAATACACGTAATGAACGAACTATTTTCTGAAGAGGTACAAACAGGTATGCGAAATATCCAAAAGATTTCACCTGATTTCTGGGATATGATTGTAACATCCGGTTTCGGGGATTTGTATGCGCGTAATACACTCACTATGGAACAACGTGAATACATCACACTAACAACACTTATTACTCAAGGCGCTTTTGACCAGCTTGGGGTTCACATCCAAGCCGCTTTAAACATTGGAGTGACTCAAGACGAAATTATTGAAATCATCATCCATTGCACAGGTTATGTAGGATTCCCGAAAGCCATTCAAGCTATGGGCATCGCTGGGGAGATTTTTAAGGAATATGAGTTGAATAACACTAAAATGTAAGTACCAAGTTTGAACAATATTAAAAAGCAACACGACCTCAAGAAGAATTTCTCTTGAGGTCGTGGCGCTTTCAATTAAAGTTGATTGTTAAAGTGAGATTGCATTTCAAACGTTAAAGACCAACACCAGCTATCATCGTCTCTTCAAAAAACTCCACAATACGACTATTCATGGAGATATGATTTTCTATTTTCTCCGTCTGGTGTCCCTCATTTTCAAAAACAACTAGCTCTACATCTTTTCCCATTTCTAACATTTGCTTAGTCAGTTGCTCGGCTTCGCTAACTGGGACTCTTGTATCATTCTTGCCATGAAAGACAAGTAAAGGTGCTTGGATCTTATCCAAATGATTAAGTGGAGCAATTTCTTCAAAAAAGTCATCATCTTCACCCAGTGTTCCATACTCATATTCCCTGATTTTTCTTCTCCAAGGTCCCGTATTCTCTAAGAATGTTTTAAAGTGAGAAATCCCTACAATATCTACTCCCGCTGCCCAGATTTCAGGGTAGTGTGTTAACGCAGCAAGAACCATGAAACCACCGTAGCTACGTCCCATAATCCCAATTCGACTGCTGTCGATTGATTTCGTTTGAACCAGATCTTCCACTAAACTTGCTAGATCTGCAACAGCATCCATTCGTTTACGCCCGTCATCCAATTGAATATAGTTTCTACCATATCCAGAACTTCCCCTTACATTTGGTGCGACTACAGCAAAATTTTTGGAAACTAAGTATTGTATGACCGGATTAAAATCAGCCCGTATCTGACTTTCTGGACCTCCGTGAACATAAACGACCGTGGCTTTAGGCTTCTGTCCTCTCGAAAAGTAAAAGTATGGAACTTCCAGACCATCAAAGGAGTTGAGCTTACACACTTCCGGTTCCGTTAAAAGATGCTCAATTTCTTTACACTGTCCAAAATATGTTAAACGCTTAGCTTGTTGCTCAAGAAAATCGTAACTCCAACTATCTCCTGGCAGAATCGGACTCTTAACCGCGAAGAGTAATCGATGATTATCCAACCAAGAAATCGAATCAATAACTCCGTCTGGAATGTTTTCCAAGACGGTAACCTTGTCAGTAAGTAAATCATAATTTTTCAGAACCGATTCCCCGCCTGCGTTCACGTTAATAATCAAGCTCTCATTTGTAGGAGATAGTGAAATTTCTTCGAGATCCCACTGTGGATCCATATACAGTCGCTCTAATTCACTAGGATCACTCACTTGAAAACGGTATAGCGCTAACTTATCTCCATTCACATCAGAGAGCACATATCCTGTAGTGCCATCACTCGAAAAGACTAGCGCTTGATATCTTGCCTGGCTTTCATTAAAACCAATTTTGGTCATCCTCTTAGTTTCTAAGTCAACAATCATCAATGATTTAAAGATATTGGTTTCTTGAATGGAAATGACAATTTTATTTTCTTCCCCTTTCAACCAACAAACAGGTGTGCATTTTCCATCAAATTGAAAGACGAGTTCTTCTTTCCTTGTCGATAAATCCAATACATAAATATCAAAGTAACCAATATTCCGTCTATTACTAGCGTACATAATCTTATACCCATCGGATTTCCAGCCACCGAAAATATGAAAATGATTTGGCGAAAAGACAAGAGCTTCAAAACTGCCGTCTTCCTTCATTAAATAGAACTGCTGCTTTTCATTCCCTTTATCATCCATTCCTACAATCGTTTGTTTCCCAGAAGAAGAATGATAGACGGACATGACTCGTTCCTTAAACTGACCAAGTAATTGTACGTCATCATCAGCACCTGTCCATAGATATGCTTGAGGAATCCCCGTCTTTTTGCTGATGAAAGTAAATTGGTTCGTATGAGGAATTACGACGGGACTATAAGCGCTTACAACATTTAAATAGAACGATAGATTGTCTTCCATTACTACACCTCTTTTTCGATTTGTCTGTCAGTTTATGATACCTAACTGTCGAAATTCTTTCATACCTAACAAACTGAAGAACAAAAAAATAATCTTTTGTGACTGAGTGTATGAACATTATAATTATTAATATATCCACATCACCATAACGGCTCAATTTGTTCACGTACCACAAAGACCTTAACGTTTAGCTTTTTTTACAAAGAAGTATTCCTGTTTGACATTTAGCGCACAACACGTTTATTTCTATCGTCTTTATTGGCTTCTCCTTGTTAAATGGTTAATACTTATGAGGATTTATCACAATAGGTTTCATCTAATCACTCGATCAGCATGTAATTGCAGAATAAAAGAGTACCATTGCCTGATGGTTCATGATGAGACAGTGGTACTCTTTTATACATTTTAGTCTCTACGGTCGCAGCATAATAAGAGGTTTAATTTACAAAGTCTAAAATTTCTATAATTATTAGTTTGCACAAAAAATCCTTTATTTTAGGTTGGAGGCAGTAACCTATCCAACTCCAAAATAAAGGATCCTGCAATGGATAATTGTATATCATGCTTGTTCTTCTATTAACCTTATGCTAATTGAAACCCTTAGTTTACATAGTGAATTTTTGTAGATAGTCAGAACTAATACTATAAGAAAAAACTTTCTCCTTGTACTGTTTGACTACGTCAACATGATTATCGGAACTATAAACAAAGAAATTAATCTCTTTTTTCCTATTTTTCATGTTGATGATATATGGAGTAACATTAGTCACAGGTTGGAGAAATAACTTTTCATTGCCTGGAAATATATCGTGTTTTTTCAAGAAGTTAGATTTATTAAAATAGTCCGTAAACCTATCTTTTTCTTCTTCTTCTAAATGCTTTCCGTTAAATGTTATCGTAATATCTTTTGTGTCAAGATGCGGATGCAGTTCAAATTTACTTAGCCCCCATGCCACAACTGCACTTGGAGGACTCATTAACATTTTGACAAAAAATCCAATCAATATCGAACTAGCCAAAGCCCATGTCATATCAAATCCACTCCTTCAGTAATAATATCTGGTTCCCAATATAGCTATGGGCATTTATTTTACAGCATGTAATATATTATCAGAAGTCTAGTGGTTGTCAAATGGAGGATGTTTCTTAAATGGAGCTATGTACAGCATCTTTGTATAGTAGTTTAGACGATGTACGTTCACCACTGTTTTTCATGTGATTTTGCTCATTATATGGTCCTTATTTTTGGTTATGGACAGGAACTACCTGCACCTACTTATAAAGGACTTTTTGTTATAATTTTGAGTTTTTTGTTACTATTGGGTTTAAATTACTGCGACGCAAGTGATTTTGTAATTAAAGTAGCGTGCGAATTCAGTGATCGACATCAAGTTATTTGATAATCAGTCTAACTTATATCAGCCATCTTAAAATAATCAATCATTACCTTATTATACTGCTCGGTAATCTCATTAAATTGTTCAACAACCTCAGACATATGTAGACTATCTTCGTTTATGACATCAATCTCACCTTCAAGTTTATCCAGTTCAAATTTGTCTTGTTCAAGATGTTCGAAGAATGAACTTTGTGATTTCAATTGATTTCGATAGGTATCAAAGAAGTTCTCCATCAGCTTTTTCCGACTGTTCATGAGTGTCACAAGCTTCGTTGTTTGCTTCTTTTGGTCCTCATCTTGTATCAGCTCAATGTTTTCTTTAATGGCCATCAATTTACTATAAGCGGTTTGGAAGTTTTCTTCAGCTTCATTCAGCTGCTGCTTTTCCATAGATAGTTCGTGGTCTCCCACCCTTTGTTTAATGGCGTCAATGTCATTGAAGTCAAGACTTTGTACATCCTGGTAAATTTCTTGTACCCTTTTTCTAGTATCATCTAACTGCTTTTGGTTCGCTACGAATTTCTCTTCAAAGGATGCGGACTCCTCCATTTTCTCATGTATTTCAGCAGCTTGTTTATGGTCAGATTGACAACCAGACAGAAACGTAAATAAACCTAAAATCATGACAAGAAAAACTAGTCGTTTCAACTTAAATCCCTCCTCGATTCAATCAGTGATTTAGCTGATTGAATTACAGCGACCTTCACATTGAAATGTTACGGGTGGTTGTTCATTGGTGAGTACTTTCGTTCGATACCCTTGCTTTTTAATGTAAGATAGCAACTCGGGCAAGTATTCTAGTGTATGGGGTTTGTCATGCAGTAGCACGACTGGTGTAACACCTGCTTGCATATACCGATCGATTTCCTGCTTTGTATGTTGTACATACCGTCTATCCTTTAGTTCCCAGTCGCGACTATCCACATTCCAATCCCACACCTTGAAATCGCCTTTGTCCAATAAATATCGCATCTCTTCGGTTAAATACGGGATGCTCCCGTAAGGAAGTCGGATAAGATTGGAACGTACCCCCGACACGTTCTGTAGAATGTCCCGATCCTCGGACATTTCATCTACTGGAGCAGACGGACTGCTGTAGATTTTTCCTGCTTCATGAGTAATCCCATGTAAGCCAAGGCCAAAGCCTTCGTTTTTCATGCGGACTACTGATTTGGTGTGCTCCTTTATATTGGGTCCTATCATAAAGAAAGTGGCTTTCATTTGAAAGGCATCCAAGATGTCTATCAACTGATCCGTAACAGCAGATGGACCATCGTCAAATGTTAAATAAATTGCTTTCTCTCGTTGATCGACTTCATTTTGCTTAGCAACTGCTTGCTTTCTTGCAATTTCCTTATCTGCTCTTTCTTTTAAGATAATCGAGTGCCTTAAAGGGGATTCTCCAAAACCTACCATCGGTTCAAACGAAACTGACAAAGTTTCTAAGGGTTTGTTATGTAGACTGGACATAGCCTCATCGTTTTTATTTGAAACAACTAATTCTACCAATAAAATCACAACTGCAACCACTAGAATAGCCGACAGAACTTTCCCCTTGTTGGTTATATGTTTTTGCAAGTTTCCTCCTCCTCTACTTGATCGATTCAATCTCAACAATGTCATTAAGTCTAGATCATAAAACAGGACTAACTCTATCTTTCAACAGTTCTTTTGTCCTATAACCACATTGTCTTGCGAGCTATTTCATTAACTTTATGTATTTATTATATTTGTATATCGTAACACATTTTCATCTATTTCAGGTGTTGTGACGTGCTATTAATTGTCATATTCTCCACCAATAGTCCTTCTTGAAAGTACATCAAAGTACGGTTATTCATCAATTATGCATACTCACAGGTAAGTACTTGTAGGAGTACTCGTCTGTTAATCGCTATGTGAAAATTTGAAAGCATAAAAAACCCCTATCTAGCACTAGATTATTAGCTAGATAAGGGTGATACCTACTTAATTTTGTTTAGCATAACGCTAAGCGCATGATTCACGTTTTTTTTGCAAACTGACTCTATTTTTCTAACCGCTTTTCGATTAGTACATCCACACCTTCAGTAAACCCTTGATGAGCCACTCTTGTAATTTGTTTCTTACGCAATTGCTTATTAACTAGAGACTTGAATTTATTTAATTCCTTCACGACTTTCTTATTTCGTTTTTCCTCATCTTCCTTGTCTTTGTCTTTGCTATCTTCCTTCTCGATCTTGGCTATCTGCTTTTCTAAATCTTTTACTACTTTCTTATCTAAGATATCATCTGACTTTTTGTATTGTGCAACTAGTCTATAGAGATCGGCTATTTCAGTGATTTGTTGAG
The DNA here is from genome assembly GCF_023715615.1 of Sporosarcina aquimarina. Taxonomy (GTDB): domain Bacteria; phylum Bacillota; class Bacilli; order Bacillales_A; family Planococcaceae; genus Sporosarcina; species Sporosarcina aquimarina_A. The sequence goes on along the minus strand of NZ_JAMBOM010000001.1, from coordinate 562,945 downwards.
ATGGTACTTTTTCTACAGTGACAGTTGAAGTTTTCATTACTGTTTCTACTCCGTCTTCTGCCAACGTAAATCTAACTTCGTAAGTGCCAGGTGCATTATGATCAAAACCATCTGATTCGATAACGACGTGTTGAGTCGCATCGTTCCCTTTTGAATCTAAAGCAACTGTAATTAGAGATCGTAAATCTATCTCTTCTCCAGCTGTGATTGTTGTGTTTTTAACCTCTAATTTAAGCGGCTTGGGACTAATTATTAGGTTGTCCAATGCCACCTGAAGGTTAGTTGTCGCTTGATCCACTTCTGATTGAGATACATTTGTTTTCTTATTCACTTCTTTCGCTTCTAGCAATGTTTCACTTAACACTTTCCAGCTTTCTGCAGTATAGTCCGCCTGCTCTTTCTTCTCCGCTTCTGCGATGGCCGAAGCGAGTGCTGTTTTATCAACCTTCTCAACTAAATCTTTGTTAGTTGAAATATTCATTTCGTAGATAAGCGGCTGGACATCTTCCCAAGACAATTTAATTTCAAAAATATTGTCATACGAAGAATTGTATAAGGTATTTAGACTGCTATCCAATGTGCCTAGTTCAACCCACTCGTCAACTCCTACTCTAGCATTTACAGTAGCATTCGAAATATTGTTTGAGCCTTGAACGATTGTTATTGCCGTCACATCTGTATTTTCTGATAAACGATAAGTTAAGCTACCGTCCTTGTGATTTTTCATATTCGGCTTGAACGCTGTCGTCAAATCACCATCAAATAGCTGACCTGGACCGAATCCTTCTTCTTCGATTGGCTCCGCTACAAATGTTGGATTGTTCTCTGTCTTTACGAACTCTCCACCATTAATCAGGAGTTCATTGATATGAGCAAATCGTGCAGAATAATTCGCTGTATATAGAATGCGAATGTATTTCGCTTCAACTCCACCAATCTGTTCATTACCAAAATAATAGTTTCCAGGATTTACAGAGTCATGCGTATACCCGTCTTTAATCTTATCAGAGTAATCCGGTGTGCCGCCTGACATGTTGTCTTCGCCATCACCTAATGTTGCGATATTCGTCCATGTTTTGTTATCCATCGACAATTGTACAACCGCGTCTCGAATATAGTTACTATCATTTTCATCATTGTAAATTCGGAGACTGTTAAAGATTCTTGGCTCACCAACAGAATAGGTGATATATTCACCTTTTCTTTGATAATCCGCGAAAATTGTCTTCGTCCCCAAATTTTTATCAAACAAATTAAGAAGTGTACCTTTCTTTCTAGAGTCGTTTTCCGACCAGTTTGGTGCAGTTCCCATAGTCGTTTCAACAAACTCCGGTCCGCGAATTTCTTTTGATAAAACATTGAATTCGTTCATGTTAAAATTAACGGCTTCATCTGTATTGTTCATAAATCGTACATAACGAGCAATCGTTCCTTCTTGCGGAGTTAACCATTCCACTGCATTCGTAGAAGCTTGCAGCACAAGTTTTCCGCTCGTTTCGGACGCAGTAACGACGTCCAATTCCTTAATACGTTCTAATTTCACACCGACAAACTCTCCTGATTGAAGTGTGATATCCGACGTTTTACTTAAACTCGTGCTTTCAAGTGAATGTTGCGAAGGAATTCCTTTGTACGAATCATTATTGGTATACGTAAATTCAGAATCTGATTTTGCAGGTTCTACCTTAATTTCACTAAACTTTAGCCAAACAGGAACGTTTTTTAGATTTTTAACGCGTACATATCTCGCTTCTACCCCTGTTAAATCTTCTTCAATTTTATCCATTCCTGATGCTTTCCCTTTATACTCTTTGAACTTTGTATAAGTTACATTGTCTTTGGAGTACTCTAACTGATAGTCTGTCCACTTATCCGCATTGTCTCTGCCGATGGCGAATGAAACCTTTCCAAGATTGCTCACTTTCAGTAAATCCACGCCAATATAATCGCCAACAACAGACGTGTCTTTTACTGTACCTGACGGATTGTACCAAACAAAAGTCGTGTCATTCCCATCAAATAGATTTGCTTCTGTTCCTTGATAGAGTGTGAAATGCTCAGGCACCATCAACTTCGACTCCAACTCTTCAACTGGTTCTTGCTGTTCATTAATAACAATATCTTTAATACCGAACCAAGTACCTTCACGATTTTCTGTTGCAATCAATCGAACACCTTTTACTTTCAAATTTAAATTTTCCACAACAGCTTGAGTAACATGGCCAAACACTTCACCTTCAATGTCTGTCCATGTTGAACCATCTACTGTCACTTGCAACTTACTTGCATTAAATGCATCGCTATTATTTCCGATTCTGCCTAATTCAAAGCGCGCGGAATTTAATGTAAACGGCTTTTCATAAAGTACGCCAATATACGTTCCAACCGAAATGGAACTCGGTATTTTATAGACAACCTCCGTATTTGCATTATTATCTAACAAGTTTTTTAAGTCCCCAGTTGGTGTATCTGTACGATTAGTAATGACACGCACACTGTTCAGATCTGGATTGACAATAGATTGTACTTTCATAGACACATCGTTCAAAAGTGTTTTTACAAAAGGAACGATATGCTGCACGCCTACTTCTGCATATTGATAGTGGTCAATATAGCTAAACAGATGATTTTTTGAAGCATCAAATGCAGCCTGACCTTGGCTGTAGTGCTCCCATACAGACGGCTTGTCCCCTGCTTCATGCGCAATCTCTGCTTTTAGTAAAGAAATCGCTGCATTGGCTGTATCAATCGCACTATCTAACCAATAAATGATTTGATCCCGCGTTCTCGCATTCCCAGGATTCTCTTTATAGGTTTGTGCCGCATTTAAAATCGTTTCAAATTCTGTAATCAGCTCTGTTGCTTGATCAGTAATTGGTTCATTTCCAAGTGCTGTTTTAAAAGCATTCAACTTCGGAGCTAATTCAACCGACTCTTCTAGCTTTGCGACACGACCGTCCATGTTTTGGTTAATCATATGCTTCGACAACTCTTTCAACGCATTCGATGCCGCTGTTTCATTATTGTTAGCATGGTCCACATAAGCAAACGCGTCATTCCAGTTTTGGTCCGCTTGTTCAGAACTATCCCATATATTCCAAGCATAATCTGCATTCGCAAATATCGCTATTTTACTCGGCTCCGCTTGTTGCATCGGATTGAGTACAATGCCTTCAATATTTTCTGGATTCACATTAGGCTGTAGGAATGTCTCATGCCCACCCATGATTAAATGCTGTTTAGAGTTATCCGTACACGGCCAATTAATCCAGAGATACGGTCCTCTTCCAGCATTTTTAGTGAACGTTGAAGTGAAATGATTCGATACTTCACCCCAAACCTTACCACCTGTTTGGATCACACTCACAGACTTCGGCAATTCTCTTAGTGTTTGAATTTGCCCACTTTCTCCCCATCCCATATAATCATTCGGACAGAAAATCATATCCGTGATGAGTCCGTCGTAATCAGTTTGTTTCTCCACTAACCAATTCGTCAAATCCGTCATTAATCGTACGTAAGTTTGCGCCCCTTGTGGAGGAACGCCAGCGTCATCCGCTAAAATACCGAACTTCCTCACTCCCGAATCCATTAACTGCGTAAACTTCTCTTTAATGATTGCTAAATCGTGTTGATAGTTTTCTTCTGTATTAAATCGGATTGCATTATTCATAAATGGGTGCAGTGTATATACAAATCGCGTCTTACTTGCATTTCCTGCTTCTGCAAGATGACTGATTTTCTCTAACTCGACTGGTGTATATAAGTCCCTCCATTTCCCGTTATGTTTTGGATCGTCTTTCGGCGCATAGATGTATGAATTCATTTTAAAGTCACCGCCAAAAGTCATGAGATCTGCACGGTCTTCATTTGACCACGGTTCTCCGTAATATCCTTCAATAAATCCTCTACCTTTAACATCTGCGTAATCTTTGATGAGTAACTCTTCAATCGACCGATTCTGCATTTGTTTAAAAATATGTTTAACCGTCGTAACTCCGTAGAAAGCAGAGTCAATATCTTTTCCTAAGATGGCAATGACATTATCTTGAACAGAGACAATATTCGCATCGAGTTTCGCCAAGATTGTTTCGTCCCTCAACTCGTTGTCTTTAAAGTAGCTGTCTACAGTTTCACCTGATTTATGAATGCCCACCAAAAAGTTCGTTCGATCTGCAACGATTTCTGCTGACTCCGTGAAAGTAAGTTCTTTCGAGTTCAACAGTTCTTCCACTCGATTTTTCGTATATTGATCTACTTGTGTTTCATAAACCACGTTAACTGAATCGCTCACTTCGAATTGTTGTCCACTATACGTAATCTCATGTGGATTCGGGTAAATTGTATACGGTTTCATTTCATCTGTCGGTTCAGCAGCGTGTACTACTTGAATTCCAGACAAACCAATAGACCCAGCAATCGTACTTACTAACATGAGTAAAGCAACAGCCAAACTAGCGATAGACTTTTTACTCTTTTTCAAGCTCCATTCCTCCATTTCAGTTTTGTAATTATTATCAACTGGTATATACCAGTTAATAATAGCAATATACCACAAGGCGAATAGATAAAGAGCAATATTTTATAAATGATTCAGAATACTTAGTTTTAAAAGGGTGTAAATGCCTATTTATATAATAAGATTGAATGTTAAAATAACTAGGAATTTTAAGTACCAGTACTTTTATCAACTACAAGGTGTGAGAAAACAAATAGGAATTGTTGAACTACCAATAGAGTCTCACCCTCGTATTAAAAGAAGCGCTCAGTGAAACAGTTTATTTCTATTAAACACGTTGGGTACTATTTAGCGAAATGAATCAAAATTATTAACTACAAGAAATAAATATAGCCTTCTGGTCAGCTGATTGACCAGAAGGCTATATTTAAAGGGACTCCAAGTGGGCGCAGTATGAATAGTACGATTCACCGTTTTCTTACAGCACACTTAAACAGTTAGCCACCATATTCAGTAATCATATCTTTCGTTTTTGTTAACTCATCATCGGGCACCATCAAATACCAAATATCATTGATGAATTTTCCCTTACCTGTCATTTGGTAAGATGTCGTATTAGCACTCACATTTCTATAGTTCGTCATTAAATTCTGCATATCGGCAAACTGCATATTCGTTACCATGTTTTTCCCGAGAATATCTATCAATTTATGGATCTTGGTCACTGAAGTCAAACTTGCTCCACTCTCAAGTACACCTTGAATGACTTGACGTTGTCTTTCATTACGTCCCACATCACCTTCTGGGTCCTTTTTGCGCATCCGAACATAGGAGAGCGCTTGTTTTCCATCTAGCGTATTCGTACCTTTAGTGAATGTATAGCCATCCTGACTAAACTCCAATGTGTTATTTACTGTAATCCCACCAACTGCATCGACTAACTGTTCCAAGCCTTCCATATTCACTCGTACGTAGTAATCCAAGTCAACATCTAAAAAGTTTTCTACCGTAGCGACAGACATCTCACTACCTCCAAAAGCATAAGCATGGTTAATTTTATCCTCTACGCCTTTACCGATAATTTCAGTACGACTGTCTCGCGGGATACTAACCAGTTGCATTCTGGAGTGCGTAGGATCCAATGTCATGACAATCATCGTATCAGATCGTCCGCGATCACCTTCGCGTTCGTCAACTCCAAGCAACAATACATTCAACGATTCCCGATTCTCCAATTTCTTCTTTGTTACTTCGGTATCGATCGCTTCTACAGGTTCATGACTCGTTTCATTAACCGTAGATTTGATTGAACTATAAACTGTGAATACGTAAATTCCGATAGTCGCAACCAATACAAATACGATGAGAAGCGAGATCCACAACCATTTTAATTTACTACGTTTCTTTTTTTTCAATTAGTTCAACTCCTGAGTATTCTGTTTTAACAGAGGTATAGTGATCTTGATAATTACCAACAGAAATATACAAATAGTCTCGAAAAGCGTATCAATTTGGCGAGTTCTGTTATTTTAGATTATAACCTATTGTGATGAGCAAGACAGCATTAGATTGAATTAAAAGTCCTATTTCCAGAGTAAACTGCACTGAGTTTTTATCAATGTTGTTATATTTTACTTAAAAGTTACAATACTAGAAAAGTACACTGGCGCGCGAAACAAACGTAAATGTTTAAACAAACACGTTTGTTTCATGCAAGGTATATTTTTTACCCCAGGGGAAATCAGCTTTCCAATAAAACCAAATCATCTCTTGTAATTTCCTTTTTCAGCTCTTTTCTCAACTGGTTGCTGGTCGCCACAGCCAGGCGGTAGTCGACTTTTCGAGTCATCTCTTTCGCCATCTTTTTAGCGAGACCAGCATTTCCAAAGGTTTCATTCCTTCTTTTATAAATGTCTTGGTAGTGCCGAGACAGCGCATCCTTCGCTTCAACCGTTATGCCATATCCTTGAATATAGAGTTCCGTTATCTCCATTAGTTCTTCTGGAGTATAATCTTCAAAATATAATGTGAGCCCGAAACGGCGGCGTAGCCCTGCGTTGCTGTCTAGGAAGCTGGTCATTTCTTTTTCGTAGCCTGCCGCAATCAGCAAGAATTCCCCTTGTCTATCAGACATTTGCTTCAGTAGCACTTCCACGGCTTTTTTTCCGTAGTCATTTTCGCCTCCACCTACGAGTGTGTACGCTTCGTCGATGAACAGTGCACTTCCCATTGCGCGTTCAATCTGGGCTGCTGTACGCTTTTCCGTTTCACCAATATGCGAACCGACTAAATCGCTGCGATCCACTTCAATCAGTTCGCCTCTTTCGAGTAATCCAAGTGCTTGGTAGATTCCTGCAAGTACGCGAGCAATCTCGGTTTTGCCTGTTCCAGGTTTTCCGATTAGGAGTGTATGATTCATCAGCTTTTCAGCTGAATGATTTTCTCTTTTGTAATACCTCATCAGTTCAATCATTTCATCGATTTCAGCTTTCACTGTCTCAAGACCGATAAATTGATGGAGTTCTGCCCTTTTCTTTTCAAGTAGTGCCTCATCAATCGGAATCGTATAACTTTTCCTATCTCGGTCTTTTACTACTCGAAGAACATCTTCTTCTTCAAAAGTCATCAATAACTCTTCTGACCATTGGTCCCGAGGGAGCTGCGCAATTCGTAGGGACTGGGCTAATCCGATCTGATCGTAGAGCGAGCGTACCATTCGGGCATTACTAAACGTCTGGTCGCGCTTGCGATATCGTTCAATGAACTCATCCTGTATGGCGTTCTTGGCAGCGACTGTGACCGAATAGCTTCCTTCACACTTGGCTAAGAAGAGTTGCATCAGCTCATCAGGTGTATAGTCCTGGAAGTGGATCTTTTCAGTAAATCGATCCTGCAATCCTGGATTCGACGTTAAGAACTGATCCATGTCCTCTGTATAGCCCGCTGCAATGACAACGAATTCACCACGATGATTTTCCATTGCCGGAAGCAATGTGTCAATGACCTTTTTTCCATAATCGTTGCTTGAGTTCTTTCCTGCTGTAAGCGAATAAGCTTCGTCTATGAAGAGTACCCCGCCCATCGCTTCTTTGATCTTCGACTTCGTTAATTCCTCAGAACTCCCTACGTGAGTACCGACAAGGTCCTCTCGCTTCACTTCAACGAGATGCCCTTTCTTTAAGAGGCCTATCCACTTAAAAAATCCACCCATGAGTCGTGCAATGGTTGTTTTCCCAGTGCCGGGATTTCCTTTAAACACCATATGAGGTGCTGCCAGTTTAATGGTTTTCAACCCGCGTTCTGCTTTAAAGTGGTTGATTTCCACTAGATTCATCATGTCGCGCAGTTTGTTTTTCACGTCTTCCAGACCAATGAAATCATCCAGTTCGCTCATTAAAATGTCCAGCATCTCTGGATTGCTAAAGGCTGCGTTTGCGTCACTCTGTCCCGTTAGTACTCTTACTCTAGGTCCGTCCGCCACTGGAGGGATCGACAATTCCGTATTTTTCAATACCGGTTCGCTGTTATCCAATCGTTTCAAATCTCCTGCACGATTATTATCAAAGCGGCAGTCTTCGAGCACAGGACCGGATCTTTCTAGCTGCAATCCAGATTTTGTTCCATTTATCACCTCGGTAACTTTAAAGAGAGCGGAAGAACAATCCTGCAAAACAATTTGGTCCGCGCGATGTCCGTGTACTCTAGTATCCGTTATTTCAGCACGTCCTACCTGACTCAACGACATCCCACATGAGCTGCCATCATAGAGTTCGCACTCTATCACATATATTTCGGAAGACTTCGTTGCGCTCACTTGCGCTCTTTTATGATTAAACAATACCGTCCGTTCCAGTGAAATGGTTGTCCCTGGTCCAGCAAGTACCCCATTCTTTTCTCCATTAGAAATCCTGCAATCCGTAATTTCTGCATTTGCATTTGTACTCAGTAATATGTTCGATCCTTTGTGGCCGATGAGAATACAGTTAGCGACTTCTATTGTAGATTCTTTAGCGGACACCCCCGCACTTTTACCACTCTTGACTTCAGTTGCCGTAACAATTAGTTCTGATTGTTCAGCAGCAAAAATTTGTATATCCTCGTGATGAGTGACCTGCGAATCTGAAATCTTCACTTGACTGCCAGCTGAATAAATCCCTATGGTTTTCCCATTTTCAATTTGACATCCAAGAATCGTCATAGTACTTTGGCCAGATGCCGACAGCTGCGTCATTTGATTGTACTTCACCTCGGATTCAGTAATCGTACACGAAGAATTCTCGCAAACGATTCCTCGTTCTTCCCCTGAAAGAAACTGAGTTCGTTGAATCGAAACATTACTTTGTTTAATACAGTTCAACTGGTCACTTTTTTGTCCTTTAAACAGCGAATCTGAAATTTCAACAGAAGAGCCATTAATGGCAATCCCCACGGAGTTTCCATTTTCGAACGTACTGGACTCTATTTCAAAATGCGACCCATTTGCAAGGTCTACATGACTGAGATTTTGCATAACAAAGGTACAGTTCTTCATGCCCCCTTTAGAATGGTTACAATAAATTCCCTGCGCCTTCCCAAAATAGAAATTCGTCTGTTCTAAATCTAAAAAGCTATCCTTTTCCAAATATATTTGCGGGCCGCTATTTTCTATGAAGGAACTCTTTGTAATCGCGCATCGACTGCCGCCTGTCAGGAAAATTCCTTCTTCCTGTCCGCTTAAAATCCCGCAATCTGTTAGGGAGAGTTCCCCTCCATCGCACACAGTAAGCTGTGCCTTCTCGATTGTTTCTTCTACTATACAATCGAACAGAGTCAAACGCCCTGACACTCCGATGCCCTGAATATTCTTCTTGAATATCGTATGCTCAGCAGACACTTTAGCCGATTCATCCACCCTCATAGCGATTCCTTGAATCTCAGAGAAAAGACAGTGATGTAGGGTTAACTTCCCTGACTGTATATGAAGTCCATAATCAATCGGAGCAGTGCTGCAACCGACAGTGATCGATTCAATATGCACTTCATCCATTAAAAAGATATAAACACCGCCTGTTATACAGACTGATCGAGTATCCCTACTAGAACTTCTGAGGATAAGTGGCTTATCTACAATCACATATTCATGGTAGATGCCATCATCAATTTCCACTGTATCTCCTGGCAAAGCTACCTGAATTGCCGCATTGATTGTTTGATAGCCTGAAACATTATGCTCAGAAACATTAATGATCGCCACATGCCTTTCCTCCCTTCTCTTTAAAAATTTTATCATTCTGCATACTATGTATTTCGCCGTTATTATCACACTGTTCTGTTACCCGTTGTAAACTTTATCCATATCTATAGATGAGACATAAAAAAAGACACTGTAAAAGATACATTCCTCTGACCTATCTCATTCCTATATCATCCTCGTAATATATCTTCAGTTTAGCATATAGTTCAGCATGTAAGCATTGTAACAACCTTCTTCTGAAGTACTGGTGTAGCTATACATGTATTATTTTCAGGTTCATAGTGTTTTAATCAGAACTGTACATCCCCCTGCATTGTTACGCTGTGAAACAACAGTGCCTCTCTGGTTATATACGATTACAAATACGAATTGTAAGTAGCCAAGCTGCACTCTCGAAGCTCCTAAAAAAGGTAGAGCTTTTTCATCATCCTGATGGTACGATTAAAGCGGATATAAGGCACAATTCTGAATTTATCAATTAAACGAGATTGAATTGCTGTTTCACATTCTACTCGGGAAGGTGAAAAATATGGATTACATACAATTAAAAGAAGAACTACACAGAATCGCTAATGACGTAGCGGGAGACGTCTCGATATACGCAACTACGCCCGACGGGGTGATTGCTATACACGAAGATGAAGTGAAACGATCCGCCAGTATTTTGAAAGTGCCAGTCGCCATGGCATGTCTTGCGGCAGCGGACCGTGGAGAGATTGACTTGGATAGCCTCTTAAAAATAGAGGAACCTGTCGGAGGCTCTGGAGTTTTAGCGTATCTGAGCGGTATGGAACAGATCACGTTACGGAATGCCTTGACCTTGTCCATTATTGTCTCAGATAATACGGCAGCGAACCTCGTCATTGAACATGTTGGGATTGAGCGCATTCAGAATTTCTTCAAACACGTCGGTGTCACTCACTCGCAGCTAACACGGAAATTTATGGACTATGACGCATTGGCACAAGGACTAGAAAATGTCGCAACCGCAAGAGACATGGTCCGTTTCCTTGCATGTCTGAATCCCGCAAGCGACATCCTATCACTGACAAGCAAACAACAATTGAAAACCATCATGCGTGACCAGCAACTGATTGACAAGCTCCCTGCCTTCCAGCCAATTTTCGATGAAACGCTCATCATCGGAAACAAAACCGGCACGCTCCCCGGCGTCGAACACGACATCGCCTACTTTGAAAACGGTGAAAAACGCATCGATATCGCCGTACTGACGACGAATTGGGAAGATAACCACGATGGTCAGCAGACCCTTGCCCAGATTGGTAAAGTGATTATCAAATATCTTCGTACAGCATTTACCATATCAAATGTATAGGTTAATTTAATCTAGTTAGTTAAAGGTATCTTTTTTAAAAAGGCTATAAAAAATGCCTCCCAGGGTACTGTTAACTGGGAGACTTAATTTAGGTCTGGCTAATTAATACCTATACTAGTTTATATCTTAAATACTGCACAGTTAAAAAGATTTTCTGTCTTTTTAGCGAAAGATATTGGGTATGGCTCAATGATAATCATAGAAAATAATGATTCACTCTTCTCTAGGGTAAATTCCTTTTCGTTGCAGTCCTGTATGTTGTTCGATGCACTTGTGATACCTCATCCGTGTTTTTTTCAGATTCGTAGGAAACGAGCCATGAAGAGGATGAGGAAGACGCTCTGCAATTGGGTAGTCCAGTTGGCCATCTTTTACCATTTGACGGAGTGTTCGTCCCACTTCTTCACTGAGAGGGACAATGAAAGAAGGCTGCACAATTTTCATCTCTTCCACAAAAGACTCGATAAAATGATGTCGAACGGCACGAGGCAGAATATAATAATTCAAATTCCTGCCGTCACGCAGGAACCCATACCAGGAAAGATTGGTTACATATACAGCGTCCTGAAACTCGCCGACTCCATATTCCTCAATAATGGACAACATGAATTGGGCACTTCTCTCTTTCTCCTGTCGGTCATGCGCAGGGAGGAGTAAGCTAATTCCGGGGAGCAACCGGCTTATCCCGTAGAAATCAATGAATGGCACGCCCGTTTTCCCAGCACCAAATTTACCGGGGTTAATGCCACAAAAGACGATACGTTGGCTAGGCTTGGAGTAGTACTTCTTGTAATAAGAACGGACAAGCTCAGCCTGATCTGTAAACCCAGGCAATATAAAGATCCGCTCTCGTTCTAACTCCCTCAGTACATCCCCTTCTTCAATTAGACGGTCCATAAAAGATAGATGCAGATCGATAATTTTGTCCATTCGTCAACCTTCCTTCTTCCCTAGCCAAAATACATCTTAAAATCACTACTCGTTATTATCTGATTCCTCATGTTATACTTTCTATTTCTTAATAGTACCAGATGCCAATCTCAAATGACATGATATTTATACTATTCTATTATTGTTAAAGTTGTCAGTCTGCGTTGTTAAAATGATTACAGAAAGCGCGGTCCTTTGTGGCACATAACATTGATAAATTTCTTTGAAGTTTGTTGTGTATGATAATACATTCAGCGGGTTTCTCGTTCAAATTCTTGCAACACGTTTCCCTCTTTAACCAGTAGCTCCATAAAAGATAGATGTAAATCGATAATCTCATCCATTGGTTAACTCTCTTTTTTGAATTTAGAATCTAAACAATGCCACCATAAGAACCTCAGTAATACACAACTCGGACACTGCTATGTATTTTACTCGAGTTGTGTGACGCAGGGCAATATCAGCATTTTAGGCATCCACTCTTCTCCGCTATCTGCTTTTGGCTTCAACGTTCAACAGCCCAATCTTTTACTCAAAAAGTCCGCCAACATGCTGTATAGTTGGCAGACTTTTATTTGTGACGTCAATAAAGTTATCAGAACCCTGTCTGAATTACATAGTACATAGGCAAGTTTTTTCATGAAAAGTTATTTTCATCTATACTCTTCCAACTATCAAAGGGTGATTCGTATTTATGTAATAATTCATCTTTAAATATCCTAGCAAACACACTGCAATGACTTATTTTATGGAATACATCATTCACTTATCAAATAATTTGGATAGCGTCTTAATCTTGCAGTTTACTACTTTTCAATGCAGGAAAAGTAAATGCCTTCCAACGTATTGAATGGATGACAAACGGATATTAGGTAAAACTCTTCAACATTCTGACTAGTGTTCCTATTATGAGGTGCATTGGCAGCCATTTCAACTAATTATACAAGGTATGCTCACCAAATTTTCATTAATATTTGAGAATTCAATGAGACGAAAAAATAATAAAACATCCTTTAGATAGCGCTTTCAAAATATAAAATAGTTAGAAAAAACGAGCAATAAAATTATATTTATCAAATGTTGATAATGCGTAATTGACATTTGATAATCCCTTTAGATAATATGAAGCAGAAATTAGAGATTCAAAGACTTTCCGAATAGGAGGAATGCAATGATCACTTTACTGACGATTGGGCAAACTCCAAGACCCGACTTACTGGCACCTTTTGTTTCGAAGAATATTTCTCATGTTCGTTTGGTGGGCGCACTGGATGACGTTACACCAGATGCGATTCATCAGTTGCCGATTTCCGATAAAGAAGAGAAACTATACGCCGTTTTGAATGACGGTTCTGCTACTGTCGGTCATCAATTTATCGAGCAGCGGTTACAAGAACTTGTACATCAATTTGAACCTACGTCCGAAGCCATTGCGATTTTGTGTATGAGCGAATTTTCTCATCTATCCAGTGAGGTTCCCTTGCTTTTCCCTTTCGAGGAATTGAAGATGCAGAGTTCAGTGATCCGCTCAAACAATCGAACTGCAATTTTTGTTCCTATCCCTGAACAGCTCCTTACTGCCCCTGCTAAATGGGAAGGTGTCGAAGGAGACAAACACTTTTTTGCAGTGGATCCTAAATCGGAATGCAATTATTCACAAATAATGGCTCAAATACGAAAGTATGCGCCTGAATTCGTGATTTTAGACTGCTACGGTTATGGCACGGAGTTACCTGACACCATTGAAAATGCCTATCCCTGTAGATGTTTTGGTGCCCAGAATGCATTACTTGATAAAGTAATGCAACTTTCCAACTAACTGAAAAAGGAGAATGCCTACGTGGAAATCAATGCAAGCCGTTTATGGGAAATGATCCATCACTTGGCTGAGTTTACGATACCCGGAATGCCTTGGACAAGACGCTCATTTTCACCTGTCTATAACGAAGGCAGACAGTGGCTTATGAAAGAGATGAAAGCCTGTGGTTTGGAAGTGCGAATAGATGAAGCGGCTAATGTAATAGGACGTCTAGAAGGCAAAAATCCAGCATTGCCACCTATAATCATCGGTTCGCACACGGACACGGTTACTGATGGAGGAAGATTTGATGGGATTGCAGGTGTGCTGGCAGGTTTGGAAGTTGCCCGTACGCTGCATGATCATTCCTTTCAATTGGATCGCCCGCTTGAAATCGTAGACTTCACTGCAGAAGAACCTTCAGAATACGGGCTGTCCACAGTAGGAAGCAGGGCTTGGAGCGGTAATTTGTCTGAAGAGATGCTTACTTATACCAATAAAGAAGGCCAAACATTAGGTGAAGCTATTGCATTCGCTGGAGGAAAACCTGATGAGATTGCTGCTTGTTTAAAAAAACAGAGCGATATCTATTTATATCTTGAACTCCATATTGAACAAGGACCAGTTCTTTTACACGAACAAGCCGATTTAGGAATTGTGACAGGTATTGTGGGTATCCAACGTTATAAAATAATTGTAGAAGGCAAGCCCAATCACGCCGGTACGACACCTATGCATTTACGGAATGATGCACTGGCTGCTGCTTCACAAATGATCCTTGCACTGGAAGAAGTAGCTAGTAGAACATACGAAGAGTCAGTCGTTGGCACGGCAGGTGTCATCGCTAATTATCCAAACGGCTCCAACGTAGTACCAGGAAAAGTAGAATTCCTTTTGGAGATCAGAAGCACGTCCGAAAAGGCAATTGATGAAGTCAGTGAGTCATTTATTAAAAAAGCTCAAAATATCGCCAGTCATCGGGCTGTCCACGTTGCACATGAAAATATTTCACGTTCTCAAGCGATTACGATAGACAAGGACATCCAGTCCCTTCTTCACAAAGCAGGCAGTAAGGTGACTGACAGGCTCGTAGAACTGCCGAGCGGTGCCGGTCATGATGCGAATCAGATGTCCCTTCTGGCACCTGTCGGTATGCTGTTCATCCCCTGCAAAGACGGAAGAAGCCATTGTCCAGAAGAATGGGCTGACCAACAAGATCTGGCAAAGGGTGCTCAGACTTTGCTGAACACTGTTTTAGAGGTCGGCAAGCCGTCCTGATAAGTCGCACCTTTTAATCGCCTTTATTTCTGAAAGCAATTACGTCCAATAAATAATTGTAAATGAGTTATCAATTCTCTATATTATCAAATATAGAGAATTGATAACTACTAATCAGAAAAGGTGATTATATGAGCGCTGAAAAAACATTGGAAATACTGGAACAATTCGATTTTGAAAACCGGGCATTTACCGTACCTGAGTTAGCTGAAAGGCTTAAGCAACCACAAAGCTCCGTCTACCGCCATATGCGTTTACTTAAGGAAAAAGGATATATCGTTGAATATTCTCCTGGTGTGTACTGCCTTGGCTATATTTTTCTGAAGCTCGCGAAGATTATCAAAATGGATATCGACCTTCCTGTCATCTCTCAGGAAGCGATGCGGGAACTGACCAAAGTTACCGGTGAAACCTCCATTTTACTAGTACCTTCCAATATGCAAGCAGTCTGCCTGTCTTCCGTGCCATCCGGCCATCCGGTAAAAGTGTCGTCTGAACAAGGGAATATTGTACCTCTATATGGTGGAGCTTCCTCCAAGGCTTTACTTGCCTTCATGGGAGATAGCACAGTAGATGAACTGTACGAACGTGTTCCTATCCAGGCTCACACTGACAATACGATTATCCAGGCAAAGAAGATGAAGGAACATTTAGAAGCAATTCGGCAAGTGGGCTTTGCATATTCAGACAGTGAAATCGATGAAGGTGTAGTATCCATCGGCCTTCCAATTTTCGATAGTGATGATAAATTATTGGGCTCCTTAAGTGTTGCTGGCCCACGTGACCGAATGAGTAAGAAACCGGCTGAGGAGTTTGTAGCCGAAATCAGAAAAGCTGTGACAAAAATCGAAGTACAGTTATAGAGGAGTGTTTAAATTGAATCAAAAATTAGACCGCATCATTCAAGGACACCTAGTATTGCCAAACCGAACCATACAAGGGGAAGTCGGCATCAAAAACGGTAAAATAGTCGCTATCCACGAAGGTTCAGGCAAACTGACAGCAGACGACGTCCAGGACTTCGGTCAAGCATATGTATTCCCAGGAATGATTGACGTGCATGTGCACTGCTTCAGCAACCCGGCGGAAGGCTTTATCACGACAAGCTCATCTGCTGCAGCCGGTGGAATAACGACTTTTATGGACATGCCTTATGACTTGCCGAATCCAATCAATAATGTCGATATCTTTAAAAAGAAAGTGGAACAGCTGGAAAAGGAGGCGGTCGTGGATATCTGTCTCTGGGGAACGATTTCCAAAACGAATGGAACAGACCAAGTAATCCCAATGGCGGAAGCAGGCGCCATCGCATTCAAAATGTCTACATTTGAAACAGACGAATACCGTTTCCCCCGGATTCCTGATCCAGAAATCCTAAAAGCGATGGAACTCATTGAACAAACCGGATTACGTGCCGCTTTCCACTCGGAAAATGATGAGATTATTGTAGATATGATTGACACTTATCAAAATGAAGGAAAAGTATATCCGAAGGCTCATAACGAAACCCGTCCGCCGCTAACGGAAACTAGTGCAGTCCTAAAATTGATGGAATTTGCATATTGGACGAATGTAAAGCTTCATATCGTTCATGTCAGCCATCCGCGCACAATCGATTTGATTCAAAACTTTAAACAACAGGGGGTAAATGTTACTTGTGAAACTTGCTATCCTTATCTACTGTTGGATGTAGACGATTTGGACAAGTTAGGACCGATAGCGAAAAACAATCCTCCTCTCCGTGAAAAAGAAGAAGTGGCCGGGCTATGGAATCACCTGGAGGATGGAAATATCAATCTAATTTCTTCCGACCATGCCCCTTGGGGATCTGAACATAAAGCAAAAGGCAACGATAATATCTTCCTCGCGTCTTCTGGCCTGCCCGGTGTTGAAGTCATGACACCACTTATGTTTAATAGCACAGTGGCGAAAGGACGCTTAACAGCAAATCAATTTGCCGATTTAATGTCTACCCATCCAGCAGAAGTCTTTTCCATTCCCGGTAAAGGTAAAATCAGCGAAGGCTACGATGCTGACTTTACAGTTGTCGATCCTGCGCAAACAACAATTGTTGACCAGGAAAGCTTCCGCTCACATTCAAAGCTGACTCCGTTTAATGGGCAGAAATTGAACGGAAAAGTCATTTCAACAATTGTACGCGGTGAAGAGGTATATGATGGCGAGAACGTAAAAAAAGAGCCGGGTTACGGAAAATTCGTACCAGGTTCGGCAGCAAAATAAGAAAAATAATAGAAAAGAGCTCCTAAAAGAGTTTCTTTTCTTTCTCCTAAGAAGAAAGCGTTTGCATTACTACAATTAGAAAGTTCAGGTGATTTGATGAAACCCTATTATCTGCTAGCTGTCCTCCCTTTTATAGCAATATTAGGAGGCGCTGCTTTTGTCAATAAGGTAGAACCTTACGTTTTGGGTCTCCCCTTCTTCTTATTCTGGATAATCCTTTGGTCAGTTCTCTGTTCCATCATTATGTTTACAATCTATCAATTAGATCCTTTAAATAAAGGGAGTGAAGAAGATTGAATATCTCATTGCTGATAATAATTGTATTCCTAGTATTAAGTATTACACTCGGACTGCTTGCGAAACGCGGGAAAGATATGAGCATGGAGCAGTGGGCCATCGGGGGCAGGGGGTTTGGCGGAATCTTCATTTTCTTACTCCTTGCAGGTGAGACTTATTCAGTGTTTACTCTACTCGGAACAAGTGGATTGGCATTTAACAACGGAGCAGCTGCTTTTTATTTACTGGCTTTTACGGCATTGGGCACTATTACCTCCTACTGGATTTTGCCTCCTATCTGGAAATACGCGAAAGAGAAAAATATTGTGTCCCAATCCCAGTTTTTCTCTGTAAAATACAACAGTAAAGGACTCGGTGTATTTGTAGCCTTAATCGGCGTGGTCGCATTGATTCCATACATTACGATTTTGTTCAAATCCATGGGTATCCTAGTCGCAACGACTTCGTACGGGGCCATTTCTCCAACGGTTGCTATTTGGATTGGTATGTTTGCATTACTAGCATACGTAATGGCGTCCGGCATTCACGGTTCTGCCTGGACATCTGTCGTAAAAGATATCTTAATATTCTTTGTCATTTTATTTTTAGGTATTTATTTACCAATCCATTATCATGGAAGTTTTCATGGTCTGTTTCAAGCAGTCAAGGAAGTAAAACCAGAAGCGCTTACTCTCCCTTCCAAAGGCATGAGTGTCTCCTGGTTTGTCTCAACGGTTGCTATCAGTGCGTTTGCTTATTTCATGTGGCCCCATAACGCACCAACCATTTATGCTTCCAAAAGTGCAAAATCCTTTCGGTTGAACGCTGTTCTTTTGCCGCTTTATGCAATAATGGTTTTATTCATTTACTTTGTTGGTTTCACTGCAATTGTAGAACTACCAGGGCTTAAGAACGGAGATTTCGCCTTGTTGGAATTGTCCATGAAAACATTCAATCCTTGGTTTGTTGGCATTATCGGAGCAACAGGTTTGCTGGCCACCCTCGTACCCGGTTCTATGATGCTCATGTCAGCAGCAACCATGATTACCACTAATGTCATCGAACCGCTGAAACCAACGATTTCCGAAAAAAGTAAATCCCTGACTGCAAAAGGCTTCGTCGTACTGCTTTCCTTAGTATGCGCATTCTTTTCAATGAGTGGCAGTGAAACTCTCGCCACTTTGTATTTGACTTCTTTCAGTCTAATTACACAGATGGCACCTTCTTTATACTTGAGTCTGAGGAAAACGAATACTGTTAACAAATTCGGAGCTGGCTTCGGGATGTTTACAGGCGTAGCCATTGTCATATATGTCACTTTCTCCAAAACAACAATGGCGCAATTATTCCCCAGCCTTCCGAGTGTCATACAAGACTTAAACATCGGAATTATCGCACTGTTTACGAACATTATCTTGATGTTTGTCATCAGTCTAGCTACAAGAAAATCACATTCTTTTCAAACAAACACTGCACCAACTGAATAACAATTGCAATATTAGCGAAAAGCATTTAATAGGCATTCTATCTTATCTGATGATAGAATGCCTTAAATTTCGTCTGTTTTCATTTTGAACTTATGTGAGTGTATTTCATAATTCTCAGCCCTTATACACCAAGGATTTTGAGACATAAAAAGTAGTATCTCCCCAAGTCTAATAGAATGGTAGTCAACTAAACCATCCCAACATACTGGAGGTACTCGCTTTGACCTTGATACGACGGCAGAGTCTATTTAGCATCAAATACTTTGATGAGAGGGAATCTCCCCGACAATACGAAGAATTCATGAGTGCCATCGATCTGGATGCAATCTTTTTCGCAAAAAGCTATGCCTGCGTACGACACAACTCCAGGAAATTTATGAATAGTGTTCAAATTGTAAGGTGCACAGGCAAAAAAAATCCTCCAGCACGATCTATTACTGGGTGATTCCTACTCGTTTACTGTTCTCGAATTATCAGACTAATGTCTGTATTGTGTGGTACACAGGCACGCGATTTTTTTATTTCATCAGCCTATTCGACGCTCACTTTTACCTACTACTTACATAACAAGTGAAAGTCATCCATGTATCTCGTTTAAATTGTTAGATTAGCGTCTGAATCGTGCGGGGTCCAGGTACCTATTGTAATTCATAATAATTGCGAATAGTATTTTAATTGCGTGGTGAAGAGGCATAGCCTTTTCGAAGAAGAAACGTAAACTATTTTAAATAGTAAAGGGGAATTCACATGCATTTATCTAGAAAAAAGAAAAATTCTTTATTAGTAATTATGATGTCTTTGGTAATGTTAATTTCATTACTACCAACTAGCTTTATTGTACAAGCAGATGAAGTAAAAAAGGAAACGAGTAAAAAAGTTAGTATCCCGGCAAAAGCAAAAGATAAGAAAGGTTATGAAATCTATCCAATTCCTCAAAGTATTGTATACAACAAAGGAAATCTTGACTTAGGTTCAGATATAAACGTTGTCTTTGAGAGTGGATTGGATGAAGCAACAAAAAATCGTTTAAACGAAGTGTTAGCCATTAAAAATATTAACCATACAGTCGGTACAGAAATTCAAGAAGGAAAAACAAACGTTATTGTTGGGATCCACAACTCAGGCGAAATCGTTGATAAGTACTTCGATACAAAAGGGTTAGATGATGAAGCTCATTTCAAAGAAAACGATTCTCATATCCTATCTGTTCGTGAAAACGTAATCGCTGTCTTAGGTAAAGATACAGATTCTGCTTTCTACGGAATTACAACTTTAAAACTGATTTTCAAGCAATTAGAAGACTCTAAAATTAAAAATCTATTAATAAAAGATTATTCAGATGGTCATTGGCGTGGATTCATCGAAGGATATTATGGTATTCCTTGGAGCAATGAAAACCGTAAGAGCTTAATGGAATTTGGTGGAGACTTTAAGATGAATGCTTACATCTTCGCACCAAAAGATGATGAGTATCACAGTCTTAAATGGAGAGAGCCCTACCCCGCTGAAAAGTTAACTGAAATTAAAGATTTGGTTGAGGTTGGAGCTGCTACTAAGAACAAATTCATTTGGACGATTCATCCATTCTTACACAATGCAATTCAATTTGAGGATGAAGCAAACTATCAAGAAGATTTAGCAACAATCATTGCTAAGTTCGAGCAATTATATGATGTTGGTGTGCGTCAATTTGGTGTACTTGGCGATGATGCAGCAGAAGGAGAAGCAGCAGACCAAGTTAGATTAATGAACGATTTAGAAGAGTGGCGCGTATCGAAAGGCGATGTATATAGCTTTATCTTCGTTCCTAAGGTATATACAAAAGAGTCTGCAGGTGGCGATGTTAATAACGAATATTTAAATACAATCGGACAAATGCCTAAATCTACTGAAATTATGTGGACAGGTGACGTAGTTCTTGGTGATGTAAATAAAGAAACGTTTGATTTCTTTGAGGAAGCAGTTGGTCGTGAGCCATTCATGTGGTTAAACTGGCCAGTTAATGATATCAACAATAAGAGGTTATTAATGGGTAAAGGTGAAATGCTAGATCCTTCAGTTACCAACTTCCGTGGTATTGTAACGAACCCCATGCAAGAAGCTCAATCCTCAAAAGTAGCTCTATTTGCAATCGCAGACTTCGGTTGGAATCGAGCAGGATTCGACATGGACAAAAGCTGGGCGGATTCTTTCAAGTACATTGAACCCGATGCAGCAGAAGAGTTACACACATTTGCAAAACATATGAGTGATCCAGCTCCAAACTGGCATGGTTTAGCTTTAGAAGAGTCAGAAGAGTTAGCTCCATATATAAGAGATTTCACAAAAAAATTATTTGCTGGAAAGCCCATTAAAAAAGATAGCAAGTACCTGTTAAAAGAATATGGAAAGATTGTAGATGATACAAATAGCTTCGCACAGAAATCTGAAAATGAACTATTAAAGACAGAAATTAAAGGTTGGGTCGATTCTTTAAGAGATGAAGCCGAGTCAACAATTGCCTATATAAATGCAGCAGTAGCTTTCGAAAAAGGTAATTATGATGAGGCCATGAAGTACTATGTTCAAGGTGAAAATGAATATACCGCTTCAAAATCTCATAGAGTTCCAGCCATCAATAATGGTCAAACTAGACCAGAGCCAGGAACAAAATATTTAGTACCTTTCATTAATGACTTATCAAGATTACTAAGCGAAAAGTTTAATCAAAAAAACAATCCAGATATGAATGGATTAGTACTCTTCCCTTACACAAACATGGGACCAAACTTATATTGGGGACATATTCAAAATATCGTAGATGGTGGTACTGATAGATTATCTACGATGTGGGTACGCCGCGGTGCGAAGGCAGATGACTATGTTGCGGTAGAATTAAATAAAGTAACAGACGTTCATAGCATTACTTTTGAACAGGGTGAGCCAGGTGCTGGTGACTCATTTAACTATGTTAAATTCCAATATTCCATGAACGGGAAAAAGTGGAAAGACGTAGACGGGAAAATATATGGTCCAAATACGCAAAAAATCGTTATTGATGACTTAAATTTTAAGGCTAAACATGTAAGAGTAATTCCAACAGGTGAACTTAAGAATAACTGGATTTCTGTTCGTGAGTTATCCATCAACAAGGATGATGCGGATCATATTAAAAGAGACGTATATACAAACGCTAAAAAATTAGCAGCAAACGAAGTAGATATCTTCCCTTCTAACGCGACTCTTGCGAATGTAAAAGGCATTAAATTAGCCAAAGGTCAATATGTTGGTATCAAACTTAACAAAATTAAAGAAGTAACATCGATCATTGCTGATGTTACAAACAATGAACAATTAACGCTAGAAACATCCATCAATGGTGTTGAATGGACTGAAGTAAAGGATTTAACAAAAGTTATAAATGCAAGGTATATCCGTGTAATCAATAACATAAAACATGCAGTTAAATTTGATATTACAAATTTAGAAGTCCAATATTCCAATAAAGATGTTACATTTGAGGTTAGACCATCTGCTGAAGCTAAATTTGAACCAGCTAACATGATTGACGGTAAATTAAACACAGCATTTAAACCAGATGTAAATGCACCTAAGAGTGGTAGCCTGGTCTATAAACTTTCTGATAGAACCGATATCAATAAGTTTACTGTAAACCAAAACCCTTCCACTATTTCGAATGCAGTTGTTTCAATAAGAACCGAAAAAGGTTGGGCTAAAGTTGGTACGCTAGCTAAATCTTTGAATGTGTTTAGCACAGCTAAATCTAAAAATGTCTTTGAAATTAAGATTGAATGGGATGGTGTTGCACCAACACTTCATGAAATCGGTCTTTCTTCAGGTAAGAAGAATGGCAAGTAAATAAAGATGTATTAGTTAAATTGTGAAGATGTTACCTGTGTACAATACAACTCCAGTGAAATTCCAGAAGGTTTCCAATTTTTACAGTGCACAGTTAGGATTCTTTAGAGATTCAAATAAAACAAACAGCCACCGGAATGTTCTGATGGCTGTTTGTTTATACATGTCTCCTATCGTTGCCTATGCAAGACACAAATCCAGAGCAATTTTAAATAGTGTGGTGCACAGGAAGCGATCACTAACAGGCTAACACCTCTCCGCCACCTAAACTATGATACTATAATGGAAAACGAATTGAGGAGAAGAATCAGTTATGAAAATCAACTTCACAAAGAAACAATATAAACACCTTCTGGATCTAGTCTATTTGGGCGAATGGACAGCCAACTCTGCTAAAGATTACGATGAAAGAGATTCAGAGTACGATGCATTTTTCCAATACATCTGCTCATTCGCTAAAGACTTCGGCGTACAAGACCTTGTTCCATTTGATAAAGAGATGGACGCTCACTTCCCCACTCAAGAATACGAACAACGTCTGCAGCCAATTATTGACGAAAACGACAATGAAGTATTCTGGCAGGAACTTTCAAGCCGACTTGCAAAACGGGATCTCGCAAAGGAAGGAAAAACATATGCTACGCAGGATGAAGCGATGATGAAATACTTTGAAGTTGAAGGAGAATATGAAAAGGAGTTTGAAGAAAACGGACTTTCAAATCTGGAACTCCGCAAACATGACTAACAGGAATCATTACTAATATCCACAAAAGCCACAAAAGAAAAACATGCCTTCTCAGCAATTGACTGGCTAGAAGGATATCTAATTATCTGATTATTGTATGAATTGCGGGGTGCTCATCCATTTCGGCGTATTCTTTGATTGAATGTGATAACTGTGCGTATACTGAAAAAAGACCGGGTGCGCTAACATCCAGTCAATGCAGCTGACATCCGCATGAAGTGCGGTTGACCAGTTGGACAAAGGTGTTAAGAGTAATCACCCTGCTTACTTAGTCGTTTGCGGTGGATGGTTACTTTTTTTCTGTTGGTGTATAGAGCAATCATCGCAACAATGGCTGTTGCAATTGCAGCAAGGAACATTCCAATTTGGAATAACATGGTCAATGCTTCATAAAGTCACCATGTAACACCCCCTTTCCCAAGGGAGTGTCAACCGCCCATCCGCTCTAACTTCTATAGAACATCGATAGGAACAACTGATATACTAGTTCTAGATTATTTGATCAGTGTCTGAAATGTACGTTGCATGTGCAGAGCTTTTGATGCAACACTAGAGATCTTTGCCTGTGCACGAATAGCGTTGCCCTGGTACGACTCAAATTTGGAACAATTCTGAATGGTGTACGATTTGCGAGGTGTACAGCAGCCCTTTTAATCATAATAGCTCTTGTATTCCTTTTGAATGTAAGAGCTATTATGTGTCTCATTATGAAGACCCACTATAAGTCCAACGATTCCCAAGGAAAAGAATTACAGCTTTTCTTGGTGATTTCCTTACTTTCCATATACTCAATATAATACCGAATCGTCAGTGGATATTTCCTAGATGTATCCTTATATTTAAGGTCAATCTTATGCTCTATTTCAGGAGTGATTTCTAGCTCTCCGTTATAGATGCCCCGTTTGAACATGTTTTCAAGACGATTGTGATATTGTTTGACAGAACTTTCACTGAGTGGTTTATAAGCAGGATTAACTTCATGGCGTTTCAATAAATATTGTTTAAACCCCATTGTATCTAGGCGAACTGTTACTGGATCAGACTTTTCAACCGTTACAGGGACTAATGGTTCCACCTCGAATACCAAAGAATCCTCTTTGCGCTGCAATACCGTATGTTGTTCGATGGCCTTACAATAGAGCTCACTGGACTCCACAATATTCGACGTAAAAGAACAGTGATATGGATGTGAAAGTCGCTCAGCAATCGGGTAATCCAGTAGCCCATCAGTTGCCATTTGACGCAGTGTCTGTTCCACTTCTTTGCTCAATGGAACAATAACTGTAGGTTGGACAATCTCCATTTCGTGCAAGAATGATGTCGTGAAAAGATGACGTAGATGATGAGGCAAGTCATAATAATTCAAGTTTTTACGATCACGTTGAAAGCCATACCAGGAGACATTCGTCATATATACCGCATTATAAAAATCCTTGGCCCCATACCTTTCAATTATCGAAAGAATGAATTGTGCACTTTTCTCCTTCTTCTCTTTATGCTGTATTTCAAATCCAGGCATTAAATGGTCCAGTGCGTGAAAGTCGATAAACGGAATACCTGTTTTCCCCGCCCCAAACCTTCCCGGATTAATGCCACAAAATACAATTCGTGAGCCCGCTTCTCCATAAAACTTTCGGTAATACGAGCGGACAAGTGCTTGTTGCTCCGTAAACCCTGATAATACGCGAATGCCCTCTTTTTCTAATTCCCTTAGTACATCTCCCTCTTCAACCATGCGCTCCATAAATGATAGATGCAGATCAATAACCTTGTCCATCCTTCACATCCCCTTCCCTTGCAGTACTAATAGGTGAGCTTCATGCAAGCTCTGTCTGCGCACATAGCAACTAAATAGCGATTCTGAACGGCGTTCGTATTTTACAGTATATAGGCAGACTTTTCACAGACGACGATTTTTAGTAATAAAAAGTATTAGTTTCATCCGAAATCTAAAATTCTTATAATTGACAATAGTGTATCATATAAACATTTCAGTAAGAATGTCTGGACAATTTATGGCCAATACTTGCTTATGTGTCTCGCAATACTAAACTGAGAAGTCTCGTTCGAGTTAAAACCAACAGCAGGAACAATATGACAGAGTGATACTGATACTCTCAGGCTATAAGCAAACTAAAATCTATTAGAGTTGAAAGAAATGTCCGATGCTACACGGCGCATTACAACTGTACACGGAAACAGATGAAAAAAAGATGAGACCGGTATAATATCGTAGTCATCTCGTTGCAGCCTATAACTGAATCATCATTTTTTAAAACTCTCCATATAAGGGAGCAAAACTCAATTGGTATGCCCGGAAACCATTAGTTAATTTTTGTCATTAATTATACTACTAGACTCTAGATTTGATAGAGCTCTTTTAAGATGACATTTTTAATCACCTGTACATACCTATTCATTTATCGAGGTAGATAAGCAAAAACCTTTCCAGTTTCATCTACCCCCATAATTACCTCTTTCGGTGGTATCTCTTTAATTGGGGTATTGTATTCTAGCCTTCTAGGAATTATCTCATTTATTTGCTCCATATTTTTCATATGATATTCTTTTTTATTTATTCCAACATGTATTTTATAGTTACGGTTTAATCGTTCAATCTTTTCATGAACTCTTTGAATTAAAAGATCATTTTCTTCTTCAATCACCTTTAAACTAGTATCTTCTATTTGTCTAGGATCATATTTTCGAATTAATGATAGATATGGTTCATAGTTTTCTTTTATATATCTAAAATTCAATTCTAAAATTTGTTGAAGTTCATTAAAATCCTTTATTAAGGGGGCAATAGATTGATTAAAAGACGCAACTTTATATTTTCTAATTTTCTCACTTTCTTTTATAAGTTCAATTTTACTTACAATCGATTTGAGATCCTCATTAACTTTGCACATATCTTCTAAAGTTTGGACATACGAAGACTCAATTTGGATGTCTTCTACTCCTCTCATTGTACTAACGCCCATAACGGATCTTCTAATAACCTCTCTAAAATAAATTTCCCTTGACTTTATTCTTCCCATATAATCATTTTTTCTATTGAGCATCAAAGTATCCAATTTTTGTTCAATACTATCTAATGACTTTTGGATATTTGCTAATTGTTTTTGACCTACAGCGGCAGTTAATAAATTCATGCTTCCGTTTATGAGAAGTGAAGGAGATACATCTTTATATAAAACACCTTGCTCAACAAATTTACTCGTATCTCGATTATTCAAGATTGGAAGAAAACCATTTCTATCTTTTCTCTCAACCAAAGTAAAAGTTCCGTCCCGTAAGCCTTTTATTGCTTCAGGGGAAAATGTGATTTTATAAGAATGTTTCTCTTTAAAAATCGGATAAACACTTGTCACTGTTTGAATTAATGTATCCCTCATAGTAATTGGAAGACTGAACTCTTCGTATTTCACTTCAATATTGTCCTGTTCTTCTAATTCATAAATCGACGGGATTAAATTTATTTTGGGATCATCACTATCTTTTGATTGCGATGCTTTTAGTAATGTATCCTTTTCTTGAGAAATCATACCTTTCCCTACATTCAAACTTTTCTTTCTATTATCCACTTTACGAATGCCCAACAAATAAATTATAACTAGGATTAATATACTTAATACTATGGTGATGAAAATTGTCTCCAATAAAATGACTCCCCTCTCAAGTTAATTAGATTTCTAACGTTCAAGCCTCCGAACTCAACTTTAATAAGACGCTCACTTGCCGTATTAATGTAATTCTTACCCTATCGATTAGCTCTCATTTAGAAATCACTAAGACCTTGTTCTTTTACGACTTTGCTTTTCTTCTAGTATACTCCAGTATTAATTATTAATAGTCTCATTATACCAAGTGTCGTCAGCTATGTATCCATGTTGTGTCAGAGAAGTTGCGAGCGACGTTGAGATAGAAATTGGCCAAAACGAGGACTAATCTATTGTCTTAAGCATTATTAGAGATATCAAATCACCATCTCCAATAAATCTTACTCCTTTCCACCCTCGTCACAGGCGTATACTTTTCCCATCACTTTTTGCGTCCCATTCCTTCATAATTCTTTCTCGTCTTAGTCACTACTCTCTTAGTTTCAATTCCTCCCTTAATTCGGTCTATTCGTGTTCTATTCATTAGCCCCTTGTACAATAACTTTCTTCCTTAAGCAACTAATCCTGTAATCCTTTCATAGTTGTTGCTTTCACGTTTCATCATACTGTCCCCCACAAAAAAGCCTCCCAGCCCAAAAGGCGAGAGGCATAGTAACACTTCTTCAATTCCATCTCTACAGATAGTTCACTTAGGTGTAAGGAGTCGTCCCTCTTTCCAATCATAATTCACCCCAGCTTCCTGACAGATGAAGTACGTTTTCACATACGCCCCACCCGCTCTTTGAACGTGGTCCGAGTGAGATTCAATTTGACAACGAAGTGTGTAGGCCCGCTGCATGCGATTTCGGAATTGGTTGTAACTACAAGCGAGGTTGACGACGCTGCCGTTTTTCAAGTAAACCGTCACTCCGTTACGCCCATTGGGTACGTACTTGCGGACATGCCCGACGGAGACCCAGATGCATTTAGGAGATTTCGATGAGGTCAGTGGAATCCAGTACATTGCATGCTTTTTACTGATAACAACAGGTGCCATGGTGCCTGATCCAAGGAGGTTACGCGCTCCATCGACTGCGCCTTTCAAGCTTGTGCCGGTCATGCGCAAATTCAGGTCGATAAGGTCCGTCGGCTTCATTGAAACGATGTGATAGTCATCCCCTTCCATGTACTTCGATTGCAGTTCGCCGATTTCACTGTAGTGTGGAAAAATAATACTTGCTTCAGTCGTTAAAATGAGATGTTTGTTGTAAGCCATCGTTTATTGCCTCCTTTTTTTACGTGCCTATTTAAATACGTTAAAAAAAGGGGTATACTAGCTAATAAGCTGGCTAACCCCAGTGGATCTCTCCGAGTGGGTCTGACAGGACTTTCACACTCGGGGATTTTTTGTATCTTCTGTTCTTCTCAATCACTCACCTCCTTCAAGGCGCAGCCAAGCAACGAGCGCAGCATGGGTCGCTTTGTTCGGATTAAAGTAGTATAGCTTCTCTCTGCCGCGCTCAGTCCCTTCAAATCGCTTCCATTGCTCATGGCCCGATTGCCAGTCGATCTGCTTCAGTCTACTCATTCGGTCCTTCACCGTAGTCTTCTTCTGTTCAAGCGTGGCATCATGTAGACCGGAATACACATACTCCGCAACCGCAGCTAGCAAAGTGAAGTTCGCCAGCATGGACTGCTCATAATTCCCTATGGTTTCAGCGGGCTGAAGAACAAATAGTTCGTCCAGCCAAAGACCGATCACTTCCAAATGCTCGTCCGCGTCTGCAATCAGCTCTTGCTGCATCGTCGGCTTCGCATGAATCCCCTGTCCTGTCATGAAATAGCCGACGAGTCGACGCAGTTGGGACAAGGAAACAAAATTTTTGTTCCGGGGCCGGCGGATGGAGATTTTTTCTTGTTCAATACCCGCTCTCTGTAGTCCTTCATGGGTTTTGACCAAAAGATTCGTCGTCCGATTCAGCTCATTGCGGGAGTCATAGGCAATCCGCTTCGACAGCGATACTTTCTTGCCCTTAGTATTCAAATCGATAAAAAGCTGATCGGTTTCTTCCCTAGTAAACCCCTCGAACAGCTGCACCGCAATCTCGATCTTATTGAGCATCTTATTCATTAAGTAACCTTTGCTGTGCTCTTCCGGATCATCGCTGTTAATCAATCTGGTGATGAACGGCTTGAGCTGCCCCATGGCCCTCAGCCTCTGCGTGCCGTCTATGACCGAAAACCGATTTGGCCTACCTCCAGCCAGACAGCCGATCTCCACATGAGCGACAATCGGAGGGAAGTACACTTGTCCGCTTGCCAGGTTGTCCAGCATATATCGGCGTATCATCTTCACCTGATGTTTACTTTCGTGCCGCGTTTCAATATGACCTTCTTCCAGCTTGTCGATCAATTCATCCAGTCGGTACACCGCAATGCCCTGTGTTTTCTCGAAAACGGTCGCTGTCAGCACACAATCCCCATCCTCTCAGCGTCAATCATCTTCAGAAACTGAATAACCGTCCTTTTGATGCTCGTAGTGGATGAATGATTTTTTAGGAGCCCACTCGCTTTGTCGTACATATGCTCAAATGCCGGATCATCCGGCTTCCACGTACATTGCCTATTCAGTAGCTTTAACAATTCAAACGCCTCTTTGTAGGAAATCCCTTCCCCCCGGGTCAACGTATGAGCCGTCTGAGCAAGTGCCACTTGAATCCCTGTTTTGGTGCACACATAATTTTCACGGACCCTCATCCTCTTTGGGAAAATGTCCTTCCACGTTTCAAAGAACGCCTGTGCCACAATTGGTACCTCAGACGGCTTGCAGTTTCGGAAATACGGATCCCCTTTTTTCTCACTCAACGTACCTTCAAACAGGGAGATAAGACATTTCCGCATCACCGTCAACGTCGTAAGTCTGGAACTTTGCACCGTTAAACGGACAGATTCCATTTCAATGTCCATTTGCTCCTGCAGCTCCTGTGCAACATTCCGTACCAATGTCGTATACGCATCCCGCTGATCATACTGCATGCGCAGCCCCGGATGCGCTTCACAGCGTTCCGTATTCAAATCGGTGAACATTTGACGTTCTTCCTGCCTCGACAAATCCAAATAGACCTGCATCGTCACTGGATAATTCATCAGTTGGCCAATTCTAGCCTCAATTTTCGCCGCATCTGTGAAATCCCCTGCTTCCTCCGCAGCTTCCTTTTGAGACTTCAAATGACTCAGCGAAGAAGACATAGCGGCACTCCGATGTTGACCGTCAATTATGTATAGCTTACTCCCTGCCGTCAGTTCAAACGACCCATCTGTCTTCTCAATCTGCAGACGGCTTGAGAACACGAAAGGTGAGAAAAAGAAATGCTTCCCCTCTTCCAAACTCTCCAAAATGAAATCCCGGATATCCCTGCGCTTACGCGGATCCAGCTGCCGTTGCACTTGCTGATCCACTTCAAAAATCGCTTCCAACGTCGCAAACCGAATCTGCGTGACCAGCACTTCTTGCCCGAATTGTGAATACTGCATTCCTGGTATATTTGTCTTAACACCCCCAACCATTGACTCATCCCCCTCCTGTATTTTCAGTATAGTCAGTGTTTTAGGTTCTGTCTACATAAATTGTCAACGACTCTCGGTTTTTCTTATATTTGGTTGTCAGATTCCCTTTTTCTCCAGTGTATTGACAGAATACTCATTCTGTGTTTTATCGTCACCTTATCTACCTGTCATGATTTAGATTAATTGTCACTCCATAACAAAAAAACCCTAACATTCAACTAGAGCTGTCGAATGGCAGGGTTAAACTTTAGTACATAGGCAGTTTCAAATAATGGCATTTGATTTTTCAGTCATAATTCCAAATAAAATATATTCACATTTTCAAAGGGTTACAATTAATTGGAAAGATTTCTGATCAAGGAAATAAAGAACCAAGTGACAAGGGTTCTATCAAGTCTAGATTTCAAAAATTAATTACTTCAGAAAATAGTAAATGTCCTAACAACTATAAAGGTTATTGTGCAGGTACATCTCACAAGACTATTTGACGCTCACTTTTACCTACTAATTACACCACAAGCGAAGGTCATCCATTTATCTCACCTTAAATTATTAGATTAGTGTCTGAATTGCGTGAGTTCCAGGTACCTATTGTCAATTAATCTCTAAGTTATCTTATTATTGTCTGGATATTCCGTTTAAAGGAAGCCTTTTTATATTGATTAAATTCGGGGTAATATTAGAAATAAGTATTGCTATATTTGAATAACACAAATAAGCCCACCAAGCTGCAAAATGAGACAGCCCAGGGGGTAACTACTTTATTTCGATTCCACAAAATCTTTATAATTCTTCTCAAATCGCCATGCATCACGGCACATAGCCACAATGTCGCGCTTAGCAGTCCAACCGAGTTCGTTCTTTGCTTTAGAAGTATCAGCGTAATACGACGCTATATCTCCAGCTCTGCGATCGACAATTTCATAAGAAACTTTAATATCATTAGCTATTTCAAAAGCTTTTACTAACTCTAGTACACTAGTCCCTTTCCCAGTTCCCAAATTATAAACATGAACACCTTCAGTAAGATTCTCTAACGCAGCAACATGGCCCTCAGCAAGATCCATTACATGAATATAATCTCTTATACCTGTTCCATCTATCGTTGGATAATCATTTCCAAACACACGTAATTTCTCAAGTTTACCTTTTGCTACTTGAGTTACATATGGCATAAGATTATTTGGAATTCCATTTGGAGCCTCACCAATTAATCCACTCTCATGAGCTCCTACTGGGTTGAAATATCGAAGAATAGATAAGGAAAAGATAGGGTTTGACCTTGTTATATCAGTTAAAATACGCTCACTCATGGCTTTAGTTTCACCATAAGGATTAGTCGTTGGTAGCAGGTCCATTGTCTC
Source organism: Sporosarcina aquimarina (assembly GCF_023715615.1). Taxonomy (GTDB): domain Bacteria; phylum Bacillota; class Bacilli; order Bacillales_A; family Planococcaceae; genus Sporosarcina; species Sporosarcina aquimarina_A. Next base: position 530,771 of record NZ_JAMBOM010000001.1, on the reverse strand, counting down.
GAAAAATGGTACATTATTTTCCCCATACACTGTTGCTGATGAGCTAAAGACAAATCGATTAACACCATATTTATGACAGGCTTTTGTTAGAACCACGGTACTTACAATGTTATTGTGATAATATTCTAGTGGTTTTTCTACTGACTCGCCAACCGCTTTAAGGCCCGCAAAATGAATAACTCCATCAATCTTATAATTTTTGAAAATAATATCAACAGCTTCTGCATTTGTTACATCAATCTCGTAAAAAGTAACTTCTTTTTCTGCTATATCCATGACTTTCATAACAGTCTCACTCTTACTGTTAGAAAGATTATCAGCAATAATGACTGAATGCCCAGCTTGTAACAAGGCAATACACGTATGTGAGCCAATATATCCGGCACCGCCGGTTACTAGTATGTTCATTTTTAGTAAACCTCCTTTAAATATGTAGTATCGCTTTTGTTCCTTTACTCAATTTATAAATGTATACATAGAAAATCGCATATATTACTGAATAAGTAACCGTAATTAAGGTTAAGAATATATAAATATCCCACCCCTTAAACTTACATATCGTATAAGAAACAACCGATGCTACGATAAATAAATTAGACATATAAAACTCTGCCTTTTGTTTTCCTGAAATAATTAATGCAGGAGCTAAAGCGGTCACGATAAACCTAACGCCATACATCGGTGCAAGTATTTGTACAAAAACTCCAGCTACATCCCAACCATCTCCAAATACTACCTCAAATACGTAAGGTCCTAAGATCATCAATATCAGAACCATAGGTATGGACAGACATAAAAGAAAGAGGCTTACAAATTTTAATGACTTACTATAGTTACCTGTCAATTGATTTTCTTCTGATGCCTTTTGGAAGAATACCTTTGAAACATTTATACTTATTAAGTTTAAAGGTAGCCCTAGTATTCTATAAGAAATTGAATAGAATCCAAATATCGCTAGTCCAAATAATCCAATAATAAAAAAGTTTAATACAGAATAAGAAGTCGTATTAATAAAATGTGCAGGCATCGAGAATATCGGCAAATTTCTATATTTTGTTAATGACTCTTTTATACCCTTAAAACTAACATCCTTTAATTGAATTCTATTCTCGAATAAATGCTTTCCTTGTCTTTTAAACCCTACTAACATTCCTAATAATTGAGATACTAACAATCCTATTGATCCTGATTTTAGAAGACCCAAGATCACTATTCCAATATTTTGTGCTATTGTTCTAGTAACTATTACCGAAGATATGGTTTTATATTCTTTATGCCTATTGTTATAAGCTGTCAAGATATTTACAAGCGCCGTTAGAAATAATATCCCAATTACTAGATAGGCAAATCCGCCTACCTCTTCTGTAATTTGCGGGTTCATTGATAGATAATACTTAAAGCCTAACGTAATAAATATCAGGAAAACAAATGAAAACACTAGACTTCCAACGATTAATTGCATTACTTGTTTTTCATTTTCTTCGGCTACAATCGCTTGGTCATATTTCCCACATAAAACTGGTCCAAACATTGCTACTAATGTCAATATTAGTGTGTATATAGCTATTTGTTCTGGTGTATAAAGTCTTGTCATTATTGGTGCTACAATAACAGTTATGATTTGAGCAAGAAATGAACCTATTGTTAATTGATAAATATATTTAAAATACTGAGAGTCTAATAGCTTCTTTCTCAATGTATTCATATTTCCCCTCTATTCTAAACATATAAATACTTCAAAATATATTAATACACTTTAATTATTTAATTTAGATACCAACTGCTTTTCTAAGTCTTTAATTTTTTTAGCAGCAACTCCACCGATAACACAGTTTCCTTCTTCAAAGCTCCTAGTAACAACTGCACCTGCACCAACAATGGTGTGGTTTCCTAATTTGACACCGGGTAAAATTACTACATTCATACCTATCCAACAATCCTTTCCGATAATGATGTCCTTAGGTTCATCATGTGCATCCAAATGATAGAAATTATGATTTTCAGTAATTAACCCAACATTAGGTGCGATGTATGTTCCTTCCCCAATGATAATCTTTCCTCCACTCCAGTTTTGGAAATAACAGCCCATGTGTTGAAAGTTATTCATATCATTTACATTAAAATAAATATTATCTATTTTTCCGATAATATTATTATGTGAAACTGGGAATGGAACATGTCTGTTCATTCCCAGCATCTTTTGAAACAATAAACTCCTCCAGCACCATTTCCAGCCTTCAATATTGTTTTCAAACCAACGCCCTTTAAGAAATTCTTTATTAAAAAAAATGGGCATGATAAACTTTGAAACTAAAATAAATATTTGATGCACAAAAATTCTCATTCCCCCGTAATCTCCCATCAATTAGTATTTCTTTTAAGGTAATGTCTTTTACTCTTCAATCTAATTAAGTTGACTATGATTGCGAACATTAGAACCATTATCATGTCATATCTATTACGTACAAATGAATCTAAATCTGCATAAGGAACGATAATAAACATGATTAAAGCAATTCTTAATGTAATGAAATAGAACTCATTCGAATGTAACTTATCAACCACTTTGTCCATATACTTGCAAATAATCGCAAGTATCGTTGAGATAATTATTATACCTATAAAACCAAACTGTCTCATTCCTAATGTTAAAATATCAGTTGGAATTCCACCGTGGGTATTATTTTCAATATAATATTCTGTTATAAAATGATAACCAGATGTAACTTTAGCTAATCCAAATATACTTAGTATAGAAGTTGGAATAATATTGATGATCCAAGTAAAATAATCAACTCCCATTCTGAGTCCATAAGAATCATTAATATGATGTATATTTAGTAAATTAAGATATGGAAAAGCAAATTCATTGATAAATGAAGCAAAATCTGAGGAACTTTCTTTTATATACCCATAACTTAGATAGAAAAATAGATCATCTAAAAGACCCAATAAAATGAAGCCAATTATAGAAAACACAAACATATAAATAAATGGGTGTTTTGATTTCCTGAATGCAAAATCTATGAAAAACGTCAAAGCAAAAAGTATTACTCCTAACCTCCCTGCGTTAATAAGAAGAAAAAAAATACTTGCACAAATTGATAATAAAAACAGAATCATCATGATGAAACTTCTTTTTATTCTTGATGCATAAGCTAAAAAATACGTTGAAGCAAGTGAACTTACCATTAATACTATTGCAAAGAGTCTATTTTGCGGTATTAAGATTGAACTGTCACTCCCAAAGGCTCTTAGTTGATCTCCCATTGCAAGTGCAGTAAAGATACCACCAAGGCTATTAGCGACGAGCAACTCAGCAAAAATACCAATAGCTAATGTTGAAATTCCAGTAAAAACTGCAAATTTATATACTACTTTATTTTCTTCTGTTATCTGATTATCAAGGTTATTGTTCCCCAAAAGATTGACTTCCTTTATATGTCCCTGTCTTAGTAATATAGTTTTCGGTGTGATACTTATTCTATAAACAAATATAAACACTGAGTAAGCAATAATTGTATAAGAAAATGCATAGAATACATCATATGAAGTTGTTAAACTTATCCACAAGACAAAGCTATTTAAGCTTTCCGAATTTAACTTTATGAAAATGTGACTTATAATGGGGATAAAAATATAATACAAAATAAATGCAACATGAAAAAAAATGAAGCCGTTCAGTACTTTCTTCCGTTTATATTGATTAACTAAATTATATATTGTTATAAGTAGTAATAAACTATATAAAAGAATAACTAGCGAAGTTACCATTAAAAACACTCCATTTTTAACACTTATCGTTTATGTTAATTATTTCATTTGCAATATTCTCGGGACTAAAATCTTCCACCACAAACTTGGTGTTTTCAAATTCTTTATTCTCTATTTGAAGAACTTTTTCAAAAATTTCAACCTTATTGTTATTCGCAAAAACATATCGATTATACTTATTAAATGTTTTTATCAATACATCGTTTTTCCCGTCAAGTATAAATAAGATTAACTTATTGGTGCCCGAATATTGATAAATTTTACCCGGAATCTGTGTCCCTTTATTATTACTTAAATGAACTAAGACATCTGATTTCCTTTCGAAATCTTTCGTTTTTTTAAAGGATACCCTTGGATAAACTTTAATACGGTCTGTATCCTCAAGTATAATATCACTTAACCCACAAATGATTAATTTATGTTTAGAATGCTTAATTGCCTCATATAGAGGTTTAATATCTCTAATTTTTGTTGAATAATCACCGCAATATAAAAATGTTAACGATTCTTCGCAAATATTACTATTTGGATATATCTCTTTCTGCACATAAGGAATTGGTATAAACACCATCTTTGATGCATAGTATGAATATAGTTGTTTTTGATCATATAAAGTTAATTTTGATACATAGATTACCTTATTAGCATATTTCAAGAGTTTTTTCTCTTCTTTTTTTATCCTTGAATTTAACATTTTACTGCTTCTTGTAATATCTGATAAAAATGGATCACCCCATATTTGTATCCACGGCGTTTCATCAACTAAACCATTTTCATACATTCTGCTAACGAATAGATGTGAAGACTTAGGATCCGAAGAAGATATAATTAAATCGTACTTACCATCCATAATATCCATGTGATTCTTTGTAGCATAGTTTGCCAACCCTTTAAGATTGTCATAAATTTCGAAGAGCATAATTACTTTGTAAGCTATATTTTTTAACGGTTGAATTGCCTTAAACTTTCTACCGAACTTTGCAATTTCCTGTATACCGCCCAGCTTAAAATAGCGTACATTTAGATTACTGTTTGATAAGCTCTTGTCATAATTTGAATGGTTTTTATCAAACTCAGTAGTTATTAAATCTACATCATGGCCTAAATTTAATAAACCTTCGATTGTCGCACGATTTCTTATGGAAGCAGACGTGTTAATCTCTAACGGTCTAGATACCACATATAATATTTTCACTAAAAAGTCTCCTCACTTTAAGGCTTTAAGTTCAAGATGATAAAGCAAGTGAAGATACAATAAATCAACATTTATAAATCTTTGTAAAGATTTATTAACCTTACTTCCATCTCACCCCAACTATATTTATCTTTATACAAGTTCTTCATTTTTGTCGATATATTATCCCATTCAGACTTCCGCACCACAAGATTCCCAACAGCATCTTCTAAGCTTTCCATGTTGTATTCAATAATATTACCAATATCATGTTCAGCTACTAAATCATCCATACCAGTTTTTTTCACCATAATTAATGGCTTTCCTAACATTAAAGATTCGTAAAATTTATTCGGTGCAGCATAATAATGATTTGGTATCTGCGGGTCATAAATAGCAATCATAATATCACAACTATTTTCTAATTCTAAAGTTCTATGATATGGAAGTTTTCCATAGAAAAAAATATTATCACATTCCTTTGCTACTTCCTCTAAATATTGCTCATACTCTCCAAATCCACCTACATGAAACTCATATTGAGGGTTTCTTTTTACTATTTCTACGATTTCCCTAATAAATCTTCCTTTCCCTAGAATCCCAACATAAACTAACTTTGTCCTATTAGGATTTAAATTAAGTTTTCGAAAGTTAACTCCTTGTTCCGCTGGTGTATTATGAATTACAGCTAAACGTATAGGGCTAGTCCCTTCAATCTGCTCTCGTCTTTTGTCCGTACATACAATTACAGCATCCGCTGTATTAATAATGTGGTGGTCTTGATATACAATGTACTTTTTCATTTTCTTCGGCACACCAAATGCATCGACATAATAATCAAAAATATCATATACGAACTTTTTCTTCAGTTGCTTTGCTACTTTACTTGATATAAAGGCAGTGTCAAAGTCACAGGCATGAATAATATCATATCTTTTTTTGTTTTTAACTAACCAGTTAAAAACTCTTATTTGAAATTTCATCAATGGCCACAAGTTTTTTCGCATTCCACCACCATAAGAGGCTGGAATACCAAAACGATAAATTTTAACACTACCAGATTCTAGTTTTAAGAACGTTTCCTCTTGGGTATATCTGGAACTTCGATCCCATGCTAGAATTTCCACTTCATATCCTGCTTTTACAAGACTATTCACTTCTTTTTCTACCCTAGAATCAGGATCTACAGGATTAGAACGTAAAAATATAACTCTCATTCATAGTCTTCCTTTTCCTATTAAAATTGTGTTATAGTCCGCGATAAATATCTCTCATTTTCTCTCTCACAATACTTATATCATATTTTTTCACTTCATCTTTATTTTTTGCGCCCATTGATTTACGTAATTCCTTATCTTTTACCACCTTTTGAATAGTTTCTGCAAATCCACCAATATCCTCTGGATGTAATAAGTATCCGCCAACACCGTTTTCAATTAAATCTGTATTTCCTCGAATTTCAGAAGCGACAATTGGTAGTCCTGCAGACATGGCCTCCATAACAGATACAGGTAATCCTTCTTGATAAGAGGGGAATATAAAAATATCAGAAGCAATACAAATTTCTTTTATGTCATTCCTGTAACCTAAGAATTTTACTTTTTCTTGAATTCCTAAAGAAACCGTAAGGTCCTTTAAATAGCTATCTAATTCTCCTCGACCACAGATTAAATAGACGAAACTTTCATCTTTCAGTTTCTCCAATGCTCTTAATGCAGTCTCATGATTTTTTCGTTTAATCATCTCACCAATAGAGAGCAATACGACTGTATCTTTATCTATCTCTAATTCAGTTCGCTTTTCCTCACGGCTATAAACTGTAACATTAAACTTAGATGTATCTACACCGATACCTGGAACATAATGTACTTTGCCTGCTTTAAATTCATTAGCTTTTTGAAAGTCCTCTTGGTTTATCGTGATAAGATGATCTGTACATCTCGCCATAAATTTCTCCACTGTATAGTAGACTGCCCAGTTAATAAATGGGGCACCTTTATAAAAATGAAAACCGTGTGCCGTATAGATTACAGGCGTAACTCCTAATGACTTCGCAACTAGTCTTGCTATTACGCCCCCCATAGGAGAATGACAGTGAATGGCATCGAAATGCCCAAATTTCATTACCTCTTTAAGCTGCTTATAGGCTTTTATATTTTTTAGAGAAAACGGGGAACGATTAATATCAAAAGGGTGTCTAATAATACCTAGAGAATCCAGCCTTTCATTTGCATCACTAAAGTTAGCAGCAGCATGTACTTCAAACCCCAATGATTTTAAAACTTCTATATTACCCTGTTCAAATAAATAAAACTGTCTACTTACTGTTGAGACAATTAAGATTTTTTTCATTTAAAACCTCCGAAGTAATTACAATTTCACATTTTTATATATTCCATAAATGGTATACTTGATGACACCCCACCTGCTTACAACCAACCTTATGATAAAAATTAATAGCAGCCATATTCCGCACTTGGGTGCCTACTTTAATCTCCTTAATACCTCGTTGAAATGCATGGTATTCAACTGATCGGAATAAACTTGAACCAATACCTCTTTTAGTTGAAGACTTGGCTGCAGCAATTAGCTCTACGACACAGGCATTTTCTGAGTAAGAGTGTAATAGAAAACCGTTTAATCGGCCTTGTTGTTCCCATGATAAGGCATAATACTTATTTGACTTCTCAAAAGAGTTCATAAGCCACTGAAGGTATACCTTATCCCCACCACGTTTAGCCAATTGGGGATCTTCTGTAAACTTAGAAAACTGAAAGTCAGCCATATCCACTATCTGGTCATTTTTTTTAAAACCTTGATGTACAGTGATATTTCCTGGTATTACATAATTACCTTCTACTTTTTTTACAAATTGAATATTTACATCCGCCAAAAATGCTGAAGTATCCCTTCCAATAAACTGTGAATTAACAGGTTCTGAATCTCGATTCTCTATAGAAATAAATTGATAGTCTTTAAATCTAACTAGAAGTTGCTCCCATTCCTTAAGTTCAAGTGGTCTATATATTATTACTTTTGCACAGGTAACATCAAAGTACTTTGTGTCCCACTCCAAGTTATAGAAGGAAATATCATCCTTTTTATTTTTATAACTCATATATATCGCCTCCTACATCCCTACGCTTTTGTTACTAGTTGTTTTTGTACTTTTGTCATTGACATATACATCTTCACGCTTTAAAACCGACACTGCTGTTTTAAAAAATATTTTTACATCAAGCCACAATGATAAATTATCAATATAGAAAATATCGTTTTGAATACGCTCTTTCCACGGTACAGTATTTCTAAAATATGCTTGGTTATACCCCGTTATACCTGGTCTGATTTCTAATTTACATTCTTCATTATCTTTATATAGTTTTCTATGTTCTGGCAAGTCAGGTCTAGGTCCAATAATACTCATATCACCCTTTATAATGTTTAACAACTGTGGTGTTTCATCAATACTTGTTTTACGGATAAACTTTCCGATCTTAGTTAATCTAGGATCATCTTCTGAATTAAAAGTTGATCCATCATCATTTCTTAGGTCAGGAGCATTTATTTTCATGGAACGGAATTTATACATTTTAAATACTTTTCCATCCTTACCAAGCCGTGGAGCATTGTAAAAAATTGATCCTTTGTCTTGAAAGTAAATAATCGGCCCTATAATCACTAGAATAATTAACCAAAATGGCAGGGCTACTAAAGCTAAGATAAAATCAAATACTCTTTTAAAGAAGTTCTTATACATCTTGTAACCCACCTTAAACATCACTTAGAACTTTTTTAAAATTCTCAACCACATATTTTACATCCTCATCACTCAATAGAGTATGAAGCGGAAGTGTGACTTCATTTACATATTGCTTATAAGCATTTGGGTATTCGTGAATATCAAACCCTAAATTCTTATAAGCTGTAAACATTGGTAATGGCTTATAATGGACGTTACATGCAACACCCATCTCAGCCATTTTAACGATTATTTCGTTCCTCTCTTTTTCGTTAATTCCGGGTATCCTCACTAAATAAAGATGACCTGATGAAGCAAAGTCCTTACCAAAATGTTGCACACTTTCAATACCTAATGGTAAAAGAGCTTTATCATACAACTCAATAATCTCTTTACGTCTTGCCATCAGATCTTCATATCTATTAAGCTGAATTAATCCTAAGCCAGACATAATGTCCGTCATATTACACTTATAAGCTGGATAAACAATATCGTATTCCCATGCACCTATTTGAGTTTTGGCAAGCGCATCTTTAGACTGTCCATGCAGACTATATAACATGAATTGCTTATAAATCCACTCATCTTCTAACCCAATATCATTACGCCATACAACTGCCCCACCTTCAGCCGTTGTAAGATTCTTTACTGCATGAAAAGAGAAGCAAGTAAAATCAGCGACTTGTCCGCATTTCATCCCTTTTCTTTTAGCACCAAAAGCATGAGCAGCGTCCGTCATAACAATTACTCTACTAAATAACCCTTGTACTTCATTATTAGGTTTAAACAAACTCTTATTATTTTCTACTATTTCGTAAATGGCATCGTAATCGCACATCTTACCAGCTATATCAACAGGTATTATAGCCTTTGTCTTTTCAGTAATTGCATCAGCAAGTTTTGAATAATCCATTTCAAATGAGTCTGGGGCTGTATCGACAAGTACAATTTTTGCTCCAACATGTTCAATAATTGATGCGGATGCCGTATAGGTGTAGGCTGAGGTGATAACCTCATCCCCAGGTCCTATTCCTAAAATACGAAGAGTAAGCTCCATAGAGGCTGTAGCAGAGTTTAAGCACGCAGCTTTATTTACACCAACATATTCAGCAATTCTTTTTTCAAACTCTTTAGTTCTAGGTCCAGTCGTGATCCAACCGGATTTCATCGCCTTTATAACTTCATCAATCTCCACATCTGTTACATCCGGTGGAGAAAAAGGTATATTTCTTAAATGAGTATCAATCATTTTTATTTCCCCTCACTTTTTTTTAGTTTGTTAGGACTTAATTGGAACATAATTTTCCAACTAACTACTAACCCACCAAAAATGTCATCTAAGTTCCATACTCACTGCCAAACAAACATTCAATAAAACAAAAGAAACTGGAGTAGCACATAGCTAACAAACTGTTCTCACATTCATCACTCTTACAACCAAGGCACTGCCATATCTTCCGCATTATATTCAACCTCATCTTCACTAAGCCGTCTATAAGGCATCTCTATAAAAGCATTCGTCCCCATAAGCTTCTAAAACACAACCCAAAATGTTTATATCATTCACATAAGCACAAAAACAGCCAGCAACTCAACAAGCGTCAATCCGCTTTCATTCATAAGCTTTTCCTTATAAATTACAATTTCCATCACCGCTCCTCTAAAAGCAACAACAAAAATAAAAAAAAGGGCATCCAACCCCTCCTCACACCATACCAACGATAACAACAACGCATCTAAGGCAGCAGAATCACTTCCACCACCCACAACATAGCCGAGTACCTCCATTGATAAAGGTCAGGAGACATCGCCTAAACACTCATTCACGTATCTCCATCTTCCAATACCGCTTCCACATAACCCGGCTTCCCCAACAACCGAAACATATTCCGCTTATACAACTCAACCCCAGGCTGATCAAACGGATTCACACCAAACAAATACGCACTCATTGCGCAAGCTTTCTCAAAAAAGTAAACCAAATACCCAAACGTAAAGGCATCCAACTCCGGAACTTCAAACACCACCGCAGGAACACCGCCTTCCGCATGTGCATCCAATGCCCCTTCAGCAGCTTTCCGGTTCACTTCATCTACTGTCTTCCCAACCAAATAATTTAATCCGTCCATATCTGCTTCATCGTACTCGATAGGTAGATCTTGCTGCGGTTTCTTCACCATAACAATCGTTTCAAACAAATCCCGCTGACCTTCTTGAATATACTGACCAAACGAATGCAGATCCGTTGTGAACGTAGCCGATGCCGGGAAAATTCCCCGTCGCTCTTTCCCCTCGCTTTCTCCGAAAAGCTGTTTCCACCACTCTGCAAAAACTTGCATGCTTGGTTCGTATGCGACAAACAACTCGATCGCCATACCTTTCTGGAACAGGATATTGCGAATAACTGCATATTGATAAGCACTATTTTCACTAAGTTTTTCAGTCATAAGTTCTTTTTGGGCTAGTCGGGCACCATGCATTACTTTTTCAATATCGATTCCTGCTATAGCCATCGGCAATAGCCCGACTGATGTCAGTACAGAATAACGGCCGCCAATATCTTCAGGTATCGTGAACGTTTCATATCCTTCAGTTGTTGCCAGCTGACGCAATGCACCGTGTGTTACATCAGTCGTTGCATAGATCCGCTTACTCGCTTCTGTCTTGCCATACTTCTCTTCTAATAACTTACGAAAGATACGGAACGCGATGGCTGGTTCAGTCGTCGTTCCAGACTTCGAAATCACATTGATAGAGAAGTCTTTCGCTTCCAACGCATCCATCACTTGCGTCATATACGTGGAACTTAAATTCTGTCCAACAAAAATAATCTGAGGTTGTTTTCTTTTAAATTCAGGAAGTGAGGTTTTGAAGGGGTGCGTCAGCATCTCAATCGCTGCACGAGCACCTAGGTAGGAACCGCCGATCCCAATGACGAGCAAAATATCGCTCGTCTCTTGGATATGCTGTGCGGTTTGTTGGATACGGGCAAATTCTGCCCGATCGAATGTTTCGGGGTAGTCGATCCACCCAAGGAAATTTCGATGGATGCTCTGTTCACTATGCATTTGTTCATGGATTGCTTCAACTGACTTTGTCAGGAATTCAACTTCGTAACTACCGAAGTGAGGAATTGCTTTTGAATAATCAAATGTGATGTGTGTCATGATGAACCCTCTTCTCTTCAATTTACGTTCATTGAATCCCTAACTCATTAAGCCATCGTCAACTTCTCAGCATCCAACTCCACTAACTTCCGATTCGCCAGCCCAATCAACGTCTCTTTCATCTCTTGTATCGCCATCTCAGGAAGCTTATCCAATACATACTGCAACTCCAGCGCAGTAATTGGAGTCGCTTTCCCAATATAAATCTTAGGGAATACGTATTCACTCTGCCGCTCATTCGGATTCATCAGCTCTTCATATAGCTTTTCTCCCGGCCGGATCCCCGAATACTGGATTTCAATTTCACCATCTTGATATCCAGACAGCCGAATCAGGTTCTTCGCTAAATCCACAATCTTCACCGGTTCTCCCATATCAAGGACAAATACTTCACCCCCACGAGCCAGAGTCCCCGCTTGGATGACTAATCGTGATGCTTCAGGAATTGTCATGAAATAACGAGTCATTTTAGGATCTGTTACCGTCACAGGTCCACCTTGTTTAATCTGATGTTTAAATAACGGGATAACGCTCCCTCTAGAGCCCAGCACATTCCCGAAGCGCACAGCAGCGAACTTCGTCTGGCTATTGCGTGCCAAGTTCTGAATAATCATTTCAGCAAAGCGCTTCGTTGCCCCCATCACGTTCGGTGGGTTGACGGCTTTGTCTGTTGAAACTAATACGAAGTGCGGAACGCCATATGTATCAGCCGCTTCTGCGACATTTTTCGTTCCGAAGATGTTATTCTTTACCGCTTCTCTTGGATTCGCTTCCATGAGAGGCACATGTTTGTGTGCTGCCGCATGGTAGATAACATGTGGTGCATGCTCTTCAACGATATTGAAGATACGTTCCCGATCTTGCACATCCGCAATCACTGCAACCAGCTCAATCGATCCTGCAACTTTTTCTTTCAGTTCACGTTCTATCAAGTAGATGGAATTCTCACCGTGTCCTACGAGAACAAGTTTACTAGGATTGAACTTACTCACTTGCCGGCAAATTTCTGATCCGATAGAGCCGCCAGCTCCTGTGATCATAATTGTTTTGGCAGTGAGTTTGCTTTCAATCGATTCCATGTCGAGTTTCACTTCATCACGACCGAGCAAGTCTTCAATCTTCACATCTTGCATATCCGATACAGATACTTTCCCAGTCATTAAATCTTCAATCCTTGGAATAGTTTGCGTTTTGACGCCAGTCTTTACACATCGCTGAATGAGTGTCGTCATTTCAGACTTAGGCATAGAAGGAACCGCGATCACAATTTTAGCAATCTCATTGTCGTTCACATAGTCTTCGATGTTTTGGGTGCCCCCGATTATCGACACGCCATGAATTTCAAGTCCTTGTTTCCGTCGATCGTCATCCAGGAATGCTACAGGTTTCATACCTGAGTCCGGATTGTTCGCCATTTGACGCACTACTATCGTACCGGCTTGTCCTGCACCGATAATGAGTGTTCGTTTCATGGATTCTGAATTATTCTTAATCATGCTGTCACGTACAACACGCCAAGAAAGTCTCGATCCACCGATAAGCAACAAGTGTAGCATCCATGTAAGGAACAAAGCCCTCATGTTGATGTGCTGGGTTAACACCAGCTGCACTACCATTACGACAAAAATTGATAGTGTAATAGCTTTAAAGATTGCCTCCAATTCCCCAATTGACGCATACGACCATACTTTCCGATACAGTCCATAACGCCAAGCAAAAAAGTGATGTGCAAGAGCGATGGCTATCGCACTTGCGATCACCACTTCTTTTGTGAAAACGTGAAAATCCGGTTTTAATATAAAATATCCAAAGAAAATGGATGATAGTACAATAACGGTGTCAAGTGCGAACAGCATCGTCATCCTTCTCTTCATCGTCACACGCTGCCACTCTCCTTCGAGTTGTGGTTTGGAATTTTCGATTCTTTCCTAATTTTAGCATGCAACAGTTGGAATATCTATGGAAAGCCCAACATTTCGACAAATTACCTACTTACTTTCCTCACATTCTCTTCACAAAACATATGAACCCTCAAGTTTCGACAAGCTTTCTACATAGTTTCATTGCACTCTGAAAGTAAATTAACTTGGTTTCAGAGGATTAGGTCACATTGCATCAGAAAAACCACCATTTTTTCCGTTTCACTAGGTCTTGAGCTTCAAGTATAGTCAATCTTTCGTTTTTCAGGAGTAATTCGTTGTTTTCTAGTACTAAGTCCGCATACTCCCCAAGCTTCTTCTTTTCTAACACATCAAGCCCTTTTTCGAAAAGTGGTGGTCTTACTGTAGTGTTATGTGCGTCTGATCCGTAAAGGTGGATTAAATTTGCTTCAATCAGCTGAAACGAAAGCTTTTGAATGTTTTTCCCAAACGCTCCCACAACACTTCCAGCCGTAATTTGTGCGAGTGCGCCTGCTCGAACAAGTCGTTCTAATCTTTCTGGCCGCTCAGCTATTCCACGATTTCGTTCTGGATGAGCAATGATAGGAGTAATTCCTTCAGACAATAGCTGATTAATGATGGAAGTTGTATAGGCAGGTACAGAACCTGAAGGAAGTTCAAGTAATAAATATCGAGAATCTGCCATCGTTAGGACTGTTTTCTTCTTCAGCTTCTCCACAAGGTCGTCTGCAAGTCGTACTTCTTGGCCATTATGTAATGTAACTCCAATGCCCGAGCTCTCTATTATCTCATTCAACAGTCGGACCTGACTCCAAACTTCTTCAGCTTCAACATTAAATTGAGGATGCAGTGCATGTGAAGTAGCAATAATATCCGTAATGCCTTCCTCACGAGCAATTTCAAGCAGTTTCATTGTTTCATCAACTGTACCTGGTCCATCATCTACTCCAAACAAAATATGCATATGTATATCGATCATTTAGATTAAACTCCTTTATAATTAGTGATTGAAAGTTGCTAACACTTTTATACCATTCGCCTTCATTTTCATCCTCATCCTCTTGCCTGTCATATCATATCACTTCAATCAATTCAAAATGAGCACAAGGTATATAGATTTTTGTAATTAACGTAATAAAAAAAGAAGGCTGAATGCCCTCTTATTCTGCAGTTCCATAATATTGATAATAGTAATGATCTTTTGCTAGTGTGTAGTTATTCATCAAAACACCTAGAATTCGTGCATTTGCAGATTGCAAGGTCTCTTTCGCTTTTAGTGCCGCTTCCTTCTCTGTTGAACCCGTATTAACAACTAAGATTGTTCCGTCGCATTCATTCGAAAGAATTTGTGCATCCGCAACAGATAATAACGGAGGTGCATCAAATACAATTAAATCAAAGTCATTATTAAGTTGTTCAATCAAAACTTTCATTGTGCGCGACCCGATCAACTCAGCAGGATTAGGTGGAATTGGACCACAAGGCATCAAAAACAAGTTCTCAATTTCAGAATCGATAATTACCTCTTGCATCGTCGCCTGTCTTGTTAATAAAGAAGACAAGCCCCTACCATTATTAATGTGAAAAGTGTGATGCATGGTTGGTTTCCGCATATCTGCATCGATTAACAATACTCTTCGCCCTTCTTGCGCAAAAACGATTGCAATATTAGCAGCACTTGTTGATTTACCTTCACTTGGTGAAGAAGAAGTAAATAAAATTGACCGCAGATCATCGTCTGTAGTTGAAAAGTGAATATTGGTTCGGACAGTACGATATTGTTCAGAAACGATAGATTTTGGATTCTCGACTGTGATTAGTTTGCGTGCTGCTTTTTGTATCGACTGATTCTTTTTCTTAACCATCGAGTTCACCTCTTATTCCTTCTCTGTCTAGTTACAGGTGTCGGCATTAATTTGTCTGAAATCGGACTTACTAGACCTAGTATTGGCAGGTCCAAAAAGTCTTCCACATCTTCTTCCGTTTTAATTGAAGTATCTAGATATTCAAGTAAGAATGCAACACCAACACCAATCATCAATCCAACTACTAAGGCTATCGCCATATTCAACTTCGGATTTGGCTTGACAGGAGAAGGATTATCAGACATTTCAGCAGGTGACAATATATTCACATTATCGACTTTCATTAGTTTCTTAATCTCTTCCTGAAACACTTCACCTATTGTATTCGCAATATCTACTGCCATGTATGGCTCAGGGTCTGTGACACTTATATTTATGACTTGAGAGTTTTGAGCACTATCTACTGTTATTTTTTCAGTTAGCTCTGTTGGAGTTGTATCCAATTCAAGTTTTTCAATGACAACTGATAAGATTGCTGGACTTTTTATAATAACATTATATGTATTGATCAACTGCAAGTTCGCCTGTATGTCTTGAGAATTAAATGGTTGTTGTTCTACTTTTTCTTGATTTACTAAAATTTGAGTAGATGCTTGATATATTGGTGTTAATACTAAATAACTGACTATACCTGCTAATGTAACTGCAAGAATGGCAATTGCAACAATCATCATTAGCCTCTTTTTCAGTACAATTAGTAATTGCTGTAAACTAATAGTCTCTTCCATGAAGTCCCTTGTTCCCCTTTACGAATAGATTGTCAAATCTTGCAACAGTATAGCATAATGTGAAAAAAATTGGTACATTGTTTACTGAATATTATGCTATAGTAATCGTATTCTAGTACAAGTTAGGAAGGAGCTCCTATGAAAAAAGGTATAGTTTTTTTACTTATTATAATGATTATTTGTGTAGGCAGTTTGTTTTTTAGCGCCACTGTCTGGAAAAACAAAATTCAAAAAGCATCTGAAATTTCACCTGGAAAGACTGTTGTTTCAAAAGAGGATTTATCAGGTAGTAAGGATAGCAAACTAGAAGATGAAGATTTTCAACTGTTACTCGAAAATTCATTGAGCAAAACAGTTATCCCTGAAGTTAAAGACTTGTTTATGAACCGTTTTTCTAAGAATGAAGAGGTAAAGATACTTTTAATCGGATCTGAACCCATGAAACCAGTCTCCGAAAACTTTTCAAAAAAAATACGTGATACTTTTCAAGATCGAGTAACCGTTGATGAAGTAACGAGCGACTTAACCTCAACTGATTTTGTAAACCAAGAAATGAATGAAATAGACTGGTCCAAGGAATATGACATCGTTCTATATGAATCATTCACTTTAAAAAACAACGGATTGGTTGTCATAGAACAAGAACATGAAGATTTACTTTCTGTTCAAGCCAAAGCCTTAGAATCTAACGAACAAACGATAGTCTATGTGACGCCTCCTCATCCAATATACAAACCCAATTACTATCAAACACAAATTACATCACTTGAAAATTTCACACGCGATCGTGACATCTTATATATCAATCATTGGCCCGATTGGCCACCTACAGACTCAGATGAAATCTTAAATTATGTAGATGAAGACAATGTAATGACTGATAAAGGGATAGATGTTTGGTCCGATGCATTGATACACACATTTTTAAAGTAAGATTTATCGAGCATTAGCAATATCCTAGAATACTTAATTCTTATGTAGGTTCAACGAAAATCTCCATTACCCCTTACAAAATAAGCGGATTTTCTCGACATTGTAATCTCGTTCCTTTCATTATCGAGAAAAGTGTAAAGACAAAGTGCCCATCACAAAATCTCGGATGGGCTTTGATTCTTTATTTTGCAGATACTTCATAATAACTAACGTGACCAAATTACATCATATGCCATCAGTCCTTAAGGTATAATCCCTCTTAATACGGGCATTTTCTTGATGAAACGAACCAGTATTGTACTAATCGTAACGACGAGTAGTACTTTATAAGGAATGCCGATAATCGGATGCAAATCGAACCAAACAAAATCGAATTTTTCGTAAAGCGTCTGCATAACGAAGACATGGATAAGATAGATTCCAAAGCTTGCTTGGCTAATGATAGTTCCGATCCAAGGTACCTTGAGTGTACCGATTTTTGTCGACTTGAACAGCATGAAAAGCGCAACAGCCATCAACAATACGTTTGGAGAGTGTTCGTCATACCAAAACTGTTCGAGTGGTTCATCGATTTTCAACGACTCGTGATAAGTCATGAAAAATGTCGTTATGAAACCTGCTACGCCTCCTATGTACATTGCGATTCTCCATTTCATCTGGAAATCAAACATAAATAAATAATAGCCCAGCACGTAATAACCTATGTAATGGGTCACGAAGAATAATTCGATTTCAAAACGATACCCTATGAAATATTCGAGCCAATTAGAAAAGATGGATGTAAAAAGCCAAAGTATTAAAAAATACTCAATGTCTTTACGCTTAGCGTGCTGAATCAGGATTTTCAGAAGGGGCGTAATGATATACAATCCTGCAATCATATAGAGAAACCATAGGTGATACACGATGTCATCGGTTGCGAATCGTTTGATGAAGTCAGCAATGGAAAACGTTATTTCATCTTTTCGTACTTCGTTCGAATAATAAATGACACTCCATGCAAACAGCGGAATCAGGATTTTCGCTAACTTCTTTTTCAAAAACGACAATAAGATGATTTCCCGTTTACTACTAAGCATGAGCGCTCCACTGATCATGACAAACATCGGCACTGCCCATCTTGAAATCGCTTCATAAAAATTGCCCGCCATCCATGGACTTTTATAATCTTGGGCTTCATCTGTCACAATCCCCGCCGAAACGTGAATTGTCACAACCGCAAGTGCCGCAAGAATGCGGAGCCAATCCATATAGACAAGCCGTTTCATAGTAGCCCCTCATTTCACTCATTATGTATATGTTCCCTCTCTTATTCCCCTTCTTCTACAGATGCTAACTTGGTTATGCAAATTGTAAGCTCTCTGTAATAGTAGGTATCCGCATCAGCGACGGTATTGTACTATGTTTCAAGCGGTCTCAGCGAAACTTAGGCTGCCTTCCACTTCGTACAACGGAAATGGCTAATATTCATTTTTAGATCTAAGTCCTTTGTCACTTGTAGGCATTCCCCCTTATTCAGCAGTAAACTCTATCTTTTCCTGATTCAACGAAAGCCACAGCGCAGGCGACTGCTGAGGTCGCCGAAGCAAAGAGACAAGACGCACTTCCTTGGCTCTTTGCGAAAGGCATCCTCCAGCGCCAAGCGGTCTCACACCAGTTCCCCCCTGCACAACCGCCCAAAATATGTTATACTCGCACCATGAAAAAACTAGTCGTCGTTGTACTACTCATTGGCATTATCGCAGGGCTCTTCATCTCCTCCAGTCAAACCTACGAACAACAAACGATTGTTCCGAAACTGCAACAACTGCTGCCTAACCAGCCGCTCAAACAACCGTTATCCAAATTGCAGATTCCATACTGGGGGAAAACCATCTCAGTCGACGAACGTGGCTATTACTACTTCATCGAATTTCTAGTACGGAAAAGCGCTCACTTCTTCACATTCGGTGCACTCGCTGTTGTATTCTATTGGCTCTTGCCCAAAATGAGACTCCGCTTCTTCCTGGCTGCATTCCTTACACTTCTGGCTGCCTCGGCTGATGAATTCCATCAATCGATCACAGGAGGACGCACCGCAACTTGGCAAGACGTCATGCTCGACATGTCGGGAGCACTCGTATTTTTAATCATCATTCAACTTTTCAAACTTTTACGTTCCAAATCACGCTAAACGTGGACTAGGGGCTAAACTAGACGGGCAGCCTGCATCCATTGAGGCTGCCCGTTTTTCTTTTTATATTTTTGAAAGGATGATTCCCATGAAAGAATTTAAAATCACGTATTTTTTCGACGAAGAACACTATATCCGACGATTTGTTCACTATGAATCAGCAAACGAAGTCATCGCACTACTCACAAGTGAACGAGACCGCTATATTTCATTTTGGGACAGTCGGGAAATTTACCATGAACTGAACACTGCAAATGTCCGAGTCATTCAATTTTCGGAATACCATCGTGACAATCAGTCAAACCCTCTTTTAATTAATAGATAATTCAATCTTCTTGTTTCAGGTTAAGCGTAAAGGGTATCTATAAACAAAGTCTCCTAGTATACACTCTTAACCCGAATGGAGGAAATTGAAGATGAATCGAGAATTTGCTGGAGTTTTCCTTAGCGAGAATGAGCTGCTAGATAAGATTCATGAACTGCACATTAACGGAATCGCCGAAAAAAATATGTATGTGGTTACAAAAGACAAAGAAGATGTCTCAATCGTTCGCGGAATGACAGAAGCTGAAATACAAAAAGCGGACGCCTCATGGTGGGATCGATTCACAGCATTTTTATCCGATGAACAACCTGCTCGAAAAGCATTGACCCAGATGGATTTGACTGAAGATGAGAAAGATCGCTACCTAGCGGCTGTCGAGAATGGTGCCTTCTTATTGTATGTAGATAAAGGAGATTTCTGGGACGCATCTGATCATGATAAAGGAGACCTGACTTCTGCAGTGACAGAAAAGAAGGATCTGGGTGTTTTCAATATTCCTGAGAGTAATGAAATGCTGGAGCGGGATGTTGGTGCTGAGGATCGGAATGTGGATTTGCGGGATATCCCTACTAAGTACTGACCATAGATATAAATTTAAGGTTTGAAAAAGGCTCTCCGCTTTTGCGGAGAGCCTTTTCGAATTCATCTTATTTTGTAACTGTAATATTCATTGGTACAGAAAGCATGTTGCCATTATTGTCTTTAATGTCCATTGTGTCAACCGGCTTCAATGTGATGCCTTTATTGATTTGCTCATTTGTGAGCTTATCATTAAGTGTAATGACTGCTTCATTTGTATTGTTATTCACTGCAGCATTCACTTTTAGAGCTGGTGTCACCGGCTTACCATCCACAAGAACCTCAAAGTCATGGCCGGCTCCGCCTGTTACAGCTTCAGAAAATGTCACCGTGATTTTATTTGTGTCTGTCAAATCAGCCGTTGTAACTGTAGGTGCGATATTCTCTTTCAGAACAATAGTCTTGTTCCATGGAGCCATAACTTTTGTTGACCCAAGTGCTTTGACGTTTTGAATCGTCATTTCCCGCTCGCCATTGAAATTGCTTGATCCTGGAGTCAAGTTCAGAACAGCTTGTTGCGTCCCGCTTTCATCAACTGGAAGAAGTATAACATTGTCGATTGTTGCTCCGTTTATGGAATAGTTCGCTTTATTCACTGCGGTTGCTCCTTCTACCGCTTGATCGAAAGTAACGATAACTTTGTTGTTATCTTTAGCATCCTGCTCAACAGTATTAACAGCTACTACTTTCGTATTTTCAGGTGTACCGTCAGCAACACGGGTGAATTTCAAAGCACCTGTAGTTTCTTTCAAGTCAACATTTGCAACAGACTTGATCCCTGCCAATGTGTACGTTAAATCATACGCTGCACCTTCAACATCTTTACCTTGCAACAAGTCTGTCAACGCTACGCGGACTACTTTCTTGTTCCCTTCCTCTTTATACGTAAGAGTCTTGGCATCGGTTGCCGTTACAGGTGTAGTGATATAGTCTTTCACATATTTACCTTCGACAGAAGCAGTAGCAGTAGCTAATTTAACGTCCTTATCGAAAGTGAACTCAGCGTATTGCTTCAAAGTCTGTGCGTCCGCCACAACATTCACAGATGTGACTGCTGGAGCTTCCGTATCTTGGGTGAATGTCACGACTTTAGAATACTTCTTCCCCTCTTCTCCACTTAAATCCTTATAGTTGTCTATGGCCACCGTTTGTGCAGTTGTGAGGTCCCCTTCTGTAGTTACAACATATTGAAGTGGGTTCTCCGGATTCACTTCGACTTTAGTTGCTGCAACTCCACCTACTGTTACAGATGGCTTCTCTAACAACTCTTCAGAGAACGTTACAGCGAATTGGTTTGCACTTGTCTGTTCAATCTTATTTACGGTTGGTGCTTGTCCGTCCTTCATACCTTTTATCAATTTAAGTTCAGTCGGATTTGGTGAAATAAGATTGCCTGACATATCTTTCGCTGCAACCATTTGCACTTTTACAGATTTGCCAGCTTCAATACTTGCCGGAAGTTTGAATAGTACCTCTGAATCGCCTTTTTCAAATTCAGTTACTACACCATCGACTGTTTTTCCGCCTTCATCTTTGTATGAAATTGAACCTAAAGTTTGCATTGGCTCAGAGAATTTCACCTTATATTGGGAAGCGTTCACTTTTTCAGTTGTCAGTACTTTTGGTGCAGTTTTATCTGCAGCGATTGTTACGACTTTAGAGAACTTTTCAATCTCTTTGTTATCCGCTGCTTTCAATTTATCGATAATGACAGTGTACTCACCTTTGACAACATCACTTGTTGTCACAGTCAATGTTTTACCGTCTTTTGAAAGTGAACCAGTAGCCGTTTCAGCAGTGTTACCTACTTTAGACATCGTGAATACGCCATCTTTGAACTCGCCCGTTTTGCCATCTTTGAACAAGCTTTCTGGGTTAACTGCATCTGTGAATTTCACTTCAATTTGTGTACCGTTAACACCTTCAACACTCTCAACCTTGTATTCTTGAGCTGTAGCATCAAGAGTTTCTAGTCTATGCAAGAAGATTGCTAGCTCACCACGTGTAATAGATAGCCCCGTTCCGAAACTAGTATCTGTCTTACCCGTTGTGATTTTGTTGTCGACTAGTGCCGCAACCGCTTCTTTATAACGCGTGCCCACATCGCCGAATTTCACGTTCGCTGTGTCACCTTCGATACCGTAAGCTTTTGAAAGCATAATTGCTGCTTCACCGCGTGTAATTGAAAGGTCAGAACCGAATGATGTATTGGTTTTACCATTGATAATGCCTTTTTCTTTCAATGCGCTTACATATTTAGTTGCGCGAGCCGGCACATCACCAAATGTTGAAGCAGGTGCGTTATTGATTTCATCTTCAGTTAGAGTCGCTTTAGCGATGAGAACTGCAACGTCTACACGTTTAATATTTAATTGTGTGCCGAATTTAGAATCAGAGATTCCTTGTGTAATATTGTTTTCTACTAAATAGTTTACAGCGTCTGCATAACGATCGCTGACGTCTGAGAATTTCATTTCTTTTGCGGATGCTGCTGGTACGACTGCAGTTGCAACAAGTGTAGCTGTAGCTGCTGCCGCAACAAATTTAGAGTAATTATTAGACTTTTTCATCAATAAATCTTCCTCTCAAACTAAAAATTGAATTCTATTCATTGTAAAGTAGAATAGAATTCTATTGCATATTAATACCCAATAGAATAGTAGTGGTAAACATTACGTTCACACCATAAATATTCCAATAACATTACTTTTTTCACAAAATTATTTCGTAGATTACTACACATTGTTTCTTCTTAAATATTAACTAGTTTAATTGACAGATTAAAAGAAGACTGCGCATGCAACGCAGTCTTCTTTTATTTATATAGAGGTTCGACTAGTGCCAAAATCGCTTTTTCGAGCGCTTCACACTTATTGACGGCGTCCATCCCGCTGTTACCACGAACACCGATATAGAATTTGCATTTTGGCTCCGTTCCAGATGGCCTTGCGCAACACCAAGACCCATCTGCAAGGCGGAATTTCAACACATTGGATTTTGGTAGACCTGTTGGCTGTTCCGTTCCGTCTGTTGATAGAATTTTGCCTGTTTCATAATCTTCAATTGCTACTATTTCAATGCCCGCAAGATCTGTAGGTGGCGTATTCCGTAATGTTGTGAGCACTCTTTCAATCGTTGCCACGCCTTCTTTGCCAGGAATCGTAATTGACTGTAGCGATTCTCTGTAATAACCGACTTTCGCATAAAGCCTTTTCAGTTGTGCATGTAACGAACTTCCTTGACTTTTGTAGTAGGCAGCCGCTTCTGCTGTGAGGAGCGCAGCTTGTACGGCATCTTTATCACGTACAAAATCTTCGATTAAATATCCGTAACTCTCCTCATATCCGAATAGAAATTTGAATTCTCCTGATGCGTTATATTCTTCGATTTTCTCAGCAATGTACTTGAATCCTGTTAGCGTATCCTCTGTAGCGACACCATATTGTTCAGCAATCGCACGCCCCATTTCTGAGGTGACGATCGTTTTCAACAGGAGCCCATTAGCCGGTAACGTTCCTGCTTGTTGACGCTGATCTAGCAAATAGTTTAACAGCAATGCACCAAGCTGATTGCCTGTCAGTAAATCGTACCCTCTTGTCGGCAAAGCGATTGCTGCACCAAGACGGTCTGCGTCGGGATCAGTGGCAAGTAATAAATCTGCATCTACTCTTGCCCCGAGTTGGATTGCAAGCTTGAAAGCTTCCTCTTCTTCCGGATTCGGATAAGACACCGTGGAGAACTCTGGATCTGGTTGTTCTTGTTCAGGAACAATTGTTACTTGTTCATAGCCGAAGTTGTGCAACGCTTGTTGAACCGGGACATTACCTGTTCCGTGAATTGGTGTATAGACGATGTTCACTTTATCACGAGGGAACTCTCCTAATTGTAGGTTTTTCAATTTTCCCTGGTACGATGCATCCATTTCTTCAGATAGGAACGTGAGCAAACCAATTTCCTTTAATCCGTCTTCAGAAAGAACTTCAATAGAGAAAACATCTTCAATTGCTTCCATATGACCTACAATCGCAGCTGCTTTCTCAGGGGGCAGCTGCCCTCCGTCTTCCCCATATACTTTGAAGCCGTTGTATTCTTTTGGATTATGGCTCGCGGTAATGACTACACCACTGAATGTAGCCAATTCGCGGACAGCGAAAGACAGTTCAGGTGTCGGCCTTGGTTCGCTGAACACAAACGAGCGGATGTTATGTGCTCCAAGGACTTTCGCTGTCTCGAGTGCAAATTCTCTCGACTGGTGGCGCGTATCATATGCGATAGCGACACCCCGGTGCTTGGCGCTTGGTCCATGTTCGTCAATCATTCTGGCTAGCCCTTCAGCTACTCTACGAATCGTATATCGATTTATGCGATTTGTACCTGCTCCAAGTAATCCACGCATGCCGCCCGTCCCAAATTCCAACCATTTATAAAAACGATCAGAAATCTCATTTTCACTTTCTACAACCGCTCTCAATTCACTCTGAAGTACATCTGGCAACTCGTTCTGACCTAACCACTGCTGAAACCTATCTATCACTTCTGTCACAACCTTCGCCCCTTTAACTATTTTCATTTTTTTGTCTGTTTCGTTAGTCAAAGTATACTAGTTTCAACCACTCAGAGCAAAACATTGGTAGATCCTGGTTCCCCTAAATTTTATAAGGGTATTCAGATAACAGCAAACACCAGTTTCCATACCTTGGAGCTAAGAAACAACTAAGGATTAAAGTAATTTTACAACCGCCCCAGCGAATAAAGTATCCCTGAACACATAGCGTTGATAGCACCTCATCACACGAACCACCCCCTCTAACCACCACTAACAAAACTAAGCTGTATAATTAATACAGTTCATGGTAAAATGCACTCTAAGCTTACTTACAAAAGGAGATACACTATGGAAATCGCAATACTCGTTCCCTGTTACAATGAAGAACAGACAATTGGCAATGTAATCGATGACTTTAAGCGAGAACTGCCCAATGCTAAAATTTATGTGTATGACAACAACTCGTCCGATAAAACGTCCGAAGTTGCCCGTGCCCACGGCGCCATCGTAAGGTTTGAACCGCGCCAAGGTAAAGGAAATGTCGTTCGTTCCATGTTCCGCGACATCGAAGCCAATTATTACGTCATGGTAGACGGTGACGATACATATCCTGCTGAATTTGTGCATGATATTTTAGCACCTGTCCAAAAAGGTGAAGCCAACCTCGTTATTGGCGACCGTTTATCAAATGGTACTTATTTTGATGAAAACAAACGACAATTCCACGGATTCGGTAACAATCTCGTCAAAGGTCTCATTAATAAGCTCTATAAAAGCAACATAACGGACATCATGACAGGTTATCGTGGATTCGATCGACTGTTCGTCAAATCCATGCCAGTTACAAGCCCTGGCTTTGAAATTGAGACGGAGATGTCCATTCATGCACTCGATAATCGTTTTTTGATAAAAGAAGTACCGATCGATTACCGGGATCGCCCCGAAGGCAGTGAGTCGAAGTTGAACACAATCACTGACGGCATAAAAGTGCTACGGATGATTTTTACGCTGTTCAAAGATTACAAACCGATGCTGTTCTTCTCGGCGTGGGCGGCACTTTTCCTAGTGCTCGGTCTAGCTGTTGGCACACCTGTCATTATGGAATACGTCCAGACAAGCTTTATTAGTAAAGTACCGTCGGCCATCCTTGCAGTTGGCTTCGTATTACTTGCTATGCTGTCACTCGCATGCGGACTCATTTTGGATACTGTCGCGGGTACGCACCGGAAAAACTATGAATTACATTTGAATCGTATTAGCGAACGGACAGAGAGAGGGTGATCCGATGTCGAAGAACATTCTTCGCTGGATGATCATTTCTGCCTTTGGTCTTTATCTTAGTGGATCGATGTTGTTCTTTTTTATGCCGATTCGAAACGTTTCAATAGTTATTGTTTTACTAGTAACTGCTCTCATGGCAGGATGCGTCTATTACGCCCTTAAATTTTGGCCGATGCTACGTAAACTACCTAAAGGCAAGCAAATTAGTTTTGCCATTTTCGGCACGCTTTTCCCACTGTTCATCGCAGTTAGTATTCGTGGTGAACAGCCGTATTTAACAGATAATCATTTTGTTGTAATGTTGGCTGTATGGTTTGGTGTCTTTCTTGCGGTTCTGGCCATTGTGACAGCAATCATTTATTGGTGTTTATCCGCCACCTTGAGTCCTATCAAAAGGCGAGTATCACCTTGGAAAATCGCCTTGTATGCACTTCCTTCACTGATTGTATCGTCGTACTTCCTACTTGCTTTTTATCCCGGTGCAATGACACCTGACTCTCTCGCCCAGTGGGATCAAGCACATACGCATAAGTATACGGATTGGCATCCTGTCATCCATACGATGCTGTTAAGTGTTCTAGTGAAAATTTGGGATTCCCCCGCAATCATTGCAATTTTCCAGATTGTATTGATCGGCGCGGGTACTGGACTTGCTGGATGGTCTCTCGAGCAGGCTCGGGTTCCTAAACCGTTCATCTGGGTCGCACTCTTGCTGTTTGCAATCAGTCCAGTTCATGCCATATCTTCTATCACCTTATGGAAAGACGTCGCATATAGTGCTGCGCTATTGTTGTTCACTTTACTCATGTTTATGATTGTCCGCTCCTCTGGAAGAGTGCTTCAACGATGGCCGTTCATAGCCGGGTATGCATTAATTGGATTTATGGTGATGTTTTTCCGTCACAATGGATTCCCTGTATTTTTAATTGTTACAGCGTTTGTCCTGATTATGTATCGGTCTTATTGGATGAAGCTATTGCCAGTTGCTGCAATGATGATTTTGATTTATCAAATCATTGTGAACCCAGTGTATACTGCGCTGGAAGTCCACCCTTCCGATCCGCAAGAGATGCTCTCTATTCCGACGCAACAAATCGCAGCGATCGTCACGGAGGACGGTGACATGACAGAAAAACAGCGGGACTATGTGAACCGGATTTTCCCAATTGAAAAATGGCATGAAAAATATAATCCATACAGCGTCGACTCCATTAAGTTTTCTTGGGGCGACTATGATCGATTTACAATTTATGACGATTGGGGGCGCTATGCTCGGAATTATTTACATCTCGTGAAACAGAATCCTGATATTGCTGCAGGGGCGCTTTTCAAACAAACATCGCTCATCTGGCAAATCAATGAACCTGCTGACGGCTACACGAGTAAATACACTACGAACATTTACCTTAATAATGAGTTCGGTCTTGTCAATACTGTGTTGAATGCTGATCTCAAAAGGAGTGCCTTCAGTTACTTGAAAGTTGCAGATGAATCCATTCCGTTCTTATGGCGCCCTGCATTTTACACAGCTCTAGCCTTACTGTTTACGTATATTGCGTATTTACGTAATGGCTGGCGGGCGTGGTTATTGCTACTGCCAGTTGCTCTCAATACAGGGGCTGTGTTCGTCGGCATTCCTGCACAAGATTTCCGATACCTCCTTGCGAACTCGATGATTATGTTGCCCTTGATTCTGATTAGTCTCGTGAAGTTCGAACCGATGGTGATGGAGGTCGCGAAAGATGACTGAAGATCGCTCGACGTCCCCCATAGGAATCCTCCTTATGGTCGCAGCCGCATTCAGTACGGCTACTGGACAGTTTTTCTGGAAACTTGCAGCGGGCGGAGGGCTGCTCGAATGGCACTTATGGATTGGATTCGGATTCTACGGAATGGGAGCGGTCCTTATGACGATTGCATTCCGCTTCGGTAGACTTTCCGTACTTCATCCACTTCTGACAATCGGGTATGTAATCGCCCTTGTATTCGGTGTTAGCTTTTTGAATGAGCCTTTGACTATTCCCTTATCAATCGGCACTGTACTGATTCTTGTTGGGGTTTGGTTGATTGGAGGCGACGAACATTAATCTTTTGCTAATTCTAATACTGCTCGTTATGACCTGGTGCGGTGCATTCGGTGGTTACTTTTTAAAGCTTGCGTCAGATACTGATTTTAGGAAAGATTTGCCCACGCTCGTAAAATGGCTCATCGTCGGTTTGATCAGTTACGGTTCAGGTGCTATTTTGAATATCATTGTACTGCGCTATTTGCCTTATACGGTCGTGTTTCCGCTAACATCGATTACGTACATTTGGACATTCACACTTTCGTATTTTCTTCTAGGAGAGCCAATCACGAAACGTAAATTGCTCGGTATTGGTCTAATCATAATTGGAGCGGTATGTCTTGTTCTATAAAAAAGCATCGGCACAAGAGAATTTTCTCTTGCTGCCGATGCTTTTTAGTTTACTTTCGTTTTATACGTCGAAAGTAGACGTTCCATCATCTCAAGCACATCGTCTTTCAAATCCTCGCGCTCGAGTGCAAACGTCATCGTCGTCTCGATGAACCCTAGTTTTTCCCCAACATCAAAGCGACGTCCTTCAAACGCATAGCCATAAACGTCTTGAGTTGTATTCAGCTTTTCAATCGCATCCGTTAGCTGGATTTCTCCACCTTTACCTACTTCCTTATGATCCAGAATCTCAAAGATTTCCGGTGTCAGTACATACCGTCCAACGATTGCAAAATCCGATGGTGCTTCTTCCTGACTCGGTTTTTCCACGAAATTCCTCACTTTCATCAACCGAGAATCAGTAGCAATCGGATCAATGACACCATATCGATGAATGTCTTCATGCGGTACTTCCTGAACACCGATGACACTAGAACCAGTTGCCTCATATTGTTCAATCAATTGCTTTAACGCCGGTTTATCATTTCGTATGATATCATCGCCAAGCAAGACACCAAAAGGCTCATCTCCAATAAAGTTACGCGCACACCAGATTGCATGTCCAAGTCCTAGCGGTTCTTTTTGACGAATGTAGTGGATATCGACCGCTGCCGACTCTTTGACTTTCTCAAGCAAGTCGTATTTCTCTTTTTGTATCAAATTCTCTTCCAATTCAAGCGCATTGTCAAAATGATCTTCAATTGCACGTTTGCCTTTTCCTGTTACAATAATGATATCTTCAATCCCTGATGCAATCGCTTCTTCCACGATATACTGAATTGTCGGCATGTCGACAATTGGTAGCATTTCTTTCGGCATAGCTTTGGTGGCAGGTAAAAAGCGCGTGCCAAGCCCAGCTGCTGGTATGATTACTTTTTTTACTGTTTTCATGGAATCCTCCTGAGTTGTTTATAATTATATAGCTGAAGTATAGCACAGAACGATAAAATGTACGCCTGGTGTTGACGAGACGCTTGCGCAATTCAACTTGTGTAATTGAATCGTTTCTTAATACTGATTGAATACCCTAAATTACAGATTTCAAAAGTCCTTGACTTCCCCCTTTTCTAAACAAGCGAAGCGCATCCAATTAACCTCTTTCAAAATTCATTGAATTGTGTGTCGATTCCGATTAATTTCCTGATAGTGCCGATTCTTCGTAAGAAAGTTCCGATTCCAGCCACAATTTTTCCGATACCCCAAGTGAAAGTTCTGATATCACGCACCCTAATATCGATTCCACTTTCAGCAACACACCACTTCTCGCCGATTTCACCTATTGAGCCATTCGCCCCTTTGCACGTAACTGGAAAACATTGTAGACTTATACAAAGAATATACTGAAGGAGGCACTAAACTTGAAGAAAAAAATTACTGTTGCACTTGCCGCAGGTGTTTTAGCATTTGCTATGTCTGCGTCCACATCACTCGCTGCATTTACAGACGTCAGTCCACGATATGAAAAGGAAGTCAATTACCTAATTACTAACAATTATGCGCAAGGTCTCACGAGCACTACTTTTGGGACAACCAATTCAATCAAACGTATCGACGCTGCTGTAATGGTTGCCCGTGCACTCGGATTCTCCGAGTCGAGTAATCTTCCTGATGCTGGATTCACGGATGTTCCTAAAAGTAGAGCTTGGGCCGTCAATGCTCTTGCTTCACGAGATGTCATCTCCGGAAAAACAACTACAAAATTTGGTGCATCTGATACGATGACTCGTAACGAAATGGCAAAAGTTATCGCTATTGCCTATGGAATGGGTACCTCACTTGACCCCCTTCCGTTTACTGATGTTAACCAGCGGTTCGCACCATACGTCGGTGCTCTCGTTCAAAACGACATCACACAAGGGAAATCCCCTACTAAGTTTGGTGCCGTTGATCCCATTACACGTGGAGAATTTGCGATTTTCATTTACAAGTCAGATGGGTTATCTAAAATTGAACCACCTGAAGTTGAAGAAGTTTCTTGACGAATTGGAAAAAATAAGGCTGAAGACACCCTTGCAAAGGTTCTAAAAAAAGTGAACGAATGTGTTTGTGTTATCGTGAAAGTGTGGTAAGATAATATGTGTAGGTAAACCCTGTTTTATTGAATATAGCAAGAATTGTTGAGGCCGAAAAAGAAGCCTGGAGACCCCCTGTGTCTCCAGGCTTCTTTTTGCCTATTTTTCTCCATTCTTGTAATTATTAGATTGTTAGTCCTATATCCTTCATCTAAATTTTTCCTTATACTGGTCTTATCATAAGAGTTAAGGGAGTTTTTTCATGTTATTGAAACGCACACTGCTTTCTAGCGTTGCAGCTGTCGCCCTATTCGGCACGGTATTGCTACAAGCAGAAGCTGCTTCTGTTTCACAAGGGGTCTATCATACAAAGCAATCGATTACGGTCAATGGCAATGCTCAAACGCTTAATCAGTTGAACATTAATCTGACGAAGCCTTACACAACAGTAGATGTCGGCATTAACACACCATTTAACAAACTGGCTACTGTCAATTCACTGGCTACTGCGCATACACAAGTTAACCACCACGTAGTCGGTGCCATTAATGCGTCCCTCTTCCATTTCAAAAATGGATATCCTAGTTATTTATTGACAAAAGACGGTCAAATCCAACATATTGGTGCGGTTTCTACGAACTTTAACGATTTCATGCACACCCCTGCAGCATTCGGGATGACCGCAGACAATCGAGGTAAGATTGGTACATATACACTCTCCCCAACGGTTGAACATAATGGAAAGTCTGTCACGATGAATTCGTTGAATCGGGAGCGTGAAAATAATGAAAGCATCCTCTACACTTCCAGCTGGCCGTACGAAACCACTCGTACAAATGCGACAGGACTTGAAGTGGTCGTTGAGACTTCCAAATCTGCGGAAGGTGGTTTCGCTCTCGGTGAAAAAGTGACTGGAACCGTAACAGCCGTTCGACCATTCGGCCAGCAGCAACCTGCGACGGTCCCCAAAAACAGTAAAGGTTTCGTCCTTTCTGCACATGGCAAGGAAGTCGACAAAATCCGGGACATGAAAAAAGGAGATACAGTTTCCATCTCGTATAACGTGGATCCGGCATGGCGCGACTCGAAATTCATGCTTGCATCAGGTCCATTGCTCGTCCAAAACGGTAAAGTCGATATGACGATTGATCCGAACAGCGGGAAGGCAACACAACGCACTGCACGGACAGCAGTTGCGACGGATAAAACCGGTCAGCAGGTGTATCTTGTAACTGCAGATTCTGGTTTAAAAGGGAAAAGTGCAGGAATGACCATGAAGGAATTCGCTCAATACCTAGTTTCGATCGGTGCGTACAACGCGTTGAACTTGGATGGTGGCGGTTCAACGACTATGGTGACCCGCAAACCTGGAAACATCTATCCAACACTTGCGAACCGCCCTTCAGGTGCAATTGACAGATCGGTAAGCGCAATCCTTGAAGCGGTCAGCACCGCACCGTACGATAAGGCAGCTACAATTTCGGCAAGCCAAGCTCAAGAAGGACAAGTGGGAATTGGCGCTTCTGTCGGTTTCAAAGTCAACTCTGCACTCGACCAATACTTGAACGTGCGTACCGTGAACCAAGCAAATGTGAATTTACTTGGTGTTTCTAGTAGCATCGGAAAGATTGAAAACAACAAATTCGTTGGAGTTAAAGCTGGATCCGGTACAGTGACAGTCGGTTATGAAAACGCAAAAGTGAACGTTCCTGTTACTGTTACAGACTCCATTGATGACATCGTCTTTACACCTTCTGCCATTACACTAGGTACAGGTGAATCCATTAAATTGAACGTTTCCGGTACATCTAAAAACAATAAAGTCATCTTCAATCCGGATGCCATTGATGTTACTGCATCTACTGGTATCGGAACTGTAAGTAACAAGACGTTTACTGCTGCAGCAAAAGAAGGTACTGGAACACTCACAGCAACCTATGGTCGGACATCAAAAAAAGTGCCCGTTACGGTTACCGACAAACCTATACGTCTTGAATCATTCGAGTCAACTGCTGGAATGAGCGCAACTGGTATTCGTGCCTCCGCTTCCCTCTCTTCGGAAAAGAGAATTCAAGCACATGAAGGCAAGGCCTCTGCCCGTTTAAACTATGATTACACAGCAAACAAGGACGGTGTATCTGCAGCTTACCTAAACTTCGGAGGCGGTCTTCCAATAGCATCCAGTCCAAAAGAACTTGGTGTTTGGGTGTATGGTGACGGAAACGCACATTGGCTACGCGGATCTCTGCGTGATGCAAATGGTAAGGAAGTTGTCGTAGATTTCACAAAGGAAAACGGACAAGACTGGAGAGGCTGGAAGTACGTCACAGCAAGCATCCCTTCTTCCGCTCCAGCTCCATTAAAACTTGATAAAATCTACGTTGCAGAACGTTCTTCTGCTAAGAAGGACAAAGGGTTCTTACTCTTTGACCAACTTCAAGTCAGATATTCTGATAAAACGTTTCAGGAGCGCGCATTCCAGCCTTCTTCATCCGCACGTACTGAAAATGCAAATAAAGCATTCACGGTGAAATTTACTCAAGAGATGAATGAGCGTTACTTTACGAATGGCTATGTATATGTTGAAGATGAATTCGGAGAACGCCAAGCTGTCACAGTTTCAAAAACTGCGGATGCTCGGAAAGTCAGCGTGAAAGCCCCTGCTTCCGGATATGCGACTGGCAAAAACTATCGTCTAGTCGTCACGCATTTTGCGAAAAATGCACAAGGAGTATCGATGGTGAAAGACAGTGTGACTGAATTTAAGGTTCGGTAAATAATTTCCCTGCAGGCAAATTCTGCAGGGTTTTTCATTGTCCTAAAACTGTGTTCGAATCCAATATGTTACAATAGGTAAATGAAAATCTCCTATCAGAGAAGAGGTGCCCGTTGTGAAATTTAAATTTGATGTAAAGTCTTTTATCGCTATGTTGTTCGCGATGATTTGGTTTCTCCTCCTGATCATAGGTGTAGAATCCTTCTTACTTGGCTCATTTGAACAAGCAATTACATGGAGTCAGGAGCGAACGACTACTTATTTGTTGAATGTCCTTATTGTATTTGCTCTATTCCTAGTCATGATGGGAATCATCAATCGGTTCGTCATCAGTTTCCTTTTGACGAACGTTATTGCTATTCTGCTCCCCGTTTTTAGCTATTTCAAATTCAGCTTTCTCGGTGAGAATTTGTATCCATGGGATTTATTGCTATACAACAATGTCTTTAACTTATTGCCTAATCTATATAAAGAGGCGAATGTCGGTGCCGCACTTGTTGGAATTGTCGCAGTCCTTCTGATTCTCATTGGGTTGTTCATCTACATGCTGAAAAAACGCCCGAAGCCTGTTATGCGTCTACCTTGGTGGGTGCGAATTCTTTTCATTGTGCTCGGAGCTACTTATTTGAGTGCTTTCATCTTCTACCGAACGTTTCCGAATATGGAGCAAGCGCTCAAGAAAGCAGAAATTACAAATATCACGTTCAACCAAGAGCGTAATTATGAACAAAACGGTTTTTATGGTGCATTTATGCTCAATATGCAAAGTGCGATTGTGCTGGCTCCGAATGGCTACAGCAAGTCGGCCATTGAGGACATCGTGAAGAAGCTTGAGAAAGAAGCGGATTCGCAAAAGACTCCTACCGGCGAAAAGCCCAATATTATTTTTGTGATGAATGAATCGTTCTGGGATCCAACGTTGCTCGAGAAGATTCAGTTTGATCCTGATCCGATGCCATTCATTCGTGAAAACCAGACAGGTTGGTTGCTGTCGCCTACGTTTGGCGGCGGAACGAGTAATGTCGAGTTCGAAGTACTGACCGGTTTTTCAAACAATTTCTTGCCTGTCGGATCCGTGCCGTACCAGCAATACGTGCGAGACACACAACCAGCTGCAATGCCGAATTATTTGAAAGGTCTCGGGTATGACACGCTTGCAATCCACCCATATGCAAAGTGGTTCTGGAATCGTGAGAATGTGTACAAGCATTTTGGATTCAATGAGTTCCTTGACGATAAATCGTTTAAGGACCCCATTTATAAAGGTCCATTCATCTCCGATGAACAAGTGACAAAGACGATTATCGAACGGACAGAGGCATCTGCCGATCCAATGTTCATCTACGCGGTCACGATGCAAAATCATACTGGGTATGCAGAAGACAAATACGAGAACTTTGACGTCAAGACAACAGTTCCTGAAGATATCGATGACGTGTTTAACGTATTGCTACGCTCATACACACAAGGCGTTTACGATGCGGATAAAGCATTAGAACAGTTAATTGACCACTTTAAAGATTCAGAGGAGCCGACTGTGATTGCCTTTTTCGGGGATCACTTACCCGCAATTGGAAAAGACTACCGATTGTACAAAATAGCTGACTTTGTTCCTCGAGGCTTAGGTGAAAGTCAGTGGGATTTGGATGATTTCGAGAAGACGCGTTCCACGCCTTTAATGTTGTGGAATAACTTTGAGGCACCAGTTCCTGACCTTGATCACTTAAGTCCCAATCAGCTTGGCCCTGCGGTGTTGAGTATAGCGGGGGTCCGGAAACCCGCGTATTACGGACTGCTCGAGCAGTTCGGGGCGAAAGTTCCTGGATTTACACGCGATGTGAAGATCGATGGTGATGGAAAACTATCCCGTGAGATACCTGCTGATGCGAAGAAGTTGAGTAAAGAGTATCAGCTACTGCAGTATGATTTGCTATTTGGAAAACAGTATGGAAAAGATGCTGTGAAGTGATTTATTTGATGGTATAGTGAAGCCGCCACTCCTTGGTTTGAAGGGAGGGCGGCTTTTTTGTGATTTGTTTGACACTGTGATGCTTTGACACATGAGTTAATATCGTGATAAGGTTCAGCATGGATAAGGGATTAATTGGTAGCGCTTCGCTTTTTGAGGGCTGCATGGGTTAGTGTTTGTAATTATTTGTGGAGAAGTTTGATTATTCTTTTGAGTTTATGATCACTTTTCAACTTTTATGAGCACTTTCCCTGAATTATGATCACTTTTCTACTTTTATGAGCACTTTCCCTGAATTATGATCACTTTTCTACTTTTATGAGCACTTTCCCTGAATTATGATCACTTTTCTACTTTTATGAGCACTTCTCCTCGATTTTAAGTACTCATTTCTCAAACTCACTTAATCCCCTTCAATACGGACACGGTATCTCCGTTTTTATCCAAAACTTTAACAATTCCAACGCCTTTGACATAATAGTTTTTGTATCCTGTCGAAGTCGTCACTTCTACAGCGTTGGCAAATGTTTTGTAGGGTGTTACAACCGTTTTATGCACAGCCGTGTAGGTACTCTTCTCCTGATAGTAGTTCCATGATTTGCCGGTTTCGATTGGATATAATAACTCCGTATAGTAATTGGATTGTAGGAGGCCCGTCGCAAACCCTTGATAGGTCTCATCCTCTATGAAGTACTGGCTCTCTCCTGTCTTCAAGTCCTTCTCTTGCCATACGAATCCAAGTTTACTACCAGATCTTTCAATTGTACTGTTCACATAAGTGAGGAGACGATCTCCTGCAGATCCTCCATATGTGTATTGCTTAGTTTTGTCATGGGCAAAAGTGTCTGCAATTGCTGAACGTTGTTTAAACTCGGCAGACAGTCCTCGCGCTAGGAACGCAGTAAATTGCTCGCGTGATACGTTACCCGTTGGCTTAAATGTGCCATCTGGATATCCTGCAGTGATCGATGCTGCGGAAATTTTACGGATGGACACCGCTGCTCTCATGTTGGGACCGACATCGCTGAATAGAAATTGAGAGGTAAACTGCAAGTCAAACGTACGGTCCACGATTGCCGCCATATCCCCACGAGATATTAACGCATCCGGACGAAACGTACCATCCGGATATCCATTGATGATGCCTTCTTTCGCAGCGGAGGCAATGTAGCCGCTTGCGGATAAATTCTTACCGACATCATTGAACTGAGTCGCACGCTTTGTTCCATCCAACTTTAGTAAACGTCCAATGAAAATCGCAGCTTCTCCACGTGTGACATCTTTTTTAGGTGCAAACGTTTTGTCGGGATATCCCGAGATGATATTTTTAGAAACTAAGTATTGAATTTCATCATGAAATCGATTCGATTTTGGAACATCCGGAAAGCTCGCAGCCGCAGCAGCAGACTGTGCAGTTATCCCCAGAGAACACACTAGAACAGCTAGCATCGTTATTATTCGTTTCATGTACTCACTCCTTCATTTAATAGATACGTCTAGTATATCAAACAAAAAAGACGTAGGAATGAAAAAAACGCTAGCTCAATGCTAGCGCCTTCCTGTTATTCCATCGATTTCAATTCGCTTACTACACCACCATTCTCGTCAAGCGTCTTTACATGTCCTACACCTTTGACGTAATACGATGTATATCCAAGATCAGAGGTTACTTCAACAGCATTGGTAAATGTTTTAAATGGAGTTTCCACAGTTTCCGTAACACTCGTAATCTCATCTACAAGCGTTTCTTCCTCATCGATATACCAACCTGTACCGACTTCGATCGGATATAGCAAGTCTACGAAACCGTCTGAGAATGGAAATAATGTAACAA
Source organism: Sporosarcina aquimarina (assembly GCF_023715615.1). Classification (GTDB taxonomy): domain Bacteria; phylum Bacillota; class Bacilli; order Bacillales_A; family Planococcaceae; genus Sporosarcina; species Sporosarcina aquimarina_A. The sequence continues at coordinate 493,536 of NZ_JAMBOM010000001.1, read as the reverse complement.
GTTCATTTGCTGTTTCTTCCTGGAAGAAGTAAGCAACTTCCTTAGTCGTCAAGTCTGTACTTTTCCATGAGAATCCAGCATAATCTGGGACATCAAAACCTTCAAGACCTTGTTGGAATACTTCCTCAACATCCCCATTAGGAGTTGCGTATACATAGCGTTTCGTCATATTCAGTGCATACCCATTGTTTCCGACTGCACGTTGTTTGAATTCAGGACTCATCCCTCTTGAAAGAAATGCAGAGAATTGTTCTCGAGTGACTTTCCCATTAGGACGGAATGAATTGTCTTCATATCCTGTCGTTATGTATTCACCCGCAATATTATAAATTGCTTCACTTGCCTTCATGTTCATCCCAACATCATTGAACTCACGAATGCTGCCAAACTCCAATCCAAATACACGACTTAAAATGATAGCCATATCTCCGCGGATAATCTGTTGGTCAGGACGGAATGTACCGTCAGGGTAACCACCAATAATTCCTTTCGCCGCTGCAGATGCGATATAGCCACTAGCTCTATTTTTTTTAGTAACATCTTTGAACTTCGTATCGCGCATCGTACCATCTAAGTCTAGTGCACGTCCAATCATAATTGCTGCCTCACCACGAGTGACATTGCGTTTCGGCTGAAAACTACCATCCTGGTAACCACTGATTATTTCTTGATTCACTAAAAATTGAATTTCCTCATGAAACCGGTTTGAAGCCGGCACATCTGGAAAACTTACTGCCGCCGCGGCAGGCTGTAAGGATACTACAAGAGAACCTACTAAAATTGCAACTGTCATTAATAACTTTTTCATACACACTCTCCTCTTTTTAAGTAACTTTATTATAGCAAACTACTACAAGAAAAAATCAAGAAATTTTTCCCATATTATATGATGACTATACGATAAATTCCTCCGTTGAATGAAACTGGATGTACGAGGTTGAGTGAATGATTCCCCCCTCTTCTATTTCATACAAGCAAATCCCGTCAAGCGTTTTCATCGTGACACCAAGAAAAAAAGCGTCAGCTCATGGCTGACGCTTTTCATCACTTTATAGACTTCAATTCTCGTACTACTTTTCCTGCAGGATTGATTGTCTTAACATGACCCACACCTTTTACATAATAGACCTTGTACCCCATATCAGAAGTCGTTTCCACCGCATTCGTGAATGTCTTATATGGCGTTTTCACAGTTTTAGACATGTTTGTAATCTTAGCTGTCCCTTCACCCTCGCCGTTTAGCCAAGGAACTCCTACTTTAAGTGGAAACTTCAAGTCAGTATAGTATTCTGAGAACGGATATCCCGTTATCATTTCATCCGATGTTTCTTCCTGCAATGAATAATCCACTTGGCCTGTTTTCAGATTGGTTTCTTTCCAAGCGAATCCTTTGTAATCTGGAGCTTGATCACTTTGAATCCCTTGCTGGAAAACCAACTGGCGATCCCCATCAGACGTGCCAAATGTATATTGCTTTGTCATATTTAGGGAATATCCGTTATTTCCTATTACACGCTGTTTATAGACGGGGCTCATACCTCTCGCTAAGAAAGCTGAAAACTGTTCACGAGTTATCGTGCCCTTTGGACGGAACGTACCATCGTTATATCCAGTTGTAATGTATTCACGTGCAATATTATAGATGGCATCGCTAGCCTTCATATTTTCTCCTACATCTTTAAAATCTCGTACACTTCCAAATTCCAAACTCCATGTGCGGTCTAGAATAATCGCCATATCCCCACGCGATATGTGCTCGTTTGGACGGAATGTTCCATCTGGATAACCACCGATGATTCCCTTGTCAGTTGCGGCAGCAATATAGCCACTAGCACCATAATTCTTCAATACATCTTTGAACTTCGTATCACGTTTAGCTCCATCCACTCCAAGCATTCGTCCGATCATGATAGCCGCTTCTCCACGTGTTACATTCTTTTTCGGCAGGAAATTTCCATTTGAGTAGCCACTAATGATCTCTTTACCTACTAAATAGTTAACCTCATCATGAAATCTGTTGGATTTTGGTACGTCCGGAAAACTCGCTGCCGCTGCAGCCGGTTGCACTGCTACCACAAGTGAGAGCGCTCCTGCTGCTACAATAGTTATAAATTTCTTCATCCCTATTCCCTCCTATTTTGAACTGATGTTTTGAATCGCTTATTGAATTGATTTCAATTCAGAGATCGTTTCACCTGATTTCGTGATAACTTTCACTAATCCGATTCCTTTGACGAAGTAATATTTCATACCATCATCCGTGACTTCAACTGCATTCGCAAATGTTTTATAAGGTGTTTTAACAGTTTTGTTGACTCCTGTAATGGTCTTTCTGCCATCCATATCATAGCCAGTCTGCCATGTTGAATTTATCTTAATTGGATAAGCGAGTTCCAATACCCCACTCGATATAGGATAGACCAACATGAGTCCTCTTTCTGATTCATCCTGTGCTAAATAAGTTATTTTACCTGTCCCTGAATGTTTAAACTCCCAAAGAAAGCCTGTGAATGGTACTTCGGCAAACTTAGTACTCACCTTTTTATAAGTCACTTGGAGGTCTCCGTCAGATTGGCCATATACATATGTTTTCGTAAGGTCGTATGCGTATCCATCTTTCTTTTGTGTTCGCTGTTTGAACTCAGAGCTAAGACCGCGCGCAACGAAAGCTGCGAATTGTTCGCGAGTCACAAGTCCTTGTGGCTGGAATGTACCGTCAGGATAACCAGTTGTAATGTAGTTACCCGCCATGTGATTAATCGCTTCGGAAGCTTTCATGTTAGGTCCGACATCTTTGAATTCTCTTTTACTGCCCAGTTGCAACTCAAACCCACGGGAAAGGATGATTGCCATGTCTCCACGGGAAATCGATTTGTTTGGCTGGAATGTTCCATCTGGATAGCCACCAATGATTCCTTTTTCAGTTGCAGCAGCAATATATCCACTGGCTCCGTTGGTTTTCGGTACATCTTTGAACTTAGTATTACGCTTCGTTCCATCTAATCCAAGCGAACGTCCAATCATAATTGCTGCCTCTCCGCGTGTAACGTTTCGTTTCGGCTGGAAGCTACCATTTGAGTAGCCACTAATAATCTTTTTATCCACCAAAAATTGAATTTCATCGTGGAAGCGGTTTGCTGTTGATACATCCGGGAATTTTACGGCTGCAGCTGCTGGTTGAACAGCAAGAACTAGCGTGATTGCTAGCATAGTAATCAATGTGAAAAAGCGTTTCATAGAATCTCTCCTCATAATATTATTTGGTAAATTCAGTATACCAGTTTTTTCCCAAACATTCTATATTTTTCAGTGAATTGTTAATATTTATCTACTATATTAATAGTTTTATATGTCCTTCGACATACTAAAGCGCCACCCTTTCCGCGTCCGGATTGGATGGCGCCTTGTCAGTTTATGCATCAGTTTGTTTTTATGATTACTAGATTCTAATCATTAATTCTGGCAACTCGTGTTATTAGATTACTAATAGTAGCTCCAGTAGGCCCACTCTCTACGTGCTAGCCCATTCATCCCCCGCCTACTTAGGCAGTTAAGACATCATTGAATTTGAAACGTTTCCGTGAATCGTTAAAATTCCGTTTTCTCCTGGAATCGTTGTTACATAGTTTTCTTCAACTGCCACGTGATTATACAATATGCCAACATGCGTTATCCATAGTTGTACTCAGAGACCTAATTCTATTTAACTATCAAATCTAATTTCTATACAGTTCATTGAAACGTCAGCATGAGATGAAAAACTACATCGCTTATTTATAATTGCAAAAAACTCCCCCTTCACCAAACTGAATTGGCAAAGAAGGAGTTCGTTTACTAAAACTTATTTTTGCAAGCTAGCTGCATACGTATTAACGTCAGAAATTGTAGGGCTTGTCATGTAGTGACCACCGTCAACAACAAGCAATTGGCCAGTCATAAATTTAGAATCATCTGAAGCCAAGAACAGAACTGTATTTCCGATATCTTCTGGCTCACCGTGGTATGGAAGCGCATTATACTTCATGAAGATTTCACGTACTTCTGCAGGCAAGTTATCTTTGGCAGCAGGTGTTAAGATAAGGCCTGGTGCGATTGCGTTACAACGGATCTTGTCTTTTCCGTATTGAGTTGCAATGTAACGAGTCAAACCAGTTACAGCTGTCTTAGAAGCGCCGTATGCTGAACGGATTGCGTCTCCAGCCACTGCAGCAGTTGAAGCTGTGTTAATGATAGAACCGCCACCCGCTTTTTGCATGTGTGGAATTGCGTAACGCGCTCCAATCAATACACTCTTCAAATTCATGTTCATCAAACGATCCCACTCATCCAAGTCAAGGTTAACAACGTCCAAGTCTTTTTTAAGATTCGTTCCTCCAACGTTATTGAACATAACCGTTAGTGAACCATATGTGTTCACTGTGAACTCAACCGCTTCTTTAATAGATTCTTCTTTTGTAGCATCCAAGAAGATTGCAGATGCTTCTCCGCCGTTAGCCTTGATTTCTTCAGCAGCCACTTTTGCACCTTCAATGTTGAAATCACCGATGACAACTTTAGCGCCCTCTTTAGCTAGTAACTGTGCAGATGCAAGACCGATTCCTGACGCTCCACCTGTAACCAATGCAACTTTCTGTTCGACTCTACCCATTTATAAAATCTCCTTCTATGTGGATGCAGTCCTGAGTAACTGCACCCCCTTTGATTGATAAACAACGTTGTATATTTTAACATGAAAATAGTTTCATCGTTATCATTTTTCTGTGTCTATTTCCCAACCAAATCAAGAAGTTTTCATGTGCTATTTTGTTCACATTTGCGTACAGATTTTTTATCGAACTGCGCTGAACACTTAGTTTGACCTTAGTACAGAAGTCTTTACTATTCCCTACTTCAAATAGATAGTTACTCGAATCCCTATCTTTTGTCCGATATCAGGCAATCTTCGATTTGTCATGAGAGACTATTGGAACCACTCTATTTACTGTTTTGTACTTTCTTGTACTGCTTGTTTAGCGAGGTCACGTACATTTTGAAGATGTGTTTCTAGATTATCGGCTGTTACGTATACACCAAAATCTTCAGGAACTTCTGCCGTATCTGTATTCTGTATTCGTTTAGCAATAAGCGTCCCGATTTCAGGATAGAAATGGTGTCCATCAATATAGTTCATGTTGTCATTCGTAATTGAATTCGGATACATGAAATTCCAAACGCCACCGTTCACTTTAACTAAATCTCGTATCCAATGTTCGTACTCGTCCAAAAGACCAGATTCAACTAGGGACACAAACAATCCCGTTGAAATAGGCGTGGTATAGACAGAAAGCTCATCGTTTCCTGCTGCATCCTTAATTTTTTGAAGGATCATTGGATAATCCCTATAGTACGTGTAGTTACTTCCGTAGAATTCTTTTTCAAATCGTGCAATTTTTAAACTTGTGCTTTTTTCCACTTCCTCTTTCGACAGTCGATTAGCGAACGCTTCTCCTTTTCGGTTGTAGAGACGATCTTCATCCACTGTGTCAGTCACTGATTTCTTGAAGTTCTCGATGGAGATCTCCAAAGTATCGAGTGACAATAAATTCTTCGTCCGATAGAAAGGTTGTGTAATCTTCTTCTCATAATTTGTTAAAGCACGCGGAGCTCCCGCTTCTTTCTCACTCGACTTAAAGAAATCCACTCCGATTAGATAGCGCTTTAACCCAGGCAATTGGGATTGGCTATAAAGCATGAAACTATGCACTTCCCGTACAGACATATTCGCAACAGAAAAGTTAAATACGTCCCATCCTTCAAATGCGGATGGATGAATGTATGTGGAACGACTGCTTCCAATCAGTAACGTATCATAATCATGACGCCCATAATGCAGCATAGCAATTTTCTGTTCCCGCTCATTGGTCACCTTCTGAACAGTGTTGAAGGCGTTGGCATGTCCATAATGCCAAAGTGGGTCTATCCAGTAATTAACGCCAGCCGTTGCGGCGGCCAACATCAGAAATAATAGTAGTGCTGTTCGTGCAAATTTTTTATCTGTCAATTGACTCACCGCCTTAGAAGTTAAAGTATAGGAATTCGCTGACGCGCTGAAGTTGCATAGAACTGTAATACAGTAACATGACGACAAATAGCATCATGAGCGGTGTCCGCTTTTGTGTTTCCATAATTTGAACCGAATTCTTAGCAAATAGTGCGATTGCTAGTCCGATAAGTAAATAAATAGCTAAATACATAATATTTTCATTGAATATCGAAACGATTCCTGTCAACTGGAATCCGTTGAGGCCAAACATAGCTTTGTAGATGCTCAATGCAACGGACATATCCGGAGCGCGGAAGATGACAAATGCCAAGTGTACGAAAAGGAATGTGATCACCCATGCCCATATCTTCGGTAATTTTCCTCCTGATCGCTTCCACATACGCGCAATGACACTCGCTAGTCCATGGAGAATCCCCCAAATGACGAACGTCCATCCCGCACCATGCCAAAATCCACTGATTAAGAAAATAATAAATATATTGATGTAGGTCTGCGGAATACCTTTACGACTTCCACCAAGCGGAATGTATATGTATTTTGTCAAAAACCCAGATAATGTCATGTGCCAACGACGCCAGAAGTCTTGGATATCGAGCGCTTTGTAAGGCGAGTTAAAATTGATTGGTAATCGAATGTTGAAAAATAGCGCAAGACCAATTGCCATATCCGAATACCCACTAAAATCGAAATACAGCTGTAGCGTGTAGGAAAGCGACGTAAACCATCCACTTAGCATCGTCAGTGATTCAACAGAGCCATATCCGCTATTTGCAAACCCTGCGAATGTATCCGCAATGGCCACCTTTTTAAATAAACCGACAGAAAAAATAACGAGTCCTTTCGCTAAATTTTCGTAATTGATACGATAGGTTTTCCGATCACTGAACTGTGGCATCATATCCCCATGATGTACGATGGGTCCGGCAATTAACTGCGGGAAAAAAGAAACGAATAAACCATAGTTCAAGAAATTGTATTCGTTCGTTTCAAGCCGATAGGAGTCAACGAGATACGCAATTTGTTGGAACGTATAGAAACTGATCGCCAACGGAAGAATAACTTGAATCAAAGAAATGTCTGTTCCCAAGACAGCGTTTATATTTTCTGCAAAGAAATCTCGATATTTGAAATATCCTAACAGGCTGACATTGAACAAAATACCAAGTGTCAGAATTACTTTACGTGTTGGGAGCCACTTGTTTTTTCCTAAGAACACGCCAATGATATAGTTCACAATCATAGAACCGATAATTAACGGTAAATAGGAAGGATTCCAATACGCATAGAAAAACAAGGAAGCAAGTAATAACCAGGTTTTTGCGAATGGAGGTGCGATTTTTCCTACAAGGAAAAATACAATCCAAACGATGGGCAAAAATAGAAAGATAAATTCAAACGAGTTAAAGATCATAGGATACCCCACATACAAATTTAGTAGTTTAATCTGTCATGAAGTATACCATACGAGCTGAATTATGCGATATAAAGAAAAAGAAGGTGCGTAATTCGCACCTTCTTAATAGGTTGTTTTGGGGATACCTTGTTTTACGTTTTCTTTCCGGGACTGTACAATTTTCATTCCATAAAAAACAGCAAGCCCTCCAACTACGACTAAACCGATTGTTACGGAAATTCCATAGCCTAACTGCAATCCTTCAGGAGCATATAACCAATAAGTTGCTACGACCCCACTCATAAACAAAGCGGGTATTCCTGCAATATAATGTGCACGTCCTTCACGTAGAAGATAGGATGTTGCAGTCCATAGCATGATTGCAGCAACAAACTGATTGGTTCCCCCTACGTAACGCCATAAGAAAGAGTAGTCAATCATTGATAAATAAAACATGGGGGCTCCAAGAACTACAGTTGCTAGGAGTACTACCCACCGTTTTTCTGGATTAATCCAACGTGAAGTAGCTTCCGTCAGCATCATACGTGCAGAACGTAATGCAGTATCACCTGTTGTAATCGGTAAGATAATGACACCTAGTATTGCTAGAACCCCACCAAAAGTTCCTAAGAGAGTGCCCGATATTTCATTTACAGCTCCAGCAGGTCCTCCAGTAGCTAGTGCAGCTTGTAGACCTCCTGTACCACCGAAAAACGTCATTCCCGCAGCTGCCCATATCAAAGCGATGACACCTTCTCCGATCATTGCCCCATAAAAAACTTTACGGCCCTCCGTTTCTTTCTTCATGGTTCTGGAAACAATCGGACTTTGCGTTGAATGGAAACCTGAAATCGCTCCACATGAAATTGTCACCATTAAAAGCGGCCAAATTGGAAGGTCGCCCGGATGCATATTTGTAAGAGTCAGATTAGGGATTTTAGCAGTTCCAAATAGGAGTGCCCCTGCGATTGCTACTGCCATGACGATTAAAATTGCTCCAAAAACCGGATAAATACGTCCAATGATTTTATTAATAGGAAGAATTGCAGCTAATGTAAAGTAACCAAATACGAGTACTAATGCCATTGTAAACGTGATTGGAGTTATGGAAGAAATAAGTTGCGCGGGCCCTGCTGTAAATGCCGCTGCAACTAGAACCATTAATACAATTGAAACTACACTTGTCACTTTTCGAACCGCGCTACCTAAATATTCGCCAACTAGTTTAGGGAATTGTGCCCCTCCATGCTTTAGTGACAGCATTCCTGAAAAATAATCGTGCACACCACCAGCAAAGATACTTCCTAAGACAATCCATATGAAAGCTACAGGACCGTAAAGCGCACCTGCAATCGCACCAAAAATCGGGCCGAGACCTGCAATATTTAAGAGTTGAATAAGCCAACCCCTCCACCAACTCATTGGCACATAGTCCATCCCATCCGTCTTCGTATAAGCTGGCGTTTTACGGGCATCATCGACAACAAACACCTTTTCAACTACTTTCGAATACGTGAAATATCCTGCGAATAACAAAACGATAGCAGATACAAATGTGAGCAAAGTTATTCCCCCTAATAAATTGCATTTATATAAAATATTATAAATATTCTGACTATATAATCAACACTCATTTTAAACGCATGATTCAAATGATTGACTTTTTTAATATTTTTTCTAATTCTATCCAAATTACTGATACCATTATGTTATAATCATCTAAGGAATTAGAACTGTTTTATTACTATAAACAAAGGAATGTTGCATGTGTTCAAAAAGAAACGGTGGTCTGTTTTATGGGCTGGTCTTTTGGTATGTTTTCTAGTCGTCGTATCACAATCGAGTGCTCAAGCTGCTGCTCAAAGTTCAATGGTCACTTTATCAAAATCTACGGGCGGTTATGCAATGGATGGGGATCAGTTAGTTGGTACAGCAACTTTCATGAAAGGTGTTCCTTACGAGATGGTTGGTCAAGACGACAAATACGGTTATTTGTCATTTGGAAACGATAAATTGCTAGTCCCAATTCATATTGTTCAAGCCGCTCCTCCGTCTAAGGAAAAACCATTGCCTAAGGGACGAAAAACTATCATAACGAAAAGTCGGGTTTCCGTTGCAAGTGCACTACGGGGAGGCTATCGAGTCGGATACATTAACCCCGGACAGCGTCTTCCGGTTATTGCGGAAACAAAAACCCATGTACAAGTAAACCTCGGTGGCGTCCGGGGATTCATTCCCAAAACGCTCGTGACTGCGGATCCAGGGATTCCTGTTCTCATGTATCATCAAATCGTTGAAAATCGAGCAGCTACACCTTTTGCAAACAATAACATGGTAATTGACTTGGCTCCGTTTCAACAACAAATGGACTACTTAAAAAAGAATGGTTGGAAAACTATCACTCCTGAAGAATTGGATAATTGGCTTATGCTTCGTAAAAATTTGACGGATAAAACCGTCTTAATCACTTTTGACGATGGTCTACTTTCACTTCAAAAGTATGCATATCCCTTGTTAGCGGAAAAAGGGTTCACTGCAACTTCATTTCTCATTACATCCCGTATTAAGCAACAGGCTCAACCATGGGATGACCAAGCGTTTCAATATGTCGGACTGAAAGAGATCCGCGAAACCGCTGATGTCTTTTCGTTCCAACACCACACTCACGGATTGCATTTACGCAGACCTGGTACACGAGAGCCTTACTTGACAACTTCAACACCTAAAGAAATCAAAGCTGATATCGATCTCGGTCGTTTCCAAGTGTCGAAAGCATTTGACATGCTAGATCCTAATATTCGATATTTGGCGTATCCGTTCGGTCAATTTAACGAAACGAGTAAAAAAGCTATTTCGGCTGCAGGCATTCGGATGGCATTTACAACGAACTCTGGAACCGTAAAACTCGGTGACAATCGTTATGAACTCAAACGCCAAGGAATCTCTCCGAACCATTCGTTGAAAGACTTTGAAAAGAAATTAATTGATGCATATTAATTAATTTGAGTATAGGTGACAGAGATGCGATTGCATCTCTTTTTTGTTTTCCTTCATATAATATCCCCCCTAATAGAATTTCATGTTAGATGACAACTCGATTACAAATTAATGACGTTTGCCCCCACTTAGTATTATTGAGGTTTCTGTGGCTTATAGCCCGGGTATCCAAACACTAACAACAGTTCATTTGAGTACTAGCAAACAAACTCAACAGGAGGCGTTTCAAAATGGAACAGGGCAAACGATTCATTGGGATGTTTCATACAGAGCCAGAACTATTGGCTAAGGTAGTAGCATTAAAAGCAGAAGGCTATGTAGACCATCAAATTTTTGTAATTGCTAAAAGTGAAGACCAAGTAAAGATGTTGCAAAGTCGAACGGATGCTGAGATTCAAACGACTCATGAATCCTGGCTGGATAAATTCATGGATTTCATGACCGGTGAAGATCGCGTCCGGAGTATGATGGATGACCTTGGGTTTACGGATGATGAGAAGGCTGGATTTTACCAAGACGTTAACAATGGCAGTATGTTGCTGTACGTGGATGAAACGAATGACATGCCTGGTCAGCATCAAGAGGTGGGTCAACCATTCGGCATCGGAGAGAATGTAGGCGATCCAAATCTTGGTGCAAATACTTGGGTCGCACCTCCAGGCGACGGCGTCACACGCGTACCTGAACAGCCAACATTTGGTGATACGATACCTCACCATACACAAGAAAGAGTGACACCAGTACACGAGCGTCCAATTGAGCGTTCTGAATTCAGCGTAGCAGCGGATGATACGATTTCCAACGGGCTAGAAACCACTGATTTTGCGGGTGAACTAGGACGTGATCCTGAACAGGAACAGCGTCGCCAAGAGTTTCAAGACGCTGTAAATGACCGTCCGGGTAGAATTGCCGAAGAACTTGAACGTGATTCACTTCTCTCCCGTAAAGAACAGAGAGAGAATGAACCTGTACAAGGTGATATCTTTGATGAACAGTTGAATAAACGAGACTATTAACAATTCCTTATCGTATATACAATTCAAACAGAGGCTACCACTTAGCCTCTGTTTCTTTGTTTTAAAAAGATTTCTATAAGCTAGCGTTTCGATTTATCTTCATCGGGTAGAAAAAATAAGTTAAGTCCAATTCTTTTGATCTTGACCGTATTGCCGTAATCACATAGCGGCCATCAATTATTATTTAGAGATAATAGTACTCCTTAAAAAATAGTTCTATTAATCTAATTCCCATTTGAAATTTTGTATTTTTCATGTCATTCAGTTAGTTTTTATAGTACATACGATTCACAACATGTATAATAGATAACAATTCATTACAGAAGTCCTAGGAGGGGATTATTTGAACGTTTTAACATCTGAATCTGTATCCGACCAACTCGTTGTTAACGCATTAGAAGAAAATCTTGCAATCATTCGATTCGGACTCGACAAACGCGTCGCATATGTGAACAAAAACTTTGCGTCTGCTGTTGGGTATCGTCCCGAAGAAATGATTGGTATGCCTCATGAAAAGTTATGTTTTCCGGAACTTGTGAACAGCTCTGTATACGAATCCATGTGGAAAGACTTACGTAAAGGGCTCTCTTCTTCTGGAAAAATTAAGCGAAAAGCCAAAGATGGATCGACCGTGTGGCTAGAAGCGACCTACATGCCTGTCTTCAGTGAAGACAAGCGGACTGTTCTCGGTGTCACAAAGGTAGCGACAGATGTAACGAAGCGTCAAGATACTGCCTTAAGCGTCGTTGCAGAACTTAATCAAATGGCGCAATCTCTCACTGAACAGGCAGACGAAGGAAGAAATCGAAACGAAGAATTGTTGAAGCGAATTGGAGAGTTAGCAGATGTCTCTACCAACAACACGAATAATCTAGAGATACTTCAAAAGCATTCTGAAAACATTCAAGGCATCGTCAAAACGATTCGGTCAATTGCTTCACAGACGAACTTGCTTGCATTGAATGCTGCTATTGAAGCTGCACGTGCTGGTGAGCATGGGCGAGGGTTTGACGTTGTTGCTAAAGAAGTTCGAAAACTATCATCCAATGTGGAGGCTTCCATTGTAGAAGTACGTGACGGAATAGAATCCATCAAGAAAGAAGTTACCTTGATTGCTTCTGGAACTGAGCGAGCACAGGCTAACATCGTTGAATGTAAAAAAGATGTGGAAGTTGCCATGGATGCATTTTTCCACCTTGCTTCGTCTGCTGCTGAGTTAGAAAGCCAAGCGCACGAAGTAACCAATATTGTCTAAATGAAAAAGGAGCTCCCGCTTAAGCGGAATGCTCCTTTTTCTCATTTTTAGGTCGCATGACGACAAGGACGTCGCCTTGTTCTAAATTGATTTTTTTACGCAATGTGACGAATACAATTGTCTCGTTCTCTTTCTTAATGAAAAGCGGAGTAATTTGCTCTGGCAATTCTTCTAACCAGTTATCGACATTTTCAATCTCGTTGGTGGCAATTTCCTCGATTTCATATGTCGTGTTAATTTTCCGGTTGAGTTCTGTGAATGTCGCATCTTCCCTGAAGAGCAAATGGGCTTTCAATGAGATCGGGAGTTCCGATTCGTTCATATGATGATTTACAGCCACTGGCAATGAAAACGTATTGTTAAAGCCAAATTCAGGTGCGAAAGATTGGGTAATGAGCGCGTTATACGACGCGTCACCTGTCATCGCCAACATCGTACTATAAGGCGTTAGGTCGACCGCAAATCTCGCTTGTTCCGATAAAATCTGCCCTTCGAACGTCTGAACACCTTTTGCGGCGGCTAAGTTCAGTCGCCCTCGAGAAGGATCCATAATCAGTGCTGGAATCCCCAATTTCTTCAATTCCTCACCGAGAGATGCTGAAAAGTTACTAGCTCCGATAATTAAAATCCCAGGTGGTTCATTACTCGCTAAATGAAGCTTTTTCGCTAGCGGGCCGATTGTGAAGCCGTGCGCACATACTGTTATTATAACAAGCGCAAAGGTTAAAGCTGTAAGAAGACTCGCTTCTTCATATCCATCATTGACTAGAATGCTTGAAAAGTATCCAGCAACAGTAAGTGCCACGATACCGCGTGGCGCAATCCAACCGATTAATATTTTCTCATTTCGTTCAAGTTCCGTACCGATTGTTGAAATCCAAATTGACAACGGACGCACAACGAACAAAGTCACTAACACGAATGCCATAATCGGTAGTGTAAACATTTGAGCAATCGTCTCTCTCGGCAAAGACGCCGTTAAGAGGATGAATACAGTAGAAGTTAACATGACAGAGACATTTTCAACAAAATGCCCAAGGTTTCCGATTGATGACACATATTGCTTAGAACGACCAATTGTCAGCCCCATCACGGTGACTGCAAGCATGCCAGTTTCGTGCATAATTACTTCAGCTAGCATGAAGCAGATTAAAACCAAAGCCAGTACAATCGGCGATTTCAAGTATTCTGGAAACTGTCCTTTAGACGCCATAACCGTGATGAGAAGTCCTACTCCAAGTCCGAGAAGAATCGCAAGACCCGCGCCTCCAAAGAAACTGAGCAAATTACTCATTGTTAAATTATCATTGCTCAACACTTTAATTACTTCATATGCAAATAGTGCAAGAAGTGGTCCTGCCGGATCGACGATAATCCCTTCCCATTTCAGCACAGCAGCTGTCCTGGATTTCAATTTCGCACTCCTAAGCAACGGGATGATTACTGTAGGACCAGTTACTACAAATAATCCACCTATAATGAAAGCAATTTCCCACTGTAATCCCGCTACATAGTGTGCCGTGAGGGATCCGAGAATCCAAGCGAGAAATGCCCCGATCGTAACAATGCGAGTAACAGATTTGGAAATTCCTTTGATTTCACGGATATCTAAATTCGAACTACCCTCAAAAAGAATAACGGCAACCGCTAGTGAAATGAGCGGCCCATATAAATCACCGAGCGCGGCTTCAGGATTGATCAATCCTAAAACAGGACCAATCAGCAACCCTGCGATTGACATGATGACAATGGATGGCCACTGAATCCGCCAGGCGAGCCACTGGGAAAAGATGCCGAGCGCGAGTACTGCGACTACGCTGATTAATGCTAAGTTTTCCATTCTCCCACTTCCTAACCAAATATAAAATCATGGATTATGTTAGAGAACAGTGTACCAAACCTGATGTCTCCTATCTACTTTGAATCTTATTTTTTTGTATTGCCTCCTCCTTCTAGAATGCACATTCCATTACAATCTTGACTATGTAACATTCACTAGTTGATGTGACAGCAAGATTACAAGGTGATGTCATTTGTTGTTTTAACCTCTAAATAGGTTTCTAGAAATAACACCCCGGGTAATCAATCTCTAGCACCGCAAAATAATATAACAGATTGAACCCAAAATATGAGGAGGAATTTAGTTATGAATAATGAAAAACGATTTGTTGGGACATTCCAGACAGAAACAGAACTCATTGCAAAGGTGCAAGAGTTAAAAGCAACCGGAATTTCAGATGATAATATTTACGTAATCGCAAAAGATGACCATGATCTACATATGCTTCGCAGCCGGACGGATGCTGAGGTGAAAACGCCCGAAGGCTCTTGGATGGATAAGTTCATGAACTTCATATCCGGAGAAGACCATATTTATAATCTATTGAGTGATACAGGTTTGAGTGAAGCAGAAAAAGACCGTTACACACGTGAGATCCATGATGGAGCAATGTTGCTTTATGTAGATGAAGGTGAAGTAGATACATATCACCGAGAAAATAACGTTCGATACGCTTCGATCGATTCAGCAAATGATGCGAAGGTTAAGACAGATTCCTATACGGATCCTCTCAGCACGACAGGTGGACTAGCAGCCGAACGTGAACACGGTTCATTGCATGGCAATTATGCTCATACAGCGGACGCACAACAGAAGACGGTGAATACGGACCGTGCTCGAGGTGAAGGTGAGTTCAATCGCAGCATCGAAGAAGTTCCTGAAAAAATGCAAGTTCACGAAGAACGTCTCAGTGTGGACAAACAGCAAGTCCAAAAAGGTGAAGTCACTGTCGACAAAAATGTAGTGGAAGACCGCAAAAAAGTGGACATCCCTGTTGAACATGAAGAGATTACAATTGAACGACGTCCTGTAAACGGTGTGTTCAGCCAGCCCGTCGAAGAGGACTTCCGTGCAACGAATGCATTCGATGAAGAGACGATTCGTGTCCCTGTTACTGAAGAAAAAGTGGAAGTGACGAAAAAACCGGTGGTCACCGAAGAAATTGTCATTAACAAAAAAAGAGTGACAGATACAGAACACGTTGATGAAACAGTCAAACGCGAAGAAGTTGATGTGAATCGAGAAGGCGAAACGAACGACGTAACTTTCAAAGGCGACCTGACTGATGCGGATCGAAACCAACGCACTGACAAATTCTAATGCCCCTTACCCCTTGCTTGTATTTCAGCAAGGGGTTTATTGGCTTTCCTTTGATAACCAGGTTCTACCTTCACTATGATAAACTGAAGGAAACGCTTCCTTAATGGGGGCCATTTACGCTGGGAGGAAGTTGTATGAAAGAGACGTACATGCTTGCACTCGACCAAGGAACGACCAGTTCTCGTGCCATCTTATTTAATGAACAAGGTGAATCTGTGTTCACCGCTCAACAGGAATTCAAGCAGTATTTTCCACAAACGGGTTGGGTCGAACATAATGCCACTGAAATTTGGAGTTCAATTCTATCCGTGATTGCTGGTGTGCTGTCCGAGAAGAATTTGTCACCTGATCAAATTGCAGGGATCGGCATTACAAACCAACGCGAAACGACGGTCGTTTGGGACAAAGCGACGGGTAATCCGATTTACAATGCGATTGTCTGGCAGTCCCGTCAAACGTCCAGCATTTGCGAAGAGTTGAAAGAAGCCGGTCATGCAGATTTGATTCGCAAGAAAACAGGGCTTCTCATCGACCCTTATTTCTCGGGCACAAAAGTGAAATGGATTCTCGATCATGTGGAAGGTGCTCGGGAGAAGGCGGAACGTGGGGACTTGCTGTTTGGAACGATCGACACTTGGCTCGTGTGGAAATTGTCGGGTGGTGAGGCGCACATTACAGATTACTCAAACGCATCCCGTACACTGATGTACAATATTCACGATTTGCAGTGGGATGAAGAATTGCTCACTATTTTGGACGTCCCCCCTGCTATGCTTCCGGAAGTCCGACCCTCTTCGGAAGTGTATGCGCATACAGAAGCAAGTAAGTTTTTCGGTCGCGCAGTTCCAATTGCAGGAATTGCTGGTGATCAGCAAGCTGCACTTTTCGGGCAAGCCTGTTTTGAAAAAGGCATGGTGAAAAGCACGTATGGCACTGGTTGTTTCATGTTGATGAACACCGGTGAAGAAGCCGTCCAATCCGAGAATGGTCTATTGACGACGATTTCCTGGGGACTTGACGGAAAAGTCGAGTATGCGTTGGAAGGAAGTATTTTTGTGGCAGGTTCGGCAATTCAATGGTTGCGCGACGGACTGCGGATGTTACGCAGCTCCGAACAAAGCGAAGCCTATGCAGAACGCGTCACGTCTTCCGATGGCGTATACGTAGTCCCAGCGTTTGTTGGACTCGGTACACCTCATTGGGACAGCGATGTCCGCGGGGCTGTATTCGGATTGACACGAGGAACGGAGAAAGAGCATTTCATCCGGGCGACGCTTGAATCTCTCGCCTATCAGACAAAAGACGTCTTAGACGCGATGGAAGCCGATTCAGGTATTTCGTTGAAGTCAATGCGAGTAGACGGCGGTGCTGTTGCGAACAACTTCTTAATGCAATTTCAAGCGGACTTATTAGGCGTACCCGTTGAACGTCCTTCTATTAATGAAACAACTGCACTCGGAGCTGCTTATCTAGCTGGCCTAGCGGTCGGATTCTGGAAAGATTGCTCACAGATTGCGGAACGCTGGCAGCTTGATCATGAGTTTGAGCCGAAGATGAAAGATGCAGAACGGGATTCTTTGTATAAAGGTTGGCAGAAAGCGGTAAAGGCTGCACAAGTGTTTAAGTGAAGTTTGAAGTGGCGCACCTAGTGAATTGGGTGCGCTTTTTTGTTTTGGATGTGATTTTAGAAAAACTCAGCGAGTGCAGTACTGTAAGGCGCTACCAATTAATCCCTTAACGCAGATGAATTGTGTCTCGTTATCGAGAAACTTCGAGATGTGTCGGAGAAGTGCAGGGATTTGATTGGTAAAGGGCACTAAGTGATCGAGAAATCGCTCCAAGTGTCGGAGAAAGCCGGTTTTCTGATTGAGAAACGTTCCCTAGTGTTATGGGGATTGTTTATGCAGTGAAATAGCCCACACAACAAGCGTAGCGCTACCAATTAATCCCTTAACGCAGTTGAATTGTGTCTCGTTATCGAGAAACTTCGCGATGTGTCGGAGAAGTGCAGGGAGTTGATTGGTAAAGGGCACTATGTGATTGAGAAATCGCTCTAAGTGTCGGAGAAAGCCAGTTTTCTGATTGAGAAACGTTCCCTAGTGTTATGGGGATTGTTTATGCAGCGAAATAGCCCACACAACAAGCGAAGCGCTACCAATTAATCCCTTAATGTAGAAGAATTGTGTCTCGTTATCGAGAAACTTCGGGATATGTCGGAGAAGTGCAGGGAGTTGATTGGTAAAGGGCACTATGTGATCGAGAAATCGCTCTAAGTGTCGGAGAAAGCCAATTTTCTGATTGAGAAACGTTCCCTAGTGTTATGGGGATTGTTTATGCAGCGAAATAGCCCACACAACAAGCGTAGCGCTACCAATTAATCCCTTAATGCAGATGAATTGTGTCTCGTTATCGAGAAACTTCGGGATGTGTCGGAGAAGTGCAGTGAGTTGATTGGTAAATTAAGTTATGTGATGGACAAACCCTCGCAATTGATCGAGAATACGACAGTTTTGATTGACAACGTAAAATCGCCCCGTCCCCAAAGACGAAGCGATAAAATAATTCACTTTATAGTAGGCACCAACATCCTCAAATGCCCTGGAAGTAATTGAATACGTCCCGATCGAAAATCGTATAGCTCCCCGTCCATATCCACTCTCCGCTGACTCGGAGCATCTATTTGCAACTCACTCACTTGCATATACTCCAGCATATTGAGTTGTGTCGCATCGGTTTCAGACTTCCGTAGAGACATCAACTCGCGAAGCATCGCTAAATTGGAATTTTTCACGACGAGCACATCCAGCTTGGCATCAGATGGACTGATTGCCCCTATTGGAATCGGTGTCGTCGCAAGCGAATTTCCATTCAACACAAATATAGCAATGGCCTCACCTTCTATGTCGATTCCACTAGAAACAATATGATACGGAAAACTTTCTGCTTCACGCATCGTTCGTATCGTACTTGCTATGTAACTTAGCGGTCCCAAACTCTTCTTTTGTCCTTCATCGACATTTTTTGACGTGTCAGCCACGAGCCCAATTCCCCAGAAGTTAATGAAATGCTGATTTCCTTCTCTTCCTACATCGATTGTCCGGATTTCTCCAGATAGCAACGCTTCAGTAGCATCCCGTAAATTTTGAGGAATGCCAAGAGTTCGCGTGAAATCATTCGATGTCCCTCCAGGTAAAATTGCAAGTAGCGGTCGCACGTCAAGCTTCGAAATTGCGTCTATGCATTGATGAACCGTTCCGTCTCCACCCATGATAGCTATGAGTTCCGTGTCATCTGCTGTTTCACAAAGTAGGCGCGTTTCCTCAGAACTTTCGGGACTCACAATCGTCAACTCTTTCACTGCTTTCCCAAGAACTGGAACAACTGCGGCGAGTTTCGCTTCCACGTCTTCATCCCCAGCATGCTCATTATAGATAAGCATCGCTTTGTTAAACGTGTGCATATGAATTCCTCCTTTACTCAATAATTTCAACCCATTCCTATCAAAAAAACACCTAACCCACACTTTATGATGTCCTTTTCTTTGTTTTAAATAGTCGTCACCTTTTCTAACTTTACTCCAATCCATACCAACAAAGTCATCACATTTTCGTATCGCTTCAAACACTCGTTGATTTTTAGTGCACATTCTTAAGCAATTTCAGGATTCTTGAATCGCTAATACGGCAAAAACTCACTCTTATTCTGCGCCAAGTCCTTTTAGAATACTTTCCCCTGCAATCCGTTCTCGAAACAGGTGCTCAAACATCAAGTTATGACAATCAGTAAATTTTCTATATATGTCATAATGTATTGTGTTCGCGGTCTAAATTAGCTTTGGGGATTTCGGGTGACCGCAAAAAGTATCTATAATTACTTTTTGAATCGAATTAAAAAAGTTACTTCTTAATACGCCCTTGTATTAGATTAATAATCCTCGCTCAGCAACTTGATAGCACTTTGTTCAAAACATGATGAACTCAATAAATTTGATTTAGTCATATTCAGTTTAATTAACTCCCATACCAACGCCCTAATTTATTGTCGAATTACGTCGATAAATAATCAATTTTTCACACTATTCTAATTACTATAAATGTCGTATAATGGAACTATTAAACAGTTATAGGAGATGAATCGGAATGAATTGTGAAAGTTATTTACTTGATAGCCAAGCATTAGCACTACTGGCTCACAAAGATAATTATGGAAGTCGATCCAAAATTGTAACACTACACGGAACATATACTTCAAAAAAATCACCCGTGGAACTTCTCAACTTAGCCTGCTTGCATAACCGAACAACTAAACGTATACAAAAACAAGCGGCTTTTGAAGTGTTGAAGTTTAAGCAAAAACCTCCATTCATTCTCTCTGAAGGCGTCGGAGTTTTTCCGACCAGCTCCTCTAAACACGATACGTGCTGCTGGATTTTCAATCATTTCTTCACAACTCGAGAAATTGACAAAAAGACGACTGAACTTACGTTTTCAACAGGTATCAAAGTAACAGTAGCAGCCTCTTTACATATCATTCATCAACAAAACGGTCGATTACACACATTACTTAGTCATTCTGCTCAAACAAAGAAAGAGCTTTACTTTGAGCAATTTTTGTTTAATAGCGAGCGGTTACATCGATAACGATAGAATATTTTCAACGACCTTCTCTAGTCCGTTTTTTCATATTTATGGATGTATGAAAAACAACTTTTGACAAAAGCTAAGAATGGATGATTTTCTACAACTAGAAAATGGGGTCCTAATTTAGAAAAGGAGTTGAAAACATGCGAATCGTTACACGAATTGCACTCGTTCTCGTCATTATCGGGGCTTTAAATTGGGGTCTTATTGGTTTATTCCAATTTGACTTAGTTGCCACCTTGTTCGGCGGCCAAAATTCTATTCTCTCCAGAATTGTTTACACGTTGGTCGGGATTAGTGGTATTGTCAGTCTCGGGATATTGTTTGAAACGAATGATGCAACGGATGTTGATGTGGAGCACACTCGGTTCTCAAATCCGAATTACGGAACAGAATTCGGAGAGGAACCCGATTTCACAGAGCAACGGGATGCCGCTCGCCGTCGTTCAGATGATGATACAATGCTCTAATTGAAAATACCGCCAGATCGAGTCATTCGATTTTGGCGGCATTTTTATGGATTAAGCTCGTTGTCTTAAGTAGCAAGCGAGTTGCAACTGGAGGGCGTCATCCGTATTCTTTAACGAGAGATCTAATGTTTCTTCTATCTTTTTTAACCGTTGGTACAACGTATTAATGTGTATGTGTAACTGGTTCGCCGCTTCGCCTGCTGAGCGATTACTTGCAAAGTAGGCAAGAAGAGTCTGTTCCAGCGTTCCATCAGATCTATCAGCTTCACGTAGCGGATTAAAGATATCTGTCAGAAACTTGCTCACCTCTTCCGTATTACGGCTCGTGAACAATCGGCTAATTCCAATATCGATATAGCGTACGAGCTGATGATTCCGCTGTCCTTCAAGAGGATTGGTCAGTGCGATTTCTGCCTCTCGATACGATTGCTCAATTTGACTCACTTCATGAACGAGTGAACCAATTCCACCGTGAAGCACATAGTCTGAGTCTGCTTTTGTTCGTTGGAATATCATATCCCCGAGCTTCTTCTCAATAAGTGGCAATTGGGATTTTGCTGTCACGCCTACTACTAAAATCACTTTGTTTTGCCATCCGAATATCGTTTGAATGAGTCCACCTGCTGTTGAACGCAGTTCTGCGATCAATCTGAAAATATGGGCTTCTAGCTCCTGCGGGTCAGAGCATCCAGTTACTTGCAACATCGCAACCGAAAATCCATCCATATTTCGAATACCGAGCTCTTCCATTTTTTTATTCAAGACGTCTGGATTCGTTGCGTGCAGTAATTCTTCAAACAATTCTCGCTGGGTTTTATAATAATACGCTAACACATTCTGCTTTTGCACCCTCTCGAGTGCAAGTAGCACACTTCCTTGTTCGATTGCTAGCTCGCCAATCCGTTCTAACTTTTGTGGGGAGGTAGAAATCAAACAGCCGAGAACAACAGAACCCGATCGAATCGGATACAAAACGATGTCACCGGATGTGCTAAGTATAATCGTTTTTGCAATACCTTCTAGCTTAATTTTTGCTAGCAACTCTTTGAAAGATACTCCTAAAGGTAGATTTGCAGATGTTGGAATCATTTCGTTGATTAACAAATCTGCGAACACCAAGGGTTGCCCCGCCATCTTACTCAACTCATCGATCATTTTTTCCGTCCCCATGTTTCGGACCGACAACTCAGTGAGCGTTGCGTGAATGGCATCCCGCTGTACTAGCTTTTCGTTCAATTCACGAATGTTGGCAAACTGTTTTGCATTCCGGATTGCGATTCCAACTTGCGTCGTAAAGATTTGCAACAGCCACAAATCACGCTCAGTTAGGAGTTGTTCTGAATTGATCTGCCCTAAATACATGACACATTCAATACGACCGTCAACACCGATTGGGTAGGTAATTACAGATCTTATATTCGTAATATCTTCCACTCTTCTTCCCCAACGTCTCCTGTTCTCGAGAGATATCCGTTTGACTTTTTCATACTCCAAACCTCTGGGATCCGTAATTAAAACAGGATTTCCAACTTCAAATGCATAGCCGACTGGGCCTTCCCCTAAGTCAAATTCCATCTGTTGAATCTCTTCAAATCGATACCCTTCCGATGCCTTACAAATGATTTTCCCTCGTGTTTCATCCAACAACCAAAGCGTTCCATAATCGGCATTCGTAATGACGTCGAGCGTATGAGTCAGTATGTTCGAAAATACGTCTTCCAAGTCGAGTGACGCGGTCGTATAGCGAATGCTGTCGACAATACGTGCTAGCTTGGCACGTCCGGTTTCATCCGAATACTCGGAATAGCCTTTGTGCAAAAAGTCGAAGAGCATTTCAAGTTCGATTTCATCAAAATCCACTACTCCATCTATCAATAAGATGACCCGATAATCTTGGGAATACGTGAACTGCACGACACTTCTTCCTTCATCTTGTATGACTTCAATAGGTTTTCCTTGCATCGTTTTTGGAGGATTCATTCCATTTGGGTTGATGAGTGCATAGACTTGTTGCAGTTCACCCTTCGCAATCCAAATTGAATAGGGAGAAGTGATTCCAATCCGTTCTAAAAAGGTTTCTATAGGTAATGACACAGTGCTCCCCTTCTCTCTATAGAATAATCTCTAATTATCTACTGCTAACTATAGAGATTCATACATTGTGCTGTCAATACAATTAACATACTATTTTAATTAGGCGGAATTTTAAATGAATACTCTTGGAGGTGCCTCATGGATTTAGATAAAAGCATGATTGGGATCGCAAGCAAACCGTATATTGCTGAAGTCGATCGAGAGCGTGTCACCCGATTTGCGCAAGCGATCGGCGATGAGAATCCCCTCTATTTTGATGAAACCTACGCGGCTGACACGGCTTATGAAGGGGTGACTGTTCCACCCACCTTTTTAGTTTCACTCGGTAGCAATGCTAAGTTCCCACTGAAATTGGACTTCAAACGGATGTTGCATGGTGAACAGGAATTCATCTACCACCAGCCAGTCCGAATTGGAGATCGACTTGAATGTACGATGACTGTAACTGATGTGTACGACCGCGTCGGGAAAAGCGGAACGATGCAATTCCTCGTTCTCGATACGGAAATGAAAACTGAAGATGGTGTTCTTGCTGCAGTATCGAGGAACACGATTATCTATAGACCCGCAAAAAAGGGGGCCAATTGAATGAAAGCGATTACAAAAATTATGTTTTCAGATTTGCACAAAGAGATGCAACTTCCTGCTCTCTCGAAACCACCTGTAACACATGAACAACTCGTCCAGTATGCGCAAGCCTCAGGCGATTTGAACCCTCTCCATACTGATGATGCGTTTGCTAAAAGCATTGGCATGGATGGTGTCATTGCTCATGGCATGCTCATTATGGGATTTCTCGGACAATACGTTCAGGAACTTGCTGGAACCGAAGCAATCGTCAGCAAATTCAACATGCGTTTCGGTGCGATGACGAAGCCCGGTGACGCGATTACGTGTAGTGGTGTTGTGAAGCAACTCACTGAAATCGATGGCAACCGTCTAGCAGAACTTGAATTAATTGCAGAGAAAGCACCTGGTGAACGGGTTGGAACTGGGTCTGCAACACTTA
This sequence comes from Sporosarcina aquimarina, assembly GCF_023715615.1. Lineage (GTDB taxonomy): Bacteria > Bacillota > Bacilli > Bacillales_A > Planococcaceae > Sporosarcina > Sporosarcina aquimarina_A. The sequence continues at coordinate 469,459 of NZ_JAMBOM010000001.1, read as the reverse complement.
CTTGTAAAATCTAGAACCACTGACTAAGGAGGCAGCACACATGGCAACTTATTCAAATCAATGCGCAATCGTCGGTGTCGGCGAAAATCAGCGTTCCCGTAAATCAGGTACGACTCCCCTTCATATGGCGCTCACTGCGGCACGTAATGCATTGGAAGATGCTGGGTTGGAAGCAAAAGATCTTGATGGAATCATGAACTATTCCACTGGCGGCGATTCATGCCCTTCACACGAACTCGCAACGTACCTCGGTTGCCATCCGAAATATGTAAAAGACATTAGCGGTGGTGGCAGTAGTACGGAACTGCTGATTGCAGATGCAGTTGCTTTAATTGAAGCAGGTATGTTAGAAACGGTTCTCATTTATCGATCGATGAATGGAAGTTCCGGTGTACAAGTCGGGCGCGGTTACGACCCGAACATGCTTCAGGAAATGCTGCCAGGTGGAAGTTTCATCATGCCGTATGGTTCCGCAAGTCCTTCGCAATGGTTCGGAATGTTCGCGAATCGTCATATGCATGAAACGGGAATTACGAAAGAGCATTTAGGACACGTGTGTATCAGTTTCTACGAGCATGCACAGAGGAATCCGAATGCATTTCTTAATGGTAAACCACTTGATATGGAAACGTATCTTGCAACACCAGATATCAGTATGCCTTTCAACATCCATGACTGCTGTGTGGAGTTGGATGAAGCGAATGCAATTATCGTGACGTCTGCAGCTAATGCGAAAAACTGCAAATCGAAGCCGGTATTCATCGCTGGCATGGCACCTCGGACGACACATTCCCACGTGCATTACTGGACACAAGTTGATGAAGTTGCTGCGGATCATGCAGCTGCGGAGCTGTACAAGTCCGCTGGTGTGAAACCAGAAGATATCCAAGTCGCTTCGATTTACGACTGCTTCAGTTGGGTTGTTCTGCGACAGTTAGAATCATATGGTTTCGCCAAACGAGGTGAAGTCGGTGATTTTGTTGCAGCTGGAAATATAAAAATGGGAGGAAGTCTTCCTTCTAATACTGCAGGGGGCATGCTTTCTGAAGGCTACACACATGGCATGAACAATGTATTGGAACTCGTTCGTCAATTACGACATGACTATAAAGGGACAGAACGCCAAGTGAAGGATTGTGAACTTGGGATTGCTACTGGTTGGGCCGGTCCTGACATTGCAGGTGCGATGATTTTACGAAATTAAAGGAGGCGTCTTGATGACTAAACAGACTGCATATGAAAAGCCGATTCCGTTGAAGACCCCAGATAATCACGAGTATTGGGATGCCGCGGATCGACATGAACTTAAATTACAAAAGTGTGCAGCGTGTCGCACATTCATTCATCCCCCTGGCCCGGCTTGTCCGACTTGTGGAAGTCCGGAGACAGAGTGGGAGTTGTTGGGTTCGGATATTTCGGCGACGGTGTATTCCTATATCGTTTCGTATCGACCATTTTTACCGGGGTTCCAGTATGAGTTGCCAACAGTAATCACGGTGGCTGCACTGGATGCTGCGCCTGATGTGAAGATTATGGCGAATATTATTGAGTGTGATCCGGAAGTTGTTGAGATTGGAATGCCATTGAAGATGACGTGGGTGGATGTTACGGATGACCGCGCGTTGCCGCAGTGGGTGTTGAACCGGGGGTAGTTGACGGGGTTGATTTACGTTATGGGTGGACGCTTTCCGAGGGGCTTGATCTCAGCCGCTTCCCTCGCTTTGCTCAGTCCAGGGTCTTCGATCTACGCTGATCCCTCCGGAGTCGCCACCCGCCACTTCAATCAACATATCTGGTTAGCAAAACTATCTACTTTTATATAAAGAAGGAAAAGAAAAAGAGAAAGTGAAAGAGATTAGAAAGGGTGTGTCTCGATGGATTTTACATTTACGGAAAAAGAGGAGAAGTTTCGTGGAGAACTGCGTGGCTGGCTTGAAGTGAATTTGCCAAAAGGTTGGCTGCAAGGTGAGCGAAAACTTCCTGAAGACAATGAACACTACTCAAAATTTCTACGCGACTGGCAGAGGACGTTATATGAAGGTGGATGGGCAGCGATTTCCTGGCCGAAAGAATACGGTGGGCGTGATGCGACGCTCATGGAAGAAATTATTTATCACCAAGAAATGGTACGCGTCCAGTCCCCTCCCCTTGTAAACTACATCGGCATTCACATGGTCGCACCGACGCTCATGCAAATGGGAACCGATGCGCAAAAAGAGGAATTCATCGAAAAAATCCTAACCGGTGAACAAGTATGGAGCCAAGGATATTCGGAACCGGGAGCCGGATCTGACCTTACCGCCCTTCAGACTACAGCTGTCAAAAAAGATGGTAAATGGGTCATTAACGGACAAAAGGTTTGGACCAGTTTTGCACATCTGGCAGACCGTTGTTTCCTTTTAACGAAAACGAGCCAATCGGAAAAGAAACACGAAGGCATTACGGTGTTCCTTCTCGATATGGACCAAGAAGGCGTCGAAACGCGTCCGATTGTTCAAATGGATGGGCATCAAGAATTCAATGAAGTCTATTTAACCGATGCCATTGGGACGGACGAGGATATTGTCGGTGAAGAAGGCAAAGGCTGGGCTGTCCTCATTGCGCTCATGCTTCACGAACGTTCAGGTATTGCGGCGCAAGTGTTTACGCTTGAACAACAATTCGAACAAGTTATTGAAATGGCGAAAACCGTTCGCGTAAACGGCTGTCTTCTAATCGACGATCCTTTTGTTGAAGACGGACTTGCCGATTTGTATGCGCGCATTAATGGCGCCAAGCTGAATTACTATCGGAATATTACACATACACTCAAAAATGGTCGTCCAGGTCCTGAAAGTTCGCTCGATAAATTACTTGTTAGTGAGTTGACGAAAGAACTCTTCGACTTCGCAATGTCGATTCAAGGCCATCCTGGCGTGTTAACGAACGATGATTCCACATTTGACGGAGAGATGCAAAGTCAATATCTCGCATCATTCGGGGCAACAATCGGCGGAGGGACGAGCGAAGTTCAGCGCAATACAATCGGTGAACGCATCCTCGGACTCCCGAAAGACTTAGGACGATAACGGAAAAGGTGAGGTGACTACTATGGATTTTGCATTAAGCGAAGAACAAGAGCTGTTTCGTACAGCGATTCGTAAATATATGAATGATCTTGACCGAACGGAAATCGCACGTTCCGTCATTAGTGGCAAATTGGATGTTGTTGCTAATGCTACATCTGGGCTTGCTGAAATGGGGGTAACCGCAATCCCCATATCTGAAGAAGTAGATGGTCTTGGTCTTGGTGCACTCGATCTTGTTCCAGTTTTCGAAGAAACCGGAAGAGTCTTGTTACCTGGACTTCAACTTGAGACACTGGCACTCGCAGTTCCTTTACTCGAGTCGTTCGGCACGACTGCACAAAAGGCAGCTCGCCTTCCGAAAGTTGCTGCCGGAGAAAGCTCTATCTCCATCGCGTGGTATGAAAAGGATGGGAGTTTGTTCCCGAACTCGTTCAGCTGTATTGCAGCTAAAACGGAATGCGGCTATGCACTGACAGGCACTAAAACTCTGGTCCCTGTGATAGGCAATCCTGATACGTACATTACGGGTGCACAGACTGCTGAAGGCAAGTCATTATTCCTCGTAAAAGCGAGTGATATAGCGTCATCCCGGATGCTTTCTGTCCTTGATGAAACCCAGCAGCTAGCTGAAATCACATTGAAACAAACACCTGGTGAGCTGCTTGGTGAACCGGGTCGTGCTACTGACATGTTGAAAGAAGGCTTACTACATTTTAACGCAGCGCTTTGTTCTAGCATGGTTGGTGGAATGGATGAGCTTGTCAAAATGACAGCAGAATATGCCAAGATTCGTGTGCAGTTTAATCAGCCAATCGGACGATTTCAAGCGATTAAGCACGGTATCGTCAACATGAAGCTTGATTTGGAGACGGCACGTTCCCTCTCCTACTATGCAGCTTGGGCTGTTGAAACAAATGCTGAGGACAAATCTGCGGCTGTGCATAGCGCTCGTTCGTTCATCTCCAAAGCGTTTATCAAAGCGGCGGCAGATTCAATTCAAATCCATGGTGGCATTGGGTTCACTGAAGAACTTGACGTGCATCTCTATTTAAAACGCGCTCGATATTACGACTCCTATTTGGGTTCTGTTCGCGATTCCAGGAGAGCAACCGCACGATCACTCGGTTGGCATTCAACACCTGCGAAACGTGACGCCGTACCAGTTTCTTGATTTTACAGTTTGTGAATGACTAGATATGGGTTTTGCTTAATGTGTTATGAGCACATTTTGAAGTTTATGAGCACTTTCTAGAGTTTATGATCACTTTTTGCGGTTTATGAGCACTTTCTAGAGTTTATGATCACTTATTCCAATTTATGAGCATATTCCTTGAGTTATGAGCAAATATCGCAATTTATGAGCACATTCCACAATTCACTAATACTTTCCATTAAGGGATAAAACGAAAATAAGGAGGAGAATGAATATGGCAGTGTCAACAGACTTGAAAGAGTACCAAAACTTGATTGGTGGAAAATTACGTGCAGCAACAGGTGGTGCACTTACAGATAGTATTGACCCCTCGACCGGTAAAGCATGGGCACGAGTTCCGAAAAGCTCTAAGGAAGATGCAGTGACTGCAATTGAGGCGGCACAGAAAGCATTTCCTGCGTGGAAAGCCTTATCTGCCGGGGAACGTGCTGCGTGCTTGCGTGACGCTGCTGAAATCATTTCCGCGAATGGCGGCGAGCTCGCTGCTCTTGAAACACAAGACAATGGCTGGGTAATCCGAGAAACAACATATGGACTAATTCCTGTCTTGCAGCAAGTTTGGCTAGATGCAGCAGGTAAGGCTTCAGAAGCGAATCGAGGTCAAACCGTTCCTATGAGTCCAACAAGTCTTGGGTACACATTACGTGAACCTTATGGCGTAGTTGTTGGAATTACACCATGGAACGCACCTTTGTTTACATTTTCAATTAAAGCGGCGTATGCACTTGCTGCGGGAAACACAGTAGTCATCAAACCATCCGAACAATCAGCGGTCTCTTCTCTACATCTCGCTAACCTATTGAAGGATGTTTTCCCTAAAGGCGTTCTCAACGTCATTTGTGGACCTGGCTCTGAAATTGGAGACACTCTCGTCGAACACCCTGCTGTTGGTAAAGTGAGTTTAACAGGTTCAGGCGGCACTGCTACCTCAATTGCAAAAGCAACGGCTGGTAAGCCAAAGCCATTAATTCTTGAACTTGGTGGAAAATCTGCAAATATCCTATTTGAGGATGCCAATATTGAAAAAGCAGTTGAGGCTATTAGTTCATATAGTATTTTCACCGGAAACTCTGGTCAACTTTGCGTTGGAAGTTCACGTCTACTCGTTCATCGGTCAATTCTCGATAGAGTAGCTGAAGGGATTAAAAATTATCTTCAGAATCCAGAGTTGAAACAGTTTGGACCGACGATGGATCCAACAACAACTACCGGCCCTATCGCAAATAAATCGCAGTACGAAAAAATACGTTCCTATATCCAACTAGGCTTGGATGAAGGTGCAGAACTCGTATACGGTGGACGCTCCGGTGGATCTGAACTTATTCCAGATCGAAGCGATTTAGCGAATGGATATTGGATCGAACCTACTCTTCTTAAATCAGAGTCCAATACACTAAGAGTTTGTCAGGAAGAAATTTTTGGCCCTGTTTCAATTATGATTCCGTTCGATACTGAGGAGGAAGCAATTGCGCTAGCTAATGGAACTGAATTCGGCCTCGCTGCAGGCGTTTGGACGAAGGATCTAAGTCGCGCGCATCGTATGGTTGCATCACTTGAAGCAGGAAATGTGTGGGTAAACACGTATGCTCGAGTTGGAGTGGATCTTCCATTTGGTGGCGTTAAGAGCAGTGGATTCGGAACTGACTCAATTGAGGACTATTCTCGCGAAAAAGCATGTGTAATTGAATTGTAATCCAGCGTCTCGGTTGGTTTCATTATCTGCCGAGACACTACAAACTTCGCTCGATTCATGGATTGGAACATATTTCGAGAAGGCGGTGGTCAAATGAACGTTAAACTTTCGAAAAGAGAAAACTACGATCAAGATTTGCCAGAAACACTCGACATTCCGAACGTCACGGCAGGGGCCATATTAAAAGGTAGCGTGAAACAATACGGGGAGAAAGATGCTTATATCTATCGAGATACACGTATTACGTATAACCAGATTTACACTGAAGCTAAACGATTTGCGAATGCACTTCGCGAACTTGGAGTAGGACGAGGCATGACAGTCTCCACTCATTTGCCGACTTGCCCACAATATGTGGCTGCTTACTATGGAATTATTCTTTCTGGAGCGGCGTATTCGCCACTAAATCCGTATTTGCCAGTAGGCGATTTAACATATCAGCTGAATGATTCGGAAACACGAGTGGTCATCACTCATGAATCTGTTGCGGGTACGCTAGCGGAAGTTATAGCAGATACAGGAGTTCAGCAGGTCATCATGACTGGTGAATCTGAAATTTATACCAATGAGACCCCCGTTGATGTGTCCTCCTTTGACGGCTGGCACAGTTTTGCAGCATTAAAATCTGCTGCATCTGATGATGAATTCGATCCAGGCATCGATCCACAGGAAGATTTAGTGCACATCGCTTATACGGGTGGTACAACTGGAAGTCCAAAAGGTGTCATGATCACGCATGCAAACCTTGTCAGCAACATTACACAAATTGCGGCATGGACAGCTGGGGCCTTGCCAGTAGTCGATGAAGACGGCGCACTTCGTTTTGTAGCGGTGGAACAAGATCCAGAGGCTTACAAGAAAAAGTATTTGATTCCCCTTGGGGAAGAAATCCGGTTAAGTCCCTCTCCCCTGTTTCACATTACTGGAGGCATCGGAATGATTGTTTCTCCGATGGCACAAGGGGTTACAACGCTACTACCTGATCGCTTTGTACCTACTCAATTCTTGGAATTAATGGAGAAATACAAAGTTTCTTCTATTAATGGAGCACCTGCAATGTGGAATGTCTTATTAAACTTACCAGGCATCGATTCGTACGATTTTTCAACGATTCGTAACGTCAGTTCGGGAGCTGCCCCACTATCTCAAAAAGAGATGGGCTTGCTGAAAGAAATGTTTCCTAATGCTCGTGTTGGTGAAGGTTATGGTCTTACAGAAGCGACAGCATCAGTAGCAGGTAGTGTTTGCTTGGCAGGCGGCATCCATAAAATAGGAACAGTCGGTCTACCCACCTATAATACGGAGATTAAAGTCGTTTCCCTCGATGGGATGAGCGTAGATGCGCTTCCACCTGGTGAGAGCGGTGAAATTTGTATTTATGGACCTCAAGTGATGAAAGGCTATTTCAACAAACCGGAGGAGACTGCTTCCACATTACGTGGTGGCTGGCTTCACACTGGAGATATCGGAATTATCGATGAAGACGGCTACCTCGCGATTGTGGATCGTAAAAAAGAGATGCTTATCTATAATGGGTATAACGTCTATCCAAGTAGAATTGAAGAAGTAATCGTCTCCCACCCTGCGGTTCAAAATGCGATTGTGATCGGGAAGCCCGCGGAAGGTGTTGGAGAAATTCCAAAAGCATTTGTCATCGTCAAACCAGGCACCACACTAAGTGTAGATGAGCTGATGACATATACGAACGAGCGCGTCGTCCACTACTCTAAAGTGCGCGAACTCGAATTCCTTGAACAATTCCCAATGACAGCAGCAGGCAAGATTTCGAAGATCCATTTAAAAAAGATGGAGCTTGAAAATTAATGATTCTGGACGCTTCGCCCTAATGGCGAGGCGTTTTTTGATTTCCAGCTAGTTACATGCCCACCTCTCTCCCGCCTTCAGAATGCAAAAAGCACCTCCATAATAGAAGGTGCTCCCACATTTAACAGTACTACCTCATAGAACTTTCAAATGCAGACATCTGATTTTTCCCATTCGCTTTTGATCGATATAACGCTTGGTCCGCACGATAAAATACATCTGCAAACCTCGAGTACGAACCGTTTGCATTGTCAGCCATGCCGATACTCACAGTGACAGGTATGGGCTTTTCATTAAAAGTGATTCTCAGTTTCTGGATTTCAGCTAGAAGCTTTGTGACTCGGTCCTTCGCGTTGTCCAAAGTTTCCCCATTTAAGATGAAAACCAGTTCATCTCCCCCATATCGTGCTAATAATTCCGTTGAGTCCGATCTCCACAATACGTTTCGGCATATAGCACAAATTTTACGCAATGCTTCATCACCTGCCAAATGACCATATATATCATTGATCGACTTGAAATTATCGAGATCGAGTGCAATACAGGATACAGAGCTACCTGCCTCAGCGGCTTGTGCCAGCCAATTCGCTGCGACTTCTTCTAAATGTCTACGATTGAATAAGCGAGTCAGATAATCTACTTTTGCATTACGTTCAATAGAAGCAACATTATGTTTCACTTCCAATTTCAGCGCAGTCATCGCTAATTCCTGTTCTTGTAACGTCTTTAATAACTTAATATATTCTTGCTGGACGACAAATCCTAGTTGCCGGTCATCTAGTATTTCACATAAGTCACAGCGTCTTTCTTGGATTTCCTTCAATAAAAGAAGATCTTTAATCTCCAATGCTTCATTTTTAGCAATATCAAATGCTTCGAGCGCACTTGAAAACTCTTTGGTTTTCACTAAAAAGCGTCCATACAAATCGTAACACTGAGCTCTTTCTCGCACATATGTTGACAAGATAGGGTCTGCCAACATCTCTTTAATCATCGGTCCTGCATGTTCTGAATCCCCGAGCCCCACGTAGGCATTCGCAATGTTTAACTTCACACGAAATTTTAGGATTGGAATGTCAGGTACATACCTTTCTGCCATTTCAAGACCGATCAGACCATTTTCAAGAGCACCTTCATAATCTTCCTCACTCGCACAAATATGGCTATAATTACTGTAGGCATTACTAACCATGTTCCAATGTTTCAGACGAGATCCCAATTCAATACCTCGTTTTAACGCCTCTTTCGCTTTTTCATACTCCTTATTATAGTCATACAAAATGACAAGGATATTAATACCGTTCAGTTGTTCGTTTTCATCTCCATATTGGGAACAATGTTGTAAATGTGCGTCGACACTTAAAAATGCCTCTTCAATTGCACCAATGCTATAGAAAGCGGAAGCATGATGAATATGCGCGCACAGTACCGCTTTATGATCTTGTTGTTTTAATCCTTTTTCTAGTAATACATCACAATGCTCAATTAACTCTTTATAACGACCTTCCACCCTTAACTTTAAAGCCTTTTCACGCATGGGCGTCAACAATTCGTCTGTCATTCGCATTTCCTCCGTAATCACACAAGATATCAGTGGGGATAAAAACTAAAAACCTATTCCATAATATAGTAACATAGTCTGATACTTATCGACTCATTAAATTGAAAAATAGTTCCATATAATATTAATTTTTACTAGTTACTCTGTATTATTTGAGCAAAAAAAATCCCCCTCTGAAATCTCTCAGAGGGGATATTTTCAAATCCAAACTATTTCAAATTGCTGATTGCCACCGATATATTTCAGCAAAGCTACGTCTTCTTCGATGACCTGTCCGAGAACGTTCACGCGCTCGTCAGCAGCTAAATCTGTTTTCGTTACTTGGAGCTCACCTTGATAGCGCAAATAGCGCTCATTATCTACGGTAATCGTACCTGTTGGTCGCGCTACGCAATACTGCGCAGGAACGGAACTGCCTGATTTCATAGCTGCTGGACGGGATTCGCTGGAACGAATAACATCGCGCGCACTGTCTGGCCGGTTCGTATGAAGGGTCGCAGCTGCTTCAAGTGCCTGGTCAATTGCTTGGTCAGCTGCCTTTGCCCGGAGACGAATCTTGTTATTTTGATACGCTTTAAATTGTTCTAAGCTCGCCTTGCTTAATCCCGGATCCCCAATGAGCACTTTGTCGACATGTGCATCGTTCATCAGTTCTAAACTTGCTGCAAGTGGAGATGCTTGTCGATGTTTTTCGAGCGTCGGCAACGTTTCAAACAGTGGCCCTCGTAGTTGTCCATCACCGGGTGCAAACGCCATGACCTTCACACCTTCCTCATGGAGCCAGTTGTTTCGTTTTACAAAATCTTCGAGACCCAGTGCCGTTTCCGGTCGTGGATAAAAATTATGCCACGCTTCGGTTGCTTCAAGTCGAAGGCCTGCAGCTTTCATATGACTCAATTCTTCATGCGTGACTGTGCTGGCGTTCAACGCAACGCGCATTACTTGCGACAACTCAGCTATGACTTTTGGAGCAATCCCATAATCTAGACGTAATCCGCTGATACCCCATTCTAGTAATCCTTCTGCTTGGTCCCATGTGAATCCAAGACTATCGAGCGCACTTGGACTCACATCCACCATCAGCTCCATCCCAAGTTCTCGTGCTAATTTCCCAAGTTGTTGAACTTCATCCTTATATGCAGATGCATCATTTTCTGGAATATGAAGTGATGTAAAAATAGACTGGAAGCCGGCAGCATTCATTTCTCGTATACGCTGTTCGTGTTCCGCAAAGCTTACAGTTCCTAAATAGACAGACATGCCAAGCATCTCGTTCACCATCCTTTTCTCGTATAAAAAAGTAAGGCACTCATCCCCATTATAGCTAATGGAGATGAATGCTGTTTTTGTTAAATATCGCGTGCCATTTCTTCTTTAAATCCAAACAGGTACGTGAATAGGAATCCGCCACCATAAGCGATGAGCAGTCCAAGGAAGTAGAACAAGTACTTGCCGTCATCAATTAGTGGAATGAGTGATATTCCTGATACACCGATTCCTGTCGCCGCCGTATGCATCACTGCTTGGAAGGCACCTCCTAGTGCGCCACCCATACAAGCGGTGATGAAAGGACGGCCAAGTGGTAACGTAACCCCGTATAACAATGGTTCTCCAATTCCGAGGAAGCCAACAGGCAACGCACCCTTGATAATATTACGGAGACGACGGTTTTTCGTTTTCACGAAAATTGCCATTGCTGCACCGACCTGCCCAGCTCCAGCCATAGCGAGAACCGTCAGCAATGCCGTATTTCCATATGTGTTGATCAATTCCAAGTGGATTGGGGTAAGTCCGTGATGCAATCCAACCATAACGAGTGGAAGGAAGAATCCTGCAAGGACAGCACCCGCAACAACTCCACCTACATCAAGAACGGCAATCAATCCTTTTGTAATTCCGTCCGCTAGCAAACCCGCTACCGGTACAATTGCATAGAGCGAGAAGAAACCGACAGTGAGTACGGTAACGAGTGGGGTAAAGATGATATCAATTGCTGCTGGCATAACTTTACGCACATTCTTTTCAACAAACGTCATAAGGAATGCTGCAAAGATGACTCCGAATAAACCACCTCGACCGACTACTAAAGGCTCGCCATAAATCGTAATCTCTGCAAGGAATGGATTAAATAAGAACATTCCGGCGATCGCACCAAGTACAGGTGTTCCACCAAATTCTTTCGCTGTGTTCCAGCCGACAATTACCGCTAAGTATGTGAAGACACTCGATCCGAGAAGCAGTAAAATCTGCATCCATGTTTGGGTTGGATCGACACCTGCGTTTTTCGCAAAGTTTGCAGCTCCATTGATAATCCCTGAAGCGACAAGTCCCGGAATCAGTGGGATAAAAATGTTCCCAATTCGTCTCAGGAAATTTTTGAACGGTGTGCGGTTTTTCTCTTTTCTACGTTCGTTGTCAATCGCAGCGCGTTCTTCAAATGTCAGACTGTCGTACTCCGGCTCAGACTCTTCTCCGATACCAAGACCCGTCAACTGGCTCATTTCATCCGCAACTCGATTTACAGTTCCTGGGCCAATGACGACTTGTAGTGTTTCATCGACGACAACCCCCATGACGCCTTCAATTTTTTTCAACGCGGCAATATCTGCTTTACTATCGTCTTTCAATGTTAGGCGAAGTCGTGTCATACAGTGGGCGATTTTACGAATATTCCCCTTGCCGCCAACGTGTTCCAGTATGCCCGTCGCCATTTGTTGCTCTTTTCTCATCCTGTACCCTCCCTCTCTCTTCCTACTAGTGAATGATTTTTCAAAACCCTTTATGCTTGCTGTGTAGCTTTTCTAACAAACCCGCCTGTTGCTTCAATCCGTTCTTGTGCCTGTTCTTTGGAGCAATCAAGTAAGATCATGACGGTCGCTGTTTTCACATGCTTGCCAGAAGCTTCATAGAAAGATGTTGCAGTATGTAGATCCACCCCAGTTGCTTCCATAATGATGCGTTTTGAGCGCTCTTGAAGTTTCAAGTTCGTCGCTTGCACATCGATCATCAAGTTTTCGTACGCCTTTCCAATACCAATCATTGCAGCCGTCGAAATCATATTCAGCACCATTTTCTGTGCACTTCCGGCTTTTAGACGTGTTGAACCCGTTAACACTTCAGGCCCAGTTGGAAGTTCAATTGCAATGTCGGCATGACTACTCATTTCAGCACCTTCATTACAACTAATACTAATTGTATGAGCAGCAGTTTTGCGTGCATAATCCAGTGCGCCGATGACGTAAGGGGTTCTACCGCTTGCTGCGATACCGATGACCGTATCGGTTTCATTCAGCTGGATGTCTTTTAAATCTTGGATTCCGAGCTCTGGATTATCTTCTGCCCCCTCCACAGCCTTTGTGAACGCTTTCAATCCTCCGGCGATTAAACCGACTACCATTTCGGGAGAGACCCCAAACGTTGGTACACATTCAACCGCATCTAGAATCCCAAGACGTCCACTTGTACCCGCACCGATATAAATCAACCTTCCACCTCTTTGAAACGAGTCGATGACGGCATGGACCGTTTTTTCAATCGATGGCAACTGTGTATGAATCACCTCAATTGCTGATCCATCTTCTTTATTCATGGCTTTCAGAATATCTGCAACACTCATTGTATCCAATGACATCGTATGAGGATTGCGTTGTTCCGTGCCTAATTTCTCAAGCATTCGCTCACTCCTTTCAACGTTTCATTGGCTTCATTGTACGCTTTAAGGAAATTACAAGTCAATAGTTTAATTGAATTATATGAAATATAATTTCATTTTATGCAAAACTCGTTATCTTCTTAATTTCACCGCCTGTTCTCGAGCGTTCTGATAGCGATCTATAATAGTCTCGCCCATTTGGTTTACTAAGCTAATATATAAACTATCAATTATTGTAAGTTGAGTCATGCGTGATGTAATACTTCCAACACGAAAATCTTTTTCAACATTTGGTGTTGCGAGTTGTATATCCGATTCCTTTGATAGCGGAGATTTGTTCAAGTTGGTAATGCCGATTAGAGTCGCACCTTGTTTTTTTGCAAACCTTGCGAGTTCAATGACATCCTTGGTTTCACCAGACATACTGATTGCGACAAACACATCGTTCTCGCTTAAAAAAGGGATAACCGAGAGCATATAATGGAAATCCGCATGATACTCCACTTGGTACCCGAGTTTTGAAAACTTGAATTGAGCGTCCATCGCTGCAATTGCAGAACCACCTACTCCGTAAAACAAAATCCTGTGCGCCGATTGAAACGCTTTTACCGCCTTTTCGAGTTCTTTCTTTTCAATTGAAGCAAGTAGTAGATCGATAGCGCCTCGATTGACATGTACAACTTTCTGGAATAGTTCGTATGGTGAATCCTTTTTTTGAGTAATTGAAAAGTCCGTTATGTATTCTTCCGTGGTCGCAAGCTCTTGTGCCATTAAAATCTTGAACGCTTTGAAGCTAGCAATACCTACCGATTTGGTGAACCGAACAACAGAGGCTTCACTGACGTCAGTCTTTGCAGCCAATTCTTTCGTTGTCATTGTTGGAATCAGTTCTGCGTGGTTCAGGATATACTCCGCTATTCGTAGTTCTGTTTTTGAAAATCTATTCATCTGACTTTTGATTTGTCCTAACATTCTGATTGCCTCCTACTCTATTCTTTCCATTATGAACGAAGTGAGAGCCTTTTGACAATGTCCATTCCAAAGTTTCTAAGGTTTTTGGATTAATTGTTGGCACTTTGCGCGTTTAGGGATTGGCTACATCTCTGTCAGCGGTTCTCCGACAGTTCTTTAGATTTGTCAGAGATGTGGAGAGGTTTCTTCGACACTGGACGAAGTTTCTCGATCACATATGCTAATTTCTCCGACACTTAGCGAAGTTTCTCGATATCTGGACACACTTCAATGGCTTTAAGAGATTAATTGGTGGCGCTTCGCGCGTTTAGGGATTGGCTACATCTCAGTCAGCCGTTCTCCGACAGTAATTTAGGTTTGTCAGACATATAGGGAGTGTTCTTCGACACTGGACGAAGTTTCTCCATCACATGGGCTCATTTCTCCGACACTTAGCGAAGTTTCTCAATATCTGGACACACTTCAATAACATTAAAAGATTAATTGGTAGCGCTTCGCGCGTTTAGGGATTGGCTACATCTCTGTCTGCCGTTCTCTGACAGTTATTTAGGTTTGTCAGACATGTGGAGAGGTTTCTTTGACACTGGACGAAGTTTCTCGATCACATGGGCTCATTTCTCCGACACTTAGCGAAGTTTCTCGATATCTGGACACACTTCAATGGCTTTAAGAGATTAATTGGTGGCGCTTCGCGCGTTTAGGGATGGAATTGCACTATGCGCGAGTCGATTCACTCAGATCAAGCCTATTATCAGCCAGTTTAAAAGAACAATCGGCATCAATGCACAATTTAACAATTGATTCAATAATTTGTCTTTCCATCGAACTGGAAATCAATTATAATTATCTTAAAATTCATCAATTGAATGGAGCGCTTATAATGAAAAAAATTGCAGCTGTTCTAACCGCAACAGTATTAACACTCGGAGTCGCAACAATCCCGGCACAACCTGCTGATGCTGCGCCCGTTAATTACAAAAACTGTACTATGCTGAATCAGACGTACAAAGGAGGAGTGGCGAAGAACGCTACTGTACGCAACAAAGGTGGTAAGACGAAATATGCACCGACTGTAAACGCAGCAATTTATAACTCACATACAAAGTTAGATCGAGACAAAGACGGTATCGCCTGCGAACGTTAAGCTTCACAAACAATAGGAGGGAATGCATTGACGAGTAAAAAACTCTTTTCAATCGGTTACCTTTTATACGTAATTGCCCTAGCTTGTGCTTATTTCATCGTAGAACCACAAAATATCTTGGCTCCTACCCTGACGCTTACCTTGTTATTCGGTGTCTATCAGATTTATATTTATCTCATTCGTCCAAAGCGACAACTTAAGTCCGAACGGTAAAAGAAGCATCCTCCACTAGTTTTGCTGGAGGATGCTTCTTTTCAATTTATCTTCTTCTGTTGAACCACACCCATAATCATTACGACAACCATCAAAGCAAGTAATCCACCGAAAACCCATTGGCTCATTGCATTTGAATGACCAAGTCCGACGCGAACGATTTCCCATTGGATGTAAACCATTAAAAAAAGTGAGAGGTTTTTCACACGATTTAACAGTTCCCGGCTAGTTTGATAAAACTGTGGCGCATTCGTTTCATTTAATCGACTGGGATAGTTATGCCACTCTGGATGGCGCTCCAAAAATTCAAGCAACGCAAGCAATCCCCCACTGATCATTGGTACTAGCAACAAGACCCATCTCGATCCATAGTTATCTACTTCTCCCAATGCGTTAAAATGAATTGGAACTTGCTCAGGTATCTGATTCCACTGGACAACTGTATATAAAATAACTGCGATGAAGAGCCCGTTGGCAATGAGATCATAAAATCGATTTACCTTAGTTTTGTGAGTTTCTACATGTTGGGATAGCTTTTGCATGCTGTTCACTTCCTTTTCGTATCACATCTACTTCCTATTTTACGAAATGGATTGATGAAAGTTTCAAATTTTCACCACACAAAAACCGCTCTTACAATGACGTGTGAGCGGCCTCCGTTTCATTAATATCCTTCAATCCAGCCAGCCCTTTTTCCGACAAATCACAAGCGCTTCCACCTTGTTTTTTGCACCGACCTTCTGCAAAATTTCGGACAAATAATTCCGAACAGTTCCAGGTGATAAATAAAGCGCTGTCCCTATTTCCTTTGAAGTGAGACCATTTGCTGCATAACTTAATACTTCTTGTTCTCGTTTAGTCAGCGGATTGTCATTTGAGAAATGTCCCATCACAAGTTCTGAAGAAAACTCACGTTTACCTATCATCACATTCTTGATAGCATTCGCTAGCTCATCGATTGACCCGTCTTTCAACAAATAGCCTCTGACATCCGCTCGAAGGGCACGTTCAAAATAACCAGGTCGTGCAAAGGTCGTCAAAATAACAACTTTGCAAGAAGAGCCCGCTGTTTTTAAGTCATCCGCAACATCCAAGCCACTCTTCTTCGGCATTTCAATATCCAGAATGCATACATCCGGTTTCAGTTGATGGATTAATCGTAATGCTTCTTCTCCATCTTGCGCTTGCCCAATTACTGTCAGATTCTCTTCAAAGTCGAGCAACGTACCAAGTGCGCCACGTAAGATTTTTTGGTCCTCTGCAATCACAAGTGAAATCATCCAGAATCTCCCCCTTTTGTTGTAATGGGAAGCGGCACGACTAGCTTAAATTGAGTACCAGATTGCTCTTCAATTGAAAGTGTTCCTTCCACTAATGCTAGCCGTTCGACGATACCGTTCAAACCATTTCCATAATGAGCCCCAGTCATGCCAATTCCATTATCTTTGACACTCGTTACCAAGCTGCCATCTGTTTTCTGAATTGATACCAAACACGTTGAAGCACTGCTATGTCGGACAATATTGGTTGCCAACTCCCGAATACACATCCCAATAATCGTTTGTTTTAGTGGGGTAAGGTCAGGAAGGGGCTCAGGGAGTTCTGTCTTTAGTTCGATGGATGCAGCCGAAAGAATTTCTTGCATTTGCACAAGCTCCTCTGCAACCGAACTCCCTCTCATATCGCTCACTAATTCTCTTACTTGTTTCAACGCTGAGCGCGATGTGTGTTCAATTCCCTTTGCTTCTTCTAAGACTCGATCAGAATCGTTTCGCACGCGTTGGATCACCTGACTTTTCAATGTGATCAATGACAACGTATGTCCGAGCGTATCATGGAGATCGCGTGCGATTCGAACACGCTCTTCTTGCCGACTCAATTCACGGATTTGTTCATTCGCAGCATCCAACTCTTCTTCGAGTCTGCCGCGCTCCGCACTATTACGGACAGCTATAGGCGTAAGTGCCATTACGATAATAAATGGAAATGCAACTACCCCAGTTTGTATGCCATATGCATCGATTAATATAACTCCACAGTAAACTAGCACACTTCCAAACACACTTACCGATCGCTTAAACAGACGTGCATCTCCAATCCATCCAATGAAGTTCGAGATGTAAAAAGCCAGCATCAGATTGTATGGTTGATAAAACCAAGCCAATGCTAGAATAAGTACGAATAGGATTGTCGACCAGACAATGAGGCTAACATCCTTCACCGCCCGGTAGGCCTCCCGATATGCGACAACAAATACAACCAACAAAACAAATCCAATATTTCGTTTCAAACCAGACTCCGACAGCACATGAAATAACGGCAGTGCGAGATAGGCAAGAAATACATAAGGAATCAAACCGAATCGTCGTGGAAATAATTCAAATGATTTCATCTTCTAGATCGCCTCCTGCATCCGCCTTCTTTGTATCGATAGTATCATGAAAACAACGGTATAAGCGATTAAAACTAGGATACCGACTAGTCCAGGTGCTTCTCCGCGAATAATAGACCAAGCGCCTGCTCCATAATGATAAGAGGGGATCCATTGTGCCGCTTGTTGCAGCAGCTTCGGCATAAATTCCATAGGCATCCACATGCCCCCCATTACTGCGAGCGCTAAATAGAGCAGATTGCTTACACCTGATGCCGTATCCGACTTCTTCATCGTCCCGATTAATCCCCCAAGTGCTAGAAAAGGGATTGCTCCAAATAAAATCCACATACCTGCTGTGATCCATTCAATAGTAGTCATCGAAATCCCATTAACCATACCACCACTTACAAAGATCACGATAATCGTAAAGACATGGACCGCCGTCTGTCCCACCATCTTTGCAATGAAATATACAGCTCCAGACACCGGAGTCGTTTTTAAATACGTCGTCCACCCCTGATTCCGCTCCTGAACGAGTCGAAGTCCAAGGGTCATAATCGAACTTCCCATTACACTGAACGCTGCCATTGACATAAGTAAATGCTTTTCCCAAAGCTTAGAATCCTCAACATCTTGAACCATCACGTTTGTATAAAACACGTAAAAGACAATTGGCATAATGAGCGACCAAAAGATGAAGTAGCGATTCCTAAAGACACGTAATGCTTCCAACCAGCATTCATTCCATACTATTTTCATTCAACTTGCCTCCTGACTGTCCGTTAACTGACTGTAAGCTTCTTTTAGTGTGCCTCTACTAACGGTCACTTCACTGATTTCAAGATCTAGTGCATACAAGACTTTCAATAAGTGATCTGCATCTCCAGTGAGAATGGTCACTTTCTTTCCATCTACACGAATGTCCGAAGCACCAAGACCTTGAAAAGTTTCCGGACGATACACCTCGTCGGTTAGGAATGATACTCGTTGCATCACCAGTTTCTTTTTCAACATTTCAGGAGATCCATCTTCAATAAGCTCACCGTGATTAACCATTAAAACGCGGGTTGCTGCATACTCCACTTCCTCTAAATAATGTGTAGTGAAAACGATGGTTGTGCCACGTTCTGCAAGTTCACGAATCGATTTCCAAAAGATTTTTCGTGCAGTGGCATCCATGCCGGTAGTTGGTTCATCCAAAAACAACATATCTGGATTACCCGCTAGCGCTAGTGCAAAACTAACACGTTGTTTCTGGCCACCAGACAGCTTTTCAGTGCGCATATTCAGTGACGTTTCATCTAACCCGGTTAGCTTAGTTAACTGTTCCATAGAGAGTGGTCGTGGATAATACCCTCTAACCAACTGAAGGATTTCCTTGACGGTGACTGTATCCAACACTCGAACTTCCTGTAGCATGACACCTATTCGTTCCCGGACTGCCTTCGATTTAGGATTCTGTCCTGAAATGATGATCCTCCCTGTTGAAGGTTCCAATAAGCCTAGTAGCATCTGGATTGTTGTACTTTTTCCAGCTCCATTCGGTCCTAATAACGCCACCACTTCTCCTTTTTCAATCTGAAAAGACAAGTCTCCTACAGCCGACTTTCCGCTAAATGACTTTCCCACACCCATACACTCAATGATTGTTGACATACGATCACTCCTTTGACTCTATCGTACTGAAAGCCGCGAGCGCGTTGCAGTCCCTTCTGTCATCGGTTCGTATGACACTTGTCATATAAAAAAACGCATTGCGCATAAGGCAAAGCGTTTTGTTTAATTATAAATATCTCGGAGACATTTTGAATACTACTTAAATTAAAGTTGAAAACCAAAGACCAAGTACAGTACCGATGTAATTCCCAATAATATAGCCAAGGGTTCCGACGACTAATATTGGGCCAATCAAGTCTTTCCACCCTTTTGCAATTGCCAATGCAGCAGCAGTTGTCGGCCCACCAATGTTGGCATTACTTGCTAAAAGTGTATCTTCCAAATTGGCATTCAACAGTTTTCCTGCTACCAACGAAACGACCATATTTACCATTACGATGATGAATACAAACACGAGAAGCAACGGTGCATTTTGTACGATTAATGGAATTGATGCCGGAATCCCGATGACCACAAAGAATAAATAAATCAAGAATGTCCCGAACTCTTGGCTGCCATTAATCTTTTCGAAATAAGATGGGAACAAAGCTAATACGATAAATGTAACCGTGGTCAATACAAGGTATTTATCTCCAAAAATCGCATGTGCCAAGTTCATGATTCCTGAAACATTCTCTCCTGAAGGTATCAGACCGCCAATAAAGTCCGCGAGTTTGAACGAAACGATAACGAGGAAGAAAGCTGTACCAATTGCCATTGCAATATCTTTTAACGATATGTCTTTTCTCTTCCAGAAACTTTCCGCTAACGTCTTCCCATCTTCTTGCGTGACTCCGTTTTCCACTTGATCGATATGTGGTGTAGAATAACGTTTTCTAAAGAATCCAATCGTCGGAATCAGCATTAAAATGACAAAGTATATGGCCATCATGAGATTATCTGCGACGACTGTTGCAGATACGAGATCACCAGGTGCTTCAAACTTGCCCGCCATTGCCGCAAAGTTCACACCGCCTCCTACGTAAGATGCGCTGATCATCCCACCGATTTTATCCAGATAAGGGATGTGATCTTTTAAAAGAAAGAAACTAGTGATCGTTCCTGCTACTGTTCCGATTGAGCTTAATAGGAAAAGTGCGAGTAGCTTACCACTTTCGGTCCATATTTTCTTAATATTGACATGAAAAAGCAGAAGTGGGATTGCAAGTGGGATAATAACACTCCACACCGCGTCGTACACTGGAGATTCAGTAGGAATGATACCTGTATTTGAGAGAAAAATAGCGCCAACCAGCGCAATGATTGCTCCCGAAATCTTGGAGGCCCAACTGAAACGCTGTTCTAAATAAATACTGAGTGATGCCACTACGACAATAATTCCCCATAGTGTGAGCGTGTCATCTGGCTGAATCCATGTATTCGTCATTATGTACGCCTTCTTTCTGATATCAGATTAGTCATGAACCGCTCCGCATTTTTGTAACTGATTGCTTCAATCTCCTCCTGAGAATATCCACGTTGGCTCATCTGTTTCAAAAGTGCAGGAACTTTCGTAACATCTTCCAGCCCTACCGTTAAAATATCCATACCTCCACCTAGCGAGTGATCACTTAAGTAATCAAGAAAGTCGAATCCAAATGCAACATGATCGATGCCTATTATGGATACAATATGGTCGATGTGATCAATAAAACGGTCAACGTTGGGATGCCGTTCATCTACAAATTCACCATATGCATTCAATCCGATTAATCCGTTTCGTTCGGAGATGATACGGATTTGATCATCCGATAAATTCCGTTCATGATTGCATACAGCTCGGGCGTTACTGTGCGAAGCGATTATGGGAGAGGTTGTGTGGTGAATGACATCCCAGAAACTAGTCTCA
This sequence comes from Sporosarcina aquimarina, assembly GCF_023715615.1. GTDB lineage: Bacteria > Bacillota > Bacilli > Bacillales_A > Planococcaceae > Sporosarcina > Sporosarcina aquimarina_A. The sequence goes on along the minus strand of NZ_JAMBOM010000001.1, from coordinate 448,240 downwards.
TCCAGATGGGAGACATCGATGATGAATCCTGACTTCTCTGATTTAGCTAGCAAGTCGATTCCAAGTAAAGTTATCCCTAAGTCTCTCGTGATAGAAAATGCACCCGTCCCGCTGGCGAAAGCGTTTTGTTCGTTCCAAGCCATGATGATGTGTTGAATATTTTTTTCTTTCATGAATGCGAAAGCGGTGTCGATCGTTTCGTTTTCTGACTTGGTAATCCACTGATCTAAGGAGGATAACCCCTCTATACCTAGATAAACCCTAACTTTTCCGTCTGAAATAGTCTCTTCCTGAATACTATCGATAGGCTGAACAACCGCGTACGTCGACTCTATTAAGTCTGCCTCAACGAACTTGATAAGATCATGAAAACGCTCTAGTGGTTGATGAGAAAAAATAGGTTCCGTCCAAAACACACATATGATTGAACTTACACCTCCTTTTTTCAGTGCTGGATAATGGATTCTGTCAAAAACATTCGTCTCGCCGCGCGCTCTTCGGAAGGCGATGTCTGTAAACAAATCTGAATGCAAGTCGAAAATTTTCATAGAGACCTCCCTTATAAGTATTCTAATATATTGGAATTTATACAGTATATCATATTTGGCAGAAGTTACTTTTACTTCACCATAAAAAAAAGCTCTGCACGAGGCAAAGCTTTTTATTTTGCTGGTAAATGTTGAACCACTGTGACGTACGTAGATAATTCAGTACCAAGAATCGGATTATGCGGTGGTGTACCAGTTTGGTTCTTTTCTTGTTCAGCTCGAATCTTTGCCTTTTCGATTGCACGCTTTTCGCGCCACTCTGTGAAATACTTTGCATCTTCCCAAGTCGTGCAAACATGGAGCTCATCATGGTCTGCGGTATCTTCTTTCAGCCACACTTCCATACGAACAAATCCAGGAAATGTATGTACAGATTTAGGTTTTGCGAAGCGTTCTGCAACTTCGGCTCCTTTTCCTTTTTCAATACGAATCACGTTCACTGCTGTCATCTGGCTCATACGAGCGCCTCCTTTGTAGTTGTAAAACCCACTTATTGTGCACGGATGCTGCGATTATAGTGTCTATGCATACGTGCCAATGACTTCTTACTAAAGAATACTCCTCCCCGAATCCCCAGACAACGGCTTCGCCACTGAAATAGGGAATACCCTCTATTTAAATGTGCCTCGCTTCCGATTCATTCCCCCATCTACCCGATTCTCATCCTAACAGTCGGATATCCCTTCTTTCAACAAGCGAAGCGCACCTAATTAATCCCTTAAAGCAGTTAAATTGTGTCCCGTTATCGAGAAACTTCGCTAGGTGTCGGACAAATTGTGTCTCGTTATCGACAAACTTCGCTAGGTGTCGGACAAATCTTGCTGCGTTATCGAGAAGTTGGCATAAGTGTCGAAGAAATATCTCTATATGTCCAACAAACCTTGAGAACTGTCGGACAACGTGTTAGATGCCGCCTACAGAGGAGGAGCCCCTCCTTCAACAAGCGAAGCGCTACCAATTAATCCCTTAAAGCAGTTAAATTGTGTCCCGTTATCGACAAACTTCGCTAGTTGACTGAGAAATATTGCGGCGTTATCGAGAAGTTGGCATAAGTGTCGAAGAAATATCTCTATATGTCCGACAAACCTTGAGAACTGTCGGACAACGTGTTAAATGCCGCCTACAGAGGAGGAGCCCTTCCTTCAACAAGCGAAGCGCTACCAATTAATCCCTTAAAGTAGTTGAATTGTGTCCCGTTATCGAGAAACTTCGCTAGTTGACTGAGAAATATTGCGGCGTTATCGAGAAGTTGGCATAAGTGTCGAAGAAATATCTCTATATGTCCGAAAAACCTTGAGAACTGTCGGACAACGTGTTAGATGCCGCCTACAGAGGAGAAGCCCCTCCTTCAACAAGCGAAGCGCTACCAATTAATCCCTTAAAGCAGTTGAATTGTGTCCCGTTATCGAGAAACTTCGCTAGGTGTCGGACAAATCTTGCAACGTGATCGAGAAGTTGGCATAAGTGTCGAAGAAATATCTCTATATGTCCGACAAACCTTGAGAACTGTCGGACAACGTGTTAAATGCCGCCTACAGAGGAGGAGCCCCTCCTTCAACAAGCGAAGCGCTACCAATTAATCCCTTAAAGCAGTTGAATGGCGTCCCGTTATCGAGAAACTTCGCTAGGTGTCGGACAAATCTTGCGGCGTTATCGAGAAGTTGGCATAAGTGTCACACAAACACGAAAAACTGTCGGACAACGTGTGCGACGGCGCCCACAACGAAGCAGCTTAACGAAGGGGCATATTGCCTTGCCCAGTACGTTATGCTACACTTGCTTTAACTGAATGAACGATTCTTTTCTTATCCAGAGAGACCGAGGGACTTGGCCCGAAGACGTCTCAGCAACCTGCTCACGCAAGGTGCTGCTGCCAACAGGGAAACCTGGCCGATGAGGAGTATTTGCGTTTAAGCAACTCTTCTCTGTTCGGGGGAAGAGTTTTTTGTTTGGCAAATTTTTGAGGAGTGATCCAAATGGGAACGATTGAACGATTTACAACACAAAAGGAACAGACTTTGCAGGAAGAACCACGTAGCTTTACTAAATCCATTAGGCGCCAACAAACGTTCGTACGTGTACAACAAGAGATCGACTACTTCGACCAAGAAGATTTACTTTCTAAAAAAGCTTTACAAAAAGAACTGCAAGAAATTGCGGAATTGCAACGACAGGCTGACGAACTTGCCATTCAAATTCAAACACGCAAACAGAAATTGCTCAAAAACACTTTCGGACCAGATGCGACTCAACTATTCAACTAACGCAAAAACCCTCTTCCCCCACGACAACTCGTGAGAAAGAGGGTTTTATTCATAACTAGATTACTTTTTCCTTGCCAATTCTGCAGGCACTTCTTCTTCGCCTCGATTGCGTAAAAACATGTAAAACGATGCGCCGAATATAATGATATAGCCAATGAAGCTATAGACATCCGGGATTTGTCCGAGTAAAACAAAGCCAAGGATTGCAGAGAATACGACCGTGAAATAGTTGAACACCGAAATCTCTTTTGCTGGTGCGTATTTGTACGCAAGCGTGATCCCGAATTGACCAACTGTCGCGAACACTCCTGCTGCTAGTAAATATACCGTCTGCTGTAAAGTCATGGATTGATACGAAATTATCACGAACGGCAATAGCACAACGGTCGTGAATGTTGAGAAGTAAAACACGACTGTGTAAAACTGCTCACGACTTCCAAGGGCTCGTAATACAGTGTAAGCACCACCTGCAAACACTGCAGATAAAACACCCGCTGCATACGGAACAACATCGAGTGAAAATGATGGCTTGATGATGAATAATGTCCCAAGAAATGCGATTACAATACTATACATCTGAAAAGGTTTAACATGCTCTTTCAAAAATATCGCCGCAAACACAATCGTGAAAAACGGGCTCATTTTATTCAACATATCCGCATCCGCGAGTACAAGATGGTCAATCGCGTAGAAATATAACACGATGCCTATGGCGCCAAGTGCCGATCGTAACAATAGTAAGCGTTGGTTTTCGCGCTTACCGAACAGTCTTTCTTTGTAATGAATGACGAAGAAAAACGCGATTATCATCGACACACCATTGCGGAAAATCGTTTTCTGCATTGTCGGGACATCCCCGGATAACTTCACGAATGCCGTCATCAGTGAAAAACCAAGTGCCGACGCTAATAATAATAAAATTCCTTTGTTGCGATTTGTCATAACAGCCTCCGGTCGATAAACAATACAAGTCGTATCCTATCATACACCGATAGCCGAATCAGTTATAACAAATCGCTCCAAATATTGATGGCAGTTGCTAAAATTAGCACCGCAAGTATCCATTTCAGCACCTTTGGATTCACCTTCTGCCCGAACTTCGCGCCAAGTGGGGCAGCGATGAGCGCTGCAACAATCAGGATAATTGCCGGTCCCCATAATACTTGCCCCGTTGCGATTTTGCCTGTTGCAGAACCAATCGAGGAAATGAACGTAATCGCAAGTGATGAGGCAATCGTGATTCGAGTCGGTATTGCAAGTACGGTTAACATAATTGGAACGAGCACAAACGCTCCCCCCGCTCCAACAACACCTGATGCTATCCCGACGACAAAGGCGAGTCCAGCCGCTAGCCACTTATTGAACGTCACTTCACTCGCTGGTCGCGCCTCCACCTTTTTCCTTGGAATGAATAATAGAATTGCTGCCATCACTGCAAGCACACCGTACACCATATTGACTGCTTGCTCAGATAGCAAACTCGAACCTAACCCTCCGATGAAACTTCCTATCAACACAGCTCCACCCATATAAAGGATGAGCGCCTTGTGCAGAAGTCCTGTTCCACGATATGCCCAAACTCCCGCAATCGTCGCAAAGAAGATTTCTACCGCACTGATTCCACTCACTTCATGGGCAGTCAGCGCGGTTAATCCGAATAGCGGTGGGATGTACAAGAGCATCGGATATTTGACGATGGCGCCGCCGATACCTGCCATTCCGGATAAAAACGATCCGACAAACCCGATTAGAAATAAAATGACGATGAAACCGATACTCATCACACACACCTTCTTTCAAGAAAAAAAGAAGGCACACATGTCCCCCTTTTTATCTACAAACTTATCCTTTTTTAATGAAGAATGTATAGACATTATCTGACTCTGTTTGCTCCAGAAGTTCATGTCCACCTGACTTGGTCCAAGCTGCCAAATCGGCTTTCGCACCTTTGTCCGTTGTCTTCACTTCAAGGATTTCTCCTGAGTTGACGTCTTTCATTGCATTGCGTGTTTTAACGATTGGCATCGGGCAAGACAGCCCAGTTGCATCTAAAAAGTGATCAGCTTTCATTATAAAATTCCTCCTTAGTTATCGAACGGCACACCGATTCGGTCCAATTTCCATTTCGCGCTGTGTTTCAGCGTCTGGTGTGAGCACACCCATATTGGTTTTTCGGATTTCCTGATAGGCATTCGGCTGTGGGGGTAAGTTCTCAGTTACGAGGACACGAAATTCGTTTTCATCCTCAACTTGCAACCCATGGTTTTCTGAAAATAATACGCTTAGCTGCTTCGCGACGCTGCCGTCTGCATTCACTTCTTTCATCTCCATGAAATGCGCTGGTAGCACGACGAGTTCCTCGGATAACTGTTCATAGCGATTGTAGAGTGTTGTTCGTAAGTCTCCTACCCAATTATCCGCCATCCCTGCAAGATCTGGGCGCCCAATCGAGTCAATGAACAAAATATCTCCGGTGAGTAAGTAAGCCTCATCCACGACAAATGACGTCGATCCGCTCGTATGACCTGGTGAAAATACCGCTTCTACTGAAGTTTCACCTACAGTGACGCGAAGCCCATCTGCTAATTTTTTATAGTCAAAGACGACTTCCTCCGCATCTTGACTCGGCAGGTAATAGGTCGCACCTGTTGCTTCTGCAATGACATTCCCTCCAGAAATGTGGTCCGCGTGCAAATGCGTGTCGAATACGTGCTCAATCGTTGCACCCTTTTCTTTTGCGAAGTCGAGGAACACATCCGTCATACGCGTTGCGTCGATAACTGCTGCTTTGTCTGCGTCAATCACCATATACGAGAGACACCCTTTGCCTAGGCGGACGAATTGATAGAGTTCTCCACCACTTTTCAACGTGCCCACTTTCACCGGCTCTAAGTATTCACTCCAAGCTTTCATGCCACCTTCGAGATATGCAACGTCCATCCCCTCGTCGGAGAGCATTTCCGCTATCATTTGTGAGGACCCTTCTTTCGCACAGACGACTAGAATATCTCGGTCCCTAGGCAATTCTCCTTTGATGTCATCGACACCATCCAATAAATCGAAGTATGGAATATTCAAGTACTCGATAGATTCCCCTTCAATTTTCCAATCTGCAAACGCATCTTCATTACGCACATCTAGGATGAAGAGCGGCTTTTTTTCGATACTGTATCGAGCAACTTCCGCTGGTTTCATAATACGAACTGTCATGATTGCTACCCCTTTCTGTGATTAATTCTCTTGTTAAAACGTGAGTGTCACATCTGCTTCTTTCGCAAATTCCAGGAAAGTTACTGCACCACCAACGTCGATACCGTCTACGAAAGCATCCACTTCTAATCCCATAACGTCCATTGTCATTTGGCACGCAATGAATTTCACACCCAGCTCTTGCGACATGGCAATCAATTCCGGAATGGTTGGCACGTTTGCTTTTATGAATCCTTCTGCAAAATGCTCTTTCCCTTCAGGTAGTGGAAGATTGGAAGAAGCTTGTTTGTGGATTAAGTTCAATCCTTCAAACGTGAAGAAAATTGTTACTTCGTGTTCGCTTGCTGCCGCTGCAGTTGCGATGTTGAATACTTTGTATGCGTCAAAAAGTTCTCCATTTGCTGCGATAATTGCTGTTCGTGTAGTCATGATTTCAGTTCCCCTTTTTTGTTTGTTTTGTCCACTCGGTCATGCCAGGCACGACGTTGTATAGTTTTTTGAATCCGTTTTCTCGTAGTTGAATTCCTGCAATTCCACTTCTTCTGCCTGTTTGACAGATGAGATATAGATCTTTACTTTTGTTCAATTCATTCATTCGTGTTTCGATTTCACCTAGAGCGATATGGATAGCGCCTGGAATGTGGGCTTCGTTATATTCCTCAACTTCACGAACATCGATAATCTCCAGTGAGGATTCTTGCTCCAGTTTTTTCATGAATGTATCTAGTTGGACCACAGGAATCTCTTGTTTCACTATCACGTTGGCGCTATCTTTCTTCAAGAAATGATGCAAGACATCCTGTTCCGTTTCGGTACCTAGGTAAGCGTGCCCCGAGCTCGCAGCCCATGCTTTTATGTCTGCTGTTGAGCCTTTGTCAGTAGCCAATACTTCCAAGACGTCTCCAGCAAGTAAGTCATTCATCGCCTTTCGAGTACGCACAATTGGCATTGGGCATGCGAGCCCTTTGACATCTAGAATATGTTCCGTTTTAATCACTTCGCTACCTCCAATTCCAGCTAATTCATAAACTAGTGTTATTCGATTTCTCCATCCCAAGCCATCATTCCGCCCACCAGGTTCGTTGCGTGGTAACCGTGATCTTCAAGAAGTTGCACGGCGCGACCACTTCGTCCACCTGAGCGACATACCATAATGTAGTGTGTTGCCTTATCTAAGTCTTGTAGTTTGAATTCAAGTAGCCCAAGTGGAATGTGCGTGACTCCGGGAATCTTGCCGCTTTCAACTTCTTCAGTTTCACGCACATCAATTAAATGAATAGGTTGCTTATCAGCTAGCCGCTGCTGGACTTCTTGGGGTGTTATTTCTTTCATCGCTATTTTCCGCCTCCGTATTACCCCGCAGGGTATAATTTTTAATAAAAAATATATGTCAGGTTTAATACCCTACGCCGTATATTACACAGTGTATCTTTGATTGTCAAAGAACGTGTTTTGCCTGATTGTGAAATATGAAGCGCATCATGCAGTGGTGAGGGAAAGTTTATGAGCAATTTTCGTGTTTTATGAGCTAAATCTCAGCTTTATGATCACTTCCTGTGATTTATGAGCGAAATCTCAACTTTATGAGCACTTTCCATGATTTATGAGCGGAATCTCAACTTTATGTTCACTTCCCGTGATTTATGAGCAGAATCTCAACTTTATGAGCACTTTCCATGATTTATGAGCAGAATCTCAACTTTATGAGCACTTTCCATGATTTATGAGCAGAATCTCAACTTTATGAGCACTTTCAGTGGTTTATGAGCAAATCACCAACTTTATGAGCACTTTCAGTGGTTTATGAGCAAATCACCAACTTTATGAGCACTTTTCCAGATGAAAGAGCAAGCACAAACTTTTACATACATTCAGCAGGTCAACTAGCGCCTCAATACTCTAACACAGCAAAAAACGCCTCCATCCAAGGAGGCGTTCCAACTAATTCGGGCATTATTTAGCAGCTTGATCGATACAGGTAATCAGTTGCTGCTCCACTTCTTTTGCTGTGGTAAGAATACGTTCGTCGCCAAAGCCTTCCATCAGTTTCGTGGGCAATGGCATAGCAATCTTGATTACTCCATCTTCTTCAAACACGGCAATCTTACATGGCAAGAAGGCACCTGCTAGCAAATTTTCATTCAATACGTTTGCTGCGATAGAAGGCTTGCACACTTCAAGAATTGTATACGGTGCTGGCGGCTGAACCCCTTTCTCCTCAAGTTTTGCACTCAAGTCAAAGTTCCAAAGTACCCCGAATTTAGCTTCTTGCAAGGATGCTTCAATCGCTTGTATCGCTTCTATTCGTGTTTTAGTAGTTTCTTTAACATATGTGCTCATAGAATAATTCCTCCTCTACTTCAAGGCTGTCCTTAATTTTCCCTAAACGACTAGCAAGTAAACTTACCCCTTCGCGTCTGCTAGCCTAGCTTCCAGTTCTTCACTGTACTGGTTCGTTTGTCCACTTGACCAATTAAAAACTTCCTTCATATAAGAAATGACATCCTTTTTCCATTGTTCGACCCAGTGTATATCAAAGAATATGGCACCTGTTCTACGCATGAAGTAATCTACTGGTGTCATTGCCATTTCGTACTCAATTGCATATAGCAGTGTCAGCTGGATGGCGAGAGGAAGTTGACTAGATGGTTTTACACGGCTCACTAATTCTGCGACTTGGTTCGTATTCGTACCATACATGGATGCAATATTGAGTCCATCTTGAAAGGATAGACCGAGTTTCGTCAGTTCCTTTGCCCGATCTTCCACATAGGGATGGTAATCTCTGGATTGATTGAACTCGCCGCCTGATAGACGTAATGTTTTCGTCATGCAAGGCCCCACTTTAACACCTTGAATTTTCAATTTCTTGATTATAATATCGGTAATTTCTTCTGCCATTTTCCGATATCCGGTCAACTTGCCGCCCGCAATGGTTAACAAGCCCGTCGATGACTCCCACACTTCATCTTTACGGGAAATTTCTGAAGGTCCCTTCCCCACTTCTTGGATGAGCGGGCGTACTCCTACCCAGGTAGACTCGATATCATTCATTCCGACAAACGCATTCGGGAACATCGTTGTGATCGCTCGCAATAAGTATTGTTTGTCTTCATCCGCCAATTCAGGATTTTTCAAATCCGCTTCATATACTGTGTCCGTAGTTCCGACATACGTTTTCCCATTACGCGGAATGGCAAAGATCATTCGACCGTCTGGTGTGTCAAAGTAAATCGGTTGATGGAGTGGCAGTACAGTACGATCAAATACTAAATGAACTCCTTTCGTCAACAGCAATTTGTTTCCTTCCACTTTCTCGTCCAGGTTCATTACTTCCTCCACCCATGGTCCTCCCGCATTCACGACGATAGTGCCATGAGCATTGTACGATTTGTCCGATAACTGATCGACCAACTTGGCGCCATTCACTTTACCTTGTTTGTCATACAAAAACTCAGTAACTTTTGTGTAATTAATTAAATCTGCCCCTTGCTCATGGGCTTTTTTTGCGACCTCCATCGTTAAACGGGCATCGTCTGTCCGATACTCAACATATTCACCGCCACCGATTAATCCTTCTTCATTCAGGAGTGGTTCATGTGTGAGCACTTCTTCTTTAGTTAGCATTTTTCTTCGTTCAGAATTTTTCACACCTGCTAGAAAATCGTACACTTGAAGACCCAATGACGTCGATAATTTGCCGAACGTCCCGCTTTTATAAAATGGTAATAGCATCCATTCCGGATGAGTCACGTGAGGTGCATTTTCATAGACAATCGCACGCTCTTTCCCAACATCTGCAACTATCTTCACTTCTAGTTGTTTTAAATAGCGAAGGCCGCCATGAACCAATTTTGTTGAGCGACTAGAAGTTCCAGCCGCAAAGTCCTGCATTTCTATTAGTAGCGTTTTTAACCCACGTGACGTGGCATCCAACGCAATTCCGGTTCCAGTAATACCGCCCCCAACGATAATAACATCATAATGAGCGTTCGAAAGTTGTTGTAAAATATGAGTTCGATTCGTGTGCGAAAATGGTTTCATAAGCAAATCGTCTCCTTTTTCTAGACCGTATAAATGGTTTCTATTCTTACTGTACGCTTTCTACTGAACAAAGTCCTGCCTTAACTAGCTAATAACTTCAACGGTGTGAACAAATTCAATTTGTTTAATTAAATTATAGATTTCTGGAAGGGTCCGTTTGGCAGACACTCTTGCTTTGATCTCCAATAAGTGCATATCTTCTTCGTCAAGATCTTTAATACGGGATTGAAATATTTTAAATCGTTGACGCTGTAATTCTAGCATCACCGTTTCAATACTAGACTGTTCGTTTACTTTGATGCGAAATGTAAGTTCCTGATAACGCAACCGTTTCGGTCCGTATTTAATAACAATGTATGGGATCAGTTCCACACTCAGGATGAGTAATAACACTCCGAAAATAGCTTCCATGTAAAAGCCGGCACCAACTGCAATCCCGATTCCCGCCGCTCCCCAAATCATTGCTGCCGTGGTTAGCCCAGAAATTCTTTCATTCCCACGGCGCAAAATTACACCGGCGCCCAAGAAACCGATACCAGATACAATTTGTGCAGCTAATCGGAGGGGATCCATTTGAATTTTGACTCCGCTCATACTATCCGGAAACGTGTACGCTGATTCAATAGAAACAATCGTCAACAAGCAACTGACGATGCTAATGACAAGACTTGTTTTCAAGCCGAGCGGTTTACTTTTCAGTTCCCGTTCTAAACCAATTACCAGACCTAGCACCGCTGATATGCTCAACTTCATAATCATTTCTGCTTCCATCCAAAAATCCATTTGCCCCACCTCCTGAACCGGTTGTTTCTATTAGTGTATTTTCAGTGTACTCGAAGAATGCCACAACATGCTAAAAAGTGAATACGGTATTGAAGTTTTTGTAAGTGAGCTATCTCGCATTGACCTCATTCCATCTTCTCAGACAGGTGTGGGTGAATGTCCGACATCTTAAGAGCTTTCTCCGACAATTGAGTGAAGTTCCCGATCACCCCTAGTCATTTCTCCGACACCTAGCGATATTTCTCGATAACGAGACACAATTCAACTGCTTTAAGGGGCTTATTTGTAGCGCTTCGCTTGTTTTAAGATGACCTTTCTCATCATCAAAAATCCCCGGCTAGACCGTTTCATAAACGGTCTAGCCGGGGATCAGTTATTCTATTCCCTACCATTCAAAGCAAGTACTGTTCGATGCAATACATCGACCGCTACTGGCAAAGTATCTTCCTTAATATCAAAACGTTCGTTGTGATGACCTGCCGCAAGCTCAGTACCGAAAATACAGTACGTCGCCTGGCCGTGGTTATTTTTCACACGTTCCATGAAGTACGTGGCGTCCTCAGAACCTGCAGATGCATTGTCTGCATGGTGCACTTTCGTAATCCCCATCGTCTCTTTTGCAACTGCACCGATCATTGCCGCGAGACCTTCAGAGCATTTGCAACTGATGGCCTCACCGACAACATCGATCGAGCACTCGACGTCATACATGACAGCCGCACCACGCAGTACGTTTTCTGCTTGACTGCGAATGTACTCATTGACTTCGGATGTTTCGCCACGCGTCTCTAATTTCATAGATGCCGTATCTGCAATGACGTTGCGGCCACCGCCAGCTTGGAGTTCACCAACATTTACACGAGATGTCCCTCCTGAGTGACGAGAAATCGCATGTAAATTCAACGTTGCGCTGGCAGCTGCGAGTAACGCGTTCTTCCCTTCTTCAGGCTGCGCACCTGCATGAGATGCACGTCCTTTGAAAGTCACATCCATTTTCGTAGACGCCATAAATCCATTTGCCGCTGAAACAAACTCACCATGTGGGACACCTGTGCCGATGTGGATTGCAATGAAGAAATCCGCGTCATCGACTACACCTGCTTCTGTCATCGATTTCGCACCCCGAGCCCCTTCTTCAGCTGGCTGGAATACTAGGCGGATTGTTCCGTTAAAGCTTTCCGGATCTTCTGCTACCAGTGTTGCAAGCCCAAGTCCGATAGTCGTATGTGCATCATGTCCACATGCATGCATAGAGCCTTCTGCGATGGAGCGGAAACCGAGTTTGCCAGGAACGTGTTCTTCATCAGTAGATTCGAATATCGGTAACGCATCCATATCGACACGGAACACAGTGACAGGTCCCGGACGTCCTGTATCCCAATCAGCGACAACTCCTGTAAACCCCTCTTCAAAATAAGACAAGAACTCTTCGACTGCTCCATTTTCAGCAGCCCACTGTACATGAGCTGCTATTTGCTCATCTGAAGGTTTACCTAATATTTCATCTTCGGCCATTACGTCTTTTCCGAGTCGTACATTAAATCCGAGACGTGTCACTTCCGCTGCAACTATGGAAGCTGTTCGCATTTCCAAAAATCCTTGCTCAGGATGACGATGTAAATCGCGTCGCCATTCTGTTAGTTGTTCGTGTAACTTTACAACCACCTTGCTCCCCCCCTAACGGTTACTTCAAAAATGGTGTAACACCTGGTCCGAATGGAATCCCGGCATAGAAGAATAACAGAATAAGCAAAATCCAAGCAATTAAGAAACAAATTGAGAATGGAAGCATTAGTGAAATGAGCGTTCCGATTCCTGCCTTTTTATCGTATTTCTGCATGAATGTCAGAACGACAACCATGTATGGCAATAGCGGAGTAATGATGTTTGTCGATGAATCGGCAACACGATATGCGACTTGTGTAAATGCTGGGTGATAACCGAGTTGCATGAACAGTGGGACGAAAATCGGTGCTTCCAGTGCCCACTTTGCAGAACCGGATGTAATTAAGAAATTCAAGAGTGATGTGAAAATGATGTACCCTATAATGAGGCCCATTCCAGTAAAGTTGACAGATTCCAAGAATTCAGCACCATTCACTGCGATCCATGTACCTATGTTCGACCATCCGAAGTAGGCAATGAATTGCGAAATAGCGAAGATTAGAACGATATAACCTGACATGTCTTTCATAGACTCCGCCATGTAACCAGCAATATCTTTTCCGCTCTTAATCTTCCCAACAGATATTCCGAACGTGATCCCTACTATTAAAAATAGGAATAAAATAATTGGGACAATCCCTGAGATGAACGGCGACGGAATCATGGTGCCTCCTTCACCACGGAGGGGACTATTTGGCCAAAAGATTCCTACTGATAGGATTGCAAGATATAAAAGACCTGCAATCACAGCGTTACGTAATGCTTTTCCAGAACGTGGATCTTCTTCGTCCATCTCCAACTCAACCGCATCCCCTTTATATTTCCCTAGACGAGGTTCGATGAATTTAGATGTGATGAAGCCTGCTAGCAGCGTTAACATGAACACAGAAACCATATTGAAGTACCAGTTATCAACTGGAGAAACGGTAATCGAATCATCTACAATTTTCGCGGCCTCTGTCGAAATTCCAGCAAGCAAAGCGTCTGTTCCGACGATGAATAAGTTCGCAGTAAACCCAGCACCCGCCGAAGCATAACCAACCGCAAGTCCTGCAAGTGGATGACGGCCTACTTTATAGAAAATCATTGCAGCAAGAGGTGGAACAAGAAGCATCGCTGCGTCTGATGCAATGTTCCCCATGATCCCTACGAATGCGACCGCATATGTAAGCAACCAAGGAGGCGACTTCATAATTGATTTCTTTATAGCATAATCGAACAAGCCAACTTTTTCAGTAAGACCAATTCCTAGCATCATCGCAAGCACGATACCGAGTGGTGCAAAGCCAGTAAAGTTCGTAATCATGGATTCTAGAATGTACTTCAATCCTTCACCCGAAAGCAAGTTGTTGATCGGCAATGTTTCACCTGTACCTGGGTGCTTCACAGATGCGTCAAACAGACTAAAAATGAACGACGCAATCATGACGGCTACTGCCATTCCCACGAATAGAATGAACGGGTCCGGTAATCGGTTCCCCAACCGTTCGATGCCATTCAATGCTTTGTTAAAAAACCCTTTCTTTGCTGTTTCCACTCTCATTCCCCCTTTTCTTTTCAGCTACCGAGCGGTGAAGGTTGAACGCCTTCAGGTATCGGACAGGTATATGGATTTTCTTTGGCAAACGCGACAAATTCATCTCGAACCGGCGCCAGTAAATCTGTATTTTCAAAAATTTTAAGTGCAGTGAGCGCCATGGATGCACCTGCTCGCAACATCCCTTTGTGCGCATTTGACGATATCCCTTGGCTCGTCATTTGCCACGTATGAAGAGGTGTCCCTAGTGCTGACGTAGATGTCGACATCTGTGCGGTAGGCAAAATCCAGCTTACATCCGAAACGTCGGTGGACGCAGTCAAAATTTCTGTTGGAACTTCATACGGCGCTATGCAATCCGACACATATTTCCCAACGAATTCAGAACCATCCCCTACATATCCAAATCCTTTCATCACACCAAGATAATCTTTCTGTTCTGCCTTTGATAGTGATTCAAAGATGCCTTTTGCATACTCTTGTTCGTCATCTGTTGGTGCCTCGATTCCAATTTCTTGTAAGCTTTCATACAAGATTTTTTCAAGTGCACGGTTCGGAATGTAATTTGAGCAAGCTTTATCCACTTCAACGGTTACTGTGGTTTCTGTCATAAGGGCTGCGCCTTCTGCAATTTTGTTCACCCGTTCAAACAGATCCATGACACGTTCTGTATTAACATCCCGAACTAAGTACAGTACTTCTGCATTCGCTTGAACGACGTTTGGTGCAAATCCTCCAGTATTTGTAATTGCATAGTGAATTCTTGCCTCGTCCGGCATGTGCTCGCGTAAATATTGAACTCCTGTATTCATTAGCTCTACAGCATCAAGTGCACTACGACCTAAATGCGGTGAGTTTGCAGCATGTGAAGGTACCCCTTTGAAACGATAAAACACTTGAATATTTGCAAGAGTGCTCAAACTCATAATGCTGTTTGTTGGCGATGGGTGCCACGTTAGGGCAAGATCAGTCCCATCAAAGACGCCTTCACGGGCCATAAACGTCTTACCAGATCCCCCTTCTTCCCCAGGGCAACCGAAGAATTTCACAGTTCCAGGGAGCTTATGCTCTTCTAAATATGCTTTTGCTGCGCATGCTGCCGCAAATGCACCCGTTCCGAGTAGATTATGTCCGCAACCATGACCAATATGACGCTCCCAGCGTTTTTCTTCAATCGCGTTCGGTTCTTGACTTAACTCAGGCAACGCATCGAATTCCCCCAGAAATCCAATGACTGGATGCCCTTGTCCAAAAGTGGCTGTGAATGCGGTTTCAATTCCACCGACACCCCGTTCCACTTTGAATCCTTGCTGCTCACATTGCTCAGACAAGTACTTGGCAGATTCATATTCTTCAAAACGTGTTTCAGGATGATAAAAAATGTATTCACTGACCTGTTCAAAATAATTAGCATGCTGCTTTAAATAATCTTTTGTGAAAGCTTGCAAACTCACTTGCCTCTCCCCCTTAATATATTGAATACAAACAATAGACTGATTATATAGTAAATAGTATTTCAAGATTCGTCAATACACGACATTTATTTTGTTCACTAAAGATGTTCAGAAAAGAAAAGGTAGATCTATCCATCCTACTATTTTATTAAGTGATGTAGACCTTTAAACTTTCCCTTTCAAAAAAATAGAGCCATCTCAAAAGTCCAAAAATCAACGTTTTGAGACAGCTTATACCGAGTTTTGTGTATCAAGTTGGAAATCCAAACAAACTGACGTAAAGAGAATTTTGTTTTTGGATTACATTGGACCCCAATTCATCAGCACACCAATAATGAGGAAGATAATACCCAGGACAGTCCAAATCAGTAACAGTGGGAAAACGAAGCGTACCCACTTTGTCCATGAGATCCCTGCAATTGCTAAGTTCGCCATGAGAATCCCTGACGTTGGTGTGATAACGTTTGTAAATCCGTCTCCCATTTTGTACGCCTGAACAGCCACTTGACGAGGAATTTCCATCAAATCAGCGAGTGGCGTCATAATTGGCATGACAATAACGGCCTGTCCGCTTCCTGATGAAACGAGAATATTGAACAATTCGTTTGCTATAAACATGACCACAGCACCGCTAACACTTGTAAAAGGAGTCATTACGTGTGCCATTCCATTTACGATGGTGTCCAAAATGTTCCCTTTTTCAAGAACAACTACGATTGAACGAGCCATCCCAATAATCATAGCTCCATAGACTAATCCTTTCGCTCCCTCGAAAAATTCTAACACTAGTCGATTTGGAGTTAGTTTTGCAATGATCGCAGTTCCTACAGCGATTATTAAGAAAATAGCAGCCATTTCATTTAGTGACCACCCGAATTTAAAAACACCGAATACGTAGGTAGCGATACCTAAGACGAGCCAGATAAGCACCAACTTATGAATACCTGTAATTTCGACTTCTTTATTTAGCTCCTCACGTTCTTCAATCTTTGGAAAGGGGTTTGAACCCAAAACGCTTTTCAACGGATCCTTCTTAATCTTTTTCACATACCAAGAGACATATAGGATTGTCGTTAATAGAATAATGATATAAATAACAATACGATATCCGATTCCTGAGAATAAGGGCAACTGAGCAATTTGTTGCGCAGTCCCTGTTGTCAGCGGATCTAGAAATGCTGTATTAAATCCTGCGTATGCTCCCAAGTATATAATTGAGACACCTACTACAGCATCTAACTTCATCGACCTCGCTAAAATGATTCCAATCGGGATGAATGCAATAACTGCATTTACAATAATTCCCAAAGTTCCAAAAATAGAAAACAGTACCATTACAATTGTGATTAAGACAAGCTCTTTGTTCTTCGTTTTCTCAATTGTTTTTAAAATCATGGCGTCAATCGCACCTGTCGATTCAATGACTGCAAAGGAACCGCCAATGATTAACACTAAAAAAATCAATGGCGCAGAACTAATCATTCCTTCCTGTATCGCAAGAAATACGTCAATAAGACTGGCCGGTGTGCTAGCAACCTGTTCGTACCCATCTGGAACGACGACTGTAACACCATCAATTTCTTCCCGTTGAAACTCCCCTGCTGGAATGATATACGTCAAAACAGCCATAAGTGCCAATATTATAAAGAGAATTACGTATGCATCCGGAATACCTATCTTTCTTTTCCGTTTTTCTTTCTCCATCAAAACACCCCATTCTGAATTGTCGTAACATTTCGTTGACTAACACTATAGTAAAGCCTATAATTTATTTTGACAATAATAAATTATATGATTCATTCGAAAGTTGGAGAGTTTATGGACTTTATCGGAAAAACAAAAGCTGCCTATCCAGATTTAACTTCAGGTTTGAAAAAGGTCGCTGATGCTTTATTAATCAATCCCATTATGTTTGCTACACATCCAGCAAAAAAGATTGCAAGCCTAATTGACGTAAGTGAAACGATGATTATCCGGTTCGCAAAATCAATTGGCTATCCAGGGTTTGGAACGTTACAGACCGAAATTCAGAGAAGTCTTTTGTCGCTCACGCCCCCAAGCGGAGTTGAATCCACAACGGTTTCCGACCCTTATTCAGGTGTGATGGAAAGCGATAGTAAAAATATTGCTCAAATCGCCAACCAGCTAGACTGGAAAACTACAGAAGCCGTTGTAGACCATCTTTCTACGTCTACATCTGTAAAAGTTGTAGGCTATTATCAATCTTATGCTTATGCACATTGGTTCACATTTTTGCTTAACAGTTTACTAGGTAATACATCGTTGTATCACCCAGAAACTGAAATTGGCATCTCTACTTCTGGTAGAGGGAATTGTGTTGTTCTTTTTTCATTTTATCGGTACGCGCTCGGGTCAATCCGATTAGCAAAGGAAGCGAAGGAACGGGAGAACACCGTTATTATCATTACGGATTCCCTCGTGAGTCCCGCCAATGAGTTTGCGGATTACACCCTTGTCATACCGATTTCCCAGAAATCGGTACTGGAAAAAGGACCTGTGACATTTTCGTTTTTGAATAGCATCCTTCTTCATATTGCCAAGAAAACTGGAAAGCTAAGCTTTGTAAACCCGACGAGTAATTATTTCATCAATGAAGACACTGATAACAATTGAAAGGGAGTTTTAAAATGACCTCATTTAGCAAAGAGAAAGTATCCGAAACGTTCGCGCACTTACATGCTAATCCTGAATTAAGCTGGAAAGAGTTTAAGACGACAGAATTTGTCAAACAAAAACTCGAAGAAGCTGGTTGCAAAGTTCGCGTTTTTGATGATTGCACAGGAGTTATTGGAGATATTGGGAATTTTGATAAAGGGAATCTCATCATCGCTTTAAGAGCAGATATGGACGCATTATGGCAAGAAGTCGATGGAAGTCTTCAAGCAAATCACTCATGTGGTCATGACGCACATATGACGATGGTTCTAGGAGTACTTTGGAAACTGAAAGACATGCCCGAATTACTAAAAAACTTGGGTGTCCGCTTCATATTCCAACCTGCTGAGGAAGTCGGCGCTGGAGCGTTGAAACTTGTCGAACACGGTGTCGTGGATGACGTGGATTATTATTATGGGATCCATTTGCGTCCTTTCCAAGAAACAGAAAACGGAAAGGCGGCTCCTGCTATTATTCACGGTGCGACTGGTTCTATTGAAATAGAAGTACGTGGGGATGACGCACACGGAGCTCGTCCACATTTGAATTCGAATTCGATAGAGGTTGGAACGTACTTAGTGAACGCCATTCATACGATTTATCTAGATCCTACAATTCCACATTCAGCAAAAGTCACTCGCTTCCAAGCAGGAGGACAGAATACAAATATCATTCCCGGTAACGCCTCATTAGCAATCGACATTCGTGCTCAAACGAACGAGCTAATGGAAGAGTTACAAAAGAAAGTATACGCAGTTATTGACTCAGCAAATAAGTTGTTTGAATCTAGCGTAAAAATAACGGAAGAACATGGAATTGCAGCTGCATGCGTAGACGTTGACGCACAAAAAATCGCACAGCGGGCAATTGAAATGAGTCTTGGAAAAGAAAATACTGTAGCGCCCATTCTTACTCCAGGTGGAGACGATTTCCACTTTTACACCATCAAAAAGCCACATTTAAAAGCGACAATGATCGGGTTAGGTTGTAATTTATCTCCCGGCCTTCATCACCCTCATATGACATTCGATCGAGATGCGATGTACAACGGCATTGACATTTTAACGACCATTGTCAAACTACACGCAAAAGGAGTAGTTGAATAATGCAATCTATCCATATTAAAGAAGTAATCCTCCACCACACAAAGGTAGCGCTAATTGCCCCATTTACAACAAGTTTTGGAACAATGGAGCAAAAAGATGTTTGCCTAGTCGAAGTAGTAGATGAAACAGGAGTATCTGGTTGGGGAGAAACCGTTACAAGTAACGAGCCTTATTATAATGAAGAAACTACCGCTACAACGGTTTACATGCTGAAAGAATTTCTAATCCCCCGACTGTTGAAGAAAGAGATTACCCATCCTAACGCTGTACACGATATGCTGTCGTTTGTTAGAAGGAATAATATTGCTAAAGCGGCGATAGAGACTGCAATTTGGGATGTATTCGCTAAGAAAAATCATACATCCATTGCAAACTTACTTGGTGGAACACAAACAGATATTGCTGTGGGTAAAAGTATCGGCATTCAAGATACTCCTGCTAAATTAGTTGAAAAGGTTCGAGAGTTTGTTGATGAAGGTTTTAAAAAAATCAAAGTAAAGATTAAGCCTGGAGCAGACATAGACTATCTAAAAGCTGTTCGCGACACGTTCCCAACCATTCCTTTGATGGCGGATGCAAACTCAGCTTATACACTTAAAGATATCAACCACTTAAAAGAGTTGGATTCCCTGAATCTTATGATGATTGAACAACCTCTAAGCCATGACGACATTGTGGATCACCGAATCTTGCAACAAGAACTCACAACTCCTGTCTGTTTGGACGAGAGCGTTCACTCACTCGACGATGCGCGTAAGGCAATTGAATTAGGCAGTTGCAAAATCATTAACATTAAGATTGGACGCGTCGGTGGCTTATATGAAGCTAAGCGTATTCATGATTTATGTATGGAACACGACATCCCCGTTTGGTGTGGTGGCATGCTAGAAACAGGGGTTGGACGTGCGCACAACATCCAGCTGACTACGTTAAAAAACTTCACGATTCCAGGAGACACAGCACCGTCAGCACATTATTGGAAAGAAGATATCGTGACACCAGAAATTGTAATGGATCACGGAATCATTCAAGTTCCTTATGGAGATGGAATTGGGTATGAAGTGGATTGGGATAAACTGAGCAATGTATTGATCAGTTCTGAACGTATTACTGAAGTTGATACGACTCATCCGATACCTAGTGCGTGACTGGTTGAAAAAGACTGTCCAGATTGTTAATAGAAACGGATCCCTGCTGTTGCCTATTCTTTTCACAACACTTTTCTTCTAGATGAATTATCATGAAGGGAATTTCAAAACTATATAGTAAGAAGTCACGTTGATTGAAGCGAAGGGCGGTGACTCCGGAAGGAATACTATTGGAAACAACCTAAGTTCGTAGCTTCCTGACACAATGGTTGCATCACCTACGTCCTGTCCTCCCCACCTGAAGCGTAAATCAACACCGGTTCATTTCGATTTATGAACTGCTAAAAAGGCTATCCTGAAGAGTCATTGACCTTCTGGGATAGCCTTTTCACATCTAGCAATTATCGAATATCTTTTTCGATCTTACCGTCTTTGATAACAACTTGAATCGTATCATGATTCGCTAACGACTTAATATCTTCTAACGGATTACCTTTAGTAATGACGATGTCGGCAAGTTTGCCTTTTTCAATCGTACCAACGTTTTCTTCCCAACCGAGACATTCCGCTGCGGTTTTTGTAGATGCTACAATTGCATCCATCGGTGTCATCCCTGCGTTGCACATGAGTTCAAGTTCACGCAAGTTCGTACCGTGTTTGAATACACCCACATCAGTTCCCATTGCGATTTTCACGCCGGCTTTGTATGCTTTCGTGAAACTCTCAACATGATGATCAATGACTTCTTTCGACTTTTGAACCGCACTTGCAGGCATTCCAGTTGCATCCGCTGTTTCAAGTACTGCAACAGGTGCTAACAAAGTTGGCACTAGATACGTTCCATTTTCAATCATAAGGTCAATGGCTTCATCGTCAATGAAAATCCCATGCTCGATCGAGTGAATGCCAGCACGTACTGCATTTTTAATCCCCTCTGCTCCTTGCGCGTGTGCCATGACGCGTGTATTTTTACGGAACTTTCCTTCTTCCACAATAACTTTCAGTTCTTCCAATGAAAACTGCGTGAATTCTGGATGATCGGTTGCGCTCAAGACTCCGCCTGTTGCATGGACTTTTATAACTTCAGCACCAGCACGAAGCATTTCACGAGTTTTCTTACGGACCTCTTCAACACCGTCACACATTCCGTTTGGCATGCCCGGATATTCTGAAGCAAGCAAGTCCACTGTTTTCCCTGAAACGGTATAGCCATCTCCGTGACCACCTGTTGTCGTCAACGCGTTAATACTTAACTGCATTCGTGGTCCTGAAATCAATCCATCTTCCACTGCCTTTTTGACTCCAAGATCCGTACCAAGTGCATCCCGAACGGAGGTAACGCCCGCATACAATGTAGTTTTCAAGTACTCTGCAGCTTGGTAATACATGAACGAAAACGGTGTAGCAAGACGCTCTGAGACTGGTGAATATTCCATCATCATATGCACATGCGTGTCGATGAATCCCGGAACGATTGTGCCACCTTGAGCATCAATTGTCGTCTCATTCCCAGTATGTGTGTATCCTTTTTCGTCTCCTACGTAGTCAATCCGATTTCCAGATACGACGACAATTTTATCTTTTGTTGGTTCTGCACCTGTTCCGTCTATAAGTAGTCCATTTTTAATGATTGTTTGTGTCATGAAAAACCCTCCATTTTATAATGTTTTGATTAAGATTCCTGCAATGATGACGGATGCAACAGTGACTGTCGTAAATCCACCGATAACCATCGGAGCGAGCAATTCATTGAAAATCACTTTTTCTTCTTTCTCGTCTCGTGCACAGCTCCGACTCACTTCTTCACAGAGGATATAGTCTCCAGGGAAACCGAACAATGCTGTAAGAGCGACAGGCATTCCTTTGTAAGGGTGCCATTTGACAAGTTTTGCGGTGAGATAACCACCAATTGAAATTCCGATACTTCCTATTGCAAGGATAGTAATTATCGCCGGTAAATTTTCAATTACCTGACCTGGTGTCACGCCAGCCATTGAACCAATAACGACAAAGATGATACCAATCATTGTAATCGTGAATGAATTCGCACGTTCCAGTTCGCTCGATTCAAATACGCCTAATTTCAAGCCTATAATCCCAATCAATAAGCACCAAAGTGTGTAATGGATTGGTGTCACCGTACCAAGTGCTACCCCGATTGCTGCTCCTGCAAAAACGAAGAATAATTTAAGAACAGCACTCGTGCGTAGAGGACTTTTCTTCTTCTGTACAACTTTTGCCTCTTCTGTCTCCATAGACTCACCCGCCATTGAAACAAAAGAACCGTCGTCGATTTGACCTTGAATGACTCCTGCATATTTTTTCATGAAATGCATTGCAAGGGGCATTCCCACAACACCTTGAAAAGCCACAACGAGCGCAGGAATGATGACAATTGACGTTAATCCTAGTTCTGTCAATTTCTCTGAAGTTACTAGTAGTGCAATGATGCCACCACTGACTGGTCCAACTCCTGCAACCGCTGTTGGATAGTCAAATATTAATGGCACAATGAGTAAAATCAGGATTCCTGACACAATCACGCCGCCAAGTGCAATAATAACGGCTTTATACTGTGATTTCACAAGTGAAAACGGGATCATCGTTCCCATATGTACAATCGCCGGTCCAATTAAAATAGCTCCAAGTGCAGCGAATTGGGAAATCTCTAAAATATCTTTTGGGAATATTCCAGTCCAAGTAAGAACTAAGAAACCGACCATCGCTGTCAGAAGCATTGGAATCCGTGCTCTGGAAATAATAGATAGCCATTCGCCGAGCGCAATTAATGAGAGTACTAGTACAGTAGCTATGAGTGGATTCGAAAGCATTCGGCTTATCCCCTTTTTGATTTATCTAGTATTTCGCAATTTTTAGTTGCGAGATATCCAATATATCACCGATAATTTTATATGTAAATAGTTTTTTCGACACCTTTCGACTTTTCTGTATACTTTCCATTCATGTAATCGCTTACTTCGTTGTCTTCATCGTATTTGTCAATCGTCATTTTTTTAGCATTAAAATGCATGTCTTTTCTTTTCCACGATATTTTAGCTTCTTGGGTGTATTTTTCTTTCAATCTAGTCATGAAAGATGGGAATTCTCGTCCACCTCAATGCTTCAAATCAACTTCAGCTACTTCCTAGAACAACAAAAAAGCCCGCAATGTGCAGGCTAAAAAACGATGTATGATGAGTTCGAATCTGTTACTAGTTAGAGCACTTGTCTTCACGTCACCGTTATCGATCGACGCTTTAAGGATGGTACTTTCCCTTGAACTTTTTCACCTATTGGTGCCAGCAGTTGTTCGATAACAGTTACGAGCTGTTCATCAGTTTGGATTGACAATTCGTCTGAATATGCATCCATCGCACTTTTCCACGATTCCATTCGCCCTTTGTCTGACAACATTTCCCGCAACTGGTCAACTAGCGGAGTATCCGGCGTGAGCTGCGTAACCAATCCTTTTGGAATCAGCGTTTCTAAGTTCATTTCTTCTTGACCAGGTAATGCGGAATGGATAAACATCGGGATTTTTTTTCGGAGCGCTTCACTAACTGTGACTCCACCCGGTTTGGTGACAAGGGCGTCTGCAACTTCATAGAGTGCATTCATCTCTTCTCGGGAAGTTACGTACGATAACGGTTTAATATGAGGAAGATTCCATGATTCAATTTTTCGATGTAACCGCTCATTGCGGCCGCATAGTACAACGAATTGAAAATCTTCTACCGACTCCAGTTCCTCAAACATTCGGGAGGGACATCCCAATCCACTGTTTCCACCTGCTAGAAGAATTACCGGTTTGTCATCAGGCTTATGCAAGGACGTGCTGTTATCAGTACGCCTGATCTTCCTGTGAACTGGAATTCCTGTGACAATTAGCTGTCCTGGTACGTTCGGATTCTTCGATAACTGCTCCTTCGCTTCCAAAGTCGGCAGAAAATGTGCGTCAATTCCACGATGTCCCCAGTAATCATGAACGAAAAAATCCGTATAGACATTCACGACAGGTACGTGGCATTGGCCAGCTAGTTTCAGTTTACTGAGCATGCAAGAGGGCAGACTGTGTGTACAGAAAATAAGGTCTGGCTGCTCCTCTCTCAATATTTTTTTCAATTTGTGCAAAAACAACGGTTGATGCCAAATATACTGTTCGTCCAGCGGCTCTTGGCTGAAATAGAGTTTTTTATAGGTCTTGCTATAAAGGCGAGGTGCACGTTTAATCCATTGCAGATAGCCTGTTGTAATGACTTTTTCCAGCAATTTATTCGTTTCCGACAATAAGTCGATTTTTTTCACTTCAGCGTCAGGATACCGTTGCTGAACTAGATCCATCAGTGCCTCCGCTGCCTGATGATGTCCTGATTGCATTTGTAGATGCGGAAAAAACAAGACCTTTTTCATCCTTTGCACCTCCTATGTACGTGTTTTATAGTTTTTCACGTTCTTCTTCGACTTCACTTTTTTTAAAAGGAACCACCCTATCATTACCAATAAGAAAAATAGTCCTACGAGGGAAGCATAACTTGGGTTAACATGGAACGATCGGCCGAGCACATACCCTGCTATCAGAAAAGGCATCACCCAAAGAATTGTTCCAAAAACAGCTAACCCGAAGAACTGATAGAACGGCATGCCAGTCAATCCCGCAAAGTATGGACTAATCTGCCGTATGCCGGGCATAAAAAAACCAAACACAACTGTACGGTTACGTCTCCTTTTAAACGATTGCTCCGCTTTCTCCCAGCGTTCTTTCGTCAGGCCAATAAATTTCCCGACTTTGTGCAATAGTGGGTATCCAATGAATCTACCTCCTCCGTAAGCGGCCAACATGCCAGTCAATGCACCTAGTACCGCAGCGATTGTAGATGGAAACAGTTGGAGTTGATGTTGCGCAACCAGAACGCCTATCAAAAAGATCAATGATTCTTCAGGTGAAGGAATGCCGACAATTCCAAAGAATAAGAGAATGAAAATGACGAGGCTGCCATACTGAAGGAGATAGTCTGTCATCGCTTCAATGGACATGACCATGCTCCTGTCCATACTTCATCAGCTCATCTGGCGCGATGAATCGGGTACCTTTTTTAGTCGCATCCTGAATATAAGATTCCAGCACGTGAAGCATATGTGCTGGAGCTTCGTCATCCGCTCCTGGGTTGCTTCCATCATCATGCAGCACCACAATCGATCCATCTTTTGGGATTGCACGCAACCTTTCAGACAGCTTTTCATCGCATGTTTGAATCTTCCAATCTCCAACAATGTGTGTCCACATGATCGTGATATATTGACGGGAGACGGTCATGGTCGCTAGATTGAAACGTCCCCAAGGAGGACGATAAAAAATAGGTTCACTTCCAGTAAGTTCTTTAATCACTTTGGCCGTACGCTTGATCTGTTGATAAGTTTGGTGAGGAGTGAGTCCCCAAGGTGACACGTGTTCGTAATGGTGGATGCCAATGGAGTGCCCTTCTGCATGCATTCTTTGTATGATTTCTGGATAGTTTTCGGCATGCCTCCCTACAACGAAAAAAATAGCTTTGATATTATAATGAGCTAACAAATCGAGCAATCTCGGTGTATAAAGTGGATTTGGACCATCGTCGAATGTAAGCGAAATTCCTGTGCCGTTACACACCTTTTTCCGAATTCCGATACTCGTTATGCGGATAAATAGCGTGGCAACATATGTGTACAGACTATAAAACAGTATGGGTACAGCAAAGAAAATTAGTAGCCCCTTCCTCATCGATCTCCCCCTCCTTTTCTATCTCCTGTATTCTATGTTTTACCCATTCTTTTGGAAGTTGAACATCCTTAGTATGACAAATCTTTCTTTTGAAATAACTAGGGAATTCATGAAGACTTTCTTAAGATTACAAGTGATACATGAATCTTCTTTTTAGTTATATGGAAAAACCGTGCATGACGTTCATGCACGGTTTCTTTTCATTTTCTTATTTGGGTATTGACGTTGTGAGCAAAAAATCTCTAATTGATTAAGGTAAGTAATTCAACCGATGCCGTTGTTGAGAAATTTGAAAGTCTAAAGTTCAACACGAACCGCCTTCTATAAACGGTTACATTAGAATTATTCCGCAAACAAAGCAATCATCTGTTGTGTGTGAACATCGACCAATCCCATGTCTGTGATACGGATTTCAGGGATAACTGTAAGTGTCAGCGATGAGAGAGCCATGGATGGTGATCTTCTGCCGACTTGAACTCCCATAGAGCGTGCGACTTCGTTGAACTTTTCAACTTTTGGACCGAGCTGTTCGATAGGTTCAGCTGCCATCAGCCCTGCGATTGGTAAATCCACTTGAGCTTGTACGATTCTATCTTTGATTAAACACAATCCGCCTCCTGATGTTGCAAGTGCTTGTGATGCCGTATACATGTCAATAGCGTTTGTACCGACGGATACAAGATTATGGCTATCGTGTGCGACAGTCGTTGCGTATGCACCTTCACGAAGACCTGCATTTTTTAGAACGCCAACAAATGGCTTACGATTTTGTCCATGACGCCCCGTAACCGATGCGAATAGATACCCTTCCGGCAGCTCAGAAATCACGCCATCCTTAACAGTCAATTCCACTGTTCCGCGCGCAGTTGTCCCAATTTTCGTCATTTCCATTGTTGTCACAGTGACTTTCCCATTTTCAATCGGTGCTTTTAGAACAAAATCAGAAGCATTAAGTTCCGGAAGCTTGACAGTATTCTTAGTCAATGGAGGAACAGCGCTTTCGATCGATTCAAGAAGCTCGCCCGATTTTACAACCATCCTACCTTCTGACCAAACGTCTTCCACTTTCATGGTTTCGAGTGATTCCACTAATGAGAAGTCTGCAATGTAACCCGGTGCGATTGCCCCACGATCATGTAGACCGAATCGTTGCGCCCCATGTAACGTAGCAAATCGAATGGCAAGTGGTGCTGGAATTCCCTCTTCGATACAACGACGGACGACACGGTTCAACTGTCCATTATGCAACATGTCATTCGGTTCCACATCATCTGTACACATCGCGATATTCGATGCATAAGGGAGCTGTTGCCATGCTTTTGCGGCAATATCTGCGAACTGGCTGACACTCGATTCACGAATGTAAATGAGCATACCCGCACGCAATTTCTCCACAATTTCCTCGACTGTACGACTTTCATGATCGGAATTCACCCCAGCTGCCAAATACGCAGCAAGATCACGCCCACCAGCACGAGGCAAGTGGCCTTCATTTAACACACCAGCATCAAGCCCAGTTTGGACAATCCCTGCCATTCGTTCATTCTGCTGGATAACCCCAATGTAATCCATGATTTCTGCGATTCCGACAACATCAGGTAATTTCAACAACTCCGCCACTTCAGCAGGCCCAAACTCAGCACCTGCTGTTTCCACGCCCGGTACAGCCGGAACACAAGAGGGAATCGTCGTCAGAATTTTAACCGGAAGTCCACGACTTGCTTCCACCATATACTGGACACCTTCAGCTCCAAGTACATTTCCGATTTCATGTGGGTCAATCACAGCAACAGTCGTCCCCCGTTGAATCAATGCCCGGGCAAACATATCCGGTGTCACCATCGTACTTTCGATATGGACATGACAGTCAATCAATCCAGGAATCGCGTACTTTCCACGACCATCGACGATTACTTCTCCTTCTAGTTTGAAGTCTGGTAGTCCATTTTCGTATCGGGCAATCGCGCTGAATCGATTTTCTTTAATTCCGATATCTGCCTGATAGATTTCAGCCGTAAATACGTTGACGAGTTGAACCCCTTCGATCACCGTATCCATCCGGACATCTCCACGTGCAGCAGCTGTAATTTGTTTGCGAGTATACATAAAACCTATCTCCTATCTATAGTTATTCTGCAATTGTAATGAAATATAAAATGAGCGGTACAACAAGCACATAAAGTCCAGGATGAATTTCTTTATGACGTCCTGAAAGTGCCTTCACAAGTACGTATATGATAATCCCCGCTGCGATTCCGTTACCAAAGTTGAAAGTGAAAATCGTAATGACAATCGTCATGAACGCTGGAAGTGATTCCGTTACATCTTCAAAATTGATATTACGTACAGCAGATAGCATCGTCAACCCTACTAATATCAATGCAGGCGCCGTTGCTTCTTTCGGAATAATCATAATTAACGGTGTGATGAAGATTGTCAGCAAAAATAGAAGTCCTGTTGTGACCGCAGTCAATCCTGTACGTCCACCCGCCTCAACACCTGCCGCAGATTCTACATACGTCGTCATAACGGGAACGGAAAATAGCGATCCCAATGCAGTTCCTCCTGCATCGACGAGAAATGGTTTATCGATATTGGGCAAGTCCCCATTTTTATCCAACATATTCCCTTTACTTCCGACGCCTAACATCGTTCCTAGGCTTGAGAAAAAGTCAGGAATGAAAAACGCCAGTAAGAACGGGAAATACTCTAATTTTAGAGCATTTAAGATATCAAGTTTGAATGCTACTGGTGCAATACTTTCTGGCATAGAAAATACCGAAGTCGGTAGCTTCGTAATGCCCATCGGAATTCCAATGATTGTGACCAAAACGATTCCAATCAGCAAGTGTCCACGGACTTTACGAGCCAACAGCACTGCCATGATGAAAAATCCAATCAATGAGAGAATCGCATTTGGCGAACTCAAATCCCCTAGTTGAAGCGAATTTGACTGTTCGCTAGCCTGTACAAGTCCTGCACTTCTGAATCCAATCAAAGCGATGAACAACCCTACACCTGCACCAATGGAAAGTTTAATAGCAGGCGGCATGAGCCGAACAATCAGTTTTCTAAGTCCCAAAATGGTAAATAAAACGAACAGAATCCCTGAAATGAACACCATCCCCATACCCGTCTGCCAAGGAATTCCTTCTGCTAGGACAAGGGTGACCGATAGAAACGCAACAGATCCTAGACCTGGAGCGAGTGCGAACGGTCGGTTGCTGTATAGTCCCATTATGATAGTAATGACACCCGTCATCAAAATAACGGCTACTGTCGCAGGACCTTTTGGCAATCCAGCGTTGTCCAACATGCCAGGTACGACAATCAGAACATACAGCATCGTCATGAAAACCGTTAACCCCGCAGCCATTTCCGTTCGGGGCGTCGTGCCGAATTCCTTTAGCTTAAAAAGTTTCTCTGTTATCCCTTTTGCATTCATCTGCAAACCTCCTAATTATCGTTCAGACTTACTTGTACAAACATAATATCTCTTGTATCTCTAGTTATTGCATACGCATGCAATAAAAAAGTCCGGCGTGCAACAAGTAGTTGCAAACCGGACATACGAAAGTCAAAGGGTGTGTGCAGACCTCACGATTTCTTCATGCTAAAGAACACAAAGAACCATAATGCTTACACACTATTCTTCAACTCGTAGTCCGGTTCTTTCATTGGGAACCTGGTAGAGACGCTCAGACCGTATTACTGAGCATATACGAGAATATAGTCACTTTTATCACTTTGTCAGTATACATAGATTGTTATTCAATCACAAGCATTTTATGAACAATAATTATTTTTCTCCTTCAATCGTTCGTATTTGAAGACTTTTCTTTCACAAACAAAAGTATTTATCGCAACTTTCCGCCTACTTCCAATACAGTTATACCCAGCTAGCAATTTCAAGGAATACTAAATGAGCAACCTTTTCACGCAGAACGTCACTCTATTTCCAGATTGGATTATATACTCGCTAGCATTCTTTGCAATAATGCTTCAATTGCTGGTGGGCGGTATCGGTTTTTCACATAAGCTAAATACACTGTCCTTTCAAGACTCGGGCTATCCAGTTCTCGAATTGCGAGAGTTTCTGGCACAACTTCTCCAATGTAATTTCGAGGAATAATAGAGACCCCGATGCCTGCCTCCACTAATGTCAAAATGGTTTCGAAGCGATCCGCTTCGTAACAACTATCCATGTTTACGCCCGCTTCTTTAAACGCTTCATTGATATTCACCCGTGTTTGAAATCCTCTACTCGTGATGATAAACGGCTCATCTGCGAGATGTCCTAAGTCAACCTCTGCTCGATTTGCTAGAGGGTGCTCTGCATTCAAGACGAGGACTAATTTTTCTTTATACAAAGGCGCGGTTACAATATCAGGTTCATCGATATATTCATTCGTCAAACAAATATGAACCGCATAATTGCGTAACGCCTGCTCAATGTCATTGCGTCCGAGGACTTCTTTCAGAACGACATGCATGTCAGGATATTCCTCCCTATACCACCTCAACACATTAGGAATCCAGTTCTTTACAGATTCAATCATGCCTAGTCTAACTTCTCCACTACCCGCCACTTTCACTTCATTCACTTCTTTTTCAAAAATATCCATTTCAGATAATATGTGAAGGGCACGCTCGTAAAACACTCGACCCGATTCCGTCAAATCCACCCGCTTCGTTGTCCGGTCCAATAACTGAAAGCCAATTTGTCCTTCAAGCGTCCGGATTGCTTTACTGAGGGAAGGTTGGGACAAATGTAGCTTAGTGGCAGCTCCTGAAAAACCACCTTCTTTAACGACAGCTACAAGGTAACGAAGCTGTTTGATGTCCATTGTCCTCATCTCCTTCTTTCGATCTATTATAACCTGAAAGCATAAGTAAATGAATTATAGATATTTGAAATAATAAATGAGTGCTCGTATAATGAAGCGTATTGCACTTAACCTTGAAAGGGTGATTCCTATGATCAACGCAACGAATCAAGAAGTCTGGAGCGGTCGAATCGACGATGTTACCAACCGTGCAGCATTTCGTCTTCATCAAGTGATGCAGCTGAACTCACCGAAAGAAAGCGCTACCAGTCCTACTTGTGCACTGATTGGGTTTTCATCTGACGAAGGAGTTCGACGAAATAACGGTCGAACAGGAGCTGCTGCTGGACCAGATTCACTTCGAAGTGAACTTGCGAAACTTCCTTGGCGACAACCAGAGTCACACCAAATTGTTGACTTAGGAACCGTTGTTTGCGAAGATGGGAAGCTAGAAGACGCACAGCGTGAACTCGGTCAAACTGTCCGCCAATGCTTAACTGATAAAAGAAAGCCAGTTATTCTTGGGGGTGGCCATGAAACCGCTTTCGGGCATTATTTAGGAGTACGAGAATTCGTTGGTCCTGATGCGAAAGTAGGTGTTATTAACATTGATGCTCACTTCGACTTGCGTAGTTATGACAAACAAACGTCTTCAGGCACAATGTTTAAACAAATGTTAGACACAGATGACACTACCTCTTATTTCGTCTTAGGTATACAAGAGTTCGGTAATACACAATTATTATTTGACGAAGCGGAACGTCTTGGCGTTCACTATATAACAGAACGTCAATTAGAAGAGACTCCTGTTGAACACATCTATACTCAGCTCCATCATTTTATCGCTACTCAAGATTATATTATGCTTACGCTTTGTTCAGATGTATTGGACGCTGCTGTAGCACCCGGCGTCAGTGCACCTTCGCCATTCGGACTTTCTCCGAAGCAAGTACGAGAACTCATTCGTATTGTTGCGTCTGCACAGAAAACGCTTTCATTTGACATCTCAGAAATCAATCCTTCTCTCGATGAGAATGGCCGTACGGTTAAACTCGGTGCTTACTTAACGAATGAAGCGATTGTCTCACTGCTTGGAGGTACACAGAATGACGGTTGAATTGAATCAAGTAACAACGCTGTTCCTTGCAATGGCGCTGTTGCTACTAGGTAATTTACTTGTACGTAAAATCGGTATTTTTCAGAAGTTCTGCATACCTGCTCCTGTTGTTGGCGGGTTACTTTTCGCGATTCTCGCAACGATTTTGAAAGCGTCCGGACTCGTCAATTTCACACTCGACACGTCGCTTCAAAACTTATTCATGCTCACATTTTTCGCAACAGTGGGTCTTGGCGCGAGTTTTGCACTCATTAAACTCGGTGGTAAATTGCTCCTTATCTATTGGGCCGCTTGCGCAGTCCTGGCAATCATGCAAAATGTGATTGGTGTTTCTATGTCCTATTTATTCGACATTCATCCCCTCATCGGAATGATGGCAGGAGCTGTTTCCATGGAAGGTGGACACGGAGGCGCAACTGCTTATGGGACAACTGTCGAAGCAATGGGTATCGACTCAGCATTTTCGATTGGAATTGCTGCTGCAACATTCGGATTGGTTGCGGGTGGATTAGTCGGCGGACCTCTCGTGAAGTATTTAATCAAAAAACATAACTTGAAATCCACTGAAACTGAAGAATCCTTCGAATATGTTGCCGAAGCACACGACCCTGCAATCACGGTCGACAACTTCACAATGCAAACATTCCTTATTGTTGCTTCTATGGCAGGCGGTTCGTTGCTTGGTGAAGTGTTCACGAACTTGACAAACGGTATCGTATTGCCGAACTATGTTGGCGCAATGTTTGTGGCAGTAATCGTCCGAAACGTTGTAGACCGCATCAACGGAAATATCGTTCACATGCGTAGTATCACCCTAATAGGCGACGTTGCTCTAGGTATCTTCTTATCCATGGCACTTATGAGCATTAAGCTTTGGGAAGTTGCAGGTCTAGCACTTCCATTACTAATCATCGTCTTTGTACAAGTTCTATTCCTCGTACTATTTGCGATCTTTGTTCTGTTCCGCATTCTAGGCAAGAACTACGATGCCGCTGTAATGTGTGCAGGGTTTGCAGGTCACGGACTTGGGGCTACACCAAATGCGATGGCAAATATGGCCGCTGTAACCGCACGATACGGCCCATCTCGAACAGCGTATTTAATCGTACCCATTGTTGGTGCGTTCCTGATTGACGTCGTTTCAATGCCCATCATCATTACAACAATGAATATCTTTAGTTAACATTCGCAACCGGCTACTGGTAGCCGGTTTTTTTGTGGAGTCATGATGCAAATTCCTGTTGTTCTTCTATCAATTACCTCATAATAAAGCTATATACTGCATATTCAGGAGGAATTCAACATGACTGACATGTACGAAAAACGACGCCAATCGCTACACTCACA
This sequence comes from Sporosarcina aquimarina, assembly GCF_023715615.1. Lineage (GTDB taxonomy): Bacteria > Bacillota > Bacilli > Bacillales_A > Planococcaceae > Sporosarcina > Sporosarcina aquimarina_A. Next base: position 414,817 of record NZ_JAMBOM010000001.1, on the reverse strand, counting down.
CCTACAGGACCAATCACTAACCGCGGTGCTCGTAACGGACCCTGCCAACGTGTTCTATTTCACAGGGTTCAACTCGGATCCACACGAGCGTTTCCTAGGGTTATATATAGAAGCAAACGATGGCAAAACCATCTTATTTACACCAGCTCTCGACAAAGATGCAGCTGCAGAGAGTTCGGATATCAAAGAGATTGTTTCGATTTCAGATGAACAGCTTCCGTTTGACGTCATCCGTTCTACTGTCGGACAGCTAGAAGGAATCGTTGGAATTGAAGCAAAAGCATTCAGCTATTTCCGTTACAACGAGTTCTGCACTGCCTTCCCTACTGCAGAAGTCACAGATGTTCAAGCGTTCATCAACCAATTACGAAAACGTAAAACACGTGAAGAAATCTCTGCATTGAAGAAACCGATTGAAATTATCGAGCGCGTGCTTGAAGAAGGCATTAAGCTCGTAAAAGTCGGTATGACTGAATCAGAACTAACAGCCGAGCTTGAATACTTAATGCGCAAATTCGGCGCAGATGGTCCCTCTTTCTCATCAATTGTCCTATCTGGTGAAAAAGCTGCTTTGCCTCACGGCGAACCTGGCGAGCGGAAACTGCAAGTCGGTGATTATTTGCTAATAGACTTCGGAGTAGCCAAAGACGGCTATATGTCCGATACGACACGGACATTCATTATCGGAGAAGCATCCGATCGCCAACGACTCATTTACGATACGGTACTTGCATCGAACCAGGCAGGGATCCATGCCGTCCAAGCTGGAAATCCATTGAAAACGTTCGACATCGCTGCACGCAACGTTATTCAAGAAGCTGGATTCGGTGAATATTTCAACAATCGTGTCGGCCATGGACTCGGAATTGAAGTGCACGAAGAGCCATCTATCCACATGAACAATGAAGACATCGCAGAGCCCGGTCTCGTGTTCACAATCGAGCCAGGCATCTATATTCCTGGTGAAGGCGGCGTCCGCATTGAAGATACTGTCTATATCAACGAAGACGGTGAAGTGGAAGTCCTTTCTACATTCCCACGCGAGTTAAAAGTTTTAGGCTGATAGAAATTTTGAATTGTCGCTTGCATCATGTCATCTACATGCTGCAAGCGGCTTTTTTGTGCAAATATCCTCATTTCATAGAGGGATAGCCCTTCTTCAAACGCGCGGAGCGCTACCAATTACTCCCTTAATAATGTTGAATTGTGTCTCGTTATCGAGAAACTCTGCTACGTGTCGGAGAAATCAGTTGGGGTGATCGAGAAAGTCTCCCAGTGTCCGAGAAATCGTTCGGAGTGTCGGGCAATCCCTGAGAACTGTCGGTGAACGCAGAATGCACTGCTCATAGCGGGATAGCCCTTCTTCAAACGCGCGGAGCGCTACCAATTACTCCCTTAATAATGTTGAATTGTGTCTCGTTATCGAGAAACTCTGCTATGTGTCGGAGAAATCAGTTGGAGTGATCGAGAAAGTCTCCCAGTGTCCGAGAAATCGTTCGGAGTGTCGGGCAATCCCTGAGAACTGTCGGTGAACGCAGAATGCACTGCTCACAGCGGGATAGCCCTTTTTCAAACGCGCGGAGCGCTACCAATTACTCCCTTAATGATGTTGAATTGTGTCTCGTTATCGAGAAACTCTTCTATGTGTCGGAGAAATCAGTTGGAGTGATGGAGAAAGTCTCCCAGTGTCCGAGAAATCGTTCGGAGTGTCAGGCAATCACCGAGAACTGTCGGAGAACGCAGAATGCACTGCTCATAGCTAACTAGCCTTCACCAAACATTCCTGAAAAACGCAATAACTCCGCGAAACAGCCATTGAATCGGTACAAATACTATATCAGGTACGACAAAAAACAAATCTGACAAGCATCCACTCTCTTCTTTCTTCTTATTACGCTTAGCCCTTTTTCCATTCACCCACCGTCACCTCTTCCTACTCAATTCCCAGTATCTTCTACGCATCCTCCTTTAATCCTTCCTTACACAAAAAAACGCCCCACCGAAGTGGAGCGTCTACACTCTTACTTTTTCGTCTTATTTGCAACTTCAATTGCACGATTCGTTCCTTCAGCCGCTTGTTCCAATGCTTCAGCCGGATCTTTTCCTTGATACATCTCTTCAAGTGCCGTCACAATTTGTTGACGCGACTCCGGGAACACGGAAATAAGCGCGCCTTGAGTTGCATAGCCTGGCACCGTATCTTGTAACTGATCCACAGTCACTTTATATTGAGGGAACTCCGCCCATTTCTCTTTCACGTTTTCTTCCTCATATGCTTTCGGGTTAATCGCAAAGTAGCCCGTATCCAAATGCCACTTCGCCTGAACTTCAGGAGTTGTTAAGTATTGCATGAATTCCCAAGCAGCTTCTTGCTCCTCTTCCGCAATTCCTTTTGACATCCAAAGTGATGCCCCACCGATTACGACGCCATTGCGCTTCACTTCGTCCGCATGTGGGATATATGCAACACCGACTTCAAAAGGTGCAGTTTCGATTGCTCCTGCAACTCCTGCAGATGAATCCAAATACATCGCTACTTTTTCTGATGCAAACGCTGCACGGATATCATCCCAGTTTGTTCCAAAATTGCCGAACGTTTTCGCTTTGTTCATTGTATCGAGTGTACGGAATACGAGACGGCCTTCATCACTATTGAATGCAGCTTCTGTTGCATCTCCTGTACGTCCATTGTTTTCATTCACGTATTCTCCACCTTGTGTTGCCAAAAGTTGCTCGAAGAACCATCCATACGTCAGCATGGAGAACCCATACATATCTCCTGTTGTCAGCTTTTCCGCAGAATTGATGACCTCTGCAAACGTTTCAGGTGCTTTTTCAGGATCGAGTCCAGCTTCTTTGAATGCATCTTTGTTATAAATCATAACTGGTGTGGAAGAGTTAAAGGGCATGGAGTACAGCTCGTCATCCACTTTGTAGTAGTTCAAGATGTTCTGCTCAAGCTCCTCAACGTTAAAATTGTTTTTGTCGATAAACTTCTGGATTGGCTCAATATAACCGCTGTCGATCATATACTTTGTACCGATTTCAAAAACTTGTGTGATCGCGGGAGCGTCTTTCGTCCCCCCGACACTACGTAGTTTTGTCAGCGACTCTTCATACGACCCTTGGAATTCGGCTTTCACTTCATATTCATCTTGAGACTCATTGAAGTTCGCAACGATTTCATCCAACGACGTCTGCCCAGTCCCGGACATGGCGTGCCAAAACTCGATCGACACTTTGCCATCTTCCGTCTTCGTAGCTTCGCCTTTCGCGTCTTCTCCCTTAGTCCCTTCCTCTTTCGTGCTGGAGTCACTATTCGTACACGCTGCAAGGACTGCCAGACTGAGTACCGTTAAAAATAATAGCAAGAGCTTCACAGTTTTTCTCATCTTCCTCTACACCCCATCTCTCATAGTTTTCATTCTATTGTTCTGCTAATAAACAGTGTTGATTTACGCTTCAGACGGACGCTTTCCGCGGGCTCGATCTCAGCCTCCTCGGCGCTACGCTTCTGCGGGGTCTTCGATCTTCGCTGATTCCGCAGGAGTCGCCGTCTTCCGCTCCAATCAACGGAGTATATTTGAAGTTAATGATTCATTTATATAACACCTTCACTTCAAAGCCCCCTGCGACAAGCCTTTTTGCAATTGCTTCTGTCCGATGAACAACAGCAATAACGTCGGAATGATGACGACGATAACACCTGCCATGACCACCCCCCAATCGGTTGATATCTCTTGAGATTGCAACTGCTTTAATCCGATTTGAACTGTCCTCACCGAACTATTCGTCGTGATCAGCAGTGGCCACAAGTACATATTCCACGTCGTCAGGAATCCATATGCTCCAAGAGTGACAAGGCTCGTTTTGGAAACCGGTAAAATTACTTTCCAAAAGAAAGCAAAGCGACTGAGTCCAGCAATCTGGGAAGCCTCCTGCAACTCTTTCGGAATCGTTTTGAAATGCTGGCGTAACAGAAACGTTCCAAACGCAAGTGCAAAAAATGGTAGGGACATTCCTTGATACGTATTCAACCAGTCGAGCTTTTGAATAGTAAAAAAGTTCGGGATCATTGTCGCTTCCCATGGAATCATCATCGTTGAGATGAACAAGAAGAATACGAGATCTCTTCCTTTAAAAGGAATAAAAACGAATGCATAGGCCGCCAAACTGCAAACTGCGAGCTGTCCAACCATGACAGTTAGCGAAACAACGAAACTATTCAACAAGTATTTGAATAACGGAAGCCTGTCAAACACCTTCGCATAGTTATCGAAATTAAAGGCTTCCGGAAAAAATCGACCTTGCAGAATTTCAGATCCACTCATAAACGAAATCATGAAAGCATACAACACAGGGAAGAACACCAGAAAGGATGTGACAGTCAATAGAAAGTAAATCCAAACTTTCTTAAGCGTCGAGTCTCTCACTGATAATGCACCTTCCTTTCGACAAGCTTAAATTGAAGGAGGGTGACCACCAGAATGATGATAAAAAGAATGACCGCCTGCGCACTTGCCGTTCCAAATTGATAATTGATGAACGCTTCCCGATAAATCGAGTACACAATTAAGTTTGTTGATTGAGAAGGTCCTCCTTTGGTCAAAATATCAATTTGGCCAAAAGTTTGAAATGCATTAATTAACGAAATGGTGATGATGAAAAATAACGTAGGTGAGAGCATTGGTATGGTAATGCGCCGGAGTCTGTAAAAATACCCAGCACCATCGATACGTGAGCTCTCGTACAGATGCTCGTCAATGTTTTGTAATCCTCCGAGAAGGATCAGAAATGAGAACCCTGTGTTCATCCAAATTGTTGAAATCGCAATCGATACAAGTGCCCATTCCGGATCCAGCAACCACTGGATCTGCGGAAAATCGAGAACGAGCAAAATTCGATTGAAAACCCCGACACTCGGATGAAACAAAAACAACCAAATGACTGAGGATGCGGCAACGGAAATTCCCATTGTTGACGAATACATCGTTCTAAAAAAACCAATACCTTTTAGCTTTTCATTTGCGAGCAACGCAAAAAATAAGGCGAGAATAATTCCTACAGGCACCGTATACAGGACAAATAACCCAGTTGCCTTCATACTATTCAAAAATGCAGGAGATGTGAGTAAGTAGCTGTAGTTTTCAAACCCTACACTGACCGCTGCATTTCCGTTTTGATCGGTCAGAAAAAAACTTAAGTAAATCGTCCGGATCATCGGATAAAAGAGGAAGACCGCAAATAAAATGATAGATGGCAAGAGATATAAAAAACCAATACGTAAGTTTGCAGAACGTTTCCAGACACCAGGAGCACGAACGGTCGTCATAGAATCACCTCTTTCGCAATCGAGAGATGCTCAAGACCCTCTGGTTTACGAATCAGCTCTCCTGTCTCTTCATCAAATACACAGAAGTATTCAGAGCTCAACAGAATCGGAACATGATCACCAATTGCGATATCCCATTGTCCACTCCATTTCGCCATCCATTCTCTCTGTCCGATTTGGAATGAAAATACAGTCTCATTGCCAAGGATTTCGACATTCGTCACCACTACCTGAATCCGATTTCCACTCTCCGTCCCAGACACGAGTGGTTTTATATGCTCTGGTCGTATTCCTGCTAGTAACGACCTCGCAGAACTCGCTACAAGCTGTTCCTCGTTCAGTGGAACATGGATCGTATCTTCAACGAAAACACCAGACTTGGTCGGTTCTGCCCTGGCTGGACAAATATTCATGGGGGGGGACCCGATAAAGGTCGCGACGAACGGATTCGCAGGATAATTATAAATATCGATTGGTTTTCCAACTTGCTGGATTTTTCCTTCGTGAAGGATCATAATGCGATCACCCATTGTCATTGCTTCCACTTGGTCGTGTGTTACGTAGATCATCGTAATGCCAAGCTTACGCTGAATTCGGCGGATTTCCATCCTCATGTGAGCACGTAATTTCGCATCCAAGTTGGAAAGCGGCTCATCCATCAAACAGATTGGTGCTTCACTTACAATTGCACGTGCAAGAGCAACTCGCTGTCTCTGACCACCTGAAAGTTCACGAGGTTTACGCTTCAAATAACCGGTTAACCCCAGCATTTCCGCAACTTCGTTTGCTCTTTCTGCTTGAACGGCTTTTTTCACCTTCTTCACATCGAGTCCAAACGTTATATTCTGTTGCACTGTCAAATGTGGATACAACGCATAATTTTGAAACACCATCGATAGATCACGCTTGTCCGGAGACAAATGATTTGCTCGTTTCCCGCCAATCTCAATTATTCCACCCGTAATCTCTTCCAGTCCCGCTATCATCCGCAGCATCGTACTCTTGCCACACCCAGAAGGACCGACTAAGACAAAAAACTCTCCAGGTTCGATCGTTACGTCGATATTCGAAATCACATCGACTTGTTTGTCATAAGACTTTGACACGTCAATCAGTTCGACTTTCTTCATCCAATCCATCCTTTCGGGTAGTCAACTTCCATTTGACCTGTCGCTCTTAACAAGGTCATGGTATCATTTTCAGTAACCAGTTTTCGTACTATTTACATAAGTTAACATCATCTTTACACGAGGTTTACATTCAAAAGGAACGGAGGTCACTCTCTTGAAACTACTAAAGGTCGGCACTATTCTCCTTCTCTTCCTTTCCGGTTGCTCTCCCACTTACCAACAACCTGTTTCTTTACCGACAGAACCGTTTCTTGTAATTGCGCACCGCGGAGCTTCTGCGTATGCGCCAGCGCACACTTTTCCTTCGTATGAGCTTGCGATTGAAATGGGCGCTCATTATATTGAACTCGATCTCCATCGGACAAAAGACGGTAAACTTGTCGTTCTTCACAACGATTCAATTGAATTGAATGGCAGTGAATTGGAGATTGATGAGATCACCACTGATACGTTAAGCGCGTTCAAACCTGCAGATGAATTCAATCGTCCGGACAACGAATTCGCATCTCATAGATTTTCGAGTCTACGAGTACCTTCTCTTGAGCAAGTACTGCGTGAATTTGGAGACCAAACTAATTACTACATTGAAATCAAATCTCCCGATCGTTATCCAGGTATCGAACAGCAACTCTTGGAACAGTTGGACGGTCATCACCTGTTAGACCGAGAAGATCCGCTCCCGAAAGTTATCATCCAATCTTTCAGCAGTGATAGCTTAAAAAAAGTACATGAATTGAGTCCCAGCACTCCACTAATCCAACTCTATTCATTTAAGAAAAAAGCACATTTATCCGCTTCAAAACTGAAACAAGTCTCGCGATATGCCTCGGGTATAGGAGTAAACGCAGAGGCCGTTTCAGAACAGCTTGTAGAATCCGTACATCGGTCTGAGTTAGCCATACACCCTTTTACGGTCAATCAATTAGAGCAAGCTTCCACTCTCATTTCACTTGGAGTGAATGGTATTTTCACCGACAAACCTGATCTTATAATAAACCTTATAAATCAAAATTCTAAATAATAGTAAATTTCAAAATAATTATAGCATACTGTATGCAAACATTCTCTACACTATCCAAAATTGTTAAATATATTGAAGTTAATACTCTCTTAAATAGGTCTTATAACTTCAATACATATGCCAATAAACCTATTCAAGCCGTCAAAATTTTGTCGATAAATGACGTATATCCTTCAGATGGTTTCTTTCCCATTTACTTCTATTTATCATATATTATTTAGGATGGCGGTCTACTATGGAGCTAGCAACTCAAAAATACAAATATAAGCGACTTTTTTTAATCATCACTTTCGTAGTTATTCTGCCTCTTATTGCTGAAGAATCGCTTATTCGGATTTATCACTTAGATTTCAATAACAAAATCTGGTATAGCCTCTTGGGAACCGGAACTATGCTCCTCTTTTCTACACCGGTTTTCATATACTTGTTCCGAAAAGCTGATAAATCTGCTTATTCTCTACAAAAGCAACTTGTAGAGAATAAAGAAATTCAGCAGAAACTGACGTTAATAAACATTGAATTGGACTACAATGCCAATCATGATTTTCTAACAGGTCTTCAAAATCGGTATAGATTATTTCGCGTACTTGACAAAATGACGGCAGAGCGTTCTGAACTCGCTATCCTTTTTCTCGATCTTGATCGGTTCAAGTCAATCAATGATACAATGGGACACTTGTCAGGCGACATGTTCATTAAATTGGTTAGTATGCGACTGAGGCAAACGATTCCCATGGGTTCCCAAGTTTTTCGTCACGGAGGCGATGAGTTTGTCATTTTGTCTGAACTGCCAAACTCACGAGCCGTTGAAATAGCCGAGCATATACTGGATGCATTCAAGGAACCATTTGAAGTCAATAACACGTTCCTTTATACGTCTGCAAGTATCGGCATTAGCCACCTTCCTGAACACGGTTCAGATTCCGTGACACTATTAAAAAATGCAGATCGGGCGATGTATCGCGCCAAAGAACTAGGCGGAAACACATATAAAGTATTTTCCCAATCTGCCGAAAATGAAGAACAAAAGCAACTGATGCTTGAAAATGATCTCCGGAATGCATTAGAAACCGATCAGTTACTCATCCATTATCAACCGGTGGTCAATCTTGCGACGGGGCGTCTAAAAAGCTTCGAGGCACTTGTTCGATGGAAGCATCCCGAATTAGGACTCGTGCCCCCAGGAGAGTTCATACCCGTTGCAGAGCGGTCAGGTTTGATCAACGATATTGGTACGTGGGTATTGGAATCAGCATGCCGACAAGTGAGAGAGTGGCACAGTGCCAACGATAACTTAGGCCTTGCAGTCAACGTTTCCATCCGGCAGTTCAAAGATCCAAAATTCCCGGTCTTTGTGAAAGACGTCTTGGAAATCACTCAATTCCCTCCTCACCTACTTATTTTAGAAATTACAGAATCCATGATGTTGAATGATTCAGAGTCTGTCCGAGTCATCGAGGAAATTCGTTCGCTTGGCATAAAATTAGCAATTGACGACTTTGGAACCGGCTATTCGTCCTTGAGTAAACTCGGATTTTTACCAATCGACTATTTAAAAATTGACCGGTCCTTTACGATGGAGATGCTGACCCATGAACCCATGCAATCCATTGTACAGACAATTATCGATATGGGACGGAATCTCGATATGAAACTTATCGCAGAAGGAATTGAAGAAGTTGACCAATCAACACTTCTTGCACAGTGCGGATGTCAATTCGGTCAAGGCTATTTCTTCAGCAAGCCACTGCCCGCTGAAGAAATCGAGATGACGTATAATCTTTCCACCTTGTTGAAAGTGAAATGATTCTCCCTAATCCATTCAAGGGATTGACATGATCGTTCCCGCGGGCTACCCGATCGTTCCCGCGCACTACCCGATCGTTTCCGCGCACTACCCGATCGTTTCCGCGCGCTACCCGATCGTTTCCGCGCACTACCCGATCGTTTCCGCGCACTACCCGATCGTTTCCGCGCACTACCCGATCGTTCCCGCGCACTACCCGATCGTTCCCGCGCACTACCCGATCGTTCCCGCGCGCTACCCGATCGTTTTCGCGCACTACCCGATCGTTCCCGCGGGCTACCCGATCGTTTCTGCGGGCTACCCGATCGTTTCCGCGCACTACCCGATCGTTTTCGCGGGCTACCCGATCGTTCCCGCGGGCTACCCGATCGTTTCCCATAAAAAAAGCTACTATGACGCCTTTTTACAGACGTCACAGTAGCTTTTTTCTTTCTTGTAGATAGGTAAAAATCCCCACTCCTAGAAATAGAAGTGAGGATGGAATGGCATGATCAGTTCCAATGACCTTGGTCAACAAGTTTCTTTTTACTTACGAAGGCAAAAAGTATTGCCAAGATATTAATGACAAACATTGCAACGATAATCCAAAGAACGATTGTGTACGTTCCAGTGAAATCATAGACATATCCATATGCAGGCAATGCAATGATGGACGCAACTGCAAGTCCTAGTGAAGCCATCGCATAGATTTGGCTATAGTCTTTACTTCCGAATAATGTAGAGGCAAGCGTTGGTGCAAGCGTACCAATAGACGAAGCCATGAATCCAAGAATTCCAGCTGCAATAGAAATGAGTGTCGCACTTTCAGAGAAGAACAGTAACATAAAGATCGACAATATCCCTAGAACCATTGCAAGCAAAGACGTATTTTTAGAACCGATTTTATCACTAAGCACTCCAAGGATTAGCGCACCAAGTAAAACACCAATCATATAAATTCCCATCACGCTTCCAGAGAATTCTACCGAATAGCCTTTATTTGCAAGAAACGTTGGAATGTGGATTGAGAAACTTGCAATTGCTGTGATAAGGAAGAAGAAGAGTGTCAGCGCATAGAATGCACCGGATTTCTTTGCAACTGCCATTGCAATCCCTTTATCATTCAAGTCTTCCGCTGCTTCACCATCTGTAGTAACTGCCGCAGCTCCATATGGCTGTAATCCTTTTTCTTTTGGTGATCTACGAATGAGCAACAGAATAACCGGAATTACAATGATCAAAACCGCTACACCTACGATAATATACGTCTGACTCCAGCCTCTGCTAGCAATCAGATTTCCTACAACAGGTTGGGAGATCGCACCGAGCGCTCCTGCTGCCGCACCCATGATTCCGAGTGCTAGTCCATTACTCTTCTTGAACCATTGATTGATCAAGACTGGACCTGCAATAACAGTGATGAACACGCCACCCACTGCCAAAGGAATAGAGAAGAGGTACCAACCCCATACTGCTTTCATGAAGCCGAATGCAGCAAATGATCCTGCTTGCAAAATAATTGCACCAGTTAGAAGTGCTTTGATATCATACTTCGCCATCATCTTTCCGCCAATCGGCAAGAAAATTAATGTGACAATTGAAGAAATACTTAAGTACAGCGTCAAGTTCCCTGTTCCAATCCCCAAATCCTTGGAAACTGGAGGAAGGAATAGACCAGCTGTATTATTAAGCGCTCCTTTTCCTAGCCCGACCATTAAACATAGCCCAACTAGAATCCACCAGGCGTAATGAATTTTACTTTTTGTCTTTTCCATATTAGTCCCACCTTATTCTTTTTTGTATTTCATGACCCTTGATAATCCACGACTTTTCCAACCGATATAGTATACCACTTTCCATCAGTATTTTGACGTCAAAATAAATAAAAAAACTTTTTCCAGAAATCTGAAAAAAGTTATAAGTTATTTTCAATATAATTTATTTTCCAGTAAATATTCATTTCCATTCGATTTATATACAAAAATTATTATTATAGAATATCATTTTCAAGTTCATAATAATAAGGCATCGCGGACAATGCGCCTGTTTTCGTCACGCAAAGCGCTCCCATCTGATTCCCAAAACGAACCACTTCTTTCCACTTTGAGGAATTTACTGGGTATCCATGTAGATGAATCTGACGTAATACCCCAGCCATGAATGCATCCCCGGCTCCAGTTGTGTCAACTGCCACCGCTTTGACAGATGGAATGTGAAACTGTTCACCATGAATAATGGCAATCGTGCCTAAGTCACCTCGCGTAATTAAGACTACAGGAATCGCATACGTTTCAAGTTCAAAGACCCCCTCTTCCATCGTCTCCTTATTCGTCATGAATGTCAGCTCTTCTTCCGTTAGTTTGACAAGATCTGCATCCGTCAAAAAAGAGGTCGTTGTATCCCGACAGATTTCTTCGTTTTCCCATCGTAAAGGACGAATATTCGCATCAAACGACACGAGTGTATCCGTAGCTTTCGCAAGCTTTACTGCTCTTCGAGTCGTTTCTAGAGCAGTCGGATGAAACATAGTGCCTGAGCAAATATGTAATATAGATGCTTGCTGAAACGTTTCTTTCCGTAAATCTTGTGCAGTTACTTGAATATCCGGTGTTTCGTTTTCGTAATTTGCAAAAATGCGATCATGCTCTGGTGTTAGATGCACGTACACACCATTCACGCGTTTTGCGGGTTCAAGGATAGCGGCTGTCAAGTCAACTCCTTCGTTCGCAAGCTCCATGCGCACAAATTCAGATGTTTCGTCGTCCCCGGTTACCGTAATAAAGGATACTGGTGCGCCTAGCCTCGCAATTCCTGCTGCTACATTGACAGTCGCTCCTCCTAAATAGGTAGTGAAAGTATCGTTTTTTTCATCATTTGCAATGTAGTCGACGAATACATCGCCATAAATTAGTACATGTTTGTTCATTATGTATGGTGTACTCCATTTCCGAGTTTTTATACAGTTTATCATGGAAGTTCTTCTTATAGAAGAGGCGGCATTCCATAATTACATCTATACAACATCATAATTAGCTTCTCATTTGAAAAGACTAAAAACCTGCCTCTTCGAGAGAAAAGGCAGGTTTCATTCCATTTATTGACCCTTTAACAAGCGTTCAGACTGAGCTTTGTGATTCGTATAAAGCGGATTGTTCGGCTGTAGCTCGATTGCATGTTCAATCGCTGTAATTGCATCTTGGTGGCGATTGAGTGAGCGCAAGCTGTTCGCTTTATGGAACCAGAAATCATACCGTGTCGGGTGTCGTTCTACGAGTTCATCCATCACCTCAACTGCCTCTTCATGACGTCCGAGTTCGCGTAAATAGTTCGATTTATGATAGAGATAAAATGCATTTTCATGAGAGAGAGACGCCCCTTTATCAAACTCAAGCAAAGCATCTTCTGTTAGGTTCATTAACCGGTAACAGTAGGCTGTGTAGAAATAGAACTCCAACGCATCAGGAGCAACTACTAACGCCCGGCTATATTGTTCCAAAGCCTGTTCATAGTGGTCTTGGGCAGCTAAATAAAACCCTGCATAAAATAGCAGATCCAAGTTATCCCCATCGGACTCAAGTGCAGTTTGAACAGTCTGTGAAGCAGCTGTCCAATTGTTTTTTGCAGCATATGACTTTGCTTCAAGAACTGCTGGATGTTGCGGATCTTCAAGTGTATCTGTCAGTATTTCAAGTACTCGCTCTTGCTTTTGTTCATCCGCATAGATCACCGCTGATTTGCCATCGAAATCTTGTAGATGGACAGAGGCTCCTGCTTCATGCAGAGTTTGAATGACATCTGCATACAACCTTCCGCCATCTCCTAAAATTACCGCCTCCAACAATGCTGACCATCCAAGATGGTTAACATGGTCGACTGGCACACCTACTGCTAGACACGCTTTCACAGTGTGTAAATACCCTTTTTCTGCAGCTGGTAACAACGCAGTACCCCCAAAGCGATTCACACTCGTCACATCCGCTCCTGAAGTAGCCATTAACTGTAACGAAGTAGTAAACCCATTCGCTCCTGCGCAGATGAAAGGTGTCAACTCTGTGATATCTCTATGATTTGGATCACTCCCCGCTATTAGCAACTGGGCAACCGCATCTGTATCATTCCGCTGAACGGCAATCATTAAGGGTGTCCGCCCCATTTCATCCGTCACTTCAACATCTGCTTTTTGGTTGACCAATTGTGTCATGCGGCGATAATCTCCTTTGCTCACAGCTTCTAACAACTCGGTATCTCTATTGTTTCCTTCCATTTTCTATCTCCTTTTCACTATCAAATTGCCACTAGTTTCAGTGTACTCGATGTAGATATATATTTCCTTACAAAGAACCTCAATCTGTAATTGAAAGGGTAAAACCAAATTCACTGAAACTAGTAGTTTTTTATAGGATGGTTGTTTACCGGCTGTTAATAATCTGCACTAATTTTTATCAAATCTACTTAACCTAACTTTGTATGTTGAACAATTCATTCATTCTTTACTTTTCTCATAGAAAAGGTGTTCGATGAACATACAGAAATCCCTGCGAAAAACTGTTAAGAATGACCAGACCTAGTTCTCACTGTAGAAAACAGTCCATTTCATGCAATCCAATGCACTGCACACTTGATGCAACTAATTCGCACTGTTCATCCACTGTGCAATGATTTGCAAAATCGAAATTCTATCTTTATACCAAAAGCAGATCATTATGCAAATGCGAATTCACGAATGAAGGATTGTTATTTTCAGAAATAAATAATAGCTACATGAAGTCGAATTACAAGAACACTCAATCCTAAAAATAAGAATAAAAAAATGCCGTGCCTGTTTTTAAAACAGGCACGGCATTTTTTTACTGTTTTATTTGCCACAGCATTTCTTATACTTCTTACCACTACCACACGGGCACGGTTCATTGCGGCCGACCTTCACTTCAGTGGAAGCGGCCTGCTCTATCAACGGTTTTACATCCGCTCTTTCTAGTCCAAACATCTCTTGAGGAGTATGTCCTCTGTTTTCAATGAGACGAACTGCATTGGAGACATTGATGGCAACAGGGACAATTTTTTTCACTTGTTCTTCCGGCAATGGACCTGCTTGTGCCATTAGTCTACCAATCACTTCCATGAAGTTCGCATGCCACTTAGACAATCCGACCATAAACGTATGAAGCATCCGGTCAATTTGGAGTTGTGGAATGTTTTCCTTTTGGAATAGTTTTTCAAGATGGAGTAATTCCGGTGTCTGATCGAAATAGCTAGGATCTGCATAGCGCAATAACTGTTCTTTTGCCGGCTGATAGTATGGTTTTTCGATTGTTTCCCTTACAAATTGTTCTGGGACGATCCCCGCAAGTTTCGGGCCTAGGAAAACCGTATCTTTATAGAGAATGTCTTCTTTTTGCAAGCTCAAATTCAACTCACCTGCAGTAAGGAGTTCTTGCAAGTTTCCAACAGTAATCTTATGGACATTTTGTAGATTATACAACGTGACCACTTGCTCAAACTGCACCATTCCATATAAGCGGGTCATCGCTTTGATGTATAGCTCCACTTCTTCTTGCTGTTCTGCAGTTAATTCATTTTTCGCCGACTTCTTCGGAACCGATTTCTCAGGTTTAGCAGCTGCTTGCTCCTCAGAAAGTTCAGATTCGCGGTACGGATCACTAATAATCGCGTAATTTTGATGGTTGATACAATCCCATTCTGTCTTCTTATACTTCACGGATTTTAACGATTGATTAATTCTGTTTTTATCGTAAGGTTCATATCTCGCATTGGATACCCATTGCTTCATATGATCGTGTTCAGGATGTGTCGGATTTTCCATGATTGCCAAGAACGATTCATATCCTGGAGGTCCTCCGACATCTTCCGGTGGTGCTGTTCCTTCTCCATCTAACAGCGTTGGGAAACCGAAGTGATAATCTTCTACGATTTCTTCCAGCTCAATCGAAAAGCGCCAGTCATCTCCAAAATCATACGTATACATCAGTTGCTTGTGCTCTTCTAGGTAGTTATCAATTTTGACTCGAGTCGGCAGTTTTGGAGTAAGCCTCTTAGAGTCTTTAAGTTCCTCTCGTTGAACAGGATTGTCAGTGATGCACAAACCATCCACTACAACCTCAAAAAAGTGATACGGTTGATCCGTAAAGTAACTTTCAAAATTCGTCATGTGCTGAATGATTTCATGGAGACGATTAAACGTAGCCCCAGCAGGCATAATCACTCTTCGCCTTACTGTTGGTTGAACGTGAACCATTGTTATATTTACTATATAAGACTTCATAGAGACACCTCATCTAATGCTGTTATTAGTTTGCTAGTGAGTTTAAGTGTATCATAATTCGCTGACGCATTGCGGTTGGAGGGGTCGAGAATCGATATTAGTTAAAAATTGCCAACACGCAACATATACCCTCTAATATTTTTCTAAAATTTCATTGACTTCAAAACATTTCTCCTTTATGATAAATATATCTTTCAGAAAGCAGGTGATTACTATGGCAAACTTCAACTTGACAATTTCAATTTGGATCGGACCCATACTTTCACCTGTCATGCCTTAGGTATAGGCATGTTTCTTCTGGTATGCGCGTGAAAGCATGGAGTCCGATCCACGGACCCCATGCTTTTTTATATGCCCATATTTAGGAGGAATTCACTTGAAAACATTGCAAAATTACGGTTGGAACGAACTTCATCAAACATATTGGAATGAACAACAGCACGACGTTAAAGCAAGCGATTGCAAAATTGGACGCGTGACTTTAGAACACAAGCATATGTATCGAGTTGTTACTGAACAAGGCGAGTGGCTCGCTGTTTGCTCAGGATCTCTCCTACATCATGCTATCGACAGGCGGGATTACCCCGCTGTCGGAGACTGGGTCGCGATTGAGCAAATGCCTGGTGAAGAGCGCGGCATTATCCATTCAATTCTCCCGAGAACCTCTGTTTTTTCCAGGAAAAATGCGGGTGACACCATGACTGAGCAACTGATTGCGGTCAATATAGACATCGTCTTTCTCGTTACTTCCATGAACGATGATTTCAACACTCGAAGATTGGAACGGTACTTGGTCGCTGCCTATGACTCAGGCGCCACACCTGTAATTGTGCTAACAAAAGCAGATCTGTGTGATGAACCAAAAGATTTTATCGAACAAGCGCGCGATATTGCATTCGGTACAGAAGTACTCGCTGTCAGTAGTAAAACGGGCGTTGGGATCGACCAGGTCACCTCTCTGCTTAAAGACGGTAAAACTGCGGCGCTATTAGGCTCGTCAGGTGTTGGAAAATCCTCGTTAGTCAACGCAATTTGTGGAGACACGACGATGACAGTTCAAACAATCCGGGAAGATGATGCGAAAGGTCGCCATACAACGACACACCGCGAACTCATTGCGTTACCTGATGGGGGTGTATTGATTGATACACCGGGAATGCGAGAATTTCAGTTATGGAACGATAGCGAAAGTATCGAAGGGAGCTTTTTTGATATCGATGCACTTTCAGAGTCATGCAAGTTCAATGATTGTAGCCATAAAACCGAACCAGGATGCGCTATTCAACAAGCGTTATTAGACGGCTCTCTCGCTGAAGACCGTTTCGCGAGCTACCTCAAATTGCAACGAGAAATTGCGTACTTAGATCGAAAAACGGATGCGCAAGCACAAGTTGCCGAACGGAAAAGATGGAAGGCACTTACTAAATCTCAACGTAAATGATGGTCAGGACATGAAAAAACGAAAGCGGCAATAGAGTCTGCTGCTTTCGCATTTCTTCATTTTAAAATGGCTTTCACGATTAGTTGGACGATCAATCCAACAATTACTACACGCAACAGAATTTTAACGTACTTCGGGTTCAACTTCTCTGCAATTCGTACACCGATTTGAGCACCAGACAGCGAACCTAGTACAAGCGCTATCGCAAAGGGCCAAATGATTTTCCCCATCACGATAAAACTGATGGCAGCCCCTAACCCGCTTGAAAATGAAGCGAGTCTCACAAATCCAATCGATCGGATGTAAGAAATTCGCAACTGATTGAACAAGTAGAGGAGGAGTGTCCCTTGTCCTGGACCGAACAACCCGTCATATAAACCAATTCCAATAAGTCCTGCCACGCCCGTTTTCGATGGTTGGAGAGCGGCTTCTCCAGCAAAATCCGCTTTAGATAGAAATGATGTAAAAAAGGCCCCAATCAGCAACACAATAGCGAGTTTGTAAAGTGTAGCTTCTGCAATATGGGTCGCGGTGAGTCCTCCTAGTGTGCCTGCTGTAAGTGAAACCGGAAGAATCCACCACGACTCACGCAGAGTTATTTGCTTTTTCAATAGTACAGTAAGGAATGTAGTAAAAGAACTGAACGTTGTGGAAATCTTATTTGCTCCAATTACAGAATGGATTGGAATTCCCATCAACAGCATCGCTGGCATGGAAATGAGCCCACCTCCGCCAGCAAGGGTTCCAAGCATCATTGCAATAAGACCTGTGAAAAAAAGCAATATGTACTCCATTTTCCCTCGCCTCCTTGTCTGTTGTAGTATACCTCTTCGCAACAGATAAGGTAATTCGATAGTTTAGATGGAATAACATAAGCCTTTCTTATAACATATTTACTTCATGAGTACTGTTAAGGTTCCGGTTTCATGATTCAGAAGAAGATTTCACCATATCGACTTGCTTCTTTTTCTTCTTCCATTCGGGATACGACTTACTGACGAACGGGATTTCATCGCACCCTTGTGCTTTGTTCGTATAGACAGCCATCACGAATAGCACGTTTGCCATCAGTTGGGCGAAATCGAATAGAATTTCTGGAACATCACGTTCTAAAGATACTTTGTGAAGAGCGCGTACGGATTTCTTCGCTTCACTCCGACATACATGAAGGACAGTAGCCGCATGGGTACCTTGTGGAAGCACGAATTGTTCAATCGATTCACCAAGCTCCGTGACATACTCATCATATATGTCACTAAGACGCTGTAAGTCTTCTGGAAAGATTGCCAGTTTCCCTCGGACTGACCCATTTAAGTGATACGCGAGAGGCTGCAGCCAACGAAGATCAGTTTGAACTTTCTCTACGTCTTCTATAAGGGATAAGGCTTCTCCAATTCTAGTCGTCAACGAATCCGTGCGAATTTCAAAGTCTACTGTCGATGCGGATTCTCTCATGAATGGGTAACAAATATAGCGCATATCTTTTTTCATAGTAATTCCTTCTTTCCTCATAAGATACTTTTGATCCATATAGCATAGCAACAAAACTTAACTTTTGGTAGAACATAGAAAGTAAAATACTTAAAGGGTTTAACTTTACTCATCATTGGAGGTACAAAATGTTAACAGCACAGCAAATTAAAGGGATTCAACAGTTACAACAGCAATGTGAACAGTACGAAACGATTGAATTGAAATTGAATTGGGAAATGCTTCAGGAAAGAAAAGAAGGTTCACTTGATTTCTTTATTTGGAAGGAAGATGAACTGATTGCTTACTTAGCGCTATATGGATTTGGTTCCACAGTCGAAGTATGTGGCATGGTGAAACCGCAAGAACGCAGAAAGGGGCACTTTACAAAACTTTGGCACAAAGCACAACAAGTCATTGAAGAGAAAGGCTTCAAAAAAGTGCTCTTTAATGCGCCTGGGACATCCGAATCTGCCAAAGGATGGTTGACAGTACAGCCATGCGATTATTCGTTTTCGGAGTTCCATATGCATTGGCATCAGAAAGAGCTATTAATGACAGAAGATATCGTGCTGAGAGAGGCTACACCAGAAGACAAAGCATTTGAAACTTCATTGGATGCGGATGCCTTTTTCTTTTCAATAGAAGACGCCGAATCCTACTATAATGAACGTTTGTCCCGCGTAAAAGAACGTAGGTATATCATCGAGGTTGATAAAACCCCAATTGGTAAGATCCGGGTCATGCGGAATCTGAACGAATCCTATCTTTCTGGCTTCGCAGTACGGTCTGAATATAGAGGGAAAGGCTATGGAGGGAAGGCGCTACAATGGGTCGTAAAAAAGGAACTGCCTACTGGAAACATTATAAAGCTAGACGTAGAAACACAGAATGACCATGCATTGAAGTTGTATGAACGGATTGGATTTGTGCAACAAGAGCGACAGGATTATTTTGATGTGGATATGACTCGTTTGAAAGGTAGTTATTAAGAACTCCCTGATGTAAACGAAACAGCAATTGAGTCATTATCGAATAGATTTTATTTCAAATAACATCGTAATTGAAGTGGAAGGTGACGACTCCGCAGGGATTAGCATGAGCTGAATACCCTGGACTGTGCACAGCGAAGGAAGCGGCTGATGCCGTGCCCCTCGGAAATCGTTCACCTGAAACGGAAATTACTCCTGACAGCTCCACTTTTCACCATTAAATAGCCTCTCACATACTCCGACCGATCTTCTCCGACACTCGTTCCTTCGTAGCTACAATTTCCTCGATCATCATCTGCAACCTGTCTTCTGTCAGATTAAACGTTACACACCCAATACTAATCGCCCCCACAACTTCTCCTGCGACATTACACACTGCTACTCCTATTGATGAAGTGCCTTCAGTCCGCTCTCCGTGACTGATTGCATACCCCTGCTTCCTGATTTCTCTCAACATTTCCTTAAATGCTTCCTGTTCGTGCTCCGGCACAAGTTGCTGAATGATGCTCTCGGATTCTGCAGTCGGCATACACGCCAGCATGATTTTATTAGCCGCTCCTATATTCATAGGGATTCTCAGACCAAGTTTGTCATACATTCGAATTTGGTTATTCTCATTATCGATTCGCTCGATAATAATCGCCTCTATCCCTGTACATTTACTCAAGTAAATACTCTCTTCCACTTTTCTACTGAGACGATCTAATTCCGGGCGTATAGTAGATACATAATCCATCGTATCGTAAGCACGGAGACCATATTCCATCCATACCGGTCCTAATTTATAAAGTTTTGTATCAGCGTCTTGTTCAGCGAGTCCTTGTCTCACCATCGACTTTAATATGCGATGGAGCGTGCTCAATGCCAAGTCACACTCCTTAGCTATGTCAGAAATAGAAATGCCAGTAGATGTATTTTCAGTTGCTAAAATTTTGGCAAGTTGCATGACCCGATCGATTGTCTGCATAAGTTCACTTCCTAGTCGTAAGTTGAAATCAAATTTATTTTCTAAATACATTGACATTATACCATACTCAGAATATATTAACAGATAAGGTTTCCTATCAACGGAAACACTTTCCACTATACGGAAAACAGGAGGCGAAATGATGAGATACAGCAGTTCCATGTACAGCTCGCTAAAGCACGTAATTATGAAACATCCAAGAGATGCATTTAAGTCTCAAGATCATCTATCGAAAAACTGGAAAACATTTAACTATTTACGAGAACCGAAATTCGATGAAGCATCCAAAGAGTTTTCAGAATTGGTAAACATAATAGAGCAACAAGGTACTCAAATTGACTACCTTCCTTCAAACGACACTGTTGGTTTGGATTCAATTTATGCTCATGATCCAGTGAAATTTACTCCAGCTGGCGCACTCATCTTAAAATCCGGTAAAAAACTTCGTCAACCCGAGGCAACTGTAGTTAAAGAGTTTCTAGCAGAAAGAGACATTCCCATTATCGGAGAACTTGCAGGGGACGCTGTTTCAGATGCTGGGGATATTGTATGGCTTGAAGACAGAACTTTACTCGTGGGACGAGGTTACCGGACAAATGACGAAGCGATTCGCCAGTTGAAAGAAATGACAGCTGATTTAGTTGATGAATTCATCGTTGTTCAACTCCCACATGACCAAGGCGAGGAAGAATGTCTGCATCTGATGTCATTCCTAAGTGTTGTGGACAAGGATCTAGCTGTGGTCCATTCACCTTTAATGCCCGTTTTTCTCCGTCAGCTGCTACTCCAAAAAGGATTCCAGCTAATTGAAGTACCGAAAAAAGAATATGACACGTTAGGATGTAATGTCTTGGCAATCGCTCCTCGTGTTTGTGTGCTGACGAATGAGAACGCTTACACAATCCAACAATTGAAAGATGCTGGTGCAACTGTACACGTTTATAAAGGACAAGAAATTAGTTTACTAGGTACTGGCGGTCCTACTTGTTTGACATGCCCAGTTGTTAGAGGATAAAAAATAATCGTAATTGAAAAGGAGAGAATACAATGTTCACAAATGTAATCGTCAAGAAGCCAGGAAAAAGTTATTTGGAGGGTCTCACTACTTCTGATTTAGGAAAGCCGGATTATGAACTTTTACTAAAACAGCATGATGCATATTTGGAAGCACTCGAGAAATGTGGGGTTGCTGTAACGAAGCTCGAGGAAAGTGAAGAATTTCCGGACTCAACATTTGTGGAAGATGCTGCTGTATTGACACCAAACTTTGCGGTGATTACAAACCCTGGTGCGGAATCTCGAAACGCGGAAACAGTTGAAATCGAAGCTGTCACTAAGAAGTTCTACAATAAGTTTTATTTTATCCAATCCCCTGGAACGCTTGATGGCGGGGATGTCTTACAGGCAGAAGATCATTTTTACATCGGAATCTCTGAACGCACGAACGAAGAAGGTGCGAAACAGCTTAAGGAAATCCTGGAGTCTGAAGGATACAAAGCGACAATTATTCCTTTGAAAGAGTTTTTCCATTTGAAGACAGGAATCGCTTACTTAGGAAACAACCAATTAGTTGTCGCTGGAGAGTTCGTAGACCATCCTGCATTTGACTCGTATGAAAAGATCGTCATTGGAAAAGAAGATGAGTACTCAGCGAACTGTATCCGCATGAACGATTATGTAATCCTTCCAAGCGGATTTCCGGAAACAAAGCGCAAGTTTACCGAAGCTGGCTACCAAACGATTGAATTGGATATGTCAGAAGTTCAAAAACACGATGGTGGTCTAAGCTGCCTATCGCTTCGCTTCTAAAGAACGCAACACGAGATCCGTTCGAGAGGAAGAATGAACAATGAAAACCCTGGAAGAACCTCAATTAAATCGTTCAATGAAAAGCCGCCACTTGATGATGCTGTCACTTGGCGGCGTGATTGGAACTGGATTATTTCTAAACGTCGGTTATACAATCAACCAAGCGGGGCCAGGTGGTGCGTTAATCGGTTATCTGATTGGCGGTATTATTTTATACATGGTCATGACCTGTCTCGGAGAACTCGCAGTCTATATGCCTGTAACAGGATCCTTCCAGAAATACGCTTCGAGATACATCAGTCCATCTGCCGGGTTTTCACTCGGCTGGATGTACTTTGTCGGGTCTGCCGCAACGGCGGGTGTTGAATTTACAGCTGCAGGCATCCTGATGCAACACTGGTTCCCACATACTCCAATCTGGATTTGGTGTGCTGTGTTCATGGTTTTGTTGTTCTCACTAAATGCACTTACAACAAAAGGCTTTGCGGAAGCGGAATTTTGGTTTGCCAGTATTAAAGTCTTGGCTGTTTTAGCATTTATCGTCATCGGTGGTGCCGCGATCATTGGCTGGATTCCCTTGGATGGCATTCCAACGCCTCACTTAACGAATCTAGCACCTTCAGGATTATTCCCAGCAGGAATTGCGATTGTCTTCATTACAATGATGAATGTCATCTTCTCCTATCAGGGTTCTGAATTAGTCGGGATTGCTGCTGGTGAAACTGAAAACCCTGAGAAGAATATTCCGAAAGCGATTCGGACGATTTTGTTCAGAATCGTCGTATTCTATATCGCATCAATTGTCGTCTTGTCAGCAATCTTCCCTTCTGCTGAACTTGGGTTGATGCAAAGTCCATTCGTCACATTGATGGAACTTGCCGGAGTCCCATATGCTGCAGGGATTATGAACTTCGTTATTTTGACAGCTATTTTATCTGTCGGGAATTCCTGTTTATACGCATCGACTCGTTTACTTTGGTCCATGGCGAACGATGGAATGGCCCCTGCACTCTTCGGGCGTTTGACTAAACGACGAGTTCCTTTAAATGCATTGATTTTCACGATGGCATTTTCTCTACTCTCCCTTCTAACAAGTGTTATGGAAGCGGATGCAGTGTTTGTCTTGTTAATGTCCATCGCTGCAATTGCCGTCACGATTTCGTGGATGGGTATTGCAACGTCCCAACTACTATTCAGAAGACGCTATCTGAAACAAGGTGGAAAACTTGAGGATCTCCAATATCGAGTGAAGTTCTATCCACTAGTTCCACTTACTTGTATCTCGTTCTGTTTAATCATCCTTATTTTTCTTGCGTTTGATCCCTCGCAGCGCATTGGCTTGGTATACGGCATTGGATTCTTTGTTGCTTGTATGGTTTTTTACAAGGTTAAACTTGAGAAAAAGCACCTCGCGGATGGGACTCTTTCAGTTAAACCTGCAGAATTGAACAATTAATGATTCACCGACATCTAATTCAGGAGGCTATAGAATGAGCATTTCACAATGGAATACACCCGCTTCACTGAGAAGTTTACTGAACGAACTCGTAAGCTGGGACAGTCGTACACTGACAGGTGGCGAGTGTACGTTTTCTACACGTGTCGCAGAAAAACTGAAGACATTACCGTATTTTACGCACCATCCTGAGCATCTAAAACTACACGACGCTGGTCTCGGAAGAAACTCCGTGCTTGCACTTTACAAGAATCCTACCGCAACAGATACCATTGTCCTGATCAGTCATTTCGATACTGTATGGACAGAAGAATATGGTGCATTGGAGCCCCTTGCCTTCCAACCTGAAGAGTTGACT
The DNA here is from genome assembly GCF_023715615.1 of Sporosarcina aquimarina. Lineage (GTDB taxonomy): Bacteria > Bacillota > Bacilli > Bacillales_A > Planococcaceae > Sporosarcina > Sporosarcina aquimarina_A. The sequence goes on along the minus strand of NZ_JAMBOM010000001.1, from coordinate 390,772 downwards.
GCTACGCTTCATCAACTGGCAGACGAACTTCCTGAAGATGCACGCAAGGATTTATTTTCTGGAGACTACTTATTCGGACGCGGCACAATGGACATGAAGATGGGCTTAGCTCTTCACATGGCGCTTATTGAAAAGGCTTCTCTTGAACAATGGCCAATCAATCTAGTATTACTGACGGTTCCTGATGAAGAAGTGAATTCAGCAGGGATGCGTACAGCTGTCGAAGAACTCGTCCGTATGCGCGATGTGTATGGTCTTTCTTACAAACTCTTTTTGAACAGTGAGCCAACATTTTCACAAGAACCGGGTGATCCTAAAGAATATATCTATTCAGGGACTATCGGTAAAATTATGCCCGCTGCATTGTTTTATGGAAAAGAAACGCATGTCGGTGAGCCTTTAAAAGGACTAACGGCAACGTATATCTCCTCTTTTTTAGCTCAGGAAATGGAATTTAACTCGTTATTCAAAGAGACAAATTATGGAGAGACCACCCCGGTTCCCGTCTCGCTTCAATTAAAGGATTTAAAAACTTCGTATTCAACGCAAACACCATATCGTGCTGCTTCGCTCTATAACGTATTTCTTATGGATCGTGATGCTTCTGAAATTATGGAGCTATTTTCTGACGTTGCTCACCAAGCGATGAGTGCTTGTAATGATTCCTATAAAAGGATTTGCGAACGTGAAGGAACGGAACCAGTTGGTGAAGTACGAGTGATGCGTTATGAGGAATTACTGGAGTATGCGCAATCGAAGCTAGGTTCAGAGGCTGTAGAGTTGATGATCGGAAAGGCAATTCTGGATCAGGAGCTGGATGATCGGGATAAGTGCTTCAAAATTACAGACGCGCTTCTCATTGAATGTCAGGAGCTAACGCCTGCAACTGTCCTATTATTTGCACCTCCCTATTACCCAGCTGTGAACACGTCAGAAGATCCACTGGTGATTAAGTCCATTGACCTTATGAAAAAAACGGCAACGGCATTAGGGACGCATGTCGACCAAGTCCATTACTTCAATGGTATTTGCGATTTGAGCTATGTCCACTATACAGGGACTGCGACAGGGTGGACGGCATACGAGCACAACACGCCTGTATGGGGAAAGACCTATAGTATCCCATTTAAAGTGATGACAGAATTAGATGCACCTGTATTGAATGTAGGACCGTTCGGCAAAGATGCCCACCAACGTACAGAAAGACTTCATATCGAAAGTGCGTTTGTTCGTTTGCCAGTGATGCTGGAGGTTTTGGTGAAGAGTATGTGTTCAGAAGTAGCAGAAATGGAACCAGTGATTTCATAATCTAGTGAATTGCCCTTTGAAGATAAATTACCAAACAGTAGAAACCCTGTCTACGCCTCATAGAAGGCGTAGACAGGGTTTTTAAATCAAGCTTTGACTGGCTCCTCATCCACCACGTTCGGACGATTGCTTTCATCCAAGAAGAAGCTAGCTATGAACCCGACGACTAGCAGAATCGCAGCAAGATAGAATCCAGACGCAAGGCTGCCCGTTTTGTCGGCAAGAAAGCCCGTAATATAAGGCGCCAAAATGGAGGCTGACATCCCTAGGAAATTATAAACACTAAATGCGGTACTGTACGCTTGTTTCGGTGCATTGTCCGCTACAACTGCCACTAATATAGGGTTCGTACTGATTTTACCGAAAATACCGTAGAGAATCAGTGCGATGTATACCATTGTCATACTTTCAAAGAATACAATGGAAGCAACCGATAGGAAGGCAATTGGTAACATGAGTTGTAGCACAGGTTTACGTTTTCCGATTTTATCACTCCACATACTGAGGAGAAGGGAACCTGGAATCGCTGCCCATGGAACGATGGAAGATACAAATGCTACTTTCCCACCGACAATCCCTCGGTCTGCTTCTAAGTAATAAGGAAGCCAAGTAAGTAGCATGAAGAACCCGTAGATGGAAGCGAAAATGATAATATAGGAAACGAGTAAGTTCTTATTTTTAAACAGAACACTTAGTTTCAGCTTCTCGCCCGTGTCTTCTGGGTTTTCAGAAGCAGCTGCTGCGGCTTGTCGTTCTTTCCTACTAGGATCTCGTTTCACTACGAGGTACATCATGATAGCAACAACGATCGACAAACCGGCAATGATGAAAAATGGAACTCGCCAATTTAATCCGAACTCACTAACCGAATAACTAGAAAGATAGTACCCAATCGACGTACCAAATGCCATACCACTGTTAATAATTGCACTTCCGAGTGTAATTCGTTTCGCCGGAATTGCTGCCGATGAAATTCCGTACTGTGGTCCATAATACGTACCTTGACCGGCTCCAACTATAAACCAAGCAGCCATGAATAGGAAGAACGTCGGCATTCCTCCAGCTACAGCCGCGAACACCCCGCCAATCAAGAATCCTGGTACGAGTACGCGCTTTCTTCCAATTTTATCGCCCATTATTCCAGAAGGAACCTGCAAGGCTACGTTACCGATAAAGTTTACGCTGACAATCAATCCTAATTGCGCTTGTGTTAAGCCGAATTCACTTTGCATATCCCCCATCACTGGGTTTAATACAGTTCGTGTCGCATAGAGTGCAACCCATCCAAGAAAGAAAACGGTGACCAGTTTTACCCAATACGGAATGAGCGGTTCACGTTTGAGACCGACACCATCCTGTTCACGCATAGAGTGCTGTGCCATTTTAACCTACCTCCTCTTTTAGCTATGGACATTCAGTTTTTCAGCATATGCTGCGATTGCTTTTTCAAAACATGCGAGTGGCGCACGGGCCTGACCTGCACCAATTTGGGGGAGACCTGCTTCTTTGTGCGCAATACCAGTGTTTATCAAAGGTTCAATTCCAGTTTCCACAACCTTTCTTGCGTCTACGCCAAGACAGGTTCCTTGGAAATCCCATGTTGGAATTGGGAAGTTTGCATTATGACCAGTAACAATTTGACTCATTTCATCACTGATTTCACGGGCTTCTTTATAGCCTCCAGCTCCGACAAAACGTGCAAGTCCTGGTGACGCCACCATTGCCATGCCCCCAAGTCCATACGCTTCCATAATTGCACTGTCTCCAATATCACCATTCGCATCTTCTTGACTGTAACCAGTGAAATACAACCCTTTTGGGACATTAACAAGCGCTGTGAACCATTGGTCCCCCATACCGCTAATCCGAATACCAAACTCTTTTCCATTCCGGCACATCGCCGTAACAATAGTTCCTTCTTCGATTTTACGGGCACCGTCGAGAACGGATTTTCCAGATGCCATCACAATATTCAAGAAAAACTGTTCAGCATTTGCGATGAATTGAATGACATCTTTCCGATCGTCCTTATCCATTGGGACAGCCATCAGATAGGGACTGATTTCCTTCAGGAACACAAGGGTAGATGCCATATTTCTCATATGGAACTCATCCCCCATCGTAATAGCCTTGGCAATCAACACGTTCAGGTTCATGCCACCGTCTATAGAACGAAGGGCTTTCGCTAACGTTGGACCCAGCACATCTCGCATCCACTCCAGACGATCAATGACCTCTTTTGAATACGCGCCAAATCGCAGGACATTTCCAATTCCTTCATTCATTGTGCAATAGGCTTCATTGCCTTCTGTCCGATTTTCCACAACAAATACCGGCATGTTGCCTGAGGTGATTCCTCCCATTGGCCCAACCGCATTCACGTGATGGCAAGGCATGAACTCGACTTCACCATTTCGGAGCAGTGCTAACGCATCCGCTTCTGTTTCCGCCCAGCCTTCGAACAGAGAAGCTCCAATGCATGCGCCTTGCATAGGACCCGTCATATCTTGAAATTCAATCGGTGGTCCTGCATGCAACAATAGTTTTCTACCGTTAAACTCTCCTATTTTTTCTTTGGCGGGTACAACGTCAATTAGAAATGGTGCGCCTTCTCTAATTTTGTCCACAACCATCTGATTTCTTTGTTCGATTGTTTCATCCATTGAAATCACTCCTTTACCGCAGGTTTCACCTGCAATATGATCCTTACTCTACATAGCTTACTTGCAACCTCATTATTCATATGAACCGGCAAATCCTACTCGCAGAAAGAACTTTTCATAGGGGTGCGCATCCCAATTTTGGTGGAGAATTGGTTTCTCCTTCCAAGGCAAATATAGCATGCTGACAATTGCCAAACCCTTTAAAAAAGTGGCAAGACATTAAAAAAAGATTAAAATATTTGAAAATTATCGTTTTTTCTAGTAGGCAATTAAATTCTTTTTAAAGAAATAGACCGTCTCCCCCCCTTACTAGAGGAAAGACGGTCTTTTATGAGTGTAATGGCTGAATGAATAGCATGGAATGTGTAGATTTCCCGCAGTTATGGCAGGATGATTTCTAGTTCAGACAATGAAAAACGAAACGTTGCGATGAGATCGTTTTGTTTTTTCTACATCATTCATCTATGTCTAACGGCAACACTGGATCATTCTCTACGTATCTGGAATAATTCCAATTTCTATTGGATACATCCGTACATGCTTGATCCACACATGTAAATATATAGGATCGCTTATTGGTTACGACACTCACTAGATAGCTAGCCATGGAAGACGGGTCCCCTCCATTGAATCGGCTTACTCCCTGTTTGATGGCGTAGACAGTTTCCTTAGAGGCAATGTCCTGATACTGTTTATTCCCCAGCACCATCATGGTCATTTCCCCTAAAATCACTTGGTCCTCCAGGTTGGGTGAGAAAGAACGGTAATTGTATTGATCGACGGCCAAATACAAAACAGTGACGATGCTTGCAAATAATAAAAGGGAGAGAATGAGCGTTGACTTTTTCATTGAATAGCAACTCCTTTTTTTCGACAGGTCGATAATCGTGTTCCTAAATTCTCAAAAGGAATATTGACATTGTCCAAGTTATCGGATTTCGTTCCCATTTCGCAGCGCAACATAGCCGGATTTCTCCACTAACTGTTGTCCTTCTTCTGATACAATCCAGTCGATGAACTGCTGAACATTCGGATTACCCGTGCTTGCTGTAACGGCATAAATTTCACGTGTTAGATGGTATTCACCTGAACGGATCGTGTCGTTTGTCGGTGCTACTCCGTCTATATTCAGCAGCTTGATTTTATGCTTTTCCACTAATTCTAACGTTGTGAATCGATGTGAAAATCCAATTGCATTTTTATAATTTCGGTACTCTGCACGCTGCTGAACGTTTCCGTACCCATCTCTAAACTCGGCCTCGGTCGCTGGCTTCATCAGCGGTGTGCCTTCCATAAATTGCTCTAACGCCTTTTGACTCCTACTGCTCGCTTTCCGCTGATAGGCAATGATTGGCATGTCCTTCCCGCTTACTTCTTTCCAGTTTTCAGTAGTCCCTGCATAGATCTCTCGAATTTGTTGAGTCGTCATGTTCTGCACAGGATTTTTCTCATTCACAAAAAATACGAAGGCTTCTTTGCCAATAGGGGTCACTGTCAGTTCAAGTCCGGCTTCTTTCGCTTTATTATAATGCCACTTCATAGGCGCAGTAGTAAATATCAGGTCCGCCTTGCCCTCGATCAAATGCGTAAAAGAACGACCTCCACCATCTGCCATTATGAGACCATCTTTCATATACGAAGGATAGTCCCCTTCAGGATAAGTAGCTTCGACAAAAGCTGCATACATGGGGTATAGCCAAGTCTCGCCATCCAGTTTCGGCAACTGCTCCTGAATTTTCAACGATGCAGGTGTTTCAAGTTGATCAAGTTTAGAATCCTCTCTAAATGGCTGGTAAAAATTTGGATCTACTTCTTCGTTTACTATCCTAATGCTTTCAGTGTGTGCTTCCCGAATTGGCACGTAGCCTGTTATCACAAGTGCGATACTAGCAATGCCGATGAAGGTGAAAATCCTCTTTCGCGTCGTGAAGTGTTTATATAAGGATAAGGAAACGGCCAAGTATAAAACTGTTGGGACTACAATGATAAAAGGAATTTGATAAGCCGTTCCATTCATCATCGCAATGATGAATGCAATAGAAGTTAGAACTACGAGTACAACGAACAGCATTGCTGATAATAAAGCCGCCACCTAAATCCTCTCCTGTCAAATGAACTATATATTGTTTGTTACACCACTTAAGTTACAGGCGCATGACTAACTATCTATAAATGGATTAGAAACCGGAAATAGATGCAGCAAAAATAATGATTGGAAGCATCAAGAATATCAAGACAAATTCCATATCTATCATCGCCTTTTTTACCCCCACCACAATGCTGTTACAAGAATGGACCATAGCGAAACGGCTCCTCCCATTACGACTAGAACTGAGAAAAGTAGAGAAATCCAACCAGAAATCCGTTCCCGCTTCATAACCATTCGATAAGCTATAATCCATGACAGGATATACAACAAGATACTGATGACCGTTTGAACCGTTAAATAAATGACAGGGTTTATATCGAGAAAATGTTCATTAAAATAATAAGCATTATTCTGACCATAAATCCATAAATATGTAGCTAAAATTATCATGACTGCTACTGCTAATTTAGTTTTCATGAACACTCTTCCTCTATTTTCACTTCGTCCAGTTAGTCTTCAATCCACTGAATATCAACTGAACAATCCACTGCTGTACGTGAGAGTTCCTATCTATCGTTGAGTAGAATTCAGTCAATATGGACCAACATCGAATTGTGAGTTAACGTGGACTTCTCGTTCTGAGTAGGCTGCTTGAATCGGCCAGATAGATACTCCAATTAAGACGCAGATTAGAAACATCATGAATATACGCACACGATGCTTGGTATTCAATAGATGGAAGTAATACAGCACAAACCCGCTGTAGAGGAACACCACTACAGCTATCAGGACGGGGATAAATTGAGCTAGACTATTTAAGTATAAGAACATGTAGCCATAAACAATCGTGAAACCAAGGAAAACAAATAACACGGAAAATATAACCAATTTCACAAATAGCTTGTTATCGATATCATAGATATTGCTCTTAGTTTTTTTGAATTTTATGAGGATGAACGCCAGACTATAAATGACGATTGGCACTATCGGAAAAAAATCCGCCCTTACATGCAAGAAGAAGTTCAATCCATCCACTGGCGTAACGAATAGATAGTACAGCGGGATTTGGAATTGAAACAACGCAGTCAATATAGATGACTCCATGAAAATCGGGTAGAAATAATTGCTCCCCAAATACATAACTGTGGCAATAACACCGATACAGAAACTCCATTTTAACGCCTTATTGGATAATCGCGAGCGGCTAGCAACTAGTAGAAGTACGGCGACAAACAGTAACGAGGGAACAGCTTGCATCAGTGTCAATTCCATTTCCAAATATTTTCTCGATGTCATGAAATTTAGCCCGATGGCAACCCAGTAACTACCCAGCAATGCGATTATCCAGCGTTTCATAAGTTTCACTCCTCATGTTCATTTCTATTGCTTCCGAGCGTATTCTATCTTTACTCGAGTCTCTTGTCCTTAAGCTGAAACAATTTTATCGGTTAACGGTTCGATTGCATTACTTTCATGCTTCAAGTATCGGAAACATTGAGGCTGCAATGAGAGCCACAATGTTTCTGATACTCAATACGAATCATTTAGTGTATTATTACACTATAAGTTTCCGATGTCAATAGGTCGATAATTTATTTATTTGTGGTTCTGGCTATCTCACTGAAAGAAGCGGCTCCAGCGTTCTCCGACACATCTTGATGATTGTCCGACACTACGCGAGTCTTCTCCTTCACTCAAGTAGGTTTCTCGGTCACCCACGGACATTTCTCCGACACTTAGCGGAATTTCTCGATCACGGGACACCATTCAATTACGTTAAGGGATTAATTGGTAGCGCTTCGCTTGTTTCTGGTGGGCTATCTCACTGAAAGAAGCGGCTCCAGCGTTCTCCGACACATCTTGATGATTGTCCGACACTACGCGAGTCTTCTCCTTCACTCAAGTAGGTTTCTCGTTCATCCACGGACATTTCTCCGACACTTAGTGAAGTTTCTCGATAACGGGACACAATTCAACAGCATTAAGGGATTAATTGGCAGCGCTTCGCTTGTTGAGGGATGGGCTAGCTCTCTGGGAAAGGTGCGTTGGCTTTCTCCGTCACTTTTTGGTGATTGTCCGTCACTGCGAGAGATTTCTCCTTCACTCAAGAAAGTTTCTCGTTCATCCACGGACATTTCTCCGACACTTATCGAAGTTTCTCGATAACAGGACACAATTTAACTACTTTAAGGGAGTGATTGGTGGCGCTTCGCTAGTTTTGGGAGGGGGTTGTACGTTGGCTCGGGCAAATAGGAAAGATCCAGCAGGATATCAGCACTATCCGGGTGACAGTAGGCAACATGCAGCCATTAATCAATACTTTCAAGCGAAGTATCAGCAAATTGGATGAATGAAACGGCATCTAGGCACAATTCAACACAAAAAAGCACCCGCGGCTGCGAGTGCTTTTTCATAATTCATTTACATAAACATACCAGCGATTGTACCACTCATAAGGTTCGCTAGAGTTCCTGCGATAACTGCTTTGAAACCGAGTTTCGCAACAACTGCACGTTGGTTTTCAGCGAATGCAGTCATGCTGGCAATCAAAATTCCGAGCGATCCGATGTTGGCAAATCCACATAGAGAGAATGTGAGAATTGCGACGGTTTTATCGGACAAGGCTTCAATCATTGGTTGGAATGATGTGAATGCGACCATCTCATTCAAGATCACTTTTTGACCAAGCAAGTTACCAGCTGTCAATGCCTCTGACCAAGGAACCCCCATAGCGAACGCAAGTGGCGAGAAGATGTATCCGAAGATCTGCTCAAGAGAAATATTCGGATAACCAAACCATCCGCCAATGCCTCCAAGAATTCCGTTACCCATCGCAAGAAGAGAGATGAACGCGATCAGCATAGCAATTATCAATCCTGCCATTTTCAAACCTTCAGCGGCACCTTTAGTCACTGCGTCGATTGCGCCAGGTTTCACTCCGCCTTCGCCGATTAACTCTTTCGGCTCGTCTGCAACTACATCCTTTGGTACTTCTGTTTCAGGAATTAAAATTTTCGCGAACACGAGGCCTGCCGGAGCGGCCATGAAACTTGCAGACAGTAGGTAGTTAATCGGGATTCCGAGTGCTGCATATGCAAGCATCGTTCCCCCTGCAACCGAAGCAAGCCCTCCCACCATAACTGCGAACAATTCTGAACGTGTGAGTGTTTTAATGTATGGCTTAATAATAACCGGTGCTTCTTGAAGTCCCAAGAAGATATTTGAGGCTGCAGTAAGTGATTCCGGCTTACTTGTTCCTAATATCTTCGACAATCCTCCACCCACAATTCGAACGAAAAATTGCATGATGCCAAAATGATACAAAAGAGAGATTAGCGCAGTAACGAAAATCGCCATTGCTGCTACCCGGATTCCGAAGATGAATCCCGTAGGCGCTGATGAATCCGCTAGACTTCCGAAAACGAAAGTAAGTCCTTCATTTCCATAATGGATTACATTTTGGATACCAGCAGAAAACTTTTCAATAACTGCCCGGCCTCCGGAAGATTTTAGAACGATATAACCAAAGAAGATTTGCATGGCAACACCAATTACGACGACGCGGTAATTGATTTTGCGTTTGTTGTCTGAAAGCAAAAAAGCGACGAAAAGGATGACGAGACATCCGAGTAAGCCAGTTAGTATGTTCATTAGGTTCTCCTCTTGTAAATGAATTGTTTTATAATGTGTAATCGGTTTCATATAATTTACCACAGGTCTATTATGAGCGTCAATAACAAATTGTGACATACTATTTAAAGCTTCTTGAACTGTATCGTAATTATTGGTATATTTATGTAAACGTTCACATAATAGGAGAGAATCAGATGGCCACAATTAAAGATGTCAGCAAGTTAGCAGGTGTTTCTGTAGCAACCGTTTCTCGCTATTTAAACAAGAATGGCTATGTCAGCAAGGAAGCGTCAGAGACGATTGCTGAAGTTATTGAAAAACTTAACTACCGTCCAAATAATATCGCGAGAAGTCTTGCAGGCATGAAAACCGCGACCATCGGGTTGATGGTTCCTGATATTCTTAATCCTTTCTTCCCTGAGCTTGCCCGTTCAATTGAAGATGCAGCAAACGAATACGGGTACACTGTCATGTTATGCAATACAGATAATGACTCCACTAAAGAACAAAAATATATTGATACCCTCATCCAGAAACAAGTCGATGGGATTATCATATCTTCCTATACGATTAAGCCTGAGCACCTAACAGGTTTACAGAAACAAGCCATCCCAGTAGTTCTCATGGATAACGTATTTTCTAGTGATTCCATCGTCTCGCTCACGGTAGAAAATCGACAAGGAGGCGAACTGGCAGTCCGGCATTTATTGGAACAAGGATGCTCAAAGATTGCCCACATTTGCGGTCCATTATCGATCACTTCTTCACGTGATCGGACCGCTGGATTTGAGCATGTTTGCAGAGGGACAGATTGGTTTACGCCAAGCTTAATTGGTTATAGCGATTTCACGGTAAAAGGTGGCTACACTGCCATGAAGGAGTTACTCACGATGCATCCTGATTTAGATGGGGTGTTTGCTAGTAATGATTTAATGGCTGCTGGAGCGCTGAAAGCGTTGCAAGAAACCGATTATAAAGTACCTCAAGACGTAAAAGTGATCGGATTTGATGGAATCGGATTGGAGATGTTAAATCCAGAGCTCTCGACAATTGCACAGCCTATTTACAAACTAGGCAAGACAGCCATGGATGCCTTGATTGGGTTGATCAGAAAAGAAAATGACATCATGACCGATCAAGTTTTCCCCGTCACTCTTAGCGCCAAACAATCGACGATGAACTGACATACAAAAGGAGCTCCCCATTAGACGGGGAGCTCCTTTTGCTTATTGCGTGCTATGCCTTCCATGATGACGGACAGTAGTACACCTACAAGCAAGCCGTTACTGATCAACGGCTGCAGCATGACAGGAAACGAACTGAACGTTTCAGGCGGTGCATTTAATAGACTAATGCCGACTAGCATTGGTATCGTAAGCCGATATAATGAGGCTGTTTCAATCTGAAGCTTACGGATATTCCTGATTGCTGTGCTAAATAGTTGTAGATACGCAACAAACAAAACTGCGTCTCCTATTGGTGCAGGCAGCGTAGAGAAAAAGCCCCCGAGCGCTGGCACGAGTCCGAGAACGATGAACAGGATACTTCCGAGGATGAACGGCCCTCTCTGCAAAATCTTTGTGCTTTGTAAAAATCCGATTGAGGACGAATAAGGACCAAGTGGAATTAATCCAAACAAGCCGGCAACGATCGTACCGGCACCTGTCACATAATAAGAAGCTTTATAACGACTTGTTGTCGTTCGGTTGTCATACAGTTCTTCAACTGTCGATATCGCGACAAGGGAGTTTGCCATGTTAATGAGACCTGCAATGAAGGCGGTGACGACAATGCCAACATGCAGTTTTAATCCACCGAGTGGTAGCAGTTGAAAAATCGTACCGCCACTTGTCGGTGGTGATTCACTCCCAAAGAGCAGCACGTAAGCAATCCATCCACCTAGCATTCCAAAGAGTATCGAAAAATTGGCAATGCTTCCCTTCCCTTTCATCGACATGACAAGCACTACTATGACGATTACAACCGACAGAACGGCGACAGGCAAATTGATGGCTCCACCCTCACCAATCCCCATCATCCCTTTAAAGAAGTACAAGATGAGCTGAACTGCAAGCAGGAACAAGTAAATCACCAAAACTACGGGATTAAATATTTTCTGTAAGATTTCTATAAATCCAATTGCTCCGAGAACAATTGTTACTGCACCTGCAAGTAGCATTCCGACCGCTAAACTTCCGCCTAGTTCTACGTAGCTCAGCCCCATTGCAGGAGCCGATGCACACAAGCTTAATACAAGTCCCCACCAAATCCCGCCATGTCCTTCGAGCAGCGGATAGCGGTGACCAATTACAGCCTGTAATAGACTCATTACACCTATCGTGACGAATGAGGTACGGATTAGTCCAGCAGTTTCCGCTTCTGTCAGACCAAATGCGGTGCCGATTGAAAGTGGGACAACCACTGTATTGACGACCATGAAAAAGAGCCACTGCACGCCAGCAACTGAAAAAGTGGGTGCGGATAAACGCGACATAATACCTCCTGCTTTCTTTACGAAAAATCGAATGAAAAAAGTCTGACAAGCTAATGTCAGACTCCAACAATCCGTTACTTACTCAATGTATCGACAAGTGTTTGGATGAATCGTACATCATCCACTTCTACACAAACGTCCACATTGGGTTCCTTCTTGTAATAATTTTTAAAGTCGCAAACCGTTTGCCCATCACATAGTTCGCTCTTCGTTTCAACATCAACGAAGTATTTCTCAGTCTTTACTAACGTACGATCAAGCGCAACACCAACCGCTAATGGGTCATGCATCGAGCACGCTTCTTTCCCATTTCTCTTAAGGTAGTGATTCATGTAATGAACCGTCGACTCCTCAACAAAATCACGAGCTGGTCCTGGTTGGATCGCTTCTACGTCTTTTTTCGTGAGTAATGTATTCGCAGTCACATCGAGTCCAACCAATGTAATCGGAATCCCTGAATGGAATACAATTTTTGCAGCTTCCGGATCGATGTACATATTGTATTCGGCAGTTGCTGTGATATTACCTGGATGGTCGACAGCTCCGCCCATGATGACAAGTTCTTTCAGCCATTCTTTTAGACGTGGCTCTTTACGAAGTGCAAGTGCCATGTTTGTGAGTGGTGCAAGCAAAATTACAGTGATTTCACCTGGATATTTCTTGGCTTGTTCGATGATGAAATCCGGTGCGAAACCTTCGTCACGGATTTCCACTTCCATCTCTTTCAACGCGCCACCGATTCCATCGTTCCCGTGTACACTCACTTCGAAAAACGGCTCACGCATAAGTGGACGATTTGCACCTTGAACCACTTTCAAGTCATCACGCCCGAGGAGTGTCGTCACTTTACGTGTGTTAATCGTCGCTTGCTCAAGAGAGGTATTCCCGTTCACCGTCGTAATGCCGAGGATGTCCGCCTTTCCACTCTTTTCTGCAAGCAAAATTCCAATTGCGTCGTCAATTCCAGTATCTACGTCAATAATCACTTTTTTCATGCTTGTCCCACCTTTTCACATTCTAGTAATTCTGTAATGCAGTGTAAGCCAGTCGCCACACCATGCTTCAACGCATCCAAGTTCACATGATACTTCGCATTATGCCAAGGGAAGTTCTCTTTTTCGGATGACCCCGTGCCCCAATACATGAAGACGGAAGGAACTTCATTCGCTACTACTGAAAAATCGTCGCCACTCATATAGGGGTGTTCGTTGACAACGACAGACTGTTCTCCGAATGTTGAAGCAACCGATTTCGTTAATACATCGGTCAGTTCAGGATCATTCCAGCTTGCTGGATACCCCTTGCTGTACGTGTATTCATACGAGCCACCCCAGAATTCCGTAATCGAACGGAGCAACACTTCTAGTTGAGAGGCGATTTTATCTTGAGTTTCGGTTTTAATAGTACGAACCGTTCCCGAGATTTCTACACGACCGCACAGTACGTTCGAAGTCGTTCCTCCATTGATTGTTCCGAACGTGATGACCCCATTATCGAGCGGAGATGTTTGACGCGACACGATATTTTGCACACCTGTAACAAATTGACCTGCCATCGCAATTGCGTCAATTCCTTGTTGTGGTGCTGCAGCGTGACCACCTTTACCGATCAGCGTAATGTACACCCGATCCGTGTTCGCAAGCATATATCCAGGTTTCATCTCAAAAACGCCCGGTGCAAGGAACGGGTTCGTGTGTAGACAAATAGCTGCGTCGACTTTCGGATTCTCAAGGATTCCCTCATCAATCATCGGTTGTGCCCCACCCGGTTGCGCTTCTTCCGTTGGTTGGAACATAATTTTAACCGTTCCGTTCCACTCGTTTTTGCGCTCTTTCAGGATTGTTAAAATTGCGAGTCCGATTGTCGTGTGCGCATCGTGACCGCATGCATGCATGACACCTTTATTTGTCGAGCTGTAGTCGAGTCCTGTGTCTTCTTCGATTGGTAGCGCGTCAATGTCGCAGCGCATTAAAATTGTCTTTCCAGGTTGCGCTCCGGTAATTTCCGCACATACGCCCGTATTCGCCATCGCTCTGTGTGTGATGCCGATGCGATCCAGCTCTTGTTGAATGAAGCCTTGAGTATTCGTCTCTTCCTTACTTAATTCCGGGTGCATGTGTAGATGTTTATAGGTGTCTCGGAGATACCCATCGAGGCGTTCTTCGATCCATTGGACAGAAATCGTTTCCATCGTATCGTCTCCTTATTGTGTGAATTAATCCAAGTCAGCCGTGTATGGCATACCATCTTGCGCGCCGAATTTTGATACGGCACGAGCAGCGACTTTAGTTGCAAATACAATCATTTCAGGAAGTGATTTTTCTTCAGCAATACCGACTGCAAGCGCCCCGTTAAATGAATCACCGGCGCCTGTCGTGTCGACGACTTCCACTTTTTCAGCAGGAGTAATGACGAGTTGGCCTTCTTGCAGATGCGCACTTCCCTGCTCGCCGAGTGTGACGATCAGCGTTTGGTTATACTCAGCTTCCCATTCTTTCATAAGGTTCGCGAGTTCGTCATTTGTTGTGAACGTGTGCTCAGCAAGTAACGCGAATTCTGTTTCATTCGGTGTCAAATAATCGACGAGTTGCAGCAATTCTGCAGGCAGTGTTTGCGCAGGAGCTGGGTTAAGGATTGTTTTGACATGATGTTTATTTGCAATTTCTAATACTTTCTGAACTGTTTCAAGTGGAATTTCGAGTTGTGTTAACAATACATCCGCTGTGGCGATGAGTTGCTCCATTTCTTTCGTGATTTTCTCTGGAGTCAGTGTGAAGTTTGCGCCAGGAACAACCACGATACAGTTATCATGATTGACATGAAAAATGTCCGCAATACCAGTTTTAACGTCTTCGACTTGTTCGATGAACGCTGTATTTACTTGGTTTTGATCCATTTGTTCAAGTAAGCTTTTCCCGAATTCGTCTTGCCCAACCGCCCCGATCATCGTGACATCGCCACCTAGACGTGCGATGCTGACGGCTTGATTGGCGCCTTTGCCACCTGGAAGGTAGTTGACTTCATTCCCTAAAATGGTTTCTCCAATTTGGGGTAAACGATCTGTTGAAATAATAATATCCATATTTAAACTGCCAACAACGACAATACGTTTCTTCAATTCATCACCTGTTTTCAAGTAGTAGTAGACAGGAATTTCATTTCCATGTGTAACCGATTACACATTTATAGAATAGCATAGTAGGTTTGGTGGGGGCAATGGTTTTCCATAACTAGTTTGTAGATTTTTTGAGTAATCAATTAAATTAAGACGTTTGAGAGTTTTCCGACAGTTCTTGGCGATTGTCCGTCACTGCGAGGGATTTCTCCTACACTCAAATGAGTTTCTCGTTCACTCACGAATATTTCTCCGACACTTAGCAAAATTTCTCGATATCGGGACACCATTCAACACCGTTAAGGGATTGATTGGCAGCACTTCGCTTGTTGAGGGAGGGGCTATCTCACTAGGAGAAGCGACTCCAGCGTTCTCCGACACTTCTTGATGATTATCCGTCAGTGCGAAAGATTTCTCCTTCTCTCAAATGAGTTTCTCGTTCACTCGCGAACATTTCTCCGACACTTAGCAGAATTTCTCGATATCGAGACACAATTCAACCGCTTTAAGGGATTAATTGGTAGCGCTTCGCTTGTTGAGGGAGGGGCTATCTCACTAGGAGAAGCGACTCTCGCGTTCTCCGACACTTCTTGGTGATTGTCCGACACCGTGAGGGATTTCTCCTACACTCAAATGAGTTTCTCGTTCACTCGCGAAAATTTCTCCGACACTTAGCAGAATTTCTCAATATCGAGACACAACTCAACTGCTTTTAGGAATTAATTGGGTGCGCTTCGCTTGTTGAGGGAGGGGCTATCTCACTAGGAGAAGCGACTCCAGCGTTCCCCGACACATCTTGGCGATTGTCCGTCACTGCGAGGGATTTCTCCTTCTCTCAAATGAGTTTCTCGTTCACTGACGAATATTTCTCCGACACTTAGCAGAATTTCTCGTTATCGAGACACAACTCAACTGCTTTAAGGAATTAATTGGGTGCGCTTCGCTTGTTGAGGGAGGGGCTATCTCACTAGGAGAAGCGACTCCAGCGTTGTCCGACACATCTTGGCGATTGTCCGTCACTGCGAGGGATTTCTCCTTCACTCAAGAACATTTCTCAATCACTCATGGTCATTTCTCCGACACTTAGCAGAATTTCTCGATATCGGGACACAACTCAACCGCTTTAAGGGCTTAATTGGGTGCGCTTCGCTTTTTGAGGGATGGGCTATCTCACTAGGAGAAGCGACTCCATCGTTCTCCGACACTTCTTGGTGATTGTCCGTCACTGTGAGGGATTTCTCCTTCACTCGAGAACATTTCTCAATCACTCATGCTCATTTCTCCGACACTGAGCAGACTTTATCGGCAACTAGACACAATTCAACCACATAGATCGCCCCACCATCTAATGCAGACGCCCCCTCCTCGCAAACCACCTTGCATATACTGCAGGGTACACCGAGGAGGCAAGGACTATGCAGTGGATTATGATACTTTTCCTTGGCATCGCTGCCAACTTAGATAATTTAGGGATTGGATTGGCTTATGGGATTCAAAAAACGAAGATCCCCCTTCGATCGAACGTCACCATTGCGCTCGTATCGATGACTGTTACGTATTTCGCAATGGTCACAGGTGACAGGTTGTCCACCTATATATCCGTCTGGACGGCTGATTTTATAGGCGGTTTGTTGCTAAGTAGTATCGGGATATGGATGTTACTCCAGCCAAAGCCTGTACAACCGAATCCATTTGAAGATCCCACAGTCGCGGATACTGATGGCGACCGAATTATTTCCATTCGTGAAGCGCTCCCTCTTGGCTTTTTGTTGTCGGCAAATTGTTTGGCAGCGGGATTCGGAATGGGCGTTAGTGGCAGCTCCATGCTTGGTACGATTTCCTCGGTCGGTTTCTTTTCATTTATCACAATTGGCGCAAGCCATCGATTCGGATCGCTTCTTGCGCGTACGTGGATTGGCAAGTATCCAGCTGGAATTGCAGGTGGATTGCTCATCGTAATTGGTTTAGTAGAAATCTTATTTTAGCGGCACAATCCCAATACAAAAAGCTCGTACTCCTTTCGCTGACAAGAGTACGAGCTTTTGTGATGTTTACTTAAGATTGTTTATTCAATACGTCTTCAAAAACTAGCCCAATAAACGTCTTACCGATATACTCCATCGAACGTTCATCTACATCGAACATAGGGTGATGATGTGGATAGACAGCTTGAATTTCAGGATTTCTTCCGCCAGCAATGAAGAACGAACCCTTCACTACTTTCTGATAGTAGGCAAAGTCCTCGCTACCCATCATCGGTGGACCGTAACTCACTTTTTCATCACTGAAAATCTTCGTTGCTACCTCTTTCACTCGTGCGGTCTCTTCAGGATCGTTCCAAATTGAAGGACAATCACTAATATAGTCTAATTTGTACGCTGCACCAGCAGCTTCACACGTCGATTTCACGATTTGTTTCAAGGCACCTTCGATCATTGTCCGCACCTCTTCGTTATACGTTCGGACGGTTCCTTTAATGATTGCTTGGTTCGGAATGACATTATGACCTTCTCCACTATGCAATGAACCGACTGTCACGGCTGCTGCTTGTTGAGGACTCACACGACGACTGACAATTTGCTGCAAATTGACGACTAGCTGACTTGCTGTAACAAGTGCATCAACTGTTTCATGGGGAGACGCACCGTGACCACCTTTACCAATCACTTCAATGGTAAAATCATCTTGCGCTGAAGACGAGTAGCCTTCCATCACTTGCACCGTACCAACAGGTTCTGTCGACATGACATGTGCTCCATAGATGACGTCAACGCCATCCAAACAGCCATCTTTAACCATCAAATCTGCTCCACCAGGTGTCGTTTCTTCCGCAAATTGGTGAACGAAAATCACAGTACCTGGGATCTGCTCCCGAACTTCAGACAGCACCTTTGCAACACCGAGTAATGACGCTGTATGTAAATCATGTCCACACGCATGCATCACGCCAGGGACCTTCGATTTGTATGCTACTTCTTTTTCATCTTGGATCGGCAATGCATCAAAATCAGCACGTAACGCAATCGTTCTACCTGGTTTTCCGCCAACTAACGTTCCAACCACGCCACGACCGCCCACTCCTTCGCGCACATCGATTCCAAGGTTACGAAGGTATTTTGCGATCATTTTCGGCGTTTCTACCTCTTCGTTCGAGAGTTCCGGATGTTGGTGCAACTCGCGGCGAATCGCGACTTGTTCAGGATACAGTTCGTCTAATCGGTCGAATAATTGAGTTAACAAAGTAATTCCTCCTTAGTTGTTACGCAGGCCAGACAAACACGTGCGCAATTGTTACAAATATAGCTCCAAGTACCAATTGGATTAAAATTAATGGCCAAACCCACTTAAACCATTTAGCAAATGAAATTTTAGCCATTGCAAGCGCCGCAAGTAGTAAACCACTTGTCGGAGTAATGATATTCGTCAAACCATCACCCATTTGGAAAGCGAGTACAGCTGTTTGGCGACTGACGCCTAATAGGTCCGATAGCGGCGTCATGATTGGCATACTGAGTGCAGCTTGACCGCTACCTGATGTTACAACAATATTGAGTAAGCATTGCATAATATACATGCCAATCGCACCTAAACTCGATGGCATCTGTGAAACTAACGTCGTGATACCATAAAGAATTGTATCAATCGTGTTGCTATCTTGCAAAATCACTAATGCACCGTAGGCAAATCCAACGACCAATGCACCGACCACCAATTCTTCGCATCCTTTAACAAACGAAACCGCCGTGCCGTTAATTCCCTTGCCATTTACAAGACCAATGATTAGAGCCATTATTAGGAACAGAGCAGAAATTTCCGTTATGTACCACTCGAACTTAATAACGCCGAATCCAAGAGCAATCAGCGTTGCGACCAAAATAATAAGAGTCGTAATCTGCTTTCCTGTCAATGTATGTTCTTTGACCAAGTCCACTCGGATGTTCCGCTTTTTGTCTTCTTCATAAACGAGACTCGCTTCAGGATTTTTACGCACTTTACGTGCATAGAGAACCACATAGAGAATCGCCACCAGCATATATATCAGCCAAAAAATAACGCGCAGTCCCATTCCAGAGAAAATTGGAACTTCTGCAATTCCTTGAGCCACACCAACCGTAAAAGGATTCATAAAGGCAGCCGTAAAACCTGACGCAACCCCAACTAATACCATCCCCGTTCCCACGAGTGAGTCAAATCCCATCATGATTGCAAGTGGAATCATAATGAGGATGAATGGCAACGATTCTTCAAACATCCCAATTGCCGCTCCACCTAGCCCAAAGAATAGCATTACTATCGGGATTAGATACATCTCTTTCCCTTCCAGTTTAGACGATATGCTTCCAAAAGCCCCCTCAATGGCATTCGATTCACGGAAAACGTTAAAGGCGCCACCTACTATGAAAATGAAAAATATAATCGGTGCACTTTGCACCATCCCTTTATGTACCGCTTCAAACACAGGCAAAATCCCTGCTGGCTTTGAGTCAATTCGATGATAGGACCCATCCACTACATACGATGTGCCATCATCACTTTCGGCACGATCATATTCCCCTGCAGGAATTAAATACGTCGCAATTGCCATGATAATGATAACTGTAAACAAAATAACGAATGGATGTGGTGCTTCCATTTTCCACTTCTTCTTCGTACTCCCTGACTTCTCAGACATCCATTCTTCCCCCCGTTGCATTCTAATAATCGCTAAGCAGGCACTTATGAAACAACATGTATAAGCTTATTCTCCTAACATATGTATACGTATGCATAAATAGTTATTGGAACCCACTAGTTAATTATACTAACAATTGATTTTATATACGTTACTACAGTATTTAAAAGCAGTCAATCCGGAATTATTATTAATTTCAATGAATCCAACTATACTTAATGACGAATAAAAATTCACTTTTGTAGATTTCCCAGTCATTCTATGAATAATTTTTCTATTAAAACAACATCTATTTCTTACTTCTATACAGTAGAACTCTCATGCTCACCACGAAAATTTAATTCGTTACAACAAAAAAACCACTTGCCAACTTTCGGCAAATGGGGATGGATATTAAAGCTTTCCTATTTTACATTTGAGTTGTGCTTTGCAACTTCTTTACTCGCTGATTTATAAAACGACATAGCCATTAATAGAATAATGAACGAAAATGGCAATGCTGAAATGATGACTGTATTTTGCAATCCCTGAGTACCACCAAAGTACACAACAACCGCTGCTACTGCCGCTTGGACAAGTCCCCAAGCCATTTTAACGGACTGAGCAGGGTTGGTTAGTCCATTTGTCGTAAACATGCCGAGTACAAATGTAGCCGAATCTGCGGATGTTATGAAGAAAATAGAAATTACGACAATGGTCAGTAAAGACATGGTGAACCCTAGCGGATACTGTTCGAGCATACCAAATGTCATCGTCTCAATTGGCATTTCAGATAACTTCGCCAAACCAACGTCTTCCACGTGTAAGGCAGATGCCCCGAAAATCGAAAAGAAAATAAAGCAAACAAATGCAGGTACTAGAAGTACTCCAAGCAAGAACTCTTTCACAGTCCTGCCTTTTGAAATACGTGCAATGAAAGATCCTACAAACGGAGACCAGGAAATCCAAAAAGCCCAGTAAAATAATGTCCAGTTGTTGATCCACTCACGGCTTCCTGCATTCTGAGGTGCAGTTCGAAAGCTCATCTCCACGAAATCTGTCAAATAGCTGCCGAACGCATTGGTAAACATATTGAGAATATAGAGAGTAGGTCCTGCAAGGAAGAGCATTAGGAAGAGTATAAGTGCAAGTCCCATATTAATGTTGCTCAAATATTTGATTCCTTTACCGATTCCGGACCATGCAGAAATCAGGAATAGCACTGTCGTCACAGCAAGAATGAGAAGTTGCATCCAAAACACGTCTGGTGTATTGAAAAGGTAGTGAAGTCCACCATTGATTTGGACAGATCCGAATCCGAGGGAAGCGGCGACACCAATGACAGTGGCTAGTACAGCTAAAACGTCAATAATCTTTCCGAAGATGCCCTTCATCTTTTTTTCTCCAAACAGCGGTATCAGCGTCGAACTGATCAAACCAGGGTAGTTTTTGTGGAATTTAAAGTAAGCTAGGGCGAGGCCGACGATTGCATATACCGCCCATGCACTGAACCCCCAATGTAAAAACGTGAATTTCAAAGAATCTTTAATTGCCCCATCAGTTTCTACTTCTAAGACAGGGGCAGATTTGAATGCGTATGTTACCGGTTCAGCAACCGACCAGAAAACGACTCCGATCCCCATTCCTGCGCTGAATAGCATTGCAAACCAAGAAAGTAGACTAAATTCAGGCTTTGAATCTGCACTTCCTAATTTAATGTGACCCAATTTGGAAAATATTAGATGAATACAAAATACTACGATTGCGGCGACTAGCCATAAATAATACCATCCGAAGACAGTAGAGATACCTGCTGTTATTGTTGTCGTACTGTTTTCCAATGTTTCTGGTGAAATCGCACCCCATGCTACGAGTGCCAGACATCCCGCAAGTGCATACCAGAAAACTGATGTTGCATATTTCAAAATAACCATCCTCACTGAATTACTCGAGTTATCTGCTTACCGCTTTTCCCCCTCCTTATTAAATTCAAACAACTGCGAGCTTAAATGAGAGTTAAATTTCTGCCTTGCACAAAAAACCAAGTTCCTATGTTCGAGAACTTGGTGGTAACAAGATATTTAGTACGTTTAGCCAAAACGTTTTAGTGCTTCTAACGTCTTGTTACGTTGTTGCATTAATTCTGCATCTCCTAGTAGCCGATAGGTGAGCACATCCAAGTAGAACAAACTAGAAATTTGTGTATTGATGAACTTTTCATCCTCTACATATACATGATTCGAAACAAGCACAACTTCATCAGCAAGCGCTGTCAACTCTTCGGCATGATTTGTCGTAATGACAATGACCCGTGCTCCACTACTTTTTGCCTGTCGCGTAGCGTCCAACACACTTTTCGTTTTACCTGTATAGGAAAAACACATAAAAACATCGTCTTCATGTAATAACGTACTTTTCATGACCATCCCATGTGCATCAGTAATTGCTGTCGAATCAATCCCCATCCGCTCAATTCGGCTATTAAATTCTTGGGCGATCAACCCTGAGTTGCCCACGCCACAAAACAGCACCCTCTTCGCACTCATTAGATCATTCGCGATTCGCTCCGTTTGTTCTGTGTCCATGAATTGTTGGGTAGCGGAAATAATGGACATATAATAATTTGCTACACGTTCCACTTCTTCATCTTTAGCCTGTTTTTCTGTGCGAGTTGCAAGTAACTCGTACTTCATTTGTTGAAAGCTCGCAAACCGAATCTTTTTGCAAAAACGGGTGATACTAGAAGGCGACACATCGATTTCTTCAGCTAAATCAGTAATCGATTTATGTGCAATATCTTTTACACCCAGCAAATGTTCTGCAATTTTACGATCGTTCTCGGTGAACTCCGCATTATGCTTTTGCAATCGATTTTTAAAATCCATAGTCCAAATCCTTTCACATCTTGGTCTTTCTATCATCATAGCATAGCCGAATATCGCTAACACCACTTTGAAAATACGGATTCAGACATTGACAATAGTGAAAGCGTTTGCTATTCTATTAAAAATATTTTCAGGAGGTACAGTTGTAATGAAAAGTTTTTTCGGTAAAGCGCAACAGTTCGGTAAATCCTTTATGTTGCCAATCGCGATTTTACCTGCTGCTGGTTTGCTGCTCGGAATCGGGGGCGCACTATCCAATCCAAATACAATCAGTTCTTATCCGATTTTAGATCAGAACTTCTTACAAGCACTATTTACCATAATGAGCAGTGCGGGTAGTATTGTATTCGCCAATCTCCCTATAATCTTCGCGGTCGGGATTGCAATCGGTCTTGCCCGATCTGACAAAGGAACAGCCGCACTCGCAGCACTTGTCGGTTACTTAGTCATGAACGCGACCATTAACGCAATTTTGATCATTACCGATTCACTCGCTACCGACAATCTATCTGCAGTCGGACAAGGTACTGCTTTAGGCATTCAAACACTCGAGATGGGCGTATTCGGTGGTATTGTGGTCGGAATCATGGCTGGTATGTTGCATAATCGATTCAACAAAATCGAGTTACCTCAGTATTTAGGATTTTTCGGAGGCTCACGGTTCATACCTATCGTAACAGCATTTTCAGCTATCATACTCGGAGCAATCATGTATCTCGTATGGCCACTGTTCCAAAACCTGATTGCAGAAGCTGGTAATTTGGTCAATGCGACAGGTGTCATCGGGACGTTCTTGTATGGCTTCATCCTGCGTATGCTTGGACCTTTCGGATTGCATCACATTTTCTACTTACCATTTTGGCAAACTGGTCTGGGCGGTTCTTTAGAAATCGGAGGGCAACTCGTCCAAGGAACGCAAAACATTTTCTTTGCACAACTAAGTGACCCGACGACGGAACGATTCTTTGAAGGCACATCGCGCTTCATGTCCGGTCGTTTCATTACAATGATGTTTGGTCTCCTCGGTGCAGCTCTTGCGATTTATCACACAGCGAAGCCAGAGCACAAAAAAGTAGTCGGCGGTCTCATGCTTTCTGCAGCATTGACGTCTTTCTTGACAGGAATTACAGAGCCACTTGAGTTCTCATTCCTATTCATCGCACCTGCTCTTTACGTAGTCCACGCCGTGTTTGACGGACTCGCGTTCATGTTGGCAGACATCTTCAATATTACAATCGGTCAGACTTTCTCTGGTGGATTTATTGATTTCATGCTCTTTGGGGTTCTGCAGGGTGAGGCGAAGACAAATTGGATGTATGTCATTCCAATTGGAATCGTTTGGTTCTTCCTGTACTACTTCACATTCAAGTTCATGATTCGCAAGTTCAACTTTAAAACACCTGGTCGTGAAGATGAAAAAGTGGTTGAACCAGCTGATGGTCAATCGTCTATTGATCCCCAAGCAAGCCGTTCACATACAATCATCGAGGCTCTTGGCGGAAAAGATAACATTCTCGACCTCGATAATTGTGCGACTCGTCTCCGGGTAACAGTGAAAGACCCTGAACTCGTGAAGAAAGAGGTTTTCCCATCGACAGGCAGCAAAGGGTTCCTTATGAACGGAACGGGCGTCCAAGTCGTATATGGACCTCAAGTTTCTGTCGTGAAGAACGAAGTAGAAGAAATTTTAGAGCAATAAGGAGGAACCCGTATGCATCTACCATCAGACTTAATCGTCTCATGCCAAGCACTTGAGGATGAGCCGCTACACTCATCTTTCATCATGAGTAAGCTTGCACTCGCTGCGCACCAAGGCGGAGCAAAAGGCATTCGTGCTAATTCGAAAGAAGATATTGAAGCCATCAAGAAAGAAGTTTCACTGCCTGTAATTGGTATCGTGAAAAGGAATTATCCAGGCTCGGACGTCTACATCACTGCCACGAAGACCGAGGTGGACGAATTGCTAGCGAGCGGGTGTGAAGTGATCGCGATGGATGCCACTCTCGCAATGCGTCCCGCAGAGTCGCTTCAAGAATTAGTGGACTATGTTCGCACAACTGCACCGAATGTCGAACTCATGGCAGATATTGCAACCGTGGAAGAAGCGCTTAATGCAAACCAGCTCGGTTTCGACTATATTGGGACGACGTTACATGGCTACACCGCTACCACGACTGGGCTAAAAGTGTATAACAATGACTTCGCGTTTTTGAAGGAAGTATTGTCGACGGTTTCTGCACCAGTGATAGCAGAAGGCAATATCGCGTCACCCGACATGCTGAAACGCGTGTTTGAACTTGGTGTATATGCTGCGGTTGTCGGTGGCGCAATTACACGTCCCCGTGACATCACCCGTACGTTTGTCAATGAATTGCAAAACATTCGGATACAGTCTTGATACGTTAAAAAGCCGCCCTTCGTGAGGGCGGCTTTTTAAATCTCTAGTCATTTCAGCATATTTTAACCCCCTTCAAGAAATCTCAAAGGGGGTTCTTTTCATTTCAACTGGAACTTTTCTTGTATTGCTTGCCACATCACAGCATAACCAGCGCTCGTTGGATGTGGACTATCTGTTTCCATCAGTTCTTCATATGATTTGTCAGGGTGTTGAGCTAGATATGCATTCAACGCATCGTAATGCGACACGAACATGTATCCACTTTCGCTACTAATCCGTTTCAACAAGTTATTAATACTATCAGGTGAGAACTGATAATTTGCGATTTCGTTTGTTGAGGGTGGGGGTGCCATAACAACCATGAGCTCCGATCGCTTGTCCACCTCACTTAGCAATTTGCGAATCGTTTGCTCATACTGATCGAGGTCCCCAATGAGACGGTCATTCGTACCAAGCATGACAAAAACAACATCTTCTTTGGATGAAACGAGTTTATCCACACGCTCCAAAGACCATTTCGCTGTCTTCCCGCTAATGCCCGCATTGAAAAAATCCACCGAACCAAACTTCTGATTTGCAACATACGTGCGGAATCCATTCGCCCACGTATCTGCGTTATGGGACGATTCACGATACGTCGATTTCCCATCTTGTAAAATCACTCGTCCATCTATAGGAACCGCATATCCGTCTCCTCCAGCACCAGCTGTAATGCTATCGCCGATCAATTTGATGGATTTTACATTACCGCTTCTTAACTTACTCGCAAGTTGACTGTAAGAATCAGGCATGGATTTTGTTATTTTGTCCATTTCCGCACGATACACGAATACCGCAAACTCCCCACGCTTCAGCAAATCGTTTGTTCCAAACTGCGTATCCGACTTCCCTCTAGTTATCCCGCTGGAAACCAAACCTGCAACAGCGTTCATATAACGACTGTTGACATCACGAAACGAAACGCTTGAAGCATCACCCTGTAATGCATAAGCCTTCGTATGGCTTAGCATGAGCGCCATCTCGCCTCTTTTAATAGGCTCGGAGAATCCGAAATAGTGATCGCTTTTCCCACGAATGATTCCTGCATATTTCAAAGCATTCACTGCCGGATTAGCACGTGCAGGAACGTCAGAAAATTCCCGAATGGCAGAGGGATTCATCGGCAACTCCAATGCGTTTGCCAATATAACAGCTGCACTTCCTCGAGTTATCGGTTGCCCCGTACCAAAAAGTGTTGGCGTAATTCCATTTGCATAATTCTTACTTGTTAAGTAATTCACAGCTTCTTCGTATGCAGGTGAGACATCCCGAAAGCCGTCCGCCTCCGCCATCACTGGTGATATGAATGATATAGTAATCACTAGAACAATCAGTAACGCCCACTTCTGGTAGATTTTATTTTCTCTCTTCAATTTGTTTCCCCCTGTAATAATCAGCTTTGCATATATTAGTATTTATATCGACTAAAAAAATACAATTTGAACAATTATTTGACGTGGTCTTCTTAGAAATTTATTAAGAATTCCACTAGCTCATCCTTTATATACTGCTTCGTATCGCCCGATTAAAAACCGGCTATATCTAATATGGAGAGTTACGTTTTCATCGACTGATTTTTCCACTGATAAACATTTAAATACCGTCATCATAGGCGTGGATGAGATTAAAGACAGTCTATTTTAACGCTCGATTTACTCACACTTAAGAGCTACTTAAACGATTTGGGGCATAAGTTAATTATCAGAAGTCATCTTTAATAATCCAGATATTCCTAGAACAACGGGATTTTCTGTTAAAAAGCATTCTTTAATAGCTTCTACTTTCTACAACACAAATTTCCTAATACTATCCTGCCTTATAAAGATGAATACAACCTACAGAACAAAAGGATATGATTCTTTTTACCTGTGTACTTTTTTTCGTTTTCTAGATAAGATAGTCTTATCATGCAGTGGAGGTTGAACTAGATGAGCTGGTCTGTTCTCGGTATTTTTGTCCTGCTAGTCACTTGGGGATTTACAAAGTCAATTAGTATAGGAATTATATTGCTTCTTACCTGTTTCTCTCTTTATTTAGGTGTTGTCTTCATAAAAAAACAGTCGAAACAACTTGCACAACCGAACAGTATCCAACATCCCTCTCGCCAAGAGTTTTTAGCAAGCGAGCTGAAGCGTCTTAAGGACTTACGGGAATCTGGATTACTCACTGAAGAAGAGCTCACTGTTCAAAATAGACTTCTATCTTGTAGCAAACAGAACACCTACATACAATCCTGAATCGGATCTCTATAAAGCGAACCAGCCGTTATCATCCGGCTGGTTTTTCTATATCTTTTGACACACATACGAGAGTCCCGAAACGACAAAAAAACGGACTCTAAAAAGATAGAGACCGCATTTTACACATACTACAAATTCACAGCAAGCTTTCCAATGCCTGTTTGACGGTTGCATAATACTTCGTTCCAGCAAAATCCATACCCGAGTTAACAATCTTCTGTGCAAGTTCTGGTCTAAGTCCCGTTGTAATGACATGTATCCCCATCAGACTGAGTGCGTCTTCAATTTGATGAAGTGCTCGAACTACCTGATCATCCACTGAAACAAGACCAGAGAAATCCGCAATGGTACATTCTACATCCATTTTTGCAACTTTAGGCAAGACATTATTCATAATCGCAAACGCGCGATCATCAGTGATTTCTCCGATAAACGGGATAATGACAATGCCATCCTTTACTGGGACAATGGGTGCCGATAACTTCGCTAGTTCCTTTTGAGTACTTGTTCGATAAAGTTCAGAAAGCTTCTCAAATGCATAATACGTTTCATTGAGGCTGATATCCAGCATTGCATTTACTTGTTTGTTGACAAGCGCAAACTCTTTTAAAGAAAGCTCCAGCTTTTCACTTATTTCAACAAGTACATTGGAGAAAACGATTCGTGTAGAAGGATATCGATCCACAATGACAGAGATTTTACCTCCGTTTTTTGTCTGCATGGCAGCATTGCTACGACTCCATGTCATAAGTGCTTCTGGGATTTCAAGATGCTCACTTCGCAACGATTCTCCGAGAGACTGCCACAGTTCTTTGTACATAAGCAACGCTTGTTGTTGCTCAACTTGAGGAACCTCGACTGGCAGCTTTTCGCAAACCTGCTCCACGATTGTCGCTGCTAGTTCATCTGTATGTTCCGTTATATAGTGAATGAATTGATCAAATGGTTTCATATCTACTCACACCCCAATAATTTCCTACTGTCAGTATACAGGATATAGAGGGACATGACCATCTATGACACAATAGATATCATTATAATAATCAGTTTTTTGTATGATTCTATCCTTTTATTCTCATTAGAACGCACCTCTACAAGATATCCCTTTTTCGATATCCGAACACCCCAATGACAACTAACACTGCAGCTGTTGCTAACAAACTACCTTCCGCTATCCAATTAATTGATTCACTTGGCCACTCTGACACCCACCCAAACGGGGAAAGTTTTGCTGCCCATTCTGGCACGTGAAACAAACTCCCGAGATACAACGTGATAAACGAATAGACGATATACAACCAGACAAGCGAGCTCCATCGAGGTGCGATACCGACGATTAAACAACTCACCCCAATCATTACCGCAATAGCAGGCAGGAGGACAGCGCTCGCCCCGAAAACCGATGCGCTTGTTAGCGGTTCAGCCATAACACTCCTGCCCGCTACCCACAACCCAGCCGCTGCAAGAGAATTCATCACAACTCCATTCATGACTGCTACCAATACGTATACTCCCAGTAGTCGTGTCTTCGATACGCTCCGACCTAGCACACTATCGACTCGACCTTTCTTCTCTTCACCCAACAATTTGTGCAGAGCTAGTATTCCAGGGATCGTAGCAATGAATGCCATGACGAGCATCAGCATGGGTAAAAACTGTTCAGCGACCGGTCTATCCGAGTTACCAGCAAGCATATTCGCTAGTAATTCGTTCCCCTCGAAAAACGATTCTAGATCACCAAGGATGGAACCATACGAGAGTCCCAGGATAAGCATTCCGATTGCCCAAATGCTAATTCCCGTCCTTTGTAGACGCAACACGAGCGCAAGTGGAGTTTTGAGAAAAACAGAAGCATGTGACCGACCTCGCTTTTGATGAATGAATCCTGAACCTAGGTCTCGTTTCCCTTGTAAAATACCAGCTACGCTCCCTAACACCAAACCACTAACAATCAGAAACACGATCGGCCATCCATTGTTATCACTAAATGGTTGAACGGAAGTCACCCAACCGAATGGAGATAACCAAATCATTACCGATTCTGTAACATTCCCTGACGATTGAATTACATACGAACCTACAAGAACACTCATCGCAAGACTCGTCGCCCCGCGTGCACTTTCTAACAGCTGCGCACAAACTACAGTAACTCCTCCAAAAAAGAGCCCCACTCCACCAAGAGTCCCCCCATATAATAGCGCTCCGAAACTCTCAATCCCCTCTATTCTCAAACTAGTAAGACCTATCCAAAGAAAGAAAGCAAGGACTGCATTTACCCCCAACAAAACAGTCACTGCGGAGAGTAGCGGAGAACGTCGGTCTACGGACAGGGAACGAATCATTTCTGTCATCCCGGCTTCCTCTTCAGCCCTCGTGAATCGCACGGCAAGTAGAATGTTCATCAATGCAACAGCAACAGCCGTCAGCAACAACATCTGATGCGTCGTCATCGCACCGAGCGTATAGTTTTCCAAGTCACCGGGTCCCACCATCGCTGTCATCGCAGGATTCCGCATCGTTTCAGCCATCACATCCCGCTGTTTCTGTGACGGATACAACTCCTGAAATGCAAGCGGTACTGCAAGCGTTACAACGGAAATGCTCATAACCCAAAGAAATAATCGAAACAAATCACGTCTGACGATAAACCTAGTCAGTCGAGCGCTTCCAGCCATTGAACTTCCCATTAAGAGTCACCTGCTTCTGCTCTTCCAGTAACGTCTCCGTAATGTTGCATGAACAAATCCTCGAGTGTGGGCGGTGCACTCTCCAACCTTCGAATTCCATATGGACTCAAATACGACATCACAGCATCGAGTTTTTCACCATCCACTTGAAACTTCCAACCTTCTCCAGCTTCTACCAACTCATGAACGCCTGGTAACTGCCCAATATCGGTAGCAGGTGAATTCAACTCCACATACAGGTTCGTACGCGTCAAATGTCGCAATTCTGCTAGCGTACCTGTTTCCACTATCACCCCTGAACGAATAATTCCGACTCGATCACACAACCTCTCCACTTCGGAAAGAATGTGACTTGAAAGCAGAACACTCTTACCAGCAGCTTTCACCTCTTCCACACACTGTTGAAAAACGCGTTCCATTAATGGATCCAACCCTGACGTTGGTTCATCGAGTATAAACAACTCCGCATTAGATGCAAATGCAGCAACTAGCGCAACCTTTTGCCGATTCCCCTTCGAATAGGTCCGACACTTTTTAGAGGTGTCCAAGTCAAACTTCACAATCAGTTCCTCACGAAGTTTGACGTTCACATCGCCTTGTATACTAGCAAACAAGTCTATGACTTCCCCGCCCGTTAAATTTGGCCACAAATTGACATCCCCCGGGACATATGCGATTTTTCGATGAATCGCTACTGCGTCTGACCAAACATCCTGGTCAAAAATCGTCGCTGTCCCACCATCCCGTTTCAACAGACCCAGCAACACCCGAATCGTCGTAGACTTCCCTGCCCCATTCGGTCCGATGAATCCAAACACTTCGCCCTTTCTCACTTCAAAATCCACACCATCAAGCGCCTTAAACTTGCCAAACGTCTTTTTCAACCCTTTAACATCTAAAACCGGCATCCCCACACCCCTATTTATAATAGATTCTCTTCAGAACATCTAAAAATGCATAAAAATCATCCCAATACGAATCCACTTCCAATTCCACGAATGTCTGCCCATCCAGCTTTGCAACTAGCTCATTACCGTATCCTTCAATCGACCAACTAATAAGTTTCATCACTTCATCTGCAGGTAAATCGTCTCGAAATTTGGATAAGTCTACTCCCTTGAACAAACTCGTCATCCCATCTTGTTGCATCTTTTCCAATCGTTCAGCAAGCGCCTTCGGTATTTTCGACTCTTTCTCTAAAACAACTTGCCCGATAAAATTAAATAAGTCTGGATGCAATCGATATACATCCATCTTCAACTTAGCAGACCCTTTCATCCGTTCAATGAAATCCGGTTCTGACACATCAATATAGTGAACATACAACTCTTCCATCACACGGAGGGCACGATCCACCAAATACTCATAAAGCGCTTGTTTTGTTTCAAAGTAGTGAAACAGCATTCCCTTTCCGATGCGAGCTTCTTTCACAATTCGATTCGTCGATGCCTGTTCATACGGATGCTCCGAAAACTCATGTATCGCGGCATCTATAATTCTTTTTTTCTTAGATTCATCCAGCGTTTCAAATGCCTTTACCATGTGCTCACCTCTTTAGACCACCTCGGTCGATTTCATAACAAAAAATTAGACCATACCGGTCGAAGTAAGAATATCATACTTCGACCAGCATGGTCAATAAAAAATCTGAATAATACATCAAATAGTTTTCTCACTTCTCGTGAAACTCAATTATCTAAACGAATGAATGCGTCCACTGTAATTTGTTCGTTTCCGTCGTTTCACCAGTACCCACAAACTTAGTAAGGTCAGTAAGACAATACAAATAGAAACCGTCAATATTATTCCAGGATAGGCTTCATTCCAACCTTCAGGCGATACGTGTTTGTTATAAATCCCGATATACGACCAAACGAGGACAAACCCGTAAGACGCAACCCAATTTTTAAGCAGTGTTGCAATTCCTATTAGTGTTCCAACGAGTAGAATGATGACTGTCCAGGTCTGATCTGACAATCCAAATCCGTTCCAATCTATAGAAACGAAATACGCCGTAATATTCGCGATCGTGGCAACTGTAATCCAACCAAAATACACACTAAACGGTAGCCGGATGAAAAACTTCTCTTTAAATGACAGATCGGCTTTTACCGTCATGCCATTGATAATGATTAGGATCACCAAAATGATGAGCATCAAAACGATCGAAGTCCCCAGCTTTCCATAATGCCATGCTACAATCCATAGTGCGTTCGCTACGGATGAAATCGAAAAATAGACCGCGATTTTTTTCACGAGTTGCGTCACTTCTGAACGTTCACCAGATCTAAAAAATCCTAGTTGATAAATGACATGAAACGCAAGTAGCACGTAAATAAGTCCCCAAATTGCGAACGTATAACCCGCTGGCGCAAACAGATTGCTATAGGAATCCGACACTTCCCCCGTCGTCATCCCGTTCAGCGGAAGCGCATTCGCCAAGTAGTTCATCACAATCATTAATAGATACGTCACGAGCACAACTATGCTCGTCATTCCAAATTTTTTCCGTCGTCCCATTCCAACACCCCTTTTTTTAGACAGACGTCTATAATTAGTCTATTCCTGAAGACATCCCGATTAAACCTATTTCACTTCAGCTGCACATTTTTTGTCCGTTCGGCATACCACTTTACAAACTGCTGTGCTTCTTTTATTGGCATATCCGGAAGTGTCTCATGACGCAACGGTTTAGCACGATTAATAAGACCTATCGTCGCAAGACCAAACCATTGCTGAAGTTTCGTCCGTTTCACAGATATCTCAATAATTTTGTCGCGCCGCGTGAGAAACGTCGTTTTTTCAAATGTCCCCTGACTTAGTTGAATGAATCGCCCTTTCACCGCATAGGAAGTGTTCCAATAGCCAAGTACTCGGCTTAGTATGAGTAATACAAGAAATGTGATTGAAACAATTGCCCACCCAATATGCAACTTGAATACCTCTGGTCTAAAATAGGCGAGCAAGATCGTGACAATCCCCCAGAACCAATAAGGTTTGATAAGACGTGCCATTAAAGATTGCCGTGGCAAACGCTCCGCATCTGGCACTACTTGATAGTCTGGTAGCAACTCTGCAATCATTGCATACGCCCGCTTCACCGGCAAAAACGGATACAGCGAACTGACTTCATCCTCACCATCCCCAAGATCGCCAGCACTTATCAGCTTCACTTCTGCGAGGCCAAAAATTCTTTTCATGAAGGACTGCGTAATTTCCACTGCCTGCACACGTTTCTTAGCGATGGAAAACGTTGTTTCATCCAAAACCCCTTTTGAAATGTAGATCCGCTCCCCATCTGAAGCGATTTCATAGTTTCCATACTTTACAAACGTCCAAATGACACCGACTGTCACGGCAAGTACGAGGAGACCTACTATAAAACCTGCGATAATCCAGGCCGAAGTCAAGACAGATACAAACCATCCTCCCAAATAATTTTCCACATCATACAGTTTGTCGAGTTTAGAAAAGAGGGATACACCAATCGCCAAGATGATCAAAAAGCTGAATGATGTGAAGGAAGCTTTAATAGTATCTTTCCTTGTTGGAGTGAAGTGGACAATGCGGTCCCCAATCATAGGAGCTGTTTCGTCTTCGGATTCTGTTGTCGCGTCCCCGGGTTGAATGAACTCTTTAACTAGAGTTTCCAAACGATTCGCTTCAGAACGTTTCAAAACGTCGAATTTCACATTCGAGTTCATCCCTGACGTTCCTGTTTCAAAAGTTATGGAAGTCATGCCGAACAGTTTATGTAAAAACGACGTATTTCGACGCACATTTTGTATTTTGTCAAAGTATACCGTTCGCTCTGTCTTCTCAAAAATCCCCGTTTTCAAATGAAACGCAAACTCGTCTACTGCATACTTTCGTGTGAGCCACTTCATGACGCTGGCGATGATTGATAAGACAAGTGAAACTAAAAAAAGTATCTGACCCATTCGGGCAATACCAGAGTCCGAACCAACGTTGACTACCGCGAAAAAAACTAGAATCGCAAAGTTTTTCACAAAATTCGCTAAGTCGAATATAATCGAAAACGGATGATAGCGCTTCATGTCCATCATTCATCCACTTCCTTAATTTTCGCGTAGCGGGCGATTTGGTTTCTCACTTCAATCGCAACTTCTTTCGGCAAAGCAGGAATGTCATGACTAGATCCCATCGTTTCAATTTCCAAGTAGTATAAGCTGAAGCGTCTTAGAATCGGTCCTTGATTTGTCGAAACCGCCTGGATCTTCGTCATCGGTATGAGCTCATAACGCTCATGGAACGCACCTGATTTTATCTGCAGAAATTCTTCCGTAAAGCCATAGCGGAAATGCTTATGTAAATAGACTGGCCGCAATCCAATCGACCAGACAGCTGATATCAGCGTTATTCCAACGAGCACATAACTAAACCAATGAGTCCAGGTCCACCAGGAAAAATACAGGCTGGTGGCGCAGAATCCTCCGAAAACAGCAAGCCAGATCACATGGCTGATGGTCGATCCCCACCTGAGTGCAGGCACTGTGTTATCCGCCAATCGTTGCGTTGGTTCCTGAATGTCCTTCTCCAATACGAATCCCCCTAGTTTATTCCTTCTCCCTATTACACCAAATTTCGACAGAGGTTTCAAAGGAAGCGATAGAATTTCGTAGGATTTGTTGGTTTGTAGGTTAGCAATTCACCGCCTAATCGTGCCGATTCACTCTCAGTAAGGAGAATCCCATTCGTAATTAAGCGTAGCGCTACCAATTAGTCCCTTATCGAGTATTGAATTGTGTCTCGTTATCGAGAAATTTCTCTAAGTGATGGACAAATTCTCTTTTGTGATGGAGAAACTCACCCGAGTGTCCGAGAAAACACTTGGGGTGTCGGCCAACTTAAAATGCTCCTCTTGTGAATGGATCGTCCCTTTTAAAACAAGCGTAGCGCTACCAATTAATTCCGTAACGAGGGTGGAATTGTGTCTCGTTATCGAGAAATCCCTCTAAGTGATGGACAAATTCTCTTTTGTGATGGAGAAACTCACCCGAGTGTCCGAGAAAACACTTGGGGGGGCGGACAAACGTCTGGATGTGTCGGGCAACTTAAAATGCTCCTCTTGTGAATGGATCGTCCCTTTTAAAACAAGCGTAGCGCTACCAATTAATTCCGTAACGAGGGTGGAATTGTATCTCGTTATCGACTAGCTAAATCTCCACAAAAAAACCCGCAGCGCATTACTCGCGCACGGGATTGCAGAATTTATTCACCTAAAACTTCTTTTACTGCAGCGCCTAACACGTGTAATTCGTGCATCGGACGCGTCATTGCCACGTACAGCAACTTGCGGTCAATCTGGGTGTTGCGAAATGGATCGTGAAATGCTGCCACTATGACCGCATCGAATTCCAATCCTTTCGATAAAACACTCGGCACAATGAGCATACAGGAATCATCGATATCGCTTTGCTCGTCCAGCAATTGGACCGCCATTCCACATTCGGACAACACCCCAAAAAGGCGTTTCGCTTCGGCATTTGTTTTACAAATCATAGCGACAGAGCGATGACCACGCCCCACAATCGATTCGTAAATCATCCCGACTCGTCCAATATCCAGCTCGTTCATTTCATAAAACGCAGGATCGATTCCATGACGAACTACCGGCTCAACAAGTGGCAAATCCTCCTCCATTTGCGCGAGCACCGTGTTTGCCAGATTCATGATTTCAATCGTTGTCCGATAACTCTTCTGAAGCGTCGTATACGTAGCGCTCGGCAACATTTTCCGCACTGGGTCCCACGACGTCAGCGCCCGGTAACTATGAATTCCTTGTGCCAAGTCACCGACCAGCGTGAACAATTCCGTCTCAAGTCCATCATGTAACGCAGCCAGCTGATACTCACTGTAATCCTGTGCTTCATCGACGAAAACAACTCGCATCTTCCATTCACTATCGAGCCCCTTCAACTGCACATGCAAGTCATAAAATGCCGCCAAATCTTCAGTTTCCCATGTAGTTTTCAAATGTGCTTCTTGGAATGAAACCTTAAATGCTGTCGACCACTCAGGCGCTAACTCTGTCTGTAATTCAGCATCCGTCAGCAGACTTCGATACAATTGCTTGATGTTGAACTTTTTGAATCGCTTCATATAAGAAGCAACCTTCTGCTTGCCTTCTTTCTCAATCTTAGGTAGTCGTTCGTCACGCTCATCCATGATTCGTGTGATCCGAGCCCTACGCTTGTCATCATCACGAATTCCATACAATGCTTTATCTAGCGCTGCTTCATATTTATCAGACAGTAGTTGGTACAGCTGCTTGCGCTTGCGCGTGACTTCGGATTTCATGATCAGTTTAATTCGTTCTAGTCGTTTTTCGATCGGTAGATATCCGAAGTCTTCCAGGAATAATTTCCGTAATCGCTTTGCGCCCATGATCCGATAATTATCGATGAAAACATCTTCGAATAGTGCCACTGTTTGTTGCTCGAGCTTTTGAACGTACTTTGCCATAATCGACCTATACTCTGCGGAGCCTTTCATTCTAGCAATAGCTATCGACGGTTCATCCAACGAATCCGATGATGCCAAACGCTCAAGTTTTGCATTCGTATCAGTCAATTTCAACTTCAAGCCTGTCGCATTTAGAACATACTCTTCAAACGTAGTCTGGCAAATACTGCCCACACCAAGCTCGGGAAGGACATCTCCGATATAGTCCATGAACAATTTGCTGGGTGCGAGAATCATTAGTTTTTCAGCGGGAAAATCCGTTCCTTTTGTGTAAAGGAAGTAAGAAATCCGGTGCAACGCAATTGTGGTTTTCCCACTACCTGCAGCTCCTTGCACAATAATCGGCTTGCGTAAACTCGCCCGGATAATATCATTCTGCTCTGACTGAATGGTCGAGATGATTTCAGTCAACCGGACATCCGCTTTTCCCGCGAGCGCTTCCTGTAATAACTCATCGTTTGTCGTCAGGTCAATATCACGGACATCGAGCAATTCACCTTCTTCAATCTGATATTGTCGCTTTGAGTGCAGATGACCGCTAACTTCTTCACCTCGGACATCGTACGTCATTTCGCCTAAACGCCCGTCATAATACACATTTGCGACAGGTGATCGCCAGTCGACAATAATCGGTTCTTGCGTCTCCTGATGAAACACCGACGTCTTACCAATGTACAAAAATTGGTCTTTTTCATCATCAGGTTGGAAATGAATACGCGCAAAATACGGCTTCTTCTGGATGGCTTCAAACGCTTCCTTCTGGGACCGCGCCATTTCGAAAAACCGTGTGTTCGTGAGGATGTTAATGTAACTCATACTGGAATCCAAATAATCCAAATCCGCCATCGCGTGACGAATTTGTTCTTGAGAGGCCTCGACATCACGTTGCGACTCTTCCAAAAGCCGTCGCATGTAATGCACCGTGTAGTCCAGACGCTCAGCCTCAAACTCAAAATCAGGGTGTCTCTGCATGTACAGATCCTCCGCTTTCCTAGAATTTGTCCTGTCGTTTCCGGATGATGATAGAATACTGGGGAAATTTGAAACAGAAGATGATTGTACCATTCAAATTTGTGAAGCGCAAGATGATTTTACAGAAAATTCTGTAGTGTGGATTTGTGCATAACATGCTAAATCTGGTAGTTTGATATAGCCCATTTCTAGGCAAACGTAGCGCTACCAATTAACCCCTTAACCATGCCGAATTGTGTCTCGTTATCGAGAAACTTCACTAGGTGTCGGAGAAAACTTGCTATGTGATGGAGAAATTACTTTATGTGATGAACAAACTCCCACCTTTGTCGGGCATTTCCCCGTAACTGATCGAAAGCGCAGTCCACTATAAAAATTTCCTCTCACAATGATATAGCCCAATTCTAGGCAAGCGAAGCGCTACTAATTAGCTCCTTTACCATGCCAAATTGTGTCTTGTTATCGAGAAACTTCACTAGGTGTCGGAGAAATCTTGCTATGTGATGGAGAAACTGCTGTATATGATGAACAAACTCCCACCTTTGCCGGGCATTTCCCCGTAACTGATCGAAAGCGCAGTCTACTATAAAAATCTCCTCTCACAATGAAATAGCTCCTCCCCAAACAAGCGAAGCGCTACCAATTAACCCCATAACCATGCCAAATTGTGTCCCGTTATCGAGAAACTTCGCTAGGTGTCGGAGAAATCTTGCTATGTGATGGAGAAGTTACTTTATGTGATGAACAAGCTCCCTCCCATGTCGGACATTTCCTTTTAACTGATGGACAACATTGCACAATATATATTAATAGATAATTCCAACAAGTATGGTAGAATTAACTTTATAACACGAAAGGATGTGACATGCGATAATTTACAAAGAACGATCTTTTCCAGCCGCTCTCGATGGGCTAACAGTCGCTTTGAAACGATTACCTGAAGCTCATCCCGAGTACGAAAAACTAAAGCAACGCGTAGCATCAACAAAAGCGGGGTATGGAGGCGAGCAAGAACTGGACCGAATTCTTGGTAACTATACGTTCCCCATGCCAACTCACATTTTAAACGATGTGTCTTTATCCTCAAGCTCTCTCTTCCAGATTGACACACTGATCCTCACCCCTGAATTCGCATTGATTTGCGAAGTGAAAAATATTGCAGGTGAACTCTCTGTAACGGAGAATCCCCCACAGCTCCTGCGTATTGCAAATAACGGTCAAATTTCTGGATTTCCAAGTCCGATAGCTCAACTTACTAACACCTGTCAGTTATTCGAAGACTGGCTGACAACAAAAAACATTAGTCTTCCTGTCTTGGGGTGCGTAGTATTAGCATACCCTAAACAAAGATTATCGATTTTCAAAACAGACTTCCCGTTCCTTTTTCCAAGCATAATTCCTCAACACGTGCGCTCACTTTACAAAAATCATCCTCTACTTTCGATCGCAGAGTTTGAGGGCTTAGCCAAACGTATTGTCAAAGAACATCGCCCGTATGTGCCTAAACCTATTTCTATAACATATTCAATAAAATCCGATGACTTTTTAACTGGAGTCGTTTGTCCTGCATGCGATTCACTTGGAATGAAGAAAAGTGGGCGATTCTGGTGCTGCCCAAGCTGTAGAACTCGATCGACAACAGCTCACCGGCAAGCCATACACGATTGGTATCATTTGTTCGAAGGTCCCTTAACTAACGAGGAATGTAGAAGATTTTGTGGCGTGCAATGCTCTCAATTCATGAGACGAACACTACTCAAAATGAACTTAACACCAGTAGGAGCAACTAAAAATAGAGGGTATATAAAAGAAAATATTCGCCACCATTAAACACTCTCATTCGAGTGTTTTTTGATTGTATATAATTCGAATTGTGTCCCGTTATCGAGAAACTTCCTTATGTGTCGGGGAAATCGGGCTAGGTGATGAAGAACCACACCTATCTGATGAACAATCTACTCCCAGTGTCGGACAATCTCACGCAACTGATCGAGAACAATCCCAGCCCTCTCACAACCTGAAAGCCCACCCCTTAACCATGCCGAATTGTGTTCCGTTATCGAGAAACTCCCCTATGTGTCGGAGAAATTGGGCAATGTGATGAAGAACTACACCCATCTGATGAACAATCCACACCCAGTGTCAGAGAATCCCACGCAACTGATCGAGAACGATCCCAGCCCTCTCACAACCAGAAAGCCCATCCCACAACAAGCGTAGCGCTACCAATTAATCCCTTAACCATGCCGAATTGTGTCCCGTTATCGAGAAACTCCCCTATGTGTCGGAGAAATTGGGCTATGTGATGAAGAACCATGCCCATCTGA
The DNA here is from genome assembly GCF_023715615.1 of Sporosarcina aquimarina. Taxonomy (GTDB): domain Bacteria; phylum Bacillota; class Bacilli; order Bacillales_A; family Planococcaceae; genus Sporosarcina; species Sporosarcina aquimarina_A. The sequence goes on along the minus strand of NZ_JAMBOM010000001.1, from coordinate 350,785 downwards.
TGAACAATCCACTCCCAGTGACGGACAATCTCACGCAACTGATCGAGAACAATCCCAGCCCTCTCACAACCTGAAAGCCCATCCCTCAACAAGCGCAGCGCTACCAATTAATCCCTTAATCACGTTGATTTGTGTCTCGTTGCCGATTAATTTCCCCTTAGTTCCTATTCTTTGCGTGAACTTGCCGATTTCGCTAATCATCTTTCCGATTCATGGCTCGAAATTGCCGATTGCTACCTTCATTTTGCCGATTCCTCTAGCAACTACACCTGCACAACACAAAAACCCCGCCAGCCAAACACATCAGCCAGCGGGGTCTCCTATCCTAATCCATCTTATTCTTTCAAGTCTTCAATCGAATTGATGTCCATATATTCCGGAACCGTCAATCCAATCTTCACGCCTGTCATGCTTGTTCCTAAATCTTCGAACTTGCCGTCATACTTTTCAGCATATGTTTTGTGAGTGACTGGCAACCAGCCTGCTAGCAATGCATCCGCACTGCCGTCCGCAACCGCTGTCCACATTGGTCCAGCTTCTACTTGGGACATTTTCACTTTATAACCTTGGTCTTCCAAGACTTTTGCCATTACGTTTGTGCTTGCAATCTCACTATCCCAAGCAACATACGCTAAGTTAAATTCTTCCCCATCGACTTTCTCAACGCCGTCTGTCCATTCTGCTACCTTGTCTTTGTTGTCCTTAATCCAGTTTTCTGCCGCAACCTCGGGATCTTCCCCATCGATAACCGCAATCATTACTTCACCCATATCTTCTTCATCCCACTTGAAGTTTTGAAGAATTTGGTGTGCTTCTGGGAAGTCTTTTTCCAATCCTAGGCGACCGATTGTATGGATTTCTTCCTCACCGCCGTAAGAACCTTTAGGATCGTCCAAATATTTCAGGTCATACTTTGTAAACATCCAGTGGGGAGTCCACCCCGTAATAATAATGGGTTCCTCTTTGTCATACGCTTTCTTCAAAGCAGCAGTCATGGCCGCTCCTGATCCAGAAGTCAGTTCCCACTTGTCGAGCCCATAATCGGAAATCGCACGATCTGTCGCTTCCATGATGCCAGCACCTGGGTCAATCCCCGTGATTTTGTAATCTACCATCTCACCCGCGGTTTTATCCGAATCTCCTGAAGCTTTGTCCTTACTATCATCCCCACACGCTGCAAGTCCTAGTGCTAAAAGTGAAACTGCGCTAATTCCAGCTAACTTTTTCGTCCAATTCATGATTCTTTTCCCCCTTGTTTAGATCGTCCTGCGTGTTGCGTTATACGGTCCAGAATGATAGCAACGAGTACAATTGCGACACCCGTTTCAACACCTACACCGGTTTTCAATTGCGTAACGGCTTGATACACTTTCGTTCCCAGCCCTGGTGCACCAACCATTGACGCGATAACAACCATAGATAGTGAAAGCATGATACTCTGGTTCACACCCGCCATAATATTCGGCTTTGCGAGTGGAATTTGTACTTTCAACAAGCGCTGCCACGTCGTTGAACCAAATGCTTCCGTTGCTTCAATCAAATCTTTAGGAACTTGTTCAATGCCAAGCATCGTCAATCGGATTGTCGGCGGCATCGCAAAGATAATGGACGCGACAAGTCCTGGTACGACACCGATATTGAAGAAGAAGATTGCTGGGATTAAGTACACGAACGCCGGCATCGTTTGCATCAAATCTAAAATTGGCGTAATAATCCTACGCGCCATTAACTGCTGCGACATCCAAATACCAATTGGCACACCAATAATTATGGCGATTGCGACCGACGTCAGAACGAGCGCGAGCATTTGAAGCATCGGATACCAATAACCTAAGTAGTCAATGAAGAGAAAGCCGATCAGTGTAAAAAGAGCAATTTTCTTCGTCGAGAACCACCATGCTAGCAATGCAAAAATCACGGCTAGTAAAATCGATGGTGGGAAATCCATGATGTCCACAAACGTTTCAACTGTCGCTTCGAGACCTGTCGCGATGCCATCAAATAGAGGGCCGAACACATCTACCAGCCAGTCAACTCCCGTATCGATCCAGTCAGCAAACGGTAAGCGTGGTAATAACTCATTCATGTGCCTTCACCTCCGCTTCAACCTTTACGTCCGATGAAATTTCACCATTCTCGTTGATGAATTGATTGTCACCAGCTAGCGCACCAATCATGGCCCCGCGAATGATTATACCTTTCAACCGGTTCTTGTCATCGACCACCGCAACAGGGATCGTTGCCGTCGAAACGATGTCAAAGAGATCTGTGAGAACGCTTTCACCTGTTGTTGTAATGACGTCTTTAATCAAAACATCCTCGATCTTAAGGTTCTTCTCTGCCGCAGCAACTGCATCTTGAGCAGTGAGCGCTCCCATTAGTCGTCCGCCTTTATCTACTACATAAATTGAAGAAATCCTTAAACTTTCCATTAAACGAAGCGCAACACGTGGTCCTCTATCAATCTGCACCGTATCGGCATGCTTCATAATATGATTCGCCGTCAGCACCTTGGATAAGTCAACGTCTTCAACGAAACGCTCGACGTAGTCATTCGAAGGATTCATCAGAATCTCTTCCGGACTACCGATTTGCACGATTTCTCCATCTTTCATGAGTGCGATTCGATCGCCAATACGGAGTGCTTCATCCAAATCATGGGTGATGAAGATGATCGTCTTACCCATATCTTCATGCAACTGGAGCAATTCGTCCTGCATATCTTTACGAATCAATGGATCGAGTGCACTAAACGCCTCATCCATCAGTAAAATGTCAGGATTATTTGCGAGCGCACGAGCCAGCCCGACGCGCTGCTGCATTCCCCCACTCAGTTGCCCCGGATATTGAGATTCATAGCCCGCTAGACCAACGAGGCGCAACGATTCGATCGCATGATTCTTGCGTTCTTCCTTTGCCACCCCTTGAATTTCAAGGCCATACTCCGTGTTCTCTAAGATTGTTTTGTGTGGAAATAAAGCAAAGTTTTGGAACACCATTCCAATCTTCTTCCGACGGACGTTGCGAAGTTGCTCTTTGTTCATCTTCACTATATCTTCCCCGTCCAATAAAATCTGTCCGGATGTCGGGTCGATTAAGCGATTTAGAAGGCGTACAAGTGTGGATTTCCCACTTCCAGATAGCCCCATGATGACAAATATCTCACCTTCAAACACTTCAAATGTGGCATTATTCACACCAACCGTCGCTCCAGTTTCTTTCAATATCTCTTTCTTCGTCTTGCCATCTTTAAGAAGTTGAGCTGCGCGTTTACTCGATTTCCCGAAGATTTTAGACGCATTTTTCACTTCAATTTTCTTCTTTAACAGTGCCTCTTCCATGCTAACCCCCCGATTCAATTTTAACGATGTTTCATAGTATAGCTGTAATCTGTTTGTAATACAAATTATTTACTTTACGAATTGTACGTACAGTTTTTTCTGTACGTATTGATTGCTTTTCATTTTCATCTGTTCTAAGCTATACTGAAGTGTTCAAAGACTGATGAAAATAGTTCATCACAAGGAGGATCATCCCTGATGGATGCGTACGAAAAACTAGAAAAATCCCGTAAACGAATCACGGAATCGATTGCACAAAACATCCATCTCTACGGACTCCCGCCTTCAGCTGGGAGACAATTCGGTATGATGTTTTTTGAAAATCGTCCACTCACCTTGGATGACATGTCCGCAGAACTCGGAATGAGTAAAACGAGTATGAGTACATCGATCCGTTCTCTTTCAGAGGCCAAACTGGTCGAACGGGTATGGGAACGTGGCGTCCGGAAAGACTTATATGAAGTGAAAGATGACTGGTATCAGATTTTCGTCGACATGTTCACCGTCAAATGGAGAAGAGCCGTCTCGTTACATACGGCCGCAATCCGAAAATCACTGGCTGAGTTAAAAGAACTTAAACACGCTGACGACATAACTGATGAACTCCTTGCAGTTATCGAGACAGATATTGAAAAATTACTGTACATCCGTGAGTATTACGACTGGCTAGACCGGCTCATCGATGCGTTCGAAGACCAAAAGATATTCGACTTGGTTCCTAGACTAGAAGAAGAATAACAAAAACGACATCTCCTTAAATAGCGAGGTGTCGTTTTTTGAGCTAGTTAGATGCACTTATGAATTGATTATGCACTCGCTAAATGTTAACAAATGAATTTTATCCAATTAACCCTTAACCATGCCGAATTATGTATCATTATCGAGAAACTTCCTTATGTGTCGGAGAAAGCAGGCTATGTGGTGAAGAAACGCCCACATCTGATGAACAACCCCTTCCCATTGTCGGACAACTCCACGCAACTGATCGAGAACCTCCCCAGACCCTCTCGCAACGAGATAGCCCATCCCACAACAAGCGCAGCGCTATTAATTAACCCCTTAACCATGCCAAATTATGTATCATTATCGTGAAACTTCCTTATGTGTCGGAGAAAGCAGGCTATGTGGTGAAGAAACGCCCACATCTGATCAACATCCCCTTGCCATTGTCGGACAACTCCATGCGACTGATTGAGAACCTCCCCAGACCGCAATATTAGCCGTAATCAAAAAAACCCACCCGCATTTCCTGCGGATGAGCCCTTCTCCGAACTTATTCCCTTACAACTTAAATTCTCGTACCAATCCATTCAAGTTTTCGGCAAGTTGCGCCAGTTGTGCAGAACTGCCCGCCACTTCTTCCATTGAACTGCTCGTTTGTTGCGAAGCAGCTGCCGTCTCTTGAACGCCAGCAGCCGATTGCTCGGAAATAGCCGCGATTTCTTCTACCGATTCACTCATTTCTTCGCTACCTGCTGCAATATCTTCAAGGTTTTGAGAAATGATGCCTATATCTGTAGTCATCTTGTTGACCGCGTCACTAATTTCAGCAAACGTTTCACGCGTCGTCTTCAGTTGTGCAGTCCCTTTTTCCACTTCTTCATAACCCGACTCAAGCGATCCCGCTACGCTGCTCGACTCTTGCTGAATCGTACCGACGATTCCGGTAATATCTGTTACAGATACAGCAACTTGTTCAGCCAGTTTCCGTACTTCTTCTGCAACAACGGCAAATCCTTTTCCGTGCTCTCCAGCACGAGCTGCTTCAATCGCTGCATTCAATGCCAACAAATTCGTCTGATCAGCTATATCCTTAATCACAACGACAAGCTTCGAAATTTCTTGTGATTGAACATCCAATCCTTTGATTTTCGTAACAGCTTCTTGGACGATTGCGTCAATTCGTTGCATCTGTTCAGTAGAGGATTCCATCAATTGGGCACCATTAGCTGTCTGATCCAAAACATTTTTAGACGTCTTTTGGATAGCTTCACCTTTTTGGTTTGCATCCTCAACCCGTTCCACAAAACGTTCCATCATCATCGCCAAATCCGTTGCGGTATTTGCTTCACTTTCGATTCCTGAAGTCAATTCTTGCATCGTCACTGCGATTTGTTGTGACGCTGCATTCACTTCCGTCGAAGACTGAGTCAGCTCCTCACTATGGGCTGAAACGGAAGAAGAAACTTCATTAATGTCATTGAGCATATTGCGTGTGTGCGAACTCATGTCGTTTGTAGCTGCTGCAAGCTGTCCAACTTCGTCACGAGAAGTGACAGATAAAGGTTCGTGGCTCAAATCACCATCAGCAATTAGTTTCATACGCTCCATTACACTCTTAATTGGAACTGTTATCACATGTGCTGTAAATAAGGCTGCTCCAATACTGATAACGAGAACTAGCAGTAGCACAATTGAAATCCAAATTAGTGTCTGGTTTCCACTCGCAATGATCTCTTCTCCATGCTTTTCTGTCAGTTTTTCACGCGAGTCAGCAATTTTATGATATTCAGCAATCAGTTCTGTGCCTTCTGCAGATAATTCCTCCAAATTTTTAGCGGCACGTTCTTTTCTATTTTGGTCGTACACATCTATGACATCCGTGGATAGCTTTTTGCGCCAGTTGATCATTTTATCGACTAAGTCACCGAATTCGTCAGATGTCCCAACCTTTTCAGCTTCAGCCTGTAATTCAATTCCCGAGTCCGTTAAAGAGAAAAACTCTTCTTTGTACTGCTCATCACCGAATAGTATATAGGCACGTACTGCAGACATACGTCCCGCCATCGTATTCGCTAATTTTAAATCGATAGCCATTAACTGAGTGTCTTGCTCAACAATCTCCTGGGTTTTTTGATTAACTGAGCTTACCGACATTAATGTATAAATACCTAACACTAGAACCAGTACGACTACAACGCCAAATGCTACTAGCAATCTACTTTTCACACTCTTAAAGCCTGCACGTTTTTTCATTACGTTCTCCTTATTACGATACTTTTATATCGTTATTTATAGTAATCATTACATATTACCTAATTACAATTATATTGTTTAAAAGGTCTAAAGTCACTAATTTTTATGTTTTTTTAATGAATTATTTTAAAATAGAAATAAGGGGAGGGAGTATCGTTTAATTGTTACCGTTTCCCAATAACCGTCTTCGACAAAACCGGTCTTATTGCTGAAACTAAAGATCTTTCCCTTAATTCACATACTAAATACTAAGTAGATAGAATCAGACTAATATATAATGAAGGATTTAGTTCCTATTTAACCCTCCTCTATCTAGTTTTCAAATCATGTATCTTAGATGCTTGAGAGTCAAACTTGTATGTTCACACTACCCAAACCTCAAATAAACTAATTTACTCAATCAGCAATAAAGGATTGCAAGCAATTTTCCATAACCAGAAAACATATATTAAGGAAGATTCCTAAAAATCTTAAGAAAACTAGATAAACTCATAACTCTCTTGAGATGAAACAAAAAAGCAGCCAACTCCATAAATTTGGAGAGGCTGCCATTCTGATTTCATAACATACAAGAAAGTGAAATCAATTCTCTTACAACTTGAATTCTTTTACCAGATCATTTAAATCTTGTCCCAGCACGGCAAGTCGCGCTGAACTCCCCGCTAATTCTTCCATCGAACTACTCGTTTGCTCTGAAGCAGCCGCTGTTTCCTGAACACCGGCAGCCGACTGCTCAGAAATTGCTGCGATTTCTTCAACAGACTCGCTCATTTCTTCACTTCCTGATGCAATTTCAGATAAGTTCTCCGAAATAACAACGATATTCGTAGCCATTTCGTTTACAGCACTACTTATCTCAGCAAACGTCTCATGTGTCGTCAATAGTTGAGCAGTCCCTCTTTCAACCTCCTGGTATCCAGACTCAAGAGATTCTGCTACACTGCTAGATTCCTGTTGAATCGTACCTACAATTCCTGTGATATCCGTCACAGAAACTGCTACTTGTTCTGCGAGTTTCCGCACTTCTTCTGCGACAACCGCAAATCCTTTTCCGTGCTCTCCAGCGCGAGCTGCTTCAATCGCTGCATTCAACGCCAATAGATTCGTCTGATCTGCAATTTCTTTAATAACAACGACAAGCTTCGAAATTTCTTGTGACTGGACATCCAATCCTTTGATCTTCGTAACAGCTTCTTGGACAATCGCATCGATCCGCTGCATCTGCTCAGTGGACGATTCCATTAAGGCTGCCCCGTTTTCCGTCTGTTCCATTACGTTTTCAGATGCTTTCTTAACCTCCTCGCCCCGTGCATTTGCACTTTCTACTCGTTCCACAAAACGTTCCATTGTCATCGCCAAATCGGTGGCCGTATTTGCTTCACTCTCAATTCCAGATGTCAACTCCTGCATCGTCACTGCAATTTGCGCAGAAGCTTGGTTCACTTCAGTTGATGACTGTGTTAATTCCTCACTATGTGCAGAAACGGACGACGACACGTCATTGATACGATTCAGCATATTACGTGTATTATCACTCATTTCATTCATCGCAACCGCAAGCTGTCCAGCTTCATCTGCCGACAAAATCTCTAATGGTTCCTGGCTTAAATCCCCTTCTGCCATCAACTTCATGCGATCTCTTACTTGAATAAGCGGTCTAGTAATGACACGCGTTGTCAAAGCAGAAGATAAGCCACTGATAATCAATGTTAGAAGTGAGACCGCTAGCACCCATCTCAGCGTCACATTCCCACTGTAAATGATTTCATCGCCATGAGTAGCCGTTTGTTTTTCACGCTTATTCGCGACTCTATGATATTCAGCAATCAATTCTGTACCCTCTACAGACAAACTCTCCAAATTCTTGACGGCTCGCTCTTTCCGGTTTTGGTCGTACATATCAATTACATCTGTTGATAATTTTTCATTCCAAGTAGTCGTCCTCTCTAATAAATCACCAAGATTGCCACCCAACTTTTCAGTCTCTCCTTGAAGATTAGTGGCATATTCCGTTAATGACTCGAATTCCTCTTTATATTGCTCTTCACCGAATAACATATACGCTCGAACTGCAGACATTCGACCAGCCATCGCATTCGCGAGCTTTAAATCTGCAGCAACTAATTTCGTGTCGTGTTCAATAATGTCCTTTGTTTTCTCGTTAACTCGTTGCACGGAATTCAACGTGAAAAATCCTAATCCGAGCACTAGTAACATAACAATCCCAAAAGCCCAGTAAAGGCGCGATCGAATACTTTTAAATTTAATTCTACTCCTCATTATTTTGCCAATCCCCTTTTCACAATTAGTAGCAGTACAATAGACATATGTACTTACAATTCATCCCAATCAACAATTATAGTCTTATAGATGTCTAAAGTCACCATAATTTTAGGAATACATGCATAAATAAACCTAGGACATTTAGATTAAGCTACATTCCTCATGCCTTGTTTTTCAAAAGAGTTTTTTTAATCAAACAGATGGATTCTCTCTCGTTGCGCACGAAATTGTGTCTCGTTGCCGATTAATTCCCCCGTATTGCTGATTCCGCTCGTCTTAGTTCCGATTCATTGCCCGAAACTGCCGATAACCAGTGTCATTTTGCTGATTCCTTTTACATCATGTATTTTGCCATTAGATTCAAGCCAAGTTCTACCAATCCTTCCCTTACATCAGTTGAATTGTATCCTGTTATCGAGAAACTTCGCTGAGTGTCGGAGAAATCTAGAAATGTGATGGTGAAAACCTTAAGAGTAAGAGGCAATAGCCTCCGTATGATGAAGAAATAATCCCAAGTGATCAACAACGCAAAAAAGACCCATCTCGCCAAGGCGAAATAAGTCTATCTACTTTTCACTAATTTCCGAAACACAGTCTCCACGGTTTGGTAATATAACGACCCTCCTGATTGCTCTGGACCTTGTTGAATCCATAGCGACACAGAAATTTCTGTTATAAGGATGAATCTACCAACTAGTTACGGCAAGCTAATGACATCGCATAACTGATAATCTTCGCGATGAACGGTTCCACGTTTAGACACAAGGAAATGTTTGATGTACCTGTTTCACGGATGACTCCATTCCACAAGTATGTACAGAATTCACGCATCACGATAGCCGTGACAATAAGCAATACCCAATAAGTCCAATCAACCTGAATAGATGACAAAACCGCATTCCAATATACAAACATCCACAGCCTAGTTATCCAAAGAGATTGGTGCATCAAGTGTTCACCCAATGTTCATCGTTTTCGACATAGTTGAACGAGAAGTAGAACTATAGAAAACGACAACATCGTACCTGCAATCAGCAACTCCCCGTACCCCACGGAAAGAAAAAACTAAGTCCGCCCAAGTGTTTGTTCTAATCAGACACAACCGGAAAGGATGACGTAGGAGGGCTCAGCAACTTATTCTAACGTATTTAATTTTCCTCTTATAAATTTCGACCGTGCTTCAATGAAATCCAATATATACTTCGGTTCCTTATCAAATAAATGGATAGTGTCTTTTTTATAAGGATCTTTTTGAAGATACGGCCTGATTAGATTATGCATATCTTGTATTTTCGGTTTCAAATATTCTACATTAAATTGGGTGTTTAAAATAACTTCTAGCAAGTTTTTGTATTGATGTCGAAATGTTTTCACGTCGAGAATTCTTGCGGTGAGTGTATTAAATCCTTCGATTCGTAAATAGTCTTCCTCCATCACTTTTCCGTTTACATCTCTTCCCCATGTTGCATCGTAATCCCAGGGTATGATTTCAAATAGCTTTGTATTGCTGTTCTGGTATAGTGCGTAATTATGAACAAAACCATCAAAATTTTGGGTGAAAATAACACCAGCCAACCAGCGGAGATACTGATCGACATTGAGGTATTTCACAATTTCACTTTCAAATTCAGAAATTGAAATCGTATTAATTTTTATAAGCATTTCTTGTAAATCAACTTCATCTTGTTCTGTCCCATATTTCTGTTCATAACCAAACTTAAGTGATTTCTTAATTTCCTTATCAAGATCACTCATTAATGAAAAGTTAGCATCACCGTCAACCGCATAGAATATCGGTCCTTTCGGTAGTTGTCGATTTGCAAGGAAATGCTCATCCACTGATTCTAACTCCAAATAAATCCCCTCATTTTTCCCATTCAAGTTCATATTTACAAATTGGGACTTAGGCGATAAGCAACCTATTTCATTAAAAAAATCGAGCGATAATTTATTTCTTAATAGAGAAGGATCTTTATATTCTGCGTTCATATGAAGTTCTTTGGCATTTCTATACGTACTAGGTTTATAAAATGAAATGTGATACGACTTCTTTCGTAAATCCCGGATGTGGGAGCCACGATAGGCGATATCAATCTCATACTTTTTTTTATTAATCGTTAACTTCGCAGAGATCGGATCGTCACACCAAACATCTTTCTGAAGTTCACTTAACTCTAAAGGATGAATAAAAAGCCGATATTCAGGTATTTTCATGTTGGTATCCACGCGATTTCTTTCCTTTCAATTTTATTTTATTCATATGAAATAAAATTGAATGATGCCACTAAAGGATACGGAATGCTATTTTACCTCTGAAAAGTATACGATTGTCCCTAACATCTTTCGTACAGCCTCATATCTTACAATAGGGGAAAGAAATGTGAAGTAGTATGGGTTGAAAAAGAAATACTCATCTCCCTTCTTCCTCTAATAAAGATGAAAGGAGGTTTAAGCATGTCACAATTTGGATTTGACGATATTCAGAATGCAGTCGAACGGGCTAACAGCAATGGGTTAGGTAACTTCATGCACCAGGATCCTTTTAGCAACCAACGGCGTACGAGCAGAAATCGATGCACTTCTCGAAACCAAAGACGCACAAGCAGAAATCGCTGCACTTCTCGAAACCAAAGACGCACAAGCAGGAATCGGTGCACTTCTCGAAACCAACGACGTACGAGCAGGAATCGGTGCACTTCTCGAAACCAACGACGTACGAGCAGAAATCGATGCAATTCGCGGAACCAACGACGCTGCTGCAGAAGGAATCCCTTTAATTGGAATGACTTCTTATTTTAAGAAACGCCTCGGTAATTTGCCACCTACTGAAGAGCATGTCACTTCACATTCTTTAATGAACGGTTAAGTGAGTCCGTCTAATAAAGTTAACTAGTTTTTACTAGTTAGCTTTTATTCGGGTTATGTCGATAGAAACCTAAGGTAGAAGAAAAATGAAAGGTCTCCGAGGGAGTTTTCGTCTGAATTGTCTTGGTATGTTTATAAAAAAACAATAGGTGATTAATTTTTCAAAACCAGATTTGTAAAAGCATTAATACATCCAATGACATCACATACTTTATATCACAAATATGTGATGTCCTTTCTATTCAAATAATGCTCGTTTGTTGAAGTTCGTTTTCTCACAAACTTTTCCTTTCACATTAAAAGGATAACGCTCTAAGCCTTAAGAGAATGTGATACCTTACATACTCACTCTAAACTTTTCCATCCTTCTCTTCAGCTAAAATTTCCTTTTTAATGGTTACAAGGTTACTATTTTACCTTTTCGCGTCACACACCGGTCGTTCGGTTTCCTCGCTACCACTTCAGCTGTCGACAATACAAAGTCAGCTTTGTCTTTCACTAACAACCACAAGCGTGTGCATTTAATGGAGTCACTCCGTTCGTTGCAAATCGTAGTAGTTGGTGCGATGATTTTTCTTCTATTTTACGTGAGAGCTCCCCAAAACGTGTCACTTTTTCTTGCACATCTCCTCTTCCATACGAGCTCCATGAATCATAGAATCCATCGCTTCCGAACTGCACGCAAACTCCATGTTCGTCCAACAATTCGATACAAGGATCGTTGTTCACATGCGTGCGGAAATGCGACACACCGTATGGAAGAAGGGTTCCAATCATTATCTTTGCCCATGTTTCAGTCGATCCTGCCAACACTTTACGCTCCGCCGCTTCTTGTTTCAAACGTTTTTTTAAAATTGTAACATGAGTAATTCCTTTCCAGTTCAATGTCCTATAGGTTTTATCCAAATAATTGTGCATTTCACCAATCACCTCATCCACAGTTTTTAATGTACGCAACGCCATATCGGTTTCACTTGCTCAGTTATCCATCAAAAGAATTGTTCAATGACGGATTGAACTGATAAACCCGACCCATTAAAATCAAGCCCAGTGCGACCAATTAATCCCTTATCGTTCTTGAATTGTGTCTTGTTATCGAGAAACTTTGCTGAGTGTCGGAGAAATTGGGAGTTGTGATGGAGAAAACCATGCGTTTGATGAACAATACACGTTGAGTGATCGACAACACCCACGAGTTGATGGACAACACAAAAAGACCCATTTCGCCAATGCGAAACAGGTCTCTTCTATTATAATATTATCGATTCACCGTAAAGCGACTTAAGAAATCTTGCAGACGCTCACTTTTTGGGTTCACTAAAATGTCTTCAGGATGCCCCTCTTCCTCAATCACGCCGTCGTTCAAAAAGACGACGCGGTCAGCGATATCGAGCGCAAAATCCATTTCGTGCGTGACGAGAATCATTGCCATTTCGCCTTCTTTCGCGAGATCACGAATGACTTCAAGCACTTCCCCGACAAGCTCAGGGTCAAGAGCCGACGTCACTTCATCAAACAACATGACTTTCGGTCGCATCATTAGCGCCCGCGCCATCGCAACACGTTGTTTTTGACCACCTGAAAGTTGCGCGGGATACAGATCGATTTTATCTCCCAAACCAACCTTTTCCAGCATCTCGACAGACGTCGCTTTTACCTCTTTCTTACTTTCATTTTTCACAAGAACCGGTGCTAGCATACAATTTTCCAGTATGGTCATGTGGGGGAACAGGTTGAAATGTTGAAATACCATTCCAATATCTCCACGTATAGAGTGCAAATGGGAATCATCCGCTCTCACCCACTCACCTTTTTTCTCCATTTGCCAAAGGTTTCTTCCACCTACATCAATAACGCCCATCGTTGGTTCTTCGAGCGTCATAAGCATTCGGATAATCGTCGTTTTTCCGGAACCACTTGGTCCAATCAGCGCTACTTTTTCAGCAGGCTGAATGTCCAGATCTATTCCTTTCAGCACTTCGATATCCCCAAATGACTTATGAACATCCTTATATTTCACTATTGGTTCATCCATTCGAAATCTCCTTTATCCTAAACGTATTGGTTCTCATTCCATTAAGAAGTCATAGCTTTTTTATCAAACTTCCGGTTGTATTTCTTCTCTAATTTGCTAATCAATATCGCTGATGGATAGCTCAACAATAGGAAGAACAACGCTACAACCGTTAGTGGTTCCACGAACTTGTAGTATTGTGATCCATAGTCATTCGCAATATGAAGCATAGCTACCACACCGATTGTCGACGCCAGTGGAACTTCTTTAAACATGATGATTAAATAATTCCCAAGCATCGGAATTGTTGGCGGAATTGCTTGAGGTAGAATAATTTTCGTCCACTTTTGTCTTGTGGATAAATTCAGTGCAGTGGACGCTTCCCATTGTCCTTTATCCACAGATTCGATTCCGGATCGGTACACTTCAGACATATACGTGCTGAAATGAATTCCGAGTCCTAAAATCGCTGCAACGAATGGATTCAGTGACACACCAACGACTGGGATTACTGGCCACGCGTAAAATATGAAAAACAATTGGACAAGCGGTGGCGTCGATCGGATGAATTCTGCAATCCAGCCAAAAATACTGCGCACAATCTTCGATGGAATGCGACTCATGAACACCCAGAAGAACCCGAAAATCGCCGCAAACAAATAACAAGCAAGTGTCAGGCCCACTGTAATCCAAAGCCCTTTTGAAATAAGTGGAATGGTCTCAAAAAATACGGTCCAACTCCAATTCATCCGAGAGCCACCCCTTTCTTCGACATACTCTCCATTTTTTTAGTGAATGCAATGAGGGGCAACGCAATCACGAAGTACATCACGAGGAGAAGCAAATAGACTGTCGGGGAATCTGATAAATGTGTGCTTCGGTAAATATTTCCGTAGTAAAGCAAATCCGTTAATCCAATCAAAGAAACGAGTGAAGTCGCCTTCAATATTTGAATCAAGTAGTTACCGTATTCAGGGAGCATCATCCGAACCGCTTGCGGAATAATAATGTGACGCATGCGTTGGAACTTCGATAAGTTCAGTGCAATCGAAGCTTCCGTCTGCCCAGCAGGAACCGCTTGAATCGATCCCCTGACAATCTCAGACATATATGCGCCGTAGTTCAAAGAAATGGCCAGCACTGCGACCCAAATGTCACTTCCCAGATGGATATTAAAAAGACCTGGAAGTGCATAGGAGAACCAAAATAATTGAACAATCAATGACGTCCCTCTAAAAATTTCAACGTAGAAACCAGTCACCCCTGTAACTAACCGATTCGTTGACACGCGCGATAGCCCTGCGACAAGCGCAATGATCGTACTACAAATAATCGAGAGCACGAGCACCAGCAGAGTCACTTTTAAGCCCTGCATGAGGGTAGAAAATATATCGGGTAAAGAACCCACAAACACCACTCCATTGTGTACGATTTAATAATCTTTACTAGTTTACGAGTTAAAAAACCAAGAAAAGGGTCATGCCGAACACGGCGTGACCCGATCGTTTTCTTAGTAATTCTCACCGCTACAAACACTTTCAGTCGTAATGTCGTTATCGACCGTGTTCATTTCCTCAGTAAAACCAAACGGTTCGATCAATGCTGCAATTTCGCCGTTTTCCTTCATCTTTTTAAGCTCCGCATTGTAAGCTTTACGTAGCTCATCGTCTTCGTTCAAGAACGCAGCAGCTCCGTAACTCGGAACTCCTTCGATTTCCGGCTGTTCGAATTCATTTACAAATTCAAGCTTGTCGATGTTAGCAGATTCAAGCGCCATTTTAATCGTAATTTCTGTTCCTGTTGTCACAGCCGCACGACCTGATTCAACAGCTGAAAATGATGCTGGAATGTCCGGAACCATCATGATTTGACTCTCAGCGACGCCTTCTTTAATCATGAATTCCTTCTCTGTTGCACCACTCATCACTGCAACTTTCACGTCAGGGTTCGCAGCGATATCTTTATAACTTTTCAAGTTCATCGGATTTCCCGTTTCAACAATCAATCCTTCACCGTATTTAATTTCCGGTTCTCCAAACGCCACGTTTTCACACCGGTCCGGCGTAATCGCCATACCCGCTGTAATGACGTCAAACTTGCCTGCGCCCAATCCTGGAATCAAGTTCCCAAACTCCGACAACTTCCCGTCGACTTCGTCTATCCCCAGGTTTTCAAAGACCGCTTTGGCAATAGCAACCGCAGCACCTTGCAATTCTCCATCTTCTTCATACGCATACGGTTTCTCATTGGCAAAGCCGACTTTGACAACGCCTTTCTCCTTCAAATCTTCTAGCTTACTACCACTACTGTCCTTCCCACATGCTGCTAAAACGACTAGCAACATGATTGCCATAAACCCCACCAACGATTTCTTCATTAGTCTCCTCCTTGATATTTTCATAAAGCAAATATTCAGTACACTATTAACCGTAGCATACCTAATTTTTCATTACAAACTGATTTCCAAGATTCCCATCGTTGGAAATAAAAGGGTACAACTGTTTAACTCAGTAGTGATAACGGTTACAAGAGATCTAAAATGCAGAAAAAATAGTTTAAAAAGTTTTTTCAATAGGCTAAAAGTATTTCATTTTGAACGAAATGTGAATTCTACTTATTTTTAATTTTCTAGAGAAAATAGCAACTTTTATTCGTTTTTTAATCATAAAATGAAAGTCTATTTTCAATACTCCAATTCTCCCAAAGCCCATATATATGCAATAGACTGCTTAGCCCATCCTTAAACAAGCAAAGCGCCAACAATTCCCCCCTTATAAATAGTTGAATTGTGTCTCGTTATCGAGAAACTTCTCTATGTGTCGGAGAAACCTAGAGTTTTGATGGAGAAATACTCACCGCTGACGGAGAAATCACTCACCGCGTCGGACATTCATCGCCGTGTGTCGGAGAACACGAAATTGACCATGCGTAGTTGATTTACCATACTTAAACAAGCAAAGCGCCAACAATTCCCCCCCTTACAAATAGTTAAATTGTGTCTCGTTATCGAGAAACTTCTCTATGTGTCTGAGAAACCTAGAGTTTTGATGGAGAAACGCTCCCCGCTGACGGAGAAATCACTCACCGCGTCGGACATTCACCGCCGTGTGTCGGAGAACACGAAATTGACCATGCGTAGTTGATTTGCCATCCTTAAACAAGCAAAGTGCCAACAATTCCCCCCTTATAAATAGTTGAATTGTGTCTCGTTATCGAGAAACTTCTCTATGTGTCGGAGAAACTTAGAGTTTTGATGGAGAAACGCTCCCCGCTGACGGAGAAATCACTCACCGCGTCGGACATTCATCGCCGTGTGTCGGAGAACACGAAATTGACCTTGCGTAGTTGATTTGCCATGCTTAAACAAGCAAAGCGCCAACAATTCCCACCTTATAAATAGTTGAATTGTGTCTCGTTATCGAGAAACTTCTCTATGTGTCGGAGAAACCTAGAGTTTTGATGGAGAAAACCTTCTGAGTGATCAACAACGTCGTTCGCACGCAAAAAAAGACCCAGCCGCTCAAATGCGACTGGGTCACCCCTATGCTCTATTTAAATAATGCCTTGGAATCGTAATATAATCTCTGCAATGACTGCCGAACCGAGGAACGTTCCGATCATGACCAAGCTTGCGACGATCAACGTACGCCAGCCGAGCTTGACGAAATCAGACCATGAACGGCCGATGGCAATCCCCGCATACGCTAGAATCGGTGTCGTCAACGCCAACAATTGAACTTGGGTTGTCCATTCTACAACTTTATCAGAACCAGGGAACCACGGCATAGACACAACCACTCCAATGATGGAAATGTAGGCGATACTCGGGAAATTCAATGGGATGATTTCTTTTAAAATGAACCCTGCCAAACAAATACCAATTAAAATCGCCATACCTGGAAGCGCAGAAAGTGGGAAGATATCGTAACCAATCCAGTTTCCGATTAGGCCACTGACGCCTACTATAACTAATAACAATACCCATTCTTGAATATTTTTCAGCATCAATACCCCTCCTTCTTCCGAGTCATCCACCCATATAATTTTTCAGTGAGTGGCAGTGCGATGAAAATACTGACCCAAAGACCTGATGATAAGGAGAGTAAGTTACTCGCTCCTGAAAGCGCAACGATTTGCGTCTCAAGATCAGGGAAAGCTGCAATCAGCGATCCACTTGCCGCCACCATCATACTTCCGCTACCTACTCCTGAAGCCAAAGCAAAAGATAGTGGACTGAGTGGTGTAATCGTCGCAAGTAGTCCTGACAACAAGCCTAAGAACACTGCACCGAAAACGGTACCGAAAATATACATCGCCATAACTCCGCGACCTTCAGGTGATCCCATTCCGTATTTATCCATTATCAAGCCCACGTTTGGTTCACGTCCAATCGAATGTGTCATCCCGATTGCTTCACGTTTCATCCCGAGCCAAATCGCAACAGGCAGTGCCACCAAAATTGTTACAAGATGACCGAACTCTTGAAGCAAAAGTGCAGGTCCCGCAGCAATTACTTCAGGCAATGACGGACCTATAATGACTCCGATTTTCGCTAGCAACAACGAAACTCCGAGCACAATAATCGGCTCTGCGTTCAATGACTGTCGCTCTTTCACAGCTGGTGTAAAGTACAAAATGATTCCTATGACGAGCGCGTACAACATCGGCAACAACAGGATAACCCCAGGGCCGACCTTAATGCTAAACGTTCCGATCAATTCAGTAACGATTACTATCGCTAGAACGATGGCATGCAAACGCCAATCTTTCCATAATCCCATTGCCGTATTTCCATCCTGCATGTTAATTCTTCCCCCTTCACCTATAGGAAATTGAATCATTGTCTCCTCGATTCATTATCCACCTATAATGTCTGATTAAACTGACTTTAATATCGTCACTAATTTACCTCTCAATGACGCCCTCCATAAATCCTCTGTGATCATCCACAAAAATCTATGTTATGCAGTATACAAGATAATTCAGTCAAAGGGAAGAAGAATTTCATCCTAGTAAAGCGTTAGCAAATAATGTTATTCTGTGCGAAACAAAAAACTTATCTGCCAATCAGCAGATAAGCCCTTTAATATCCAAAAACTTGTTACTTTTGGCTTCCTTTTCAAATACAAGTTTTAAATCCGTAGTTCCTCCCGTAGTGCTAGAAAACGGAATAATTGAATGCAGCTGCCATCCTTGTATGGCATACTCGTTCATAACCTGCTCCTCGTTCTCTTTAGGCGTTCCCTTCCAACTACTCTTGATTTTCACGACTTTATACGTATACATTGTGACTCCTCCTTTTTAGAACACATATATTTAGTGGTTTTGTAGAAATCACCTTACAATCCCTTATACTACTTCAGCAATAACGTTATGATATACTGAATTTACTAAAATCTCAAAAGGAGTTGCATCCTGCATGAAAGCAATTGTTAAAAGGAGTGCCGCACCAGATGATATCGCATTTGAAGAAGTGAAGGTTCCTACCATCAATGATGATGAATTGCTTGTTCACATAAAAGCTGTCGGCGTCGGAATCCACGACTCCTATTTTCTTCCTCAAGAGATCAACTATCCCTATCCAATCGGAATCGAAGCCGCTGGTATTGTTGAAGAAACCGGAAGTCTAGTAACGCACTATCAAAAAGGGGATCGAATCGCTTTCGTCAGTATGATGCAACCTAAAGGTGGCACATGGGCTGAATACGCAGTGGTCCATCAAGACTCTCTCATCTTACCCATCCCTGCAAATATGGATTTTACAGAAGCCGCTGCAGTACCAGTCGCAGGCAACACCGTTTTGCGTGCGCTCACTGCACTCCATTTGAAAGAAGGCGATTCCGTATTCATCGCCGGCGCTTCAGGTGCAATCGGTACATTCGCCATCCAGTTTGCCAAAGCGCGTGGCTGGAATGTGGCAGGATCCGCTTCCCCTCAAAACCACGACTACATGAAATCGCTCGGTGCTGATAAAACCGTCGACTACAAAGATCCGAATTGGGCGAGCGAAATACGTGATTGGATGCCTAACGGTGTCGATGCAGCGATAGCGATCCAACCTGGTACAGGAACTGAGAGTATGCACGTCGTAAAAGGCGGAGGCACCGTCATTACAATTTCTGGCGATCGCATCGAGCCTGAACGCGACATCACTGCTGCATTCGTCCCTCATAAAGCGGATGTTCGGGATGAAGTCAAACAGCTCATTCAAGAAATCGCTACGGGTACATACAAGCTTGTCATTGAACAAACTTACCCATTTGAACAAGGACTCGAAGCACTGCAGAAAACTCAAACCCGACATGCACGTGGGAAGTTAGTACTCACTTTAGAATAATAATTGCCCCCTTTCCGCTGAGAGAAAGGGGGCTTCTTATACTTATTTTCGGATGAGCTATGTCTTGATTTGTTTGTTCACCTTGCCATTCCCCAGTGCCATTTCCACTAGTTCAACACAGTCCACCTTAAACATGTTCCTCCGTAAACTGATCTGGCGAAATCTTCTTCTTTAGCCTCATCGCAATTACATAAGCAAGTATTGAAGCAAGAAGAGATTGGACCGCCGGAAGTCCCATTGGATACACATACTGAGTCAAGTACCCAATCACGACACCTACTACTACCGCAATCGTAGCCATCCAGTTCCAACCAGGAATCTCCACCCACTTTTGCTTGCGAATAACAAAGAAATCTGCCATCATTACGCCTGCAATCGCAGGATACAAGAGTGCGGTTAAGTACAAAAAGTCCTCGAAGTACTGTAGAATCCCCGCTAACGCAACAATTATAGCTAAAATTGTACCAAACAATGTCAATAGCGCTCGCCCTCTGCTGGAATTCACATTCAATAAATTTGCCAGCGCCAATCCCATACTGTAGTTATTAACGAGCTGAGAAGTCCATGTCGCAAGCCACAAAATTAGGAAGCCCCAAAATGGAAACCCTAAATTCATCATGACATGGACGATGTCCGCGTCCCCAACACCCACTGACATGATAGCTCCCACTATGAACAATGGGAATCCAATAACTGCAATCCCACTCGGAATGATCCAATTGTCTCCCCAAACAGGTTTTGCATAGCGAGTATAATCTGATGCAATTACCCACTGAGAAACGTTTACACCAATGACTAAGCTGATTCCAGCAAGAATGGTCATGCTTGGTTCTGGATTCCATTCTAAGATTTTATGTAATCCCGTATTCTTCAGCGTCAAGTAAATCCCGCCAATAATTAGCAGCAATCCTGAAGGAACCGCCAAGTAATCCGTCCATTTCATTGAGTTATAACCAATGATGGAAGGGAGTGCAAACAGTAAACCGGCAATTGTCGTAACAAGCGCCCAGCCAATCCAATTTGTTTGGTAATCTATGCCGAACATTGCAGACATCGCATTACCTGCAACGGCGGTTTGCAATGCCCACCAACCGAGTGACACGATGAAAATCGTGAATCCGACAATAAAGCGAGCTTGGACAGTTCCAAAACTGGACTTGGCAATCACAGATGAAGAGCGTCCTGTTTTCGCGCCGATATATCCTTGCAACGCGTTCCCTACCCACTGGAAACCGAACAAAGCAATGATAAGTATGAGAAGGATTTTAGTCATACCGAAACTTGCAGTTAATGACGCACCTACCATGAGAACTGGAATCGTGAACTCCAGTCCTCCAAATATGACTGCGGGCGTTAGCCAATGCTGACGCTGATTTTCAGGGACAGGAGCCAATGCGTTATCTTGGCCAAGTATATCGTTATGCGCTTTCGTATTTTCTTTTTGACCGTCCATCGACTCACCCCCTCATGAATATAGATCCCCAAACTCTATTGCTAACAAGCAGCTTACGCTTTCACTAACGCAAACACTAATTCCACAGGCTCGTCACCTTTATTCATACACCAATGTAGTTCTCCCGCAGGGATGAAAGAAGCCTCGCCTGCCGACATTTCAAACGGTACACCACCAGACTCGCCAACAAGTGAGCCTTTTGTGATGAACGAATACTCTTGTTCCTCATGGAAAGTCGTTCCTTCGTTCGGCAACCGTTCGCCGGTTGGAATCGACACATATCCAAATTTCACTTCTGCATTCGTGAATTGATCGTGAAACAGATTTTGTACAATCTCCTGTGTGTCTTGCGCTGCTTGTTTTTGCATCCAATACATCTCCTTTTAGTGTTTTCTCGTTTCAAGCTCTCTATATCCAAACGTGTTCGAATCAACTTCAACACCGAAGATTGCACCCGCTTCTTCCACTGTGAAATAGTCATTCTTCACATCGCAAGCAACTTGTGCTGCGTCACGTTCTAACGGATTACCATAACCTCCACCCGTACCCGTAACGAGTCTCACTACATCGCCTTTATTCAACAGATATCTAGGATACACACCGAATGGGCCGTCTATTGTTCCATCTGCTTTATCCACAAAGAATTCGTTCGGCGATCCATCATGACCTCCACTAATTCCCCATGGCATGAACTTGTTGCGCCCATACGTGACTGTGACTGCTTGTCCGTCCGTCATTGCACGGTAGGAACGAGTAACACCTTTTCCACCAACAAACTCTCCTGCTCCTGATCCATTTCCATCTTGACGTAAGCTATATTCATCCAACATAACGCCGTATCGAGTTTCAGCGACTTCAACCGGAACGTTGTATGTTTCTCCATCGCCCATACAGAACTGTCCAGATGCGCCATCGTTTCTGTTCGATGCGCCCCATCCTCCAACAGATGGCTCTACGATCAAGAACGATTCGTCAGTATCATGATGCGTCCCGGATAAAGTCACTGCACATACCGACAAAAAGTGGCCAGCATTCAGACGCTCTGGTAGATGAGGTGCCATCGCTTTCCACACCAAGTCTAAACTGCCTAATAGCGTTTCAAAGTAGTTTGAGACAGGAACTAGGCGCTCTGCTGACATAATAGATTTCGGATCCGTTAAAATCCTCAAAGGACGGAATACCCCGTCGTTTACGTCTTGTTCAGGATTTGTAATTGCTAAGAAAATCGCGCGAACTGCAGAAGTTAGTCCCGTCTTCGAGCAATTCATAGGACCAGGAACTTGTGGTGAGCTGCCTCTAAAGTCACATATGAATTCATCATCCGTAATTGTCACTTTTACCTTAATTGGAAACGGTCCATTCCCAATCCCATCTGTGTCAATAAAATCTTCTGCGTAAAAAACACCCTTAGGTAGCTTTTTCAGCTCCTCACGAGCCATCACTTCCCCATGGTCCAGTAAGTGCTCAATCGCGGCAAGAATCGTTTCCGTTGTATGCTTGTTACAAAGCTCGTTCAACCTGCGATTTCCTGTTTTCAACGCTGCAACTTGTGCCCACATATCTCCAAGAGACAACTCAGGGAATCTAACATTCGAGCGGATCATTTCAACAAGGACATCACTCACTTTTCCTTCATCATAGAGCTTCAGACAAGAGAATTGGAGTCCTTCTTGGAAGATATCAACAGAATCATTCGTAAACGAACCAGGATCTTTTCCTCCCACTTCAGTCCAATGCGCCTTATTTGCAGAGAACGCAATCAGCTCACCATCCACAAAGATCGGCATGACCAATCCAACATCAGAAAGGTGAGAACCTCCACCTTGATAAGGGTCGTTAATAATAATGATGTCGCCTTCCTTCAACTTATCTCCAGGATATTTTGCCAAAGTCTCCTTAACCATGAATGTCAGCATTCCAATGAAACCCGTCACACCATTTCCTTGAGTGAGGAGATTCCCTTTCGCATCGGTAAGCCCGCTCGCATAGTCCAATACTTCATAGATGATTGGACTCATCGATGTTCTTGCAAGTGCTGCGAACATTTCATCCCCTGTAGCGAGTAATGAGTCTTTAACGATTTCAAGCGTAAATGGATCAATTGTAGTCGTGTACGTCATATCAGTTCTCCTCCTTTACAATGATGAGGTTGCCATACTCGTCTGCATAGAGCTGTTGCTGCTTATAAATCACAGTAACCGCCGCTTTTTCTTCAATTATGGCCGGTCCTCGCAAGACTTCGTTCGTCGGTAGTTTCTCTCGATCGTAAACGTTCGTTGTAAGCCAACCTTCATTTTCAAAGTAGACTTCTCGCTTTTCTTTAAATGCTGATTGCAGTGTTCCCGCTTTGATTTGCTTCTTAATTTCAGGCTTTTCAACTTTCCCGAATGCCGTTAAATGCAAATTAACAATTTCTGTTTGCGCTTCTTCCAGCTTAAACGTGTAGTTCTTTTCATGGAGCTTATGGAAATCTTCAATTGCCTTTTGCTTACTCGCATCCGTCCACATCTCATCATCCACAGGTACTTTCACCGTGTGTTCTTGACCAAGATAACGCATGTCCGCAAAACGATGGTACTCCACTTGTTCAGAGGTCATTCCTTCGTCTTCAAAATGATGCAAAGCTTGTTCTTCAATTGCTATCCATGCATCGTTGATTTCCTCCAACGTCAACTCATTCATCCGCTTAATGTATGTTTTGATGTAATCGTGTCGTAGATCCGTCAACAACATTCCCCAGGCGGAAAACACAGGTGATGCAATGGGGACAACAACTTTTTTCACACCAAGCTCTAGTGCGAGTGCCGGGGCATGCATTGAACCACCGCCACCAAAAGCTAGCAACGTGAATTCTTTAGGATTGTGACCTTTCCGAATCGAAATGAGCTTTAATGCATTCAGCATATTCGAGTTCGCAATTCGGATAATCCCGAGGGCAGCCTCTTCAGCAGACATCTCAAAACGTGATCCGATTTTTGACTGAATTGTTGATTTCACAGCTTCCATATCAACTTCATAATCGAAGTTTTTCGATGACAGACGACCTGTTAACAAATTCGCATCTGTCGTTGTCGGTTCCTTCCCACCTTGGCCGTAAGCAATCGGTCCAGGGAATGCCCCCGCAGATTGTGGTCCCACTTTTAATGAGCCCGCGGGATCAATCCATGCAATTGAACCTCCACCGTTTCCAATCTCAACGATATCGACAACTGGCGTCTTAATCGGATACCCTGCATGGCGACTATCCCGTTCGATATAATAATCCGTCGAAACTTTCACTTCGCCGTTTTCAATCAATGAACACTTTGCAGTTGTCCCACCAATATCAAACGCAATAATATTCTTCTCCCCAATCATTTCACCAAGCACCGCAGCACCAAAGATCCCGGCAACTGGGCCTGACTCAACCATGCTAATTGGCGTTTCTTTCGCACTGTCAAACGTCGTTGTTCCACCATTCGATTGCATAATATAACGTTGCTCCACATTGCTTTGTGCCTTCAATTCGTTCTCTAAGCGATTGATGTAAGAGGTCGCGACTGGCTGAACGTATGCATTTAGCACAGTAGTATTCGTACGCTCATACTCTCGCCATTCTTGAACGATGTCACTAGAAATCGTTACTTTCACTTCTGGCCAAAGTTGTTTTATCAATTCTGCAGTTTGCTGCTCATGAGAAGGATTTGCATACGCATGCAAATAAGAAACCGCAATCGCTTCCACCTGTTCCTTTTTAAAGAACTCAACACACTCTTTCACATCTTTAATCTCAAGAGGAGTCAATACCTCACCTTTATAACTCAGACGCTCATTCACTTCTTTACGCAAATAGCGCTCTACAAACGGTTCCGGTTTCTTGTAGTTCACATTGAACAAATCCGGGCGGTTTCCACGTGCGATTTCCAATACATCACGAAATCCCTTCGTCGTAATAAGAGCGGTTTTGGCCCCCTTTCTTTCAGTGAGTGCGTTGATAATAACAGTCGTTCCATGGATGAACATCGACAATTGTGACTGATCAATTCCACTCTTATGAATCACATCAATGACTCCTTTTTCAAAGTTGGGCGGTGTCGTACTACTCTTCGCTACGCCAATTTCCCCATTTTTGTCCACATATACTAAGTCTGTAAACGTACCACCGATATCTGTTGCTACTCTCATTAGACTCACTCCTCATCAAAATATAATAGGCGTCACAATACTTAACACAGTACTTTCAGTCTCTAAAGGGTTTTCCCACTGGTGTATCAGGCTTGAAGGAAAATGTATGGTATCCCCTTGGTACAAATGATGTCTTTCCTTGTTCAAATAGAAAATCACTTCGCCATCTAACACATAGTAGAACTCTTCTCCACTATGGCTGTGTGGATGTTCTTCATGCATTCGAGGTGGCAATGTCACTTTAAGTGGTTCCAGTTGCCGATTGTTAAATTTCCCAGTCAACCGTGAATAAATCTGACTCCCTTTCGTTGTCGAAAACGAATGATGGTCATCCCCTCGAACCACAAAAGTTTGTATTTCTTGTTCGTCTTCAAAAAAGTAATTGATGTGAATGTCAAGTGCATCTGAAATCTTCTTCAGTGAACTGATGGAAAGAGAAGAAGCCCCTCTTTCAATTTGTGATAAAAAGCTGAGCGACAATCCCGTCTGATCACTCATTTCTTTCAAGGTATAGTTTCGCTCAACCCGCAAGCTCTTAATTCGATTATGAATCTCTTCCAAAATTCAGACCTCCAATTACTGTGTGAGTGTAATTTTTATGACTATAGCATAATTAGTAAACTGAATGCAATGGGAATTTTTAATTATCTGTTTTTTATTGAACTACTTATAACTTTTAGTTTATCAAGTGAATTAACTACCAACCCAGTCGATTAAACTACAAAAAGTTATTTAAAGATAATAATAATTAGCAATTCCTACTAGTCTCAAAGAAATTCAAATATCAGTAGTATCACTTTATTACACTATCTTTATAAGAAATTTGTTTATATTTTATCCAAAAGGCTATTCATTTACACAAGAAAGGTTTTGTACCAAAACACTCGACTAAAGAACTTCTATCTACAATCACATAATTATTTCAAGATATTGTTTAGAAACCATTTCATTTTTTACCACGCTATTTATACCGTTACTTACGGCGAGGCATTTCACTGACGTAACGCACGGGAAAGAACCTTTCGATATCTATCGTCAGCGCCCCTAACCACTCCCTAAATAAGCGTAGCGCTACCAATTAATGCCTTCAATGAAGTTGAATTGTGTCCCGTTATTGAGAAACTCAGCTATGTGATGGAGAAATCGTCCGATGTGATGGAGAAACATCCTAAGTGTCGGAGAAACTGCTCGCAGTGATTGTCAACCCTCCTTAAGTGTCCGACAAAATGATATCACTGGCTCCCGGTGGAATAGCCCTTCCTAAACAAGCGAAGCGCTACCAATTAATCCCTTAAAAGCAGTTGAATTGTGTCCCGTTATTGAGAAATTCCGCTATGTGATGGAGAAATCGTCCGATGTGATGGAGAAACATCCTAAGTGTCGGAGAAACTGCTCGCAGTGATTGTCAACCCTCCTTAAGTGTCCGACAAAATGATATCACTGGCTCCCGGTGGAATAGCCCTTCCTAAACAAGCGAAGCGCTACCAATTAATCCCTTATAAGCAGTTGAATTGTGTCCCGTTATCGAGAAACTCAGCTATGTGATGGAGAAATCGTTCGATGTGATGGAGAAACATCCTAAGTGTCGGAAAAACTGCTCGCAGTGATTGTCAACCCTTCTTAAGTGTCCGACAAAATGATATCACTGGCTCCCGGTGGAAGAACCCTCCCCAAATAAGCGTAGCGCTACCAATTAATGCCTTAAAAGCAGTTGAATTGTGTCCCGTTATCGAGAAATTCCGCTATGTGTCGGAGAAATCGTCCGATGTGATGGAGAAACATCCTAAGTGTCGGAGAAACTGCTCGCAATGATTGTCAATCCTTCTTAAGTGTCCGACAAAATGATATCACTAGCTCCCGGTGGAATAGCCCTCCCCTAAACAAGCGAAGCGCTACCAATTAATCCCTTATAAGCAGTTGAATTGTGTCCCGTTATCGAGAAATTCCGCTATGTGTCGAAGAAATCTTCCGATGTGATCGAGAACCCCCACCAAGTGTCGCAGAAACTACTCGCAATGTCGGACAACCCACTCCAAGTGATCGAGAACTCAAAAACCCTCGCTCCACCCACCAACAAATTCCACTCACCTCATCCATACAATTCCTTTCTATTCTCCATCTCTCAAACATACCATTTACTAAAACGTCCTTTACTGCCCGACGCTATGCAACAAGCACTATCCAACAATAAAAAAGGAGTGACACCCATTAAAACTTGTCCAGTTTGCAACCACACGCAACTTGATGGTAATTTTTGCGGGGAATGCGGAAACTCGTTTTCCGCCATACGTAAGCGAACGACAACTGTAGAAGTACCGGTCTCGTCCACAAACGACTCCCTTGAAAAGTTAAAATCCGATGCAAAGAACTTCATGCAATTCCTATTCCAACAGCTCAAAACACCGTCTGCTCACTTTCACACGACAAATACCTCAGTACAAAACAGCATGCTTGGCATCATTCTATTCATCCTACTCACATCCGCCACCTTCTACGCAGCATTCCCGACAAGCCTAAACACTCTCAGTCCATCCTTTTTCCAAATCCTTCTCTACTTAAGTATTTTCTTTCTACTAGTCGTCGTCGTAAATCTCATCGCCATTACGAGCACAGTCAAACTATTTTCACTCACAGAATCCGTCTCAGAACTCACCCGAAAACTAGGGGGATTCTATGCCATTCCCATCGCACTTTCCGTAATAAGCCTGGTACTCACTTTCGTCCATTCCTTCACTCTATCCACCATTATTCTAGCAATCGCCATCTTCATTGCGTTCATCCTTATTCCTTTTATCACAATTACAAAAATCTTATTCAAGGAATCCACACCCATCGATAGTTTTTACGGGATCCTGTTCTACATCGCCGTCACAACAGTAGCCTCCATTCTTCTCACAGCGTTCATTGCCGATACGGCTATAGGTGAAATCCTTAGATTCCTGCAATTCTAATGCTTATCAACTTCCATTCACCTTCCACTCTATGCGAATCACACGCTCGTTCGAACTCGTCCGTCATACACTAGAGGGTACTTACAAATTAGGAAGGTGAAATTTATGAATGAACATCCTACAAATCCCAATTGTGGTTTCGGGAACAACAAGCCAAATATTCTATTCCTAATGGTCGACCAAAATCGCTTCCCCCCAGTATACGAGACGGAAGAATTGCAAAAGTGGACCCGTGAAAACTTAATTGCACAGCAGCTGTTGATGAAAAACGGAATGACATTTCTCAACCATTACGCTGGTAGCACAGCTTGCGCACCGAGTCGGACTACATTATATACCGGGCACTATCCTTCCTTACATGGAGTCACACAAACACCTGGCGCCGCGAAAGGTTCCTATGACGCGGATCAGTTCTGGTTGGATCCGAACACGGTTCCTACAGTAGGCGACTACTTCCGCGCTGCCGGATATGACACATTTTGGAAAGGAAAGTGGCACGCTTCTGAGCAAGATATAGTGATTCCCGGCACGAAAGACGCATTGCCGAGTTACAACACAATTACAGGTGCCCCTGATAAGAAAAAAGAGAGGATGTATCGTGAAGGTGACCGTTTAGGAGCATTCGGTTTTTCAGATTGGATCGGACCCGACCCGCATGGTACCGACCCACGAAACTCTGGGTCATCGGCAGGTTTTGGAACGAGCGGACGGGACGAAGTGTATGCAACGGAAACAGTGGAATTAATAGAAGCATTGGAACGAACTTCGAAATGCGAGGAAGAAACAACGCCGTGGTTCATCCAATGTTCGTTCGTGAATCCCCACGATATTGCGCTGTTTGGAATATTTTCAGCTCTCCTCCCCTCTTATAATTTCGAAGTCGATCCGACACTTCCCCACATCCCACCCGCTCCAACCACCCATGAGTCACTAGCAACAAAACCATCTGTGCAAAACAGTTACCGTCTCACTTATCCAAAAGGATTGCAGCCGATCATTAACAACAATTTTTATCGCCAACTGTATTACAGCTTACAGAAAAAAGTCGACGACGAAATGATGAAAGTACTCACTGCGCTTCAACAATCCCGATTTTCAGAGAATACAATTATCGTCTTCACATCCGATCACGGAGAGCAACTCGGCGCGCAAGGCGGACTTTATCAAAAATGGTATTCGATGTACGAAGAATCCATCCATGTCCCCTTCGTCATACACAGTCCTCAGTTATTCCCTCAAGCAAAACAGACAACTACCCTTACAAGTCACGTCGACATCTTACCGACACTGCTTGGATTGGCAGGAATTGACCCAACTGAAATCCAGCACAAATTAGCGATTGATCATACGGAAGCCCGACCTCTTGTAGGTAGAGATTTAACACCACTCATTGAAGAGCGTCAAACCTTCTTCCGAGTAGATGAACCCCTGTACTTCATGACCGACGACAACGTGTTCAAAGGACTTCATCAAACGAATCTCATTACCGGAAAACCTTATGAATCCGTCGTCCAACCTAGTTCAATAGAAGCCATAATTGTCTCACTTAAAACGGGTCCTGCTGGCAAATCAGAAGTCTGGAAGTTCGCCCGCTACTTCGACAATCCTCAGTTTTGGACTAATCCTGGCGTCAGCGATACGACATTTACGGAGCAAGACGGGTGTGTCGTAGAAGTCGTCAAAACAGAACCCGTTTCCGACCAATTTGAAATGTACAATCTAGCGCACGACCCGCTTGAAACGAAAAATTTGGCGGACCCAGGTTGCTGTTCCCCTGAAACCGAAGCGATTCAACGGACGCTTCTGAATATGCTCGAAGGTCAGCGCTATCAGAAGCGATTGAAACCGAAAAAGGGTTGAGATGGCTATGGAAATTCAGATTAAAATAGGTCTATCTATTGAAAAATCCTCATCCCACATTATAAGGGGCGAGGATTTTCTTTTTGAGCAGTCAAAACCGCTAGTGACGGGACGTCTCATTTATTTTATTGAAACTATCATTGAAAGATTGCGTATACATAGTAAACCTTTCACAAGGAGGCTGTTTGTGTATGAAGACGAAGTTCGTTCTGATTTTTTTCACTGCATTCATCATGTTGTCGGGATGTTCAAAAGATGCGGAACCTGGTGATGAACAAGTTACTTCCGTCGCACATGAAGACGACAAGAATAGCGGAGAGAAAGAAATAGAAGATGAAAAAAAAGAAAACTGAAGCTTTCTCCATGGGGTCGCAGGCAACTACCCCAGAAGAATTAGCACAGCTCTCACCTGGTACCTTAACGAACAATTTTACAATCGAACAGGAGACTAGCATGTGGAGCAAACGGGAGGTCCCTTCGGCAATCAGAGAAAACTTCTTAACAGAGATGAAATCCATTACGGAATCCACTAAAGATCCTGAGGAATTGCATGGTGCCCTCATCCACTTACTCGGAGGTGCGCAGTACGGAGAACTCGTTCAACCACTCATAGACTTTTCCCCTTCGTTCAAGGAGCCGATTTTACCGGAACCTCGAGAAATCCAAGGAGATGAAACACAAAAATCGATTCCCACTAACGGCATCATTCTATTGGACGCCAGCTCCAGCATGCTTCTCCAAGCCGATGGGAAACTGAAAATGGATACCGCAAAAAGCGCAGTGAAAGGATTCGCCTCCATGATGGGAAAGGAAAGCGACCTATCCCTTTATGTATATGGTCACGCGGGAACTCAAAACAAATCAGACAAAGCGTTGTCATGTGGCACAATTGATGAAATCTACCCGCTAGCAAGTTATGACGAGAAAAAGTTCGACGAGGCGGTCGATCAAGTTAAAGCGAGCGGTTGGACGCCACTAGCCGGAGCCATCAAACAAGCTCGGCTTGATCATGAAGGGACGGATGCCGACATCACTCTATACATTGTTAGTGACGGTGCCGAAACGTGTGATGGGGATCCTGTTGCAGAAGCCAAAAGTTTTGCAGAGCTTGCGAAAGATCGTCACATCAATGTCATAGGATTCCAAGTGGATCAAACTGCAGAAAACCAATTAAAAAAAGTTGCTGAAGCAGGAAACGGGACCTATATGGGGGCAAATTCATTGGAAGAAATGACTTCCAACATCGCAAAAGTCTGGCTTCCTTCCGACTTAGATCTTGCTACGCTAGTCTACCAAAAACCGATTGGCTGGCCAGAAGCCATGGCTTACGAAACTGTTCGACGCTTAGGCGACAAGATCACATTCGCCATTAACACAGAAAGCGATCGCTTCGCTGGAGCTACCACTCTACTCGGAAAAGAAGAGTTGATTGACGAAAAAACCGCTCAGGAATTGCTTGATCTAATTGAAAACACGAGAACAAAATACCTAGACATGATGGATGCAAAGAAAGAAGAAAAACGTTCGTTGATTCAGCACGAAGTAGATCGCATTACGACGTTGGTGGACAATTATAAAGAACGTATGGAAACCTTGAAGAAAGAGCAGGGGAAATAAGAACACATCAGACAGCTAATTTATACATGTGAGCACTGAGTCAAGCAACCCATCTACTCCCCCATCAAATTAAAGAAATCCCTCATCGCCGATTACTCGGATATGAGGGATTTCTCATGTCATCTTTAATTCACTGAATAAGTTCAGTTCCCTTCCATAGGAACTCCATCCACATCTTCTCTTTTACGACTAAACAACCCAATTGCGAAATAACCTAACGTTGGAAGGATGACTACCAACAGCATTCCCAATGGACTTTGGATTGCCTTTACCAGATAGCCAGCCTTCGGGATAAAGAATGACTGTTTTCCAAGCAAATTTCCTGCTTGGACCAATTCTTCATCCATCATATTGTTATTATCACCTTTGGTCGCAAAACTGATTTCACCGGAATTGCTGATGACTTCAATCACTCTGTGGGTAATTAAATTGCCGCCACTTTCTTTGAAAGTAATAATATCATCTACTTTAACGTTCGCCGCGTCCACTTTTTTAACGAATAGCATATCCCCCGTCTCGAAGATGGGATTCATACTATTGGATAGTACGGTTAACGGTTGATAGCCAAAAAAGGATGTAGGCGCTCCTTTGTTGTTGAATTTTTGGTATGCAGTCATTAACACCAGACCAATTACAATAACGACGAATAGCCGAAACACGATCGTACTGATTTTTTTAATGGCATTCTTCAAAGATTCACCCCATCTCCCTATTGTTTTTAGGACTAGTTATTAGTTGCTGTCTTTATTTTCTTCCTTATTTTCAACTTCTTTTTTAGTTTCATTGTCATATGTTGAACCTGTATCCGTTTGCTTCGCGATTACATTCAGACCTGCTTTGTAAGCAGCTCCTTGGTATTCGTTCCCCGCACTTTCATCGAGTTTGATGCCCATCATGATGTCGATATACTGGCCTTCATCCAACTCCCAGAACTGTTCATTCTCCCCGTCACCTACTAAGATTTCACCAGATTCAATCTGCTTTGCAGATAAAAGAGTACCCATCATTTCAATACGATTTTTGCCATCATTATTAGAGGACAAGACTTCATTTGTTGTCCCATTGAACAGGTTATCGAGTTTGATTTTCGAATCTTCGTACGCGTCTTGTCCTGGTTTCACCGTGTATTTCATCGCAATGAATCCGACTTCATATCCCTCTAGAGATGCCTTATCGACTGAATGCGTATACGTCGCTTTAATATGCGCGTCCATATCTCCTGTGTTTGAAATGGATAGCCACTCGCCATAGTGAAGTTGGGATGGCGCAAATTGCTCGGCAGTGAAGATTGGTGTATCGATATTCCCTCCACCGTTGATCTGCAGAATTCCGTTTTTCATTTCTGCTTGAGCATTTGACTCTGAAGTAAACCAAGAATACGTTCCAAATCCAGTGGATACAATCAATGCTCCTGCAAGTGCCGTTCCTAGTAAGACGTTCTTGGACTTCTTCATCCCTTGAGTTTTAACCATTCTCGTATTCCCCCATATTCTTATAGTTAGTTTTGAAACAGGTATCAACATTCCAACAGTGTTGATCTACACTTCAGACGGACGCGGGCCTACAGGATGTAGGTTATGCAACCGTTGCGGCAGGACGCCGCGAACTAAGGTTGCTTCCTTCACTGATCCCTTCGGAGTCGCCGTCTTACGTTTCAATCAACGGATACTTTTTAGATAGTAATTTCCTTTTAAAAGAAGCAAACCTTATATTCACTCAGCAGGCTCAAGTCCAATCGACTTCAACAACTCGTTGATGCCTTTGTTACCTAACTTTTCAACTGGCTTTTTCTTCGTATCTTTCGCGCTTCTTAAGAAGTTTTGCTCAATGAGACGTACATCCAGTTCATCGACAATTCCATCGATATTAATGTCTGCTGCTTTGTCCTTCTTGCCATACTGTGCAACGATACGCATTACATCCATGATGTCAATCACGCCGTCATTGTTTACATCACCTGCATAATTCATCGGTGGATACGTGCGAGACCAAAGCCCTCTCCACTCTCCATCAGCGAATGTTGCTACATCGACCGTACTCACTGAATTTAAATGCCCAGGTACTTCAACTACTAATTCAAATTTTCCTTTTTGTGCTTCAATGTCTTCGATGAAGAATCCGCCAGTAGATTCTATATCTCCTGCATATTTCTTTCCATCTGGACCTTTTACATAAACTTTCGCACCGATTTTACTTAAATCGACATCATAGAAAATTTCTCCTGTCTCTTCCATCAGTCCTTCTGGTTTAAAATATCCTTCCAACTTACCAGTAGACGCCACCAAGTCGAATCGATCTTTCGAGAATGCCTCCATCTTAGTCATCTTGTCGCTATTTACCGCTGTGTACGACACATTATTAAAGAAGAAGCTTTGTGAATCTGAATAAGATTCATCACCAATGACTTCAAAGGTAATATCTAGGAAAGCTTGTTCCCCGCTGATTCCTTTTATGTCAGTCCCCTTCAGTGATGCGCCTAAGGAAGCAATCGTCTCACGGAACTCCTTTTTAAATGTAGGTTCTGCAACCTCAATTTCAAGATTATTTTTCTTTGCAAATTGTTTAAACTCCTTATTCGCTTTCACTTTTTTGAACTTGAATAGTTCATTCATAAATCCGATATCAAACTTCCCACTTTGAAGATCTTTAACATGATTCAACGTCAAAGTAGCCGTAATCTCGTCGCCTTTACGAACCTTAGGTTTGTCATACGAAGCAGAGGCATATTCCATTCCTTCTTTGACAAATACATAGTCATCAAATCGTGTACTTGTCCCCATTTCAACCGTTTGTAACGAAAGTTTTAGCGGCTTTTTGGCAGTATCTTCTGGCAAAATCCCAACCTTCATATCTCCATTTCCACCAACCGGTAGTAAACCACTTGGAAACGCGGAGTTCTCATAGTAAACTGTCATATTGGACGACTGGTCATAATTGAGCCCCTTCGATTTTAGATAGTCCATGGATGCATCATAAACGTTTGTGTGAACCCATAACGCATGATGTCCATCTTCATCTGTATACATGGAATCATTCACTTCAATGATTCCAGGCTTATAATCCTTGAACGAAATTTCTGGCTTTGTATTGTCAACGACCGCGAGGCTTTCATCCACATACGTATTGCCTTCCTTATCTTTTGCAATCATTATGAACTTGTAGCCCCCTTCGGGCAATCTAAGGTTTTCATTTGAAATTGGATAGTTTGGATCACCTGTAAACTCATTGACAACCCCTGCAAATCCTTGTGTAATATATATTTCACTGCCTGGTAAAATGCCGGATGCTCCATAGAGGGATCCCACGTAGCCAACTGGTTTACCCGTTTCTTCATCCGCAATGACTATATCAACCGTCTCCATCGGACTCTTGAATTTAAACGTGACCGGTGTGAATGGGATTAAGAACGAATGGAAGTTGTACCAAGAATTTGTGATAACGGGTCTTTCTAATTCTACATAGTCGATTCCTTTGCTGGTCACTCGAATTGCAAATGGTACTCGGTAACTTTCATTTTCATCACTTTCGTTCACAAAGCGAACGTAGCCTTCATAGGTTCCTTCCGCGGCCGTTTGAGGTACTTGAAGTACTGGTTCCACTGTTGTTTCACCGTTTGCTGCAATTGTAACCGTCTGATCTGCTGCAAATTTCACGCCGTTTTTCTCAGCATCTTGTCTACCGCCTTTTGCACCCAGGAATTCAACGGCCACTGCAAATTTTTTGCTTTCTTTGCTGCTATTTTTAATGACAACAGGTCGTGATGCTTCGATCGCTTTGCCTTCTTCCGATAGGTAATGAGAGCGGAATGACAACGACGCTGTTTCATTAGGAATTGAAACCACTTCGTTCTCCTCGACTGTTTCCGTTTGGTCCAACACTTTTACAGAAGTATCTGCATGAACGGCATCGTATGCGTTAATGCGTCCCGAACCTACCTCATACACGGATTGGTCTCCTTTTAGTTCAACGGATGTATTCATTAATGCCGCTTTCACGTCAAATGGCGTGTAGTCCGGATGCTCTTGTAAAATTAGAGCTGCTGCACCTGCTACGTGTGGCGCAGCCATAGACGTTCCCTGACTTCTTGCGTATGCCGTATCGTAACTATTGCCTTCAGGATCGTTCATATACGATGGAAACGTTGAATAAATCGCAACACCTGGAGCAACCACATCCGGTTTAATGTCATATGTTTGTGCGACAGGGCCTCTTGAACTGAAGTCTGCTAAATGATCCCCTTCAGATTTCGTATTGCGTAATTCTCCAAATTCAAATGTTGTTGCGCTCGCCTCTACTTGTGCTTTCAGTTGCTCCCCATCTTTTTTCGACAAACGGAATGAAGGAATATATCCCGTACTTTCGCCGACATAATAAGGAATTTGACCGTCTTCATTGTTGTAAACAATAACGGCCACCGCACCCGCTTTTTTAGCATTCTTGATTTTATCGTCAAACGCCAGAGTCCCCCGTTCGATCAATGCAATCTTCCCTGCTACCTCTTTCCCTTCAAAATCTTTCACATTGCCTAGTCCAGCAAAAACGACTGGATACGATTGGTTCTGGAACTCCTCAATTTTGTCAGAAAAGTTTTTAGCGAGTAATTGGACGTCCGTATATGAATCATCATTTGCACTTGCTGTATAAGTTGGAATGGTTTGTGATACGTCGCTTGCACCAACTGTAATTGCGAGTGCACCGGTTCCAGGTGAACCAATTGTCATCGCGCCATCTCCAGCGTTTCCTGCAGCTACCGTTGCTACTACACCTGAAAGCATGGCGTTGTTCACCGCAATGGAGAGTGGTGAAAGAGCACTATTAACGCTTGCACCGAGAGATAGGTTAATGACATCCATCTCATCTTTTACCGACTTATCCACGCCCGCTAAAATCCCACTAGTTGCCCCACTCCCGTAAGGACCAAGAACGCGATAGTTATACAGTTCAACTTCAGGTGCAACGCCTTTTACAGCGCTGTCGACCTTATTTTCCGACCGACCTGCGACCGTTCCTGATACGTGAGTACCGTGAGAAGTGTAATAGACATTTCCATAATTATCACGCTCAGGTTTGCCCGATTTCTTCCAATCTTCATACGTTTCTTCCATAGGATCCGCATCATTATCGATGAAATCCCAACCTTTTACAGCGTCCGGATCCACTGAACTCGGATCTACGCCTTCTTTCGCTGTATATCCTTTATATGCCCCTTGCAAGTCTGGGTGGTTGTAGTCAATTCCTGTGTCAAGAACACCGACTTTGATACCTTGCCCCTCAATTTTTTCATCGTGGAGCTTGTCCACTCCGATTTGAGGCACGCTGTCGATCATTTTAGGTTCCATCGGGTATTTTTCGGGATCTGGTAAATCCAGTTGTACGGCTTCATCCTTCCAAACACGTTTCACTTCTCCGATTCGTACTAAGTCTTCAACCTGATTTCCAGGTAACGTTATGGACACTCCATTGAATGCATCCCGATATTCATGAGTGATTTCAACATCAACTGATAACTTTAGCTTCGATTGCCCTTGAATGGCTTCTTTAAATTTTCTATGCGAAGCTTCGACTTTGTTTTCAGCTTCGTACAACGTAACTTGATTGGGATTCTTGGCTTGTTGCACTTTTGCTGGTTCTTGCTTGAATTCTACAATCACATTCACAGGTTGCTCACTCGTAGTATTGATGCCGGGTTGAATTGTAAAGCCCGTCTCCGTTCGGATTTCATTGAGCGATCGTCGTTGCTCATCCGTCAGTTTGCTCAATATTTCTTTTACATCATTGACGTTCGTCGCAGCGCCAACTTTTTGCGTTGGTTGGAATGCTGCTGCCGGTAATAGCATGGCAGCCAGCATCACTTTTGCCACTTTAGACTGGACTTGGTTCCCCTTTTTTCGTTTCCCCATTACGTACACCCCCGAATATTTATAGTTTCACCTTCGAATTCTCGATGTAGACTAGGAGATTGCCTTCTGTCTTACATCTGTGACGTTAACGCTACATCATTTTCAAACAATATAGTATTGGGGTAATCTCAGTATTCAGACTATTATAAAATGTATATAGAACTACCTTTCCTATATGAAGGCATTACAAAAGGTACTTACTAATGGATTATAGTAAGGAATAAGGTTTCATTTATTGTAGTTTAACGACTAAAGGTAATTACATTCTTCAATAAATTGTGTATAATTACTTTCAACTCCGAATAGTCCGATAGATGAAATGGCTATATGTGAATTTTTATAAAACCCCATTAGAACAAGAGAAAATCGACCTCAACAAAACTTATGAATGCCCATAACTTTGAATTCCCCCAATTATTCGGAGAGAGACTTATGTATATCTATGAACTATGTTTATTTTCAGAAAAACAAGTCTTTTGGTTTATATTCATTTTAAGCAAATAAAATGTTGCGCATGGAGGGATTAGTGATGCATGAAGGCAGAATCATTAAATTTTACCGCCAAAAAGCGAAGATCACTCAAGAGGAGTTAGGGAAGGGGATTTGTTCAGTTACGCATATTAGTAAAATTGAACGCGGATTAACGGAATACTCTCCCGAAATAACCATGCTCTTGTCGAAACGTCTCCAAATTGACATGGAACAAGAGCTAACTAGCTTAAAGAACTTGAAAAGTAAACTTGATATTTGGCATGAGTTCATGATTTCTCAAAACCGAGAAGCTGCCATGATTCTTCACAATGAGCTGAAAGAATACAAACTTATTGAACTCTCAGAACACGCGACCTACTACAAGCTACTTGTTGCAAATTATTATCTAGCACAAGGGTGTACGAAAAAAGCAAAAAAACGGATTGATGAAATTCAACGAACTGCAGAAGAGTTGTCTGTTTACGAGGCCAACTTATTCAAACACGTACTCGCTCTGTATTATATTTCGGTAGATGAGTACACAAAATCCATTGATATTTTCAATACGGTTGATTTCAAATTCTATTCTAATCCTTCTATCTACTACGATTTGGCAGTGGCCTATCAAAATGTCCATTCACCAGTTCTAGCGTATCACTATGCAGAAAAAGCATTAAACCACTTTAAAAAGACCAATCAATTTCTCCGTATCATTGACACAGAAAATCTGATGCTCATCCAAGTTGAGTCCGATCAGTATCGCAATTTCAACGATACGATCGAACAATATGAAAACTTGATTACACTATGTGATCTTTGTAACTCTGTAGAGAAGAAAGCGAAGGTATTGCATAACTTTGCTTACGAACATTTCAGAAGACAGAATTACGAGACTGCTGGACAGCTCTATAAAGATTCCATGGCTCTGAAAGACAATGATTCCCCACTCTACTTATTATCCCTAGAGGGGTACACGCGTAGCGCACTTATAGGCAACTTTTTACGTCAGGAAGAACTCATAGAGATTATCGAAGAAGGTCTAGCCATTGCCGATCAATGCAATGAAACCTTGTATCAACTCATCTTCACGCTGCATCGATATTCCGCATTTCAACAGAAAGACGACTACCATGCGTTCTTATTTGACAAGGTTTTACCTTATTTAAAGTCACATGGGTATACATTAACTGCGCAAACTTACGATCGTGATTTGTTCAACTATTATACGGATAAAGGAAATCCTGATAAAGCGTTGGAAGTGGCGGAGCGGTTGATTAATATGAATTATATGAAGCAGGATAAAATCGTTGAAATGGTGAAGTAAAATCACATTTATGGGAATTGTTACTCTGAGGGATTGTCAAAGTGTCAGCCTCGAAGTTCAAAGCGTCCCCTACAATCGGACTAATACTTTTATTTTTTTATTTAAACACAGAAAAGTCCAATCACTGATTCTTAATGATTGGACTCTTCTATTCATTCAGCTGACATTTCAACTCTTTCTTTGAATCTAATTGGTCCTAAGTATATTCAAGTTTTCAGGACCCGTATATGAAACCGACCTTAATCATCAGATTTCCCAGATTGTTTTTCCTTCTCTTTTGCTGCTTTTTCCTGTTCTTTCCTCACTTGCTCTGCAGCTTTTTCTTTCGCTTTTCTTTCGTTCTCTGCTGCCTTTTCTTGCTCTTTCTTCGCTTGCTCTGCTGCTTTTTCTTTCGCTTTTCTTTCGTTCTCCGCTGCCTTTTCTTGCTCTTTCTTCGCTTGCTCTGCTGCTTTTTCTTTCGCCTTTCTTTCGTTCTCCGCTGCCTTTTCTTGCTCTTTCTTCGCTTGCTCTGCTGCTTTTTCTTTCGCTTTTCTCTCGTTCTCTGCTGCCTTTTCTTGCTCTTTCTTCGCTTGCTCAGCAGCTTTGTCTTTTGCTTTCCTTTCGTCCTCTGCTGCCTTTTCTTGCTCTTTTTTCGCTTGCTCAGCAGCTTTGTCTTTCACTTTTTGTTCTTTTTCTGCAGTTTTCTCTTGCTCTTTCTTTACTTTTCCTGAAGCTTTCTCTTGCTCTTTCTTTTCTTTTTCCGCTGCTTTCTCTTGAGCTTTTTGCTGTTTCTCTTCACTCTTCTTAGTATTCTCTACTGCCTTCTCATCAGCTTTTAACTCTTTCTTTATTTTTTTAGCTTCTTCTTTATCAGCTTTTTGCTGGCTCTTATCGTTATTTCCTTTAGATGCCAGAGAATTTTCGTTTTTATCTCCATTTAAACCGGTATATTTTTTGTCTTGATTCATTTGGATTTTTTGTTTGATCCAATCCGCTTTTTCTTGAGGAATCAGTCCGGCATCCGCTTTCTGTTGGATAATCGCAAGTTTTCTATCCACACCGTTGAAGTTATGCGGATCTGATTGATCAATTCCTAAGGCAATTTGTTCATTAGAAATCCCATCTATTGTTTTACCGATTCGATCGATGTCCGATTGGTTCCCAGATAAAACTGCTTTCTCGTAAGCTTTTTGTGCAACCTTTGCTTTCTCAAGATTCACTTTCTTCCAAATGTCACCTTGTTGAATATTTAATTTTTTGGCTATTGTACCGAAATTCTGATGTTTTTCTTGTAGCAACTCGATAATTTCACTCTCACTCTTACCACTTTCTTCTGCAAATGCAATTACTTTGACAATCTCTCCAAAGTGCAATCCCTGTTCACGCATCGCCTTCACCTTATCAAGATCTATATCTTTCATCATATTCGCAACAAGATATCCTTCTTGTTTCTTGTTTTCCAGAGATGATCGCTGCTTTTCGTCTAATGAAGACTCTACAGATTCGCTAGTAATAATAGTAGTCACTTTTTCTAATTTAGTGGCTAATCGATTTTTCACATCACTTGCGACTTTCTCGTCAACGATGACCTCAGCTATCTTTTCTTGCGCTTTTTGTAGATTCGCAACATAAGCAGTCACTAAATCCTTTGTATATTTGTCCTTCGCATCATCCGTCAATTTTGCTGACTCTGCCAGACGTTCTTCTGCATAGTTTAAGTAGAGCTTGGATTTCTTTTCTGCATTATTCGTAACGAATAAATGGAACTTCTCTCCAAACTTGTCTAGAAAGTAAAAAGTATTTTCAGGAGTCATCCCAGGATCTTGTTGAGCCTGCTCCCCTACTGAATTTTCTTTTTCCGTGTTTTCTTCTGCAGCAAAAGCTGGTGTTGTGAGTAAAGCAGTGACACCTACAATTCCCACCATCACTAAAGTCTTTGCAAATTTCTTCATCGAACTCTCTCCTTTTTTGAATCTTTTCCTGTAGAGAAATCAGGAGTGAAAAAATGCATTTCGACAACTGGCTGACATAGGAAGTATCCCTTAGTCCCTTCAGTTTTGCGTCACCACTTTTCAATGGTTTTGCCTTTTTCATCGACTCTTATTAGATTGAGAAACACCTTTCTTTAGTCCCTCTCAATCCATTTCCAGTGTACTCCTAAAGTTCAGTTATTGATAGTTCTTTATGCTTTAATTCGACATTTATTTTAATCCATTTTACCCTACAACAAAAAAACGAGAGCAGCCATTTTCAAAGCTGGTCTCGTTTTTATAGTAGTTCAATCTGGATATTTATATTCAGTATCTCTCATATACTATGAGATGAACACAAACCTAAACACTGGTCATACTCATATATCCCCAACAACTAAAAAGGTCCCTTAGCCAACTTACAGATGAGAGATCTACTCTTTATGAAATCTTTACAAAACTTCCTCCTTACTTACTCCTCTGAATAGTTTAGCCCTTTTCCATTTCTTTTAATAACATAAG
Source organism: Sporosarcina aquimarina (assembly GCF_023715615.1). GTDB lineage: Bacteria > Bacillota > Bacilli > Bacillales_A > Planococcaceae > Sporosarcina > Sporosarcina aquimarina_A. The sequence continues at coordinate 308,758 of NZ_JAMBOM010000001.1, read as the reverse complement.
ACTGCGTGTACTTTTCACGCACTTTCATGGCTTGTTCTGTATTCATTTCAATTCTGTACTGCAGTTTACATGTACGCAGATATCGATTCTCAAATATATTATAACTGATGGGCAAATCGACGCGACTGCCATTATTCAAGGTAACTGATACTTGGCCGTCATCATTTTCCACATATTCTTTCACGTGTTCAATTGCCACCCAAGTACACTCCGGATCTTTTGGAGAACAAGTAGGAGTCATGTAAATACCATGTTTCTTACTAATCGCAACAGGCGAATAGGTGCGGCTCCCTAAGATCTCATTTGCTCCTTCTATGGCTCCTTTCAAACTGGAACCCGCACGACGCAAATTAAAATCGACAATCTCCGTAGGCGTCTCATTGACAATTAAAATCTGATCGCCTTCCAAAATCATCGAGAGCAAACGACCACACTCATTAAAGTAAGGAAAAATCAAGCTTGTCTCGGTTGTAATGATGTACTTGTTTTTTGTTTTCAAAATATTGTCCCCTTTTTTTGGATTTCACTTTATTTTTCGTTTAAAAAGGGTATACTAGCTTATAAGCTGGTACCCCCAGCTGCACCGCCTTAAGTGATACCGTCTTCCTGGACTATTATCACTTGAGGCTTTTTTTGTGCTGCATTTTCACCCTCTCCTCACCTCCTTAAAATAAGCAACTCTTTGCATTTCCTACGCTTATACTGCGTAAATAGATTAAGAATATCCCATCTCTTTATAAGTCCTCAATGCTGTTGTTATCCATACATTTCTATATAATCTATATTTTGAATGTTGAATCGTTCTAACTTGTATACCATTTAGGCTTAGCACATTAACTAAATAATGCAATCCATCTAAAATTAACAGAATTTACTCAATTAATTTTATTATATTACAACTTAAGTGAATAGCAATAGATAATTTGCAATATATAGGAGTATTTACAGTATTATTAACTATTTTGGTCGAATGAAACCTAAATAGTTCATAATTCATACACAAATCGTTTGTTTCTACATTAAAATAACTGTACAACAGGAGAAGTACTACAAAACTTCTATTCTTCAAAGACATCTAAGCGAAACTATAAATTCTTTGTACATTTCTTCGAGATTTACCTATTCAAAACTCCTAAAACCATGATTCGTTTTCTTCTGCCTCCCCCTCTATGATGAAGTCACCCAGGGAATACAACGCGTCGTGCACGGCCGTAAAGGCTGATTGAATTGAAATCATATGAAGAAGTACTTGAACAATACACACCTATGCTATCTGCAGTTATTCGAAAATTGCACATCTATCGGGATTTTGAACACTTTCGCCAGGCTGGACGAGTTGCCCTCTGGCAAGCTTGGCTGCGGTTCGATGAAACGAAAGGAGACTTTGCGCCTTATGCATACCGTTCGATTTACGGGGCGATGCTTGATGAGCTGAAACGTGAAGCCCGTTTCAGCACTAATCATGTACCAGCGGAAGATGACATCTTAGAACTCGTCGGGGCAAACCCACAAAGCGAAGAAACTCTTGAAGGTTTAGAGGACTTATTGGCTGAGCTAACGTCTGATGAACGTGAACTCGTGATTTTACTTTATTCAGACCGTGTTTCGCAATCGGTTTGCGCTACTCATATTGGTATTTCTGTTGCTGGAGTAAAGAAAAGGAGGGAGCGTTTGTTGAGGAAATTGCGCGGGCAGCTAAATAATGCAAAATAAGTTTGCCATTTATTTTGAACAACTCTATAGTAGCGAATCCTGGTATTGTAACGTAGAAATAAATGAACAGTTTCATTTGTTATATTTTAAGTTGTATAACTCAATTTGAAATTTAAAAAAACCCCTGGCCGTTTACTTGGTCAGGGGGTAATATTCAATATTCTACTTAGAACTTATTCATTGAGCAATTAGCGTTTACATTGTAAAGCAACAATCTCTATTTAAAATCAGTTATTACTTGAGAATGTTCTTTAATCGTTATAAATCAGGAGTAAAAATCCCACTCCAACTTTGAAAAAACAATTTTAATGGAAGCTCAAAAACTGGGATGATATAACTTAAACAAAAATCCACATGTAGTTGGATATATAAACTTGAGTACATGCGGAGTCACCATAGAGAATGCTTCCTCTAATTTTCTATCTCTTCACTCCATCTTATCGGTAGGTTATATCCACCAAAGGAGGTGCCCATTCTTCGGTCTGGGGATTCTCAGGTTCTTCTGGCTTTTCTTCTGGCAAATCACTGTCGTCCATGCTGCATTTCTCTTCCCATTCTTTCTTATCTAAATGAATAATAAAGCTCCCGTTTGCCAAGTTTGCCTGCCTGACATATATTTTTAGATTGTTATTATTACTATATTTTTGTACTGAAAGATCTCCCCCTGCACAAACTAACAAATTTCGGTTATTTATGATAGTGTCAGCCTCAAAATTGTTTTTAGCGATTATTTTTACATTATCATTATTCTCTATTTTTTGCATAACTATATTCCCGCTGCTAAACAGACTGGTGCCAGGGTTATGATAAAACAATCCTTGGACTTTTATTTCGTTCGTTGCTTTTACTGTAGCATTTGTATTGTCTTGCATTTTTCCTGATTCAAAGTTTTTGTCACTGCTTACAAACGTATTAGTATTCTGATCAAATATTTTCTTAAAGATAATATTACCTTTCGACGAAATAGTCATATTTTTATTTGTGATCACTTGCTCTTCGGAAATGAATTCGCCAACCGAGGATAACATGATGCTCTTTTGGTTATTATTAATACCTTTGGCTGTAAAATTTCCTCTTGACTGCAAGAGAACATCACCCGAATTGCTTAAAATCTCGCCTGAATAGAAATTACCTCCAGTCAAAATTGTTAATTTACTCTTATTTCCTTCTATTTTCTTATCCTTATTCAAGGAATTAAAATTTCCTCCTGCCTGTATATACACTTCGTTATCATGGTAATGCAAGTCACTTGCTGTAATGTTTTCCCCTGCCATAATGGATAGATTCCTTTTATTTCTGCCGATTTGATTTGCAAAAAAACTTCCACCTATTTTAATATCAACATCTTCATTTTGATAGATATTTTGTGTAGTAACATTCCCCGATATATTCATCCTGAAAAATCCCTTATTATCCTGAATCAACCCATTCGTTTTAAAATTACCGTTTGATAGTATAGTACTGTTTGTATTGCCATATAGATTGCCCGATTCATAATCTCCAGTTGACTGGATCGTCAGAAAACCTTTATTGTCCTGTATAACTCCGGTTGAACCAAAACTTCCATTGGTTATTATTTCAGTGTTCAGGTTATTTGTCGTTGTCCCATTCACTTGTACGTTACCGATAGATGAAATCTTTAAATAGCTTTTATCATTATTTTGTAATTGCCCTGTGGTAAACCCCGCGTTGGATTGAACATCTACATTTCTGCTGTTATAAATTTTTTCAGTTTTAATGGATCCTTCTGAGACAAGATTTACTGAGTTTGTATAGTCTTGAATGGTCGACTTATCAATGTTCTTCTTAGTGTGTATTATACGATCTTTCTTCGAACTTGAATCTGTGTCCACTTCCTTGGTCACGCTGACATTCGTTAATGAAGGAACTCTTGGAATGGAAAAAGGTATTAAGGCAAATGATGGGAATGAATTATTACCATCTGCTGGTGTTTGATCGCCCTCTCCGCTACTCAAAGATTTCCTGACATCAGGAAGATCAAATTCCAAATCGACGTCAAGTATTGCAGTCTTCCCATTTGAGTATTTCCCCTCAACACTTCCTTTAACCAATATTTTCTCTCCATTTATGCCAATTTGAAAACTATCCGGACCCTCGATATATAATACATCTGCAGGTAAGTTATTCCCTACCTTACCAAATTCCACGAGTAATGCACTCTTCAGTTGTTTATTATATTTCTCAGCAATCTGGGCATCTGTTCTTTTTTCATCAGGATTATTCTTATCATTGTAATAGCTCGATACTGCATCTTTCCATAACTTATATTTCACATTATGATAGCTGTTTGTAAATGAGGTAACGTAATATTCCGCCCCCATCTCCGCTGCGACGACCGACAAGTGATTATTGTCCGTACCTTTTTCCTGCTTGGCATTGCTGATAGCGCCTCGCATGAAGACAGCTCCAATGCTAGTAATGAGTACGATGAGCAGCAAGACGAGTATCAATGCATATCCACGATCATTGCTCATTCTATCCATACAAACCTCCAAGACTTTTGACTTAGACCAAGTATACTAGGTAACACTTTCACGCACAAATAATTTATGGAATATTTAATTATATATTAAAATATGTATATTCATATCAACTAGTTATATACAAATGCTCCCTAAATTAAAAAGTGCACATGTTCATATATAAACCATCAAAACAGTAAGAATAGATAAATAATTTCGTACTGACGTAAGCTAAAAAAGCTCTCTACATCATTTCTACTATCCACTTGGTCAATTCCTTCCTGTCTTCTTCCCTAGACTCCTGTAAGTAGAAAGCAGTTTACCCCGCTGATAGTCACTTCCCCGTTCTGCATAGGCTGCCGCAGCATATCAAGTGTTTTGCGAGAGATTTCACCTAGTTTATGATAGGTACTTCCACTGATCAATGAAATAGCAGAAGCGGAATGACATCGTGACCGGTACGGGGCCGTGACGCAAAACCTCTGCGTTCTTTCACTAAATGATAGATACTAAATACTTCCAGCATCTCTTTATTCGGCAAATCATGAAAAATCGTATTAAATGTATCTGCCAGCATACTCTTCCCACACCCATGTGGACCAGTCATCAGCGAGTAATGTCCGCCAGCTACCGCGATTTCCAGAGCCCGTTTTGCTTCCTTATGTCCACGAACCGACGCAAAGTCTGGCTGACGTGATAGATCCGGTATCTCCTCTTCCTTCACCAACACCTTCGGGACATCCATCTCAATTACCCCTTGTTCTCTCAGGCAGTCGAGCAACTGATGGACGTCAGCAAGAGGAATCAGCTCTGCAGATAAATCCTTCCCAAGAACACGTACATCAACAGGGGGCAGCAACACTTGCTTGAAGCCGAGCAGAACCGCCTGTTGGATTGCAGGAATCAGTCCATGAAACGATTCCAAGCGCCCATCCAAAGAGAGTGACGCAAGAATGCATGTGGAAGCATCTAGCGGAATCTGTTCTTTCATCACTTCCCTGAGAATCGCCACTAACATCGCCGCATCATACCCAGTCCCTGTCTTACGCTCATCCGCCGGAGACAAATGCACCGTCACTTTCTTCATATCCAGATCCGCATCCAGTGCATGCAGACAACTCAGCACGCGTTCCTTCGATTCTTTAATCGACGCATCAGGCAGCCCAACAATTACAAACTGATCTTTATCCGACCGGACATTTGCTTCCACCCGAACGATATGTCCTTTCATCCCTTCAAGTCCGACACTAAGAACATCTTGCCCCAACCATCTCCTCCGCTTTCTTTTCTGCCTCATTGCAGACAGTACACCTGACCCTGCACCACCTGCCAAAAAAGTGTTTTCGAAGTGTTTTACAATTTAGCAGTGTTACGAATGTGATTAGTAAGGGGTTTGCCGATAAATTCTTTTCACAAGGCAATGACAAATTTGAAGTTCGACCCGTGAAAACCCTCCAAAGCATGAAAATGGCAAAGTTAAAAGATAGAAAGAATAATTTTCACTGTTTATCCAGATAACAAAAAATCCCCTATCCGACTTCTCGAGTAGAGGATTTCTTATTTTATTCATGCACATAGTTGTCTGATTAGTTTCTGAATTGTGTGGGGTCGAGTAGGTTGGGTCCTCTCTTTTCAGATTGGACTCCTTCCCCTCACAGAACCGTGCGTGCGCTATTTACGCACACGGCTCTTTCTTGTTATCATTTACAGAATATAGGTAAGCTCTTCTCGTAATTAATAAATGCTCACTTTCACCTTCGGTATCGGAAGTGGGTATTTCCTCAAAAACAAGGCGAACTTCACAAAGTTGAATGATTTCTTTTGGCTTCTTCTATTCATCCATTTAAAGAATAGCGACCTAACTTTGTTTGTGAAACTACTTACATACGGTGTGTTGTCGGTTATGCAATAATAGTTATAGTACCCTCTCAACGACCGCTGAAGTCGCTCAATCACCACATGGATCTGTGTTGGCTTTCAGCCACTCCTTGCAGTCTTTCAATTTGGCTCTTACTTTCTTACTGCTTGTTTTCCTCTTTACACGAAAGCGTCCATTCTTACTTTTGTTACAAAAATGTGTGAATCCCAGAAAATCGAAAGTATCCGGTTTGCTGCTTCTTAGTCGTTTGCAGTTACGTTCTGCGAACCTACCGAAGGTTAGGATTTTCTACTTGTTTTCTGCAATTTCAAGGTTGAATTTCTTTAAACGCTCGATAAGCGCAGAATAGAAATCGTTTGCTTCGGTTTCACTCTGGAAACAGCATACGAAATCATCTGCATACCTAACCATGTAAGCATGTCCCTTACATGACTTGCGGATAAACTTATCGAACCACAGATCGAGTACATAATGGAGATAGACGTTCGCCAAAATTGGAGAAATGATTCCTCCTTGCGGAGTACCGGAATACGTATTAAAGTATTTTCCCTCTTCCATATAGCCGCTTTTCAGAAATCTAGCGACAATTCAGAGGAAAGCTGGGTCAGAAATTTGATGTTGAAGAAACTTCATCATCCATTCATGATTTACATTATCGAAGAATCCTTTAATGTCCACATCCACAATATAGTTTGTATACCGTTTTTCAATGTATACATTAAGTATCTGAAGCGCATCATGGCAATTCCGATTTAGTCTAAAGCCTATGGAGCAGGCAAGAAAGGCTGGTTCATAGATGGCATTTAGAATCTTAGCCATCCCCCTCTAAACCATCTTATCTTCGTGTTCAGGGATACCTAAGCGGTCTTTCTTTTCCCTACCCACTTTTGCGATATATGTCCTCCTGACAGGAACAGGCTTGTAAGCATTCCTTTTCATTCGCTTTACCAAATCCGCAAGATTCTCTTCTAGATCTTCAGCATATTCTTCTTTGGTAATCCTTTGGATTCCAGTTGCTTTTCCGGAAGGAAGCTCATGATGACACCTCATAAGACTTTCCTCATTAATCAGATGTACAATTGACGTGAATTTCATTTATGGATTCTTCTTTGCCAATTCTGCTATCCTTTTCAGTTTCGTTTCCATTTGATAACCTACCTCTGCTAGTAATAAATGTGTCCCTTCAAAGGGCAATAACTAGGTAGTTGCCTTTCCTCCATCGGAAATCGGAATTACCCAACTTCATCGGTACTATGCAACCGTCCGACTTCCTGTGTGGCATTTGGCTTTCTCACTTATTTCGCTTGTTTCGCCATACTCTCCATTCGGAAAGACCGACAGGATCTCCCGAGTTGCTACAACATATCAATGTCTGACGTGCCATGGTCACCGACTCCGAAGGAGTCTCCATGGTCTTGCCATTCCGTCCGTGGAGATATTCCTTTCTGCGCTGGACAACGCATCAGCCTCCTTGACTGGTATTTCGGAGCTCAATCCCTTCAACCAATTGGCTTTCGGCCCGCCATCTAACTGTCTACGCTTAAAGATATCGGTTATCCGACATCCTCCAAGACTCGTTACGAGTGAGTGGCTAGCTCTTACTCTACGGGGTTCCAACCCACTATATGTTGCAACCTAGGCTCGGTCGCTCGTCCAGATACCCGACACTCAATGTTCTGCAAGCAGGACATTGATGAGACTTCAGAGGCAGTGAAACATGAAGTGCGATTCGATCTCCAACCTCTTCAATCTTCTTAATCTCTACACCTTTTAACCCCGGGATGTTCATGGTATTATTCATATGCACGCATCACCTTTCATTTACTTGTTTCTCGACAATTCAAGTATAAAAGAAATGGTGATTGCGTGCATTTTTCATTCAAATTGAGTCTACACCCCAACAAATATTATAGAACCATTTTAATTTTGTTCAGCAGACAGTTGTCTGATTAGTGTCATATTTGTGTTGGGACCAGGTACCCAACACTCACTCCCATGCTGGACACATAAAAAACCCTCAATCAAAATTAATTGAGGGTTTTTGAAACAATATTATTTAACGTCAACATTTACAGAAGTAGAAGCTTTAATTGTTGATGCTCCAGTTATAACTTTGAATACAACTGTTCCTTTATCTCCAGATGCAACTGTTGATTTACCAGTGAATACGTCGAAACTTCCTGGTGTAGCAAAGTTACCAACTCCACCTGAAACAACTTCACCAGTTACAGTACCTAATACAACTTCTCCTGGAGTTAAATCACCGTCTCCATTAGCATCAATATAAAGTTCAGCTGTTGTTTCGTCAATACGAACTTGATGAGCTGATGCTTTATTTAGTGTAATACCTTTGACGATATCGTCATTTGCGCTATTAACAACATCTAGTACATCGCTAACAGTAATCGCTTTGCCTTTGTAATCAATTGTTGGAACAGACTTGAAGTTAACAGAATTGATACTGTATCCAGAGTCGGATACCGTTACAGTGAATTGTCCAACAAGAAGATTAGCTGAATCATAGACTGCAACTGTTGTTGAACCTACAGCTTTAGCAGTAACTGTTAGATCAGACGTTCCAATTGCAACTTTATTTTGAAGTCCAGTAGTTGCTGAACCAATCGTAACTACATCTGCGTTGTAGCTTACTTTATAACCATTAGTTGCTAAATCTACTTTACCGTTTGGAAGACCTTCAGAATTGTATTGATTCAAAGCATATTCAACATTTACATCTGCATCTAAGTCTAATGCATTATCAGCAGAGTATGTTGCATCATTAGGTTTCTTAACAAGTTCCAATCTCTTAGAAGTAACATTATCATGTTGTGTTACACGAACTCCGAATGAGCCTAATGTTACACCATTAGATTTAAGAAGTACTACTCCATTACCAGCTGCTGAACTTGTTAATGTAATAGTAGCTTTACCATTAGTACCAGATGTAGCAGTAGTAGCAGTTGGTGTTACGAATGATGGTGTTTCTACATTAAATGCTGCACCATTAACTAAATCTCCATATTGGTCAACTACGGAAACAGTAGCATCTGCAGTTTTACTTGCTGTACCAACAATTGTTACTGAAGGTGAAGCAGGAGTAAGTTTAGTTACTTTACGAGCAGTGTTAGCTACTGTTACAGTAAAGTCTTTTTTAACATCACCGTATGTTAAAGTAATTTTAGAAGTACCAGGAGTATTTGCTGTTAATGTACCGCCAGTAGGAGCAGAAACAGAAATTACAGCTGGGTTGGAAGATTCTACTTTGAATTTTGTAGTATCAGTTACATCGTAATCTGCACTGTTAGCTGTCACTGTAATTTCATCTACAGTTGCAGTTTCTCCAACTACTAGTGTAGAACTTTTTTGTTCTCCAACAGCTGTACTACCATTTGTTAGAACATGGTCTTTAATAGCCGTTGCAGCTAATTCTAGGTTTCTTACTTTAATTGTTTGTTTTTCAGAAACAATTACGTTAGAACCTTTGCTAACTGAAACTTGCACTGTATAATCACCAACAGTAAGTGGGTTGTCAGAAAGTAGTCCAGTTGTAGCATCCTTGAAGAATGTTGATGAAACGTCACTATTATTTTTATCCACCGCTACAAAATTAACAGTATATCCAGCAACTTTTAATGCGTTAAAGTCTGCTTCTGCACCATTGATTTTAAGAGCTACTTTTTGACCTTTTGTGTCGTCATCGAAAGTGCCTGCAACTACTTCAGCTTTTGTAACATCATATGTGAATTTGAATTTGAAAGTTGATTCAACTTCTTCAACTTTAACTACTAAAGAATACTCTTGATCAATAATGAAAGCTGATGCAAACTTCACTGTAGCTGTTTTACCATCTTTAGAAGCCACAACTTCTGTAGCAGTATTTCCAGCTAAAGTCAAGTTTTCAACTTTAAGATTATTCAAGCCTTTACCAGTCAACTCTAGAGTTGTAGTGCTAGTCGCCTTTACAGATTCAACTACTGCTTCTTCAACAACAATCTGATCCTTCAAAGCAAACAAGAACTTAGCAAAGTCCCCACGCTTGATAGGGTTAGTAGTACCAAATTGCTTGTCATTGATACCGCTAGTCACTTTGTTAGCAACTAAAGCGTCAACTGCTGCATCGTAACGGTCAGAAACGTCTGAGAAAGAGTTCTTTGTGTCACCAGCTTTAAGATCGAATGCTTTTTGAAGCATAAGAGCTGCTTCTCCACGAGTTACGTTATCTTCAAAACCGAACTTCGTAGTTGTTTTACCGCTGATTACTCCAGCAGCTTTCAAAGAGTTGATAGCCAAAGCTCCACGCTTAGGAACGTCAGAGAATCCTGCAGCTGGTGCTTTTTCGTCGTTCAAGCCTGCTGCTGCAGCAATCATGATTGCTACATCGCCACGCTTGATTTGTTGGCTGATGCCGAATTGAGTTGCAGTAAGACCTGAAGCGATGTTGTTAGTTACTACGAATTCTACAGCTTCCTTATAAGAAGCAGGTACGTCCGTGAATGCAGAAGTAGTTACGGTTGCTGCAGATGCAACTGGTACAAGTGCAGATGCAACTAGAGTTGCTGTCGCAGCTGATGCTACGAACTTTTTGTAAGATTGTTGAGCCATTGTGTAGTATTCCTCCCTGTTTTAGGTAATCCAATTTTATTGATGTTTCCACCAATGGTAAAGCACAGTTTAACTATAACATCACTTTCTCTATAAATCTACAAATCTTCAAAAAGATTTCAAGAATTACAGACAAATAGTTATAATTTAACTCTTATTCTATTATACATATCCCCAAATCGATTGCAACCCGTTTGAAGAGTCTTTAAACATTTCTATTTCGTTACAAAACATATTTTATGTATCTATTATACTTCAAAACGTTGTCCTGACTGTAATAGAATTACTTTTTCACTTTCTAATAATTCCCAGACATTTTTAAATTTCTTTTTCACTACCTACATTAAAACAGCCCCGAATCGAAAAATACAGATTCGGGGCTGTTTTAAATTTGTTCACAATTCAGGTCGTATCTTGCCATCGCGGGAAACTACTGTAACAACAGCTAACAGGAATGCTAACCAGATTGACACAGACGGCGCTGTAAGAACGTGACCAGCTGTATAACTGATGCCGATCCCGACCAAGAAGGAGATTCCTGTAAGGATACTAAAGTAATTAAAGTTTTGTTTTAAATTCATAACTAGTTTCACGATGAAACTACCTGCAAACCAAATAATTGGCGCGACCATATAAATGAAGCCGAGTATTCCAAACGAGAAGAACCAGTCATGGAAATCCATCTCGATCATTTTCAATGGTTTGTGCGGTGCTGGTGCATCATAGTTTCCTGCAAAGCCCATTCCAAATAGTTTTTGACTGATTGGAGCGTCTTTGAACTGCTCTACATAATTTGCTTTATAGGTTTCTCGACTACTAAATACTAGATTTTCGAATTGCTCGCCTGTAATGAGCGGTTCGTCTTCTTCCCCATCTTCAGGCGGTATTTCGTTTCCATCGTCATCTAGTTCGACAGGTGGCTTTTCGAGTGAAATCCCAAGAATGTCGAGGTGGGCATACATATTGCCGAATACTGGTGTAAACGGTGTGGCCACAATGAGCACGATTAATAGAATTAAAGAAATGAACGAATTGGCTTTGACGCGTTGTCGAGCTGGATATTCTTTTGTCGTAATGAGTAATAGTAGACTTCCGAAGAAGATACTCAATAACACGATCAAGATTCCGCCATAACCGACCTTTGTTCCAAGTCCGAGCATTGCTACTGATAGCAAGACAAATGGCAACCAATGCAATAGTTTTCTAGTTGTTGTTGTTTTATAGACTGCAAAGAGTGCTGTGATTGGTAGTAACATCGACATCGAAGCACCAATCTCGTTTCCTGCATAGAACCAGCCGGTCCATCCTTCTTTCGAGCGTGCATAGTTTGCCATGCTCGTGCCAGTTAGATGAGCGATGATGAATACAACGCTGATTGTGAGTGATGCGATCAGAAAATAGTTGACGAGCTGTCGAGCATTGTCGGAGCCATCTTCTTTTTTCATCGATTCTAGTAATAATATGAAACCAAAGAGCAGTACATGGAAGTAGACGACTTTTGTGTAGTAGGTCAACTCTTGCATCATATAGAATGGTTCTTTGACGGTGTAGCCAACAATAAAGTTGATGATTACAAATACGGCTAGACCTGATAGGTAGAGTAAGTAAAGTCTGGCACGTTTGCTTTTCCGTGATTCGTTGACGATCCAGATTGCCATTATGGCTAGATAGGCGAGACGAATGATGACGCCGAGCGTCAACGGAAGGTCGATGAACAAGAGCGACGCTGTCGTTAGGACGTCGATGATCGGTTGGATCATGACGAAGGCGACTAGCGCAAGCATGATGTTGTGTCGGTTAAGTTCCATTGGGGCAGGTTCCTCTTTCGTATATGGTTTAGTTTAATCTTTTTTATATAAGATTAGATAATTGCAGGTTACTTAGTTGATCGGAGCGGAAGGCAACCTAAGTACGCCGCGTCCTGCGGCAACGGTTGCATAACTCACATCCTGTGAGCCCGCGGCAAAAACGACTACGGAGGGATCAGCGAAGGACTGAAGACCCCGCAGAAGCGAAGCGTCGAGGAGGCTGAAGTCGAGCCCCTCGGAAAGCGTCCGCCTGCAGCGCAGACCAACGTGCTCAAGATATATGATTAGTTCTTCGAGTTCCCTAGTACATGAGTTCTAAATCCAGCGTCTTCCCACTTCTTACGCTCAATGCAGTTTTTGGCGTCTATGAGGAGTTTGTCCTTCATGAGTTCGCCTACTTTTGCTGGGTCGAGTTGTTTGAAGCTGTCGTGGCTTGTTAGGATAACGACTGCTGATGCGTCTTTTAGGGCTTCGTCTAGGTTTTGTGTTTGCACGTCGATGTTGTTGACTTTAATGTGTGGGTCGTATGCTGAGACGGTTAGGCCTTTTTCTGTCATTTGTTCGATGACGTCTAGTGATGGGCTTTCGCGCATGTCGTCGATGTTGCCTTTGAAGGCTAGTCCTAGTACAGCCACTTTCGGATGTTCCGCGTTCAATGCTGACAACAGATCTACAGTGAGTTGCGCTGTGTATTCTGGCATGCCGTCGTTTGTTGTACGTGAAAGGTGGATCAGCTTGGCAAGTTCCGGATTTAATTCAACTAGGAACCATGGGTCTACTGCGATACAGTGTCCGCCTACACCTGGTCCAGGCTGGTGAATGTTGACTCTTGGGTGGAAGTTCGCAAGACGAATCGCTTCCCAAATGTCGACATCGATTGTTTCTGCAAGTTTCGCAAGTTCATTGGCAAATGCGATGTTAACGTCGCGGTATGTGTTTTCCATAACTTTAACTAGTTCTGCAGTTGTATCATCTGTTTCGTGAAGTTGCCCTTTGACGAATGAGCGGTATAGCTCTGATGTTGCACGAGCTGATTCTTTGTTTACTCCGCCGATGATTCGGTCGTTTGTCACGAGTTCTTCGAATACTTTACCTGGGATGACGCGTTCAGGTGAATGGGATACGAGAATGTCAGTCCCGATTTCCAATCCTGTTGGAACGAGTTCAGGGATTACGATATCTTGCACGGTCTTTGGTGGAACCGTTGACTCTAAGATGACTAGGTTTCCTTTTTCGACAAACGGTGCAATTGATTTTGCCGCTGAACGGATGTATTCGAGATTTGCTGTTTTGTCTGGTTTGATTGGTGACGGAACTGCAAGGATGAAGACGTCCGCTTTTTGTGGCGTTGTCGATACTGTTAACATGCCGCTGTCGATTGCTTCGTTCAAATACTCTTGAAGTCCATTCTCTTCTATATGTAACTCTTTGTTACTAATTTTCTTTACAACGGGTTCGTTAATGTCGACGCCGTGTACTTGGTGGCCGTGATTGGAAAACATTACGGCAGTTGGGAGTCCAATATAGCCAAGACCTACGATACAAATGCTTTTTTTCATTGGAGTTTGCCTCTTTCCTTCAATAATAAGTAGTGTAATGCTTACTGCGATTTGTCCGTTAACACACGTACTAGAAAGCGTGGCAAGTTGAGTTGCCGTTTAATTCGTTTAGGATCGCTGCACAGTCGGTAGAACCATTCCGTGCCCGTTTTCCTAAAAAAGGACGGTGCACGTTTAACGGTTCCTGAGAACACATCAAAACTGCCACCGACACCTTGAAATACTAGGACGTTTTGGAGTCGTTCCATGTTGCGACGAATCCACAATTCTTGTTTCGGACTTCCTAATGCGACGAATAGGATTCGTGCGCCACTGTCGTGGATGCGTTGGACGAGCGCTTCTTCGTCTTGTTCATAGCCATCCGTCATTCCTGCAATCGGAATTCCTGGATAGTCTTTTTGGATATTGGCTGCTGCTTTTTCTACGACTTCTTTTTTTGCGCCATATAGATAGATCGGTTGCTGATCGTCTGCTGCAAATTTTAAAAGGCGCGCCATCATGTCTACCCCAGTTACGCGGGATGTAATCGTGCCCTTTTTCAATTTCGACGCAAGCAAAATCCCGACGCCGTCCGCAATTTGGAACGTAGCACCGTTGATAAGGTCGCGTACTTGTGGATCTTTTTGCGCGGTCATGACCTTTTCTGGGTTGACTGCGATGATTGTCGATTGTTCGTTGTTGCTCATGCGTATACGAATTTCTTCGATGATTCCTTCGTATGTCAAAGGCGATACGTTCACGCCTAAATAACTCTCTTTCATCTTCGGGTGCCCCCACTCAGTTGCTACTTTCAATTGTCTTAGTATAGCAGAAACCACAACAGCTTGCACAGCCTGTTCAGATAGTGCTAAAATTAGCCCGATAGTGTGCGAACTCAGGTTTATTATTTTAGGTTATTTTCTACTATAATGTGATAACTTTGGCACGGTTTGCGGCTGCTTACCGCTCGCTTTCCTAGGGGCTTGACTTAAGCCGCTTCCCTCGCTTTGCTCAGTCCAGGGTCTTAAGCCTTCGCTGATCCCTCAGGAGTCGAGCGGACGCTGCCGCAAACCTATGTGAGTAGTTAGACGTCATATTTAACAAGCACCGTTGATCGAAGCGGAAGACGGCGACTCCTGCGGAATCAGCGAAGATCGAAGACCCCACAGAGAGCGCAGCGAGCGAGGAGGCTGAGATAGAGCCCGCGGAAGCGTCCGTCTGCAGCGCAGAGCAACACCGTCTACATATATATCTAAGGAGGATTTTCCATTGAAAATTGTACTGTCCGGTTTTTACGGATTAGGAAATACAGGGGATGAGGCGATTCTGAAAGCCATCATCGACAACTTGCGTGCAGAACTGGATAACCCGGAGATTACGGTGTTTTCATTGTCACCGGAGAAGACGGCATCGGATCATAGCGTTTCTGCTGTGTATCGTGGATGGCGTCATGGAAACAAGGAGAAAGTGAAAGCTCTTCGGAAAGCGGACTTGCTGATTTCCGGAGGCGGTGGGTTGTTGCAAGACACGTACCCGACGAAGTTTCTGTTCGGTCCCCTTCCCTACTACTTACTGATCGTATTACTCGCGAAGCTTTGTGGAACGAAGGTAATGTTCTTCTCTCAAGGGATTGGTCCTGTAACAAGTAACTGGGGGAAGACGTTAATGAAAGGTCTTGCGAATAAAGCAGACTTTGTAACAGTTCGAGACGAGTATTCTAAGACTTACTTAGAGAACTTGGGAGTTACGAAGCCAGAGACTGTTGTCACTGCTGATATCGTGTTTGCATTCAAACCGGATGAAGATACTTCCGCTTATGATTCACTCGACTTAACTGGTGACGAATGTTTAGTTGCGGTTGCACCACGTCCTTGGTTTGAGCATGAAGATGCGTATATCGAGAAGTTAGCGTGGACGTTGGATGAATTGATTGAACAACGGAAGGTTACTCCTGTATTCGTACCTATGGAGCCGCCATATGATACGAACGTATCGAAGAAAGTACAAGCTCTTATGAAGCATGCGGATCAGACGAAGATTCTTGGTGAGCACTTCACGCCGAATCAGTTCTATAACTTCATTGAACAGACAGACTTGACGATTGCGCTTCGCTTGCATGCGCTAATCTTCGCAGCGTTGTCGAATGTCCCTCACGTTGGATTGAGCTATGACCGTAAAGTCGAGAGTTTCTTGAAACGTTCGGGGATGTGGGAGCATTCGTTTGAACTAGGTTCATTCACAAAAGAAGGATTGTTAGAGCAAGCCATTTACGCACTCGACAACAGCGAATCCGTGAAACAAAAGATGGAACCGAACGTCCAGGTATTACGAAGCGAAGCAATCCGCAATGTAGATTTACTGCGGGAACAGTTTTTGAATGGAGGCCGTTAACCGGTGAAAATTTTACTGGCAACTGTATATGATTATCCTCATTTGGGCGGATTGTCCGTCCACTTAACTACTTTAAAAGCAGGACTTGAATCACGCGGACATGAAGTCGATGTCGTGTCGTTCACGGACGTCCCTAAATGGAAGCGTGACGGAATCGTCCGTGGCCCTGCGTTTTTATTGAACAAAATGAAGCAAGGTAAAGGCTATGTATGGACGTTGAAGCGTCGTCAGGACGAGCTTGCAATTCTGATCAAAGAAGCGGTGTCGAAGAAGGAATACGACATCATTAACGCTCAAGACGTGTTTACGACATTTGCTGCACTTGAAACGAATGTCCCTGTTGTGAGTACGGTCCACGGCTATTTGACGTTTGAAGGGATCTCAAAAGGCTCTGTAATTGAAGGTTCTCCGGAAGCGGCTGAGCTACAAGAGGCAGAGCGTAAAGGCTATAAATCGACACGCGAAGTCATTACGGTCGATACACGTATCAAGGAATATATTTTAAAAGAAACTGGCGTGACGGGTAATATGATTAAGAATTTCATCGACGTCGAGTCCTTTAAACCTGAGATTGAACGTCGTGCGGAGTTCCGAGATACATACGGATTTTCTCAAGACGAGCTGATTTTCTTCGTACCTCGTCGTTTGACGAAGAAAAATGGCGTCATGTATCCGATTCTGTCACTCCCTGCGGTCGTCGAGAAGTTCCCGAATGCGCGTGTAGTATTTGCGGGAACTGGCGAAATGATGGAGCCGATGAAGCAGAAAGCTGCGGAACTTGGCGTATCAGATAATATTACGATGCTTGGTGCAGTTGACCACTCCGTGATGATGCAGTATTATGCACTCGCGAACGTGGCACTTGTGCCGTCGATTTACTCTGCAGGTGTTGAAGAAGCAACTTCGATTTCCGCGTTAGAAGCGATGGGTTCTGGTGTTCCGTTGATCGCCTGTGCGGTCGGTGGACTGAAAGAGATCGTTGATAGTGGAAAAGATGGTTTGCTTGTTGAAGAGCAAAACGTGGAAGAGTTGAGTGACGCGATGATCCGTTTGTTGGAAGATCCGGCATACGGTGAGCAACTTGCTGCAGCAGGTCGTGCTAAGATTATTGAAGAATATTCACACTTTGCAGCCGCTGAGAAATACGAAGCCATTTACTTGAAAGCATTGAAACACTGATTGCGAAGCTCCCTGGTGCGAATCAGGGAGCTTTTCGTCATTTACAAAGCACGCGTTATTTTTCCGCGTGATTGGAGGACTTTTATGGGGAAGTTGAAACAGGCGGCGCTTTGGACGGCGATGTTAGCGCTTGTGCTGAAGCTGTCCGGGTTAGTGCGGGAGACAATTGTTGGAGCCAAGTTCGGCGTTTCGCATGAAACCGATGCATATTCTCTGTCATTTGCATTCATCACATTGGTTGTTGCAATGATTTCGACAGGATTTAATAACGTTTTCTTACCGATGTACATCAAGAACCGGAAATCTGGTGAAGCAGGCGACCATAATGCGAACGCACTGTTAAACTGGACGATGATGATCTTTGTCGGTATCAGTTTCATCGGCTGGTTAGGGGTTCCCTACTTCTTGCCGTTATTATATGGCAAAATGACTGCGGAGACCGCGGTGGTCGCAGTTCCGATGACGCAAGTGTTCTTTATGTTCATGACCGCTATTGCGTTAAGTGGATTGCTGGACTCCTATTTGCAGTCTCGACGGATTTTCGTCCCTTCTCAAGTAGCTAAGTTGCTCGCGACACTGATGTCGCTCGTTTTCGCTGTACTGTTCAACGAACAATGGGGCATCTTTTCATTAGCATACGGGTTTGTCATCGGAACAATTTTAGGCGTCATCGTTCAACTGTATTACTTGATCCGTTCCGATTATAAATGGCGTTTGGAATTCAAGATGGATATTAAGTTCCGGAATGCGTTCTTGCTGATGATCGTCCCTTCCCTGCTGAACTCAGTAGTCGGGCAAGTGAACATGTTCGTGAACAAGGCGTTTGCGAGTAGTACAGGTACAGGTTCGGTAACGTATTTAGATAAAGCATCGCTTATTGTGAGCATTCCAAATGCGATCTACGCCACAACGCTCGCTGCGATCATTTTCACGCTCATGAGCGAGCAGACGGAAGATCGTGCAAAGTTCAAAGAGACGTTTTTCCGCGGAATGGAGATTTCGCTTGTGACACTGTTGCCGATTGCGGCTGGATTGTTGGTCATCGGAGATTCGGTCATTGCATTCATTTACGAGCACGGGAAATTTACATCATTCGATACACATAAGACGCATATTGCGCTCATGCTGTACTTACCGTTTATCGTATTCCAAGGTATGCAGCTCATGCTATCGAAGTCGATGTACGCGCGTGGGAAGACCGCAGTCGTATTTCGTATCAGTGTTACGACAATTTTGCTCAATTTCCTTATGAACTGGCTGCTGGTCGACCGGTTCGGTTATCCGGCGCTTGCGATTGCAACGTCCGTTGTGAGTGTGTACTTCTTCGCAGTGTCGATGGTTGTTGTGTATAAGGATCTCGGCAAGGTGGAGCTGGCACGGTTCGGACGGATGGTGCCGCAAGTGCTGATCCCTACTGTGATTATGGGACTGGCTGTTTGGACTGCGAAGGTATTTGTCGGATTAGGTAACTTTGGCCCGATTGTGCAGCTGGCGACATTGGTGCCAATCGGTGCGGTAGTGTATGCGGGGATGCTGTTTGTGTTTTACCGTGCTGGGTTTAGACGATTTGTAGGGTTGTTGAAGCGGGGGTAACCCGGAATGGGTGTTTTGTGATTAAGCAGATTTAATGATTGCTTGATCACTTTTGTCCTTGCTTGAGCGGATTCGGCTGGGGCTTGATCACTTTTGTGCTTGCTTGAGCGGATTCGGTGGTGGCTTGATCACTTTTGCGCTTGCTTGAGCGGATTTGATGACGGCTTGATCACTTTTGCGCTTGTTGACGCGACAACTTACTCTTACTTCGTCTACGCTTGTTAAGCAGGTATACGGTAGTAATGCGGGTGGGAGACTACCCCACCATTGAATGAAGTAGCCCATAATCAATGGAGGTAAATGTGTACACTTCTCCATGGTTTTGGCACAACAGGTTATATCGAAAGGAGTGGGAATTGGTGAAGAAATGGATAATTGGGGTGCTGTTAGCGGTTCTTGTGGTGGCAGGTGTTGCGGGGATTTTTTTAAAGGGGACAACGACGGAGCGGGTGTATTCCACAAAGGATGTGCAAGTGGATGTGAAGATTCCACGCTTTTTTGAACTTGCCTATGAAAAAGATACGGAACGCAGTGTGGAGAATACGAAAGATGTCATTCATACATATTCGGTGAAGCGACTTGGAAAGAAAATCGGGTCGTATGAGCTGACGGAACGGACGCTCGGCAATGGTTCGAAGTTTCTGTTTGAGCGGTTGACGAATGACGCTCGACTCGGGGTATCCTTGGAAACCGTGTATCACTTTGGTGATTCTGTAAAGATTGTGGAGAATTCTTGGAATCCTCGTAAGGTGAAACACCCTCACCATGATACATTCGGAACAGATCCGACGGTGAATCCTTTTGGGAAATTGTCGATTGATGGCAATGCGAACGTTACGGAAGCGATTGTCGGGTATTCATTCACATCGAAAGAGCTTGTAAAGGCGTATGATGTCGGAGAAAGTCGGATTCGTGAACTCGACAAAGAAGTGCAAGACGTGAAGGTGACCGATGATGGATTTACTCGTGGGGCTAAAGCGGGTGGTCATCAGATTGCGGAGTCTTGGGTGTTACTCGCAGATTCCCCCTTGTTTGAGACTGCAGACGAAGAGCAGGACTACATAGAGTTCGCGCTTGAAAACCAGTTTTCCCAGTTGAACTGGATAACGATGGATGGTCCATATACGAAGTTGCCATTTTCGATTGATCCCGGAACGAAGATGGGGTATGGTCGTGTGATCGGTCGGATGGAGGACGATGTGGCGCTTGAGTGGTATGGGAAGTCGGAGTCGTTGTTTTTTGAGACGATGGTGTTGAATTCACGTGTGAATTTGTTGAATTACATTAATGAGTTCGACGGGACACGCTGGCCGACGGAATATACGAGTGCGTGGCTCAATAATGCGTATGGCATCAAGGCTCCCTATGTAGATACGCGCTATAACGAATATGTTGCCTTTTTCTTGGACGAAACAGAGAAGAAGCTCGACGATGAAGTCGATGAATCGAAGTTGTATGTGCCCGTGTATGCAGATTACTTGCTATCTCGGATTGAAAAAGGTGAAACGATTGAAGCAGGAGAAGGATTCATGATTGTCGATTACTTCGATGAGGATCCTAAGACGGATATCCCCCATGCTTCGTTGAATCATGAGTTGGGCGGATTGAAGATTTTATTGACTGCTTATCGCGAGACGGAGAATGCGAAGTATTTAGATGCTGCCAAGAGCGTCATGAAGGGTATCGAAGGCTTCGGTGCGGATAAAGGTGGTTGGATTCGCGACAATGGCGATTTGTGGTATCAGGCGCGTCCAGACGGCACATTCTCAGGCGATGACTATCCTCAGTTGACGTTAGTGGATTTAGTGGAGACTCAAAGCCTTCTGGAAGAGATGGGGATGGAGCGGAATGCGTTCTTTGATGAGTTGATAGATGCGAAGATTGGGTATTTGGAAGATCAGGGTGAAGAATTGATCGAGAAAGTGACGAAGCATTTGAAACAGGGGTGATGGTGCCCCTGTTTTTTTGTTTGGTGCTTGAGCGGATTTGATGGTTGCTTGATCACTTTTCGAGTGGCTTGAGCGGATTCGCTGGTTGCTTGAGCGGATTCACTGACTGCTTGGTCACTTTTTCGATTGCTTGAGTGGATTCACTGGCTGCTTGATCACCTTTTCGATTGCTTGAGCGGATTCACTAGCTGCTTGATCACTATTAAATTATACTCAGACGCAAAAACCCCTAGAATCACCATGGCGATTCTAGGGGATTGGATTTACTTATAATTGATGATATTGACGACGTCTTCACGGATAAAACCATGATCTACGCCAGCTTTATCACTAAACACTTCATACCATGTTTTGCCGTCGTCACCTTTAACGGATCCGATGACAGTCATTGGGTAGCCAAGACCAATGCCTGAGCTCGAATCTTGGTAAATTCCGTTGTAATGAGGTTTATATGTGAAAAGAATTGGTGCTGATGTGCTTGGTGCTTTGCGGACATTAGTCGCAATCTCAAGGCTTGTGAGTGCGAACTGTTTGTATGCATATAAGTCTTTTCCGCCTGCTTTTTTATCCAACTCGTACATATGCGCGCCTGCTTTTGCGCCCCATGTTGGATCAGATGCATAGTTGACATTGAAGCCAGTTGTTTTGTTACCGAATGCAGCACCCAATGCACGGTTCAACGTGCTGTCCGGATTAATGTAATTCGGATTCAAGAAGGTGTCAACAAGAGCAACTGCACTGTCGCTTGGTTTTTTAAATGTCCCCTTATCCGGACATAACTTTGTCAGTGAATCGTATTTGTACAACCCGAACAAGTTGTTGCATGTTTGTGCTGTTTCACTCATTCCGTAATCGCTCTCGTGTACTGCGAGCGAAAGAATCATGAGAGCGTTCATGTTACGTTCTTTTTCAAGAGTTTTAAAGAACGAGCCAAGTCCTATGAGCTTCGACTTCTTCGTTGCGTCTTTGTACTTGCTTAAGTTCAGGGCTTCTCGCTCTGTTAGAACTTTTTTAATTAGAGAATCTAATTCTGCTCCTGTATAGCTAGTCGTTGACCGTGCCGATAGGAATTGGAAGTACGGGAAGAACGTACCCACACCCTTACCTGTTGAGTCCATATAATGGACGCCGTCTGGACTATAATAGGTAACACCCTGCTTTAAGAAATCTGGTGCTGGCATGATTGGATACGATGCACCTTTTTTGGTCATGTAATTATAGGTATAGTGAATGAGCGTTCCCCACTCACTAACGGTGTATTTATCTCGATCTGTTACGAGTTGGATGGGAATAAGATCCACTTCTGAATGCTTCGCGTAACCAACTGTTGCGCCGACTTGCACTTTTACATACTCATCGTTTGAACCAAGATATTTCAGCTCTCTCCCCTGCTGAACATAGGTCGCTTGTTTCTTGAAAGCTGAGTCAAAGTAAATAATGGTATTTGCTTCTTTTCCTGCTGAAGTTTTATTATCTCCAAATGCCATACCACTTTTCACTCGAATCAGTTCGTTTCCGCGGTACATAGCTGCATAGTTATTGGAATCATTAAATAGATTTGCAGCAGTTAAGTAGGTACTGTGCCCTTTTGACTGCTTAACCAATTGGCCGTTTGTTAGCGTTGCAAGATAGAAGTCATTGCCCTGAGTTGGTGGCTCAGGTGTTTCTGGTGTTTCTGGCAGCTCGTTCCCTTCAGCCGCTTTCAAATAGCGGGAAATGAATGCCGCGGCTTGTTCGCGTGTTGTATTCGATTTCGGCTCAAACCGCATAGAACCGTCTTTGTTCGGGATACCGCTAATAATGCCATAAGTGATGTTGTAATAGACTGAGCGTACGCTACCTGATGATTGGAATTTGTCCAGATCCGTGAAGTCAATGCGTGATTCTTTTAAGTCCATTTGACTGTAGTTCAAGACATTCGTCATGGTTAGCGATACTTGCTCACGTGTAATCGGTGCATCAGGTTTGAACATTCCTCCGCTGTATCCATTCATGAGTCCTGCTTTTTGAACTCTGTAAATGTCCTTCGCGAGTTTACTAGTTTTCGGAACATCTTTAAAATTACCGTCTGCTTCTGGGAGTTTCAGAGCACGTGCAATGAATGCCGCGAATTGTCCACGGGATACGTTTTCTGTCGGGCGGTATGTGCCGTCTGTGTATCCAGAGAGGATGCCTTTGTCGATCATTTCACGGAGTTCTTTTTCTAGTGTGCGACCTGTCAGTTCATCGGCGTGAGCCGCTGATGGCGGGATTACAAAGGTAATGAGTAAGAGTAAAACGGAAAGGATAGCCGCCAGTTTTGTCATGGGACGAAGTGATTTCATATGTGTTGCTCCTCCTTCTAGTTGAGTTGTTTTTGAGGTTAGAACAAGAAATGCCGCCCTTCGCGAGAGCTTGAGGGCGGCATTTTGTTTTGTTAACGCAGTTCAGCGACGCTGTAAAGAGCGGCTGAGAATTGAGCTCGTGTGGCGTTTGCGGCAATTGAGAATTTCGATGTTTGGAAGACTGTTGTCTTGTCCATTTTCTTTAACGCACCGATTGCTTCAGCTGCACGGTACGTGACAGGTACGTCGAGGTACGGTGGTTTTGTTAGAACTGAGGCGGTTGTCGTCATGCTGAATGCGCGATCCAAAATGATGGCAAGTTGTGCTTTCGTTAATGGATCGTACATGCCGAATGAGCCGTCTTCATAGCCACTCAGGATGCCTGCATCACTCATTGCCGAGATGTCCTTTGCAAATGCGTGCGTTGCTGGGACGTCGCTATAAGTAAGCGGGAATCGTGGTCGTAATTTCAATACGCGGTTGATCATCGTTGCGGCTTGTCCACGTGTGACTTGTGTTTCAGGCTGGAATGAGCCGTCTGGGAATCCGCTAATGATTTTTTGCGTACTGAGTGTTTCGATTGCTTCATATGCCGGGTGCTTCGCAGCTACGTCACTGAATGATGTAGGTGGTGTAGGTGTTGGAGCGACTGGCTTTGTAGGCGGTGTTGTTGTGATGCCCACTACGCGTTTAGCACCTGCGTATTTCGGTCCCCAATATGGGTTCGTGTCTAGATTCGAAATCTTAACGCCGCTAGATTCTGCAGATATGAAGTTTCCGTTCCCGATGTAAATACCTGTATGGGAAATACCAGGCTTGTATGTATTTTCAAAGAAGATGAGATCTCCAGCTTGCAAGTTATCACGGGCAACTGATGTCCCGACATTGAATTGCGTTTCTGATGTACGTGGCAACGAGATGCCGAAAAATTTGAAAACATAAAGGATATATCCCGAGCAATCAAATGCAGCAGGTGTGGAGCCACCAAATAGATATGGAGTTCCTTCGAATTTTTTGGCGTAGGCAACGATGCTGTCCCCCGAAGCGGCTTGGCTTTTCTGAGGGTTTGCTGTGAACACGCTTGCAAAAACTAACATAAAGGCCAAAAAGACTACTAGTTGCTTTTTCATGTCCCACCTCGATTTAGGATGATTGACTGCTTCCAACGTCTATTTACCTAGAATTCTTTCTATGCTTATATCGTATCAGAAAAGACTGACACGGAATATTACATTTGTGTTACAAGAATAGTAGATGGGTTTATTTTAATAGAGTTGTGGATATAATGAGTAGTTTTGGGTGCGCGCGTGCGTATGGAGAAATGAGAGGATTTTTTCGTGGAGCGCGGCCTGCTGGCACCGTGTGTGCTTGTTGGAAAACTCATGTGTTCCCTACTCTCCCTCACTAATTGCGGAGCGGAGCGAAGCACACCAATTAGTCTTGGTTTTGGAGTTGGGGGAAGATGGATTGGTCGCGAGTTTGATAATAGTATGAGGAAGATGATTTTTCGCGGGGATGAGTGGGTTGCCCCGGAGAACGAGCGGGTTGTCGTGCGGAACGGGCGGGTTGCCTCGGAGAACGAGCGGGTTTTCGCGCGGAACGGGCGGGTTGACCCGGAGAACGAGCGGGTTTTCGCGCGGAACGGGCGGGTTGACCCGGAGAACGAGCGGGTTTTCGCGCGGAACGGGCGGGTCGCCTCGGAGAACGAGCGGGTTGTCGCGCGGAACGGGCGGGTCGCCTCGGAGAACGAGCGGGTTTTCGCGCGGAACGGGCGGGTCGCCTCGCGGAACGATCGGGTTTTCGCGCGAAACGGGCGGGTCGCCTCGGAGAACGAGCGGGTTTTCGCGCGGAACGGGCGGGTTGCCTCGCGGAACGAGCGGGTTGTCGCGCGGAACGGGCGGGTCGCCTCGCGGAACGAGCGGGTTGTCGCGCGGAACGGGCGGGTTGACCCGGAGAACGAGCGGGTTTTCGCGCGGAACGGGCGGGTTGCCTCGGAGAACGAGCGGGTTGTCGCACGGAACGGGCGGGTCGTCTCGCGGAACGAGCGGGTTGTCGCGCGAAACGGGTGGGTTGCCCCGGAGAACGAGCGGGTTGTCGCGCGAAACGGGCGGGTTGCCTCGCGAAACGGGCGGGTTGCCTCGCGGAACGGGCGGGTCGCCCACGCTTCACATAAAAAAACCGCGCGGCCTGGTGGGCACTGCGCAGTTTTGGAATTTATTTGAACAAACTTGGGTTTTCGGCACCAGCTAGGAAGACGCTGTAGGTGGCACGACTCATGGTTTCTTGTGGTTTGAATGTTCCGTCTGGGTATCCTTTTGTGACACCTGATTGCGTTAGCGCGAGCGCTGCTTGGTAGCTGGATACTTTAGACGTCATGTCTTTAAATGGTGATTTTTGTTTTGCATCATATTGGATATTGAATGCTTTTTGTAGCAGTAACGCCATTTCTCCACGTGTTACGGGTTGGTTCGGACGGAATGTTCCGTCCTGGAATCCACCAAGTAATCCTTTTTCACGAGCCGATTGGATGTAGCCAGATGCAAAGCTATTCGGATTGACATCTTTGAATTGCGTTTTTCGCTTTTCTCCGTTTAATCCTGAAGCACGCCCCATGATGGCAACCGCTTCTGCACGGGTAATTTTCCGATCAGGTTTGAATACATTGCCTTCGAATCCGTAGATTAGCTTTTTGTCCATCAAGTAGGCGATTTGTGGTGAATACCATTTCGTTCCCGAGACATCTTTATAACTCGTTCCTTCAATCTTCACTAGGATGTCTTCTTGGATTTGTTTTCCAGTATTTGTCATGATGGCATACTTTCCTTTGTACGTCCCAGGCAGTAAGTACGTCTCCCATTTCCCTGGAGATTGCTCGGTAATTGTGCGATCTTCGATTTTCAATTGGCGGGTTCTCGTTTTGTCTGCGTTCGATAATTCGAATATGACGCGCCCATTTTGTGTATATTGTGTCATCATTGGAATCTCTTCAACCTTTGATGGGTAACGAACGAGTCCATAGCCGAAGTGGCGGTCACGTCCTTTTGCTCCTAGGTCTTCAGCAGCATTTGCAAGAATTGAACGTAATCTAACGTTCGTCAATTCAGGAAATCGCTCTTTAAGGAGTGCTGCGATTCCAGAAACGTGTGGCGATGCCATGGATGTCCCTGATAATTCATAGTAGCCATCTTTTTTCCCATCGTCGTCGAGTGCTCGTGGATACGTGCTTAAAATGTCGACTCCTGGGGCTGCAAGTTCTACTTCAGGTCCAATTGAAGCTTCTAAAAAACGTTCTTTGTTGTAGTTAATGGCAGTTGTCGCGATAACAGTCGGATACTTTGCTGGATATTGGACGGAGTCTTTCAAATCGCCTATTTCCTCGTTACCTGCTGACGCAACGATGATCATTCCTGTAGCATACGCTTTCTCGAGCATTAGTTTGAGTGCCGGATCGTCTCGGTTTGTGGTGATACTCATATTTAAAATGTCAATTTTATTGTTGATTGCCCATTCGACACCGTTAATGATGTCGATGGTGCGACCTGAGTCTTGAGAATTAATGGCTTTAATGGCATATAAATCGACACCTGGTGCGACGCCCATCGTACCGTTACTTGCTTTAGTTGCGGCTAAAATCCCTGCGACGTGCGTTCCATGTCCGAGATCATCATTATAGGGCTTAGCTCCTTCAGCACATTGGTCTTTCGGCAAGGCACAAAAACCGCCTTTGACGTTTAACTTGCTATGTGTGACATCGATTCCGCTATCCAGAACTGCGACTCGGACACCTTTCCCTGTATATGGAGTGATCACTTCTGGCATGGTGTTGATGAGGGTAAAACGTTTTGGATACGTAATTTGGGAAGGCGGTGCTGGTGCAACAGGGGTTGCTGCTATTCCGTATTCCCGATTTGGATAAATGTTGACTTCTGGATAATGAGTGCGAATTTCTTCAACTTCTTGTTGCGTGAGCTGGACTTCTCCGAGAGGTGCATGTTTAAATTCCTTCGTGAAGGAACTCACCTTCTGGCTAATCGCCTGTAAGTCGGCGTCTGATCCATGGAGCAACCAGTCTGTTCGTTCTTCAGCGTGCGCTTGCATGGGAAGTAGCAAACCTAGGGCCAAGACGACTGCAAAACCTAACTTTTTCACATGATCACTCCTTTATGTACGATATGATTCCTATACCCTGTATCAGTCCTTTTTGTGCATGTGTTTAGAAAAAAATTCCACTCGATTTTGTGAACGAGTGGAATGGGTGTGTTTAGTGAAGTTTGCCACTCGGCGTAGCATTTACTGTGCTATACAAAGGCAAAACATCTTTTCTATTTTCATAATAATAGTAATAGTCGAGTGTGGCAAGGAATAATCCTTTCGCCATCTTTTCACGACCTGCTTCCGTTCCCATAATGCCCATGTCTTTTTTGTTTGTGATGAATCCTAGTTCGGCAAGTACAGCAGGCACTGTGTTTTGTCGAAGTACTGCTAGGTTCATAATTTTTACGCCGCGGTCTGTTAGACCCCATGCTTCAAGTTGACGATTTTGGACATATGTTGCAAGTGCTTTTGACTGAGATACGTTTGGATTTACTGCTGCTGAACGTGTGTAATAGTACGTTTCTGTTCCGTTAGCAGATGACCCTGTATGGGAATTTATGTGAATGGAAACGAATATGTCTCCCTTCACTTTTGATGCGTAATCGCCACGCGCATCCAATGAAATATACGTGTCAGACGTGCGAGTCATTTTAGCTTTCATAGGTACCTTTGCGTAGTACTTTTCCATCTTTTTCGCAACGTTTAACGTAAGGTTTTTTTCGATATACCCATTGGCTGTAGCACCTGGATCCCATCCACCGTGACCTGCATCAATGACTACAGTGATATCACTCAATGGCTTTTTACCTGGTGGTGGAGTTGGATCCACTACTGGCGGAGGGGTTGGATCTGGTTTGTCAGATGGTTTGTCCCCCTGCAAGTAAGCTGAGTGCACAAAACCTTTGACGTTATCAGATGTGATATACGCCCAATCTCCGACTGAGTATGCTAATGAGACGATTTTACCTGACGGAATGGAGGCAATTGACGGATACGATGTGTTCGGACCTGTACGGAGATTCAATTTCGACCCATCTTTTGTATCCACGTAGAAGTCGTGGTCAAATTTTTCAGTATCCGCTGTACGGAAGTCCGCGTTAATGCTACGAGCTAGGAATACAGCAAAGTCACCGCGTTTGATTGTTTGAGTTTCCCCAAATGAGCCGTCTGCAACTCCTGATGCGATTCCTTTTTTCATTAGAGAACTAGCTGCTACACTTACCGAACTTGATTGATACTCGAAAGTTCGTCCAATCAGAACAGCCATCTCGCCACGACTCAGTGTCTTATCTGGTTTGAAGCTACCATCCGGATAACCGGAGATGATTTTTTTGTCGACTAGCTGCTTTATGTAGCCGGAAGCGAAGTTGTTCTTTCCAACGTCCTTAAAGTTTGTCAGACGTTGTTCTCCGTTCAAGTTCAGTGTACGACCTAGCATGGCTGCTGCTTGTCCACGTGTCACTTGTTGCTCCGGGACGAAACGAGTTTCAGAGACTCCGCTTGTGATCCCGCCTTCGACAAGATAGTAGATTTCAGCCTGTGCACGGTGAGTCGTTCCGACATCCGTGAAGTTGGCTGCGGCCTTGGAATCTTGTCCGAATGGGACAAGCGCTGCGAGAGATAATGTAAGACATACTGCGAGTTTCTTCAAAATTACAATCCTCCAAATATTTGTCGTTACCGTAAAGGATACAACAATTCTTTGTATTTCTCTATGTTTCTATCGACCTATATTGGGGTATGTTAATAGGTTAGTGTTCTTTCACTCTAGCTATTCCGTCCTTATTTCGTTTGCTAGCTTGCTGCAAAGCCTTGTGGGACGCATTTTGTAGAAAACGCCGGATCATCTTACAAGGGATGATCCGGCGTTATTTTTTATCGATTTATTTAGTTTTTTGCAGCACCAGCTGGAACTTTATATCCATTTTGTTGCGTTTCAAGAGAAGTGTCAATAATGCGACCTTCGACTTGTGGGTTGATTTTGTCGCCTAGTGACTGCAAGTATTCAATTAGGTTTTGTGTGTCTGAGAAGCCAGGATCTGACACTCGGCCTTCACTCGATGCTTTTTCAAATACTTTGTAATCATCTCCACCACGCGCTGTGAAGGAGTTTGTTGCAATATAGACGGTTTTAGTGTCTTCCAGTGGTACATACTCTTCGCCTTCTTTGACAAGCACTTCAAGCACACGCTCTCCGGATTTTTTCGTGCTGTCGTAAGTGAATTTTAGGCCACCAACATGAAGGAACCCACCATCTTCTTTTAAACCTTTGCCGCCCTCAATTACTGAGCCGCCTACGCTACGTTCAAGTGCTTCTTTTACTTCCTTACCGTTCGACTTAATGATTGCCAGCGGGTTACCGAATGGTAGTACCTGCATGACACTGCCGACAGAAATGTCTCCAGCTTCAATGCTCGTTCTGATTCCTCCACCGTTCTGTACGGAAACAACCGTCTCTTTATCCATACCTGGTAGTGTCTTCGCTTTTGTCAGCATCGCGTCTGCGATTAAGTTTCCAAGGTTCGTTTCGTTGTGACGGACACTGGATGTGCCTTCTGCGTTCGAGTCACGAGCACCACTCAATTCGACTTCAGATTTAACACCAATCGATTCTTTCTTCAGTTCTTCCTTCCCTGCTTTGAATGGCGCAAGGACAGCTTCTGCTTTCGGGTCAGCTTTCATAGTCTTGGTATCAATTTTTACAAGTTCACCGTGGTTCCAATAGATTTCACCCTTTGGATTGAACTTCACATCTAGTGTTCCCAGATAGTCTCCATACTGGCCTGCTTGGACGATAAGCGTTTTGTCGCCATTTTCGTTGGCAATGGTAATTGGCTCTTTTAGTGGGATATGGGTATGACCGCCCACGATGACATCGATATCAGGTACCGCTTTTGCGAGCGCCTGATCGCTTCCTTCAGGAGAAGCTTCATCCACTCCGACGTGAGTGATTGCGATAATTTTGTCGACACCTTTCGCCTGAAGTGCAGCAACTGTTTCTTTCGCGCGGTTAATATAGCTGAGTACTTCGACATCTGCTGGGCTTGAAATGTTGACAGTATCTTCCGTTGTCAAGCCAAACATTCCAACTTTCTGACCGTCGATTTCGACAATAGTGCCGTCATAGATTTCCCCGCCACTTGCATTATCCGCAATGCCACCTTTGTAGAGATCTTTCAGTTTCTGATCCCCTTTGAAATCTAGGTTCGCGCCGAGCACAGGAAACTTAGCTCCTAGAATGTAGTTGCGCAGTGCCTCGTGTCCTACTGCGCTACCACCTTCGTCAAATTCGTGGTTACCGAAAGTGACGGCGTCAAAGCCAAGATAGTTCATCATCACAACATCGGCTTGTCCTTTATATTTGTTCCAGTAAAGGTCTCCTGAGAAGACATCTCCACCGTGTAATAATAGATTGTTTTCATTTTTGGCACGCAGTTCGTTGACAACTGTCGAAATATACGGGAAGTTGTCGAGGTATGCGTGGTGGTCATTCATGTGCATCACCATGAGATCGAAGTAGCCGAATTTCGCGTTGCCTCTGTTGAGGAATAGGGCAAGTTCGCCACGTGTGACAGGCATGGATGTGCCGAAAGTTTTGCTGTCTTTTCCGCTTGCGATTTTTTCGTCTACCAGTGCTTGCACGTATGGTGCGAAACGTTTGTTGACGTCTGTAAATTGTGTTTCAGTTAGTTTGCTGTCGGCTTCGATTTTTGCAGCTTTGACAATCATGGCTGCTGCTTCACCACGTGTAAGGTGTTCGGAAGCTCCGAATTTAGTTGTGCTTTTCCCACTAACAATTCCGTTTTCAGCAAGAGCATCTACTGCCCATTTTGCGTTTTTCGGTACGTCTGTGAAGCCTGAATCTTTGTATACGCCACCTGGCTCAAGACCCATGACTTTTGCAATGAAAATTGCTGCGTCAGCGCGTTTAACTGATGATTTAGTGTCGAATTTTGTTTCGCTTACGCCTGATGTTACGTTATTTGCCCATAGGAAGTTAACCGCGTCTGCATAACGCTCAGATACGTCGGTGAATTTCGAGGAGTCGGCTGATGCGCTTGGTACCGCCAGTGCAGTTGCGACTGCTGCCGCTGTTATGGTCGTTGCCATGAATCTAGTCTTCTTCGTCATTCGAAATTGCCCCCTAGAATAGTAGTTTGGACATGCATGTCTATCATATCAGTTTCAGAGTGTTACGACTAGTTGTATTTGAATTTATTTGAATACGGGGCTAAGAGCACGGCGTCTCACTTCGCTCCGGCCGGACGCTTTCCGCGGGCTTGTTTTCAGCCTCGGGCCTACAGGACGTAGGTCATGCAACCATTGCGACAGGACGTCGCGAACTTCGGTTGCCTAGGTCGCTTCGCTTCCTGCGGGGTCTTCAATCTTCGCTTATTCCGCTGGAGTCGCCGGCCTGCACTTCGTTCGACAGGATGTGATGGGACAGATTTTAACATTGTAGATAGGTAGAATAGAGAAAATCCCTCGGGACTGTGGTGGCTCCGAGGGATTTGTTTAGAAACGGAAGGGTTCGCGTTTTACGGCTAGGCTTCCGAGTAGGTATGCGATTAAGGATAGGACTACTGGAATGGTGACTGTGTGGACTCCTAATAGATTGCCGTACTCCTGGTTGTAGAAGTGGATAGCGATGTAACTACCGATTCCGGTAATCATGGATAGAAGCGCGCCATATTTGTTGCCGTGTTTCCAGTAGAGTCCTAGGACGATTGGCCAGATGAAGGCGGCTTCTAGTCCTCCGAATGCAAATAAGTTCAGGAAAATCAGGAGATCTGGTGGCTGTAGGGCGAGTAGGAATACGACGATTCCGAGTACGCCTGTGATGCCGAAACTAAGCATTTTAACCTTTTTTTCAGGTGCGTCTGGTTTGATGAAGTTTAGGTAGACGTCTTTGACAATCGCTGAGCTGACAAGTATCAGAAGCGAGTCGACCGTGGACATGATAGCCGCCATCGGTGCTGCGAGGACGATGCCGGCTAGCCATGATGGTAAAACTTCAAGCGCGATGAGTGGGATGACTTTATCTCCCACTTCGATTCCTGGCAGGACGGGACGCGCGAAGATACCGATTAAGTGCATGTTAAGCATAATGAATCCCGTGACGATTGTGCCGATTGCGAGTGCTCGGTGCATGGCCCGGGAACTTTTGTAGCTCATAGTCCTGACGACCATTTGCGGAAGACCGACTACGCCGACTCCTACGAGGATCCAGAAACTTGAGACATAGGCGGCGGTTAGGCTCCCGTCTGCACCAAATGGCGTGACAAGACGTGGGTTTTCATTCAACAAATCTTGCATGATGGCTGGGATTCCGCCACCCGCGATGATGACACCGATGAGTAAAATGAGTGTCCCGACAACCATGATAGCGCCTTGGACGGCATCGGTAAGCGCGACCGCGCGGAATCCCCCGATTGTGACGTAGACGAGGACGCTGATCGCGAAGATGAAGAGCGCGGTCGTATAATTGAGTCCCGTGAGCGATTCAATGAGACGTCCGCCCCCTACCCATTGTGCTGTCATCGCAGAAAATAGGAAGACGATGATGGCGATAGCTGAGAGAATTGCCACAGCCGGACTGTTGTATCTCGCTTTTAGAAAATCTATCATCGTGACGGCGTCGTAGCGACGGCTCAGAATAGCGAACTTTTTACCGAGCACGAGAAGGACGAAATATCCGGTGACGACTTGAGTCATCGCAAGGAGCGCCCAACCGAAGCCGACGGTGTATGCGGTTCCGGGGCCGCCCAGAAAGCTGGATGCGCTTCCGTATGTTGCGACCATGGTCATCGCGAGGACGAAGCCTCCGAGTTCACGACCTCCGAGGAAGTAGTCTTGCAGGAAGCTGCCGCCACTGCCCATTTGTTTAGAGGCAATGAACCCGATGGCGAATATTGCGATCAGAAATATGATGAGCGGGATGAGTACGCCTATGTTCATGATTTCGGTCCTTTCTGTGCGGGTTTATCCGAAAAATTAGGTGGATTTGGATGATACGTCGGGTCGTCGTCGAGCGGCATGTCGGTGAGGACAAATTTTGCGAGAACGACTGTGATGATGCTCATAAGGATGAAGCCCACGACGCAGCTCCAGAAGAACCAGTCGGGCAATCCGAGGATATATGTATATTCTTCAACGGGTCTTCCCCCTAGTCCATAGGCGAAGCCGAACCACCAGATGAAGTTGAAGATGGCGAGCGCGAGGCCAATCCATGCTTCTTTATGCGCGGTTTTGAAGCGCGGGTCTTGTTTGGGTTGTGGTGAGTTAGGCGTGTCCCTTCTCATGGCGGTGCCTCCTTTTCAGGCGTGCTGGGTTTTTGTTGAGTATATCCTATTTTGTGGATGGGGGGTAGGGGGAATTTGGTGTGTTTGAGCGGATTTGCATGGGGCTTGATCACTTTTTGGGGTGCTTGAGCGGATTTGTGCGGGGCTTGATCACTTTTGAGGTTTGCTTGAGCGGATTTGCCTGGGGCTTGATCACTTTCAGGTTTGCTTGAGCGGATTTAGAACTTGCTTGATCACCTTTTCCAGATTCTATGAAATTTCTGCTTGAAATTGCGACGCGCAGCGGCGCACACAAATCAATCTTGGTTTTCAAGAATGGTAGAGATTAATTGGTCGCGAGTTTGGGCGGTCAGGGACATGGTAGTTGTGCCGCGGGCATGGATATGCGGAGTGCTTGAGCGGATTCATCTCTTGCTTGATCACATTTCTTGTTGCTTGAGCGGATTACCATGGGGCTTGATCACTTTTAAGATTGCTTGATCGGGTTGAGGGGATACTTGATCACTTTTGATGACTGTTTGAGCGGATTCACCGTATGCTTGAGCAGTTTAATAAATCTAATATGAAAAACCAATTTAAAAACGCTTCGTCTAAGCGAAGCGGTCCTTACTTAGTTATTCGCAGGGACGTATACACTCCCCGCCCGTTTCCCTCTCCTATGCAACCGACTTCGGGCTAATAGCCTTTTAGCGGTGTGGCGATCAGGAATACCCGTAAATTCGCAAAATGCACGATTTGTGATGTCTCCTGAGACGATCAGGAACCACTCCCCTAATGCCTTTTCGTGTTCAGACGCACTGACATTTCCACAACTCGGGCAATTCCATCGAAGTTTATCCCACTGCATCACTTCATTTCCCGTACATCTAGGACAAAACACTCCTGGAATCATATCTTGTTTGGAGATTCTGTAGCGCGTGCTTAATAGTGGAGGATTGTATTGTCTATTGCTTTGCACAAGGGCTGTCGCAATCTTTTCTATCATTCTTTTATCCAACACGCGTTCTTGAATCTCTAGGGATCTAAAATAAATGGGTGCCTCGTAGCAAGTAAACACCGGCATCAGCGGTTGTTCCTCTATTAGCAATTCGTTATTGTGAGCGAACACAACAATGCCTCGGACAGGGATATGAATATTCCGCTTAGCGAGCCATCTTTCCAAAAACTGTTGTTTTCGCTTCACTTCTACAATTGGACTTCGAAATACCGTAGATTCTCCTTCCACAGATACTTGTAGAAATTGTGTCGGGTTAGCTTTGATTAGAATTTTTCCTGCCCTGTTTTTGATTTCTGTGATGATGATCGACTCGGGGGTGATGAATAGCGAATCAATTTGAAAATGGATACCTTCTTGTTGTAAGGAGAGATCATGGAGGATGGCGTGCGGGTAGTCAGTTCGGACTTCTTTCATATAGCGGTCGTATTCCATCTCACCCCCATAACCCGCACGTGTTTTGTAGAGTTCCTTTTGAATGTAGTCATACTGCGGGTGAGTTGGTGATAATCGTTTTTCCAACGCGAGCAACCCTTGGAGTAGTTTTGGCATTGTTCGTTTTTTGTATAACAAGGATTCACCTCCATTTTTCTATAGTCTATCTGGTCCCTTTCAGAAAAGATATAGATTGTCGCAAAGCTGAATTATTGGGTTTTTGACACAATTCGAGTTTGGGGTGATTACTTTTGTGGTGCTTGAGCGGATTTATATTGAGCTTGATCACATTTAGTGATGACTTGAGCAGGTTCACCTTGTGCTTGATCACTTTTTGGGTTGCTTGAGCGGATTCACCTCATGCTTGATCACTTTCAGCCTTGCTTGAGCGGATTCATCTCTTGCTTGATCACTTTCAGCCTTGCTTGAGCGGATTTGGCATTGGCTTGATCACCTTTTCCAGTTTCCATGGGATTTCTGCTTGAAATTGCGACGCGCAGCGGCGCACACAAATCAATCTTGGTTTTGGTTTTCAGGAATGGGAAAGCTTAATTGGTCGCGAGTTTAAGTTGTCGGTATATTAGTTCAAATTCCGCGGCAATGAGGTTGAACTATACTTGAGCGGATTCTCGTAGTGTTTGATCATATTTGGAGGTTGTTTGAGCGGATTTCCCCTTGGCTTGAGCGCATTCACCTTGTGCTTGATCACTTTTCGTAATACTTGAGCGGATCTAGTGCTTGCTTGATCACCTTGGCCTTGTTCCAGTGGAATGCATGCAAAAAACCCTGCCGCTGCAGGGTTTTCACTTGGTGCAATATTGATAGATGGCGGCGGTTGCTAGACAATCGCCGAGTGCGTTATGGGCGTCATGTTCAATTTGCAGGTATTGTGTGAGTGTTGTGAGTTTGTGATTGGGTGTGTCTTTAATTTTTTGACGTGCAATTTTCACCGTGTCGATGACGGTGTACTCTGGGATGGACACGCCATTTACACCTTCGAGCGCATACAGGAAGCCCATGTCAAACGAGGCGTTGTGCGCGATGATCGGCAAGTCCCCGATGAATTCGATCAGCTCGCCTAATTTTTCATCAATTGTCGGTGCTTCTTCTACCATTTCGTTGGTGATTCCTGTAAGGCGGGTAATCGTCGGTGAAATGTAGCGCTGTGGATTGATGAGGACATCCATTTGTTCATCTTTCCAGTGGTCGAAATAGCGAATTGCGCCGATTTGAATGATTTGATCAGCGCCCGCTCGTAATCCCGTCGTCTCAAAGTCGAGAACCACGTAATCGTTCACCGGTTTCGTGCTTTTTTTATATTTTTGTGCAGTCGTTTTGCGCGAACGATTTGGTTGCTCGGCCTTTTCCTGTAACAACCGAATCGCTTTTTCATGGATATCCATGTAGTTGCTCCCCCTCTACGAACCTAGTATGGCTAGTATACCCCGGAACTACCGCACAAAACAGACACCATGTTTAAAACACCTGCGGGTTACAGACGTTTTTTGTGGAAATGAAGAAGGGTTCCTAATAGAAAGACAATTCCTGTTCCCATTGTAACAAGGAATGGAATCAGCAATTTCTTAGGTGCCACTTCCCCTATCAACATTTGTGGAGGTGCAGTCAGCAGTTGAAGTGGATTCCAAGTCTCAGTATTCGGGAAGATTCCGATGATGAACAAGGCGATAACCACCCCGACTGTCACCAACAGACCGCCATATGCGGATGCGAAATAGGTGTTCCCCCATAGCGTTACGATGAAAATTAGGATTCCGAAAACATAGACGCAACTTGCAGCTAAAAATACATGCTCTAAGATGCTTTGGTCCCAGTAAAAGGCGGTGTAGCAGTAAGTGATGATAAAAGTCAGCAGGAATGCAAGTGTCCAATAGACAATCCCCATGACAAATTTTGTAGTAATTACGGTGCTTCGACGTAAGCCTTTTGTGAGCAATATGATAAGTGTGCCTTTTTCGAGCTCCTTCGACATCATGGTACTAAACAATAAGATGAAAATAAGTAGACCCATTTGTGAAAAGTTGCTATAAAATTGTAACCATGAATCCAGTGCTGTCGGCTCCGGTAGATTCAGTACTGTACCTTCTGGCATGAACTTCTCCATAACGACGGGAGTAATTTTGGCTGTGAATGGGTTTAAAATGCCGATCAATGAAAAAATGAGGAAGGTGAGAAGTAGTTTGTATGATTTCACACTTTCCGTCCATTCCTTCTTAAGAAAACCGAGCCATTGACTCATTTAAGCACCTCCATTACGACTTGTTCGAGCAGTTTTTTGTGAGCATTCACGGATTGTATTATGAGACCTCGTTCAGTCAGATCACGCATGAATTGGAGTCGTTCGTCGTCATTTGATAATTGGACAACGAGGGATTCTCCCTCTATAGACATGCTGTAAGCGAGATTATTTAATATCGATAATGCCTGTTCTACCGGTATGGTGAACGTGAAAACGAATTGATGGTCTACTTGCTGTTGCAGAGCTGAAAGTTCATCTTGAAAAATGATGGTTCCTTCATGAAGCATAGCGACGCGGTCACAAATTTGCTCAGCATCCGACAAAATATGCGTTGAAAAGAAAACCGTTGTTTCGGATTTGGCAGCTTGTAATATGGATAAAATCTGTGCGCGCCCTACTGGATCGAGCGCTGATGTTGGTTCATCACAAATGAGTAACTTCGGTCGGTTAAGGAGTGCTTGTGCGATACCGAGTCTTTGCTTCATACCTCTTGAATAAGTCCGGATTGGTGATTTAGTTTGGCTGAGTCCTACGAGATCGAGTAGTTCTTCAATGCGTGACTTCCGTTCTGATTTCGGCATAACCGTGATGACAGCGCATAATTGCAAGTATTCGCGGGCAGTGTAGAACGGATAAAATTCCGGAACGTCCGGTAAGTAACCAATATGAGCGTTCGATTTTGTTTCGCCAAATGTGACCGGTTGTCCGGCGATTGTAATCGTGCCCGATGTGACGGGTAGCAATCCTAGCATGCATTTCATAAGTGTTGTTTTGCCGGCACCATTCGCTCCAACGAAACCGAAAACGGTGTTTTCCGGGATAGTCAGATTGACTTTTTTCAGGACTTCTTTTGTCCCAAAGCGCTTTGTAACGTTATTTATGTTAACGACCATCTTCGTCTCCCCTTCCCGCTATAAAATAAATGATTGGTCCAATAAATTGAATGAATAGTACTATGAGTAGCCATATAACTTGGTTCCCGAACCGATAATGAGGATGGCGAATTACGTGAATCGCAGAAAATATGGCGAGTCCGAATTGTATCAGAATGATTGGGATTAAGAATGGCAGGTATTCAAAGAAAAAATCCAGATTTGTGTTCATCATATCCCCTCCAATCCCCAGCGTAATTTTTCTTTCAGTGCACGCATCTCTTCGTCTTTTTGGTAAGGCTCAAAAAATTGGGCGTTCATGACTTCAATAGCAGATTGTTTGATGAGATCGTCGTTGCGAAGTGCATTTTTTCCTAAATCCAATTGCTCCAACCAACCTTCCAATAAATTAAAGTAGGCATCTCCTCGGAGAGTAATCGGCCATAGATCACGGATGCACACCTCTACATAATTCTCTAAGTATTGATAGAGTAACTCTCGATTTTGTGTGTTCGCGGCCACTTGTGCAACGCTTACGTAATATTGCAGGCACATATTGGGGTGCAGGTGCTTCAGTTCGTAAAGCTCGATTAATCCATCGATACGGCGTACGGTTTCATCAAAAGCAGATGTGTCTGATGCCGTCAGTCTTATATAAATCGGACTACTAGCAACGAGTTGGAGAATGCTTTGGTACATCAGCACTTGGATAACACGGGTTGCTTCCTCGTTATTACCGAGTTGTTCGTGGGCGGTGGCGAGAAGCACTTCGTCACCAATGCTCGGTTGGATGACTCCATCTAGGAGCTCGAGTGTTTTTTGTGGATTTGCTTGCATGATTGCAACGTTTGCTTGCAAGGAGTTCACTTGTCTCAGCACCCAAACATCGTAACTAACCTGACGAATTCGCTCGAGCCATTGGGTGATTTGGTTCAAGATAATCGTACTGTCTTCTGCAAGGTGATAATGATTTAGCATAAGTACACTCATTTGTAGGAGTAGCGATGGATGGTGATAGTGCGTTTTCACTTGATTTTCGACTTCTTGAAACACTATTGGAAACGGTTCTTTCCCAAACCTTTGCGAGAAGTCATTATACAGTTCTTGGACTTTTTGCTTGGATACCTCTTGTTCGTAGCTGAGCAGTTCATCGACCGTAATTTCAAAGTAAGCCGCAAGTTTTGGAAGCAACGTGATGTCGGGATAACTTTGTCCTTTTTCCCACTTCGAGACGGATGCTTTTGTAACTTGGCAATGCGTCGCGAGTTTTTCTTGCGTAATGTTCAAACGCTGACGTTCACGAAGTATAATGGAGCCGATTCGGAGCATTCTTTCTCCCCCTTTTATGTTCTCTCTTCAGTATATGTTAATCGTCAGGAGATTCAATATACTCTTAGTTGACATTCGAAGTAGTGAGTCAACTGTTGGGTTACTTTGTGTGGTGGGAAAGGCCGGTTGCTCGGGGAAACGAGCGCGTTCGTCGCTGATACGAGCGGGTTGATCGAGGAAACGGGCGGGTTCGCTGCTGATACGAGCGGGTTGCTTGGGGTAACGAGCGCGTTCTTCGCTGATACGAGCGGGTTAATCGACGAAACGAGCGCGTTCGGTGCTGATACGAGCGGGTTGCCGCGGGGAACGGGCGCGTTCGGTGCTGATACGAGCGGGTTGATCGACGAAACGGGCGCGTTCGGTGCTGATACGAGCGGGTTGCTCGACGAAACGAGCGCGTTCGGTGCTGATACGAGCGGGTTGATCGACAAAACGGGCGCGTTCTTCGCTGATACGAGCGGGTTGATCGACGAAACGAGCGCGTTCATCGCTGATACGAGCGGGTTGATCGACGAAACGGGCGCGTTCTTCGCTGATACGAGCGGGTTGATCGACGAAACGGGCGCGTTCGGTGCTGATACGAGCGGGTTGCTCGACGAAACGGGCGCGTTCGGTGCTGATACGAGCGGGTTGCTCGACGAAACGAGCGCGTTCGGTGCTGGAACGAGCGGGTTGCTCGAGGAAATGGGCGGGTACACAATCGACCGCTACTTGTGCTAGACCATGCAAAAAGGCTGCCCGCGGGCAGCCTTTTCTATTACTTCTGTACAATCACGTAGCTTCCTGCAGCCTCAATGTCAAATTGCGCTTCGTTCTTTTTCACTTTGACTTTTGATGATTGGTTTGTACTCAAGTTGAGGGCTTCTGCTTTCTTCAACTTTTTCGCTGTTGCTTTATCTAATTGGATAGCAACTGCGATTTCTTCATCGAATTTAGTGACAGCAGATTTCTGAGCTGCTGTACCTTTCGAAAACTCGATTGTGTACACATCAGTGACGGCGTTTTTCACTCCAGAAGATGAAGATGCGCCTACTGTAATGACTGCATCACCTGTACGGCTGAGCAATTCTTCCACTGCATCGTCTTCAAATGTGTACACCGCGTTGCCTGCTTTTAAGACAAGGTCTTTTTCGGACTTCTCAATTTGCTTTAACACCGCTTTCGAGAATTCCACGTCCATCGTGCCTTCAGCGGCAGGTACATCAATGATGATTTGCTTCGCTTTTTTGTCTCCGATGAATGAAGCAATCATCTCTTCAGTCACCACAACTGATTTCGGTGCAGCGGCTTCCACGTGAACTTTAACTGTCGTTGTGAAATCACCTAGAGTCACGCTGATTTCTGCGTCCCCTGCTCCGACTGCCGTGATTTTACCTTGGAATACTTTTGCAACGTCAGCATTATTGGACTGGTAGGCTGCATTTGTTGTCACGTCTTTAGTTGTCGACGTGCCATCTGCTTTCGTCGTTGTTTCCACGAGTTGAACAGAAGCTGTCTCCCCCGATTTCAAGGAGACACTGTCTTTATCTAACGAATAGGTAATGATTGGAGCGGGCTCACCTTTAACTGTCAAATAGACGAGAAGGCTTTCACCGTTCGGCAAGACGACCTTTACTTGCGTTTTGCCTGGTGTGAGCGCGCTGATTAACCCTTTTTTAACAGTTGCAATTTTGTTGTTCACGACGCTGTAAGTACTTGCGCCTGTTACGTCTTTTTCAGTAATTTTGCCATCAGGAGTAACTGTTTTCTCAGTTACTTTGATTTGCGTTTGCTGATTTACTTGCATCTTCACGTCAGTTCTATCCACTGAATACGTGACGATGTTTTGTGGCGGTGTGACGACTTCCAAATATACGAAGATCGTGTCTTCTCCTGGAATCATGACGCGGACTTGCGTTTTGCCTGCTTTGTGCGCATTTACGAGTCCTTTTGAAACGGTTGCGATTTTGTTGTTCACAACGTTGAAGCTTGTCGATGGTGTGAAGTCTTGTTCTACAACTGTTCCATCTGGTTTTACTGTCGTCTTCTTAACAGTAAGCTGCTCTTGTTGACCTACACCTAATTTAAGGGTGTTCTTATCCACCGAGTAAGTCACAACGTCTTGCGGAAGATCTTTCACTTCAAGATAAACGAAGCGAGTATCTTGTCCAGGGATCATGACGCGAACTTGTGTTTTGCCAGCTTTGTGCGCAGTTACAAGTCCTTTGTGAACTGTAGCGATTGAATTATCGACCACATTGAAGTTTACTGTTGGCGTTACGTCTGTTTTCACAACCGTGCCGTCAGCTTTCACTTTAGTTTCAGTGATTGTCAGCTGTTCTTGCTGGCCAACTCCAAGTGATAGGTTTTTCTTGTTAACTGCATAGCTAACTTCTTCTTTCACAGGGTCAACAGTTACTGTTACTGGAACCGTTTGTGTGAAGTCATTGTATGTGACAGTGATGTCCGCTTTACCAGCAGCAACTGCAGTCACTTTTCCGTTTGAAACTGTTGCAACTGCTGCGTTACTTGAAGCGAATGTTGCTTCTGCAGTTACGTCGCGATCCGTTGACGTGCCGTCTGGCTTCGTTGTTGTTTCTGTGACGAGAAGTTGAGCTGTGTCACCCACTTTCAAGTCAAGTGCAGATTGATCGATAGAAACAGAAACTGTGTCCACTGGCTCTTCAACCGCTGTGTAGATGACTTCTTCTGCTTTGTTACCAGCAGCGTCAGCATATTTCACAGTGACATTGTTTTTGGTTTTATCAAACGTTGGAAGGTTGACTGAGAATGAACCATCCTGTTCTAGTTTAACTGCACCCGAGTCAACAACCGTTTCCCCGGCGGTTACTTCGTATGTTGCTGCAAGTTTTGTGTTGATGTCGTAGCCCATTCCGTATTTCACGAGCTCTTTTTGGTAATCGACGTACTTGTCAATGATTTTACCAGTTGCTTTTCCGTCTGCAACTGCACCTTCAATTGTGCCTGCTGTAGATTTCACAACAACCGGTCCTACGTAATCAGAGATCACTGGCGGATTGCCTGACACGGTTTCAGCGGTGAAATCAATCGTATACAAGCCATCCGGAATTTGTGCTTTCCCAGTGCCATCCCACGGTGTGTATTGTCCCGCAATTGGAAGCTGATAAGATCCTGATCCAAGTGAAGTACTCGCGTGCAAGTAGCCGATGTAGCCATCTGCGTATTCGCCACCCGTTGGATCCATGATGTTCCAAAGCTCGATGTAATTTGTGGCAACGTCACCTGTAATCGTGAAGTACATCATTGCGTTGTCATTCACGCCATCTCCGTTGAACGATAGATCTGTTTTCGTGATTTCCATATCTTGAATTGCGACTGCAGATGCGCCACCAAAGTCCGCAGCGAATGGCAATGAAAGATCCTTGCCATTTCCTTCGATATGAATGTATCCGAGGATTTCATCCCCAGCTTTTGTCTCCGCTTTAGAAGCAGTCAGGGTTACGTTCAATACCTGTTCGCCATTTAGTGTGAACTCGGATTTGTCGACTGTGACTTTTGCGTCGCCGAATCCTTTTGTTACGTCAACGGAAACTGAGTAGTCGCCGCCAGCTGATTTCAAATCTTTCACTTTGATTTGCTTAGATACTGATAGATTTTTATCCAACTTTTGAGGACCAAATGTAACGGTTCCTTTTAAGTTCTCAACTACCGTTCCGTCGTTGTTTGCTGTGTCAATCGCATAAGCAAGTACATCTGCGTGTGCAGCTTTGTAAGCATCGACGCGTCCTGCTCCTTGTGCGAAGACGTCATACTTCTTCGTATCTAGTAGTTTTGCTGTGTTAGATAGAGCTACTTTTACGTCAAATGCGTTCCATGTCGGATTCGCTTGCTTCACGAGTGCTGCGATTCCTGCGATGTGTGGAGTTGCCATAGACGTACCTGTTTTACGTGAGTAGGCTTCGCTGTAATCTGCATCTGGGTAATCGTTTCC
Source organism: Sporosarcina aquimarina (assembly GCF_023715615.1). GTDB lineage: Bacteria > Bacillota > Bacilli > Bacillales_A > Planococcaceae > Sporosarcina > Sporosarcina aquimarina_A. Next base: position 265,063 of record NZ_JAMBOM010000001.1, on the reverse strand, counting down.
GTACATTGGAATTGTTGACATGATGTTTGTTCCAGGTGCCGAGACATCCGGCTTAATGTCGAAGTTCGGTGTGGATGGACCACGTGAACTTGAGTCATTGACTTCATCACCTGTTGTTTTAACGTTTGTGAATTGATCAAACGAAATTGTACCTGGTGCTTTTGCGAGTGCTGCGCGGAGTGCGTCTCCGTCAGTTACAGACATGTCAAATGTCGGGATGAATTCGAAGGCATCCCCTAGGAATACGTCTGATTTGTTCGGTGCATTGGTACCTCCTGCAAAGTTGTGGACGATAATAGCTGCTGCACCGTTTTCCTTAGCCGCTGCGACTTTATCGACAAACGCGATTTCTCCACGAGCAACGAGTGCCACTTTGCCCGTTACGTCAAGTTCGGCGTAGTCTTTTTCAGCTCCAACGCCAGGGACTGCAACGAGATCGTAGTTACCTGTCAAATCGGATTCTACGTTTTTACCGAACGTCGTTGCCATCAGGTCATTCACTTTGTTATATGTGAAGTCACCTGCTGTTACATTTACGCTTGCTTGGTAATGTACTTCCGGATTTGTTGTATTTCCTACCGCAATTCCGAGTCGTGATGTTGCAGGTGTGCCCATTGTGCCTCTGTTCGGACCTGAGTTGCCCGTTGCGATGACAGAAATTGTGCCTGCAAGCATTGCGTTATTGATGGCGAAGGATGCACCATCTGTTTCAGAGTTTGCACCACCACCGAGTGATAGGTTGATCACGTCGATTTTCTCGATGACTGCAGTGTCAATTGCTTTGATGATGCCTGAAGTTGCACCACTACCGTAAGCGCCAAGGACGCGGTATGAGTAAAGGTCGACTTTCGGCGCAATTCCTTTAATGCCGAATTCGTTGTTACCTTGTGCCGCAATTGTGCCTGCCACGTGTGTTCCGTGTGTCGTATAGAAAGTGCTACCACGTTCGTTTACTTCTGGTTTGTTAGCCGGACGATCGAGTGGAGATGTTTCAGAACCATCGTCATCTGCGCGTGGACGTGCATAGTCACCGCCTACGTGAGGAACGAAGTTTTTACCACCTTTATAAACGGCTTTCAAATCAGGATGTGATGCATCAATTCCAGTATCGAGGACTGCGACTTTGACACCTTGTCCCTCAATTCCTTCCTCCCATAGCTTGTTAATACCTAGGAATGGAATGCTTGTGTCCATCTTTGCATCTACTTTCGGGTCTACTTTTTGAAGACCTTCTTGTGCATAGACTGTTGCATCGGGTTCGACGTATTTCACGCCATTTACTGTTAGAAGTTTCTTGAGGTCGTTCGCTTGAACTGTTCCGGAGAGACCGTTGAGGACTGTATCGTATGAGTAAGCTTGGTCGAATTTGACGTTTTTAACTGTCATTTCTTTACGAGCTGCGTTTTGTTGAGTTTTGATTTTTTCTTTTTTGTTAGCGATTTCAGTTTGTGTCATCTTCTTTCCATTCAGCTTCTTGATCCCTTGTTCAAGACCAATCGCTTTTTCGGATAAATGAATGATGACGGGAACTTTTTGACTGCCAGTGAGATCCTGCAGATCCTTATGGAGTCGGGCATCCCCTTCCAGCAAGCTTGTCTGTTGTGCAATCGCAGCTTTTTGCTGGAGTACACTCTCATCTTGCGGATTCGGCTTGAACGGCTGTTTCAACAGCGCTGCGTTCGCAGTACCGGAGAACGGCAGAACAAGCGATAGAACCAAGATGAGTGTTAGAAATGTACTTAGAAATTTCGTGAATTTCTTATTGGCCAATTCCTCTTCCCCCTTTATTTTTTGTTGTCAGACTTAACTAAATTAAGTGACAGAATGACAATATCATAGTTTGGAAGATTTTAGAATGGCTTGATTACAAGGTTTCGAGTATTTAACACTATTTTCAGAAAAATCGTTCAATAGGCATCTGTTTGGTTCATGTGGAGTAGTCCGTTGGAAGGGTTGAGTACTTTGGAATCCGTGATGAATGGAGGGTGAAGTGGGTGTAGGAGGTTTGACGGAGGTTCATTGGGGCTGGATTGAGCGGGTAACTCGCGGGTACGAGCGGGTGGCTCGCAGGAACGAGCGGGTTACTCGCGGGTACGAGCGGGTAACTCGCAGGAACGAGCGGGTAACTCGCAGGAACGAGCGGGTAACTCGCGGGAACGAGCGGGTAACTCGCAGGAACGAGCGGGTAACTCGTGGGTACGAGCGGATAACTCGCGGGAACGAGCGGGTAACTCGTGGAAACGAGCGGGTAACTCGCAGGAACGAGCGGGTAACTCACAGGAACGAGCGGGTAACTCGCAGGAACGAGCGGGTTACTCGCGGGTACGAGCGGGTGGCGCGCAGGAACGATCGGGTTCCTCGTGGGTACGAGCGGGTTACTCGCAGGAACGAGCGGGTTACTCGCAGAAACGAGCGGGTGGCTCGTGGGAACGAGCGGGTTACTCGTGGAAACGAGCGGGTAACTCGCGAAAACGAGCGGGTTACTCGCGGGTACGAGCGGGTAACTCGTAGGAACGAGCGGGTAACTCGCAGGAACGAGCGGGTTACTCGTGGGAACGAGCGGGTTCCATGTGGAAACCAGCGGGTTCCTCGTGGGAACGAGCGGGTAACTCACAGGAACGAGCAGCAGGCTTACTGAACCAATCAGAGCCCATTCCCTAAAAGAATCATTCCACAAAAAAGACACTTCTCAAAAATGCGAAGTGCCAAAACTTTTAACCGCCACTCACTTATTCACTTACTTCACAGCAAAACTCATAGATAGTTGCCGTAGCACGACAATCCGTCAAGCCGCTCATTGAGTGTTCCTTCTCAAATAGTAAAAACGCTAATTTCCTCATCTTTTCTTCATCATTCAACTGACCAGCCACTTTTCGCGCTAGTTTACTTGTATCCACCACCGTATATTTTGGTAAAACGACAGACGAAAAGTCCTGAAGTGACTCTAAAAAGCCCATTTCAAACGAACTGTCGTGAATGACAATAGGGAGCTCTCCGATATATGAGACCAGTGGCTGAATCACCTCTTCCATAAGTGGTGCATTTTGAATTTCGACATTTGACAGGCCGGTTCGCTGTGTTACTTCAATGGGGATATGTCGTTGAGGATTCACGAGTGATTCAAATCGATCTTGTTCCACATGATTTATATATCGAATCGCTAGTACATTAATTATTTTATCCGCACCTGCCCGCATACCCGTCGTTTCAAAATCTAAAACTATATAATCCTCGTGGCAATCTTCAGTAGTAATATAATTACTATTTTTCGATTGCTTTCTAACACGATTGTTTTTTTGCAGCGGTTGCTGATTTAACAGTGTCTGAACTATCTTTCTCTGAGATTCCATTAGTTGCACGTCCCTTGCTATAACTATGAATATCCTTTTCCCGAATTCCCGAATAATATGCATGAATTTAAGTTGTTTTCAAAAAAGACTTATTTCTTATACTCACTCCGTATAAACTACCTAGCTTTTAGCATCACTTATCATCAAATTTTTCAAACAAAAAACTGTCCAGCTCATCAGTTTTCACTGAGAATCCAGACAGTCTTTCCTATACTATCGCTCTATCAACTTAAGGTTGTTTTAACAATAATACTTTAAAGTAATTTTTCCAACCGAATGCTTTCCATTCTGTTTTTGTTGGCATGTCCAAAGGCATTGGGAGGAAAACACGCGGTGCACTTTCCTGGTCACGGATGGATTGATCGTAAACAACTATATCCCCCGCTGCCAGACCTTCTGTGACCACTGTGCGATTGAGATACTTAAATGGTGTTGTAACATCTGTTGCTGCTGCATATCCATTTTCGTCAAGTCGCCAAACGAAAGATACGTTTTTGCCTGCATCTGCCAGCCATTTGGTCCTGACTGCTGCGGCGTTTTGAGCAACATTTGTTGTAATGACAGTATTCACATGAGTACCAAAAGGAGCTGGAACTTCTTCTTCATTCGCTTTCAAACGAACTTTGTAATACGCTAATGGATTGGTTACTTTCTTATCCGCAAGCGCTTTGTAGGCATCTAAGAATTCGTTAGAAGTTGCAGGTACCTGATCAATCGATTCGATCGTACCGTCCAAAGTTCCTTCAGTCCCCTTCGCGTCCAGGACAACTGGATTTCCGTTCGCAATCTTGCTCCACTCTTCGTCTTCTGCATACGTTTCAACCACTTGCTCATTGCTATAAATGACAATTTTCGGCTGATCGCTCTCGCTAGTAATACGAGCAATGACGCCATCTGTGGGACTTACTAGTGCAGGACTTGATGAGTTTTGTTCCAACTGGGATTCGACAACTTTCAGACGACGTTCGGTGTCTGCTAAATCACGCTCTGCTTCCGCAATTGCTTGTGCATATGAACCAGTCTGGTTCACATCGACTTTTACATCTACATTCAGCTCTACTTTTGTGTCGTCATCTGTCCTTGTACGATCTGATTTCGATGAATTGGAGCTATTTGTTTTGTCTCCAGATTCAAGATCGGAAATTGTCGAACGAATTGTGCTTTGCTGAGTCTGTAGTGCTTCTTTTTCAGACTCCCAAACTGCGCGTTGACCGTCGGCTTGTTCTGTCTGTAAAGTAGCGAGTTCTTCACCTGCTTTAACCGCATCGCCCTCACGTACGAGCCAACTATCGATTGAATTGCTGTCGTTCGTATAGACAGTAAAAGTTTCTGCCGGAGCGACTAAACCATCTTTAGGCAGTACTTCTTTGTACTCTTTAACCGCCAACCGTTCGTAATTGCTCACATATACTGATTTGGGTATAACACTTTTCTCCGAATACATTAAGTAGAGATTGAGCGCGACAAAGACACTAACAACAATCGCGATTGCAACATTTGTAATTTTGTTCATTATGAAGCGCCTCCTTGCATGACATAATTGAAGAGGCGTTCAAATGGAATGTACCCGATCGCCGCTGTTAGTAGAGCGAACAAAATTTGTAGGCCAATCAAGACCGCGAGTAAACTTTTCCAATTCATTGTTTTTGTATATGAACGAATGAAACTAAATTGTAAGCTTACGATGAGTGCAGAGATGATTGTTAATTGATTGAGGAACATGACTAAAAACCATGTGTCCAAAAACGTTGCTGATAACGGACCGAATGATAGAAATGATACGTTTGCAGCTTCCCCTTTTACAACAAATACAAGGAAAACTAGGGCTTTTTCAATGAGGAGAATACCAGTTACCAGTAATTGCAATGGTACAATACGGCGTACAGGAATCGATGTCAAAAGGCCGAGGATATAGGATATAAAAAACAAGTGAAAAGCTATGTAGATAACAGCCCATAATATAGAACCGACCACTGAGACAATCCGCGCAATCGCATAATCGCCATCTGTCGCAACAGTGAGCATCGGACTAAGTGATTCTGTTGTCATCCCCCATATGTCACGTAATGCATAGAGTACGATGCCCGACAGAAAAAGGAAGACAATTCGTCGATTGAATCCGCGCATTGCCGAATTTTGGTGATTTATCGCGAGCTGTGATGGATTCGTTACATAGCGCCAGAACGAAAAGTTGAAAAACATGGGATAATTCCTTTCTTGTCAAAGATGGGAAACGAATTTCGATAATAACTTCCTATCCTCTACTTTAGCAAAATCTACAAGATTTGCAAAGAATTCATGTGAAATTCATACAATCTTAGACAAATTAATAGACTACAAATAAAAAAGAAGTTTCCAAGTGACTTAAATGTGGGTAATGAATGAATAACTAATTAACAAGTTACCTATACTACATGATATCTCAAAAAGATTTTCTCGGAAATTCCTTGTTATTTCCCGGGAAATCGACAAAAGGAGCTGAGTACGATGGAAAATAATACACAAACTCAAAAGATGACGTACATGTCTTGGCAAGATATTGCTTTTGGACTTCTAGGTTCAGGACTATTTATCGTGCTATTAGTCATTTTCACATGAAGGCAGGTTGCATGAGAATTTTTAAGCTACTTTAAAAAACACCTATCATTTCAACATTGATAGGTGTTTTTTACGTGGCGTTATTCAGTTTGTACATTTGGTGTGCGCAATCCTTCCGTCAGTTCAGTGAACAGTAGTTTATTATTGTTTTCCAGGGCGTAGTCAATCATTCGCAATCGATTCTCCAGTTCCAATTCCCCAATCAGTTGCTCAATCTCACGTGCTTGCGGTTCGGATAATTCCGGGGCTAAGTGGAAGATGCCTTCTAACACACTTGATAAATGATGGTGCAAGTCAGAAATCAGCAACAATTGATACAGCGGTAATCGGATGAACCGGCTGCCTCGCTGAAATACGAATACTTCACCTAAGTTTTCGACTTGTAAGCTTTTCATGTTGATGACGATTTCTTTTCCTTCAATCGGGACAAATTGAAAGACCTCTTGACCTTTCAGAATTGAAAAGTACTGGTACGCAAACACTAATCGCAGACGGAAATCTTCTTTACTCGTATAAAATGGAGTCATTCGTTTAACTGATAGCATCTGGATCCCCTCCGAATTTGAATATTCCGATTATTTATAGTTTATCACATCCCGTCTCTTTTTGTGAATGACAAATGCCTGCTGTAATGAACTATATGTAACTGGAGCAGAAGCTATTTCACTAACTCATCTCTCTCCCCTTCAATTTGGTGGAAACATATAAAAAGACATGCTATGTGAAGTAAACTCCTCAATTCCCAATTCTCGTAACGCATCTAACACAGCCTCTGCCATTTTCTTATTCGAGCGGTCCACCTGGTTAAATGTAATAAGATTTTTTGCGTAGTCCATAGTAATTGAGTCAAAAAAAGATTCTCCTACAGTCGCTGAAATGATATACAACGTCTGACGTTCTCTCACATGTATAATTCCATCCGAACTTGCAGGTTGCAACTTCGTCTTGAGCGAGCTAACTCGATTGGTTACCATTTTTTTTAAACCTGGTATGTAGACTACCATTTGATGAGTTATAATTTTCAACTCCTTCCTCTATCAAAGAGTATACTTTCCATATCATCCTGTAATTATGTAAAACCACTTATAATTTTACAGATACGGTTTTGTTTTTATCTAAATCCAACGAAATGTTAAAAAATTCTTCACGTTTTGTTGGATTCTCCTAAATTCTAGTCCTTCTATTTTACGGTGAAACAAAAAGTGGAGGGAATGGTCATGGAACGCAAGGATAGAAACTTTGGGAAGCAATTTAAAGAGTACCGCGAAGAATATTTGGAAATTAAACAATTGGAAGCTGCTGAGCGTCTATCCATCTCATCTTCCGCTCTATCCAACTACGAACGAACTGATCGGGATTTAACTCCCGATATGCTCGCTGAAATGAAGCGTACCTTTGACATACCAGATGATTACTTCATAGCGATGCTGATGGGAGAGCCTTTGAGAGATGTCCGGTCACCTGTTTCTAAATCAGCTGGGAAAACAAGTGAGATTTGTGAGCATTATCGCGATCAATTCATCGAACATTATCGTCAGTTGTTAGAAGAGAGCAATGAACTTCGTGAAATGATTGCAATTGCAGCATCACTCACCGCAAAACAGCGTCGCATCTATTTTAATTCCATGAAATCCAATCTTGCAGTGGTTAAAAGTTTAGTCGCAAAAAGTGAGCAATCTGCTACTCCCCTTCAGCCGTCTACAAAGGAATGATGAAGGGTTTTTTCTTTTCCTGCATGTGATGATTTACGAAGGTCCCTGAACTGATGTATAATAGAAAGAATGCTTTGTCTAGGGAGTGGTTTTATTTTGCGCGTCGCTGCAGAACGTATTTCGTATTTGCATGAACGAGAAATCGAAAAGATGATGAATGATGTCCACTATACATTACGCCCGGATAATCCGGATCAGTCGGAGCTCATCCGAAACGCTATTACTGCTGTTCGAAGGGGTGCTATTTCGTCGTATCGTTATTCCCAAGAAGACGGAGAAGTGCTCGCGCAACTCAATGATCGAGCTTCGGAATTTGTAAGGTTTTCATTTGACGACCAAACGTTGAGTTGCACATGTGGTCGTAAAGAACGTTGTGTCCACCAACTTACGGTCGTATTTGACTTATACTCACAATTCCATTCATTGACAGAGTGGTTTCAAGAATGGAGAACCTCTGAAAAAGAGCAACTTGCCTTGAAAGTGACCGATCGCACACCAGAAGCGTGGGATGCTGTCTTGACACGAGTGACCGCGCCTCTTCGTAAACTTACCTTATCGACCAATTCTTCTGTGTTCACCTATGAATGTGCAGAAATTGAAAATCGCGTTAAACCACTCATGCCGTTTGAATATGAGTGGAAGCCACTGTTTGAATTATTCTATCGTCTTCACCTAGTCGATGCGGCTTTCGAGTACGCCTCCTCAATACTTTCATCGAGTCATTCCCAACATTCCTATGGGACTTGGCAAATCACTACGTGGCTGAACGACCAAATTTCTGATATTGAGAAATTAGCGGGGACTTTCAGTAATAAACCGAAGTTATTTGAGACGGACCCGTTCATGAAACGTTTGAAGGAGATCGTCCACTCTATTTGTATCCATCAAATAGGCTTATTTCCTTATCGTTTCCGCATTTATGAAGCCATTTGGGGACAGCTTTTTGTTGATCGGAACGAAAGAGAAACAGAGAAACAGCAGCTGTCTCAAGACGCTTCTGCTGATGCTCGTCTATTTGCAATGTATTTCGCGATTATCGAAGGACGCGGGGACGTGCTGGAAAGCGCTCTTGCTGAAGAAGAACAGCCTGATTTCGGAAGTTGGATGATGCTCGCGAAGTTTGCTCTGTCTGAGGCGCTTGCACCTACTGCCGCTTCAATTGCACGCGGACTTTATCCCTCGATTGAAGGGTATTTCAGTCAAAAGAAAAGTCGGAGTGAACAGCTTGCTGCTGCTCATGAAATCGATATGCTTCTTGCGAACGGTGATTTTTCTGATGAAGAACGAGAAGCCGTGTTTGCAATGTACGGTAAAATCGGGATACCCCGTTATTCTGCTTTTCTAATTGAACGTCGACGATATCAAGAATGGGCAGCACTCTTGCATCGGTATAACGTACCTTACGACAGTGTCGAGCAAGCGGATTTAAAAACCGTGTTGGCTGAGCAACCGAACGCTGCGCTTCCTTTGTTACACGATTATGCTCAGCAATTCATCGCAGAAAAGAACCGTCTGAGCTACCGTCGGGCTGTTAAACTATATAAGCGCATGCGAACTGCTTGTAAAAAGAGTGGTCATACAGAATTTTGGAACCGCTATATTCGAACAGTGCGGGATAAATATCGCCGGTTGCGTGCGTTAGTTGAAGAAATGGAGAGGGGGAATCTTGAATTATGAGATCAGCACATCGACTTGCACGTGAGTTACAACTGACCATCCAGCCCACAGATCGTGGCAATTTTGCGATTTCAGCTGCAGATGACTATGGAACCTCCATACCTGCTGATCGCCTTGTCTCCTTTTTCTTCTTCGCCGATGATACGTCATTGTTTGGATTGACTGTCCCTATCGAGGATAACACTGTTATCTTGCATCCCCATGAGTGGGTCCAAGCATTGAGTGGAAACCGCCACCCTTTTGTTGAGTTTACGGGCGCAACCGAACAGGACGTCGCTATGTTAGAGGCAGCTGAAGAAGCAGCTGCACTTTGGCATTCTAAGGAATTGTGGTCCTATACGGAGCCAGACGCGGAGCAAGTTATTCACTTCGCCGGTGACGCAGCAGGTATATCGGAATCCGCCGCTCTCTTAACGAAACAAGCGCTTTCTAGTAAATTCCAAACACTCGGTGTTCGTGCGGAGATGGTACCTGCTTTGTTGCCTCATTTAAAAGCTTACGGCTGGCCAGGTGAAACAAAATCCGACATTCCCGTACGACCTGCACTCCGATTGACTGAGCCCGATTCGGAACGGACTGAAGATTGGTTACTGGAAACAGTTATATTAAATGAACGCGGAACACAATGGTTACCAGCAAAATCAAAATTGAATACTTCTATTGAAAGTGCTCTGCCTGCAAAGTGGAAGCCATATGCTGCTGCCATTACGGAACAACAATCCGAAATGATTTCATTCCTGCAATCCCTCTCTCCTGAGATTGAAGATACGTTTCTCCATATGCCGATGAGTGATCCCGAAGTTCGGATGTTCATCCAGCAGGACTTGCCATTGTTCCAATCATTCGGACTCGCCGTACTCCTTCCTTCGTGGCTGAAAAGCGTAACCGAGACGAAGATGAAAATACGTACAGATGCAGGTGTTCAGTCATACAAATCTGCTGCCGGATTAGATGAAGTCCTTTCGTTTAACTGGAGTTTTTCACTTGCTGGCAAAGAAATCGACCGGGATACGTTTCAGAAAATGGTGGATGAAAACCGTGAATTCATCCGTACTGGAGACGAATGGTTTCATATCGATCCAACTTGGTTGAAGCGGATTAAAGAATTGATGGAACAAGCGGATAATGGTGAGTGGACTGTGAAAGATTTACTTTTCCAAGAGCTCCCTGAAGAAATTGTGCCGAGCGAAGACGATGAGCTTGAAGAAGATCCGCTACTTGCGTTCACGATGCAAAAGTCCCTGCGACAATATGTAGATCAGGTGATGGATAAAAAGGGGTTACCTCACGTTCAAATTCCTGAACAGTTGCAAACTGAACTGCGCCCATATCAGCAGGAAGGGTTCAACTGGCTCATGTTCATGCGAGAGCAGCATTTCGGTGCGTGCCTTGCCGATGATATGGGACTGGGTAAAACGGTTCAGCTTATCAGTTATTTGCTTAAGGTGCATTCCCAACCGGACATGACACCGTCACTCATCATTTGTCCGACCAGTGTGCTTGGTAATTGGCAAAAAGAATTGGAACGTTTTGCGCCTTCACTAAAATCCGCTATGCATTATGGACCTGGTCGCTTGAAGGAAGATCAGTTCAGCGCATTTCTAGCTCAGGAAAAACCTGATGTCGTGTTGACGACTTATGGTACAGCAACTCAAGATAGTGAATTTCTCATTGAATTTCCTTTTGCTAGTATTACGCTGGATGAAGCGCAAAATATTAAAAACATGCAAACGAAGCAATCTCGAGCGATTCGGAAACTTCGAGGTGGTCATCATATCGCGTTGACGGGGACACCGATTGAGAACCGACTTGCGGAGTTATGGGCAATTTTCGACTTCATCCATCGAGGATATTTCGGCAGTTTCCGGAAATTCACGGATGACTACATTATTCCTATTGAGCGGGATGATGACGAACGGACAAAAAGTCGTCTGCGTTCTAAAATCCACCCATTCTTGTTACGAAGAACGAAAAGTGATCCAGACTTACAGCTCAATTTACCGAAGAAGCTAGAGCAAAATGAGTATGTACCGCTTACAAGTGAACAAGCTGCAGTTTACGAGAGCTTTATTGAAGAAACGAAGTTCAAGTTACAGACACTTTCAGGATTTGAGCGGAAAGGGCTCATATTGAAAATGTTGAGTAGATTGAAGCAATTGTGCAATCATCCAGCTCTGTTCTTGAAAGAACCTTTCACGCAAGCTGATGAAATGTTGTCGAGATCTGACAAACTGGAGCGAATTGTGAAACTGGCTGCTGAAATAGCGAGCAATGGCGAGCAATGCTTGATCTTTACACAATATATCGGAATGGGGCAACTCATCCGCCAATGTTTGTCTGAGCTATATGGATACGAAGTTCCTTTCCTGACAGGTAGTATGCCGAAGGGTCAGCGTGATCACCTGGTGGAAGCGTTCCAAAAAGGGGAATTCCCGATTTTCATCCTATCCTTGAAAGCGGGTGGCACAGGGCTGAACTTGACAGCGGCGAATCATGTTTTGCATGCGGATCGTTGGTGGAACCCTGCTGTAGAAAACCAAGCGACCGACCGTGCGTATCGCATAGGTCAGGAGAAGTTCGTGCATGTCCATAAATTCGTGACAATTGGGACGATAGAAGAAAAAATTGATAAAATGCTTGAAGAGAAAGCCGCGTTGTCTGCGGATCTAATCCAGTCCAGCCAGTGGTTAACAGAGCTATCTGATCGAGAACTGGACGACTTACTATCATTTGGCTAACCAATACTGTTATTCCGCAAATCACATATGTGGTTTGCGTTTTTTTAAGGACAAGACACGGTTAGACGTGACTGATTCGCTTAATCTGCACTACCCTGTGTAACTCTCTTTCTTTCTGTTCATGCTCCACTATGTCTAACCGTTCGTTTAAATTAGCTACCAATCGGATCAGCTGTCCAATTTGCAATTCCATACGCAGAATTATTTTTTGTTGAGATTCCATATAATCCTCTCCCTTTAAGCAATTTCGCAGCCGGATCACCAAGAAGCGGTCTCTTCTGATCCGACGGCAAAATAGCTGTTAATTAGTGGTTGAAACCACCACTCCTCGAATGTACTGCTGAGTTGTTAGTCGTGCCTGATCACTTTTCACAACCCGTGCTCAACTTACTTATTAGGGTTTGAAGGAATCCCCACTCCTTTAAACCCTCTACTATCAATTATTCTTCCCTCGTCATTTGTACGAGCCGCTCTCCACGGGCACTGCGCGCACAGTTTTCTAGTCTTTCTACTTGCCTGCTGCGTATTATCATTCCTCCTATTCTGTTTTACTTCCAATGTTTCTGGATAATGCATTAGAAGATTGGTAATGTCTCTTTTTCGTTGTTTTGCGACGGTAATTCAAAATGATCGGCCACGGAATTGCTTTGTGAATTTGCCAAAGTTACTTGAGACTGGCTTCTTTCCGCACGTCCCTCCGAAGACGGTTTCTTCGTCACCAGGAATCGGACATCATCGCCCACTACTTCTGTGACAAATGCGCGGGTTCTGTCTTCACGCTCATACGAACGAGTTTGAATTCGACCACTGACACCTACCAGAGATCCTTTACCACAATGTTTTACGGTGTTTTCTGCGGTACGTCCCCAAATGCTACAGAGAATAAAATCTGCATCGATGTCGCCTTTCTGGTTTTTAAAACTACGATTGACAGCAAGAGTAAAGCTGGCTTGCATCCGCCCATCTCCTATCTTTCGTATATCTGGATCTTTCGTCAGTCTACCGACAAGTGCCACATGATTCACCTAGTTCCCTCCTCTCTTTGAATTGCTTTCATCATACGGACAAGCTCCCGATTAAACAAATGTACATATTCCATATTTGGTAGGTTTTCCAATACCGAAGTTGAAGTTTGAAATGAGATAATTTGTTTCATCCGTATGAAAATGCTTAGGCGACCGTGCTTTTGAATTGTGTTCATTTGTTGATAATTCGGCTTTGCCCATATTTCTAAGAGATTGAACTGTCTGTGGTATACTTGGAAAAAAGGGGGATTTGGACGGGATGAAAACGTTTAAAATGATTTCCTTCGGTTTGCTGACTGGGGATGAAGCAGAGTATTTGCCCATGCTAGATGGCATCATTATTAACCAAGAGAACAGCCACCGTATGTGGATATTGGAAATGTTTTTGGATATGGAGTATAAAGAACGCTTTGAAAAATTAAAAGAAGAAGAAGCCCATATTGAAGCAAAAGTAGTCATTTCTTATCCTGAAAATGAGCCAGCTGCCTTCGTTCTTGCAGTCGACACCGTTCATGAGATTGGAGATCGGGTTTCAGTCTTATTGAAAGGTCGATTGAAGCGTCAGCGTTCAGAATATGCGGAACAGTTGTTAAGTGAGTTATTGGATCTTGGTTTTGAAGGCCAAGCATTGTTAGAACGATTCGAAAGCGACATGCGTGCAAGACCTCGTTTAAAAAAGAAGTAACGACATGCAAAAAACCACGGAAATGGTCAATCCGTGGTTTTTGTTTGCATTATTTCTCGTCTGACATACCTTTATCATCCTTCTTTGGAGATCCACCGTTACTACCAGTTCCTGCGCTATTCCCGCCGCCTGGTGTGCTGTTTTCCCCCATCGTACCGCCTTCTCCACTGCCAGTGCCTTCTAACGTATCGTCTTCAATGCCATCGCCATTTATGACGCCGTCATTCATCCCATCGTCTTCCAGCCCATCGAGATTTGGACCTGTGGTACCGTCAGGCGCATTACCTTCCATATCCGGGGTCCAGTCACGTGCCCGCTCGTCCATATCGTCGTTCAAGTCTTCCATCGGTGTCTCGTTCTCGTCTGGGATATCGTTGTTGTTGGTACCACACCCAGCTAGTACGAAACCTGCAACAAGTGCTGCCGGCAATACTTTCTTCAACATGAAAAATTCCCTCCTTTCAAATAGCTATCCAACATAGCTTGGCTTGAAAAGAAGGAACTATCCATTATTTTTTTTACGCGTTGTGACGTTTTTTCAACTCAGCTTCGACGAATGCAGCTTCCGCTTTACACTCATAGAAATATTGTGTGTTGAGTGTCTCTTGCAATTGTTGAATTGTCGCAATTTGCTCTTCAGACGGTGGCTCACTTAGGACTTTTTGAATGACTTCATTGATACGAACTGCAATCTCCTCGTGAAATTGAGTTGCGTGTTTGACGTCATCTGGAATTTTTTCATACCAGAGTGCTTTTTCGGTAATGTACTCGCTCCACCGCTTCATGAAGTCTGCCATGTCATAGCGATCCGGGTTCCATTCGATTTCCGTCATATATTGTTCAAAGGTCTGTGTAATGGACCTCGTGATGCTACTCTTTAGGTTGGGTGAAAGACTTTTGAACATTCTCGTTTAGTACCTCCCACGATGTACATGCTATGGTAACCGCATGTTTAATTGGCTTTTTGTACATGATTGCACTTGCCAAAGTGTGTAAACACACTATATAAAATCTTAACGGATTTTTCTGCCAAATGCAACTTTTAACTAAAAGTCACTCTTTAGCACCGAGTGCGAATGTGATTTCCGCTTCACATGCAATCTCACCTTCGACAGTCGCTGTCGCTTTGCCTTTACCTATGGAACCACGCATCCGAGTGATTTCCACTTCAAGACGGATTACATCTCCAGGGACGACTTGTCGCTTGAATCGGCAATTATCAATTCCCGCAAAAAATGCAAGGCGACCTTTATTCTCTTCTTTTTGCAAAATCGCAACAGCCCCGACTTGCGCTAGTGCTTCTACAATTAGCACGCCTGGCATGACCGGATACCCCGGGAAGTGCCCATTAAAGTAGTTTTCGTTAATGCTTACGTTTTTTATCCCTACTGCACGCGCGCCTTCTTCAACTTCAAGAATTCGGTCGACCAATAGGAATGGATAGCGATGCGGAATAATAGCTTGGATTTGTTCAGCAGTCAGCATAGTGATTCTCCTTTTAGGTTTCCCTATAATCTATCGTTTACTTCTCTTTACCACTCATGATATCAAAAATATGTGACCACGTATCTTTTTGGAAGATATCGCTTGCAGCTCCGTCACCTAGAATGCTAAAACCAATAACGGCACCGACTACTGCAGCAATTATCAGTAACAGAATTACCAAAATGACACGCACATATATAGGAAGAATGCGGATTTGTACCCAGCGAACTGGTTTTGTCTCCGTCCCTTCTTCCGTCTCCATTTTCTCTTTACGCTTTGTCCGTGTTTTTTGCACAGCTTCTTCTTTTTTCACAGGTTTCGCTTCAGCTTTTTTCTTACTGCGGGTTACTTGCTCGCTGTTCGATACGGATTGAGCCGTTGCTGCATGGGTTGCTCTAGCTTCCGCCCGACTTTTTGCAGCTGGTTTATTCGACTCAGAAGACGAATGGGACGGGATATCTGTATTTCTTTTTTCATCTGTCATATCAATACTCCCCACTTGACTCACCGGATATTATTGACCAGGCCGAGCATCTGATCAGCGATAGAAACCGTACGTGAGTTGAATTGATACGCTCGCTGGACGTTGATGAGGTCTGTCATTTCTTTCTGATAGTCAACATTGGACCCTTCAAGAGCTCCTTGCTGTACACCGACTTCCTGGCCAGTAATTTCTGTTAAAATATCGGCTTCAGTTACATTTAATTCTTCCAAGTTAGCTGGAAGTGTTAAATGCGTCGAGGAAAGTCGTGTCATCAGGTTAGGACGCTCAATTAGAGTAACTGCTAATTCAGCTGTCTGATCTGCTCGATTTGCCGAACTTGCAACTAGTGTACCGTCCGATTTCAGCTGAACTGAATCGACAGGACCATTAAAGGTAATTGCATTACCAACACGATCTGCAACAGCATTTCCTTCGCCGTCAACAAGTGCCACTCGGTTTCCCTGTCCCGGAGAAAGGTAGAAGTTCCCTTGACGTGTGTACACTGTCTCAGGACCATCAGCGCCTTGAACAATCACGTTGAAATATTGCTTTGGTTCAGTAAGAGCGAAATCGAGATTTCTTCCTGTTTGTTGCAAAGTTCCTACTTTCCAGTTCATTTGCGTTTGACCTAGCATCGCACCAACACCGTAGCGTATGCCTTCAGGTGATTGTCGCGGTGCATTATCCGCTTTGTCATTGTTGAATTGCTGATACAACATTTCCTGAAAACTCGCCTGATTGGATTGGTAACCATGTGTTCCTATATTGGATAAATTATTTCCGATGATATCCAAGTTGTTTTGCAACTGGTTCATGGTATTAACAGCTGTTGTCATCGTACGAATCATTTAGTTTGACTCCTTTCGCTTATGCGAAGCTTGCGATTATCCATTGACACGACCTATTTCAGAGACCGCTTTTTCCATACTGCGGTCATACGCTTGCAATACTTTCTGATTGGCTTCAAATGCTCGGTAAGCGGTCATCATATCCGTCATCGTTCGAGATGCATCTACGTTCGACTGCTCGATGAACCCTTGTTGGAATGAGTAACTGACCCCTTGGGCACCATTTGCGTCCGGCAAGTCTTGCTGTGCATAAAACAGTCCGTTATCACGTTTCACAAGCATTTCAGGATTCGCTGCGTAGCTGATTCCGAGAGTTGCTGCTTCCAATTCACCGTATTTTATAATGCCGTCTTCGGTAACTTGAAAATCGTCATTTGGCAATTGGATTCGTTGTCCATTTTGATCGAGCACATAATTTCCAGACGAAGTCGTTAGGTAGCCTTCTGGATTTAAAGCGAAGTTTCCACTTTTCGTATACGCACGTTCCCCATCTGACCCTTCAAGCGTGTAGAAAATGGCACCTGGTTTACCTGTATCAGGATTGATAGGCAACGTTCCATCGACAAGTGCAATGTCCGTTGTCAGTTCCGTTTCCCGTAGTTGTCCTTGAGTGAAGAGTGGCATGGTCTCTTGTAAATATGTTCCTGTTGAAAGGGCGCCTACTGGATTCAAGCCTTTCATCTGAAAGCTATTTTGGACTGGCACTTTTGTAGTATCCAGGTTGGACAAGAACATTTCAGGAAATGATCTTATCGATGATTGATCTGTTTTAAAGCCTGGCGTATTGGCATTAGCCATATTGTTGGAAAGTAATTCTGTTCTGCGCTGTTGCGCAATCATTCCAGATCCTGCTGTATAAAATCCACGGAACATGAGCCCCGCCTCCTTTTTGGGTGTGTTGCAAATGATCCAGTGGCACTGCGTTAAGATTGATTACGTTTTTTGTCTAAGCTATTCAGCATAATGCCTGTCCCTTTAGCGACACACCCAAGTGGGTCGTCTGCTATGAAAACGGGTACTTTTAATTCTTCTGCTAGCAGTTGGTCCAGTCCACGAAGGAGTGCTCCACCTCCAGTTAAGATGATGCCTCTATCAATGATATCTGCTGATAATTCAGGCGGAGTTTTCTCCAGAACATTTTTAGCTGCATGGAGGATCCAGGCAATGGATTCTTCCATCGCGTTTGTGATTTCTTTTGAATGGACTGTGACAGTTCTAGGTAGTCCTGAAACCATATCACGTCCACGAATATCCATCTCCTCGTCGTGGCTATCGGGGAAGACGGATGTTACTGTCATTTTGATAGTTTCCGCTGTGCGCTCACCAATTAATAACTTATGATTCTTTTTTATATGTTGGATGATGTCTTGATCGAACGTATTTCCTGCGATTTTTATGGATTCAGATGTGACAATGTCTCCCATTGAAAGAACAGCGACATCTGTTGTGCCGCCCCCAATGTCAATAACCATGTTGCCACTAGGTTGATAAATGTCCATTCCGGCTCCGATTGCAGCCACTTTAGGCTCGGCTTCAAGATACACTTGTCGGCCACCGGATTTTTGGACAGCTTCTTTAATGGCTTTCTGCTCCACACTTGTAACGTCCGTGGGACAGCAGATCAAGATGCGCGGTTTAGAAAACCAGCCTTTGACATTTAGGCGATCAATGAAACCTTTAAGCATTGCTTCTGTGCTATCAAAGTCAGCAATGACACCGTGTTTCAATGGTCGCATTACCTGGATGTTACTAGGGGTTCGTCCAATCATCTGTCTTGCTTCTTCTCCAACCGCTATTAAAGCACGGGTTTTAGTGTCGACTGCAACGACCGATGGTTCGTTCAGTAGAATCCCTTTTCCTTTTACATGTATTAAAACATTTGCTGTTCCCAGGTCAATGCCGATATCTTTCGCAAACATCTCATCCCTGCCCCTTCCATTCTTTCAACCGTTTACACGCTCTCCTAACTTAACATTTTATCACAGTGTTCCGAAAAAGAATATAAAAACTCGCTATTTTACGTGCTTTGTTACGGTTTGAAGCCGGTCAGTTCGGTTTCTATCAACTTCACAGAAAAAACGGACAGCGTTAGTCGCTAGTCCGTTTCTGTTGCTGCTGATTCATTCAGTTTTCGTTGTTCAATTTTCCATTTTTGACGCGTAGCTTCACCGCCTCGTAAATGTCGGATCGATTTGTGATAGGCCAGGACTTTAGCAACTTCCTCCGATAGATGAGCATCTATATTAGGTAGACGCTCTGTCAGGTCTTTGTGTACAGTGCTTTTGGAATACCCCGTCGCTTTTGCGAGCGCTCTCACAGTGAGGCCAGTTTCGATGAGCAGGTTGCCGAGGCGAACGCAGCGCCTCCGAATTTGTTCGTGCACACCCTCTTCCTTTCCCGTCAGTCCATTTGTTCTTTCACTTTATGCGAAGGGAGGGTGCACTATTCCTTTGTATTTTAGGTCTTCTTTCTGCCCAGGCAAGTTCTCGATCATATGTTGCACTTTCTCCAACACTTGGTTCGAGTTCTCGATCACAGAGTGCACTTTACCAATCAATTCTTTGCACTTCATCATCACCTAGCCGAGTTACTCAATATCGGGACACAATTCAACTGCGAGAAGGGAGTATATGGGTGGTTATTTCAGTTGCCTCAGGTCTCGGTAGGTGTGTATGAGCACTTTCCATGAGTTATGATCACTTTCTAAGCTTTATGAGCACTTTCCACAAATTTATGATCACTTTCTGAGTTTTATGAGCACTTTCCCTGAGTTATGATCACTTTCTGAGCTTTATGAGCACTTCCCACAAGTTTATGATCACTTTCTGAGTTTTATGAGCACTTTCCCTGAGTTATGATCACTTTCTGAGTTTTATGAGCACTTTCCATGAGTTATGATCACTTCCTGAGTTTTATGAGCACTTTCCATGAGTTATGAGCACTTTCTGAGCTTTATGAGCACTTCCCACAAGTTATGATCACTTCCTGAGTTTTATGAGCACTTTCCATGAATTATGATCACTTCCTGAGCTTTATGAGCACTTCCCCTGAGTTATAATCACTTCCTGAGTTTTATGAGCACTTCCCACAAGTTATGATCACTTTCTGAGTTTTATGAGCACTTTCCATGAGTTATGATCACTTTCTGAGTTTTATGAGCATTTTCCATGAATTATGAGCACTTCCTGAGCTTTATGAGCACTTCCCACAAGTTATGAGCACTTCCTGAGTTTTATGAGCACTTTCCACAAGTTATGATCACTTCCTGAGTTTTATGAGCATTTTCCATGAATTATGAGCACTTCCTGAGCTTTATGAGCACATTCCACAAGTTATAATCTCTTTCAAAACTCTCCACCACCACGACTGATATATTCGCACAAAAAAACCTGCCAGAGATGGCAGGTTGAATCAAAGAGTAATTTAAAAGGCCAAGAAGGAACGGGGATTTACAGCTACGTCGTCTTTTTGGACTTCGAAGTGTAAGTGGACGCCCGCTTGTGGGTTCCATTCATTTTCTGCAGTTTGCGCCAAAGCCTCACCCTGCTGGATCTCGTCACCCTCTTTTACGAGAATGCCAGTGACGGAACGATAGATCGTTTTCAATCCATCTTTGTGAGAGATGACAATTTCACTGCCTTTGAATGGATCTGAGACGATTTGTTCCACTTTTCCACTCATCGCTGCGAGTACTTCGAACGGTTTGCCGTCGACCGCAATCGTCACACCTTCATTTGTAACATATGTCTGTTTAAATACGAGTAGTGCATTTTCACGACTGGATGCGTCAGCTTTTGCATCATAGAAGTCTTGAATAATAGCAACCTGGTCAAGAAGTGCTTCGTCAAATGGATATTTCAGTTGTTCGTTTGATGCGTTTGTTTCCAATGTGACTTCTTCTTTAGCCTTTTCTTTGTCTACAGCTGCCTGCTCACCGGCGTCTGGTTTCATCAATGCATTATATCCCCATACCATTCCAACGAACAACAGGGCGAAGCTTGCATAGATAGTTGGCCAGAACCAGTTGCTTTTCGTGCTCTTGTTTTTCTGAGAAGGGGCGTTCGGTTTTTTTTCTTCTCTCATTTATGATCACCTCACTCGCTATTCTCTGCAAGTTAAGGATTTTTTAAACATTCCTCTTTCGATTTTTCAAAAGTTTTTATTTCTGTACCGGTATAGTAGTGTTTCACAATTTTTTCTGCGGTCCAGCCCTTTTTGGAATAAGCTTCAGCTCCATTTTGGCTCATGCCAACGCCGTGGCCATATCCTTTTGTAGTAATGTGGACAATTTCATTGGCCACATCATACCCTATATTGAAATCCGTAGATGCAAGTTTTAGTTTTTCCCGAACTTCTCGGCCGCTAGTTTCAAATGTGCCTGATAGTACGCTTTGGACACGCCCCGTTTCATTCCGGACGAGCTGGAGCGCACGAAAATCGTCTTCTTTCCATGAGGTGCCCAGCTTTTTATTCCACTCAGAAAGAGGCATATCAACTGTTCGTTCCACTTCTTCAGATACAGTTTGTTCGTCTGGGCTTTCTACACTTTGTAGATATGGGATTGAATTTCCTGTAAAATTCTCAGCAGTTTCCGTTTGACCGTTTGAAGTAGAAAAGAACATGGCGGTAATCATTTGTTCGTCGTGTACGAGCACTTTGCCTGCTGTTTCTTCAACGGCTTGGCGAATCTTTTTCTCGTTTTCTTTGAAGTTTTTGCCCCACCGTTCTTTACGATCTTTTTCGTTGGAATAGACTTGTGCAGTAACATCCCGACCGATCGGTTTTGTTCCTTCTGCCGTTTCTTTGAGTGCATAAGTGCGTGCTGCAATCGCTTGTGCTTTGAGGGCTTCCAGTGAGTAAGCGACTGGCATTTCAGATGCGACGACTCCAATAATGTACTCTTCCAGTGGCAGGGGCTTGTCCTCTCCTTCTACTGTAATTTCGGTCTCACAAGCTATTTCCTCAGGTGGCTTAGCGTCTAGTGGTCTGTTGTACTTCAAGTTTAGAAGTACAGGTATAAAAAATAGGAAAATGATGAATACTACTAATAGTCGTTTGTCCATGTTGAATGGTATGTTCGTTTTCAATCAATTATGATGATATTTTTGACTTTCACATATTTGGAATCTCACGTGACTCAGCGACACCAATCGACATCAAGCTCCAGAACTCGAATTAAAATTTAGGTAAATAAAAAAACTGGCCCTCGCAAAAGGGACAGCTCTAATCGATATTATGAATGCACAACTTCTGTGTCAGCTGTTTCAGATTCGCTAGAGACTCGGCTGATGTCTGCGCCAAGTGCTTTTAGTTTCTGATGGAAGTTGACGTAACCACGATCTAAGTGAATAAGTTCAGTGACTCTTGTAACCCCTTCAGCGACAAGCCCAGCAAGGATGAGTGCAGCTGCAGCCCGAAGATCGGTTGCTGCTACTTCAGCACCTTGTAGCTTTGACGGTCCGTTCATGATGACAGAACGTCCTTCGATTTTAATGTCAGCATTCATGCGACGGAATTCTTCCACGTGCATGAAACGGTTTTCGAAGACTGTTTCTGTCAATACACCAGTACCTTCTGATTTCAACATGAGTGCCATCATCTGTGACTGCATGTCTGTTGGGAATCCAGGATGTGGCATCGTCTTCAGGTCAACCGATTTCAATGGATGCTGCGCTGTAATGCGAAGACCTTCGTCGAGTTCAGTAATGACAACGCCCATTTCCTGTAGCTTAGAGATTAATGCTGCGTTGTGCTCAGGCAACGCGTTTTCAATCGTCACATCTCCGCCTGTAATTGCTGCAGCAACCATGAATGTACCCGTTTCGATACGGTCTGGAATGATGTGGTGAACTGCACCAACTAATTTCTTGACGCCTTCGATCCGGATAACATCTGTTCCAGCACCGATGACTCTACCGCCCATTTCGTTGATGAAATTCGCAAGGTCAACAATTTCAGGCTCTTTAGCTGCATTTTCGATCAACGTCGTTCCTGTAGCGAGTGCAGCTGCGGTCATGATGTTCTCAGTTGCGCCAACACTTGGGAAGTCGAGATAGATTTTTGCACCTTGAAGTCCGTTCTTTGCTCGTGCTTCAACAAATCCGTGCCCAAACGAGATATCCGCGCCCATTGCTTCGAACCCTTTTAGATGCTGGTCAATAGGACGTGATCCGATTGCACAGCCGCCTGGCATTGCCACACGTGCAAAACCATTGCGCGCAAGAAGTGGACCCATTACCAGAATGGATGCACGCATTTTACGCACGTATTCGAATTGCGCTTCACTCGTTAGCGTCTCAGTGGAATCAATGATCAGCTCGCCAATTTCAGGTTTATATTCCGTTTTTGCATATAAGCTTTTAAGTACTTCATTAATTGTGCGAACATCCGAAAGATTTGGTACTTCACGGATGACATTGACGCCCTCAGTAGCAAGCAACGCAGCCGCGAGTATCGGCAACACTGCGTTCTTCGCTCCTTCTACCCGCACTGTACCGTGCAGTTGTCGCCCACCATTAATAATAATTTTATCCAAAACAAGCCCCTCCGACTCAAAGTTATAATTCGTTCATAAGCGTGACAAGTTTACATATCCCAAAATCCATTAATTATACTAGTAAAAATCATCCAAACTCAGTCCATTGTACAACGACACGGCTTAGTTAACAAGCGCCATTGTGACCCTTTCCGACAAAAGATAGCTGTAATCTAAATTATGTACAGGTGGGATGTCCTGTGTGGGTATTTTACAATTTCTTTATGACTGCCATATTACAAAGAGGTTACATCTAAGTTTGTTCCCCAGTGCTGAATCCGATAAACCTATCTCATCATTTTCTAATGAAGTGATTCGTCTCATTGCCCCAGAGGCATCCGTTGTCTTTGCGGCGATAAGACGAATCATCCAAAGATGAAAGGAAGTCTCCCCGACCAATAGGATATGTCTAAAAAGAAATTTGATACAGAAGAACCGATGGCAATACTCAACAAAATAAATAATAATTGTGTTTGAAATACGCGGTTTTTACGAATAATGGCTTGTGGTAAAATCGCCTGCAAGGCAAAAAATGATACCCCAATGAAAAAAATATGTGACCCAAGTGCTAGTAATGGATTGACGCCAAGTGCGTCCATAGTATCTACTCCCGATGCGTACTTCTACCGATGAAGTACGTTTTTGGTTGACGTTAAAAAAATCGGACAGAAGATTCTCCTCTGTCCGATTTACTCGTATCCGACTTACATGCCGGAAACTTTAATACGGTTAATGGCCCTACGTAAATTAAGTTCAGCCATTTGATGCTCCAGCTTGTTCTTAGTCTGCTGGAGTTCAACTTCTGCCTTACGTTTCGCAAGTTCAGCACGTGCTACGTCAATGCCGGAAGCGAGTTCCGCACTTTGCGCAAGCACTGTGACAACATCCGGACGGACTTCTAAGAAGCCGCCGTTTACTGCCACGTGTTCTGTTGAATTGCCGTTTTTCAGACGAAGTGCGCCGATGTCAAGTGGAGCTACCATTGCGATGTGACCTGGTAAAATACCAAGCTCACCCGTTTCGGTAACAGCTATCACCATATCCGCTTCTGTTTCGCTGACAGGGCCGTCGGGAGTGACGATATTAACTTTTATCTTCATAATTTCCCCTCCTGGTCCCTTTTATTAGACTTCTACGCCCATTTCTTTTGCTTTAGCCACAACTTCTTCGATGCGCCCAACAAGTCGGAATGCATCTTCAGGAAGGTGGTCGTATTTGCCTTCAAGAATAGCCTTGAAGCCTTGTACAGTTTCAGCAACCGGCACGTACGAACCTTTTTGGCCCGTGAATTGCTCGGCAACGTGGAAGTTTTGTGACAGGAAGAACTGAACACGACGCGCACGATCAACGATCTGCTTGTCATCTTCACTCAACTCATCCATACCTAAGATTGCGATGATGTCTTGAAGTTCACGATAGCGTTGCAACGTTTGTTGTACTTGTGTTGCCACGTCATAGTGTTCTTTACCTACGATATCTGCACTAAGAGCACGTGATGTCGAAGCAAGTGGATCCACCGCTGGATAGATACCCATCTCAGATAGTTTACGCTCAAGGTTCGTCGTTGCGTCAAGGTGAGCAAACGTCGTTGCAGGAGCTGGATCTGTATAGTCATCGGCTGGTACATAGATCGCTTGGATCGATGTAACAGAACCTTTGTTAGTTGAAGTGATACGCTCTTGAAGCTGACCCATTTCAGTCGCCAATGTCGGCTGGTAACCAACCGCAGATGGCATACGACCAAGCAAGGCTGAAACTTCAGAACCGGCTTGTGTGAAACGGTAGATGTTATCGATGAAGAGCAGAACGTCAGCGCCCTGTTCGTCACGGAAGTGCTCCGCCATTGTCAAACCAGTCAAGGCAACACGCATACGTGCACCAGGTGGCTCGTTCATTTGACCGAAGACCATTGCCGTTTTCTTAATAACGCCTGAGTCTGTCATTTCATAGTACAAGTCGTTACCTTCACGAGTACGCTCTCCAACACCAGCGAATACTGAAATACCGCCGTGTTCTTGTGCGATGTTGTTGATCAATTCCTGGATTAGAACGGTTTTACCTACACCCGCACCACCGAAGAGACCGATTTTACCACCCTTGATGTAAGGAGCAAGTAAGTCAACAACTTTAATACCCGTTTCAAGAATTTCTACTTTAGTAGAAAGGAATTCAAATGATGGTGCTTCACGGTGAATCGGATCGCGCTGGATATCTGCCGCTAACGGCGTTCCAAGGTCAATTTCCTCACCAAGTACGTTGAATACTCGTCCGAGTGTAACGTCTCCAACAGGTACTGAGATTGGCGCGCCCATATCTATTACTTCTTCGCCGCGTCTCAAACCATCTGTAGAGGACATTGCAATCGTACGTACAGAATCGTCTCCAAGGTGCAAGGCCACTTCAAGTGTGAGCGTTTCCGCTTCAGCACCTGGGCGATTGATTTGGACTTTCAGGGAGTTATAGATCTGTGGAAGTTGTCCGTCCGCAAAGCGAACGTCAACAACTGGACCCATTACCTGAAGAATTTGTCCTTTACTCATGCTTTTCCCTCCTGTCGTACTGGTACGTTCGTTTTCGTTACGCCTATTCGAGTGCTGCAACGCCAGCAACGATTTCAGTGATTTCCTGAGTAATCGCAGCTTGACGGGCACGGTTGAATACTAGCGTCAAGTCATCTATCAAATCAGTAGCATTATCTGTAGCAGTCTTCATCGCAGTCATACTGGAAGCATGTTCGCTCGCTTTCCCATCAAGGACCGCACCGAAAATGAGGCTCTCCGCATATTGCGGCAACAAGGATTCAAGAATCACTTCAGCAGAAGGTTCGAATTCATAAGATGAGCTCACTCCAGACGATTCTAGATCAGTAAGTGGAAGCAATTTCCGTTCCGTCGGCTCATTGGAGATGGCGGAGACGAAATGGTTGTAATAGAGATACAACTCATCGTAATTGCCTTCCGTGAACATGCCAACAGCTTTATTCGCGATGTCTTTAATCTCTTCGAACGAAGGGTGATCAGATACACCTATAAGGCTCTCTTCAACTTTGAATCCGAGACGTTTAAAGAAATCAGTTCCTTTACTTCCGATTACGAAGAGCACGATTTCATCTTTAGATGCATGGCGAGCTTCGATTGCACGTTTCGCTTTACGTAAAATGTTGGCGTTATATCCCCCAACAAGTCCACGGTCAGATGTGACGATAAGGTATCCCGTCTTCTTGACTGGGCGAGTGACGAGCATCGGGTGTCCAGAGTTTTGAGAGACAGAAGCGATAGATCCGACCACTTCTTCAATCTTGTCCATGTACGGTACGAATTTTTTCGCGTTTGTTTCCGCACGGCTCAATTTTGAAGCAGAGACCATTTGCATCGCTTTTGTGATCTGACGTGTACTCTTCGTCGATTTAATGCGCTGTTCTACCTCGCGTAATGAGGCCATTGGCTATTCACCACCTTTTAGTTTTAGTCCCTTAATCCGTTACTTAACTTATTGTCCAGAAACCGCAAAGTTCTTTTTGAACTCATTGATCGCTGCTGCAAATACATCATCTGCAGGAAGACCTTTCGTAGTACGGATCGTTTCCAATACGTCTGTGTGGTTGCTTTCAAGCCAGATTGTGATTTCACTTTCAAAGCGAAGAATATCTTTAACTGGGATATCGTCTAGGAATCCACGAGTTAGAGCGTAAAGAATTACGACTTGATGTTCAACCTTAACCGGCTTGTTCAAGTCTTGCTTCAAGACTTCAACAGTACGGTGTCCACGGTCAAGTTTCGCTTTAGTAGCTGGGTCAAGATCTGATCCAAACGCAGAGAACGCTTCAAGTTCACGGAACGCAGCAAGGTCAAGACGCAGTGTACCTGCAACTTTTTTCATTGCTTTGATCTGTGCAGATCCACCTACACGGGATACAGAAAGTCCAGCGTTGATCGCTGGGCGTACACCTGAGAAGAATAGATCGGACTGAAGGAAAATCTGACCATCTGTGATGGAGATTACGTTCGTCGGAATGTATGCAGAGATATCGCCTGCTTGTGTTTCAACGAATGGCAATGCAGTGATTGAACCACCACCAAGGGAGTCGTTCAATTTTGCAGCACGCTCGAGTAAACGTGAGTGTAAGTAGAATACATCACCTGGGTATGCTTCGCGACCTGGAGGACGGCGTAGCAACAACGAAAGTTCACGGTATGCAGCAGCTTGTTTAGAAAGATCATCATAAACGATCAAAACGTGCTTGCCTTGGAACATGAACTCTTCACCCATTGTAATACCCGCATATGGAGCTAGGTAAAGAAGTGGTGCTGGTTGGGAAGCAGAAGCAGTTACAACGATTGTATAGTCAAGCGCGCCGTGTTCACGAAGCGTTTCAACAACACCACGAACTGTAGATTCCTTCTGACCAATTGCTACATAAATACAGATCATATCCTGATCCGCTTGGTTAAGAATTGTATCGATCGCTACAGTAGTTTTACCTGTTTGGCGGTCACCGATGATCAATTCACGCTGTCCACGACCAATCGGTACAAGAGCGTCAATCGCTTTGATACCTGTTTGAAGTGGCTCATCAACCGATTTACGAGCCATAACGCCTTGCGCTGGGCTTTCGATCGGACGAGTTTTTGTTGTGTTAATCGGACCTAGTCCATCCACTGGTTGTCCAAGTGAATTGACGACACGTCCAATCAATTCTTCTCCAACTGGAACTTCCATGATACGGCCTGTACGACGTACTTCATCGCCTTCTTTGATGTCTTTATATGGTCCAAGGATAACGATACCTACATTGTTCGCTTCCAAGTTTTGCGCCATACCAAGTACACCTGTGGAGAACTCAAGGAGTTCGCCGGCCATGACATTGTCGAGACCATGAGCACGGGCGATACCGTCACCTACTGCGAGAACAGTACCTACTTCGCTAACTTCCATCTCAGACTGATAGCCTGCAATCTGCTGCTTAATCAGTGTGCTGATTTCTTCAGCTTTAATGCCCATGTATGTCACCCCTCATCTTTCAAGATTTTAACCGATCAACGTACGTTGCAATTTAGCAAGCTTGTTGCTGATGCTGCTGTCGAAGATTCGGTTTCCGATTTGAAGGCGAATGCCTCCAATTAATTGTGGTTCAATAATTGTTTGAATTTGAAGCGACTGTTTGCCAACTTTGTGGGCAAACGCGCTAGAGATAGCTGTTTCTTCCTGTTCAGTTAGTGGACGAGTTGCATACACTGTTGCTTCAGCAACACCGGATGCACTGTTCGCTAACTGATGGAAGTCTTCGAGAACGTTGCTAAGTTCGTCCATACGATCTGCATCGAGCATCACGTATAGTGCATTGAGTAATACCTCTTGCGCACCTGGCAGGATGTTAGCAATCAATTCCCGTTTTTTGAGCAATGACAGTTGTGGTAAGCTCATAAGTTCCCCGAAGCCATTGTTGTCGTTGAGTGCTGCTTGGAGCTCTCGAACGTCAGTATGAACTGCGAGTAACACGCCTTGTTCCTGTGCTGCTTTGAACAGCCCAGTTGCATAACGTTCCGCTACGATAGAACGGCTCATCGGCCTTCCCCTGCCTTCACAATCGTTTCTTCGATCAATGCGCGGTTATCCTCCTCGGATACTTCTTTGCCGAGTACTTTAGACGCTGCCATGATAGAAAGAGAAACGAATTCTTCGCGGACAGCCGCGATTGCTTTTTCTTTCTCTGTTGCAATTTCAAGCGCTGCGTTGTCTTTCATACGAGCCACTTCAGCGCGCGTCGTTTGAATGAGTTCCTCACGCTGTGCTTCGCCTTGCTTTTTCGCGTTTTCAACGATTGACTGCGCGTTTGCATGTGCTTCTTTCAAAAGAGCACGTTGCTCTTCCAACAATTTTTGTGAGTCTAGACGGCTTTGTTCTGCCGCTTCGATTTCGTTTGCAATCATTTCAGCACGCTGATCCATGATCCCCATCAATGGGCCCCATGCGAATTTCTTCAAAAGAAGCATGAGAAGTGTGAAGAATACTACTGTTGCAATGATATCACCTAAGTTCAGCCGTTGGTTCAGGCTGGATAAGAATCCTGAGTCAGCATTGCTTGACAAAAGGACGAAGGTATCCAAAAACACGATTGTTTCACTCCCTTCAAAAACTTACGTTTGATGCACAAACGTTTTGGTTAGAATGATTGGTTCCAAACGCAAAATGCGCTCGATATCCGCTGACATAAACGAATGGCGAAGGATCGATCTTTTTCCATTCTTCGCCATTGTTTAACGTTCTTATAAAGTGGTTAGATAATAGAAGGAGTCAAACAGGCTGGCAAGACCGCAAAGCAGCCCAGGCCCTATCCATTACATTAACTACCTGAATTGAATCTGTGTAAATTACTTGTTCATAACGATGAAAGCGATAACTACGGCAATGATTGGCAATGCCTCAACCAATGCAACCCCGATGAACATTGTTGTTTGAAGAACGCCACGTGCTTCTGGTTGGCGAGCAATCCCCTCAACTGTCTTTGAAACGATCAAACCGTTACCGATACCAGCGCCGAGTGCGCCAAGACCAATTGCGATAGCTGCTGCTAATAGACCTAATGAACCTGTCATAGTGTTATTTCCTCCTAGTATTGTTTGGTTTGGTAGTGCTTGTTCCCGCATGCGGGATTTATGTTTAGTGGTCTGTCGTCACTTTGTGCGACATATAAACCATCGTCAACATAACAAAAATGAATGCCTGGATTGCTCCGACAAATATCGAGAACCCTTGCCAAGCGAGTGCAGGAACGATTGCTCCGATGAATCCACCAAAGCTGCCGGCTGCAAGTGTTGCGAGAAGCCCGATGAGGATCTCCCCTGCAAAGATGTTACCGTAAAGACGTAGACCGAGTGTCAACGTGTTTGCAAATTCTTCAATAATTTTCAGTGGTGCCAGGAATGGCATCGGCTGAGCATACGTTTTGAAATATCCTTTTACACCAAGCATCTTTACACCATAGAAGTGCGTCAAGATAATAACCGTTGCTGCCAACGTCATCGTAATGACTGGATCGGCTGTCGGTGATTTCCACCAAAGGTACCCATCCCATTGAATTGAAAATGGAAGACCAAGCATATTGGCAACAAACACGAACATAATAAGCGTGATGCCGAGTACGTGGAAACGGCCGCCTGTTTTCCAATCCATGTTGTTTTTAATGATTCCCTTCACGAAGTCCATGATCCATTCCATGAAATTCTGCATGCCCGTTGGTTTCATCTGCATTCTCCGTGTGGATAGAACAGCAATGATGAAGACGATGAGACATGTGACGAAGAGCATCAAAATGTTAGCCGGGTTGAAGCTAATACCGAAGAGGTCTAAATTCGGATTTTTATGTTCCACGTTTCGTTCACCTCCCTTTTGTGATCAGTTTAAGATTGATGCTTCACATGATAAAATATCCTATCGACCAACAATAGGGCATATGGAATCATCAAACCAATCACAGTACTGATCAGATTGAAGTTTTCTGGCATCGACATCGCGATGGCTGCCGCAGCCACTCCGGAAGCGAAACGCAATCCCGAACCGAGCGAAACCTTTTTGCCCTGATCCAGTTTCTTGTCGAATTGTTCCATTCTACGGATAAGTATCCAAAAATTATACAATCCGAAGATTAATCCTAGCAAAAGACCAGCAAAAATCTCCTTCGCTCCCGTAAAGGTCCAGCCTAATATCAGCAATGCGAGCAAAAAAAATAGAGCTCTCTTTTGCCTTGCGAAAATTTCCTGCATTGTCTGCATGGTAGGTGAGTCTCCTATTACGATAAGTTTAGTTAGAAACTGAAGCGTTCGACTTTTGTTTTACAAGTCGAACAACGAGCGGGTTCGCAGGTTGGTACGAGTTGGCTTGTCCGAGATGTACGGCAACCACTTACTGATCAGATGTCTCGGGTAGACCGGGACTAAGAATTGTAAGAAAAGTGCCGCCTGCTTGGCATTCACCAGGACACGTTGTCCAACGTATCGCACAGATGCCTATATTTCCTAAGTGCGATAGGCTACGAGTGATGATAGAACTTAGCCAAAAAAATCAAGCGGTTTCAGCTGATTTATCTATGTATAAACCCTATCATTATTACCCTCTGTAAGCATACAATAGCGATATTTTGATGTCAATTGATTCCCGTGAAATTCTTCACAAACTAAAGGCACTGTCAAACAATCGTCACACTTTCCAAGTAAATCTTTGTATTTCAGAAAATTAGGGAATTCCCTTAGTGTTTTCCATTGAATAGAGACAGAATTTTAGGTTTTATTTTCGAATTATATAGTCGTTTTTCTTAGGTGTTAATATACAATTCCTTACTATTAACCAAACAATTTGTCTATTCTTAAAGAATTCTTTTGATTTTTTTATAGCCAGCTCCTTTTTACTAAAGACTAACTAAAAAACTTTGTTTTTAGTGTTAACTCTATAGAGTGTGGCAGTTAAGTAGAATTTTTATACTCGGTCAAACAAAAAAAGCAGAGACTCCTGCGCCTCTGCTTTTCATATGATTTATTTTGATTAGTTGTTTTGTTCGTTTAAATATTTTTTTAATGCTTCTACGATTCGTTCAGATGCATGTCCGTCTCCATATGGATTGGACGCTTTCGACATGGATTCGTAGGCGGTTTGATCAGACAAGAGTTCGTCTGCCAAGTTGAAGATAGTCTCTTCGTCGGTTCCTGCTAATTTAAGTGTTCCTGCGTCGATCCCTTCAGGGCGTTCTGTTGTGTCACGAAGAACAATAACAGGTTTGCCAAGTGAAGGGGCTTCTTCTTGGATGCCACCTGAATCAGTAAGGATAATGTGCGAACGAGCAGCGAAGTTATGGAAATCTACGACTTCGAGTGGCTCGATTAAGTGAATTCGATCGTTATTCCCAAGCAATTCATCCGCAACTTCTCGGACTGCAGGGTTCATGTGTACTGGATAGATTACTTGAATGTCATCGTGTTTTTCGAGAAGCCGGTTAATGGCACGGAACATATTGCGCATTGGATCCCCTAAGTTTTCACGACGGTGTGCTGTTAGTAAGACAAGTCGGTCATCACCGAGCTTCTCAAAAATTGGATGATTATACGTGCCATCGACTGTGGTGTGCAACGCATCGATTGCTGTATTCCCTGTGATATAGATTCGGTCTTCTGGCTTTCCTTCATTAATAAGGTTCTGAGCCGATTTTTCCGTTGGTGAGAAATGAAGGTCTGCAAGGACACCCGTCAACTGACGGTTCATCTCTTCTGGATATGGAGAGTACTTGTCCCATGTACGAAGACCCGCTTCGACATGTCCAACTGCAATTTTGTTATAAAATGCCGCGAGACTGCCGACGAATGTTGTTGCTGTGTCACCGTGTACGAGTACGATATCCGGTTGTGCTTCTTTCATGATCCCGTCAAGTCCTTCGAGTCCACGTGTTGCAACGTCGATAAGGGTTTGACGATCTTTCATAATGTTAAGATCGAAATCGGGTTTGATGCCAAACGTTTTCAGCACTTGGTCCAACATTTCACGGTGCTGCGCTGTTACGGTTACAATCGATTCGATGTCTTCTTCATGCTTTTGCAATTCGAGAACGAGTGGAGCCATTTTAATAGCTTCTGGACGCGTTCCGAAGATTGTCATTACTTTCCATTTGCGTTTCAAAGTGTTCACGCCTTCCCCAATTATTTGGTTCCGAACAAACGGTCCCCAGCATCGCCGAGTCCTGGTACGATGTAGCCATGATCGTTAAGTTTTTCATCAAGTGCTGCAATGTAAACATCCACGTCAGGGTGTGCATCTGTAAATACTTTTACGCCTTCAGGAGCTGCAATGAGACACATGAATTTAATGTGCTTCGCTCCGCGTTTTTTCAATGAGTTAACCGCTTCTACCGCCGTTCCCCCTGTAGCAAGCATCGGGTCAACGACAATCAATTCACGTTCCGAGACGTCAGAAGGCAACTTTACGAAATACTCGTGTGGTTGAAGAGTTTCCGGGTCGCGGAATAAACCGACGTGACCGACTCTTGCTGCTGGGATTAGTTTTAAAATTCCATCTACCATACCAATACCTGCGCGTAAAATCGGAACAATTCCGAGTTTCTTCCCTGCAAGCACGTTCGATTTCGCCATGCAAACCGGCGTTTCAACGTCTACTTCCTGGAGGGGTAGCTCTCGTGTGATTTCAAAAGCCATCAATGTTGCAACTTCGTCAACGAGTTCGCGGAATTCTTTTGTTCCTGTGTTTACGTCGCGGATGAATGTAAGTTTGTGCTGAATGAGCGGGTGATCGAATACGTGTACTTTAGCCATTAAAATCGCTCCTTTTACTTTGTCCAATACAGTATAACAGAATGACGGCGTGAACGGTTGTCTGGTGTGAAGTTTGGAATTCCCGGAACATTTACACGGTTATTTCATAGAGATTCTGCGTTGTAGATCACTTGGTCCGGATTGTACGTCACTCTTTGTAGGTTCTCGATCACGTTGTGCACTTTACCAATCAAATCTTTACATTTCTTCATCACTTAGCAAAATTTCTCGATAACGGGACACAATTCAACTCGGTTAAGGGATTATTTGGGTGCGCTTCGCTTGTTGAGGGACGGGCTACTTCGTTGTGATAGGACATTTTTTGGTAGACTACGCTTTCGATCAGTTATGGGAAAATGTTCGACATTGGAGGGAGGTTGTTAATCACATATGGAATTTTCTCTATCACTTAGCTAGATTTCTCCGACACTTAGCACAGTTTCTCGATAACGGGACACAATTTGACTACGTTAAGGGAGTTATTGGTAGCGCCTCATTTGTTTCTAATGAAAATACCCCAATTTCGCCCGTAAAAAAACCGCCATCTGAAGGATGGCGGCTCTGCTATCATTTATGCATACAACGTATGCTTATCAGTTAAAGCCTTGACACGTTGTTTTGCTTCTTCTTTCACAGCTTCGTCTTCGTGGTTCTTCAAGAGTTTCGCGATGATCGCTCCTACTTCTTTCATATCGTCTTCTTTGAAACCGCGTGATGTCACTGCCGGTGTACCGATTCGGATACCCGAAGTAACAAATGGGCTTTCTTTATCGAATGGAACCGTGTTTTTGTTGACAGTGATTCCGCATTCATCTAACACATGCTCTGCAACTTTTCCTGTTAAGCCAAGGCTAGTCAAGTTCAATAGAAGCAAGTGATTATCCGTACCGCCAGAAACGATGCCAATCCCTTCAGCAACAAGTGCTTCCCCTAGAGCAACTGCATTCTTTTTCACTTGTTGAATGTAGGTCTTAAACTCTGGTTGCAATGCTTCGCCAAATGCTACCGCTTTTGCAGAAATGACGTGCATCAATGGGCCACCCTGTACACCCGGGAAGATTGTTTTGTCGATTTTTTTGCCGTATTCTTCTGCAAATTCTTCGTTGATTAAAATTAGTCCACCACGTGGTCCGCGCAATGTTTTGTGCGTTGTAGACGTCACAAAATGCGCGTGTGGTACTGGGCTGTTGTGTTCGCCGACTGCAACAAGTCCTGCAATGTGCGCCATATCCACCATAAGGAATGCGCCGACTTCATCAGCAATTTCACGGAACTTCTTGAAATCAATTTCGCGTGGGTATGCACTTGCGCCCGCTACGATCATTTTAGGTTTGTGCTCGAGTGCTTTTTGACGGACGTCTTCGTAATCAATACGCTCGTCCTGCTCACTTACACCGTACTCAACAAAGTTGTACAGCTTTCCAGAAAAGTTTACGGGGCTTCCGTGTGTCAAGTGACCACCATGTGAGAGATTCATTCCAAGAACAACGTCGCCTGGCTCTAGTACTGTGAAGTAGACTGCCATGTTCGCCTGTGCGCCTGAGTGTGCTTGAACGTTTGCATACGCTGCACCGAATAACTCTTTAATTCGGTCACGGGCGATGTTTTCAACAACATCGACGTGTTCGCATCCACCATAATAGCGCTTGCCTGGATATCCTTCTGCGTATTTGTTCGTCAAGTAGGAACCTTGTGCTTCCATGACCGCTTCAGAGACAAAGTTTTCTGATGCAATCAATTCGATATTAGCGTTCTGGCGATTCTTTTCTGCCATTATTGCTTCAAAAACAGCACTATCTTCGCGTTTTACATTGCTCAAATCCATGTTCATTTCCCCTTTAGCGTCTATTATTCTTACTACCCTCAAAGCTTGATGGCCATGAGTTATTCGTACTGTGCTCGAACTCCGCCGATTAGTTTCGGACGAGTGGTTGCACAGGTAACGACAGCTTCACCAACCTGTTTAACGGATGTGCGAATCGGCACTGCAACCGGTTTCAATTGCATCCCAATCAAAGTTTGTCCAATGTCAATCCCGGCGTTTGCACGGACGGTTTCTACGACGACCGCATCATCTAAATGCTCAAACGCGTAAGCGGACATTGAACCACCCGCAGTCCGAACAGGCACGACAGAAACAGGTTCAAGTGCAAACTTTTCTGCTGTTTTCCGCTCGATTGTGAGGGCACGGTTAATGTGCTCGCACCCTTGGAAAGCAAGGTGTACGCGATGAGTCGCAGCAAATTGAGAGAGGGGTCCATAAAGCGCTTTTGCTACGTCGAGCGCCCCGGCTGTACCAATTTGTTTGCCTGCCACTTCAGATGTGGAACAGCCTACAACAAAAAGGGTACCCGGTACTGGCGGAGCAATTTCCGCAAACTCTGCGAGTGTTTGTTCCAGCTGCAATCTCCATAAAATATACGCGTCCATGTCGTCCCCCCGTTTCTTAGTTATTTTCGAGACTCATCAATTTCTCGATGCGACGTTCGTGTCGACCGCCTTCGAATGGTGTTTCTAACCATGTTTGAACGATTTCGCGAGCAAGTCCCGGTCCGATAACACGTTCTCCCATTGCTAATACGTTTGAATCGTTATGACCTCGAGTTGCTTTGGCGCTGAATACGTCG
Source organism: Sporosarcina aquimarina (assembly GCF_023715615.1). Classification (GTDB taxonomy): domain Bacteria; phylum Bacillota; class Bacilli; order Bacillales_A; family Planococcaceae; genus Sporosarcina; species Sporosarcina aquimarina_A. The sequence continues at coordinate 228,986 of NZ_JAMBOM010000001.1, read as the reverse complement.
TGGACGAGTGCGCAACGAATTCCATTTACTTTATTGGCCGCTATGGACATCCCGATACCAGTCCCACAGATGAGGATTCCTTTATCGAATTTGCCGGATGCGACGCCTTTTGTTACAGGTGCTGCGTAATCTGGATAATCGACGGACTGGCCAGATTCCGGACCGAAATCTTCGAAGTCAATGTTTAGTTCTGTTAGTAGTTGTTTGATTTCATGGCGTAAGTTGTTGCCGCCATGATCGGAAGAAATCGCGAGTTTCATGTGCGTCCCTCTTTTCATAATATACTTACAACTAATTCTATCACTGTTCCTAAAAAAAACACAGTGCGAAGTAATGTGATAGATTCTTCTGGTTTTCCGATAAATTTGGAATATAAATTTCCCGACTAGCCCGAATTTTATCCACAAAAAAAGCCGGCGCAAGGCCGACTTTGTTATTGTGAAGTATCGAATTGGCGAATGACACCATATAGAGCTTCGGATTGCCCTTTCAGTTCACTTGCCAGGACACTTGTTTGTTCGATTGAATGTGCCTGTTCTTCAGTTGCCGCTTGTACCTCTTCAGCACCTGCTGAAGTTTCTTCCGCAATCGCTGCAACTTCTTGTGACTGATGAGCCGTTTGTTCAATTTTGCTGAGCTGATGTTCAACAAGCTCTGTAATTCCAGTGATGGAACCCGCCATATCAGTAACAGTCGTCGCCATCGCAATAATACTTTTATTTGTTTCATCTGCTCGTCCAGCTTCCTGAGCAGCAGTTTTCACTTGCGCTTCCATTTCTTTCACGACTTTCGTTACATCAGACTGTATGGTACTTACGAGACCGCTAATCATTTGAACAGATTTTGCACTTTCATCTGCCAGGACACGGACTTCTTCTGCCACGACTGCGAAGCCTTTTCCATGTTCTCCTGCACGTGCCGCTTCAATGGAAGCATTCAGCGCAAGCAAATTTGTCTGATCTGCGATGTTGCCGACGAGTTGAACAATTTCGCCAATCTTTTGTGCATTTCGATCTAGGTCACGGATCGTTAAAAGGGAGTCTTCGCTTTGAGAGGACATTTCGCGAATTCCACCTACTAGTGTCCGGTACGCATCAGTTGTTCGTTTCAATTCAGCAAGCATGTCGTTCGATTGCTTGGACGATTGATCGGCACGATTATTCACATCTGAAGCGAGTGCGCGGATGTCTTCCATCGCTTCAGCCGTCTCTTGGATCGCAATGGCTGACGCTTCCGCACCCGAAGAGATCTCAATGATTGTCGAAGCAATCGCATCCGCTTGATTAGAAGCCGATCCTGTTTCATTGTGTAAAATTTCTACGGAGCGTGACGTTTTTTCAAAATTAGTTTCAATCTGGCCAACAATTCCTCGTAAGTTGACAACAACTTGTTGGAACGCTTCTGCCACGGAACGGATTTCATCAGACGAGTTCGGTAATTCTATGTCTGTACCGATTTTCCCGCCAGCAATCCGCATCGCCTCCTGTTCAAGCCGTTGGAGCGGTTTCGTTAAGATTGTACTGAAAAGAGCTGCGAGGACAGCAGACCAAAAAATCCCCATTCCATATGTCATAATTCCGAACCAGGTCGGATTTGCATTCGGGAAAAATTGAGGTTGTAAGAAGTTAATGAACACTGCACTTGTTGAATACGTCACAATCGCAAGAATCGTCACGAATATGACGAGTTTCCATTTCAATCCGAACTTTTTTTTCGTCTCTGTCATTTCTGTTCCTCCATTAACTTGCGCGCTAGCACATCAATCTGATCGGACAATTCCTTAAACGTTTGTTGATAAACTCCGAGATTCCCGCCATAAGGATCCTGAACATCGTAATTGGCGGCTCCTACATACTCTTTCAAGGTAAATATTTTGTCAGAACTGTTACCAAAGGCACGTCGAAGGGTTTCTCGGTGGGACACCGTCATTGTAAGAATGAGATCTGCCCATTCCAAGTCCTGTTCTGTAAAACGTCGTGAGGTTAACGTTACCGGCATTCCATGTTCCTCAAGTAGCAATCGAGAATGATTGGAAATGAAGGTACCATCTGTTGCATAAACACCCGCCGAACGAACCGCAACTCCTTCTAGTTGCTTCGATTTCAATATGCCTTCCGCCAGCGGACTTCTACATGTATTTCCTGTACAAATAAAGCAAATATTCATCATAATCACCTGTCTTCATCATAACCTATTTATCCCAAAACCGAAACAGTTTTTTTAAGAAATCCATGACAATATCCCCATACCTATTAAGATAAGTCCGGCAATTTTTCGTAAAGTTGTTCTATAACGTGGTGTAATTGTTAAGTTTGCACGTAACGCAAAGTAGGAAAGAACTAATGACATCAACCCTGTTGATACGATGAAAAGCCATTTATTCAAATGCATCAATCCAAAAGACATACTTACAGAGAAACTATCCAAACTAACTGCAACAGCAATTAGAAGAGGACCCGTTACTTTGGATGCACTCGGATCTTCTTCTTGCAGTATCATATGTAATCCAATTAACCCTAATAATACACTAGAGAGAATTCCGCTCCATTCAGAAAACAGTTGAGCAGAAAGTTCCCCCGCCATAAATCCAAGTAGAGGGAACGCAACATTCAAGAACGCCGTCCACAGAGCAATTAACCATTTCCGTTTTCTAACGTGCAGCAATGTATAGATGACGAGGATATCAATTGTTGTCACGCCAGCTGCAATGATTTCTACCAATAGAAGAACCTCCCCTAAGTTTACGCCAGTCCATCTTATGCGGCGCCAAGGGAGGCCATTCATGAATGTTATTTAAATTGTTTTTGGTAATCTTATTGTGAATCTGATTTTATAATCGAAAACTGTTTCCCGTCTGCAGCCTTCTTCAGCCGATTCATGACGGCTAGACCCATTCCTTCAGAAGGGACTTCCACCGCCAGTATTACATCTGCTTCAGTTTCATCGCAGTTACGTAGGGCATCATAAAGATTTGCTGCCAGCTGACGAGAATCTGCGTATTCACCTGTAGCAAAATACCAAGAGGGCTTGTCCGTTTTCAACTCATCAGGACCGATGACCGCAACTTTTTTACCTTCATTCATCAAAGCCTGTACAGCTTGTTCAATCTGTTTTTCATTTGGTTCAATTAACCAAACTGGTGCGTCTGGAGAATAGTGCATGTATTTCATGCCTGGGGCACGTGGCGCTTCCGATTCTTCTATACGTATTTCCGATCGAACTGGGCCAATGACCGATTCTATCATTTCGACAGTGACTCCCCCAGGGCGCAAAATGGCAGGAGGAGTTACAGTCATATCAATGACCGTCGACTCTACCCCAACACCTGTTGCACCACCATCCAGTATAAAAGGAATTCTTCCATCCAAGTCTGTCGCAACATGTTTCGCTTTCGTAGGACTTGGTTTTCCGCTTCGATTGGCACTAGGTGCTGCAAGGGGACCGCCAAGTAGTCTCAACAACTTCAACGCAACTGGATGATCCGGCATACGAAGTCCAACAGTGCCTCTTCCAACCGTGACACTTTCCGCGATGACTCCCGGCTTTTCATTGAAAATCAACGTTAGCGGGCCTGGCCAAAATGCATCCATCAATTGGAGCGCACTGTCAGGGATTTCCGCTGCATACTCGTTCACTTCTTCTTTAGTTCCTATATGTACAATTAGTGGATTGTCAGATGGGCGACCTTTCGCTTCGAAGATCCGTTTTGTTGCATCTGGATCAGTCGCAAGCGCTCCAAGTCCATACACCGTTTCTGTTGGAAACGCTACAAGACCTCCATTTCTCAAACAATCCACAGTTTGTTGATAACTATCAATGTTATCAACACCTTTATCCACTTTCAATGTTCGAGTGTTCATAAATTCATCCTCCTTTTCAACGCTTCTAGCAAAGTTATCCACAATTTTCAGTGGATATCCTTATTCGAACCAAGAAGTTATCCACTCCCATACAAAGAATTTCACTTCTTCTTCATTCTCTACAGTCTCTACTGTTTCCTCTTCCGGGTAACACACTTTCGGAAAAATGGAACACCACCAGTTCGATCCACGTCCACTTCCAATCGTCAGTACGTATGCTTCATAAACATCTTGTGGGTAAATCTCAAAGCCAACTCGCTTTGCTGGAAACAGTGCATTTTTTCGTTCAAGAGTAACGACACGATTGGGTGAATGCAAGTTTGCTACAGCAAGCATTTCCTCTTCAAGCTCTTCTAGTTCGCTTAGCAACTCTTCTTCAGTAGTCGTTCGTGCAATCGCACCTGCGATCATTGGCTCAATTTCCTCTTGAATACGTACTTTAATCGCTTGGTCTGCAGGAGCATCCGAGTGCGCGAGAATACGATAGCGAATGGGCTCCTCACTTGTGTGCTCTTGAAAGAGTGTGAGAATGGCTTGAAGCATCACAAGTATTAGAATAAATTCTATGAGAGCAATTACTCTTTTTCTCCATTTATCGTTCGGTTCATTTGTCAAAATCGGCTGTTGTGCGAGCTGTGGATAATCTGGTAACATGTCATCCCCTCCTGACCTTCATTGTGGACAGGTTCAGAAGAGTTTATTCACTGAATCTCACAAAATATCATTCGCTCTTTCCCATTCATGTCTTGAACGACTTCAATCTTGCTTTTCGGAAAGGCATTTTGAAAGAATCGTTTCACCGATGAGGCTTGTAAATAACCGATCTCCAGTCCAATTAATCCGGGTTTTTTCATAATAGCAGGTAGAGTTTCCGCAAGCTTTCGATAGAGTACGAGACCGTTTTCTTCAGCAAAGAGCGCTCCATGCGGTTCGTAATCCAAAACCGTAGACGACATCGATGAGGCTTCGTCCACTCCTATATATGGTGGATTCGACAATACAATGTCCCACTTTTCGTTTTGTAGCGGTTGCGCTAAGTCCCCTTGTAAAAAAGTGACTTGAGATTCGTTCTGCTCAGCATTCGAGCGGGCAACGACGAGTGCTGCCTCACTAATATCCGTAGCGGTCACCTGTGCATTCGGATATTCAAGTTGAAAGGTCACTGCAATTGCACCACTTCCTGTACCAATATCCGCCACTCGTATCAGCTTATTACCGAAAAGCTTTATCGCCCTTTGCATAGCTCCTTGGACAAGTTCTTCCGTTTCAGGTCTCGGGATGAGTACGTCTTTTGAGACGCTAAACGGCCTTCCGTAAAACCATTCTTGCCCAATGATATGTTGAATAGGTTTACCCGTTAATAATTCCGATGAGAGGTCTTCGAATTGCTGTGCCTGTAGCTCAGTCAGTGGTTCACGCAACTCCGCAAGAAGGGAAGCACGGGATTTTTGCGTAACGTGCTCAAGAAGCAAAAAAGCTGCGTTGACGTCCAATTCTTCATGAGCAAGTCGCGTCTCTAAACGTTTTAGCGCTTGATGTATCGTCTCAATCATGGGCTTCCAGACTTTCTAATCGACGCGCCTGGTCTTCCAGCGTAAGTGCTTCAATCACTTCATCCATTTTCCCTTCGATAATCTGATCCAACTTTTGAATGGTGAACCCGATCCGATGGTCTGTGACTCGATTTTGTGGAAAGTTGTACGTTCTAATACGCTCAGAACGATCTCCAGTACCTACCGCAGATTTCCGTTTCTCATCGTATTCCGCCTGCGCTTCAGATTGGAATTTATCGTAGACGCGTGCGCGTAAGACTTTCATTGCTTTCTCTTTGTTTTTGATTTGGGATTTTTCATCCTGACATGAAACGGTGATGCCTGTTGGCAAGTGAGTGAGTCGGACCGCAGACATGGTCGTATTGACGGACTGACCACCAGGACCTGATGATGCGAATGTGTCTGTTCTAATGTCTTTCTCATGAAGGTCGATTTCGACTTCTTCCGCTTCCGGTAAGACCGCTACAGTAGCGGTAGAAGTATGGATACGGCCGCCTGATTCCGTTTCCGGGACACGTTGGACTCGGTGAGCTCCGTTCTCAAATTTCAGTTTCGAAAATGCCCCATTTCCACTGATCATAAAAATGATTTCCTTGAAACCGCCCAGTTCAGTCGGAGCAGAGTCCATCACTTCAATTTTCCAGTGATTAAGTTCTGCAAAACGGCTATACATGCGGTAAAGTTTGGCAGCAAATAATGCAGCTTCGTCTCCACCTGCTGCTCCTCGGATTTCCATAATGACGTTTTTGTTGTCGTTCGGGTCTTTAGGTACGAGCAACAACTTGAGTCGATCCTCTAGTTTTTCAATAGTCGCAGAAAGCTCCGAAAGTTCGGATTTGATCAGTTCTTCCATTTCGGCATCCGTGGATTCTTCAAGCATTTCTTTAGCGTCTCGTTTTGCTTCCGTTGCGTGTTTGTATTCTCTATAGACATCTACGGTTTCCTGTAAGTCCGATTGCTCTTTGGAATAGGTTCGAAGTTTGTTCAGGTCGCTGACGACTTCTGGATCACTCAGCAATTCGTTTAGTTTTTCATATCGATCTTCAACGGCTTGGAGTCTATCATACATAATTGAATCACCTCTAATTAGTTTGGTCTTAGTGTTATTGTACGGTATTGCTGCTTGCAAATATACAGTGCACCTACCGCAAGCTAATTGAGTGGATAGATTTTTGTTGGATAAAGTAAGGAAGAGACAATCTGCTAGGCAGCTTGTCTCTTCAACGTGTTGTTATTTAGCAGTTGGTTGGATGGAAATCCCTTTAGGTACATCATGATGCATGCGACATCTTGGCTCGTATGCTTCCGACGCCCCGACTAGGATAATGGGGTCGTCAAATCCTGCAGGTTTCCCGTTGATGAGACGTTGAGTTCGGCTTGAAGGTGAACCACAGATTGTGCAGACCGCTTGTAGTTTCGTGACGATTTCCGCAATCGCCATCAGTTTCGGCATCGGGCCGAATGGTTCTCCGCGGAAGTCTTGATCAAGACCAGCGACAATCACTCGAAACCCGTGGTTTGCGAGTTCCATAACCGTGTCAACAATTGCATCATCAAAAAATTGAGCTTCATCTATCGCAATGACGTCACAATCGTCCGTTACTTGTGCAATAATATCGGCAGAACAGGAAACTGGCATTGCAATGACCGTTGTCCCATTATGACTGACGACCGCTTCTTCACTGTACCGGTTGTCAAGCTCAGGTTTGAAAACAGCGATTTTTTGTTTAGCGAATTGAGAGCGGCGAATCCGACGAATCAGCTCTTCGGATTTTCCGGAGAACATACTTCCACAAATGACTTCAACCCATCCGCCTTGCATGGAAACGTACATGGTGAATCCCCTTTCGTCTATCAGAAAAATAAGGATAAAAACTCGTTAAACCAAAATTCCCGCCCGGCGCAAGTGCACCGGACGGGAATTGGAAAGCCGTTCTTACTTGCCTTCTTCTTTGAGGCCATATTTCTTGTTGAAGCGGTCGACGCGGCCGTCCGCTGCAGCAAATTTCTGGCGTCCAGTGTAGAATGGGTGGCATTCTGAACAAACTTCTACTTTAATGTCTTCTTTGACAGAACCTGTTTCGAATGTGTTACCACATGAACATGAAACAGTTGATAGTTTGTAATCTGGGTGAATTCCTACTTTCATCGGTCTCTCTCCTCTCGCCCTGAACCATCTAGTACAGAGTTTTTATTCTGGTTAGCTTGCGCCTTCCCAGTAAAAGACAGATGCCTTACACGACCCGTGTATGTCAGTCGTATATGAATCATATGAGTTAATCTTATCAAATTGTGTAGATGTGTGCAAGGTTTTTGTTTGGGAAATTTGGTGAGTACACGGGGTTAATTCCCGCTACAGTTGGATGCTTTCTACAGGGTTGTTCTGCACTTCAGACGGACTTTTTCCGAAGGGAACGGCTTTAGCTGATTCCTTTGCCTTGCTCAGTCCACGGTCTTCAGCTCGCTCTAATCCCTTCGGAGTCGCCGGCTTTCGTTTCGAGCAACGGATATTGGTTAGCTCGACCTATCGCTTTAAGCAAAGGATTCGCATCGGGTATTTCATTGCGCAGGTGTTGCTAGTGAAGCTCAGCTTTTATTTGTTAAAGTCGCATTTTGCGTTCCCTTCCGCTTCAGGGTAGTCTTTGTTAACGATAAAAATCTTCATACATAGGGATTCGCTCATAAATCTCGGAAAATGATCATAAAAACGGGATTCTGCTCATAAACGCGAGAAAGTGATCATAAATTCCGGATTCTGCTCATAACTCCAGAAAAATGATCATAAACCCAAAATAGTGATCATAAATCTCGAAAAACGCTCATAACATTGTCGGCGAAAGCTTGTATCTGCAAATTTCCGTGCTGCATAGATAAAAACAGGCAGCCATCTATCGGCGGCCTGTTCTTTTGTTATTATTTAGCTATCAAAACGCCTGTCGAGGCTGGATAGCCGCCTACGCTTTTGTTTTCATCCAGCTCCGGCGGCTAGTCCCTCGGGGTCGTTTCGGTCTTTCCATAAAGGCAAAGTGCGCCTTTTCGGAATGACCTCCAACGCCTGTCGAGACTATCCCAGCCGCCTACGCTTTTGTTATAGCAATCCTTTTCCGTTTCTTTGGTTTTTCATGTCGCCGTTAAGCTTTTCAAAGAATTCGGCGTTGGATTTGGATTGACGGAGTTTCTTTAGGAAACGTTCTCCGAAATCTGCGGAATCGGAAAATGTTTTTCGGATTGCCCATAATTTTTCGAGTTGGTTTGCAGGGACGAGGAGTTCTTCTTTCCGTGTTCCTGAACGACGAATGTCGATGGCCGGGAAGATTCTGCGCTCTGCGAGTGTGCGATCCAAGTGCAGTTCCATGTTGCCGGTTCCTTTGAATTCCTCGTAGATGACCTCATCCATTCTTGAGCCTGTGTCGATAAGAGCTGTTGCGAGAATGGTCAAGCTACCGCCTTCTTCTAAATTACGCGCTGCACCGAAGAATCGTTTCGGACGGTGGAATGCCGCTGGGTCGATCCCTCCGGACAACGTACGTCCGCTTGGTGGAATAATGAGGTTATAAGCACGTGCAAGACGTGTGATAGAGTCCATGAGAATGACAACATCTCGTTTATGTTCGACAAGTCGCATCGCGCGCTCCAATACCAATTCTGCCACTTTCACATGGTTTTCAGGGACTTCATCGAATGTGGAACTAACGACATCCGCATTCACTGAGCGCTCGATGTCCGTTACTTCTTCTGGACGTTCGTCAATGAGTAGGACGATAAGTTCTGTATCAGGATGGTTTGTAGTAATTGCATTTGCAATTTCTTTTAGCAACATCGTTTTACCCGCTTTTGGCGGTGCTACGATCAGGCCACGCTGACCGAAACCTACTGGAGAGACTAAGTCCATGATTCTTGTGGATAGATTGCTTGAATCTGTTTCCAAATTAATATGACGCGTTGGATAAAGCGGTGTCAATGCAGGGAAGTGAACGCGTTCTCTTGCGACTTCAGGGTTTTGTCCGTTGACCGCTTCAACTTGCAAGAGACCGTAGTAGCGCTCGTTCTCTTTTGGCGGACGTACCTTTCCCGTGACCTTGTCCCCGTTTCGTAAGTCGAATCGACGGATTTGGGAAGCTGAAATGTAAATATCTTCGGAACTTGATGAGTAGTTAATCGGACGTAAGAAGCCATATCCTTCAGATTGAATGATTTCTAGTACGCCTTCCATGAAGAAGAAGCCTTCTTGTTCCGCGCGTGATTTCAATATGGAAAAGATGAGTTCTTTTTTAGTCAGTTTGCTGTAATAGCTAATTTTATATTCCTTGGCAAGTGCATAAAGCTCTTTGAGCGTCATGTTTTCCAAGTCAGCTAGGGTTATCATTGTCATTATTGGCACCACTCTTTTAAAGTTTAGGGTAAGTATTTTTGGGGGTGCAGCGGTTGGCTGCAGGGGTACAAAAGAATTGCCCGGCTTGATGTGCCGGGCAGTTTGAGGTCGTTCAGTCTTTCATTACAAGATGAGGTTTTTTGTCCATGCTATGTCGTCCTTCTACAAAACGAATTGTACCAGACTTCGAGCGCATAACGAGTGAATGCGTTTTAGAGTGGCCACCTGTGAATTGTACACCACGAAGGAGCTCGCCATCAGTTACACCTGTTGCTGCAAAGATTGCGTCGTCCCCTTTCACGAGGTCGTCCATGTAAAGGACTTTGTCCACATCGATGCCCATTTTCACGCAACGCTCGCGTTCAGCATCATTCATAGGAATGAGTTTCCCTTGGATCTCTCCTCCAAGACATTTCAAACCGACTGCCGAAATAACACCTTCAGGAGCTCCACCGAGTCCGAAGAGGATGTCTACGCCAGTACCTTCGAATGCTGTGTTAATTGCACCTGCTACATCTCCGTCGTTGATAAGCTTGATACGAGCACCCGCCGCACGGATTTCTTCGATAATTGGTGCATGTCGCTCACGATTCAAGACCGTTGCAGTGACTTCGTTCAGTTTCTTGTTTTTCGCTTTTGCAACAGCATTCAAGTTGTCAGTAACTGACGCGTTGATGTCAATTTTACCGACACACTCAGGACCCACTGCAATTTTGTCCATGTACATATCAGGAGCATTCAGGAGATTTCCTTTGTCCGCGATAGCGATGACCGCGAGTGCATTCCAGCCACCCGAGGCTACGATGTTTGTCCCTTCAAGTGGATCGACTGCAACGTCAACAAAAGGTCCCTGGCCCGTTCCAAGCTCTTCTCCAATGTACAACATTGGCGCCTCGTCCATTTCACCTTCACCAATTACAACAACACCTTGCATCGGAATTGTATCAAATACCGTACGCATTGCTGTTGTTGCTGCGTCATCCGCTTCGTTTTTCAAACCTCGTCCCATCCAGTGCGATGCGGCAACTGCCGCCGCCTCTGTCACACGTACAAGTTCCATCGATAAACTGCGTTCCATCTCTAGAATTCCTCCCGTTTTCTGCAAGTTGCAGATTGTGTAACTGTCTCAATCGTTCACTCTATTATAGCACACGTTTGAATGAGCACTAAACTGTTTTATGAATTGCTTTGAGCGTCGTCTTCATCAGGAACTTCCACTTTTTGAATGGATGCACCAAGACCGTGCAGTTTTCCGATTAATCCACCATAGCCTCGTTCAATATGTGAGATGCCTTGAATTTCAGTTTCGCCTTCAGCAATCAATCCAGCGATAACTAGCGAAGCACCTGCACGCAAATCACTAGCTTTCACTTTTGCAGCATGGAGCGGTGTAGGGCCATGAATAATCGCAGAACGTCCTTCGACCTTACTACTTGCGTTCATTCTACGAAGTTCATCAATCTGCTTGAACCGTGCCGAATAGATCGTATCCGTTAGCATGGATGCTCCATCCGCTTGCGTGGATAGTACACAAAACGGCTGTTGCAAGTCCGTTGGAAACCCAGGGTAAACGAGCGTTTTTACGTCAACCGCTTTGAGCTCCTTCGTTTTAGGAATGAAAATCTTTTCTTCCTCTTCTTCCACAACCACGCCCATTTCACGGAGTTTCGCTGTTACGGCTTCCACGTGAAGTGGAATAACGTTCTCGATTGTGACACCCTCTCCAGCAGCTGCTGCCATAATCATGAACGTCCCTGCTTCGATACGGTCGGGAATGATGGTGTGACGTGTACCGTTTAAGCGCTCAACACCTTCGATTCTAATCACGTTGGTACCTGCCCCTTTAATGTTGGCACCCATGTTGGATAGCAAGGTTGCAACGTCAATAATTTCGGGCTCTTTTGCTGCATTTTCAATGACGGTTTTCCCTTTAGCGAGAACCGCAGCAAGCATGATATTGATCGTTGCGCCAACGCTGACGATATCCAGGTAGATCTTAGCACCCTTCAGTTCATCTGCACGCAAGTAGATTGCACCATGTTCGTTGGTGACTTTGGCTCCAAGTGCTTCAAATCCTTTAATGTGCTGATCAATCGGACGGGGTCCTAAATGACAACCACCAGGTAATCCGATGACAGCCTTTTTGAATTTCCCGAGCATGGCACCCATTAAGTAATACGAGGCACGTAACTTTTTCACGTTTCCATTCGGAAGCGGCATGGAAATCATTTCAGAAGGGTCGATCGTCATCGTTCCATCTTGAAAATCTACGTTGCCTCCGATATCTTCGAGCAAGTTCTGTAACGTATGGACATCGGAAATTTCGGGCAGTCCTTCTATCGTAACTGGGGAATCTGCTAAAATGGACGCAGGAATAAGTGCAACTGCACTGTTTTTCGCTCCGCTAACTTTAATGCTTCCCTTTAGAGGGGTGCCGCCTTGTATTTTATATACTTCCATTTCAATCTCCTTTACACAATCACTTGTTGTCGCGGGCTTCCCAATCCTTCAAGAATTGTTCAATCCCTTTGTCTGTCAGTGGATGGCTGAACAGTTGCTGCAATACTTTAAATGGAACTGTTGAGATATGAGCACCTGCAAGTGCACCATTTGTAATTTGTTGTGGGCTACGAATTGATGCTGCAATAATTTCCGTGTCAATGTTATGGATCGTAAAGATATCCGCAATTGTTTCGATCAACGCTAAACCATCTTGACCGATATCATCAAGTCTACCAATGAATGGAGACACATATGTAGCTCCAGCACGCGCTGCCATCAATGCTTGGTTCGCACTGAAGATCAGCGTTACATTCGTCTTGATGCCTTCAGCTGCGAATACCGAACATGCTTTTAAGCCTTCAGGAGTCATTGGCAATTTTACAGTAATATTCGGTGCGATGGCTGCAAGTTCACGACCTTCTTTAATCATGCCTTCAGCATCGAGTGCAATAACTTCCGCACTTACTGAACCTGGAACAAGTGCCGTAATTTCTTTTAACCGATCGTGGAAAGAGATATTTTCTTTCGCTACGAGTGAAGGGTTTGTTGTTACCCCCGACAAAATCCCCCAACTGTGGGCTTCTTTAATTTCTTCAAAATTTGCTGTATCGATGAAAAATTTCATAATCCGTGCTCCTCCTTAAATTTGAAAAGGAGGAGATTCATCCGTTTCCGGAATGTCTCCCCCTATAGGTATTGTCTAGTCATTTACGCAAGAAACGCTCAGTAGGTTACGCTTTTTGGGAGCTACCGAATTCACGCATTTTCTCCACAACTGTTGCTTGAATCGCTTCACGCATAGGTGCGAGGAATTTACGTGGATCGTAAACTTCTGAGTCCGCCGCTAGCACTTCACGTACTTTCTTCGTTCCTTGAATTTGGTTTTCTGTGTTTACGTTAATTTTAGATGTTCCAAGTGATATGGAACGTTGGATGTCTTTCGTCGGAATTCCAGTTCCACCATGTAAGACGAGTGGGAGATCCGATTGGTTCGAAATCTCTTCCATTTCCTTGAATCCAAGGTTCGGTTCGCCTTTATATGGGCCATGTACAGAGCCAAGTGCAGGTGCGAGGCAATCGATATTCGTTTCATCGACAAGACGTTTACACTCTGCAGGGTCCGCGTACATGACGCCTTCTGAGATTGTGTCGTCTTCCTGACCACCAACTAGACCAAGTTCCGCTTCAACGGAAACGTTTTTAGGATGTGCATATTCCACAACTTGCTTTGTGATCGCAATGTTTTCCTCGATAGGTTTTGCAGAAGCATCTATCATGACCGATGTGAATCCAGCGTCAATTGCTTCCTTACACTTTTCAAGACTCGAACCATGATCTAGATGAATTGCAACTGGTACTGTGATTTTGTAGTCATGCATAAGACCTTTAACCATGTGAACGACTGTTGTGAAACCACCCATGTAACGTGCTGCGCCTTCAGATACACCTAGGATAACTGGGGAATTTTCACTTTGAGCCGCTTGCAAGATCGCTTGCGTGTACTCCAAGTTGTTCAAGTTGAATTGCCCGATTGCATATCCTTCACGTTTACCTTTAATCATCATTTCTTTCATTGATACGAGTGCCATGTGCAGTTCCTCCTTCGAATATGGAAACGGATCGCGTTCGATTTATTTTTTGATGTATTCCACTTTCATCATATCAAAAAAGACGGACCACTTCCACTTAGGAAGCAGACTCTACGTTTCCCTTAACAAATGATTAATGGTATGTCTCACTTGGTGGATGTCGAATGGTTTCGTGAAATAGTGGTCAGCCTGATGGTGCGCTTCCGAATCAGAAGCTTCTATTACGTCATATGCTGTCATCATGACAACTGGTAGATTTGGTCTGTCACTCTTTATTTGTCTCAGGACTTCATCCCCATTCATTCCGGGCATTTTCATGTCTAATAGGATGCAGTCCGGTTCGTCGTTCACCACGCGAAGTAACGCCTCTTTACCAGTTGCGGCAAGGACGGTTTCATAACCTTCTTTTTTGAAGACTTCATTGAGTAACAGACGAATACCAGCTTGGTCATCTACAATTAACAACTTTTTCAAACTGTCCACTCCTTTAAATATATAGTCACTATTTTAGTCCGAACTAAATAAGTTTGAATATTAATAGTAATTTGACAAAAAGGTAATAAATCCTGCTTTTATCGCTAAATGATTTCTAATTCACTATACTACTACTTATGGAGGTGGAGTTATGAAAATGTTAACGACACAAATTGCAGGTCTCTTGCAACGGATTGCAACGAACCACGAAGAGGAGATTGAAGACACTGCGAGACTGCTTGCACAGGCAGCTGTTGGTGATGGTCGTGTGGTATTGGTAGGAGTAAAAGAATTGAATGGTATTGTGATTAATGCATTAGAAGGAGCTGAACCTTTTACTAACGCGACTCAGTTTTCTAGGGATCTTGAATTAGGTACTATGGATCGTGTTTGGCTGTTTACACGGAACTCGGTCGATGTAGATGCTCTTGAAATCGCTAGAGATTTAGCAAAACAAAATGTCGCATTTGCAGTTGTGGCATCAGAGAAAGCAACTGTAGAGAATGAACTATCAGAGCTCGCAGATATCTATATTTCCACAGGAATTTCCAAAGGCTTGTTGCCAAACGATGAAGGTGGACGCGTCGTGGAACCCCACTTGCTTGCTTCATTATTTATTTACGAAGCCGTGAAGCTTTCTTATGATGAAATGTTAATGGATCTGTAATAGGGTTTAATATATGTTAGGAGATTCCAACTCAAGTTTGTGAGGTTTTCCGACTTGCTTGAGCGGATTCGGCTTTGCTTGAGCGGTTTTCCCACTTGCTTGAGCAGTTTCTGGCACGCTTGAGCGGATTTCTAACTTGCTTGATCGAATTCAGCTTTGCTTGAGCGGTTTCCCGACTTGCTTGAGCGGATTCCAGGCACGCTTGAGCGGATCTCTTACTTGTTTGATCAAACATGTCTCTTCCTAATATCAATTCATGAAAAAACTCCCTATTCAATGACGCGGAATAGGGAGTTTTGTTTTCATTACTTTTGGTGAGCAAGTGCAGCTTCCACAAAGCTCTTGATAAGTGGTTGCGGAGCTGTTGGACGTGATACGAACTCTGGGTGGAACTGGCATCCAATGAAGAACGGATGACTTGGTACTTCGATAATTTCTACAAGGCGCTCGTCCGGGCTAATTCCTGAAATGACCATGCCTGCGTCTTCAAACTGCTTTTGATAAGCAGTGTTGAATTCGTAACGATGACGATGACGCTCTTCAACGAGTTCTTTTCCATATGCTTCATATGCTTTTGAACCTTTTTTAACTTCGCATGGATAGCTTCCTAGTCGCAATGTACTTTCGTCTTCGCGTCCGTTGCGATAATCCGGGTGCAACAAGAAAATTGGATCCTTCGTATGTGCATCGAATTCTACGGAATGTGCATGTCCAAGCCCCATCACGTCACGTGCATATTCAACTGCTGAGAGTTGCATACCAAGTCCTGTCCCGAGGAATGGAAGATCATTTTTACGTGCGTAAGCAATCGCATGGATCATTCCATCTACGCCGCGCTCTCCGAAACCAGCTGGTACAAGCAAGCCATCGACGTCTGCTAGCAATTCTGCTACGTTTTCAGCAGTTACCTCTTCAGAATTAATCCACTTAATGTCAATATCTGCATCGAACGCATACCCTGCATGGTACATAGCTTCTACAAGTGAAATGTACGCATCTTGCAATTCTACGTATTTTCCAACGAGTGCAACGCGAACTGTTTTCGATAGGTTTTTCACGAGACTGACGAGTTTTTTTACTTCGTCCATTTCTGGTTGCTTCACATCTAAACCAAGGTAATCGACAACGATATCGTCCATCTTTTGTTCATGCAAACGAAGTGGTACTTCATACAATGTTTCTGCATCTCTCGCTTCGATGACTTCTTCCGGCTTAATGTTGCAGAACAACGAAATTTTATCTTTCATTTCCTGTGGAATTGGGTGTTCACTTCGCAACACAATCATATTCGGCTGGATTCCTAGGCTACGTAGCTCTTTCACACTGTGCTGTGTAGGCTTCGTTTTCATTTCTCCTGCAGCTTTCAAATAAGGAACGAGTGTATTGTGGATGTACATAACATCGTTTTTCCCTAGATCCGTTTTCATTTGACGGATGGCTTCAAGGTACGGTAAGGATTCAAAGTCACCAACGCTGCCACCGATTTCTGTAATCACGACGTCTGCATGCATTTCTTGTCCTGCACGCTTAATGAGTGTCTTAATTTCGTTCGTGATGTGTGGAATAACCTGAACAGTTGCCCCATTATACTCGCCATTCCGCTCTTTTTGGAGAACAAGTGAATACACTTTCCCCATCGTGATATTAGAATATTGGTTGAGATCGATGTCGATAAAACGCTCATAGTGACCGATATCGAGATCTGTTTCTGCTCCGTCTTGTGTGACAAACACTTCGCCATGCTGAAGTGGGCTCATCATAGTCGGATCAATATTAATATATGGATCGAATTTCTGCATCGTCACTTGTAATCCACGATTTTTAAGAAGTCTACCTAGTGATGCTGCATTTATGCCTTTTCCGAGTGAGGAAACGACACCGCCTGTAATGAATATATATTTCGTCATGAATGATTCCTCCAATGTGTGTAGTAGTCGGGAAAAGCTAATTTCTATATGGTGCAATAACGAAAAAACGCCCCTGCTGCAGTATTCTCTGCAGAAGGAGCGCTTAAACATCCGTTCGTTTGTCCTTTAAAAAGGAGCCCAATTAGATTGTATAGCGGATAACTTTAGAAGTCAAGGAATGATTATAATTCTTCTTCCTCGTCCTCTTCTTCCTCATCATCTTCGTCTTCTTCATCTAAGTCGATGTCTTCATCAGGAATGATTTCAAGACCCTCTGCAGGATCTTCGACTTCGTCTTCGTCAGAATCCACTTCATCGTCGTCATCTAAGTCTTTTTCATCGCCGAGCTCTTCATAGTCTTCTTCGAAGATTTCATCATCGTCCAAGTCATCTAGATCTTCCAACTCTTCATCGTCATCATCGTCAGAAGCTTTTTTCTTTTTCTTACGAGTTTTAACGACTGGTGCCGTTTCTTCTTCAATCTGGTCAACTGGATACCATTCACGAAGTGCCCATCCGCCGTCGTTCATAGCCATGAAACGTCCGTCGATGTTGATGTCTGTGTAAAATTGGGGAAGGCGTTCTTCCATTTCTTTTTTGCTGATGCCTGTAAGACTACGGATTTCATCCATTAGTTTTTGAAATGTAATAGGTTCGCGACGATCTTCAAAAATCGCAAAGGTAATATCGATTAATGATTCCTCTTGTAGTTGTTCTTTTGTCATGTTTTTATAATCCATGAGATGCACGCCCTTTCTGAAGCTTTTTTCATGTATTCCACTGGTGCTTTGTTACTGGATTTTTCTATTCGTGCGGAAACGCTTGAATTCTTTCCAACTGATCACGAGTAAGTAGACGGCCGCGAGCAGGAAGGGAACTGCACCAAATCCTTCTCCGTAGAGGAGATAGGTTAGTACGATTAGTAAGATTATGATAACAAGATGAAGTGCCATCTTCAACTTCCGCACCCCTTTTCGGCCATTCTTTATAGTATACTCGGGTTTTGGGTTTAAAATCCACTGAAATTCATTTTGTTTGTGAATAAATTCATATGGGGGAGTTTGAACGGTGTTAATAATGTTCGCACCGATTTCAAACGGCGTTGATCTACACTACTGGTGCGCGCTTTCTAAGAGGCTTGAATACACCCTCGTGTCATCAGGACGTTGGTCATGCCACCTTTGAGACTGGCCGTTGCGAACTTAGGTTGCCACAATTCGTCTCGCGTCTTGTGGGGTCTTCATTCTTCACTTGTCCCCCAGGAATCGCCACCATTCGCTTAGTTTAACGGATATTACAGATATTTAGCTTATGCTTTTGGAGTTTTAGATGCCGTGTATCTAATTCTAGCATTTCATAAGAAAACGCACTAAATAGAGCGAGGAGATTTTCCCCGCTCTATTTTTAGTACGCTTATTACATATTACGACGGTACTGGCCGCCTACTTCATATAGGGCGTTGGTGATTTGACCGAGGCTTGCGACTTTTACAGTATCCATGAGGGCCTCGAAGATGTTGCCGCCTGAGATGGCGAGTTGTTTTAAGTCTGCGAGTGCTTGTTCTGACTCGCTGCTGTGAGCGGTTTGGAACGTGCGCAAGTTGTTAATTTGTGTTTCTTTTTCTTCTTGTGTTGCGCGTGCGAGTTCCATGCTGTCGATGTCTTCTTCAGACGGCGGATTCGGGTTCAAGTAAGTGTTAACACCGATGATCGGGAGTTCGCCCGAGTGTTTCTTCATCTCATACAGCATGGATTCTTCTTGAATTTTGCCTCGTTGGTACTGAGTTTCCATTGAACCAAGGACACCGCCACGGTCATTGAGTTTGTCGAATTCTTGAAGGACTGCTTCTTCGACAAGGTCCGTCAGTTCTTCCGCAATGAATGATCCTTGTAGAGGGTTTTCGTTCTTTGAAAGTCCGTGTTCTTTTGTAATGATCATTTGGATCGCCATCGCACGACGCACAGATTCTTCAGTAGGTGTCGTGATTGCTTCGTCATACGCATTTGTATGGAGTGAGTTACAGTTATCTTGCAACGCCATAAGGGCTTGCAGTGTTGTACGAATATCATTGAAATCGATTTCTTGGGCATGGAGCGATCGACCTGACGTCTGAACGTGATATTTCAGCTTTTGACTACGGTCGTTCGCACCGTACTTTTCACGCATCGCAACTGCCCAAATGCGACGTGCAACGCGACCGATGACTGTGTACTCTGGATCGAGACCGTTCGAGAAGAAAAACGATAAGTTAGGTGCGAAGTCATCGATGTTCATCCCACGGCTCAAGTAATATTCGACGTACGTAAAGCCGTTTGCTAGTGTAAATGCAAGTTGCGAAATCGGATTTGCACCGGCTTCTGCAATATGATAGCCCGAGATGGAAACAGAGTAATAATTACGTACTTTTTTGTTAATGAAATACTGCTGAATATCCCCCATCATTCGAAGTGCAAACTCTGTCGAGAAGATACACGTATTTTGCCCTTGGTCTTCTTTTAGAATATCGGCTTGCACCGTTCCACGGACTACTTTCAACGTCGCTTCCCGGACTTCCGTAAATTCATCCACGGATAAGGCGCGACCAAGTTCTTCTTCCTGCTTCTTCACTTGCTGATCAATCGCAGTGTTCATGAACATCGCTAGGATAATTGGTGCTGGACCGTTGATCGTCATCGAAACGGAAGTCGATGGCGCACACAGATCAAATCCAGCGTAGAGCTTTTTCATATCTTCAAGCGTACAAATGTTAACGCCAGATTCCCCTACTTTCCCGTAAATGTCCGGGCGTTCGTCAGGATCTTCTCCGTAAAGTGTTACTGAGTCGAAGGCTGTGGATAGACGTTTTGCATCGTCGTCTTTCGACAAGTAATGGAACCGTCGATTGGTGCGTTCCGGAGTTCCTTCTCCCGCGAACTGCCGTTTCGGATCTTCCCCTTCCCGTTTGAATGGGAACACACCTGCTGTATACGGGTATGAGCCAGGCACGTTTTCTTTGTAGACCCAACGAATAATTTCGCCGTAGTCTTTGAACTTCGGCAACGCGACTTTCGGGATTTTCAATCCGGATAAACTCTTGGTCGTGAGTGCTGTCCGGAGTTCTTTATCACGGATTTTCGTGACAAATTCGTCTTGTGCATACGATTCTTTCAACGTGTTCCAGTTATCCAGAATGCGTCTAGATTCAGCGGTCATCTCGTCGCGCACATTGTCATGAAGCATTTCAAGAGATTTCACGAGTGCATCTTCAGGTGACTTTTCTCGCACTTCTGAGAGTGCTCCTTCGAGCTGATACATCCTCGTTGCAAGGTGGGCTTGCTGTTCTGCGTGTTTATGATAACCACGGACCGTCGTTGCGATTTCACGTAAATATTGCAGACGGTAGTTCGGAATGATGACGTTTTGTTTTTGGGTTTTCACGAATTCCGTGTAAGACGTCGTCCAGTCGCTTCCACATTTTTTATTCAGCGTATCTACAATCGCAGCGAATAACGTATTCGTCCCTTTGTCATTGAATTGGCTCGCGATTGTACCGTAGACAGGCATCGAATCCAACGATTTATCAAACAAAAGGCGGCTGCGTTGGTACTGTTTCTGAACTTGGCTCAATGCATCTTCTGAGCCTTTTCGTTCAAATTTGTTAATAGCGATCAAGTCTGCAAAGTCGATCATGTCGATCTTCTCGAGTTGTGAAGGTGCCCCGAATTCGCTCGTCATTACGTACATTGATACGTCAGAGACTTCGTCAATTTCTGCGTCCCCTTGCCCGATACCGCTCGTTTCCACGATGATCAAGTCATAGCCCGCCACCTTGACGATATCCAGCACGTCTTTCAATGCACCGGAAAGTTCCGTGCGCGATCCACGTGTTGCAAGACTGCGCATGAAGACGCGCTTATTAAAGATTGCATTCATCCGAATCCGGTCGCCTAAAAGCGCTCCACCCGTTTTCTGTTTTGTGGGGTCAATGGATAGAATTGCGACTTTTCGGTCCGGTAATTCATGAAGGAATCTGCGGATTAATTCATCCGTTAGAGAACTTTTTCCGGCTCCCCCTGTCCCCGTTATTCCGAGAACCGGCGTTCCTTTGGAGAGTTCACGCGCGCGATTTAGTAGAGTCGTGGCTTTCTCGTCTTGATCGGCATAATGCTCTTCTGCATACGTAATAAGGTTCGCAAGCAGTTCAGGTTTTGTCGTTTCTACTTGCTCCAAGTAAGCCATTTCATCCTTCACTTCGGTCGCGTAGTCACACTCTTCGACCATGCGATTGATCATCCCTTGGAGGCCGAGTTTGCGACCGTCTTCAGGGGAGAAGATCCAAGCGATGCCGTATTGGTGCAACTCTTTAATTTCTTTCGGGATTATGACGCCGCCTCCACCGCCATAGATTTTAATATGACCTGCACCGCGTTCCTTCAACAAGTCGTACATGTATTTGAAGTACTCGACGTGCCCACCTTGGTACGATGAAATCGCGATTCCTTGGACGTCTTCCTGGATCGCCGCGTTCACGACTTCTTCCACAGAACGGTTGTGTCCGAGGTGAATCACTTCTGCACCCGTCGATTGTAAAATGCGTCGCATAATGTTAATGCTCGCATCGTGTCCGTCAAATAGACTTGACGCTGTTACAAATCGCACGTGATGTGTTGGTTTGTAAATCTCTTGTTGCGTTTCAGCTGTTGCCATATTCGTGCACCCCTTTTGCTTTGTTTTCCATTTCCCCAATCATTAACTGCTGGCAGGTTTCACTA
This sequence comes from Sporosarcina aquimarina, assembly GCF_023715615.1. Taxonomy (GTDB): domain Bacteria; phylum Bacillota; class Bacilli; order Bacillales_A; family Planococcaceae; genus Sporosarcina; species Sporosarcina aquimarina_A. Next base: position 207,311 of record NZ_JAMBOM010000001.1, on the reverse strand, counting down.
ATCCGTTCAGTAACTGGTCGGTTTGAAATTCAATATAGCCGTCTAATGTATACATCTGTTTCAGTTCCCATCTGCGGAATGCCCACATTTGTCCTTGGATAACGATGTGATGTGCTGCAAGTCCGATGCTTCTTTCCGTGATGCGGAGCTCCCCAGCATCTGCGCATGCGCGAAGTAGTGTTTCAAATAAACCTGTCATACCACGTTCTTTTTCCAGCACATATTCGAGTGCGTTTTTCGGTAACGATTTCGATTCTTGATACATGACGACGAATTCATCAGACAAATCATCGATGAGCCTGTAATAGACGTCGATTGCACGGGTGAGTCCGTCAATGGTCGCTTCTTCGTCCGCGATTCCCGAAAGACGATGCTGTACTTCGTTGTAAATCGTGTCACAGACGAGGTACAGCACATCTTCTTTCGTACGAATGTACTCATAGAGCGTGCCGATACTGAATCCTGCTTCTTTTGCAATTTCACGTGTCGTGGAACGATGAAATCCTTTTTGTTTGAACAACCGGACGGCGCCTTGAATAATCTGGTTACGCCGTTTTTCGATTAAATCGCCATCTTTTACAGACGACTTTACTTGGTGTTTCAGTTCCATCATCTGGCCCCCTTTTTACTTCGTCAGCATACGGGAGATGACGAGTCGTTGCACTTCTTGTGTACCTTCATAGATTTGCGTGATTTTTGCATCGCGCATATAGCGCTCGACTGGATAGTCTTTCGTATAACCATATCCTCCATAGACTTGAACCGCTTCTGTTGTGACCTTCATCGCTGTATCGCCTGCCATGAGTTTCGCCATTGCGGATGCTTTTCCGTATGGGAGGTTGTTGGACTCAAGCCATGCAGCTTGATATGTGAGTAAACGAGACGCTTCTGTCGCTGTCGCCATGTCTGCAAGTTTGAAACCGATTCCTTGGTTCGCAGCGATTGGCTTTCCAAATTGCACACGTTCTTTCGCGTAACCCACCGCAGCATCTACTGCGCCTTGAGCAATCCCGACTGCTTGTGCAGCAATTCCGTTCCGTCCTCCATCGAGGGTTTTCATCGCGATGATGAAGCCTTGACCTTCTTCACCGAGCATGTTTTCTTTTGGTACACGGCAGTTGTCAAAGATGATTTCTGTTGTTGGTGATGAACGAATGCCGAGCTTTTTCTCTTTTTTCCCGACAGAGAAGCCTGGATAATCGGCTTCAACGATAAATGCCGTTGTCCCTTTGTGCTTCGAGTCTGCATCTGTTACCGCAAAGACGATGTAGATGTCAGCGATGCCTCCGTTTGTGATGAAAATCTTGGAGCCGTTCAGAATATAGTCGTCGCCATCTAGTTTCGCGGTTGTTTTCATGCCGCCCGCATCAGATCCCGAACCTGGTTCAGTGAGTCCATATGCACCAATTTTCGTACCTTCTGCCATCGGGCGGAGATATTTCTGCTTTTGTTCTTCCGTACCATATTTAAATACTGGCCATCCCGCGAGTGACGTATGGGCAGAGAGTGTGACGCCTGTTGACGCACAGACGCGTGACAGTTCTTCGACTGCGATAACGTATGCGAGGTAATCGCTGCCGATGCCACCGTATTCTTCTGGCCACGGAATTCCAGTGAGGCCGAGTTCCGCCATCTTTTTGAATAAATCCATGTCGAAGCGTTCTTCTTCGTCACGTTCACCTGCAGTCGGTGCGACCTCGTTCTCTGCAAAGTCGCGGACCATTTTTCGGATCATTTCGTGTTCTTCTGAAAGTGTAAAGTTCATGATGAGTTCCTCTTTTCTATTGGATTCGTTGCTTGCTTGATTACATTTCCGCTTGCTTGAGCGGATTCACGGCTCGCTTGATCACTTTTCCGCTTGCTTGAGCGGATTCGCGGCTCGCTTGATCACATTTCCGCTTGTTTGAGCGGTTTCATGGCTCGCTTGATCACTTTTCTGCTTGCTTGAGCGGATTCGCGGCTCGCTTGATCACTTTTCTGCTTGCTTGAGCGGATTCGCGGCTCGCTTGATCACTTTTCCGCTTGCTTGAGCGGATTCACGGCTCGCTTGATCACTTTTCCGCTTGCTTGAGCGGATTCGCGACTCGCTTGATCACTTTTCCTCGTGCTTGAGCGCATTCACGGCTCGCTTGATCACTTTCCCGCTTGCTTGAGCGGATTGCTTCTCGCTTGATCACTTTCCCGCTTGTTTGAGGAGATTGCTTCTCGCTTGATCAGACTTTTTTATTTGAAGAAGATAGCCAGCCAGGTTTGATGACCACTGTAACCCTCACTGGCCACCTCGTTACTTCGTAAGATTTTTGGAAATTACGATGCGTTGGATTTCGCTGGTACCCTCGTAGATTTGAGTAACTTTTGCGTCACGGAAGTAGCGCTCAACGGGATAGTCTTTCGTGTAGCCATAGCCACCGAATACTTGGACAGCTTCGATTGCGTTGTCCATCGCCGTTTGAGAGGCGAATAGTTTAGCCATGGATGCTTCTTGTGCGCATGATTTGCCTTCAGCGCGAAGTTGAGCTGCTCGGTAAACGAGTAAACGCGCGGCTTCTGTAGCGGTTGCCATATCTGCAATTTTGAAGCCGATCCCTTGATTTGCAGCAATTGGTTTGCCGAATTGGACACGTTCTTTTGCATAGTCAGTAGCAGCTTCGAGTGCGGCTTCTGCGATGCCAAGTGCTTGTGCCGCGATGCCGATTCGTCCGACATCGAGGTTTGCCATCGCGATTTTGAAGCCTGCATTTTCCTCACCCAGCAAGTTCGCTTCAGGTACAAACATGTCTTCAAATGTTAACTGGACGGTACGAGAGCCGTGCATACCCATTTTGTCTTCATTTTTTCCGATAATTAATCCTGGAGTCTCACCATCTACGATGAAAGCCGAAATGCCATATGATCCTTTAGATGGGTCCGTTGCGGCGAAAACAATGTAAACGTCCGCTTCCCCACCATTTGTGATGAACACTTTGGAGCCGTTCAGGACGTAACCGCCGTCCTTTTTCACAGCACGTGTTTTCAGGGAGCCTGCGTCTGACCCCGATGCAGGTTCTGTCAGACAAAATGCCCCGAGTAATTCGCCAGCTGCCATTCTTTTCAAATATCGTTCTTTCTGTTCTTCTGTTCCGAAGTATAGAATCGGATTGGTACCGACGGATGTATGTACGGAAAGAATGACTCCGACCGTTGCGTGCACTTTGGAAAGTTCGTGGATGGCACTGATGTACGAGACGAAATCCATACCAGCGCCACCGTACTCTTCAGGAACGGTAATTCCCATGAGTCCGAGTTCGCCCATCTTTTTGAGGATTTCTGTCGGGAATTCATCCGCCTCCAAATTTGGTATAAATGGCTCGATTTCTGCTTTAGCAAAATCCTTTACCAGTTTGCGCATCATCTGTTGTTCTTCGGTGAAATGAAAATCCATAAGTTAGTCCCCTTTTATGAGTACGAGTAGAAGCCCCGTCCTGATTTTTTGCCAAGCCATCCAGCATTTACGTATTTACGAAGTAATGCACACGGACGATATTTCGGATCGCCATAGCCTTCTTGCAACGTTTCCATAATGTAAAGGCATGTATCGAGTCCGATGAAATCTGCGAGTTGAAGTGGTCCCATTGGGTGGTTCATCCCGAGTTTCATCACCTCGTCAATCGCTTCTTTTGTTGCCACACCTTCTTGGAGTGTGAAAATCGCTTCATTGATCATCGGCATAAGGACACGGTTTGCGACGAATCCCGGATAGTCGTTCACTTCCACAGGTACTTTTCCAAGTTTGTTCGTCATGTCTTCGACAGCTTGATACACCACGTCTGATGTGGATAAACCACGAATGATTTCGACGAGTTTCATCACCGGTACCGGGTTCATATAATGCATGCCGATGACGTGTTCCGGACGTTTCGTTGCTGCAGCGATTTCAGTGATTGGGAGTGACGATGTATTTGTTGCAAGAATTGTGTGAGACGGTGCGATTTCGTCTAGTTGTTTGAAGATGGATTTTTTAATGTCCATGTTTTCTACAGCTGCTTCGATGACGATATCGACGTTTTTAGCATCATTGATATCAAGTGATTTCGTAATGCGCCCGAGGATCGCTTGTTTCTCGTCCTCTGTCATACGCTGTTTTTCAACGTTACGAGTTAGGTTTTTCTCGATAACTTTGATGCCTTTTGCATATGATTCTTCTTTGACATCATTGAGGGTCACATTGAATCCTGCTTGTGCGCAGACTTGCGCAATGCCACCACCCATTTGCCCAGCGCCGATTACCATTACGTTTTGAATGTTCATGTATATTCATCCTTTCAGTGTCGTGTTTTTTGGTAATGCAAGCTTTTCAAGGTTCAGATGAAATTCTGTTACTCTGGCATCCTCGAAATGCTCATAAACCACCGCACGCGGCGGAATCCAATTGCTCACAAACTTCACCCTGTCGCGCCAAGTGCTTTATACCAATCAAAACCAAGATTAATTGGTGTGCTTCGCTTTGCGAAGCATTTACTGTAGAGAGGAGAAGACATTTGGCTCCTTCATTGAATTCAATACTTTCCACTCGCGGAGATTGTGATCATTAATCTCAAATTCCGCTCATAAACGCTAGAATATGATCATAAATCTGCAATTGCGCTCATCAATCTCAAAATGTGATCATAAAACCACAAAGTTGCTCATAAACCCCGAATTGTGATCATAAACTCCGAATTCCGCTCATTAACTTCCCGCGCGACAGGTTTGCTCGCCTTGCTATTTATTGTTTAGGAACTTCAATCATAATCGCGTCGCCTTGGCCACCACCGGAGCAAATCGCTGCAACTCCGATTCCGCCACCACGGCGTTTGAGTTCGTAAGCAAGTGTCAAAATGATTCTTGCACCGCTCGCACCGATTGGATGACCGAGGGCAACTGCACCGCCGTTGACGTTCACTTTTTCTGGATCGAGTTTCGCAATATCTGAACTTGCGAGCGCAACAACTGCGAATGCTTCATTGATTTCAAATAGGTCGATGTCTTCAATCGATTTCCCTGTTTTCTCTAGGATTTCATTAATGACGAGTCCTGGTGTTTGAGGGAAGTTTTCAGGTTCGACTGCAATTTCTGCGTGTCCAATAACCGTTGCGAGTATGTTTTTACCTTCTCGCGCTGCTCGTTCGTCACTCATCAATACGAGTGCACATGCACCATCGTTTACACCAGGTGCGTTCCCAGCAGTGACAGATCCGTCTTTACCGAATGCCGGGCGAAGTTTCGCCAACACTTCGAGTGACGTATCTTTTCGTGGCGCTTCGTCTGTGTTCACGACGATTGGATCACCTTTCCGTTGCGGAATTTCAACGGGTGTGATTTCTTCCTCGAATATGCCTTTTTCCATCGCAGCTACAGCGCGTTGATGACTACGCAACGCCCACTCATCTTGACGTTCACGCGTCACGTTGAATGCTTCTGCTGTTGAATTTCCGAACGTGCCCATGTGCACATTACCGGGTGAAAATGAATCAGAAAGTCCGTCATAGATCATGCCATCTACGAGTGTTGCATCACCCATGCGTAAGCCGAAACGACCTTTTGGCAAGTAGTACGGTGCGTTTGACATCGACTCCATGCCACCTGCAACGATAACTTCTTCGTCTCCAAGTCGGATCAGCTGATCGCCGAGCGTCACACTACGCATACCGGATGCACAAACTTTGTTAATCGTTTCTGTTTTCACTTTCCATGGGAGGCCAGCTTTTGTCGCCGCTTGTCTAGATGGAATCTGTCCTTGCCCTGCTTGTAAGACAGTTCCAAAAATCACTTCGTCTACATCAGTTGCTTCGACACCCGAGCGGTCCAGGGCAGATTTAATCGCTGCTCCTCCTAAATCACTTGCAGTGAGGGTTTGTAGTGAACCTCCCATTTTTCCAAAAGCAGTTCGTGCGCCGTCAATCAATACTGTTTTAATCATTCTCATCATCCTCCCGTTTTTTGATAGCGTTTACATTTCGGGTTGCAAGGAGCGACTGAACGCTCGCTCGATAAGGTTCCATTAAAAAGGGGAAGCACTGATGCTCCCCCACTGTTTGATTTGTTCCAACATTCTGTTCTGTTCAACTGTTTTAATTGTAGGACAAATCTGTCAGTCTTGCAAACTTTTTTCACTGTAAAACAGGTTCAAGTTCTGACTCTGATCCGTCTGCAATTCCTTCACCGAACACAGAGCGTTCGAGAAGTTCTGCAATATCGTACGTACCGACTTTTTCTTCCACTTCAATCGCTTTTGTTCCGTCGGACAACATTGTTAAGCAATACGGACATCCCGAAGAAATAATTCCTGGTGTTACTTCCATCGCTTGCTCCGTTCGAGCGACGTTGATGCGATGTCCAGCGTCTTCTTCCATCCACATGAGCCCTCCACCTGCACCACAGCACATGCCGTCTTGACGGTTTCGTTTCATCTCAACCAAGTTAACACCAGGAATCGATTTCAGAATTTCGCGTGGTGCATCGTAAACGTCATTATAACGACCGAGGTAACACGAATCGTGGAACGTGATCGTTTCATCGATTGCGTGATGCGGTTTCAAACGCCCTTGCTCGACAAGTTCATGGAGCAGCTCAGTATGGTGATAAACTTCAGCAGTGAAGCCAAAGTCTGGATATTCGTTTTTGAAAATGTTGAATGCGTGCGGGTCAATCGTGACAATCTTTTTCACTTCCGCTTTTTCGAATTCAGCGATGTTAGCAGTCGCGAGCTCTTGGAATAAGAATTCGTTTCCGAGACGACGCGGTGTGTCACCGGAGTTCTTTTCTTTGTTACCAAGAATTGCGAAGGAAACCCCTGCTTCGTTCAACAAGTGAGCGAAGGACAACGCGATTTTTTGTGAACGGTTGTCGAATGCTCCCATTGAGCCGACCCATAGCAAGTATTCGAAGGATTCGTCTGCTTTTTTCAGTTCTTTCACAGTAGGAATCTTAAGGTCCGGACGTGCGTCACGCCAGTTCTCTTTCTCTTTACGGTTCAGTCCCCATGGATTTCCTTGGCGTTCGATGTTTGTCATCGCACGTTGTGCATCCGCATCCATTTTACCTTCCGTCATGACGAGGTAACGGCGAAGGTCGATGATTTTATCAACATGTTCGTTCATAACTGGACATTGGTCCTCGCAGTTACGGCACGTTGTACATGCCCAAATTTCTTCTTCCGTGATGACATCGCCAATCAATGATGGATTGTAAATATCGTCCATTGTTGCCCCTTCAAGACCAGCAGCAAGTGCGATCTGATTGCCTTTTGTGTGACCAAACATGAACGAAGGCACCCAAGGCTTCTGTTTCGTTGTCATTGCACCTGTGTTCGTCAAGTTATCGCGTAGTTTTGTGATTAAGTCCATCGGTGACAGCATTTTCCCTGTTCCCGTGGCTGGACACATATTCGTACAGCGACCACATTCCACGCATGCATACAAGTCGATCATTTGAAGTTGAGTGAAGTCCGTAATTTTGCCCACGCCAAGTGTTGGCATTTCGTCTTCATCTTCAATTTCTTCGAGCGCTTCAAAATCGATTGGCGCAAGCTTTCCACGACGGTCGAAACGCATCATGTACGTATTGACTGGACCTGCAATCAAGTGCGCGTGCTTCGATTGCGGTACATACACGAGGAATGTGAGCAATGTCAGCAAGTGAATCCACCATGCAACGAAGAAAATTACCGCAGCAGCGGTAGGCGATAGGAAATTGAAAACGGTTGCAATTCCTGACGCCATCGGTTCTGTCCACGTCGTTGTGTGGCCGTGCCAGATCATATTCATGCCGTTTGCAACGAGTGTAGAAATCATAAGCGAACCGATGAAGATGAGGACAAGCCCAGATTTCCAACCACGCTTCAAGCGTGTTAGTTTTTCCATGTAACGACGGTAGAATGCCCAAACAACCGCTACAAGTATGACCGCAACAACAATCTCCTGGAAGAATGTGAAGAATGGATAGATCGGTCCAAACGGTAAGTGTGAATCCGGTTTCAATCCTTTCCATATCAGGTCGATTGCTCCGAATTGAACGAGCAGGAACCCATAGAAAAACATAACGTGGATGGAACCACTCTTTTTATCTTTCAATAGTTTCTTTTGACCAAATACGTTCACCCATACTTCTTTCAAGCGTTTCTGTACATTGTTATCAAAGTCTTCTTTTTGTCCAAGTCGGATGAATTGCGTGCGTGTTTTGAGTAAGTATGTAAACAACGCGAGCCCATACGCGACAATTCCTAGGAATAAAACCCAATTGGCGATTAATAAAGGTGTCATGTTGTCCTCCCCTTTTTTTGTATGTAGTGAATGTTCTTACTAGTCTAGATGAATTGAGGCAATTTGTCGATGCGTTATTTACTAGTTTAAGATATGAATGAGCATTCAGTCAATGAAAATTTAGAAATGACGATGAATTCTGATGAAGTAATCATTGAACGCGACGGGGATAGGCTTGAGTGAACGGATTACCTTGCATGCGCTTCGTGGAGAATGAAGTTTAAGAGCATTTTTAAACATTTATGATCACATTCAGGGGTTTATGAGCATTTTGGAAGGCTTATGATCACTAACTTGTGCTTATGATCACTCTCGGGATTTTATGAGCACTTTTTAGAATTAATGATCACTTTTCAAGATTTATGAGCGCCTGCCACCATTCTTGGGCGCACCTAAAGATTTAAATACTCACGCAGCACAGTGGATTTCGCTCACTCAAGTGAAAGTTTGCACTAAACAAGCGAAGCGCTACCAATCAATCCTTTGAACTGCAATCTGTTGTCATGGAATTATACTAAAGAAAGTATGAAATTATGTAAGAGCACCCAATAGATTGAGTGCCCCTGAATTCATTCCAATGCATGCAACAACGGTCCAAAATATGTTTTTGCATCCGCTAGTCGATTCGGATCGATTTGCAGCAATACCACTGTCGCTGGGCCAGCGGAACATGTAAGGTCTAGTGGACTCATCAATTCGCGAGCCCGGTCCCCCGTCACTGCTCGCCATTCGACCAAAACTCCACCCGAACCAACGGGCCAAATCCGCTGGATGAGTCCATTGCGGCGTGCTTTATCAAGTGCGGCAAGTGAAGCGATTTCAGATTCCCTCGTGAGGACAGCTTCACCTACTAAAGGTGTTCCATATGTATACCAGGTTCCGTCTAACGCACTAGCCTCGAAAATCTGTTTCCCTATCAACGTTATCGCGACTGCGGATTGACGTAGCGACATATTCGTTTCGCTGCTGCCGCTGATTGGCGGTGCGGTTGTTCCGATTTCATCGAATACATCTCGAATTCCATCGCAATACCGGTCCCAACTCGTGTCACCGCTAAAATTATGTAGTAAGACCGCTTCCGGTTCCGCATTCGCCGCCCACTGTTCGAGCAGGGCGACGCGGGTTGCGAAACGCGCGGTAATCCGGTCTGGAACAGCTACGAGGTCACCCACTTTCTCGCCGATGCCCCCAGAATTATCTGTTGTGACAATCCAGTCACCAAGCTGAATCGCATTCCGGTATGTGGTCATTCGCTTGCGCTATCCTTTTTGTCTTTAGCTCCTGTACGGAATACTTTTGCACTGCGGACGTATTCATTATCCGAAACATTTGCCCGTTTGTTGACGATACGTGCTGCAACGAATAAGTAATCCGAGAGACGGTTCAAATAACGTTGGACTGTACTCGGTACGTCTTCCTCATTCTTCATAAGTGTCACAGTGATTCGTTCTGCGCGGCGGGTGACCGTTCTACAAATGTGAAGAGATGCAGCTGCGTGTGTTCCTCCTGGTAGGATGAATTTCTCGAGTGGAGGTGCCTCTTCCATGAGTTCGTCAATGCGTTGTTCAAGCACTTCGATTGGCTCATCTGATAATTTGTAATGGCGCTCTTTCATGACATTTGCAAGATCCCCCCCACCATCAAACAATTCGTTCTGAACCGCTTCTAGGTCGTCAAAAATATCTCTGCATGTTTCTAAATCCAGCTCCGCCATCGCTTTTCCGATGAATGAGTTCAGTTCATCGATTGTGCCATAGGCTTCAACGCGCAAACTGTCTTTGTCCACACGTCCTCCGATTAAACTCGTTTGACCTTTGTCCCCAGTTTTCGTATAGATTTTCATGAAAAGTCTCCCCTTTATTTCAATTTTTGTGGTAGACCATACCAAATTCGTGTGACTCCCTCTGCCACTCTCATTAAATGCTGATTCAGCCGACCGCAAGCATCGCGGAGTGCTCGTTCACGTGCATCCATTGGCACGATTCCTCGGCCAATGTCCGTAATGATGAGTGTTACGTTTTTTCCTAGTATAGCGTTGAGTAACTCATGAATGGCCTTTTCTTCATCGTCAAGTTGAGTAGCCATCCACTCTTCGACGTTGCATATAACAGCTGGTTGATGGTCAGGTAGTTCGTTCAAACTCGCCAATTCAAGCGGCGTTTCATCCCCAAACCACTTAGATTCTGCAGGCATCATTTCCCGGACGTATTTCCGTTTTCCGTTAGCTGATCCACCGATAACGATGTGCATCGTTGTCCCTCCTTCCACTGTTCCTCTGAATCCCAGTGAAACCGGTAGATTGCACCATGCGGGACGGCCCATGACCAGAATTCACGTTGTTCCGGACCAAAGCGTGCTAACAAGAGTCGAATGGGCCCGCCGTGTGTAATGAGTCGCGCACCTGATGGCAGTTGTTGAAACGCCTCAAGCACACGCGCTTCTACATATCTCAACGTTTCCCCTCCAGGAGGTGCAACCGTCGTCGAATTCTCCACCCAACTTCGGTAATGTACATTCTTTTCAAGCTGTGCATACGTTTTTCCTTCAAATTCACCAAAATTGCATTCCCGGAATCGTGCATCTGCTGAATAGGTCGCGTTCGGAAACAGCAATGCTGCAGTTTGTCGCGTTCGCAACAAATCACTCCCGTAAACGATGATACGCTCGACATCGAAAGGGCTTACAGCAACAGGAACAATGGGTTCGTCTGTCCACCCAATGTATTGCCGTTTGCCATTACCGACTGTTGGGAAATGACGGATTACAATGAGCTCAGCACTACGATCCATAAAACGACCTCCATTCCTTCAATGAATGCACCGCTTAAATCACCTGTGACGCCCCCAAAATTACGAACGGTCCACGATCGATATAGTAGGAGTGAAAGACCAATTACACTAGCGATGACGATCGGCAATACGGCTGTTTTTAAAACGATTCCGATAGCAAATAACCCCGCCACCATACACACAATCGTCCAACTGATAAGCGGACTGCGATTCAGTTTTTCAAGAAAAAAATACGCCATACCGCTTTCTTTTGCTGGTTGGGTTGTGACAAAGTAGATCACCATTGCACCTCGTGCAAAAAATGGAACAGCAACTAGGACGTACACACTCGCATGACTCATTGCGATTAGTTCCTGGAGTAACGCCAACTTTAAGAGGATGAATACGATTAGCCCAAGAGTACCAAATGCGCCGATTCGGGGGTCACCCAAAATTTCATGCCGTCGATTTTGATCACGATAAGAAAAATAAGCATCACTCGTATCCGCCACTCCGTCCAAATGCAATCCACCCGTTAAAGCAATTCCGACAACTAGCGTTAGAACACTTGCGAGAAGTGACCCAAATCCTAGCCAGTCACTTATAAGAATACTCGCAGTCGTTACAAGGCCAATCCATGCACCAACAAACGGCAACGTACCATACATCACCGTGATATGACGTCTTTCCATTGGCAGTTCTTTTCGAACCGGAATACTTGTGAAAAACTGAAGTGCTAGTAGAATTCCATTCATCGGCACGCCTCTTCTATTCCGATAATCCCTTTCAGCAATGGCCAGTCGATATGCTGACGGACGTGTTCAGACCATGCGTCATAAGGATCGACCCCAATCGGTGCTTGCGTTTTAAGTCGCGGGGCATCTTCTTCGGCGATTCCGTGATCGGGTTTGTATGGCAGCACTCCTAAAACAGGAACCTTTGTATACGATTCGATGAATTCAATACCTTCTAGAAATCCCTTGGGATCACCTTTGAATTTATTAATAACTATTGCCTTCACCCGATTTCGTTCGGATGGTTGTAGCAATTCGAGGGTACCGACGATCGACGCAAAAACACCACCACGATCGATATCCGCTACTAATACGACAGGAACGTCCGCCAGTTCAGCGACCCGCATATTCACGATGTCCCGCTCAAGTAAATTCATCTCCACGGGACTTCCTGCTCCTTCAATAACAACCGCTTCGAACGAATCATTCAAGGAACTAAGTGAACGTTCAATCGCTTGAATCGCATGCTCGTAATACACGTCCCGATACGCCATGCCACTAACAGGTTTAAGTTGTTCACCACAGAACGTCCCAGTCAGTGTTCCATCTGCTCCAGGCTGTAAGATGATCGGGTTCATGTCCGCACTTGGTTTTGTGCGAGCAGCTTCTGCTTGAATGAATTGTGCCCGGCTGATTGGTGTTCCATCTATTGCGCATTCCGTATAAGGGGATAAATTCTGGGATTTGAACGGCGTAACACGGATGCCATCATTAGCAAGCAACCGGCAAAACGCTGTGCAAATAAGGCTTTTCCCAACGTCTGAAGCGGTTCCCATGACCATAATTCCATTCATCGCTGCATCCCCCTTTGTTTATGAACAATCGGCAAACCACTGTCCATTTCAATTGCGGTATCCGCTTTCGCAACGATTGCTTGGTGCAACTTGCCGAGTGTATGAGTATACGTACGTGTGATTTCTTCTGTCTTTAGTGGTTCATCGAACACTTCATTTGAAACGATGACGAGTTGGTTCGTGAGATTTTGAATACCCTTGATTGTATCTAGCAACTTAGTAATCTTCTCATCCATGCACTCCGTCTTCAAAATACACGGTGACCCGGTTTCCCAGCCTTCATATGCTACGTTTCCTAGCCACGTTGTTACGCAGTCCCAGAGTACATGGTCGCCCTGTTGCAAACTAGGTAACACATCCTCAAGATGAGTTGGTTGTTCAATCGTCATCCAGCCATCATCAGCTCGGTCCGTTCGATGACGTGCAATCCTTTCCGACATTTCATCATCGGTTGCAGTACCGGATGCGATGTATATAAGCCGGCCACCAGTCTGTTTTGCACCCGTTCGAACAAGTTGTTCAGCGTAGGCGCTTTTTCCACTTCGAACCCCTCCACTAATGAACGTCAATGAGCCTTGTTTTTCATCAAAAAGAGATGCGAATGCATTGCGCAAAGTCTCCATGTCATTAGCGGCTTTCATACCGATTCGAAGCCAATTCCCATCAAGCCCTTTGAAGTTTTCAGTATGGCGGACGACGATCCCCTGCATGAGTAACCTTTTGAAAACATCTTGTGCCACTATATGTACAGGGGGCTTGAATAGAATGAAGTTCGCGACAGAGTGGATGACTTCGCAACCGCGTGCTGTTAAAAAGCTCGTCATCTTCAATCGTTCTTCCGTTGCTTGCAGAATTGCGCGCTCACGGTAGTCCTCTTGTTGCAGACAAATCGTCCCGAGCTGTGCCGCAATCGCGTTGATGTTCCAGTGAGGTGCACTTCGTTTGATAGCTTGAATTCGATCAGGATGTGCGATCGCATAGCCTAGTCGGATTCCCGGAATGGCGTACAATTTCGTCATCGAGCGGACGACAATTACATTCGGGTAGTTCTTGACTTGCGAAATGAATGACAAGTTTTCATCCACCCAATCAATGAATGCTTCATCCAAAATAACTTCGCAAGAAACCGTGGCCGCATGTTGAATGAGCGAGTCTAATTCAGTTCGGTTCGGCAAAACACCCGTCGGATTGTTAGGAGTGCATATGTATAGGACGTCCGCGGTTTCTACTGCGACTTTTAGTTCGTCAATTGGTAGCGCGAACCCGTTTTCTTCGCTCGCCTGGACATTTGTAATGCTCGCACCCGCTGAGGTTAATGTCGCTTCGTATTCCGAGAACGTCGGGTGAACGAGGACGGCTCGTTTCCCCTTGTATCGATTGGCGACAAGTGATAGAATTTCCGCCGCGCCATTGCCGAGAACGAGTTGAGAGACGTCTATTCCATGAAATTCTGCAACAGCTGTGCGGAATGGCTCGCCGTTTGGATCAGGATAGCGTGCAATCAGTGGAAGAAGTTCGTTCCATTTTGTTTGAATGGCTTCAGGCGGTCCTGCCGGATTGCAGTTTTCACTGAAATCGAGCACTTTCGATGGCTGTTTCAGATTCAGTGTTTCGTATAACTTGTGCGGGTTCGCACCATGGTTAGGCAATGGCATAGATAATCCCTCCGATGATGATGCCGAGCGCCCAAACGCCGTATGTTGCGCGTTTTAGTTGGACGAGTGTTTGGTTAATATGAATGGCTGCAAGTTTCTGCAAGTTCGGACCAAACTTTGGGCGTCGAGATGCGACACCTTTATATATATTTGTACCACCAAGTTGGACGCCAAGTTGCCAGGCGGTGGCTGCTTCCAAATAGCCACTGTTTGGACTCGGGTGCTTCTTTGCATCCGTTCGCCAGCCTTCGAATCGCTCGCGAAGTGGTATGCCTCCTTTATTCGGCGAAAGAATGACAATGAGAAAGCCTGTTATTCTCGCTGGAATGTAGTTCAATACGTCGTCTGCTCGTGCGGATGCCGTTCCGAATTCGCGATAGCGGTCGTCTTTGTAACCGACCATCGAGTCCAATGTATTCACTGCTTTGTACAACCACAACCCCGGAGCTCCAAGAATGAAGACGAAGAAAAGGGGCGCTGTGACGCCATCCGAGATGTTTTCAGAGACCGTTTCTACGACGCCTCGTGTGACCTCGGATTCGTTCAATTCATGCGTATCTCTTCCTACGATCCACGACAACTTTTTGCGGGCTTCTTTCATGTCCCCTGTTTCAAGTGGTTCCGCGACATCGAGCGCTGCGGTGCGCAAACTTTTTTGGGCGAGCCCGATTGCGATAAATATACTTTCAGTTGCAACACCGACTGCTGGATGCCACCAATAGGCTGCGACTGTAAAGATTGCAAAGAGTAGGAATGTCGGCACTACAACAAGAACTAGCAGGACAGCCCCTTTTGCAGTGCGTTTACTCCCTTTGTTCAGCAAGTTTGTAAGTTTCGTGATATACGTTCCGAGCCAACGGACAGGGTGTGGCCAGTTTGGGGGATCACCGATGAGTTGGTCCAGGAAGAATCCTAGTGAAACGGCGAGTAGATGCGCTAAAATCAGCCCTTCCATCCCTTCGCCTCCTTGTACGTCTGGATAGCGCGGATCGTGCATTCATAGACCCCAGTCCCGATCAATTTACCGAGTGGTGTGATGGGTCCTGCATAAGGGAGTTCTTGTCCTATTTGTGTTGCCGCAACGAGTAAACTATCCGTTGACGTTCCAGTTGCTTGAGTTCCAGTTAGTGGATCAAGCACCTTTTCCGTCTGAAGCGCACGTGTTTTCGCTTCGGTCGCGGTGATCATTGCTTGGATGAATGCCTCATCAGAAAGCCGACCGTTGACGATAATCCACGTGTTAATGGTGCCGACATGCGCTTCCCTTTCTCTGGCCATTGAGACGTCGACTGCATTTCCGACACCCGCTGTGACAGCGATGACGATGGAAACTCCTTCGTCTGCAAAGCTAGCAATTTCAACGTGTAGTGTTTGCACAGCTGTCATCATGCCGACTGTATCGGTCAGGTGATGGCCGCTTTTTTCGAGATAATCTTCCATTTCCTTTTTCACGTCATCGCACTCGTAATTCGCATCGACATGGCGATTGACGAACGTTGTGTACCAGCCAGTTCCTGGATTATGTACCGCGGATGAAACCGTTTTGAGTGAATGGGGTGCGTGAAATTGTACGCTATCTGCAGTAACAGTGAACTGGGTTTCATCCACAACAAGAGGCACTTCTACACTATCATTCATGGATGGTAACAACGTCATTTGTGGTTTCGGTAACTCCGGATGGGCTTGCGTTTTGACAGCCGCTTTGTAGACGGATTGAATAATCGGTTCCCGCACGACGTCTTGCGGCGAGCCGATTTTCGCGATTTCACCGTTTTCCATGAGCAATAATCGGTCGCAATAGAGCGCCGCTAAGTTGACGTCATGGAAGACGGAAACGACGGTTTTCCCTTCGTCAACTGCGAGACTCCGGACAGTGTCGAGCAATTGTTGTTGGTAGGCGATGTCAAGATGGTTCGTGGGTTCATCCAACAACAGTAGTGGAGCTTGTTGCGCTAAGGCTTGAGCGACAAAAACCCGCTGCTGTTCTCCACCTGATAACGATTCGATGAGGGTGTTTTCATAGCGCGTAACACCTGTACGTTCCATTGCATGGGTTACAGCTGCTTCGTCTTCAGTGGTCCACGAGGAGAACAATCCCGTTTGGTACGGGTAGCGCCCGAGTTCAACAGTTGCCTTGACAGTATGTGAAAACGCATGTGCGTGCATTTGTGGAAGGACTGCAACGTTGCGCGCAAATTCTTTAGGTGAGTAACTATCTGCATCTCTGTCCGCGATTTTAACGGATCCTGCTTGTTTCGGTAGGATGCCTGAAATCATTTTGAGAAGCGTCGATTTCCCACTGCCGTTCGGTCCGAGAATGCCAAGTATTTCTCCAGGCTGTACGTCGAACGACACGTTTTTCACAATTAGTTCTTTGCCATATCCACCAGTTAACCCTTGTACGTGCAACATCACGCAGTCCCCCCTTTCCGTTGTCGATAAAAGATAAATGCAAATACCGGTGCGCCAATGAATGCGGTGATGACGCCAACGGGTAGCTCTGTCGGCGAAATGATCGTGCGGGCAATGAGGTCACAGATGATGAGTAACGTTGCACCATTCATGAACGATAGTGTCAGTAGATGACGATGGTCCGATCCCCAAATTAGGCGTGTCATATGGGGTACGACGAGTCCGACGAAACCGATTGTCCCGGAAACAGATACAGCCGCACCCGTTAGGATCGAGCCCCCGATTAGGATGACGAGTTTTCGTCGTTTGACGTCCACGCCTAAGTGCTTCGCCCGGTCTTCTCCGAATAGCATCGCGTTTAGCTCTCTGCGGTTCATCCACAATAGGAGTGATCCAATGATGGTGAACGGAAGAATCATGTTGATGTAATTCCACCCTCGCATCGAGACGCTTCCGAGTAGCCAGCTAATAATTTGACGTAACTCTTCCCCTGTAAGCGCAATCATTAGTGATAGTACGGAGCCGAGGAATGAGCCGAAAATGATTCCAGTTAAAATGATGGTTTCCATGTTGAGACCGCGATCTACGAGTTTAGCGAAGCCGAGGACGACAAACATCGTAATTGCGGCACCCACCATACTGAAAACAGGGAGTGTGTAGAGACCAAGGAACGGAATGCTAATGCCAAAAAAGAGTGTCATCACAGCACCTACAGAGGCGCCGGATGACACTCCGAGGGTGTATGGATCTGCAAGCGGGTTTTTAAGTAACCCTTGAAATGCAGCACCAGCAATGGCAAGTGACGCACCGACGAGTCCAGCTAGGATGACGCGCGGCATTCTAATTTTCCATAAAATATTGGTCGCCGTCGTATCTGCTCCTTGGTTCCATAACGTGCTGATCGGCACGTGGACAGATCCAATAGATACACCGAGACCAACTGCCGTCAATAGGACGGCAGCTGAAACGATGTAGGCGATCAGTGGTTTTCTCACTTGAAGGCCTCCGGATAGACTGCTTTTGCGACTTCTTCAAGTCCTTCAGCAAGACGTGGACCTGTTCGGCTAGTTAAGTTTGAGTCGACTTGAACAACTTGGTCTTCTTTGACAGCTGTAATATCTGCGAACCCATCACGCTTTTTGACGCTGTTGATAACATTAGGCGTGTAATCATGCATGATGACCATGACGTCCGGATTTTGTTTAACGATATCTTCAGGGCTGATCATGATCCATCCTTCTTCTGTCACGACGTTTTCTGCGCCGATCTTGTCGAGGATTTCTTGCATGAATGTATTTTTACCAGGTACGTAGATTTCAGGAACGTCAGATGTTTCTACGATGACACGTTTAGGAGTTTTGATGTCGGCAGTTTTCGCAACGACTTCTTCCACTTTTGCTTTCATGTCTTCAACGACTTTTGCTGCTTCTTCTGGTTTACCAGTTGCTTCACCGATTGCTTCGATTGTGCTATACGTTTCGTCGAAGTTCATCGCATTTTTCACGATGTAAACGGGAATTCCAGCGTCGCGGATTTGTTGGTAGCCAGCTTCAGAACCAGGAAGTGACATTTCGTGACCGAATACCATTTCTGGATTCATTGAGATGATTTTTTCGATATTAAGGTTCATGTCACCGATTTTTTCTTTTTGTGTTGCGTCTTCCGGGAAGTCAGAATAGTCATCGACTGCAACGATTTCGTCGTCAAGTCCAAGTGCAAAGAGAATTTCCGTGTTGCTTGGAAGTGTAGAAATGATTGTTTCTGGTGCTTTTTCAAGTGTAATTTCTACCCCAGTAGCATCTTTTATGGTCATTGGGAAGGTAGCGACGTCGGCATCTTCACTTGCTTCTGAATCGGATCCGTTCTCTTTATCGGATTGCTCCGTTGTTGCTCCGTTGTTGTCCGTTCCTTTGTCTTTGTTGCCATCTGCTCCACCACAAGCGGTTAGAAGTAGGACAGCAAGTACGGCTGTAAGCCACAGTTGCCACATTTTTTTCATGAGTTGTTTTCCCCCTATTTTGTCCAAACAAAAATCCCCCATTATGTATATGGAGGATGAGCGCAGTGGAAATAAGGCGGACTTCGCCAAATTTCACCATGTCTATCCTCGTAGATCTCGGGTGATTACCGAAAAAAGGCAGGTCTCCTGGCTTGTGCATTGACGCTCATTTCACGCCTTCCCGATAGTTATCCGGTGGCAGTTGCGAGTAAGCTAGCACGTACAGTGGCGGGACCGCGCCGGATTGGAACCGGCTTCCCTTTTAACCTCAATTGCTCGAGGCACCTTTTTCGTGTTTGTTATGTAATTTGATACATTCCTATTATACAGAAGTGTCTGGAAATGTCGAGAGGGTGCTGGCGAATATTGTCATGATGTGTGGATGGTGGAAGTTTTGGGTTGTCCGACACTTATGGCGATTTGTCCTACACTCGCATTGTTTTCTCGGACACTTAGGCTAGTTTCTCGGACACATATGGGCATTTCTCCATCACTTAGCAAAGTTTCTCGATAACGGGACACAATTCAACCTAGTTTAAAGGCTTAATTGGGTGCGCTTCGCTTGTTTCTAATAGGCTATCCGTTTCTCCGTGAGGAAATTCGGCAAAATCTTTTGGCCGACACTTACGGGGATTTGTCCTACACTCGCAGGGGTTTCTCCGACACTCCGGCTGAGTTCTCCGACACATATGGGCATTTCTCCATCACTTAGAGGAGTTTCTCGATAACGGGACACAATTCAACCTCGTTTAAGGGATTCATTGGGTGCGCTTCGCTTGTTTTTAATGGGCTACCCGTTTCTCCGTGAGGAAATTCTGCAAAATCTTTTGTCCGACACTTACGGGGATTTGTCCTACACTTGCAGGGGTTTCTCCGACACTCCGGCTGAGTTCTCCGACACATATGGGTATTTCTCCATCACTTAGCAAAGTTTCTCGATAACGGGACACAATTCAACCTAGTTTAAAGGCTTAATTGGGTGCGCTTCGCTTGTTTTTGATCACACAAAAAAGCCCTCCACAATCTAATGGAGGGCTTGAAGTAATAAATTACATACGTTCTGGTGCTGCAACGCCAACTAGTTTCAAAGCATTGGCAATCGTTGTACGAGCTGCTGTGATCAGCGCTAGGCGTGCTTCAGATAGCTCACGATTCTCATCATCCAACACTTTTTCCGCATTGTAGAAACTATGGAATGTGGATGCAAGTTCTTGAATGTATGTCGTGATGCGGTGCGGTGCGCGAAGGCGCGCTGCGTCGCTGACGAGTTGTGGGAAGTCCCCGATTTTTTTGATCAAATCAATTTCCTTTTCGGCTTTCAACAACGATACGTTGGCAACAGATGCGGATACGCCTTTTTCTTCAGCTGCACGTAAAATTGAAGAAATTCGGGCGTGTGCATATTGTGCGTAATACACTGGGTTTTCATTGGATTTAGAAACGGCTAGATCCAAGTCGAAGTCCATTTGTGCATCACCTGAACGCATTGCGAAGAAGTACCGTGCTGCGTCTAAGCCGACCAATTCAACAAGTTCACGAAGTGTAACGGCTTTGCCAGTACGTTTACTCATCTTGAACTTCTCGCCATCTTTGTAGAGCTGCACCATTTGCGCAACTTCCACTTCTAACGTATCGCGGTCATAACCAAGTGCTTGAATCGCCGCTTTCATACGTGGAATGTAGCCGTGGTGGTCTGCACCCCAGATATTGATGAGCTTATCAAATCCACGATTCAATTTGTCTTCGTGGTAGGCAATATCTGGCATCAAATACGTATACGAGCCATCATTCTTAATGAGTACTCGGTCTTTGTCGTCACCAAACTCAGTCGAACGGAACCATGTCGCACCTTCTTCTTCAAAGACGTGACCATTTTCACGTAGCTTGTTCAGCGCTACGTCGATTTTGCCGTCTTTGTATAGGGATGTCTCTGAGAACCAGACGTCAAATGGTACACGGAAGTCCGCTAAGTCTTGTTGCAATTTGCCGAGTTCGATCTTCAAGCCGTATTCACGGAAGAATGCATAACGCTCTTCATCAGACATATGAACAAATTTGTCGCCATTTTCTTCAACAAGTTTCTTAGCAATTTCAATGATATCCGGACCTTGATAACCGTCTTCCGGCATTTTTTTCTCAAGTCCAAGTTCTTCAAAGTAGCGTGCTTCTACTGAATACGCCAAGTTTTCAACTTGTTTACCTGCATCGTTAATGTAGTATTCGCGGGATACGTCGTAGCCTGCAAAGTCGAGAATGTTGCAAAGGGAATCTCCGAGTGAGGCACCACGAGCATGTCCTAAGTGTAAATCCCCAGTTGGGTTGGCGGAAACAAACTCGACCTGGATTTTTTCATTTTTGCCCGAGTCGTTACGACCGTATGTCGCGGATTGGTCGATAACTGTTTTTACAACGTCATCTAAGTAATCCTTTTTCAAAATAATGTTCATGAATCCTGGACCTGCAATGTCGATCGATTCGATGGATGTACCCGTTTTATCCAATTTCTCAAGAATTGCTTCGGCAATCGCGCGCGGAGGCTTTTTTGCTAATTTAGTGAGCTGCATGGCAATGTTTGTTGCGTAATCGCCATTTTCTTTACTCTTTGGGGTTTCCAGCTTGATGGCTGGTACTTCCGTCTCTTCTACTAAACCTGTCGCCAGAACTGCGTTATGCAAGGCGATCTTAACTTCGTGCTGAATTTGTTCTACTGCATTCATAGTGTTCCCTCCGCATAGTGAATAGTTAGTTGGTAACTGCCGAGCAAGGATTGTTCTGAGTGCATGTCGTAATGCACATGGAACTCGCCTGCTTTTTGTTCAGATTTAATGAAAAGTGCTTTTGTTACTACAATCAAGTCCATCGCGAGTGGTCCATTGGCGTAGGTTCCCACGCGCTTGTCGTTCAATTTAAATGGGAGTCTCATCCGGATGGCGCCTGTCCGCATAACGATTGCGTCTTCTGGGTCCAACTTAATCATCGTTTTTATGAGTTCACGATTCTGCTCTTCTTCATAGCGCAAGTATCGACTGCCTGCTTTTTCAACGATAGTTCCTTCTATTTCGAGCTCATATTTATCGGTTTCCTGTCCGGGATGTTGGATTGCCGACTTTAGCTTAATCTTCACCGGCATCGCCGAATTTTGCGTTCCCATCCACTCACCGCCTTTAATTTCATATATCTCTCTATTATAGCCTTCCAACTGTCCTTTTTTCAATCTTTGCTTGACGAGATGCGTTTTTTCCAAGTCTTCCGTTTAATTTGCGTCGACCTTTCGCATACTACTCTCAAACAAGTGTCTAGAAGGATGGGATGAGATGCGGCGAACGGACTATGTAAAAAAGAATAAGCGTAGAGCACGGTACCGTTTCGCCGGGCTAGTCGCAATTACTGCTGCAACCGCACTGTTCACAGTGCTTGTCTGCCTGAGAGTGTATGCACAAATTGCCGGCGCGCCTTCATTAAGCGTTCCTGAAGCATCTGTTTTTATGGACCGTAATGATAAGGAAATCGGTGATCGTTTTTCAGGAGAGCGTCGTTACTGGGTCGCTATTGACGAGATGTCCCCTTCCCTTGTTGACGCGTTCATTGCAGTAGAGGATAAAAACTTCTATAAGCATAACGGGTTTGACTACAAACGGATTGGCGGCGCAGTGCTGAAAGACGTGAAGGCTCGTCGAAAAGTAGAAGGTGCAAGTACGATTACGCAACAGTATGCGCGGAATTTGTATTTATCTAACGAAAAGTCATGGACCCGCAAGGCAAACGAAGCGCTCTACGCGTATCGGATGGAGTTGTTTTACGATAAAGAAAAGATTTTAGAAGGCTACTTGAATACAGTCTATTTTGGGCATGGAATGTATGGTGTAGAAGCGGCAAGTCGGTATTTCTTTGCGAAATCAGCGAGTGAACTGACGTTGGAAGAAGCCGCCACGATTGCAGCAATTCCGAAAGGTCCTTCGATTTATTCCCCGGTAGCAAATTTAGAAAAATCTACAGATCGAAGAAAAATTGTTTTGCGATTAATGGAAGAACAAGGGTTCATATCCTCCGAGCAAAAAGATCGAGCTGCAGACCAGACCCTAGCGCTTAAAGCCGAAGATTGGACAAGTTCTAAAGATGTCGCCCCCTATTTTTTGAATGAGGTGTGGCAAGAGGCAGAAAAAATCTTGACCGACAAAGGACGGTACCCTGCTGAAGGCGGATGGACCATTAAGACGACACTTGACCTGAAGCATCAGAAGACCGCTGAAGAGGTTATTGCGGACAGGATGCCTGAAAATGAGTTGCAGATCGGATTCGTTGCGATGAAACCCGAGACAGGTGAAGTGACGGCAATGGTTGGTGGCCGGAGTTTTGCCGGTAGCCCCTATAACCGGGTGACCCAGGCGAAGCGGCAACCAGGCTCTGCGATGAAACCCATTTTGTATGCGGCTGCATTGGAAGATGGGTTTAGTCCCCTTACGTATATTTCGACAGAGCGAACAATTTTCACTTATGATGACGGTCGTTCTTCGTATGAACCGAGCAACGTGAACGGCAAGTTCGGGGATCATCCGATTTCGCTCGCTCAGGCGGTTGCGGTGTCGGACAACATTTACGCCGTGAAAACGCTGGAAGAGGTCGGATACAAAAAGTACAATGCAATGGCGAAAAACCTAGGAATCAATGTGAAGTTTCCGGAATCTCCTGCGGTAGCACTCGGGACGTCTTCTGTGACGCTATTTGAAATGACGGGTGCGTATAATCGAATCGCCTCTGGCGGAAAGAAAGTGAAACCCGTGATGATTTTATCCATTGAAGATTCTCGTGGAAAACTTGTATACGAGCATCCTGAACAAACGAAAAAGCGGGCAATGACAGAGCAGAATGCGTTTGTGTTGACGCATTTAATGACCGGCATGTTTGACCCTGTATTCAATGACTATTTAACTTCTACAGGAATTTCAATGCGAGCGAAGCAATCTCGTCCTTATGCCGCTAAGTCAGGAACGACGATATCCGATCAATATTTGATTGGTTATTCACCAACGCTGACTGCGGGTATATGGACAGGCTATGACATCGGGAAACAGTTAGAAAATGCAATCGATAAATCTGTGTCGAAGCAGATTTGGATTGAGTTTATGGAAGGTGCTCATGAAGGATTGCTTTCTGAACCCTTTCTTCCTCCCAAGGGCGTGAAGGGCGTGACTGTAGACATCGAAACGGGCGGATTGGCGGTTGAAGGGTGCAGTAAGCAGCGGCTTGTTTATATGAAAGAGAAGGATGTCCCGAAGCAACTCTGCACAGATAAAACGTTGCGAGAGTCACGGATGACCGGTTCCAAGAAAGAGAAGGAATTCGAGTTGTTCCCATTTTCGTTTTTTGAGTGATGTTGGAATGAGAGAGGATCCTTTTTGAACGAGCGGGTTACCCGGGGAAACGAGCGGGTTGCACTCGGGAACGGGCGGGTTTCCCGCGCTAACGAGCGGGTCGCACGTGGGAACGAGCGGGTGGATCATGGAAACGGGCGGGTTCCTCGCGGGAACGAGCGGGTCGCACGTGGTAACGAGCGGGTGGATCGCGAAAACGAGCGGGTTGCACTCGGTAACGAGCGGGTCGCTCGCGGGAACGAGCGGGTCGCTCGCGAAAACGAGCGGGTGACTCGCGGGAACGAGCGGGTCGCCCTCTGATACGAGGGGGGGCGTACGTGGAACGAGCGGATTGGTTCCCCGAGACGTGCCCATACGCAATTGATTAAGCTTAGCATGAGCCGCTAGAACGCTTCACGCCTTTTCAATAGAAAAAACTTCCTGTTCACAACGAAAAAAGCTTCCTGCCTGTTGGGTCTAACGGGCGGGAAGCTTTTTTGTCGGGCGAACCCGAGTGTCCTAGCTTAGCAATTGCAAGCTAACTTTAGTTTACTTCGTTTTGTCGTGACATTCAACTACCGATTGTTGATTTTTAGTGATTTTTCGACCTATTTCATAAATGCGGGGTGGATTTACTGAGATCGATGTGCAGTTTCGGTTCACTGTTGTTCCACATATCTACATTGTGCGTTTTAAGGAAGTCAGCTAAAACTTTTTTGGACTTTTCATCCATTTTGTCGACGATAATGCGGCGCTTCATCGATTTATCCATCAAATTCACGTGATCTGCGAGCACCTTATATCCACGACGTTTTTCGCGGTTGACAATCATTTCACAAGACGTAACTCCCGCATAATACGGTCCGTTTTCATTGAAATCAATCGTGACCCAGACGAGCCAGTAGAGCTTGCCGCCTTCAGAGTCTTCTCGATTTGTTGTGAACTTGATCCCCCGCTCAATATCGCTTTTCGCATGCATTGCGCCAATTTCGATGGAAGCGAGTTCTTCTTGTGTGTCAACCATGACGGGTGTGATGTTTTCCAACGATAGCGATCCGATGCCAAATCCTTTATGGCCATCGGTCGGGTCGTTCTTTATAATTGTGAATCCTAACTTTTGTTTCGGTTTTTGTTCGTCTGCCATTTCCGCAAACCCCTTTCTATCTGTTAGTATATCTACTATACCGAAATTCATGGGAAGGTGGAAATTGTATGCCGTATGTAACTGTAAAGATGTTGGAAGGCCGTACGGAAGAACAAAAGCGTGCCATGGTAGAAAAAGTGACGGAAGCGGTTATGGAAACAGCCAATGCACCACGGGAAAACATTGTGGTATTCATCGAAGAAATGCCGAAGAATCATTATGCGGTTGGTGGAAAACGTTTGAGTGACCAATAAAAAAAGCCGGATGTAGCAAGGAATTCCCTTACGCATCCGGTTTTTTAGTGGAATGAATTATGCGGCAGCACAGGCTGACATTTCTGCGATAAATGCAAATGCAGCGTCGATTTCTTCATCAGAGAAATTTAATTTATTCTTGACGATACGGACTTTTTCGATTTGCTCTGTACGCTCTAAATGATCGAAATATAACAATGTGGAGACGAGTTCCAAGAAGCGTGAACTCTGGTCATTCAACTTGCTGATGCATGGCGCAAGGGAGGCTACTGGAGCGTCTCCCGTTTCTGAAAACTTAAGTCCGTCTTCAGTTACCTGGTAGGTGTATTGGACGTATGACCCTTTGTCTGTGCACGTTTCATCTAAAAACCCCATTTCGCACAGCTCTTCGACGCGCAACGTCAGCTCCTCTGAATAGGGGCCGTACATGTGCAATTCGTATTTTTCTACGAAGGAAAACTCCATCTTTTTCAATATGTAGACCATCTTCTGTAATTTCTTTCTTCCATTGACTTCATCCGCCAGAGAAATCATCTGAACGATTTTCGCGTGTTCCGCAAGCATTGCGCACGCTCCTTTCTAGCCTCTTACTAGCTGTAAAATTTCCTTATAGAGAGGATTGTCCTCTTGCCCTGCTTCGAGTAAATCTTCAGGGAAATAAATTTTGTGGTCCGTACGCCGTTTGCCGGAAATGGCGTCGACGATATCGGATGACCGTGACAGTTCGCTCAACTCCCCATTTGGAAGTTGTAAGTAGATCGGAACGCGTTCGTTTTCTTCTCCTGGGCGATAAAAATCATATGGCAAATCGGAAGAAGAGTCCGTAACTAAATAATATTCGGGATCAATGCCCGCTTCTTTGAACAATGAATCAAGTTGACCAATTTTGCGATATTCTTTCGCAGGATCGAACTCGGCATATTGAAATAACTTACGATTAATAAATCGACGACATAAGTCAGATAGAATTGGGTCTTGCTCTTTCATCCAAAGCTGAAAATATGTAAATAAGACACCTTCATCCAACGAGATATAGTCTTCGAGTGTAATGGTTTTATTAAAAAAAGAACGAAATGGTAAGGGATCTTGTTTGAACGAGTAGCCATCCTTATATAGCGCTTTTGCGCGATGCAAAATCTTAATGAGAATCACTTCTGCACTCCGGGAAACGGGATGGAAATAGACTTGCCAGTACATTTGGTAGCGACTCATGATGTAATCTTCGACAGCGTGCATGCCGCTTGACTTAATGACAACTTGTTCTTCTGCAGGACGCATGACGCGCAAAATTCGCTCCATATCGAAGTGTCCATATTGAACGCCCGTGTAATAGGCGTCCCGCTGCAAGTAATCCATACGGTCTGCATCGATTTGGCTAGATATCAAACTGATGACAAGCTTGTCCTTGTACGTTTTACCGACCACATCGGCTACACGTTGCGGGAACTCTGGACTGACGCGGCTTAACACTGCATTCACTTCCGTATCCCCTAACAAAATTGCTTGTGTAAACTTTTCATGATCCAAATCGAATACTTTCTCGAACGCATGTGAAAACGGTCCATGGCCGAGGTCATGCAGGAGTGCTGCGCAAAGCGCGACCAGCCGTTCATCCTCATTCCACTCGGGACGTCCTCCGAATCCGCTATCGATGATGCGACGGACAATTTCATAGACGCCGAGCGAGTGTTGGAATCGACTATGCTCCGCTCCATGAAAGACGAGATATGTTGTGCCAAGCTGCCGAATTCTGCGCAGCCGCTGAAATTCTCGAGTGCCAATGACATCCCAGATGACGCGATCTCTCACGTGAATATAGCGGTGTACCGGGTCTTTAAACACCTTTTCTTCTGCCAGTTTCTCATGCTCGTACGACATATCGCACCTCCGTTCAACGTTTATCTAGTATACCAAAAATCAGCAAGTTCGACAGCTGCAAATGGCACATTCGAAAAAAGATGAAAGTATCAATCTTTTGTTCTGTATAAATTTCTCGCGTGCTGTCCATGCTGTCAGTAGAAAGAGAGAACGAATTATTAGGAGGCATTGGAGATGGTTAAAATTAGACAAGATGCATGGTTGGAAGAAAACGATACGTTATTGGCAGAGACGGTACTACGACACGTGCGAGAAGGCAGCACTCAGTTAAGTGCATTTGAAGAAGTCGGAGATGCTTTAAACCGAACTGCAGCAGCATGTGGATTTCGTTGGAATGCTGTGGTAAGACAAGACTACGAGAAAGAATTGGCACAAGCGAAGAAAGAACGGAAGCAAGCATTGCGAGTACTTGGTACAGACTTCAAACGTCGTGCGACCCCTCTTTACTCGGTTCAAACGAATGAAGAAGACCAACGCGCAGTATCTGTTCCGCTTTCTGCCCTTTCTATGGATACGGTGATTGCATTCTTAATACGCATGCACCACTCAGGTGGTATCAATAATGATGCTTTGCGTTGGCAACAAACCGCAAAAACTGCTCAAACCCGCGTTAATGAGCTTGAAAACATGGTGGAGCGTCTGAAAAAAGATAATAAATCAATTCGCGATGACTATGAGCAATTTGTTGAAATTATGAACCGAGCGCGTCGTCTCGTTACATTGAACGAGGAAGACGAGCATACCGCTCCCTCTTTCAAAATGGAGCAAAACGGAAATTTAATCTCGAAAGAACCCCCTATTCATTAAAATAGGCGGTTCTTTTTTATATTTTCGTTAACCTCTAGCAATCATTTTGGCGTTCCGTTCGACGACACGATTCAAGTAAAACGTGTAGAGTTCCATTTCCTCGTCACGGAAACCGCCAGACTGGACGTTTTCTGCAAGCACGTTCAACTGGTGTTGAATTCGCAAGTTGACATCTTGAACAGTGAGCGGTTGGTCAAGTAATTCGGATAACGATGCCATTGTTTCTGGTTGAATGTTAGGATAGGAAAATTTCGTCGTCTCTCCTCCAACCCCAGTTTCATATAACCTCTTGACGAGTGTTGCCCGCTCACTACCACTGCCTTCAATACATAGATAGACTTGGACGGCGACGCCTTGTCGTAATCGACGCTGGGAGATTCCTGCGAACTTCTTCCCATCGATGCTAAGATCATAGCTACCTGGACAATACGATCCTACAATTTCATAGGCTTGGATCCTGTCACCTGTTTCCGGGAATAACATGCGGATAAATTCAAGCATGACATCGTACCCTACTGAGATATCGATTGAACCACTTTGTTCAGATAATACGATGGAAATGTTGAGCACTCCACTATCGAGGACGACCGCAAGTCCACCTGAATTTCGGACGATGGTTTTATATCCTGCCTCGTGGATGGCTGGTAATGCACGTTCTAGATGTGGGAGTCGATGATCCTGAACACCTAGAACAATTGTATGATCGTGTACCCATGTACGGACGGTTGGCGCACTTTGTAGTTGCCCGACTAGCTGGCAAAGTGTATCGTCTGCTGCGAATGATTCTAATGCAGATCGACTTTTAGCTGATAGGGATTCATCTATATAACGCCATGTCGGTATGGATAAATAGGATTCAATTGCTGTCATAAGTAGACTCCTGTATGTGAAAGTTTTAGTTTGATTATCCTCAGTCTACACCACAATTCATCCCTCTTCCACTCGAAGTGTAGTGTCGAATTCATGACATCCAGTGTCCTGGCTGAATTGAGGTTGCCCATTATGGTACACTGAGAAAAGAACGGCTGCCTCGGAGTTTTTCTCCGTCCACCCGTACGAATCTCAATTTAAAGGAGTTCGATTTCTCATGATTGAAGCAGCACAAACGCTGGATGGCTGGTATGTATTACACGACTTCCGTACTATGGACTGGACCTCTTGGAAACTCATTTCCAAAGAAGAGCGCCAGCACGCGGTTGACGAGTTCGTTGCGTTTCTAGACAAGTTGAACGTAGCAGATGAAAACAAAACAGGCAGCCATGCATTTTATACAATCGTCGGTCAAAAAGCCGATTTCATGCTCATGACGTTGCGCCCAACTATGGACGAATTGCAACAGCTTGAAGCTGAATTCAATAAACTCACGATCGCAGACTTTACTCTTCCTGCGTATTCGTACGTATCCGTAGTGGAACTCTCTAACTACTTAGCTGGCGGAGATTCTGATGAAGATCCATACCAGAATCCATACGTTCGCGGACGTTTGTATCCTGAACTTCCACGCAGCCAATACGTCTGCTTCTACCCAATGGACAAGAAGCGCGAAGGCGACGTCAACTGGTACATGCTTGACATGGATGTCCGTAAAGAAATGATGCGCAGCCACGGCTTGATTGGTCGCAGCTACGCTGGCAAAGTGAAGCAAATCATCTCCGGTTCTGTCGGTTTCGACGACCATGAGTGGGGTGTTACGCTATTCGCGGACGATGTGCTTCAGTTCAAGAAATTAATCTATGAAATGCGTTTTGACGAAGTGAGCGCGCGCTACAGCGAGTTCGGCGAGTTCTTCGTGGGAACCATTTTACAAGATGACACACGCGCTGATTTCTTCACGGTGTGAAGGTAGATTAGCATGTGAGCCGCCCTTGGGGAATTCCCGGGGCGTTTTTTTATAGGGGTGGGTAGTTTTCTGGGGATTATGAGTATTTTTTTGCGGGTTATGATCACTTTTCGCGATTTATGAGCACTTTCCAGAAGTTATGATCACTTTCCGCGATTTATGAGCACTTCCCAGAAGTTATGATCACTTTCAGCGATTTATGAGCACTTCCCAGAAGTTATGATCACTTTTCGCGATTTATGAGCACTTTCCAGTAGTTATGATCACTTTCAGCGATTTATGAGCACTTCCGAGAAGTTATGATCACTTTCAGCGATTTATGAGCACTTCCCAGGGGTTATGATCACTTTTCGCGATTTATGAGCACTTTCCAGTAGTTATGATCACTTTCCGCGATTTATGAGCACTTCCCAGAAGTTATGATCACTTTCCGCGATTTATGAGCACTTCCCAGAAGTTATGATCACTTTCCGCGATTTATGAGCACTTTCCAGAAGTTATGATCACTTTCCACGATTTATGAGCACTTCTCTAAATCTCTCCCCTCCCAAACACTCCAACCATGACATACACACATTTTCATTCATGGAAATTCCTAAATACATCACAAAAAACGCTTCGCAAGGCGAAGCGCAGCCAATCTATCTTAGTTTTACTTGGCAAGTGTATACGTGGTGGCTTTACGAGTTCCGACTTTTTGAAGAAGGGGGCTGGACAATAGCCGTTTTGCTGTATGGCGACATGTCAAACCTGTAAACCCACAAAACTCCCTGTTCGTCAGCGACTTTCCAACGAGCATGAAATACTCTTCGATTGCCTGTTCATAAGGTACCTTACTTTTATGTCCACATAGTGGACAACTCCATACGTCCCCTTCACGCAGGACTACATGTTCATTCGGGCAATTACGGCAAAGAACCCCATTATTCAATTCAGTAGGATGAAGTCCATACCTCGCGATTAGCGGGAATGGATCGAAATCTTGGTGATATTTTAAGAAGGTATGCGCAAGTTTTTGGATATCTTGCTTGGATAATGTGGAAGACTCGAGAGGTAATTCTCTAAAAAAAGCAGGCGCTTCGTAATTCGGTAGGATCGGTATAGTTGGTGGCTCTTCGATGAGGATTTCGTTGTTGTGCGCAAATGTGATGAGGCCAGTTACTGGTATTTGGATATCAAAGTCGTTCAACCAGTTGTTCAAAAAGTGAATTTTACGCTCTACTTCTGCAACTGGATTTCTAAATACAGCACGAGTACCAGTTTGCGACTCTTTTAGAAATTGTGTCGGATTCGCTTTGACTATGATTTTATCTGCAATATTCTTGACTTCAGTAATAATGATTCTATCTGGTGCAATAAATAAAGAATCGATTTGAAATTGCACACCATTTTGCTGAAGACTGAGGTCATGCAAGATCGCATGGGGAAAATCAGTATGGACTTCTTTCATGCAGCGGTCGTATTCTTGCTCGCCTCCATATCCTGCACGCACTTTGTATAATTCGTCTTTGATAAATCGGTACTTTTCATGTGTGGAAGATAATCTGCTTGCGAGTGATTGAAGTCCCTCTAACTGCTTCGGTTTTGTTCGTTGTTTATAGAGCATGGACATCCTTCCTTTCTATTTCATTGAGTGTAGCTTTTTCCCAGACTGATTGGAATAGCTTATGCCAAGTTAACATTTTGAGCTGTTCTTGAGGGCTAAACTTGAAGTTTAGTGACCCTTTTCTTTACTTAAAAACACTCTTTCTTCCAAAGGGTAGCGCTTGAACCATTGTAAGGTCTTGATTTGTTGGCGCTTCGCTTATTTTTAGTAATGTCGTACGGAATAGGGCCAGTTTCTGAGAATTGGCTGATTTTTTTTGAGGATTTCTATTGATTTCCGAACAATTCTGCAGAGTTTATGATCACTTTCCAATGTTTATGATCACTTCCCGCGCTTTATGAGCGCTTTCCAGAGTTTATGATCACTTCTCTCACTTTATGAGCACTTTCCAGAAGTTATGATCACTTCCCTCACTTTATGAGCACTTTCCCAAATTTTATGAGTAACTCAACAAATTACGAGTACTTCGTAATGCTTGGTATGTTTCCGCCACTCCGTTCATAGGATACCTGTGAGGGGGTTATCGTGTGGCGGTGATTAAGACGACGGATAAGCATATCGATTTGCTGGCGCGCTTGATGCGTGCGGAAGCCGAAGGCGAAGGCCAGCTCGGGATGCTCATGGTCGGTAATGTTGGTGTAAACCGGGTTCTTGCGGACTGCCTGGATTTCACAAATATTCGCGACCTGGAGGATATGGTATTCCAGCGACCCGGTGGCTTTGAAGCAACGACGAAAGGTTACTTTTATCAACGCGCCCGTGAGGTAGATCGCAAATTGGCACGGCGTGCGGTGCAAGGTGAACGGTTCTCGCCTGCAGAACGGTCTCTCTGGTTTTTCATGCCCGCAGGAGATTGCCCAGAGCAATGGTACGGTCAATACAATACGGGCCGATACAAATCACATTGTTTCTTCTCGCCAACCGCACAAGATTGCCCAAGAGTTTAACTTTGAAAGGATGATGATTTGGTTCAATATCAATGGACACCTAACTATCAGCAACCGCAATATCAGTATCCCCAACAACCGCAACAGCAACAAAACGTACCACCGCAAGTCACCATTCCGAGCGGACGTCCGCCAGCGGGCGCATTTCGTGAAGAATCATACATTGAGAATATTTTACGGCTAAACCGAGGAAAGGTTGGAACGTTCCACTTTTCATTCGAAAATGCAATGGAGGCTGGTACGAATGTAAAAGCTGTCACCGGTATGGTGGAAGCAGCTGGTCGTGATCATGTGATTCTATCTGAACAAGGGACTGGAAAACGGTTCCTCTTCCCGATGATTTACTTTGATTATGCGGAATTCAACGAAGAACTCAATTACTTCCCACAGCGTCCATAACAAAAAACACCTGCGCCCCTCTAATCGAGGATGCAGGTGTTTTCATTTCATTAATTTCCAAACTTCGAAGCTGCAACAATAAGCATAATCCAACCAGCAATGAATGCGACACCACCAATAGGTGTAATTGCACCAAGGATGCCGATTCCCGACAAGCTCAATACATACAGGCTACCTGAGAAAATAATAATTCCAGCTAACAGGAGATATCCTGCCCATGATAATGCAGTAGATGATCCGAAAAGTGCTGGACTCATCAAAATTCCGATTGCGAGTAATGCGATCGCATGAAACATTTGATAGTGGACCGCTTTCTCCCAAACGTCTAAGTAATGTGCAGATAATCTGTCAGCTAATGCGTGCGCGCCAAAAGCTCCGAGCGCAACAGCAATTGCACCGTTTACTGCACCTGCGATAATGAAAAATGGCATGTTGTCTTCCCTCTTTCCAAATAATTTACATCAAAAGTCAAACAGCGAACCGCCATTTGCATCTTCTTCCTCTAAAACTTTACCTTCAAGACTAGATTGCACTGGAGAGGAGTTTATCTTTTTAATGGACGACATATCAATTGGAGAAGCCCCTTCCCCTCCATTACTAGCAGACAAAAACTTCAAATTACCTTCTGTGGTTGGCAACTGCGCTGTCTTCTCTCCAAGTATTAAACCGCATAGCGACTGCATCGCTGCAATCGATTCGCGCATCGCTGCTTCATCCGACGTCGTTTTCGCATTTGTCAGTTGTCGTTGTAATTCTTCTAGTACACGGTTTGTGGAAATCATGCGCCACCGCTTCCTTTCTTCGGTTCAAACTTCATGCATTCCATCCCTGAAGAGCGCAGTACAACTGCAGAGGGCAGCTCGCGCGTTTTAAACCCATACGCTTTGCAACCGCGTGGATGCTTCGGATCCCACGTGACGTAGAAATGACAGCATTGAAAGCAATTCACAGCCATAACAACGGCCGCCTCCCTTCACTAGCATTCAACTTAATTCTTACTGATCTGTCTTGCACCAATCAATCTCAGTTTCTCCCCAGGAAGCAAGCTGTTCGTTCGTTTTCGAAAACGGACGTGACCCGAAGAATCCTCGATTGGCACTAAGTGGACTTGGATGCACTGACTCAATGGTAACATGCTTTGTCAAATCGATGAGTCGCTTTTTCTCTTGTGCCGGACGCCCCCAGAGAATAAAAACAATTGGCTCGTCGCGATCAGACAGCTTCCGGATTACCTCATCCGTGAACGTCTCCCATCCTTGCTTACGATGAGAATGGGCTTTTCCCTCGCGTACAGTCAATACGGTGTTCAACAAAAGTACGCCTTGCTGCGCCCATCCTAGCAAGGAGCCCGATTCAGGAACAGAACAGCCAATATCACTAGCAAGCTCTTTAAATATGTTGCGCAAACTCGGTGGTTTTTTAACACCCGGTTGAACCGAGAAACTTAAGCCATGTGCTTGTCCTTTCCCATGGTAGGGATCTTGTCCCAAAATGACCACTTTCACCGATTCATATGGGGTATGTCTAAATGCGTTCCATATCGTATCCATTTCAGGATAGACGTTTTGTTCTGTATATTCCTTCTTCAAAAACTCACGCAACTGCGCGTAGGACGAGGTGTCAAAAGTGTCTTCAAGCACTGCATCCCATTGACTTTCGAAATGTGGTTTCACTACACTCACTCCTCAAACTGAATCGTCACGTCATATCCCGCCAGTGAAAACATTTCACGTAGCGTCTGTTCTGCATTTTTCTCAGCAGTTTCCAACACGCCTTGTCCAGCGCTCTCTTCACGAATCAATTTCTTCGCTTCTTCAGCAAGTTCATACGCTTCTGTGATGTCGGCTTTCTCTCGGAATACGCCTTCAAACGAGTACACTTCAACTTGGTCAAAGAAAATTTCAGCCCCTCCAAGGAATTCAGGTTTCGGCAACGTGAGTGTTGCGGTTTTTTTGGCCTCATTGATATCCATGTCTTTCTTGCTCACTGTTGATAAATCCACACCTGCCTTGATAGCGCCTGGTATTACTACAAGCAGTTGGCGTTTCGTACCTGGGAGGTTGAGTCCGATACTCTGGCCGAACAGCTGGTTGTCTTGACGCTCAATGATGACTTTTGTATAGGCTTCTGCAGTTGCCATTTCATTCAAGTCTTGAATTTGCTCTAGAAAGCTTGTTTTTTGTTCAGTGTATGTGCTTCCTTGCTTCAATAAATAGAAAGCAATAAACGGCAGAGAAGCAATGAGTAGAATCGCGATTAGCGCGATAATGAGAAACGATTTACGCCATAGCGAGAAAAATAGCGTAAGAATGTGCCATAGACTTCGGCGCCTCTTTTTCGGTCGTGCAAACGCTTCATCCACCGTAACTGCACTTTCTTTGTCCGATGCTTTTATCTCTTTCAGTAACTTCTCGATTTCTTCCAGTTTCCGCTCGTCATTCGAGTTGTTATCGTTCTTCATGTCAGTCCTCCTTTTCAAAAGCGATTCTAGCTATTGGTCTTTCTTTATAGTTGATAAAAAAACAGCCTTACTCAGTACGTACAGTTTGCAGGAAAATTCCCGTGCAGACAAGTATTCCGTCATGGTATGATGGCGCGAAGGAGGGGGTACCTTGTCTAACGTTCCAATCCGTGAAAAAGTAAAGCGTATTGCAGAAGCCGCAAAAGATGGAGAATCGTATTCTGATTCCTCCAAAAGTGTAGGAATGTTCTTCTTCTATGGCATCTTCGGCATCGCTACGTTGTTTCTCGTTGCGCTAACAATCGGTCTCGCACAAGGAGGTCATTACTTAGGAAGTGCAATCTGTCTAGTCGTAGGAGGGGGACTTGGATTCATCCTCCTAAAGCTGTTTCGTGCATAATTCGACAATTTGTATTTGCTTTTCTGATTAAGTACACTTAAGTATACCCTATTCGTAAAGGAGCCCTCTATAATGACGTTGAAAAAGACTTTGACAATTGCAGGATCAGATACATCCGGCGGCGCCGGCATACAGGCAGACCTTAAAACTTTCCAAGAACTTGGTACGTATGGCATAACTGCCTTGACAGTTGTCGTCACAATGGATCCGGACAAGCATTGGAGCCACAATGTCTATTCCCTTCCAATCGATGTGATTAAATCACAAATCAAAACTGCCCTATCCACTGGCATCGATGCCATTAAAACAGGGATGTTGAGCACGGAAGAAGTCATTCAAACTGCAGGTGAAGCTATTGCTGAATCTGAGCTAACACACGTCGTAATTGACCCTGTTATGGTTTGTAAGGGGGAAGATGAAGTCCTGAACCCTGGAACCGTCGACGCAATGATTGAATACTTGCTTCCACGTGCTGAAATCGTAACGCCTAACTTATTCGAAGCTGGACAACTGGCAGGTATGAAAACACCTAGTACAATTGAGCAGATGAAAGCGACAGCTGAGAAGATTCATTCTCTCGGTGCACGCAATGTCGTCATTAAAGGCGGTAAGCAACTGCAGCACGATAAAGCGGCGGACTTGTTCTATGACGGAAAGACACATCTTTTATTGGAATCCAAAAAAACAGATACTCACTATAACCATGGGGCGGGCTGTACGTTTGCTGCTGCGATTACAGCAAACTTAGCAAACGGCCAAGGCATTAAAGATGCAGTGATCGAGGCAAAAGCGTTTGTTGCCGCTGCAATTGCGAATGGCTGGAAGTTGAATGAGTATGTTGGACCTGTCATGCACGGTGCTAAAAACCGTTTTGATGGATTTAAAATTACGACAACTGAAGTTTAAAATACACAAGCACCGGGAGGGCAAGTCCTTCCGTGCTTTTTTGTTGCTGAAACCGCAAAATCGCAATTGCTTCGCTTTCCCGATATAATTGAAGGCAGAGTAAAAATACAGCCAGAGGAGGAAGACATGTGGAACTTGTACAACGAGATCAGCTTCAGAGCTTGATCGATTCCTTTGCGGGCAAAGATGTCTACATTCATTTGGAGACGACAAACGGCTCTTATGCTGCGCATTTTCAAGAAGGATTCTTTAACGCAGGTGCGTTTATCCGCAATATCGTCGTGAATTATGAACTTGGAAAAGTGGCGGGCGACTCCCCACACCGTATCGGATTGAAGCTACCATCCGGGTGGATTTACGCACAAGGAATTACACACTATGAATTAGATGAACACGGACGTCTGCTGATGGCGGGTCTAGGACCAGATGGAAAATTGGCCGTAGCCTTCGAAATTAGCGAAACTCCGTTTACGTATTAATAAAAGGAGGACCAATTGAGATGGAAAAAGAACGTCATGTATTAGTCATTTTCCCACATCCGGATGATGAAGCCTTCGGTGTTTCGGGAACAATTGCAACTTATATCGAAATGGGCGTCCCTGTGACATATGCTTGTCTTACACTCGGTGAAATGGGACGAAATCTTGGGAATCCTCCATTCGCCAACCGCGAAACGTTACCAATGATCCGCAAAAAAGAGCTACAAGCATCAGCGGACGCTATGGGACTAACGGATTTACGTATGATGGGACTTCGCGACAAAACGGTAGAGTTTGAGGACGATGAAAAAATGGTGAAGCTTGTAACAGACTTGATAGAAGAATTGAATCCTTCACTGATGATTTCGTTCTATCCAGGATTGTCTGTACACCCCGATCATGATGCTACAGGTCGCGCAGTTGTCGAAGCCATCCGTAGAATGGCAGACTCCGAACGTCCGAAGCTGTATACGATTGCGTTCGACAACAACACGGTAGAGCAAATCGGTCATCCCGATGTTCATCATGATGTGTCTGGCGTGACTGAGAGAAAGCTTGGAGCGATGAATGCACATGCTTCCCAAACAGTATGGATGATGGAAGATATGCAAAAACGTCTGGACGCGGAAGATCCTGATGCGTTAAGATGGTTAAAGACAGAACATTTCTACACATATACCTTTTAAGTAAGGAAACCGCTTTCAACTGCGGTAACAACCGGATTACTAGTTTTCAGCTAGTGAATCCGGGTATACATATAGAGCTTTGGAGAAATTTTCTAGTTTACTTTTTGGTATTCATTCATTATTATGAATAAATATACATAGTATGCATTACTATTTGCGAAGGAGCTCATTCATGAAAAAAGCGTCATTATCCAATTGGTTATTGTTTTTAGTTCCATCTATTATCGGGGTCGTTCTGTTCATGGTTCCACTTAAGATCGGAGATAGCTGGCAAGTGCCGATTGCGTTTCTTGCTGATAAACTCTCTGGTTTTGTAGAACCTGCGATGCCATTCGCAGCGATGGTACTCATTATCGTCTCGGCAGTTGGTTCGATAATCTTCTTATTTATTCCTAAAGACGGAGATTCGAAGCCGACTTTCGCTCAAACGTTGTTCAAAGTGACACCGTTCTGGACATTGACACGTGTAGTTGGTGCTGTTTTCGCTGTAATGGTGACTTACAAGCTCGGACCTGAAGCGATCTGGAGTGAAAATACGGGCGGAATGTTACTATCACCTGATGGACTCGTTTCGTTTTTATACACTATTTTCCTATTTGCTGGTTTGTTCTTGCCGTTACTACTGAATTTTGGATTGCTGGAGTTCTTCGGAACAATGATGGTGAAAATCATGCGTCCGTTATTCAAGCTTCCTGGCCGATCCTCCATTGACGCACTGACGTCGTGGGTTGGAGACGGTACAATCGGTGTTTTGTTGACGAGTAAGCAATATGAAGATGGTCATTATACGAAACGTGAAGCAGCTGTTATTGCAACGACGTTCTCCATTGTTTCAATTACATTCTCGCTTGTTATCATTAAGACTGTTGGTCTAGAAAACTATTTCGTTCCGTTTTATGCAACGGTGGCATTTGTAGGCCTAGTTCTTGGTCTCATTATGCCTAGAATATATCCTCTTTCGAAGAAAGCTGATGAGTTCATAGACGGTTCTCCACAGACGGGAACGGAAGAAAGTCTACCTGAAGGGTATAATGTCTTCTCTCATGGACTTGAAAACGCACTCGCAACTGCGGACAAAAACCGTTCGCCAGGTAAAATGTTTGGTGAAGGATTCCGAAACGTTCTCGACATGTGGATTGGCGTAGCACCAATCGTTATGGCATTCGGTACGATAGCAACGATGCTTGCAGAGTATACAAGTCTATTTACGATTCTCGGGAAGCCATTTGTTCCATATTTAAATCTGCTTCATATTCCTGAAGCAGCTGAAGCTGGTTCACTTATGGTTGTCGGGATTACAGATATGTTCTTGCCTGCTCTTCTTGCAGACGGTATGATTTCTGATCCGATTACCCTTTTCACAGTGGCGACCGTCTCTGTCGTTCAGCTAATCTACTTGTCTGAAGTCGGCGGTTTGATTCTAGGAACTAAGATTCCCGTCAACATCTGGGATTTGATTGTAATTTTCTTACTTCGTACGATCATCGCGCTACCAATCGTGGCGGGCGTTGCCCACTTGTTATTTTAATAGAAATTAGAATCACCCCTATGCAGCTAGTTAGTTGCATAGGGGTGATTTTTGTTTTAGGGAGTGCTTGGTTGGTCGCGATATTAGGTGATGGGTGAATAGGGTTTCACTTCCGCGGGCGTGTTGTGGCTGGGAGTATCATCACTTTTTATGCTTTATGAGCACTTTCCCTTGTTTATAATCACTTTTTCATGTTTTATGAGCACTTTCCCTTGTTTATGATCACTTTTCACACTTTATGAGCACTTTGCCAGGTTTATGATCACTTTTCACGCTTTATGAGCACTTTCTCAGGTTTATGATCACTTTTCACGCTTTATGAGCATTTTCTCAGACTTATGATCACTTTTCTCGATTTATGAGCTCTTTCTCGTGGTTATGATCACTTTTCTTAATTTATGAGCTCTTTCTCAGACTTATGATCACTTTTCTCGATTTATGAGCACTTCCCCGTGATTATGATCACTTTTCACACTTTATGAGCACTTCCCCATATTTATGAGCACACGCTCCCTATCTCCCACGCAAAAACCCGCTCGCACCAGTATTTAACGGTGCGAGCGGGTTCATTTATCAAGAATTTACTTTTTCACGAATCTTTTCTAGCATATCTACAACCATTGCATCGAGGTCATACGTGGATTTGAAGCCCCACTCAGATTCAGCGACAGATATATCAAGAGAGTTTGGCC
Organism: Sporosarcina aquimarina; assembly: GCF_023715615.1. Lineage (GTDB taxonomy): Bacteria > Bacillota > Bacilli > Bacillales_A > Planococcaceae > Sporosarcina > Sporosarcina aquimarina_A. The sequence goes on along the minus strand of NZ_JAMBOM010000001.1, from coordinate 167,232 downwards.
AGCTATCTGCGATCGATTGGCGAACTGGATCGACATCATAGCTAATTTCGAATGTTGGAATGTGCTTTTGGATAGCAGCTGCCAACTCGGAAGGCTCAAAGCTCATCGCAGTTACGTTGAAAGCGTTACGATGTTTCAAGTTAGCTGCATCGGTTTCCATTAAGTCCACAATCGCTTGCAACGCATCTGGCATATACATCATATCCATATAGGTACCTTCCGCGATGAATGATGTATACTTGCCTTCTTCCACAGCTTTGTAGAAAATGTCGACTGCATAATCAGTTGTGCCGCCACCTGGTTGTGCAACATATGAAATGAGACCAGGGAATCGAACACCACGTGTATCGACACCGAACTTTTGATAATAATAATCACATAGCAATTCACCAGACACTTTGTTCACTCCATACATTGTTGTTGGACGCTGGAATGTATCTTGTGGTGTATTTTCTTTTGGAGTCGATGGTCCGAATGAGCCGATAGAGCTTGGTGTGAAGAACTGAAGATTCAGTTCACGTGCTGTCTCCAACGCATTCACGAGTCCTCCCATGTTGAGGTTCCATGCGAGCATCGGGTTCTCTTCCGCTTTTGCAGAAAGCAATGCCGCCATGTGCATAAGCGTGTCTGCTCCGAATTCTTTTGCAATTTGGGTCATCTTTTCTCCATCGGTTACGTCAAGAATTACAAATGGGCCATTCATTTCTGTTTGCGGTTCGCGAATGTCTGTTGCCAACACATTGTCGACTCCATATTCCGCTCGCAATTTGGTAATCAGCTCTGAACCGATTTGACCGAGTGCTCCGGTCACCATAATTTTCTTCATCGTGTATTCCCCCTATGAATGGTTGTATTTTTGGAGAGGACATTTTTTGGTCACCAAATAAGATAGCCAGTTTCATTAACTAAAACTGATTATAAACTGTTCTGCTGGAAAATACAATTCTCTGAATAACGTTTCCTTCAGTTGTCGGAATTTTATGGTATAATGTTGGTAACTGGAGGGTGTATAGCTTGAAAGATAATCCATTTATTATCCGAGGAGTCGCCCGGTGGCTTTTGCTATTTGGTGGCGGCGTTCTCTTCACTGTTGTGCTGCTGTTTGCGAATATTCCTTTTTGGGCAGTTTTCGTCATTGTCCTGGTGGTGTATATGTTGATAACAATGGGATGGCCGATATATATCATTTATGGAACGAAGGATATGGACAAAATTGATAAATTTTTGATGAAAAATCGTTCCAATACCCTTTTTGCTTATGCATACGCTATTGCACATGAAACGGACGATAAAATCATTGAAACGATCGAAACCATTTTACAATCTCATAAACAACCTAAAGTCCAAGCGGTCTATGCTGCAAATCTTGCTGTTTGGCAACAAGATGTAGAGGCGTTACACCGTCTTTCCATTCACTTACCGACAGCGGATTATGTGAACTACTACACAGCAAACGCCTTGTTGATGGAAGGAAATATAGAAAGTGCTCAGGCCCTACAAACTGCCATTAAAAAGCAATGGATGAAACACGCCCTTCAAGCTAGTATCGCCAAACAGTCTGGCGACCAAACCGCCTACCAGAGAGAAGTGGAGCTCTCAACCTCCCATGCCCGTGGAGTTCAGCACTATGTATTAGTTTCTCTGTTCCAACGTCGAGACCAAGTATCTCCCATAATCCAATAGGAGGAGTAATGGCCATGATTTACGAAGAAGATACTTACGTAGAGTTGCATGACGGTTGCAAAGGAATGATTGTGCTGGTACGTTTAGACGATCGCACCCAATATGACATCGAACTTGCAAACGGCGAATTGACCACGGTTTATCAGGAAGAAATTGCACGGCTCTTAGAAAATCCAACAAAATAAAAGCAGTGAGGAAAGTATAAAACCCTTTCCTCACTGCTTTTTAATTTTCATATAAGATTGCTCAAAGGAAGCTCACATTCATTGAATAACGCCCAGCTCTTTGCCGACTTTTTCATAAATCTTAAGTGCGTCGTCGAGCATTTCTTTCGTGTGAGCAGCAGTTGGCATGTTGCGCACGCGGCCTGTCCCTTTTGGTACGGTTGGGAATACGATCGATTTTGCATAGACGCCTTCTTCAGCAAGACGTTTTGAGAATTGCTGTGTTAGTTTTTCTTCTCCTATGATACAAGGTGTGATCGGCGTTTCGGAGTTCCCGATATTGAAGCCGAGTTTTTTCAAGCCCGCTTTCAAATAGTCTCCATTCTCCCAAAGCTTGTCGTGAAGCTCAGTAGATTCACTGATTTTATCAAGCGCCCCCATAATTGCGGCAACGTCACCAGGTGGTACTGCTGTTGAGAATAAGAACGGACGAGAACGGACTTTTAACCAATCAATCAGTTTTTGTGTGCCAGCTACATAACCGCCAACGACACCAACCGCTTTTGAAAGTGTTCCCATTTGCATGTCGATCTCTTTTTCAAGTCCAAAATGCTTCACGGTTCCTTTTCCTTTACCCGTTACGCCTGAACCGTGCGCGTCGTCTACGTATGTGATGAGGTCGAATTCTTTCGCAACTTCAACAGCACCCGGAAGGTTTGCGATATCCCCATCCATCGAGAAGACACCATCTGTAATGTACATGACTTTTCCGTATAGCCCGGACTCTGTTGCTTCTTTTGCTTTCGCACGCAAATCGTCCATATCTTGGTGCTTCACACGGATGATTTTAGCGCCTGATAGTCGGCAACCGTCAATAATCGATGCATGGTTCAATTCATCCGACAAAATTGCATCATTTTTGTTCATAACTGCTGAGATCGCCGCCATGTTACAGTTGAATCCGGATTGGAAGGAAATTGCAGCTTCCGTTCCTTTAAATTCAGCGAGTTTTTTCTCAAGTGCGATGTGGATATCGAGCGTACCATTGATGGTACGCACGGCTCCCGCACCGACACCGTATTTATTTACAGCTGCAATATTAAGTTTTTTCAAGTCCTCGTCTGTCGCAAGACCTAAGTAGTTATTCGATGATAAGTTAATGAGATCGTTGCCTTTGATTTTAATGATTGGACCATTCGGACCTTCCACTGGTTCAATTTCGTTGTAGAGTCCCTGATCTCGAAGTTCTTGCAAGTTCTCGTCTAGAAATGCGTTTAATATGTTAGACAAACTAATCTTCCTTTCAGACACGTGATGCTCTTAGTGTAGCATATTTGTGCCTGACCCCATAACCGAAGTGTGTTACGGGACGAGGAGTTCTGTCAGCATTTCCGCTTTTCCATGAAACGCTTTCTGATCAAGTGCACTGTCCATTCCTGCATCGATCAGACTCGTCAGCCTCGCATAGGACTGCATATACCCTGCTGCATTTGCAATTGTTTCTTTGTAGCGCGTACGGATTTCATCAATTTCCTGCTCCGCTTTTTCACTAGGGGCACACATTGCAATGAGGTCCAAAATTTCATCGCCCTCTCGTTCTGCCTCATACACGTGAGGCTCGGTTGCGTCGAATATGCACACGGACAGCTCAGGGAACTGGACAAGGTCAATACTTCCTGTATCTAACCCACACCAGCCATATAAAACATCAATCCCCCGTTTTTCGGCTTCCTCTCCAAGTGCTTTCATCATCGTGGACTTGCCCGTTCCTGGTAGGGCTTTGATTAAAAGTCTTCTCTTTAGAGATTTGGTGATAGATGGGATGAAATCATGCGCACCTTTTGATGACAACGATCCGATAATGCGGTGTGAAACTGCTGAATCTTTACGTAAATCCAATGCGCCAAATAATTCGCTTGCAAGCGACTGGATTTTAGCCTCGTGCGCTTGCCAATCCATACGACGGATGTTGACGTTTTCCCATTCATCATGGATGGCTTTCGCTTCAGTTAGTGCAGCGAGAGCTTTTTCCAAATAAGTGGCCGCCTCTTCAAGATGCCCAGCAATTTGTGGATTATTTGAGCGCAACTTGTTTTCATCATAAACATCATAAAAGCTTACAACGCGGTGTTTCCCGCCAAGGTCTGTAGGTTCAAGTGGAACCGGGTAAGAGGCCGCGATATAAAAAAGTTCTGGTCCTTTCACATAAATCCCGTCTGTTTTCTCGACATGCAAGGGACTCCTAAATCGGTCGACATCGTATCCTCTTTTTACATAATAAACGGCGAGCTCATTTAATATGCTAGAAAGCGCAAATGTAGGTGGTGATTTAATGAACACTGTCGTCGTAGCTTGTTGGATAAGGTGCTCGTACTTATGGGACAGTCCTCCTCCTGTATAGGCTGTTCCCATCGATTCTGTTAACTTTCCGTTCATCGTGACACTCCCTTTCGCATGTTCTTCAGAATATCTTATGAAATGAAGACGAAAAAAAGCACAGCCACGGATGACTGTGCTTTTCTTTATAATAGAACCTGACTATTTTCTTGTTTGGCTACTTTAAGTAAAAGTCTCTGACATTGCGGCATCGCGTAGTGGACGAATTGTCCAATCAGTAATGCGATGAGCACCGTTCCAATCCCAACCGGTCCTCCAAGTGCCCATCCGAGTAATGCTACAATAACTTCAATAGAGGTCCTAACAATCTTTACACTAATATTAAATTTGTGCACGATTAGTAACATTAGGCTATCTCGCGGACCTGCCCCCATATTTGGAGATACATAAAGCCCAATCCCGTATGACATGATCACAACGCCTGTTACGAAAAATACGACTTGAGCCGCAATTGACGTCACGTCGGGCAATAGCCAGTTGAACAGATCAATGAACGTACCGAGCATAAGCATATTGAGCCAGGTACCGTATTTCGGCCACTTCTTTTGTGCAGCCGCTGTAATGAGCACGATGAGCAACCCTGTTATGATGCTCCAAGTCCCTATGGAAAACCCAATATTACGATAAAGACCGACATGTAGGACATCCCACGGTCCAATGCCGAGCAGTTGTCCTTTGATGGTCATCGCAATCCCTAATGATAGGAACATTTGTCCCACGATGAAAAAGATCCATCTCCATTTTTTTAACGTCATCATACACATTCTTCTTTCCGCAAGCCGCTGAGTGGATCTAGCGGCGTATTCTCTATAGTCAATTGTAGCATGAAAACAAGCCTCTGGATGAGGGATTTTCGAGCTTGTGGCGATGTTTATGGGTGGATATCTGGGGTTATGATCACTTTCCCAGAGTTATGATCACTTTTCATGCTTTATGAGCACTTTCTCACGGTTATGATCACTTTTCACGCTTTATGGGCACTTTTCCAGGGTTATGATCACTTTTCACGCTTTATGAGCACTTTTCCAGGGTTATGATCACTTTTCACGCTTTATGAGCACTTTTCCAGGATTATGATCACTTTTCACGCTTTATGAGCACTTTTCCAGAGTTATGAGCACTTTTCCAGGGTTATGATCACTTTTCACGCTTTATGAGCACTTTTCCAGGGTTATGATCACTTTTCCATGGTCATGAGCACTTTTCTTGCTTTATGAGCACGTTCTCCGAGGCTTTATTTACACAGCTCCACAAATGGGGCACCTGTTACTTTTGCGTAATCTTCAGGAGCGAGTTTCATTTGGAAACCTGGTTTACCGGCACTCGCGTAGATAAATTCTTTAGTTTTGGCAGAACTGTCTAAAAAAGTAGGAAGCGTCTTCTTCATACCGATCGCTGAACATCCACCTCGAATATACCCCGTCACGTCCGTCAGCTGTTTTAATGGAAGCATTTCCAACTTCTTTTCTCCTGCTGCGCGTGCCGCTTTTTTCAAGTCAAGCTCGCATACTACCGGAATGACAAACACATAATTGCGGGCAGTACCCGCTGTTGTTACGAGTGTTTTATAAACATCTGCTTTATCCCCGCCATCTGCTGCGGCATTTGCTTCTTCAGACAAAACACGTTCCAGTAACTCATGAGGGATCCCTTCAGACTCTAAAATACGAATCGCATTTGTTTTAATATGTTTATTCTTCTTCGCCAAGATAAGTGCCTCCCTTTCTCCAATTCAAAAACCCGCCAACTAAATGGCGGGTCATTCATTTCTTTATGCGACAAGTGAGTATGCCGGACTAGCTTCCATGTATCCTTGCTGTTTCGCACTCGTTTGGATCGCATAAGCTGCCGAGGCTTGATCGTATAGTTTCCGCATGGCGTCCGACATTGAAGAATCTGTTGCTGAAATCGACTCCTGCAGTTGCACCATTGAATCTTCACGACTTGCTTCTGCTAATTGAGCAGAACGCAGACGATCTTCCAATGCCATTTGGGCTTCAGCTTCCATGATCTTAGCAGAAGCTGCTGCTGCAAGCTGATGGTCGACTTCAGATGGATTTGGACTAGATAGTGCTTCACTTCGGACATGACGCCAGCTCTGAATGGTTTCTTCCAATGTTTCTCCGAGCGGCAATGCGACCTGCTTCAGCTGGCCGGCACCCAGTTTTTTAAATTCTTTCGTTTGTGAAGGTTGCAAATCCACATTAGCATTAGCTAAGCGTTGCGCCAATTTGTTCCGTTTAGCTTCATTTCCACCTGCATAATCCGCATGACGGGTATAAGCCACTTCTGCAGAACGCTTTCTTGCATTCTCATATCTTGTATTTTCCGTAATTACCGGATTCATCGAAATTGAGACCATGAACTCACCCCATCATAAATTAGTCTTTTAATTATACAGTCTATTTGCATTTACTTCATGAGGCGAACGATTTTAATTATTACTTGTCAAATAGTTTCTTTAGCGCATCTGCCATTGCCGTATTTTCAGGTTCTTCCTTCTCTTGCTTCTTAAGATACCTCTGGACATCGCGCTTATCGGCCTTTTTACCTGTTGTTTGAGCCCTTCGCTTTTCAAATGAGGATAGCTTTTCACGATATCCACATTTACAAACAAAGATTTTGCCATCGCCATGTCCACGAAGTTCCAATTTCTTTTTACAGTTAGGGCAGCGTGCGTTCGTCAACGTGGAGATAGTCTGACGATGGCCGCATTCACGGTCCTGACAGACAAGCATCTTGCCTCGTTTCCCGTTCACTTCAAGCATTGGCTTTCCGCAATCCGGACACATTTTACCTGTTACATTATCATGTTTGAATTTTGTATCATCCGATTTTATATCCACGATTGTTTTCTTCGAAAAGTCGATCATCGTACGGATGAATTGGTCTTTCTTCAGTTTTCCAGCTGCGATTTTCGATAAATCGCTCTCCCATTCGGCAGTAAGTGCTGGAGATTTCAAATCTTCTGGTACGAGTTCCAACAACTGACGTCCTTTAGACGTAGTGTAAATATCATTCCCTTTTTTCTCAATGACAAACATGCCAAATAATCGTTCAATGACATCCGCTCGCGTAGCAACAGTTCCGAGTCCGCCTGTTTCACCAATCGTCTTGATCAAGTCTTTAGATTCGCCCTCCATGAACTGTGTCGGATTCTCCATCGCAGCCAGTAGTGTTCCTTCATTGAACCGTGCAGGTGGCTTGGTTTTTCCTTCCGTTCTTGAAAACGCACGGATTTGAAGAGTCTCGCCCTTTTTCATAGCAGGTAATGCGTCCGTGTCCAGTTCTTCTTCATCGGATGAATAGACAGCCTTCCATCCCTCATCCGTCACAGTACGGCCTTTCAATGTAAAGATTTCATTGCCTGCTTGTAATTCCGCACTCAATTGCTCGTATTGGAATGGTGGATAGAACACAGCTAAAAATCTTTTAACGATAATATCGTAGAGACGTTGTTCTTTGTCGGAAAGCGCATGCAGTGAAGGACTCTCCTCCGTTGGAATAATCGCATGGTGATCGGATACTTTGCTGTCATTGATGACACCCTTTTGAGGTTTGACAGGTCCTTTTCGTAACAATGAATTCACTGCTTTTCGATAGGGTCCGATTTCAACCGCTTTAACACGATCTTTCAATGTGCTTGTCATATCAGCAGTTAAGTGTTTCGAATCGGTCCGAGGATATGTCACTGCTTTATGTCGTTCGTACAAGTTTTGCAGCGTAGATAACGTCTCTTTTGCGGACCATGACCAGCGGCGATGCGCTTCTTTTTGCAGTTCCGTCAAGTCGAATAAAGAAGGTGCGGGTTGTGATTTCGGCGTTGATTTCAGATCAGTGATTTTGCCTTCTGTGATACCATCCAACTCATTCATTTTCGCATCGATCACGGTTTTATCGAAGACTTGACTCTGGCCGCCTTTCGCATCGCGCCATGTAAATCGACCCGCTTCCGTCAGAGCCTGCATGCCCCAGTACGGTTTCGGTTGAAACTTTTGAATCGCCCGTTCGCGTTCAGCAATCATCGCGAGAGTCGGAGTTTGCACACGACCAGTCGATAGTTGCGCATTGTGTTTAACGGTCAGTGCACGTGTAGCGTTAATGCCAACTACCCAGTCCGCTTCCGCACGTGCTGCGGCAGCTTCAAATAAGTTTTCATAGGCTTTTCCGTCTTTTAAGTTGGCAAATCCGTCTTTAATCGCTTTGTCCGTCACGGATGAAATCCACAACCGTTTGATTGGTTTACGATTTTTTGCAAGCTCTAAAATCCAACGAGCCACAAGCTCTCCTTCGCGCCCAGCGTCAGTTGCGATGATGACGTCTTTAACGTCCCCACGGCGCAACTGAGTTTTCACAGCATGATATTGTTTTGTTGTTTGTTTGATAGGTGTCAGCTTAAATGGCTCAGGGATGATGGGTAAATGCTCCATTTTCCATTCTTTGAATTCTTGACCATACCCTTCAGGATCAGCATGTGTGACTAAATGGCCGAGCGCCCAAGTGACGATGTACCGATCCCCCTCTAGAAATCCATTTCCTTTTTTATGGCAACCAAGCACACGGGCAATATCGCGTGCGACAGATGGTTTTTCTGCAAGTACAAGTGATTTAGACATCGTTCAATCCCCTTTCGTTCTCTCCATTATACGCAATTTAGTTGGTTTCTTCAGTTTTAACCATATGAAAAAAGTCCGTCCCGCGGAAATTCCGCTCGGACGGACGTTCTTTCTTCTATTTTATGCGTCAATTATACCGTGGGTCAGTTCTTTTCCCATTTCTGTATACTTCACGAACACGCGCGCTAATTCTTTCAAGCGATCGTGTACATCTTCGTCAATAATTTTACTGTTTTCATCAAAATGATCACGATGCGTATACACATAATTTGGTGTCACCAAGCATCGGAAGTAATCAAGAATAGGCTTCATCTGATTTTCGACAACGAGATGGTGTTGATACGTCCCACCATTTGCCACAATTGAGACCGGTTTATATCGCATTGTACGGGGATGAAGCAAATCGAATGCGTTCTTTAGCACCCCTGGAATCGATCCCTGGAATACAGGTGTTGCGATAATATAGCCGTCCGCCTCATCGAACTTGCGAATCAGCTTCTTCATATCTTCGTTATATTCTTCTGCAGGTCGCCCATCGACAAACTGGTGATCGTACTCAGAGAAATTCAATCTCTCTATCTCAAAACCGCAGCCCGTTTCTTCTATATATTGCTGCACAGCTTCAAGTACGACACCCGTTTTGTTGCCGATAATGGTCCCGTCCACAAACAAAACTTTCAAAATGACCGTACCTCCTAATGATATTCTCACTCTACATCCTATCAGAAAGAATGGGAATTGACTTGCAATTAGCTTGTTGAATTTTTTGTTACTTCACTTTGAATCGAAGGTGGTGCTTCGCCAGGTATCGATGATCTTGTTTTCCCCTGATCCTCGCTGAATCGCTTTTCTATTTTCTCGTGGTGAACCTCTTCCTCACCTTTTTCTTCTGCAATTCTTTCCTTAGCACGTTCAATCTGTTTAGTCGGGTGTGAGAGCGCAACAATTGTGTCTCCTGCTACTGCCTGCAACTCTTTTGTTGGCGTGTAAAACTCAACGCTCCCATCTTCCCGTAAAATATATAGGAGTATAGAACGATCATCCCGCTCACGCAAATATTGTGTGTAACTGTACTGTTTAGAAAGTACAGTTTTGCGGAATACGTGTCCGGAATTCATGCGTTCTTCCAAATCATAAATTGATAACGCAGGTGTGAATAACGTACGTCCACCCGTGACGTTAAACGATTCAACCCCTTCACCCACATGGAATGACGTTTGGAATAAATTCTCGCGCCCCACATCATACAGGAAATCCGCGCAAATGTGAGCATTGTACGTATCCGCTTTTGTCATGGCAAGCATATATCGATACGGCGTCAAATCGAGCGTATACTCCGTTTGCTCCGTCAAAATATTCCCTACATGACTGGACAAACCAAGTTTACGCGCATGAGACAACCCTGCCCAAGAAGTGTCCATCAGCAACACATCATTGCCTGTGTCTTGAATCGAATACGCAAGCTCAGCCGCAAATTTAGTACCTCCAACGAGCAGTACACCTGATTCATCTGTTGTCGTCAAGTTCAATCGACGAGCAAATGGACCAATTGTAAATCCATGTAACACAACTGTCGAAAGAACGAGAGCAAACGTGAGCGCAGTGAGTAATTCTGCATCCTTGTAGCCATTTTCAAGGAGAATTGAAGCGAAATATCCCGACACTGTGAGCGCCACAATTCCTCGAGGAGCGACCCATCCAATCAGATTTTTTTCCCTGTTCGATAAATCCGTACCTACTGTAGACACCCAAATTGACAGCGGGCGGACGATGAACAACATCGCCAATACATACGTAATAATATGCCAGTCGAAAATTTCAATGAGTACGTGGGGATTTAACGAAGCAGTGAGCATCACAAAAATCCCTGATATGAGTAGTACAGATATGTTCTCTTTAAATTGACGAATATCATGAATGGAAGTTAAATGCATATTTGCCATCACAATCCCCATCGCTGTTACCGCTAGTAACCCGGTTTCATGCATAAGTTCATCCGAAACAACGAACGCAAATAAGACGACCGCGAAAAGCACTGGGGCTTTGAGAAACTCGGGTACACCGCCTTTTTCAAACGCATATCCAAGAATACGAGCAGATGCCCAACCGATGAAAACAGCGAAAACAGACGCCGCAACGAATAATCCAAGCGCTGAGAGAGTAGCTTGCCCATTGACAAATTTGATGAATTCAAATGCAAACACGGCAAGCAACGCGCCGAAAGGATCGACGATAATGCCTTCCCATTTAAGAAGTGCTGCTGGACGAGGCTTAAGTTTGGCCTGTCTGAGCATCGGTAAGATCACTGTCGGCCCGGTGACGATGAATAACCCACCAATAATGAAAGCCACAGTCCAAGACAGTCCCGCTAAATAATGGGCTGCAAGTGATCCCGTGATCCAAGCAATGAACGCCCCAAATGTTACGATGCGCGTGAGCGGTTTGCTGAACCCTTTAATTTCACGGAAGTCGAGGTTAAGACTTCCTTCAAATAAAATAATCGCAACCGCAAACGAAATAATTGGGCTAAATAACTCACCCAATGTTTCTTCGGGGTTGATCAATCCGAATACAGGTCCAACGAGCAGACCTGCAATCGCCATGACGACGATCGCGGGAAGGCGATATCTCCAGGCAACCCATTGTGAGAGGATACCAATCAGAACAACGAGCATAAGGTCTGCAGCTATAGATCCGAACATTCGATTTCGCCACTCCTATCGAGTTGAAATTTCGTACTAGTGTACCACACCCACTCTATGAAACAACTTATTTGAGGTTTTCGGATGAAGACTAGAGGACGTGCCTTGAGGTTGATCATAAATTCCTGAAAATGATCATAAAAAGTGAAATGTGCTCATAAATCTCAGTTTCTGATCATAAAACTCAAAATCTGATCATAAGTCTCGAAATGTGATCATAAAACCTGAAATTTGCTCATAAACCGCCTCCCACGGTACAACGCCAGCTTCCCCATCCCCTATCTCGTGACCAGCTAGAACACACTTCTCAAAATGATCATAAAACGTTGAAAGTGATCATAAAAATTGGAATGTGCTAATAAATCTCGGTTTCTGATCATAAAACCTGAAATTTGCTCATAAACCGCCTCCCCTGCTACAACACCAGCTCTTCACTACTCCACCGCAATTTAATTTCTTTATCATAATGAAACTGTCCTTTTCATAGACTGGGAGGTGAAGAGACTGTGTGGAAAGGATGATTCCTATTATGAACAAAACAAAAAAGCTCATTGCGATCTGTCTTTCATCTACAGAAGAAAAAAATGGCTATCCTTTGCGAAGAGCGTTACGAGTTGCAGAAGAACTTTCTTCAGAAGCAACCATTGTTTTCATTACACAAGTTGCATCTCCCGATATACCACCTATGTATCGGTCGATGGAAGCCAATAATCATCGTACCCTTCTTCAAGTACTATCCTTTTTAAAACCGGATCTACTCGTTCGAGATACGGGTAGCACAATTAAAGAAGAAGTTGAGGCGATCTCTCGACTCGTTCCTGCTAGTTTACACTTCGATGATTTAGGAGAAGGCGGACAGCTCGCCGATTTTGTAATCCAAACATTATATGGAGAAACCGAACATGATGTTACGAGTCCTATCAAAACAGGCATTCAAACGTTCATACCTGACGACCGCTGTGCGGACTTGCGTTCAAAAAGAGATCAGCATGTGTTCGGTGATCCCCCTCGCCTTCTCATCGCATTCGGCGAGAATGACCCTGGCAACTTAACCTTTCGTTCTTTCCGTCATGTGATGAATTTGCAAATCCCTCTCAACGTGACGATTTTGCTCGGTAAATCCTATGAACACGATGCGAGTACACTTCAAATGATGGCACTGAGCCGTAGAAATACAACTGTCAAAAAGGCTCCACATGATTTTCTAGACCTAGCGGCAGAAGCGGATATTGTACTATGTGGTGGGGGTTACATGCCATACGACGTTGCCTGTCTCGGAGTACCTTGTATCGTACTCGCACAAAGTACCTTTGAATCCGAATTGCGATTCCCAATCGACCGTGATGGATTCACACATTTGGGCCTTGGACGCAAAGTGAAGCAATCCAATCTGTTGAACGCCATCATGGAGCCACTACTGCACGACTCTCTTCGTAAACGTGACGTCGATCGTCAGCTCGCTTTACCACTTGGTGAAGAAGCGGAAACGGTGTTTGAAACGATCCGTTACCTGCTCGAACATCCGAAACGTGCAGTCCCCGGCAAACCCCTACCTGATGTGGTAAACTGAGGAAAAGTACACAGGGAGGACAACAGTCATGACTAAATCACAAATCGAATCTGAAATCGCAGAACTTAAAATGGACTATATAAACTTGCAAGGAGACATCGAAAAACTTGAATCTACAGGTCATGGAGACTCTGTCCAAAAAGCAGAGGCAAGACTTGCAAAAATGGAAGACCGTCTTGCAGAGCTTAATGAGATGCTTGTAGCGCTTTGACTCTTAAAACTCTCTAACTCATCTACTTATCTAAGCCCAAAATCCTCTTACCTAAAATTGGTAGGAGGATTTTTAACTATTTCTTGAAGATTTCCTCATTCAATAAGATGTCAATTTCAGCCACTCTTGTAGCGCATAAATTACGCGCTGCGGACGAGTGAATGTATTTTGATATTCTTCCATATCCAATGTGAACAATGCGTCTTCGTTATTCCATAAACGTTCGAAATACGCATTTAGTTCACCCACAAGTTCGCTGTCCGTCGGAGCGATCACATACAGATCGTTCTCCAGATTGTAGTTATCGAGTGTTCGCTCGGTTAAATTGGCGGAACCGTTTAAAATGTGCATGTTATCATCACGTTCGATCATGACGAGTTTTGTATGGTACTGACCGACAACCGTGTTGTACCAGCGTACTTCAATCGCACCATTGCTGTCTTCGACGAGCTTTTGTACGACAGGTCGATTGGGAAGACCTGACTTCTGATTACCAAAAGAGTTTTGATTTGGATCTAAGATGAGTTTCACTTCTACACCGCGTTTCGCAGCCTCTGTCACTTCTTTCACAACATCCGGTTCGGCAATAAAAAACATCCCCATCCTAATTCGATCGCCTTGTTGAGTAGCAGTTAGTTCATCCATCAACACATCTTTTATCTTCTTCTCAGTGACATATTGGACAGCGTATTCCCCATCTTCCGGCTCTTCTGCTTCAATACGAGGCAATGTTTGTCCTGTTTGTCCCGTTGAATAGTTCAGTACCGCTTCTTCGGCTTCCAATAAATCATTAATAATTGGTCCGGATACTTTGAGTGCAACATTTCCATGGAAACCACTTGCATCATGTGGATTGGAAGACGTTACAAGCCCGGCTTTTTCCGTTGCAATTACTTTACGGTGATTCGACTTCACATTCAAAAGTTCCACGTAAGATGCTAATCGGAACTTTGGCGCTTCAGAAGCCATTGCATTCGGAATCCATCCTTTTCCACCTATGTCCCCCCAGCGAAACAACGTCCGATACAACCCAGAGTAGAGTGGCATTGAATCGCGTAATGGCTCCAAATTGGTATACACGACTTCCACACCTGAGTCTTTTAACTTACCAAACCATTTCGATTCATAGGAGCCATATCCTTTATTAATCGGATCGGTAATGAATACAATCGGCATATCGGGATTGGCTTTTTTCTTCTCGACCAATTTCTTTGTGATCGTCTCCGCAATCTTTGGGAAGTCTAACTTTTCATCTGAATAATGATCCATTAAAAAGAAGTCCAGCACGATGAATTCATCTGCTTCATCAATCATCGAATAGACTTCATCAAAAATATTCAAATCGTGCTTTAAATCTTCTTTCTTCCTCGTCTTGGAATAGGATAAATCAGTGAAAATCTCTACATCATCAGTCCAATGGACGTCTCCTTTGTAATTGACGCCTTTTGGCAAAGGCTTGTATGTATGATATAAAATGACAGCAATATAAATAAGAAAAAAGATTGCTAACGCCAGCCACATAATATGTTTCTGCTTTTTTGTAAATCTCTTCCGTTTATTTTCTTTCTTCCCCATGACTTAACCTCCACTTCAAATCCATCACTGAAACATTCCCTATCTATGCATCTCACAAACTTCGCACCCATATAAAAAGACTTCCCCTGTAGTAGGAGAAGTCCAAAATAGATAGTATTACGCTATTACAAGTTCGTTGACAGACTGATCTTGTGTTAATAGTTCTTTTAAATATTTTTTTGCACGGAATAAACGTGATTTTACTGTACCTATAGATACTTGCATCATTTCTGCAATTTCAATGAGTGAGTATTGATTGACATAAAAATACTCAATCGTTGTTTTATAAATCCCATCGAGTTCATTAATCTTACTTCGAACCGCAGCGCGGAGATCTTGTTTCTCAACAATTTCACCTGGTAGTGGACTGCCACTTGGCACTAAATCGAGCAAGGGAATGTCCAAAGTATCCGGCTGGTTCATGACATACTTACTACGACGGACGTCTTTACGATAACGATCTCTGAACGTATTCATGCAAATCGTTGTCAGCCAAGCTTTCATACGATCTACGCCTTCCATACGATCGCTTGTGCGGACTACTTTAACCCACACATCTTGCATGAGGTCTTCAGCCTCTTCTTTATTTCGTGTTAATTTTAAACATAAGTGATATAAGTATCTGCCATATTCATCATGTAGTTCATTAAGTGTTGGTTTCATTCGATAACGCCTCCGTGTTCTAGCTGTTACGTTAAGTATGCACTAGAACACTCTGCTGAACTATCGGAGTTTCTTTCAGTTACCTTACAAACGTGTAAGGTTGCTGTATATTAGGATTCGTCATCAATTAGTTCTTCCGGACGGCGAGTGATTCGTAGACGTACAATTCGATTGCGGTCCATTTCTTCGATTTCAAACAACAAAGGTCCATAAGTGAATCGTTCTCCAGTGTCTGGCACGTGATCGAGCTCCTGGAAAGCGAATCCACCGATTGTTTCGTTTTCAGTCGGCAAGTCGATTCCAAGTAAGCTCACCGCCTCTTCGATTTCAAGACGCCCCTGACAAACGAGTGTATCCTCTGTATGTTCATAGACCAATGCGTCTTCTGCTTCATCGGTTTCATCTTCAATTTCTTGCCCGATCATTTCTTCAATAATGTCTTCATGAGTTACAATACCAAGCGTTCCTCCATACTCATCCAACACGATCGCCATATGCTTCTTGTGCGCCAGCATCATTTTAAACACTTTCTCGACACTCGCAGTCTGGACGACAAACAAGGGATCATGGTCAATCATATCTTCAAACGGTTCTTCGGGTGTGATCGACCATTCAATCAACCGTTTGGAATAGAACACACCGATTATCTTATCGATACTTTCTTCATAAATTGGATACCTTGTATAGAAATACTCAAGAACTGTACTGCGAACGTCTTCATAGCTTGAATCGAGTGGTAAGGCAACGACGTCTGTCCGGTGGGTTCCCATGACGTCTGATACGTCTTTTTCCGGAAAGTCGAGAACTCCTTTTAACCGCAACGATTCATCTTGTTGAAACGTTCCTTCAGTTGAGGCAAGATCGACCATCGAGCGTAGATCCTCTTTAGTCAATGTCGCTTCCGTCACAGCACCTTTTGACAAGATGCGGATGAACAGGTTCGTAAAGAGAGCTAATAAATACGTAAGCGGTGTTAGTAATTTAACAATCACGCGTATGACAGGTGCGACAGTGTATGCCAACTTATCTGCAAATGTTGCAGCGATTGTCTTAGGCAACACTTCCCCAAAAATGATGAGGACTACGGTTAACACTCCTGTCATGAGACCAACATTTAATCCCTTGTCATAAGCGATCATTGTCACAATCGTCGGCATCATGATGTTTGCGACGTTGTTCCCTATTAAGATTGCTGTAATCATTCGATCTGGTTTCGAAACGAGGGCGCGGAGCCGAATTGCCTTTGGGTCTCCTTGCTCTGCGCGCATTTGAATTTTCATCCGATTAGCGGCAGTAAGTGCAGTTTCACTTCCTGATAAGAAAAATGACATCACCAAAAAGAAAGCAAGTGCGATGAACAAGAGCGATTCCTCCCGAAAAATTCCTGGTTCGTTTCGATTTGCATATATAGACGTATATCTAAGGGTTGAGGTTGCAAACCTAAGACGGCTACAATTTGAATTCGATTTTATAGCTGTTGGAATAGTATAGCATAAGTACCAGAAAGAAAAGGATTCAGAAGTCTCCTTTTTTCGAATTCACTCCCTTTCTGCTATACTAAAGGAATCAGCATCGTTACAGTGCACCCAATCTTTTTGAGGATTAGCCCAATCACTGTTGACGAATGAGGGTATTAGCAGCGATCTCTCAGCTGCAACCTCGCATTTATCCAAATGAAAACGAAAAGGGGTAATTTCATGGCAACGCTTGACCAACTGAATGAGTATTTTGAAAAGAATCGTGACACGCATCTGAATGAGATGAAGGAATTTTTGAGTATTCCAAGCATTAGTGCGTTATCTGAGCACAAAGCTGATATGCAAAAAGCTGCGGAATGGTTATCAAATTCGTTCAAAGATGCAGGTCTTGAAAACATTTCCATCGAACCTACTGCCGGACATCCGGTCGTTTACGCTGACTGGCTTCATGCAGAAGGCCAACCGACGGTCCTCATTTACGGTCACTATGACGTACAACCTGTCGACCCATTGCATTTATGGGATAGTGCGCCATTCGAGCCAGAAATCCGTGACGATAAAATGTTCGCCCGTGGATCTACTGACGACAAAGGACAAGTGTTCATGCACGTGAAAGCTGTTGAAGCGTTGATGCAGTTGGATAGTAAGCTTCCAATCAACGTGAAATTCATCATTGAAGGTGAAGAGGAAGTCGGAAGTCCGAACCTTGTTCCATTCATTAAAGACCATAAAGAAAAGCTTGCTGCAGATACAATTGTTATTTCAGATACAGCGCTTCACGCTCCAGGTCAACCTGCGATTTGTTACGCACTTCGCGGATTGAGCGGCGTACAAATCGATGTCTTCGGCGCTAAGAGCGACTTACACTCTGGCGTGTACGGAGGCGGTATCCAAAACCCGATTCATGCAGTTGCAGAAATTTTGGCGTCATTCCATGACCAAGAAGGAACGATTGCAGTTGACGGATTTTATGATAATGTTCGTAATTTGAGCGACGAGGAACGTCAAGCATACAAAGACCTCAACTTCGACGAAGAAGCACTCAAACAGGAAATCGGAGCTTCTGAGCTGTTCGGCGAGCCAGGCTATTCGTTCCTAGAACGTACTTCTGCCCGTCCTACTCTTGAGGTGAACGGCGTTTTCGGTGGGTTCAGCGGCGAAGGTATCAAGACTGTGTTACCTGCAGAAGCGGGTGCAAAAATCACATGCCGCCTCGTTCCCGATCAAGACCCAGCGGAAATTGTTGAAAAATTGAAAGCACACGTAGAAAAGCACAAGCCTGAAGGTGTTAAAGTGACGGTCACACCGTTTGACCAGGGACGTCCGTTCATCACACCTTTCGACCATCCAGCACTTACAGCAGCAAGCCGTTCTTACGAGAAAGTGTACAACGTTCCAACTGTGTATACACGCGGCGGTGGTTCGATTCCAATCGTTGCCGACTTCGATGAAATTCTTGGTTTACCAGTTGTCCTCATGGGCTTCGGTCTTGAAACAGAGAACTTACACGGACCAAACGAACACTTAACACTTGAGAACTTCGACAAAGGATTGCGCGTGCTTGGTGACTATTACCAAGAACTTTCTGCCTTATCTATCGATGAGTTGAAGAAATAAGATTTTTAAATCCCCTATTGCGATTGCTCGCGATAGGGTTTTTTAGTCTGGACAAGGGAGTATAGGTCGACAATTCGCTTCCATTTATCTGCTATCACAACTTAAATTGTGTCTCGCTTTCGATTAATTCATTAATAGTGCCGAATATTTGTCTCGTAGTGCTGATTATTTACTAAATAATGCTGATTTCACGCGCCATGTTTCCGATATTACAAAGCATCTTTCCGATTCTTCCTTTTGGTGGAATAAAGAAAATAACCGGCCATGCCCCACAAGATGCGCGGAAATTTGACCAACAACAAAAAACTCTTCCATCAAAAACGGAAGAGTTTCTCAATTATTCAGTGGGTTCAGCTTGCCAATACGTGACGATGTCTTCAACCGGAGTCCGTGGCTTTGTTTTTGGTAATTCATCAAAGTGACCAAACTGCAACATGCTAATAATCCGTTCTCCCGGCTGGACACGTAATGCTTCACGAAACTTAGGATCATCTAGGAAACCTGGAGTTTTCCAGCATGTTCCTATCCCTTTATCCCAGGCGAGCAATTGAATATTTTGTATCATCGTACTTGCCGCTGCAAAGTCTTCTAAACGTTGTTTTTGCCGTGCATCTTCTGGAACGATGACAAACATTGCCGCGCTTGCATTGGTGAATTTGCTCATTTGTTTTTCAAGGGTTTCATCCGACAATTCTTTCCATTTCGGTACACCGAACTCGCGCAAGACGTCTAAAAATTGCTCGTAGTTGTCTTCTGCAGCGAGTACGAAACGCCATGGATTACGGTTTCCGTGATTGGGTGCCCAAATTGCGTCTTCTAAGATATCGTCAATTTCGCTTTGTTCAACTGGCTGTCCGTTAAAGCTCTTGATGGAACGGCGCGAAATAATTGCGTCTCTTACTGATAGTGCTTGTTCATCCATTGTTGTATCCCCTTTTGTCATTGATAGTCTTCAGTATACATCATTTCAATAACTGGTTTCTAATTTCTATCATGATTTATAAGTTAAGAAAATTCGTCATTTATTCGAAAGAAAATGTATTTAGCGTTTGGTCGATAGGCGTAGGAATCTTTGTAGTCCCAACTTCTTCTTTGTACATCGTAAGTATGAGCATTGACAAGTGGTGACGAGCCGTCTTTAGCAGTCACTATCGTTGAATGGTCAAAGCGTCCGTCTCCTTGAAAATCATACAATATGACATCTCCAAGTTGCAGCTCTTCAGCCGATTGCACTTGATAGGCAGTCAGCCCTCTTGTTGAGCCTCCTAAGTACCAGCGCAGCGAATGGGCTACTGACCAACTAAAACTCCAGTTTGAATTCGTAATCCACCAACCACGATCTCGTACGGGACTCCCATGCATCGGTGCTCCACCTGCACGCAAGCATTGTGAAATGAAATTTGTGCAATCCACATCGAATGAGGGATACTGTGGATTACGCCCATCCCACCATTTGTCCGCATACCAGACTGCAGCTTCGCGGTCATACATCGATTCGCCTCCTCATCCTATTCTATGTGAGTGGCTTGGTTTTCATCCTTAAAAATGCACATAAAAAACGCCCGCTTAGCGGACGCTGTATTATGGAGCATACCGGATTCGAACCGGTGACCCCTTCGCTGCCAGCGAAGTATTCTCCCGCTGAACTAATGCCCCGTTCTTTCTAGGAATATATGTTGTCAAAAGGTGTTGCTGAATAACGCTAATTTTGCCTCAATCTGATACAATTAAAAGTATAGCAACAAGTGCGTTAGAAGACAATGTTTAGGAGGACGGCTTATGCAACATGCAGAACGCGAACTGACTTCGCCAGTATTGCTTTGTGATAGCAAAGGATTATTAAATCCTGAAGCGATTGGCTTTGCTCAGAAGCCGATTGTCCAAAGTAATCTGAAGGGACAGTTCCCTCATAAGAAGAAGTGGAATACGTGGACCGTCTATGGAGAAGAAGTCTTGTTCACTGCAACCATCGCTCATTTTGACATCGGTGCTGTGTGTCTTGTCTATTTTCTGGATTATGAGACGGAACGTTTTTTTGAAAAAAGGATTGCCTTGCCCTTTGCTCGTCATGTAAAGATGCCTGAAGACGTACTGACGGATAGTAAATTTTTAGATAATCGTCTTTCGATACATGCTAGTCATACCAATGAGGAGACGCACTTATCTGTCTCCATCCCTGAATTTGACAACGAAACGCTGCATGCCGATCTCCATATTAGCCACCCTTTAGAAGATCAGTCATTAAATGTTGTCATTCCGAAAAACCGGAACACCTTTCAATTCACCGCAAAGCATCATACGCTACCGACTTCTGGCTTTTTAAAGATTGGAGACAAACGGTATGAGTTCAATCCGGATTATAGTTTTACGGTGTTGAATTATACACGTGGTGTTTGGCCAAAAATGACGGAGTGGAATTGGGCGATGGCTTCACAACGTTCAGGAGGTCGCCGTATCGGATTAAACTTCGGTGGCAAGTGGACTGATGGTACGGGATTGACCGAAAACGCTGTATTCGTTGACGGTGCAATGACTAAAATTCATGAAGATGTGATTTTTTCTTTTAATCCTGAACGTATGATGGAACCATGGACAATCCATACTAAGTTCACAGATTGCGTAGACTTGACCTTCACTCCATTTTTCGAACGCGAAGCGAGTTCTCACAGAAGGGGATTAAAAGCGGATTTCACTCAAATGTTCGGCTACTTCAGCGGGAAAGTTCGGTTGGAGTCTGGTGAACAGTTAGCGGTTCGCCGCATATTGGGGTCTTGTGAGGCGTTTCAGGCTAAGTGGTAAAACTATTCTCCCACCCACTTTCGTTTAAATTCGTTTGGAAAAAGGTACAGTAGTATCAAAGCAATCGAACTATTCAGAGAGGACGTGAGAAGTTGAATAAGCTAGCAGCAATGGGTTCTGTTGTGTTTGCGAGCGTTCTATTTGTCAGCGGCTGCGGGAATATCGGGAAAGATGCAAACAAAGACAACCGAGAAGAAGCAGACATTGTGACGAACGAGTCAAAAGAGGGCGGCGACCGTGATAACGGAGATGCCTACGGTTTCAACAAATTTGAATTGGAGATTGACGTAGATAACAAAGACGCCATCGATGCGGAATATAAGGTAGAAAAGAATTTCGACCCAGAGTACCAAAATACGTTGACAAACATCGACTTAGAAGGTGCCAAGGCGATGGATGAGCTGGATAAGATGTTCATCGCCTTAAACCTTCAACATGAAATGTCTGGTGAAGAAGCCCGCGAGAAAATCTTGGAGTACTTCCAGATTGACTTGTATTCAAAGTTTAAACTGGATGTCGAATTTGACGATGGTACACAGTTGGAATTTGAAGATAAACAGTAAATAGTTGATTAAAAACCACCGATCGGGTGGTTTTTTTGTTTTAGCAAGAGCGGGTTGAGGTTTGAGATTATCAGACGGGTTGGAGGGGTAATGCCCACTCCCCCTTCCTAAATGTGGAAGGGAGCACATCAATCAGGCTTGGTTTTGGAGTAAGAGGAGATGGATGGGGCGCCGGATTCTCCAGGGAAACGGGCGGGTTCGGATGTGGAACGAGCGGGTTCTCCAGGGAAACGGGCAGGTTCGGATGTGGAACGAGCGGGTTCTCTCAGGGAAACGAGCGGGTTCGGATTCAGAACGATCGGGTTCTCCAGGGAAACGAGCGGGTTCGGATCCGGAACGAGCGGGTTCGCCCGGGGAACGGGCGGGTTCGGATCCGGAACGAGCAAGTTCTCCAGGAAACGAGCGGGTTCGGATTCGGAACGAGCGGGTTCTCTCGGGGAACGGGCGGGTTCGGATGTGGAACGAGCGGGTTCTCTAGGGAAACGAGCGGGTTCGGATTCAGAACGAGCGGGTTCTCCAGGGAAACGGGCGGGTTCGGATTCGGAACGAGCGGGTTCTCCAGGGAAACGGACGGGTTCGGATTCGGAACGAGCGAGTTCTCACTGGAAACGAGCGGGTTCAGTAATTGAGCTATTCCCTTCCTGCATAGCACATTCCACATGAAAAAACGCTCCCGCTAATTAGGGAGCGCCTTGCTGTTATAGCTTAGATTGTTGCAACATCGTATAATACATACCTTTTTGGGCGATCAAATCAGATTGACTGCCGGACTCGATCAGTTTTCCTTGATCCATTACATAAATAATATCTGCTTTTTTCACCGTATTGAGGCGGTGGGCAATGACGAAACTTGTACGACCTTCCATGAGTTTTTCAAGCGCAGCCTGAATCTCTAATTCTGTGACCGTGTCAATACTACTCGTCGCTTCATCCAGCAACAGCAGCACTGGATCCGCCACAAATGCACGCGCAATGGACAACAACTGCTTTTGCCCTTGTGAGATTTCGCTTCCATCCGCTGAGAGCAATGTATCGTAACCTTCTTCAAGTCGGCTAATAAATTCATGAGCGTTTGCTTTTTTCGCTGCTTCTTCAATCTCTTCGTCAGTCGCATCAAGTTTCCCATATCTAATGTTTTCTCTCACCGACGCTTCAAACAAGAACGGATCCTGCAAAACAAATGCTGTCTGACTTCGTAATGTCGCGCGTGGAAGGTCGTCAATCGAGATGCCATCTATCAATATCGATCCCTTATCCACTTCATAGAATCGGGCAATCAATTGGACAAGGGTCGTTTTCCCAGCACCTGTCGCCCCGAGGAGTGCAGCCGTCTCCCCCGCCTTCACGTTGAACGAGACATCCTCCACCGTGTAACCATTCGTCTCGGGAGCATAGCCAAAGGATACATTGCGGAATTCGACGTTCCCTTTGAGCTGGATATCACCATTCAACTCTGCCGCATCCCGTTCAACGTCTTCCTCCATAATGGAAAATACTCGTTCAGCGCCTGCAATCGCGGAAAGGACCGTATTGAATTGGTTTGCTAAATCGTTCAATGGACGTGTAAATTGTCGTGCATACTCCGCAAATACAACGATTGTACCGATCGTCACAATCCCGTCTCCCCGTAAAGCCAGCAATCCCCCGACACCCGCTACAATAGCAAATGCTGCATTGTTTAACATATTCATCACTTTTGGGATGAAACCGGAATATGTCAATGCCCAGAATCCGGTTCGTTTCAATCGATCACTTTTCTCAGCAAACTCTTCCTTCATCCGTTCTTCTTGAGAAAAAGCTTTTACAATTCGCTGTCCGGACATCGTTTCTTCAATCATTCCGTTCAACTCACCGATTGCGCGTTGCTGTTCCTTAAAAAGAATTCCAGTACGGCGAGTGATCCAACGCATCGCAATAAACATGACTGGAACAATCGTCATCGTTAGTAAAGTTAGAAGTGGACTAAGATAGAGCATGACCGCAAGAGTTCCACCGAGCGTTAATATACTAGAAAATACTTGGATGAACGATGAATTCAACGTCTGGCTAATATTTTCAATGTCATTCGTCATTCGGCTCATGAGCTCACCGTGCTGACGCTTATCAAAAAAGGAAACGGGCAATTTCTGCAAATGATTAAATAAGCCCACTCTCAACTTATAGACCGTATTTTGAGCAATACCGACCATCCAGAAGTTTTGGAAATACATCGTCAGCGACGTCCCCGCGTAAATGGATAGCAACAAGCCAATTTGCATCGCAAGTCCATCAGTTTTCATCGGAATGATGAAATTATCAATAGTCTGTCCAATTAGAAAAGGACCGAGTAGTGTGAGCCCGGAGCTGGCAAACACTAGAACTAACACTGTTATGAGTAGCCCGCGTTGTTCATCTACGAGCCGCCAAACGTTGAGCAATGCCTGCTTCCAATCCCCCACTTCTTCTTTCTTGCGTTTCGCACCTTTTTTCAAATCTTCCCGCTTAATGATCGGTTCGTAACCGAAGGGCTTCCTCACGTTGTTCACCATCGTCCACCACCTCCTCATCCAACTGGGATTCAGCTATTTTCCGATACAATGTCGACTGATTCATGAGCTGTTCGTGTGTACCGTACGCCGCCACTTTTCCTTCATCCAACAAAAGAATGCGATCGGCACCTTGGGCAGTGTGGATTTTTTGCGTAATGACAATCATGGTGGCTCGTTCGCCTTCCAACGCTTCCCACAGCGCATTCTCCGTTTTCACATCGAGCGCACTCGTACTGTCGTCTAGCAACAAAATCGCAGGCTTACGGACAAGTGCCCGCGCTATGGATAAGCGCTGTTTTTGTCCCCCCGATAAGTTGACCCCTTTCTGGCCCACACGCGTCTCGTAGTTTGCTGGAAAACGCTGAATCGATGTATGGATTTGCGCCTTTTCAGCTGCAGCTTCTAATTCGTCCGCCCGTGCTTCTGGATCGCCCCACGCTAAGTTTTCTCGAATTGTTCCTGTAAAGAGGACCGACTGCTGCGGCACGAGGCCGATTGCATTGCGGAGCTCTTCTAGCGGCCAATCTTCAATATTCTTTCCATCGAGTAGAATTTCACCAGAAGTTGCGGTAAAAATGCGTGGAATTAAGTTCAACATCGTCGACTTCCCGGATCCAGTCGCTCCCATGACAGCAATTTTTTCGCCTGGATTAATAGTGAAGGAAACGTCCGATAGAACTTGTTCCGGGTGACCAGGATAATGGAAAGTAACATGATTAAAAGTCAAGGCACCACGACTTTCTTCTTCACTGCCTGAATTGCCGGGAATGATGAATTCACGATCTTCATCGGCAAGCAACACTTCTTCCATCCGTACAGAAGACGCTTGAGCTCTTGAGAACGCTACAATTAGGAATGAAAACATTGAAAATCCACCTGTAATACGAAATGCGTAGTTCACAATTGCAACGATTTCACCGACTTGCGCATCGCCTGCACGAACGACCCCGACTCCGAGCCATAAAACCAACATTAAACTCCCATTCATGATGAGTAGTAAAATCGGCATAATAAGTTCCATCATCCGAAACGCCTTCACCGTATCTTTCCTCAATAAATCCGCAACCTTTGAGAAACGGCTACCTTCATACACACCGCGTAAATATGCTTTAATCAGACGGACAGCTTGAAGATTTTCCTGAATGACTCGATTCACTCGATCCAGGCGACGCTGAACCTCAGAAAAGTAGCCAACCCCTTTTCGAGCCATAACAAACAAAAATACACATAAGAAAGGAACTCCTATTAACAAAAACGAAGCAAGCTTCGCGTTCACGAGCATTGCCATCACTAAACTTCCAATCACGACGAGCGGCGCCCGAAGCAAAATCCTAAGACCCATGAACAGAATGTTTTGCGCCATCGTGACGTCACTTGTCAGTCGTGTAATGAGTGAGGACGTCGGAAAACGCAAAAAAGTCGACATAGAGAATGCCTGAATTTGTTTAAATAAGGCCTGCCTCAAATCGTAGCCAAAACCTTGCGCCGCGTGGGCAGCAAAGAACGAGTTTGTGACACCTGATACTAACGCAAGAAGTGCGAGCCCCATCATGATACTTCCGTAAAGAATAATCGTTGCTCGATCACCAACAGAAATCCCGTCGTCAATTATTTTTGCAATAAGGAGCGGCTGAATGAGCTCCACACTTAACTCGATTAACATTAAAATAAGCGCAATTACTATAGGCCATTTATATGGCTTTGCATAAGAAAATACAGTTTTCATCGGCATTGTCCTTCCTGAACTGTTTCGTTTATCGAATTAGTTAATTATACTTAGTATGCCATATTCCTGAATGACTGTATAGCGATTGAACAGAATTATCTGAACCCTAGAATTCCCAATGATTATTAATAAATCTACTTAAAAAAACGCCCTCAAACGAGAGCGTTCAAATAGATTAAGTTTTCACTCGACCGCCGGCAATTGAGATTCCTGTCACACCTAATAGCATTACGATTGCTCCCGTTAGCTGCCAAGCACCAAGAACGGCTCCGAGCCAGATAACCGATATAATCATCGCCGTCAGCGGTTCGAAACTTGAGAGAATACTTGTTTCAATTGGGGATATGAACTTCATGCTAGCAAGGAACAACAAGAAAGCCACCGTACCCACAACGATGATACCGAGCAACATCATTGCCATTTTCCAGTTAAGTAAATATTGGAAGTCTCGAATTATCATAACTGGGTTTGTAATTAGCAGTGCGGCTCCTCCGACAACCATCGCCCAGCCGATTGATAGCAACACGCCCCATTCCTGCATAAGACGAACCGGATAAAGCGTATAGAATGTAAAGGCAAATCCTACTGCTACTCCCCAGAATACAGCACTTGGGCTTAAACTGAACCCGGATAGTGACCCGTTTGTCAGCAAGAGGAATAGTCCACCTAACGTGACAAAGATCCCAATGATTTGCGCAACTGGCGGGATGAATCGCTGCCGCAACGAAACGAATAAGATGACGTAAATTGGCGATAGGAATTGGAAGAGTGTTGCAATGACTGCATTACTCTGTGCAATCGCCGAGGTGAATGAAAATTGAACACCTAGCATACCCACAACTCCGAATATCAGCATCTGGCGTGCCCACACTTTTTGGCGCCAAGGTTGTGTCACTTGTTTTCCTTTAAGTTTTAAATAGGTAATTAGCAACAATCCCGCTATGAGGAGTCGAACTGTCAGCAAATAGGAAACGGACATCTTACTATGCCCAAGCGTCCATTCCATCATCGGGCCTGATAGCCCCCATAAAGATGCTCCGATAATTATCATTGCTAGTCCTTTTATCCGTTCCATTCATCCACCTTCGTTTCTATAAAGTCTACGTATATCGAATTACTCTTTTTTTATTTTTATTTATAGGTGAAAAGTTCTTAGTTCTCCTATATACTAGTCTTATGAACTAGTTGAAAGGGGAACACAGCATGACCATCTCACGAGAACAGATTGATTTAGGCTTACCCGATATCCGTCGCAGTCTCGATCATTACTATATGGTAACCCGAACTGATGCCGAAGGTCTCGTAATTTCGGTAAATAAAAATTTTCTGAATGTCAGCAACTGGACTCCTAAACGAATTTTAGGGAAAACCATTTGGCAAATGTTTGATGACTCCGAGCAAGCACAAGATGCGATCCATATGATTTGGGAACAGCTCAAAGAAGGTAAAACCTGGTTTGGGACTGCTCAAAAGCTAAAACGCACGGGTGAGACGTACTATACGAATTTACTCGCTGTTCCTTCCATGACAGAGGATGGTAAGCTAGAAAGCACGATGTTCCTTGAACTCGATATCACCGAAGAAGTACATTTGAAAGAACGTCTTGAACAGATTGCATTCATCGATGTAGAAACTGGCTTAATGAGTCGCCATAAGTTAGAAGTCCTTGTGAATGAAATGATCCAAGAAGAAAAAAGTTTTTCTTTCGTCTATTTGTCCATCGATCATTATTACACACTTAAAGAACTTCAGGCAGGGACAGCTGAAACAGAGCTCACTCAAGCCTTTGCAAACCGTCTAAAACGTTACTTCCAAGATAACCCGATTGCACGTGTCGGGGGTAGTCAATTTGTTATTTTAACTCCTTTTGGCGACTGGTACGTCCAAGGATTTTTGGAATTCCTTGAGCAACAACCTATCTACGTGGGCAACGAAGCCTTGCCTCTTTCGATAAGCGGAGGAATCGCTCGTTACCCTGAAGACCAAAAAAGCTTTGTGAATTTGATTGAAGCATCCGCTATGACCTTGGAGGAAGTACGGCACCAAGGCGGCGGCAAAATTGTTTCCTTGTCCGCTTCTTCACACAAAGTGCTTGACCGCCGTTCTCTTATTAATCGCAAATTGTTAACCGCACTTGACCATAACGCATTACAAGTCGTCTATCAGCCACAATATGACATCGCTTCAGAGAAAATCTCGGTCTATGAGGCACTTGTACGATGGGAAGATGACGAGCTTGGCACTGTAACGCCCGATGAACTAATTCCAATTGCAGAGACAAATGGTCTAATTTCTAATATCGGGTCGTATGTACTAACAGAAGCAGCGCAATTAGCTGTAAAGTTGGAAGAGAAGGAAGGGAATCCTCACGTCTCAGTTAATACATCTGTTCGTGAGTTTTCCAACAATCCGATGAAAGACAACATTCTCAATATCTTGCATGAAACGTCTTGCCGTCCTGGCCAGCTTGAGTTGGAAATCACGGAGAAATTCGCGTTCCAAGCTGAAGAAGAGCAATCCATCATTCAGCAGATGAAAGAATTACAAGATGCTGGTGTTGAATTCATCCTCGATGACTTTGGTACAGGCTATGCATCGTTCCGCTATATGCAACATTTGCCGATTTCCAAAGTGAAGATTGACAAAGTTTATATGAGCAGCTTGTTGACGCATCCAAAGACGCAGCAACTTGTCGAAGGAATGATCCAATTCAGTAAGTCAATGGGATTATATACAATCGCCGAGGGTGTCGAACATAAAGCACAATACGACTTGCTTAAAACGATGGGAATCGATGCAGTTCAAGGCTATTATATTGGGGCTCCTGTTCCAGCAGAAACTCTATTGAAATGAACCTAACAAAAAGAGCTTTTCCGAACGCCCTTACCAGGCAAGCGGAATAGCTCTTTTTTATGCTCTATAATATCTGTTTGGGGGAGTAGATTCAATTTGCATAAAGAAATGCACGCAATCACCATTTCTTTTATACTTGAATTGTCGAGAAACAAGTAAATGAAAGGTGATGCGTACATATGAATAATACCAAGGATATCCCGGGTTTATAAATCAGATGCACTAAGGGGACCGAGAAGTCGTTTCCCATAGCGCTTTTTCGGTTAGGAGACGTGGATCTCCTTTCCAGGCATACGCTTGATGATAATAAATAAAGCTACACAAACCCCGACTAAAACCACAAGCGCTGTCAAAATGCCTTTCACGACATTGGCTGCATTTGTGAGCTTAGCTTGGACTTGTCCAGCTGAGGCAAAAACGATTTCGGGTATAACTGCTAAACAAAACAACAGAGCCAAAGCTGTGCTAAATGCGAAGCGTATTTTTACGTGTTGTTTTGTCATACTCAAACCTACTTTCACTATTCATTTATCTATCTGCTATTCCTCTCGCTTCATCTCTACAAATTTTTGGGGGACAATTTCCTTTTGTTGTTGCATATTCGTTAACTTTCTTTTCGCCTCTTGAACGGTGGGAAATCCTTCTGAAAGCTGTTCTAATTCCACTTTTCTTACGCGTCCGATAAAGATGGCTTTCTGTTTCTTCTCTCGCTGCTCGACTTCAAACAACTGCAACTTCTCCTCGTAACGCTTCACGGCTTGATCCAGTTCCATGTCATACACACTCATTAACCCTTCTAAAAAACTGGTACCAGCAAAACTCACTTCCGCAAGCAATCGACCTCGCTTGCCTTGAAAACCGTTCCATCTACTTGCTCCACCTTCTCAGCATTTTAAAAATTTCCTTGCTGCAAAAAGTTCTGACGCAATTTTAATGGCTTTACCTCGATCTACCCCTCTACTTCTTCCTGGTTACATTCTTACCGAACAGCCGAAATCGGTTGTCCTTTGTTCTCCCCGCCGCGCACAAAACGCCCGTCAAGTCAATCTGTATAGGTCATTATTGCTCAACCATCGCTCTATCATTAGACATATCACCTACTTTTAAATAGTATACATTGGTATTTCTCTATAAAAAGTTGATTGTTGTCAAAATATTATATATATACTTATTGAAAGGCGAATTTTCGTTATGATTGCAATAAATTTGTAATGATAGTTTATAGGTTGTTTGCTATGAAGCTAGGGAAATGAGCTAACTAAAAGGTCAACTTCTCAACAATGAATTGAGAAATTGACCTTTTGAGCGTGCCACAATAGCGTCCGTTTGTAGAAGATCATTGCTTAATACTTATTCAAGATAAGCACCTTTAAGTATATTATTTCGCCAACTTTTTTGTAGTAAAAAACTACCTTTACCAGAAGAGTACTCTTTCTCTAAAATGTTAATCTATTTGTTGTTAGAAAATTCCTGAGCAATCACTTTTGCAGCCTTTGCGATGAGTTCATCATTAAAGCTAGCATTCTCTTCATTGCGACTTGACATGATCGCAATAATAATCGGATCTTGATTAGGTGGCCACACAATAGCTATATCATTTCGAGTTCCATATCCACCGGCTCCACTCTTATCTCCAACCTCCCAATCTTCTGGTACACCAGCTCGAATGAGGGAATCACCTGTGGTACTCCCTTTTAGCCAATTTGTAAAAACTTCTTGCTTATCGGCAGGAAGGTACTCACTGATTCCAAACACCTCAAGGGATGTTGCAAGTGCTTTAGGAGTACTTGTATCCCTTGTATCCCCAGGAATAGCTTCGTTCAAATCTGGTTCTATACGGTCAGCCATTGTGACAGTATCGCCACTTTCTCGTAACGCCTTTTCAAATCCATCTGGTCCGCCTAATTCTTCGAACAGAAGATTTCCTGCTGTATTATCACTATACTGCACCGCTGCTTCCGCTATCTTTCCTAGACTCATCCCTTTGTTCACAAAGTCTTCTGTAATCGGAGAATAGGGAACAATGTCTTCACTGGTGAACGTCCTTATTTCCTCAAGCTCTGATATCGGATTTTGCTTTAATAAAACACCTGCGGCTAGCGCTTTGGATGTAGATGTGTACGCAAATCGTTCGTTCTCACGAAATTTCACGATTTCTTTTGTTTCTGTGTCAATGGCATAGACCCCAAGCCTCGCGTCATATTCCTTCTCAAGTTCTTCAAATTTCTCTTTTGTGGTTTCTTTTGCCGTTATTTTTTCTGTTTCTGACTCTTGTACAACCTGTTTTTTTTCATCCGAGCAGCCTACAACCACAAGCACCAAGCCTATCAGTGCTAGTATTTGATAAAACCATCTTTTGTTCATGATGTAAAACCTCCTAATTATTTGATTAGACTCATATGTACAAATTGAAAAAACAACCTTATTCAAGGAGTTTTAACAGATTACATTTGTAGTCTGATTACATCTGTAGTATAGTATTACATACGTAATCGAATAAAGTCAACTCTTTATTTCCTAACCGTCAAGTTACTATAAATATGCTTAATACCTGATTTTTTAAATTTAAAATCAAGAGAGTTGGTGTTGAAGGACATGTTTTTAACTCATTTTGTAATAGGTCTATTGGTGTCTTCATTTTCCGTTACCGTTATTCTACTTATACGAAAATGGTTTGGAAAACAACTAACTGCTAAATCGCACTATCATTTGTGGATGTTTCTTTTCATGGCTTTAACACTTCCATTCATACCTACAGATTTATTTAATTTTAGTTCTCTCTTTAACGGTGGGGATACATATCAGACTAATAAGCTCAGTTCTACTATGGATAAAACTGAAACTGATATGATGCATGGCCTACACCTGATACAAGACTTTTCTGTATCGGTCAATCGGCCGGATCTATCCTTATTAAATATGGGAGCGATGGGATTATGGATGTTAGGTATGCTTTTATTTACCTTTACTATGGTTCGTGGATGGCTCACACTAAGAAGGATAAAGAATTATTCTTCTGCATTTTCCAATCAAGAAGTTCTCGTGCTTTTCGAAGAATGCAAGAAAAGACTACAAATTAAAAAATCAATAAAGGTTGTTATTTCGGAAAGGGTCCAATCTCCAATGATATTCGGACTTTTTCAAACATATATCGTCTTACCTTCTCAGCATGAAAACTGGCTTAGCTTGAAAGATTACGAATATATCTTTCTTCATGAACTGAATCACTATAAAAACAAGGATCTGCTGACAAATTACTTGATATTGTTCTATCAAACCATTTATTGGTTTAATCCCCTTGTCTGGCTTGCTTTTAGAGAAATGAGATTAGATCGGGAAATCGCATGTGATACATCTGTTTTACAGTTACTAGATGATCATTCATTTATTGAATATGGAAATACAATCATTAATTTTTTGGATCTTTCAAAACAGTCAAGTGAGCTACAGTTAGTGACACGATTAAACGGTTCGAAGCTTCAAATCAAAAAACGAATTGAACAAATTTCTGCTTATAAGCATTCTGCAAAAAAATCAATAAGAAAAAGCGTCTATATTTATATGTTGGCGAGTATCATTTTGACAATCCAATTACCATTCGTTTCCGTATTTGCGACGGAAAATGACCGATACTATTTTAATAATGACGGAGCAATTTATGAGGATTTAGATCGATTTTTTAAAGGGTATGAAGGAAGCTTTGTTTTATATAATCAAAACGCACAGCAATATCACATTTATAATGATGAGAAAAGTACTTTGCGGGTATCACCTGATTCCACATACAAAATCTATAGTGCCTTATTTGCTCTAGAATCAAATGTCATATCACCCGAAGAATCCACTCTTTCATGGGATGGGAAGGAGCAACCCTATAACGCTTGGAATATGGATCAAGATGTCTCATCTGCTTTACAAAAATCTGTAAACTGGTATTTCCAAGAATTAGATCGTAGAACAGGATTTGAAACAATACAATCAAATCTACAAGAGATAAACTATGGAAATTCCGATGTATCTGGGGGATCTGGTGAGTTCTGGAACGAATCTTCATTAAAAATTTCTCCAATGGAGCAAGTCCAACTGCTTCGGTCCTTTCATAATAATCAATTCGGATATAAGGAAATGCATATCCAAGCTGTGAAGGAAGCACTACTCTTAGAAAAGAATGAAGAAGCTCGCCTATCAGGAAAAACAGGTACAGGAGCAGTGAATGGAAAAAACATCAATGGTTGGTTTATCGGGTATGTAGAGACGAACAACAATACTTATTTCTTTGCTACCAATATACAAAATAAAGATCAAGCATCTGGAAGCAAGGCGGCGGAAATTACATTATCAATTTTAAAAGATTTAGGAGTCTATAATTAAAATGGAGGGAAGAAATATGGAGAAAAACATTCCTAGTATATCAGAATCAGAATGGGAAATTATGAACGTGCTTTGGGATAAAGCCCCTCAAACAGCGAATGACATCATATTATCCTTACAAGAGAGTACCGATTGGAAGCCGAAAACCATACGTACTCTTCTCGATCGATTGGTTCAAAAAGATGTTGTAGGTGTCAACAAAAATCTAAGAGTTTACACCTTTTCCCCGCTATATACACGGGAAAAATACCAGCGTGCCGAGACCGAATCATTTATTAAGCGTATTTATGGAGGTGCCCTGAAATCCATGCTTGTCCAATTCATTCAGGAAGATACCCTATCTGAAGACGATATCAATGAACTACGCTCTACTTTAAATAAGAAACCTAAAAAACAATAATATTAAAAAGGTGATTTGGAATTCTTCCAAATCTCTTTTTTCGGTCGAAATCGAAATATTGGGGGACATATTTCTCATATAATTATCGCATTTTTTGCTTAAATTAAAAAATAATCGATTTTTTCTCTATAAAGTAAGCGTAAAATAAAGCCCACCTAATACGCTAGG
Source organism: Sporosarcina aquimarina (assembly GCF_023715615.1). Classification (GTDB taxonomy): domain Bacteria; phylum Bacillota; class Bacilli; order Bacillales_A; family Planococcaceae; genus Sporosarcina; species Sporosarcina aquimarina_A. The sequence continues at coordinate 133,148 of NZ_JAMBOM010000001.1, read as the reverse complement.
TGGGCTTTATTTTACGCTTACATATATACAATCAGGCCAGTTTAGTCGAAGAAAGATTTGTTGTGTCTAACTAGTGATAAACGAGTGTTTGCACTCTTCCTGGTCGCTTTCTTTAGTCTAAAAAGAAATGAACTATAATAATAAGTCTGTTGAGAAAGTTTCGACAGCCTGCTTGTCTAAATTACAGTGTCAAAAATTCTTTTTCATATACAGATTTTACTTGTAATAAAACTTTGGGAGCATGCTGTTTAAACTTGAACTCAGTAGACTTTCCTTTTGAGATATACAATCCAGCTTCATTGGGGGACCTCTCTAACCCAGCAAACAACCGGCTTGCCCCTACACTGGGATGCGGACCAAACAAACGGATGAACGGCTGAATGATCAATGGCAAACCTCCATTTCTGCCCTTTCGCATTGTATTGTTATTGCCTGGATCAATGCTGATAATTGTCACCCCCTCTCGCTTTAGTTCTTGTGCCAATGCATGTGTCCACAAAGTGATTGCCAACTTCGTCGATGCATAGGGGCCTATCAGTTTCTGAAATTTAGGAGGGTTTGCCAAATCTTCCGGCACGAAAGATTTTTTAAAATTAAACGCATCTGAACTTGTTTGGATAACGAAAGCCGGATTTCCCCTTTTTAAAAGATCAAGTAGTTCCATTGTGATGATAAAGGGAACCACTGTCTGAATTTCATAATGCAGCTCACGCCCTTGTGGTGAAAAACGTAGGTTCGAGAAACTGCCTCCAGCATTATTGAAGAGAGCATCCAGCTTAGTTTCTTTCTCCTTTATTCGTATCAAGGTAGATTTAAGTTGCGTGAAATCAGATAAATCTGCATTATAAATACGGATATCTCCTTGACGAATTTTTTGTTGGAGTGTTAGCTCTTCCTTTGGAAATTCAGAGCGGATTAAAGCAGCAACCTCCCACCCGTTCTCGATTAATTTTTTCGTAAGTTCCAGTCCTATTCCGCTGTTCGCTCCTGTAACAAGTGCTGTTTTTCTTTCTGACTTTAACATTTTATTTCCCCCTATTAGTGAATGACTGAAGTATAAAACATGGAGCTAACTTCAGGTCAATAGAAAAGAAACAGCTTGACCTGGAGTTGACTTCATGTTTTATAATTTATCGATAAGAAGGAGGCAGACGTATGTATACCATCAAACAGGCTAGCACTCTTACCAGGTTGAGCATTGATACAATTAGATATTATGAAAAAGCTGGATTGCTTCCAACTATTAAACGGCTTCCGAATGGACATCGGGTCTTTTCACCATCCGATATTGAACGGCTGCTACTGATCCTCTGTATGAAAAAGGCAAGTCTTAGTTTAGAAGAAGTGAAATTATATCTTGATATTGCTGAAACAAGTAATATGACTCATGAAATGATATCAGGCATGCTCCAGCAGAAGGAAAAAGTTAAAAGTCAAATTGCTCAATTACAGACTGTTTTGGAATTTATCGATGAAAAATTAGCCGAAGGAACATGGCTAAAGAAGAAAGCTGAAAAATGATATGTCAATAATTATTCCAGCACAATACTTGCTAATGTGGTGGTTCAGATGGAAACAAAAAACAAATTTTAGCTACTAACTATTACTTAGAATGAATCTAGTACCGCTTATTTGGACTAAACTAAAGCCACAGGGGTTTTTTCACAAAGAAAAAAATCATTTTACTTTCAAGGCACATTCTTGTAGTGAAATGTTAAAATTGCGAATAATCCCACTTAAAGTAGCGAGGGCTTTACTTTAATAACGATCTTCAACAATCGGGCGCGTATAGTTAAAGATTGTGGGTATAACATCGTGAATGAGATAGCACACATTTCGATTGTTGTTCATCAATGGTTTTAAAACCGTATACTTCGGTATATCCTTGGAAAACAGTTTGACTTTGAACGAACGATCGATTATAGTCGATTTATGAAAAATAAAACTGAAAACAAAAAAGAACTTATCTATCAGACAACCATTGCACTTCTCAATGAAATAGGGCTCTCTGATATATCCATGTCCAAAATTGCGAAAAGGGCAAGCATCTCTTCATCATCCATTTACTTTTATTTTGAAAGTAAAGAAGACTTACTGATTAAAATATATTATAACCTCAAGGATCAAATGCATCAGATTATGTTTAGAGGTATAACAGCGGATATGTCAGTCAGGTATAGTTTCGAGAAGATTCTATGTGATTATTCAAATTACATTATGAATAATCATGCTAACTTTATGTTAATGGAACAGTTTCTTGAATCGCCGTTTATACGTAAAAACTGTAAAGATCATAACGGCGGTGTGTTCAAGCCGATGTATGCTCTATTCGAGAGGGGGATTAAAGAAGAACTGTTCAAGGATTTGGAGACTAATCTTTTGGTTACCTATTCCTGTCTGCCATTTGTTCAAATGGGGAAAGAGTACATTAATGGTGAATATGAATTCAGTTCTACTAATATCGATAAAATGATTCAAATGAGCTGGGATGCTATTAAAGCATAAACAGCTCATTTCTTTAAAACATATTAATCGAACGTTCGATATTTTTGAGATTATTTGAACGAACGTTCGATTGAAAGTAAGTGAACTTTTTATGCTTTATAACAAAAGCACAGGGAAACATCATGATGCGTAGGAAAGCCTGTTAAAGAATTGATTTTATTCATTTAGATTCAATATCCATTTCATATTAGGAAAACGGGGAATCAGAAGCATCATGAAGGACTACAAATTGATTATTCATTTTCTTGCACTAGGTGCGACCGTGGTCGGCACGACCGAATCGATTATAACTGGAATTCTTGACATGCTTGCCTCTGATATAAATGTATCAATAGGTCTCGCCGGACAATTAGTTACAGTGTTTTCCATTGCCTACGCATTGGGTACGCCGATTCTAATCGCAATCACATCAAGAATAGATAGAAAAAATCTACTATTAGCAGCATTATGTATTTTCGTTTTCGGCAATATCATTGCTGTTCTAAGCCCTAATTACGCATTACTCATGATTTCCTGAGCGGTCTTGGGAGTAAGCGCAGGCGTTTTTTCCATAGTTGCCTTGGGTGTAGCTGCACAAATAGCTCCGCCGGAGAAAAGAGGAAGTGCGATCGGTACTGTCTTAATGGGAACAAGTCTTTCACTCGTCATCGGACTTCCTTTTGGCACTTTGATCGGGGAGTATATGGGATGGCGTTGGATCTTCGCTATACTTGGCGTAATTACCATAATAATGACTGTTCCCATAGTAAAAGCCGTTCCTAAGTTATCCGGTCAAGAAGTGATTCCGCTATCTAAACAACTGGCCGTACTCAAAGAATTCAAAGTAATAAGTGGCTTGTTAACTTCTTTGTTCTTTATTACTGGTTATTCTGTTGTTTCTACGTATCTAGCTCCATTGCTGCGCGAAAACGCAGGTCTTAACTCCAATACAATTAGCCTTGTCTTGCTAGGCATGGGACTAATGGCTGTTGTAGGATCGCGTTTAGGAGGTTACGGAGCTGACAAATGGGGGATTGGTCGTACACTAATTGCAAGTCTGCTCCTTCATGTGATTGCCCTGTTTTTTCTCCCGATAGCAGCCGTCACATTTGCAGGTGCCTTGTTCATACTAGCTCTTTGGATGCTTGGAGCTTGGACAACGGCCCCAGCACAGCAGTTTAGTCTGGTTACTATGGCTCCTCAATCAACCGATATTATTTTGAGTTTGAATTCCTCTGCATTCCATCTTGGTGTCGCCTTGGGGGCAGTTCTAGGTGGTGTGGTTGTCGAACAACTCTCCCTATCATCGATTGGTTGGGTCGGAGGGCTAATCGTATTGCTTGCAACTGTATTTGCAGTGATTTCGATTGCTTTGAAAAATAAACAGAATGTAGCAGAACAACTCAAAAGAATATGAGAAAAAGATATCGAAATGCAAAAAATACCGTTTTGTGATTCCAACATTGAAAATGAGGAGTGATTTTTTATGGAGAAAAGAGCACTTGGATCAAGTGGGCTGAAAGTATCAGCTCTTGGATTAGGCTGCATGACCATGTCCGACTTTTACGGCAACGACCGGGATGAACAAGAATCCATACGGACGATTCATCGTTCACTGGAACTTGGTGTTGGTTTCTTGGATACCTCGGATATGTATGGTATCGGCGAAAATGAAAAACTGGTGGGAAAAGCGATCAAAGATCGCCGTCATGAGGTCACTTTGGCTACCAAGTTTGGGGTAGTACGAGACAAAGGGCCGATGTGGGAATATAACGGTAGAGCGGAATATGTTAAGGCCGCCTGTGAAGCAAGCTTGCTCAGACTAGGCGTTGATCATATCGACCTGTATTATCAGCATCGTATTGATCCCCACACTCCAATCGAGGAGTCTGTAGGGGCGATGGCTGATCTGGTGAAGGAAGGGAAGGTCCGTTATATAGGCCTTTCAGAAGCCTCGCCAGCTATGATACGCAGAGCACATGCGGTTCATCCATTATCTGCGGTGCAAACGGAATATTCCTTGTGGTCCCGAGACGTGGAGGACGAAGTTCTTCCTACCTGCAGAGAACTTGGAATCGGTTTTGTAGCCTATAGTCCGCTTGGACGTGGTTTCTTAACAGGTAAGATTCAACGATACGAGGATTTGGGAAACGATGACATCAGACGAAACTTCCCTAGGTTTCAGGGAGAAAACTTACAGAAAAACCTTCGATTTGTCGCCCGAATTCAAGAGATGGCTGCTGAAAAGGGGTGTTCCGCACCGCAATTGGCGCTGAAATGGCTATTGATGCAAGGCAGCGATATCGTACCTATTCCAGGGACGAAAAGAAGAAAGTATTTGGAGGAGAATATTGGATCTTTGCAGGTTGAGCTTACGGATTCTGATCTTAAACGAATCCATGAGGTAGCGCCAAGAAACGTAGCTGCAGGACATCGATAATAATTCTGTTTGCGATCAATACGATAATGAGGATCAACCACGATTGAATTAACAGATAAATTCGAAATAGGCATCAATACTTTTCTAGAGAACTCACCGGATCCCATAACGGGCAAAAGGATTAGCCATCCCGAGCGGATTCGGAACGGGATCGAAGAGATCGTTATTGCAGATCAAGTCGGCCTTGATGTGTTTGGAATAGGAGAGCATCAACGGTCTGATTATGCCTCTGAATCGCCAGCCGTGGTACTTGCAGCGGCTGCAGCTTTTACCAATCGAATTCGGCTCACGAGTGCCGTTACCGTTCTTTCCTCAGATGATCCAGTCCGCGTATACCAATCTTTCTCAACGTTAGATAGTATCAGTAACGGCAGGGCGGAGATTATGGTGGGCCGAGGATCCTTTACTAATTCATTTCCATTGTTTGGATATAGCTTGAATGACTATAGCGAATTGTTTGAAGAACATCTTGAGTTGCTTCTAAAAGTTAGAGCTTCGGAAAAAGTCACATGGCGAGGTGGTCATCGCCCCGCAATCCATGATCTTGGCGTCTATCCGCGATCCGTCCAAGACTCGCTTCCAGTGTGGGTCGGAACCGGAGGACGCCCAGAATCGGCCATTCGAGCAGGAGAGCTGGGGCTGCCCATTGAAGCGGTGTCAGCCTCGCTGGTACTACCAATTAATCAATGTTAACCGAAATTCATGATTTCCTTCTTTGATTCATCCCCTTCTTTTGTTTCATTTGTTTCTGCTGCGCCTTCAATTTTTCAAATTCCTTATATTCCAACTCACCCAATGTCCTTTCTATGGCTTTTCCTTTAAAAAACTGCTCAAATAACGTTTGGGAACTGTAGATGTTCATTTGTTTGCCTCCGAACGTGTCATTGTAAAAAACAGTTCCTTGCTCTGGTGGCACTTCTACAGCTGCTGAAAAAGCATTCGCTTTCTTTTCGGACAAGATGTCTTCTTCAAAACAATCACTAAACTCAAAAGCTTGATAACGAGGGCGGGCCAAATCCTTCAATAATTCTAGTTCCATTCCTTTTTGTACTCGCAGCAACTCTTGCGCGGACACCTGCTCTCCTCGTAAAACGGCTACATCATATGCTCGTTTCACTCGTACATAATCAGGCACGACCACTAATTGCTCTTTCTTGTATTTCTTCGGTGGCTCACTTGGAAAATTGGCCAATCGTTCTTTTGTGAAAGCTTCTCCGTAATAATCCATTGCCGTCATCAGCCACTCACGCTGAATTAGGGATTTATCCGATACATTCAAACTTTGCATCAGCAACTGGATACGCTCGTCATAATGAGATCCAAATAAACGTAATGCCAGTTGCAATCTATTGATTTCCTTCAACATACTTTCAAAGTTGTCTTTTTCATCAGGAGATAGCAAGTCCATAGATGCCTTCTGTTGAAGCGATACCCCCTACGTCTACATAAAAGGTTGCCGCTCGCGTTTGCACGGCTTGTAAACCCAACTGTGTTTCTATAACAGACGTAATCGGTTGTTTTAAAATCGACTGGACTTGTTCCACCACTTCTTCCTCACGCGCCTGCATCAATGTTCTTTAATTTCCACTTCATTTAAAACACGATCCAATCGAGCCGTTTCATTGACTAGTGCTCGCTTCTCGTAAGACGTCCACTGACTCGTTTCTAGTGTTGGATAATACTGCTCAACAATCGACTGCCTCACAATTGAAAAGCTCCTCAGTACGCCGGAAAGCCTCCTCTTGCGCCTGAAGTTTCTCCTTTAATTACTCAAATGTCTTCCTATGAAGGGCATCAATAAAAAAAGTGATGAAACGCAATGCCCATGGCTTTAGACGTTTCGATCACTTTAGGGTGAAGATATTACAAAACATACAGTGTAAAAAAATTATCATTCGTCAAGGTTTGATTGTGACGTGCGCAAGTCACAACACCCCAACCTTTGAATTAGAATCTTTTTTATGGAGTAGGTTGTTATTTCGATTTGAATCGTTGCGTCTTATCCCATCCAATTACTTGACGATTCTTCTTCGCTTTCACATACAGAATCAGGCTTCGCACGAACAAATATGAAAATAGTTGCGCATACGTGAAATACATGATGACGCTGATGAATACATTAAGCGGTGTGAAGGTTCGCTGGGTCGCTTGTGCTGCAAACAGCTGCGTCGTATACACAATGTATGCTAGATACCAGATGAACAGCAATGGATACGTATACTCGATATAGAAGATATCCAAGATTCCAAGGGCAAACCACACATACGAAATGATGAGAAACAGCCAAAAAATTACATAAACGAGTAACTGGTGAATCGAATGGACGAGTAACTTCCCTTTGAAATAGCCTGGTTCCGTTAAGGTCTTTTCAACAATGTATAAGTTCCCTTGTAACCAACGTGTCCGTTGTTTTAAATAGACTCCTAGCGTTTCAGGCTCTTGCTCCCACGTGATGGAATCAGTGACAATCGGTAAATAATACCCCGCCTTCGTGATTCTCAGTGTCAGTTCTGCATCCTCCGCGATGGCATATGGATCATAACCGCCTAGATCTTCTATGACACTGCGTTTAACAAGCATATTCGTTCCTGTCAAAGAGCCCGTTTTAAACAACTGCCAACGCCCCGATTGCATGAGCAGTTGAAACACTTGAAATTCTATTGAAATCATACGGGTCAGCCAATTCTTTTGTTCGTTAATTGTTCTCACGTAGCCAACAGCGCCTGCAGACTGCTCGTTTTTCTCAGCCGTCGCAACTAGCTTAATGAGTGCTTCAGAATCAGGCTGATTATCCGCGTCATAGACGCAATAATATTTATTTGATGAAATACTCAATCCATGGTTGAGCACACGTGATTTCCCACGCGGTTCTCCAGGTGGCACCTGAATATGATGGACGTTTTTGAAGGTTGCTGCAAAATCGCCCGCAATCTCCCCGGTTTCATCCGACGAATTATCATTCAACACATATATTTGCAAATCTCCCGGATAATTAAGTGCCGTCATCGCTTCGATCGTATCTTTGATGACGACTCCTTCGTTATGCGCAGGAATCAAGATATCCACACCTGGATATGACTCCAATTCCGGAATCTCCGGTCTTTTTAATCGATTGTATAGTCCCGCTAGTGTCAATAATGAGTAGTACCCTAATAATGTTAAAAACAAAGCAGTTGTGAAAAACAATAGAATTCTCACATTTAAAATCGCTGCCAAGACAAGACCTATGAGAAAAATAATTGCTACGCTAAGCAGAACTAGGAGGCGCCTATTCATCGAATCACCAACAATTCTTCAATGGAATGCTCCCCCTGGATTTGACGGACGTTCCAATTAATCTGCTCGAAAGCACCCTCTTCGATTTGTCGTTGCATGGCTTCTTTTAAGCGTCCATCGACAATCTTAAATCCTTCATCACTTATATTTTGCAATAACACAACAATCGTTTTGTCATCAAAATGCCCTACAAGATCATAATGCTTTCGCAATGTGCCGAAGATGACTGACGAGCAAGCAATCAGTGCTTGTTTGCGTGCCACTTTTCGAATTTCCGATAAATCCACTTGAACAAAATAGCCGGGCTCCCCATGTCGCGCCATTGTAGACAACACTATAGAAGATTGTTTTTCAAATTCTCTTTTCGTCAATACGCCATGTTCAGAAATATATTCTTGTAACTCTTCGAGACGATTTTTCAATGCTCTATTTTCAGACCGATACGAATACACGTACTTTGCAATACTGTAAAGAGCAAAGAGATGCAGTAAAAATAAAAAATGCGTACCAATCCCAGCTGCTTGCTCACCTGGAGACCATCCTTCTATAAATGCCCGGTACAAAAAATAGAATACCGTTGTTAACGTAAATAATATAAAAGCGAAAAAAGCTATGCGGTCAGTCACTAGGAAAAAGAGGGCTGCCATTCCAACAAAACTAAGCATTACGTACAATGAATTCTGATCACTTTGCAGCCATAGTAACACTGCAGCGGATGCTAACCAAACGGTTGCAGCTATTGGCATTTGTAGTCGTTGCCATAGGGTAACACTCTTCACATCTACATCCCCCCATTTGATACTACTATTAAACTTACTCTTCCCTAATAGTATATTCAAAAACACATGAGGTTTGCCAGTGCTTCTTATGGGAATACTTTGACTAGATACCCTGTAAGGAGGATTTTGCAGATGACTAAAGATAAATACGAAAAGATCGATGAAAACGTAAAACCCCAGACGCAGGAACAGCAACCTGGCGTGGAAGATGAGATGTCACCACAGCCGATTTACGACGATGAATTATATAAAGGGTCCGGAAAGTTAGCTGGGAAGAAGGCGTTGATAACCGGTGGGGATAGCGGTATCGGTCGTGCAGTTGCCGTCGCTTTCGCAAAAGAAGGCGCAGACGTGGCGATTGCGTACCTCAGTCCGGAAGAAGATGTCGATGCAGATAAAACCATTAAACTTATTGAGAAATATGGTGGGAAAGCTTATAAAAAACGTATTGATATTAGCGAAGAAGAAAACTGTGAAACGTTAGTGGAAGCAGTAGTTGAAGAATTTGGCGGCCTTGATGTGCTCGTGAATAATGCCGGAAAACAATTCCCTCAAAAATCACTGCTTGATATTTCTGGTGACCAATTACGTGAGACTTTTGAAACGAACTTTTTCGGGCTGTTTTATTTAACTAGAGCCGCGTTGCCACATATGAAAGAAGGTAGTTCGATTATCAATACATCTTCAGTCACCGCTTACAATGGTTCTCCCGGATTGCTCGATTATTCCGCGACAAAAGGCGCAATTACAACGTTCACACGCTCACTCGCCTTGAACTTAGCGGGTCAAAAGATTCGGGTGAATGCAGTCGCACCAGGCCCGATTTGGACTCCACTCATTCCTTCGACTTTCGATGCGCAGACAGTAAAAAAGCACGGAGACGATACACCGATGAAGCGTCGCGGCGAGCCTGCTGAAAACGCACCCGCTTACGTGTTTCTCGCTTCGAACGATTCTAGCTATATGACGGGTCAAACGATTCACGTCGATGGCGGAGATTTTGTGGGATCGTAATAAGATATAGACAGCAGCGACTCCTCATGTTAGGAGGCGCTGCTTTTTTAATTGAACGTGTTGAAAATTGCTAAGAGTTTTTCAGAGGAACGTAATCGATACAAGTTGTTCGTGTTAGTGACTTTCATCATAGAGCCTACTTTTTCTCCTTCATACAGCCACAAATAATACTCATTCTCCCCAATCGTAACTTTATAGTTTGGATCGGCGACGTCTACAACACCTGGCAGTTTTTTAGCTGTCCTCACAGCGCGCTGAATCGTGCGCGCATCTGATGGTTGAGTAATTTCCCTTTTCGAATTAGGAACGACCTCATTAAACGAGCTCATCTGTTCAACAGATATATGCTGTTTTGGTTGACTATAGTACGCTCCCGCTAGAGCGAGTAACAGCACTATGCCGATGATAAGTATCGATTTCCACTTTGCGTCCATGTTCTCACTCCCCATTTTTTTAGTAGACGAAGGAAATTTGAGAAGGTTACAAATAATTTGGACGCGCTGGACAACGGATCGTGGTACACGGTTAGATTAAACATTCAGGAGTGGTGCAATACTGCTAATTAACCCTTTAAACCAGTTGAGCCGTGTCCCGTTATCGACAAACTCTCCTATGTGTCGGACAAATCCGACTAAGTGATTGAGAAGTCAACGCAAGTGATGGACAATCCCACTTGAGTGATCAAGAACGCAATTTATACCGGTCACAGTCTTGTCGTCACCAACACAGAACCGCTCGTCCCTCTAAAAAAGTGGACAACCCAGTCCATACCCCTACTTTGCACAAAATATCTCGTAATCCTCTGTGGATAACCCCAATTCCATCCCCAATTGGGCATAACTTCGTCGTCACCCGTCGATAACTTTTCAAATCATTCGAATTTTTATCCACAAAAAAACCGACAGACGTGTTATTCCGTCTGCCGGTTGTGAATTGTTTCTTATGCTTCTACAACATCTGCTGCAGAATGGCGTTTTTTGAACAGCAATGCGAAGTAGCCTGCTGTTAACGCAAGACATACGACCATGAACCCAATTAATATGCCGTTCGAAGTCCATAGATGCGTCATGTCGCCTGTAGAAATTGATGCTTTGAATGCCTGAACAGAGTATGTCATTGGCAAGAATTTATTGAAAATCTGAAGTGGTTCTGGGATCAATTCCAATGGGAACGTTCCGGCGCTTGTAACGAGTTGCATGATCAAGACGAGAATCGCCAGGAAGCGTCCTGCGTCACTGAATACAGAAACAAACAATTGCACGAGCGCGATGAATGTGTAACTTGTAATGATCGCCGTGAGGATGAACAATGGTGTGTTGATGGAGTCCATACCTAACCCGTATTTAATAACGCCTACGGCAATCAATGCTTGAATGAGCCCGACCACTGCGAGCACAGAAACTTTACTTGCGAACCAGCGGAATGGACCTGTTGGTGATATGACTGGCTGAACCAGTGGGAATACGATGGATAGTAACAACGCACCGACGAACAATCCTAGAGATAAGAAATAAGGTGCGAATCCTGTTCCATAGTTCGGTACTTCATTGACTGCAGACTTTTCTACATCTACTGGAGCAGCTACCATGCCATATGTTTTGTCAGATGGATTCACTTCAGAAGCGGTGTCATTCGCTTCAGTCAATTTCTCTTGAAGTGTCCCTGTTCCTTCGTTTAATTCTTTCGCTCCGTCAGCAAGTGTTGCGGATCCGGTTGCGAGTTCTTGAGATTTAGAGGCAAGCGTTCCAGTTCCGTCTGTTAGTGTTTTAGAACCAGCTGATAATGCAGAAAGACCATCGACTAATTTGCTAGATCCTTCTTTAGCAGCTGTTGCGCCTGTAGCAAGTTTACCCACACCGGCATTTAGCGCACTATTTCCTTCAGCAAGTGCAGATGAACCTGCGAGCAATTGCCCAGATTTACTGTTTAACTCGTTGACACCTGCAAGTGCCTGTGAGTGTGCCCCGGCTAATTGACCTGCAGCACCATTCAATTCTTTCGCACCTGATTGAAGCGCTGCGGTGCCTTGCGATAATTCACCAAGTCCGCCTGCCACTTTTGCGCTGCCTGATTTCAATTCACCAAGAGCACCTTGCAATGCTGCTTTTTGTTCTTCAGGAAGTGAAGCTAAAATTGGTGCAAGTTGTTCAGACAATTGTCCAATTCCCGCATTTACTTGCTGCGCGCCGCCTGTTAATTGACCAGCTGCAGCATTGAGTGAACCGGATTTTTCAGCTAAGTTGCCCACACCTGCTCCGAATTCTTTTTCTTTTGCGCCAATCTGTTGATAACTACTTGCGAGCTTACCAACACCTTGCGTGTATTGAGTCAGTCCTGCATTCAAATCACTCGCACCCGCAGATGCTTTTTGAGCGCCGCCTTGAAGTTCACTAACACCTGACGACAATGTTCCGAGACCTGAATTTAATGAAGATGCACCATTTGCAGCTTCGATGACACCTTTTTTAAGCTTATCTGAGCCATCTGCAAGCGTCACCGTGCTGGATGCTAGCTGAGCTAAATACCCTTTTAAATCATCTGTCCCGGAAACAAGTTTGCCAGAACCGTCATGCAGTTTTCCTGCACCGTCTGCAGCATCCCCAAATCCGTCACCCATTTCTTTAATAGAGTCAAAAAGTTGCTCCGCATACGTGGATGATACTTTTTCGTTCACTTCAGCCTTGATGCGTTCCATTGCAGTATCTCCAATTTGTGCAGAGAGGAAGTTGAAGCCTTCATTTGGTTTGTAAACCAGTGCTAGTTTTTCAGGTGTTTCATCCAATAATGTTGTTGCGTGTTTTGAAAAGTTATCCGGAATTTCGATTGTCATATAGTAGTCTTGATTCGTGAGACCTTTTTTTGCTTCGGACTCAGTTATACTTTGAAAGTCAAACTGCTTACTATCGACAAGTTTGTCGACAAGTTCTTTACCAAGATCAAGTTCAGTTCCTTCAAATTCGGCACCTTCATCCATATTTACAACCGCAACTGGCAGTGCATCCATGTTTGCGTATGGATCCCAAAACGCCCACAAAAACATCCCTGCATATAATACCGGTATGAATAAAATTGCAATCATAGGCACAATCATTTTTCGCGTGCGCAATAATTGCTTCCATTCCGCTCCTGTCATCGTCTTCTTCATTTTTTCTCCTCCTTGACTGGTTGACCACTTTGGATTTCTGGTCATTGATTCTTAAAAAAAGAAGTCTCAAATTAAGAGACTTTTGAAAATGGTACTACTCAGTAAATCGATGATCTCGGTTTGATCCAACTCTTGATGGTGGGTTTTACCCCAGTCTACAACGAGAGCCATATACGATTTAAACAGCAAATACGCGACCATTTCAACATTACATGGTTTGACTTCACCGCGATTAATGCCTTTTTGGATTTTCTCGGCAATGAATTTCACAATCTGTTTCTCGATATCTACGAGGACTTCTTGTACGGCAGGCGTCCGGATTTCTTTTCCTTCATCAATCAGTTTGGCGTACAGTTGGTGTGTCGTTCTAAATTTCAAAATCGACATAAGACGAGCATGCGCATTTTCTTCAAATGTTGCCCCTTCAATAGCGGCGGCTTCCGCTTCTGTCCTCATCTCTTCAATCATTCCGACGACAATGGCGTTGAACAGTTCTTCTTTGTTAGCGAAGAATGTGTAAATCGTACCTTTCCCAACGTTTGCAATCTTAGCGACTTGGTCCATCGTGGTCGCTTTGTAGCCAAACAGTGAGAAGGATTTTGCAGCGGCTTCCAAAATCTCCGTTCTGCGATCCATGTGCCCACCTCTTTCATTGTAAAATGACTGTAATTCAATTATAGTCATTTGGTCATTCCTTATAATACGCGCCCTACAAATAGATTGCAAGGGTTTTCCGATCATATTCTTAAAAGAAAAAACGAAGGCCGTGTCGCACCTTCGTTTCCTATATCCCATTATACTTGAGTGGTTTTGTTAGGATTGATGAATGACAATAATTCTTCTGCGGTTGTGAAGCCGAGTTTTTCTATAGAACGCGCCTCTCGGAAATAATCTTCTCCGACCATCGTTCCTGATAGAGTTATGATAGAATCAGTCACTGGCGTCGGCAAACCAATGTGCTTTCCGAGCGAGTGCAGGAGCCCAAGACCCATTGGCACGTCTTCTGTAATGTACCGATTGTTAACAGATTTCGTATGCAAATCCTTGACACTGTCTGCGTAGATAGCAAATGCTTCATCATCTGACTGGGCTTCAGGATCAGTGAATGTGCGCACCTTGAACTCTTCGATGTATGAACGGCGTTTCGAACCGATTTTCTCAAGCATATCCATTTTTTCCTGATCCAACTCATGTGCTACTTTCCAAGTGGAGGGCGTAAATCCTTCTGTATACATCGAAAACTGACCTTCTGAGTTCTCGATATATGCTGCGTTGAGCGCAATCCCGACTGTGTGCATAATAAGATTCGGGTTGTGGAGTGCGACTTCTGCAATATTTTCACGCGGGATGCAGTTGCCTAGAATCGGTTTTAGCGTATGACATGCCTCTTGAACACGATCTGCAGGAAGGGATGCAATTGGATGACCGTAGTTCTCTGAATACAGTGTAACCTCACCGGGATTTGTGATTCTACAGCTGTATGGCAACGTTTCGCCTTCAACAAATAGTGGCGCATCTTCAGTTCTGCCAATTCGTTTCAATTCGTTCAAAAAGTAAATGCTTCCGAGATACCCCGGGCAAATGTAAACAGTTTGTTGCTTCTGCAAGTGTGGAGCTAGGGCGCTCGCGAGGGACTTGTGGTAATTCGAGACGTAATAAATGAGGATAATGTCTGCTTGTGGTATAACTTCTGCAGGATTGCGTGTCACAGCATGAAGCGGAACGGTTTGCTGTTCGCTCCCCTCTTTCAATGTAATGCACTTCGTTTCTTCCAATTTAGCAAAGTGCTCGTTAGGCTGATTGCTTAGCTTCAACATACTCACTTGGTGACCATCTCGCGCTAGACAAGCAGCTGCGGTCGAACCTCCGTGTCCTGAACCAACAATCGTAATTTTCAATTATATTTCCCCTTTCTTGTGAAATTCTTCACAATGTAGAACAAAAAAATGTTGACTGATTTCAACTACTCTATTTTATCATAGTTTCCATTAAAAAACTATTTTGCTTGATTTGTCTAAAAACAAAGCATCCTTTGCGGACAAAAAGTCCCGATAACCACTCTCGGCTTCGAGACTGTTAGCGACTAGTCTCCTTGTACAGGATTGGCAATCTTCCCTGCAAACAACAATACGTCTGCTTCTTTGTCACGAATTGTGATGAAGAACGGCTTGTCCGCTGTGAATTGGAAAGGTTCTCCCATTGGCGCAGATACCGTATCCATAGTAATGGATGTGACGGCTGCTGCCTCTGTCCCTTTTTCATCCACAGAAAGATAGGTTTTCTGTAGCACCTTGCTCACAAACAATGGATTTTCATCCTCTACGACTAACTTTGAAAATTCCGCTCCTTCACCAAATGCTTGCTGCATTCCTAATTCCTGAAGCACATCATTCAACTGAATTTCATAATCAAGCCGGAACTTAGGTAAACGGACTGTACCTAGCCGGGTTTCAAACGAACCCTTCCAGTTCGCTCGGTTTTCAGTAGTCCATGAAGAGAGGAAGTCGTCAAAATTCTGCCCCTCTTTTGGGACGTAGATATCCATTGTCATCTTTCCTTCTTCTCCGTAAGGGAGTGAAACGGCCTGGAATTGATCTGTTTCCAAGTAGGGTAGCTCCTCATTCAATTGCATGAATGGGACTTTCGTAAGATTTCCATCTGAAATCTTGAAATTATTAACTTCTGTTGCATTTTCATTGAACGGATAGAACCAGGATGCTTTGAAATAAACAGCATTCAACAGAAACATAACTAAGCTATCATCAAGGGGTGCTTGGACAATTTCGTCAATCTTACCGTTTGTTGCTTGCTGAACCCACTTGTTCATAATATCTACTGATTTCGGGTCTGTTATGTCCATGTCTTGAGCCTCAGCTAAATAGTAGTCTTGTGTTATTTGCTTAAATTTTTCTCGCAGCGTATACGCATCGTTCACCCAAATTGAATTTGCCGTATTGAAGGCTAACTCTTCGTCTAACCCTTGGAAGTGATACAACATTGATGCGTTCGCACGGTTAATGGACTCCGTATCCATTCCTATCACTTGCATCGCATTTTTAATTTCGTTGCGAGTTTGTCCATCCGCTCCGTTTTGAAGCATGGATAATGCCATTATAAGACTGACTGGTGACACGAATACATTGCCGTCATCGTCTGGTTTTGCTTTTGTAACAAGTTGTGCTCCAAGTTCGTTTGTCGGTTCACTTAATTTCAAGTAATCGTCTTCTCCGAAAGAAACTGCAATTTTATCAGGCTCTAGGTCTTCTTTTTTCATTGGGGCGCTCACCGTTCCACAAGCGGATAAGATAACTACAGCACTGACTGCCACTGCGAGGACAGCTTTTTTGTACATTGGTCTCATCTCCTTTACTAGATGAGTCGGTCTTGAATCAGACAAGTTACACGTCTACGTCACATGGCCAAGATGGCAACATATTGCTAAGGGGCTTGTCTTGTCGGTATCCGAGCACATATTCAGCTTGCATAATCGTATGGATTTCCCGTGTTCCTTCATAAATGACCGGTGCTTTTGAGTTACGCAAGAATCGTGCAACCGGATAATCGTCTGAATATCCGTATGCCCCATGAATTTGGAATGCATCGTCTGCAGCTTGATTGGCAAAATCACACGCTTGCCACTTGGCTAATGACGTTTCACGAGTATTACGTAGCCCGGCGTTTTTCATCTCCCCGGCACGGTAGACGAGTAAGCGACTCATTTGATAACCCGCTTCCATCCGCGCGATCATTTGCTGGACGAGCTGATGCTGTCCAATCGGCTTTCCAAATGTGCTGCGTTCTTCACAATATGCAATACTCGCTTCCATACACGCCTGAATCAAACCGACTGCACCTGCAGCAACGGTGAAGCGTCCGTTATCCAATGCAGACATCGCGATTTTGAACCCTTCCCCTTCTTTCCCAAGCAAGTTGGAAGCAGGTACACGGACGTCTTCAAAAAATAGCTCGCCCGTGTTTCCAGCTTTAATGCCATATTTATTTTTGATGGCTTTGGATGAAAATCCAGGCATCGTACGCTCGACGATGAACGCAGAAATTCCGTGATGTTTTTTCGATTTATCCGTATAGGCAAAGATGAGGAAATAATCCGCACTGTCGCATAGTGAAATCCACGTTTTCTGCCCATTTAGCACATAATCTTCACCATCACGGACAGCGGTAGAAACCATCGCCGCAACGTCTGATCCTGCACCAGGTTCCGTCAGCCCGAACGCACCAACTTTCTCTCCTTTAGCTTGTGGAATCAAATACTTTTGCTTCTGTTCATCCGTTCCCCATTGCAGCAGAGTCAGCGAGTTCAGGCCTGTATGGACAGATACAGCGGTTCGGAACGCGGTATCTCCGCGTTCCAGTTCTTCACACAAAATAGCAAGAGCATTATAGTCCATGCCACTACCACCATAACGTTCCGGTATACAAGTCCCCATAAACCCGAGGTCTGCGAGTTCTTTCCAAACTAAGGGATCAAAACCGCCTGCTGTATCCCATTTCGCGATATTCGGAAGGATTCGATCATCGACATAACGTCTCACTGTTTTACGTAGCAACTGCTGTTCTTCTGTAAAGTTGAAATCCATCTCAGTACCTCCTTGCATCGCGCGAATTAAAGTGCGGCTTCACCAGTATGAATGGTTTCCGTAATGTGGACGCCACGTTTGCCCATCTCTTCAATATAGAGATCGCCTGGAACAATCGATTCAGGAGGATAAACGCCACGTTTTGTAATGGTCCCTCCACCAATCATTTGGGCGACAACAGAAATCGTATTCGCAGTCGCAAGAGCCATTGCAGTTTCATTCATATCAGTATCTTTGGTTACAGTCATGTTGTACTCATAAGTCGCTGTCATGCCTGAAGCCTCCCCGCTTACGAGGACGCGTAACAATACGGCATCTTTTTTGTCGCCAAGCAGCATTTGAGGCGTGAGATGTTCACGCATGACATCGCGGACACGTAACGGTTTTCCATCAACTTGAATGGTCGATTCACGTGACAACAAGCCAAGATCTACGAGCAATTGGAACTTTTCCGCGTGACCTGGATAACGTAATGTCTTGTACTCAAGTGTGTGGACATCCGGGAATGATTCTATAAGAGTGGAAGTTCCGCCTGATGTATGGAAGGCTTCCATGTCGCCGAATTCATCAAAATGAACAGTTTCAATTTCTGAAAGTGACGGCAGTTCTAGAATTTTTCCGTCTCGTATTACACGCGAAGAATCCGTGTAATGGTCAAATACACCTTCTAATGAAAACACAATGTTGTAGTTAAGTGGAGGTTCTGGATTGACGGGTACGCCCCCGACAAACAAGCGGATGGACTCGACTTTATCCAATTTATCTGCCCCATGGCCTGAAAGGATGTTGATCATCCCTGGTGCGACACCTAGATCTGGGATAAGCGTGACGCCGCGTGCTTCTGCTTGTTCTTTCATCTGAAGAACGGCATCTGTCGCACCACCGATGTGTCCACCGAGATCTACACTATGGACGCCAGCTTCAATCGCTAGTTTTGCGACTTGCTCATTGAATGTATAGAACAATGCATTGATAACGACGTCACCGAGCGAAATGACTTCACTCAATTGCAGTTCATTACGAGCATCGAGTACTAAAACACTGAGTTTGTCTGACAAGAGTTCATCTGCAAAATGCTCCGCTTTTCTAACGTCTTGATCCGCTAAATAGACGGCTGTCACCTCATCATTTTTCACCAAGTCTCGAACGGCTTCTTTCCCCATTAACCCTGCACCTAATACGACGACTTTCATCCAATCAGCCTCCTTTTAGTTGTTATCGATCTGAGCCCGTTGCAACTTGCCACTGAAATCAACGTAAATGCTTTTCCACTCTGTAAAGACGTCGAGCGCCGCAACGCCTGAGTCCCGGTGACCATTGCCCGTTCCCTTCGTTCCGCCAAATGGCAAGTGGATCTCCGCGCCAGTTGTTCCAGCGTTCACGTAGACGATTCCTGTATCAAGGTCACGTTGTGCTTGGAAAATTTTGTTGACGTCTCTTGAGAAAATTGAGCTGGACAAGCCATATACCACACTGTTATTCACTTCAATTGCTTCTTCTAAGCTACTAATTTCAATCAACGAAATAACAGGTCCGAAGATTTCTTCTTGCGCAAGGCGACTATCCGCCGCAACGTCTGTGAAAAGCGTCGGTTCAAAGTAGTGCCCGCCTGTGTAAGGGCCCTCTGTCAGCGTATTTCCGCCTGCCAACAGTTTTGCTCCTTCTTCTTTTCCAACATTGACGTAATAGCTGATTTTTTCGAGTGATATTGCGTTAATGACAGGACCGATTTTGTTCGATTCGTCTGCCCCGTCACCAATCGTCAAGGCTTTCATCGCTTCTAGTAACTTTTTCTCAAGTTCCTGCTTTATATCCGTATGCGCGATGACCCGGCTACATGCCGTGCATCGTTGACCTGCGGTACCAAATGCGCTCCAGAGAATTCCTTCAACTGCTAGGTCAATGTCCGCATCATCCATGACGATAATTGCGTTTTTGCCGCCCATTTCAAGCGAGACTTTCTTCAAATGACGACCGCCCAGTTCTGCGACACGTCTCCCTGTTTCCGTTGAGCCTGTGAATGAAACAACACGGACATCCGGATGCTCGATCATCGCTGTTCCAACTGTGCCGCCACTTCCGAATACGACGTTTGCCACACCAGCAGGTAAGCCGGCTTCCTCAAAGATGAGCGCCATTTCATACGCCATCATCGGTGTTTCTGTCGCAGGTTTCCAGATGAATGTGTTGCCCGCAACGATTGCCGGGAACGACTTCCACGTAGCAATCGCAACCGGGAAATTCCACGGAGTGATTAAACCCACAACGCCGATTGGTGCACGAACACTCATCGCGAATTTGTTATCGAGTTCAGACGGCACTGTTTCCCCGAAAAGCCGTCGACCTTCGCCTGCCATATAATAGGCCATGTCAATGCCTTCTTGAACTTCACCGCGCGCTTCTTCTATGACTTTCCCCATTTCTTTTGTGAGTACTTGAGAAAGATGCTCTTTCTTTTCAATCATGATGCGTCCAATTTCATATAAGTAATCTGCCCGTTTCGGTGCAGGAACCCGTGCCCATTTCTTTTGAGCGGCTTTCGCTGCAGCGACTGCTTGGTTGACGTCATCCGCTGTCGATAGACGCACGTCAGCTATTGTTTTTCCGTTCGCTGGGTTTTTTACTGCTGTATAGTCCGCTCCTGTATCTGTTCCCCATTGTCCGTTGATGTAGTTGTTCAGTTTCATTGCTGCATTCCCCTTTCCAAATAGGTTGATAGATTTGTAAGCCCTTTCATACTCTATTCGACAGCAACTAGATATTTCCTTTCATTTGAATTGTGAAGATTCTGATCACATTGTTCATGTTATGAGCGTTTACTGGAGTTTATGAGCACTTCCCAGGATTTATGAGCACTTTCACGAGTTTATGAGCACTTCTCAAGGTTTATGAGCACTTTCAGAGGTTTATGAGCACTTCTCAAGATTTATGAGCACTTTCACGAGTTTATGAGCACTTCTCAGGGTTTATGAGCACTTCTCAGGGTTTATGAGCACTTTCACAAGTTTATTAGCATTTCTCAAGGTTTATGAGCACTTTCACGAGTTTATGAGCACTTTCACAAGTTTATGAGCATTTCTCCAGATTTATGAGCACTTTCACAAGTTTATGAGCATTTCTCAAGGTTTATGAGCACTTTCACAGGTTTATGAGCACTTCTCAGGATTTATGAGCACTTTCACAAGTTTATGAGCACTTCTCAAGATTTATGAGCACTTTCACAAGTTTATGAGCACTTCTCAAGATTTATGAGCACTTTCACAAGTTTATGAGCACTTTCACGAGTTTATGAGCAACTAACAAGACTGTTCAGCTATCCTTCGAACAAACTGCATACAAAAAACCCTTTACTGAATTTTTTCCAGTAAAGGGCTTGTAATTATGCTTTTTTGTCATTTGATTGTGCTACAGCTGGTGATTCAGTCATTGCTTGTTCATTGAGCTTCGGCGGTTTAACACGCTTGATGAAGAACGTTAAGACAAGCGCCACTCCAGCAATTATCGTGGAGATGAAGAACGAATGGTTAATACCATCCAGTTGGGCTTGCTGACCTACTTGCACTTTAAATGCTGCCAACCCTGCTGCATCCGTCGGGATATTCCCTGATACTGCTGCATCTTGCGCAATTTGGGCACCTGATGATTCAGCGCGTTTCGTCATAACGGTTAACAAAATTGCGGAACCAATCGCACCGGACACTTGCTGAACGGTACTGTTCATCGCAGTACCATGTGGATTCGAAACCATTGGCAACTGATTCATACCATTCGTCATAATCGGCATTGTAACCATTGACAGACCAAACATCCGAGCTGTGTAAATGGCCATCAATTCGTAATAACCTGTATCCATTTGTAGCTGGCTGAGCAGATAGGTTGTAAGGACTGTAATGGAAAGACCGGTAATCGCGAGTCCTTTCGGTCCATATTTATCAAACAACTTCCCTGTAATTGGGGACATGAACCCCATGAGAACCGCACCCGGTAACATGAGCAATCCAGAATCGAGTGGTGAAATATGGCGTACACTCTGTACGTAAAGTGGTGTTAGGATCATCCCTGAGAACATTGCTACTGATACGACAACTGAAATTACAGAAGACAATGCGAACATTGGATATTTGTAAATACGGAAGTCAAGCATTGGTTCTGACTTATTTAATTGGCGCGTCACGAATACTACTAAAGCAATCGCACCGATGATAATGGTTCCAAGAACCTCAAGCGATATCCATCCTTTACTTCC
Organism: Sporosarcina aquimarina; assembly: GCF_023715615.1. Lineage (GTDB taxonomy): Bacteria > Bacillota > Bacilli > Bacillales_A > Planococcaceae > Sporosarcina > Sporosarcina aquimarina_A. The sequence goes on along the minus strand of NZ_JAMBOM010000001.1, from coordinate 111,166 downwards.
TGCAGAACTAAATCCATACAACAAGCCACCAAACCCAATACTTGAGAGGACAATTGAAAAAATATCTACTTTAACTGGTTTGTTTGGTGTGATGTTGCGAAGTTTAATCATTGCAAAGACAATTGTAAATAAGGCTATCGGTAAGACGATGATGAACAATGCGCGCCATGAATAATGTTCAACGATGAAGCCCGAGAGAGTCGGTCCAATTGCAGGAGCCGTAAACATGACGAGTCCAAAATAGCCGAGTGCCTGCCCGCGTTTTTCAATTGGAAAAGCAACGAGCATTACGTTCATTAATAGTGGCATAAGCAAAGCGGCACCTGCTGCTTGGATCATCCGTGCGGCTACTAATAACGCGAAGTTCGGCGTGATAATCGCCAAAAATGTACCTAAAGAAAATAGAGTCATTGCTGTCAAAAATAGATTACGGTTCTTGAATTTGAGAATGAAAAAAGCACTGGCTGGCATCATAATACCGCCGACAAGCATGTAGCCAGTCGTCAGCCATTGCACTTGCGAAGGGTCTATCTTAAATTCATCCATAATTGTAGGGAGCGCAATATTAAGCAATGTATTGTTCAGTATTGCGACAAATGCACCTATGAATAGGATGATGATAATGCCATAGGGCGGCTTTTCGTGCATTTTCTTAATATGGTCTTTATTTTCCATCTATTAATTCCTCCATTTAGCTGTTAATTCTCATCTTAAAAACATCATGAAGAATAGTTTATACTCATAGTCCAAAAAAATCAATAAAAAAATATTAACGATGAAAATTCGTTGATAAATGTACATTTCGATAGTAGACTAGCGGTATATTTACAAACAAAAAGGTGATGTGATGAACGAACGAAAATTGAAAGTAATTCTAGCTGCACAACAAGTATTTCAAGAAAAAGGGATTATTGCTACTTCAGTTCAAGATATCTTAACTGCAGCTGGTATTTCTAAAGGGACTTTTTATAATTATTTCACTTCAAAAAATGAATGCTTGTTAGCTATTTTGGAAATGGCAAATGAAGAATCCATTACGAGAAGACGAAAATTACTACTAGGGCAAGACCGTACAGATAAAACCATTTTAGCCTTGCAAATTGTTACCCGCGCACATGTCGATCGAGAACGAAATTTACTTCCTATCTATGAAGCAGTCTTCTTTTCTAAAGACGACGAAATGAGAACTTTTGTGAGAAAACAATATCTATCTGAAATCTCCTGGCTATCGGGACGGTTACTTGAAGTTTATGGGCCTGAATCGGGGCCATATCGAGTAGATGGTGCAGTGATGCTTGTCGGTATGATGCAACACATTCATCATTTCGTAAAAATAGGTGGCCGAGAAAAAAATACGTTTAATTACGATCAACTTGTTCCATTTACCATCCGACGACTTGACGATATTATGGCAGGCATGATAGCCGGTGAGGACAAATTGCTTGGAAAGGCTCTTCTGGAAAAGTTAACGTATACAGACAATGAAGATATTAAAGATGTGATAATGAAAGAATTACGTCTTATGCTTACTCGATTCGAGAAAAATCGTGAAGAAAAAGGAATAGAATTTGTATCATTTCTATTAGAAGAACTAGTTACTGGTAATTGTGGTCCAACTATTTTGGAATCCGTTACGATTTCGTTCGAAGCACATTATTCCTCCACAATGTACGCCGAGGAAATCTCTAAGTTGTGTGGCCAAATTAATATTTTGGCAAACCTACGATCAAAAGGGGCTCTGAATACAGATAATTGAAACCTTCCCTTTGTCTATAGCGTATAACTGAGTAACAAATTTAAATCTCGGAGGAACTGATAATGAATAATCACGAAATCGATTACAAGATCCACGGCGATGATATGCAGTTTGTAGAAGTTGAGCTAGATCCACAGGAAACTGTAGTAGCAGAAGCTGGTGCACTTATGATGATGGAAGACCACATTGAAATGGAGACGATATTCGGTGATGGTTCAGCCAGTGATGGTGGATTGTTTGGCAAAATCATGGGAGCAGGAAAGCGCGTGCTAACAGGTGAAAGCTTGTTTATGACAACATTCACAAATACTGGATCCGGAAAGCGTCATGTGTCATTCGCCTCTCCTTATCCTGGAAAGATAATTCCGATGGATTTAAGTGAACATAGTGGGAAAATCATTTGTCAGAAGGATGCATTTCTAGCAGCAGCTAAAGGGGTGTCTGTAGGAATCGAGTTTCAACGTAAGCTCGGCACAGGATTCTTTGGTGGTGAAGGGTTCATTATGCAGAAGTTGGAAGGCGATGGTCTAGCATTTGTCCATGCAGGTGGGACAATTATTGAGAAGAAACTTCAGCCAGGTGAATCATTACGTGTCGATACAGGCTGTCTTGTTGCGATGACACATGATGTGGATTACTCAATCGAGACAGTCAAAGGAGTGAAAACCGCACTTTTTGGTGGGGAAGGATTGTTCTTCGCAACGCTTCGAGGACCAGGAACTGTATGGATACAATCACTTCCGTTCTCTCGTCTTGCAAGCCGGGTATTCGCTTCTGCTCCTCAAGTGCCAGGAGGTAGTTCTAAAGGGGAAGGTAGTATTGCTGGTGGATTGTTCGATTTGTTGGGCGGAAAATGAGTTGTAAATCATAATGAAAAGCTGTCCTCAAGTGCGGACAGCTTTTTTTGATCGTTTAATGGAGTTTATGAGCAGTATCCCATTATTATGAGCACTCTATGCCATTCAAGATGGACGCCGCACAATTCATCTACTGTCAGAAGAGGGTTTTTGAACTTAGTGCTCTTTACCAATCAAATCTTTTACGTTCTTTACTGCCAGTTTGCAGTACCTTGTTTGACACCTATCATCCCGTTCCGCATGAGAATGAGAATAATTGGTGGTGTGGCGTTTCATTTATTTCTCTCAAGGTGATTCATTTGAACTCGTAGTTTCAGAATTGAGCTGATGTGCCGTCTTAATTTATGATCATTTTTTGGGTTTATGAGCACTTTCCATGCCTCGTTCAAACTTTTTAACTCTCTTCTTCACCCATTATCCCTTCAAACCACTTGGTCCATTCAATAACAACCAAATATAGCGCGCCTCCTCTTTACTTCCTGATTCAAGACGCTCATGACGTGGATAATCTATCGTTTGAGCACGGAATGCCATCAAGTGCATAACGTTGCCGTTTGCCGCAGATGCTTTCTTCAACATATCTGCCTCTTCTTCAGATTCTCCACTAGTCGCCTCGTTTTCGAGTTTCCAATCCAAGTATAAATACGTGGCATCATTTTCAGAACCGCGCTCGTAGCGCACTAATAGCTCACCTGCTTCATTGAAACGGTGTGCATGAATTAACGATGCAATCGCTTCATAGCGCGCCCCTTGGTTGTCTGTCGTATTCATGCGAACGAGATCCAAGAACACTTCTGCAGCTTCGTTGAACTCTCCGTGCATGAACAAATGAGTCCCATATGCAAACGCCGCCCGCATGAACGGTCGGTTCGGGATATTCTGCCAGGGATTTTCACCTGCTTCAAAACGTTTGCTCGCCTCTCGGATTGCCTGCTCATAAAGCTCGTTCGCCCTCTCCACGTCTTTTTCTGTTTCTGCTTTCAGCAATAGCCCATCAGACAAGTCCGGTACAATGGACAACGCTGAATCCGCTAATTTCCGGCGCGTTTCTTCGTTTTCTGTAGTGAACGCTTCATAAGCAAGTCGCTGAGCACGCCCTTCATCTACCCCAGGACGTCGTTCAGGTTCAACAACTCCAGAAGTGGTCATCGCTGTTTCCCACAACTCCGACTCTGTAGGTCTTGGATCTGTACCAATCTCATAGATAGCAAGTGCTGCAGCGTTTCCATCTGTCATCATTGCATCATACAAGTCTTTCAACTCAGTCGAGAAGTGTTCAACCATAACCGTATCTTCTGCCTGTTCAAACGAACTCTCGTGTTTCACCAGTGATAACGACTGTCCGACTTGAAGTGAAGCTTGTACGAACGCAGACACATCCAGTTCAGCATCATCTGTCATTTCGGTATTTAAAAAGTATGCAACCGCCAATTTCTGAAGCATTTCTCTGACATCTGCAGACTCATCTGCTTTTGCAAGCTGTTCGTCAAGCTGTTTCAATGCCGTCAACTGCACCGGTGCAAGTACATCTTCAATCATTTCATTCATCGAAGCCATGCTGCGTTTTACGAGCAGCTCGTATATTTCAAGTGTATGCTTGCGGATGAATTCTGCTGGCGACTGATCAGATGATTTCTCCCATAGCTCAAGCAATGATTTTTTCGTCTGTTTGCTCCATTTGGCTAAAAACAGCATGGATGAAACCGGTGCTACTGCATTGTCACCACGGCGGGTATCTGGAAGTACAACGCCAAACAGCAATGTACCTTCATCTGCTGGCATTCCCTCTATGCGCGCAAGTTCAATTACATCGCCAGTCAATAACTTTGTAATCTCCAACGCATTGGGCTTCGCCGCCGTAATTTCACCAAGTAGCATAAACGGCTCTTCCCACTTCTTAAGAACGTCCTGTACCGTTCCACGAGCCGCAGCGGGTTGTTGCTTGCGTATATACTCTTTCCATTGGGAATTGTCTTCTATGAATAAATAAAATTCAGAAGCCGCCTCTTCTATATGTGCCGGCTCCCAACTGCCGCGCAGTTTTTCAGCCCACTGACGCATGAGAAGCATCATGGATTGTCGCTTGTCCCCTGTTGGATATGTATCGAAAAATTGACTAAGAATACGATCGAGCTCTTCATTGACTACAGCACTAAGCAGATCATCGCCAACTTTCCCACAGCATTTTTTATACTTTTTACCACTGCCGCATGGGCATGGTTCGTTTCTTCCAGTCATGTACAAATCCCCCCCGACTATTCAAGGGAGCTGTTGGTCAGCCCCCGATATAACTCATGTTAATCTTTTTATTTTTACGATTTTTCACCGTTTGTTCTGTACGTTCATCCGAATAACGATCTCCACGGTTTTCCCATACACCCGTTACAGCTGCAACAAGTTCTTCGTCTGTAGCACCCTCACGAATAAGCGCGCGGACATCGAATCCTTCTGATGCAAACAAACATGTAAACAACTTACCTTCAGATGAAAGACGAGCACGTGTGCACGATGAACAGAATGATTCGGATACCGATGTGATGAAACCAACTTCTGCTCCATTGTCTTTATAGCGCCAGCGCTTCGCTACTTCACCATAATATTCTTCTTCAACTGGCTCAAGTTCATGGACAGTTTGTAGACGTTCCAGTATTTCTTTCTTAGTCACGACCTTTTCAAAACTCCACCCATTGTCATTGCCAACGTCCATAAATTCAATGAATCGCAACGTGATACCACGCTCTTTAAAGTATTTAGCCATCGGTAAAATTTCTTGTTCATTGGTTCCCTTTTTCACGACCATGTTCATCTTTATGGTAAACCCTAAAGCGTGTGCCTTATCAATATTTTTCAGGATGACTTCGGGTTTGACCCCTCGACCGTTCATGTCCCCGAATAATTCCGAATCCAGTGCATCTAGACTAATATTCAACCTTCGTAAGCCCCCATCGTAAAGAGGTTCTGCATATTGACCTAATAAAACAGCGTTTGTTGTGAGGCCGATATCTTCAATTCCTTCAATTTGCACAAGTTTCTCCACAAGGTCGGGAAGTCCTCGTCTCATGAGTGGTTCGCCGCCTGTTAGTCGTAACTTCTTCACACCCAGTTTCGAAAAGAGCTGAGCGAGGCGTTCAATTTCTTCAAACGACAACAACTCATTTTTCGGGAGGAATACATAATCGTCCCCAAAAATCTCTTTCGGCATGCAATAGGAGCATCTGAAGTTGCAACGGTCTGTCACGGATATTCTCAAATCACGAATCGGACGGCCAAATTTATCTGTTATCGGCTCCATGTTGTCATCTCCCCTCAAGTTGTCCAGGACTATTTACATTAACAAAAAGGGATGGCTTCTTTCCCAATAACGCTTGTCCATCCACCCAATGTTGAATGAGCGGTCGGACACTTCGGTTCCCCATCTCGAGCGAAGAGCGGATCATCGGTTCCGCCTCCTTGCTCCAAATGGAGAGAAGCGGGTGTAACTTGCCGACTTCTTCAATCGCAACGGCCGTATAGCCCGTCCTATGATTCATTAACTCCCGGATAATCGAGTCATCTGCAAACGGAACATCACACGGCAGCACCGCATACCATTCGCTTTGAATGGTATTCATTCCCGTTAAAACCCCTGCGAGTGGACCTTGTCCCGCAAACTCCTGCAAATCCGTGACGACATGCCATGTACTAGGAAACCGATTAACGTCTTCTGGTCTAGCAACGACTACAACTTGCTTGCAATGGGGCGTTAACGCAGCAATCGCATACTCGTAAAAGCACTTTCCATTGTGCGTTGCGAATGCTTTTGGTGAACCATATCGTCTCGACTGACCCCCTGCTAATACAATGCCAATCACGACATCAACCTCCACTGACTGGTGGAATGAAAGCACATTCATCACCTGAACGAATGACGTCTTCAGGAAGTGCATATTCTTCATTCACCGCCACTTGAATATCGTCTTTTCCAAACCCGGGATAGGTTTCTTCAGCCCAGTCCAACAGCTCTTGCACCGTCATCTGTTCACGGTCCAACATTTCTTGACCTTTTCCAGCAAGCTCTCTTAGTCTGGCAAAATATTGAACGCGAATCATACAGAATCCACTCCTTTTTCAGGATATTTCTTTTGGGCGCCTAACCACTCTTCGCCGTCTTCCCAAACCTCTTTTTTCCAGATTGGAACAACTTCTTTAATACGCTCAATTGCGTATTCATTCGCTTCATAGGCAGCTTTTCGGTGCGGAGATGAAACCGCGATCACAACAGCAATATCCGAAATGTGCAATTCCCCGATGCGATGCGCAATCGCAACTTTGACCCCTGGCCATTTCGTTTCTATTTCCGCACCGATTTCAGCAAGTTTTTTTTCTGCCATTGGTACATACGCTTCGTAAGCTAAATACACCGTCCGTACGCCGTGCGTCCATTCCCGAACGTGACCCGTGAACAATGTGACCGCGCCTGCACCCGCATGGAGTACGTAATCGCAATATACTTGCGGATCAATCGGTGCTTCTACTACTTCAAATGGTTTCATGATGATCCTCCTTATTCAGCCAATCAGTGAACCAGTTCTCGAGTTTCACCGAATCATCTCGATCTTTGATAATCGAGTATTCACTGTGCACAACCTCTCCAATAACAAGCTGAATTCCTTCAAGTTCTTGCAATGTATCCCAGTCTTCGCTGCTGCGAACGAGAACAACCTTCGCGCCGGGCTCATCCTTATAGCCTTCAATCAGCAACACGTCTGGCGAATCGTATGTAACTAGCGCTTTTAATGCGGGAAATGAGGGCTCATTGTTTAATAAAAGCTGAGCACTGCCACCGCCTGCCACTAGTGTCGCATCCGCGCCATTTTCGAAAAAACGACCGGTATCGGTTTCTACAGAATGCAACTCAATCTGTCCCCCGTGACCATGATGCTTCAACACAGCGACCGCAAGCCCTCTCCCTTTCAAAACACCGATCCAACGTTCTAGCAGAGTCGTCTTTCCGCTGTTTTTATAGCCAACAATATGGAGGGTCTTCAAAGCACCCAATCCTCCACACCTTGTTCAGCGCCAATTAGCAATAAGTCTACTTCATCGCCTGTAGAATAGCCTCTCGTTCCACTTGGTAATACAATCAGACAGTTTCCTCTCGCAATCGATGACACTGCGTTGGATTTATTGAACCCTGCAGGAGCTGCCGTTACACCCTTTTCAGTCATTTGCCAAACCGCGCGGACAAATCGAGTGAACGGATTCGGTTTTGTAATATCTTCTGCTAATGTGGCTTTTAAATAGGGCAGGTATGGTGCTGTGCATCCCATCATTGAAAGTAAGGCAGGACGTGCAAACAGTTCAAACCCTGTAAAACAAGCTGAAGGGTTTCCGGAAAGTCCGAACAAGAACTTGTCCCCTAGGACTGCAACCGTCGTCACACTTCCCGGGCGCATGGCAACTTTGTTGAACAACACTTTTGCCCCTAACCGTTCATAGATTGCAGGTAAATAATCGAAATCTCCGACTGAAACGCCACCTGTTGTAATGAGTGCATCCGTTTCTTGCAGCGCACGCACAATCACTTCTGTGCATGCATCCAAGTCGTCTGAGGAAGTGCCATACGATTTGAATGGTATGCCTAGTCGCTCAAGTTGCGCTTTCACCATTGGACCATTGGAGTTTCTAATTTTACCTGGCACTAAATCATTCGACACGTCCAACAATTCTGTTCCTGTCGACAAAACCCCTACGACTGGCTGCCGATAAACCGCTACATCTGCATATCCAAATGTCGCAAGCAATGCAATCGTACCTGCGTGAATGAAAGTTCCCGCTGGAATCAGCATCTCGCCTTTCGAAGCATCTTCCCCTTCACATGAGATATTTTCTCCCGTTTCAAAAGGTTTTCTGATCGTAAATCCTTCTTCAGTTTCAACCGTCTGTTCAAACATCACGACAGCGTCTGCACTTTCAGGAATTTGAGCACCTGTCATTATTCGATATGCTTCATGAGCGCCCACCGGCTGTTCGCCCACAGAGCCCGCGCCAATCTCACCAATGACTTTAAATGCCACGCGGTTGTCCCCTGATGCGCCACTGCTGTCTTCCGCTCGAATTGCAAATCCATCATACGGTGACCGGTCAAAAGGCGGGACATTGTGACGCGCAACAATCGGATCTGCCAGTATACGGCCCATAGACTGTTCCAAGGTAATCGTTTCGGTTGTTAACCGGTGAACGTGACCCATTACTTGCGCTACTGCTTCGGCTACTGGGATTGGCTTTCTCATCTCCACTAAAAGCACCTGCTTTCTTCTGTTATACTGAGTGTATCAGAGTTGAAAGGAATGATTCGAATGTCTGAACTCACTCATTTTAATGACCAAGGACGTGCACGAATGGTCGATGTATCCGACAAATCTATTACATCCCGAACTGCTGTTGCAAGTACATCCATCCTTGTCAATGAAACGATTTACAATCAAATTAAAGACGGTAAAAATAAAAAAGGCGATGTCTTCGCAGTGGCACAAGTCGCTGGGATTATGGCGGCTAAAAATACGGCAACCATCATTCCAATGTGTCATCCACTTCCTCTAACCGGCGTTGACATCCGATTTGAATGGAATATCGATGAATCCGCACAACACTATGAAGTACTCATTCGTTCAGAGGTGAAAACGACGGGACTCACTGGCGTTGAAATGGAAGCACTCACAGCTGCATCAGTGACTGCCTTAACGGTGTACGACATGTGTAAAGCAGCCGGCAAAGAAATGGTCATCGGCCCTACAATGCTTCAATCTAAAACAGGCGGAAAAAACGGTGATTATACAAGGACGGATGCGTAAACTCGCTTCCGTTTTTTTATATCCCTTACAAATGCTTCGTTAACTCATAGTGAATGTGCAATAGCTCCGGCATAACAAGGCGATCCATCGCAAGCGCCACTGCTTTTACAGACCCTGGTAACGCAAACAGAACTTTTTCTCCGACAGCTCCAGCAGCTGCACGACTTAACAGCGCTTTCGAGCCGACATCCTCTGCATAACTGATATAGCGGAACAACTCTCCAAAACCGGTTAATTCTTTTGTGAAAAACGGTCGGATCGTTTCAATTGTCACATCCCGATAGCTGATACCGGTTCCCCCAGTGATGATAATCGCATTCGCATCCTTTTTGCCAATCCATGACTCCACCGCTTTTAAAATTGCGTTTTTATCATCCGGACAAATGATGCGAGCAATGACTTCATGCCCGGCCTCTTCTACCTTTTCTCTGATCAATCTTCCGCTATTGTCATCTTGTTCTGTGCGTGTATCGCTAACTGTCAACACACATACATTCAATTTCCTCTTCATTTCTGAGTTCCCTTTTTGCACATCAATTCTCCCCTTATCCAAACAGCTGGTGATAGATTTTGCGCCCTTTCCTGATATCCTTCAACCCATGAATGAGCAGTCTTCCATTTGAGAACCCTACACATCGATACCCTTCTGCGTAAAACTCTACAAAAAACGGGGTATGCTTTTCCACTGTTCCAAGACGGTCTGCAACGCGATAGACATCATCTCCTGTCAACTTACGCTCAGCAGCCGGGATGATTTGCACCGTTTCCCTTCCGCACAATACGGCGTAGTGGGTGCCTGCATCGGAATTCAAGGAAGGGTATGTAGGAGTACTTCCACACGTTTCACACGCTTCCTTTTTTAAGCGTGTGATACCGGCTTCCACTTGTGTATGATGCCAAATATCTGTGTGTAACAATTTTGTACGCATCGCTTCTTCGTTCCCTGTTAGCCACTTTAGAGCTTCTGTACTTTGATGTGCTGCTGTGAGTTGAACAGCTGGTGCAATAATTCCCGTAGTATCACAGGTTTCATTGACAGAAGGAAGTACTGGCAACAAACATCTGAAGCATGGCGTTTTCTCCGGGACGAATGGAAATATGCTGCTGGAACTTCCGACACATGCTCCATAAATCCATGGAATACCATGTTTCCATGCGAAGTCATTCAGTAATAACCTAGCTTCAAAGTTATCGGTCGCATCCAATAAGATATCTGCATCCTGCGCATACCGCTCCAAAAGTTGTCCATCAACATGATCAAGCAACGGAACGAGTGTCACATCACTGCGAATCGCACGCAGTCTTGCTTCTGCAGCAATCACTTTCGGCACGCCTTGAACAGCATCCTGCTCTATGAACAGTTGTTGTCTTTGCAGATTCGAAGGCTCTACATAATCCCGATCCGCTATCGTCAGTTTCTGAATACCTGCACGCACAAGTGTCTCTGCAATTGCCGACCCAAGTGCCCCACATCCGAGGACAAACACGTGGGAGTTTTCCAATTTTCTTTGCCCTGTCTGTCCAATCGGATTGAACAAAACTTGTCTTGAGTAACGTTGTTCCAAAATACGCACCTTCTTTTCGCGTAAAGTAAGCAGAGGACCGCCAGTCGAATCGACCGGCCGTCCCCGTTTTAAGCTCTGGTTATATCGCTGAATGTTCCAACGTATCGGGTTACGTCACCATCATTATTTTTAATGGCATTGATGGTTAGCAGCTCTAGATATTCAGAACCATCTCTCCGTTTGTTCCATATCTCGCCTTGCCAAGATCCTTCGTTTCCAATGACGCTCCACATAGATGTGTAGAACTCCTTGGATTGCTTGCCTGAACTGAGGACATTCGGGTTTTTCCCAATGACTTCATCTGAAGGATATCCTGTCAACCGGGTAAAGGCAGGATTCACCGATAAAATCTTTCCGGATGCATCTGTGACAAGAATCCCTGAACCTGTCGAGTCAAATACTTCTTTTGCGGTAGACAGACGGTCCATGTAATAGAGCCAGATGACGAGGACTAAACTAACGAGTGCAAACTGGGCAAATGCCATGAACCCAATTGAGTACGACCCTGTCATTGAATGTACCGCAGATAAGAGTAAGGGCGGGAAGAATCCACCGAGACCACCCATCATCGAAACAATACCATTCGCTGTTCCCGCTTGTTTACTGAAGTAAAACGGAACAAGTTTAAAAATAACACCATTTCCGATACCAGCTGTTAGGGCAATGAGCATGATTCCAATCGTATATAGCAAGATTGAGGGTGAGAACGCAAGTAGAACGGCAGCAAATGTCAGTCCTGCAAAAACACCCATTAATAGGAATAGTGGTTGGAAGCGATCAGCAAGCCACCCGCCCACTGGACGGAACAACGTAGCGACAATGATGAAGCCTGCTGTCCGCATTCCTGCATCGACTTTTTCCAACTCAAAGTAATCGACCAGGAAGTTCGGCAAGAAGATTGTAAACGCAACAAACGCTCCAAATGTGATGAAATAGAATAACGAAAAGAACCATAGTTTTTCATTTTTATAGACGCCTTTGATTTGTCCGATCATCGATGTCTTCACTTTAGGTTCTTTGCGATCACCGAGTACGAAGTTCAATGCCGCGAACGCAAGCAATAGAATTAGATAGAATTTGACAGTAGCACTCCATCCAAACTGAACCGCCAAGACAGGTGCTGCAAACGTTGTAACAGCTGTACCGACGTTCCCCATTCCATAGATTCCGTTGACCAAGCCATGTTTTTCTTTTGGATAGTACTTCGGCAGTGAAGTAACCCCAACAGAGAATACGGCACCCCCGATTCCGAGGAACGTTCCGCCAATGATCAAGTCAGTAAATGATGATGCAGCACTTATGTAGAACACTGGAAATAGTAACAGGATGAAACTCACTGCAAAGATAATCCTTGCTCCAAAAACGTTTGCATAATAGCCAAGCGGAATGCGCAAGATCGAACCGAGAACGACTGGAACTGCAGTGACAATCGCAACACGTGATGCTGGGATTGCAACGTCTTCACGAATGAATGGAAGCAGCGACGAAATAAGTACCCATACCATGAAACCTACGACTAAGTTTGCCGTTTGCAACGGCAATTGCACTTTTTTAATCATCCATATCAGTCCATTTCTATAGAGAATGAAAGGCTCTTTTAGATCCGATATTTCCTGTTCCACTTACACAATTGGTGTATATAACTTTTCGAATAACGCATCTTGCTGCTCAATTCGCAACATCGATTCCACCATCGGAAATACAATCGATTCTTCCTTGATGAAATGCACAGTAATTGCTTCAAAAGCTTCTCCTGCGTCTTTTGCAACGGCTTTAAGATCTTTCAGTGACAAGTCATCCAAACTTCCCCGCGTATGGTGAAAGAAATGTCCGATGTAGGCATCCAACTCTTCATGCTCTTCTTCAACTGCCTTGACTGGACCCTGATCTCCTCCGATGTATTGCGCAAGCTCAGGAAACAAAATGTCTTCTTCCTTTTCTGTATGATTCTTAAACGGTTCGATAAACTCAATTAGCGCTTTCCGCAATGAGGCAATAGCTTCACGAGCTTCTTCAAGTGAGTAAATATTCCGTTCGAATCCTAGAACAATCGGATGCCAATTATCCATTAAATACGTTAAGTACTGATGCTCGTTTTCCAACACCTGCAACGCAGGCAAATCGAATTTGAATCGCTTAGATTCCATGACGAAGCCTCCGTTTTCAATAAACCAGTTTTAGAAATTCAGGAACTTCTTCTTAAGCGCATATTCAACTAGTTCTGGTTTACTCTTCAAGTCTAACTTCTCCATCAACTTCGCTTTATGTGCTTCCACTGTTTTTACAGATATATATAGCTTTTCAGCGATTTCTTTGTTGCCATATCCTTTCGCCACTAGTGGCAATACTTCAATTTCACGCTTAGAAAGGATTTTAAATGGATCTGTTTCTACTTGCTCTCCATCCTTCTTCACAAACTCTCGAACTAGGGAAGTCGCCATTGATGGTTGAATGTACGTACCGCCGTCATAAACTGTACGAATCGCTGCAAATAATTCTTCATCAGGTGAGTTTTTCAATACATATCCAGATGCTCCGTTTTTCAATACATGAAACAAATATTCTTCGTCGTCATACATCGTTAAAATTACAATTTTTGTGTCTGGGAAGTCTTCGTTAATTTTCCCAGTGGCGATCAAACCACTTTCTCCAGGGGGCATGCTCAAGTCCATCAATAGGACATCCGGCTTATGCTTAGCAACTAAATCATATGCCTCTAAGCCATCCGCGGCTGTTGCTACGACTTCCATATCCCGTTGGAAATTCAATATGTGCATGAAGCCGCTTCTTACGACTGCATGATCATCCGCGATGATTATTTTCAATGTCCGTCTCCTCCTTCTTTAGAGGCACGGTGAGTATTATTGTCGTTCCATTTCCAATGCCTGTTTGAACCGTTAAAGTAGCATCCACCAACTCCGCACGTTCTTTCATCCCAAATAATCCAAGTCCTGTCCCTTTGTACGTTGGTGCATTTGAGTCAAACCCCACTCCTGAATCTCTAACAGTCAGGGTCAACTCATCTGGAGACAGTAATAGCTCGACATCCACTTCTTCAACATCTGCATATTTCAATGCATTGAATACAGCCTCTTGACAAACTCGGTAGACGACGGTTTCAATCTCCCCTTCGAATCGTTGAGAGTGAGTATTGCTTTTGAAATGGACAAGAAGTCCATAATTTTTTTCAGTCCATTTGAAGTGTGTGCGGAATGCTGCTTCCAACCCTAAGTCATCCAACGTAGCCGGTCTTAGCTGAACCGATAAATGGCGGATATCATCAAGTAGACGCATAAGTGATCCTTCTGTTTGTCTAACCTTTTTTAAGACCTCATCTTCCACATTCATGTACTTCAACACACGAAGGTCTACTAAAGAGCTCAGCATCTCTTGCGCCACACTGTCATGTAGCTCACGTGAGATTCTCTTGCGCTCGTCTTCTTGTGCTTTAATGACTCGTTTAACAAGTGTTTTCTGATGTAAGCTTTCAGATGTTTTAAATTGCTCCGTCAAATCCCGAAGCATGAACACGCGAATTCCTTGTTCCGCATCGATCATTTGAATACTTCCTGTATACGGAACAATTCCTCGCCCAACCGTTTCCAAGAATACTTGAAAGGAAGGGATGTTTCGATTCGGATCCGACATATAACAAGAAATGCATGTCTGTTCTTCTTCATCACTTGTGAATCCTTTGCACGCCATACAGATTGCATCTGTACTTCCAGATTGCATAAGTTGAGTGACTTGAGGATCGAGAATTTGTTCAGCGGCTTTGTTCATCGAAAGTACGCTCCCCTCAAGGCTGAAGAAAAATATCGCTTCTGTGGAGTTTTCATATAACTGCTCTAACAGATGACTCATGCCACTCTGACTAATTCCATTCAATTCCCAGTCAACTCCTCACTGTAATAAGGTCCGAATGTCGGTGCAACTAGGGATTTCAGTAACTCAAACTTCTCAAAGGACATACAATTCTTCTTGCGACACCCCGCTAGCAAGATCCCCTTCACACGGTTGTACTTAAACAAAGGAATCGCTGCGAAACTTTCAAGCTCTTCTGCTATGAGAATTGGATAGTTATACAAATCTTCTTTTTTATAATATTTCTGAGCATCGGGTACATACATGGGTTTACCTGTCTTGAATACAATCCCCGCAACGCCTTTTCCAGAATGGAGAACAATGCGTCGAAAACGTTGACTCAAATTCCCTGATGCGTACTCCCAACGAATTTGAAAGTGCCGCTCCTCGGGTTGTACAAGTGCCAACGCTACGAAATCACACGCCATTGCAAGGCGAATCTCTTCAACTTGCTCCTGGTAATTAAATGCTGACTGGCCTTCCATGAGACATCCTCCCTCTAACTTGAGAAAGTGCTCACTACCCCTCTCTCTTCATCAGTTTCTCTTATCCTTCCTGTAAAGGATATAACTTCTACCTACATAATTCAACGGCACACTCCACACGTGAACGAGCCGCGTGAATGGCCACATTGCAAAAATAAGAAAACCTGTGAGGACGTGCAGCTTGAATGCAATAGGAACGGATGCCATGTACTCAGCTTGAGGCTGTAAAATGAGCAAGGATCTGAACCAGATTGAGATCGTCGCACGGTAATCGAACCCCGGTGTCGTAGTATTTGTAATCAGTGAACTGTACACACCAATAAATACAATAAACAGCAAGAACGAATTCACAATCAAATCTGAAGCGGATGACAAATGACGGACGTTACTATTTGTAAACCGTCTACTTGTCAGAATAATCATTCCAACAAGAGTCACGACTCCGAAAAATCCGCCACCCCATACTGCACCGATGTGATACATATGATCACTGACGCCCATTGCACGCGTCCACTCCATTGGAATTCCTAGACCCGCGACGTGTCCCAGAATGACAGGGAAGATCCCAATATGGAATAGCAAACTCCCAATCATCAATTGCCTTTTTTCGATGAATTCACTGGACTTCGCCGTCCAGCCAAACTGATCGTGTCTATAGCGAAAGATATGTCCGACTATGAATACTGCAATACAAAGGTAGGGGAAAATCACCCATAGAAATTGACTAGTCATTGGCTGGAACCTCCCGGCGGATACATGCTTTGAATTCTTCTCTCATCCCTTTCACTAGCGAATGATACGGGCTTTCGTATTTTTCTAATGCTTTCATCAAATGATAAGAACCATCTTCAAGGACAGCTAACAACATGGAGAAACTTTGTTGCGCACGTGGATCTCCTTTCCATTCAGCGGCGTAGATGAATTCACACATGAGTGGCAACGAATCCGAAAGTTCACTATCCGGCATGACAAGACCCAACATTTCGTACAACACTTTGAGACGCGCCAAAGTTTGACCACGCTCTCTGGAATCACCATATTTCACGTAGGTCATGAATAACGTGGCATCTTTTTGAAAGTCTAGCGTGTACGTGTACATTTCTTGGATTTCATCGAGACTGTAAGTATGCATCTTATCCCAATACTCTTTGACATCTTTATAGGAAGGATCGGAAGGGTTCAATGACCCTTCCAACACACTCGGATGAAACGTCATTTTGTCGGGATATGAAAATTGTTTCGCAAAGAATCCGAAGATCTGTTTCTTTTCGTAGAGAAGGTCTAAGTCAATCACGCCAGATCCCCCCATAGAAGTTCTCTTCGTAAATTTCCTTACCTGTCTTTACAGGAGCACTTGGTGATGCAGGTCCACATCCGTCACAACTCCCGTTTGATCCCATTACGGAATAGCTATAGTTGTCCGATTGTGCAGCTTCCCCGTACGTCCCCATATCTGTGTATCCAGCTGAACCTTGTGATCGGTATACGTTCATCTGTCCTTCTTTGTGGGAAGTTGGAATAACGAATCGATCTTCGTATTTTGCAATAGCAAGGAGGCGGTACATCTTCTTTGTTGAAGATGCCGTCAATCCGACGCGTTCCAGTTTGGATTCATCAAAGTCTTTACCGGAAGATTGCGCACGCATGAATGATCGCATCATCGCCATTCGTTGCAAGGACCCTTTCACCGTTTCCGTATCTCCAGCTGTCAGCATATTCGCTAAGTATTGAATTGGAATCCGCATCTCTTCAATAGCCGGGAAGATCATATCCGGATTCTGGATAGAATCTTTCCCTTCAAAGTAGTTCATAATCGGGCTTAGTGGTGGTACGTACCAAACCATTGGCAATGTCCTGTATTCAGGGTGTAACGGGAATGCCAGCTTGTATTCGATCGCAAGCTTATACACTGGTGAATTTTGTGCTGCGGAAATCCAGTCTTCTGAAATTCCATCTTTTCGTGCTTGCTCTATGACTTCAGGGTCATTCGGATCCAGAAATAAATCACATTGGGCTTTGTACAAGTCTTTTGGATCTGGAGTTGCTGCAGCTTCTAGAACACGGTCTGCATCATACAGCAATACACCTAGATAACGAATTCTTCCTGTGCACGTCTCAGAACATACGGTCGGCAATCCAGATTCGATCCTAGGGAAACAGAATGTACATTTCTCGGCCTTGTTTGTTTTCCAGTTAAAGTACACTTTCTTATACGGACAGCCCGTCATACAATAGCGCCATCCTCTGCATGCCTCTTGGTCAACGAGTACGATTCCGTCTTCATCCCGTTTGTACATAGCGCCTGAAGGACAAGATGCGACACAACTTGGATTCAAGCAGTGCTCACATAATCTAGGCAAGTACATCATGAACGCTTGCTCAAAGTTGAACTTAATCTCTTCTTCGATTTTTTGGATATTCGGGTCAGTCGGTCCAGTAATGTGGCCACCTGCTAGTTGGTCTTCCCAGTTGGGTCCCCATTCAAGATCCATATAATCGCCTGTTACAACGGATTTTGCACGTGCAACCGGCGTATGCTTACTCTCCGGAGCAGTCGTCAGTTTTTCATAGTCATATGTCCACGGCTCGTAGTAGTCTTTCATCTCAGGCATATCCGGATTGTAGAAAATCTTCCCAAGAGCGATCTTGGACAGCTTGGAGCCGGACTTGAGTTCCAACTTACCGTTTCGCAAGTTCCATCCGCCTTTATAGATTTCCTGGTCCTCCCAGCGTTTCGGGTAGCCGATGCCAGGTTTCGTTTCCACGTTGTTGAACCACATGTATTCAGCACCTTCGCGGTTCGTCCATGTCGTTTTGCATGTCACACTGCACGTATGGCAGCCGATGCATTTGTCCAGGTTCATCACCATTGCGATTTGCGCTTTAATCTTCAAGCCAATTGACCTCCTTCATTTTACGGACTGCTACGTATTCGTCACGCTGGTTTCCAATCGGTCCATAATAGTTAAATCCATAACTGAGTTGTGCGTAACCGCCTACCATTTGAGTCGGCTTCATATGGATTCGAGTTGGTGCATTGTGACTGCCTCCGCGTTCTTCCGTAATCTCTGAACCAGGAACTTGAATGTGTTTGTCTTGTGCGTGATACATGAACATTGTGCCTTTAGGGATCCGGTGACTGACAACCGCTCGCGCTGTGACGACACCATTCCGGTTGTACACTTCAAGCCATGCATTGTCGTCTATATCATGTGCGATCGCATCTATGTCGGATATCCATACAGTCGGTCCTCCACGGAACAACGTCAACATATGCTGGTTGTCTTGGTACGTCGAGTGGATGTTCCACTTGCCATGTGGCGTCAAGTAACGCAACACTAGTGAATCTTCTGTTCCCGCAACCGGACGATCATGCGGTCCAAGTACGAGCGGTGGTAGCGTTGGTTTATATACCGGTAACGCTTCCCCGAAGTCTAAGAATAGTTCGTGATCCAAGTAGAAATGCTGACGTCCAGTGAGTGTGCGGAACGGTACCATCCTCTCAATATTCGTTGTAAAGGGCGAGTATCTACGTCCAAGCTTGTTGGATCCACTAAACACTGGTGTCGGAATGACCTCACGAGGCTGTGCTGTGATGCTCGCAAACGTGAATCGCTCTGCTGCACGGTCTGCTGAAATATCTTTCAGTTCGACCCCTGTGTCTTGTTCTGCTGAAACAAAGGCTTTTTGAGAAACGCGTCCATTTGTTGCGGATGAAAGAGTTAACATCGCTTCAGCCGCGTGCTTTGCTGTATGCAATTTCGGCAAGCCATCTTTGATGGTGTCGTCTTCATAGACTCCATTAATGGCTTTCATCATTTCGTATTCTTCAGCAACTGAGAAACTGACACCGTGCGCCCCGACTTTTCCTGTCGATAGAAGCGGACCAAGTGTGATGTATTTATCAAAGACTTTCGTATAGTCGCGCTCCACAATCGTCATGCCTGGCATCGTCTTCCCAGGTATCGCTTCAACTTCACCTTTCTTCCAATCTTTTACATCCCCATGTGGCTGGGCAATCTCTTGAATGGAGTCGTGGGCAAGTGGCGAAGTAACAAGGTCTTTGTAGACACCCGGTAAATGAGTTTTCGCCATTTCTGAGAACGTTTCTGCAATGGATCGATAAATATCCCAGTCTGAACGGGATTCCCAAAGTGGGTCAACTGCCGGATTGAACGGGTGTACGAATGGATGCATATCTGTTGAAGACAAGTCGACCTTTTCATACCAAGTTGCTGCAGGAAGTACAATATCTGCATATAGTGGTGTTGTCGTCATACGAAAATCGAGTGCAACGAGTAAGTCGAGCTTGCCTTCAACTTCTTCGCGCCAGACGATTTCTTCAGGTTTCATACGTTCGTTCGGTTTCGCTAGTAATCCATCAGAAGCTCCGAATAAATGCTTCATGAAGTATTCTTGACCTTTCGCTGAACTAGAAACTAGATTGGAGCGCCATACGAATAGGCTTCTCGGGAAGTTTTCAGGTGAATCCGGATCTTCCACTGCAAATTTCATCTTTCCGGAAGTCAGTTGTTCTTTCACATACTCTACAATTTCAGGTGTTGTTGTTTTACCTTCTTTCGCGGCTTCTTCCGTCAGCTGCAGACTGTTACGATTAAATTGTGGATAGGAAGGAAGCCAGCCAAGCCGCGCCGCAAGTACGTTATAATCAGCAGGGTGCTCATATCTAGCATCTCCACCAAGCGGAGACATAAGGGATTGAGTTCCCGCTTCTTCATATTTCCATTGGTCTGTCGAGAAGTAGAAGAAAGACGTTGCGTTTTGTAATCTCGGTGGCGCTTGCCAATCTCTTGCAAAGGCGATTGTGCTCCACCCTTCAATTGGACGACATTTCTCTTGTCCAACGTAGTGAGCCCAACCTCCACCGTTCACACCTTGTGAAGCAGTAAGTGTCACTAAATTTAAGATTGCGCGGTAAATCGTATCACTGTTAAACCAGTGGTTGATACCAGCTCCCATAATAATCATTGAGCGACCGCCAGTATCCAGTGCATTCTGTGCAAACTCCCGAGCGATTTGGATGATAAGCTCCGGTTTCACACTCGTAATTTTTTCTTGCCAAGCCGGTGTATAGATGGAAGATTTGTCGAAGTAATCGTTCGCTTCCAATTCGCTGCCGATCCGGTTCACACCATATTGACTGAGCATGATATCATAAACGGTTGCGACGCGTCTTGTTGTCCCATCAGCCATCGTAAGTACCTTCGTTGGAATCGGACGTGTGAAGACTCCGTTTGATAAATTATCGAAAAATGGGAAGTGAATTTCTTTCCACTCTGCATCTGCGTCCGCAATAGACAGTGCGGGTTCTACGCGAGTTCCATCTTCTTTATCGAGGAGCAAGTTCCATTTAACTTCGTCTTCCCAACGCTGCCCCATTGTCCCGTTTGGAACAATGATTTCATTGACGCTTTTATCGAGAATAACTGGTTTCCACTCTGAATGCTGTGATTCTTGACCGATATCACTCGCTCGTAAGAATCGACCTGCTTTATACGCCCCTTCGTGTTCATCCAAAAAGACGAGAAACGGCATATCGGTATATTGTTTTGCATAGTTCAAGAACATCGGCTCTTTGCGCTGCTCGTAAAACTCATCAAGAATGACATGTGTCATCGCTTGAGCAACAGCTGCATCCGTTCCTGGATTCGCTGCAATCCAGTCATCTGCATGTGTAACGCTTTCTGCATAGTCTGGTGCGACCGACACGACTTTTGTTCCTTTGTAACGGAC
Source organism: Sporosarcina aquimarina (assembly GCF_023715615.1). GTDB lineage: Bacteria > Bacillota > Bacilli > Bacillales_A > Planococcaceae > Sporosarcina > Sporosarcina aquimarina_A. Next base: position 90,052 of record NZ_JAMBOM010000001.1, on the reverse strand, counting down.
TTCCGTCATGAAGTGAGCATCTGGTGTACGTGTTAACGGAACGTTCGATCCCCACATGATGATGTATCCTGCGTTGAACCAGTCACTCGACTCTGGTACATCTGTCTGTTCACCCCAAATTTGCGGTGAAGAAGGCGGCAGATCCGCATACCAATCGTAGAAACTGAGCATTTCCCCACCAATAAGAGAGATGAAGCGCGCACCAGATGCATAACTGACCATCGACATCGCTGGAATTGGTGTAAAACCTGCAATTCGGTCAGGACCGTACTTTTGAATCGTATAGATAAGTTGTGCGGAGATGAGCATGGTTGCATCACGCCAATGAATACGGACGTGCCCCCCTTTACCGCGAGCTTGTTTATAGTCTGTCGATTTCTCTGGATCTTCTACAATACTAGCCCATGCTTTGACAGGGTCTTTGTGTTCTGTCAGGGCCTGTCCCCACATGCGCCACAACTTCCCTCTGATGTAAGGGTATTTAATACGGAGCGGGCTATATTCATACCAAGAGAAAGAAGCTCCACGGGGGCAGCCACGCGGTTCAAATTCTGGCATGTCAGGGCCACAGGAAGGGTAGTCAATCTGTTGGTTTTCCCAAGTTATGATTCCGTTCTTGACGAACACTTTCCAGCTACATGAACCTGTGCAGTTCACTCCATGTGTTGTCCGGACTACTTTGTCGTGGGACCAGCGTTGACGGTACATGTTTTCCCAATCACGATTCTTTTCTTCAAGCGCAGACCAATTGCCGGAATACTTTTCAACCGGTTTGAAATAATTCAAATTGAATTTCGTTTTCTTCATTGAATTTCATGCTCCCTTCCAAATGACTAACAGGATGTGCAGTGATAATGCATTCTAGAATTTTCCTATATCTTTATCCTACAATGTATTCTGACAATTTCCTATTAGGGTTTTCCCTATTACTGAATTCAGTTCTTTTTTCTCATCAGGAATATTGATATAAAGTATCAGTTTAGATGATTCTATTCTCGGGAATACAGCACCGGTCCTTATTAGGAGAGTATTGTCATAATTAGTTTTATGTCCAGTCCATCCCTAATTCCCATTACTTTTTACAGCACTGGTTTGTGCCTTAATTTGAGTATATCGATGAATTCCTTGGATATATATGAGGGTAAGTCCTATTTCTCACCATGGTTTTTCACCATATTTCCGGTGGAGTTAGGGAAATGGAGGGGGGATGAAGTCGGTTTGCTCAGAAGAAACTCTCTTGACAGAACGATTCACTACACGTTTTTTAGCTTAATTCGTCAAAATTAGACCAGTTCCACTTCATTTGAAAAAGAGTATCCACCATACAGAGTAGTTTAATCATCAAAATTATCACGTTATACAATAGCTACTTGAGTAAATCACTACTTGGCTACATTCCGATTGTTTTGAGAGATGACTTGGAGTCATTTAGGGATTTTCGATTTATCGCCTTGTATTTGCTCGATAAAAAAGCCAAGCGATCAGCAATCTGCTGAACACTTGGCTTTTCTGGTATTTATAGATCGTCGAATCCGTTCAAATCACTCGTTTTCACGTATTGACGGGAAGTTTGTTCGAAGAAGTCTGTTTTCGTTCCATCGAAATTATCCGTATAGGCACGGATCCACTTCATGGGATTGTCGATGAATTCCGGATAGATTTCGCTGAGTCCGAGCATACGAAGCATTTTGTTGGCACGGTATTTGACATAGCCGTCCATTTCATCCAAATCGATGCCATCGATATCAGCGAGCACGTAGCGGCTCCAAATTGTTTCTTGCTCCACAGAATGACGGAACTGGTCATAGATCCATTCCGTGAATTCCTCTGTGTTGTACTCAGGATTCTCAGCAAGTGCTGCTCGGAAAATATCACTGATTGCTTTTCCGTGTTGTAATTCGTCACGGTTGATGTACGAAATCATCGTTGACGTACCCACCATTTTTTGATGGCGCGCCATATTATAGAAGAATGCAAAACCACTATAGAAAAACAGGCCTTCTAGCAATGTCGTATAGACCATGGCTTTCAATACTGTTTCAATTGTCGGATTCGTCGCAAATTCGTTGTAGATTTCAACGATGCGTTCATTTCTCTTCATTAATACTTCGTCTGACCGTCCCATTTCAAACGATTCCACTTGCTTGTCATACGTTGTCACCGAAGAAAGTACATAGGCATAGCTATGGTTGTGTTCGCTTTCTTGGTCGGCGATTGTTGCCATAATTGACTTAACAGATGGATCCGTCGCAAAGTCTGCAATCTTCATTGCAATAACCGTTTGCGGACCATCCAATGTTGCTAGCAAACCGATAATTTTTAAAAATGCGTCTTGTTCCGCTTTTGAAAGATTCGCGAACTGCTTTACGTCTTGTGTCATATCCACTTCGTTTGCCGTCCAGAATAACGATCGGATTCTTTGACGTAATGTATAGAAATGCGGGTGTGCTAAGTTGTTCCAGTTCAGGATACCACTCGCTTCCCCACCGAATATTGCTGTTGCTTTGTTTGGATTTGCTGGATTTAGTACGTTAACTCGTGTAAGTGTCTCCAATGGTCTAGCACTCCCTCTGCCCAGTCTACCACGCGAATTTCTTGCGCACCACGCGGGCTTTGTTCAATTTTCAGCGGTTCAAGCGCCGAGTTATAAAAACGGGCCAATTTCACGGCTGCATTGCAAAATAGATCATCGCCACCGAATTGTGTATCACCCGTTCCAAATACATACACGTGATCCGGTTTTACGCCGACATCCAGTACGAAATCTTTCACTTCATCAGGCGTTGAGCCTTGGTCCCATGTAAACGATCCGACAATCATCGCGTCAAAATCTCGATAATCTGGTACTGGACCTATGCCAATGCGATGCATCTGAACTGATGCACCGCTAGCCACTAATGTCTTTTCTATTAATTCCGCAGTTTCCGCAGTATTGCCGCTCCAAGAAGCATAGGCAATTAAGAATGACACCATTCGCACTCCTCGATTTCTGAAGCTGTTGAGCGTGTATAATACGTTGTTTTCATTCCTGATTTCCAAGCTTGTAGGTGCAGGTTAAGCAGAACAGAAGCACGGATATTATTCGGTACATAGAAGTTAAATGAAATGGATTGGTCAATATGACGCTGGCGCGCAGCGTTTTGCTTAATCGACCACCGCTGATCGACAATATATGCTGAACGACGGTAGACATCATACGTATTATGATCCAAGTCCGGTGCAATGACCGGCAATTTATAGTCTTTCTTCTCTTCGTGGTAGAACGGTTTGAACACTGGATCGATCGATGCTGTAGAACCCGCAATGACGGATGTTGAACTATTCGGTGCAACTGCCATCAAATAACCATTACGAATTCCGGTTTCCGCAACATTTTTACGTAGCTCGTTCCACTCGTCTGAAACATATGAGCGTTTGTCGAAATACGCTCCTGTTTCCCAATCAGATCCTTCGAACAATGGATACGCTCCCTTTTCGCCAGCAATTTCCATAGAAGAACGAATCGTCAAATATGCAATTTGTTCATACAGACGATCTGCGAATTCAACCGCTTCGTCTGACTCCCACTGAATTCCTTCAAGAGCAAGAAGATGATGCCATCCGAAAGTTCCGAGTCCAATTCCACGGTATCGGCTGTTTGTGCGCTGCGCTTGGACAACCGGAATCTTATTCAAATCGATTACGTTGTCGAGCATACGAACTTGAATTGGGATCAAGCGCTCTAATACACCTGCCGGAACTGCTTTACCTAAGTTGACGGAAGACAAGTTACAAACGACGAAGTCGCCTGGTTTCGAACGAGTCACAACAATATCATCTTCCAATGTGACGGACTCAAATTCAGTGGCACTCATGTTTTGCATAATTTCTGAACACAAGTTACTTGAATACACGATACCTGCGTGCTTATTTGGGTTTGCTCGGTTTACTTCATCACGGTAGAACATATATGGTGTACCCGTTTCAAGCTGGCTACGCATGATACGTTTCATGATTTCGATCGCGGGGACGGTATCTCTTGAAATTTCAGGATGATTTACACACGCTTCATATCGCTCTCGGAATGTTCCGGCACCCTTCGTTTCATCGTAAGAGTCTTCTAGTGAATACCCCATTACCGTACGAACTTCGTGTGGGTCAAACAAGTGCCAATCTGCGCGAGCATCGACAGCTTCCATGAATAGATCCGGCAAACATACGCCCGTGAAAATATCATGTGCACGAAGACGCTCGTCACCGTTGTTCAATTTAAGATCCAGGAATGTGAAAATATCTTTATGCCAAACGTCCAGATAGACCGCTACTGCGCCCTGGCGTTGTCCAAGCTGATCTACGCTAACCGCCGTGTTATTCAATTGCTTGATCCACGGGAGGACTCCGCTGGAAGCACCTTTGAAACCACGGATAGATGATCCACGTGAGCGGACTTTCCCCATATAGACGCCAATACCGCCACCGTATTTCGACAAGTTTGCGATATCTGTGTTGCTGTTGTAAATTCCAGTCAATGAATCATCAACTGTGTCAATGAAACAACTGGAAAGCTGACCGTGTGGTTTTCCTGCATTTGAAAGCGTCGGTGTTGCAACTGTCATGTACAAGTTGCTCATCGCCCAATACGCTTCAGCAATTTTCCCAATACGATCCTCTGTTTCGCGTTGCATAAGCGTCATTGCAATTACGAGCCAACGCTCTTGTGGCAACTCAACAGGAACTTTTGAGTAGTTGACAGCTGCGTAACGGTCCATCAGTGTTTTCAAGCCGATGTACGTAAACAGCTTGTCCCGTTCTGGTTGAATCAGAGCCCCGATTGCTGTCAATTCGTCGGTTGTATAGTTTTTCGCCAAGTCTTCCGTATAAAGACCTTGTTTAACTAGAGACACGACATGACCCGCAAAGTTCGAATAAACAGCTTTCCCGCGAAGTTGCTGCTGGTCTGCATACAATTTTTGCAAGTATAAACGTGCTGCAACGAACGTCCAATAGCTAGATGCTTCGTCAATCAGACTCAACGTTTCAAGAACCATTGCATTTGTCCACTCAGAGAGCGGTCCTCCTGGATGTTTTGCTAGCCATTTTTCACTCGCTTCTGTAAGTGGAGCGATTCGTTCTGCACCAAATTCCTCCTGCAAAGTTTCAATCATGCGTGTTGTATCATTCGTTTCACGGGTTAATGTCATATCGACTGTCTCCTTCCAATTTCTCTCATATTTTAGCAATTAAAAAAGAGCTGAGAAAACGCGATTCAAAGGCGTTTCCTGCGAAAGCCTTTATGACGGCATTTCGGCATCAGCACTATATATAGTGTTTATATTCAATATCTACCCTAACATCTTGTGTCCAAACAGTAAATAGGCAAAAAGTGACGTTAATTTCCCTTTGTCGCCTATATGTGTTTTGCACCCGGGATTTTCTCTCGAAAGACTAGTTTATCACACATTGAGTTAGGACAGTAACTCGCACCGCTCCAAATTATTAGAAACAAAATCCTTGCTCTTTTCTTCCTATTCCGCTTATCAGATAGATGCATTTTCATGCATGACAAATTTAAAACAGAGGAGAAATTTTGCAATCTCAACCTCTGTTTTACTTGTTGACTACCAAATATACTTAATCTTGTTTCGCTAATTCAAACCGTTTGACAACTTCTTGAAGTTCACTCGCAATGCGTGACATTTGTTGCACAGAACCTGCAACACGTTCAAGTTCTTGTTGCTGGGCAATTGAAGAAGCACTCACCTGTTCTGCAGATGCAGCTGTTTCTTCTGAAACTGCAGATACACTTTGAATTGCAAGTACAGCCTGATCTTTATGTGAAATCATTTCCGATAAATTCGCCGAGAGCTCCGCGATTGATTTGTTCATTTCATCAGTTAGTTGTGCATTGAGTGCAAATGACTTTTCTGTACTCGCAACAGATTCGCTCTGAGTCTTCATTGAATTCGTATTTTGAGCAATCACGTCAACTGTAGCTTTCGACTGATCCAGAATTTCTTGTACGGTCTGTTGGATTGTTCCTGTTTCGCTGCTCGATTGCTCCGCAAGCTTACGTACTTCTTCAGCAACTACGGCAAAACCTTTTCCGTGCTCGCCTGCACGTGCTGCTTCAATACTCGCGTTAAGCGCAAGCAAGTTCGTTTGAGCCGTAATATCCTGTATGGATGTAATCACATGGTTAATGCCTGAAATTTTTTCCGTTAAGGCTGTCATTTGCTGTTCCACTTGTTCGTTCATACGATTCGCCAACTCATTTTGTTCTCGCAACCGATCGACTTCTGCAAGTCCGTTTTGCGTAGACTCTACTGTTTGACGTGATAAGTCATCCATGTTTTCAGATAGTGTGGAAATCGCAGTAATCTGATTTGCGAGGTCGCCCATCCGATGGCTCGTCTCTTCCGTGTCTTCTGATTGCTTAGATGCCCCTTGAGCAATCTCTTCGGTCGCAACAGAGACCTCTTGGCTGGATGCAACGATTTCTTCAAACGCATGGTTTACCTGTGAAGATGACTCCGTAAGACGTGAAGAAGCAGACAGCACTTCCACTAGGGCTTCATTGGTTTGGCTAAGCATATGGTTGTATGAAGTGGCAACAGAACCAATTTCGTCTTGCTTCAACTTCCTCACATCTACTTGTTCCGTCAAATCTCCTGAAGCCGCCATCTCCATCGATTTCTGAATGCGTGTCAGTGGGTTTATGTGGCGGTATACGAAAAATGCTGTAACGAGACCCATTAATACCACCATAACTGCAGATGCAATTAACGTAAAGACTACAATACGTGCAAAAGGAGCAACGATTACTGTTCGTGGTAATACTGTTTGGACGGACCATGTCTGATCAAGTCCATTCAATGAAATCGGAGCAAAGACATTGAATGCTTTTTCATCATACGTTTTTGAATCCACATATAGTGAGTCTGTTTTTCCTTCCGTTAATTTGTCTTTCACAGGCTGCCAATCGATGGCATCCTTCATATTCGAATTGTTCATCTGTTCTTTCAGACTGTTTTGTATAAGAACTCCATCATCAGATATGACTGAAGCATACCCGCCTTCAGGTGCGATTTCTTTTGTTAACTCCCCTAGAAATTCTAAGGACATATTCGTACTAATAACACCTGTGAAATCCCCATTTTTCGATACTAATGGCACCGATAATGAAGTGAAATTCACATTTTTCCCGTCTACCTCATATGATATCGGTTCTTGGAAATATGATTTCTTATCAGCCTTTGGATTTAAATACCAGTCTCCTCCACCCGACTCCTCATAACCAATTGCAGAGTTTATCTGAATTCCATCTTTGGTTTTCAACAAATAAGGAACGAATCTACCTTCTGAATCTATGAGTTTCTGGTTAGACTCCGATAACCCATCGATAGAAAGAATACCTTTTTCAAATACAGCACTCATACTAACTGCATTCGGATTTCCCTCTAGGTTCGCCTGGAGGACTGATAGAACATCAGTCGCGGCCAATTTCGAATTCGAATTCATCGTTTCCAATACTCGTTTAGTTGTACTAAGTGATTCATCAGTTTGTTTAAATTGCTCACTTAACTTCAGTGCAACTCGCTCTGTTTCCGTTGTCGCAATTTCCTCAGCATCATTTACGGTTATGCCATGTGTATAAATCATAGTTCCTAATGCATAAATCGCAAATAACAGGAAAAACACCCCTATTATGAGTGAGGAGAGTTTAAAGACGATACTTTTGGACTTTTTCATTACATACACCCCTTCTATACTTTAACATTTAAGTAGTATACCTGAAGATATAGATAAGGTGTGCATTTTAGACTAAAAGACACAAAAAAGTCACTGGACTATTGAACCATCCAGTGACTCTTTTTGTCTATTCATAAGTTAAAATTACTTTGGCTGCTCTTCGCCCCAGCATTCAGTTCCCTTTAGACCTGGAATCGATTTTGCTTGGAACTTAGGATTCAACCCTTTTCGACGCTGGATGGTGAAGTCATCCAAGACTTTAAAGGCGACTCGACTCAAGAACGCGATAACAATGAGGTTCAGCACAGCCATCAGACCCATGAAGACGTCCGCAAGGTCCCATACAGTCTGTACCTTCGCCATTGCGCCGAACATGACCATGCCAAGTACTGCGAGACGATACACCGTCATCCAAACTTTGTTCGCATTGATGAATTCAATATTTGTTTCTCCATAATAGTAGTTTCCGATTATTGAACTGAAAGCAAAAAATAAAATTGCAATCGCTACGAAATAAGGAGCCCAAGAACCCACGTGCTCCGCCATGGAAGCTTGTGTTAACAGGATTCCATCTGTTTCGCCTTTATCATAAAGACCAGCAAGTAGAATAATGAATGCTGTCGCTGAACAAATAATAATCGTATCGAAGAACACTCCAAGACTCTGAACGAGTCCCTGTTTCGCAGGATGCGTTACGTTTGCCGTTGCAGCAGCGTTTGGCACACTACCCATACCTGCTTCGTTCGAGAATAAACCTCGACGAACACCCTGCATGATTGCAACTCCGATACCGCCACCTACCATTTCCTTAACGCCGAATGCATGCTCAACAATCAAAGCAATCATTGCAGGAATTTCAGTAATATTCACTATAACGATATACAAAGCGACAATAATATATAATGTGGCCATGACCGGCACGATCGCTTGAGTTACTTTTACAATCCTTTTCACACCGCCAAATATTATGATTGCCGTTAACACAACAAGAACAATACCTACAGCCCAATCCGGAACATTAAACACATCCGAAAACGACTGACTAATTGTATTGGACTGAACTGCGTTAAATATAAAACCAAAACAGAGTGTCAGTAATATAGCAAACACAATTCCTAACCCTCTTAACCCCAAAGCCTTTTGCATATAGTACGCCGGTCCGCCTCGGAACGTATCACCATCTCGCACTTTATAAACTTGCGCTAACGTACTCTCGATAAAAGCCGTTGCCATTCCAATGATTGCAATAATCCACATCCAAAATACCGCACCCGGACCACCGATTCCAATGGCAAGAGCGACACCAGTCACATTTCCTGTCCCCACTCTAGAGGCTGCACTGATTGTAAACGCTTGGAATGCTGAAACCCCGTCTTCACTATCTTTCTTCTCAGTTATCAATCGGAACATTTCACCGAAGAGACGAAATTGAACAAACTTCGTGCCGACGGTGAAGTAAAAACCGAGTACTAGCAACAAGCCGATCAGTACATACGACCACAAATAATTACTGAATGAACCAGTTATCCAATTTAAAAAATCTGTAAGCATCAAGCCACACCTCCACTTTTTCTATTCTATTAAACTTCAATCCAACTTGTTTCTTCTATACCCTCAAATTTAAAAAGGTAGACAAAAGAAAAATGCCGATGGTTTAGTAAACCACCGACACTGCATGAATTGCAATAGAAATATATATACACAGAATAATTTTAAAGCACGTATTGATCAATTTTTAAGACAAGCTCTGCAATTTCAGGTTTGCTGATTTGTTCGTCTGCACCTACGCTTGTTCCTTTGTGCTTTAGTTCATCTGTGATTAAAGATGAGAAGATGATGACCGGTAGTTTTGCAAGACCTTTATGTTCTCGAATCCTTCTAGTGAAATGGTGGCCATCCATTTGCGGCATTTCAATATCCGTAATGACGAGTTGGATCGCATCCGCCACATCTCCTGTTTCTGCAACCTTTTCCAAATAGGAGAGGGCATCTTTCCCGTTTTCAAAAAACTCTACTTGCTCATAACCCGCTTCTGATAACGTCGTCTGCAACAACTTCCGTAATAGTGGAGAGTCCTCCGCAACGAGTAAACGTTTATCAGAACGTTCCCGCTTCCCTAATTTCTTGATTTGCTCTAGGCGAATTCCTGTTTCAGGGCTTATTTCCATGACGATTTTTTCAAAGTCCAGTAACAACATCATGTCGCCGCCAAGCTTAATGACGCCAATGACTGGAGAGGTTTCTGCCGAGTATGCACCAGATGGCTTCTCAATTGCATCCCATGAAATCCGGTGGATCATCGTCACGTTGTGTACATGGAATACAACTTGTTGTTTATTGAAAGATGAAACGATGTACTTATCATTTTGTGGGTTCGCAGACGGACCCATTCCCAATACGCGTTCCATACTAATCACGGGCAAGATTTCGCCGCGCAATTGAATGATTCCTTCTACTGCAGGATCCGAGTGTGGAATGGGTGTAATCGGCATCGGCACTATAATTTCTTTCACTTTAATGACATTAATGCCATAACGGCTCCCTGCCACTTCAAATTCTACAATTTCCAGTTCGTTTGTACCGCTCTCTAATAGTATTCCGCTTTCATAAGCCATTGCAATCAGTCCTTTTCATGTAGTCGCAATTTTAATCCTTCGTCACATGCCCCGCCATTCTGTGCGAAGCAGCTCTACTAGTCTATTTCGGCATAAAGTATCCAATCATTGAGGTCTCTTCCCTCTTTTTCTCAAATTATGAGGATCTGTTGGCAGAACTGTGTCTGTGAGAGGAATAAATGTGATCGTAAACTCTGAGGTATGCTCATAAATCACGAAATGTGATCATAAAACCTGGGGTGCGCTCATAAATCTCGAAATGTGATCATAAAACCTGGATTGCGCTCATAAATCTCGAAATGTGATCATAAACCTGGGATGTGCTCATGAATCACGAAATGTGATCATAACCCCTGGAGTGTGCTCATAAATCTCGAAATGTGATCATAACCCTTGGATTGCGCTCATAAATCTCGAAATGTGATCATAAAACCGGGGATGTGCTCATAAATCTCGAAATGTGATCATAACCCTTGGATTGCGCTCATAAATCTCGAAATGTGACCATAAAACCTGGATTGCGCTCATAAATCTCGAAATGTGATCATAAAACCGGGGATGTGCTCATAAATCTCGAAATGTGATCATAAAACCTGGGATGTGCTCATAAATCACGAAATGAGATCATAACCCTTGGATTGCGCTCATAAATCTCGAAATGTGATCATAAAACCTGGATTGCGCTCATAAATCTTGAAATGTGATCATAAAACCTGGGGTGTGCTCATAAATCTCGAAATGTGATCATAACCCTTGGATTGCGCTCATTAATCTCGAAATGTGATCATAAACCCTGGAGTGTGCTCATTAATCATAATTGTTTACAATAAAAAAACGATCAGCACAGGCTGATCGGTAGGTTTTCATCCAATATCCATTAAAAAATCAGTCGTCCCACGTGACGGACATAATCTTGCCAGAAATCGCATGAATTTGGTAGGTAGCTTCATCAGGGCCATCATCTACGTCAATTTCAATTTCGACGAGATAATAGCCTCCTTCTGACGTTTTGACAAAATCGACGTCATCCACTTCACCATTCAATTGACGCAATGCAATTTGAATGGCTTGTTGTTCTGTAAGTAAAACCGTTTTCTGTGGTGCTGGCTTATTTACAGGTGGCTTCGGCTGAGGTTTCTCTTGCGGTTTGGGTTTGGGTTTGGGTTTGGACTCGGGCTTCGGCTGAATCGGAGCTGGTTTTGGAGCCTCAGTTGGAGCCTCCGGTTGTGGCTTAGGCTTTTCTGGAGCTGACTGAGAAGGAACTTCCTCCGGTTTTCCAACCGATGACTCGTCCTTCTTAGCTTTTTCAGCAGCTTCCTTTTGTTTTGAAGCCAGTTCTGTCGAAGGCTCCTTCAAAACCATTGATAGAACTTTCCCCGTTTCTCCATCCACACGCACCGCATAGACAGATCCTTCCCGTGTGAGTGTGGCTCCATATATATTATCATGCAATAATAAATTGTTTACCTCGCCATTGTACATGGTTTCCAATTGGTTCTTGATCGAATCGGACGGAATAGTATCCGCGTGAGAAACAATGCTTTTCATATAAAACATACCTGCAACCACCAGGAGTAGCACGAGACTGAATGGCAGCAAAAACTTCCTGCTCTTTTTCATATCGGTTCACCTCTCCTTTAGAGTACCAGGTAGACATTAAAATTCACTGAGAAACTGATGCGTTCAATAGCCAAATTGTTATTTTCGTCCCTTCATCTTCCTTACTCTCAATGTCGAGCTTCGCCCCTAGACCAATCGCGATTTCGTTTGCAATTGCAAGTCCTAAGCCTGTTCCCCCCGTTTTTCGGTTACGGTCTTCATCCACCCGATAAAAACGGTCAAATAAGTATGGGATATCTTTTTCAGGAATCCCTTTTCCGTAATCCTGGATACTAATCCGTACATATTCATTTCGCTCTTCCATCTCAACATCGATTTCACGATCACTATATTTCCTTGCATTGTCGAGCAAGATAATTAAAAGCTGTTTTAAATGAGTCCCATCTGTTGATAAAATCAGTTGGTCCAACCCTTTAATCTGAACGGCTCTGCCATAGGCGCTCGTAATCATTTGGGCGGCATCATCTACAATTACACGAATATCTGTCTCTTCAAATATGTAGGAAGCTGGTTCGTTGTTGCGGGCAAGGTCCAACATTTGCTCAATCATTTCAGTCATCCGTTTTGTTTCATTACGAATCGCTGCCAGTGCTTCTAGGGCAATTTCCGGCTTGTCCATTCCGCGACGTTCGAGTAGCCTCGCATAACTGTCTATGACTGTAATTGGCGTTTTTAACTCGTGAGAGGCGTCTGACACAAATTTTTCCTGCTTGCGATAGTTTTGTTCCAGCTGAACCATCAGTTCATTAAACGTCTGACCCATTTGTGTCAATTCGTCTTTCCCTTTTTCTGGAACAACAATTTGCTGAAATGTTCCTGAGCGTCGACTATCCGTCATCGCCTGGATGAGTTTCTCAATTGGCTGTGTAACGATTCTTCCAAGTGTGATGCTTGAAATAATGATTGGGATCATGGCAAACAACGTTATGCCAATCATAACCATCTTCAACAATCTCAAATTCGCTTTTAAATCCGTCAGTACTTGAGTGACCTCAAGCTGGACCACTTCTCCAGTTGGCCAGATTGTAGGGATGGCAATCGAAAGGGCTTCATACCCATTATAAGGAACTAATGTATATTGCTCGCTCTTGTCCGGAACTGGGAAATTTCGGTCTAACCCTTCCATTGACTGTACTGACAAAACTTCGTTGCCGTTCTTCCCAACAATTCGGAGAGCCCCATTCGGAGGTACATACGCACGTAAAATAATTTCAGCTTCTTCTTCGTCCGTCATTTTGCTGAGCGCCACCGTTAATTCCTTCGCACTCCCCAGCAGTTGACTGTATTCGGTTTTATGTTGAGTCCGATCGAACGTGAAGTAAATTCCTAAATTACTAAGAATCAGTAAAATCAGCATCATCAAAGTAGAAAGGGAGTGGATTTTATTTTTAAGCTTCATGACGCGAGTCCTTTAGTGCATATCCAACTCCCCGCAAAGTATGGATGTACGACGGACCACATTCGGGGTCAATCTTCTTTCTAACATATCGTATGTAGACATCGACAACATTCGTATCTCCGTAATAATCATATCCCCACACTGCATCGAGTAATTGTTCCCTCGTCAGCACCTGATTCGGATGCTTCAGCAAATGGAATAACAAGTCATACTCTCGCGGGGTCAGTTCAATGAGGCTTCCATCGCAGCGGACTTCCCGTGTTTGGTCATGAATGGAAATGCCATTAAACTCATGTAAATGAACATCCGCTTCTTCAGGTACCTCTTTGGCAGAGAACCTTAAAGCTGAACGAATTCTTGCGAGCAATTCTTCAATTTCAAAGGGTTTCGTGACATAATCATTGGCTCCTAAGTCAAGTCCCGTCACTTTGTCTTCCATATCACTTTTCGCCGTCAACAAGATAACCGGGGTCCTCGTTTCATCGGCGCGAATGCGTCGCAGTACATCCAGACCATTAAGACCTGGCAACATGAGGTCCAGCAGAACCAGGTCCCATTCTTGTTCACGATACATAATCAGACCGTCCGTTCCGGTATGACACGTCGACACTTCGTATCCTTCAAATTCAAGTTCCAGCTGTAAGACGCGAGCGATACTTTCTTCATCTTCGACAATCAATACTTTTCCACCCATTAACAAATCACCTTTTCCGTCGCTTAGTTACTAGACTTCATTCGCTTTTAGTCTTAGTCTGCGAATTTTGTCAAAACAAGTTTTTCTTTAATTCTATCAGTTTTCTGTCTAGTAAGAGAAATTAAATGCAAGTATGAAAAAAGAAGCAACCCGCTTTGTGAGCGGGTATGCTTCTTAGACGAATACGATAATCGCTAAAATAATCGCTAATACAATACGATAGATTGCAAATGGAACGAGTTTGATCTTCGAGATCAGTTTCAGGAAGAATCGGATTGACAGCAGCGAGAACACGAATGCGCTGATGAATCCTACGACATAGAACGAGATATGATCCATCGATAGGTACTCCCAGTTTTTCATCACAGAAACGAGACTGGCACCCATCATAATTGGAACCGCCATGATGAACGTAAAGTCCGCTGCGGTTCTATGGTTCATCCCAAATAATACACCACCAGAAATCGTGGCTCCTGATCGTGAAAATCCTGGCCATAGTGACAAACATTGAACGAGTCCAACGGTAAAGGCTTGACGGTATGTAATTTGGTCAAGAGTTGTTACGCGTGGAGTCTTGGGTCCGAATCGGTCAGCCGCGATCATGAGAATCGCACCTGCGACAAGCGCGACGATAACCGTTTCAACGCCAAACAAATAGTCATCGATCAAATCCTTTAGAGCAAATCCTAAGATTACAGCAGGCAACATACCAACGATCACGTGAAGCAAGTTGAAACTTTTGCTCGCCTTTTGACCATCTACTTTATAAAGACCGACTAAACTGAATAGCCGCTTCCAAAACACGACAACAACGGCTAGTATTGAACCGAGTTGAATGACAATTTTAAATGTGATAGAAGGATATTTCCCAAGAAATTCTTCACTTTTCAACCACATGTCATCTACGATAATTAGATGCCCCGTGGACGAAACAGGCGCAAACTCCGTCATTCCTTCAACAAATCCTAACAGAAGCGCTTTTAAAAGTTCAAATAAATCCATAGTTGATTATACCCACTTTCTGCGAAGTCTGACATACGAGATGCATGCGACCACTCCGCCAATTCCTATTAAAATATACACAACGTTTGAATAGATGTCCATATATCCGAGGACCGATTCAAAGTTCGCCCCAAGCTTGACCCCTGTGAAAATGAGTACACTGTTCCAAACCAGACTTCCTAAAGTCGTGAGTATGATGAAAAGAGGGAAGTTCATCCCAGACATTCCGGCTGGTATCGAAATGAGACTACGAACAAGCGGAATCATTCTACAAAAGAACACCGTCCAAGGTCCATACTTGTGAAACCATGCATCCGCCCGACGAATATCCTTCCGCTTCAGCCTGAGCCAACGACCATATTGATCTGTAAGTCGTTCGAGCCGGGGAACGTCAAGAAACATGCCGATACCATATAGGAACATGGCTCCGATTACTGATCCGGTCGTAGCCGCCGCAATCATCCATCCCATTGATAGACTGTGGGATGCCACTAAAAAACCACTGAATGTCAAAATCAGTTCAGAGGGAATCGGAGGAAACAGGTTTTCCACTAAGATGAGTGCAAGCACGCCATAATAGCCATATTCCGCCAACAACTCCATAATCCACTCTTCCATCCACACCCTCCCGTCACTCGTTGTCGCGAAACTCCATATCGCCCATTACAATTGCTCCTACATCATAGGGGAAATGCTCATAAAACACTGAGTATGATCATAAAACTTGGATTCCGCTCACAAATGACAGATTCTGATCATAAACCACGCATTCTGCTCATAAATCCCGAAATCTGATCATAACCCCAGCATTCTGCTCATAAATCCCGAAATCTGATCATAACCAAAGCATTCCGCTCATAAATCCCGAATGCTCATCATACCCTTCTCGCCTAGCTTGTCATATAGACGACATCCCCCGTTACAAGTTTCGCCCAATCTCTATTAGTTTACGAAACAAGCTTCCATTCTATGACTTCAGCACAACAAAACCCGTCCAGCACTCTTCGCCAGACGGGCTTCATTCTCCACACTTACTTCGATACAACCAGTTGTTTGCGTAACTCGGCTTTCAAGAACTTCCCGACAGAGGTTTTCGGAATCTCTTCCATAAAGATGATGTCATCCGGGACCCACCACTTTGCAAATTGCCCTTCCATGTACTCCAGAAGTTCCGCCTTCATGGCCTCATTCGCTTCCCGACCGTCCGCCAATACGACACAGCCAAGAGGACGTTCTTGCCACTTCTCATGCGGCACTGCAATTACCGCTGCCTCAAACACAGCATCATGTGACATGAGCGCATTCTCCAAGTCTACGGATGAAATCCACTCGCCACCACTCTTAATCAAATCTTTCGTCCGATCCGTCAGTTTCAAGTAGCCGAAGTCCGTCATGACCGCAATATCTCCTGTATACAGCCAACCGTCACGGAATGCCTCTGATGTCCGTTCATCTTTATAGTATTCATTCGCAATCCATGGTCCTCGCACCGCGAGCTCACCCATCGTCTTGCCATCCCATGGAACTTCACCATTTTCGTTGACAATCTTCACATCCAATCCAGGCATCACAAGACCTTGCAACGCACGAATATCAATCTTTTCATCCAACGTGACGTCATCCATTTCCGATGTCAAAACCGACAAACTAACAAGTGGCGAGGTTTCTGTCATGCCGTATCCAATAATGAACGGAACCTGATAACGTTCCTCAAATGCGCGAATCAACCCTTTCGGCGAAGCCGAACCGCCACAGACAACCGCGCGTAACGAAGACAGATCACGTGGTTTGGCATCTTGAGATTTCAATACAGCTAGCCAAATTGTCGGTACCCCTGCTGTCAGCGTCACCTTTTCTTGTTCGATCAAATCTAGCAATAAATCCGGGATAATTCCTGGCCCTGGGAGCACTTGTGTAGAACCAAAGAAGACAGCAGCAAACGGCAGCCCCCAAGCATTGACATGGAACATTGGTACGACGGGCATGATGACATCTCGCTCATGCAGTCCCATTGCATCTGCTAGTCCGAGAGCATAACTATGAAGCACAATCCCACGGTGCGTGTAAACGACCCCTTTCGGATTGCCTGTTGTTGCGGACGTATAACACATGCCCGCCGGCGTGTTTTCATCCAAGTCCTCAGGAAATTCGAATGTGTCCGAAGCATCGTCGAGAAGTGCTTCGTAAGCATAGACATTCGGCAAGTTCGTCTCTGGTACTTCTTTACTGTCGCCCATAATGACATAGTGTTTCACTGTTTTCAAAAGCGGAGCCAACTTCTCAAGATGCGGGAACAAATTATCGTCCACTAAGAGAATTTCGTCTTCTGCATGGTTGATGACATACGCAATATGCTCAGGAGATAAGCGGATATTGACCATATGCAAAATCGCACCGGTACAAGGCACACCAAAGTAGGCTTCTAGATGACGATGGTGGTTCCAACCAAACGTCGCCACTTTCGTTCCGTGCTGCATTCCTAGTTTCGTCAGTGCGTCTGCAAGCTTCCGCGTCCGTTTTGCAAATTCGCGATATGGAATGCGGTGGATTGTATCTGCTGCGGTCCGTGAAATGATGAGCTTCTCCGGGAAAAACTGTTCAGCACGTCGGATGAACGACGTTAAATTGAGTGGTGTTTGCATCATTATGGCCAGCTCCCTTTGTCCATTAAATTGGTCATGCGCATGTCATACTTATGAATTAAAGACCGAGATTTTTAGCGATGATCACTTTCATAATTTCGTTTGTTCCTGCGTAAATCGACGTTACGGGGATGTCTCGATAGCGTCGGGCAATTTTATACTCTTCCATATAACCATACCCACCGTACAATTTCATGCACTCTGTTGCAATTTCCCGTGCACTTTCCGTAATCCAGTATTTCGCCATCGATACTTTTATGGCGACATCCGAACCGCTCATATGCTCTTCAATTAATGACTCCAAGAAGGTCTTTCCAAGTTCCACTTTTGTTGCCACTTCCGCCAACTTGAACTGTGTGTTTTGAAACGATCCGATCGGCTTGCTGAATGCATGCCGTTCCTTCACATACTCAAGCGTCATCTCTAACATGTCTTCTGAAGCCGTTTGTGCAGATAGTGCAACAATGAGACGCTCTTGCTGCAACTTTTGCATTAAGTAGTGAAAGCCTTTGTTTTCCTCGCCAATCAGATTGACAACAGGCACTTTACAATCTTCAAAATAGAGCTCTGCCGTATCTTGGGAATGCATCCCGACTTTGTCCAGCTTACGCCCTTTTGTGAATCCCTCCATTCCTTCTTCAATGAGCAGAAGGCTGATTCCACGATGCCTTGGCTTAGCTTGGAAGTCCGTTTTGACAACTGTCAAGAACAGATTGCCGTTAACTCCATTCGTAATGAACGTCTTTTGACCATTCACAATATAGAATTCGCCTTCCCTACGAGCACTCGTCTGGACATTCGCTAAGTCTGATCCTGTCCCTGGTTCCGTCATGGCTACTCCGGTGATGAAGTCAGCCGTCAGACATCCAGGTAAATAACGCACCTTCTGCTCGTCTGTCCCGTACGATTCAATATATGGAACAACGATGTCATTATGCAAACCAATTCCTGTCAAACCTGCACCGACTCTTTCCATCTCTTCGCCGATAATAACACCGTAGCTAAAATCCAATCCCAATCCACCATATTGTTCGTCAATTTGAGGGCAAAGAAATCCCATCTCACCAAGCTTCCTCCAAAACGGTTTTGGCACAAGACGCTGCTGTTCCCATTCGTCGTAAAGTGGTACTGCTTCCTTTTCTAGAAATTTCCGAAGCGTCTTTCTGAATAACACATGTTCTTCCGTCTCAAAACGATAGCGCTTCATTTATATTAACCTCCCTTTTCACTGGGATTAAATCATTTCAATAATTGTTGCATTGGCCATTCCCATTCCCTCACAAATCGCGAGTAACCCATAACGTCCTCCGGAATGTTTTAATTCGTGCATCAGCGATACAAGCAACTTTGTCCCCGTTGCACCAAGGGGATGGCCGAGTGCAATCGCTCCGCCATTTACGTTCAATTTCTTACTATCCGCTCCCGTTTCTGCGAGCCATGCAAGTGGTACAGGCGCAAACGCTTCATTCACTTCATAGAGGTCCATGTCGTCAATCGTCAACCCCGATTTCTTCAACACCTGATGGGTCGCTTCAATCGGACCCGTTAGCATAAGGGTCGGATCTGAACCGACTACTGTACGGGCCACAATCCGCGCAATCGGCTTGACGCCAAGTTCTTCGGCCTTTTCCCGGCTCATGAGTAACACTGCCGATGCCCCATCACTCATTTGACTCGCGTTTCCTGCTGAAATGACGCCTTGTTCATCAAATACCGTTTTTAATTCAGCCAGCGTTTCTAGCGTCGACTCAGGTCGAGGTCCTTCATCTATAGAAAATAGTTTCGAATTTCCTTCTTGGTCCATAACAGCAACGGGAACGATCTCTTCATCGAACCGTCCTCCATCGATTGCCTGCATGGCTTTTTGGTGGCTATCATATGCAAACTGATCAAGCGTCTCACGCGATAGCTTCCATTTTGTTGCAATCCGTTCGGCAGACAATCCTTGATTGATGATTTCATACTGTGACATCAATTTCCCGCTAGGCTTTGCGACATGCAAATTGGAGAACATCGGCTCACGCGTCATACTTTCCACTCCACCCGCTATCACGACGTCCATATCTCCGCTTGCAATTGCCTGTGAAGCGAAGTGTACCGCTTGTTGACTCGATCCACACTGACGGTCAATCGTCACTCCTGGAACAGTTATCGGAAATCCACCGATGAGCGCAGCTGTACGTGCGATATTTCCACCTTGTTCACCTGATTGTGTGACACACCCAAAAATGACATCGTCCGTTTCTTCTTTTGCAACGCCCGCCCGCTCCATCAGTTCATCCAAAACAAGCGCCGCAAGTTCATCTGGTCGAGTGTTGGCGAGACTTCCTTTCCTTTTTCCTACTGGTGTCCTTACGCCTGCTACGATTACAGTCTCTCTCATTACGACACTTCCTTCGCATTAAAATAGTCCTAGTTTTCTAATAACTATATCAATTATTGAAAGCGGTTTCAATTGTTGTTTCATAGTCTCGTTAAGATCTCAGCCTAAAGTATGAGACGAAACTCCACACCAAGCCTGTTTGGATAAATTCTATTCCGCCTTATCATTAGGGTACAAACGAAGGGAGGCACAACCAATTATGAAAAATTTTTTACTTATTGTCTTCGGAATAATCGCCGCGATTGTAGCAGTTGCCAATATCGGGTCGATCGTAGCACTGGCACTTTCAGCAGCTGCCGCAGTTTTCGGTTGGCACTACTTCCGTAAAAGTGACTCAACAATCGGCCGTATTCTGTGGGGAATCATCATGTTAGTTGGAGTACTAACAGGAATTTCAAACATCCCTGCATTCATCGGACTTCTTGCTGCAGCCGGAGTTTACTATGCATGGCGCAAATGGAAATTAAACCAACGTACAAACAGCAATGTAATCGATGCAGACCCGTTCGCAAAGTTTGAAAAACAATGGAACGAATTCAATAAATAAGGAGGGCTTTTGATGAATGAACTATGGTATAAATTCAAATTTGCCGTACAAGAGGATCTTGAGCAATTATCAGCAAAACGCAATACACAAAATGCCGCAGATGTGTTAAATGAAACCATCAAGGAAGCCGAGCAGCAAACGAAAGCAGTCGGGAAATTATTGGAGCGTCAACGAATTTTGCGCGATGAAATCGCAAAGGAACTACTTGAAGCAGAACAGCTAACGGACAAACGAACTGAACAACTCTCTTTAGCTGAAGCAACCGGAGACGAAGCGCTTATTAACTACGCGAAAGATGAGGCCGAAGCCTATAGTCGACGCCGTGACGAATTGCGTTCTCTTGAAACAGAAACGACGGAGTCCATGATTGCATTGGAACGACGTTTTGAAAGCATGAAGCACAAAGTGAAAGATATGCAAGTCCGCCGCTTGAAGTTAATGGGGGAAGAGAATGCAAAACGGGCAAACAGCCGGATGGATCGTATTTTCTCGGCAGATCTCGATTCTTCATCTGTCGAACCCGTGAATCGGACTTCCTCCAAAGACGATGACATCGCCTCCATGCGACGTCGTCTAGACGATTTGACGGCAGAAGAAGCAACCATCGAGAAAATCGTGTAAACTGAAAAGACAGCAAGGAGCTGTCCGGGTGATCAGGGACATCCTTGACCGCTCGGCAGTTCTTTTTTCTGAACGTGAGAGGATTACCCTGCTGAACGGGCGGGTTTCTTTCGTGAAATGAGCGGGCTTCCTTGCGAAACGGGCGGGTTCCCTCGTGAAACGAGCGCGTCGCCTCGCGAAACGAGCGGGTTCCCTCACTAAACGGGCGGGTCGCCTCACGAAATGGGCGCGTTCTCTCACTAAACGAGCGGGTCGCTTCGCGAAACGGGCGGGTCGCCTCACGAAACGAGCGGGTTCCCTCACTAAACGGGCGGGTCGCCTTGCGAAACGAGCGGGTCACCTTGCGAAACGAGCGGGTTCCCTCACTAAACGGGCGGGTCGCCTCGCGAAATGGGCGCGTTCCCTCACTAAACGAGCGCGTCGCCTCACGAAATGGGCGCGTTCCCTCGCGAAACGGGCGCGTCGCTTCGCGAAACGGGCGAGTTCCCTCGTGAAACGAGCGGGTCGCCTCGCGAAACGAGCTGGTTCCCTCACGAAATGGGCGGGTCGCCTTGCGAAACGAGCGGGTTCCCTCACGAAACGAGCGGGTCGCCTTACGAAACGAGCGGGTTACCTTGCGAAACGGGCGGGTCTCCTCACGAAACGGGCGGGTCCCCTCGCGAAATGGGCGAGTTCCCTCTTGAAACGAGCTGGTCCCCTCGCGAAACGAGCTGGTTCCCTCACGAAACGAGCGCGTCGCCTTGCGAAACGAGCGGGTTCCCTCACGAAACGGGCGGGTCTCCTTGCGAAACGAGCGGGTTCCCTCACGAAACGGGCGGGTCCCCTCGCGAAACGGGCGGGTCTCCTTGCGAAACGAGCTGGGTCCCTCGCGAAACGAGCGGGTTCCCTCACTAAACGAGCGGGTCGCCTCACGAAACGGGCGGGTCCCTCACGAAACGGGCGGGTCTCCTCGCGAAATGGGCGGGTTCCCTCACGAAACGAGCGGGTCGCCTCACGAAACGAGCGGGTAACTACGTGTATATTGAGCCTCTACCCTCAGTAAAGTACTGACATCGAGAAAGGAGTGGAAGCAGAATGAAGAGGAGCAAAACAGAACGGACTACATTGTGGGTTATGGGGTTTGCGCTCCTTGTATTTGTGGAAGCTGGTTTGTTTGGAAACGGGAACGTCATCTTCTTCTTTCTCGGTGCCATTGCCATGTACTTCGGGCTTCAGCGTCGCTCGAAATGGCTCGTTATAACAGGTGGCATTTTTATCGTGATTGCCTTGCTCTCGTTATGGAGTTTGCGTTTACTCATTTTCGGCATGCTGATTTATCTGGTCTTCCGATTGTGGAAAGGGACGCCTGCAGAAGAGATCATGCGTCCTCTAAAAGAAACAACTCGGGAAACACAGAACGGTATTTGGAAAGATCGACTCTTCTCCAGCCAGTCGACCCCGTTCACATCCTATGAATGGCAAGACGTTCACGTACAAGGAGTCGTTGGAGACTTCTATATCGATGTGACAGACACGGTGCTGCCGAAGCAAACTTCCTTCATTTCCATCCGGCAAGAATTTGGTCGTGTTAAAATCGAATTGCCGTACGATTTGCCCGTGCGCATCCATTGCTCCGTCTTATTTGGTGAATGTCGCCTGTTTGATTTAACCCCTAAGCGATTGCTAAATGAATCCATCCATATGAAAGATGGATATGATCGCGCAATTGGTACAGAAGCGGAACTCATCATCTCACTATCTGTCCGTTTTGGGGATGTCGAGGTGATTCGAAAATGACCGGACTCTTTTGGCGTGGAATTCTACTTTCCACACTATTTACCGTAGTTTGTGCTGGTGGGGTTTATTACATCATTGAATACACTCCATCTCTCGAATGGCAATCTCTATATAAAGAAAACTTCCTGGATGTGCCTGTTGGAATTTGGTTGCTCGTTATCCCAATTACTCTCGGCTGGTTTTTTTCATACTGGATTTATAACATTGCACGCTCAAAGGAAAAGTCAATTGAACGCACACTTAACCAGCTCGCAGAAGAAGGTACTGCCCGTTCGAATAAAAGCATCTCTCGCAAGCTAAATCGCACCATCGCTTCTGTATCGGAAGTATTGGAGACGCAAAAACGAAGTTTACAGAGGATTACCGACCAACGGGCTGAGGACCAAGACCAACTCATTCAGGAGCGACTGATTGAAGAGCGTCAGCGTCTCGCTCGCGAACTTCATGATTCCGTCTCCCAGCAATTGTTCGCAGCATCGATGCTGTTGTCATCACTTACCGAACACCCCGATGAAACATCGTTCCAAAAACCATTGCTCCAAGTGGAACGAATGGTGCAACAAGCGCAACTCGAGATGCGCGCATTACTGCTTCATTTACGGCCTGCAGTTCTCAATAGCAAATCTCTTAAAGAAGGACTTGAGGAATTGCTGACGGAACTGAGCGAAAAAGTAACGTTCACCATTCGATTCCGACTGGAAGATGTTCCTCTTTCAAAAGGTGCAGAAGATCATTTGTTCCGCATTGCACAAGAGACCTTGTCGAACACCCTCCGCCATGCACAAGCAACGGAAGTCGATGTAGTCTTCATCGAACGGGAGGAACTGGCGATTTTCCGTGTACAAGATAACGGAGTCGGATTTAGTGATTCAGGCGGTAAAGGTGGCTCGTATGGTCTTCAAAATGTTAAAGAGCGTGCCGTTGAAATTGGGGCCGTTTGCAAAATTGTATCCGTCCCTTCGCAAGGAACGATAGTAGAAGTGAAATTACCGGTTTTGACAGAGGAGGAGGAAACCCATGATACGCGTACTACTCGCAGATGATCATGAAATGGTTCGCATAGGGGTATCTGCCTATTTAGGGACTCAACCTGATATGGAAGTCGTTGGAGAAGCGATCGACGGCGGAGAGGCGGTTAAAAAAGCACTTGAATTACGGCCGGACATCATTTTAATGGACATGGTCATGCCTATCATGACCGGTGCAGAAGCAACAAAAGCAATTATTCAACAATGGCCAGAAGCAAAAATCATTGTCGTTACGAGTTTTTTAGATGACGATAAAGTCTATCCAGCGCTCGAAGCAGGTGCTGCCAGTTATATTTTGAAGACGTCGAATGCTAAGCGAATTGCCCAAGCCATCCGAGAGACCGTCCAAGGCCAAACTGTTCTGGAACCGGAAGTGACGGTCAAAATGATGGAAAAAATGAGGAGTGTCGGATCTGACCAACCTCTACATGAACAGTTGACGCAGCGTGAACTAGAAACCTTGTTGCTCCTTGCACAAGGAAAGTCCAATCAGGAAATCGCAGATGAGCTGTTCATTTCCTTGAAGACCGTCAAGACTCACGTTAGTAATGTGCTTTCAAAACTAGAAGTTCAAGACCGTACCCAGGCGGTCATTTATGCATTTCACCATAAATTAGTTCAGTGAAAAACGCACGGTCAGGGATATCCCGACTGTGCGTTTCTCATTGGTATTAATGAGTTTGGTCATCTTTAGGCTTTTGGTTGTTCCACTGCTCGTGAGCTTCTTTGTTAAATCGGCTATGCGGATTGTGGTCACCATATGGATAATCTTCGCCTGGTTCCACTTCGTTATATCCCGTATCCACGTCATCATCTGTGAACGTAATTGGATCATTTCCTCCAAATTTCTCAGCTGGCGGTAGATCATTCACATCAGAATGCGCAGGACCTCTTAAACCAGCTTCCGGATCTCCAGGGATATTGTCTGAAGGAGGAACGGGAGGAGCTTGCTCAGTTGTTCGTTTTATCTGTTCCTTTTCTTGTTCCACCTGAGCTTTTGTAGCAGCCATTCCGTCTTTCGCCTGTTGCTTTGCTTGCTCCGCATCTTGTTTCATTTCCTCTTTTTGCTGCTCCCAACTTTCTTTGGACACATCTACATCTTGCAAACTAGATTCCATTTTAGACAAGTAACGGGATGCATGATCGCGTCCACCAAGTCCGAAAGCAAGACCGAATGCAAGTGCAACGCCACCCAAGATGAGGATGAACGCAGCGTTGATAATTGCCGGTGCAATACCAAGTTGACTAAGCGCCATGAAAAATGCAAACGCTAAGATAGCGTATTTCGCCACGTAGCGGAGAATGTGTGGATTCCCTTGCTTCGTTTGCATGACACTTCCGATGAATTTCTCTGCAAGGTTCGCAAGCCAGAACCCGACTGCAAGAATCAGTACAGCAGCAAGGACCATTGGCAAATAAGCGAAAATCGCAGTTGCCAGTGTCACCATGAACGCAAGTTGTACAATTTGAAGCGCTTCTACAACAAACAATAGAATGACTACAATTTGCACAATCGTTCCGATAACAGATGAAACCGTAAAACTGCCAGAACGGTTTGTTGACTTCACACCCATCTTATTCGATAGAGAGTCCACACCGAGATTTGCGAGTAACGTTTCCACAACGCCCTTCATCCACTTCGCCACAAACACACCAACGAGAATCAATACAATCGCTACGATAATTTTCGGTAACATGACCATGATGTCATTCAACATGGCAATAGCAGGCTGTGAAATCCCTTCCAAGTCTAGTACTTCAAGTGCTGAAATCGTAACCGGTATCAAAATTAAAACGAATACGATGGTTCCAATCACTTTTGAAATGCTCGTCCCTTTCACAGCAGACGACATGTTTAACTTACTTGCAATTTTGTCTGTTCCGATTGATTCGAGCAACTTCGTCACAATCATGCGAACAATTTTGGCAATAAGAATACCTACTACAAAGATAAGTGCCGCACCAACAAGCTTAGGGACAAATGCGACAAATCCAGTTAACAAGTTTTCAAATGGACCACTCACTCCACTTAATCCAAGCGCATTCAATACTGCGGGAATAAACAGAAGTAAAATCAAGTAGAACGCAACGTTTGCAGCCGTCGAAATCCAATGTGCTTTATCAACAGACTCTGCAGAACCGCCTACTTTAGAGACGTATTTGTGTACATTTACTTTGTGTCCCGCAGACAGGATCAGTTTTTTCACAAGAGTTGCAAGTACCCAAGCCAGTAGCAGGATCAAACCTGCTTTTAAAATCCCAAGTACCGCACCGCTAAGTCCTGCAAATACATTCAGGAATGGTGAAGTAATTGTGTTGAGGTTCATCATATTAAAGAAGATCAGAATGGTCAGTAGTAAAATACCGAAGAATACAATTTTACTGGCGATTCGATCGGCACTCCATTTTTGATGTTGCATATTTAATCTTTCATTCACGCGACCCTTCCTCATGGCTTTGACTACTGCACCTTCGGCAACTTTAGCAATAATAAAACCGATGATAAGTACAATAATGCCGAGCAGTAAATCTGGTAGCCAGCTAAAAAGGTTTGAATAATACGGGTCTCTAAACATTAAGATCCTCCATTCTAGTAAATAGTCTAGTCATCTATTCCTACAATTGGAGATTGGTAAACCTGCTAATTATGCAATTCTAAAATAGTGGTTACAGATTTATTCTAGAAGTAGCAAAGCTGTTTCACCTCTAAGCACAAAAAAACAGCTGACTGGATGCGTCAGCTGGCTTATGTGTTGCGTTTAGATTCGTTCCATTCCGCGTGGGCTTTTTCATTGTGAATACGCTCAGAGGACTTCGCTTCACTTTCCTTAAATATAGAAGGCGCATGCTCCCCGGTTTTGTCCCGTTCGTTCTCTAGAAACTCATGGGTGAAGTTTGAATCAGCTGGATCAGACAATGGTAACTCATTCGCAGGTCCTGCTGGTTTCCCCTTTTTCGGCACTTTTGGTTCCAAGTCTTCTTTGTTTGGATAGTTCCCATCTTTAATGGTCATTCCCATCACTCCCTCTATATTCGTTCAATTAACCGCTCTTGATATCCTTATACAGTTCCCTATACTCTAAAAGTTAAACGTAAAAAGACTGAAGGAACTTCCCCCCTCAGTCTCTTCCCGTCAAGCGAACGGCACACGAACCGTCACTTTAAACAAATCTCCATCTACGTCAATTGCCATCGTGCCGCCATGCATGTCAACAATCGATTGCGCAATCGCAAGTCCGAGACCAGAACCGTCCGTATGGCGCGATGCATCTCCACGTTTAAACCGTTCATACAATTCGTCCACGTTTTCATTCAGCTCATACGCTGTAATGTTTTTAATAATTAGTTCTGCCATATTACCGGCCTCACGCAACGTTACAAATACCCGAGTTCCCGGGAGCGAGTACTTCAATGCATTGCCAATCAGGTTATCAAGCATCCTCCACCAGCGTTGTCCATCGAGGACGGCGGGCATTGGTTCTTCAGGTACCGATATCCTAAAATCAAGTGGAATTTCAGCCATCTTTTCAGTATGCTCCCCAATTGCTTGTTGCACCAGTTGCGTGAGATCAACACGCTGTTTGTATAATTCCATCGTACCGCTCGACATTTTAGACACTTCGAACAAATCTTCAATTAGCGTTTTCAATCGTTGTGATTTTCGGTCCAATACATCCACGTATTCCGCGCGCTCTTCATCAGATAAATTTGGGTTTTTCAATAAATCCGTGTACGTGATGATTGAGGTGAGTGGCGTCCGTAAATCATGGCTGACATTGGTGATCAATTCGGTTTTCAAGCGCTCACTTTTCGCCTGGCTGCTAACTGATTGCTCCACTCCTTCACGAAGGTTATTCAAATTGACAGCGTGTTTAGCTAGTGGTGAACGACCCATCACTTTGATATCACTGTTTAGCCTTCCTGCTGCCATATCGTCCGTAGCCTTTAGGATTCTGCTCAAATAGCCCATGCGGCGCATGTAGATGAACAGAGCTGGAAAGCCTAGAAATAGCACACAAACTGCATATATCAGAAGGAGCATGGGTTCGAACATACCGAATATAAATCCAACTCCCGCAAGAAAGAAACCAAAAAGCAAAATGAAGGTCTGAATTGCTATGGACCGGTTTAAGAACACTTCTCTCACACTGGCCACAAGTTGCATGGTGTAACTGTTCTTAAAATCATTTTCCAATATACCCGGCTCCTGATAACGCGTGATGGCATTTCCGATTTGGAACGCAAGTAAAGCGATGACGATTGCACCTAGCGCGAAGATGAACACTGCATTCGGAATACTAAATGCATAGCCCCCGCTTGCCATGTTATTCAGTCTTCCAGATACGTCCCGTGAAAAATTCAAAAGACTTAACAATAGGATGAGAAAAATCCCAGCCTTCAAATCGATTCGAAGGGAATCATAACGTTTCGTAAATGGAAGATCGACAAACCAAGTCCATTTAAACTTGTAAACCGTGAAGAGCGCAATAAGTGCTCCGATACCTGCAATCCCTGACATAATGAGCATAATCTTGATTGATTTGTAGTCCTTCACTTCTTCATAGAGCACACCACCTTGATTAAATACAGAAGAAGGAACAGCGACCGTACCTTTATATAGCATAGAAGAAGGAGTAATTGCGTTTATATCCTCACTGGACAATGCAATACCTGCCACGTTATACAGTTCGTCTTTATACGTTGAGACTTCATAGTTGCCAACATATAAATCAGAATCCAAGCCTGCAACTTTTAAATATCCTGTGTTCTCAGTAAACATCCGTTCATATCCAAACGATCCGTTAACTTCCCCTTTCTTGTGGGGGTCTCCCCCTGCAACGGGAGTCAAATCATAAACAATCGGGATACCTAGAGCACTAGTTCTAGTTTTATAATCCTGTACCAATTGTGCCAATTGACGTTTTTTCCCACTCAAAATCTTCTCTTCCACATAGCTATCATCCTCAAAATTCTTTCGGATGTCTTCGATTAACCCATCTCGTTCATCCACGAGCGCCTGTTTGACTGTTGCCTTCGCTTCCGCTTCACGAATGCGATCTTCGTATTGCATCTGGATGTTATCAATTTGTTCTGCCAAGCTGCCGTAATACATCCTGTATTCTTCGATTTCAGCAGATGTGACGGACAGTTTCTTCTCGGCTGCTTCCAGATCTATCGGGTTCAGTACAGTTCGCCCGAGTTCGTCGTAAATATCTGTTAGATGATTTTGAAATTGTTGAGATTGAGGATAGCTTTTAAAAATTATTTCAGGTCCTCTGCTTGTTAGTGTTACGAGCCCACTGACCGCGACCGTAACTAGTAATGCCCATATCATTATCGGTGTGTAACGTTTCATCACACGGTGCCTCCTTTTATAATTTGGATGAAGTACGTTACCGTTCGGGTGGTTCGGGCGATACCGTCACTTGCAATGTCAGTAATATGCGGGAAGCAATAAACAATACTTCCGAACGCAATAACGATGGAAACAATAGACCAGAGAAGTGAAGTATTATTTCTCGATTTTGTACCCAACGCCCCACACCACCTTTACATATCTCGGATTTTTCGGATCTGCTTCTATCTTTTCACGGATTTTACGAATGTGCACAGCCACAATGTTTTCAGCATTATACGCTTCTTCGTTCCATACACGCTCATAGATTTCATTGATGGAAAAAACTCGTCCGGGATGTTTCATAAGCAACTCTGTTATCTTGAATTCGGTTGGCGTCAATTTGACTGGAGTGCCCTCGAGAGTAACCGTTTTTGCTTCTTCGTCCAACACCAATCCATCAATTTCTAGCGTCGTTCCACCATCATACGTACCGAGCTGGACGTAGCGTCGCAATTGTGATTTTACACGAGCCATCAGTTCCATCGGCTGGAACGGTTTTGAAACGTAATCATCCGCACCGACAGAAAGTCCATGGATTTTATCCGACTCTTCCACTTTTGCACTGAGCATAATGATTGGAACGTTTTGGGCTTCACGAATTTTGAAAGTCGCTGTTATGCCGTCCATATTGGGCATCATGATGTCGAGAATGAGTAAGTGCACTTCCTCGGTTTCAAGTAAATCCAGTGCTTCCCGTCCATCTGCTGCTTTTAGTACACGATACCCTTCGTTTTTCAAATAAATCTCTATGCCATCACGGATTTCTTTGTCGTCATCGGCCACTAAAATCGTCATTGCTGCCATGTCAGCACCTCTTTCTTGCTCGATAGTTTTATTGTAACAGGGACTTCTTAACATTTGAGAAGGGAAAGTATGAAGAAATTCTTAAGATGTGTTCGGGGATGATTCTTTTGAGGATGCACATACTTTTCAATGGAGGTGATTTCATTGGATAAAGAAGAGAAGCGTAAACAGAAAGCAAATCAGCTAGGCCGTGAAGAGTTCGGATACGGGATGGATTTAAGTCCCGATGATTTTGACGTGATTGGACAGAACGATGCAGCGAAGAAAAAGAAAAAAGCAGCGGGACAAGGAATGGAACAGAAGAAACCGAAACGGTGATTGATAATGCCCCCATTTTAAAAACGGGGGCATAATTGTTTGTTAATCGCGATGAACTTCTACATAGTACTCGGGGTCTAATTGAATATCCAGTTCAATGTCTTCCGGAATGATAAGATGAACAATACCGTAACTCATCTCGGAACCCCCATAAAGATTGCCAACCTGGTTACTTGTTAATTGACTAATGAATATAGAGTCTCGGTATGCAGAGATAACGAGTTCCTGCTTGGATTGAAATGGCATTACCACTTCTTGTCCTTTCCATACCGGCAAACTAACTTTTACATATTGGGACAAATCATAGCTCTTGCCCCCATTTCCACCATCTCCAATTGTCAAGCTTGGTTTATAAACACGCTCAGTCACGGTATTTCCATTCTCGAATGATCTTTCTATATAAAAGATAGTTTCGTATTCACGTTGTTCAGCCTTTATTGATAATTTGCCATCTACCTCATGGGTTCGTTCAGTAACCAACTGGTTTTCCGGGATAGATTTATCTGATAATATGGCTCTTCCTACATCCACCTTTTCTTGTGATGTTATCCGCGTGAGATTCAAACTTGTTGTCTGTTCTAAGATTTCTGTGACAATCAACGCAAAGAGCAAAAATGTTATATATCCAATTATTACTTTATAATGAGTCTTTCTCATAAAACGATTTTGCAACGCACGCTGAATCCCCCAGACAAATAAAAACAGCAAGATAACAGCAATTATCGGTAGGACTGATTCAATTGCTGTCATGACTGTTTCACCTCAATTCGGGAAGAAGGAAAGAAGCTAAGTATGCTCACTATTACCATTACTACACCTGTCTTTACTAAAAACAACCAAAAGGAGGATTCATTATAGAAAAAGTCAAAGAACGTAACTATATTACCCTCAATACCAAGATGGCCAAATACACTCGATTTAGTACTAAGTAACACCAATAGAACGATTGGGACAATCATCAAGCGATTCATTTGAACAAAAAGCATAAAAGTATAAACTACAACCATAATTAACAATGTGTATAAAATCATAACTACTATGCGTGAAAAGAAATCCAACGGCGCTGCAATTAATCCCCCCGTTTCAATTATGCTGTTTCCATCTTTCATGAACACCACTAATTTCATAACACTGCCCGACAAAACTGTGGTTACCCCAGCAATTATCGCTGCTAGGCCAAAGAAACAAAAATTCGCTAGGTTCTCTGTAACCGGAGATGACACATATGTAAAAGAAGCATTTCGCTGTCCAGGGGTCGTCAATATTACCCCAACTACTAGCGCCCATAACAGACTAGCTATCACAACCCCATCGTTAGTGATTAATTTCCACCTAAATTCAAACGTTGACATACTCAATCCTGTGTTTGCTCCGCCGATCATAAGTCCCCAAACAACAGCTTGCATTACAAATAAAACCGTAATTACTGCCGCATTGCTTCTCAACTTAAACAAAAACTGCTGTTTCACAACTTCACCCATCGTTCTATGCGTTAAAGACATCGTCAATCCCTCCTCTCAGCTGTTCCGTCAAGGCTAAGTATGCATCATTCAGTGAAACGGTCAAATTGGTAATGCCCTGTCGGTTGAGTTCTGCACGTTCTGCATCTGAAAAGTTATTTTCCACAATCCACTCTTCTAGCAGACCTCGCTTTGTTTTAGAGACAATGGTTTTACCTAATGTAACTCGTAACAATTGTTCAGATGATCCTCGTAGCGACAAGTATGCCTCTTGCAAGTCAGAAACCGATCCGTGATAGCGAATCCCCTTTCGATGGATTACAAGTAAGTCTTCCAGTACGTCTTTCATTTCATCGATATAGTGACTGGACAACAAAATGGTTCGCGGGAACGCAATGTAGTCTTTCAGTAAGGCGCGATAGAAGTCATTGCGCGCTGCTGTATCCATTCCTGTCGTGGGTTCATCGAAAATCGTGAGGGGACAACGCGCCGCAATCCCGACAATCGCGTTGAACGTACTTCGTTTTCCTTTAGATAAAAACCGATGCCGCGTGTTCAGCGGAATTGAAAAGTATTCCATAAGACGAACCGCAAGTTCTTCATTCCAATTTGCGTAAAACCGATTGAATTCATCGAGTAGTTCGTGCAGTTTCATCGAACCTGGATAACTCATTGCATCATCGATGTAGATAGAATTAGCAGAGACGAGGATGCTTCTGAATGGGCTTTCCTCGAACACACGCAATTCACCTTTTGTTACCTTCTGAAATCCTGCAATCATTTTAAGCAACGTCGTTTTTCCCGCACCATTTCTTCCTACGATACCTGTAATGACATTTTCTTCAATCTTGACAGTTAAATCGGTTAATGCAGCGATTCTAGAATAGTTTTTACTGACGTTTTTCATAGATATTACCGTCATGTCTGGTTCCCCTTCCGTTGCTTCCGTTCTTTTTCGATTATCTGGTCTAGTTCGTCAGTACCGATGTCGAGGAGACTCGCTTCGTTGAGTAAATCTTGAACTATCTTCAGAAGTGTTTGTTCTTTCCTTTTGGCGCGGAGTTTTTCTTGAGCATCGGGTGCGACAAACATTCCAAGCCCTCGTTTTTTGTAGACAAGTTCCGCTTCCAGCAAAATCGTCAGCCCCTTTCCCGCAGTGGCAGGATTGATGGTGAAGAGTTCCGCCAGCTGATATTGCGAATAGACTTTTTCATCTGCCTGCAATGTGCCATCGATGATTGCATTCTCTAGCCAATCGGCAATTTGTATATAAATTGGCTTTTCTCCATCCACGTCATGCAAAACCGTCACTCCCTTCATGTCAAATAGTACATTACTGTTGTAATGTACTATACATATTAATTCAGATAATTGCAACACAAAAAAAGCATGCCCGTCGAAAAATGGCATGCTCACTTGTTTTATTATATTTATGTTTGAGGAGTCCGACTTGTCCCGCTGTGAATTATGCTAACATCTTACGGCAAGCATCCGCACATTTCTTACATGCTTCAGCACAACGTTGACAATGATCGTGGTCATGCTTACCACACTCTTCTGCACAATGGTCACAAATGTAAGCACATAGCTGACAAATCTCTTTCGCAAATGGACTGTTACGTGTCATTGCTTGAACAGCGTATGCACAGATGTCTGCGCATTCCCGATCCAGTCTTATGCATTCTGCCATCATTTTTACATCATCTTCTTTTAGGCAAGCATCGAAGCAATTGTTACAGGCTTCTAGGCATTCCATACATGCTTTTAGACATTCTTGATAGTGTTGAGGCGTCATACGAATTCCTCCTTTAATGAGTTAGGCAGCCAGTCGCGGACATATGCTCCGTCTAGTGAGGATGGAAGTGATATGCACGAACTGTCTGCCCTTTAGGTCGTACTCTTTTTTATGTTCCCCTCCTGATTGAATGAAAACATCATCTATAGCTCTGCGAGAAAATTCTACAACTAGCAGATACATGTACACAAGCGAATCTTAACTTCACGATTCAGAGGGATAACAACAATTCCTAGAGAAAGACTTTACTCACCCTATTACTTGCTGTTAGCTTTTGTTACTCCTATGTTCAGCTCGAGCTACGCCACCCTTTTGTCCAATTTCTTCATAGAATTCCTTGCCATGAGTCTGAGCGGTTGCTTCTCCACCTTTTTTACCAATTTCTCGATAAAATTCTTTATCATGCTTCTTTGACGTCGCTTTCCCACCCATGCGTCCTGCTTCTTCTCTCGACATCTTTTCCTTACTCTCTTGGTTTGCCATCATCAGTCCTCCCAACGTAATAATTCTGTTCATAGTTATTGACTATATTCCCAGTTCTTCTTGGAACAAACTTGTTGAGCAAGAAAAACCACACTGTATCCTTAACAGTGTGGTGGACATTTATTATTTTGTGATATTTATCAGGAGGCTGAAGTAAGGGTTAGTTACCACTTTCCGTACTACTTGCATCCATTACGGCTTGAGATAAGCTCTGCTTTTTAACGCCGAAGAACCGATCTAATCCATATCCGACAATCCCTTTGCTAACAATCCCTATTGTCGACTGTACGCCCCCCTCAGAAAGTGCTAAACTGAATAGCGTTCAAATTACGTGGTTCGAAAATCCTCCCACGAAAAAAAACTAAGGAGCTTATAATGAAATGAAAACAAAAACACTCGCAGTAAGCGGCATAATTGGCGCACTTTACGTGGCCGTTATGATTGTCTTAGCCCCGTTCGGCTTTACGAACATTCAGTTCCGTCTAGCTGAAATCTTTAACCATCTGGTCGTCTTCAACAAAAAATATTTCGTAGGCATCGTCATCGGTGTCTTTGTGTCAAACTTACTATTATCCGAAGTCGGCCCAATTGACCTTCTATTTGGCGTTGGCCATACGATGATCTCGTTAAGCATCACGATTTTTCTTATAAAAAGGATCTCTAGTCCCGTGAAACGGATGATGGTCAATACCGCTGTCTTTACGACGACGATGTGCATCATCTCTTGGCAACTACATCTAGTGCTCGGATTCCCGTTCTGGGTCACTTGGGGATATCTTGCCATCAGTGAATTTATTGTCATGGCAATCGGAATTCCACTTATGCATACATTGAACAAACGAATATCACTCTCAAAATTGATTTGACGGAGGTTGAGGTATGTACCTGACGATTGAAGAGACAGCTGTCAAACTCGGGATGCCCGTTGAACAAGTACGACAATATGTATTGGACAAGCGAATTCGTTCCGTTCACGACGGTACACAGTTTTTGATCAATGAAGGACAATTTGGTCTTTACTTCGAACAATTAAAGCAACTTAAGCAACAAATTGAGGAGTGGCGCAGCGAACCCATACCACCAGATCGTGATATTAAAGATGAAGATTGAATAACTGGGGAGTGATCAACAATCTGATCACTCCCCGTTTTTTTGTGGGCATGTTTCGATAGGAATGTGCAATTTTAATAATTATAGGTATGAGGACGACGTGAATCAGTAGTTTTAGCGAAGAATCGGAGTTGTCGGGAGTGGAATCAGCAATGCGAGTGAATTAATCGGAAATGAGACACCATTCAAGTACGTTAAGGATTTTGTAGGGTGCGCTGTGCTTTGTTTTAGGGTTATTACTCGCCTGAGGAGATTTATGAGCACTTTCCATGCTTTATGATCACTTTCTTGAGTTTATGAGCATTTCTCATGCTTTATGAGCACTTTCCTGGGTTTATGAGCATTTCCCATGCTTTATGATCACTTTCTTGAGTTTATGAGCATTTCTCATGCTTTATGATCACTTTCTTGAGTTTATGAGCACTTTCCATGCTTTATGAGCACTTTCTTGAGTTTATGAGCACTTTCCATGCTTTATGATCACTTTCTTGAGTTTATGAGCATTTCCCATGCTTTATGATCACTTTCTTGAGTTTATGAGCATTTCCCATGCTTTATGATCACTTTCCCGGGTTTATGAGCGCTTTCCATGCTTTATGATCACTTCCCCGGGTTTATGAGCGTTTCCCATGCTTTATAATCACTTCCCCAAGTTTATGAGCGCTTTCCATGCTTTATGATCACTCTCCCAAGCTTATGAGCACTTTCCATGCTTTATGATTACTTCGCATGTTTTCTAATTCCCCTCACGTAACTTTGTAACTAATGTCCAACTTTATTTTGCGAAACGCTCGCTTTCAGGTTTACCTTCATTGAATACTGTAAATAATAGAAACAATCCATAAGCTTAGAACTCCCCTCGGGCGCGCTAGCTATACGGTTGCACTTCATCAAGATCAATAGTATAGTGGTAAACTGCTTGTGAAAACTATCGTCGCTAAGGGGGAACCATGAGAAAAATATCAAATGTCTTTTATTTAACAATTGGTCTAATCGTCTTAGCTGTTGGGTACGGTGTCATTGATCCTGAGCGTTTTGAAGCAGGAACTGAGATCGTGAAAAACTTCGTATCCACTACATTCGGTTGGTACTACATGTTATTAATGACGCTATTAGTTGGCGTCAGTATCTACTTAATCTTCAGCCCGTACGGAAAAATTCGTCTAGGGAAAGACACGGATCGTCCACAATTCTCCACAATTACCTGGGTTGCCATGCTGTTTTCAGCTGGGATGGGAATTGGACTCGTCTTCTATGGCGCAGCTGAACCACTTTCACATTTCGCTGTAAACCCTGCAACTGCAGAGCCTGGAACGAATGCAGCTTTCAAAGAATCCATGCGTCAAACTTTTCTTCATTACGGAATCCACATTTGGGCACTATACGGAATCGTTGCGCTGTGCTTAGCGTATTTCCAATTCCGTAAAGGGGAACCAGGATTAATTTCAGCAACACTGAAGCCGATTTTTGGCGACAAAATGAAAGGGCCATGGGGCACAATCATCGATGTCCTCGCAGTCTTCGCAACGTCATTCGGTGTGGCTACGTCTCTCGGCTTCGGCGCTGTTCAAATTAATGCCGGCCTGAACTATCTGTTTGGGTTTGAAATCGGCATAAGGTCCCAATTCATTATCATTTCAATCGTTACCGTTTTATTCATCATGTCTGCGTGGTCAGGGCTAAGTAAAGGTATACGATACTTATCGAATACCAATCTTGTACTTGCTCTCGCGTTACTTGGGTTCATGCTTATTTTAGGACCTACTTTGCTTATTATGAACATCTTTACAGATTCAGTCGGCGGTTATATCTCTCATTTCATCGACTTGAGTTTAAGTACCGCTCCCCTGAATGCTGGGAATCGGGAATGGCTAGACACTTGGACAATCTTCTACTGGGCTTGGTGGATTTCTTGGGCTCCATTCGTCAGTATGTTTATTGCGCGTGTGTCAAAAGGTCGTACAATTCGTGAATTCATGGTGGGCGTATTGCTTGCTCCAAGTATTCTCAGTTTCATCTGGTTCTCAGCTTTCGGGACGACTGCGATTGAGATCCAGAAATCCGGCGTTGCGGATCTTGCATCCGTTGATACGGAACTTGTTATTTTCCAGATGTTTAGCCAATTGCCTTGGGCTACACTTACATCTGCGTTTGCAATCTTACTGGTTACGTCGTTCTTCATCACATCGGCAGATTCAGCGACCTTTGTGCTTGGGATGCAGTCGACTTATGGCTCGTTAACCCCACCTAACAGCGTGAAAGTGATATGGGGATTAATTCAATCCGGAATTGCGGTTATTTTACTATCTGTCGGCGGTCTTTCCGCATTGCAGAATACGATAATTATTGCAGCCCTTCCCTTTTCATTCATCATCCTGTTCATGGTCTATTCACTCTTTAAAGAGCTAAAAAAGGACCTTAAAAAGAACAAACATCCTCGACATTAATAAACAAACACCCGAATCCAAATGAGGACTCGGGTGTTTTTTATGAAAATTATACGTTAACTGGAGCTGCCTTCTCAATCGCTTGTGCTAGATCTGCGATGATGTCGTCTGCTGATTCAAGTCCCACTGAGAGACGAATGAGTTCCTCAGTAACACCTGAATTCTTCAAGTCTTCACCAGAAAGCTGTTGGTGCGTTGTTGAAGCCGGATGGATGATTAGCGACTTTGCATCTCCGACATTCGCTACATGGGACCAAACAGCGATGTTGTCGATCACACGACGTCCTGCATCACGCCCGCCTTTAATTCCGAAAACAATAATGCACCCTGCTCCATTTTTCAAATACTTCTTGGCCTGTTCTGCAGTTGGATGCTCGTCGAGACCCGTGTACGTAACCCATTCAACTGATGGATGCTCATTTAAAAATTGTGCAACCTTTTGTGCGTTCTCTCCATGACGTTGGATTCGCAAATGAAGCGTCTCCAAGCCTTGTAGGAAGTTGAATGCACTGTCAGGGTCTAGACATGGACCGAAATCACGAAGTCCTTGGACACGGAGTTTTGTCGCAAATGCAGCGCTTGCCGTGTCGATACCGTAGCGTAATCCGTGATATGATTCGTCCGGCTCTGTGAAGGCGGGGAATCTACCTTGCGTCCAGTCGAACTTTCCTGCGTCCACTACTACTCCGCCTATTGTTGTTCCATGCCCGCCAATCCACTTTGTCGCGGAATGGATGACGACATCTGCGCCAAATTCAATCGGGTTGCATCCATATGGGGACGCAAATGTATTGTCGATTAAAAGTGGAACGCCATTTTCATGTGCAATTGATGCAACTTTTTCGATATCGAGCACTTGCAAGCTCGGGTTACCGATTGTTTCAGCAAACACACCTTTCGTTTTTTCCGTAATGGCACTACGGAAGTTTTCCGGATCAGTAGAGTCGACAAATTTTACAGTAATCCCGTACTTCGGCAACGTTGTGGCAAATAAGTTGTACGTTCCGCCGTAAAGGTTGGCTGCTGCAATGATTTCGTCACCAGCTTCTGCAATATTCAAGATAGAGAACGCGATTGCCGCCATACCAGAAGAGAGTGCAACAGCTGCAGTGCCTCCTTCGAGCAACGCAATGCGTTCTTCAAATACGGCGACTGTTGGATTCGTAATACGTGTGTAGATGTTGCCTGCTTCTTGCAGTGCGAAAAGATTTTTGGCGTGGTCTGTGTCACGAAATACGAATGATGTGGTCCTGTGGATAGGAAGAGCTCGTGATCCAGTTGTTGGATCGGGTTCTTGACCACCGTGCAGCAAAAGTGTTTCGGGTTGAAAATTTGTCATATACATAACCTCCGGAAATTAGATTGATGGAACTGCGCACACCGGACGGGTGATGGGGAAACTAAAAAGATCCCCTTCTACCTATAGAAGAGGATCTGCCATTGCTGGCACTTCCCCTTATCTTTCAGATCCATAATAGATCTGTAGGAAGTAGCACCTTTGCAAGCTGGTAAGCTTGCCGGTTGCCGGGCATCGCAGGGCCTAGTCCCTCCGCCGCTCTTGATAAGAGTTTGTGACTTATTCAGTTTTCCATCTTGGAACTGAGTATACGTGGTTGAAAAAAGAAAGTCAACAGTTAAATCTAAATTATTTGATAGTTTAACTGTTACAGATCAGACAGTGTTGATTTCCACTGCAGACAGGCGCTTTCCGCGGGCTCGATCTCAGCCGCTTCCTTCGCTTTGCTCAGTCCAGGGTCTTCGATCTTCGCTGTATCCGCAGGAGTCGCTGTCTTCCGCTTTAATCAACGGATTCTTATATGACAACTAACTACATGAAACAGGAAAGGAGAAGAAATAAAAAAACCACAAACCAGAGTCCTGGTTTGTGGGTAGGTATTGATTATTGAGCTGCGCCGTAGAAGATTTGGCCGCCTTTTAGGTTGATGATTTTAAGCATGTTTGTGCGTTTTACGTAGATGCTTTTGAATTGCTCGCGTCCTTTTGCATCTTTCAATAGAATTGTACGATTGTTGTAGTTATCAGATACAACTACCGGTGTGAGTGCACTTAGGTCAACTTGTGCTGCGAGTGTGTTGTATTCTGGTAGGCTACTGATTGCGCTTGCAGGTTGTTCTGGTTTCGCTTCAGGCTTTTGTTCTGGTTTCACTTCTGGAGCAGGTGTTGCTGTGTCTTCTTTTACGACTGTTTCAATGACAATGCCTTGGCCTTTTAGGTTGATGACTTTTAATAAGCCGGTTTTTTTTACGTAGACACTCTTGTATTGTCCCTGACCGTTCGCATCTTTCAATAAGATCGTACGATTGTTGTCGTTGTCTGATACGATGACCGGTGTCAAAGCAGTCAAGTCTATAGCTGAAGCCAATGTTTTGTATTCAGGGAGATTGCTAATAGTACTTCCTAGTTGCTCAGGCTTCACTTCTGGTTTTTGTGGTGCGTCAACCTTTACAGTCGTTTCAAGGACAACACCGCCACCTTTTAAGTTGATGACTTTCAAAAGTCCTGTCTTTTTCACGAAGACACTCTTGTACTGTGTGCGACCGTAGTTATCAGAGAAAAGAATTACCCG
Source organism: Sporosarcina aquimarina (assembly GCF_023715615.1). GTDB lineage: Bacteria > Bacillota > Bacilli > Bacillales_A > Planococcaceae > Sporosarcina > Sporosarcina aquimarina_A. The sequence continues at coordinate 49,595 of NZ_JAMBOM010000001.1, read as the reverse complement.
GTTGGACACGTTGTCTTCAGTAACACGTGTAGTGAAGCTAGTAGGGTCGATGACAGAAGCAACTGATGCATACTCTTCCAGACCTGTAATGTCTTGGTTAACTTGCTGACCGTAGTTCGAGTTGTGTTGTACGTGTGCGTATGAGCTTTGTGCATCTGCGCTTTGATTTGCATGTGTAAATGTCGCTGCGTTTGCACCTCCTGCGGAAATAAGTAATGCGCTTACTGCTGTGATTAATGTCTTTTTCATCTTGTTCCTCTCCTTTTCCTGTTGGGATACTTATATCATAACCCCACACTCTGAGAGGACTCTGAGATGATTATTAGGACTTGATGAGAGAACTGTAAGAAGGTTTTAATATTTCAGCACAAGAAAAAAAGAGCCTGCAGTTAGCGGCTCTTTACTAATAAGTCGACGGCTTCTTTTACGAGCATCTCCTTTGCTTGCGGATTATCCGAAAGCTCTTCGTTTTCCATACAGGCAATCAGATTCGTACTCACAATTAACCCGATGGTTCGATCAATTCCTGAGCGAGACGCAGACAACTGTGTAATGACGTCTTTGCATTCATCACCAGCCTCGATCATCCGTAGGACACCACGAATTTGACCCTCTATTCGTTTTAAACGATTGACTACTTTTGCATCGTATTCCATGATCTCGCCTCCTCTCTTAACTACGTCAATAATATACCCCTTCTGGTATAAGGTCAATCAATTCCACCTCTTTCGACAAGAAAAGCGCGAAATTGTTCGAATTATGCTATACTTATAGTAGTATTACAATTTTTAATGTTCCAAACCACTAGGCCAACCGCACAACACACTGTCTGTTTTTCTGAATGGCCATGGGTCTTCGCACTATGAAAGAGATTGAAACAGACTAGAGGAGGGATTCGTTTGGCTTTTCCGCGTAAGGAGCATCCTGTCTCAGATTTTATCGCAGCACGTAAAATTGGAGAAAAAATTTCGTTCACTCGTAATGATGTTTTTGTTATAGGGACAATCCACAAGATTTTAGAGAACTCCGTTATTGTAGAAATTTCTGAAGAGGACGCCGATCTGATTGGAGCAGCCTCCACGCTGACCGTTGTCGCTCACAAAAATTATACAGTCGAATAATCTAGAGAGCACCTACCTCAACCTCCGACAGACCACACCAGTTCTGTCGGTTTTGTCGTCTGTCCAATTATCAGATTTGTATGAGACGACTCACTAGTACATAGAATTGAAAGGGGATTTTTTAACGTGATGAAAGAACAACTATTGGAAAGATTCATCCGCTATGCAAAGATTGACACCGAATCTGATGAAAATAGTTCTACAACACCTTCATCTGCTAACCAGTGGGATTTGTTACATCTATTGAAGGAAGAGCTCACAACACTAGGTATGGAAGACATTACGCTCGATGAGAACGGCTACTTGTTTGCAACACTTCCTGCGAATACAGACAAAGAAATTCCTGTAATCGGCTTCTTAGCGCACGTTGATACATCACCTGATTTCACCGGTAAAAATGTAAATCCACAGCGTCATGACAACTATGACGGCAATGATCTGGTTTTGAATGAAGACACGGTTCTCTCTGTTAGCCGCTTCCCCGAGCTTCAAAACTATATCGGACAGACATTGATCACAACCGATGGCACGACACTACTTGGTGCTGATGATAAAGCCGGTATTGCGGAAATCATGACAGCGATGGCTTATTTCCAAGAGCATCCAGAAGTGAAGCATGGCAAGTTACGTGTTGCTTTCACACCTGATGAAGAAATTGGACGTGGTCCACACCAATTTGACGTGGATGCTTTTGGCGTCGACTTTGCGTATACAATGGACGGTGGTCCACTTGGTGAGTTGCAATATGAAAGTTTTAATGCAGCAGGGGCACGTGTTACATTTAGAGGAACGAACGTCCACCCAGGTACTGCAAAAGGGAAAATGGTGAACTCTATCTTACGTGCACAAGAATTCCAAGCAGCAATGCCTAGCTTAGAAATTCCTGAGCTAACGGATGGACGCGAAGGGTTCATTCACTTAATGGACATTCAAGGTTCTGTTGAAAAGACTGTGTTGGACTATATTATTCGTGATTTTGACAAGGAAACGTATGAAGCACGCAAGAAACTGTTTTTCGATACAGTTGCTCAGATGCAGTCGGATTATGGCGTAGACGCCATTGAACTTGAGTTGGAAGACCAGTACTTCAATATGGGCGAGAAGATTAAGCCGCATATGGAAATTGTCGATATCATTTCGGAAGCATTCAACAAATTAGGGATATCTCCAATAATTGAACCAATTCGTGGTGGTACTGACGGATCTCAGCTTTCCTATATGGGCATTCCAACTCCTAATATTTTTGCTGGAGGAGAAAACTTCCACGGCCGCTACGAGTTTGTTTCTGCGGAAACGATGGAAAAAGCGGCCCAAGTCATCATTGAAGCTGTAAAATTATACGAATCTCGCGCATAAGGAGGCGTTACCATGAAAGGAATTTGGCTTGGCGTACTCGCCGCTGTCTTTTTTGCGGTTACATTTGTACTAAACCGCTCAATGGAATTATCAGGAGGCAGCTGGATGTGGAGCGCGTCACTACGCTATTTCTTCATGGTTCCGTTTCTCTTTGCTATTGTAGGTGCGCGAAAGGGGCTCGGGGCGGTCAAACGTGAAATGACTGCCAAACCGGGGCCCTTTTTCGCATGGAGTTTTGTTGCGTTCGTGTTATTTTATGGTCCTTTAACCTTTTCAGCAGCATACGCTCCAGGCTGGCTGCTTGCAGGGACGTGGCAGTTAACCATTGTAGCGGGAGTTTTACTAGCTCCACTTTTTTTCCTAACTGTAGAAACGGCTGAAGGACAGCATCGTGTTAGACAACGGACCCCCCTACCCTCGCTTTTGATATCACTGGTTATACTGGCAGGAGTGGTCTTGATTCAAATCCCTCATGCACAGTCAGTATCTGGGAAAGCTCTCGCACTTGGAACATTACCTGTTCTAGTTGCGGCCTTTGCTTATCCACTTGGGAATCGCAAAATGATGGAGCTATTAGGGGGATCACTTGATACGTTTCAGCGGGTACTTGCGATGACACTGATGACGTTGCCCATTTGGATTGCACTTGCGATCTATGCTTGGGCAACGGTGGGACTCCCTTCTTGGAGCCAGCTCGGTCAGTCTTTTGTTGTCGGGGTGAGTTCAGGAGTCATTGCGACGACCCTATTTTTCATGGCAACCGATCTCGTTCAACATGATCAGGGACGGCTTGCTGCTGTTGAAGCGACACAGTCACTTGAACTCATATTTGCGATGGTAGGTGAAATGATACTCCTTAATCTGATGCTTCCCGGTCCAATATCATTGGTTGGTGTCGCCGTCATTATTATCGGCATGTCCCTACATAGTTGGCAAACGGCTGTCGCCGCAAAAAGTCAATTACGAGAAAACCCATAAAAATACTGCCCGAACGTCAGACAACCTGACGTTTCGGACAGTCACTTTTATTTCTTCGTTGCAGCCTCATATTCCCCAAGTAATTCAACTGCTTCTTCTGCAAGAGACGTATCAATCGCTTTGTTGAAATCGATATCTCCAATAATCGCTCCGTTCGCTTTATACATATCATATTGTTTTTGAATGTCGTCCACAAACATCTTGCCGTCAGGATCAAGACCCGTTACAGAGACTTTATCCCACAATTCCGCATCTTTCAGAGCTGTATGCTTCACCATGATGTCGATGATCGCATCCTCGTCTACCTCTTCGAAAAACGCGTCATTATAATCCCGAACTCCTTTTAAATAGGCAGCCATGAAGCGGATAGACAATTCTTCATCCTCCATGAACTGTGGCGATGCGAGTACCATTGCAATCTGGGATTCTGGAGCATAGTCCGTGGCGTCTCCGAAACGTACGTGGAATCCTTTGTCAATCCCCTGTGCGATTAATGGCTCTATATTGAGAGCAGCATCGATTGTTCCAGAGTCAATCGCACCGAGCATTGCACCGAAATCTGCGATGTGGACGTACTCTACATCCTCCTCTGTAAGACCGGCATGCTTCAACATTTCCTCGTAAATGTATCCGTCAATTGAATTGCGTGATGAGACCGCAATTTTTTTACCTTTAAAATCTGGATAGTCTTTGATGACATCTTTCATGTGATTGCCAATGACGAAAGAAAAATACGATTCGCCAGGCATGTTGTGGCCTTTATCGGCAATGATCCTCACGTCAATTCCTTGGGCGATTGCATTGAAGAAGGAAGCAGTAGAAACCCCGCCAGCAATCGAGACTTCCCCAGCAGCAAGTGCTGGAAGCATGTCATCACTATTTGCAAAATCGGTGAATTCCACGTCAATGTTGTAGTCATCGAAATATCCACGTTCTTTCGCAATATAAAATCCAGCTCCGGACGCTGCCCCGTCTTCTGCGATGACGACTTTCGTCCGTTTTTCGAGCGGTGTGAGCTGACCTGTTTCAGCTCCATCGCTCGGCTTTGCGACAGGCGTAGGCTTCACTGGTTCTTTCTCCGCACATCCACCAAGGACAACGGCAACCCCTAATACAACTGCTAGCCAACCAACTTTCATCCGCTGTTTCACACGCTTCCCCTTTCGTCATGTCCTCGATTTTTGCACTTCTTTTTGTAGATGCTGCCAGATGTCGACAAACTGTGCTGCCAGTTCTGGATCTTTTCGAATTTCTTCGATTTTACGTGGACGGGGTCTGTCAATCCGAACTTCCTGGATGATTTGCCCCGGTTGTGCGCTCATGAGTAAAATTCGATCACTTAGCATAAGTGCTTCGTCAATACTGTGAGTGATGAACAGCACCGTTTTTTTCGTTTCTGACCAAATACTCAATAATTCTTCTTGAAGGATAAACTTATTTTGTTCATCTAAAGCAGCAAATGGTTCATCCATCAACAAGATTTCCGGATCATTTGCAAACGCACGCGCAATACTGACGCGTTGCTTCATGCCTCCCGACAATTCACTTGGATACAAACTCGCAAATTGGGTGAGACCGGTCTTCTCCAAATAGTAAGCAGTTTGCTTTGCAATGAGGTCTTTCGGAGCTTTTCGCATTGCAAGACCGAACGCGACGTTGTCTTGAACCGTCATCCAAGGTAATATCCCTTTTTCTTGAAATACCATAGACTGCAACGGGCGTTTCGACTGTTCAGCATTAATCTTATAATTCCCTGCGCTATGTTTCTCCAGTCCTGCTAAAATTCGGAGTAATGTGGTTTTACCACAACCACTCGGACCGACCAGACAGACAAACTCACCATCTTCGATTGTGAGAGAAATATTTTGCAGCGCTGTCACACTTCCCGTTTTCTTCACGAACACTTTCGTCAAATCGTCAATTTCAATTTTAGGGGGCATCTGTTCACCTCCATGGCAGCAATTTTTTCTGAAGACCCCTCAACAGCAACGAGAACAAATAACCAAAGAACGAAATCATGATCAACCCAACAAACATATTTTGGAGTAAAAATGCTTTGTAAGACGTCCAAATCAGATAGCCGATACCCGAAGTTGCACCCATCATTTCCGCAGCCACTATTGTTAATAGCGCAATCGCCTGCCCCATCTGAATGCCTTCTAGCATAACCGGAAGCGCGCCAGGGAGTGCGATTTTGAAAAAGAATTGAGACTTACTTGCACCATAGTTATTTGCGACATCTAAGTAAATTTTGTCGATGTTCAGAACTCCCGCAGCGGTATTGATAACAACAGGGAAAAATACACTACCTGCGATTGTGATGACTTTCGACAAATCCCCAATCCCGAATAGAATAATGATAATCGGGAGTAATGCGAGTGTCGGAATCGGCATGAGCGCCATCACGAGCGGCGAAACAAAGTGCCGGATTGGTGTGAATAGCCCCATCATCAGACCGATAATGATTCCAGGAATCACTCCTGCGAGAAATCCTAGCGCAATGCGATACAGAGAGACACCTACATGTTCTGCAATTGCTCCGCTTACTAACAGTTCCCAGAACGTTTGCACAATTGCGGTCGGGGGTGGGAAGAAACGGATATCCATGACACCGGTTCGCGATAGGACTTCCCACAGCACAAGTAAAAAGACTGGAGAGACAATTGTAAGCAGTTGTTGCAGTCGTGCTTTCGTTTGCTGACGTTTCCATTCGGCTCGTTCTACACGCACAGGATCTTGCACAATTTTACCTGATTGAGTCACTTTCACCACCTCACCACAATCTATGCATCGGCCTACTAGGCTGGGTGGGCAATTATATAAAAAACCTCCGCTTTCCAGTAAAGGAGGCGGAGGCTTTTCTAAACCGTTTTCGTGGCGGTCTTCTTAATATCTTGTCGTGCTTCATAAATATTTGTGACAATTACTTTAGCTACCCCATATACAGGCACAGCTACAATAATTCCAACAAATCCTGCGATATTACCGGCTGCAAGTAGCAGCGTGATGACGGTAAGCGGGTGAATATCGAGAGATTTCCCCATTACGTTCGGAGTAATGAAGTTACTGTCCACTTGGTTGGCGATTAACGTGATGACAGCAACCCAAATAACCAATTTCGGATCTTGTGTAAATGCGATGAGAATCGCAGGCATTACAGCAATCCATGGTCCGATGAACGGAACCAAATTCATGAATAACGTAAAAATCGCAATGAGCAGCGCATATTGCAGACCGATAATCCAATAACCGATTAATATGATCGTCGCAAGAATCGCACTGATTAAAAATTGACCTTGAATGTAGCTACGTAACACATGATCAATATCATGAATGGTTTTCTTAACCCACTCACGACGCTTCCCACTAAAAAATTTATAGATTTTAGGGGCAAGCTTCTCATGATCTTTCAACATAAAGACGAAGAAGAAAGGTACAAGCACAAGCAAGACAATCGCTTGGATGAAGGATTGGATAAACGTAACAATCCACCCCCCAAATTTCAGCGCATACGACTGTATTTTATCTGCCGCACTGTTGAGAGATTGTTCAAGTTTTGGAGGTAAGTCTTTCTTCTGCTCGAGCGCCACGTCTGTTAAATGGGTCAGTTCCTTAGCGATTTTGGGTCCATTGTCTACCAAGGTGTTCACCTGGCTCGCGACAGGTGGACCGACAACTGCAGAGAACGCATACACCCCGCCTATTAAGATGACGAAAATGATAAGAATACTTCCCCATCTCGGCACTTTCCGCTTTTCAAGAAAACGCTGAATCGGTTCGGTCATGTAATACAATACACCACCTAGAACGAGCGGGAGGATGATGGCTTTGGCAATAATACCAATCGGCGCAAAGATGTAATTGATTTCTAAAAAGAATTTAATAATCAATAACGCGAGTAATATGGCAACGCCTGATTGAAACCACAGTTTCTTCGTCAAGACACAGCCTCCTTTCCCATATCTATATTGTTTAGTTGTTATTAGTATACGAGTTTCCATGCCTGGTGTCTAACGCAGAAAACATCAAAAAGAGGTCATTCCTATGTAATGGGATGACCTCTTTTTTGTTAGTCGCGCATTTCCAAGTAAGAAAGAGAGACTTTTAAGTTGGCATTGCGTTCTCGAATTGCATCAAGGAGTACTTGGTCTTTCGTGTCAACCTTGCTCCGAATAGCGAATGTATATAAAATCATCGTGCCGAGATTCGTTGTTTCGACTTGCCGAAGCTGATAAAAGTCTGTTTTTTCATCCAAAATGTCATCCAACAAGCTCTCATGGTTCAAGTTTTCAGGTACAGTTACTTTCAATAGCTGTGTATCTTTTCCTTTGCCGTAATCGACTTTGTACAATAAGTAGAAGATCAGACTTGCAAACAGGGTTAACACAATTGCGAGTGGGAACTGGAACAAGCCAGCTGTCATCCCAACACATAGACCGAAGAAAATGTATGAAATGTCTTTCGCATTTGTGACAGCACTTCTGAAACGAATAAGGGAGAATACAGCGAACAACCCAAATGCAACTCCTGCATTGTCACTCACTACGTTCATCACAACAGATACAACAACACTCATCATAATAATTGTATGAACAAACGCTTGTGAATAGCGTTCTCCCGTAAAGGTAATTTGATACACTTTCGTAATGACTAAACTAAGAACAAATGCTAATGCCATTGCCACCAAACTCATCCAAATTGTTGGTGCTCCTTGTAAACCATTAGATGTAAACAAGCTCGTGATCTGATCCATCTTCCATTCCTCCAATTGTTGGTTGTTCTAATTCTTTCGGCTCCGTATACCCTGTTTGCGGCAAAACTTCACCTTCTAATAACTCCGTACTCGTACAGAACTTCGATGCACTACGTTGCTCACAGTTCAAGTCCTGTAAGATACGCGTAAGCCAAAGTGGCACCGCATGATCCACTTTCACCTCTAGCACAACAAGATCCGAGTCGATAAAGTGATTTCCATATGGCCCGTTCTCGATATGTAAGTCCTCTTTCCGGCATTTCAAATCAAAATCAAACGTTATGCGAAGTTCAGGATCTGTCACCCCATGCAATGCGTGACGGCTATAACTGACGACCATTTCTGGTTTCAAGTTATAATATTTTCGAAAATAGTCAATTTCCTTCATAACTTGACGATTGGAGGTATTAATATCTGACATATCTTCTTTGACATCACCTTCTAGGTAGCGATAAGCTTCTCCCAATGGCAACAGCATCCGACGTTTGTTAACTACTTTGTTATGTTTCTGCTTCACTTCAAAAAAAGCAGTGCTATTCAAATCCGCTTCGTCATACACACGTAACCGTAGTTTTTGACGATACTTTAATTTATTTTTGGTTTCAAAATAAATCGATTTGTCCGGACTGTCAAAGTATAGACTAGTTACGGAATATCTTCCTTCCGTACCATTTTTATCATTCCGCATTTTAGGACCAATACGTTCTACCAATTCTTCATATTGATGGCGCGTGATTAAATACTTCTGTTCTTTTCTGCTAAAGATCTCGATCGCCATAACAGTCCCTCCTCTTCAATTGTTTTCTCTTTGTAAAGACGACTTTACAAGATTGAAATGTGAACTCTCTGAAGGAATCATTAGAAAATGATGAGAATGTAACTTTTTTGTATACTATCGTTGATTGTGGGTAGGTTATAGAAGAATCGAATGTATTTGAGGAGGTGTGTTTCATTATGAAAAAGACGGCACTGGTGGCTCTCGGTCTTGGAGTAGCGTACTTAATGCGCAACGAAGACTCCCGGAATAAGATGATGAAGCAACTTGACTCATTCGCAGGAAGCAGTTCTTCGAAATAAGCTCTGCTCTAGATTCGATATAGGCAGCTGGGGGATATCCCTGGCTGCTTTTTGCATTAACAATTCAGATTATTTACCGATATTAGGTAAAAGGGGGGTAATTTCTTTGCTCGGTCAATGGCAATCGACAGGACTCATGGTCATTCGGAACATGAATGCCCAGCATTCTCTTGCGGCTGTGTCCATGCGCCGTCTTTCCACGGGTTTACGTATCAATAGTGCGGCAGATGATCCTGCGGGTCTAGCCATTTCAGAAAAAATGCGGGGTCAAATAAGAGGGTTGGCTATGGCTCAGCGCAACATTCAGGATGGGATTTCGCTTATTCAAACAGCCGAAGGAGCTCTGGACGAGACTCATTCCATGTTGCAACGCATGCGTGAGTTGAGTGTTCAAGCATCTAATGGCACTTTGTCGGATGCAGACCGCAAAATGCTAGACGAAGAGTTCCAGCAGCTTAAGCAGGAAATCCAACGCACGTCTAAAGACACTGAATTCAACACAAAACCACTACTAGATGGGTCTCAGACAGATTTAAAAATCCAAGTAGGGGCGAACGCGGGACAAACAATTTCTGTTGGCATTAACTCAATGAGTTCGACTTCTCTAGGACTTAAAGACGTTTCGATTGCGACGCAAGAAGATGCAGAAAAAGCAATTGAATTATTGGATAAGGCCGTTCAAACTGTATCATCCGAACGCGGAAAGCTCGGTGCAATCAGCAACCGATTAGAACATGCGTATAACAACGCGGTGACAATGGAAGAAAATTTGACCAGTGCTGAATCTCGCATTCGCGATGCCGATATTGCAAAAGAGATGATGGCACTGACAAAGGCAAACTTACTTGCGCAAGTGGGACAATATGTATTGTCTCTGCATATGCAGCAAGCTCAATCCGTGTTGCAGTTGCTGAAACAGTAACCCCCGTCCGCCTGGAAAAAGGCGTGACGGGGTTTTTAGACGAAACGATTTTCAAAACCAAGAATCGGAATGCGGTCTTCTTCTACTGTAATGCTATGAAGTGGCAGTTCAATCATATACTCATCGCTTCCGTATGGATGTACCTTTAATTTTTTTAAGGTAAATGCGTTGTTCGTCACCAGTTTAACCATTGACGTTTGTGGATCGATTCCTTCAATCGCAAATCGATGTCCGTCCAGTATTGCATAAGGTACGATTTCATAAGCGTCATCCAGCTCATTCACATCTACCGCTCTAAGCAGTGAAGCCGTCGGGCCCCCCATTTGTGTAAAACCATTTTGTAGTTCACTAGAGTCTGTGGTTGATAAGTAGATTTGCTTGTTTCTAGAACTGATCTCGTATTCCTTCTCGTTCCAACGGGCGAATCTTCCTCTGCGAATCATCTCATCACCTCCGAAGAGTTCGTAACAATACATATCTCTTAGTATACAAAGTATTATAAGTTTTCAATAGATATGGATTGTCCTATTTCGCTTTAAGAGTGAAGGAGCATTCTCCTACGACTCCGTTAGTAGGTATTATCTATACCCTTTATTAATACGTGTTTAACAACTTCATAGTAGGGGTATGAAATGACTATAATTTACAAGGAGGGTTTTTGATATGGCAGATCACGGTTTTTCAGACAAAGTAAAAGGTGCAGTTAACAAGACTAAAGGTGAAGCAAAAGACCAATACGGGAATGCAACCGGCGATGCCGAAAAGCAAGCAGAAGGTAAAATGGATAAAATAAAAGGCGATGTGCAAGAAAAAATTGGCAATATGAAAGATAATCGGCATTGATTGAACTATCGAGTTGCTAGAACGTCGGACATTTTTGACGCGCTAGCAACTTTCTTATTGTTAACCGAATTTCTGAAAGAATACTACTCTCAGTAAATGCTCCATACAAAAAAAACCGACTTCCCTTAAGTCGGTTTTTACTATTAGAGATTATTTGTATTGATGCGAGGATATCTGCCTGCGTTTTCTTCAGCTCCCGCATCTTCACCCGCATTTTCAAGAGGTACTCCGCTTTCTGAAATCTCGCTTGAACTGTCTGATCCGTTAATTTCGATTTTATCATTCTCGCTAAAAAGATCAGGGTGCCGTGGTGATGTTGGATCGTCCAAAACAAATAATGCCACACCGCCATCTTTGACCTCGTTGTAAAAAGCCTTGGTTTGTTGTTCATTGAAACCGAGCTGCTCAAATGCTTCTTTAGCTGGTTCATCATTTGTAAAGAAGAATTTCATACGTCCTAAAAATCCGTCTTGTTCTCTCGTCGCTAACACAATATCTGTTTGATCTTCAAGCATCCTGTCATTATCATCCAAATTGGAAACTGCCAGGATTTCGTCCTTTGTGTAACCAAACGATTTTAATTGTGTAATTTTAATTAACACATTGTCAATAGAATGAAAAGTCCCCACATACCGTTTTTGCTTCATAATCCTTCACTTCCTTCCCTATACAATTGGTCGATCCATGTGTAAGTATCTATTCCCCAAACCGGCCACTTTAGAAACACTAATTTTGTAAGGTTTATTTTTTCCCGATTAGTCAATACTGTTACTATCACACAAAAGGAGTGAACGCTTCCTATGGACGTCAAAGGCAAAGTTGAAGGCGAACTGAATAATATGGACAGTGAAAAGAAAGAAGATATCTTGAAAAACTTTACCTCGTTTAAAGATTATCTCTCCGACAAAGTAAGTAAAGGTGAAAAGTTGGGGCTCAGTGAGGAACAACTGACGAAAGCTACAGAGTATGTCGCGGGATATTTGGCAAAACACGAAGAACCGAAAAACCGTGAGCAATATGTGCTTCAAGAACTTTGGAAAGTCGGCGACAAAGAAGAGCAAAAAGCACTGTCCAGTCTTTTGCTGAAACTCGTCAAAGCGGAGTAACTCCTAAAAGGAGGACTATTCATGGACGACAAGAAAAAGTCATTCACTGCAGAAGATCGAAAAGAGGTTATCCAACCTTACTTGGATAATCCTGATGCTGTTAAAACTGACAAAGAATCCCTTTTCGATATGCATGAAGATATGCAAACGGTAGATGCTGTTCCTGTTGAAGATACTAATATGGAATGGGAAGAAGAAAAGCAAGAAAATCATCGTAAATCCAAGGATCATTCATCAAGCGAAGAAAAATACGCGGGTAGATAATCGACCTCCGAGACACCTTCTTAATTAGAAGGTGTCTTTTTTCGTTTCATTTCCCGGGGAATAATGAAAGGTCTGACTTCCTATGTATCAATATGGTAATCAGCGTGATATACTATTTAGCTTAGGAGGAAATGCATTATGAAATTTTGGATATATCCGATACTCGTAATTGTCGCAGCTAGCAGTTACGGAATTCTCTCGTCTATTGTTAAATTAGCCATTAGAGATGGTTATTCGGCTTCTCAAGCTGTTACGAGCCAATTCTTCATAGGGTTCTTAGTCGCCCTTTTACTTTACGTCATTATTCAACACAAGCGTCCTCGTTTTGGCGGGGGCTGGACACTTATACTTGCAGGATTTTTCACTGCTTTAACAGGAATTGTTTATGGAAAAACAGTTGAGTATATGCCTGCTTCACTGGCAGTAGTTATGCTCTTTCAATTTACATGGATTGGCATGCTATTTGACTGTATCGCAAGTCGACGTTTACCGAAGAGGGTGGAAGTGATTTCACTCGTTTTTCTTTTCTCTGGTACGATTTTTGCAGCAGGAATTTTAAATGTCGACTTGAGTGGTATTCCTTGGCAAGGCTGGGCATTTGGGCTGGCTTCAGCAACAAGTTTTGCCTCATTCGTGATGGCAAACCAGAAAGCGATTGAAGGAATGGATACTACCACCCGCCTACTATTCACTTCATTCTTTGCAGCAATTGTAATCTTGTTATTCCAATCACCTGAAATTGTTTGGACGGGACAATTATTCACTTCAAGTCTCTTATTATACGGACTTATCCTAGGCTTATTCGGAATTATAATTCCCATTTATCTTTTTTCCATCGCAGTTCCTAAAGTGGGTACCGCAATGACGTCCATTCTTAGTGCCATGGAGCTCCCGGTCGCTATGACCGCCTCCGTTGTATTAGTGGGAGAACATATTACGTTCATACAAATCATTGGAATTTTAATCATATTATTCGGGATGACTTTACCATCACTTGCACAGAGACGACGGAAACCTCTCCCCCACAAAACGTCTGAACCGCTCTAATGCAGTTCAGACGTTTTTGCATATAAGACAGCAACCTCGTACAATGAATATATGGAAAATAAGACAAACTAGAGAGGAGTTTTTCGATGTTGCAAGACCGCTTATATTATCAAGATCCTTACCGCACCAGCTTCACAACAGTCGTGACACAGCACGCTGTCGATGAACAAGGACGACCGTTCGTAGTACTTGAGAATACTGCATTTTACCCTACTGGTGGCGGACAACCTCATGACACAGGACATATTGCAAACATTGCAGTTGTGGACGTAGAAGATGTCGACGGAGAAATTCGACATTATTTGGAAACTCCATTAACCACTGGGGGAACGATTTCTGCTGAAATCGACTGGGATCGAAGATTTGACCATATGCAACAGCATACCGGTCAACATGTTCTGACTGCTGCTTTCGTTGAACTTTTTGACTACCCTACCATCAGTTTTCACCTTGGTCGAGAAATCGTGACCATTGATCTCGCGACTGAACATGTCTCTTCTGATGAACTGCGTGCTGCTGAAAAACTCGCCAATGCTATTATCCTTGAAAACCGACAGATTGAGCAGAGATGGGTGACTCAAGAAGAACTGTCAGCCTATTCGCTTCGTAAACAAGTTAGCGTCGATGAAGAAATTCGTCTCGTAATCATTCCGGACTTCGATACAAACGGATGTGGAGGAACACACCCTAGCTCCACCGGACAAATCGGATCGTTAAAAGTCCTTTCCACTGAAAAGCAAAAAAAGAACACACGCATCCACTTTGTGTGCGGAGGGCGGGTGCTCCATCAGCTAGGTATAGTTCATGATGAACTTTCTGATGTTGCACGTTTACTGAGCGCTCCATTGGGCCAGGCAGCTGATGCCACACAGAAAATGCTGGAGGCGCAACATTCGTTGGAAAAGCAATTAGAAGCCGCGAACGATCAGTTGCTTGACGTTGAAGCAGCATCTCTTGCAGAACGAAAAACGATTGTCATTCGACAATCATACAAAGATCGTTCCATGCAAGAGTTGCAAAAGCTTGCTCGCAAAACAATCGCTCTTCGTGAACAAGCCATTGTTTTACTCGTTTCGGATGATGGCGAGAAGTTACAATTCGTGGCATCGCGTACGAATTCGCTCACACCAGATATGCGTACGGTTTCATCCATTACGCTTCCTGCAATAGAAGGTAAAGGCGGAGGCTCGGCATCATCAGTTCAAGGAGGCGGCGCACGAACCATGTCTGCAGAAGACCTATCAGAGTTACTTGAACAATCCATTCCCGTTCATGTGTAATAACAAGTGCACCCAAAAACCCCCAACCACTACATAAAATGAGTAGTTGGGGGTTTTCACTTATTGCTTCTTACCAATAACTGCTTCCCAGTCGATTGTGCCGGCCTTGATTTCATCGCGACGTTCTTTTGTCATCGAGTCGCTTGGTCGTCCGCCATTTGGCCAATCTCCTTTGTGGTTAGCGAACTCTGGACGGTCTTGTGAGAGGATGAATGCTGAAACGTCAGCAACTTCTTGTTCAGAAAGACTTCCCGGGTTTCCAACTGGCATATTGTTGTTCACGTAACCTGCCATTTTAGTTAGGCGAGCAATACCAGCACCGTCATTAAAGGAGCCACCTCCCCATAACGCAGGACCTGTGTTTGAACCTGTTCCACTACCGTCCCCTGCATGGCATGTCGCACATGATTGCTGATACACCTTTTCCCCATCGGCAACACTTGGAATCGGCATGTCATCTACACTATTCTGGTGACGCCATGGCAACTCTGCACCTACTGGAATTCCTTCAGAAATATAAGTCATATATGCAACCATAGCTTTTAGATCTGGATCATTGCTTTCAAACTTTGTACCATTCATGCTTCGAACCATACAACCATTGATACGATCCTCCAGTGATACAATTTTACCAGAGCGTCCGATATACATCGGATACACCGCTGACATTCCTACTAATGAAGAAACTTCGCTGTCCAAACCAGCACCTGCATGACAACTAGTACATGATAGTTCGTTCACCAGTTTCTCACCGTCTTCTGCAGTGGGAGCTTCACTTCGTAATACAGTTGAAGTGTCGTTTACAAGATCGTATCCGCGCTTGATTGCATCACCAAGCTCATCGTCTGGAACGTCATCCATTGAAGGTGGATTATGTTGGATTTCACCACCCGCAGTATTATTAGATTCAGTTTCAGTTACATCTGCAACACCTTCATTTTCAGCAGCTTTGTTCGTTTTTAATTGGAAAGACATAAGGACGATGGTAAGTGCAAAAATAGCCACTAATACAGCTAATACTAAAGTAGAGGTTTTTCTCATTTTTACTTCCTCCTTTGTTTGTGACTATTGTATCAAACGGTATTCTATTAAGCTATGGAGTTAAAGTAAATTGGATTGAAATAGGGAATTCCCTTAGTGAATTATAAACTTTCACGCGACGTAAAGAGCATACACGGGTATCCCCTATAAGTAAGGAGCCATTGCTGACAAATCCTTATCATTTTCTTCAAGTTCTACATAATTCATTCTACGAACTATACTTCCATTGATGCGTTTTTCTGTCGTTGCGATTTATCATTACGGGAACGATACGCAGGATATTTTGTATTCACACCATGTATTAAAGAAACATGGTTATTCTCTTTATGAATAGTAATTATTTACTATTACAATAATAATAGACAGTATATTCTGTTATATAAAAATGATTGACAACTCTTTTATTGTTTCACTAGTATAGTATTTAAACCGATTGGCAATTCGGAATTCACTATTTGTTCAGCATGTATAATCTGAAACTTCTACGCACGGTTTCAAGCACTCAAAAGGGGATGGCACATTTGAATACGTTTACAAAATGGGTAGAAGTTGTTTCAGATTTCTTATGGGGCGCACCAATTATTATTTTGCTGATTGGCGGAGGACTATTTCTCACAATACGACTTGGATTTTTTCAATTCAAGTACATGCCACATATTCTTCGTCAGACCTTCGGAAAAATTATGTCGAAAGGCTCTGGAGACGGCACGTTGACGCCTTTCCAGGCGACAACTTCAGCACTTGCATCCACGATGGGTGCCGCCAATATTGTCGGGGTGCCTGTTGCCATTGCCTTAGGTGGTCCAGGTGCAATCTTTTGGATGTGGCTCGTTGCACTTATTGGAATCGGCACAAAATATTCAGAAGTCGTCCTTGGCATTAAGTATCGGGAAAAGAACGAAGTTGGGGATTATGTCGGCGGACCGATGTATTATATTAAAAAAGGTCTTGGCTGGAAAAAGGTCGCTTACCTCTTTGCATTTGCACTGATGATCGAAATTATTGCCAGTACGATGGTTCAGTCCAATTCGATCGCGACCACAGTCGAAAGTTCGTTCGGATTACCTCCGTACATTACCGGAATTATTGTTGCACTTTTAGTAGCGCTTGTTTCCTTTGGAGGAATAAAAGCAATTGGACGTGTGACAGAGAGGCTAATACCTTCCATGGTCGTCTTATATATTGTCAGCGCACTCATTGTAATTGCGTTTAATATTACAGAGGTGCCCGCAGCATTCGGCCTTATTTTTACATATGCATTTCAACCGTTATCTGCAGCAGGTGGATTTGCAGGTGCTGGTGTTGCCGCAGCTATTCGCTGGGGATTGGCACGCGGACTTTACTCGAACGAAGCAGGTATTGGAACGGCACCGATTGCCCACGCTGCTGCGGTGAATAATCATCCAGCAAAGCAAGGGTTTTGGGGAGTATTTGAAGTCATTGTAGATACGCTTATCGTTTGTACAATGACAGCAATGGTGGTGTTGACCACAGGAGTTTGGAAAGTCATTGACGCCAATAACGCGTCTTCCATGGTAACAGAAGCGTACAGCACAGTTTTCGGTGCAACCATTGGTGGCATCATTATTTCCGTCGTCCTCTTCTTGTTCGTCATTACAACCGTCGTTGTCATCGTCTACTATGGAGAAAAGCAAGCAGAATTCTTATTTGGGACTGGTTTTTCAAAAGTAATGCGTTTGGTTTATATCGTCGCTATTATTATTGGGGCACTTGGAGGATTACAATTCGTATGGAAATTCCTTGATTTGCTACTCGCGATTGTCGTCGTACCGAACGTTATCGCTGTATTGTTCTTAAGTGGAAAAGTTCGTGAAGTAACCAATGATTACTTTACGAATCTTTATCCAATAGAAAGAAAAAAATAATAGAATACATTCATTCCTCCAGTCGTACAAATATATGTACGACGGAGGTTTTTTTTTAACAATTAAGGATATAGGTATATAGATCTCTTTCTAGCAAATCGAGGATAAGAGAGCTTGCGAAAAAACAAGGAGCGGTGTGGATGATAAAATTTAAAGGCGTCTCTAAATCATACGATGGAAAAACAAACGTCGTGGAAGATGTAAACTTCGAGATTGCAGAAGGGGAGTTTTTTGTATTAATCGGACCGAGTGGATGTGGGAAGACTACGACACTAAAAATGATTAACCGTCTTATCCCCTTGTCAGACGGAACGATATGTATTCATGATAAAAAAATTAGTGATTATACGATTCACGAACTACGCTGGCAAATCGGATATGTCTTACAGCAGATCGCATTGTTTCCACATATGACCATAGAAGAGAATATATCGATTGTGCCTGAACTCAAACAGTGGAAAAAAGACCGTACCTACACTCGGGTGACTGAATTGTTGAATATGGTCGAGTTAGATCCTGATACATATAGAGGGCGTAAACCTAGTGAATTATCTGGTGGACAACAACAGAGAATCGGAGTGGTTCGGGCGCTTGCGGCAGATCCCGATATTGTATTGATGGATGAACCATTCAGTGCACTCGACCCCATCAGTAGATTGAAGCTACAAGATGACTTGTTGCATTTACAGAGAACGATAAAAAAGACCATCGTATTTGTTACGCACGACATTCAGGAGGCGATGAAACTAGGTGACCGTATCTGCATTATGAAAGACGGGAAAATAGAACAGCTCGGGACGCCTGATGAGATTACTGCTGCTCCTGCCACAACTTTTGTACAAGAATTCATCGGAAGTGGTGGCACTCAACCATTTGTCATCAGGGACCATATGGAACCTGCGTCTGAACCTATACATCTTGACGCACCAACTGTAGCAATTGATGCTGGATGGAGTACCGTATTGGACGCACTATTGAAGGCTGAAATAGTTGCTGTTGAAGACAAGGGCGACATTGTCGGCATGCTGTCACGCGAAGCGTTACTCTCCTTTTTAGCAACACATGAGAAAGAAAGGACGGAGACGGCATGAGTCATTTCTTTGACGTTTTTCAAGATCGTAAGGGTGAATTGGCGGGTGCGCTATTAGAACATATCCAAATTTCTTTGATTGCGCTTGTTTTTGCTGTATTAATAGCCATACCACTTGGTATTTATCTAACGAACAAGCGACGGATTGCGGAAAGTGTCATTGGTGCAAGTGCGGTGTTGCAGACTATTCCATCCCTCGCTTTGCTTGGATTACTCATCCCGCTACTCGGCATCGGGAAAGTACCTGCCATTATCGCGCTTGTCGCATACGCATTGTTGCCGATTTTACGAAACACGTATACTGGTATCAAAGAAGTAGATCCTTCATTAATAGAGGCTGCCACTGCAATGGGGATGACGACGTGGAAACGAATGGCTAAGGTTGAACTTCCTCTTGCAATGCCTGTCATTATGGCGGGTATCCGTACTTCGATGGTGCTAATTGTCGGAACAGCTACGCTTGCTGCACTCATCGGAGCGGGTGGTCTAGGAGATTTAATCCTTCTTGGGATTGACCGCAACAACCCTTCTCTTATTGTACTGGGAGCTATTCCTGCAGCACTTCTAGCGCTTGCATTCGACTTGTTGCTTAAGAAGTTTGAAAGTCTTTCATTCAAACGGGCTGCTACCGCTCTCATAGTATTTTTCATAATTAGCTTGCTCGTTATCGTGTTCCCATTTTTGTCAGGGCGCTCGAATAAGCAGTTAGTAATCGGTGCCAAACTCGGTGCTGAACCGGAAATCCTCATTAACATGTACAAACTCCTCATTGAAGACGAAACTGACCTGACTGTCGAACTGAAACCCGGTCTCGGCAAAACATCGTTCGTATTCAACGCTCTTAAATCAGGAAGTATCGACATGTATCCCGAATTCACAGGGACTGCACTTTCCGAGTTTCTAAAAGAAGAAGCTGTAAGCAATGATCGTAAGGAGGTATACAAACAGGCTCGAGATGGTCTTGCTGATCAGTTCGATATGACGCTGTTGCCGCCAATGTCTTATAACAATACGTATACACTAGCGATTTCCAAGCAATTTGAAGAACAGACTGGTGTAAAGACTATTTCAGACTTAGCTGCAGTAGAAGCCAACGTAAAAGCCGGATTCACTCTTGAATTTAACGACCGTGAAGACGGGTACAAAGGCATTCAAATATTATATGGTGTAGACTTTCCTTCAGTGAAAACGATGGAACCTAAATTACGGTACCAAGCAATTGAAACAGGCGACATCAACTTAATGGATGCATACTCTACAGACAGTGAATTGAAAGAGTATGAAATGACAGTGCTCGAAGATGATCAGGAACTGTTCCCACCTTATCAAGGGGCGCCTCTCTTGTTGAAAAAGACACTCGAGAAATATCCTGAGCTAGAAGAAGTATTGAATAAGCTTGCTGGAAAAGTGACAGACGATGAAATGCGTGATATGAATTTCCGTGTAAATTCAGGTGGAGAAAAAGCTGAGGTTGTGGCACGTGAGTTTCTTGTGAATGCTGGATTGTTGAATTGACGAAAGGGCTGCCGCGGCAGCCTTTTTTGCGTAAAACAGGGATTTTATGCGTTCTCCGTCACATCGAAGAGAATGTCCGACATCCCGAGTGTTTTCTCTTACAGTTCTAGGCATTTATCCTTCACACATCAAAATTTCTCGGACACTTAGCGAAGTTTCTCGATATCGGGAAACAATTCAACCTCATTAAGGGATTAATGGAATGCACTTTCCTACTTTTAGGGACGGCTAGCCAATTATGGTACTCCCATCAAGCTGGATTCTTAGTATGGAACCCTCTCATTTGCTATACTTCAATAAGTTAGAAATCCAGTTGAAAAGGAGCAAATTCATGCAACCCATTACAGGTAAAAACGCCATAATCACTGGTGCAGGTCGAGGAATCGGACGCGCTACCGCAATAGCATTTGCAAAAGAAGGTATCCACGTAGGACTAATCGGAAAAACCGTAGCTAACTTGGAAAACGTAGCCGAAGAGTTACGTCAATACGGCGTGAATGTTGCGATGGCTTCAGCGGATGTATCCGATCAGGAATCCATAACAGCTGCCGTTCAACATATTAAAACTGAACTTGGACCGATTGATATCCTTGTGAATAATGCTGGTATCGGGAAATTTGGCAAATTCATGGATTTGTCTCCTGAAGTATTTAAAAATATCATTGATGTCAATTTAATGGGCGTTTACTATACGACGAGAGCCGTTTTGCCTGAAATGATCGAAAGACAGTCCGGAGACATCATTAATATCTCATCCACTGCCGGTCAAAAAGGAGCTCCAGTTACAAGCGCATATAGCGCATCTAAGTTCGCAGTACTTGGCCTTACTGAGTCACTTATGCTCGAAGTTCGTAAGCACAATATCCGTGTGAGTGCGCTCACGCCAAGCACTGTGGCAACAGACTTGGCAATTGACGAAAAATTAACAGATGGTAACCCGGAAAAAGTAATGCAACCCGAAGATTTAGCAGATGTCATGGTCGCACAGTTAAAACTACACCCACGCGTGTTATTAAAATCTGCGGGGCTCTGGTCTACGAATCCATAATTGACGTAAAAAAGGACCCATTACGGGTCCTTTTTTTCAACAAACAACTCACTTGCTCATTGCCTTTACAATTTCAACTGCATATTCTGCTCCATATTG
Source organism: Sporosarcina aquimarina (assembly GCF_023715615.1). GTDB lineage: Bacteria > Bacillota > Bacilli > Bacillales_A > Planococcaceae > Sporosarcina > Sporosarcina aquimarina_A. The sequence continues at coordinate 28,169 of NZ_JAMBOM010000001.1, read as the reverse complement.
TCCAGCCGTCTCCAAGTCTTCAATATTATCATTAGAGACTTCCGAATTCGAAACGGTGCGTACCGATAAATACGGCACATTGAACCCTTTAGCAACTTGGGCGACGGAAGCGGCTTCCATTTCTTCAACACTCGTACCTGCATTTTCATGGAACCATTGAATCCGATCTATTTCTCTGTTCCAGAAATCTGCGCTACCGACTTTCCCTTCCACAACTTCACCATATTTGTATTGATCCGCTACACTTAACGCAATCTTTACAAGCTCAGGATCGCTTTCAAAGGTTTCGTATTCGACCTCTTCTCCATCTTCTCTCATATCAGTCGACATGAAAAGCCATTCATCAGGTTTCATACCTTGCCCTTCATCTAAATGTTCCGTACGCATATTCCCAATATTCATCACTTCTGTCCCAATTACCGTATCAAATACATGAAGGTCTGGATCATGTCCACCTGCTGTTCCCTGGTTAATAATTGCCTTTGGATTATATTTCTCGATTAATACGGTTGTCGATGCCGCGGCATGCACCATACCGACTTCTGTTCTTGAGACTACGACGGGCGTACCGGCAATCTTACCTATGTAGAATGTGTAGTTTCCATGTTGCTCTTCTTTGTAGTCTTTCATTTCTTCGAGAAGGGCGGAAATCTCAACATCCATCGCACCTTGGATTGCGATTGGCTGTACTTCGTTCTGTTCGTCCTCTTTAGAAACGTTTGTCTCCCCTGTTGCGGTTGAGCAACCCGCCAGAACTAGTGCACAAATAAGCATTGCAGTAAAAACTTTCAACTTCATAAGATCCCTCATAATTAAATAACTCCCGTCATCTTTTATACGAACGATTTTATTTAAATCAGTAGTTATAGTTCGTGTTTGTAGATTACAATACAATATATCAGAGTGCAACTATATTGAGGGAATTAAATTTTTTTGGTTAATTTTTCCTATATTTATATAAATAAAGACTGTAAACTTAATTCTTCTGAGGGGTTTTCTGTTCCTGCTACTTTCATCACAAAATGATGAATCACCTTTCTTTTGAGCAAAGAATCACGTAACATTAGGGACTATAGAAATTTCCATTTAGGTAATCGGAACATATGGAAATGATAGTCACATCCAAGAAAGTATTTACATCTTGTTCTTTTAATCATCATTTATTTCCCAGCTATGCTTCTTAACTATCTGACACACAAGACATTAGACTGGTTGATTACTTCCCTATTTTTATTGAGCATGCATTTAGTTTATTTATTACTACGGCGAACGTGTACCAATAAGAGGAACTCCTAATGCAACTGTACTTTCTGTAACTTGGATTTTTTTGCAATCCGATCTATTTTTACGGTATACTGACAGTTGGTCCATACTATAAGCCGGTAAAGGAATGATTTTCGATGAAAAAAGAAATCGCTTCCATCTACTATGTGCGATTTTTTGCAATGCTATTTGTTGTGCTTGTACATACTACAGCTCAATACCGGCACCTATTTCCTGCCCCTTCAATTCAGAACACATTTTATTTTTTTCTGAATAATATTGTTCGTGTTGAGGGCGGAATGTTCGTCATGATTATGGGAATTGTGTTTTTCTATATGTATCGCGATCGTCCTTTTACTAAGGATGTGCTTTTCTCCTATTGGAAAAAACGTGTGACGTATATTCTCATTCCCTATATTGTTTGGTCTCTCATTTACGAAGTGGAAATGTGGCATTACCAGGATCGTCCACTAGTTATGTCGGACATCCTCCACAGACTTTTGTTTGGGGAAAGTAAATACCAGCTTTATTTCATATTCATTGTTGTGCAGTTCTATTTAGTATTCCCCTTACTAATGATGCTGGTCCGCAAATTCGCTTTTTTCCGGAAGTACTTATGGCTCTTTGGGATTCTCGCAGAATACGCTTATTTCCAGTTTTCCATTCATACTCACTACGTAACAGTGCCTCTTATGTTCAGCTTTATTGGTTCGTATATGCTAGGTGCCTGGATAGGAGTCCATTACGAGACAATTATTGAAAAAATGACGAAAAAGAAGATGGTGATTGCCGGGATCAGTGGTCTTCTCTTCGGATTAACCTACGTGTTCATCCGATATCGCAATACGTATTTTGACAGATTGCCAATTGATGATGACTATTACAAAATGATTGGGATTTTGTTTAAAGTGATCGGTAGCTTGTTCTTCTTCTATTTCGCGGAGTATTTGGTGCGTTGGTCGAGTCAAAAATCCGTTCACCGAATGCGCAGTATTGCGTACTATTCGTTTGGCTTCTACCTGATGCATCCACTCGTTTTGTTCCAAGTGATGAAGTACTTGCCAACACGTGGCACACCCTTATCATTCCATATAACAATCGTTTTGCAGTATACGATTACAGTCATTCTCTGTTATCTCATCATCTGGTTTTTCCATCGTTTTGTACCTTTTGCCAGCTTCGTATTCGGGAAGTTGCCGAAGAATGCAAAGTTATTCTGGCAGATTAAAGACTAGCGATGGAATCATAGTAATCCACTCCCTGTGAAGATATATTCTTCACAGGTTTTTTTAGCCCCAACACTATTCTTCAGTTTTCTTTTTTCACAGAATTGATTATCATAAACAAGGGGAGGCGATGAAAATGAAAAAAGCATTCATTTTACTAGCAGCAGGTTTAATGCTCGCTGCATGCACAAATGGGGACAAATCTGATAGCACTTCAGATTCAGATAAAAAACCAACTGCTTCGGAATCACAGGAACAAGCGGACTCTAATTCAGCAGAAGATCAAGTTGGATTAGAAGAAGGTTTGAAAGCTGATTCTACTGAAGTCGAGTATGAAGACATCACTAAGGGAGACGTTCCTGCTAACACGAAAGTCACTTTTAAAGGGACTGTGTTTTCTGTTGAAGATGGTCGATTCGGATTGAAGAAAGATGTTACCGATTCTAATGAGGATGTCCTATGGGTAGATGACATCCGCTTAGGTGAACGTACGGAGATCCCTAAAGGCACCACTGTAACGGTATATGGAAGCTATACGTATACAGACGAGCAAGACGTTCCTAAGGTGCGTGCCGTATTCGTAGACCAGAAATAATTTACACATAGAAAAAGGTGAACCTCACTTCCCTACTTATTCAAACGGGTTTTGCGAGGTTCACTTTTTCATTTCTTGGTAAAATTATGTTCCTACTATATCTTTACTCAAATTAACAGCATCATTCAGAAGATCCCACCATTCACCAAACTAACGGAATCTTTCAAAAAGAGTTGCCGATAGATACACGTTTGGATATGATGTTGAAAAGAGGAGGAGAGACTTTCTATGACAAACGATTCTAAAGAATTCTTTGATAGAGAACGTAGAGATGAACCTAAACGAAAAATCGAAAGAAAAGACGGGGAACCAACTCCAGCATTTAAAGGCGCTTCTTGGGTAGCGCTCGTCATCGGTATTAGTGCGTATCTCGTTGGATTGTTTAATGCCGCTATGGAGCTCAACGAAAAAGGGTACTACTTTGCTATTTTAATATTTGGTCTTTACGCAGCAGTTTCCCTACAAAAAGCAGTGCGAGATAGAGACGAGGAGATTCCTGTCACCAACATTTACTACGGGCTCAGTTGGTTCGCCCTCATTGTAGCGATTTCGCTCATGGCAATTGGACTGTACAATGCGGGTAGTATCATTTTGAGCGAAAAAGGCTTCTACGGAATGGCTTTTGTTTTGAGTATCTTTGCAGCTATCACTGTTCAGAAAAATGTGAGGGATACACAAAAAGCTAGAGAGGACAATTAAGTAGAGCAACCTGTTTTTACCCATCAAAAAAGCTGTCATCCAAAGTCCAATAAGGGCTTTAGATGACAGCTTTTCTTAATATGATCAATACTGTTACTTATGACATTTTATCTAAACAGATTACTCTTTCACATCAAGCATAAATATAAAAAAGAAATTCTTGACCATTTTTAATCGGATCTTGTGCAAAGGTATACCCATGCGCGATTGCTTCTTCCGGCACATTGCGGAAAGAGCCTGGGCAATCTGTGATGACTTGTAAAAGCTCACCTTTGTTCATGCCTTCTAGTGCATCAAGTGTGTAAATGACAGGATAGGGGCAAGATTCACCGCGTAGATCGAGTGTGAAATCAGCTTCTTTGTTAGCTTGCATGTTGGTTCACTCCTCTCTTCATTGCCAACTGGCGATGATAGCTTTTTTCTCGATAAATCGTTAATGCATATAGTACCCCTAACATTGCGAGCGTTGCAAGAATGGCACCGACTGGACCAAAAGAGTCCAAAATATTTATTTTTGTTCCACTTTTGACGAGTACATCATAGACGCCTAGATGATCCCATGCGTAGGCAAGGAACGTAGCGCCGATAATGTTACCCGCAAATACAGGCAAGAACAAAACTTGTCCTTCCATGAGTCGGTACATCATTCCGGTTTCACAGCCAGAAGCCATAACAATACCGAGACCGAACAATACGCCACCGACAAATGTGCTAAGTGCTGCGATTTGAGTAATTGGTGTCAAATCATATACAGAAATAATAATAACTGTTAGTACGGAACTGATAGCCATTCCGACAATAATTGCTTTTGCCATGACACTGCGTCCTACAAGGAACAGATCACGAAAAGCAGAAGTAAAGCAGATTTGACCGCGTTCAATGAGAATTCCGAATGCGAGTCCGAAAAGAGCACCTAACCCAAGCAGTTTTTGTCCAGTTGCAAAGAAGTAGATCATCAAACCAAGATAGACAATTGCGATCGCGACTCCCACATAAGGCTGGATGACATGTTTTTTCACCTTAGTTGGTTTTGCAGCGCCTCTCGTTAACGTCGGCTTACCTTTCCACCAGCGCATCTTCGTCAACTTTGCTCCAAAGAACGTACCAACTCCAGTTGCGACAATGAAAATCCATGAATGGAATGAGAACTGTGGAACTCCTGTGAAAAATGCGGCCAAATTACAGCCAAGTGCCAAACGTGCTCCGAATCCCGCAATGACGCCACCGACAAGTCCTTGAATATATCTGCGTTTCTGTTGCGGAAGACGAATCTTGAAATTATTACTCAATAACACCATCATCAAGGCACCGATAAACATTCCCCAGACAATCCAGCCATCCGGACGGCTCCAAGTCGTTCCTTTCAGGTGTACCATGTCATAATATTCCCAGCCGGAAATATCCACCCCAAACAGCTTCAGGAGATCTCCCCCCAGACGAGTGAATTCACCTGTGACCGCCCAAACTGTAGAAGTCAGGCCAAAGTATAATGCGCTAAGAATCCCTGCAATCAGCAATACGACATAAGGATTCCAATATCGTTGAAAAATAAGTTGCACAAAAGTTTTCATATAGTGTTTCTCCTCCAATAAAGTACTTTTCTATTTTAGACCTTATTGGGGAGAAAGCAAGTCACGAAACATGTATGCAACAGTAAGTTCGGTAAGTGTCCAGATCACCACGCTCATCGTTGGCAACAAGCCTAAACCACCAGATCGCATTAAACAAAAAATTTGTGTGGAAGTTCTTTTCTACATTTAAGTGTGAGAAAAGGCAGAGGTCCATTCATGGGCTTCTGCCTGTTAAGTATGACTTTTTAAATTCCATCTACCCCTTCTGAACGAACAGTTGTTATAGTTCTTTTTTTCTTCCTGTTTCACCCAGGACTTTCCACATATCATTCCGTTAAAGGAATCACTTAAGATTCATTTTCTAAATAGTTCGTTATTCTATTAATCGAACTGGTACAATTATTTAGATAACTATGTTGACAAAGGAGAGCAACGAAATGAATATGAAAAAATTAGTAATCAGCAGCACATTGGTAGCGATACTTGTACTTAGTGCTTGTGGGAAAACGCAAGATAAGGAAGAGGAAGCAGCAGCTGCTAAGCCACCAAAAAGTGAAGAAACCGAGAAAAAAATTGAGACAAATGCGAGCGAACCAAAAACTGAAATAGAAGAAGACGCTACAGAAACTGCAGAAGATACAGGGAGTGCGGAAAGCGAGTCCTCAGAAAACATGAATCCCTATATGGAAGAAGAGACAGGTGGAGACATAGAAATTGTTTACACAAATACCGAACCAGGGCTAATACATGCCTATTCGGACAAAGTCACAATCTCCATAGAGGAATACCAGATTGCCCATGTGACAAATATGAATGAGTCGGCGAAACACAATTTTGAAGACCAAGACGAAGGGTATGTCATCACATACAAACTTGCCTTTGAAAACAATTTAGATGAGGATGTGTTTTTCAACGCAAGTACAATGATGCTTTCCGACGATGGCACGGAAAACTTATACATGCGGATTGGTCTTGTCGATCGAGCTGATTGGCTAAAAGGCGATAAAGACAAAGCCGGCCGTCAGTTCGCTCCTGGCAAATATACCGGCATGCAATCTTACACGATGACTAAGGATCAGTACCAGCGTTTGACTGCTCCGACATACACCATTGACATTCCATTGTTAGAAGATGACTTTAATAAGCGAATCGGCAAAGACGCCATTTTTAAAGTCCCATTCAACGCTGATGGGGCTGAGAAAGCAACGAAGAGCTCTGCACTCTATGCCGATAAAATGGTAACAGACACGATTGCGGATAAAGAACTGTTTTTCGCAAAGGAAGATGTTAACGAAACTCAAAAGATTGATGGCGTTGCAATCACCCTAGAAGGTGTCCAATATGCTGACGTCAAGCCAACAGCTGCACACGCTGAGCGCTTCCGCAATTTTGGTGACGGCCCGCTTGTTGCGGTAACGGCCAAGTTCCAAGTGAAGAATGACAGCAGCGTAGCGATTTCAAAATCTATGATGGAAAGTCGGTTGTTGTTAGATCAGAACCGAGGCACCATGTTATCACAAGGAATGTTGGAGCCTACGCTCTATGGAGATATGCAACCAGGTGAATCGGAAGAAATTTTAACTGTCTTCCTTTTCCGTAAGGACGAATTCGGCCTATTAAAAGAACTCAAATTGCAATTCGGTCCGCTAACGGACAGCAACGCTAAAAAATTATTCAAAGAGCAGTCTGTCACGTTCGACTTACCGATGAAATAAGAAAAAAGCGACATCCAAAAGGCTTTGGCCATTTGGATGTCGCTTTTATTTTTCATTCCCTCGGTTCAAGTCCTAATGCTTTTAAGAAATCGTTCAAGCTTTTTGAACCGAGTTTTTCAAGTGGCTTTTTGTTTTTAGCGTCGTCTCCGACTTTCAAGAAATTCTTTTCGATGTAACGAATATCAGTTTCATCTACAATTCCATCCTTATTAATGTCTGTACTCGGATGGTTTTTACCGTATTGTGCAACAACACGCATGACATCGTGGATATCGATAACACTATCATTGTTCACATCTCCGGCAGGGGCATCTACAGCATCTACCCAAAATTCTTCCCCAACGAACTCACCATTGTACTCAACACCCGGTCGGATTGTCCGTTGCTTGTTTAAATGTCCAGGTACTTCAAAATAGACAGTATACTCTTTTTCCGAAACGGGCATATTGTAGAAGAAGTATTCCCCGTATTCATCTACTTTTGTATGATAGACTTTACCACTTTTAGATTTCGCATATACTTTTGCACCCATTTTGTCATAATCTTGTATGTCTAAAAATCCATCATGGGTAAATGCTTCTGGTGTGATGAATCCTGAAAGAATTGAATGCTTGGGTACAACTTCAAATGGATCCTTAAGAAATACAGGTAAATCTTGTAGTTCTGTCTCATCATGTTTCTTATATTTGAAGGCGTCAACACCTAATGCGCCTGCACCTTCATAATACGCATCACTAATCATTGTATACGTCACGTCAATGAATGGGCTGTCTCCAGTAAACCCTTTGAATTCCGCTTCAGATTGAAGTGTGGCGCCAACGTGAAGCATGTTAAACCACTCTCCTTCATCGATTTTAGGTTCATCCAACTGTACTTCAATTCCATTTTCATCTGCAAACTTCTTAAATTCATCATTTAACGACATACTTTCAAACTTAAAGATTTCATGATCATACTCCACACCAAATGTCCCTGAGAGTAAATTTTCAACTTGTGATAAATTCAGGGTCATCGTAAATTGATCATTGAGATACAACTTCTCTTTGTCGTATGTTTGCAACGCATATGGTGTCCCTTTTTTGACGACCGTATATCTCGTAAAACTTCTTGTATCTGCATTGGATGCTAAATCTACAGGTACTAAGTCAATTTCCACGGGGCCAGCTTCAATTTCCTCCGGTAATACTCCGAAACTCATTGAGCCATCTGGTGCTACCCCAAGTCCATTTGGAAACGACTTATTTTGATAAACAGTGACGATATTTCCAGATTGGTCGTATTTCAATCCTTTTCCATTTAACAAGTCAATCGTTGAATCATAAATATTCGTATGCACCCAAAACGCATTGAAACCAAATTCGTTTGTATACATTGTTTCATCGACCTCAATAATCCCTGGTTTGTGATCTAGGGTCGTCATTTCAGGAGGCGTGTTGTCTACCACTACAACTTTTTCCATTGAGTATTCGGCACCATCTTTATCCGTCCCCAATAGTTCGTAGAGATAATCTCCTTCTGGTAAGCGGACCCAATCAGCGCCAATCGGGTTCTTGGGATCTCCCGTGAAGGGTAGAATGTTGCCCATGAAACCTTTAGATGCAACATAATCCACGTCGGGCTTCAAATCGTTAAACGTACCCACTATTCCTAGTGGCTCGTTTGTTTTAGAGTCTTTGATAACCAAGTCAACCGTTTCCATTGGGCTTTTTAAGTTCAATTTCAACCCCATGAATGGAAGCAAAAACGGATGATACTTCCACACGTTTGGAACGGCTGGACGATCGAAGTCCATGGAAGCGAATCCTTTACTGGAGATACGAAGTGCAAATGGAATTTGATGTGTTGCACCGTCTCCATCCGAAATTCGAAGATACCCTTCATACGTTCCGAATGCTGCTTTTTCAGAAGCACTAATTTCAGCTTCAAATTCCACCACTTTACCGCCAGCTACCGTCACCTTCTCTGGCACGTTAAGCACGACGCCATTGGCAGCGGCATCTGGTCGTTTATCGTTTGCTTGTAAGAAGTCCACTTCAATCGAATAAGACTTCTCCGTATTCGCAAGGTTCGCTAGTTCTATTTTTTTAGCATTCTTAATGGCTTCCCCTTCAGTAATATAGTAACTACCGAATCGAAGAGAACCTGTTTCGTGTTCCAGTGTAATTGGTTCTTCATCGTCTACCATGCTGATTTGATCAAGCACAGTTACAGCTGTATCCGCATACACGGCATCGTACACATTAATACGTCCCGCTCCCACTTCGTAGACCGAATAATCCTCTTTCATGTCTACTGAGCTGTTCATCAATGCCGTCTTGACTTCGAATGGCGTGTAATCAGGATGATGTTGCAAGATAAGTGCTGCAGCTCCCGCCACGTGTGGCGCCGCCATTGAAGTACCTTGAATTCGTGCATAAGCACTCTCATAGCTATTATCAATGGGATCGTTTACATACGCTGGGTATGTAGAGAAAATAGATACCCCTGGCGCAACAAGATCCGGCTTAATATCATAACTACTTGCGACGGGTCCTCTGGAGCTGAATGCAGCCAGATAATCTCCTTCAGATTTGATGTTGCTCAGTTCTCCAAATGTAAAACTGCTATTCTTCTCAGCGGATTCTACCAATTTCAAACCATCTGCATTAGATACACGGAAAGAAGGTAGGAATGACGTGTTTTCGCCAACGTAATAAGGAATCTGACCTTCTGAATCGTTGAAAACGATTACCGCTTTAGCACCTGCATTCTTTGCATTCATTAGCTTTTCATCAAACGAACGCTGTCCTCTTTGAATCAATGCAATTTTCCCCGTTACGTCTTTTCCTTCAAATTCACCCTCCCCACCAAAACCTACATAAACTAGCGGGTACGATTGACCTTGAAATTCTTCAATCTTATCGGAAAAGTCTTTTGCCAATAACCTCACGTCACTAAACGATGATTCTTCAGTAGTAGCTGAATACGTCGGCGAAGTTTGTGATACATCACTCGCACCAACAGAGATTGGGAGTGCTGCAGTTCCAGGTGCTCCCACTGTTTGTGCATTAGGTCCCGCGTTTCCTGCTGCTACGACACTAACAACACCCGAAAGCATTGCATTATTTACCGCAATCGACACAGGGGATAAAGGGTCATTCACTGAGGTCCCTAGAGAGAGGTTGATGACATCCATCCCATCACGGACTGATTTGTCGATTCCACCCATTACCCCAATCATGTCTCCCGTTCCGTATGGCCCTAAAACACGATATCCATATAACTCGACACCCGGTGCGACACCTTTAACGGCATAGTCTACGTCATTTTCTTGTTGTCCAGCAACTGTCCCAGAAACGTGTGTGCCATGAGATGTATAATAACTATTTTGATAAGGGTCAAATTCAGGTTGTCCAGATTTTAACCAGTCTTTATAAGTTGTTTCCATTGGATCTGCATCATCTTCTACAAAATCCCAACCTTTTACACTATCCGGGGCAATTGTAGCTGGATCTTTTCCCTCTGAAGACTGATAGCCATTGTAGGCATTCGCTAAGTCTGGGTGATTGTAATCGATTCCTGTATCGATAACACCGACTTTGATACCTTCACCAGTGATCCCATCCGCGTGCAGTCGGTCTACACCAATCTGAGGGATGCTATCAATCATTTTGGGTTCAATTGTTTCTTCTGTAATTTTCGGCAGATCTACCTTCAATTCTTCGTTTTTCCATACTCTTTTCACTAAACCCGTATTCAGCACTTCCTTTATTGCTGTTCCAGGCATCGTAACAGCTACTCCATTGAACGCATCACGATATTCTCTCGTGATTTCGACGCTGTTTCCTCCAACAGAATGGGAGCCTAATTTGTTATAAGGTTGAACTTCCAAACTGTTAATCGCATTCTTAAATTCGTTGTGAGACGCCTCCACTTTGTTTTTTGCATCCTTTAAAGAGATCACGCTCCGTTTTTCTTGGAGCTGACTTTTAGCCACTGCTACCTTTGCGGGATCTTGTTTAAATTCTATAATGAGCTCTACTGGTGCTTTACTTTTTTGATTAATGGATGGGTGAACTGTAAATCCGACTTCTTTTTCAAGTTCTTGAATCGCAGCACGCTGTTCTTTAGTTAGTTTGTCCAAAATTTCCCTTGCATCATTTGAATTCTGTTTTGCTTGGATCGCAAGTGCATGTGGCCCTATTAATGAAGCTGTAACTAGAAATGTGGACATAGCCACTGTCATAAAACGTTTCGTCTTTCGTTTGCTCATCATCTTCTTCCTTTCTGACCTCAGATTTTTTGTGCGTTTTATCCACCAAAAACTTTTTTCAACCACTCCCTTTTCTAGTAAATAATTCGAGGATTCTACTTTAAGCGTACCAATAATTTTCGACTTGTAAATTGGGGTAATTTAAATAATTCGAATATTCAATTCAAATTATTTATTTTCAAACGCGAAAAACCCATCTGCACGTAATTTTTACGTAGATGGGCTGATTGTTATTATGAATGAGTTGTCACATTAGCGGGTTCTCAGGAATCCTCATTTCACGATTCGGATAGATTGATTTTATCACCCGGGAAGGCAACAGTTGCTGGATAGCGATTCCTTGAATTTCTAAAGCGACACCGTTTATACCTTTTTTATAATAGTGCATGATCGTATATGGATAATGCTTTTTCCCCAAGAAAATTTCAAGTTCCTTTTGAAAGTGTCTATGGCATTGTTCGACTTGTTCTGACGCTTGTTCCAATGACAAAAAGGAATTTGTTAAGACGGCGACATGGGCAGGGCTCGTTATGAATTCAATAATGACCTGTACAAATTCCTTAGTATGCAAATCCACATCTGGATTGATATAAATCATCGCGTTCCTCCTCCCTGAATGTTCATGACCTGAAACCATCCCTTATTAAACAATTCTACATGACACATCCAATCTTGATAAAGAAGCATATGCAAAAAGTTCTTTTAATTTTCTAAGAGTTTTTTAAGGAACCCTTATGTTACCTATCCAAATGAATATTAAAAAATATCTACACAGCAACTATTGGTATGAGGAAATAATGAAACTCGTCCTGAAATTACTTGCTGATTGAAACGAGAAGTCCATAATGTTTCAACTTGATATAGCGCCTCTCCATTTAAAGTCGAGAAGCCTAGTCTAATTGCAAATCTAAGTACTTTCATTTTGCAAAATACAACTGCTTATAAGTTCTAACTTCTAGAAATTGTGAGTGCGATTCCAATTAATAAAAATCACTTCTGTGAATTTCTGAGAAGTGATTTTTATTTTGATATTTATTGTTTAAAGCGATGTCTAGGATGAATTGATTATTAAGATAAAAGAAAACACATGGTAACTGTATAAAAGTAGTGATGAATAACCGGAATTGTTATTTTTTAGTTAAAAAAACCTTTTTTCTCGACATACTACGTGTTGCATAGTATATTGTGTTAACAAGTATCTTTGAAGTTGTGAAAACCAATACTTTTCAATGCGTGGGGATAAAAGGTCTCAATAATTTTTTTAGTTTCAGGAGGGGTGCTATGGACACACAATTAAAACGAGGTTTGCTTGAAGTATGTGTATTGACCATTTTGTCAAAAGAAGATTCGTATGGATACAAAATTGTTCGAGACCTATCAGAGCATGTTGAGATTACTGAATCAACACTGTATCCAATCTTAAAGCGCTTGGAGAAACAGAATTGTGTGTCCGCTTACACGGTTGAACATAAAAGTCGGTTACGGAAATACTTCAAAATAGAACAGGTGGGTCAAGAAAAGATTCAAGAATTTTTAAATGACTGGGAATCTGTTTTAGCAATATATAAATTTGTTAAAGGGGGTGGGAAAGATGAATAAGTCGAAGTTCATGTCAGAACTTTCCATTAGACTTAATACCTTGCCACAACACGAAATCAACAAATCCCTCGCATATTATTCAGAAATAATTGCAGACCGAATGGAAGACGGCATGTGTGAGGAAGTCGCTGTATCTGGTCTTGGAGATATTGATGAAATCGCTCAGGAAATAGTGCTCGATGCTACACCTATCTCGAAATTCATTCTACCTAACAGGCCGTTGTCCAGTTCAGATATTTTTTTATTAGTTTTGTGTTCTCCCCTAATCATTTTATTAATTGGGATCGTTATATTGATTTATCTTTCTGTATGGTTAGTTATTAGTGCTCTGTATTTAATTAATATTTCTTTTGTGCTAGTTGGTTTAGCAGGAATAGTTGCCTCGATTGTAGATTTCAGAAATAACATACCGATAAATATACTTATATTTATCGTCAGTTTGTTTTCTATCGGAATTGGTATCGTGTTATACGCCCCTATTAAAAAGGGTTCAAAAAAATTATGGGGATTAACCACATTGGTAATAAGGTATATTAAAATAAAATTCATAAGAAAGAAGGACTAAACAATGAATATCTCTTTCAAAAAAGTTATAGGAAGTATCTTTGCATGTACTTTAATCGTTATCCTTGCAGCGTGTTCATCTGATTCAGAAGTGTCTTATGAGAAAAAAACTTATTCTGCAGAGGCTTCAAAAGTACAACAAATCTCATTATCCACAAAAGGGCGAAGTGTCGAGTTAGAAGCGTCCAAGGATGATGAAATTCATATCACTTATTTTGAAAGTGATAAAGAATCTTATAATGTGGATCTTCAAGATAACGGTGATTTAGTGATGCAGTTAGTAACAGATAAAGACTGGAAAGATTATGTAGGGTTAAAAACAGACAAAGAACATCACCTAGTAAAAATCGCTGTTCCTAATGGCATTTCTAGCGCAATTACCATCGAAACATCGAATGAGGATATCATTTTATCTGATTTGAAAATAAATGGATTAGTCGAAGCCAAAACAAATGAAGGGAAAATTGAAGCTTCGAATATAACAGCTAACAAAAATATAACAATGAAAACCAAAAATGATGATATTATTTTGAACGAAGTGATTACTGAAGGCAGCATTGAAGCCACAACTAACAAAGGCGGCGCTAAAGTTTCGAATGTATCAGTCGGCAATACATTAAAGCTAAGGACAAAAGATGGAGATATTACCGGAACTGTGAAAGGTTCGTATGATATGTTTGAAATTATTAGTGAGGTCTCCAAAGGTGACAATAATCTCCCCGAAACCAAAAAAGGTGGAGATAAAACATTAGATGTTGGGGCAAATAACGGGGACATCAATCTCGAATTCGTCGAATAACCTAGATTCTCAAAATGTCTATTGAACTGTCTTATATGTGGGTGCACACTTCCCTGATTCATATGAAATGTGCTCCCACAATTGCGGCATAGATAAGGTAGTTTTTAGTTCTAAAATATTGTTTTATATCGAGGAGTTCAATGAGGGACAACACTGTGTATGGTTTCCATTACATCGAGTAGCACGCTGATAAAATAAGGCAACGCGTTTGATGAGCTCTGCTAATAGGCGTGAGAATTTTCTGTAACATTCTGACGAGCTCCTGAAAGTACGTGTCTAGATGTGCTTTATACAGCAGTGTGTTTACTCCCACATGTAGGGTTAGCTGAAAGAGTAAGAATTGTTAATAGGAAAATTCCTTTTGTCATACAAGCGCATGCAATGCTAACAAACGAAGGTGGAGCAAGGAAATCCAAAAGTGTAGATGAATGGAGTGTAAAGTAATGACACAGTCAATATTGCATACCGCTTTGGTAGTTAAAGACTATGATGAGGCGATAGAATTTTATACAAAAAAGCTCAAATTCAACCTAGTGGAGGATACGTATCAGCCGAAGCAAGATAAGCGCTGGGTAGTAGTATCTCCCTCAGGATCTGGTTCCGCGATTCTATTAGCAAAAGCTTCAAAACCTGAACAAGAGCAATTCATTGGAAACCAATCTGGCGGGCGCGTTTTTTTATTTCTAAGGACAGATGATTTTTGGAGAGATTACAATGAAATGGTCTCTATAGGTATAGATTTCGCAAGGGAACCCAGTGAAGAATCGTATGGAACTGTAGCAGTTTTCAAAGATTTATACGGAAACTTATGGGATTTACTAGAGCTCAATGAAACTCATCCCTTGTATTGACGAGTCATATTGTAAGCGATCAATTTTATAATAAAGCCTCTATTTGTATTCGACCCTTCTAATAACTAAAAATATTCCCATCAAAAAAAGGCATCGTTCTCTCAAAAAATGAGTAAACGATGCCTTTTGATTCGTTTGGATTTGACCAATCCCCTCTTACATTTAAGCACGTAACATGTTTTTTTAATACTAGCAATAAGTTTTGGCGAGAGCAATCTACCAAGAAATATTAGGTATTGAAAAATTGTTTCAGTAAATATAAGCAATTAGAATGTTGCAATATTCGCGCTCACTCTTTCGGCGTATAGATAGTTTTACTATTTCCATCAATGATTAATAATGATTTACCTGGTATTGTCTCTCCTTGATAATTAAATTCATCTTCTGAAAAATTGGCTATTACACTTAATGATTTACCATACTCTGTCATTTGGACATGTCTATCCTCTGAAACAATTTTAAAATCTGTCATTTCTTTTGTTATTGCTTTTCTACTGAAGTTTGACCAAACATTAGAATGTCTTACGATTGTTTCTTTATGTTTATCCCACTCGTGTTTATCTATATGATATAAGGGAGGGACATTATAGAGTACCTCATACAACATCCTATTTGTAATTTCATCTTCTACTTTTAAGGTTCCCCATCCCCACCAATAAGTCGTGATCACTGAATCGTTGTAAACTAACTTATACAATGGAATCGTGTAGTTTGAATCCATAAATAATTTCTTATATTTATCCTTTATAGGTATTTGTTTAGAAAACAGTTCTGGAACCCCACCACTACTTGAATAGTATCTCCCGACGTAGTACTTACTTTCTTTGTTTGTTTTCATATCCTCATCCATCCAAGAAAAAGATGGCGTTTCTATTCCATGAGCAAAGGCAATCGTCTTGTTTGCAAAATCATTGCCGCCTTCTGTTCCAACTATCATTTTCCACTTTTTCTGCAGATACTCCATTCTTTTTATTCTAGCCTGGATGTCTTCTTTTTCAGTGGTAATATGCTCTGGCGAATAGTCATCGTAGATTTCTCCAGTACCATCCGTGTCTAAAAACCATGAGTTGAATTTAATGCCAGTATCTAAAATCGAAGTTATTCTTTCTTTTACACTAGGCATTGCAAGCGTGGGATTCAACTTTCTACCTTCACCTTGGAATCCTTCAATCTTATTCCCATCTTTATTAGTCACAGTTGCTTTCTCGTATAGTGAGGTATCCTTAAACTTAGCGGTTTCCCACTTCTCTTTACCTGGTTCATGGATTGAATGATACGAATCATAGGGACCTATTAAATAGCCGAGTTCTTCTGCTTCTTTCACTAATTCTGGTTTAATAAATCCTTCCTGCCAGTCATCCAGTCCAATCCACATGTTTCCTAACCCTGAATCCTTCATATCCTTTATCACATCGACAGTGTTTGCATCTGCCCATTTCGCGATGGGGTCAACTGCATTTCCAAGTTCGCTTTTAAACAATCTCTTATTTAGGTCAATCAACTCAATAGGATTTAAGTTTTCTGTTTTCCGGTTTACAAGCTCTTGTGTTTCTTTATCTATTCCAGTAAATATTTCCGGATTATAGAATTCTTTTAGTTGCATCACGGTACTTAAGCCTTTTACTATTCTATTTTCAGTATATTTGTCTACATAATCTAAGTTATTTAAATCATCGAAGGCCGCTGAGAGTTCTGATCCATCCTCAACTTTAGTAGTTAATAATCCCTGAATCCATAATTTCAGTTTTTCTGGTAGGTGGTCTCTCAGCTTATTCCACTCTATATTTTCCTCTGAAATCACAGTTCTATCCCAAAAGTAAGCATGGGGTGCACCGTAAAGTTTTTCAATATTACTATTTTCTTCTGCCTTATCTGCCAAGGTTTTGAATGCCCCTTGTTCGATTAAATAATTTTTATAAGTCTTTGCAACATCTACTGGTTTTTTATCCGTTACATATATTCTAAAACCATATTCCTTCTGTTCATTAATTGCTGGAAACTCATGATTATAAGTAAACTCAATTTTATTGTCTGTTTTAAAATTAAGTTCACTATTGTAAGGATTATTAATTATATAGACTAGCGAATATGCACTTTTATCGACTGCAAAAAACTGCATAGATAAAGCCTCAATCACCTTCATTTTTTCTCCATTTAAATAATCTTTCCAAATAGAATCATTGCTTGGAATATACTTCCCTTGATTTAACGGGAGCATATATCCGTCCCCAGTCACTTTTGGCCATGCAAACTTGTTGTCCTCATCTTTGCTAGTTTTTATAGTTACATCTACATACTTATCACTTTTCTTAATTTCAACATCAATATCTTTTTCTAAATAGGACCAGGTAATAGTGTCTCCACTGTCTTTTAAATTTGAAACTTCCATCTTCTCCAGTGGTTCCGATGCCCTCTCAGCAATTCCATTGGACTCTACCTCCAACGCTAGGGTCTCTGGATCCACATGAAAGTTAAAATCCAGATTAGCTATTTGGGTATTGTCCACTTTGCTTGGTACGCTTTTGTCATTCACACACCCCGCAAGAACACTAGTTACCATTGCAGTTATTAACATGACTGGTAGTATTTTTTTCATGTATCACACCTCCACCATTAGAGTAATGCGAGTGCGTTACACGAATGTTACAAAAAACGTTAACCTATTATTTTTTAACTTGAACCCATAATCTAGTTTGTGATTATCCAAAATGGTCTTGATAATAGGCAAGCCTAACCCTGTCCCCGAAAGTTCCTTACTTCTTGATTTTTCTAATACGTAAAAAGGTCTCCATATACTTTCTAAATCGCCTTCGTCTATCTCCCCAACTCCGTTAGCAATAGTAAGGTTCACACCATTAGTATCTTTAGTTAACGTAATTTCAATACATTTGTCATTGGTATATTTAATCGCATTGGTAACTAAATTATCGAGTACAACATCTATCCCTTCTTGATCTGCACGAATAATATAGTCCTTGTCCTCTATATTCAATGATAAATCAATACAGTTTTCCTGTAGTATCAGCGTGTACTTTCCAGTAATATCGATAATTCTGCTGCCTATGTCAAAATCACATTTATTTAATGAACTATTTTCTAACTCTGTCCAGAACAAAAGCTTCCCTATCAATAAATCCATTTTCTCAATCTGCTCTTCAATTACCTCCCTATACGTTCCGTCATCTAAACCGTCCACTATACCTTGTTCATACACTTTCACTATGGATAGTGGCGTTTTTAACTCATGGGACACATCTGACATCAAATCTCTTAATCGCTTATTTTGAAGACTGACCTCGTTATGGGCTTTCTCTAATTTCTCACTCATACTATTTATACTTTTCGCTAGATCGCCTACCTCATCATTGGTGTTAATCTCTTCTCTCCTAAATTTCAAACTGGCTATATCCTGGGACAAACCTTTCAAGGATTCTAAAGGTCTTGTGATTTTGTTAGATAGAATAAGTACTAAAAAAATTATCAGTAATACTGAAAAAGTCATCAGAACCATATTAAATCGATTGATGATTAGGACTGTTTCTTCCATATGTGGTAAAGGCAACGCTATGGCAATAATATAATCATCTATTTTTATAAACTTTGTTAGAACTTTATATTTTGTTACGCCTTGATCATATATTTTATTTACACTATTGTTCTGTAAAGTATTTAACGTATTTTCCGTAATCCAAAATTTGTTTAGTTTTAATTTTTTCGTTTCAAATTCTGATCTTATACTATCATTCAGTTGATCCAAGTTACTACTGACCTCTGAATAGACAATTGTTACGGTGTGTTCCTCTTCTATGCGCTTCAAATTACTCGCAAAATCATTTTCAGAAACACTACGTATATCATTCGCTACCTCGTTTAAAATCTTTCTTTGCTCATATATATAATATCTGTCGACCAAGAAAAAATTTGCTACTATTGAAACAATAAACGTGCAAATAACAATCGATGACACACCCACTGAAAACTTGGTTCCGATTTTAATCTCCCTTCACCTCCAAACAATAGCCCACCCCTCTGTAAGTTTTAATAAGCTCAGTACCAATTTTAGCTCTTAGCCTCCGGATATGCGTATCAACCGTTCGAGGGTCACCATCATAATCCATGCCCCAAACTCGGTCAATTAGCGTTTCTCTCGATAAAATAACACCTTTATTTCTACTGAAAACCAACAACAAATCATATTCGGTCTTAGTTAGCTGAACTAGTTCATCATTCTTATACGCTTTTTTTTCATTTTCCATAATCCGAATATCACTTACTTTAATTTCTTTGCTACTATTCATAAGTTTTTTAGCTCTTACTATCAATATTTGTGGATCAAACGGTTTCCTGATATAGTCGTCAGCACCTGTATTTAAGGCCACTAGTTCATCTTGATTTTGACTTCTCGCTGTCAAAATCAGAACTTTAGTTTGGCTATTTTCCTTTATATAGTTACATACATCTATACCATCAATTTTCGGCATCATCCAATCTAAAATAGCCAACTCAATCTTGGTAGACTCCACTATATCTAATGCTTCCTGACCATCTTTAGCCGTCCGGACATCAAAGCCTTCATTTTTAAAATATGCTGAAAGTACCTTAAGCATTTGCGGCTCATCATCTGCGATTAAAATAGTCATTTCCCATTCCCCCTTCGCAACAATTTTACATAGCTAAGTCAAATACTGATAACTCCGGAGGATTCCAAAATCTCACAGTTATCCTCGTCGTGCCGATTCCACTATTCACATACAAATAGTTGTCTTCCGCTAGCTGATACATCCCTTTTGTGTATTTCTTAGCTAAAGGCGGTGTTACCAAGGGACCAAATAATGGGACAACAACTTGTCCACCATGACTGTGACCAGCCAACGCCAAATCAAAACGTTCAATCGTTATATGGTCTACAAGATCTGGGTCATGCAGCAATAGCAACTTGTCTCCCTGATCATCAACACCTGTATACGCTTTTTCAATATCCGGGTGTCCAAGCATCGCATCATCCAACCCAATAATCGTTACTTTTTGTCCACTATCAAGCTCTATGACACTATTCTGATTTTCAAGTAACTTAAACCCTGATTCTTTCATAATATTTTCATAAAACCTAACCCCACCGCCACCATAGTCATGGTTTCCCCAAACAGCATATTTACCATATCTACTGCGTAGTTTACCCAAAATATCACTTATTTCTGACCTTCCCTCGAAGGCAGATGGAACATCTATCAAATCACCTGTAAAAGCGATGACGTCAGGTTCAAGCTCATTTACTCTTTCGACCAATTTCTTAAGCTGTTGCAATGAATAATGAGGACCCAGATGCACATCTGAAAACTGAACAACTCTGATGGAATCTCCATCTTCAGATGATAGCTCCACTTCAAATTCCCTAGTCACCAAACGTTTTGGCTCTATTTTAAATGCATAAAATATGATCCCAACTACAACTATACCTAGAATGAAAGAGCATTTGATAACTCTCCAAATTATTCTTTTCAAAGTTTCACTACCTTCCTACTGTCTAAAGACTAACTACTACGATATATTCTCTGTGTGACACCAATGTTACGACCAAAAACCCACACCTAAAGGAAGTGAGTCAGTTAACTATAAAGCTGTAGTATTTCAGTTAAAATAACTATGGATCATTGGGTTTTTTATGCGTAATGACAATAAAAAAGAAAGTCGTTTCGGAAGGTCACCCCTTCTAAAACGGCTTTCATTAATTTTAAAACACTATCCATGGTATTCAGTTCAGCTCGGACTATATTGCAGATCAAATAATGGAATTGTATCGATAATTTGTCTTGAATAACAAGACCTATCGCCTAAACAACTAAATGTTTTTAAGAGCTAGTAACATGGATTTTAAACGTACAAATGCAAAAGCAATCTCAGATCCATATTTAAGGGGAATACACCATCTCCTGCGCAACAACTGTTATTGCTCTTTATACCTTTAGAAAAAGTATCCATTCCTCGCTATCGGCTAAGTATTCTTTCGCAATAAGATTTGATGCCAATTCCTCTTCTGATACCTCATTTAATCGCTTCAACAGGACAAACCTCTACGCAATTCCCCGTCAAGTGCCGCTGCTGCACTTGACGCTAAAAAACTACTAACAAACGATCACTTACGTTTCCAGAGGATTAGCATCATAATCGTAATAAATACAAAAGCGATCAGTGACAAAAAAGGGATCGTTACAAAACCAAACCAATTTATATACTGCCCTGAACAAGGGACTCCGCTCGTACATACACTAAACTCATGCAGTGAAGGAATCTTTTGATAAGCATAATGATAACCGGACATTAGCACACCCATTACAGACAATGGGAGCACATACTTAACAATATCCCGATCATTCCGGTAGAATGCGATGCCTAGGAAAAGAACAAGAGGATACATCAGAATACGCTGATACCAACAGAGCGTACAAGGAACAAATCCCATCTGTTCACTAAAAAACAAACTTCCAATCATCGCAGTGATCGAGGCTATCCAAGCAAAGAGCAATGGTTTACTTACCATCCGCAGCCGCCTCTTCCACCATTTTAGTAAAGTCACTCATTGTACGTCCCTTGAATTCTTTCCCACCAATAAAGATTGTGGGAGTTGAAGAAACTCCAAGGTTTTTTGCCATTTTCATATCTTTCTTCAAAGCAGCTTCCCCTTCGTGATTCTGATATGCGGACATTACCTTTTTCACATCTTCGGAACTTGCTACTTCAGCCAGAAGTTCTTCCAAAAAAGCTTCGGTGAAATAATTGGTTTGTTCAGCAGCTGGTTGTTGATTTTTGAACAATAATTCATGGAACTTCCAAAATTCTTCATTTCCAAGCTCCTGATAAACAGTTTCCGCAAATTGAGCAGCAGTTGTCGAATCAGCAGCTATAAATGAATAATTCATAAAGTAAAGTTTCGCTTTCCCATTTTCAACTAATTCCTTATAAATAATTGGAAATAGATTATCATTAAAGTCTTTGCAGCTTGGACATTTATAATCGCCAAATTCAACAATTTCAACTGGTGCAGACTCTTCACCTAAAAAAGGTTGACCCTCATAGTCCAAAACAACCGACTTTTCGCTAACATCCGTTAACACAATAACTCCAATGATACATACAGCCACTATCCCGATAATCCAAAAAATTTTCTTTGACAATACAAACACTTCCATTTCAACTACATTTTGTAGTGTATTTAAGTACTATGCATACACAAGTGCGTACATAAAGAGCGTACAGATAAAACTAAAAACCAATATTGAAAGAAATGCGACTCTTACCGGAATCCTTAACTGAATTTCACTAAACGGATTCAAAAGGTATTTAATCCGATAGTTAACCGATGTATCAGCAAATGATGCATGAGCAAAAAGAATTTTTTCTTGCTTGCCCACTTTCAGCATTTTCAAAAGTGCACTCCCCAGATTCAGAGATGTTGCTTGTTTTTCAATTGCAAACTCATCCGCCAATAATTCTTTAAAAATTCTATATTTCTGATTAAACCATTTAAGAATCGGGATGTACCATAACGTCGATGAGCAAAGTGAAATCAGAAAGTTTTTTAACGGATCGTGATTTTCTTTATGATACATCTCATGATATATAACTGCTGTTAACTCATCATCAGTTAAAAGTTTCATCAAACCTGTTGATAGGACGATTCTAGGTCGAACAAGTCCCATTGTAATTGCAATTGCCGCAGGATGTGAGATCACCATGAAAGCTTTTTTTCATTGTTGTATTTCTTATTCATCTCGTTTGTGAGCGCATTTTCTTTATATAGCTCGAATCGTTTTTTCATTTGCATTGCATGGAACCAATGAATTGTCATTTTCCACAACAAAAATAATAGCGTATATATAACAAACACATCGAGAACATATTCAAGGTAAGATAGACCGATTACTTTAAGCCAACTGTGACAAACTGCAACAAGATTAAACCGGACGTTCCAGCCTGCAAACATCGAGAGAATGTAGATACTCATTTGAAGAAAAATCATTCCTGAGATGATAAGTGATCCGAAAAGCATAAGGCTTGATTGACGTTTGGACATACCTTAAACGTCCTTTTTCAATTCTTTAATTTTTTTTTCGAGCTTTGCGACCAGATCATCATCCACATCTTCAAGCGCATCGAGCATATGACTTACGACAACCGATCCAAACTCCTCCATCAGTTCATTTGTCATCTCTCTCGACTGCGTATTCAAAAACTCGGTTCTTGAGGTAACCGGTTTATACAAGGAAGATCTCCCCTCGGTTCTTTTTTGAAGGACCCCTTTCTCTGTTAACCGATTCATCACTGTCATGACAGTATTGAAATTTGTCACTTTTTCTTTTTCAAGGGCTTGCTGAACTTCTTTAATGGTTCTCTCACCGTCATTCCATAAGACGTCCAAAATTTTGGCTTCAAGAGGTCCAAAAAAACGGTTCAATCCACTTTCATTGATTTTAAACTTTCGTATCCTCACCTGCTATTCACCTCACATTACTCATTGTAGTGTGAAGTAATTAGCCCGTCAAGAATACTTAGTTGAAATTATTCCGTCCACTAAGCAAAACACCTTTTTAAATAAGGTCCTGCTTCACGCTAGACTGCGAGTGCTTACTTGTAAACTTTTATTGCAGTGGTTCCTTTTAGTATAGTGATGTACATGAGGACCAATAATCATATAGGTTTTCAATAGGAAAGGGTGAGAAAGTGGATAAGGACTTTAAATTAGCGAGCCAACTATTAACGCTGCTCGATACAGAAAAAAGATGGTTTACTTTAGCTGAAATCGAAAAAAAGTTAGGGATTTCCGATAAAACAATACGCAAAATGGTGGAAGAAATAAGCAAACAATTACCTCCTTCCATCATCATTGAAGTTTTTAGAGGAAAAGGAGTCCTTCTCCAACGGGATGGTCACAGTACAACAATTAGTGAAGTAATTTCAATTATGTTTAGACAAACCACTTTTTATCGGCTAATGCACCTCTTATTTACGAAAGAGGGTCAGCTTACATTAGAAGAACTTGCTGATGCGATGTTTATGAGCACCTCATCTTTGAAAAAATTGATTATCCAATTAAATAATAACGATCTGAAACCATATAATTTACGTATTTCGCATGCCTCCCCAACAGTGAAAGGGAACGAAATCCATATTCGTTATTTTTATTGGAAGTTATATTGTGATGCTTATGATTTTACAGGATGGCCATTTGCTAGAATTGATTTTACTTTCATCAACCAATTGATCACTACGATTGAGAGCGAGGAAAACATCATTTTCTTTATTAATTCTAAAAGACGTTTAACCTTTTTAGTGGCAATTGTTTTAGAAAGAATTCACTCCGAGAGGTATGTAAACATCACTGATAATCATTACCCTTGGGAACGTGGCATTTTTTATAGACCCGTGTCGAACTTCGCAAAATCACTCGAGAAAATGACCACGGTTACATGGACAAAAAGCGAACTTCTTTTTATGCAGTCTATGTTTAGTCTTAGTCAGTACAACTATTATGATGGAACCAACTCGGCAAGGAGTAAAGAAGTGGAATTGCGTAAGAGTAAAGAAGAATTTCTGATGGTGAATCAGTTTCTAGCACTATTATTACGGCATTATCCCAATCTTGATATGAAAGAACGTTTTGTCCTGGAAGTGTATGAGTTCTTTGACAAGTTATTAATCGATAATGCCATTCCCGAATGGATGGCCATTTCAAAGAATAATTTGACGGAGTATGTTCAAAAAGAGTGTCTGCAGATTTATCAAGAAATGCAAGCTTGTATGCAAATGTGGACTGCACTTCACCCTTCAGTCATATATAATGACTCCCATTTAGTAAAACTAACACTATTAGTAAGTTCAAGCTTACGTTATAAAAGTAAAAAAGCTTTCTTAGTAATAGGAGAAGAATTTTCAATAAGACATTATGTCGCCAAGCTCATCAAAAAAGAAATTGGGGACGATTTGATCGTGAATACCTCGATTATGAAAGAGCTGACGGATGATATTGTAAAGCAACACGAGATAGATTTTGTCATTAGCAATTTTCCTATTGCATTAAGCGACGTACCAGTAGTCATAATTTCTACCATCCCAACTAAAAAGGATTTGGAAAACATTCGAAAAGAATTGCTTTTATAAACGGGGACAATTATTTCCCTGATGCAACATAATATTTTGGTCTAGCTTGTGTTTACAAAAAGTCCTATGCTCAAAGCAGCCGATTATACTGAATTAAATGATTACCGTTTTTTGGACAGATGTTCTTATTTGGAAATGAAAACGGTTTCTTCGGGAATCTTGAGGTTGCTTGTGAAAAAGGGAGGAACAACATTTGAGTAGACATTTAGAAGCAAAAAAAGGACAAATAGCAGAACGCGTTTTGCTTCCAGGAGATCCTTTGCGAGCTAAGTTTGTGGCCGAACACTTTTTAGACGAGGCTTACTGCTATAACGAAGTTCGAGGCATGTATGGCTACACTGGATTGTACAAAGGCGTGCCTGTTTCGGTGCAGGGGACAGGAATGGGAAATCCAACTATGAGTATATACGCTACTGAATTGATAAATGATTATGGTGCTAAAAAATTGATACGTATCGGTACATGTGGTGCGATGCAAAAAGAAGTAAATATTCGCGATATTATACTGGCCCAAGCGGTTTCTTCAGATAGTAATTTAACCGATAAGATTTTTTACGGTTGTAATTATGCTCCAGTAGCAGATTTTTCATTGCTAATGACGGCATTTCAACAGGCACAAAGTAAACATGCAAAAGTCTTTGTCGGCAACATTTACAATTCAGATGAATTTTATCGTGAAACGTTAGATAGACTTCATAAGTTTATGGATTTTGGTGTGTTAGCAGTCGAGATGGAAAGTACAGCTCTTTATACGTTAGCTGCTAAATATGGTGTACAAGCACTTTCTATTCTCACAGTAGGAAGTCAACTGTTAACTAATGAACACCTAACTCATCAGGAAAGTGAACAGTCGTTTAACGAAATGGCGGAAATCGCCTTGAATACGGCTATTGCTCACTAAAAGATTCCTAAAGATGATGGCATTGATAGCCACACTTCTCAAATAATCGTATTGATGTAGTGATCTAACAATTTAGATCTCGACCGCTTACACATTAACCAATAATCTGGGGGAAGAAAAATGCATTATATAATTTCTATTGTGGGTCTATTGCTTGTTCTAGTCATGGCTTGGCTTGCGAGTTATAATCAGAAAAATATTAAATATCGCCCCGTCATTACAATGATAATTCTTCAAATGATTCTAGGGTTTATTTTAATAAAGACAAGCGTCGGAGAATTTTTAATTAAAGGTTTTGCCGGTAGCTTTGCAAAATTACTAGAATACGCCAATGAAGGTATTGACTTTATATTTGGTGGAATGGCTAATGAAGGAGCTCATACATTTTTCCTGTATGTTTTGATGCCAATTGTATTCATGTCAGCGATCATTGGGATTTTACAACATTTTAAAATCCTGCCTTTTATCATTAAATATATTGGTTTTGTACTCAGTAAAATAAATGGCATGGGGAAATTAGAATCGTACAACGCCGTTGCAGCAGCAATTGTTGGGCAAAATGAAGTTTTTATTTCAGTAAAGGACCAGCTCGGATTATTAAATAAAAATCGTTTGTACACACTATGCGCTTCGGCAATGTCGACGGTCTCTATGTCAATAGTCGGGTCCTATATGACCATGCTGGAGCCTAGATATGTAGTAGCTGCATTAGTGTTAAACTTATTTGGTGGCTTCATCATCGCTTCTATCATTAATCCGTATGAAGTAAATCCCGAAGAAGATATTATTGAGGTCCAGGAAGAAGAAAAACAAACATTTTTTGAAATGCTAGGCGAATATATTATGGATGGTTTTAAAGTAGCTGTCATCGTTGGAGTCATGTTAGTTGGTTTTGTCGGGTTAATCGCCTTAATCAACGGAGTCTTTAATGGGGTATTTGGAATTACGTTCCAAGGAATTTTAGGATATGTATTTGCACCAATTGCTTTTCTAATGGGTGTCCCATGGCATGAAGCCGTTCAAGCCGGTAGCATTATGGCAACAAAGCTTGTTGCCAACGAATTTGTTGCCATGCTTGACTTCGTGAAGATTCAAGAAAGTCTCAGTGAACGTACAGTAGCCATTGTATCCGTATTTCTCATCTCATTTGCTAACTTTGGGTCTATCGGTACCATCGTAGGCGCGGTAAAAGGATTAAATGAAAAACAAGGGAATGTCGTTGCTCGCTTCGGACTAAAATTGTTATATGGAGCAACTCTTGTAAGTGTTTTATCTGCCATCATCATCGGCCTTGTATTTTAATTGATTTGAACGATTTTCATCCTTTGCACACCAAGGGGTGGAAGACATAAAAAAGGAGTACCTCCCCAAGTCTAGTAGAACGTTAGTCGTCTTATACATCCAAAAGACTGGAGGTACTCCCTGTGATCAAGGATTGTTCAAAACAACTTCTTTATTTCAAAGCTACACTCATTAATTAACTTTTACCCTGTTACAAATTCTCCTCCATTCACGTATATCCGTAAAATGTTACGTCATCTGATTTGCTAGAGTGGTTATACTTTCAGGTTACTGAAGAACTTCCAATAGCTTAATGGCATTCCTTGTTACTGATGGTCTTTTATGTATTTTACAATCAAATATTACCTTATCATTTTCAATCCATTCTCTGTGTGACACGAATGTGACAAGCAAAAAACCACAACCTCTAACGGTTTGGTAGTTCAATCCACTATGCGTTCATCCTTTTACCCCTTTGGAATTCAAAATTAATGTGGCCATTCATCATGCAGAAGAGGGGATTTCCCGTTTTCCCACAACGCCATTATAAAATAACGCTTGTCATAAAACTTCCTCCCTCTATAAATGTTGATGTATCAACGGTTTGACCCGTTGTTAGGGTGCCAAAAATATTTTTTTGACACGCAGATAAACAATAATAATTAGATATTTGAATCTTCAAACGTCCATGGGTACGC
>NZ_JAMBOM010000018.1 GCF_023715615.1 Sporosarcina aquimarina | reverse complement strand
TGATATGCTCCCCATAAGGTAGACAGATTAAAAAATAAAATCTGTTGACCTAAGGGGAGTATTTTTTATGGCCAGAAGTAACCATTCCGTTGAAGAGAAACTACAAATCCTTCATCTGTTAAATGAAGGGGACTATTCCCAAAGAGAATTATGTGAAAAGTTCTCTGTCGCTATAAAAACGATTAAACAATGGAAAATGAAATTTGATCAAGATGGTGTGGATGGGCTAATCGAATCGACTACCTGGAAAAAATATTCGAAGGAATTGAAATTGTATGCGGTTGAAGACTTTCTACACAAGGATTTACCGCGTCTTGAGATTCTTAAAAAATATAACATTAGTAGCGATTCTGTTTTAAGAAAATGGGTAAAAAAGTATACTAGTCATAGTGAGGTAAAAGATTCGGGTAAAGGAAGGAGCCGAACTATGACTAAGGGAAGAAAAACAACGCTTGAAGAACGTATTCAAATTGTCAATCATTGTTTAAGACATCAGAAAGATTATCAAGCAACGGCTGAAACGTACGGAGTTTCGTACCAACAGACTTACCAATGGGTAAAGAAATTTGAAGCAATTGGTGAAGCTGGTTTACATGATCGCCGCGGACGCACTAAAGAAGTAATTGAGTTAACAGCGGAAGAAAAACTACAAATAGAAATCAAACGAATCGAGCGTGAAAATGAACGATTACGCGGAGAAAATCTATTTTTAAAAAAGTTAGCGGAAATCGAAAGGAGGCATCATTAAGTCAAATCTATTTACAACAGCGCTATCTAGCGATTCAAGAGTTGCATCAAGAAACACAGCTGGCGATTATTTTACTCTGTGAAATTGCGGGTGTTTCGCGTGCTGCGTACTACAAATGGCTTCATCGAACAGCTCCAGCGAGGGAGTTGGAAAATGAGCGGCTATGGGCTGGGATTCAACTACTTGCGCAACAAGTAAAAGGCATATATGGCTATCGGCGTGTAACTTTAACAATTAACCGTTATCGAGTATTGGCCAATCAACCCCTAATTAATGAGAAGCGCATTTACCGGATTATGCGCACACATCATTTACAGTCGGTGATTCGCCGAAAACGGAAAGGTTATCGCAAAACAAAGGCTGACCATGTCGCAGACAATTTATTAAAACGCGAATTCAAAGCAGACAAGCCGAACGAAAAATGGTGCACGGATGTGACGGAATTCAAATATGGCGTCGGAAAAAAGGCTTATTTAAGTGCGATTATTGATTTATATGATGGATCAATCGTTAGCTATCGATTGGGTCGCTCGAATAATAATCCACTTGTGTTTGAGACGATAACCCCCGCCATTCAGAAACTGCCATTTTGGGCACGTCCGCTCATTCATAGCGATCGCGGATATCAGTATACATCAAAAGGTTTTAAACGAATAACAGACAAGGCAAATATGACCCATAGCATGTCACGTCCTGGTCGTTGTCTAGATAATGCGCCAATCGAAGGGTTTTGGGGCTCTTTGAAATGTGAAATGTATTATTTAAGCAAGTTTCACACTTACGAAGAGTTGGAAGGGGCGATTGCCTCGTATATTCACTTCTATAATACAAGTCGTTACCAAAAACGATTAAACGGCTTAAGCCCTTTAGAATTCAGAGCTCAAGCCGCTTAACGATTTTTTATTATTTCCACTGTCTACTTGACAGGGAGCAGTTCA
>NZ_JAMBOM010000017.1 GCF_023715615.1 Sporosarcina aquimarina | reverse complement strand
CTCCCTCTATAAATGTTGATGTATCAACGGTTTGACCCGTTGTTAGGGTGCCAAAAATATTTTTTTGACACGCAGATAAACAATAATAATTAGATATTTGAATCTTCAAACGTCCATGGGTACGCTACGCGGTCATCGCTGGATAATACTGGTTACGATGTTGATGAAATATACGATGCACTCTGGATCTCCGCGTTGCTTATGATGACGTACCCTCCCATGTCTCTTGGCGTCTAAAGCGCCTACATTCCTTCGTTCGGTCTAGTCATAAGGCGGAGGCTAGCTAAGCTCCTATAGGGACTCATTGGTCGTATGGATAATATAATGCCGGCTTCTCCGTGTCATCCAATTTTCTAGTCATTCACTCAGATTGTCGTGCTTAGGCAGCTCTATCGAGCTTGGGAATGTCCTTCATCATTTGCTCAGCGTCAAATGCCATGTGCTTCGTACAGATTGCGTGCAGTACCTTCAGTAGTTTTCCGCAGAGAACCACAATGGACTGTTTCTTGCGTAATGGATTCACTTGTCTGGTTGTGTAATACTCGTGCAGTTGTCTAAATGCCTTGTTATGCCTGACCATTGGCATCATGACACGGAAGAGCAGTGCACGCAGGTGACTTCTTCCTCTTTTAGAAATTCGTTTCTGTCCTTTGTGCTGTCCGGAAGAATTCTCCCTCAATGTCAATCCCGCAAGTTTCAATAGTTGGCGTGGATGATTGTAATGGGCAAAACTGCCGATTTCCGAGAGTAAATCAATGATGGTTGCGTCTCCAAGTCCTGGTACTGTTTGGAGATACTCGTACTCAACTGTAGACTGAATAAACTCTGTCAGCTGTTCTTGAAGAGATGCAAGTTCCTTCTCAAGTTGGCGATAACGCTGGACTAGTGTGGCAATTTCAATCTGGGCCATCTTTTGTCCTTCTGTTACGCCTATAGAAGTACGCGCATTTTCAATGAGCCTTTTTGTCTTTGGCAGTTGGGGAGATTTCATCCCCTCTACCGACCGGTAGGTTGCCAGTAGTTCTGATGCTTCCTGATTCGCTATTTCATTCGGGAATGGGGTACATTCCAAGACGGCTAGCGCCATTTTTCCAAACGACGGAAATACTTCCTGAAATTCAGGGAAATACCGATCAGTCCAGCGAATCATCTTGTTTTTAATCGCGTTCAATTCTTCAGTGAGATTGCTTTTTAGTGTCGAACCGACACGCAGTTCAGCCTCTGTCTCCCTTAAAATCCGCGGGTAACTGTATCGTCCATCCTTCACTAAACGTGCGATGACGAGGGCATCCTTAGCGTCATTCTTCGTCTGAAGGTTGTCGTCAAGTTCCTTGGATTTCTTTACATGCATGGGATTGCATACGACGAGGGGGATGCCTCGGTCGTCGAGAAAGTAAGCCAGGTTGAGCCAATAATGGCCGGTAGGCTCAATGCCAATGATGACATCGCTTTTACCGAATTGTTTCTTAGCGTCTAGAATACACGCATAGAAGTATTCGAACCCTTGGCTGGATTGCTGTACAGGGAACGATTTCTTCAGGACTAGGCCACGTTCATCGACCATGCAGGCGTAATGTGTGCGCTTGGCGATGTCCATTCCGATGACTAGCGTTTTATCCGTAACTTGATTAATTTTAGCGTTTTGCGTAAAATTCATGATGAGTCCTCCTTGGTATGCAAATTAGGGGTCAATTCGTGCAGATTTGACACCCCGCATCATACCAAGAGGGCTTTTTCTATTCAAGTCCCCGAAAAAGCTTCTAACAGGAATGCTCCTA
>NZ_JAMBOM010000016.1 GCF_023715615.1 Sporosarcina aquimarina | reverse complement strand
AAGTCCTCGATCGATTAGTATCTGTCAGCTCCACATGTCGCCATGCTTCCACACCAGACCTATCCACCTCATCATCTTTGAGGGATCTTACTTACTTGCGTAATGGGAAATCTCATCTTGAGGGGGGCTTCATGCTTAGATGCTTTCAGCATTTATCCCGTCCACACATAGCTACCCAGCGATGCCTTTGGCAAGACAACTGGTACACCAGCGGTGTGTCCATCCCGGTCCTCTCGTACTAAGGACAGCTCCTCTCAAATTTCCTGCGCCCGCGACGGATAGGGACCGAACTGTCTCACGACGTTCTGAACCCAGCTCGCGTACCGCTTTAATGGGCGAACAGCCCAACCCTTGGGACCGACTACAGCCCCAGGATGCGATGAGCCGACATCGAGGTGCCAAACCTCCCCGTCGATGTGGACTCTTGGGGGAGATAAGCCTGTTATCCCCGGGGTAGCTTTTATCCGTTGAGCGATGGCCCTTCCATGCGGAACCACCGGATCACTAAGCCCGTCTTTCGACCCTGCTCGACTTGTAGGTCTCGCAGTCAAGCTCCCTTATGCCTTTGCACTCTACGAATGATGTCCAACCATTCTGAGGGAACCTTTGGGCGCCTCCGTTACTCTTTAGGAGGCGACCGCCCCAGTCAAACTGTCCGCCTGACACTGTCTCCTGCCCGGATCACGGGCAAGGGTTAGAAGTCCAATACAGCCAGGGTAGTATCCCACCATTGCCTCCTCCGAAGCTAGCGCTCCGGTCTCTCAGGCTCCTACCTATCCTGTACAGGCTGCACCGGAATTCAATATCAGGCTACAGTAAAGCTCCACGGGGTCTTTCCGTCCTGTCGCGGGTAATGCGCATCTTCACGCATATTATAATTTCACCGAGTCTCTCGTTGAGACAGTGCCCAGATCGTTACGCCTTTCGTGCGGGTCGGAACTTACCCGACAAGGAATTTCGCTACCTTAGGACCGTTATAGTTACGGCCGCCGTTTACTGGGGCTTCAATTCGAAGCTTCGCTTGCGCTAACCTCTCCTCTTAACCTTCCAGCACCGGGCAGGCGTCAGCCCCTATACGTCACCTTACGGTTTTGCAGAGACCTGTGTTTTTGCTAAACAGTCGCCTGGGCCTATTCACTGCGGCTCTCTCGGGCTATACACCCTACCAGAGCACCCCTTCTCCCGAAGTTACGGGGTCATTTTGCCGAGTTCCTTAACGAGAGTTCTCTCGATCACCTTAGGATTCTCTCCTCGCCTACCTGTGTCGGTTTGCGGTACGGGTACCTCCCACCTCGTTAGAGGCTTTTCTTGGCAGTGTGAAATCAGGGACTCCAGGGTATACACCCCTTGCCATCACAGCTCAATGTTATAGAAACGGGATTTGCCTCGTTTCACACCTCACTGCTTAGACGCGCATGACCAACAGCGCGCTCACCCTATCCTTCTGCGTCACCCCATCACTCAAACGGTGGGGAGGTAGTACAGGAATATCAACCTGTTATCCATCGTCTACGCCTATCGGCCTCGACTTAGGTCCCGACTGACCCTGAGCGGACGAGCCTTCCTCAGGAAACCTTGGGCATTCGGTGGAAGGGATTCTCACCCTTCTTTCGCTACTCATACCGGCATTCTCACTTCCAAGCGCTCCACCAGTCCTTCCGGTCTAGCTTCAACGCCCTTGGAACGCTCTCCTACCACTGACACCAAAGGTGTCAATCCGCAGTTTCGGTGATTCGTTTAGCCCCGATACATTTTCGGCGCAGCGCCACTCGACCAGTGAGCTATTACGCACTCTTTAAATGATGGCTGCTTCTAAGCCAACATCCTGGTTGTCTGGGCAGCGCCACATCCTTTTCCACTTAACGAATACTTTGGGACCTTAACTGGCGGTCTGGGCTGTTTCCCTCTCGACTATGGACCTTATCACCCATAGTCTGACTCCCAAACATAAATCATCGGCATTCGGAGTTTGTCTGAATTCGGTAACCCGGGATGGGCCCCTAGTCCAAACAGTGCTCTACCTCCGAGATTCTAACGTTTGAGGCTAGCCCTAAAGCTATTTCGGAGAGAACCAGCTATCTCCAGGTTCGATTGGAATTTCACCGCTACCCACACCTCATCCCCGCACTTTTCAACGTACGTGGGTTCGGGCCTCCAGTAAGTGTTACCTTACCTTCACCCTGGACATGGGTAGATCACCTGGTTTCGGGTCTACGACCCCATACTCATTCGCCCTATTCAGACTCGCTTTCGCTGCGGCTCCGCATTCTCTGCTTAACCT
>NZ_JAMBOM010000015.1 GCF_023715615.1 Sporosarcina aquimarina | reverse complement strand
ACCCAGGGAAGTGTCAACGGTAAATGTCTGACCGAAACGAAGTGAAGGGAATTTAAGAAGTTGATACGAGAAATTATTTCGACCCTGTTTTGGTATTCCAACCACGTTGGAAAACGCCCAATGGCGAATGGGAGTTTGCCACTTTTTTAAAAGGGGCAAGGTCTGTTTTTTATCTTTGAGATTCTCTTGAATCACTATTTTTTTAGCCCCTGCAGGAAACCCAATATACGCAGTGATTTTCCTAGAAAAAATCACTGCGTATAGATGGGCACTCCGTTTTAACTTCGTGATTTTATATTTCAAGACGAACTGTTTACTAGAAAGCCTTACAAGCGTTTTTAGACGCGAAGATCAGATACAGGAGATTCCAAAGGTAAGGAATGTACTTAAGAAGCCCTCAGAAGCTTTTAGGAGCTTCTGAGGGCTTTTACTGTGTGTGGATATGGTATTGGCCAAACCGTTTAAAAAAATCATTTACAACTCTCCTTTTCTTTTTTGAACAACCGTTTCCACCACGACTTTTTTTCTGATGGGTGTGAAGCAGCTGCAAGTTGTTTATGGCTTTCGTCTATCGCTGCACGCAATTGTTGCGTTAATAATCGATCACGCATCTCAATCGTGTCACTCATTCTTTTCTCCAATGCGTCCAGGAGGATTTCCCTCTCGTCCTCAATTGCCTTCTTTACAATATCCTCTATTTCACGCTTGGATAAACGCATAGTTTCGGAATAAACGCTAGGCATCTTTTGCGCGTTTTCGTTCACAAAATCCCTTGTTGCGACTGCATTTATGGAGTCTACGAATGGTACTGAATTTGCGAGAAGTTTCTTCAGTTCTCTGAACGCTTTAAAATCGTGCTCGTAGTAGATACGCTGCTCTTTTTCATTGCGTTGAAATGAGTACCCTTGTTTCTCCAACTCGATGGCCCACCTTCTAAGCGTGGATGTAGTAATCTCCAATTCAATGGCAACATCTTTTGAAAAGTAGCCAAATCCGTTTTCCATAGCGCCCCCCCCTTCGATATCATTCGATGGACAGGAATTCAATACCTTTCAATTAAAAGCAACGTTAGTTTTAAAAAATTGAATGATCCTGATTTTCTTTTACCGTAAAGTTAGGTTTTGGTTGTTTTTTTTGTATTATTTTCCCCTTTATAGTTTGTAAGAAAAAAAAGGAGTGATTTAAATGGCAGTACAACCTTGTCCAGTAAATGGAACTCATTTAATGAGACCAGCAGCTAAAGCTGTAGTACGCGATCCGAGTGGCAAAAATCTAACTGATAAGTATAACCTGGGATATCACTGTGCATGTAGCTGTGGTGAACAATTTATTTGTGAAGGGTTTCCACATTTTACTCCACCAGGACAAATCGGTTACTGGGTCGCAGGGAATTTAAAATTACTTTCCAATATTGGAGGGGTACTTACTTATCAAGTGAAAGAATCTGCTATTAGGCATACAAATGCCAGTCGTATGGAGGGTTATCGTTTTATTATATAAAGGTGAGAAACGGAGCTAAAATCAGCTTCGTTTCTCATCTTCATCCTTTAACTACATGTATTTATTCATTTGATATACTCAATATCTTCATTCTCATTATATTTTTCCGGTGATTTCCCTATATCATTGTCAATAAAAATCCAACATTTAATTTCATCTTTGAAATTTCCAGTATATTCTTTACTGAACTCTACCAACTTTGTTTTTTTACCAAATGCTTTTACATCTTTTACATCTGAATCTTTTGGTTGAATAGCGATGATGTAGGGTCCATCATTTTTAGTAGGGCTAATGAGTGTAGCCTCACTAGTTTTAGAGGTATTTACGAACTTTAATTCATTAGAATCATTTTCAAAAGTTGTGATTTCAATACCTTTTTGTAGAGTGTGTGTCAAAACAAATATATATTTCCCTTTAACTTCATAATCAAAAATATTATCCGGACTAGTATAATCTCCCGTTTCCATAGTTTCCTGGATTTTTTCTATCATATTATCAGATAGTACCGAGTTATTATTATCCTCCGTGTCTGTGCCTTTACTTGAACAACCAACAAGAAGCAGAGATATAGTAAAAAGTAACAATATTTTTCTCAAGTTAGTCCCCTCCAAATCATTTTTATAATAAACATACGGATTAATTTGTGAAAAGCTTCATATTTTAAATCTTTTTATTTGGAAAAATTCATTCAGAAAAAATCGTAACGAATGAAAAAACGCTCAAAAAGGAATTTAGAGCGTTTTTTCGTCTTCAATAAGTTCAAAAAAAGAGGGTGCTTTTCGGAATTCTTTAGTTTTAATAGAGGTAATTATCATTAAAATAATTTCTTGTTCTAAATCCAAGCGTTCTTGTAAATTTGTTTGATATAAGACAGCTTTAATTTTAGGTTTTAACATATCCAAAACTTCCTGTTGAAAAGATGGACTATTCATTTCTGCTACCGGCATTTATACACTCCTCCGTTCATAATCTTGCTTAATCTTTTTCAATGTTTGATTTTTGGTCTTATTTACAGATTGTTTCGAGATAACTAGTTTCTGGGCTATTTCATATTCAGTCAGACCTTCAATGTAAAGTAGGTAGAGTATTTCTTTTTGTCTTGTACTTAACTTTGAAATAATTTTATAAAGACGCTTGTCTTCACAGACAGCTGCAAGGTTATATGAACTAGTAGGGATTGAGATATCTAATTCATAAACAGAATGATTTTCTCTTACTAAATCAATGCCAGAACATCCTTCATGCGTACTTTTATCTAAAATTAATGGGGCATCATAATATAGTTGTTTGATGTTCCGGTCGTATCTTTTTGCTTCAAAATTTAGTATCTTGGAAAAATAAGTTAACAGTTGTATTTTTCTTACGTGAATTTGAAAAAGTTCTTCAATTTTATCCTTTTTATATTTATTTGGATGTTTTAAATAGTTTAAGTAAAAGTTATTTACATCTTCATCTTCTAAGAAAGTTTGTAATAAGCGATTTTGAACCAAAAAACCATCTCCTATAGACATAATGAGAATATACGTTCTATTCTACCTTAAAAAAATAGGCATTAACATAGTTATTAAATTATCAGCTAGATCCTC
Source organism: Sporosarcina aquimarina (assembly GCF_023715615.1). Taxonomy (GTDB): domain Bacteria; phylum Bacillota; class Bacilli; order Bacillales_A; family Planococcaceae; genus Sporosarcina; species Sporosarcina aquimarina_A. The sequence continues at coordinate 2,733 of NZ_JAMBOM010000015.1, read as the reverse complement.
ATTCCATTCCTTGATGCTGTTTTTCTATTGCTTGTGAAAGAATATTGATATTTTCAACTAATGTATCTAATTTCTGCTCAAATCTGTGAAGCAAATAAATCGCGATGACAATAGGAAAGCCAACATTGCTTATTAAATTCATTAACCCTGTGTAATCATTCATATATTAGTCCTTTCTAAATAAGTAGTGTTATATATAAAGGTCTTTTGGATGATAAAAAGTCAACCAAGCATCAAAAATATTACTTTAGTTTCCAGTTTTTCATCTGTATTGAACCCTATTTTATCCAGCAACATTACAACAACAGGTTGATTTATTTAAAAATGCATTGGGTCTGTTTTAACCTTACACACTAAATTTCCAGAAAACGCGTACAAGGACTTAGAGTGCCGTACAAATATATATCATTAAGCACATTACTCAACTTATCTTTCTCGATAATCTATGACCATTCTGAGAGTTTCTAGAGCAATATTTGATAGTCTTTGGGAGTAGGACATGTTCTTATTTAAAAAATGACTTCACTCTAGTTTTTTGGTTGGTTGAAAAAGAGAAACAGATGACATATATTTTTTCATCACCACCAACGCTCCTGTTTGTTGTTGTTTTAAGTACTTATGTTTAAGATCTTTGTTTTAAGTGATTTAGAGGGTAGTTGAGCCCTTGATATGACTGGGTTTTAGAGACCCAAAGGTAACAGTTTTGGTCTTAAAGGTAACAGTTTTGGTCTTTGAAGGTAACAGTTTTGGTCTTTGAAGGTAACAGTTTTGGTCTTAAAGATAACAGTTTTGGTCTTTGAAGGTAACATTTAAATAAAATAGTTATACTTATTATTGACACTGTAATCTGAGAAGATTACAGTGTCTTATGGATAACAAATATAAATAAAAGTTATCTTTCGAAAAGGAGGAATTTCTCATGGAAGAGAATTACCTAGTTACTCAGAGTAATAACTTGATTGAAGCGCGTCATAAAAAGCCTTTGACAGCTCGTGAACAAAAAATAGTACTCTCGATGGTCGGCATGATCCAACCATCGGATGAAGATTTTAAAGATTATCGAATATCTGTTAAAAGTTTTAGTGAAATGTTGGGGTTAAAAGGTAGTGTGAAATATACGCAAATGAAGGGAATTGCTGAAAATTTAATGTCCAAAACAGTTGAAATTCCAAAGAAAAACGGAGGTTGGATATTAGCGAACTGGATTTCAAGCGCTGAATATAAAGAGGGAGAAGGCGTTATTGAGTTGTCTTTTTCGCCCAAATTAAAACCCTATATGCTTCAATTGAAAAATCAATTCACATCATATCGATTAAGCAACATTTTAAATCTAAATAGCACTTATTCTATTCGCTTATATGAACTCATGAAAAAATGGCAACATCTAGGGAAATGGGGATGTTCTGTTGAGGATTTAAGAGGGAAATTAGGAGTCGGTGAAAAGATATATCCAAGATATGCAAATTTAAAAGCCCGTGTTTTAGCGCCAGCTATTGCAGAGGTTAACGAAAAAACGGATCTCTTTATAAGATTTAATGAAATCAAAAATGGGCGAAGCGTGGAGCGGATTGAATTTATAGTTCAATTTGCTCCAGAGAAAGAAATCAAGATACCGGAACCTAAAAAGAAACTGGAACAACCGAAAAAAGCACCTGAAAATGAAGAGATACGTATCCGGTTAAATCATTTAGCAGACAAAGAACTCTATCAGTTTGATCCCAATTACTTTTCACAAATGTATGAAGCTGCATTCGTCATATGGGAAGACCAGGCTGAATCTGAATTAACCATGATTATCAGATATGTGAATGTAGAAGAATCGGTAAAAAAGCCACTTGGTTTCATAAAATCGCAAATCAAATTAGCATGGGAAGCTTCTGAACGGGGAGAACAACCCACGTTCGCAAATCTTCAACCAACGAAGAAAAGAGTGACTGGCCGACAAGAAATTATTCCTGATTGGTTTAAAGAAAAGGATGAGAACATCGAGCCAACTGAAAAAGAGCCGGATGCTGAAGTAGAGAAAAAGCGTCAAGAATTACAAAAGAAATTAAATGACATGAGAAAAGAGAAATAAGGAAATAGTTAACTGGTTAACTGGCAAGCTACGGGTTTGTATATACAAACCCCATAAACGTTGTTTTTGTCTAGGTAGGAGATTCCTACAACCTTCGCAAATAGTGATGCTCGTTTTTCATAAAACGAGCATCACTATTTGCTGTCGCTGCGCTCGATCTCCCTCTCCTTTTTTTAAAGACAGTGTCACTCTAGCGTGACAAATAGCAATTTCAGCTGTCACTCCAGCGTTCCTTTTACGGAAAATCATGTACCCGTAAAAACAGTAGGCTCTGCCTAATCCCACATTGAAAGTGGGGGCAGTTTCCCCTTATGCTCTTTCTACCTATTTGCATATTCTATGTCCAAAAGTTGCCTAGAAAAAATCGAGCAAAGCGACACCTATTTAAGCCACCTAAAATGAAAATTTCAGGTGGCTTAAATAGGGCAAGGTCGTAGGATTCCTACCAAGACAAAACACCGTTTTGGGGTGCTGCCCGGGCAAACCCGTAGCTTGCCGTACTCATTATTTTCACGTTGTGAGAGGTGAAACCCAGGGAAGTGTCAACGGTAAATGTCTGACCGAAACGAAGTGAAGGGAATTTAAGAAGTTGATACGAGAAATTATTTCGACCCTGTTTTGGTATTCCAACCACGTTGGAAAACGCCCAATGGCGA
>NZ_JAMBOM010000014.1 GCF_023715615.1 Sporosarcina aquimarina | reverse complement strand
TTCATTTAACAGATGAAGGATTTGTAGTTTCTCTTCAACGGAATGGTTACTTCTGGCCATAAAAAATACTCCCCTTAGGTCAACAGATTTTATTTTTTAATCTGTCTACCTTATGGGGAGCATATCATAAAATTGAGACAACCTCTTTTTTTGTTTTTGAGCATAACAAAAAAACTCGGATGTACAAAAATACCCTATTATTGCTATCAAAAACGTATATATTTTGTAAAATCATGATACAGAGTTTTTAAATGACTTCTCTAGGAGCAATACTATATACTTACATTTTGCACTATGAACTGCACTGAAAAATCTCTCATTTACTCGAGTTTCCAAATTACACACATGAAAAAGCGAGGTTAATCCATGAACATTTCATATAAATTAATGTCTTCATTAAACTTTGAGGACGCGCATGTCCTGTTTAATCGAGGATTTGAAGGCTATTTAGTGCCGATGAATTTATCTTTTGATGCATTCGTTAGTCGATTTGGTAATGCTGGTTTATCTCCGGCATTATCTATCGTTGCATTTAATGAAAAAGAGCCAATCGGTTTTGTGCTACAGGGCCTTAGGGAAATCGATGGTCAAAAGATTTCTTGGAATGGTGGAACAGCTATTATTCCAGAATACCGGGGAAGGAAACTGGGTTATTCCTTGATGGTGGAAGCCGAAAAACTCTTAAGAGGACTTAATGTAACAGTTGCAACTTTAGAGTCTCTATCTGAAAATAAGGCAGCTATATCTTTATATGAGCGTTGTGGTTACAAAGTGGAAGACGATCTACTCTTTTTACGAGCAAATGAAGTATTGAGTAGTACGTTACCTGATCTTGACGGTTATGAAATCACGAGAATTCCGGCAGCCCAATCGATTGGATCCGATTTATTTCCAACTATCGTCCCTTGGCAAACGGATGCTAGTAACACACCTAAATTAGGTGGGGAAGTTGTGATGATTTCAAAAAATGGGGAGGTGGAGGCAGCTTGTCTCATTAAAAAAGATTGTGTATTCGAGAAGAAGACGGATAGAATTACATTTTTTCAGGTAAAAGAAAATGGAAATGAAGATGCTCTAAACAAATTACTAGCTCACGCATTAGAATATGACCAATCTATCAATCGTACAACCTATAACTTCTTAAAAGGAAATGGTCGTGTCATTTCAACTTTAACGAAAAGCGGTTTTGAAAACACCTCAATATCACAAGTTTTCATGACAAAATTCCTCTAAAATACGCGATTGACAACAAAAAGATTCTATATAATGTTTATTATTAGATACTCTACATGCTATACATGAAGTAGCTACGTCACTCATAACAATTTTGACTATCTTGCATACTAGATAGTCGAAATTGTAGTATGCTTGCGATGAAATAAATGAACAACAATCTATCCATGTAGCTGTCGTTAGCAAAAAGATAAATCGATCAATTCATTACTGTATTATGAGTTATCACCTTACTTACTATTCAATTAGCTGAGAGTAATTATTTTTTTGTAAAATGTGCACTAATCGATAACAATACGGTTCCATATAAACGCTCCATCTTCTATGTATAGCCACACATTCCTACAAATTCGAGATGTGAAAATTTAACTCATCTTAAATAAAAAATTAAAAAGCGTACATAATAATTATCAGACTGAACAACCTACAATTAAGGAGGGATCTAATTGAAAATTGAAAAAGGGATTTTCGCACTTACATCAGTTCTTTTTTCGGTAGGACTTCTAGTTGGCTGTAATGGAGTCGACGAAGATGAACCTGATCCAACTGAAGAACCATCCGAGCAAAGACAAGACGAGAACAATAATTAATAAGTTTAAGCACCGTTCAAACGGTGCTTTTTCTATACCCCAAATATGAAGATGGAATGGATGAATAATGCGGATGTTACAAATGGTCGATCGCAATCATTTTCGAAAAGAGGCGATGGGAAACATCGAGGTCATCAAGAAAGAAGTTATTCAGCCACTAGTTAGATAATTTAAGATTAATTTATGTGTAGACGATACTTTTGTGCAAGTCTCTTCACTAAAAAGTAATAGTTCATGTTTATGCTACTAATTGTTAAATGAAATTAATTGAACAGTGAGTGTTTTGAAGTGGGAAGTGGTACAGAAATGATGTTGTAAAAAAGTGCAATGAAATTATTCTGAAAATATTCTAGTACTACTTTATGTTATTTTCATTTATAGCAGATAGTTAGGAAAAAAAGGTTACTTATACAAAATGAGAACAACAACTCAGACAATCTAGTGCGCTTGTTGCAGAACCCAGGAACATCTAATGTCAATCTTTTTAAAGACGTATCTGGACCATAAACCATAACGTGTCGTAAAATCACACAGGAGTAGGTGTATTTTAATTACTTTAAATTGGGTTAATATGGTACTGTAGAATAAATACTGTTACTCAACTATCGGACCATTAGCTAACATGCAAGTTGTTACTTTGCACTCCAGACGGAACGTTTTCCGAGGGGCGTGGGGTGTATCTTGAGCCTCCTTGGTCGCTAAAATCTTGTGCCCTGCTGGGTCTCGAGACGAGTGCAAATATATGCTCTCAAAGCTTTGCTTTTGTTCGCAAAAGCCGTTCTTCGTTACGTTTTTCGCTGATCCCTTTGGAGTCTTCCGTTTTCCGCTCCAAGCAACGGAGAGTGTGATTTATAAAAAATACATCCAAGAAACGGTCCAGTTACCGGAATAAGGATCTGCACTTTTTAAGTAGTAGAACCATTTTGCTTAAGTTTATACGCTATCGGAGGATGCTATGGGATACATAATGAATTTAAGAAATATGGTGGGAAGTCGCCCCCTAATTATGGTGGGGGCATGCGTAATCATTGTAAATAATAAAAATGAATTATTATTACAACTTCGTAAGGATAATAATTGTTGGGGATTAGCTGGTGGTTCTATGGAGATAGGTGAAACATTAGAGCAAGTAGCTAAAAGAGAGTTATTCGAAGAAACAGGTTTAGTTGCAAATAGTGTAACCTTGTTAAATGTCTATTCAGGACAAAACTTTTACTATAAGTATCCTCATGGTGACGAGGTTTATAATGTAGTTGCCGCTTATGTTTGTAGAGACTATCAAGGGTTATTAAAGAAAGAGGAAAATGAAGTTAAAGACTTGAAATTCTTTGATATGGCCGTTCTTCCTTCTAATATAAGCCCACCGGATTTACCGATTATTAATGAATATATACAGAAGTGTCTTTGAAACAAAACGGGGCTTAATTGTACAGCATTGTGCAAGAATAGGACGCGATTGTTTGATAGCACACTCTAGTTGATTGGAGAGGAGGGCGGCGACTCCAGCGGGAACAGCGAGAGCTGAAGCCGTGCCCGCGGAACGCATCCGCCTGGAAGGAAATCAACGGGTTGCAGACAGATCCTTAATTGGGCGCGTTTTTTGCATAACCCAAACTAATAATCAATTAACTGTATTTCAGTAAGTTAGTGATAATAAGGTTAGCACAATAATAAGAGAGAGGGCAGATGTCTCCTCTTTTGCTGTTAAAAAACAAGTTATTAAAAATTCAACCCCAATATCAAATCTTCTTGTAAACAGAATAGCAAAAACCCTCCTTAATTGGATGGGGTTTTTGGCTTGTCAACACTAAATCGGACAATTTTTATAAGGTCCCTAACCGGTACTCAATCGGCGTTAGATAATCTAGCGTTCCGTGGATTCGGACCCGATTGAACCAATTCACATAATCCTGTAGTTCACGCTCTAACTGGTTGATAGAAGAAAACTTCATTTGCTTAATGAACTCGATTTTGACCACATTGAACATTGATTCTGCTACCGCATTGTCGTACGGGCATCCTTTCATGCTAAGTGACCTTCCGATGCCAAAAGCTTCTAAAGCTTCGTCAATTAGTTGATTTTTAAATTCACTTCCACGGTCTGTATGGAATAATTGGATGCGATCCAAGCTGCGTTCAATGCTAGACAGGGCCTTGTATACAAGCTTAGCTGTCTTTTCGGGACCAGCGCTGTAGCCGATGATTTCTCGATTAAAAAGATCGACAAATAAGCATACATAATTCCATCTTCCATTGACTCTTACGTATGTTAAATCGCTGACAACCACAGCCAGTTCTTCTTGGCCATTAAAGTTTCTTGCCAGAACATTCTTTACAGGTTCCTCATTCACTTTTGATTTAAACGGTTTATATTGAGCGACAGTGTAGTTGGATACAAGCCCCGTTTGCTTCATGACACGACCAATACGACGTCTAGAAACCGTCCGGTTGATCTTCTCTAATTCTTTTTTGATTTTACGTGTTCCGTAATTGTTTCGACTCTGTTTAAAAATTTCCTTGATATCTTTTTGCAGGGTTCTATTCTCCGGTTGTTTAACGGAAGTGTAATAGAATGTGCTTCTTGCGATCCCTAGGACGTCGCACATTGCTGATACCGAGTATTTGTGACGGTTGTTTTGAATCACATCTACTTTCGTCCCATGATCAGCGCGGCTTGCTTTAAAATATCATTCTCCATTAGGAGACGTTGGTTCTCTTTACGTAATTTAATTAATTCATTCTCTTCGTCTGTACGCTGATCTTTTTCTTCAAAAGATCCAGTAGCTTTGTGACGCCTCACCCAATTATCAAAAGTAGTGGAGGTTAGATCGTACTCACGAAGAATATCTGTACGTGGTTTACCGTTTTCATGTAGCTGTACAATTTGGTTTTTAAATTCCTTGGTATAGGTCCGTCTCGCTCTTTTTTCAGTCATGTAGATTCTCCTCATCTCTTTGGTTGTATTCTACAAGACCCTAATTACATTGTCCAAGTCAGTGTAGCCTATACATTTTTTATTTTCGAAGAAAGTTTGTTATATCTGTTATCTAAATAAAGTCTGACAATTCATTGAGGAGTTTGTTATAATCTAGAAGTGGAATTGGATACGTATGTTCAGCAAACTGACCAGATTATTGAAGTTAATAAATTATTTATTAAAATAAAAAGCTCGAATACTGTTAGTATTTATCATAAATCTAAAATATAAAGACTAACAAAATATACTTCAAAAATTGGAGGAATGAAAATGACAGAACGATATAAAATGTTAGCTGGGGAACTTTATGATGGTGGTGATCCGGGATTATTAGAACAATGGTATAAAGCAAAAGACTTGACAAGAGATTACAATCAAGCTGATTCTAATGATTTAGATAAGAAAGGTAAAATATTAAATGAATTACTAGGTGGAAGTGGAAAAAATCTATGGATTGTAGCACCGTTTTTTGTTGATTATGGGGAAAATATTTATTTCGGAAATAATTGCGAAGTGAATATGAATTGTATATTTTTAGATGATAATAAGATCACTATTGGAGATAATGCGCTTATCGCTCCAAATGTAAATATTTACACAGCATTTCATCCAACAAATGCTGTTGATCGATTTGGAGAACCTAAACAAGACGGTTCGTTTGAATTTTGTAAAACACAGACAGCTCCCGTCACTATTGGTAATAATGTTTGGATTGGTGGCTCAGCGGTAATTATGCCTGGCGTAACCATTGGAGATAATGTTGTAATAGGTGCAGGAAGTGTTGTTACAAAAGATATTCCGGATAATGTAATAGCTCATGGTAATCCATGCCGTACTATTAGGGAAAATAAATAAGTGTATCAAATCGAAAAATCTTCCATAATCGGACGCGATTGTGACATAACCATGATAAAAAATCGTTAAACTGTAATTCATTGCCGCATCCAGATTTAGGAAAAAGGCGACTACTCTTAATTGAGCGGTCGCCTTTTTATTAGAAATTGCTGTCCAAAGCTCCCGAGAGCCCTTGAATCAAACGATGGAAATTTGGTGTGCCATTATCGCTGTTAATAGCAGAAGCGGGTTCCAAACTGCTTTTTGCTGAAGGATACAGTGTGTTGAATAATGCTTTTGCATCTGAGGTGCCAACATAGGAAACGGCTAATGCGTAAGCTGGAACGGCTGCTCCTTCAGCTATGATACCACTCCCCGTCAACCCATTACTATATTCTCTCATAACCCCATTTGAAGCAACGTAGTGAGCGTTTATTCCTTTTACACCGCTAACTGCAGCATTGAAAAATGATGAACTTGGGTTAGAAGTTACTCCAGTAGATCCCATACCTGCAAGAGCTGAGCCCATTACAGACCAAGTATCGTATCCAACAGCCATCTTACAACTATCCTCACGACCTCCACCAATTAGCCATAATCCGTTTGATAACTGTGTATCACGTACATAAGACGCAAAGTCGGTCATGACCCCACGGTAAGGATTTTGCGTTCCACCAACATAAAGAGCGTATGCACCAATTCCACCGGAAGCTAAAGCAAATATATTATTAGAAGCCTTGGATTTTAATACTGCCCCACAACTCGTCATAGATGGGGCTATCCAAGAGTCAACAGAACCATTGCTGATATGAAGATTCTTAGCCGTTTGTAACGCCGAAAGCATCTCATTCATTATAGAATTATAATTGGCTTTCTGAGTTGAATTTAAATCCAACTGACCGTAGGCTTTGGCAAAAGCTAAGAGTAACATACTAGTATCGGGTGATTGAGTTGCATTATTGAACCAGCTATTAGCATGCTTGGTTTTACTTAGATCCATCCGCGCTTTCAAATGATCTAAAGTTGCAATTGCATCTGTTCGAACAGATGCCGCTAAAGGATCATTATTAGCTTTTAATCGATTATATAAACTTGTCAAAAACAGACCATCTTGCGCTGCGCGAAAAAAACCAGGGTTTACACTAGATTTTGACCCATATCCATTATGAGTAAGACCTAATTTGGTATTGTCTACGTGCTTACCTTGTTGAAAATACGTCAAATAGATAGATTTTGATTCAGCAACGACATCAATAGTACTCGCAGAGGCTTGAGACGGTGATAAGAGTGTACTTGCTGCGAATAGAGTGGATAAAACTAAGAAGAATAATTTTTTCAACTTAACTCCTCCCTCTATAAATGTTGATGTATCAACGGTTTGACCCGTTGTTAGGGTGCCAAAAATATTTTTTTGACACGCAGATAAACAATAATAATTAGATATTTGAATCTTCAAACGTCCATGGGTACG
>NZ_JAMBOM010000013.1 GCF_023715615.1 Sporosarcina aquimarina | reverse complement strand
TCATGATGAGTCCTCCTTGGTATGCAAATTAGGGGTCAATTCGTGCAGATTTGACACCCCGCATCATACCAAGAGGGCTTTTTCTATTCAAGTCCCCGAAAAAGCTTCTAACAGGAATGCTCCTATAAATTAATTACATATGATCACAAGAAAAACCCCTCTCCGATACGTACGGAGAGGGGCTGGAACTACCTACTAATATCTTTTATCTATCTCTTTACAAGTTTAACCCGTTGCAGTCTAAGTGCATTTAGGACTACCGAAACCGAACTGAATGCCATAGCCGCCCCTGCTACCCATGGAGCTAATAAGCCAAGAGCTGCAATTGGAATTCCTATTGTATTATAGAAGAAGGCAAAGAACAGGTTCTGCTTAATATTGCGCATAGTTTTACGGCTCATAATAATAGCATCTGCCACACTATTTAGATCGCCGCGCATTAGTGTAATATCAGCTGCTTCTATTGCAATATCTGTTCCTGTGCCAATCGCCATTCCGATATCTGCAAGAGCTAACGCTGGGGCATCGTTAATGCCATCTCCAACCATCGCTACCTTTTTCCCTTTTTCTTGTAGTTCCTTAATCTTATCACTCTTCTGTTCAGGCAAGACTTCCGCAATAACATGAGTCAACCCAACTTGCTGTCCAATTGCTTCCGCAGTATGCTTGTTATCTCCTGTCAGCATAATGACGTCCAAACCAAGTTCCTGCATTCGTCTGATTGCCTCTTTCGATGTTTCTTTCACCGTATCGGCAACCGCCACAACACCCGCAAGCCTTCCATCAATTGCAACAAGCATTGCTGTTTTACCTTCGTTCTCCATCTTTTCCATTGTGGTTTCAATGTTTTGATGGGTCACATTCCTGCTTCTCATTAGCTTTCTGGTTCCTACAAGCACATGCTTTTCGAAGACTTTTGCTTCAATTCCGTATCCAGGAAGTGCATTGAATGTTTCAGGTTCAATTAACTCAATTCCCTTTTCTTTGACGCCTGTAACAATTGCTTGCGCCAATGGGTGCTCAGATTGGTTTTCAGCAGAAGCTACTAGTGCCAAAACTTCCTGTTTTTCAAAATCGTCAGTCACGATTACATCTGTCAATGCAGGTTCGCCTTTCGTTACTGTACCTGTTTTGTCCAATACAACAGTATCAATTGAGCGGGTGTTTTCCAAATGTTCGCCGCCTTTAAATAGCATACCCATTTCAGCCGCTCTCCCTGATCCTGCCATAATGGAGGTCGGAGTTGCGAGACCAAGTGCACATGGACATGCAATGACAAGAATAGAAATAGTCGGAATGAGTGACGATCTAAAATCACCAGGCGTTACTACAAAATACCAAATCATGAAGGTTACTAAAGCAATTCCTACAACAATTGGTACAAAGACACCTGAAATTTTATCTGCCAAACGCTGAATATCCGCTTTCGAGCCTTGAGCTTCTTCAACGACTTTAACAATTTGCGATAGTGCACTGTCTTTACCGACTTTGGTAGCTTCAATCTGTAGTGAACCGTTTTTGTTGATTGTCGCCCCAATTACAGTATTTCCAACTACTTTATCGACAGGAATACTCTCCCCTGTGATCATCGATTCATCAATTGCCGATTGACCCGCAACAATTTCACCGTCAACAGGGATTTTTTCACCTGGTTTTACTAGGATAATATCTCCCGCTACTACTTCTTCAATAGGTACTTCCTTTTCAACACCATTTTTCAATACGCGTGCTGTTTTCGCTTGTAAACCAAGTAACTTTTGAATCGCTTGGCTAGTTTTTCCTTTTGCTCGTACTTCGAATAATTTACCAAGAAGAATAAGCGTAATAATGACTGCAGACGCTTCGAAATAAAGTTCCGGTCCACCAACACTGCCCGCTTTCGCCCATTCAACTGTTAAAAAGAGACTGTAAAAATATGCTGCGCTTGTTCCAAGTGCTACTAAAACGTCCATATTGGCGCTTTTACTTCGTAAAGCGTTAAATGCGCCTTTATAAAACTGGGCACCGATGATGAATTGGACCGGTGTCGCAAGAGCAAGCTGCACCCATGGATTCATAAGTAACTCCGGTAAGTAAATGAACGACGTGAACTCAAAATGTGCGACCATCGTCCATAGTAACGGCAATGTTAGAATGGTCGAGAAAATGAATTTCCTTGTTTGCTTTTTGATTTCCTCTTCTTTGTGGTCTATTTTATTCTTCCCATCTGTTTTGGGTATCAAATCATAGCCCATCTTCTTAACATTCGTCATCATTTCATTTGGACCGGTTTGGTGGCCGTCATAATTGGCCGTCAATGTCTCCAGAGCAAAATTGACGGTCGCACTGGAGACCCCATCCATTTTATTAATACGTTTTTCGATTTTTACGGCACATGCCGCACATGTCATTCCCGAAATATCAAACTCTACCTTATCTTCAATGACTTCGTAACCAAGTTTCCCGATTTTCTCTGTAAATTCTTGAACATTGGTTTTTTCCGGGTCATAGGTGATCGTGGAAGTCTCCAAAGCAAAGTTGACATTTGCGTTTTCCACGCCTTCAATTTTGGACAACCCTTTTTCAATCCGGTTTGCACATGCCGCACACGTCATCCCATTTATCTTTAAAGTTTTTTCTTCTTTTGTCACTTTAATCCCTCCAATACTATACAGGGGTATATTTTAGTGAAAAAAGAAGGATTATACTGATTAAGTATAATCATTCTCCTCTTCCGCTTTTTACCCCCGTATGGTGTAAGCATAAGTTGCTTAGTTAAATCTAATTAAGCGACTTCATATCCTTGGTCTTCAATAGTTTCTTTGATTTGTTTTAACGTCTCCGCATTGTCAAATTCGACAGTCACTTCATTATTTGCAAGGTCTACCTTAACAGATGCAACACCTGATAATTCTCCAACACTAGACTCGATAGAATTAACGCAATGACCGCAAGACATACCTTCTACTTTTAACACTTCTTTCATAATAAAAAACCTCCTATTTATTTGATATAGTAAAACAATGTATCCTTTCATGCAATGTAGAAAAGAACGCTCTAAATTATTTCGTCATAGTTTTCATAACACTCAATAGTTCTTCTATGGCCGCTTCGCCGTCCTGGCCTTTAATAGCATTTACCACACAATGATGAGTATGATCTTCTAATAACGCAAGAGAAACTTTGTTCATTGCTGATTGAATGGCACTAATCTGGTGCAAAATATCCACACAGTAACGATCACTTTCGATCATTTGATGAATTCCTCTCACCTGTCCTTCTATTCGTTTCAAACGGTTTAAAAGCTGCTGCTTATTGGGTTGGACTGTTTTCTTTCCCGTTTCTGACATATCTATACCCCCGTCTCATCATTATACCCTATACCCCTATTTTATCATATGGTTGTTGAAAGAGCAACGATATAGCCTGAAACAAAAAAGTCCATTAATTGGTTTTATTTCATTTTCTACTTAATGACAGCACGAACAGCTAGGTCCTTCTCCTTCAGCTGATTTTTCGTTCACCTTGTAACCCGACTCTCTAATAGCGTCTTTGATTGCCTCTAAATTTATATCATTTTCATTAAATGTAACATCTACTTTCCTCTCCGAAAGATAAACGTTGACGGATTCAACTCCGTTTAGGTTACCTACATTTCCTTCAATTTTGTTTACACATGATCCACATGACATTCCTTGTACATTTAGTGCTACCTGTTGCATCAAAAATTCCTCCTCAATTTTTTCTATAAATTATATTAGATTTAAATACTTTACCAACGTAGGGTATTTATCTTAGATTTTACCACCTCCTTAACGAATACGCTCTCGTCATTACAGGGATTACCTGCTGCGTAAACAGATTGCTTTTACTGCACGAACTTACATTTTTTAAGATGTACTTCATTGTCTTTCTTAGTCGTATTTTAGATGTGCAATGACAACTTTAATTCTTTACATTACAATGACAACAATCTTTTAATTTCATCTTCATTTCTTTCAAAACCGATTAATACTTTTGGTTTGCTTCCTAACCCTAGAAATGATTTTTTCTTAAAAACAAATGCCGGCACAACCCGCGAGCCACTTACTTTAATAAGTTCTTTTTCTTTTTGGGGTTCCAGTGATAGATCGTAGCTATTATATTGAATATTATTTTTCCCTAGAAATGCCTTTGCCTCTTGGCAATCCGAGCATGTCGGTCTTGTATAAAGTTCAAGTTTAGCATTCATTAGACACACCTCCTTACAATTTGATTGAACCCTGTAATAGATTCATTTTACTTCAATGACAAATGAGAAAACACTTACCTTTCCATTAAATTGAAATTCCGCCCATAGTTTGTACTTACCTACTTCGGTAATAACCGTATCAAATTTAGTTTGATTTTCTGATACTGGATGTACATGAATAAATTTTTCAGCATCTTTATCTAAAATGATGACATGCCCTAAAGCGCCTAAGTAGGGTTCCGGTATCTCGCCTTTGGTATCAAATTGTATAGACATTTCTTCTCCAGCTAGAAAGGTAGTAGCGTTCAATTCAACAGTATGTCCGTCAACTGTTTGAGATCGCTCCTTATCAACAGTTAAATCATTTAAAGAATGACTTTTAGCGGGGGTTCCTACCTGAAGATTAATAGGGGAAACCTTATATGAAAGTTTTGTTGGTGCTATATCTACAAACGCCTTGTATTCATTGTCAGTTAGCTCCATTTTCATAGTGTAGATACCATCACTCTGTTTTTTTGGGTGTTTGTGATAATACTCTTGTAAATCTGAACTTACAATTATGAAATGTATCTCCTTTTCATGAGATATCTCTAATTCAGGTGCATTGTCTTGTTTGTCTTTTAATTCAATTGTAATGACACCTTCCTCATAAACTACATTCGCAGTAACTTCACTTTCTCCGTGAAAATCATGGCGATGTTCAGCTTGGTGATCCATAAAGAACTCCTCCTTTATTGTTAAAGCTTAGATTTCCTCATAACTATCTCAATATACATGTAAGGGGTATATTAATTATAAAAAATATATACCCCTTACTCCTTTTCACTAATCACTCTATTATTGAAGTATATTTTTAGATTGGAATATTGAATTGAGTACATCATAATATACCCCTATGTGGTATGTAAAGAGTTTTGTTTTAAAAAAAGTGACCGGCTTATTATGCCGGTCACTAACTGTCTTAATGATGATGTCCTCCAGATGTCACGGCTTTTACTTGGCATAAAATAGAATCGTCATGCTGGTGGTCAGACGTCTCCAACTGAATGGTTACATGATGGATATTTTGATGCAACAAGTCCTGCTCGATTGTCCGCAGCAATTGCTCGCTTTGCCCAATCGTTAAGTGATCGTTCACAACAACATGACAGGACAGCGCATTCAAACCACTAGTAATAGACCAAACGTGTAAATCATGAACGCTTTTTACTCCTTTTGCATTCCTAATTGTGTAAATGATATCATCCAAATCCGCGTTTTGGGGCACACCTTCCATTAGGACATGCAACCCCGATTTTGATACTAAGTAACCACTTCGCAAAACCAAAACTGCGACAATCACACTTGCTAATGGATCTGCCCAAGTCCATCCAAAGAACATCATAAGTAAAGCCGCAGCAATTGCTCCAACTGAGCCTAACATATCGCTAATTACATGAAGATATGCACCCTTCATATTCAAATTTTCTTCAACATCACCTCCACGCATCATAATCCATGCAACTAATACATTCACAGCCAATCCGATGCCACTAACGATTAGCATACCTGTTGTAGCAACTTCAGGAGGATTTGCAAAACGTTTCATCGCTTCCCAAAATATGAACAAAGCAATAACAATTAATGTGACCCCGTTTAACACAGCGGCTAAAATTTCAAAGCGTTTATATCCAAATGTCTTGCTTTTACTTGCCACTTTTTCCCCCAATTTAAATGCAGCTAATGCAATTGCCAATGAAATAGAATCGCTTAACATATGACCGGCATCTGCTAATAAGGCAAGGCTGTTTGTCAAAATTCCTCCAACAGTTTCCACAATCATATACAAAGTAATGATGAGAAAGGAGATTAATAGTATTTTTATATTTGCACCATGTGTATGGTTGTGTTCATGATGATTATTTCCCATTTAGGTACCCCCCTTTTCATATTATTAATTATGGGCTGCGTGCTCAATTGCTTGTTTTAATAAGTTCATTACGTGATGATCATCTTCTGAATAGTAAAGGGTTGCCCCTTCTCTTCTGAATTTTACCAATCTCAAATTTTTTAAAAAGCGTAATTGGTGTGATACCGAGGACTGGCTTAAGTTGAGCCTTTCGGCGATATCATTCACGGAATGCTCTTTGTTGCACAATAGATTTAAGATCCGTATTCTGGTCGGATCACTTAATGCCTTAAACGTTTGTGAAACGACAATTAGTGTTTCTTCATCTAAAAAATTTGATTCTCCACATAAATTACACACTTTACCATCTTCTAGTTTCATTTCAGCTCAACTCCAATACTTATAATATATGAACATATGCTCATATATTAGTTGTATAGTTGTATCTTGTCAACAAATACTTTCTATACCCCGCACAAAAAATAAATTGAATTTACATACCCTACATATGTATTGTATTATCAACCAAGAACGCGGTGCTAACTATGAAGAGTACAGAAAAACAGGGTACATTAGCTATTAATGGTGGGATATCATTTGGTTAAATGCCCAACAATTGATGGTTCTCGCTGACTATTAAAAGATCAAGAATTAGAGTTAACGACCTTCCAACAACGATATATTAATGTTTAAGAGTGTGAAGTTGAATTTATTCAGAGGAGATTTGAAGAAGTTGGTCTTCATTGTTAACTTGTTAGGAATTATGTAAAAAGTTTGCTCCAATGTAATTTTCGTAAATGAGCAGAAGAGGAAGGTATGCCTTTTGAAATTGAGTTGAATAAGAGGATTGCAGGAAAAC
The DNA here is from genome assembly GCF_023715615.1 of Sporosarcina aquimarina. GTDB lineage: Bacteria > Bacillota > Bacilli > Bacillales_A > Planococcaceae > Sporosarcina > Sporosarcina aquimarina_A. The sequence goes on along the minus strand of NZ_JAMBOM010000013.1, from coordinate 17,440 downwards.
CTGTTCTTTTTACCCTTTGTCCTGCCTATACCGGATGCCCGATTGAATGCGGGGAACCTCTAGTCAATGATATTGGAGTAATAAGAGTAAAAAAGAGATATGATTTATATATTGGTGGAAAAACAAAAAGAATGGATGCCATGAAACACTATTGTTTTAAATTGTGAGAGAATCATCTTTTCCGGTGACTTGAATATCAGTATAGAATTTTGAGCGTTTTTCTGATCCTAAAAGAGCAATTCGAATTAGTAAAGGACCTTAAGGTGTAATTTAGCCCATCAGCTTACAGCAAATCATAATTGTTGACATTTGAATTTCCGATGAAAGATATTCAATCGATAAGCGTTGAGAGTTGATTGAAGTTGGTAGCATTTTTAATATGTGAGATAATCTATCTAACAGAACCATTGTACTCAACACGAAAAATCGAGGTGCCGCCATGAAACCCGTTATACTAGCTGAAAAACCATCTCAAGCGAAAGCCTACGCAGACGCCTTCACTGCCCGTAAACACGAAGGCTATATGGAAATCCATCCGTGCCCTACATTTCCGGAAGGTGCGTTTTTGACTTGGGGTGTTGGCCATCTTGTGGAATTGAAAGAACCACATACATATAATCCTGCCTGGAAACGCTGGTCGCTCGGGAGTTTGCCGATTTTGCCTGAACGCTATGAGTTCCAAGTATCAAAGGGCAAGTTCAAGCAGTTCCAAGTCGTAAAGAAGCTTATTAAAGGCACCGATACTGTCATCAACGCATGCGACGTGGATCGTGAAGGTTCGAATATCTTCTATAGTATTTATGATCAGACAGGCGCACGTGGACAAACGATAAAACGGCTGTGGATCAATTCTCTTGAATCCGATGAAGTGCGCAAAGGATTTGAGAACTTGCGTGACAATCGGAAAGATTTGCAGATGTATGAAGAAGCGAAGTCACGGCAGATCAGTGACTGGCTCGTTGGCATGAATGGCTCGCGGTTGTATACGTTGTTATTGAAAGCGAAAGGAATCGAGGAAGTGTTCCCGATTGGGCGCGTACAATCTCCTACGGTCTATTTAATTTATCAGCGACAGCGTGAGATTGAGACATTTGTTTCGGAACCATTTTTTGAAGCAGAGGCTTTATTTACAGCGGCCAATGGGACGTATAAAGGGAAAGCCAAGTTGAAAGAGCCTAAGCGGGAACTAATTGCAGATGCGTTAAATAGTCGCGGTATTACGAAGCGAACGCCGGGGACCATCTCTGAGCTGAAGACTACCGATAAACGCATGCCACCGCCACAGTTGCACTCTCTTTCAACGTTGCAGGCAACTGCAAATCGACGTTGGAAAGCAAGTCCCGCGACAGTCCTTAAAACAATGCAAACTCTGTATGAGAAGAAACTCGTGTCGTATCCTCGTACAGACACTCGGCATATTACGCCCAGTGAGTTTAATTACTTAGCGGCATCCGTCGAGAAATACCAAGAGCTCATTGGACAACCATTCGAAATCGCTTCGAAGACGCCTAAAAAACGTTTCGTCGACAGTTCAAAAGTACAGGAACACTATGCCATCATCCCGACGAAAAAGGTCCCAACTGCAGCGACGATTGCAAAATTATCACCGTTAGAACGTAATTTATATGAAGAAGTTGTAAGGACTGCACTCGCGATGTTCCACCGCGATTATTTATATACAGAAACAAAAGTGACGACCGACGTTAACGGACTTCCCTTCTTCACGACTGGGAAAACGGAGCTGGACAAAGGTTGGAAAGAACTCTTCACAGCACCTCCTAAAAAAGGAAAGGAAGCGGACGAACCTGCCCTTCCACCTCTTAAGCAGAACGAAACGGTTCAAAGCGAAATCGGGATTAAAGAAGGGGCTACCCAGCCGCCAAAACCGTACACTGAAGGACAGCTGATTGCCATGATGAAAACGTGTGGTAAGCTTGTTGAAGATCAGACCGAGACTGATATTCTAAAAGAAATTGAAGGACTTGGAACAGAAGCGACGCGAAGTAATATTATCGAGACGATTAAAAAGCATGGCTATATTTCTGTCACGAAAAACATTGTATCGATTACAGATAAAGGCCGCGTCCTCTGCCAAGCGATTGAGGGCAGTTTGCTCGCTAGCCCCTCCATGACTGCGAAATGGGAAACGTATTTGAAGAAAATCGGAAATGGTGAAGGAACCGGCCAACATTTTTTAGGAAGTGTGTCGAAGTTCATCTATAAACTGTTAGAAGACGTTCCAATACAGTTAGAACAACAAAAGATCGATATTGTGTTGCCACCATCCAAATCTTCTAGCCGAAAATCCTATACAGCAACTGAAGTCGCTCCCTGTCCGAAATGTGGGAATGGTATGATCGTCGCAAGAAAAGAGTTTTACGGCTGCAGCAACTACAAAAACGGCTGTAAGCAGACGTTCCCTGGGAAGTTCCTAAAAAAGAATCTTACCCAAGCACAAGTAAAACTGCTGTGTACGAAAGGAAAAACGAACGTCATTAAAGGATTTACTCATGCAAATGGTCAGAAGTTCGATGCCATGCTTGAATTGAAAGAAGGCAAGTTGAACTTAGTGTTTGTATAACCAATAAAAACGGAAAGCCCTCTCACAAAGAAAGAGGCTTTCCGTTTTTCGTTCTACTCTTACAATACAGGTGATAGAAGACGCGAAATACCTTCTTTGAATTTAATAAAAATTGATCGTTCTGCATATCGTTCAGGTGTCAGTTCTGAGCAGACCTCAATGTCTTTTAAGAATAGCTCATGTAGTTGTTTTGCTACTTTTTCATCGAAGACGATCGCACTCACTTCAAAGTTCAAGTGGAAACTACGGGAGTCGATATTCATCGTCCCCACGGCTGCCACTTCTTCATCAACGACAATTGTCTTCGCATGTAAGAAGCCATTTTCATATAGTAAAATATTCGCCCCATAATCCAGCAAATCTCCTGCATACGCCCACGTTGCCCAATAGACAAATGGATGATCCGGTTTGCATGGGATCATGATTCGCACATCGACTCCAGATAACAACGCAATTTTACAAGCATCCATAAAACTTGTATCGGGAATAAAATACGGAGTTTGGATGAACACACATTTTTTTGCTGACAGAATGAGCTTGATGTACATATTTTTCAAGTGTTCAGTCACAGAATCCGGTCCACTAGAAACGATTTGAATGGGAATTGTCCCCCCCTGCTTCTCCGGATGGAATGTGTACTCATCCCATTCACCAGGTTTATTGTCCCCAGCCCGATGCCAGTCTAGTATGAACTTTCCTTGAATGTGATGGACCGCTTTTCCTTGGACTCTAAGATGCGTATCCCGCCAGTATCCGAATTTTTTGTCCAGACCAAGGTACTCATCCCCTACATTGAAGCCGCCAATATACGCAATACGCCCATCAATAACGACTAGTTTCCGGTGATTTCGGTTGTTCACTCTGAAGTTGACTACTCTGAAAAATGACGGGAAGAACACTTCCACTTCGCCACCAGCTGCACGCAATTCATCAAAAAATTTTGGCGTGGTTTTTTTAGATCCGACTTCATCGTAAAGAAGGCGAACTTTCACCCCAGCTTTAGCTCGATCCGTCAAGGCATCACGAAGTCTAGTGCCTAAGGCATCTGATTGGATGATGTAATATTGAATATTAACCTCCTTCTCGGCTGCTTGGATATCCGCAATGAGGGAATCGAATTTCTGATGTCCTTCGTCAAAGATCTGAATGTCATTATCCAAGGATAATAACGCGTCTGATGATATCAAGTTCATGTGAATTAGCTCCCGATGTTTCTTGAGTAACGGAGACTTTTGAACGTTCTCTCTATAAACTGTAGATAGTTGCTGATCCACTTCCGTATCAATTTCTTTTCTCTCTTCATCCGTCAGCTTATAGAAGTTCTTTTGCTTCAAATTTCGTCCAAGGAATAGATAGATGAAAAAGCCCGCGATAGGGATGAACACCATTACCAATATCCACGCCCACGTATTCCCAATATCGCGTCTTTCGAAAAACAATACTCCCACCAACAATAAAAGATTAATTACGATCGTAATGGATAAAATCAACGTAATTATATATCCTAATGCCATCATTGCACCTTCCTTCTAGTTTCAGTTTCAATTAAAACTACTCATTAAAGTTCTTGAAATCCCCTCTAAACATATAGGTTTTTATAGAAAGTAGTATTCACTATACCATGTACCTTTTGAAAAGGAATATGATTCGAAGAAATAGTTTAGCCTACGAAAAAATTACACCAATATTTAACTAGCGATGCCCAAACTTGAATTATTTAGTTAATCAATTATAATTAGTTTTACTTAACAACTAGGATGTGTTCACATGAAACTTATACATGCATTGGACGAATTTTATTATGAGCAGATTTTGAAAAGTCTTAGAGAAATGAATCATAATAAAGTATATGGAAATTTGTCCTATAATAGTCTGCTGTATATGGAAGTGATCTTGTACAACGAAAACTGTACGGCCAGTTTTCTCGCAGAAACACTTCACGTGGCCCGCTCGGCGGTGACGATGAAAGTAAATGAATTGGTATCAAAAGGAATTGTCACAAAAACACCAAGTGTTGCCGATAAACGCGTCAATTACTTAAACGTCACCCCTAAAATCGTAGAGGACTACAAACGGATGGATTACTCATTAACGCAAGCGATCACGGAAATTGAAGATCGTTTTTCGTCATCAGAAATCTCCTCTTTTGTTGACATGCTAGAGATTATCCGAAAGCACCATCAATAGAAGTTAAGTTAACCAAACAAAAGATGAAAGAGGTTTTTGAATGGAACAGAAACACTATGAATACTTAGCGGATAACCCGAATGTAAAAGTGCTTCCTATTATGTTGACGCTCATTATCGGGGCTTTTTTCGCGATTCTGAACGAAACACTTTTAAATATTGCCCTCGTTACACTTATGGATGAATTCTCAATTTCGCTGACAGCTGTCCAATGGATGGCAACCGGGTTCATGCTCGTGATGGCCATTGTCATTCCGATTTCTGCGCTGTTGCTCCAATGGTTTACAACGAGGCAACTATTTTTAGGGACGATGACTGTATTTACAGTCGGTACAATTATTTGCGCGTGTGCTCCGTCGTTCTCAATTTTACTCATTGGACGCCTAATCCAGGCAGTCGGAACCGGTTTACTGATGCCGATTATTTTCAACGTCTTTTTATTAATTTATCCTCCTGAACGACGAGGAAAAGTGATGGGGATGATTGGGCTCGTCATTATGTTTGCGCCAGCCATTGGGCCGACGTTGTCTGGAGTCATTGTTGAATACTTAGGTTGGCGTTATTTATTCATCATCGTTATTCCATTTGCGTTGTTCTCAATTGCATTTGCTTCTAAGTATTTGGTCAATGTGTCCGAAGTGACGAAGCCTAAAATTGATTTCGCTTCCCTACTCTTTTCAACAATTGGATTCGGCTCCATTGTGTATGGATTCAGTTCAGTCGGTGAAAGCAAGGATGGGTTTGCGAGCCCGATTGTTTGGTTGTTCATCGGCATGGGGGTTATCGGGATTGCGCTGTTTGTGTGGCGACAGTTGAAGCTCGAAGAACCAATTATGAATATGCGCGTATTCCGTTATCCTATGTTCTCACATGCTGTTGTCATGTTTTTAATCATCATAATGGCCATGTTCGCCTCAGAAATCATTTTGCCGATCTATATGCAAGGCCCACTTGCTCTCACTGCAGCAACGGCTGGATTGGTTTTGTTACCTGGTAGTATTTTAAATGGGGTCATGTCACCATTTATGGGTGCCTTATTTGATAAATTCGGACCGCGGGTGTTGATGATTCCTGCAACACTCGTATTAAGTGCCACGATGTTCATGATGAGTCAGTTAACTGTCGATACGCCTGTATGGGTGGTTGTAGTTAGTTATATCCTCATCATGCTTTCCGTTTCCGCCATCATGATGCCTGCTGAAACGAATGGATTAAACCAGTTACCGAAACGTCTCTATCCACACGGAACCGCGGTGATGTCCACATTACAACCGGTTGCTGGAGCAATCGGGGTGTCGGTGTTCATCAGCATCATGAATGCACGGCAGTTACACGTATTACAAAAATCCGCAACGCCGACCGATCCTGCGGCGATAAACCTAGCGTTAGTATCGGGGGTTGAACTGGTATACTTCATAGCTTTTGCGATGTCGATAGTCGCGGTTGTTCTATCGTTTGTTGTTTATCGTGCGAAACCGAGTGAAGATGAGGAAACTTCAAATATGTAACCAATCCAAACCGGAACTAAACGGAACTTAAAGCTATCTTGCAGGTGCCTAAATTGGGTGCCTGCTTTTTTGTTTGCAGCTGCCATATGCAAATAGTAGATAAGTCGACTACACTTACTTGTAGAAGGAGTGATGACTTATGAAGAAAAAACGATATCAAAACTTAGATCTCACTGCACGCCCCGCAACCTTTGGAGACTTGCTGAAATGGCAAAAGGAACGTTTTAAAAAACAGAAAGATATGAGTTTCATGATTGGACAAGCTCCCCAGAAGCAACAGGCGTTACTCCATACAAATCAGGACAAGTTAACCATCACATGGATTGGGCATTCGACATTTCTCATACAACTTGCTGGTTTGACGATTGTGACGGATCCCGTTTGGGCAAATAGGATGGGGGTTAGCAAAAGATTGGAAGAACCAGGGCTATCACTGGATGAAATTCCGCCAGTCGATATTATTTTGCTCTCACATTCCCATTATGATCACATGGACATTCCTTCATTGAAGAAGCTGAAAGGAATTCCTGCCGTTCTTGTTCCTGAAGGACTCGGAGCTAAAGTTCGCAAGCTGATGAAAGAAAATCGAGTCTATGAGCTACCTTGGTGGGGACAGGTGCGCATTGGTTCCGTCGAATTCCACTTTGTTCCGGCTCAGCATTGGACGAAACGCACGCTGACAGATACAAATACATCACATTGGGGTGGTTGGATCATTCAACGGTATATGGAGCCTTCGACTGAAGCGTTGCATATACCCAAGTCAATTTACTTTGCTGGTGATAGCGGGTATTTCCAAGGATTCCGAGAAATTGGCGAGAGGTTCTCTGATATTACGTATGCGCTCATGCCGATTGGTGCCTATGAGCCCGAGTGGTTTATGGGGACTCAACATATGACACCTGAGGAAGCGATACAGGCGTTTGTGGATATCGGGGCTGAAGTGTTCATTCCGATGCACTACGGAGCTTTTTATCTAGCTGATGATACGACGGAAGAAGCTTTGGGTCGATTACTTACCGAATGGAGACACCGTGAACTGGATGATTGTCATTTACAGTTATTGAAACATGGCGAGACGCTCTCCTTTGTTTATTCAGAGAAAAATTGCAACTGATTTGGTGTTGTAATTTTTTGAATACACTGTATAGTTGATACATAGATTTCCAATATACTTACAGTGAACACAGGATGAGTTTACTAAAAAGGGGAAGCTGGGATGAATCGCACCTACTTTATACATGAATTTTTGCTGACCTCCAAAAACAAGCGGACGATTCCTTTTCTTCTGTTCATCGGGGTGTTACTAATCAGTTATTGCTTTCTCCTCGTCCCGAACCGAGAAACTAAGGAAACGTTCCATCCAGAAGAAATAAATGACTATTTAACTGAACTGGAAGTGGAACAAGACCAACGCATGAAGAGCGGAAATACTGGAATTATTTTAATGACGGGAGACCCGGTTTTTGCCAGAAACGATTATAACCATGGATTGTTCAGCGCACTACTCAACTCCTATGAAGACCGCAATTTTTTACGGTATCTCCACTTGCGCGCCTATTATCTTGAGTCGGATCCTTCCGTTCATATGCAAGATGAAAATCTGTTCAAATACTCTCCTTATCCCGGCAAAGATCGGGAGCATCTGTATCATCAGACAATGCTCCGTTATGAGGATTACTTGATGAATGATTGCCACATAACGGAAGCTCTGTTATTTGAAAAGACCGGTATTCAATCATTGCAAACATTTCTACACACGTATGGCTTTTATTTCTTCTTATTTTGTGCTGTTTACTTCAGCAGTGATATTTTGTCACGCGATCGAACTCATCGGACGGTGTTACAAGGTCTTCCCATGTCCTGGTATCGACAGTTAAATTTGAAAACACTAGCTGTATTTAGTTATACACTTCTCATCTTAATAACTGTTCTTCTTACAGGCTTTTTTGTCTTATCCTCGCAATTCGGATTCGGGAATTTTAATTTGCATGTGCCCATTATGACCGCCCAAAATACATTTTCAATCGAAGAATATGGAGTAATTAGTATGGTGAAATTTATAGGTCTATCACTAGCTGCCCTCCCGCTGTTAGTATTTCTTCTCATACGCATCAATGTCATTCTCAGCCTACTATTGAAGAACGAATGGCTCGTCCTCTTGTTCGGCACATTCGTGATTTTTTCGGAACGTCTATACGATGCAAGAACGACACGCGACATCTTAGGTATCGATATCAGCTATTTTCCACAAACCTATTTTGATTTCGGGAAAATTGTGACGGGTGAAAAGAACTTCTTATTAAACACTGAGACAATTACATTAGCTAAAGGAGTCATTGTACTACTAATTGCATCTGCAATCATCGAAACAGTCCTATTTGTCCTCTCTCGTGTAGTCACCAAACGAAGGCTCTATCAGTCTCGATGAAATCATCTGATAAGGAATGAGCAAACTATGAGATGGAATTACATCCTATTTGAAACAAAGATGTTGCTACACAATCGAAAGAACTGGCTACTCGGAATCGCAATTATCCTGTTTTTCCCGATTTACTATTTGCAGTACAGTCAAACTGATATCGAAACACTGCAAGACCAGAAAAACGTAGAGGCAGAGCAATTCCACTCAATCTTCAAAGCCTTCCCTGAGGAGATGCGAGCGACGAAAGAGGGGCAGGAGATTTACGACAACCTTACCGAGCAAGCCTCTCTCATCAATATGCAACGTTTCTATCTATGGGATGAAGCAGAAAATGACTCCTACATTGCAGATGGACTTCTTCTTAACGAACTTCGTCTCGAATTACACGAAGCTGGAAACAAAGGGATTCATCCAAATTACATTGTCACAAAACAAGAGATCCATAAAGAAATGGCGTTACTGAACTATTATAAAAAGTATAATGTCTCCATCATTCCTGATCCGTTTGTAGCAAGCAATTACATACCTGCTGCGCTCGATACTATCGGCGGTTTACCGTTCAGTCTCCTTGTCCTGCTAATTGGCACCAGTATGCTATTACATGATCAGCAAAATCGATCCGTCATGAGCGGACTGCCCGTCTCATTCTTACAGAAAATATTCAGTAAAGTGGGAATTCACCTAGGTCAAATATTTGTCTTCCTCACTATAGGGATTGGAATTGGTAGCGTGTATGTAGCATTGAAAACTGGTTGGGGCAGCTTTACTTCACCAGTCCTCCTCTATTCAGACGGTAATTTTTATGCGGTGTCGACTGTCCACTATGTACTTTTGCAACTACTTGCGTTTCTTCTAATCAGTTTTTTATTATTAGTTGTTTCCATTTTAGTAAACGAGCTAACAAAAAATATGTACGCAACAGTTTTCTCCATCGTTTTCCTATTGTTGCTACCTTCCCTTCTTCTTTCAGCAGGTATCGATGCGAGCTGGTTACTGCCTCTCGCTATGATCGATATCGGTGCTGTTTTAAGCGGGAATGCTGCGATCAGGTTCGAAAGCGCTTTTATGGACTATCAGCGCGCACTATCTTGGTTCGCTGGCTTGTCACTCGCAATGATGGCCGTGCTATACATGAAGACAAAACTGCAGTACACCTCACTTCTATCAGCACCCGGTAAATAGAGCTAAAAAGGAGGGATGACTTTGCTTAAACTTTCAGATCTATCAATCTCCTATCAGGATAAAATCGTACTGGACCACTTGAATTTTACCGCTGATAAGGGAGAAATCATCGGCGTTGCGGCACCGAATGGAACAGGAAAGACGACATTATTCAATATTATCGCTAATTATACAAAACCCGATTCCGGTAGCGTACTTATTGATGGGAAATATACGTATCGGAATGAGAAAGAAGAGGTCCTAATCCATAAACTATTGACGACATTTCCTGAACAGAAGGATTTGTTTGAGGAACTGTCTGGCACCGCCCACTTAAATCTGTATGCATCGATGTGGAACGGCTCGTCAAAACGCGTGCCCGCCATTATCGACAAACTACAAATGACTCATTATGTGAAGAAGAAAGCAAAAACGTATTCACTCGGAATGCGTCAGCGACTCTGCTTTGCGATGATGATGGCAGCAGATACAACTGTGATGCTGATGGATGAGGTGATGAATGGGCTTGACGTTACAAACGTCGCTCTGATTTCAGACTGCTTGTCGGAAATGAAGCGTAAAGGTAAACTAATTTTCGTCGCATCTCATTTATTGGAAAATCTCGATCTTTATGCCGATCGAGTCATCTTCTTAAAAGAAGGTAAGATTGTACATGAACAGCGTTTTACAGAAGACCGGGACATCTATTTAAAGATAGAGGTGAATCCAGTTGGTTATAAGTCACTGCAGTCAAAGATTGAACTTCCTTCTGGACATGTGTACATCGGAGAGCATTTACTCTGTATACCACTAGACGGTCTAACCTTACCGGAGCAAACGCGGTGGATTGAGCAGATGCTTGGCCAGTTTGGACATAATCTGACGGTAGGTCCACTTGGGACGGTGGAGTATTATGAAAAATATTATTCATAATGGCGGCGTGCTAGTGTTTGTATGTCTACTTTTGTCGGGATGTCAGGCTAAACAAATCCCAACCAGTGACCAAATTTTTCTTTATGAACAGAATTTCGAGCTGACAGGGGATGAAAAAGATGAATTGATCAAACCTGTGAACCCTGCAATCTTTACTTCTGTCGATCGTAATAACCCCGAAGCTGAGGCTGTATCGGTTCCAGTTGTCCCTAAGACAGGGGAAGATTTGAAACTAAAGACTGGGCGTTATATGATAACGGGCTACCCTACTGGAAATATTTCAATTTTTGATTCCGAAGGAGAGCAAATTTTGCGGGAGATTGTTGGGGATTATGCAGGTGCTACAAGCCTGACAGTGTCTGTGGAAGAATCTTATACAGTGCGAGCGGATGGAGGGTATGATTCTATCAATATTTTCACTGCCCCCACATCCTTAAATACTGACCTGTCTGCTGGGATATGGGAAGTGGGGACAGATATTAAGGCCGGTACCTATACGATTTCATTGGATCAAGGCTACGGTTATTTACAAATTCTTGAGAAAGAAAAGGATTCCATTCTATATGAGTTGATCGGAGGAACGATTGGTCGTACGGAAAGTATCGTTAAACTGAAAAAGGGTCAGTGGCTCCGTGTAACTGACACTTCATTAATCACCTTCCTTCCTAAAGATAGTTAACTAAACAGATGGTCTGATTTAAAGGAGACATTGTATTAGTCGTACAGATAGAACGGTGGATGCCTTTCACTTAGGCAATTGAGGCTTTAGACGATACTGATTTAATGCCAACTCAATATCTTATATAAAAATAATATTGCTTATTTTCTGTCTATTTGATACGTTGGACAAACAGGATTGTTGGAAGGTGATTCACTGTTTGGAATTCATTGGGGGATGAGTTTCAAAGAAATCCAACCAATTCAAACGAATTCATAAAGGGGATGGGAAATTGACAATCGAGTTGAAAGAATCGGAGTTACGCAGAGAATCTGATCTGCCACGTATGAATGATGGGAAGTTAGATTATGAACGAATTATTGAAACTCCTGAGTTTAAGCTTCTGGTCAAAAAGAAGAATCGCTTTTTGACACCCTATGTTATTGCTTTCTTTGCGATTTATCTCATGCTGCCTATTTTGACAGGATACACATCTATTTTAGAAACGCGGGCCATTGGCTGGATGACATGGACATGGGTGTATGCATTCGGATTGTTCGTCATGGTATGGGTGTTTACACAGATTTATGTAAAAAAAGCACGTGATTTCGATAAAGATATTGACCAAATCATCCAAAAAAACGTTAGAGACTAAGGGGGGATTCAGTTCATGAGTTTCATTTCCATCGCGATTTTTTTTGCTGTAATTTTATTGACTCTCTACATTACGTACTGGGCTGCGAAACAAACGCAGACTGCCAGTGATTTTTATACCGCAGGTGGGTCACTGACTGGCTGGCAAAACGGCATGGCCATTGCAGGAGACTATTTGTCCGCTGCTTCATTCCTCGGAATTGCCGGTGCAATTTCATTGAATGGATTTGATGGGTTTTACTACAGTGTCGGATTCCTGACAGCATACCTTGTTGTGTTGTTCCTAATTGCTGAACCTCTTCGAAACCTTGGTAAATATACGATGGCCGATATGATCGGTTCACGGTTTGGCGCAAAGAAAGTACGGGGGGCAGCAGCGCTAAATACAATCACAATTGTACTCTTTTACATGCTTGCTCAGCTCGTTGGTGCGGGTGCATTAATCAAACTATTGTTTGGTATTGACTATTGGATTTCTGTTTTGATCGTAGGAATCATGATGCTCATTTACGTGCTGTTCGGCGGAATGACAGCTACTAGTTGGGTTCAGATCGTTAAAGCAATCCTACTCATGATTGGAACAATCGTGATTTCTTTCCTTGTGCTGATGAAATTCAACTTTAACTTTGTGGGTATGTTCGATGTTATGCGGACTGCGACCGACCACGGAGAGTCCTTCCTGCATTCAGGGGTCGTTTATAAAGATCCGATTGGTTTAATTTCCGTGTTGCTTGCTCTGGTGTTAGGAACTGCAGGACTTCCTCACATTTTGATGCGCTTCTTTACGGTAAAAGATGCAAAGACTGCACGTTCGTCAGTTGTCTACGCAGTTTGGATTATCGGGATTTTCTACGTATTGACGATCTTTCTAGGATTTGGTGCTGCTAAGTTCGTAGGTTCTAAGGCAATCATTGCAGAGAACGCAGCAGGTAACATGGCTGCACCAATGCTTGCAGGCGTACTAGGTGGAGATGCATTGGAATCGTTCGTCGCTGCGGTTGCGTTTGCTACGATTCTTGCTGTAGTAGCAGGACTCGTGTTATCGGGTGCTTCCGCCATTGCCCATGACCTTTATGCAGAGATTATCATGAAAGGTAAAGTAACCGAGAAGCAGCAAGTGAAAGCTGCCCGCATTGCTGCAATCAGTGTTGGTGTTGTCTCGATCTTATTGGCACTTGGTTCTGAAAAACTGAATGTAGCATTCCTTGTATCCCTTGCATTCTGTATCGCTGCATCCGCAAATGTTCCAACCCTCTTAATGACGATCTACTGGCGCAAGTTCAATACGACAGGCGCAGTTGCATCCATGCTAACGGGTTTGATCACAGCACTCGTGCTGGTTGCGGTTAGTCCTAACGTCATTAACCCTGTTCCAGGGGCTGCGTTCTTTGTGGGAGATCCACTCTTCCCATTCGTGAACCCGGCAATCATCTCTATCCCAGCTGGATTCCTAGCAGCAATCATCGGGACCTATGTTGGTGCGAAACGTCATGAAGAAGCAGAAGTTTCGTATGCAGAGGTCCGATTTAAAGCGGAAACTGGGTATCGGGGGTTGTGAAGCAAAAGCATATTTGAATTGATAGTTGAAGACCTGCGATCTTGTCACTAGTGACAGATTCACAGGTCTTTTTCATTTTAGAAATGGGTAGTTCATGGGATTGAGCGCTAGTCTATTTCCAATCAAGGGCTCACCTATTCATATTAAAAAACCGCCCTACAATTAGGAGCGGCTAGATTGGATCACTTATCGTTTTGCCGTACGGTCTACAAGAAACGTCATTAAAACGAACAGCGCAAATGCGAGCAACAGAATCGTTCCACCTACAATATAAAAGACAAGCGAAAACGTTTCATTTATATTAAACGGTTGAATGAACTGGAGCCACATACCCGTAGTCAATCCAATTGATCCAATAATTGCTGTCCAGCCATGAACTGCAACGAGTTTTGTTGCCCGGACGCGGTAAATTTTATAAAACACGCCCCATGAAAAGACGGACAACCAACCGACAAGTAAAATGTGAGCGTGTATCGGTTTGAATGCATATGATCCTGAACCCGCCATATGTGAACCAAGCACCGTGCCGACCAAGCCAAATATCGCTGCAATTCGGATTAAACGTATACTCCATTTTTCCTGCATGTTGAATTCCTCCTGTATCGTTCTGATTATCTTAATCATACAATCTCAACATGAACGCAACATGTACAAGACATTACAATTTCGGCAAGGTCACGGTGAATACCGTACCTTTCCCCTTTTGACTTGTAACAGTAATCGTGCCACTATGCAGCTCTGTCACTTGTTGGACAATCGATAATCCAAGTCCCGTTCCTTCTGCTGCAATTGTACGCGAATCGTCTTCGCGATAAAACCGATTAAAAATGTGAGCCAGATTTTCTTCCGCTATGCCAATCCCTGAATCACCAATTTGTACCGTTACGGAGTGTTCTGTAGATATTAGAGAAACTTCAATTGCACCATAGTCGGGCGTATACTTCAGCGCATTAGACAATAAGTTCTCCCATACTTTTTCAAGAAACGCAGGGTCTCCAGTTATCTCTGAATCCTCAATCTCCATAGAAAGTGAAATTTGTTTATCTTCAAGTAGCCAACGGTATTTACGGACTGTATCTCTCAACTGCTCACTCACATCATATGAAACCGGCTTCAAAGGACTCATCATCTGATCGAGCGACGTCAATAATAACAATTGTTTTGTTAAAGAAGATAATCGATCCGTCTCAGCCTGAATGACCCTGGCATACCCCGCACGCTCTTCGGAAGGCAATGCCTCATCCATCAATAACCCTGCATACCCTTTAATGTTTAATAGCGGTGATTGGAAGTCGTGAGATACATCACTTATAAACTTCTTGCGGATCAAGTCATTCTCTTTAAGACGAATGGTCATTTTCTGAAAGCTTTCTGCCAGCTGTCCGATTTCGTCTTGTTGATGAATTGGTAAAATGCCACTAAATTCTTCCTTCCCCACCTTTTTCGTTGCAAGGGTCAGCTGGGTGATTGGATGAATTAGCCGCTTCGCTACTATTAACATCGCAAGTAGACTCGCAATAGCCATTACAATGACCATACCACCCAGTAAGTAATGGACTTCTGTAAAGAGCAACTTGATATCCGGACGCAAAAACAGGGCATACTCTTTATCCCTATATGTAAATGGGACACCGACTGTATTCGTAGTTTCATCCGAGAAGAAGCCCGTGACGAACGTTTCTGTCGGAAAGTTTTTCATGCCATGGTAGTCTTCCCCGTTAAGGACAGACTTCACGTCTTCTTTTTTTAAATTATCCAGTCGGAATGATTGACCGTAACGTCGACCTTCTAAATCGTCACTTACAAGCAATAGTTTATACCCTGCTGACGCTTGCGTTTTTAAGTAACGATCCAATTCTTCCGGCTTTGCTTCTTCGATGTAGTTCGCGAGTTGACGAACGATCTTCATATTTTTTTCATCATTAGAGTCTTTTAAATTTCGATGATAATAGGTGTTAACCGCCAGAAACGCTGTAAGCCCACTGAACACCATGATTCCTGCCGTATACAGCAGAAACTTTCCATAAAGTGATTTCATACAGCACCCGTGTCCAGCTTATAGCCAACCCCGCGAACCGTAACGATACTCACTTGCTCCGGTAATCCTTCCAACTTGTCCCTCAAGCGCTTGATATGAACGTTCAGCGTCTGTTCGTCCCCTTCGTAATCGAATCCCCATACTCGATCTAACAATACTTCCCGAGTGAATACCTGATTCGGGCGTGATGCAAGGACAGACAACAATTCAAACTCCTTCAAAGGCAGGAGCAATACTTTTTTTCCAATGGACACTTCATACGTTTGACGATTAATGGCTAACGGTCCAGCTTGGATAAAGACATCGACCGCTTTATCATAACGTCGTAGGATGGCACGAATACGAAACAGCAATTCTTTCGGCTCAAATGGTTTTACAAGATAGTCATCCGAACCTGCTAGAAATCCCTTCTCCTTATCCTCTAATTCTCCTTTTGCAGTGAGAAGGAGAACAGGAATATCCCATTCCGACCGCAGTTTCTTCGTCAACGTATAACCATCTATCTCAGGCATCATAACATCGACTACCGCAAGATCCGGTATCTCTTGTTCCATAAGTTCAAGTGCTTCCCGTCCGTTTTTCGCTTTCATCACCGTATAGCTTGCTGCTGATAATGTAATGCGGACAAGTTCTAAAATATTCGGGTCATCATCGACCGCTAGAATCGTTAACATCTATCCCACTCCCTTCCTTTATGGACTTACTCCACTCTGCATTCAACAACCCAGAAATCAAAATGATAACTGCGGTCATATAAAACCAAATGACAAGCATAATAATTCCAGATAGTTGACCATATAAACGTGTATAGTCTACCGCTGTCACCCAACCGCCGAACAAATAGGAAAATACTTGCCACCCGATTGTTGAGAGGAATGCCCCAGGCACTGCCTGTCGAAACAAAACTTTACCACTCGGAACAATTTTATAAAAGAGTAGGAAAAAGACAAACAAAAACAACGTGCCGAGTCCCCATTTTATCTTTGGCCACAAAAATAGCCAGCCTTCCCAGTCATCGATTCGATCGTAATAAGCGACCACTTGATGAAGGACATTTTCAATAAATGGCAGGAATAACGATAGAGGTACAACGAGCATGAAAAGGAACGTGACGCCAAGATCCCGAAATAATGACAGCCAAAATCCTCTTTTGCGGACATACCCGTTCGCCAAGTCAAGGGATCGTGCAAAAGATTGAACCGTGACAGACGATAGCCAGAATGCCCCCGCTAAACTGAAATATAGCCACTTTCCTTTACCATTTCGTAGCACTTCACGGACGTTGTCTTCTATTAGTTGAAAAGACTGCTCAGGAATAAACGGTCGTAAAAATCGGAACAAGATTTCTTCATTGACTGGAAACAAATTCAGTAACGAGATTACGAAAATAAAAAATGGTAACATCGATAACAACAAGTAATAAGCCGTTTGAGCAGCCTGATCAAAGAAACGTTCTTTTACAAATCGTCGTAGCACGCGCAATCCAGTATTCATTCACTGACTCCTTTTCATATAGTATATGTCGGGACATTCCTTTTTCTATCATCATATACTACATATAGATAATAAAAAAGCGAGTCAAGGAATAATTTCCTTGACTCGCTTTACAAATTGCCCGGCAACGTCCTACTCTCACAGGGGGAAGCCCCCTACTACCATCGGCGCTGAAGAACTTAACTTCCGTGTTCGGTATGGGAACGGGTGTGACCTCTTCGCCATCATTACCAGACAAATTGAG
>NZ_JAMBOM010000012.1 GCF_023715615.1 Sporosarcina aquimarina | reverse complement strand
AGCGTACCCATGGACGTTTGAAGATTCAAATATCTAATTATTATTGTTTATCTGCGTGTCAAAAAAATATTTTTGGCACCCTAACAACGGGTCAAACCGTTGATACATCAACATTTATAGAGGGAGGGATTTTGTATGAAACAACTTACAGGGAAAACTGCAATTGTTACAGGAGCCAGCAGCGGAATTGGCTCAGGCATTGCGAAGGAACTTTCGGAACAGGGGGCCAATGTTGTTCTTGCGGCACGCAACATTGATAAGCTAAATGAATTAGCAAAACAACTTACAGCCGATGGAGGATCCGTGCTTGTTGTGAAGACAGACGTATCCAGCCAATTAGATGTGGAGACTCTCGCAGCTAAAGCAATGGATACATTCGGTGGCGTCGATATTTACGTCAACAATGCAGGACAAGTGCTAACAGCTGAAGTGCGCTCGGGGAAAACGGAAGAATGGGAGCAAATGATTGACGTCAACATTAAAGGTGTCTTGTTCGGCATTAATGCTGTTCTGCCATCTATGCTTGAAAAAGGTGCCGGCCATCTTATCAATATCGCCTCTGTTTCTGCAACAGAAGTGACCAAAACAAGTACAGTCTATAGTGCTACTAAATTTGCCGTCCGTGCAATCTCTATGGGACTTGAAAAAGAACTCGCAAAAACAGGTGTCCGTGTCACCAACATTTCTCCAGGAATGGTCGACACTCGATTAGGTGAACAATATGATTGGGGCGATCGTAAGAAGCTTCAAACAGC
Source organism: Sporosarcina aquimarina (assembly GCF_023715615.1). GTDB lineage: Bacteria > Bacillota > Bacilli > Bacillales_A > Planococcaceae > Sporosarcina > Sporosarcina aquimarina_A. The sequence goes on along the minus strand of NZ_JAMBOM010000012.1, from coordinate 29,977 downwards.
AGACATCGCAAAAGCTGTTATTTACGCGGTCACACAACCTGACTATGTCAATGTCAATGAAATCACAATCCGACCTGTTTAACTGGAAAAAGCCGACATCGCAACACGCGAAGTCGGCCTTTTTCAGGTTAAGCCGCAACAGCTTTTTTCAAAAAACCCATTAAAGTCGCAGACACGATTGACCCGATAATCACGGCAATCAAGCAGAGCACCCAACTACAATCCACTAGGGGGAACACAAAGAGCACACCGTGGGGAGCCCGTCATCCAATATTGAACGCCATCGACAGACCACCGGCAATACCAGCACCAGTCATCACAGACGGAATGACACGGAGTGGAACGGCTGCCAACAGGTTATAAAATCATTCAAGAGTGGGTGGAGAGATTTATGTATAATTATTTCCTAATCCGAAATACTTATTGACCGCTCTATTTGGCTTTGATAAAATAAAGTGTCTTATCGACAATGTTCGACATAGAGTTGTTATATATCTTCAGTGTTTTCATAAGCAACTAACAGGCAATATTACACTATTGCCGACTTGAGGTTAGTTGTATGGTTCAGTTACTAGTGAAAAAATTTGTGCCTTCGATTATTTGTAATGGGATTGGGATATAACTAAACGATGAGAAGAAATCTTCATCCAATGTTATGCCGAGCTTTTTGCATACTTGAAAAGGGCAATAAAAATTTTTTCATATTGAGGTTCCTAATCCTTTAATAAGGGGTAATTACAAAGTGTCGATCTCTTTTGACGTGGAAAGGGACCAGTTACTAATTAGGTGGTTAGCGTCTAACAACAACGATTGACCACTTGAACCGCGTTTTGCTCTAATTAGTCATTTGCACTGCCAATATGTAGGTAGTCTTTAAAAATGAGAAAGGGGATGAAAGGCATGAACTTAGCAGCTATCGGAGTACCAGGGCTAATTATCATTCTTGTGATTGTACTTATTTTATTCGGACCTCGTAAATTACCTGAAGTTGGTTCAGCAGTCGGAAAGACACTTGCAGAATTTAAAAAGTCTGCAAAAGACATCATGGATGATGATGAAAAAGTTGAAGCTAAAAAAACTTCTGATATAGAGAAGTAGGTGATAAGATGGATCCCAATAGTAATCACGAAAACTTAAATCCGTTGGATGAAAACAATAAAGAAGCAGCTGAAAAGTCTTTAGAAGCCAAATCTAGTGTTGCGGATGAGGAAGTACTGAAGACGCCAGAACAAGCACCTTATACCGATGAAAACGGTTATCCAACGAATATTCCACCAAAAAAGACAAAAGAAAAAAAAGTAGTTGAAGAAGACGGTGAAGGAGAAGAATCCAACCTCGTTGAACACCTAACAGAATTACGAAAACAGCTGATTAAAAGTATTGCTGTTTTCTTGCTGTTCTTCATTGCCGCCTTCAGCACCATTAATGTTTGGTTCCCTTATATTACACGGGGGTACAAGTTAATTGTTTTGAGTCCGATGGAGGTCATATCGTTTTACACGACCATTTCAGCGGCATTAGCATTCGGTCTTTCTGTGCCATTTCTCTGTCATTTTTTATGGCAGTTTGTGAAACCGGGGTTAAACGAGAAAGAAAGTCGTTTCTTAAGTCTTTACTCACCTGCAATTCTAATTTTGTTCGTAGTGGGTTTAGCATTTGGTTACTACATTGTGAACCCGCTAAGTTACAAATTCTTAGTCTCCCTCGGTGAGATGAACTTTGACGTGATGGTTTCAGCTCAAGAATATGCACGCTTTCTTTTGCTGACAACGATGCCAATTGGTTTACTGTTTGAATTACCTGTTGTCGCGCTATTTCTTTCCGCGATTGGAGTTCTTACATCAGGTTCTATGAAAAAAGTTAGAAAGTGGTCATATGTAGTCCTCGGAGTTGTATCCGCACTCATTACTCCACCTGATTTCTTCAGTCAGCTCATTATTCTAATCCCAATGATTGGTCTATATGAAGCAAGTATATACCTTGTCACGAGAACTGAAAAACGTCTAGAAGCTGCTAATGCAGCCTGAAAAAATCCCGCTTTGCACAATGCGTGCAAAGCGGGATTTTTTAGGTTCATTACTCGGTCAGTGCGTAATTGACACGAACGATTATGTTATTTGTTTCACTACGAAGTGTTTTGTATGTTTCTTCAAACGCTTCTTTGTTTTCGGAAGGGTTTTCAAATTTTCCAAGTTCTTCCCACATCGATTTCATCTTCATCATCTCTTCAAATAGTGCCAGGTCTGTTCCGGTCTGTGGTCCTGGAACTAACACAGTCGGAGAACCGAGGTTGAAAAAATCCTCTTGAATGATTGGAAATACAGGGTGTTCAAATTCATCATTCTCAATGAGATATCCAAGATCATTTAGAGAAGGAGCAGTCAGAAGAACAATTTGCATGATGCTTCGCTCTAGGTTGGTCGCTTCTTCCCAAGTACGATATTGGGAATCTGGAGTATTAGCGAATTCGTCAGCTCGTGTTTGTAAAAATAATTGATAGGCTTCAGGGACTACCGAATCTGATAATTGATAAGCACGACTTTCTGCAATGTCGATCAAAGCATCCGTTAAATTAGTTACATTAGTTACCTTACCGCCTTGGCTCGTAATGCCTCTGATCGGATGATCGTCAGGTGCATAGCGGACGATCCCTTGTTCTTTGGATAACTTTTCATATTCTTCTTGGGTAAGATTATCAGGAAAATTCCCTTCCTTGTCATAGACAGATGGAATCTCAACCGTTTGTATTTTCGCTAAGTCATACAAATCTCCGTCTTCATCTTGATTTTCTTCAGGTGTCTCACTATCCGCAGTTTCTTTAGAAGTAGGTGGTATAGTATCTTCTTCTTTATTACGTGATTGTTCTGAATTCTCTTTAGTTGCATGTGCGTCAGCGGCGCTTTGTTTCTGCGAAGTATTTCTATCTGGACTACAGGCTGGAAGTAAAAGAAGTATAAGTAGCAAAAAAACAGTTTTCTTCATATGTAGAGTGCCTCCTAATTGGGTATGCTGTGTATGATACGGTTCTTTTCCAATAGAGTTTCACTAAAGCTAAAGATGATACTTCCGTAATGCAAAAGTAAAAAGGCTTAAGTCCTGATATTATTTAAACAAAATTAAGAGCATCTGTTAGTTGAAAAAAACTTATAAAGTTAAGGTAAATAGTTGAACCTGTTTCCTAATAATTGGAGAAGCATTGAAAAGTAATGAAAGAAATGTAGACAAAGAAAAATATTGTTGGAATACCCTTGTGTTTGTTGGAATGAGGGCGTACATTTTACTATTTGGTGTATTGTTTGGACAAAACGATATCTTGATAGGTGTTTCCACAATTACAACGTTACTTGTGCTACTTGAACGTGAATCATCTAATCATCCAGTACAGGACACAGTTAAATTCGCAAAATGTTTCTTATTTGCATGAATTTCTACATTTGCTACTGACTGTTCAGTATGGACAGTTGAAGCATTTTCACTGCAATACCTATTTCTACTTGCTATCCCTGTAACAGGCGATGAATTACAACTTTTCTAAGAAGTCTTATCACTCTCAGGAAATTAGCATCGAAAAACGTAAAATCACTCGTAAAGGTGAAAGGGCCTATTTTGGAAAACAAAATTATTCTAAGTATGTTGCTTGAAACTGTTGATGAATTTGAGCTAATTCATATAGAAGACGAACGTATGAAACCTAATGTTGAGAAGTGACGTCCAGTCAAATGTAACGCACATAAGCATAACTTTCTTATGCGGTGCAACAGAAAGGGTTGAATAGTCGTGAATCTAGAAATTCATGACGTAACGGCAACGAACTATCGGGATATCCTCGAATTGAAAGTTGCCCAGTCACAAAAAGATTATATAGAAACACCTTACCAATGTCTGGAAGATTCTTTGGAATGGAAGCAATTTAAACCAGTAGGGCTCTATGCCAACCAGGAACTTGTTGGATTTGCTATGTATGGTTTTTTCAAAGGGGAAGGTCCACAAGGAAGGTTGTGGATTGACCGACTGCTCATTGATGAACAGTTTCAAGGACGAGGTCTTGGTACAAAATTTATGAAGAAACTTGTTGAAACCGTAACACAAGACTATGGGGAGCAACCTATTTTCCTAAGCGTCTATCCTGAAAATGAAGGTGCAGTTCGACTGTATGAAAAGTTAGGTTTTAATTTTATTGAAGAACGTGATGTCAACGGTGAGCATATTATGGTGAGACTGTAAAAAGGGAAGGAGCCTGGATATTATCAGGTTCCTTCCTTTTTCTCGTTTTCTTTCTGTTCTTTTGCCAATTCCTCTTTTGCCTCGGTCTCTGCAGTTTCTTTAAAATCTTCATGAATCTCATTTCCAACAACTTGTGGTTCCGGAGTGGGTTCTTCATCATTATCTGCTTTTAAGTGTTCAATTTCCTCGTGCATCTTTTCAATCTTTTTCATTTCTTCTTCATACTCTTCATCTACTTGTGTCGTAGAGGGAATAATGTCATCCTTATTATAGTCAACTCGTTTACCATAGCGGATGAGCTCGTAGATGATCATTCCATTATTCGGTTTTCCATTCGTAACAAGCATAGGTACGGCATCGAACAATACATAGAAAAACACATAAAATATGAACCGATCCCAAAACCTCAACTGGTCCTGCAAGAAACCGTTTGCTATTAGGGTATTCAGCGCTAGAGCAACGATAATATTTGTTAGGATCGGAGCAGCATAGATCATAATATACGAAAAGTTACTCTTACGTTTAATATCATCGAAGGAAAACCAACTATACAAATGGTAGTATTTACGAATATCAAAAATCCAGAATTTAAAAATCCGCGGGCCAGAGCCGACTGTGATTCTAGGGTTTTTCACACCGAACAGCAGAGTAACTGACAAATACCCAAATTCTCGTATAAACAATACAACAGGCAATATAATAAAAGCTGAAATAACAAGAGCGATTAAATCTGAAATCCCAAACAAGCATCGTCACTTCCTTATCGTATCTTCTTATCAAGAATACCCGATACAATGGAACACGAACCTCATTAATAGGTCATAGTAGAGTGATATAGGTGAAAGGATAGGGAGTTCGTTAGAATGGAAAAGTTTAGTCTGGCACTTGAAGGGAATGATACTAGTATTAGCAAAATATAAACAATACTACTATGAGGAGGAAGGTATAATGGCTAAAATTGCAGTTGAAAAACCATTCGATGATGTGAAACAAGCGCTAGAGGAAAAAGGACATGAAGTGAAAATGTTTGAATCTGACGAAAAAGTAAGTGGCTATGATTTCGGTGTGATCCGTGCATTGAGTGATGTCAATGTAGACCAATATGATTTCCCTATTGTTAGTATCGAGGGAAACTCGGTTCAAGATATTGTTGATGATGTTGAAAAGAGACTCGCACGATAACAGAACAAAGAAGCTCGGACTATTCCTGGTCCGAGCTTCTTTATTTAGTTTTTGATGGTGAAGTTGTGACTCTTTTTTTCGTAGTGATCCCATGAAGGCATGGAGAGTGTGGTATCGTGATTTTTTTTGTATACTAGAAGTGAACGTACTTTCTGAAATGAGGGATTGCAATGTCGGAACTAAAAAAGACATTAATGGCTGATATGAAAACAGCAATGAAAGAGAAGGACACCGTTAAAAAAGGTGTTATTAATTTACTACGGGCAGGTATTCAAAACCAAGAGCTCGAACTTAAGCGCGATTTGACGGAAGAAGAAGAGTTGAAAGTGGTTCAACGTGAGCTTAAACAAACCAAACAATCTCTAGAAGAAGGGCAAAAAGCGAATCGTGAAGATATTGTTGCAGCAGAAACTGAAAAAATTACGATTATCGAGCACTATTTACCAAAACAACTTTCTGTCGATGAAGTAAAAGAGCTTATCGCTAAACTTGGTATTAGCAAAGAAAGTTCTATGGGACAAGTCGTCGGTCAGATGATGAAAGAAACTGCTGGCAGCGCTGAAGGTAAAGTGGTATCACAAGCAGTGAAAGAATATCTGAATAGCTAATATAAAAAAAGGACAATCCAACGAGTCGAAATAACTCTCGGATCGTCCTTTCTTAAAAATACGAAAGATGTGGTACCATGATATTGCACTCAATAAATGAAACATTAGCTGGGATCAAGCAATTTGTAGAATACTACAAATAGGAAAAATGGTGGGGAGGAATAGATTTGAAGAAGTTTCAAATAGCCATTGACGGCAATACTTTTCACGGATGTGAAATTGGTGATATCAGCCTTCCTTCACTTGTTTGTTTGCACGGAATGACTGGTGATTTAAATAGTTTTTCTGGGCTCATTGAATACCTAATAAATGATTTTCATCTTATTCTTATAGATAATCCGGGGCATGGCGATACTGAAACACTGAAACTGGAGGAGGATTATATGTTCTCCTCCTTAGCAAAGAGTATTTATCAAGTAATACAAAAGATTACGAATAAACCGTTTTACATGTTGGGACATTCTTGGGGGGCAGATATTTGCCTACACGTAGCAAAAATATTTCCGGCAAAAGTAAGTGGCGTTATTTTATTAGACGGAGGATATGCGTTTCCTGAACATGTTGATGGACTGACAGAGGAAAAAGCCTTGATAGATTGGAAGCAATATGTTGAATCCAGTATATATGGTTCTTGGGACGAAGTGGCCAAAGAATACCAAAGTTACACAACAAAGCAATGGGATGAAAGCCTTAATTCGTTAATAGCAACTAGCTTTAAAAAGGTTAAAGACAACTATGTATTTAAGGCTGATGTTTTCAGTATTCAAGCAATTATTAAGGCATTCTATAAAGAACCTTGTTCAACCACGTTTGACAGTATTCAGTGTCCGGTTTTATTACTTCATGCAACAATTGAACCAACAGATTCAGCCCGAAAAACGGGAGTGCAGGAAATTAAAAAAGGCATTAACGTATTAAAGGTAATAGGTGTAGAAAACACTAAACATCACCTTCATTGGGACTATCCTGAAAAAGTTGCTAATGAAATTCTGTTGTGGAAACAAGAAATCAATCAAGAAGTTTATTAACGATATTTTCTGGTTCTCCACAAAAAATGTGCTTGACTGCAAGATAACCGCTATAGGATTTTCGCTTCAGGCGGACGCTTTCCGCTACAATCCTGCATGGTGAATGTCTAGAAAATTTGTAAGAACAGATTTTGGCTTTGAGCCCATTTTCTACTTCAACAAATTAGGATTATAAAAGAAGATAGTTAAAGTAGCCTTGTTAAATTGTTTTTAACAAGGCTATTTTTGAGTCTAATTTTCAAAGGTATAGAACGATTGATAGTTCTCCAAAATATTTTCTGTCCAGGATATTGTGAGCCAACGCCCGTAGAAATGGGGAATTTTGCTTAAGAAGCTATTGACAAGAAATTAAAAGAAGACTATTATTTTGAATGGTAATGATTATCATTATCATTACCGCGTAGGAAACGATAGAAATCATAACAAATATGAAGGAGAATCACAAATTGAAAAAATTACTACTACCTTTCATTATCATGTGTGTACTAATTATTAGTGCCTGTGGCAATAGCACAAAGAATCAGGCAGCAGAGGATTCAAATAAAGAAGATGAGAGTGAAACAATTACATATCAGTCTGAAAACGGACCTATTGAAGTACCCGCTCATCCGAAAAGAGTAGTAGTTTTGACAGGTAATGCAGGAGACTTAATCGCACTTGGCATCAATATCGTAGGGGTGGACGAGTGGTCAAAGGCAAGTCCATTATTTAAAGATCAATTAAAAGATGTTACAACTGTTTCAGATGAGGATCTAGAGAAAATTATTGAATTAAAACCAGATTTAATTATTGGAGACAGTGATAATAATAATTTAGATAGGATGAAAAAAATTGCTCCAACAGTTAGCTATACGTACAATAAGGTCGATTATTTAACTCAGCATTTAGAAATTGGTAAATTGGTAAACAAAGAAAAAGAAGCTCAAGCCTGGATTGATGACTTCAAAAAACGTGCCACTGCTGTAGGAACTAAAATTAAAGCAAAAGTTGGCGAAGATTCAACAGTGACTGTAATGGAAAGTTACGATAAAGATATAGGGATTCTCGGCAATAGTTGGGGAAGAGGGACAGAGGTTCTTTATCAAGCAATGGGTCTTAAAATGCCTGAAAAAGTAAAAGAAATGACAAGTAAAGAAGGATACTACATGATTTCATCTGAAGTATTATCTGACTATGTTGGGGACTACTTGGTTGTAAGTAAATACAATGACCAAGATAATTCCTATCAAGAGACAGAACTATATAAAGAAATGCCTGCCGTGAAGAATGACCATGTAATTGAAGTGGATGGGAATGCCTTTATGTTTAACGATTCTATAACTTTAGATTACCAACTGAACTACTTTAAAGAACAATTTTTAAAATAAGCTGTTCTCAAAAAGATTGTGAAATGGTACAAAGATATGCTCCCAATGCGTCAATCCAAATAATAGGGAGTGTCATTCATTAATAAAAGGATGACTAAAGGAAGAGGCACCATTTCGTTCAATTTTGAGCGGAATGGTGCCTCTGTTTCATGTTCAGAAACGCTTAGAAGAAGTATAGTCCGACACTAATAACGATACCACTGAGCACAAGAACGAACACACAGTATCCCATAATGTCTTTAGCACGAAGTCCTGCGATTGCAAGTGCAGGAAGTGCCCAAAACGGTTGAATCATATTCGTCCAAGCATCGCCCCAAGCAATTGCCATTGCAGTTTTAGAATAACTGACCCCTAACTGCTGAGCCGCATCCAACATAATTGGCGCTTGAACAGCCCATTGTCCACCGCCAGAAGGAACAAAGAAGTTAACGATTCCAGCTGCATAGAATGAAAATAGTGGGAATGTAGCTGTAGTCGAGATATTAACGAATCCTTCAGAGATCACGCCGGCTAATCCAGAGGTGACCATCATGCCCATAATCCCCGCATAGAATGGAAACTGAATAATAATGCCACCAGCTGTTTTTACAGCATTGGCAACAGCGGCAAGGAAAAGTTTTGGTGTACCGTGGAAGATGATCCCTAATATGAAGAATATCAAATTCACGATATTTAAATTCAAGTCAAACCCATTTACAGCGAAGTGGTGAACTAAATAGACAAGTCCCAGAGCACCAATAACCATGGAGAGAATCCAGCTGTTTTCCAAGCGTGAAGCAGGTGTGTGTTCAGTGATTTCTTCTACAATAAGTTCGTCCTCTAAAAGTGTCGGGTCAACCGCCACCGTTTCTTCCGGTTTAGGCATCATAAACCTGTTCAAAATAGGTAGTGTGATAAAAAGAATACCAACAATGATGAGATTATATGTAGAAAAGATCGTCTCAGATGTTGGAACAACTCCCATGATGTCTGCAAATGGATGATCAGCGGTTGCGATGGAAAGTGGGATTGAACCACCAAGCCCTCCGTGCCAGACAATGAAACCTGAGTAAGCACTAGCAATCAGTAATCGATAATCGACTGTCTTAACTTTCTTTGCAATTTCTTTTGCAAACAAAGCACCAATGACCAAACCGAACCCCCAGTTAATCCAACACGCAATTAGAGAAACAACTGTAACTAGAACGATTGCGGAACCAGGTGACTTTGCGAGACTTGCTAAACTGCTCAGTCCCTTTTTAAATAGTGGACTACTAGCTAATACATGCCCAGCTACGAGCACGATTACCATTTGCATTGTAAATGACAGTAACCCCCAAAAGCCATCTCCCCAGTAGACGACCATATCGAGTGGTCCTGAGTCTGTTAACCCAAGACCTAATCCAAATACAACGAGTGTGAGTATTGCTACAAATATGTACGGATCTGGTAAATATCTTTCCATGATGGTATTTGACCATTTCGTAAGTACGCGCATTGCCCATACCTCCCCCTTTTACTAGTGACACTTCCTAAGACTACCATAGTAAAATTCAGAGGAGAATATGTTTTTTGATAATTCCTATTTGAATAGGATGTTCGTAGTTATTTTCCAACAATCCATGTTTTTAACAAGGCAAGCCGTTCACGGAATCGAACTTTAGCTTCCACAACTTTGGGGGTCTTGGCGGGGATGGCATCCCATTCATAGCCCACTTTTTCAGCTAGGTATCCGGCACGTGCTAGGTGGTAATCACTTGTGATTAACGTGACACCTGTAATGCTTTGAGGGAGTAGTTTTTTTGTGTTGACTAGGTTTTCATATGTGGAAGTAGACTGATCCTCGATAATCATTCGGTTTTCAGGAAATCCTTGTGCTGATAAATAATTCACCATGGCTTGTGCTTCGCTAATGCCTTCATCGTGCCCTTGTCCTCCTGAAAGAACGAGTGTTACGTTCGGATGGCTCTCTGCATAGGAAAGAGCAGCCTCTAACCGATATCTGAGTGCAAGTGAAGGTGTCGTTTCATTTACTTTTGCTCCGAGAACAACTGCAATCGAATAGTTCCCGTCAGCGCGCTTATTTTGCGCTTCTTTCATCGCCTGGCCTGTTGCGAACCACCATGCGAAAATCATGAAAAAACCAATAATCATCCCAAACAATAAACGTTTCCCCTTTTTCATCTAAATCGCTCCATTTCCAGGTACCTAATTTTCTAATTCATTCGTTAGTAACAAGACGGAAATGGAAAAAACAAGTTGCCAGATACACAGTTACATTGTAAAGTTGCTTTGATAAGTGTAGTATTACACTGTTATGAAAGGGGGATTCCTATGAATCCAGAACAACTGATAGAGCAAATCTCACACCGTGCCATCCTCATCCGTACGGAAGCTGGTTATTCACAAGACACAATGGCCTCTATTTTAGGCATATCCAAGAAAACGCTTGTTCAAATAGAAAAAAATCGTACAACTGCTAGTTGGACAGTTGTTGTAGCGATTGTTGCACTATTTTCCGATAGTGAAATTATCCAATCGCTTTTAGGAGATGCACCAATAGAGGTCATCCGAACCATTTCCCACAATGGTTTGGATCGTCCGAAAGGGAAGACACTCGGAGGGAAGGTTTGGTGGAAAGAAATAAGAGGTGCAAAAGAGTTCAGAATCCAACAAAATATGATCAGCCAGCACTTTCGGATATTAGACAAAGAAGACTATGTCTGGTTCAGTACGTTCGATGAAACAGAAGTATTTGAGCGGTTTCAAGAGTTGACTCAAAGTAAACAGTAACTCCATCAAAAAACTGCCAATCAGTTGAAGAGGCAGTTTATAGGGCGGCGGTTGAGTATATGTATCCGGATGATAAACTAGCACCTTACCTTCTATTTTACTCATTAAAGCAATCTTAGGAATTCCTTCTTATTCCAGCTCGATTAACTTAAAGTTCCCCCTATTTAACAATGTCAAAACTAAATGAGCACAAGAGGAATGAGTTGCTTACGGGATGTCTGGCCAGAGGTTTTCTAGATTTCAGATGAACGTCTGTGGTAGGATTCTGCATACACCTTAGATCTGTAATGGAGCACAGGATCATCTGAGCAACTGAACCCAAGAGCTTCGTTTGTAGGATCAAATAAATGATTTTCTGCAAGATCTACTCGTTTTTCAGTGAGTACTAGATTTCCAATATCGATTACCATTCGATCTTCTGGCCATGATTTAGATGGGTCGTCTATCGGGTCTTCTGGAGCTGCAAGAGTCATGAGTAGTCTGAAACTCACAGGGGAATCCACCATGCGTTCCAGTAACTCCAATTCCATATCTTTTGTAGTGAAGGGAAGCTTGTCTTCCTTAGCTACAGGTACGAAAGAGAAGCGAACAGCCTGACGTTCACCTGAAGAGGTATCAAGAATATAAGCATGGAGTGCCCAGTATTGAGTAGTTGCAAAGCTCGCAGGAGTCTTCAGTTGTTTCAGTAATGGGGGGATGGTTTTGAATTCCGTGTCCTTACTAAGTGTGGCGAGTTTTTCTTTTAACGATAGATTCTTTCCGCCAACTGCTTGGATAAGGCGCACAAATGCTTCTGGTGTTTTAGTTGGAAACACCGGTACATTGGCCATTACGAGAGAGATTGGATTACCGGAAGCCATTGGGAACTGAACAGCCATACCTTTAATGGGGATCAGTTTCTCAGAAGTACCGGGTATAGGAGAACTATGAGAAAAGCGCACAATGACGTTTTGAGCTTCTCCTTGTAAAAATGAAGCTTGAGTAAAAGGTTTCGCGTTGTTGTTTGGTGTGAAAATAGCATTTAATCCAATTCCTTTTGCGTGGGCTCTTCGATATCCCTTATGGGTCCCAGCAACTTGTTCAATCACATCAACGGCTTCAATTGGAGAATTTGACGGGTTTTGTTGTGATGAGTTCATAGATCTCACTCCTTTGTAGCAGTATACCCGTACTCAGTGAAGTCAACCTTCCGCTGATTGGTACAAGCCTCTCACCAAGAAAGCCATAATTCGTAGGATCTTTTCTGGAATGCGGCCTCCTAGTGAGCTTATGTAGTGAAAATCGAAAACATCTATTATTGTCACTCGGACAGAGGTTGCAATTTTGTGAATCGCCAACTATATAGTGAACTCTGTAATTGGTTGAGTTTATTTGGATATGCAACTGTTTTTCATTGGTGGGGGATGGAATGCTTTTCACCATTGTTTAGGAAACGATTGTTTGGTATAGTATAGGAAATAATGATCGATGAAGTGGCCAAGTAGATAAGAATTGTGAAACAGAAAATAGAGCGCTTTGCTGAAAGCTCTATCACCTCTTCTTGTTGAATCCTACCACCGAGATGTCGTGTAAACACGACCGGTTCGTCCCGTTACGAAACGATAGAGGGCTAATTTGCAGATTTTCGCTTATTAGTCGAACTAAGGTGGTACCGCGTCCAAAACACAAAGACGTCCTTTTACAGAGGATGTCTTTGTGTTTTTTTGTGGATAAAGACTTCACACACAATCATTGAACAGGAGGAATAGACATGTCAAACACGCAACAGAATGATTTTTCGAAGTGGTATATTGACACGATTCAAAAAGCAGATTTAATGGATTATACACCAGTACGTGGATGTATCGCGTTCAAACCAGATGGCTTTGAAATTTGGGAGCATATTCAAGATGAGATGAACCGCCGATTCAAAGAAACGGGACATCGTAATGCTTATTTCCCAATGTTGATACCGGAATCCTTCTTCCAAAAAGAAAAGGATCATATCGAAGGATTCGCTCCTGAATTGCCTTGGGTGACAGAAGCGGCTGGAGAGCCACTTGAAGAAAAACTTGCGCTTCGTCCAACCTCAGAAACAATGATTGGTCACTTATATTCCGACTGGATCAAGAGCTATCGTGATCTTCCAGTTCTTATCAACCAATGGGCGAACGTATTCCGTTGGGAGAAGAAGACATTACCATTCATTCGTACATCCGAGTTCCTATGGCAAGAGGGTCATACTGCTCATGCCAATGAAGAAGAAGCGCGTCACGAAACGATGCAAATGTTGAACATTTACAAAGAAGTCGTAGAAGAGCTTCTAGCCATACCGGTATACGATGGTCAAAAAACACCATCAGAGCGTTTCGCAGGAGCGGTGGATACGTATTCTATCGAAGCGATGATGAAGGACGGAAAAGCAGTTCAAGCAGGTACATCTCATTATCTTGGTTCAAAGTTTGCAGAAGCGTTTGATATTAAATTCCTGACAAAAGAAAATAAGCATGAATTCGTTCATACGACTTCTTGGGGAACATCAACTCGCCTAATCGGTTCTGTCATTATGGTTCACGGCGATGAACAAGGCCTTGTGTTGCCACCGCGCGTTGCACCAACTCAAGTTGTGTTAATCCCAGTAGGTCCTTGGAAAAAGAATCCTGCGATTATGGAAAAACTTGATGAAATCTATGCCGAGTTGAAATCAAAAGGAATTCGTGTACGTTTGGATGACTCGGATCAGTCGCCAGGTTATAAATTTAACGAGTGGGAACTAAAAGGCGTGCCAGTTCGCGTTGAACTTGGACCACGTGATTTGGAGAACGCACAGGCTATGTTGAAAATGCGTGATGTAGAAGGTAAAGACGCATTTGCATTAGAAAGTTTGGTCTCAGAAATCGAAAACCAACTGACAACGATGCAAAGCCGCTTGTTAGAAAAGGCGCGTGCGTTCCGTGATGAGCATTCTCATACGAACATTGAAACATTAGATGAGCTCACTAGTCATATTGCTACATCTCAAGAAAACAATGTAATCCCTGGGTGGATTCTTGCAGGCTGGTGTGGAGATGACGCGTGTGAAGAGCACGTAAAGGAAGAAACAAAGTTCACGACACGTAACATTCCATTCAATCCACCAGTTGAAAAGCATACGTGCATCAACTGTGGTAAAGAAGCAAAGCATACTGTTTGGTTTGCACGCGCTTATTAAATTGATGAAACCCCATCGACTCCGGAATTCGGGTTCGATGGGGTTTTTAATATGAATGGTTTTGGAAAGTTAACAGTAACAGCCATGTTGCTGTTGAATGGATTACTACACTAAAAATGCGTCCTACACTACATATAGAAGGTGTAGCTATATAGCGTCTTACAAACTCCGAGTGGCCATTAGTTCATGACTGGCAAGTTTTGGGATTTCCAAGCCTTTCATTGGTGTACCGATTCCTTTTGAAAGCTTAGCGATTAAATCATAATTTTTGTAGTCTGCAGTTGCCTGTACGATTGCGCGAGCAAATGCTTCAGGATTATCCGACTTAAAGATGCCTGAACCAACGAATACACCGTCAGCTCCTAATTCCATCATCAATGCTGCATCTGAGGGTGTTGCGACGCCACCTGCTGAGTAGTTAAGAACAGGCAGTCTTCCTGCTTTTTTAATGGCTTGTAACAGTTCATAAGGTGCACCAAGTTCTCGTGCTTCAGTCATCAGCTCTTCCTCGTTCATATGCACAACCTTAGTTACTTGGGCATTGATCATTCTGAGATGGCGTACGGCTTCTACGATATTACCTGTACCTGGTTCCCCCTTCGTACGAAGCATTTTAGCTCCTTCACCTAAACGGCGGGCAGCTTCCCCCAAGTTGCGCGCACCACAAACAAAAGGAACCCTGAACTCACTTTTTAATAGATGGAATTCTTCGTCGGCTGGTGTTAGCACTTCGCTCTCATCGATGCAGTCCACATTAAGTGATTCTAATACCCTCGCCTCGGAAATATGTCCAATACGTGCTTTCGCCATGACTGGAATCGAAACCGCTCGCTGTACTTCTTCAACAATCCTTGGATCTGCCATTCTCGCAACGCCACCCTCAGCACGTATATCCGAAGGAACTCGTTCCAATGCCATTATTGCCACTGCCCCCGCAGCTTCTGCCACTTTCGCTTGCTCTGCGTTAATCACATCCATGATAACGCCACCGTATGAAAGATTCATAATTATTACCCCCTTTTGATATGTTCAGTATACCTATGAATGACCACTTTGAAATGGTCAGATATGTAATAATTGAAGTGGTCAGATTTGCTTGCGCACCATGGATTGAATATATAAAGCTAGGAAAGATTAGGTTGTGAGAGATTTTCCCTTTAGTACTATGAAAATAGGTATTGCAAAAACATTAAATTAGTAATAATTGGCCAATCGTAACCGATATGAACTATGGAGGGGATCAACATGAAAAGGAGAATCCGTACAAAACTTATATTGATTTCTGCAATTTTACTCGTAATTCCAAGTTTGGTGATCGGGCTAAGTGGCTACACATTAGCCAAAAACAGTTTAAATGATATTGGATCTCAAGGATTAAAAAATGATGTAATGCTTGCAATCGATGTACTAGAGTCGTTACAAGAACAAGTTGATAAAGGCCATTTATCGCTTAAAGAAGCTCAAGAGATTGCTAAAGAAAAATTGATCGGTCCGCTTCAGGAAGATGGAACACGTGCAATAGAATCAGAAGTGGATATGGGAGAACATGGTTATTTCTTTGTCTTGGGAGATGATGGAGTCGCTCTCGCACACCCTGTTAAAGAGGGAGAAGACTTAAGTGGCTCGAAGACTAAAGACGGTATGCTGACGACAATGGAAACGATTAAAACCGCGCAAAATGGTGGAGGCTTTCTAACTTTCGATTTCGCGGTGCCGGGGACAGAAACGGTTGCACCTAAAATTGTATATACTCAAGTGTTCCAACAATGGGGTTGGAATGTCGTTGCCGGTTCCTATTTAATGGACTTCAATAGTGAATCCAAAAATTTGTTAATGGTTTTGGGAGTAGTTCTTGGAGTTTCTCTTCTCGCAGGGGCTGTTGTCATCATCTGGTTCTCAGGTCACTTATCGAAACCACTTATACGAATTACAGATCATGTAGCTCAAGTGGCAGACGGTGATTTGTCAGGTGAAGCTGAACGCGTCCGAAATCGAGATGAGATTGGAGAACTTGCATTGTATGTGGGTCGGATGACGGACAATCTTAAGGCAATGATTGAACAAGTCTCGAATGCATCTATGCAAGTGGCAGCGACTTCAGAGGAGCTGTCCGCGAGTAGCGTAGAAACGAGTCGTTCGGTTGAACACGTTTCAGAAGCAATTCAGGAGTTAGCAAGCGGGGTTGACGGACAACTGGAACAAACTGAAACTGCCAATCAGGCAGCCGCTTCCTTATCTTCAGATATGGAGCATGTCACAAAAGAGATGGAGCAAGCAGGGAAGACCGTACATTCCACTGTTCAGCTAGCGCATGAAGGATCCGAATCAGTGTCACGTGTTGTGAATCATATGGAATCCATTCAGCAAGAAACGGATTCTGCTTTCAATTATGTCAACCAGCTTGGTAGTAAATCTGCGGAAATCGGCAAAATTGCAGGTATGATTACGGATGTAGCAGAACAAACAAATCTACTTGCCCTTAACGCAGCAATTGAAGCTGCACGTGCCGGAGAAAACGGAAGAGGATTTGCAGTGGTGGCTGATGAGGTTCGAAAACTTGCAGAGCAATCCTCGAACGCGGCTACACAAGTAGGTACACTTATAGCGGCAATTCAGGAAGACATCGGGTATTCCGTCACAGCGATTGGAAAAGGAAATCAAGCAGTGAAAGAAGGAGCGAACCTTGTGCAAGAGACTGGTCAGACCTTCCAACAAATATCCGAAGCGATTACTAGCATTTCTGCTCAAATTGAGGATGTAACAACTAGTACCGAGAGAAACCGTATGGAGTCTGGGCGGATTGCCTCAGTCATTGAACAGACCGCTACCATTGCAATGGATTCAGCAAATCATACAGAGAACATTGCGGCAACAGCTGAACAGCAAACAGCCTCAATGGAAGAAATTGCAGCTGCTTCAGAAACATTGGCTCAAATGGCACAAGGTTTGCAAGATACGGTTCGTCGATTTAAGTTATAATACACCCTATTTAAAACGGCCCCTTCAAGCTCACACGAGTTTAAAAGGGGCCGTTTTTGTATAGTCTAAGTGCTATGAGCAAATTAGTTAAGAATTAAAGGAGTATATGCTATTCTTACAAGGCAATTGAAAATCATTATCAAAGGGAGATATTAAGATGACAATACGAGTAAAAGCGATTATCGGAAGTACAAGTTCAACTTCCTACAATAAAAGATTGGTGAACTTCATGAAAAAACGGTATGCTGATCGTTTGGACATTACATTAGTTTCGATTAACGATGTTGAAATGTTCTCGGTCGATCATGAAAGTGAGCCACCTGCGAATGTTCGTGCATTTAAAGAGAATGTAAAAGATTCGGATGCTGTGCTATTCGCAGTTCCTGAATATAACTTCTCCATCCCTGGCGCTATGAAAAATGCGTTAGACTGGTTATCCCGTGGGGGAGAAGCGACACTACGTGATAAGCCTGCATTCATCGTAGGTTCATCAATGGGCGTGTTCGGTAGTGTGCGAGCTCAAATTCACTTACGTGAAATTTTATCTAACCCGGGTCTTTCTCCGTTAATTTTGCCAAATAATGAAGTGTACATTGGTTCTATTCATGAGAAGTTGAATGATCAAGATGAGTTAACAGATGCATCGACAGTGGCCTTCTTGGATTCTGTTGTAAATAATTTTGTAGATTTTTATGAGCGCATGACTGAAATGCATGCATCGAAAAAAGCATAATAAAAACAAGCATTCTGTGTAAACTGCAGAATGCTTGTTTTTTGTTAAGGGATAATCGCGAAAGAACGCACTGGGAATCCGGATGCTTTTTCAGGTTTTGGGACAATATTAAAGATGATGGCTCCTTTTGTTGGGAGCTTGTCTAAATTCGTCAACAGTTCGACTTGGTACGTATCTTGTTCAAGTACGTAGTATTCTCCATGCAGCGCTCCATTTTCTCTAAAGTCTACAGCAGAATCAGTATCAAATGTTTCGTGACCGACTGCTTTTATGCCTCGTTCTTCAAAGAGAAATTTCAAGGCATCCAATCCCCAACCTGGAATTCTGTTGTTTCCATCTTTGTCTTTGTTGCAAAAACTCTCAGTGTCCGGCCAACGTTTGCTCCAATCCGTGCGAAGTGCAACGAATGAGCCTGAGTCGATCATACCATTTTCCTTTTCGAATGCTAATAGATCGTCTTTAGAACAGGTAAAGTCATGATTAGCTTCTGCCTCTTTGGATTTATCAACAACAATTAGTGGAAGGACAAGCTCTTTTAACTCGAGGTCTTCTAAATAGCGAGTATCCCGGACGAAGTGGATGGGTGCATCGATATGGGTTCCATACTGACCTGCAAAGCTGAATTGCTGAGCAAAGAAACCGTCATCGTGATTAAAAAGCGTTTTGAACTCAGCATCTTCAAACATGAAAAAGTGTGGAGAAGTTGGACCGAATGTATGAGTGAGATCCACCCATTCTTTTGTCTTTAATGTGGTGAGTGCAGCTAACAAATCTGTTTGTGTTTGTGTTGTCATCTCAATCCCGCCTTTTCTTTAGTGCCGAAAACCGGCTATTTTATACAAAAAGAAGACCCTCTAATGACTAATAGAGGGCCTTCTGCGCATACTGCATGAAGTCAGCTCTCATCTTGAGATGCATATGCATCTCCTGGAATTAGCACCACGGCCATTCGGCTGGTTGCTGAGACATCGTAGGGCCAGTCCCTCCGTCTCTCTTGATAAGAATTGTTTATTGAATTGTTTGTAAAGTGATTATTCTGATAGTAACACGCCTTATTAGTGAATGCAATAGGGGATAGATGATTTCTTTCTCTGGGGAATTTGATATACTTACATATAGTTTGGAATTTGTTCAGTGGCATCTTTCAAGGGCATATCATATTTTGTTATGACCTGTCATTGGAGGAGCTGTTGGACCAAAAGTATTTAACGTAGAGTCAACTGAATGTGTTATAAGGAAGGCTAGAAAGGGTAAGTAACGTTATAAATAGACTACATAACCTATTGGAAGAGGCGAATTAGTGTGAGCTCAAACTATACAGATGATAGCTTTGCATTACATACAGACTTATATCAAATTAATATGATGGAAACGTACTGGGCTGAAGGAATTCACAACAAAAAGGCGATTTTTGAGCTGTATTTCAGAAAACTGCCTTTTGGAAACGGTTATGCAATTTTTGCGGGACTAGAGCGTGTACTAAATTATTTACGAGATCTGAAATTCACGGATAGTGATATCGCATATTTAAAAAACGAATTGCATTATAAAGAAGACTTTCTCGATTATTTAAAGGACGTCCGTTTTACGGGAAATCTCTATTCCATGAAAGAAGGAGAAACCGTATTTGGAAACGAACCAATTCTCCGAGTTGAAACAACCTTAGCAGAGGCACAGCTTATTGAGACGGCACTCTTGAATATCGTCAATTACCAAACGTTAATCGCTACAAAGGCAAGTCGTATAAAGCAAGTCGTGAAAGACGAGGTAATAATGGAGTTCGGAAGCCGTCGTGCACACGAAATGGACGCTGCTGTTTGGGGAGCTCGTGCTGCTGTAATTGGAGGCGTAGAAGCAACCAGTAATGTACGTGCTGGCAAGCTATTCGGCATCCAGGCGAGCGGCACGCATGCACATTCCCTTGTGCAAGCTTACAAAAGTGAATACAAAGCGTTCCACTCATATGCCAAACGTCATCGCGATTGTGTCTTTCTCGTAGATACGTATAACACGTTGAAAATTGGCGTGCCGACTGCTATTAAAGTGGCAAAAGAACTCGGAGATTCCATTAACTTTATTGGTATTCGTCTAGACAGTGGTGATATCGCATTTTTATCAAAAGAAGCGCGTCGTATGTTGGACGAAGCAGGATTTAAGGATGCGAAAATCGTTGTGTCGAATGATTTGGATGAATACACGATTCTCAATCTAAAAGCTCAAGGGGCTCAGGTGGATATTTGGGGAATTGGAACAAAACTCATTACCGCATATGACCAACCAGCGCTAGGTGCTGTCTACAAACTCGTTGCAATCGAAGGTGAAAACGGTGAGATGGTGGATACCATCAAGATTTCGTCGAATGCTGAGAAAGTAACAACACCTGGACGGAAAAAGTTATATCGGATTATTGATAAAGAAAATGGAAAAGCCGAAGGGGATTACATCACGATGTATGATGAGGATCCTAATGCAGAAAAGCGTATTAAAATGTTCCATCCCGTCCATACATTCATCTCCAAATTTGTAACGAATTTTGAAGCCAGAGACTTGCATGAAAAAGTCATCGACAATGGACAAGTCATCTATGAAGTACCTGCAACTTTAGAAATTCAACAATATGCCAAAGATAACTTGAATTTGTTATGGGATGAATACAAACGATCCCTGAATCCGGAAGAGTATCCCGTCGATTTAAGTCAGAAATGTTGGGATAATAAAATGAGGAATATTCAAGAAGTCCAGGAGATGGTAAGCGACTTCATAAACGAATAGGAGTGATCAGGTATGAATGACTTACAACAGCAAATTATTCAAGAATTACGGGTGTTACCAGAAATCGATCCTCAAAAAGAAGTTCGGATTTCAGTGGATTTCCTTAAGTCGTATTTGAAGAAAAACAACTTTTTAGATGGCTACGTACTTGGGATTTCCGGAGGTCAAGACTCGACTCTAGCTGGAAAGCTCGCTCAGGTGGCAGTAAATGAATTGAATTTAGAAGTTGGTACGGATCGCTATAAGTTCGTTGCAGTCCGATTACCGTATGGCACGCAATTTGACGAAGATGATTGTCAGGATGCATTGCGCTTCATTAAACCTACTAGTACGTATACCGTGAATATTAAAGAAGCAGTCGATGCTAGTCGTCATGCGCTTGACGCGGCTGGGATTTCTTTGTCTGATTTTGAAAAAGGCAATGAAAAAGCTAGAGAACGTATGAAAGTCCAGTTTTCAATCGCTGCATTCCACCATTGTGTAGTGATTGGCACGGACCACGCGGCAGAAGCCATCACAGGATTCTTTACAAAGTTTGGAGATGGAGCAGCGGACGTTACGCCGTTAGCCCGTTTGAACAAACGACAAGGGAAGGAAATGCTTCGATTCCTTGGTTGCCCGGAGCATTTGTATAACAAAGTTCCGACTGCAGATTTAGAGGAAGACAAACCGGCATTGCCTGATGAAGTCGCACTTGGTGTTACCTATACACAAATTGATGACTATCTAGAAGGAAAACCGGTTCCAGACGATGCACGCCAAACAATTGAACGTCACTATCTTAAATCCGCACACAAGCGCCATCTTCCAATTACGGTGTTTGATGATTTCTGGAAATAGGAAGTGCGAACCTCTCTTTTTTGGAGAGGTTTTTTTATTGCTGTTCAATTCTGTTTGTTTTGTAAATTAGTTTGTCGGACTGCAGAAATTCCGGTATGATGGAAACAACTGTAGATTCATCCAGCATATGAGCGAGGGGGAAATGGATTGTTACATAAAGAGAAAATTGATGCGATCCTAGCAAACATCGAACGAACGATAGTGGGGAAACGTGTAATAAGTGAGCTCAGTTTAACAGCATTATTGGCAGGAGGACATGTCCTTCTAGAAGACGTACCAGGTGTCGGCAAGACGGTGATGGTAAAATCTTTGGCTGCGTCAATTGGAGCTGAATTCAAGAGGATCCAGTTTACACCTGATTTGTTGCCATCTGATGTTCTTGGTGTTTCCATTTACAATCCACAGCAGATGGAGTTTGAATTCAGGCCGGGGCCAATTGTTGGTAATATTATTTTGGCCGATGAAATCAACAGGACTTCGCCTAAAACACAAGCTGCACTATTGGAAGGGATGGAAGAATCCTCAATCACAATAGATGGGAGAACGTTGCAACTTCCTCAACCGTTTTTCGTAATGGCAACGCAAAACCCAATCGAATATGAAGGCACCTATCCTCTTCCAGAAGCTCAAATGGACCGTTTTTTATTTAAGTTAAAGATGGGATACCCAACGAGAGATGAGGAAATTGAAGTGCTCTCACGCTCGGAATCTCAACTTCCAGGAGAATTCACAGCTCCGGTAATCACGCTGGATGACTTGCTCGAACTTCAAGTGTTGGCGACAAAAGTCATAGTGGATGTAACAGTAAAGTCGTACATAGTGGACTGCGCAACCGCTACACGTGATCATCCAACGGTGTACCTAGGGGTCAGTCCGCGTGGATCACTGGGTCTCATGAAAGCATGTCAAGCTTATGCACTAATTAAAGGGCGTAATTATGTTACCCCAGACGATGTCCAATATTTACTTCCTCATGCATTTAGCCATCGGATCATTTTGCACCCAGATGCAGCGTACAGCGGTCATTCCATCGATAATGTGCTGGTTGACGTAATCGCTAAAGTCCGTGTGCCTATCATGAGGACGAATACTCTATGAAACGTAAACGTGCAACACTAATCCTTCAAACGCTTTTTGTTTTGATTATTGTAGGTGGGGCATATTCGTTTGGAATGTTTCAAGGTGGTATGCCTAGCTGGACAATCTTTTACTTTATCTTGCCATTTTCTTTGTATGCGCTATCAATCGTGCTGTATCCCTTAAAGTCGTTTACGGTAACGCGTACTATTCAACAGCCATTACTGGGAATTGGAGAATCGACGAAAGTGACGATTCGAGTGAAACGAACTAATCGATTTCCATTGTTGTATCTAACCGTGAAAGAACAAGAGTGCGGAGGGTTTGCCTCCATCATACAAGGAGAACCTTCTCAGTTGTTTATAATGGGATTTCGAAAAGAGGTTGTCCTTCAATACGAATTGAAAGGTAAACAAAGAGGAGAGCATGACTTTCCCCCTGTGCAAATAGGCATTACAGACTTTTTGGGGTGGATAAAAAAACAGGACATCATCGACGTCGAAGGAGAGTCTTCACTTCTCATCTTCCCTGAGACAAAGTCAATACAATACGTACCAATTGGTTCTTTTCATGATAGAGGGACGACCCGATCACCATTTTCATTGATAAAAGAAACTACGGTAGCGACAAGCGTCAGGGACTATCAACCAGGAGATAGAATGTCTTGGATCCACTGGAAATCATTTGCTCGTACACAAAGCTTGATGACGAAAGAATTTGAGAACAAACGAGGCGAGCACGTGACGTTGTTGCTCGATGCCAGATCTTCTCTAGCATTTGAAGAACAAATTCAATTCACAGCCTCCGTGTTAAAAGAAGCAGCTACACGAAAAGCGGATTTGACGTTTTTAACGACAGACGCTGAGAATTCTGCGATTGGTAAAATTTCAGGAGAAGGGCAGCTTCGAAAAGCGCTCACGCAACTTGCTCGCCTTCAGCCGATAGAAGAGGCAATGACAAAGCCACCGAATTATACAGTGGCCTTACAAGGTGCTGGAGCGATTGTTATCATTTCAGGAAATCCAGATCCAGTTTTCTTACGTCCCGTTCTTAGTGCTTCACGTGCGCAACCGGTATTTTGTTTTGTGGTAAGAAACGGAGCCGTCCCCATGCCGGATTTAGTTGAGCAGAACGTGAAGGCAGCAAGAGCACTCGGTGTGACCGTTCAAATGCTAACTGATCAACAGTTTGAACGATCGTTTCAGGAGGTGGCTAAATCGTGAAAGATGTCCGCATTGATAAGTGGGTCTTGGTTTTGCTGTATACTCTTGCTTTTTTCATGACCATTGAGTGGCTTAAACCGGTTGAAGAACTTACAGACACTGGACACATTATCCTTTTTTATGGATTTGTGGGATTAGCTTTGATGTTTGGTCTGTTACGTGTTCCGGGATGGATTGGTGTTCCCGTTAAGGTAATCTACATAGTCCTATCTCTACAATACGTATTTCTTGAAAAAGAATGGCTATCGGTCGAAGCGTTGAAAATGACAGTAATCGATATGCAACAAAATTTTGCATTTATTTGGTCTGGCGAGTGGATGAGTATCTCGTATATGTTTCGAACGGGATTATTTTTCATTTTACTTTGGATGCTTTGTTACTTAATACGATATTGGATCGAATATCGCAAGTCCGTTCTATTGTTTTTCGGAATGACGGTGATTTTTCTCTCTGTGGTGGATACATTTACACCGTTTGACGCCTCATTTGCAATTTTACGGGTAATGATAATCGGGTTGTTGTTGCTGGGCATACTGTTTCCGCTACGGTTATCCGCAAAAACGAAAACACAGTTACCAATCTCAAGTTATTTTAAAATAATAGCTCCATTAGTGGGGATGTTACTCTTCGTTGCAATTGTCGCGATTCTCGTACCTATTAAAGAGCCTGCATGGCCAGACCCAGTACCATTTATCCGATCTGCTGCCGGTTTAGGCGATAGTGGAAATGGAGAAGGGGTTTCAAAAGTGGGGTACGATCCAGATGATACTCAATTGGGCGGGCCATTTAAGCAAGATGATTCTGTGGTCTTTGAAGCATATGTAGATTCTCGTCAATATTGGAAGATGGAGACGAAGAATACGTATACATCCAAGGGGTGGATTCAGTCTTCGGAAAATTGGGTTTTTGAGTATCAGAGGCATTATACAAATTTAATGGACGGACAAGTTCTCGTTCCCCCTAGGGAAAGTGCAGATATAGAAATTTATGAGCCTCTGCCGATTATTCCGTACCCATATGGAACTGAGGAACTAAAGACTACTGAGGGGTTCTATTATGATGAGGAGCTCGATACAGGCAAGTTAACGCCGAACTCGGGCGAGCCTGTAGAGTTGAAATACAGAACTGAATTTGTACCGCCCGAATACAGTTTGAAAGAACTCCGTGCAACAGACATGGCTTCGCTCGATTCCATGAAATTTGAAATGGATGAGTATTTGAGTTTGCCTGAAGAATTCCCTGAACGGGTCAGAGACTTGGCCGAAGAATTGACGGCAAATGCACCAAGTGTTTATGAGAAAGCGCAAGCCATTGAAAGGTATTTTGCAAGAAGCGGCTTTGTTTACTCGAGAGACAAAGTTGCTGTTCCTGAAGAGGATGAAGATTATGTCGATCAATTCCTATTTGAAACGAAACGAGGCTATTGTGACAACTTTAGTACCTCCATGGTCGTCATGCTTCGTTCTGTTGGAATCCCAGCAAGATGGGTGAAAGGATTTGCCCCTGGTGAGTTGAAGCGGGATGATAACAAAGAGAAGTTTTACACAGTCACTAACAACCAAGCGCACTCTTGGGTAGAGGCATACATGCCTGGAATTGGCTGGATGCCATTCGAACCGACAATTGGCTTTAATGGTGTATCGAATGTCAACTTCGATATCGAAGTTGCAGAAGATGATGTGAAAGAACAAGAACTCATCAAACGTCCTGAAAACAAAAAGAAACAAGAACAAGAAAAACAAGCCGCCAAACGTAAAAACGCACAGGAACCTTGGTTGCTTCGAATTATTCCAGAATGGTTGCGTTCTTGGACTGTAGTTAGTGTGATTGTCGGGGGGGCTATCGCCTTAGTGGGGATAGGATTATATGCAACTCGTAAAAAGTGGTTGCCTCGTCTTGTTGTACGCAGTGGCCGTAGTAAGTCTGAAAGCTGGGAGACATTTGCTATTCAATATGAACAATTATTGAAGCATTTGAACCGGGTTGGTTTAAAGAAACCAGCTGGCATGACGTTATCAACCTACGCAAAAGAAGTGGATCGAATGCGCGGAGATGACAAAATGAGTACGTTAACTGCGGCGTATGAAACAGGCTTATACGGACAAAGCGAAGCAAATCTAAATTGGACGGAATTACGTAAAATGTGGGAAGATTTAATCATTGAGACAACCGGTTGATTTTTTAATTGAATGGAAGTAGAATGATGCCAGGAATAAAAATACTTGAATGCTCTCATATAGGTCCGATAATATGGTTCGGATGTTTCTACCAGGTCACCGCAAAAGACCTGTCTATGATAGCGAAAGCAGCTACGGATAATCCGTAGTCTGTTTTCGTTATTTTATAGAATATAGATGGAAACAGAAGACGCGCAGAAAGAGTTTACTTTCTAACGCGTCTTTCTCTGTTTTAAGGGTATACTTGAATAAAATTAAGAAGAGGTGGATTTTATGTCAGCAGCTCCATTATTGTCAGAACAAGAGAAAATCGTGGTTTTAGATTTAGGTAGCAAGTACAACCAACTTATTACACGCGTAATACGGGATCTAGGCGTATACAGTGAGCTTTATGCACACACAGTAACGGCGGAAGAAATTCGTAACATGCATGCAGCTGGAATTGTCTTGTCTGGTGGAGATACGAAAATGGACGCAGACATCGATCCTGAAATCTTTACATTAGGGCTTCCAGTTCTTGGTCTTGGGTCAGGACTAGAAGTCATTGCAGAGCAATTTGGCGGTAAGACAGCTACTATGGAAGCTCATGGTGCAGCGTCTACACTAACTGCTGAAGGAACTTCTAAATTATTTGCTGAAATCAGCGGGTCATTTGCAGCGCACATTGGTGGCACTGAAAAAATTGCAGAACTTCCTGAAGGCTTCACGGCAACAGTGAAAGACGAGCATGGACATATTGCAGCAATCGAGAACGCTGATAAAGGATTATTCGCGGTTCAGTTCCATCCTGAAGTCGACAGTACTGAAAATGGTGAAGCGATTCTTCGTACGTTCCTTCGTTCAATCTGTAATCCGACGGGTGAATGGTCAATGGAACGCTTCATTGAAGTAGAAGTAGAAAAAATCCGTGAGCAAGTCGGCGATCGTAATGTTCTTTGTGCACTAAGTGGAGGTGTCGACTCTTCAGTAGTTGCAACACTTATCCACCGTGCAATCGGAGACCAGTTGACATGTATTTTTGTTGATCATGGTTTGTTGCGTAAAGGTGAAGTCGAAAGTGTTGTCGATACATTCAGCACGAAGTTCAATATGAATTTCATTAAAGTAGATGCAGCGAAACGTTTCTTGGACAAGCTTGCGGGAGTTACAGAACCTGAACAAAAACGTAAGATCATCGGTAACGAGTTCATTCGTGTATTTGATGAAGAAGCAGCGAAATTGAAAGGCATTGATTTCCTTGCGCAAGGTACGATTTATGCAGATATCATTGAAAGTGGTACAGCAACTGCTGAAGTCATCAAGTCTCACCACAACGTTGGCGGCTTGCCAGAAGATATGGACTTTGAATTGATCGAGCCTTTGAAGGCATTGTTCAAAGACGAAGTACGTAATGTCGGTAAAGAGCTTGGATTGCCTGAAGATATCTACAACCGTCAGCCGTTCCCTGGACCAGGTCTAGGAGTTCGAGTACTTGGCGAAGTGACAGAAGAGAAGTTGAACATTGTACGTGACGCAGATTATATTCTTCGTGAAGAAATTGCGTTAGCTGGTCTTGACCGTTCTATTTGGCAGTACTTCGCAGTTCTTCCAGGCATCAAGAGTGTTGGTGTGAGAGACGGCAAGCGTTCGTATGACCACGCAATTGGTCTCCGTGCTGTTCATTCTTCAGATGGTATGAGTGCTGACTGGGCACGGATCCCTTGGGATGTTTTGGAGAAAATCAGTTCACGTATTACAGCAGAAGTTGATCACGTCAACCGTGTTGTTTATGATATTACTGCAAAACCACCAGGCACAATCGAGTGGGAATAAAACTGAATAACTGATTGTCGTATATCCTTGGGAATAAGGCCCAAAAGTCTCTACCAGAGCACCGTAAATGCTTTGACTACGATGAATGGAACACTTCTTGAGTAGGACTGACAAGAGGAATTCCCATTTTGAAGAGTTTGAAAGAGCATGCGGCTTTAGATGTCGCATGCTCTTTTTATATCCAAAACAGATGAGGACGGTTGATAATGAAAAAGTATTTTGAGTTTGACAAGTTAGGTACAAATTATAGAAGAGAAATCATTGGGGGACTAACAACGTTCCTTGCAATGGCATATATATTGGCCGTGAATCCGCTTGTCTTGTCTCTTGACGGAGTACCTGATATTCCGGATGCGATGCGTATGGACAAAGGCGCAGTATTTGTTGCAACGGCATTAGCAGCAGCAGTCGGATCATTATTTATGGGTCTCATTGCACGATATCCAATCGGCTTAGCACCAGGTATGGGATTGAACGCATTTTTCGCTTTTTCTGTTGTGCTTGGATATGGTATCCCTTGGCAAACAGCATTAACAGGCGTATTATTCTCAGGTCTTATTTTTATTGTTCTTTCATTAACTGGTCTTCGTGAAATGATCATTAACGCAATCCCAGCGCAATTGAAATATGCAGTAGGTGCGGGAATTGGTTTGTTCATAACATTCTTAGGGTTTCAGAACGCAAATATTATTGTAGGAGACCCAAACACGCTTGTTACACTAGGAGATCTATCGCAAGGCCCAGTATTACTTGCCATTTTTGGATTAGTGATTACAGTAATCATGATGGTTAAAGGGATTAAGGGCGCAATTTTCTATGGAATGATTATAACTACTATTGCAGGGATGTTGACCAGTCTTATTGAGGTTCCAGATAAAGTCGTTTCCAGTGTACCGAGTGTCGCTCCGACTTTTGGTGCAGCATTTGAAACGATTTTTAATAACCCGAGCGAATTGTTTACAACACAGTTTGTTGTCATCATCATTACATTCTTGTTTGTAGATTTCTTTGATACTGCAGGGACACTAGTTGCAGTCGCAACCCAAGCAGGCTTAATGAAGGAAGGTAAGTTACCGCGGGCTGGAAGAGCATTGTTGGCGGATTCCATGGCAACAGTGACGGGTGCAATTTTCGGTACATCTACAACTACTTCTTACGTTGAATCGACAGCTGGAGTTGCAGCAGGAGCGAAAACAGGATTTGCTTCTGTTATAACAGGACTACTATTTTTACTAGCTTTATTCTTCTCGCCTTTGTTGTTCGTCATTACTCCTGAAGTGACAGCGCCAGCTTTAATTATTGTTGGTGTATTAATGGTTTCTAACTTAGGCAATATCGAGTGGACTCGTTTTGAAATGGCTGTCCCGGCGTTCTTCACTGTCATTGCAATGCCGTTGACGTATAGTATCGCAACAGGAATAGCGATCGGATTCATCTTCTATCCAATTACAATGCTACTTAGCGGACGCCGGAAAGAAATACATCCTATTATGTATGTATTGATGGTTCTCTTCATTTTGTATTTCATTTTCGTTAAATAACGAAACACCTACAGCTACTGGCTTTCCATAATGGAAGGTGAGTAGCTGTTTTTTTGTTTCGATAGTAGAAATAGACAATTAAAATGATAGAACTTATGAAATAAGAGGGGGATTTGATAAATGATGTTTAGCGCTATGTTTTTCGGGTATATTAATGACTAGTAATTAATTTGACGAAAAGTGTTGACTTATGTTGACGCGCTTGGTATAGTAATAAAGCAGTCGGGAGCGAGACTTACTGAAACGCTTCAGACAACATGAACCTTGAAAACTGAACAGCAAAATGTCAACGAATTATCGTTTGAGAAACCGGCTTTGCCGGTGGAACAAACACAAACAGATCTTAGTTGATCTGATAGACATCTTAAATGATGCCAGTACGAATTGAGCAATCAATTCTCTCTGGTTGCTGAGATGTAGTGCAGTGCTAGGAAGCGAAGGCGTGAATGAGG
>NZ_JAMBOM010000011.1 GCF_023715615.1 Sporosarcina aquimarina | reverse complement strand
TATTCACTTCTATAATACAAGTCGTTACCAAAAACGATTAAACGGCTTAAGCCCTTTAGAATTCAGAGCTCAAGCCGCTTAACGATTTTTTATTATTTCCACTGTCTACTTGACAGGGAGCAGTTCACTTCTCATGGCGTACGTTTTTGTTTAAAGTTCTGTCAAAATAATCGGTTGGTCTTTTGTAACGATAATTGTATGTTCAATTTGGGCGACGAGGGACTTATCAGGTGTAATGAAAGTCCAACCATCGCCTTCCTCGATAATGTGCTCGGCCTTTTCAGAGATGAAAGGCTCAACAGCGATGACCATACCTTCCTTCATGATAGTAGGTTCCCAAGCATCGTAATAATTAAGCACATGCTGCGGTTCTTCATGAAGCGAAGTTCCGATTCCATGCCCCGTAAGGTTCTTAATCACTTTCAGCCCATTGTCTTTTGCTTCACGTTCAACGGCTTTACCGATTTGGTTGAGACGCGAACCTGCCTTCACCTTTGTCATTGCTCGATCAAAAGCATTCTTAGCGGTATCGCATAACTTTTGCTTGGCTTCATTAGCAGTCCCGAGCACAAAAGAAATACCTGTATCTGCAAAGTAACCACCACAAGAACCGGAGACATCGATATTGATGAGATCGCCGTCTTTTAGAACTCGTTTGCCTGGGATTCCGTGAGCAACCTCATGATTGACACTGATGCACGTATATCCAGGGAAATCATATTGATCGATCGGAGCAGAAACCGCTCCTTTTTCTGCAAATAGTTTTCCACCGAGTTCGTCAAGCTCCTTCGTCGTCATGCCAGGGGTAGCTGCTGCTTTCATCTCTTCACGAATTTCCGCAACAATTCTTCCGATTTTTCGCAAGGCAGCAATTTCTTCTTCTGTGTTTGCAATCATGTGAAATCCTTCTTTCTGTACTTTCTTTGTCACTGTTAACTATAACACATTTAAAGGGAATTACCCGAGCAGACAGTTTACTCTTATTTAAATACTTTCACACCTTGTACAACATTCCAGATGAGAACAATCAGAAACAGGAAACTATACATCATCATAAAAAGAATTGGTGCCGCCCCCCAAAAGCCTATGGAATCAGGAGCTGCAAGCAAACTTTGAGAGTGGAGAAAATCCGTTGAAGTTTGACGAAACGAAAAGAATTGAAAAAATGATATTAGACTAGCTGCAACTAACAACACTGTTGGGATGAGATGAGAAATAAGGGCTCGTTTTGAATGATGTTTGACATCACGATTATCAGCAACAATCCAAACGATGAAGGGCAATAATAAAGGTGCAAAAAGAACACTAAAATAGCTGAGTGAAGAAAGTAATTTCGAGTTATCCAAAATAGTTCTTCTCCTTTCTGACAATTCCGTATTAGTAGTATTGCCAAACCAACGCATAAAAAGCACATCTAATTTAATTGTTCCTTAAAAAAGGTTATTTCAAAAAAACGTCGTCTTAGCAACAGATAATTGCTAAAACGACGTCTCTTCAATATTTTTTTTTGAGGGAGCCGAAGGTGAGAACATGAATATACCTAATATCATAATCACTATTAAGAACAGAGTGGATAAAGTTACGAAAAGTTCTTCAAATTGAATATTCAAGAGAATACCAAAAAACACCCAAATGAAAACTGTACTAATAACCCAATCCCGATGATGATAACTAAAGTGCAGTGCAACGGCTGCAAGTATTGTTAAGTTAATAATCGTCCAGAGAACGGAACTAAGACCTAAGCGATTCCATTCATCCCAAACGATTAAATAGTTAACATTCACAACAAAGCTGACGATTGTCCAAGAGAATAGAAGTGCGACTGGAATGCGATGCCCCCATCTATTTTGCTTGGCTGGATAAGTACGATACAATCCATAAAGTGAGAGGGCTGCTACCAGTGTAGAGAGACATGCCCATCCGAAATAGCCAAAATGCCACAATGGAAACCATACTGAATTTGCTAGACAAGCAATCATGAATAGCACAATACGTTTTGTGGAAATCGAATCATTGGAATGGAATTTAAAAATCCAGTATGCGAGAAATACAAAAATAATGGGTCTAATAAAGAAAGTGAAGTCTGCTGGCATAAGAAGAATAGGTAGTTTATGGGCTATTTCTATTGTAGTCATCCCGTTTAGCAGTGTCGAATTTGAAATAGTAAGTGCTGCTGTTAAAAGAAGAAAAGCAAAAGCTAAAATCATTTTTTTCATGAAATATCCTCCTCGTACCAGTATACTAGGAAATAGGACGTTGTGAAAAAGTAAATATGAAGTTTTCGCAACAATTCTCATAAGTGTGTAGGTATAGGGCAGTTGTTTAAGGGAAGAACATGGTATACTAAGCAAAATGATTACATAAACATATATGTACGAAAAGGAAAAAGGAATGGCTAATGGCCCGTACAAAAGGTGGAATAGAGCGTGATACTACTTGAAGGAACAACATGCTATTTACGGATTTTAACGGAAGAAGATGCTGTGATTTTTACAGAATTAGTTTCTCGAAACAAAGAGTATTGGACTGTGTTCGAACCACGTCATGATGCCAGTTACTATACTGTACCCATGCAAAGGGAAAAAATTCGTGAATCGCTATATCAAATGAGAGATCGTCGAGAGTATAACTTTGGTATTTTCGACAGCGAAGCTAGCCGGTTAGTTGGACAAATTTCGCTTTACAGTATAAAACGATTACCTTTTTCAAGTGGATTTGTAGGATATTCAATTGATCATGAGTCAGCCGGAAAAGGGTTAGGAACGGAAGCACTCGAGATGGCAACGAAATTTGCTTTCGAAACAGTAGGATTACACCGTGTGGAAGCATATGTATCACCTCGTAATGTTGCATCCATTCGAGTCCTTGAAAAGACGAAGTTTGAACGAGAAGGATTACATCGGAAATTACTTTACATTAATGGTGTTTGGGAAGACCATTATATGTATGCACAAATTGAAGATAATTATTGAAAGGGTAAGACCGCATGGCGATTTTTGAAAAGTCGCTTTCGGATATGGTTTTACCAATAAAAAACACATTACCACAAGCTTCTACAAGCTGAATGGCAATGTGTTTTTTATTGTCTATTTCCCGGGAAATAAAAAGGAATTAGTCGTTTTGTACAGTTGTTTTTGAATAACCATCTTCAATGACATCAAGTTTTCCGGTATCGGGGTGGATAACAAGCCCATGTATAGGAACAGTTTTATCCATCAATGGGTGGTTACGGACAGCATCAACACTTTGTTTAACGCTTGCAGTCACATCTTTGAATCCATGTAGCCAACCTTTAAGGTCAACGCCTGAATAGGCAAGAGTTTTGAATAAATCACGGTCAATACCTCTAGCTACCATTTTGTCGATAATTGACTCGGTGTCAATGGAGCTCATACCACAATCGTAATGACCGATAATGTATACTTCATCAGCTTGTAACTCATAGATAGCTATAAGTAGACTGCGCATAATACTACCAAATGGATGAGCAACGAGAGCACCAGCACTTTTAACGATTTTAGCGTCTCCATGTTTTAAGTTCATAGCACTTGGAAGGAGTTCTGTCAGACGAGCGTCCATACAAGTTAAGATAACAATTCGTTTGTTTGGGAATTTTGTTGTAGCGTATTTTTCATACTGATGCTCAGTTACGAACTGATTGTTATGTTCTAAAATTGTTGAAAGTAGTGTCATATGAATTCCTCCGTTTTATAAGTATAATAGAGAAAAAGGGCGCCAGTTGGCAGCCCTTTTAATATTCTCAAAAATCCAATTTAGGATCATGGTTAGTAGGTAACATCTGGTTTTGGGTCGATTACTTCAGAATCGTGCGACACTAAAGAATCATTCATATAATGAATCATGAACATCGCAGCTAAGCCGAAGGTAACTGCAAAACCGAGGATAGTAACGATTAGTAAGGCCATTATTAGTCTCCTCTCTATTGATAATCAGTGACTAACACCATTATAACGCATTTACATGAAAAGATTAAGAGTCTACGCGAAACTTGTCTAGAATCTACTGTTAAAATGCCCAAGTTCCATTTCGGAAGAGAGGTTCAACAGTTCCGTCAGAAAGGACCCCGTCAATGTTCATCTCACCGGAACCAATCATAAAGTCCACATGAGTGATACTTTGGTTTAAGCCATTTTTTTCAAGTTCCTTGCGATCCATTTCTTTACCGCCCTTTAAATTGAATGCATAAGCGCTGCCAATTGCTAAGTGATTGGATGCATTTTCATCGAAAAGTGTATTATAGAACAAAAGTCCAGATGCTGAAATAGGGGACTCATGGGGAACGAGTGCAACTTCTCCTAAATATTTTGCACCGTCATCCGCTTCAATCATATTTTCTAACACATCTTGTCCTAGTCCGGCAATGATGTCTGTAATTCTACCCTCTTTAAATGTAATCTTGAAATCATCTATGATGGTTCCACCATAGCTCAATGGCTTCGTACTTGAAACAACACCATTCACTCCGGTTTTCAAAGGTGCCGTAAAGACTTCTTCAGTCGGCATATTTGCCATGAATGTCGCACCATCAGCATTTACACTTCCAGCACCACACCATATATGCTTTTCTGGTAATTCAATTGTTAAATCAGTACCTGGAGCGGTGTAATGTAGTTTGTGGTAATGTTTGTTATTCAGATAGTCTACTTTTTCATGTAGTTTCTTGTCATGTTGTTTCCACGCATCGACAGGATCGCCCGTGTTCGCACGGACTGCCTTGAAAATGGCATCCCATAGCGCAGGTACTTGCTCAGCTTCTGGTAGATCAGGGAAGACAAGAGAAGCCCAGTCAGCTGAAGGCGCGGCAATTACTGTCCAGCTGAATTTGTCTGCTTGCATCATTTGACGGAAACCATCAAGAGCTTGTCCACTTGCTTTTTGAGCATCGCGAATACGAGAAGGATCCACATTTTTGAATAAGTCCGGACTTTGGGAAACGATGCTCATGAAGGCAGTCCCTTTTTTCGCATTTTCCTCGCGCTCCGCAATTTTCCAAGAAGGGAATTCAGAGAATGAATCTGCAGGTGCTTGTTCGTAACGTATACGGGAAATGACATCATCGCTCCAGTCGACAAATACTTGTCGGGCACCTGCTGCGTAAGCCTTTTCAACGATGATTCGG
This sequence comes from Sporosarcina aquimarina, assembly GCF_023715615.1. Taxonomy (GTDB): domain Bacteria; phylum Bacillota; class Bacilli; order Bacillales_A; family Planococcaceae; genus Sporosarcina; species Sporosarcina aquimarina_A. The sequence continues at coordinate 30,761 of NZ_JAMBOM010000011.1, read as the reverse complement.
ACAAATTCTCGAACATCAGTAGAAGCACTTATAAAAAGGTTTTGATTAGGTTGGATATTCACGCCGACTTTAACGGCAAGTTCTGCATAGTTTTGTAATTGTTGTTCAAATGTATTCAATAGAGTCATACCCCTTTCTCAATGTAATCTAATAGTACCAATATTGATTGGAAAAGTGCAAAAAGAAAGTTTTGAATTCGCTTACAATTATTCAGGAAAAGATTCTTGAGATTTCTCTACCAGATTCTCTAAAGAAAGCTCAAAATCTGACGAAATAAAAAGAAGAATGAAAGACATGGAGGTCTTTACATGGATTTATCAACGGTATTTGGTTTAATTATCGGTGTCGTAGCTGTATTTGTCGGCATGTTTTTAAAAGGCGCGGCCCTTTCAAGCTTGATTAATCCCGCTGCTATCTTGATTATTATCTTTGGTACGATAGCTTCGGTAGTCATCGCATTTCCGATGAACGAAATTAAACGTGTCCCGAAACTTTTTGGGGTGATTTTTAAAGAACAAAAGCTATCTTCGGACGCTAATATTATTCGTATGTTTTCATCGTGGGCTGATGTAGCTCGTAGGGAAGGGTTGCTTTCGCTTGAAGCCCAAACGGATTCAATCGAAGATCCTTTTTTAAAAAATGGATTGGGACTAGCGATTGACGGTCAGAATGCAGATTATATACGAGATGTTCTAGGTGAAGAAGTCGATGCAATGTCTGATAGACACGCGGCAGGTTCACTCATATTTTCACAAGCGGGTACCTATGCGCCAACGCTTGGTGTGCTCGGGGCTGTTATTGGTCTGATTGCTGCACTTGGGGATATGAACGATATTGAAAAACTAGGACATGCCATTTCGGCAGCATTCATTGCAACTTTGCTAGGTATTTTCACAGGATATGTACTCTGGCACCCATTTGCTAACAAACTAAAGCGTAAATCCGCAGAAGAAGTAAGACAGAAGAATATGATGATTGAAGGGATTCTCTCTGTTCTTGAAGGGGAAGCGCCACGTGTCATCGAACAAAAGCTATCTTCTTATCTATCTATGGAGGAACGTCGTAAGCTTGCTAACGGAAGCTCGAATGGCAAGGAGGCGGGGGAAGTTGCCGAAGAAGCGTAAGCGCAAAAGAGATGATGGACACGTCGACGAATCCTGGCTCTTGCCATATTCAGACTTGTTAACGTTGCTACTTGCCCTATTTATCGTATTGTTTGCTTCCAGTTCTATAGATGAAGCAAAGTTCAGTCAAATCTCATCTGTGTTTAGTGAGGTTTTTGATGGTGGTAAAGGGGTAATGGATAGTTCTTCTCCAACTACTGTTCCTGTACCGCAAGAAGATGCAGGTGCAGGGAATGAAAATTCTTCCTATTTGGAGGATCAGCGATCCCTCGGGGAGATTCAAGAAAATCTAGAGAACTATATAGCTGAAAATGAATTGGAAGGTCAGTTTGATACAAAACTTACTGAAGAGGGATTACTAGTCACAATACGTGACAGTGTTCTGTTCAATACAGGAAGTGCCGAGATTGACACTCAATACCGTTCGGTTGCATCTGATATTGCTAAATTGCTCGTATTTGAAAAGCCGCGACAAATCGTAATTGCAGGTCATACGGATAACGTGCCGATGGCCAGCGGTCAGTATAAATCGAACTGGGAGCTAAGTGTCATGCGGGCAGTTAATTTCTTATCGATAATTGCTGAAAATGATAAAGTGGACCCAATGGCGTTCAGTGCAAAAGGATATGGCGAATTCCGTCCAATCGCACCGAATGATACAGAAGCGAACCGAGCTAAAAACAGACGGGTTGAAGTCTTAATCCAACCGCTCGTGTTAAAAGACGGCACAGCATTTGAATAATTATTAGAAAAACAGCGATTCCCATTACGAGGGAGTCGCTGTTTTTGTGATAAACCTTATAGGAGTTATTCGCGAAGTGATCCGAGTTCTGCAACAATGGCTTGCATTTCGTTCGGTGTAATCGTTTCGCGCTTCATCACCATTTCATAAATGTAATGAAGATCTTCATAGTTTGATGTGCTGAAGTTCTCCGACTTCATCGCATCTACATTCACCATACGAAGTTTTTCTTTAATTTGATTAATCATATACGAAACATTTTCAGTAGTTGGTTGAGTTAAGTCCATAGCTTTTTCCGCCTTTCGCAATCTAAGGACTTAATCATTCCATTAATTTAAGTCACTGTCAACCTGCATTTTTTCTTTTTGTTTCTTCTCTTCCTGAATTTTTGCTTGGAAGCGTTTAGACTCCATAACAATGACACCAGACAAGCCAAGAAGACCAATTAGGTTTGGTATTGCCATTAGCCCGTTCAAAACATCTGCAAGCGACCAAACTACGTCTAAAGTAGCTGTAGCTCCAACGAAGATGAAGAGTACAAATATAATGCGATACGTGAAAACAGCTTTTGGATTTGGGAATAAGTATTGGAAACACTTTTCTCCATAATAACTCCATCCTAGAATGGTTGAAGATGCGAAGAAGATGAGACCAATCGTCACGATTATCGGCCCAGCTCCACCTAGGAAATGTCCGAACGCTTCGCCTGTCAAAGCACCTTTGTCTAAACCTTTGTTCCATTGGCCAGACATAACAATGGTCACGCCTGTAATCGAGCAGATAATCAACGTATCAAATAGAACTTGTGTCATGGAAATAAGTGCCTGACGTCCAGGCATATCTGTCTTTGCTGCTGCTGCAGCGATTGGCGCAGAACCGAGACCAGCTTCGTTTGAGAAAAGTCCACGTGCAACTCCAAAACGAATGACTGTACCAATTGCTCCACCTGCAATGGCTTGACCAGAAAATGCATCGCTAAAAATCAAGCCAAATGCAGCTGGTACCAAATCAAAGTTTAAGATAATAATAATTGCTCCTGCAATGAAATAGAAAAGAGCCATAATCGGTACAAAGAAGGCTGTAACTTTACCAATTGACTTAATACCACCTAAAATTACAAGGGCTCCAAAAATGACGAGCGCAATTCCTGTAACCCAGAATGGTACGTTAAATGCATTATTCATGGCATCTGCAATGGCTTTGGATTGAGTTCCGTTCCCAATCCCGAATGCTGCGAATGCACCAAAGATGGCGAACATCACGCCAAGCCACTTTTGTTTTAGACCATGTTCTAAGTAATACATCGGTCCTCCGGCCATTTGTCCATTGGCATCTTTCACACGATACTTAACTGCGAGAACCGCTTCTCCATACTTTGTTGCCATTCCGAAAAGTCCGGCAATCCACATCCAAAAGATGGCTCCAGGTCCACCAGTTGCAACAGCACTGGCAACCCCAACGATGTTCCCAACACCGACAGTTGCAGCCATAGCGGTCATAAGCGCTTGGAATTGAGAGATATCACCGTCTGCTTTTTTGTCATGATTTCTAGAAAACACTTGTTTTAAAGAATACGGTAATAAACGAAACTGAATGAACGTAAGTCGGAACGTTAAGAAGATCCCTGTTCCAACAAGTAAAACTAGTAGTGGTGGTCCCCAAATGATATCGCTTAATTTCCCTAGAAACGCCTGTACTTGTTCCATCCCAATTCCCCCCTTGTTGTTTGAACAACTATATGTTTATCAATACGAAGAAAGAAGTCCGCACCCCCTTTATAGAAAGAAAATTCAAACTAATATAACTAGTTACTGTTATTAAGTACTAATATTGCGAAACTTCAGTGCATCCGTCAAGTACTTTTTTTTAATGCGGACTGATTTGTTTGTTTTTTACTTCGTGGGGTATAATACGGTAAGCAAATAAGTAATCTATTTGGAGGTATTTAATATGGGGAAAAGTAAACTTGGTAAATTTGTCTTGTTTGGCGCTTTACTTGGTGGAGCGGTCGCTCTGCTCGATCGTTCGACACGTAATTCTGTGATGGGAACCTCAAAAAAAGCAGCGAATGAAATTTCGTTTTATGCTAAAAATCCTGAAACTTTGAAACAAAAATTGGTGGATCAGAAAGACAAATTCCAAGCTGCCTATGAACAGTTATCGGGTGATGTATCTTATATCAAGGAACAAGTAGAGGAACTTAAAGCATTGACGCCACAAGTAAAAGAATTGGTAACAGATACTAAGGAGACATTTGTCGATTCAAAAGAAGAGTACGAAACTATTTTAAAGGAATCACCAACTGCTACACCGTAAGCCGAGAAGCGAAAAGGAGGGATACGCTTTGAAAGAAGACAAAAACAATCAGTTGTCCGATGGGTCGCCTTCACTCAAAAAGGCCCATCAGGACAAACCGTACATAAACGAACTCTCGCATCGATCTAATGATGATGGTAACAAATTTACGGATTCTAAAATAGGCGGTTTTGTATCGGATATACAAGAAGGAGACCTACATACATTTGATGTGACTACAAAAGATGGTTTTTTGAAAGAATTAATCTTGCGTATTAAAACTGTCGATGTATCTGGGCTTGGTGCTGAACTCTCTTATTTTTTCTTATTTTCAATGTTTCCTTTACTCATTTTCCTTTTTACGTTGTTGCCTTATTTAAATCTTGACCAAGCACAAGTTATGTTGTTCATAAGAGATTATGCACCAGAAGAAGTGGCAACCATGATTAGCGATATTCTAGAGCAAGTGCTAGCTAACAAAAATGGTGGCTTGTTGTCCATTGGTATTTTAGCAACACTTTGGTCGGCATCTAAAGGAATGAATGCATTAACGAAAGCGCTAAATCGCTCATATTTTAAAGAAGATTCACGATCATTTGTTGTCCAGCGTGGAATGTCTATTGTCTTTACTATTATGCTTGTACTTGTAGTGGTAGTTGCACTCGGTTTACCTGTCTTTGGAGAACAGATCGGTTCAGTCGTCTTTTCTTATTTAGGATTTGAAGATGGTTTCAATACATTATGGAACCAGTTGCGATTCATATTACCTCCAATACTCATCGCAGTCGTTTTCACACTTATTTATTGGTTAGTACCTGATGTGAAACTTCCATTTAAAACAGCACTTCCAGGAGCTTTGTTTGCAACAATAGGTTGGATTATTACTACTCTCGGGTTCTCATTTTATGTTTCCAATTTCGGAAGCTACGCCAATACGTATGGCAGTATAGGAACTATCATAATTCTTATGCTATGGCTCTATTTCTCAGCAATCATCCTCATGATTGGTGGACAAATCAATGCAGTCATGAAAGAACGGGCAGAACGAATACGAGAATTAAAAAGCAATGCAACGGCATAAGCCGTAGCATTGCTTCAGACAATAGACAAAAGGGATGAGAATCGATTAGATTTCCATCCCTTTTGGCATCGTTAAATCTGAAAATGAAGGATAACAGGCCGTTAATTTCCGTTCCGGACGGGCGCTTTCCGGGGGCTTGCCCTCAGCCTCCTCGTCGCTTCGCTCTTGCGGGGTCTTCGCGCTGCGCTAATCCCCAGGAGTCGCCGTCCTGCACTTCAATCAACTGAATGTCCTATGACACATTCGCATCATTCAAGCAAAGGATGCAATCGGAGTGCTCCATGTCCAGCTAGCAAGAATAACTAGATGTAGCAGAAGACATGAGACACCGATATGAAATCAAAGAAGTCTATGGAAATGTAAAGAGGCAGTTGAACGCTTTTTACCGATGCCAAGGAGAAGCATGATTTGCGACAGGCAACCCTAAGAGGACTCAGTGTATTGAATAAATGACATTTTATCGAGTACAACTAGATCTAGGCTGGATCTCCCAAATAGGGAATATGGATCTTCAACCAATGGATAAATGAAGAGAAAATCAATTGCTGCATCTAATTTACGGACTAGATGGTCTTGCGGAACTAACTGCTCGATCGTAAGCATTTCCATCTGTTCCCGTTTATTAACTTGATTCTTCGTCATCATTTCCATCACCTCATTTGATAGTTGGGAGATATTGTTGATTGTAGCGGAGAGCGGCGACTCCGGAGGGATAAGTGAAGCTCGAAGACCCTGGACTGAGCAAAGCGAAGGAAGCGTCTGAGAGCAAGCCCCTCGGAAAGCGTCCCTCGCAGCGGAAACCAACTTTTCATAGTTATTCCTATTGTAAAAGAAAAAGACTATAGGCAAACCCAGTGATTTATAGAGTTTGTCTACAGTCTGAAGCAATGCCACGGTATAAGCCGTAGCATTGCTTTTACTTTGTTGAATTGAGCATTCGTAATCCATTTAGAATGACAAGAATCGTGCTTCCTTCATGACCAATCACACCAAGTGGTAAATCCACGACTTGCATGAAGTTGGAAATAATAAGCATAGCGATGACGAGAATCGAGAAGAAAACATTTTGCTTTACTATACGCTGCATTTTTCTCGAAAGTTTGATGGTGTAGGGGAGTTTTGTCAAGTCATTCATCATAAGGACGACATCTGCTGTTTCTAATGCGACGTCTGTTCCTTCTCCCATCGAAATACCACTTGTTGCTGTAGCAAGTGCCGGAGCGTCATTAATGCCATCTCCGACCATTCCGACTGCGCCATATTGTTTCATCAACTCTTTAACCTTCTTAACTTTCATATCTGGTAGACATTCTGCTGAATACGAATCGATACCAGCTTGTGAAGCAATGGCTTTTGCGGTTTTTTCGTTATCTCCAGTCAGCATAATCGTTTTCAATCCAGCCTTTTTGAGTTCTTGAATCGTTTCTATCGCCTCTGGACGCAGAACGTCTTGCAGCGCGGCAGCTGCTAGAATGCCTTCCTGGTCTTTAATGAATAGAACAGTTTTACCTTCATCTGCAAGCTCAAAAGCGGATCCATTATGAAAAGCTTTTGCTTCATCCACCCCAACAAAACGTGAGCTTCCAACAATTACTTCTCCTTCAGGTGCAAACGCGCGCAAGCCGTTCCCCGGAACTTCTTCGATGTCAAAATCGCGCCGCATGGAGACTTCTTGAGTGCGTGCGTAGGCGGTAACAGCGATCGCTAACGGATGGTTCGAACGAGATTCTATACCTGCCAATAGCGACAATGCGTTTTTAACTGAAGTCCCTTCGCGTACGATGAAATCTGTCACAACGGGTTTACCCGTTGTTAACGTCCCTGTTTTATCAAACACTATTGCTCGCAATGAGCTTAAATGTTCGAGGTGAACACCACCTTTAAACAAGACACCACGTTTTGCACCATTAGATACAGCTGCGAGTGTAGCAGGCATGATTGAAGCTACTAACGCACAAGGAGAGGCGACAACGAGAAGCACGATAGCCCGATAGAACGTTGTTGTCCAATCCCAACCAAATATGAAGTGAGGCAAGAACAGCATCAGTGTCACCGTTACCAGGACAACTTTGACATAGCTCCCTTCGAAACGTTCGATGAATTGCTGGGAAGGGGATTTTTCACTTTGCGCATTTTGCACCATGGTAATAATCTTTTGGAACAATGATTCACTACTTGGTTTTGTCATTTCCATTTCGATAACGCCACTAATATTTACTGTACCTGCAAATAATTCATCGCCGAGACGCTGATCAGCAGGAACTGATTCACCATTGATAGCTGACATGTCGACAGATGTGCTACCTTTTTGCACAACCCCATCTACAGGAATTCGTTCACCCGGCTTAACGAGTAATCTAGCACCAACAGTGAGGGAAGACGTTGGCACACTCACCTCAGTACCATCTTCTTGGATAAGCCAAGCTTCTTCAGGCTGTAATTCCATGAGTGAAGAAATTTCTTTATGGCTTTTATTTAACGTATACGTTTCAAGCGCGCCACTCAACGCAAAAATGAATATTAGAATAGCGCCTTCAGCCCAATATCCAATGATTGAAGAACCAATCGCTGCGAGTACCATTAGCATTTCTACATTGAGTTCTTTGTTTTTTATGGTTTCTTCGATTCCTTCTTTTGCTTTGGCATAACCGCCGATCAAAAAAGCAGTTATATACAGTCCGATGGAAAAAAGTTCAGCTCCATTTTTCCCGCTTAACCAAGCTGCTAAAATGAGTACTCCAGAGAGAATAGCCAATCCAAGTTCAATATGTTCTTTCCAATCCACTGACTTTTGAAGCTCAGTATTTGCATGCGTTGTCATATTAGCCCTCCTAATTGAGAATGAATTTCACTTTCATTTACCTTATAAAAGTCAGAAAGTCGGATTCCCTAAGGGAAATCCGACCTAAATAATATCTGTTACTATTTTATAATTACTATTAATAGTAGTATAACATAATTGAGAAAAAAGTGTTACAGTATGTTTCAATTTGAGGAACTCCTGAGTTTTTTGATAACAAAAAAGCAGAGGCAATGAAAACCTCTGCGACAGAACTAGTTATCGATACGAACCTGTTATTTCATCTTGCCCATACGGACTTCTAAATCGTCAACGAGACTAATGAGACGATCGATTTCTTCAAGGTCGGCTGTTTCAGGCTCAATTGTATCGAGCGTTTCCAAAAACTGATTGAGTCGAACTTTTAAATCATCAACTTGGTTAGATGATGAGTTTTGCATAAGGGACACCTCTTTCTGTACACCTATTTTAACGGAAATAGGTGGTCAGTACAATTAGTTGAAAAGAAAATTAATTTAAACTATTCACAATTAATCGTTAATGTGTTATGATACTTGTAATCAAAAAAAGGAGGGTAGCTGAACGAGTTCTGATACCAGAAGGAGGGGATTCGAAGACGTCAGGAAAAGGAAATTCTATTGGCGAATTCGCAGTCAATCTATGAACAATTTAATGACAACATAAAGCCCGGCTCTCATTGGATAACACGAGGCCGGGTCTTTTTCTGTTGAAAGGTTCATTTCAACAGTTCGTACGTTTTTCTTACATCAATGCAATTCGCAACTGATTGATACATCGAACAATTCTTATCTGTCAACTCGAGAACTTTTGGCATCTTCTCATCAGTCAGACCAGTAGCTTTCACTTTAATATGAAAATGGATTTTTTCAAGGCGACTGGCATCATCCTGTGATCGAATTACTTCTAACACTTCGATGTCAATCGATTCAGCGGGCATCCTTTTCTTCTCCAAGATTTTGCGCATTACTCCACCCGTACACGCAGCGATAGAAGAAATCATTAACTGATAGGGACGAAATCCTTTTTCTTCATTTGAAGAGATTTCAAGCTTACCGAATTCTGTTTCAGTTTCGAAACCGTGATCTGTCATTTGGAATTTCATTAATATTCCCTCCTTTATATGCTATCATTATATAGGTTTTTGCTGAATAAGGGGTGTTTAACGAATGGCAATCACAAGAAACCGGCCACAGCACCGTTTTTGGGTGCTCGTCATTATCGTTTCTATTTCTGGTTTTTCCCAAGGGATGCTGCTCCCGCTAATATCTGCAATTTTTGAACAAGACGGTATTTCAGGAACTTTAAATGGGTTAAATGCGACAGGTCTATACATAGGAACACTTTTGGTTTCCCCGTTTATGGAGGCGCCACTGCGGAAATTCGGGTACAAGCCTGTTATTATTACAGGCGGTTTAATTGTAATCATTTCCTTGCTTTCTTTCCCACTATGGAAAAGTGTAATCTTTTGGTTTGTCCTCCGTTTATTTATAGGAATAGGCGACCATGCGTTACACTTTGCAACTCAAACATGGGTGACGAGTTCAGTTCCACCAGAACGACTTGGAAGAAGTATTTCTATTTATGGATTGTCAGTAGGTGTTGGATTTGCTATTGGACCAATGTTTGTGCCACTTGTTTCGATTTATGAAGGCTTACCCTTTATTGTTTCTGCACTATTGACCTTATGTGCTTGGGGACTGGTTTTTACTTTAAAGAATGACCTACCGGAAGTAATGGCGAGTTCTGCCTCTTTAGATCATTTTGGAAAACGTGTGAAAGCAACGGTGATTGTTGCCTGGATTGCGCTACTTGGACCCTTTGCATATGGTTTTTTAGAGTCGTCTTTAAATGCGATGTTTCCAGTATATGCATTGCGTAATGGGTTCTCTTTAAGCATGGTGTCCATCATTATTCCTGCTTTTGCGTTCGGAGGAATCATTTCGCAAGTGCCTCTTGGCATATTGTCTGACAAAATAGGGCGCCGTACAGTTTTACTCATTGGATTAGGGGGCGGCATGTTGGCGTTCATAGGTGCAGCTTTGCTGAGTACGTCTGCAATCGCAGTAATGATTATGTTTTTTGTGGGCGGCATATTTTCAGGCTCGCTCTTTTCCCTCGGCGTTGCGTACATGTCTGATCTTACACCGAAACACCTCTTACCAACAGGGAACTTATTATGTGGAATATTTTTTAGCTTCGGCAGTTTGACTGGACCTATTCTTGGAGGCTACGTGCTAGAAGTTTCACAACATCACTATTTGTATTTATTTGGCCTGTTAATGGGGACATTGTTTTTATTAACATTGTCAGGAAAAAAGCAAGTGAAGCAAGAAAGTTTATGATCTTGTAACGTAGTCAGGGGTACAAAAAAACAAAAAACAGAGACTTAAGCAAAAGTCTCTGTTTTTATATAGAAGCGCTCATCGAACGCTTCCTAATTGAATATCTTCATACTCCATGACAAGGTCGTCCAGTGATCCAAACGTATAACCTTGTTTCTTAGCATCTCTTATAAAGTCTGGCAGTGCTTGTGAGTTATCAGAAGAAACGGTGTGCATGAGGATCACAGCACCTGGATGGAGCTGATTTATCAGTTCGTTGTAGGCGAAATCGCGACCTTTTGGCTTATCTGCATACCAGTCGATAAAGGCGACTGACCAAAAAATATGACGATAGCCAAGTGCGTTACCGACGGAAAGCACTTGTTCATTAAAAATACCTTCTGGCGGTCTTGCGTATACCGTCCGTTTAACACCAGTCGTCTCTTCAAGCAATTTGTCAAATCGCTTCCACTCGTCTTCCATCTTTTCTGGACTTAGTTTCGCCATATTAGGATGATCATAGGAATGGTTTCCAATTCCATGCCCATCTTTGACCATTCGTTTTACGAGTGGTGCGGCGCTTTTCAAATAATGGCCGGTTAGAAAAAAAGTAGCCGGTGCTTTTTCTTTTTCTAGTGTATCCAAAATGCTTTCCGTTTCGCCATTTTCATAACCATTATCAAATGTTAAATAAACAACCTTTTCATCGGGTTTACCTTTATATATTGCGCCATATTCATTTAACATCGACTCAAGCGCTGAGCCAGCATTTGGAGGTTCCCCATTCATTGCTTTCTTAAACCCCCAGTGAAATTCATCTGCATGCGCTGCAAACGGGTTGAAAGCGAGACCGACAACAATTACAAATGCTGCCATTAAGATACCAGGTCCATGTTGTTCCATCATTTCGAGCACACTCCTTTTTTCATAGCGTGTGTCGAAGAGAGGGTTCTATACATTGTCTATATAAGAATGTTTTCAAGTGCAGGACGAATTGCAGGATACTTGAAAGTAAACTCGCTTTCAATAAGTTTTTCAGGTAACACATGTTGTCCTTCCAATACTAATTTGCTTTTTTTACCTAGTGCGAGTTTCATAGCGATACTCGGAACTGGTAGCCAATGAGGACGATGCATAACAGCACCGATTGCTTTTCCTAAATCGGCCATTCGTACTGGGGCAGGTGCCGTTACGTTGACAGGACCTTCTAGAGAAGGCGCCGTAATTGCATAGTAAATTGCCCTCGCTACATCATCAACATGAACCCATGATATCCACTGATGCCCAGATCCGATGGTGCCGCCTGCAAACAATTTGTATGGAAGTGCAATGAGTGGCAGGGCACCGCCACCTTTACCAAATACAGTACCGAATCGAGTATAGACGACTCGTGTTCCGTATTGTTTCATCCTAGAGGCTTTTTGTTCCCAATCATACACGGTTTTTCCGAGGAAATCATGAGCGATTTCTGGTGAGTTTTCCGTGTACACATGAGTCTCAGAAGTAGGATAAATTCCGACAGCACTGGCGTTTACAAAAACAGTCGGTTTCTCGTTTAGCGTTTCTAGTATGCGAAGAAGTTCATCTGTTGCTTCCATCCGGCTCTCATAGATTTTCTTTTGGTGCTCTTCAGACCAGCTGCCATCATTGATAGAAACACCTGCTAAGTTTACGACCGCATCTGGAGGTGTTAGTTCTTGTTCAGGTTTTGAACGGTTATGTAGCCATTGAACAAAGTGAACACCATTCTCTTTTTTTGACTCACTTCTAGATAAGACTGTTAGAGTATGGCCATCCAATTTGAGCAAGTCAATAAGTTTGGAACCGATGAATCCAGTCCCTCCAGTAACTAATATGTTCATGAAATAAACTCCTCTCCATCATGATAAACGAATCAGCTGACCGACCTAATAAGAACAGGTATACTAATAGTAGCAGGGGGTGACAGATGTGCCAGTAATCACAAAAATCACACAACAAAAACGGGACAAAGAACGCTACAATATTTTTTTGGATGAAGTCTATGAGTTTAGTGTGCATGAATCGAATCTCGTCAAGTTCGGGTTAACCAAAGGGATGCAACTCGATAACTGGGAAAAAGAAAATCTCGTCTATGAAGAAGAAATTCAGCGTGCTTTTAATCGAGCACTACATTTCCTTGGCTTTCGTATGAGAAGTGAATCCGAAGTGAAACAAAAGTTATTGCAAGCAGAGTTTGGAGATGCCGTTATTAGAGAAGCTATTCTTAAGCTGAAACGATTAGGCTTTCTCGATGATCAGGCATTTTCTGAAGCACTACTTCGTACACAAAAAAACACTTCTGGGAAGGGACCGAATGCTATCAAGCAAGAAATGAAGAAAAGTGGAATTGATCCGTCGATTCAGGCTGCCGTATTGGAAGAATACGACCCGGAAGAACAGTTAGCAACTGCCACAAGATTAGCAGAAAAAGCGGCACGTAAACATTCATCCATTGCCCCAGCTCAGCTGAAACAACGTATTCAAAATGCCCTTCAGAGGAAAGGCTTCTCATTTGAAATCATAAAAGAGGCAATACAGGCTGTTGATTTTGAACCAGATGAAGACGAATGGACGGCCATAACCGAAACTACTGGTGAAAAAGCATGGCGCCGGGTTAGCATAAAGTACAAGGGATATGACCGAAAAAAACGGGTGAAACAAGCTATGTACCAAAAAGGGATACCGTTTGATCGAATCGATGCTTTCATTGAAAAAAAGGAGCTTGAAGAAGATGACGAATGAAAAGAAATATAGCCAAATGACAGAACAAGAACTGAGAACTGAAATCGCGCACCTAATGGAAAAAGCAAGAAAAGCTGAACAACTAGGGATCTTAAATGAGTACGCAGTATATCAGCGGAAAGCATTAATGGCTCAATCTTACCTTGTCGACCCGGATTCTATCGTACCCGGAGAAATTTATAAAATCCAAGGAGATGAAGGATACTTTTTTAAAGTTGACTACTTAAAAGGTCGTTTTGCTTGGGGATACCGGATGGGCGGCGAGCAAGCTGAAGAAGCGCTTCCGCTCGCCATGCTAACATCAGTCAAGACGGGTAAATAGATACCATCTGTTAAGATTCTTGGAGGAAATTCAACTTCTTACGCAATTTGTCCTCCGAGAAAATCCATCCTGTATAAGAGTTCACAACATTTAAATCTTCATCAACATGAGCTACTGCAACAAATGGATAAAATGTTTTACTTCGGTAGCGCAAGTCGATTAAGCGAACCTCTGTCAATACATCGACCTGAGTGATTTCCCATCGATAAATCGGTGAGAAAGAAACGAAGGCGGCGATATTTCGATCTGTCATCGCAGCCTGTACATACTTCGAGTCAGGTAATGGTTTACGATCAAACCGATCGTATATATTTACTGAACGACCGTATGCGCGCCCGACATAATGATCAGTTTTGGTTGATGCAGCAATCCGCCATTGGAAGAAACGCATAGTCGGAGCAATGTAAATGTCTGTTGCATTTGGAATTGTATTGTTGACAGCACGCTTTACAGCGGCATGTACTGCGAATCGAAGCAAGTAGTATAGAAATACCACACAATAGAGAATGGTCATCGTTTGAACTGGTGGAGTTCCAAAAAGCCAAGCTGCAATCGCTATTACATGTAAGCCGAAGATAATTGGATCGAACGTGTTGATAACGCTTAAAGCGACCCATTTTTGTGAAAATGGTCGAAGTGCTTGAGTCCCGTAGGAGTTAAAGATATCTACAAATACATGGATGAATACAGCGAGAAATGTCCAAGCCCATAAGTGAATGAAATTCGCTTCTGGCACGAAAAACAATAACATAATTGAAATAACGATCGGCCATAAAAGAACAGCCGGAACGGAGTGTGTAATTCCTCTATGATTCCGTATATAAACCGCATTATTACGCAGTTTTAAAACGGTATCTAAATCTGGCGCTAGCGAACCAAGTACTATGCCTGCAAATACTGGACCCATTGTTGCTGAGTGCGAGGCAACGATAGGGTCTGCCATTGCAAGTCCACTAATGGCGATGCCCATTGCAATATGTGTTCCCGTGTCCACTCCATCACTCCTTTACTTTGGGGTTTCCGCTGAAATGAATTCAACAGTTCTCTTAATTATATACCCAAATTTGAATAACCTAAAAGTATTAGACGTAAGAAGGAGCTTGTACCATGGAAATTTCGCAAAAGAAAGAGTTTAACGAGGCCCTGCTATCTTGGTACCACCAAGAAAAAAGGGACTTACCTTGGAGAAGAACGTCAAATCCCTACTATATATGGGTTTCAGAAGTGATGTTACAGCAGACGCGAGTCGACACTGTCATCCCGTATTATGAACGTTTCATTACATCCTTTCCGACAATGGAATCCCTAGCTGAAGCAGAAGAGGAGCGTGTTCTTAAACATTGGGAAGGACTAGGGTACTATTCGCGTGTCCGAAATTTACAAGCAGGTGTCAAGGAAGTTGTGGAAAATTACGATGGAAAGATTCCACAAAGTAGAGTTGAAATTTTGAATTTGAGAGGAATTGGTCCATACACCGCCGGGGCGGTGTTAAGTATAGCGTATGGAGTGCCTGAACACGCAGTGGATGGAAATGTAATGCGTGTATTTTCAAGACTATTTCTGATTGAAGCAGATATCGCCATTCCTAAATCGAAAAAGGTGTTTGAACAACGAGTGATGGAAATAATAGATGAAACAGACCCATCTTCTTTCAATCAGGCGATTATGGAACTGGGCGCAACGATTTGTACACCGAACCCTCGTTGTTTATTGTGTCCTGTTAGAGAGTTTTGTTCCGCCTTTGAGAAAGGGAAGCAAGAGAAACTTCCAATTAAAACAAAAAAGTTGAAAAAGAAAGTCATGACAATTCATTCATTTGCAATTTCTGAGCCAGGTGGCAAGTGGTTATTAAGAAAGAGGCAGGCAAATGGGCTTCTAGGAGACTTTTGGGAGTTCCCTCAAATTGAATACGTTCCTACTATGGATTCTATAGATGCGCTGAAGAATGATACAGGACTTCTAATCGAACAGGGAGAGGCGTACGCACAGTTCAAACATATTTTCTCTCACGTTACATGGAATGTTGAAGGATTTCATGCAGTACTGGTCGATCAATCCCCTATTCCAGAGGGATACCGATTTTTCACTGAAGAAGAATTGGGACAAATCCCTCAATCGAAACCGATGAGCAAGCTGCTTGAACAACTTAAAAAATAATTGTGCATGAGTAGGATAATTTCTAAGGGGCTGGATATGCTAGTTGTTACGGAGGTGAAAATCCATGACAACAAACAACCAGCGGAACCAGAAAAACAAACAGCAACAGCAATTTAACCAACAAAACCAACAAAACAATCCGCTCATGAACGAAGAGTTTGGAGCCGAAACAGATGTTCAGCACGTGAAACAACAAAACCAAAAAGCTGAAGCGAAAAAACGTCAAGCTTCAGGGCAACGTGCAAATAGTTACGGAGACCAGACAAAATAATTGGATGGACACCACCGGCCGGCGGGAGCAATAGTCTCCTTGCCGGTTTTTCTATGACCAACAGGGGTAAACATTTTCTATTTTCAGGAACGGTTGGTATAATGTTGTGATAAGAATGGAGCGGTATATTTCCCGGTCACGAAAAGGTGGTTTTAATGATGGATATTCCAAAAGAAGGGGAAACAGTACAAGTACATAGTTATAAACACGATGGCCATATCCACAGAGTTTGGCAAGAAACTATGGTCCTAAAGGGGACACGTAACATTATTATCGGTGCAAACGATCGAACGCTTGTAACAGAATCTGACGGTCGAACATGGATCACGCGTGAACCTTCGATTTGTTATTTCCATGCAGAACGCTGGTTCAACATCATTTGCATGCTTCGAGAAGATGGTGTGTACTATTATGTCAACATCAGCTCACCTTTTGTCTTTGACAATAATTCCATTAAATATATCGACTACGATTTGGATGTCAAAGTTTTTCCAGACATGAGTTATCTCATTTTGGACGAAGATGAGTATGCAGATCATAAAAAGCAAATGGGTTATCCGGAAGTGATTGACAAAATTTTGCGGCGGAATCTTGAAACACTTCTAAGTTGGATCAAACAACGCAAAGGTCCTTTTGCTCCGGATTTCATTGATGTTTGGACTTCCCGTTATGAGTTTTACAAAAATATGAAAAGTGAAGTATGAAGAAGCCGAGCTGCGATATCTGCGGCAGGCTTTTTTAGATAGGAGATGTAGAATGGGAGAAAGCACTAAGCGTTATTTAAAATTCGTAAAGCCATACACCTGGCAGATAGTTTTAACTGTTGTCATCGGAATCATTAAGTTTGCAATTCCGCTATTTATCCCTTTTCTCATAAAAATTGTTATCGATGACGTAATTGGTTCACAAACGTTGACGGCTGATGAAAAAACTGCACAACTTTTTTACTGGCTTGGTGGAACGGCTCTTGTGTTTTTCATCATACGACCGCCAGTAGAATATTACCGCCAATATTATGCACAGTATGTCAGTAATAAAATCTTATATGATATTCGTCAAAACTTGTACGGACACTTACAAAAACTAAGTTTGCGTTACTATGCGGAAACGCGAGCTGGTGAAGTGATTTCAAGGATTATCAATGACGTTGAGCAAACGAAAAACTTCGTCATGATTGGGTTGATGAACGTTTGGCTGGACTTGGCGACAATTCTGATTGCTATTGCTATCATGCTCACGATGGACGTGCCATTGACACTCGTAACGTTACTTGCATTCCCGTTTTATGCGTTCAGCGTGAAACACTTTTTCGGTAAACTTCGTAAACTCACGGGCGAACGTTCCCAGGCACTTGCAAACGTTCAAAGCTATTTACATGAACGTGTCGCAGGGGTCAGTGTCATTAAAAGTTTTTCACTGGAAGAAGTTGAAAAACAACGATTTGATGAGACCAATGGAAAGTTTCTTGACAAAGCGATTGAACATACGAAATGGAATGCAAAGGCATTTGCTGTCGTTAACACCATTACAGACGTGGCTCCGTTATTGGTCATAACTTATGCGGGGTATCAAGTGATTAATGGTTCTCTATCAGTCGGAACGATGGTTGCATTCATTGCATATATTGAACGTTTATACAGTCCTTTGCGTAGATTGGTCAACGCATCTACCTCCCTGACGCAATCATTTGCGTCGATGGACCGCGTATTTGAATTGATGGAAGAACCTTACGAAGTAACTGACAAAAAAGATGCTAATGCATTGCCGGTGATTCAAGGGGAGATTGAATTTAATCATGTGGAATTTGCTTACGAAGAAGAGGGATTTCCAGTTTTAAAAGATCTGAATTTCACTGTGAAGCCAGGTGAAACTGTTGCGCTCGTTGGAATGAGTGGTGGAGGAAAATCCACGATAGTCAGTCTCATTCCTCGTTTTTACGATGTCACGGGTGGGGCTATTCGTATTGATGGTCACGACTTACGTGATATTCAGATGAAAACGTTGCGAGACCAAATTGGAATGGTGCTGCAGGATAGTATCCTATTCAGCGACTCAGTACGCAGTAATATTCTGATGGGGAAACCTGATGCTTCAGAAGAAGAAATCGTGTCTGCTGCAAAAGCCGCAAATGCGCACGACTTCATCATGGAGCTACCTGAGGGATATGAAACGAAAGTGGGCGAACGTGGTGTTAAACTATCAGGAGGGCAGAAGCAACGACTTTCAATAGCGCGTGTATTTTTGAAAAACCCACCGATGCTTATATTGGATGAAGCTACTTCAGCTCTGGATCTTGAGAGCGAAGCACTTATCCAAGAATCGTTGAGCCGACTTGCACATAATCGGACAACTATAATCGTTGCGCATCGATTGTCTACAATTACGCATGCAAACAAAATTTTAGTAATTGACCATGGGGAGTTAAAAGAGCAAGGGACGCACGCCGAGCTTATAGAGAAGCAAGGGATCTACTACGATTTGTTTCAAGTACAAACTATATAAACAGAGGCAGACAATTAAAGGGTATCCCTTAATTGTCTGCTTTTTTTGATTGTATTGAAAATTGTCTTGATTTACACATATAAAACCGTATAATACTGAATAGAAGTTATATTTAGAAAAATAGTATTGGGAGAGGGCGGTACCATGAGCGAACGAAAAAAAGTCTTAGATGTAAAAGACTTGCAGACCACTTTTTTTACTGACTCAGGAGCAATCCCGGCAGTCGACCACGTCGATTTCTTTGTAAGAGAAGGGGAAGTGCTTGGGATAGTGGGGGAATCAGGTTGTGGGAAAAGCGTGACCTCGCTATCAGTGATGGGTCTAGTGCCAAAACCCCCTGGGAAAATAACGGGTGGCGAAATACTATTTCAGGGTAATGACTTGCTGAAGAAAAGCGAGAAAGAAATGCGATACATACGCGGGAATGACATCGCGATGATTTTCCAAGAGCCGATGACTTCATTGAATCCTCTATTTACAATTGGAAATCAGATGTCCGAAGCGATTTTGATTCACGAGAAAAAATGGTCAAAAAAGCGTGCGCGCGAACGAGCGATTGAAATGTTGAAGCTAGTCGGTTTGCCACGTGCCGATGAACTGATTGACGAGTATCCGCATCAGTTATCAGGTGGGATGAGACAGCGGGTAATGATAGCGATGGCACTCGTTTGTGACCCGAAACTCCTCATTGCCGATGAGCCGACTACCGCGCTTGATGTAACCATTCAAGCGCAGATTTTGAAGCTGATGAAGGAACTAAACACCCGACTCGATACAGCCATTATGCTAATTACCCATGACTTAGGCGTCGTAGCTGAAACATGCGAACGAGTCATTGTCATGTATGCGGGCCAGGTAATTGAAGAGGCTTCAGTCAAAAAGATATTCGAAGACCCTCAACACCCTTATACAAAAGGGCTTATTCAATCAGTACCGGATATGCGTTATAAAAAAGATCGACTCTACTCGATTCCAGGTAATGTACCAAAGCCGGGTTCCATTAAAAAAGGCTGTAAATTCGCGGCCCGATGTGAATTTGCATTTGACAGGTGTTTAGCAGAAGATCCTGCACTGATTCAAACAGAAACGGGTCATCAGACGAGATGCTTCTTATATAGTGAGGAAGGAGTGACGCAAGATGGACCAAAAGCCTTTGTTGAAAGTTGAAGGTCTTAAAAAGTATTTCCCTATTAAGAAGGGACTGTTAGGAAGAACGGTTGGGCATGTAAAAGCAGTAGATGACATATCGTTCTATGTAAATAAAGGCGAAACACTTGGGATAGTTGGGGAAAGTGGTTGTGGAAAATCGACAACGGGTCGGGTTCTCATGAGACTTTTGGAGCCGACTGAAGGAACTGTTGAGTTCGATGGAAGAGAATTGACTTCTTTGTCAGCGACTGAAATGAGAAAGATGCGCCGAGACATTCAAATGGTATTCCAAGATCCGTATGCCTCACTGAATCCACGGCATACGATTGGGAAAATTCTTGAAGAACCACTTCTTGTACACGGGATTTCAAACGCTCAGGAACGGAAAAAGTCCGTCGTCAAGTTCTTGGAAATTGTCGGTTTAAGTGCGTTTCATGCAAAGCGTTATCCTCACCAATTTAGTGGGGGACAACGACAACGTATCGGTATTGCGCGTGCACTTATGACCAATCCAAAACTGATCATTGCGGATGAACCGGTATCTGCGCTTGATGTGTCGATTCAAGCCCAAGTATTGAACTTGATGCAAGATCTTCAGAAAGAATTTGACCTCACTTACATTTTCATCGCTCACGATCTTGGTGTAGTCCGACACATTAGTGATCGAGTCGGAGTGATGTATTTAGGAAAGATGGTGGAACTTGCACCAAGCGAACAGCTGTATGCAACGCCACTTCATCCATATACAAAAGCATTACTTTCTGCAGTACCTGTTCCAGATCCCGACTATGTGAAAGAGCAGGTGATGATCGATGGTGACATTCCGAGCCCGGCGAATCCGCCATCAGGATGCACATTCCATACACGCTGTCCATTTAAAATGGATATTTGTACAAAAGTTTCACCACAACTGATCGAGCATGAGAATGGTCAATCTGTCGCTTGTCACCTCTATAGTGAACAAACCGGCAATGACATAGAAATGAAAGAAAAAGAGATGGAGGGGTCCTTATGAGAAAAGGGAAATTATGGTCACTTGCGCTTGTCATGCTTCTCGTTCTTTCAACGGCACTTGCTGCTTGCGGAAGTGACGACAAAGAACAAGGCGCAGAAAAAGATGGTGAGAAGGCTAGCGGGAAGGAAAAGACGTTAGTATTCGGACGCGGAGGAGATTCAACTTCTCTCGATCCATCACGTGTTACTGAAGGCGAAACATTTAAAGTCACTGTCAATCTGTTTGAGACACTTGTGAACTTCGGTGAGCAAGATACTACGGTTCAAAAGGGTCTCGCAAAAGAGTGGAAGACATCTGAAGACGGTTTGACGTATACATTCAAGTTAGAAGAAGGCGTTAAGTTCCACGATGGAACAGATTTTAACGCAGATGCAGTTGTCGCAAACTTCGCACGTTGGGCATCAGGAGACGCTGAAAAGTTTCCGTACTATAGTTCAATGTTTGGTGGGTTTGAAGGAGAAGAAGAAGCAGTCATCGAGTCTGTTATCGCTGAAGATGAATACACAGTCGCTATTACACTGAAGCGTCCACAAGCACCATTCTTGAAAAACCTTGCAATGAGCATGTTCGCGATTTCTAGTCCTGAAGCATTTGCAAAAGGGGACGACGAATACGAGCGTAATCCAGTAGGAACAGGTCCATTCAAATTTGTAGAATGGAAAGCGAACGATTCAATTACGATTGAAAAGAACGCGGATTACTGGAAAGAAGGACTTCCTAAGCTAGATAAAGTTATCTTCCGTTCAATTCCTGACAATGCAGCACGTTTGAATGCTTTGACTATAGGAGAAATCGATTTAGCTGACGGCATCAACCCTGCGGATGGTGCGAAAATTGAAGGAGATTCTAATCTTCAGCTGTTCGAACGTCCTTCTATGAACGTAGGTTACCTAGGGCTAACTGTAACTCGCCCTCCATTTGATAAGAAAGAAGTACGTCAGGCAATGAACTATGCAATCGATAAGAAAACGATCATTGATTCGTTCTTTGAAGGTCGTGCAGAATCTGCGAAAAACCCAATGCCTTCCTCAATCTCTGGTTACAATGATGAAATTGAAGAATATGCATATGATCCTGAAAAGGCAAAAGAATTATTAAAAGCAGCAGGACTTGAAGATGGATTTGAAATGGAATTATGGGCAATGCCAGTTCCACGTCCTTATATGCCAGACGGCACAAAAGTTGCAGAAGTAATCCAGAGCAACTTGGCGGATGTAGGCATCAAAGCAAAAATCGTTTCTTATGAATGGGCAACGTATTTAGACAAAGCAAGTAAAGGTGAAGCGGATGCCTTCATGCTTGGATGGACAGGAGATAACGGCGACGCTGATAACTTCCTATACGTTCTACTCGATGAAGACAATATCGCAAGCAACAACTACACGTATTTCAAAAACGATGAAACTCACAAATTGTTCCTTGAAGCTCAAACTGAAGTAGATGAAGATAAGCGTAATGAGCTTTACATGAAAGCACAAGAAATCCTTCATGAAGAAGCTCCATGGGTACCACTTGCTCACTCGACTCCACTACTTGGTGGAGCAGCGGATCTCACTGGATTCGTACCACATCCAACAGGATCTGACTTGCTTTCAAATGTAGATTTTAAGTAAGCCTGTGTTCCACATGAATGTGTGAAGGGGGAAGGCGCTATGCCATATCCCCCTTTCATGTTTTAAAAAGGACTGTTCTGCGCTAAAG
This sequence comes from Sporosarcina aquimarina, assembly GCF_023715615.1. Taxonomy (GTDB): domain Bacteria; phylum Bacillota; class Bacilli; order Bacillales_A; family Planococcaceae; genus Sporosarcina; species Sporosarcina aquimarina_A. The sequence goes on along the minus strand of NZ_JAMBOM010000011.1, from coordinate 8,497 downwards.
GAAAAAAGAGCGATGAGAGGTGAACCGAATGCTCAGTTACATAGGAAAAAGACTATTTCAACTTATCCCCGTACTGTTAGGAATGACGTTTGTTGTCTTTATGATGATCCGGGCGATTCCTGGAAATCCAGCTCAAGTCATATTAGGCCAACAAGCAACACCTGAGGCGGTTGCTGCACTCAATGCGAAATTAGGTCTCGATCAGCCATGGTACATTCAATTCTTCAGTTATTTAAAAGGTCTATTCACTGGGGACTTAGGAGAATCGATGAGAACAAGACTGCCAGTTGCAGATGAAATCTGGCCGTATCTTGCAGCGACACTTGAACTTGCCTTATTTGCGATGATTATCGCAGTTATTATCGGCATCAACGCCGGAATCATATCAGCTTGGTTCCAAAATTCGTGGTTCGACTATACGGCAATGATTTTAGCTCTTGTCGGTGTATCGATGCCTATCTTCTGGCTTGGTCTACTCGGACAATGGGCATTTGCCATCGAACTCCAGTGGCTACCGACAACGGGACGTGAGCAAGTTCGGGATCCTGTTTCAGCAATAACGAATTTGTATATGATAGACGCCATGTTGAATGGTAGATTTGATCAGCTATGGGAAGTGTTTAAGCATTTAATCCTCCCTGGGCTTGCACTTGCAACGATTCCGATGGCGATTATTGCAAGAATGACGCGCTCCAGTATGCTCGAAGTGATGCGTTCAGATTATATCCGGACAGCACGTGCGAAAGGGCAGAAGATGTTTTGGGTTGTATATAAGCACGCTCTGAAAAATGCAATTATTCCAGTTTTAACGATTGTAGGACTACAAATGGGGATGCTTCTTGGTGGGGCGATTCTAACAGAAACGATTTTTGCTTGGCCAGGAATCGGACGCTACATCTATGATGCCATTAATTATCGAGATTACCCCGTCATCCAATCCGGGATTCTAATTGTTGCATTCTTCTTCGTGATGATCAACCTCATCGTTGACTTACTCTATGGTGTAATTGATCCGAGGATAAAATATGACTGAGGAAGGAGGTTGGTACCATGTCTGAATTGACACCCAAGGTGGATGGGATTGCAGAAGCAAAAATTGAGAAAGAGTCCGGACCGTGGCGCGATGCGTGGCTTGGCTTTAGAAAGAGTAAAGTGGCAGTGGTAGGAATGGCAGTGGTTTTACTTTTTGTTATTCTTGCCATTTTAGCACCGTGGATTACACCGCAAGGCATTAATGATCAGAATATGGCGGACCGGCTCCATCCCCCTTCTGCTGAGTATTGGTTTGGAACGGATGATTTCGGACGGGATATCCTCTCAAGAATCATTCATGGCGCACGTATTTCATTAGCTGTCGGATTCTTCTCTGTAATCGGTTCTGTTGTGGTGGGAAGTATCCTAGGGATTATTGCAGGATATTATGGACGTTGGGTGGATGTCATCATTTCTCGTATCTTCGACATCATGCTTGCGTTTCCGTCTATCCTGCTTGCAATTGCGATCGTTGCTGTACTCGGACCAAGTCTACAAAATGCACTCATTGCTATTGCGACCATTAACGTACCGAACTTCGGTAGGCTAATCCGGTCGAAAGTGCTCAGTATTAAGGAAGATGAGTACATTACGTCTGCGAAAGCAATCGGGATGAAAGATGTACGTATTTTGTTTTCACACATTTTACCGAATTCGATGGCACCAGTAATTGTACAAGGAACTCTTGCCATCGCCACTGCAATTCTTGAAGCAGCTGCTCTTGGCTTCCTCGGTCTAGGAGCTCAAGCCCCTCAACCAGAGTGGGGGAAGATGCTAGCGGATTCTAAGGATTATTTGCAGTCCGCTCCGTGGACAATGATTTTCCCTGGACTTGCCATAATGTTGACGGTTTTAGGATTCAACTTAATGGGAGATGGGTTACGAGATGCACTCGATCCTAAAATGAAAAGCTAAAAACCTAGAGGCTTACAGCCTCTAGGTTTTTTAATAGATTTCATCTTCAAATTTAGTATTCGTTTCACTGTCGTATCTACGTTGATAGGTTACGACAAGACTATCCAAATGCTCAAGTTGTTCTTCATAATTAAGAATAGAAGAAAGGATGTGAAGTAAATAGTATGTGGAAAATTCTTCATCTTCTTCTTTAGTAAGAACAATCTCTTTCACGAAGATTTCCATTACTTCGTGACGCTGAATATACTCATCATGGAGTCCAGTACTTAATTGGTCAGCTTTTAACTTACCTACAAATTTTAAGTGCAGTTGCTCATGATACGTAAGTATGGCATCCAAACGTTCTTGCACCATCATTTTAAAGTGATCAGGCAACATTGCGAGCTCATTTTCATATAAATGAAGTTTTTTCAGAACTTGTAGACTTGCGTTCGATGCAACAATCATTTGCCGATAAATAACGAGCTTACGTGCTTTGGCATATTGGTTTTTTTTCAAGTAATACCGTTCTTCCTTATACAATGAGTAGAGCTGATCAATAGTTGTCAGTTGTTCCCTTGAGTTGAGAATTACGTTTTTGGTTGCAATGAAATCAGATGCTTGTCGACCAGTCAGACGAATCCAACGAATGATTTCGTCTTGCACTTGGTGAATTGATTGAAATAGCTTTACTTCGTACTTTGGCGGCATGAATATGAGATTTACTAAAAATGCTGCTAGGACTCCGATTAGAATCGTTAAGACACGAAGTGACGCGAGTAAGAGATAGTCATCTCCCTGGATCTCCATGACAGCAACCGTGGTGACGAGTGCAAGGCCAATTGACTTTTCCAGACCTAGTTTAAGCATGACTAATATAACAATCACAGCTGCCAGTCCAATGATGACTAGCTGATGTCCGAAAATTAGAATGAAGACAACCCCGATAGTGGCACCGATCAAGTTACCTTGAATTCGTTCAATAACCTCTAAATATGACCTGTAAATGGTCGGCTGTATTGCGAATATCGCAGCAATCCCTGCAAACACAGGATTGGGCAAGTTGAGCAATTGTGCAACGAACAAGGCGAAGACAATCGCAATACCCGTTTTCAAACTTCGGGCACCAAGTTTCATGAATGTATTCCTCTCTTTAACGGTCTCTTTTGCGCTACTTTACAATAAATACCGGCGTGGGTCAACAATCCTCTACTAAAGTAATTCTGCAAATGCTAAATCTACAGCAATTAATGTATCTTGAATATCTTTTTCTGTATGAGCAGACGTGATGAACCAAGCTTCGTATTTAGAAGGTGCTAAGTTGACGCCATTCTTCAGTAAAAGTTTGAAGAATTTGCCAAATCGTTCACTGTCGGTTGCCTCAGCTTGATCGTAGTTAACAATAGTCTCTTCTGTAAAGAAAACGGTTAGGGCACCACATTTTCGATTGATGGTAATGGGAACATGGTGTTTCTTCGCAGATTGGAGAATTCCTTCTTCCAGTAATGCTCCTAGGCGATCTAATTCTGCATAAAGACCTGGAGTTTGAAGAACTTCCAGACATGCGATACCTGACAGCATTGATGCTGGATTACCTGCCATAGTTCCTGCCTGATATGCAGGTCCGAGTGGTGCAACGGTATCCATGATTTCTGATTTACCGCCGTAAGCACCGATTGGCAAACCTCCACCGATAATCTTTCCAAGCGCCATCAAATCTGGTTCGAGTCCAAGGAGCTCAGCTGCCGACCCATAATGGAAACGGAATGCAGTGATGACTTCATCGTATACGATAAGTGCACCTTTTTCTTTTGCAATCTCATGGACGAGGGGAAGGAAACCTTCTTGAGGTTCAACGATACCAAAGTTCCCAACGATTGGTTCCACTAAGATGCAAGCGATCTCATCTCCCCATCTGTCCATAGCGACTTTAAAGCTTTCCGGATCATTGAATGGAATTGTAATAACTTCTTCTGCAATTGTTTTAGGGACACCAGCTGAGTCTGGAGTTCCGAGTGTTGCGGGTCCTGAACCTGCTGCAACTAGTACAAGGTCAGAGTGCCCGTGGTAGCAACCTGCAAATTTCATGATTTTCGTACGACCCGTATAGGCTCTTGAAACTCGTATTGTTGTCATAACAGCTTCAGTTCCGGAATTGACGAAACGAACCTTATCTAAACCTGGGATTGCCTCTTTGATCATTTTTGCAAATTTCACTTCATGTTTAGTGGGTGTTCCATAGAGTAGTCCAGTTTCGGCTGCTTTTGTGACTGCTGCTGTTATATGAGGATGCGCATGCCCAGTAATGATTGGTCCATATGCACCTAAGTAGTCAATATACTTATTTCCATCAACGTCCCAGAAGTAAGGCCCTTCTGCACGCTCCATAACAGTTGGTGCTCCTCCACCAACAGCTTTATAGCCACGAGATGGGCTGTTGACCCCGCCAACAATATGTTCGCAGGCTTCCGCATAGATTGTTTCTGAATTAGTTCGTTCCATTTTTATTCCTCCGTTCAAATCACTTCTTCTCTATTTTACCTAATAATGAGCGAAACACCAAAGGAATTGAAAAAGACGGAGTAGTCCGATACTATAATAGGAAAGAATCTGATAGGGGGAATGAGAAATGTCAACGCTTGAAGGATTGCATGCACCTGATTTTACTTTACAAAATGAAGACGGTAGTCCAGTTACACTTTCCGATTATGAGGGAAAGAAGTATGTGATTCTTTACTTTTATCCTAAAGATGCAACACCGGGGTGTACGTTGGAAGCACAATCTTTTAAAGAGAACCATTCCGAATTTAGTGCACTGAATGCAGTCATTCTAGGAGTAAGCCCTGATGGCGAAGCTTCGCATATAAAATTCATCAACAAACACGGACTTCCATTCTCGCTCTTAGCAGATACGGAACAGACAGTTTCAAAACTGTATGGAGTGTGGAAATTGAAAAAGACATTTGGAAAAGAATATATGGGAATCGAGCGTTCTACATTCCTTATCGATCCAACAGGTACTGTTATTAAAGAATGGCGTAAGGTAAAAGTAGATGGTCATATCGATGCCGTTCATCAAACATTGTTGCAGGTATCTAATGAAGGAACTGGTGAATCATTATGACGAATGCGTTATTAACATTCCCAATCAAGGAGAAGTTTCGTCACGAGCTAACCGAAGGGTTCCCAAAAATTCACTTTGACTTCTCAGATACCATTGAGGGTGCTCCCGATAAACAAATTACAATTCTCGTTACATACGGTAGTGATCTGACTGAGGAAATGTTGAACCAGCTAACAGAATTGAAATGGGTAATGGTGGCGTCTGCGGGAGTTGATAAATTGCCTCTCACAAAATTAGGGGAGCGTGGAATTCTTGTAACAAATGTGAGTGGTATTCATAAGACACCGATGGCGGAGTCAGTTCTTGCGCACATTCTCTCACTAAATCGTGCACTTCCGATAATACAGGAACAACAGAAGCAAAAAGTATGGGAAAAGATGAAATCTAGTGAGCTCCGTGGATCTAGGGCACTTATTCTTGGACCAGGAGCGATTGGAGGAGAAATCGGTCGATTGCTTCAGGCATTTGGAGTATATACGATAGGATGCAGCAGATCTGGTAATACTCATGATGGAATGGACGAGGATATTTCTTTTTCTCATATAAGCGAACGTCTATCCGAATCAGATTATATCATCTCCGTATTGCCTAGTACGCAAGAAACACGCTGGATTTTGGACAAATCACACTTTCAAAAAATGAAAAAGTCTTCGATATTTATGAACTTTGGTCGGGGAGATTTGGTTAAAGAGCAGGTAATAGTAGAAGCTCTTCAACAAGGTGAAATCGCTCATGCAGTGCTAGATGTATTCGAACAAGAACCGTTATCAGTAGAAAGTCCATTATGGGAGATGGAAAATTGTACAGTATCACCACACGTTTCAGCGTTATCAGCAAAGTATGTGGAGCGTGCTCTTGAGATTTTCAAAGAAAATCTTCAGGTTTGGCTATCGGAGAATAGAGAATTTAAAAATGTAATTGAGACAGACAGAGGGTATTAAAGCATAATAAGTTGCTTTAGAATCCAGAATGTTTGACACCAGACATCGAATTCAGTAAACTAATTATAATGATTATAAAGAAGTAATCCTTGTGGAATAGAGGTGTTCGTTATGTCTGGTGCAATGCTAAAAGATGCGCTGGTCACATTAAAGGAAAGTGGCGTTCGGATAACTCCGCAGCGACATGCCATTTTAGAATTCCTCATATCTTCTGAATGCCATCCAACGGCGGATGAAATTTACAAAGCACTCGAGAGTGATTTTCCTAATATGAGTGTTGCGACAGTCTACAATAATCTGCGTGTTTTCAGAAATTCCGGTCTTGTAAAGGAACTGACTTATGGAGACGCTTCAAGCAGATTTGATTTTGTAACACATGATCATTACCACATCATTTGTGACGAATGTGGAAGTATTGTCGATTTTCATCATCCGGGGCTTGAAGAAGTGGAACGTTTGGCTTCCCATGTGACGGGTTTTAAAGTGAACTCTCATCGCTTAGAAGTTTATGGAGTATGTCCTACTTGTGAAAAACAAGCTTCTAAAGCTAATTAAAAACACTTGGTTCTCTTTTTAGGAAGAGAACCAAGTGTTTTTTTGTGTTAGCTTTTTCGTTTGTTTGGTTTATTATAGAGTTCATCAAAGTCTTTTCCTTCAAGTGTAGGATCCATTGTTAATGGCTCCCTGCAGTGGCCGCACATGTCTACGCGTCCAAGCATCTTTGTTTCCTTACCGCAATTCGGACAAATAATCTGTATGGCTCGAGTTGAAAGTGTCCCAATCCAAGCGTACACAACAACACTTGCTAGTATAGCTAGCACGCCAAGAATCATGAAAAGTAACATAATGATTTCGTATTTCCTAAAGAACAGACCGATATACATAACAATCACTCCGATGAAGATGAGTGAAAGAGCAAATGACCGAATGCGATTGATTTTATTTTTATAAGGTTTCATTGCATGACCTCCTTGTGATTCGCTCCCTTAATATAGCACATATTCTACTATAGCAACATAGGAGTCTCTTGAAGGAGGATTTGTAGAACGTCTGGCGAACTTATATATCATCTAGGGAGGAATTACAATGGAACAAACACTCAGACCAATCTATCAAGAAAGGGCAAGTTTTCCGGACACGCTCGGTGTGATACTCGTTAGCAAACGATGGGAAGGAGATCCCCTGACTGATACGTTTGATGAAATACTGCTAATCATATCCTCATCAAATACCATTCCGATTCAAACAAAGCACTATACGGATGGAGATGAAAAGGCAGCGCTACATATAATAAGTGAAAATCAACTTAAAAAATGGCTACTACTTGGAACAAAACGAAAAGTTGTAGATTGGTTATTTTACGGAAAAGTTTACTTTGATCGTAATGAGTATATAGAAAATTTGAAAACTGAACTACAAGAACATCCTTTCTTCGGTAGAGATTTAAAGATGGGAATCGAGCTTGCAAAATTGGTTAGACGGTATATGGAAGGAAAGACGTTTTTTGAACAGCATCATTATATGGATGCCTACCATCATGCTGTACAATCGCTTCATCATTTAGCAAGATTGTCTGTCATTGAAAAAGGCATTCTTCCGGAAGTAACAGTCTGGTCTCAAGTAAAGAAAATCGATCCTTCTATATTCAAGCTATACGAAGAACTTATTATGAGTGATGAGCCTATAGAAAAACGACTGGAGTTAATGTTTTTGGCGAGTGAGTTCTTTATTCATAATCGAACGGAGTATGGGGTACATCATATATTAGAAGTTATGTCACAAAAAGAGACGTGGACGATTCAGGAACTTCATGAGCATGGTGAATTGAGGATGTACTCAGTTGACCTTGAAATGCTTATAGAATTCTTAATAGAGAAAAACATTATTAAGGTCCTGTCGATAGACTCTAAAAACGAGTTTCTGTATCATCGAATGTATAGCGTGCTCGAATAACAGCCGTACTAAACGGCTGTTTTTGTGTAGCTTAAGCCCGGCACGAAGCGTTTTTAAAACTTTTTTTGAAAAAATGTTGACGTACAACTGCATTCGATGTTATTATAAATCTTGTCGCCGCGGAGGTAACTAACTAGCTTACAAAATCCGCTGAGATGAACGAAAAAAGTTTTTCAAAAATAACTTGACTGAGTTTCTCAGACATGTTAAGATAATCAAGTCGCTTCGAGAGAACGACGATATGAACCTTGAAAACTGAACAGCAAAATGTCAACGAATTATCGTTTGAGAAACCGGCTTTGCCGGTGAAACAAACACAAACAGATCTTAGTTGATCTGATAGACATCTTAAATGATGCCAGTACGAATTGAGCAATCAATTCTCTCTGGTTGCTGAGATGTAGTGCAGTGCTAGGAAGCGAAGGCGTGAATGAGGGAGCGTACTTAGGTACGTGACCGAATGAACAACTGAAGCTGACGACGCAATGTGCTGCATATCAGCTACCAGATTTATGGAGAGTTTGATCCTGGCTCAGGACGAACGCTGGCGGCA
>NZ_JAMBOM010000010.1 GCF_023715615.1 Sporosarcina aquimarina | reverse complement strand
TTCATGATGAGTCCTCCTTGGTATGCAAATTAGGGGTCAATTCGTGCAGATTTGACACCCCGCATCATACCAAGAGGGCTTTTTCTATTCAAGTCCCCGAAAAAGCTTCTAACAGGAATGCTCCTATGAAATGTATTTGAAAATATAGTCTAACATATCCAAATATAAAAAAACTAAAAATTACAAAAAACATTTAAGTCACCTCTCGAAATAGGAATATATGTTCCTTATAATAAAGTTAAAGGAGGTGGCAATGATGGTGTGTAACAATACGATTGTAACGAAGCATTTAATATTTTTAACGCAAATCATTAACAAAGAACAGGATTATTTCGCGATTGTCATTCTCGGTAGAAACATGAAACCATAAACTTATAATTGTCTTGAACACTGCGTTCTTCATATCGATTTGTATTTAAGAAAAAGACATTCATACTTATTTGAAAGTTCTCTTGAGTCTTTAGCGTTTGCTTCAGCAGAGGAAGATTATAACTTTTTGTTGGATTTCAGAGAAATTTCCACGTTAGATCTTCTACTCAAACTACATGGACCAGCTGATTTACTTATCGATAACCGACAACTTCAGTGATTACATAAAATTTTGTCAGATGCCAAACAAGAAACAATTAATTTAAAGAAAGAAGGGTTATACGTGACAAATCAACTTCGTTTTACTTCAGGTGATTTAGAAACGGGAGAATTTAATCTTGATGTAGCTATTGATTCGAAAGAGGGACCACACTGGATGCAATAGTAGATGCAATTACGATGTTAATTAGAAATATTGATTTAAAGCATACATGTGACGAGGATAATGATCTATATATTAACGCAATGAAGAAAATAATGGGATCAGTTGGAGTTAGTTTAGTTTGTGAAGGTTGGAGAGATGGTGATTTTGAAAAAGAAAATATTAAACGTACGCTTATATGGTTTTTGAAAGAACATGGATTTGCAACTGAAGCAGAAGAATAAAAAGAAGAGGGGGCAGATGCCTCCTCTTTTCACTTTGTATTATTAAAATTCAAATCGGGCAAAATTTGGGTACAAAACGCTATATCAGAAGGCTTGTGTTTGTGTCTGAAAAAGATATAAAGACCATGGTATAGCGCTTTTCAAGATACGTCCCAGGCAGGAATCGAACCTGCGACCCACAGCTTAGGAGGCTGTTGCTCTATCCCCTGAGCTACTGAGACATTTGGGATTTAACTATATTAGTATACGGCATATTTCTCATATCAGCAACCACTCGATTGACCTCCACCAGTAAATCAAATTATTTTAATAGTTAAACATTAAAGCGTATACTGAGAAATGATGAAACGAACATTATTATTGGAGGCGGTTAAGTTGAATCGTTTAGAAAACAAAGTGGCAGTTGTAACTGGTGCAGGTTCTGGACTAGGTCGTGAAATCGCAGAACTGTATGCACGTGAAGGTGCAAAGATTGTCATCGCAGACATGAATATGGTAGGTGCGGAAGAAACCGTTCAAACGATTAAAGCAGCTGGGGGAGAAGCGCTTGCGGTGAAAACCAATGTTACTGCTGAAGAAGATGTTCAGCTCATGATCGATACAGCTGTCGAGACCTTCGGCACACTCGATATCCTTGTTAACAATGCAGGAATTATGGACAACATGTATTCCGCCGCAACGATTACAGATGATGTATGGGACAAAGTATTAGCAATTAATACTACCGGTGTCATGCGTGCAACACGTAAAGCCCTTTCCATCTTTGAAGAAAAGAAAGCTGGCGTAATTGTTAATATGGCGTCCATTTCCGCACTAACAGGCGGACGAGGTGGGCTTGCCTATACAGCCTCTAAACATGCGGTTGCAGGGATGACAAAAAACGTTGCATCTCATTATGCACATTTAAACATTCGCTGTAACGCGATTGCACCCGCTCAAATTCCCACAAATATCACAAACAACTTAGTACAACCCGACAAGCACGGTATGGAACAAGCAATGAAAGGCGTTAGCCAATTGAGCCGTCCTGGGACGAAAGAAGAGATCGCGAACATCGCGTTGTTCTTAGCATCTGATGAATCCTCTTATGTAAACGGTGTTATCATGCAAGCAGATAATGGCTGGTCTGCATACTAAGAATTGAATCCGCTTACGAATCGACTTCCTACTATTGGGAGTCGAATTTTGATTAATTTCGCAAAATCACACAACAATTTATTCAAAAAAGGGGGATTGTCGAAAATAGAAATAAGGATCAAATTATAAAACGCTATCGTTTACAAATGAAATTTCAGAGCGTATACTAATATAGTTAGATAGGGTAACTAACTATATTAGCCTTAAAGGGAGGCGAAGTAATGCATTTGGAACATCAATTCTTCAGAAGTTTTATCAAACTATATCGTCCTTTGGTGAACCAACTCAATAAACTGCTGTTGCATTATGATTTGTACAACGCACAATGGACCATTCTCAGTTTACTTTCGAGAGAAGGGGAGATGACTTCTGCAGAAATTGCGGAGGAACAGATGATTGAAAAACCGTCTGTTACAAAAGTAGTGAAACGTCTTCATGAAATCGGTTATCTGGATGTTACACAAGGGCAAGATAAGCGTGAAAAATTGTTAAAGCTCTCAAGAGAAGGGGAGCGAATCACCGCTGAGATTCAAGCGGAATTGCTACCGTTTTACGAACAGATCTTAGCTGGAATTCCTGAAGAAGGTATACAGGATGCTAAGCAGCTGCTCGATCAGGCGTACGAAAATCTTATCAACTAACGGAGAGGGTCGCTTTATGGAAGACAAGAAAAACTTATGGACAAAAGACTTTATTTTTATCTCAATCATTAACTTCTTTATAATGATTGTTATGTATATGCTTATCGTAACAATTGCACCATTTGCAGTTGACGAATATGGAGCATCCGCTAGTATGGCCGGACTAGTTTCCGGGATTTTCATCATCGGAACATTATCTGCCCGGCTTGCAACAGGTCGTGTTATTGAAAGCATAGGTAGCCGTCGCATCTTACTGATTGGTATGATTATATCAGTCATAGCCATTGCACTATATTTTACTGCACACTCGTTACCGATTCTTTTACTTGTACGTTTCATCCACGGAATTGGGCTCGGCATTGCTTCGACCGCAACCGGTACAATGGTAGCGCAAATTATACCACCATCACGACGAGGTGAGGGTATTGGATACTTTAGTTTGAGTACCGTACTTGCGACAGCAATCGGACCATTTTTCGGTATTTACTTAAGTCAACATACCGACTTTACATGGATTTTCGTATTCAGTTTAGTATTAAGTATTATTGGTCTCGGAATGTTTTTCTTTGTCGATAAACGTCCAGAAGAAGCACCACAAGAGATAAGCGAACCAAAGAATGCACCAAAAGGACTTGCAAATTACATCGAAAAATCTGCGATACCGATTGCGGTAATCACGTTGCTTGCAGGAATTGCATATTCAGGTGTTCTGTCGTTCTTGTCGTTTTACGCAAAAGAGGCAAACCTTGTCGATACAGCGAGCTTCTTCTTCCTAGTCTACGCCGTTGCCATCTTAGTTTCCCGTCCGTTTTCTGGAAAATTGCTTGACCGTAAAGGCGGGACATTTGTTGTAGTTCCTGCATTGATTTTGTTTGCAGGCGGTTTATTACTACTTAGTCAGACACATACTGGAATCATCCTGCTAATTGCTGGCGCTATAATTGGCTTAGGTTTCGGGAATTTCCAATCTTGTGCTCAGGCAATCGCTCTTATTGGTGTTCCTATTAAACGAATAGGAATTGCAACGTCTACATTCTATATCTTCCTAGACTTTGGATTTGGATTGGGTCCTTACTTCTTAGGTGGTGTAGCAACTGCAGTTGGCTACCGTGATTTATATATGATTCTTTCAGGATTAATCGTCGTTGCGCTTATCCTATACTTGTTGATTGGCCGTAAAAAGCGACCTGTTATTCAATAACTAAAAAACGGTTCTCCAGTAGATGGGGAACCGTTTTTTAAGAATGTACACGTTCAAATCCAAGAAAACGAGTACCTTGAAAAGTTAATTTACCAATATCACCTTCAGCTAACATGCCGTACTGATTCCCTCTCATTTGAAACTCCTGCCGGTCGCCACTTTCATATTCAAAAGTCACATAGTAGTAAGTACTCGCTCCTGTATCACCAGTTCCGCCGGAAGTTTCCGTTCGTTTCGTTTTCACATGTGCAGCAACCGTGAGTTGAGGAGAGTTGTTGTTTTTCCCCCATTCTGCTGCTCCTTTTATGAAAGTGAAAAGAATGATTCCTACTATAATGCAGAAGAAAATTGCGAAAAAAATAGGGATTCCGCCAAAAAATGAATTGTCAAAAGGATCCATAGTCGAACCTCCTTCCTGTTTCTTCTAGTATATACGAGTTTCAATGAAAACGGTTCCAAAAAAAGAAACCGTATTTTCATAGCTAATGCTTTGCATTCTTTAAATTGTGTGCTATCCTATTATTACTTTAACAGACTAAAGCGATGAAGCGGAGGAAGACAATATGAAAATGAAAAAAATGAAAGTTGCGTTAGCCGGACTTGGTATCATTGCACTGTTAGCTGGATGTGGGAATTCTAAAGAAGCAGCAAACGATGAAAAGGAATTAATCATCGGGGTGGATGATAAATTCGCACCAATGGGATTCCGAGATGAAGGGAATGAGCTCACTGGTTTTGACATCGACTATGCGAAAGCTGCAGCTGAACACATGGGCATGAAAGCAAAATTCCAGCCAATAGACTGGAAAGCAAAAGAAACAGAATTGGCTAGTGGACGCATCGATCTTATCTGGAATGGCTATACGATTACAGATGATCGTAAGAAGAAAGTACTCTTTACAAAGCCATATTTAAGCAACGCTCAAGTAGTTGCAGTGCTTAAGGATTCAAACATTCAATCACTAAGTGATCTCGAAGGTAAAACAGTTGGTCTTCAAGCATTGTCTTCAGCAGCTGACGCATTAGAAGCAAATCCAATCGCAGAGAAAGTTAAGAACAAAACGGAATTTGCTGATAATGTATTAGCACTTTCTGATTTAAAGAGTAAGAGAGTAGAAGCAGTTATTATCGATGAAGTTGTAATTGACTATTACATGTCTAAAGAAGAAGGTAAATTTAAAGTCCTCGACGAAACGCTCGCTCCTGAAGAATACGGTGTTGGTGTGAAAAAGGGGAACGAGGAGTTATTGAAAAAACTGCAGGATGCATTAGATACGATGAATGAAGATGGAACAGCAGCACAAATTTCCGAAACGTGGTTTGGTGAAAACAAAGTACTGAAGTAAGTCACGGTTTCTAGTTAGGTTGGAGGGATTCTCATGTCGCCAGATTATTTATTATCGATTTTAAAACCAATGCTCGAAGGGGCTAAGGCAACGATTCTATTATTTGTTATCGCAATCGTTGCTTCGATCCCACTCGGCTTCTTGCTTACTCTCGCGGTAAACAGTAAGTTTAAACCGCTATCGTGGTTAGCGAATACGTATATCTATCTCATGCGAGGAACGCCGCTCTTACTGCAATTATTGTTCTTCGTGTTCGGGTTGCCACTTATCCCTGTCATCGGGGAATACTTAGTTATGGATCGCTTCGCTGCGGCTGCCCTCGCTTTCGTACTGAATTACGCAGCATATTTCGCAGAAATCTTCCGCGGTGGTTTACTATCTATTGATAAAGGACAATACGAAGCAGCCCAAGTACTCGGGTTGAACAAATGGCAGACGACGACACGGATTGTCATTCCTCAAATGATTCGCATTGCGCTTCCTGCTCTTGCGAACGAATCGGTGACACTCGTGAAAGATACGGCGTTGTTGTATGCTGTTGCTGTTCCGGAACTGCTTCATTTTGCGCAAACGGCAGTAAACCGAGACTTTACGATTGTTCCATTTGTCATGGCAGGCGTAATCTATCTACTGATAACAGCGGTTTTGACACTCGTGTTCAAGTGGTTGGAACGACGATTCCATTATGTATGAGGAAGGTGAAAAGCAATGGCATTGATTGAAGTAATCGATATGAAAAAATCATTTGGGGATATAGAAGTCTTAAAACAGATCACATTCCAGGTTGAGAAGAACGAAGTGGTAGCGGTCATTGGACCATCCGGATCAGGGAAAAGTACAATGCTTAGAAGTCTAGCTCACCTTGAAGAAATTGAAGGGGGAACCATCCGAATCGACGGGGAAGCGCTCGTAAATGAAGGCGTTTATGTAAGCACTCCTGAAATCCGTAAGATAGGTAGACGGATTGGGATGGTGTTCCAACATTTTAACTTGTTCCCACACTTAACAGTTAAACAAAACCTAGCACTCGCACCGAAACTTGTTAAGGGAGAGCCAAAGGAGAAACTTGCTGGACGGATTACTGAACTTCTAGCAAAAGTCGGTCTTGCGGATAAAGTCAATGCGTATCCTGCTAATTTGTCAGGTGGGCAAAAACAACGCGTTGCGATTGCTCGCGCACTTATGATGGAGCCTGAGATTCTGTTGTTCGATGAACCGACCTCTGCACTCGATCCAGAATTGACGGGGGAAGTGCTCGAAGTTATGAAAAAGTTGGCAGAAGAGAATATGACGATGATTGTCGTGACACACGAAATGTCATTCGCGAAAGATGTCGCAACGAAAGCGTTGTTCATGGCAGACGGACAAATTGTCGAAGAAGGCGTGCCAGCTACGATGTTAACAAATCCGACACATGATCGCACAAAAGCATTCTTAGCGCGCACTTTAGGCTAATGTGAAGTGGCTCGGCCTTTCCTCATATGGTAAACTGGAAAGGTACGACAATTTACTAGCAA
This sequence comes from Sporosarcina aquimarina, assembly GCF_023715615.1. Taxonomy (GTDB): domain Bacteria; phylum Bacillota; class Bacilli; order Bacillales_A; family Planococcaceae; genus Sporosarcina; species Sporosarcina aquimarina_A. The sequence goes on along the minus strand of NZ_JAMBOM010000010.1, from coordinate 52,191 downwards.
TGGAGTGGTAACATTGAAAAACGCGTCTTCTACAATTGAAACGCCTATAAAAAAGCGGAATTATAAGCCGTTCATCATCATTGTATCGGTCATTCTAATCGGTGCAATCGGGATTCTTTCAGGAATACCTGGAGTCGAAAACTTTGATGCATTTGATATTACAATTCTTCCGATGCTCAATGCGATCTTCAATACCTTTACATTTCTGTTTCTGGTAGGGGCTTTGATCGCCATTAAAAAACGCAATATCACGGTACATAAGCGATTCATATACGCAGCATTCGTGACGACATTCTTCTTCCTGATCACCTATGTAATGTATCACTTCTTGGCGGAATCGACACCATTCGGTGGCAGCGGATTCATGAAAGGATTCTACTTTTTCATCCTAATTACGCACATCCTCTTAGCAGCAGCAATCGTACCACTAGCTTTAACAAGCGTAGCACGTGCATGGAATGGAGAAATCGAACGTCATCGAAAAATCGTCCGTTTCACCATGCCCATCTGGCTCTACGTCAGCTTTACCGGCGTCCTAGTCTATCTCTTAATCTCTCCTTACTATTAATAACTGATTCAGATGAATATGCTATCGTTAACAATCTCCGTTGATTGAAACGGAAGACGGCGACTCCTGCGGAATCAGCGAAGGACGAAGACCCCGCAGTGAGCGAAGCGATCGAGGAGGCTGAGTTCGAGCCCGCGGAAAGTGTCCGTCTGAAGTGGAAGTCAACACAGTCTACAATTTATACTAATTGAAAAAGCACGGACACCCCTTCAAAAATGGGATGTCCGTGCTTTTATGTCTTACAACTCCTGATACGGCTTCATAAACCGTCCGCTATCCTTCACTTCCGCGTGATACAGCGCCTTCAACGCAAAAGCCCGCTCCAATTCGTGCTCCTTCATAATCTGAGTCAACCGTGTAGATAGCTCTGGCTCCTTTTTCACAAGCTGTGCCATCTTTTGCTGATTATATTGCATATTCCATTCCGCCTCCGTTCTTTCCATGCCATTGCTACAGTATAGCACGCCTCGCACCGTTTTTCGATGCCCACACAAAAACCCCCTTTCCAGAAAATGGAAAAGGGGGAGAGAACCGCTTCCTTATAGAAGGGTACGGTTGTATTCATCTAGATCATGATCAGCTCTACGTGGATAATCCCCATCCACAAGAACAAGAATTTTACCTTCATCGAAATGATTATTGTATTGGTAGGCTTCTTCTTCAGGAATCCCCATACCAATGAGAGCACCAGCTAAACCACCAACACCCGCACCTGCAGCAGCACCCGTAATTCCTGCAACAATCGGGCCAGCAGCGATAATTGGACCGATACCAGGAATCGCAAGCGCTCCAATACCTGCTAATACACCGCCAAGTCCACCTAAGACACCGCCTGTCGCGGCTCCTGTTGCCGCACCATCCGTTGCATGTGTTCCAGTTTCTTCAACTACAGTGTTAACATGTTCACGCTCTTTACTAATCACTGAAATTTCATCTGATGAATAGCCTTGTCTTTTCAAGTCTTCAATTGCTAGAATCGCATCATTTTCACTTTCATAGTAGCCTACTACTTGTCGCTTTACCATGTTAAACCGCCTCCTGAAATTTTTTCTATTAGATTTCGTTGCTAGTCTGAGAATACCCGCACCATGTTTTCTGAAACCTTTTACTCCTTCACAAAACGTTTCTTACCCACACATTTAGATGTAGTGAATTCTAATTTTATTTTTTCCCGAATAATAGGTTTTAGTTCTGCCGAGTAGGGAATAAATCTAAGAAAGATTTTTTAGGGGGAACTTACATATGGATCAGACAGATGCGCATCAGAAGCGCAGAAAGTTAACGAAAACGCTTAAACCATCATGGGTCTTCGCAATTGCGCTAGGATCATCCGTTGGGTGGGGAGCCTTTATTCTTCCAGGTGATTGGATTGGGGAATCAGGACCACTAGGCGCCATGATTGGTTTGCTAATCGGAGCGCTAGTGATGATGGTCATCGCATCTAGCTATGGGGTAATGATTAAGAAATTCCCAGTATCCGGAGGCGGGTTTACATACGCCTTTATTGGAGCAGGTAAAATTTGGGCATTTATATGCGGGTGGTTTCTATCACTTGGATACATATCAATTGTCGCATTAAACGCTTCAGCATTTTCATTACTTCTTAAGTTCTTAGCACCTGGTTTTATGAAGCAATTCTATCTATATAGTGTTGCAGGCTGGGATGTCTATTTGCCGGAGGTTATAATATCTTCAATAATCATCTTGTTGTTTGCTTTCATTAACTCAACAGGAACTAACATTTCAGGACGTATTCAGTTTTACTTCAGTATTCTATTAGTTACAGGTGTTGTAGTGCTCGGGGCGTTTACATTTGGCATAACAGAAGCTCCATTTGAAAATATGAAACCTCTTTTTAGCAGCAACCAATCCATTTTAACATCGATTCTTGTCATATTGGCAATTGCACCTTGGGCATATGTCGGATTCGACAATGTTCCACAAGCAGCAGAAGAGTTTAATTTCTCACCTCGAAAAGCGACGATGCTCATTGTAGCTTCATTATTTGCATCCTTCCTTATATATGCTGTAATGATTGGCTTAACAGCGTGGACATTCCCTACTGGTTCATCAGTAGGAGATGGTAGCCTTTGGTTGACAGGTGAAGTCGTGAATTCCGCACTTGGATATGGTGGACTCATTATTATGGCAGTTGCGATTATGATGGGAATCTTTACTGGCCTAAACGGATTCTATATGTCATCCAGTCGTCTTCTTTTCTCTATGGCTCGTGCTCGAGCATTACCGGACATGTTTAGAACGATTTCGAAAAAGAATCAGACGCCCGTATGGGGCATTTGGTTTGTAACACTCATTACTCTTCCTACTCCTTGGTTCGGTCGCCAAGCACTTTCATGGATCGTGGACATGTCTTCTACAGGAGTAACTGTAGCGTACTTATTTACGTGCATCGCGGCGTATAAAGTACTTGCTTGGGGAGCAGAAGAAGCCAATAGGGAAATCGCTCCTATTAAAAAAGGACTCGCGTTATTCGGAATTGTAGCTAGTATCGCGTTCTTACTATTATTGCTCGTTCCATTTTCTCCAGCTTCGCTGACAACACCATCTTATATTTTGTTAGTCTGTTGGGCAGTACTTGGAGGAATTTTCTATAGTGTCATCCAAAAGCGCTATAATAGTCTAACTCAGGAAGAAACAGAATATTATATGCTCGGGAAGACGATAGAGTCTGAAGTGGATACCACTGTTGAAGTACAAACGGAACGACCAAAGCCTAAAACTACAGATACAACGGGAACAGGTTTACCTACGTAATTCGACATATAAATCTTGAATAACAGCATGTCCCTAAAAGTACCATGGGGCATGCTGTTATTTTTTGTTTTCCATAGGCATTTCGTAGTCTGATGCTTGCCATAACTAGGAGTAATCGATTACAATTAATTATTAATTAGGTGATTCGAAATGCGGAATAGGACGGAGGGTTTGAATTGACTTGTAAAACGACATGTTTAGTAACTGACTTACAAATAGAAGTAAGGGTGGATGACCGAACACAGTGCAATATGCTACTAGAGCACATGGAACGACTGCATGCTCTGGGGACTTTTAACGAGGAGAATAGCTCTGTATTTACCGTTAATGAATCTGGTCTTCGAGATTTAACTGACTTCGCACGAGATTTTTTAGATATGAAGAAATTATACTTTAGGATATCTGGAGAGGGAACTTGGAGGTCCCTCATAGAAGTTGATGAAGTGTTCACTTCACAGTGGATTGATGATCTCATCCAACAAGAACGCGTCATTTCCTTTTATCAGCCGATAGTTGACGCAGAACGCGCTGTTTTTGGCTACGAGCTATTGGCTCGATTCCATTCGCCTGATGGGCGTATGATTTATCCAGATGAAGCATTTGCGGCGGCTAGGTCACGTGGAAGACTTTACGCACTCGATCGGTTATGTCGGATTACTGCAGTGCGTCATGCAGCACCTCTTATTAATAAAAAAGCCTTCATCAACTTTGTACCTACATCAATATATTCACCTGAGTTTTGTTTGCAATCGACCGTTGCAGTGGCTGAACAGTTCAATATCGACCCATTCCAACTTGTCTTTGAAGTTGTTGAGACAGACAAAGTAGATGATGTTGAACACTTAAAAACAATATTAAGATATTATCGAGACAAAGGATTCAATTATGCACTTGATGATGTAGGGGAAGGTTATAGTACAGTGGAATTATTATCAGATTTAAAGCCACATTATATGAAGCTGGATCGATCATTTGTAGATGGTGTCTCATTGGACGTGAAAAAACAAAAAAATGCAGAGTTATTCTTGATGAAAGCTAAAGAGAGCGGTTCTGTTCCACTTGCTGAAGGAATCGAAAGGGAAGAAGATTTCGAGTGGTTAAAGAAGAAAGGCTACCAGCTTTTTCAAGGTTACTTTTTTGGAAAACCAGCCCTATCACCGCTATAATAAGATTAGTTCAAGGGCCGCCATAAAGTGCGGCCCTTTTTTAGGAGGGCTTTTTTGAAAACAATTGTCTGGTTCAGAAATGATTTACGCCTGCATGATCATCCTGCTTTAAACAAGGCGTCAGAATGTGGTCAAGTGCTTCCTGTATTCGTTCTCCCGGACCATACGTCACCGACGGCTGCGGATTGGTGGGTGTATGAATCCCTTAAGCACCTTGAGCAACAGCTCTTGGAGTTAGGAATCGCATTGACAATTTTAAAAGGACCCGCCTCAAGAGTTTTATTTAGACTCGCAACCGAAACCCAAGCAGATGCTATCTACTTTAATGGACAAGTAGATCCCGTTTCCCGAAGAGAAGAAGTGGACTTGCTTGAAACAGTATCCTTATCGGAAATAGACATTCAACGTTTTCCTTCGAATATGTTGCTGGAGCCTACCCTTTTAAAAACAGGTACTGGTCAGCCGTATAAAGTCTTTGGTGCGTTTTGGAAATCTTTACAGCAACAGACGATTCCGTGGCCGATGCCTGCACCCACCACATTGACGAGCTGGGTTCAAGTGTATCCAGAAACAATACCATTGGAACAATCAGGTTTACGGTCTTCGATTGATTGGGATGCCTCACTTCAAGAAGAATGGACACCCGGCGAAACTGCTTCTTTTGAACAATGGGAAAACTTTCGCGACAAAAGACTAAAGCAATATGAATCCAAACGTGACTTCCCAGCAATGTACGGTACCTCCAGACTGTCCGGTTTTTTAGCATCTGGAAATATGAGCATACGAGCTCTTTGGCATGCTGTAAGAAATGCGCAGGAAGAAGGGATTGCACCTCAGCCCGAAGCATTCCTTAGGCAGCTTGCATGGCGAGAATTTTCGTACTACCAGCTGTATCATTTTCCGGACATTACAGAGCGACCGTTACGTTCAGAGTTTCTCCATTTTCCTTGGCTTGAAGATTCAGAAGGACTGAGTGCGTGGAAGAAAGGGAAGACTGGCTACCCTCTCGTTGATGCAGGGATGCGTGAATTATGGGAAACAGGGACGATCCATAACCGTGTGAGAATGGTTGTCGCATCCTTCCTTATTAAACACTTGCTAATTGATTGGCGGTTAGGAGCGGAGTGGTTTCGTGAAACGCTCGTCGACTTTGACGTCGCTAACAATACATTAGGGTGGCAGTGGGTAGCAGGTTCTGGATTTGATGCGGCACCGTATTTTAGAATATTTAATCCGACAATGCAAAGTAAGAAATTCGATAAAAATGGAGCTTATATTAGGAAGTGGGTTCCTGAATTAGCTGCACTCCCAGATGTATTCCTCCATGAACCTCATAATGTCCCTGAAGATGTTCTGGTTGGTGCAGGGGTTATCCTTGGTGAGACTTATCCGTTCCCGATTGTTGACCATTCAACCGCTCGAGCCCGTGCTCTTGATGCCTATGCGCTCATAAAAGGCAAAAAAGAGGGCTCAGCTTGAAACGGATTCTTTGGGCAGTTAGCTATGGGCTAATTGGCGGGTTGATCCTACCATTCTTATTCAAATGGATTGAGTATGCTACAGGCGAGAAAGTGTACACATTCTTGCTCAATGTCGATTACATACCTATTGTGGGGGATATCGCCTTCCCAGAATGGGTAGAAGTGTTCTTTCACCTTATCGTCTCGATTGCAGTTGCACTTGGGTTTTATTTGCTGTTTCAACTGCGTCCATCGTGGAAAAAAAGAGCACTTCCGATTTGTGCGGTAGGTAGCGTCATCATCGGGATCGCATTATTTCCAACTACAGCATTATCCGATCGCACACCAGAACTTACTGATGGTTTAGCTTTTCTCTATTGGGTACTGGGTCATGCAATTTTCGGGGCAGTGCTAGGCATCTTCTTCAAATTTGAAAAGTAGACATGTGTTCATACAAAAAGCACTTCAACTGTCAATCGACAGCTGAAGTGCTTTTTTAGTTAATGGAAAATCCCAGCTTCTTTCGATTTTTTCAATAGCTTATTTGTTCCTTTATTAATGCGCTCTTTGAGCAGTGCACCGAACAGGATAAACGCAATCGAACAGCAAGCTAGGAATGACAAATCTTTTGCAACTCGTTCCCAAACGATTCCACCAACCGCTTCACGCATAACGTCAATGGCATACGTAAACGGTAAGAACGGGTTGATCATCCCGAAAAAGTCGGGTAGCAATACAACCGGATACGTTCCACCTGAGCCTGCAATTTGTAAAACGAGCATGACAATCGCCATGGCTTTACCGACGTCACCAAATACAGAAACGAGCGTGTAGACAATTGACATGAAGACCACGCTAATGATTACTCCGAACACTACAAACCAAAATGGTTCGCGAATATGAACATCGAGCAACAATAGGTCTCCCGCAACGACAATGAACATTTGCAGTAAGCCGATCAAACCGAATGTCAGAAGACGTCCGAAGTAGACTTGTCGTGTAGTAAACTCCTCTCCATGCACATCCGTAGAAAGTAAAGAGATGAGAAGAAGACAACCGACCCAGAGGGAGAGCACTGTATAGAACGGTGTCATACCCGTTCCGTAATTCTCAATCGAGTATAACCGATTTTCCTTTAATTGGATTGGTTCTTCAAAGAACGTTTTTTCAGCATTCGGATCATTTTGTAACAATTCAATTATCTGATTAATATCCGTTTCACCTTGAATGCTACGGATTTTCTCCGCTAATTGATTTACTTTTTCAGATACGTACGGATACTCAGTTACAGCTTTTTCGATTGTTTCTTTTCCTTTAGCCAATTCCCGATCTGAGTTACCAAGAATCGTTTGCACTTTTGGAAGGGTGGATTGAATTTCAGTTAGAAGTCCTTTAGCCTTTCCGAGCGTACTTTTTGCTGTAGCGACTTCTTTTTTCACAGTCGGTTCAATCGTATTGACATATTCTTTCATGAAGGCATCTAATTCAACGGATGTATTTCCGGCAATTTTTTGTAAATCATCAACTGCCTGATCCAATTCCTCAGCTTTACCTGTAACGACGCTGTTCACTGTACGGGCATTTGTTTGTGCTTCTTGTAACAGCTTCTTCAAATTGTCTGTTTTTGTAATTGCATCATCCAGTTTGCCTGACAGGTCTGGGGAGGATAAGGAGGGCGTCGTTTGTTGTTCGTTATCCTGGTTTTCATCCGGTGTTGGTAATTGTTGCACCACTTCCTTCAAACGAACTAGATCTTGCTTGACGCCATCAACCCGTTCAATACTTGCGGACATCCGATCATCCAATGATTTTTTCGCTTTGTCAAGCTCTGTAAAGTCCAACTGAACACCTTGTAACTGTTTTAAAAAATCGTTTGCTTCATTAGAAATATCGCTTACTTTTTTCAAATCAGCTTTAATTTTAGGAGACATTTCATTTAACTTCTTTTCTGCTTCGTTTAAATAGCCTAATGTTCGATTGATTTGTCCAAGGCCATCCTCTGTGATTTGTTTTGCATCTGGCAACTTGCCTTGTGCTTCATGAATGATGGCTTGGGCATCTGTCGCATCGCCTAATCCTCGATTTAGAAGAGCATAGATTTCTGGCAAACTTTTTTCCGCTTCAAACACATAGTTTTCGAATTTTTGAACGTCTGGTAAGTCTTGTTCTAATTCAAGGCCAAGTTTGTTTAGCATGTCAAAGATGACACCGTTCACAGTGGAAACGAATTGACTACTCACCTGGTCAACAATCACCGTTGCACCTTTTTCAGTAATTTTCGGTGCGATGGAGTTTAATTTTTCATTGACAAAGTAGTCGATTTCAGCTTTTTGAGGATTGCCAGATACAACTGACGCAAGTTGTTCTGACAAATTCTCTGGTAACACCATGACCGCAAAATAGTCGCCGTACTCAACTCCATCCATTGCTTCTTTTCGGGATACAAAGTGCCACTCCATGGATGGATTTTTCTTGAGTGTTGAGACGATTTCTTTCCCTGTGTCAATATGTTTCTCTTGCACATCCGCTCCCTTATCTTCATTGACAACAGCGATTGGCAAATTATCGGTTCTGCCATATGGATCTGAAGAAGCATAAATATTGAGCCATGCGTACAAAGAAGGCAGGACTATTAAGCCGCCAATCAGCACCGCGGCTACCCAGTTTGTAGAGATGTTGCGCACATCCCGCTTAAAAATCGTGAAGATATTGCGCATTGGTTTGCCTTCCTTTCGTTTGAATAATGATGTCCATACTACTAGATTCGTGTAGCATTGAGTATGTATTCGTTACTTGAATGCCCTCACTTCTATACTACCCAAAAACCCCTTATCCTGAACGTCCGGATAAGGAGTTTACTCATTTAATCAATTAATCCATCTTTCATCGTTACAATCCGGTCTGCATAGGGAAGCATTTCTTCGTCATGTGTGACCATTAACGTTGTGATTTGAAGGGTTTTCGTTAAGTTACGGATTATTTCCATTACCTCTTTGGACCGTTTAGAGTCGAGACTCGCTGTTGGTTCATCCGCAAATAGCATTTTCGGTTGGTGAATAATCGCTCGTGCAATTGCGACACGTTGTTTTTCCCCACCTGAGAGGGAAGAAGGGTAGGCATCTTTCCGATGTGACATGCCGACAAGATCCAGCACTTTTAATACTTCTTGCTTCTGCTGCTTTTTGTTTAACTTCGTTTCTGCTACATCGAGCATGAGCAACAACTGATCCTCCACCGTCAAAAAGGGGACAAGGTGTGAAGACTGGAACACAAATCCGAATTCACTTGAACGGATTTTACGGATTTCTTCTTGGCTCATCTGGGTCATATCTTTACCTTCAAAGAGTACTTGCCCACCAGTTGCTTTCTGCAGTCCAGCGGCAATCGTCAAGATCGTCGACTTACCCGAACCGGAAGGACCAACGAGAGCTGTGATTTCGCCTTCGTTCAAGTCTAGATCGACACCTTTTAAGATCTTCTCACTAACATCACCATTTTTGAATGTTTTTTCGACATCGTCAATTGTAAATATCGCCATCTTACATCTCTCCTTGTTGGATTGCCTGCAACGGCTCCACTTTTTTGATTTGGAATCCGGAAATGGTTGCTCCTATGAAGCCAATGACTAGGAATACGACAGATAGAAGTAATGTGGTTTCAATTGGCAAACTAAAAGGCATTCCCGCAGGGGCTACCATGCTAAACAACTGGCTTAGACCAACAGATAATACTAGTGAAACGACTGTAATGAGCAGCATTTGATACCACATCATGCTGAACAGAGAGCTTGTTTTTACACCAATCGCTTTCAAAATGCCATACAATCCTATTTTCTGAACGTTCATCATGTAGAAGAAAATCGCAAACAGCATACCGCTGATCACAACGAGGAACCAAATGATCATGTTAAGGGACATTTGTTCTGCGCCATAGCTCGGAATCGTATTCAAGAATTCTTTGTTAGTGAATGATTCAAGTCCCTTTATGGAATCCGGACTATCTGATCCTGGGATGAATACCGTCTGCATTTCCATCACACGGTAAATTTCTTGATAGTTTTTCATGCTGATGAACGCAACAGGTGCGTGGCTATACGTTTGCTTCTCTGCAAAACCAACGACTTTGAACTCTCCGCTGAATTGGTTATTCGTGAGAATGTCACCGACTTTGATCCCTTCATCTTTTAAGGAAGCATCTAATACGACTTCATTGTCTTTGACATTAGGGAATAGTTCACTGTCAGTGGACGTCACAAATGCAACACTGTGTTGTTTGTCTTCTGCATCGTTGACGAAGCCCATTTGAATGGACATTGCAGTTGCCCCATTGTAGTCTGCGAGCAAATTGTCTTGCTGATCGACATCGATTTTAGAAAGGCTGTATGTTTGTTTTGCATCTTCATTCAAGTAGAACTTCCCGTTGGGGACATTTTTAATAAGGGCGGCATTGTCTTCAGACAACCCGTTTGCAAGACCCGAGATAATGAACGTCAAGAAACTGACCAAAAAGATGATTGAACCGAGTATCAGGAATTTCATTTTACTTTTTTTAACTTCTTTCCACGCCATTTGCATGGTGAACACCTCCGTGATTGAATACCCTCAGTGTAATCCCTCAACATGAACGCTACATAAACACAGCATTACAATTGAATCGATACAAAAAAATTTCACTACTTGCACTGAGATGAACCATTTAAATAGAAGCAAGTACTCAATATTTTCCAATCATCATTTGTTGATAGATAGAAATATGGTATAATTATCCGGAACAAAAGAGTTAACATTCGGAAAATAGTTTCTAATCTCGTTATACATAACCCACAGTATCTAATGAGTTATTAAATAGGAAGGAGGAATTTTCATGGAAAATATGATTTCGATACTCTCACTCCTTTCATTACTTTTTTGGCTTGTACCATTTGTGTTCATCATTTGGTTTCTAATCACTTTCATTAAATTACAGAAAGAAAAAAATCAAATCTTGCGGACTATTGCGGATAAGATGAACAAATTGTAAGAGAAGGAGGTCGGAAAATGAAGCGATTAAAACAAGGGGATACAATCGGAATCTTCTCCCCATCATCACCCGCAACGGTTAATGCAGAACCTCGCTATAAACGGGCAAAAGTGTTTTTGGAATCGAAAGGATTCATCGTGAAAGAGGGGAATTTAACAGGGAAAGCCGAAGAGTACCGTTCAGGCACGCCAAAAGAGCGAGCAGATGAACTGAATGAGTTACTTAGAGATCCGGATGTCACGATGATTATGTCTACAATTGGTGGTACCAATTCAAATAGTATGTTGCCTTATATTGACTACGAAGCATTTAAACAAAACCCGAAACTTGTAGTTGGCTATTCGGATACCACAGCGATACTTCTGGCGCTTTATGCTAAAACAGGCATTCCTACATTTTATGGACCTGCTCTGGTTCCATCGTTTGGGGAATTCGAGCCACTAGTCAATGATACATATCGCTATTTCGAGAAGTATTTTTTGAAAGTAACTGATTGTCCTTACGAAGTGCCGATGTCTGACTATTGGTCCGACGAACCGGTCAACTGGTTGGAGAAGACGACTGAGAAAAAGTTGTATCCAAATGAATGGGTGACGGGGAACGGAGGAGTTGCAGAAGGACGTCTGATCGGCGGGAACTTAAATACGATGTACGGCTTTATCGGGTCACCGTATTTCCCTGAGATTAAGCAAGGGGATATTTTACTAATCGAAGACTGTACAAAACCACCATCTGTTGTGGAAAAGAATCTAGCTATGCTGAAAGTACATGGGATCTTCGAAAAAGTCGCGGGCATCATTTTAGGGAAACATGAATTATATGATGATTTAGGTACAGGCAAACAGCCTTTGGATTTATTGCTAGAACAGCTCGATGGACTGACAATTCCCATATTAGCTGAATTCGACACGTGTCACACCCATCCCATGCATCCATTAGCCATTGGAAAAAAGGTCAAGTTAGATGCTGATGCAACAACTGTTGTTTGTACTGAACGTTGGCTTGACGTTTAAGTAAGGAAATATCTACGCCGTTTTTAAACAGCATAAGAGGAGGAACAATTATGCAAGACTCACATTTATCCAGGAGTTTTATGAACTTCGCAAACATGGAATGTAAGGGTTCCAGTGAACTTTATGAGTTTTTGTCTTTGAAGATTGCTGAAGACGTTGATCTACTCGACTTGTGCCTGGCAGTGCCAAAAGGTCAACCGGTACCTAACCTACTATTCGGGGCTGTTCATTATCTTCTATTAAAAGGATATGAACATCCATTAAAAGACTATTATAGCAGTGTTACAAATCCACCAAGGAAAATAGACAACAAGACATTCAGCAATTTTAAAGATTTCTGCGAGCGATATCGAGAGGAAATCATTTCAATAGTAGAGAGCAGGTTAGTTCAAACAAATGAAGTTAGGCGATGCGGCTATCTCTATCCAGTATTTTCGTGGATTTACAACAAAGTTGATAAACCATTATCTCTTATTGAAATTGGAACCAGTGCGGGTCTTCAGCTTTTATGGGATCACTATAGCTATTCATATGGTACAGGTGAAACGTTTGGAAAAAAAGGTGCTCGTGTTCATATAACCTCGGAAGTTAAAGGTGATCACTTTCCAATAATACTTTCTGAAAGCCCTCCAATTGCATCTAAAATTGGATTAGATCTCAATATAAGCAATCTATCTGTTCCTGAAGACTATTTGTGGTTAAAGTCACTCATTTGGCCAGAGCATCAGGAACGATTGGAGTTATTCGACAGGGCTGCTGAGTCTTTGAAAGAAAACCCAGTAAAACTCGTTGAAGGCGATGGTGTCCTTTTACTTTCAGAAGTAGTAGATACACTTCCTACAGACTCAACGATTTGTATCTTCCACACTCATGTGGCAAACCAAATCCCAACTGAAACCAAACACGACTTATTAGATAAGATTGCTAAAATCGGGAGTAAGAGAGACGTCTTTCATATTTACAATAATATGTGGGATCGACAACTCCATCTAGATTACTATGAGAATGGTGTGGAATATAAAAACACGATCGGTGACACAGATGGTCACGGAAGATGGTTTGAATGGAATTTGTAACTTAACATTGTATCTTTCATAGAAAGAAATACCACCGGAGTGGGGAGGCTGCTTGAATGACTGAATCTTTAGAGGGTGAAAGAATTACCTTGAGAGAGATGGAAGAAAGAGATTGGATCGGTGTACATAGCTATGCCTCTCAATCCAGTGTCTGCGAATATCAACCGTGGGGACCGAATACCGAAGAAGAATCACAGCTATTTGTGCAACAAGTACTGTCAGATGCTACAAGGAATCCAAGAAGTAGGTTTGTTTTTGCGGTCATCGAAAACGACGTGCTTATTGGTGCGGGTGAGTTGAATATACAGAGTTTTACCAATAGAGAAGGTGAGATTGGTTATATTATTCATCCGGATTATTGGGGCAAGGGATACGCTACAGAAGTAGCAACCCTTTTAATAAACTCTGGATTTGAGACCTTAAGTCTACATCGCATCTTCGCTACATGTGATCCAAGAAACATAGGCTCTTCAAAGGTTTTAGGGAAGGTCGGAATGACTCAAGAAGGAAGAATGCGAGAAAATATGTTATTGGAAGAAGGTTGGCGAGATTCTCTTCTCTATAGTGTTTTGGATGGTGAATGGAGAAAAATGGGGGAGTAAATTCGATGCAGAAAAAGGCGAAAGTGCTTGTACTTGGAACTTTTCATATGTTTGAACACGAAGGTTTAAATTCCGAAAAAAGGCAAACTGAAATCAAGGAATTAGTTGCTAAACTAGCAATTTTTAAACCAACGAAGATTGCAGTTGAAATGGTATCAGAAGAGAACGTGGAGTTAAACGAAAAATTTATCCATTACAAATCGGGCTCGAACAACTTAGAAATGAATGAAATCGATCAAGTAGGGTTTCGTTTAGGTTTAAAGCTTGGCCATGAACAAATATACGCAATCGATTGGATGGGCGAGTATGACATGCATTATGGAGAAGTCGAGAGTTGGGGGAGAGAAAACCAACCAGAACTTTTAAATGAAATATATAAGGAACTTCACGTGCCAGAATTAACAGAAAGTAAAAGTATAGTAGATTATTATAAAGAGCTAAATGATCCAGTTCTCATTAATATGTTCCATAAAATATATGTAAACATAGCACGTATCGGTGACTTCAATAACTATGTCGGTATGAACTGGTTAAGCTGGTGGTACAAAAGAAATTTAATTTTGTTCTCTAATCTGACCCGTCTCATTGAGTCACAAAAGGAACGTATTTTGTTTATAGTAGGTAGCTCCCATTCATCAATCGTTACCAAATTCCTTGAAGAAAGTGAAGTTTGCGAGGTGGTTCAACCACTTAGCGTTCTATCATAACTTAAAGGTTGCTTTGTCCTTTTATGAGGTTCATTAAGTCGATAGATGGTATAAAGACTTAATGAACCAAACGCATTCAATTAGTCTGTGCTGCATCAGGTCCACAGTCCTTGAAGACCGTTGCTTTCCGCTTCAGAAGGCACGCTTTCCGAGGGGCGTGACTTAAGCCTCCTCGGTCGCGAAAAGCATGCGCCCTGCGGGGTCTCAAGACGCACGCTGATCCCTTCGGAGTCGGCCGTCTTCCGCTACAAGCAACAGAGCATATTACTATAAATCGCTTCTTCTTCAGCATGGCCAAATAGTTCAATAACAGGATTGATGATTTGGGGGATTTGATGAAAAGCTGGTTGGGTTCAGCAGGGATTTGTTTCAACGAAAAAAATGAACTACTAATGGTGAAATGTCAAGAATCAGAAGAATGGGCGGTTCCTTCTGGCGGAATCGAAGAAGGTGAAAGTCCAGAGGAATGTTGCATAAGGGAAGTTAAAGAAGAAACTGGATATGATGTGAGTATCCTAGAACAATTGCTAGTTAAAGAAACATCGATTACAGGGATTGAAGTGAAAACATATTATTTTGAGTAGAAAAGGTTGGCACGAGCACTGGTATTCAGGATCCTGATGGAATTATTGCAGCTGCTGCTTGGAAGTCATTATCTGAAGTGAAAACAATGTCTCATACATACCCTGAGGATTTAGATTTCTTACTGCTAATATTTACTAATAATTAACAAAATTACATTTTCTCTATGATAAGTTAGCACTTTGAAGGAATTTATTTCTTGGACAAAACAGTGAGACCAAAATTAATAAAAAGGTTAACGACAATAAAAGATATAATTTTTTCATGATCACAATCTTCTTTCAATATTTATATTGTTCAGTAAATATTCACTAATCCTGACTAAATATTTCATTTTGAATAGGCGAAAAAATAGATTTCTCTATAAATAATCTCTACAAAATGGTGTGTTAACTGAACACCTGCTGCTCTCCAAACTTATTAAATAAATAATAATGCAAAGGAAGTTGCTTACATGCTTTTTAAAGGTAAAAGAATTCGATTAAGGAAAATATCTAATATAGATGAAGATGTTTCCATTTACCATAAATGGAGAAATGATGTAGAGGTCATGCAATTTACTAATCCTTCATTAGATGTTTTTACCTATACCGAGACTGAAAATTTCATTAAAAGTATAACTGAATCCTATAATTCAAAAGGGTACATGATTGAGGAAGTTAAAACAAATAAGCCCATTGGCGTTACATCGCTTATAAACATTGATTATGTAAACCGTAACGCTGAATGTATCATTGATATCGGTGAGAAAGATTACTGGAGTAAGGGTATTGGAACGGAGGCTTTTTCACTTTTATTAGACTTTGCTTTCAACGAATTAAATTTGCATAAAGTGAATTTACGAGTGTTTTCTTTCAATGAACGGGCGATACGACTTTATCAAAAACTTGGATTTTATGAAGAAGGAAGATTAATGGAACAACTGTATCGAAATGGTTCTTGGCATGATGTTGTATTTATGGGCCTTTTAAAACGAAATTATAAGGTTTCTGGAAAATGAATTATGCGAAAACAGGTAAGATTCTAGAACAAGAATTGCGCCTTACCTACTTAATGTGTAAATAGTATAATTTCAATTTGTAGAAAAGGTGAAGCAAATGACAACTGAGATTAGATCAATACAACCAACAGATTTCACAGATTTAGTTGAACTGATGAGTGAATTGGGATATCCAACAACATTAGAAGAATTATCAAAACGATTGGATTTACTAAAAAAACATGGAGATTATGAAGCCCTAGTGGTTGTTAAAAACAATCAAGTTATAGGGTTTGCAGGGTTGTGTAAGGGGCTTGCTTATGAATTTACTGGTTTATATGTCCGAATTATTGCGTTTGTTGTAAGTTCTAAACTACGTAATCAAGGGGTTGGGACGAAACTTTTAAAAGCTTGTGAACAATGGGCAATACAACAAGGCGCAATAGGTATAACATTAAATAGCGGCAATCGAGAAGAACGTCAAATAGCACATACTTTTTATGAAAGTAATGGCTATGTAGGTAAAAGTACAGGGTTTTCAAAAAAGATCACTTGACATCAGGTACGTCAGCAATCGGGGATGTTCGAGTTATAACGATTTCGTCTATATCGGAAACGAGCTATTTGTTTAGAATGCATAATTTTCCTTTAGGGATATTAACAGTTTATTAATAAAAATGTATTCAATACATGCATGAAGAGAAACTAGTAAACAGTCGAGGTGATTTTATGGAAATTTATCACTTTAAAAAAGAAACGGGGAAGAAAATCACACAATTCAGTTCTGATTTTATATTGACACATATTTCCATTACTCATAAAGTAGCAAATATCGGATGTATGCATCTTGAGGAGAACGGAATAATTGGCTTCCATAAGGCAGTTGTACCTCAGCTTCTTTTGATTGTAAATGGAGAAGGTTTTGTAAGAGGGGAAACAGATGAATTTGTGAAAGTGCAAAGTGGGGAAGCGGTTTTTTGGGAGAAGGATGAATGGCACGAAACCAAAACTGATACTGGATTAACTGGAATTGTAATACAAAGCGAAGAGTTAGACACTTCATCATTAATCCCTTTAGAAAAATAGGGTTTCTTACCAATAGTGGACGTTTATTAAATACAAAAATTAACAATAGGTCCATATAACGGTATTGTACTACTCTATAATTTTGTTCGAAAAGTAACTTGATATTCTATTAGGGGAGAATTAATGAAGGTTGCATTTTTTGATAGAGATGGAACTATAATTGATATCCTGATCATGAGTGGACAAATATTAAACGACCCCTATTTATTGATGGTGCTATTGAAACACTTAAAGAGATTCTAAATAAAGATTACAAAGTTATTATCTTAACCCATCAATACATTATAAATGAGTGCTATATTGCTGAGAAACAATACCTTGATATAACTAAACAAATGCTTATTAAGTTAAAAAGGAATGGCATCGAAATTCATAATATTTATTATTGTTCTCATGCAAAAGTGGAAAACTGTTATTGTAATAAACCGAAAACAGGTATGATTAGACAATCTCTAAAGGAATATCCCGACATTGATTTATCTAAGTCTTTCTTGATTGGAGATTCAACTGTTGATGTGGAGTTGGCAATGAATATAGGTATAAACGGATTTGGTATCGGGGGGTGGTAATGAATATCATGCCATAAAAAAATCAAATAGACAAGATTGCTGACGTAATAAACTACCTTTAGAATTCAATTCAATATAAGGGTGCATAGAGTTAACAACCTTTGGCCACCAAATGAACCATTTATCTAAAGAAAATTCTCAATGGTTAGTACGAAAAATTCATACTGATAGGAGTTTATGAAATGCAATTCAAGTTATTTAAAAATGAAGTTCAAGATTTGGTGGATTTATTAATTAATAATGAATGGCGCTATCATTCAGGTGGTATTCCTCAAAGAGATAAAGTGAAAGTAGATATAGAAAGTGGATATTATTCAGATGGTCGAGAAACTTTTTGGTTGATAGATGTTGATAAAAAAGTTGGAATTATAGTTATTGATGATATAGACGACACGATACCTCAATTCGATATTCGTTTAGATGCTAAGTATCAAGGAAAAGGTTACGGAGTGAAATCACTAAAATGGTTACAAGATTATTTGTTTGGTAAAAGAGGGAAAATCCGTATTGAAGGATATACAAGAGCAGACAATCTTCCTATGAGAAAATGTTTCACAAAAGCAGGATTTGTTAAAGAAGGTTACTTAAGAAATAGTTGGGAAAATGAATGTGGTACTGTATCCGATACTGTTTTATATGGTGCTATATTTGAAGATTGGCAAGCAGGAAAAATCACTAATATTAAGCTCAGTGAAATACCATATTGAGAGATTAGAGAATGTCGCAATCCTGTTATCCGACGCAATCGTTGCATAACATTTGCAGATTAATATGACCATATGCTTAAAGATAGGGGTGAGAAAAAATAAAAAACGTAAACATTGGTTTAACCTTGTTAATTGTAAGTGCTATTCTTTACGGTTCCACTTGGATCTCGGCATCGATTTATTCGCAAGTCTTGAATAGTCCTAATGGAGAAGGATGGGATTCTAGGTATGGTGTTTTTAAAACTGCTCTAATACAAGTAGGAACCTTACCATTAATAATAGCCTCCTTAGTAGCAGTAGTAGGCATAGTTTTTATTGTTCAATCGGTTAGAAAGCGTTAGTTTCCTTTTTTCAGAATAAGAAAAGATTATTAGTACGCACCTTAACACTCGAGGGGGAATTCAAATTAACAAGTTTATGTTAATGTTTTTGATTTTAATCTCGTTAACATTATTCCAAGGGTGTTCAGCAGATGAAGGGATACGAATAGGAACACCTGTAAATCGCACAGAGATTAGTTTTGAAATGGAGATTAAGGATGCAGAATCTATCGAGGCTTTGAGAATGATAATTAAGGAAGCTAGGGAGATAGAAGAACCGAAAGACTTTGATAGAAAACCAGATACATTTTTCACGCTTGAAAGACGCAAAGAAGGTATTTCCGAAATGTGGTTTTATGTATTTTATCAGGAAGATGGTAGTTCAATTTTATATAATGACGGTGCAAATAGTTACTTTACACTTTCTAAACAAGAAACAAATGAGTTACGAGACATCATAGATCAATAATTTCTCTCTATTAGGCAAGAGAGGGATATTATTTAATAAGGATCTGTGTCTATTCTGGAAAATGAGTCTATTGAAGATGAAGAAAGGGCAGACATAATATGGAGAACGTAACAAATGTAGATAAAGTGGAATCAATAAAATCTTTACAATCGACAATTAGTAAACTTGAAAATGCTTTTTCTCAGATGACTCAGAAAGGCGCAAATACCACATTAGTAAAGAAGCGACTGAAAGCTGTTAGCATAGGATTGGCTACGCTGGAATACGCTTGGGATCAAAAACCTTATCATTACGCACCCGCAGATTTAGTGGAAGCTCGTAGTGTTCTCAATGGTCTATTCCCATCAATCGAGAACAGTTATGCTAAGTCAAAGGCTGGTACCCCTCAGAAAACTCTTTTAGAGAGAAGAATGAAAGCATTAGGATTAGCTGTTAAGGCGATTGACGATTTATCTAATTAATGGACCGCTGTACTTTAGCTCCTCAAAAATTATCTAAAAATATTTCATATAACATGGTATTTTTCACGCATTGACAAGGAGATCTCTTACCGTAAGAGGAAACTAATTAAATTTCTCTTTTGAAACTTATAACTCCTCTTAAAAAACACTGATCAAATACATATAGATTTTTTACTATTTTTGTGTCATCTTGGGGGAAAGCAAATTGCGCATTGTTAAATACATCTTCTTTACACTGATTGCTCTAATTTTTACAGCTATCTTGTTGGTTGGCATCTTTCTATTATCAAGTAAGCTATGGGGAACTATTGTTTTGATTCTTGTATTGATCGCCTTGTTTACAGCTTTTATTTTTGCACTAATCAGCTTTATTAAATCGCAGTCTAAGTTTTATAATTGGAACGGACTAATAAAACTTTCCTTAAAATCTTTATACTTAGCTATAACCGGTAGTCTTTTGGTTGTACTATGGATTTTTAACTTTGCGATAATTGATGAATACGGGGAGTTTACTCCGTTTCATAAAATGAATGTCGTCTTGGGTAAGGCCGATGTTAATGAAAAAGCCATCCAACAGCTCATAAAAGACTATCCTGAATTAAAAAACAGAAATATTACGTTTAAATACCCACCGAATGCGGAGGACAAAGTTCATGAGATAATCAGCAAAATGGGTGATATTGAACAACTTGAACTGGAAATCTTCGGATATCAAATACCGAAAACGAAGAATTTAGAAGTGATTATTTTGCCTAACTATGATGAGTACATACAAGCAAGAACATCTGCAGGGGAAAGGGAGGGCGGTTCGTATACAAGATTGGATAATAGAGCCATCATGTATGAGCAGCCAAAAGATGTGAATGGTGAGGAACCTTCCTTGTCTGGAATTTTTAGTCATGAGTATGGTCACTATTTGATGGACATGTTTTTAGTCGACAAGGGAATAAAGTTTGACGATGTCCCAGCTTGGTATCATGAAGGCGTGAGCGAATACATGGGGAATCAGATAGGTGATGAATCGAGAAAATCTGGAAACATTAGCCCCGATTTAACATTGGACAACTTACAAAGTTCTCAAGATTGGAAGAATGCCACTAACCAATCTGAATCTGATGTCTATTACTTTGCAGGAAAAACAATTGAATATGTACTAGGAAGCGTTGACGATTCCATTATTTTGTCAGACATTGTATTGAATATAAAAGAATCTGGAACGTTTGATGAGTCCTTTAAACAACTCACTGGGTTAGATCCAAAGACACTTACTATTACAAGTATTAATTCATTGGAAAAAGATTTAGATACAGCCTACAAGCTTTGGCAGGAGGATGATTTCAAAAAAGCTGAAAAACACTATAAAAAAATTCTTAAGAAGCATCCACGCGAACCGTTAGCATGGCACCAATACGCTTTAATGCTGGAAAAACAAAAAAGATGGGAAGAAGCCCTCAGTGCTAGAAGAAAAATCATTAGTATAGAACCGGAAAATCCGAGTAGTTACATGTATCTCTCCTATTTATTAACCGTTATTGACTCTCAAGAAGCTGTAAACACTGCAGAAAAAGCATTGGAGATAGTTAAGAAAGATAATATTGAGGACTGGGGTTTCCATCAAAAATGGTTAGATGAGGTTTCTCACTATCATGAACTGAAGAATGAAAAGAAATATACAGAAGCTTGTCAATTCATTTCACAAAGCGAGCAATTGTCTACTTTTCCTGAATTAATTGAAGAGCTTAGCTTGATTAAGAAATAGTTGTTTCTATCTTATTGCTATCACAAGATGGATTTTGGAAGGGGATGCGGTGACATGAAAAAATATGTTCTTCTCATGCTTTTCGCTACTATTTTATTACTTGCGGCTTGTTCAAAAGGGGAAAGAGATGAAGTACAAGGTTACTCAAGCGTTATTGGCCATGGGGCAGCCATGGGATATCAATACATTGTAGTTAAAGAACAAGATACATTTTCTTGGGATATTAGTTATAAAGGAAATACCTTACTCATTGAAGAAAATGAAGATAACGTAAAGAATCTAGAGAACTTTATGTTTAGTGTTAACGAGAGCGAGTTAGAGTTAGGTACGTTAATAATATCGTTCTCTTACTTTGTACTTGTTGTTATAACCGCCCTGATCCTTTACAAGAAAAAGAGTGTGTTGCTTAAAGGTAGCGGCACGTTAGTAATTATTCTAGCAGGAGCACTTGGACTATATTTCTCTCTTGTGACTGCCGTTGATTTAAGTAGTTTATTACATGAAATACTATTATATGATACTGGCCACTTAAATTAGATTTTTCATTTTTTATGTCCCTGCATAAAAAAACAGAACTTTCCACCAGTTCAAACGTCTTACAATAATAGTGGAGGAGTTGCTGAAGAACCATCACGCTTAAATTACACCTGAGTTTCCGATTGATTCTATTCAGACTATAAAATATAAAAACCACAATACGATTAATATCAAAACATGTTAAGGGGGCGTTCATTATGGCTAACAATAGCACTTTTTTAGTAAAGAACTTAAAGGGGATAACGTCTAAATAACAACAGTGACTTAGCGTTCCCCCTAAAATCGGAAGGGGAAAATGTATGAAAGCAGGTAATGTGAAAATTGAAGAATTGAACGAAGATAACTGGTATGACTGTTGTGAATTGGAATTATCAGAGAACCAAGTTGAGTATATGGAAGCGAACGCTGTTTCAATTGCCCAATCAAAGTTTGAGCCCTCTTTAAAACCCTTTGCAATTTATTTTGAAGAAAAAGTAGTTGGTTTTCTAATGTTTAATACACTGAAAGAGGAACTTGATGGTTACTGGGTATTTAGAATAATGGTTGATAAGAACTTCCAGGGGCAAGGTATAGGAAAAGTTGCAACTCAATTAATGATTTCAGAGATGAGTAAGCTACCCAATGCAGAAAAGATTGTTGTGGGTTACCATCCGGATAATAAAGCGGCCCACCACTTATACGCCAGTTTAGGATTTATTGACAATGGAGATCGTTTTGGCAAGGAAATGGCTGTAATCAAACATATAAACTTAAGTTAAATTAGGATTACCTATAATTGGTTCTCCTTAATTGCTAAAAACGGTGGTATTCACTGGTATTAAGTCTTCAACCGTAATAGAAATTCCATCAAAAACTTGTTTTAGAATTGAGCGCGTTTAAAAAATGTTAGGAGGAATTCTCTTGCAAGAAAGTACCAAAAAGGAAGTATACTCTTGGATAAAATCAATTGTATTTGCTGCATTTATTGTGATTGTGTGCCGTCTATTTATCTTTACACCCGTGACCGTTCAAGGTGTATCTATGGAACCCACATTCGAAGATAATAATAGAATTGTTGTAAGTAAAACAAGCAAATTGGATCGATTTGATACGATTGTTTTCAAAGCTCCAGATGCTGATAAACAATACATTAAGAGAATAATCGGTCTCCCTGGGGATCGCATAGAAATGCAAGACGATGTGCTATACGTGAACGGAACTCCGTATGAAGAAACTTATGTGAAAAGAAAAAATGATTTTGATTTGCCTAGAATTACTGGTGATTTCACATTGCAAGAACTTACTGGAAAGACAACGGTTCCTAAAGGTTATCTTTTTGTTTTGGGCGATAATCGATTGAAAAGTAGCGATAGTAGAGAATATGGGTTAATTTCGACTGACTCAGTTATTGGAGAAGTGAAATTCAGGTTTTATCCACTTCAAAAAACTGGTGTTCCTAAATAGTAGAACTATGCTGTTGGGTACACTTCGTCCTAGCTATGTACCCTAATTTCAAACGAGCTTGCTAAAAAGAAGGTAATCCTATTGGAAATCATTACACAAAAACTCATATATATAGCGTTGTTCATTTTTATCATTCATTCTATTGAAACGCTTGCCTATGCCGTAAGATTATCAGGAGCACGAGTACGGATGATTGCTTCAGCCTTATCTCTTTTTAATATAATGGTGATGTTTTCAAGATTGGCAAATATGATGCAACAGCCATTTACAGGAAGTCTAATAGACACTGCGCCAACTCATAATGCGCAAGAATTCGTAGAGACACAATTTCGTTTTCTCATTGGAGCCTCTACAGTCGGTACTGTGTTTGGCATGCTTTTACTTCCTACCTTTGTAGCGTTATTTTCAAGGGCAATCATTCATTTATCTGAAGAAAAGGGTTCTGTTCCATCGCTATTAAAAAAACTGTTTTCCTCGCAGTACATTAAACGCGGCATTACACATTTCAGTTTACCGAAATTTTCATATTTGAAGGATACGAAGATCAAAGATATTCCAGTCCGATTATTTTTAATAAATATGATAATAACCGCCATATACACTATTGGTGTGCTATCTGCTTTATATGCGGCATTACTCTCCCCAGAGCGTGCATCAACAGCAATTATGGCATCCGGTTTAATCAATGGTATGGCTACCATTCTATTAGTTATTTTCGTCGATCCTAAAGTCTCCGTGGTTGCGGATGATGTAGTGAATCAAAGAGGTAATTATCAAACACTTAAAAATATCTCATTGATGATGGTTACGTCCAGGCTATTTGGAACTTTGTTGGCACAATTATTCTTTATACCTGGAGCTAAATACATAGCTTGGTTTACACAATTTATAGTTTAGTTTTTTCATCCAAGTGCTATGTTGCTGAATAATCGATTCCATTAGTTTAATGATGGAAGGTCTCCTCATTTAGAAAGATTACTGGCCAAATATCCTGCAATAACACAAATAATTATTTCGGAGGAACTTTAATATGGTTATCGTAAATGTCGAAGGTGCTATAAGGAAAAATGATAAGTGGCTTATAATTGAAAGAAGCAAGAAAGAGGAACATGCGGGTGGCCAGCTTTCACTTGTTGGAGGTAAGGTGGATCTGGAAGGGAATTCATCAGATATATTAGAGCGAACAGTGAAAAGAGAAATATATGAAGAAGTCGGTGTGAACGTAAAAGACAGATTAAATTATGTACATAGTACATCGTTTGTAACTGGTAAAGGAGAACATGTCGTGGATATTGTTTTTCTTTGTGAATATGAATCTGGGGAGGCATTCTGCAAAAGTCCCGATGAGGTTGAAAAAGTATTATGGTTAACTACTGAAGAAATAGTAACCCACTCGAATTCACCACAATTTTTAAAGCAAAGCATTCAACACGCAGATATGTTAGTTCAGAATCAGTAATAATCTGCGAGGGAAATTTAGCAGCTGCAATAGTGAAAGTAAACGGGAAAAACACCGTACACATTCATTTGTAATAAGTTCCTCCTGCAAAGCGAGGTTGTTCTGAGAGAAGGTTAAGAATTATTGGGAAATTAAATTGCGTTGTTGAGCTTCTTTGGATAGAATTGTCTAAAGAGGTTTTTTTATGTTAGCTGTACCCTATATCATAGATGGTCAGCCACTTCAAAAAATGTAATGAGCTGATTGCTTATTATCCAGAGGGCCTTAGACTAGATACCCCCTTAAATGGTTGCGTACTGTAACGAGATTGGGTAATCGACATGTTTTGACACGTTCATATGAACACTGAAATTGGTACCATCTATAATGGCTAGATTATTAAACGGGAGGAAGGCATGAATAAAAACGAAAACATACTTCCCCATATAAGAATGAGGAAATTACGTGAAGATGATTATGAAATTGTTAAAAAGTGGAGTCGTGATGATACGTTTTGTGAAGCAAATGGATGGGATTTTAATAGAAGTGAAAAAGAGTTATATAGATGGTGGCTTCACTGTGTAACTCATGAGTCTAAAGATTTTGTCCGTCTGGGCATCCAGCTGGGAGACAAATTAGTTGGATATGTGGACTTGGCTCATATTAACAATCATACTGCTGAAATTGGCATTGCAATTGGAGAAAGTGATGTATGGGGGAAAGGTATCGGCTCAAGGTCCATTATCATTATGATGGAATATGCTTCTGATCAATTTGGAATTACTATTTTTGATGCGGAAACACAAGAAGGAAATATTCGCTCAAGAAAAATGCTGGAAAAGGTAGGATTTGTAGAGATAAGTAAAATTGGCAAAGAAGAATACTTAGGAACTGATAACCAATTAATACAATTTCGTTTTTATAAGTAGTCAAACTACCGTTAAACTAGCTGCCTTTTGAAATGGCGTCGTGTTCAATGTCAAACCAACTATGACAGCATGCTAACTTCATCCTTCGAGATTTAACCAAGAAAAAGAATGACATGATAAAAATAGAATTCTTTTTATGAAGTTTTCAGCACCGTTCTGTGTATTAGGAACAGTTTTTATAGAGCTTTTTTCTCAGTTCAACAGAAGTGATGTACTTAAAGAGGGAGGGGCTTCATAGTGAAACCTCATGTACTTGTTGTTGGAGGAACCGGGATGCTAAAAGAGGTATGCTTATGGCTTGTCGATCAAGGGTACAATGTTTCAGTTATTGGAAGAACCCAAGAACGTTTAAACGACGTAGTAAAACAAGCTTGTGATTCTTCTAGCATTTCCCCAATTAGTGTTGATTACCGGAACGAGGAACATTTTCTTAAAGAGATTATTGAAATTCAACATAAGCGTGGCCCCATCACGCTAGCTGTGTGTTGGATTCATTCAGATGCTCCTAATGCGCTCCGTATTTTAGCAGAAACGCTTTCAAACCTATCACCTAATCCTTGGCGGTTATTTCATGTCAGGGGGAGTACCGCTCATTTATCTCAAGTCCCTATGCCTGTACCAGAAAGATGTCTTTATCGTCAAATAGTGCTTGGTTTTATTCTGAGCGATACCTCCTCTCGTTGGCTTACAAACAAAGAAATTGCTACCGGTATTATTAAAGCGATTCAACGGGATCAAGTGAAGTGCGTAGTTGGAACTCTGGAACCATGGGAGAAACGACCTTAAATCAAACGGTTGCCAGTTCGAACAATCATTTAAGAAGCACAAGAGGTTATTACTTTTTCGTATAACAAAAAAACATATTTATAATTGTGAGGGAATCTATGATGATCAGACGTTTAGTTCCACAAGATGCAGAAAGTTATCTTTCTCTAAGATTAAAAGCTTTACAAAACAGTCCTGAATCATTTGGTTCTACTTACGAAGAGGAAAAAGATTATCCTGTTGACAAGTATAAAATTAGATTTCAATCAGAGGACTCTCTAACATTTGGCGCTTTTGAAAATGGTGTTCTTGTCGGAATTATTACTTTAGTTACAGAAAAGCGGATTAAACTGCGCCACAGAGCAACGATTGTAGCTCTGTATGTTTCACCAGATATGCGTGGTTTTGGGATTGGTAAAGCTTTAATAATGGAAGCCATTAATATGGCGAAAGAATTGCAAGGTGTTGAACAGATTTATTTAACTGTGGTGACCACGAATAAGGCCGCAAAAGAGTTATATTCTTTGCTGGGATTTGAGATTTACGCTACGGAGAGACGTGCACTAAAGCTAGATGACGTCTATTTTGACGAAGATCTAATGGTATTGTTTTTTTAAAAGAAATGAGTGGACGGTTAATCGGTACTTGTTAACGCCCCTTCGCCAAATGCTTTTTTTCATTTACGAAGCTGGAGGTTGGAGATTATGTTTAAACTATTTTTATTTTTCATTATTGTTATTGCATTCTACGCAAGTTCAATCTGGCAGTATATAAATCCCACAAAAGCTATTCATTTATCGTTTAAAAAAGCTTTTATAACAACTCCTATAGTAGATGAAGTAGCGGTTAAGCGTTCTCTTATAATTAGAGGTATCTTCTTTACTTTGGTTTTTATTATAATAGCTGTCAGTTATATATAACTGGTATGTATAGACGCATCTTAATCGTTCGATCTAAAGTTTAAAGCTTATTAGACTAACGAACTTTTAGATTGTTGCTAATCCATTCGTACGTAAACTAAACGCTGGAGGTTCAAATGGAATTAAAATTATCGAAATTCCAAGAAACTGATTTTGAGTTGTATTATCGTCTTGTATCGAATGACGGTGTTATGGCTCAAATAACTGAGCGTACATTCCTTTACGATGAAGCTAAAATAAGTTTTCAAAAACTTATAAATCGAAATGAAAAATACGATAGTTTTGGTTCATATAAAATCTATGATTATTTAGACAAGACATTCATTGGTCTGGGACATTTGACGATAAATGAAGACAGAAGTCGGGAAGCAGAAATTGGATATATGTTGCTACCGGAGTATTGGGGAAAAGGTTATGGAACTGAGACTGCAAAAAAACTATTAGAAATTGCCAAACCATTAGATTTAAAGGTAATTACAGCTATTATTGACCCCGCGAATAATCCTTCGAGAAAAATATTAAGCAACCTTGGTTTTATATCCCAGGAGTTTTGTGAAATAGACGGTTTACCAGGAGAAATCTTACATAAACAATTTTAAGCCGGTGTCCGTAACTAAGTACTTTTAACGGGGGAGATTATTTGAAAGTTCGATTGTCAGAGTACGATAGAAATTGGATTCGAATGTACGAAGAAGAAGTTAACATCTTTTGTAAAATATTCGGGGATGAGATCATTAAGTTCGAACATTTTGGAAGTACCTCGGTTCCAAACATGAAGGCAAAGCCTGTTGTTGATATGATGTGTCTCGTTAAAGATATCAAAACAATTGACCTATTCAATGAACAAATGGAGCAGTTAGGCTATGATGTTGCTGGGGAATGGGGAATTCCAGGTAGACGCTTATTTCGTAAAGGTGGAAATGACAGAACCCATCATATACATGTTTATCAGGAAAATCATCCCCAAATTAAACGCCATCTTGTGTTTAGAGACTATTTAAGGACTCATCCTGACGAAGTTGAACGCTATACGTGTTTCAAACAAAGATTGGCTGATCAATACGACGATACAGCCTTATACAGTAAAGCAAAGAAGCCTTTCATACAGGAAATGGAACAACGGGCATTGAATTGGTTTGATAACTAAGCAGCATAAATTTTATTTAACGATCCTTCAAGTTAGCTAGTCAGTTAGCTGGAAAAGAATTTTTAAGTAACTACAATAAAAGTGGAGTAAATTAGGGGGTGAGTGTATGACACCACCAAAACACATTGTTTCGGCAGCCACAATTGTCATAAATAACAAGAATGAGCTTTTGTTAATAAAAGGGCCCCGTAGAGGGTGGGAGATGCCTGGTGGACAAGTTGAAGAGGGGGAATCTCTAAAGGACGCTGCAATCAGGGAAACGAAAGAGGAATCTGGTATTGATATAGAGATTGTTAAGTTCTGTGGAATCTTTCAAAATGTTGAACGATCCATTTGTAACACACTATTTTTAGGCAAAGTTATTGGAGGCAATCCTACTACAAGTCCAGAAAGTTTAGAAGTAGGATTTTTCCCAATTAAGAAAGCATTGGAAATGGTAACAATGACGAACTTTAGACAGCGAATTGAATACTGTCTAGACGAAAACACCCATCCTTTTTTTGTGGATTTTTAAAATGCAGTAGAGTGAAAAGTACCTGCGCGAGAAACAAACATGATCGTTTTAACATCCATGAAAGTTTGAACACAGGTACTTTTATAAATCGCTCACTAAAACCAAATTTAATGAGTAACTGCTGGCTTGGTAGGGATCTTTTTTTGTGAAAATCCACCAAGGAGGAGCTTTCCATACGGTAAAAATCTCTGTATGATTATTGAAAAAATGATTGGAACAACTAAACCGAATGCGGTGAAGCCTACAATGCCATATGTGAAGTAATCGTTTAGCAAAATATCTGTAAAGATGTGCAAGTACATAATCGTTAAGGAGTGCTTCTCGATTTTTTGCAACCATTTTACAGACAGCTGCGCAGCAATGAGCTGGAATATGCCAACTAATACGAGCGTAAATGAAAGTGGTATGATCAAATCTAAAAAGAAATGGTCATAACGTAAAAACTTCATACTTAAATGATAGTCAATTGCATGATTCATATCGAGTGAAATGGCTGTTACACTACCTATTAATCCGACGATTAACCATCTCATTGAAACATTCGTCCAAATATCCTTCATGTAATAACCTAACGCAAAATAGACAACTGCCATAAGGACAACATCGATGTTCCAAATCATTGGGACTGTTTGAGACGCAATGTCTGGTTTCCCGCCAATAACGCTCATCGCAAAAAAACTTTCATAATGCGCAATACTATAAGAGATTGCCAAAATAATGATCTGTTTCGTGCGGCTAAAGTATTTAGTCATCCATAAGAAAAACAAATACGTGAAGAAAAGCGTCGTGACAAACCAGAAAACACCGTACGCACCACGAGCAAAGCGTCCGCCGACCACAAGCGTCCAAAAATCATTCACATACCATGACAAATCTATATTGCCCGAACTAAGCTCAATCCCGTAACGGATGAGCGTAATGCTTCCTAGAAAAAACAAATAAGGGACTATCAATTGCATAAATCGTTTATGAATCATGTGCTTCATTAAGCCCTTTTCAATGACAGGTTTAAAAAACATCCCACTTAAAATAAAGAAAGCTGGCATGTGAAACCAATAGATATATTTAACGAGTGGGAAATCAAGCTGTCCGGGATAATGACCAATGACCACAAGAATCATTAAAAATCCTTTTGCTCCATCCACCCAGGTTAATCGTTTCTTACTCATACTCATAATTAGGCACCTCAAGTAAATTGACGTATCTACAATGTACCCCCTTTCTGCAATTTGGAGTGTAATGTTACAGAATTGAAACGCGGATGTTAGTTAGTTGGTAATACATAGGAGTATTTTCATGATTTATTACGGATAACTGACTAAATCGAATTATTAGTCCCTCTTATTACAGGAGAATTATATGCCTTTCGATTTTTTCTTGAGTGGGATCAAGAAAAATACAAAAATACGATGCATGATTGGAGTTTTGAAATGAGAGAAGGAGTCATACGGCCACTGGTTATTTGTGTTTTCCAACAGGTTGATACCATCCTTGTTGCTGAAGGTTATGATCCAGTGAAACAGGATTACTTTTACCGGCCAATTGGTGGAGGAATCGAATTCGGTGAAAGCAGTGAAGAAGCACTCATCCGAGAAATGAAAGAAGAACTGAATACAACTGTTACGGATCTTGCATATTTAGGAACGCTAGAAAATATATTCAGCTTCAACGGAAATATAGGTCACGAGATTGTAAGGGTCTATGATGCATCTTTCACCGATAACGCTTTCAACAAAGCAAGTACGTTCGAAGGAATAGAAGATAACGGAGAACTATTTAAAGTGATGCGTCTGCCTATAGAAACGTTTCGAACAGGAGAACTTCGTCTTGTTCCAGACAACTTATTGGACCTGCTTGAAGTGAATGACATCTCTCCAAAGTGATTGAAAAAGGACTTGATACAACATTAAGCTGAAAGTACCATCTTATTCTGCCTGATGTGAAGTAACAGCAATTCTACATCTCAAAATGAAAAGACCGTTTGTTTTCTTGATGAATTGCAATGGGATTGAAAATCGTCGATTTTTGGACGCTAAAAAACTTATGAAAGGGGAAATTCAAATTGAAAGAAGAATTCCCAATTATTGAAACGGAGCGATTACTTTTAAGAGAGGTACAAAAAGAGGATTCAACTGATATGCTTTCGTATTTATCGGATAAAGATGTTGTAAAACATATGGGTCTGAACCCTTTTCATACTGTGAAAGAGGCAGAAGAAGAAATAGAGTGGTACCAACAGATCTATAAAGATAGTACTGGAATTAGGTGGGGAATCTCTCTCAAAGACAATGGACGGGTTATTGGCAGTTGTGGTTTTCTTAATAGGCAGCCCAAGCATTTTCGAACTGAAATCGGTTATGAGTTAAGCAAAGAATATTGGGGGAAAGGTATTGCCAGTGAAGCATTGGAAGCAGTAGTTAAATATGGATTTCAACACTTGCAGTTAGAACGAATTGAAGCATTAATTGAACCTGCTAATGTAGCATCGCTGAAATTATTAACTAAAAATGGATTTGAAAAGGAAGGATTATTAAGACATTATGAATTTACTTGTGGTAAATTCGATGATTTGTATATGTATTCAATTTTAAAAGGTGACGTCGTCACTACCTAACAACTATCAATTCTATATAACTACACGATAATGGCTTTAGCAGTGTATCCTCAACAAATAATCACAAAATAGTAACCTTAAAGAAAATAGAGCAAGCTTGTATAGAATTGCACTTGCTTTAACTAGCTCAGGTGCTGAAAATGTACTCTGCTTTTTCGGTCCAAAGAATGCTTAAGAAGAGCATATTGAAATCATTAATTGGAGGTACTATCCGATGTTATGGGGAACTATTTTACTATGGATTGTTGGCTTATTACTTTTGTACGTAGTAGTCTTTACAGCAGTAAAGGATGGGATTGATAAGTCAGAGGTGGGTCAGTTCATAAAAACGAATTATGGGGTTAAAGATAACATTGTTACGGTTAGTGATGAGGAAATTGAAAAGGAATTAGAAGACGAATTCAAGAATTAGGAAAAATAGTTACAACGATTAGGTTCAAATTGTACTTTGATGATAACGCATGTCGCACTAGTCCTAACGCAACAGATAAAGCAGAAGAGAATATAGGGTTAATCCATCGAGGATCTAATAATGTATCAGACCTGCATATCTATTAACTGTAGGAGGTTTTATGTATTGATTAAAGGTTTATACGAAGCACATTTACCCGTAAGTGATTTAAATAAGGCTATCCAGTTTTACGAAGGTCTAGAACTGGTGCTTGATCATAAAATTGAAGAAAGATTAGCGTTTTTATGGATTGAAAAAGATAAAAGCTGGTTGGGCTTGTGGAATACAGATAAAGTGGAAGTAGAATATCATCCTTCAATTAGACATATCGCTTTCGAGGTCTCATTGGAAAGCCTCAAAGACTCAGTAAACTGGCTAACAAAAAAGGGCTATACACCTAGGAAAGCCTTTGGGTTTGAACCCACCGAACCTTTTGTCATGCCTAATGATGGATTTGGTCACGCTAAAATTCATTTTAATGATCCTGATGGAAACAGCCTAGAATTCATTTGTAAAATCAATAATCCCAAAAACATTTCAAAAACTATGTATCTAAGCGAGTGGGAAAAAATAAGTAATGAATTTTCTTAATGTTGTAATTTATTATTCAAGATTATGGTTTTGTCTTGAAAAAGAATTGGTACAGAACTTACTGCATAATAAATCTTTAGTATAGGAAGTACGAGAGGATGGAGATATGCTACAACTCTTGATTTTTTATCTTATAGTTGTGCCGATTTGTATTTTACTCCATTAGCTAAGACATGGAATCGGCGCTGTCTCATCTTCAAATTCCCATGCACATATCTATTTAGGACCAAGAAGTGAACATAATAAAGAGAATTTCAGATTTGGTAGGCTTCACTTTCACATCTCTTTGTCATTTATCGGTTTTGCTTATTGGGATACTGTTTTAACTAATCGACAGAGAGCAATTGCTCTAGCAGGAGGACCTTTCTTGTTTCTCGTAATTGCATTTGGATTCCTGACATTTTCCTCTGTCCACAGTCAGTTGCATCCATTATTTTGGTGGACAATTATTTTTAACTTCCTCCAATTTGTAGTTACAATCATTCCTGTGACATACCCTCGTTGGATGGGAGGATATAGCGGTTACAAATCAAATGGTTTACAGCTGTTAAGGATACTAAGAGGTCAAAATTGACATTCTGTATATTAAGTAATTGAACACATTTCTTAAAAAATGCAGGTCCTCAATATAGTCAAAGTAAAGAGGTGATCGGAATGGGTGAACGATTTGAGCTGAGTTTCAAAAATAAGGAAGTCAGAGTATGGTTGGTTATTATGGTGCCGACTGTGATAGCGGAAGTCTTACTTATACTTTTTTCTGAAACTCCAACCAGCTATGTTACAAGCTTGCTTACACTAATCTCTTGGACAATCTTTTTTATTTGGCGGTATTTTTATAAGAAGAAACAGAAGAAAGTACAATCGGTTAGTTAGTACCTCATTCTAATCTATTTAGTTTCTACATGACTAATTGGGAACGATAATCTAATACAGTGTACATGATTTATGAAAAACACATTCAGGTAACTAGGAAAGGTGGATGTAATGATTGATTTCTTTGAAAGAAAGTTAAGACTTCAGGATTTAGAAGTCTGGGATGTCCGATGTGGGGAAAGCATTTATAGAATGCTTATTTTTGATGAGAATCGTTTGCCTGAATTAGCAGATTTGGACATACCCAGCAATGCTATAGCAGATGATTTAAGGGAAAATTTAATAACTGTTAGTGTCTATTCTAATACTCTTGTAAAAGATGAACATATCGATGATATAGACCAGTTTGCAAAGCAATTGACGGATCATGTCGCATTAGCTCATTGTCATGTTGTCACGAACTTTTATACAGGAGCGATAGACGAGATGTCCAAATGGTTTTTGAAAGAAAAATTAAATTTGAACTATGAGGAAATACCTTTAACGCAACTGTGGCACTTAAATCAAGACAATTAGTCATACGGTCTGGTTTTGTTAGAACGCAGTAGTAACCAATTACTCTCCCAATTCCAACTGAATGAGGTGTATTTCTTGTGATCATCATGATAAATGGGGCATTTGGTGTAGGGAAAACAACAATAGCTAGTGGACTCGTAAACGAGATTGAAAATAGCATGATATTTGATCCTGAGGAGATTGGTTTTATGTTAAGAAATATTCTTCCTCAACAAACAATCCATCTTGAAGCGAACACTGGAGATTTCCAAGATCTAGAACTTTGGAAAGAGTTAACGGTTCAAGTAGCACATGCTTTACTTGTTAAATACAAAAAGAACTTAATCGTTCCTATGACCATTCGCAAACCCGAGTACTATCTTTATATAAAAAACGGATTTAGTAAGCTCGATACACACACCTATCATTTTTGTTTAACTGCTAGTAAAGAGACAATTTACAGGCGACTTGGTCATCGCGGGGAAGAGGCAGGGAATTGGTGCTTTCAACAAACAGACAAATGCTTAACTGCTTTTAATGAGTACAACTTTGGAGAGTATATAGATACTGATCGTGTCGCAATCCCTTCAGTTATCGCTGAGATTAAGAATAGAATACAAGATTTCCCTAAAATGAGGTAGGAAAAATGAAAACACTTAAGAGACTAGTCTTTTTTATTACTATTTTTAATTTGACCTTCATAACAATCTTAACCTTGCAGTTTCAGTTTCGATTCAATCATCATTCAAATTTCTCTGAATTGATTATGTATGCCTCAATTTTCTCTATTACTATCTCAATAATTCCTTCAGTTTGCTATTTCTTCTCTAGGGTAATTTTTTTGAGATTGATTCAAAGTAAAATAGATCATAGCGCTTTGCTTCTCTCAGCCTTGATTCTCCTTACTACTGCTACGATGACCTATATTTTAACTGAGATCGTCTTTCATAACTTTGTTGCGTCTATACTATGTATTGGTAGTACAGTGGTAACTTTGGTTCTACTATTCTATATGGACTCACGGAGTAACAAGAGCGTTTTGACAGGAGATTAATGGTAGTCTTGTCGAGTATTATTTAGGCTGTCATCTTTTATATTTTATAATTCGTCATCTCTGCTGCTGTTAAAAATGGAAGCAACTATTTTGTACTAGAAGATTCTTTTAAAAACAAAGATGAGAGTCACCGAAAAAAAGTCCTTCATGTGAGGAGAGTCATGTATGAGCAGCATATCCATTTTAAAACGATTCGGATTTAACATAGAAACGGAACAAAAGAGTATCTATCCATTTTCTCCAGTTTATAAGATAGATAACTACATCATAAAAAGAACTCAGTTTCCTATAGCCAGTGCTCTCAACCTTGTAAATTATACTTCTTACCTTGAGGGAAACAGCATAGACATCGTAACTCCTGTCGATTTAAGTTTCAATAATCCACAGCAAATCAACGACGAGTGTTTTGTTTGTTATCCTTTTATTGAGGGAGTTGCCTATGAAGGATCAGAAGAACAGATCATACAAGCTGGCGAACTGTTAGGTCGAATTCATTCTTTAGCGACTATAGAGAATAGGTTTCAACTAGAAGAATATGATGTTTTTGATTTTAATTATCAAGAAGTGGAGGATTCTATAAAGAAAATCGAAAAATTCGTTGTGTTATATGATGTTAACATTGACACTCATAGGTTGAAAATACTACTAAATCAAGGAGTTAAAAATCAGAATACTATTAAAAATAGTAATATTTATTGGATCGAGACACCACACGATTTTAAAGCGAATAACTTAATTTATAAAGACAACAGTCCGGTTTTGATTGATGCGGATAATGCTAAATGGATTCCTCGTGCTTTTGACTTGGCATTGGCCTTCCTACTGTTTCACAATGAACTCGCTTCAGCGCCAAATAGAGTATTTACTCCGGATGAATGGCGCCTTTTTTTATCAGGTTATCTCAACTATCAAACGCCATCCGAAGTAGAGCGTACACAGTGGGAAGATATCGTATTACACGTTTTTCTAGATGAAGTGATGTGGTTAATGGCTGAGGTCGAAGAGGACTGGAAACGAGCTGAACAAAGGGAACTATTTGTTAGTCTCTCGAATGTATTGGCTACTTTAAATGATTATCCCCTTCTTAAAAAATGAATAGATAAAAAGTGTTTATAAGGACATCGGCCTACAAAAACGTTAAGATACTAGCTATGTAAAATTTGAAATAGTCTATCTTAATTAGTGTCTGTTGCTATATAAAGAAGAACGATGATGTTAGTTGGCGTTAAAAGTATGAGTAAAAAAAGTAAAGGGTGTTCTATTTAATGACTACTATTGGGCTAATTAGACACGGGATTACTGAGTGGAACCGTCTTGGTAAAGCGCAAGGCACATCAGACATTCCATTAAACGAGTTAGGTAGAAAGCAAGCTCTTGATATTGGCAATAGGCTTCTGCCTGAAACAAAGTGGGATTTAATTATTTCAAGTGACTTATCAAGAGCTGTTGAAACAGCTCAGATTATTGGGAGTACTATAAACCTATCCATTCATCATACCGACAAAAGAATTAGAGAAATTTATTGTGGAGACATTGAAGGGACCACGGAAAAGATTCGCTTGGAAAAATGGGGAAGCAATTGGCGTGACATAGATTTAGGTATCGAAAGTTTTGAGGAAGTAGGAAAAAGAGGAATAGAATTCATTGAAGAAATAAACCATATTTATAATGGAAAGCGAGTTTTGATAGTTAGTCACGGTGCCTTAATCGGTTTAACCTTACAACAATTGCTCCCTACAACGTTCCCATCAACCAATATACACAACACCTCGCTTACAATTTTGAATAATACCCATGGAAAATGGGATTGTACACTCTACAATTGTACAAAGCATATGATATGAGGTTAATAAATGCTAACTCATAGATCCCGGGTTTACTAAAAAGAATATTTCGGTAATTGATGAAGCTGTAAAAGTAGTTTTGTACAATTAGCGCGCACCGGAACGAATCCGAGAATTCTTTATGTGTCCATCAAATTGAAAAGACGCAAAAGCTTAAAAAGTCGAAGTGTCTTCTGCATCACGGTACATATATAACATTAATTTTGAAATGGAGGCATCCTATAACCAATGATTAAGGCAATTTTATTCGACCTAGATAACACGTTGTTAGATAGAGATGCATCTGTAAAGCTGTTTATCGCCAATCAGTACGAAAGACTGCATCGTTTACTAGGTGACGTTCAGAAAGAAGAGTATGTCTCAAGATTTTTAGCATTGGATATCCATGGTTATGTATGGAAGGACAAGGTCTACCAGCAATTGACCCATGAGTTTAAGATCGAACAAATCACTTGGGAAGATCTGCTCCAGGACTATGAACAAAAATTTAAGTATACGTGCGTTCCTTTTCCAGGGCTTTTTCAAATGTTAGAGGAGTTAAAGCGGCAGAATCTTCTTCTTGGCATTATTACAAATGGATTTGGTCAGTTCCAGATGGAAAACATCCAGAGTTTGGGGATAATAGATTATTTCGATGTGATAGTAATATCAGAGTGGGAAGGAATCAAAAAACCGGATCCTAGGATTTTCGTAAAAGCTTTAGAGAAGCTAAATGTTTCTGCTGGTGAGAGCGTCTTTGTAGGAGATCATCCCGAAAATGATGTGGCTGCAGCGATGGCTATTGGCATGAGAGGTGTCTGGAAGAAAACTTCTCATTTTGACAGCGGAGACTGTGACTATGTTATTGATAATTTTATGGAACTTTTATTGTTCCTGAATCCGTTGAAGGGTTAGCTATAATCATTATTATTTTTAATTTTTCTTCAAATCAGGTTTGAAAGTGAACTTAGTATAGTCCGATTTCTTAGGATTATCTATTTGAACAAGATGAATTCAGAATAAATAATCACATACATCTTATTTGAAGAAAGCAGTTACAACTAATTGATAAAGGGGGAAGCAATTTATGAGAGTGGGATTAATTGCAGACATTCATGGAAATGCTCCCGCATTAAGAGCTGTTCTTCAGGATTTGGATAAAAGGCTGGATATTGATCAGATCTTTTGTTTGGGGGATATGATTGGAATTGGGCCAGATACAAATGAAGTTTTAGAAATTTTATTCTCCAGAACAGATATATCTATGATCACTGGGAATCACGATGAAGCAGTTCTAGCACTTTTAAAAGATGAAGAACATCCACGCAGCCACTCACATGCTAGAGAGCATCATCAATGGATTGCTGATACTATGGAGGACAGGTTCATTTCAAAATTAGATCAATTGCCTCGAACGATTCATCAAAACATCAATAGGCAGCGTGTCTTGTTCACACATTATCACATTGAGAATTCAAAGCGGTTGGATCACATTAGCTTAGACCCTTTCAGTAACATTGTCGAACCAACTCTTGAAAACCTAACCTCATTATATCAAGACTCAGAAGCAGAGTTAATTTGTTTTGGACACCACCACCCACTTCACTTTTTTGAGAGTAAGACCACAACTTATCTAAATCCAGGATCTTTAGGATGTAATTCTAAACCTATCGCTCCCTACACAATCGTAGACATTTTACAGAATCAAATTAGAGTAAGCTTTGAAGAAGTTTCTTATGATAACACTAGCTTTTTGTCATCTTATGACCTTCTCCAAGTTCCTGATCGCGAATTCATTCTCAAGGCTTTTCATGGGAATCAACGGGTTAAATTTTAGCAAATGGAGAGATAGGATTGATCACGTCAATCATACTGCAAGTTCTGAGTTAAGAGGCAAGTAACTTGAACCTGTAGAAGAACTCTTCATTCATATTGAAGTTTCTATCTCCCCAGGTAATAGATGAGAGTGCGAAAGATTGGATAGATAGTCAAGAAGAGATTTTTGAAGTTTAGTGTTAATTTAAATCCATCATGCGGTCTACTTTTATGTACATTCATACATGAAACGTCTTAGCCAGCAAACACATTAGACTAATTCGCGGTGAGATCGCTCTACTGTACACTAGCTAGATTACGAACTAACATGAACAGTTGCTTTCCGCAGGTGTACCACCTGCACTTCAGGCTACTGAAAGTATTTTACCTAAAGCATTTTTTCTTCAAACGTGCCACTTTCTTAAAAACCGACGCCATTGACAATAGAGAAGATGATACAAGAAGTTGGGGGGAGAATTTTATGTCTCTGGTAAAACGATTTGCATTTTGGTTGCCAGTAATCGCGGTCATTCACTACGTATTTGAATGGCTCTGGAACCCAGTTAAAGACATACTATTTGCCTTTGATCCCTTGCTAACAAAAATATTTGGACTGCTTGACAGTAATGGAATGCTGTATGATAACGAACATTTTAAAATCCTGTTTCCTTTTTGGTACACTTTTTCTTGTGGTTAATCTACGGCGTTATTATTGATTACATTATCAAAGTGTTACTAAGGAAAAATAGAAATGATGAATGAAATTGCTTGCTGATTAAGCAGGTAATAATCGGGGGTTAGGTTATATGCGATTCTTTCTATTTCGCGAACTTTGACCACATTGTTTTGATTTATATCTTATGGATAGAATGAGGCGTTATGTTATGAAAACAATATATGTACTTTACGGGGTGAATTCATTTTAAGGGATGGGCGTATAATTGCCCCTAAAACTACGCGGACTCGAAATCAGGAGGAAAAATATGATTATTAGAGACTATGAACCTAATGATGAAATGGGTTGGGTAAGATGCCGAGTACTTGCGTTTTTAGAGACTGCATATTTTGATAATGTATTAAAACAAAAAGAACGCTATGATAACCCTGCAATCGAATTAATTGCAGAGATGGATGGCCAAATTGTTGGACTTATTGATGTTGAATACGAAAAAGAGGAACGAACAGTTTGCTCGAGAGGAGAAGGGCTGGGTG
Organism: Sporosarcina aquimarina; assembly: GCF_023715615.1. Classification (GTDB taxonomy): domain Bacteria; phylum Bacillota; class Bacilli; order Bacillales_A; family Planococcaceae; genus Sporosarcina; species Sporosarcina aquimarina_A. The sequence goes on along the minus strand of NZ_JAMBOM010000010.1, from coordinate 12,252 downwards.
GGATGATTTGGCATATCGCAGTCCATCCTGATTTTTCTCGACAAGGAATCGGACAACAATTACTAGACTCTGCTGTAAAAAGGGCTAAAGCAATTGGATTAAATCGTTTTGAGGCTTGGACACGAGACGATCTGTGGGTTTGGAACTGGTATGAGAAACAGAAATTCACTCATGTTTATTCTTATTATCATATCTATTTTGAAGGTAATGAGATGAATCAAAGAATTCAGAGTACAATACCAAAACTACACTTGGTGAATGCTTTTGCACATTATGTAGGGGAGGACATAAGTCAATTTAAAACTGAAAATAAACGTATTCATCAATGTGTTTGTTTTGAAAAGGTCTTTTAATCCTGTTTTAACCATATTAGATGATTTTTGTTTCACAAATGGTGAATTAAACAGCACGGCCTATGCAAGAATTGTGCCATTTAACTGTATAGCAAAACTTTAGTATTTTGCGCCTAAATAACTTTGAATTCTATGAGGAGGGGATTTTTTGAAGGTTGCATTCTTTGATAGAGATGGAACTATAATTGATGATTATCCTGACCATAAATGGACAAGTGTTAAACGACCGGTTTTTCTTGATGGCGCCATTCGAACATTAAAAGAGGTCCTAAATAAAGGGTATAAAATTATCATAATAACCAATCAATACATAATAAACGAGGGCTATATTACAGAAGAACAATACCAAGATATAACCAAACAAATGCTTATCGAACTAAAGAATAATGATATTAGTATTCATGATATTTATTATTGTCCTCATGCGAAAACGGATGGCTGTTATTGTATTAAACCGAGAACAGGTATGATACGGCAAGCTTTAAAAGTGTATCCCGACATTGATTTGTCTAAGTCTTTCATGGTTGGAGACTCAGCTGTTGATGTAGAGTTAGCAATAAACATGAAAATAAAAGGTTTTGGTATCGGGATTGGTTCTGAATATGACGACAAAAAAATTATACAAATAGAAAAGATAAAAGACTTAATTAACTATCTTTAGAGTTCAGTTGAGAATTTTAGATCAATGCAACTATAGGACGCAATTCTGGAATAGGGATTTGCACCCCATGTTGAACAAACTGGCCATTTTATTGGAAAGGAAATTTAGAAGTTGTGGAGGAGGTAATGTATGAAACGGTTTGGTATTATTTTGGGATTGTTATTGATTGTCGTAGCTGTGCTTTTATTCGTAAATAAATCATATTATCCACCTTTGCCGGTGGATAATCTATCAGCAAAAGAAGCAATTGAAAAATTAAAAAATACTGACGAGAAGATAGTGGAGGTCGCCACAGAAAAAGATTCCATTTGGTATATTACTAAATCTGAAAATAAAGGCATGTCACTAGCCGATGATAATATTAAGCAGATAATTGGATCAAAAGGATGGCGATTTAAAAACCAAGATGGTGCTGGTCTATTCTTTGAAAATGACGGGGAAGAATTAATCGTGACTACTGAAATGTGGACTACAAAATATGTACTCGTTCAGGTACAGAAAAAGTTCATACAGAACAAAACAAAGTAGAAAGTTTATCGACTGAATCATGATATATCCCGCAAAAAAAGAAACGGCTTCTTTTTGAAAAAATGAAGTAATATTATTTACACATCAATCGGGAGCTTTTTCCGATTAAGGATTACGCATGTACAAAAGAACGTGTAGCTTGATGATAGGATATAATATAAAAAAGTTTTTCATTATATTAAAAAACTATATTTTAGGAATGAGACTTTTAGTTATTCCATTTAAAAGAAAGTAGAAAATGAAAAAGGTGAAATTATGCTCAATGTAAAGGCTTCTGTTCTAGATCAGAAGAGGATATTATTGGTTGACGACGAACAAGATATTCTAGACCTTTTGGAAATGGTCTTAATAAAAGAAGGATTTAAAAATATTTACAAAGCAAGGAATGGAAACGAAGGAATTGAACTATGCAAAGAAAAAAATCCAGATATCCTTGTGTTGGATATTATGCTCCCGGACATAGATGGCCTTGAAGTTTGTCAAAGGATACGAGAATTTTCTTTTTGTCCTATTATTTTCCTTTCGGCCAAATCAGATGATATAGATAAGCTTATGGGATTAGGGATTGGTGGAGATGATTATGTAACAAAACCATTTAGCCCGAAAGAAATCGCCTATAGAATTAAAGCGCAATTTCGGAGACTCGAACAAACGCAATATATAGAGAGAAGTCAATCAATTGAGCATTTAAATAAAATTTTCACCTATGATAATCTTGAAATAAACGAAACTAAGGCGGAAGTGAGAAAGTCAGGTCAATTGATTGACTTAACAGCGAAGGAGTACCAACTCTTATTGTATCTAGCAAAGAATTCAAACAGAATACTAAGTAAAGACTTAATCTTAGAAAGAATTTGGGGGAGTGATTATGAAGGTTATGACAATACGTTAATGGTTCATATTAGAAATTTGAGAAAGAAAATTGAGGAGAATCCATCTTCGCCAAAGTACATTGTCACATTTAAAGGCTTAGGATATAAGTTTGTAAAAGGGGATTAAAATGAGGAGAAAAATCACATTTAGCTTTCTAACAGTTATCGTTATATCTTCTTTACTAATCCTGCTATTAACATTAACTTGCATTTATTTTTTTGTCTTTTCTAAAAACAAAGTGATGACAGATTATCCACCAAATTTTACATTATCCTTTGGTTTGCATATTGGCTTCCAAAACGATGAGGTCTCGGTCAATAAAAAAGGGCAACAACTTTTAAAAGATAGAAATGCTTGGATACAAATCCTCGATACCAACGGGAATGAGGTTTACGAATTATATAAACCTGAAGACGCCCCTATGCACTATTCACCGGCACAAATTGTACATTCGCACATGTATCCCGATACAATTGACGGCTATACACTTTTCGTTGCATCACCTTCTAATAATAAGAACCTAAGCTACATTATTGGATTTCCTAGTACAGAAATAAGTAAGCATACATTCGAACATGAATCCAATTTATTCGCTTTAGTAATAAAATTTACTTTGTTAGTTTTATTAGTATCCATAATTGTATTTATCATTACCGGTAACATTTTCGGTAATAAACTGACGAATCCTGTTGTTCGGATTGTTGAAGGGGTAGAACTACTATCTCAAAAAAAATACGGGATTCAATATGATGAAAAAGGTATTTATAGTAAGGTTTTTGGCAGTCTAAATATGCTCGGTGAAAATTTAAAGTTGAGTGAAAGAGAACGACAAAAAAATGAAAGAATGAGAGAGGAATGGATTGCAAATATCTCTCATGACTTAAAAACACCACTCTCTACTATTAAAGGATATTCGGAAGTTCTATCTGATTCAGGTTACCATATCTCCAAAGAGGAAATCATTCTGTATTCAGACATAATATCTAAGAAGGTCATCTACATGGAGGAAATGATAGAAGAACTTCGGTTAAATGAAAAATTAAAACATAACGTAATGACGCTGCATAAAACAAAAAATAATTTAACCAAATTTTTAAGAAGCATCGTTGTTGACATATTAAACGATCCGAATTATTCAGGGAGGACTATCAATTTTAATACACCAGAAGAAGTCATTGAATATTATTTTGATCAAAAGTTGATGAAGAGAGCTATTGAGAATCTTTTATTCAATGCGTTAATACATAACGATCAGGAAGCAGATGTGATTGTTAATTTATACAAACAAGAGAAAATCACCATTGAAATTACAGACCTAGGCAGGGGAATTCGTGAAGAAGATGTAGAAAAACTATTTAACCGATACTACAGAGGAACGAACACTAAAGATCATAAAGGTTCAGGTCTTGGATTGTCGATAGCAAAAGAGGTAATAGAAGCCCATCAAGGTGAAATAACGGTGGATAGCCAATTAAACATTGGTACGACAATTAGAATAACTTTATAAGTCTTGTTTCAAGATAGCATGAATGCCATGCTATCTTTTTTGTATTTAGTCATCTTGTCTTCTAACAACTAGAATTAAGGAGGATTTAAGGATGGGTAAATTTGAGTTTAAGGAGCCTCATTTATACTCAAATCATAACAATTAAGAAATGAGTGTAGATAAGTTGAAACATCTTATATTCAGTGAATTCAAAAAAGCATTATCGGTGCGATTCTTTCTTTTTAGTATGGTTCTCATCTTTTTACCTCTTATCGTGGTGATTCCGATAATTAATGGCTCTTATCAATTTTTTAGACCATTTGAGGTTCATTCACAACTTCTTAGCAGTTCTGCAATTGCTTTGTTATTTCCGATATTACTAGTTCCTTTGTTTTCTGGATCATATGCAAATGAAAAGAAAAACAACTTTCTTCTCTATGTTAAACCAAGGGTTAGGCTGACGGATTATCTTTTTGCAAAAGGACTTGTGAATGGCATTGTGACATTGATTGTTGTGTTTTCAATGATATTTATCCCTTTTATGTTTATTGAATATTTAGATCGATTCTTTAATGTGATTCAGTATGAAGCAGATTATTATGAACCTGTCTCAGTGGGCACCTTCGAGTTTTTGGCTGAAAAGTCCGTATTTCTTTACGGAGTCGTCTATTCCATATGGGTCGCTATCAATGGTGCCCTTTATGTAACAGTAGCTTACTTGTTTTCAATTCTTATTAAGAACAGGTTTGTAGCATTAACGATTCCGTTTTTATGGTGGTTTATTATGAATTTCGTAACAGGTGTATTAGGTATTGAATCATTTTCGCCTGTCTATTCGGTCTTTCCGTTTTTGATTACTTCTCAGCCGGTATGGGTAGTTTTTGTTCCATTCATTACGCTGATTGTAGCAATAGTAGGCTTGCTAATTTCCATTAAATTAAAGAATAAGGTTTGGGTGGAATAATATGAGAATGACAAAAGACTATGTTGTTTCATGGAAATGGATTATTGCTACTTTACCAATCATATTAGTCTCTTTTAGCAACAGACATTTTATTCGTTTCTTGGAAAAAAAACATCAAATAACTGCTAATGTCTGGGACTTTACTTTAAATCCTTTGAATGACCCATATTTAATGGTTTATTACGTATTCCCTTTAATGGTATTCCTATCATCGATTTACATAAATCGAACATTTGACTACACAAAACTTATACGACTGGGTTCCTATAAAAATTGGATTGTCACAAAAGCAAAGCAGTTGATTGTATTCGATCTCTATTTTATTGGTTTGTTTTTAGGAGGAATAATTATTACTGCAATTAATACGCCATTTTCCATGGGCTGGAGTGACATCGGAACGATAAATGAATCCGGCAATGTAATTCTTTATACGTTGCAATCACATTTTTCTACTCCATTTGTGGCACTAGCTATACAAATTGGATTATTTTTGCTCACATTGATAACCGTACAATTAATCATGTGTGTTCTGTATGCACGATTTAAGAAACAATCTGTATTACATTATTTGAATGTTCTCTTGTTTGTTTTCGGGACAGCTGGCTTCAAAATCATTCCGGATTCGCTGCCTCTTTTGAAGGCACCAAATTATTTGCTCTTATTTCATGGAGTAAAGAGTTTTAATAGTATCGCTACCCCAGTTATCATCATAATTATGATGCTAACTATAACTCTAATTATCGTAAATAACATAGACAGAAACCGAAGTAGTATGAAACAATTTTCCACTGCAAATTATCCGCTTATTGCCTATATGTCGTTATGTTTATTAGGAATATCTATAAACATTGAAAGGTATGTAAACGAGGATTTGCCAATATGGAACATGTTAACCGTAACTTTTACTGGTACTACAAACGAAATGTATTCGCTGCTTGCGTTTGCGTATTATGTTGTCGTTTTTATAGGTTTCATCTACTTCGTCCAATTGGCATTACAAAGATATCTGTCCGACATGAGCTATTTTACAATTATTCGGTATCGATCAATGAACCGATGGTTTCTAAGTTGGTTTCCTAAAATAGTTAAGTCTATTATTACCCTATTACTTTCCCTAATGGTTGTTACATTTTTGATAGCTGGATTGAATGGATATGCGTTCGACTCAACAGATAATTTGTTTCAAACGATTTATCATTTTATAATTAACGGATTTTTCCAACTTTTATTTTATGTACTATTAGTTATTATCGTCTCAATATTTACAAAGGACGTTCTGAAAAGCTTTATCTCTTTGCTTGTACTTACTATTTTTATGATGCCTGGATTTAGGTTAAATAATTTTGTTCCAGTCGGATTAAATAGCATGGGTTATCTATTGGAAAACGAGCAATTATTTTATATCTCTTTAAAGCTGATTGGATATATTATTATCGAAGCAATTGTTTTAATATTACTGCTTAACAAGAAGGACTATACATTTTAGAAAGATAGGTGGATATGATGAGTGTAATTGAATTAAAAAACGTTAGTAAATCCTATAAGGGATTGTCATTGTTTGAAAATACAACAGCGTCCTTTGAAAAAGGGAAAACATATGGGATAGTAGGACATAACGGTTCCGGAAAATCTGTCTTATTTAAAATGATGTGTGGGTTTGTTTTTCCCGATCAAGGAAATGTTTTGGTTAATGGACATGAGCTTGGTAAAAGCAAAAGATTTCCTGAAAACTTCGGCATTATTATTGAAAGGCCAGGTTATTTAGACGATAAAACGGGATTTGAAAACCTGAGATACCTAGCAGATATCCAAAATAAAATATCAGATGAAAAAATTAAGGAAACGTTAGATAAGGTAGGTATACCACATACAATAAAACAAAAAGTAAAAAATTATTCGCTTGGAATGAAACAAAAATTGGCAATTGCGCAGGCAATTATGGAAGATCAAGAAATATTGTTACTTGATGAGCCATTTAATGGGTTAGACATTGATAGTGTAGAAAACATTAGAAAATTGCTAAAGGATTTAAAAACCCAAGGAAAAACGATTATATTAACGAGTCACAACAATGAAGACATAGAAATTTTGTGCGATCATGTGTTTAGGATTAGATCATTCACGTTGGAACAACTTAAATAAAAGACTTTATAAAGGGCAACTTTTCTTATTAGAAAGGGCTTATACTTATTGTATCAGTCTGCCATAATCGGGGAACAAGCTTGTGCAAGAATTGAGCCAGATTAGTGTATGAGAAGAAGTGTGGGAGGCGTTGATGTCATGATTATCTACGATTGGCTGATAACTCTATATAGGAACGTAGAGCTTCAAACACTAGCTTTAATCTCTTTAGGGATACTACTGCCTACAATTTACTTTCAGAAAAAACGTAGCTTGGAAAAATGAACTCCACAATCCGCAAACGGGGCTTAACTAGAACAAGGCTGTTAGCAGACAGCTTTTATTTTTATTCAAACAAGGAAAAAGGGGGAGTTGGAAATTGGATAAGTTTAGTTGGGTGGGGTGTCAAGAACAATTTGTTGACTTACCGCATATTCAGCAAGTCAACAATCTTACAATCGGGCGTTTCGGCGGGAATTCATCCGCAGGTCAATATAAAAACGAGGATGGTTGTTTAGTTTGGTCAAATGAGAAACAGGATTGGGAATTCGCTATGCTTCTTGATGCTCATAACTCAGCGGAGAGTGCGGAACTTCTTGTAAAAACAATTACAAGAGAAGAGGTAAATTTAGTAAGTATTTTCAACAAGTCATTACCTGATTCTTTCATCCAATTGGATCAATATCTTATAAGCATTTTCCAGAATCCACTTTTTTTAGCAAGTTGTCGTGAAATACAAGGGGAAACATCTTGTCTTATGGTTTTAAGAAAAGACAAATATGTTTGGTGGTTTTCAGTTGGAGATTGTATTCTTCATTTGTTTCATTCTGACCTGACTAAGATGGATCAACATCTATTAAACCAAAGAAATTTTTATGAATGGATAGGAAATGTAAACACCTTTGAATTGGATGTACCCTGTTATAGTACCGGTCGCAGGGAATTAAGAAAAGGAATGAACCATCTCTTCTTGACAACTGATGGATTAACAGAATGCCCTGATGGTTCTTTTCATAACCCTATCGAAATTATGAAGGCATTTGACAATTCCAAACCTCATCAAGATTCAATAGGCTATTTATTAAAGGTAATTGAAGAAAAAGGAGTACGGGACAGCACTACTATTATTTCATGGATAGTCAACATAGACAAGAATGCAAGTGAGCCAAGTAACTTGTAAATTTACAGCTAATTTTCTTTCAATATGAAAAAAGGTGGTATTTCTATGTTTACCGTAAAAACAGATTCGATATTGGGTTATAAGGAAATGGAAATTCCCTTTACATTATTAAGCACCAATGAAAATTCTAAAAAAATAGCGATTTTGCTTCCTGGAGCAGGCTATACCGTCCAAGCTCCTCTACTTCATTATTCAACTGGTGTGTTTCTAAACAAATCTTTCGATGTGCTACAAGTGAATTACTCATATAACAATTTCTATGATAATCTCAGTATGGATGAAATCGCTGAAGCTATTAAACACGATGTACGAGCAGTTATCGATAAGGTTTTAAATAATAACTCGTATGAATATTTTTATCTAATCGGAAAATCATTAGGAACAATTGCTATGACCTCTGAGTTAAAAAGAGAGAAATTTAGTAATGCAAAAACAGTGTGGCTTACTCCACTTCTTCAAAGGGATGATGTTTTTGAAACCATATTAAAAAGCAAAAACAGAGGTTTGTGTTTTATAGGTGACAACGATCGTCATTACAATGCGGAAAGATATAAACAATTAGTCAACAATACCAATATCGTTTCCAGACTTTTTCCTAATGCGAATCATAGTTTGCAGTATGAGAGTGATCCTGTAAATTCAATTGACGTATTAAAAAGTGTAATCAAGGAGATTAATGAATTTTAAAAGCAGGTAAATTTCATGGGAATTTTCTTCTTTAACCAACGGGGGCGATTGTTTTACAAGAGATTTCGTCGATATCGCAATCGGGATACTTTATTTCTTGCATAGGCGTATTAATCCAAGGGCAGTTTATGTTTGGACTAAGAGTTATAAAGAGGTGAGAGTATATTGGGGGTTTGGTCAGTTGGAGAAGGACATTGGCACGTTGGTTATTACGAAGGGAAATACTGTATAGAAGCTATTGGATTTGAAAATGAGGAAGGTACTTGGGATGTCTTTTTTAACCACTTAGATGATGAAGATGTTCTAAAGCTGTTCGGTACAGAATATGAAATAGATAATGATTTCGGTGTACTGATTTTTAAGACAAAAGATCATGAAGAGGCCCAAACTAAACTTTCTATATGGGTAGAAACTATACTTTTTCCCTTTCTAAACAATAAGTGAATTTGTGTCATGAAACCAGCACGAGTTGGTAAATTTACCGGTGGGAAATATGCTGTTTTTGTGCTGGACCATACTAAAGAGGAAGTCAGTGAATTTGGGAGCAATTTTTTTCTGTCATTGAAAAAAAAGCTATCTATTACGAAAAAGCCAATTGTAGAAAGATATACTTCACAGACGATTGATAACAATTTATGTGAATATTAGTTCCAATCCAGTAATATGCTGGGGTATTTCCTCTACAAAAGAGCGCACTTACGGAAAAAAGGTACTCATTGGGGGATATTTATTTATCTTACAAACATATGACTCATACGGGGGAGAATGTTGGATGAAAAGAAGAAAAGTAGGCATTTTACTTTATGATTTTGTAGATATTTTAGATTTTACTGGTCCTGCAGAAGTGTTATCCCTTACCTCATACAGCAAAGCTGATCAAGTTGTTAATCTTTATAAAAAACATTTATTACCCTCAAATCCATTTGACGTATGTACTATTACAGAAACGGGCAAGAAAGTACGATCCCACTCAGGAATAAAGATTGAACCTGATTTTAGTATTGTTGATGCTCCTGAAATGGATATTCTCATAATCCCAGGAGGTCCTTTAAGAGCGGTACAATCTATAGCCAAAAAACAGAATATAATAAATTGGATTATAAAACAGAAGAATATTGAATTCATATGTTCAGTATGCACTGGAGCGTATATTTTAGGGGCAACTGGATTGTTAGATGGAAAAAAGGCAGCGACCCATCATTTAGCTGTCAAAGGTTTACAAGAAAAACATCCAGATATTCAGGTTTTATCGGATAAAAAAGTAATTCATAGTTTAAATCTCGTAACTTCTGGTGGTGTTTCTTCAGGAATTAACATGGCACTATATCTTGTTGAGCAAACTTTGGGGAAGTCTACTGCTGAGCGAACAGCTAAAACTATTGAATTTATGTATTAAATGTTTTGTTCCATTATAGGGCGCAATTATTGTAAAAGGATTTGTGTTCTTTCAACAATACAGTTAGAGCAATAAGAAATTAATGAAAAATAAGGTAGGGGGTGTTAAGTTATGAATTATCAGTTGTACTTTTCTGTACCTACATTCTCGTTAGAAAATGACGGCTTTCCAATGACTGATAACTATGAATATTGGATTCCATTGATGGAATATTTCTTGAAAGGCTCAGACACAATCGAAATACATTCATGGTACGATGAAAAACAAGTAATAGAAGAAATCAGTTACTTTTCCAATCTAACCAAAATACCAACGGAAATTAAATTGAGTTACTATAAAGGAAATTTAACCCCAGAAATTGTAGAACATATTTTAAGAAACAACGTAACCAACAACGGAAGACTAAAGTGGTTCAGCATTTTTTTAAGTAAAGATGGACAATCCATTTTCAACTCAGAGCATTGGGGAACGGAATTCTTTGCACATACAGTTAATAAAAATGACATTTCATTCATTACATCAATTATGCCAAAAGATACTAATTTTCATAAACCATATTAATGGATCGACTATTAAAATGTCACGGGGCACCTAGATTCTACTTTTTCTAATATCACTAACTGGTGGGCAATACACGAATAAAATCCGTGCTCAATTTGGGGATTTTTTGTAAAATGTGCTGGTTTAAATTATGGATTATAGAAACATGAGTACTTGTGGGAATTAGGTGAATTATATGCGGTTACCAATGTATATTACAGGTTTGGCAAATAACAAGATAGATTTAAAGAAGATGGATGGACATTTATTTCAAAAGGTAGGATACGAAATTGCTAGGAGATTTCATGGTGAAGTCATTGGTTATATCCCACCCAGTTATCCATTAAATTATTTCCGCCTAGATATCAAGATGGATGAAAATATAATGTCCATTTTACTTTATGAATATTTCCCTTATATCGCCATAGCTTCATATGAAAATGAACTTCAAATTGATTATTTAGATTCTGAAGATATAATAAACGAATTGAGACCATACTATACAGTTTTAGAAGTGGCATTTCTAAACGAACCCTTTAATCCCAATTCTCATGACTTATCAGAGATCGAATTAAAAAACGTGAAACATTGGAGACCGAATACAAACGGAGAAGTTATTTTTAATTGTTGGGATTAGCATACTCTATTAATAGTGGCAATTCCTTCACAAGGGTTTACACTCTTTTCAGCAACAGGTCCATTTAATTGAGGTGGAGGGTAAAATTTTGCAACTAGGAATAATGCAGAGTTTGTGAGGTGTTGTTAAGTGGTGCATCAGATGGGATTGTTTGGCGAATATTTTCACGCTATTAAAGAAGGAAAAAAGACGGTAGAAGTCCGATTGAACGATGAAAAGAGGAGGAAAATCAAAGTTGGAGATTTAATAGAATTTTTAAAGGTTCCCCAACAAGATGAAATTCTAAGAGTACAAGTACTAGATCTTAGAAGTTACGATACTTTTGAAAAAATGTACAATGATATTCCTCTTAAAGATTTCGACTGTGAATGCTGGACAATGAAACAAATGATAGATGGAACAAATGAAATATACACTCCAGAGCAAGAAAAAGAGTGGGGAACCTTAGCATTTATGATTAACTATTAAGTGGAATTTATTCAGCTATCCAGCTCAATTATTTAATTTTTTATCCTAATTCCTCGTTTAAGAAACGGAGGGGTTAGGCTTTTTTTTATTCAATTTATTGCCTATAAACTGTGGTTAACACGACTAATTTCTTTATATTTTAAAAAAAGTGCATCTTTTTTTGGTACTCAACCCTCTAATAAATAGGACGGTGAGAAGATGATGGATAGAGAGCAGAGAATCATACAAGCAATAGGAGCATTCCTGTTAGAAGCTTTTTCGGGGACTTGAATAGAAAAAGCCCTCTTGGTATGATGCGGGGTGTCAAATCTGCACGAATTGACCCCTAATTTGCATACCAAGGAGGACTCATCATGAA